>NZ_JALKBG010000001.1 GCF_023016155.1 Aliiroseovarius sp. F20344
ATCTTTTGATCCCAATCTTAGGTGCGGCGAGCTTTACACACATGTTCCACCGTCTTGCGGGGCGTTAGAAGTCGGCGAAGTGCTTGCCGTGCGCCCTCAGACAGCTGATAGAGGTCAGCTTTGAGCGCAAAAACATGCTGCCAATGCAACGGTGGCGCGCTGTCATGTAGCAGGATAACCAGCCTTACATTCTCGATGCAGCATTGGTCAGAATGAGCCCGTAATTCCGGATGCAGCGTGGTACACTAAGGGAAATAAAGGACTGAAGCTGACATTCCCGGTATCACGTGACCCTTGACGGCCGTCAGGGATTTTTTCGAAAGCTGCTGTTCGGCTGCCCAATGGCGGCTTATCGTTGCGTGCGCAATTCTGATGTCTGGCGAGCGCACATAATGCGAAACGGCAAGACAATTCGCTGGCGGATCAAACAATGTTCATCTCAATAGGATACAGCCTTTCTTAGCAGGCAGGTCCAAGCAAGCCATACCTAGCCAACTTTTGCCCGTAAAAACGATTTTCTTGGATCGTACCCCCACAGGCTCAGCAGAAAGAAGCCTGCTGTACATAGGCACACCCACAACAATGCGATGAATTCCAGTCTCAGGTACAACGCGAAACGGATCAGCTCGACCGCGTATGTGAACGGGTTCCAAACCACCACCGCCGCGATGTAAGGCGCGTTTTCCTGCATCTGCCAAAGGGGATAAAGCGCGGTGGACAGGAAGAACATCGGGAAGATGACGAAGTTCATGACGCCGGCGAAATTCTGAAGTCTGCGGATCATTGCGGACAAAAATAGCCCCATGGCGCCTAGCATCAACCCAACAAGGAACAGGGCAGGCAATACTGCCAAATAACCGCTGAACTGCATTCGGATATCAAATACCCAAGCGATGGCCAGAAAAACGACGCATTGCAGGACCGACACGAAAGCACTCGCTAGAAGCTTTGCCAAAAGGATCCACCACCGCGGTACAGGTGCGGTCAGTAAAAGCCGCATAGACCCCATTTCCCGGTCATAGACCATTGAAAGCGAGGACTGCATCGCGTTGAACAGCACGATCATCGCGCACAGGCCGGGGACGATATAGGTCTCATACCGGATATAGGTTTCGTAGGGCGGGATGATCGACAGGCCAAGTGCCGCCCGAAACCCTGCGCCGAAAATGAAAAGCCAGACCAAGGGCCGAACAAGTGCTGCAAGAAATCGTTCGCGCTGGTGCAGGAACCGCAGAAGCTCGCGGATGATGATGGCTTTCAGACAGATCATCATAGCTGCGGCCTTTCGCTGCCCGCATAGTGCCGTGCCAGCCCTTCTGCACCTCCAAGTTCGGCGAATGCGCCGCGACTTGCGATCTGACCTGATTGCAGAACGATCACGTCATCCTCTGGCCAAAGCTCATCAAGCAAATGGGTGATCCACAGGACGGTCACACCCTGCGCGCTCATGCCATGCACCGCGTCAACGATGGCTTGCTTCGAGGCGGGATCAAGCCCGGTTGTTGGCTCGTCCAGCAGCAGGATCTTGGGGTTGGGCAACAATGCGCGTGCGATCTCAAGCCGGCGACGATGGCCGCCATTCAAATCACGTACCGAGCTTTTCTCGCGCCCTTCAAGACCGAACTGCGTAAGAAGCTTTTCGATCCGGTCGTCAGGGTTCTTCATTCCGTGCAGCCCCGCAAAGTAACGCAGGTTCTGAGAAACGGAGAGTTCCAGATCTAAGGCCGATTGTTGGAACACCATCCCCACGTCACGCAACCCCGCGCGCGTTTGTGACATGGATTGCCCCATCACCCGGACGTCACCGCGATCAGGCAGTAAAAGCCCTGCGATCAGGTTGAAGATCGACGATTTCCCGGCCCCATTAGGGCCGAGAAGAGCTGTAAATGACCCTTGAGCCAATTGCAGTGAAAACTGAGACAGAACCTTGCGCGGCCCATAGCTCAGATCCACGGTTTCAAGGGTCACTGCGTCTGTCATTCAATCTCGATCTGTATCGCCTGGCTTTCACCGGTGCTGCCCGGAATGCGCAGCTCGTATTTGCCGGGTTTGATCGCGACGAAGCCAATTTCCATCGTGCCCGCGTCGTCAAACTCGATCGAGTGTAGCGCGTAAGGGCGGATTTCCAACCCTTCGATGACGACTTCGTCCACCCAGATCGCGCGGAAGAAATCGTTCCCGGCCAGACCGATTTCGCCCGACCCATCTGCGGTGAACTCGACTTCGTAATACTTGCCGGATTTCAATTCCCAAGGAGCATCGGCCAACGGTTCTCCGACGGAGAGAATGACTTCGGGCAAGTCAACCTTGTTGGAGCCCGACAACAGCCCGGCCAATCCCAGATCATCATCGTTATCTGCGAACGCGGTACTTGCAGCCAGCAGGCTCGCGAGAAAGATTGCTATTTTCATTTTTGATTCCTTAGTTGGTCGGGCGTGCAACCGCGCCCCAAGGGAAGCGGCCGACTTTGATGGATTTGATGGCTTTGTTGGTGGCAAGATCGACGACGCTGACGTCGCCCGAGACACCATTGGTCGTGAACAGTTTCGTGCCGTCTGGCGAAAACGCCATGTGCCAGACGCGGCGACCCACGAGCACATAGTCCAGCACCTCGTACGTCGCTGTATCGACCACGGCGACGTGATTGGACGGACCAAGCGCCACATAGGCAAGGCTGTTATCCGCATTCAGCTCGACCCCAACAGGCTGAATCTTATCGGGGTGAACGCCGGTGATCTCGAATTCGATCTTGGCGATTTGACTTTGGTCGGATGTGTTGAAAACAGCCACGGTCCCGCCGATTTCTGAACTGACCCAAAGCTTGGATCCATCATCGGTGAATTCGGCATGGCGCGGGCGGGCATCGACCAACGTGTTGGCGTAGATACTGTTGGTTTCCGTGTCGATCCAATGCGCCATATTGGTGGTTTCCGACGTGGTGATCGTCGTTTTACCATCTGGGCTGACTGCCATCCCCTCGGGCTCGACGCCAACGTTGATCTGCGCGATCACGTGATGGGTTTCGGTGTCGACAACGGTGGTCACGGCATCGTCTTCATTGGCGATGTAAAGCAGCTTACCATTGGGGTGAAGCGCGAATTGCTCGGGGTCTTCGCCAGACGGCAGATCGTGAATGATCTTGCCGGCTTCAACATCAAGCACCTGAACCGAGTCAGAATCCGATGCGCAGATGTAGAGGTATTTGAAGTCGTTCGAGAACAGGATGCCGCGCGGACGTTCGCCAACTTCGTATTCCTTGACGACTTCCAACGTATCAACGTTGATCACGGAAACCGTGTCGCTTTTCTCGTTCGAGACCCAGATCTCGTCGCTGAAGGCCGTGGCAGGCATCAGGGCGATCAAAGCCGCCAAGCAGGTGTTCAATCTCATAGCTTTATTCTCCGAATGCTGTGCATTGGCTTTCCGGTTCGTCAGCGCCAAGGCTGTCCAGTTCGTTTCTGGCATGCAGGAATCCCTCAAGCGGGGCCATCGCGACCAAAGCCGAGGCATGGGTCAGGCCGATGGGTTGACGCATCTGGCCATTCCAGTTGCGGAAGGACAGGGGGCGTCCCTTGAACCCGGCCAGTTCGATTCCGTCCAAGAGGAAGGACCGGATCCCGTCGATCTCTGCGAAGTTCGTTCTAAGTTGGGCCTCGTCCACAGCCCGCAATGCCACCCAGGCAGCATAGTCCACATCCTGCATGTCCCGGCCAGACAGATCGCGGAAGCGGCTTTGCAGTTGGGCTGCCCCCCATTGTTCATTTACCCGGTTCCAGCCTGTGGCACGCAAGCCGTCACCGCCCAGAATAGGGCGCGGTTCCCATGTGTTGTAGGCCAGATAGCGCGCGAAATCATTGTGTTCATCCGCGACGAAAAGCACGTCGTAGTCTCCGAGCTTTTGCGTCAGCAGGTGCACTTCCGCGCCTGCCTGCCTGCGCAGGTCACCGTCGAGAACCCAAGGTTCTTCTACTGCGATGCTCAGGCCAAATTTGCGCGATGATTTGCGCAACGCATCAGCGAACATGGCATCTTCAGAAGCGGCCCCGGTGACGAGCGCCAGATTGTTCCATCGTTTCTTCAACACGAACTGCATCAGCGCGTCTGTTCGCATCGCATAGCTTGGCAATGTGTGGAGAAGCGTGGCACGGCAGTCTTCGCCGCGCAATTTGTCGTCATAAGACCGAATGTTGAAAAAGAGCCGCGCTTCGTTTCCGTCCACAAGGCTGGTCATTTCGTCGGCACTCATATCCAGCAGCACATAGGGCGCGGCGCTGCCCTGCAAAGCCGACTGCGCTGCCTCCAGATCGCCTTCGCCCAGATCGACCGTTTCCATGACGAATTGATATCCCATGAAACCGCCGGTGGTATTGTTGTCTGCTATGGCCAGATTGGCACCTGCAAGGCCCAGGTCTTCAGGGATCGGATCAAGATTTGACAAGACGGGACGTTCCGGAGTGGCAATCCTGAGATAGAGCACATCGATATTGCGCTTGTCGTCCGCAACACCAGTGGTCGCGGCGAGCAGTCCAACGGCCAGTGCAAACACAAATGATTTCAACAAACGCGTCATCTGATCCTCCCTAGAAATAGAGTGTCTGCGATTACTAGACGTTCGAGTAGTTGGACAAAGGTCGAATAGTGCGGTCGCAGCAAGCCATTTAGAAAGTTTCAAAAGCTTGGAGGAGACACAATGAAACTCTCGACACGGATGCTTGTGCCACCGTTCATTCTGGCCGCCGCCGCTGCCTTTGCCCATGGCGACGTTGCCCCACAGGCCGTCGACACATCTGCGCTTCCCAGTCTGGGAGAAGAATGGCTAGAGGAAAACCCTTGGCGTGATCCGGCGGGCGAAAACTGGCAAACCGCGATTGATATTGGCGCGTCGGGCTATAACCAGAACTGTGCACGTTGCCATGGCTTGGAAGTCGTGTCCGGCGGGCTTGCTCCTGATCTGCGTTACCTGAGCGCCGATTGGGACGGAGACGAATGGTATCTCGAGCGTTTCCGCCACGGCATGACCCAGAACGGGATCACCAAGATGCCTGCTTTCGGGGACCTTCTGGGCCAAGAAGCCGCTTGGGCGATCCGCACCTACGTTGAAACCCGCCCGGATGACGGGGCTTTTGACGACCATCAGACCCGCCTGTCTGCAATCCGCGATCTGCTGAAAGACCGCGCAACCGAGGTCGAAGGTGGCGCTGATGCGGCGTCCCTGAGTGATGATGTGGATGCGCTTCGGGCCGAACTGTCCGACATCAACGCTTCTGCCGAAACCGGTTCAGACGCTCCGGTGGCTGAATCCGCCGTGTCCCGCGCAGCGATTGCACTTGATGGCAGCGCTGGCAGCTTTGCAAAGGCAGCCGAGCTTCTGACCATCGGCCTGTCGGCGGCGAATTGATCGCGTTGCGTTTGGGTGTCCATATCGCATTGGTGCTCGGCCTGCTGGCCGGCACCACCGGACATGCGCTGGCAAGATGTGAGGATCTGGCCAAGGGATATGACGATGTGATCCCGAAACGCTCGGACACACGGATCGATGTTGGCCAGGACTTTGACACGATCCTTGACCGTGGGTTCCTGACATTCGCCGTCTACAAAGACTTTGCGCCGTTCTCGTGGGAGGATGGCGGTGAACCCAAGGGTATCGACATCGAAATCGCTCGCATCATCGCCGAAGACATCGGTGTCGAGGCGCGTTTCAACTTCATCGCGGCCGACGAGAATGTAGACGCGGATCTGCGCAATCAGATCTGGAAGGGACCACTGATTGGCGGGCAGGTGTCGAACATCATGATGCACGTGCCGTACAGCAAGGATTTGCAGTGTCGCAACGAGCTGGTGGTCCTGAACGGTCAGTATTTTAACGAGACATTGGCGACCGCCTATCGCATCGACGTGTTCCCCGATGATCCGCCCACCACACCCTATTACCGTTTCCACAAAGTAGGCGTCGAGAACCACACGATATCGGATTTCTATCTCTCGAATTTCAATGGTGGCATGTTGCTTTCGAACATTCGTCATTATCCCAGCCATGAAGACGCATTTGCTGCGATGGGCACCGGCGAGGTTGACGCGGTCATGGGTGTGAAGACCATTCTGGAGCATCTCGACCAAAGCGATGAGATCGCCGTGGCCACGCCGCCGCTTGTGAACTTCGCGCTCAATACGTGGACGCTTGGGATTGCAGTGCGTCACAATTTCCGCGAGCTGTCCTATGCTGCCGATTACGCGATTGCAGATGCGCTCGCCGACGGTCGGATCACTGCAATATTCGAGCAATACGGGGTCAGCTACGCGGCCCCGGACTACTAGGCACTAGCCCAGCTGGATCACCGCGCCCTTTGGGTTTTCCAGCCAGACCTTGGTAATGCCCATTGCAGCCAGATCCATCGTTTCGATCTTCGCGTGTGGGACAAGCGAAAGCGCGGTTGAATAGGCGTCTGCAAGCGCCGAGGTCTGCGCCTGAACCGTGACGGTTTTCCAAACCGGAGCCTTTCCAAACGGATGCACGATATGGGTCTGCCCATTGGCGCGTTTCATCGCGCCCGGCGCACTGGTTGCAAGCCCCAGATTACTTAGATCTGTATGCGTCAAACGTTGCGCTTCGCTGTTTTCGATACCTATTCTCCAATCACCGTCGCCTGCTGCAAACTCACCAAGGTTAACGAGATGAGCTGCATGTCCCCAGTGCTGCAAAAGACGAGACAGCTGATCGCTTGCATAGCCCTGCGCAATGCCGTTCAGCGTGAGGGCCGTACCCGGCTTTTCAAACCGGATCAGATCGCTTCGCACGTCGACCGTGTCAAAGCCAGCGATAGTGCCTTTCTGTGCGTGCCCGTCTTGCCAGACTGATTGAACGGTCGGGTCGAAGACCCCATCGGTCGCGGTCCAGACGCGTTTGGACATCTCGAGCAGTGCAACCAGATCTTTCGGCGGGTTGTGCAATTCGCCGTCCCGGTTTAACCGCGAAATAGCCGAGCTTGGACGGAACAGGCTGAACACTTGTTCCAGCCGTTCCACTTCGGTTTCAATCGCTGAAAAAATGCGCTCATGGTCTTCACTGCCATCGTGAAACACCACCGACAGATCCGCCCCGAAGCCACGCCCGCGCCATTCGCGCCGACTGGGGGTATACCGGGCAAAGGCCATTGCGCCCAATGCAGCTGCACCGATCTTTAAGACATTTCTTCGCTGCATCATGACGCCCGCGCCCTTTTCTTGTCGGTCACGATAAGCGGCACACACTTGTTGCGGTCTTCATAGATGTCGACGCAATCCAGACAGCCAAAGCACTCGGAATAGTCGATCTTACCCGATGGTTTGATAGCCTTGTACTCGCATTTGACTTTGCACAGCTGGCAGGGTGATCCGCAGTCCGCCCGGCGCGCGATCCACGGGGTCAGCCGCAACCAGCCGCCGATTGCCATAAGCGCACCAAGGGGGCAGAGGTAACGGCAATAGGCTTTGAACACGACCGCTGACGCAAACAGGCAGATTACGGCATAGAACACATAGTACCATTCCCGCTGGAAGAAGACCGAAATGGCTGTTTTGAATGGTTCGACCTCGGCAGCGATTTCAACGTGTTCCGGGCGATAGAACAGTGTCACGACCAAACCTGCGAGCATGAGGTACTTCAAAAGCTTCAAACGCCGGTCCCATCTACCCGAGACCGTCAACTGTCGGACGCCCAACCGCTTGGCGATCGCTCCTACAAATTCCTGCATCGCACCGAAGGGGCACAGCCAGCCGCAAAAAAGCGCACGACCCCAAATGAAAAAACCAATGATCGCGGCAATCCAGATCACGAGAGAAAACGGGTCGTAGAGCAGGAAGCTGAGGGACTTTCCGGCCAGCGCGGCGGAAAGCGTTGCAATCGGTGTCAAGATCGAGAGTTGCCCCTGACCCCACCAGCCGACGAACCCCAATGTCATGGCAAGAACGCCATAGCGCACCAGCCGATATTCAGGACGTCTCACGAAACGTCGATTGAATGCCATGATCGCAAAGATCAATGCCACGAACGCTCCCAATATCAACAAGTCTCCGCGACGGTTCACCAATGCGCTTTCGAACGGTGACAAAGGCTTGGGCGGCGTCAGCACATCAAAGAACCGTTCATCCGCGCTGACCGTCCAACTGAAACGCGCTTGTCCCATTTCTGGCTGAAGCATCCCGTGTTGACGAATTGCCAGCAGGGTAAGCTGCCAATCCCGCACCGGGTTGAAACCCAGACGGCGGTCCAGCCGCAGCACCATTGCCTTCCCATCCGGGACATCCTTTTTCAGATCGATCAGAAGGTCCGCATCCATGGCGGAAACCGGAAACTCGTCTTGTGTGGCCTCGATCCAAGCGGGCGCAGTGTTTCTGACGAAATCCTCTGATACCAAGCCGTGGTCCCCGGCTTCGATCAGAAGCAAGGTCTGGTCATCGGGCGAGATTCTTGCCAGCCGCTCCCAGTCGCGCAGCATCCGGTTGCCCATGACCGCGCGCGCGACCGAAGGTGCTGTCACGTCTACGATCCAAAGGTCAATGAAGGGGTCGCTGTCGGCTGCGTCAGGGTGGGGGTCGTCACTTTGCCATGTTGTGCCTGCAAACTCGGCTCGCACTTCGCCATGCGTGGTCACCACATGCCTTGCCAGTCCTTGATCAACCAGCTCTTGCCACGTGAAGTCGAGATCCTGATCAGGTTTCAGAACCACTTTTTCTTGTGGCCGGGCGATGCCTTTCAGTTTCTCGCGAGCCACTTCGCGAGCGGCGGCCATGATACTTTCATGCGCGATCCTGACCGATGCTGTCGCTTTGGTCACACCGTCCAGATAGACCAGCGATCCACCGCCGGCCGACCCATAGTTGGTGCCGATGGTGATCGGGGTGTTGATAGAGAGGCCGCGGTATTGCTCAAGGAATTGACGGAATGGTGCTTCGCCCAGACCCGACACGAAAATGGGTTCGCTTTGATTCAGCAGTTTCACGTCGATGAATCCGCCATCCATGTCCAACAAGACCATGATGTTGATCGCAGCCCCTGAAAACCCGGGAAGTGGTGATATGGCTTCGGATTGAATGACGTATCCCCCGCGTGCCCCGCTGCCGTTCAGCAGTTCCCAGACCCCTTCGATATCTGTCGGTTCGCCAAGGCTATAGGGTGCGATCACGGCATCCCGCAACTCGGCTTCGTCGACCAGATCGGCAGCCGCCCATTGAACCCCCACAGCCAGAAATAACGCTGCTAGGGTGGCGCGGAACAGGCCGTGGATGATGCCGGAATTGGTCACAGCGCGGCAAACTCCACGCCGTTCTGGGGTGCATTTCGCAGCTCGTAGTATTTTGCCCCAAGCGCCTCGGCTTCGTCCTGAGCATGGGTTACAAGCACCAACGCGCTTCCGGTTTTATCTAAAAACGCGCGTGTAAGCGTCAGCATCTCTTGCCTTAGGCTCTGATCGAGTGAGGTAAATGGTTCGTCAAGCAGCACCAGCGGCGTTGGAGTTAAAAAACACCGCGCCAGCGCCAAACGCCGCTGTTGTCCGACGGAGAGCTGACGCGGATAGTGATCCGCTTTGTCTTGCAGACCAACTTGGGAGAGGGCCGCTTGTATGTCTTGTTCATCCGAAGCGGGATGGAATATCTGAAGGTTCTCTTTGGTCGTGCGCCACTCCAGCAAGGTCGGGTTTTGAAACATCAAAGCAATTTCATCGGGAGCCTCGCGGGTGCCCACAAATCGCTTGTCCAGCCCAGCAATAATCCGAAGCAAGGTGGTTTTACCCACGCCAGAGGGGCCAAAAATCGCGACCCGCTCACCTTGTTTCAGGTCCAGATGGACGTCTTCCAAAACAGTGTGACCCGCGAAGGACTTGCGGTGAAGGTCAAGCTTCAGCATCGACTCGCCACCTCCCGACCCGCTTTTCGCTGGGCTGCATGATCGCAAATTCAATGAACAGGATGCAGATAACGAAGCTGAGCGCATAAGCCAGAACACCCGTCACGTCGAAAAGTGAGAACTGCGTGTGAATCTGTCTACCGATGCCGTTTGGGCGACCCAGAAACTCAACCACCAGCACGATCTTCCAAATGACGGAAAACCCGGTTCTCGCCGCAGAAACGATGTGCGGAAACAGTTCCGGCAGCACGATATGGCGAAGCTTGGTCAGCAGTGAGAGCCGATAAACGCTTGCCAGATCACGCAGCGCAGATGACGAGTTGCGTGCGCCTTCGCGGATGATTGTGGTGGTCATCGGCACTTTGCTGAGCGTGACGGCCAGCACGGCTGCAAACTCGTTCAGGCCCACCCAAAGGTAACACAGGACAATCAGGACAAGCGCTGGCAGGTTTAGGAAGATGATCAGCCACGGATCAAGCCAGGCGTCCAGCCCGTCTGATCGACCCATGGCATAGCCAAACGCGCCGCCGATCAGCATTGCCAACCCGAAGGCCGCAGCCACGCGCCAGGCGGTTGCAACCAAGTTTTCCTGCAGTTTGCCTTGCTGCCACAGCACGCTCATTTCGTGAAAGACCTGCAACGGGGACGGCAGAACCTGCTGATCCCCCAACAAGACCGAAAGGCCGTTCCAGAAAAGTAGGAACAGCCCTAAGGAAAAAATGCGTATGCCCGTGTTGCGGCGCATTGTCTGCGTCAGCTGCCGATGAACAACCCGGCTGGAAGAGATGTGGCTTTGCCGACAAGATCTTCACCACCAAGTTCGCCCATAAGCTGCAACATGTCCTGAACCGCATCGGTGTCGATCTCGGTTCCGGCGGGGATGCCGGCAATGAACCCGGCTTTTAGCGCCTCGAACTGAGCTTCGTTCTTGGGTTTCATGCGCGGCCGCACGACTTCCCAGGCTGCAGCATCGCTGCGCAGAATGTCCTTGGCTGCGCGTGATGCGGCGTAAAGCGCCTCCGACAATTTGGGGTCCATGTCGCCGTTTACGATGTAACCCAGCAGCGGCGTCGTTGTGCTGAGGCCAAGCGTTTCGGCGGCTTCTTGGACCGAGATGATTTCGACCAGACCCGCGGCCTTGGCCTTCGCTTGGAAGTGCCAGAAGTTGATCACTGCGTCGACTTCACCGGTCAGCGCGGATTTGAACATGAGCGGTGGCGCGCCAAATTCCTGACTGGTCATGTCCTCAAGATCCAAGCCACCCGTCTTTTCAGCATAGGCCTTCAGGATCAGCCAGCTTTTGTCCAGCGGACCACCAGCAATACCAACCTTTTTGCCTTGCAGGCCTGCCAGATCGGCGATGCCGCTTTCTGGCTTCACCATGATGCCGCCTACGGCGGTGGAATAAGGAATGAACTTCAGGTCGCGCCCTTCAGCACGCTGACGCGCAGCCCAAACAACATCCGACACCATCACGTCGATCTCGCCCCCAAGGAAAGCGATGTCTGATGCGTTGCCGCCGCCCATCGGGACGACTTCGAGCGTGAAGCCGTTCGCCACGTCGAGACCGTTATGCTTGATCGTGTCGAGTTCCCAGTTCACCGTGCCAAACGACAAGGCACCAAGCTTGATGACAGGCAGATCTGCCGCCAAAGCTACCTGTGCGACACAGGCAAATACCGCGCTGAACGCGGCCTTCTTGAATCTGAACATAACAGTCCTCCCTGTTTGTAAGCAGCGTAGGCAATCAGGGGTCGCATCTCCTATACGACCAATTGGCAATACCTTTCCGGCTCACTTTCCGCGACCTTTTTGAGCGACAGGAATCTGGAGTTTCTGTCGTCTCGGAATGGGAGGACACGATGAAAAAATTGCTACTGGCGACGTCTGCGATGGTATTCGCAGCAACGGCGTCGATCGCGGGGGTGACCGAAGAGGACATCGCCAACGATCAAAATATCACCACACAGATCGTGAGCAACGGGATGGGGCGTCATCAACAGCGCTACAGCCCATTGGATCAAATCAACAAAGACAATGTGAAGAACCTGGTTCCGGCCTGGGCCTTCTCGATGGGCGGCGAGAAACAGCGCGGGCAAGAATCCCAGCCGCTGATCTATGACGGCATTATGTATGTGACCGGCTCGTATTCGCGAATGTACGCAGTCGATGTGAAAACCGGCGAAGAGATCTGGCAATACGACGCTCGTTTGCCCGAAGGCATTCTGCCCTGCTGTGACGTGATCAACCGCGGTGGTGCCATCTATGGCGACAAGATCTATTTCGGCACGTTGGATGCACGGATCGTCGCGCTGGACCTGAAAACCGGTGACGTTGTCTGGAAAGACAAGATCGCTGATTACAAGGCGGGTTATTCTTATACTGCGGCTCCGCTGATCGTGAATGGGCTTGTCATCACCGGCAACTCGGGCGGCGAGTTTGGCATCATCGGAGAGGTGCAAGCACGTGACGCTGAAACCGGTGACGTGGTTTGGACCCGCCCCGTGATCGAAGGTCACATGGGTACGCTGAACGGCGAAGAAAGCACCATGACCGGCGAGTTGAACGCGACCTGGCCCGGCGATCTTTGGAAAACCGGCGGCGGCGCAACGTGGCTTGGCGGCTCGTACGACGCCGATACAGACACGCTTGTATTCGGCGCAGGTAACCCCGCACCCTGGAACTCGTGGCTGCGCGGTGCCGGCGACACCAAAGACGGATCTGCCGACAACCTCTATGCCGCGTCGCGTATCGGGATCGACCCTGCAACGGGCGAGATCAAGTGGCACTATCAGACCACACCACGCGAAGGCTGGGATTTTGACGGCGTGAACGAAGTTGTTCCGTTCGTTGATGCGGAAGGCAACAAACGCTACGCAACGGCAGACCGTAACGGGTTCTTCTATGTTCTGAACCGTGATGACGGTGCCTTTGTTTCGGCCTCTCCTTTCGTGAAGGACATCAGCTGGGCATCAGGGATCGACGAAAACGGTCGTCCGGTGTTCAACGAGGAAAACCGCCCCGGCAACCCTGCCGACGCGGCTGACGGCGGCAAAGG
Organism: Aliiroseovarius sp. F20344; assembly: GCF_023016155.1. Taxonomy (GTDB): domain Bacteria; phylum Pseudomonadota; class Alphaproteobacteria; order Rhodobacterales; family Rhodobacteraceae; genus Aliiroseovarius. The sequence goes on from NZ_JALKBG010000001.1 coordinate 12,942, forward strand.
CGACGTTGTGTTCTCGGTTCCGTCCTTCCTGGGTGGTAAGAACTGGATGCCTATGGCGCACAGCCCAGACACCGGACTGTTCTATGTTCCTTCAAACGAATGGGGCATGGACATCTGGAACGAGCCAGTCAGCTATAAGGAAGGCGCGGCCTATCTTGGGTCCGGCTTTACCATCAAACCGATCTTTGAGGACTACATTGGTTCCCTTAAGGCGATCGACCCGAACACCGGAGACGTCAAATGGGAATACAAGAACGATGCGCCTCTTTGGGCTGGTGTGATGACCACCGCAGGTGGCCTTGTCTTCACTGGCACGCCTGAGGGCTATCTGAAAGCCTTCGACGCCGACACGGGCGAGGAACTGTGGAAGTTCCAAACCGGCTCGGGCATCGTTGGTCAGCCCATCACCTGGGATCAGGATGGCGAACAGTATGTCGCTGTGGCCTCTGGCTGGGGTGGCGCGGTTCCGCTTTGGGGCGGCGAGGTAGCCAAGAAGGTCAACTTCCTGAACCAAGGTGGCTCGGTCTGGGTCTTTAAAGTCCCGACCATTAACTGACCTAAGTCAAACTTTGCAGAGCCCGCGCCTTGTGGGCTCTGCACTTTCGTTATTAGATTAGAGGCGAAAATGAAAATGGCCGAGGTCGTCATGCCGAGTTTCGGTGACACAAGCGAACTAAGATTGTTGTTGATCGACGATCACCCGTTGTTTTGCGACGCGATGGCCATGACGGTTGGGGAAATTTTTGACGCGCCACTGATCCAGACCGCCGCAACGCTTAAAGATGCGCTGAAGCGTGTTTCGGACACCCCGCCAGACCTTATCGTACTGGATTTGAACCTTCCGGACGTAGATGGTGTTGATGGCTTGATCCGGCTGCGTTCGGCTGTGCCTGACGCTAAGATCGTCGTGGTTTCGTCGATGTCGGACAATCGTGTGACTTCAAGCGTTCTTGATTCAGGGGCAGTTGGGTTCGTTCCCAAAGGCAGCCCACGCGATGAACTTGTCCGCGCATTCCAGATCGTCGCGGATGGGGAAATCTATACACCCGAAGACTTCGTTGCACCGCAGGGGGATTTCCTGTCGCAGGAAAACCAGGACGTGGTCGAGAAGCTTTCGAGTCTCACGCCTCAGCAGTCGGTCATTCTGAACCTGATCTGCGAAGGCAAGCTTAACAAGCAGATTGCATATGACCTTTCCATCGCCGAAACGACGGTGAAAGCGCATTTGACTGCAATCATGCGCAAGCTTGGGGTTCAAAACCGTACACAAGCTGTATTACTCGCAAAAAAAGTCAGCTATGTTTCGCTAACGGGGGAAACTGGCGAAAGCTAGATTTCCAGGGAGGGAAACTGATTGAGCGAGTCTGACGCGCCTATCGTCGTGACCGTATCAGTCGACTTATTGGCTGAAACGGATCCAGCTGGAAAGCTGGTCGAGGCATTGGGAGACAACCCCTATGCCTGCATTATCGTTATGGCTTCGCCTGATGTTGAACTGGAAGGCTTCACAGCAGAACTACAAACTCATTTGAATGCCCCGCATATCTTGGGCGCACGCACGGCAGGCGAGATTTGCGACGAAGGCTATAGCGAGAACAGGATTGTCGCGCTTGGCTTCCCGCAATCACATTTCGCCGCGAGTGCGCGAATGTTTGAAGCCCTTGATGACCCGGACGAGGTTGCGATAGGCCGCGAAGTTCTGGCACTTCGCCACGACGCGCAGGCGCAGCGCCATGATTTCAAGCACGAGTTCGCGTTTCTTCTGGTGGATGGCCTGTCACGCCGCGAAGACGCATTCGTTCTGAACATCTCTACGGCGCTTGGATCGACCCAATTGTTCGGAGGATCGTCGGGTGACGGATTGCGGTTTGAAAGCGCGCCAGTTTTCTATAACGGACAGGTCCGCAATAAGGCCGCAATCGTACTGGTCGTCCGCAGCGATTGCCGGTTCGAGGTGTTCCGAGAAGACCACTTTGAGTCCTCGGAAAAACGCTTGGTCGTGACCGGCGCAATCCCTGAGAAGCGCCTTGTGACCGAGATCAACGCGGAGCCCGCCGCCCCAGAATATGCGCGGATTGTGGGCATTGACCCCAATCAACTGTCGCCCTTCATCTTTGCCTCGCATCCGATCGTCGTTTCTGTGGGCGACCAACACCACGTACGCGCGATCCAGCGTGTCGAAGAAAATGGGCATCTCCGGTTTTTCGCATCGATTGACGAAGGGATGGTGCTGACGGTTGCAAAAGCCAGAAATATCTCGGAACACTTGAAAGAGGTGCTCGATAAACTCTCAGCGGACCGGGAACCGGATTTGATTTTTGCGTGCGACTGCATCCTTAGGCGGCTTGAGGCCGAGCAGAAGCAAGAGGTCATCAACATGTCTTCTGAGCTAAGAAAACATCGCGTCGTAGGGTTCTCAACCTATGGCGAACAGCACAATATGCTGCATGTAAACCAAACCCTTACAGGAATAGCGATCTATCCACCTGACCATGAGTGACCCGCATTCGACAGATGGCCTTTTGAAGGCAACCGACAGCCTTGAGCGTGAAAATGAGAAGCTCAAGGTCATTGTCGACAAGCTGATGTCACGTGTGGAACGGGCGACTGTCGACAGCGCGAAAGGGTATATGCATTTCGAGCGCGCGATAGCGCTGGAAGGCGAAGTCCAGCAACGCACCAGCAAGCTTGAGGAGGCGCTGGACGTTCTTCACGCCACCAACGCACAGCTTGCTGCCGCTCAGCGCGAGGCAGAGAAAGCACGACAAGATCTGTCGTCAGCCGTTGAGACAATCCAGGAAGGCTTTGCGATTTTCGACGCCAGCGAGACACTGGTGATGAAGAACTCGCGGTTTTCGACCATGTTCCCAGATGTCGTTGGCGAGATAAAACGCGGCATCAGCTTTGAAAACTACCTTCGTCTGACGGCAGGAAGCGTCCATATCGTGCGCCCCGGCGGCATGTCAGTGGAAGACTGGGTGAACCAGCGCATTGTGGTACACAAAAGCAAATCTGTGAACTTTACGCTTGAGCTTAAAGACGATCTTTGGCTGCAGATCAGTGAGCAGAACACGCCGGATGGCGGTACGATTGTACTACAAACCGACATCACCGACCACACGCGGCTGGAACGCGAAGAACGCGCCAAGATTCTGGATCGACAAGCTAAGATCGTTAAAGCGACGCTTGAGCATATCGAACAGGGCGTTTTGATTTTTGACGCGGATCGAAAACTGATCGAGTGGAATGATCCGGCCATTGAAATTCTTAAGATTCACCGCCGACTTGCACGCGCCGGAATGCGTTTGGCCCGGTTTGAGCGGCTCTTCGAGCCCGGTGTGGTGTTCACCCCTGAAAGCCAGCCACAAGTCGTCTTCGATTGGGCATCGATCCACAAGAACCGCGAAATCCTGCGTTGTGAATTGGAGGCCGTGAATGGCTTCCAATACGATGTTGTCGGGCAAGAAATGGCAGATGGGTCATTCCTTGTGTCTTTCAACGACGTCACGAAACTGCGGCAGACCTACAAGGATCTGCATCAGGTCAATGAAACGCTTGAACAGCGCGTTGTTGAAAGAACGGACGAGCTTCGGACAGCACGAGATTTAGCAGAACGCGCCAACGCCTCGAAGTCGCGATTTGTTGCAGCGGCCAGCCACGATCTGTTGCAGCCCGTGAACGCCGCCAAGCTGTTCATCTCGTCCTTGGAGCACACAGCACTTGATCCCAAACAGAGCTCTATCGTGGGGCGGATTTCACAAAGCTTTCACTCGGTCGAGACAATATTGGGCGCGCTTCTGGACATCTCGAAACTTGATTCCGGGCAGGCAGTGCTGAATGTCTCGGAGTTTTCGTTGGCTCAAATCTTCGAACGCTTGCTGGAAGAGTTTTCAGGTGCAGCCGCCGCGAAGGGTCTTGAACTGTCCGTTGTACCCACCTCGGTCCGTGTGAAGTCTGATCCGGTTTACCTTCGCCGTATTTTGCAAAACCTCGTTTCAAACGCGATCCGTTACACGAACGAAGGTCGCGTTCTTGTAGGTGCACGCCACCGGGGGGAACGTATCGACGTCTATGTCATCGATACCGGCATCGGGATTTCCCCTGAAGAACAGGAACTGGTGTTCACGGAATTTCACAGGTCCAATCCCAGCCAGGCAACGGAATCTGCGATGGGGTTGGGGCTTGCAATTGTGGAACGTGCCTGCGGGATGTTGGAGCATGATCTGGAATTGATCTCGACCGTTGGGTCGGGCACATCCATTCGCGTTTCGCTTCCGCTTGCGGAACAAGAAGAGTTGGCCGTCGAGACTGTGCAGCCCAGCCGGGATATCCCGGTGTCGCTTAAGAACGCATTGATCATGGTGATTGAAAACGACCCGACCGTGCAAGACGCCATGGAACGGGTGCTAGAGATGTGGGGGGCAGCGCCATTGATCGCTGCGTCCCTGGAAGAGGCCGAGGCTCAGATCGCTGAGCTTGGAATTTTGCCTGATATCTTTCTTGTTGATTACCATCTGGACGACGACGAAAACGGGCTCGACTTGATTGGCAATCTGCGTGGCAAACACGGGCCGCTTCTATGTGTTTTGTTGACCGCGAACAGGTCGCCCGAGCTTGCGCGCGAAGCGCACCAGCAAGGTGTGTTCCTGCGCTACAAACCACTGGATGTGGAGGATCTGCAGGAACTTGTCGGCGGCCTGTTGGCAAGCCGGTCAAACGCTCAAAACTAAGCCTTCGTTTAAAGTATGAAAAAACCCGCCTCGTTAAGAGGCGGGTTTACAGTTCTTGTGGCAGTTTTGAGGTCTGCCACAGCGGGAGTAATCCTAGAAGAAGCCCAACTTGTTGGGGTTGTAGCTCATCAAGACGTTCTTCGTTTGCTGGTAGTGATCCAGCATCATCTTGTGAGTCTCGCGCCCGATACCCGACTGCTTGTAGCCACCGAAGGCCGCATGAGCGGGATAGGCGTGGTAGTTGTTCACCCACACACGACCGGCTTCGATCGCGCGGCCAAAGCGATAGCAGCGGTTTGCATCACGCGACCAGACACCAGCACCAAGGCCGTACATGGTGTCATTTGCGATCTGCAGTGCTTCTTCTTCGTCCTTGAAGGTCGTGACCGACACAACCGGACCAAAGATCTCTTCCTGGAAGACGCGCATCTTGTTGTGGCCTTTCAGGATGGTCGGCTGGATGTAGTACCCACCCGAGATGTCCCCGTTGAAACGGGCAGCATCGCCGCCGACCAGAACCTCGGCACCTTCTTCGCGGCCGATGGTCAGGTAGGACATGATCTTGTCCTGCTGCTCCTGGCTGGCCTGCGCGCCAACCATGGTGTCGCCCAGACGCGGGTCACCTTGTTTGATCGCTTTTACGCGCTCAATGCAGCGGGCCATGAACTCTTCATAGATGTCTTCCTGAACCAGCGCACGCGAGGGGCAGGTGCAGACCTCGCCTTGGTTGAAGGCAAAGAGGACGAAGCCTTCGACGGCCTTATCCAAGAACGCATCATCTTCGGCCATAACGTCCGAGAAGAAGATGTTGGGCGATTTGCCACCCAGTTCCAGCGTGACCGGGATCAGGTTCTCGGTTGCGGCTTGCATGATCAGGCGACCAGTTTCGGTCGACCCAGTGAAGGCGATCTTGGCGATACGGCTGGAACGGGCCAGCGGTGCGCCAACTTCGGCACCATAGCCGTTGACGATGTTCAGGACGCCGTCGGGAAGCAGGTCAGCGATGATTTCCATCAGCACCATGATTGCAGCAGGGGTTTGCTCGGCCGGTTTCAGCACGATGCAGTTACCAGCGGCCAGAGCAGGGGCAAGTTTCCAAGCCGCCATCAGGATCGAGAAGTTCCAAGGGATGATCTGACCCACAACGCCCAGAGGCTCGTGATAGTGGTAGGCAACCGTGTCTGCGTCGATTTCCGACATGGTGCCTTCCTGGCTGCGCAGAACGCCTGCGAAGTAGCGGAAGTGGTCAACCGAAAGCGGAATGTCAGCCGCGGTGGTTTCACGGATCGGTTTACCGTTGTCCCATGTCTCGGCCGTCGCGATGATTTCCAGGTTCTCTTCGATCCGGTCCGCGATTTTCAGCAGGGTGTTCGAACGCTCTGCAGCCGAGGTACGACCCCAAGCTTCTTTCGCAGCATGGGCTGCATCCAGTGCAAGTTCGACATCAGCCGCATCCGAGCGTGCCACTTCGCAAACAGCAGCGCCGGTGATCGGGGTCACATTGTCGAAGTATTTGCCGTTTACCGGTGCAACAAACTTGCCGCCGATAAAGTTGTCGTAACGACTTTTGAAGGGCGAGGCGAAAGTGCCTGCCTCTTGAGCCATCTCATTCATAACGTCTCCTCCCAAGATTGGTGAATGAAGTTCAGATGGCGAAATCATGGACCCAGGAAGGGGTTTCGACACCCCCGACTTTGGTCGGACATCCAAGAAGTGGATTGAAAATCGCTTGCGGGTTAGTCTGTTTCTGACCCTTGAAGTGCTACAAGCAGCCCACTGTCAGCAGCTTCAAACACGCATTACAGGTGGGCGCAGATTGCCAGGAGATACCGATGACCCTGAAGAAGTTTGTACAGACCAGCATTGTCTTGTTGATTGTCGCCGGGCCTGCCTGCGCCGACGACCGCGAAATGACGTCCGATGAATTTGGTACCCACAACCCCGAAGAGCTGACGCTCCACGGTGCGTTGGAGCGGCTTGAACATGGGGAAGCCCACCCGATGGAATACGCGATGGGGTATTTCGCAGCGAAAGCCGGACTGCATGACGAAGCAAAAAGGCTGTTCGAAGGGTCCGTGGATGAATACGCAAGCCCGCAGGGTATGACGTGGCTGTCATGGATGGCTGACAATGGTCTTGCAGGACCAGAAGATCCAGAGGCCGCCGCCGAATGGGATCGGCGCGCCGCCGAGGCCGGCAGCGAGGTCGGCATGTTCAATCACGGCCTGAACCTGCTGCGCGGACGCGGGGTTGCTCGGAATGAAGAAGAGGGGCGGAAGATGATCGAATCCGCCGCTGAGTTAGGCCAGCCACGCGCGCAGCATCTGATTGACAATGACTATGATCTGGAAAGCGTCACACCAGATGCAGACAGCTGGAAATACAATCCGCTTGCATTCTAAAGGCATGCGCCATTTGAAAGGAGCCTTCGAATGGAAGACTATTCAAATCTGATGTTTCGCGGACAAGTTGCCGAAATCCAGAAGGCTGAAGGGTTCTATGACCGACACAAGGCAAGCTATCAACGTCGTACACAGTCTGCGCTAAACCCTGACGACGTAGCCTTCATTCAATCACGTCAGAGCATCTATATCGCGAGCGTAAGTCCTGACGGGTGGCCCTATGTCCAACATCGAGGAGGCCCAACAGGTTTCCTTAAAGCGATTGGTCCAACTCGCATTGCTTGCCTTGATTATGTAGGCAACCGTCAGTTTTTAACCATGGGACATGTTGCCGAAGACCCTCGGGTTTCGTTGTTCTTGATGGATTACATGCGTCGTGCGCGGATGAAAATTCAAGGGCGCGCAAACTTGGTACGACTTGCGGACGCAGATCCAGATGTGTTGAAGCACTTTCCCACTGAAGGCACGCCCGCCGAACGGCTATTGGTTGTCGACGTTGTGGCGATGGACTGGAACTGCCCCAAATACATTCCGTCATTTGTTCCCGTAGATGTCGCAAACGCCGCCACCGAGAGTTATGCGGCTGAGTTGCAGGCTGAAAACGATGCGCTGAAAGCCAAGCTGGCTGAGTTGGAAGCAGGCAGCGGATAGGTGACGACAGGTATCTGTCTACGACTAAAGTCGTAGACAGATACCTGTGTTTTATTGACCTGCGTCAAACGGAGCCTCCAAGCCACCTTCTATCATTGGGCATCAAATCGGAGGCTCAAATGAAATTTCTCGCCCGCACTCTCAGCTTCGCTTGCCTTGCATTCGTAGCTTCCCCTGCAGCAGCAGACACCACCTTCGAGAAGATCAAAGTCGAAGCGGGTGAAAAGCTGTACAATTCTGAATGCCGCAAGTGTCATGCCGCGGATGCGTCGGGTCCCAGCTATGGCCCGCCGCTTGAAAATATCGTCGGGCGCGGTGCGGGTATGGTGCAAGACTATGACTATTCAACCAGCCTTGAGGCTTCTGGCATCGTCTGGACACCTGCCGCGCTGCGCGCGTGGATGGAAGACAATGACGGCTTCATGCCTGGCACGAAGATGCGCCATGTCGGCATCGAAGATCGCACGGTGCAGGACTTCATCATTGCCTATCTGACAAGCATCACCACGCAGGACAACGCGGCGATTTCCGAATGAGTTTTCAGCGCCGACGCCTCTAGACTTTGGTCGCATATTGCCGGTGGCACTTACCGACTACGCTGACTTCACCAAGAAGGAGCCGTACGATGGTGGAAGAAGTGGAGAAAGTTGTCGTAACTGAAGCCGCGTTGGCACTGCTTGAAGAAATTCGGGCCGAGCACGGCGATGTTGTGTTCAAGATCTCGGCCGGGTGCTGTGATGGCACCGGGCCCATGTGTTTTCGCGAAGCTGACGTCATGATTGGCGTGAATGACGTCAAACTGGGCGAGGCAGACAACGCCGGTATCTGGGCGGCGCCAACCATCGCGGAGCTTTGGAAAAACTCTCAGATGATCCTAGATGCAGGGCCGGGATCCGGTGCGGGTTTTAGCCTAGACAATGGCCGGACAACCCATTTTCTGACGCAATCACGCAGCCTGTCTGTCGATGTATAGAGTTCTTTGATGATGCTCAGATTGCCAGCACATACCTAGGCGACGATCGAAATTTGAACAATCGAGTGAGTTTCATGATCGTCTTGTCAGTTGTTCTGATGGTGCCCGTAGCGGGTGCGTTTACAGGCTTGTTTCTGGACGAGGTCGCCGACGCGGTCGAGGCCAAGCACTATCCCCATCTTGCCCCCAACGCGGAACAGCCCCTTATGGTTGCAGTACGCGAAAGCCTTGGGTTCTTCGGGGTGATCGTGGGCGTGAACCTGATCGCACTGATAATGTTCTTCTTCGTCGGCCCGCTTGCACCGATCCTGTTTTACGCCGTGAACGGCTACCTTCTGGGACGCGAGTATTTCACAATGGCCGCCATGCGGCGCATTGGGCGGCACGAAGCCCATCTTCTGCGCAAACGCCACAACGCCCAGATCTGGCTGGCTGGCTGTTTGATGGCAGTGCCGCTATCCATCCCTTTGGTGAATCTTTTGATCCCAATCTTAGGTGCGGCGAGCTTTACACACATGTTCCACCGTCTTGCGGGGCGTTAGAAGTCGGCGAAGTGCTTGCCGTGCGCC
>NZ_JALKBG010000002.1 GCF_023016155.1 Aliiroseovarius sp. F20344
TGCTTGGCCTCGACCGCGTCGGCGACCTCGTCCAGAAACAAGCCTGTAAACGCACCCGCTACGGGCACCATCAGAACAACTGACAAGACGATCATCAGCAGGATGGATGCCCAAAGCGCCAGCCCCTCGATCCAGTTCACCTCGCCGATAAAGGGCAACGACAACGTGTCAGGCACCAGAAAACCAACCAGCCATGTCATGCCGAAAGTCACCGCCACCAACAAGCCGACCGTTAGGCCAAGTCCCTTCAGCAGCACATTGCGAAAGCGCGGGTCACTTAGCTGACCCAGCGCGCGGAAGAAATCGTCAAACATCATGTCTCGATCCAAGTGGTTTTTGCGTCCAAATCCGGGCGCGGACGCTCGGGTGGGGCGGTTGTTTCGGTGCCTATATGAATGATCCCTGCAACGCTTTCATGGCTTGCCAGCCCGAAGGCGTCGCGGGTGAAATCCGCGTCAAAGCTGGCCCAGCCAGACAGCCAATTCGCCCCCCAGCCGGATGCCAGCGCCGCGTTCAAAAGCGCAAGGCAAACGGCCCCTGCGGAATAGGTCTGTTCGATCGCGGGCACTTTTTCCGAGGCAATCGGGCTTTCAACCACCACAACAGCCATGGGGCTGCGGGCGTAGGCCAATTGCTCTTTCTCGATCTTGGCGGCGTCATGGCCCAGCGCTGCACCGCGTTTCGCCACAAGATCATGCGCGCGCGCCATTGCGGTCCCAGACAGCACAACAAAGCGCCATGGCTCAAGCTTGCCGTGATCGGGCGTGCGGGCCGCTGCGGTCAGGATGGTGTGCACAGTGTCGCGATCCGGGCCGGGACTGGTCAGTGTTTTGGCCGGGCGGGATCGGCGGGTCAGCAGAAAATTCAGAGCGGCTTGGTTGCGGTCAGGCATGTCTTGTCCTTTGGTCAAAGCAAATCTTGCTTGGCCGCACACCCGCGGCTGGCTGAGGCTTATGTCGGGTTTGCGGGCGGCCTCGTCAAGATGTTAAGTCACTTTACATTAAAGAAATCTGACATCTCGCCCAGATGATCCGAGAAGAATGCCTGTGCCTTCGCGCTTGGTTGACGGGCGACAAATGTCTCGGCCAAGGGATCTGGCGCATGGATATCAGCGCCCGACATCTCTTCCAGTACTGCGTGGCCACAGAAGGGGACATAGACTTCGGAATAGCCGCCTTCATGCGCCATCATCAGACGCCCGTCACACAGCTCATCCGCCAGCGCCATGACCATGCGGGTCATATGACGGAACGTATCTGCCGTGGCCAACATGCACGACAGAGGATCAATCACTGCCGCGTCATAGCCATTGGCGATCACGATAACTTCTGGCTCAAAGGCGCTGATCGCAGGAATAACCAACCGCTCCATCGCTTCAAGATATGTTGCATGCCCACCACCCGGTGGCAGAGGAATATTCATATTCGCGCCCTGCCCGGCCCCCTCGCCGCGTACATCAGAGTCGCCCGAATCCATCGGATAGTTGCGTTCCTGATGGATCGAGATGGTCAGAACGTCTGGATCTTCGATAAACACGGCTTCGGTCCCATTGCCGTGATGCACATCCCAATCCAGCACCACGAAACGCTTAGCCAACCCCTTGGTTTGTGCGGATCGGATCGCAATCGCCAAATTTGCCAACAAACAAAACCCATTGGGAAAATCGGGAAGGCAATGGTGCCCCGGCGGGCGTGACAGCGCATAGGCATTGTCGACCTCGCCGCGCAAAACAGCTTCCAGCGCCGCCACAGACAGGCCCGTGGACAGCGCGGCGATCTCGTACCCACCTTGACCAAATGGCGTGCGCAGCCCCAGTTCGCCGCCCCCAGCATCTGACGTGGCTTTAAATTCTTTCAGGAAGGATGCGGGATGCACCAAAGACAGCGTCTCAAACGTTGCCTCAGTGGCGCTTCGTGCCTCTAGCGACCGGGTCAGACCGGTTACATCCATCAGGTTTTTCAACCGTCGCTTGGTTTCAGGGTTTTCCGGCAATCCGCCCGCGGCCAAGGGCTGTACCAACCCGCCAACTGGCAGGTTGCCAGCATAGTTGCCACCCGAATGCCAAAAGCACTTCTCGTCCCAGAAAAAACCCGTTCTGCGCATGCCAACCTCCTGTTTTCTGCACAGTGACCCAGGAACCTTGCGTCGTCCAGCCCAGCGCGGCACTCTGATCGAATGAAGAAGGATGAACTCTCACATCTTGCGCAAGATGGTGCACGGATCGCGGTGCGGGTGACACCGAAGGCGTCGCGGAACGAGGTCGCATTGCGTGATGGACAGATACGAGTGGCGACGACAGCCATGCCTGAAGATGGGAAAGCCAACAAGGCCGTGCAGAAACTTCTGGCCAGCGCCCTTGGAATTGCAAAATCGCGCCTTGAACTGATCCAAGGCGCGACTTCAAAAGATAAGGTGTTTCAGATCAAAGGTTGATCAGCTACCCGAAGGCGGGATGGACGATGTTGCGTAGTCACCGTCATCATGATGGTCGATCACGCCACCCAGCGGATCGTTGCCATACTGGTTCGGCCCATCGGTACCCTTCTGACACATCCAATAGATCAGGACGATCCAACCGATGATCGGAATAAGGATCAAAAGCATCCACCACGCGGACTTGTCGTAGTCGTGCAGGCGGCGCGAAGTAACGGCCAGACTGGGCAGTAGAGTTGCCAGCGAGAACAGATCGCTGAGCGGCGAGAAAAGCTCACCCCAACCAAAGACCACGCCGTCAATTAACCCAAGCACGATCGACGCAATGATGATGAAAAGAGTGTACCACCAGTATTCACTGCGTGCGGCACGGCCGGAAAAGGTAACGTATTTCTGGAAACACGTTCTGACTGCGGTTTGAAAATCCATTGGAACTGATCCTTGCTATTCTTGGCTTTGCTTGCGCCCTATGCGTGGCTCTTCGCCCGATTTGATGCGCGCGATGTTTGCGCGATGCCGGTAGAAAATCAAGACCGCCAGTGCAACCGAGATAAGAACCAAACTGTTCCATCCCAAAAACAGAGCAATCACTGGCGACAAAGCAGCAGCAACCAATGCAGCCAAAGAAGAAATGCGGAACACAAGCGCTGTGACAAGCCAAGTGGCACAAGCCGCAAGCCCTAACGGGAAGGCCAAGGCCAGCATTGTGCCCAGCCATGTGGCGACGCCTTTGCCGCCTTTGAAGCCAAGAAATACTGGGAAGCAATGGCCAAGGAAGGCCGCAAAACCTGCCAGTTGGGCTGCGTCCTCGGCAAACATTGCGCGGGCCAGCAGGACGGCTGCTCCGCCCTTACCCGCATCTCCGATCAGGGTCAGAAATGCTGCCAGTTTGTTGCCAGTGCGCAGGACATTGGTTGCGCCAATATTACCTGACCCGATCTGGCGCAGGTCACCCAGACCAAAGAGCCGCGCCATGACGATACCGAAAGGGATAGATCCCAGCAGATAGCCGGCGACAGCCACCAACGCGAGAACGGGAAGAGAGGTCAGAAGCTCAGGCATCATCGCCTCCGAAAACACGTTCCCCGGCGACCCAAGTGCCCAGAACCTTGCCTTCCATCCGCGTGCCATCGAACGGCGTGTTCTTGGATTTGGAGTTCAACAGGAACCGGTCCAGTACGAAAGGAGCGTCGGGATCAAACAGGACCAAATCGGCCGGGGCGCCTTGCGAAAGCTCTCCGCCCGGCAAACCAAAACGACGGGCCGGGTTCAAAGACAGCGCCCGCCACAATGTCGGAAGATCGATCAGACCTGCATGCACCAAACGCATGGCGGCGGGCAGCAGTGTTTCTAACGCCACCGCACCGGATGCAGCTTCTTCGAACGGCAGGCGTTTGCTTTCCTCATCCTGCGGAGTGTGCATGGATGAAATGATGTCGATAAGGCCAGAGGCCACAGCCTCGGCCATGGCCAACCGGTCGTCTTCGGATCGTAGCGGCGGCTTCACCTTGAAGAAGGTGCGGTAGTCGCCCACGTCAAATTCGTTCAGCGTCAGGTGGTGGATATTCACCCCGGCGCTGACGTCGAGCCCTGCCTCTTTCGCTCGCTCCAAAGCCGGCAGAGATTTCGCCGTCGACAGGTTGTCGGCGTGATAGGCCACACCCGTCATTTCGACCAAGGCAAGGTCACGCTCCAACCCCATGCGCTCTGCCTGAGGGCTAACAGCGGGCAAACCGCGCAGCGACGCAAACTTACCCGAAGTCACAGCCGCCCCTTTCGACAGTTGAGGGTCTTGCGGATGGCCTATGATCAAAGCCCCCAGTGAGCGTGCATAGGTCATGGCACGGGAATACACTTTGTTGTCGGTCACCACGTGGTCACAATCGGTGAAAGCAACTGCACCCGCATCCATCATAAAGCCCATCTCGACCATTTCGCGCCCAGCGCGTTCCTTGGTCAATGCCCCCATAGAATGAACATTCACCGGGGCCACTTGCCCCGCGCGGCGGGTGACAAAGGCCAGCGTTTCAGGCGTGTCCACGGCTGGCGTTGTGTCTGGGCGAATAACCATCGTTGTCACGCCGCCCGCAGCAGCCGCCATCCCAGCCGTGCGGAAGCTTTCCTTGTGACGCTCGCCCGGCTCACCGATCTTCACACCGATATCGACAATGCCGGGGGCCAGGCATTTCCCACCGCAGTCGATGACGTCGCCAACCTCGCCAGTATTCACGCCGGTGATCAACCCGCCCTCGATGGTCAGACTTCCAAGCGTATCCGTCCCGGTTTCCGGGTCGATCAGGCGGGCGTTGATGAAAGTGGTGGTCATGTTGCCTGTCCTTTGGATTGCACTTCGCGCATCAAGCGGAAGACTTCGTCGCCTGAAACAATACGTTCAAAACCAATGGGTATTGTATAGGAGCCATTCTGAGTGCGCTTTACCTTCTCGGCAAAATAAACTGATGCCAGTTCACCAGCATGATAATCCAGCATCGTTTCTGGGGTTAGCGGATAGCTTTGAAGCTTTCGACCAACAATAGGTTGCTCAGTCGCAATAAATGCGCGCCGATTTGTAAGCGTGTACCAACTATGTCGGCGTTTGAATGTTGGCCCGTAAACGACATTTATCAGTTGCCAGACTCCACCAGCGAAAATGATCAACCCAAACATCCAAAAAACACCGCCTCCGCGCGACGCCATCGTCATCCAGAAAAGCGAAAACAACGTAACAAAGACCGCTGACCCGAGACGTGCAAACCCATTGACCTGAAAGTGAAACGCCTGATCTGGACGTCCCTGCCAAATAATCTTTTCCCCGTCATCCAGGTAACTTGTCCAGCCCAATTCCCGTAACGTTTCAGACATCCCCACCCTTTACTTTGACAATCGCGGCCTGCGTCGCTTTGGCGTCGGCCTGATATTTCAGCATGTATTTTTCGCCCGACAGTGTCACGACCTGCGCTGCGGTGAAAATGACATTCACCTTGTCGATGGACGTAAGCAGGATGGTACGGTTGCCGGGGCCTATCAAGCGGCGGTTGGTCAGGTGCCATGTGAAACCAAGCTGTTCCCTGGCAACATAAAGTCCGCGCACAGCGATAGCTGCCACTGCGCCAACAACACCCGCCCAAGAGTGCGGATTGCCCGTGTACATAAGGACGCCCGACATAAGCACCGAGCCGAGCGCCGCCAGCAACACATGCTCTTTCACATAAGTCGACAGGTTGCCCGAGAAGCTCTCGATCAGATTTTCGCCCGGCTCGAGCACGGGGCCAGTCTGGTTTTCCAAACGGGGTTCCAGCTCGAACTCTTGCTCAGACATAGACGCCCTCAGTCTTTTCGGCCCGCTCCGCTTTCAAGTTGCGTGCCAGTAAGTCCATCGCAGCCATGCGCACAGCGACGCCCATCTCGACCTGTTCCTGAATGACGGATCGGTTGATGTCGTCGGCAATCGTTCCGTCGATCTCGACCCCGCGGTTCATCGGGCCGGGGTGCATGACGATGGCATCGCCCTTGGCATGCGCCAGTTTCTCGGCGTCCAAACCATACCGATGATAGTATTCGCGTTCCGACGGGATAAAGCCACCGTCCATCCGCTCGCGTTGAAGGCGCAGCATCATGACGACGTCGGCGTCCTTCAGGCCCTCTTCCATGTCGTCATAGACCTCGACCCCGAACTGGTCGATCTGGCTGGGCATCAGGGTGGGTGGGCCAACAAGACGCACGCGGTTTTCCATTTTGCCCAGAAGCATCAGGTTCGAGCGCGCGACACGGCTATGGGCAATGTCGCCGCAAATCGCCACGGTTAGGCGATGCAAGCGCCCCTTCTCGCGACGGATGGTTAGTGCATCCAAAAGCGCCTGTGTGGGGTGTTCATGTTTGCCGTCGCCCGCGTTCAGCACGGCGCAGTTCACCTTTTCAGCCAGCAAGTTCACAGCACCCGAGTGCGGGTGGCGCACAACCAGAAGGTCCGGATGCATGGCGTTCAGCGTCAGCGCCGTATCAATCAGCGTCTCACCCTTTTTGATGGACGATGCCTGCATCGCCATGTTCATCACATCCGCGCCCAGACGCTTACCGGCAATCTCAAACGAGGCCTGCGTACGGGTGGAGTTTTCGAAAAACATATTGATCTGGGTAAGCCCAGCAAGCGCGTCAGAGCGTTTCTGAGCAGATCGGTTCAAATCCACATAGCTGTCAGCAAGGTCCAGAACGGATTTAATCTCTTCGGGGTGAAGCGGTTCGATCCCCAGAAGATGGCGTTGGCGGAATGTCATACGGGCCCCCGTCCTTGGTTCTCAGCGCTTATAGGGTCGGGCGGGTGTTTCGTCTATCCCCTCTGTGGCGTCAGGGGCGTTTACCTTCTGTGCAGCCGCGCATAGGCTGCGGGGCATGGAATCGGCACAAGACTGGCACAGCGCAAAAGCGCTTCTGGAATGGCATGTGGAACTGGGCGCAGTTGATGCGATCGGGGATACGCCTGTCGACCGCTATGCATTGGCACCGTCCGAGCCGAAACCCGCGCCTGAAGCCCAGAAATCCACTCCGGTCGATCTGCCCAAGCGGACCGCACCAACGCCACCACCTGCAGCCCCCAGCATCGACTATGTTGCACTGGCCAAACAGGCCGCGGCAGGCGCGCAAGATCTGGACGGATTGAAGGCCGCCATGAAAGCGTTCGACGGCTGTGAGCTGAAGAAAGGCGCGCGAAACACGGTTATTTCAGACGGAAACCCCGCAGCCCGTGTGATGATCATCGGCGAGGCGCCGGGCCGTGACGAGGATATTGAAGGCAAGCCCTTTGTTGGTCGCGCAGGGCAGCTTTTGGACAAGATGTTCACAGCCATCGGCATGGGACGTGACGTGCCACTTTCAAAAGATGCGATCTACATCACCAACGTTATGCCATGGCGTCCGCCGCAAAATCGCGACCCGGAACCCGCCGAGATGGCAATGATGGTCCCGTTCCTTGAGCGCCATGTGCAACTGGTCGCGCCCGAAGTGATTGTGCTTATGGGCAATACGCCTTGTCAGGCCGTGCTGGGCAAACGCGGCATCACCCGAATGCGCGGCCATTGGGACGAGGCGTGGGGCAAGCCCATCATGCCGATGTTCCACCCGGCCTATCTTCTGCGAAACCCCGCCGCCAAACGCGAGGCTTGGGCGGATTTGTTAGAGATTCAGGCCAAGCTGAGTAGTGGTACATGAAAATACTGGCGTTCTCTGACCCACATCTCAGCCAGAAAGCGGCCAACACTCTTTTGACTGCCGCCAAGGATGCAGACCTGATTTTAGGCGTGGGTGATTTCGCGCAGCGGCGCGGTGGGTTGACGGAATATGTTACGCAGTTCGCCGATTGGGGCGCGCGCGCGATCTTCACCTCAGGAAACAACGAAAGCGATGCCGAGCTGCGAGACGCCGTTTCTGGGACCGGAATTCAGGTATTGCATGGCGAATGTGTCGAGGTTGACGGCGTAATCATCGCGGGGATCGGGGCTGCGGTCCCGCCGCTCCCACCTCTACCTTGGCAGTCCTATGACCTGACCGAAGCTGAAGCCGCCGATTTGCTGGCTCCGATCACACATGCAGATATCCTGATTTCACACTCCCCTCCAAAGGTATTGCAGATCACCACAAGGACTTGGGAGCATTGGGATCAACTGCGATCCGCGACGCGGCCATCCGATTGGCACCACAGTATCTTCTATGTGGTCATGTGCATGACGCTTGGGGGGAAACCGGCCATATCGGCAAAACACAGGTGATGAACCTTGGCCCAGTCCCGAACTGGATCACACTAGAAAGGGCTTAACGTGTCCCATATTCCCGCAGACAACAAACGCGATTTCATTCCCACCCGCATCGCAGTTCTGACCGTTTCAGACAGCCGCTCGATGGACGAGGATCGCTCGGGCGACACATTGGTCAAGCGGCTTGAAGACGCTGGGCATCTGCTGGCCGACCGCAAGATCATCCGTGACGAACGCGGCGAGATTGCGGATCAGTTGCGCGCGTGGTCACTGGATCCTGAGATTGACGTTGTGATCTCGACCGGCGGGACTGGGCTGACCGGCCGCGATGTCTCGGTCGAGGCGCATCGCGACGTCTATGAAAAGGAAATCGAGGCTTTCGGGACCGTTTTCACCATCGTTTCAATGAAAAAGATCGGCACATCGGCAGTGCAAAGCCGCGCGACAGGTGGCGTTGCCAATGGCACCTATTTCTTCGCCCTGCCCGGCAGCCCAGGGGCGTGTAAGGACGCCTGGGACGAGATTCTTGTCCATCAACTCGATTATCGTCACCACCCCTGCAATTTTGTCGAGATTTTTCCGCGATTGGACGAACACAAGCGACGGAAGTGAACCGCCCATCCGTTTGATCCGTATGGATCATGTAGACCTCGTTTATCGAAACTGTGACCACACGCCGCTTGCCCAAGCGGATGGTGCAGTTCAGGATGACGGCGGAAGATACGGAGCGACACATGCGATTTCTAGGACGCAGCCTGATTGGGCTATTCCTGCTGGCGGCGACAATCGGACTGCTGGCGATGGCTGCCTTGACGGTAAGATCGGCTTTTCAAGCCCGTGCTGAACGCGACGGTGCGGCGCCATCTGGGCGGGAACGGGTCTTTTCCGCCAATGTCGTAACCCTTACGCCGTCAACCATCACGCCGATACTATCATCTTTTGGTGAGCTCGAGGCACGCCGTGCATTGGACATCCGCGCCCGCGCGAGCGGAACCGTC
Organism: Aliiroseovarius sp. F20344; assembly: GCF_023016155.1. Lineage (GTDB taxonomy): Bacteria > Pseudomonadota > Alphaproteobacteria > Rhodobacterales > Rhodobacteraceae > Aliiroseovarius. Next base: position 9,179 of record NZ_JALKBG010000002.1, read on the forward strand.
GTTGAAATGTCAGACGCCTTTGTAAACGGAGGTGAGGTCGAACAAGGTGCTCTGTTGCTGCGCATCGATCCAACTGATTACCAAGCGGCCAAAGATCTGGCGCAAACTGATCTGGCACAGGCCAAGGCAGAGCTTCGTGACGCTCGCGCCGCATTAGAACTGGCGCGTGATGATCTGGAAAATGCCAAGCGTCAGGCCGCCTTGCGCGACGCTGCGTTGGAACGGCAAAACGACTTGGTAAGTCGTCGTGTCGGCACCGAAGCCGCCGTGGAAAACGCGGCTCTCGCGGCGAGTTCAGCCGCTCAGGCTGTATTGGGCAAACGTCAAGCAGTCATCACGGCTGAAGCCCGCGTTGCCAATTCCGATGCCGGTCTATCCCGCTCAGAAATCGCATTGGCCGAGGCCCAGCGCCGCCTAAACGAAACGGAAATCCGCGCAGAGTTCGCTGGCACATTGACCGACGTTACAATCCTGCGCGGGGGCCTTGTTACCCCAAACGAAAAGCTTGGACGTTTGGTTGATCCGACAAAACTCGAGGTTGGGTTTCGCGTCTCGACTGCGCAATATGCGCGCTTGCTTTCAGACAACGGAAACTTAGCCAACCTGCCTGTTGCGATCCGACTTGAGGCAACGGGCGTCGATCTGACTGCCACCGGACGAGTGGACCGGGAAAATGCTGATGTGGGCGAAGGGCAAACAGGCCGAATGCTGTTTGCCAATCTGGATGCGACACCCGGTTTCCGTCCCGGTGATTTTGTGACTGTCGAGTTGTCCGAACCACCGCTGGATCAAGCTGTACGACTTCCAGCAACTGCGCTGGATTCATCGGGCAAAATCCTTCTGTTAGGCAACGAGGATCGCTTGGAAAGCGCGCAGGTCACAATTTTGCGCAGGCAAGGCGACGATGTTCTGGTGCGCGCCACCGGGCTGGACGGGCGTGAAGCGATCACCAAGCGCAGTCCTGTTCTGGGCGAAGGCATTCGCGTGCGCCCGGTGCGCGATGGCAAGCTTGCGCCCGAGGCCAAGCCCGAGATGGTTGCACTGGACCCTGCCCGTATCGCCGTTCTGAAAAGCTTTGTGGAAAGCAACGAGCGGATGCCGGAAAGCGCCCGCGATCGCATTCTGCGGCAACTGGAAGATGGTGAGCTGCCTGCAGATACGCTCGCGCGGCTTGAAAAGCGCATGGGGAACTGACCCATGAAATCTGCAAACGGCATTCTGTCCTATTTTACCCGCCATGCCACGGTGGCGAACCTGCTACTTGTTATTCTGGTGGCACTTGGCATTGCCAGCTATCCGCAAATGCGGGCGCAGTTTTTTCCGGATGTCATTGTCGAAAGCGTCACGGTATCGACCAACTGGCAAGGTGCCGGCGCTGAAGACGTGGACACCGCCATCGTACAGGTGATGGAGCCCGCGCTTCTGGCTGTAGATGGCGTATCCAGCGTCAGCTCGCGCGCGTTTGAAGGGCGAGCTCGAATTGATATGGAGTTTGAACCCGGATGGGACGTCAATCAGGCCGCCGATGACATTCAGGTCGCGGTGGACGAGATTTCGGACCTGCCAGAGGATGCTGACACGCCGCAAGTCCGTCGCGGCGCGTGGCGCGACAGTGTTACGGATGTGGTGATCTCGGGTCCCGTTGCCATTGAACAGCTTGGGCGCTTCGCCGATGAAATGGTGATCCGCCTTTTTGAACGCGGTGTAACGCGCACAACAATTCGCGGGTTTGCCGCACCGCGCACCGTGGTCGAAGTCACCTCGCTTTCACTGATCGAAAACGATGTAACCATGGCACAGATCGCCGAGGTGATCGCGGGCGAAGTCACTGCGAACCCTGCGGGCAACGTATCATCCGGCGCAGCCCGGGTGCGCACGGGCGACCCAAAGCGTAGCCCGGATGACATCGCATCACTTGTTTTGCGTGCCAATCCAGACGGATCGAACCTGACCATCGGGGACGTGGCATCCGTCCGCGTCGAAGGTGTGAACCGCAACCGGTCGTACTTCGTGGGCGACAATCCTGCGATGGCTTTGAATGTCTCACGCTCGGCCAAAGGGGATGCGATCGAGCTGCAAGAGATCGTCGAAGAGGTCCGGGCCGAAATGCTTCAAACCCTCCCCGAAGGGGTTGAGATGGAGCTGATGCGCACACGATCCGCCCTGATCTCTGCTCGCCTGAAGATGCTGACCGAAAACGGGTTGCAAGGACTTGGTTTGGTACTGCTTTTGCTGTTCCTGTTCCTAAACGCCCGCACGGCATTTTGGGTGGCCGCCGGGATCCCCGTGGCGATGACCACCGCCGTGTTCCTGATGTATATGGCCGGGATCACGATCAACATGATCTCGCTGTTCGCGCTGATCATCACGTTGGGGATTGTCGTTGATGACGCCATCGTGGTGGGTGAACATGCCGACTTCCGGGCAAGACGGTTGGGTGAAAAGCCGTTCACAGCTGCTGAAAATGCCGCCAGACGCATGTTTCCGCCCGTATTCTCTGCCACGCTGACGACGATTATCGCCTTCTTCGGGCTGACATCGATCGGGGGACGATTTGGGGATCTGATCACTGACATCCCGTTTACAGTGATCGTGGTGCTAACTGCATCGCTGATCGAATGCTTCCTCATCCTGCCGCATCACATGGCGCACGCGCTGACGCACACTGCAAAGGAACACTGGTACGACTGGCCATCGCGGCAGGTGAACAAGGGGTTCCGTTGGGTGCGCGACAAAGGGTTTCGCCCCTTCATGGCGTTGGTGATCAAGGCGCGGTATCCCGTGATAGCGGCGACAATCCTGATCCTCGCCAGCCAAGCTTCGATCTTCATCCGGGGCGATCTGACGTTCCGTTTTTTCAACGCACCTGAACGCTCAACGATCACGGCTAACTTCGCGATGGCCGAGGGTGCAGCACGCGCCGACACGCGTGCCATGCTGGATAATGTGCAAATCGCCGTTGAACAGACCGCAGCGCAGTTCGAAACAGAACACGGTGCAAGCCCCGTTGAACATGCGCTGGCGCAAATCGGTGGGAATTCCGGGCGCGGATTATCAGGTGTGGAGAACAAGGACGGAGATCTTCTGGGATCAATCGTGATCGAGTTGATCGACGCGGACTTGCGCCCTTACTCCACCTTCGAAGTGGTGTCCGCCCTTCAAGAAAACATCGAAAACCACCCTCTGCTCGAGGTCCTCTCGTTCCGGGGTGGCCGGTTTGGGCCGGGGGGTGACAGCCTTGATGTAGACCTGTTTGGCGCAACATCCGAGTCCTTGAAAGCCGCTGCAGAAGACCTGAAAACCCAACTGATTCAATATCCTGAAGTATCCGCGCTTGAAGACAGCCTGAGTTACGACAAGGAAGAACTGGTTCTAGATCTGACTGCGCAGGGCAAAGCGCTGGGCTTCACAATTGATGATCTGAGCCGCGTGTTGCGCAATCGTCTGAACGGGGTCGAGGCTGCAACCTATCCCGATGGCACACGATCCGCCGAAATCCGGGTTGAGCTGCCAGACGGTGAACGCTCCGCCGATTTTCTGGAGCGTATGCAGTTACGAACGCAGACCGGGGCATATGTCAGCCTTGCCGATCTTGTCTCTGTCCAGGCGCGCACTGGGTTTGCCACGGTTCAACGCGAAAATGGAATTCGGATGGTCAATGTCTCGGGCGAAGTGGCCGAGGATGACCCAGCCCGCGCCGAAGAAATTCAACGCACCATCGAAGATGAGATATTGCCTGAACTCGCAGAAACCCACTCGATCGAGTACCGCATTGGTGGGCTTGCTGAACAACAAAAGGATTTCCTGCAAGACGCCCGCACAGGTCTGATCCTTGTGCTTTTGGGGATCTTCCTGACGCTCGCCTGGATCTTCTCAAGCTGGACGCGGCCGCTTGTAGTGATGTCGATCATCCCGTTTGGATTGGTCGGAGCCATATTCGGCCATGTACAATGGGGCGTTCCGCTTTCCATGTTCTCGGTCGTGGGACTGATCGGAATGACGGGGATCATCATCAATGATTCAATTGTTCTGGTCACGACGATTGACGAATACGCCCGCGAGCGCGGGATCATTCCAGCAATCATCGAAGGCGCGGCAGATCGACTTCGCGCGGTGATGTTGACCACCATGACGACCGTATTGGGGCTCATGCCCCTGCTTTACGAGCAATCCCGCCAGGCGCAGTTCCTGAAACCCACGGTAATAACGCTGATCTATGGGCTTGGGTTCGGGATGGTGCTGGTGCTTTTGATTGTGCCCTCACTGATCGCAATTCAAACGGATATCGGAAAGATGGTGGCGACCCTTCGGCGCTTGTGGCACGGTCGAAGCCGCAAAACGGCACGGCCCGCCGTCCTTGTGACCGGACTGGCTTCGGGCGCGATGCTGATTGCATTTGGATTGTCATTCACGCTTTGGGGGGCCAACAGCGGCGCCATTTTGCGAGCGGTCCTGATTTGTGCAGGTATCGCCACCGCCAGTATGACAATAGCCGCGGCATTGAACAGAAAAGCAACCCGTGCTTAGTCGAACGTCCCCGTCACGCGGCCAAGCAGCATGAAAGCACGTGCCGTGCGGGTATCTGCCATAGCAGCCAGATCCGCATCCGAGGCGTTCTTTTCGAATTGCGCGAAGGTCTGATCAAAGCGACGCAAGAAGTGGTGCGCCGTATCACGGAAGATCGGGTCCTTGCGCATACGCCCAGCGGTCAATGCCAGCGACGACCGGTCACGCACGCCACCAAGTGCCGCAACGCCTTTTCCGCGTTCGCCCGCCGCGAACTTTCGCCAGATCTCGGGACGTGCACGGTCGGGACGCAAATCATCCATATAGATCCCGTCTTGCGACATCAGGGTCAGAATATCTTGCGCAGCCTGGATCAACCCGGCGACCTGCCGGTCTTCAAGCGCGCGGCGCAGGGCGCGGAAGCCCTCGGCATCTTCGGCGTGCTCTGGGAAGTGCATCGCGCGGATGAAATCCTCGATCGATAGTGGCGGGATCATGTCTTCCGCCGGGGTGCCTAGTTCAAGCTTTGTTTGGTCGTCCTGATCCTTAGCTGCTTCCTCTGCCCCAAGCGCAGGGGCAATTGGGGCCGGGTGCGGATTGGTCAGGCTGGGCATGCCGGGACGGATCGACACAAAGGTTGCCAGCGCGGTTTCCGTCCGGCGCGAAACCTTGGCGATCTCTTCCAGTTTCTGTTCGACCTTCGAGGCTTGCGCTCCGCTGCCGCTGACACCTTGCTGCTGTTGCAGATAGGCGGTGCGCATCCCATCAATAGCCGCTTTCAGCCGCGTGCTTTCCTGCCGCATGATCCGTGCCGAGCGCATGGCAGCAACCGCGACCCAGATCATCGCAACCGGCATGGCGATCGCCACAACAATCATCACGAAGCGAAGGGGATCAAATACACTATCCGTAGGACCCGTGCCCAACACGATGAAAAACATCGCGCAAGCAGCCACCCAAACCAAGGACAATGCCAGACCGATCACCTCGGCCGTGCTTAGCGACGGAACTTCGCTTAGAAAATCCAACGGCGAAGCGCCTTTGGGTCCCGGTTTGACATCCTTGTGCTGGGGCTTGTCTGACACGATCAGATCCAGTCGATGTTCAGGATTTCATATGCTTTTTCGCCACCCGGCGTGCGCACTTCTACGCTGTCGCCTTCTTCTTTGCCGATCAGGGCACGTGCAAGGGGTGACTTGATATTAAGCTTGCCGCTTTCGATATCTGCTTCCGGCTCGCCCACGATCTGATAGGTTTTTTCTTCATCCGTATCTTCATCAACGATGGTTACGGTGGCCGAGAACTTAACCGTGCCAGACATGTTGGCCGGATCGATCACTTCTGCAAGCGACAAGATACCCTCAAGCTCTTTGATGCGGCCTTCGATAAACCCCTGTTTTTCCCGTGCCGAATGGTATTCAGCGTTTTCTTTCAGGTCACCCAATTCACGCGCCGAGGCGATCGCCTCGATAATCGCGGGGCGTTCAACAGTCTTGAGCTGCTTCAACTCGTCATTTAGCGCGGTGTGGCCCGCGCGGGTCAAAGGTATCTTTTCCATCAAACCTGTTCATCTTTTGTCGCCTCGCGCAGCACCAAGACTGCGGGGACGTGTTTTCATTGCGGCTCGGTCGGGTCGAAAATCTAGCAATCTGCCACGATTTGCAACGCTCTTGTTTGCCTTCGTGGTTGGATCCCCAAAAGGCGCCCATTTTCGATAGAAGCTGAGGGAGTCAGCGCAAACATCGCCTTAGTTCGACAATTTTGTCGGAAACCTTACGTCCAAACGTCGTGTCTTGATTGACCCGCCTTCCGCGCCAAGCTAACGATCTTGCGAAACGGACCATCCGGGGAAAAGATTATGAGCGACATCGAACGCGAAAGCATGGAATACGACGTGGTTATCGTGGGCGCAGGCCCGGCAGGCCTGTCGGCAGCAATTCGACTGAAACAACAGGATCCAGATCTAGAGGTCGTGGTTCTGGAGAAAGGATCGGAAGTTGGTGCACATATCCTGTCCGGAGCCGTTCTGGACACTTGTGGGCTTGATAAGCTGATCCCCGACTGGAAGGAAAAAGGCGCGCCGATCAAGACCGAGGTCAAGAAAGACAACTTCCTTATCCTCGGTCCAGCGGGTCACCTGCGTGTACCTAACTGGCCGATGCCGCCGCTGATGAACAACCACGGTAACTACATCGTTTCAATGGCGAATGTCTGCCGGTGGATGGCCGAACAGGCCGAGGCACTTGGCGTAGAAATCTTCCCGGGCATGGCTGCCTCCGAACTAGTCTACGGTGACAACGGCGAAGTAAAGGGCGTTGTGGCTGGCGTCTTCGGCTTGGAAGCTGACGGATCCATCGGTGAAAACACCGAACCGGGCATGGAGCTGCACGGCAAATACGTCTTCATCTCAGAAGGCGTGCGCGGGTCGCTCGCAAAAGAGATCATTGGTAAATACGACCTTCAGGCTGGCCGCGACGCTCAGAAATTCGGCCTTGGTATGAAAGAGATCTGGGAGATCGACCCAGCCAAGCACCGTGAGGGCACCGTAACCCACACGATGGGCTGGCCATTGGGCAAAAATGCAGGTGGCGGTTCGTTCATCTATCACTTGGAAAACAACCAAGTGTATGTCGGCTTCGTGGTTCACCTGAACTACAAGAACCCGCACCTGTATCCTTACATGGAATTCCAACGCTTCAAGCATCACCCCGAAATTGCGAAACTTCTGGAAGGCGGTAAACGCGTGGCTTACGGCGCACGTGCGATCACCGAAGGTGGCTATCAGTCGATGCCGAAAGCCTCGTTCCCCGGTGGGGCGCTTCTGGGCTGCTCAGTCGGTCTGGTCAACGTGCCGCGCATCAAAGGCAATCACAACGCCATGTTGTCGGGCATCGCTGCGGCTGACGCGGCTGTTAAAGCCCTGAAAGCGGGTCGTTCGGGGGATGAGTTGAACGACTACGAAGAAGAACTGCGCACCGGCGAAGTTGCGAGAGACTTGAAGAAGGTTCGCAACGTGAAACCGCTGTGGTCGAAGTTTGGCCTAACGGCATCCCTGATGCTGGGTGGCTTTGATATGTGGGTCCAATCGATCTTCAAGTTCTCGCCTTTTGGTACCGTGAAACACGGTAAAAACGACGCGCAAGCCACAGGCAAGGCCGCGGACTATCCGGAAATCGATTATCCGAAACCTGATGGCACGCTGTCCTTTGACCGGCTAACCAACGTTTCTTTCGCGGCCACCAACCACGAAGAAAGCCAGCCCTGCCACCTGAAGCTAGGCAATCCGGATCTTCCGATCTCGGTCAACCTGCCCGAGTTCGCAGAACCTGCACAGCGCTACTGCCCGGCAGGTGTCTATGAAGTGGTCGAGGAAGACGGCAAAGACCCGCGCTTTGTCATCAACTTCCAGAACTGCGTGCATTGCAAAACCTGCGACATCAAAGACCCAAGCCAGAATATCGCCTGGACGGTTCCGCAGGGTGGCGACGGACCGAACTATCCGAACATGTGATCTTGTGTGATCAACAATTCTACAATCAGGGGTGGCCATGTGCTGCCCCTCATTGTTTTCGACGGTCAGGCACACTAGGTTTCTGAAAACCTGCGGCGACAAAAGGAATCTCTGCCCTTGTTTAGCCTTAAGACTTCTGCGGTTCGCCGCTTTGCTATTCCTGCCCTTCTGGCTGCACATTGCGCCGTGGGAACCGCAGCCTATGCAGACAATGCGGCTGGCGCCTATCTTGCTGCGCGGCATGCTGATCTGAACCGCAACTTTCCTGAAATGGTCGACTACGGCACCCGTGCCATTGCGGAAGATCCCGAAAACCTGGACGTCATGGAAGGCTTGATCGTAGCGCAGGTCGCGCTGGGCAAGCTGGATGATGCAGTACCTTATGCACGTCGCTTAAGCGCAGTGAGCGAAGACAATCAGATCGCGGCCTTGGTTCTTTTGGGGGATGCCCTGACGAATGATGATTGGGAAACCGCATCTGGACTTGTCGGCGATAGGGTTTCAATCGCGCCGATGATTGACCAGATGATCCAAGCCTGGATCAGAATCGGACAAGGTAAAATGTCCGACGCGCTGAAAATCTTCGAAGCCCTTGGCAAAGAGGACGCAAGCCTTGGGTTCACGCTGTATCAAAAAGCCCTCGCTCTGGCATATGTCGGAGACTTTGAAGGGGCCGCAAGCATTTTGGGCGGAGAGGAAGGCGAACTTAACCTGAACCGTTCAGGCCTGTTTGCTCATGTCCAAGCCCTTAGCCAAAGCGATCGTCAGGAAGATGCGATTGAGCTGATGAAAAGCGCCCAATCCGGCATGACTGATCCCGAAGTCGACCAGATCATCGCGGATCTTGAGGCCGGAAAAACGCTTGAGTTCGACATTATCCGGGCCCCCCGCGACGGAATTGCAGAGCTTCTCTTTGCGGTTGCAGAAACAGTTGGCCCTGAGGGTGATCAAACCGGCGTTCTGCTTTACAATCGTGTGGCTGAACATCTTGCCCCGAACCATGCAGGTGTTTTGATCCTGTCGGCACAAATCCTTGAACAAATGGGACACCTTGATCTGGCAATCGAGACCTATGGCCGCGTGCCGCAGGACAGTTTTGCCTACCAACATGCGGCCTTGGGCAGGACAGATGTGCTGCGACGCGCAGATAGGTTAGAGGAAGCCGCAGGTGAGCTGCGAACTTTGGCCGAGACGTTTCCCGGCACGCTGCGTTTCCGTGTCGCGCTTGGTGACACACTGATGCAACAGGACCGCTATAGTGAAGCACGCGATGCTTACGACACTGTCATCAAGCAGTTTGAGGTCGACTTGGCCACGCAATGGCCTACCTATTTTCAGCGTGCCATTGCGGCCCACAAGCTGAACGACTGGACCGCAGCCGAGACTGATTTCCGCAAAGCGTTGGAGTTAAGTCCCGAGCAACCCACTGTGTTGAATTACTTAGGTTATTCGTTGGTGGAACGGCGTGAAAAAATGGACGAAGCGTTGGATATGATCGAACGTGCGGTCGCCGCGCGCCCTGATCGCGGTTACATCGTCGATAGTCTGGGTTGGGTTCTGTATCGCCTTGGTCGCTATGACGAAGCCGTTCAGAAAATGGAACGCGCGGTCGAACTTGAGCCAATTGACCCGATTCTAAACGACCATCTGGGCGACACTTACTGGGCCGTCGGCCGCGAACGCGAAGCCGAATTCCAGTGGAGCCGCGCGCTGAGCTTCATCACAGACGATACCGATCTGACCGAGATTGATCCGGACCGCATCCGCCGCAAGCTTGAGGTTGGGTTGGACGTGGTGCTGGACGAAGAAGGGGCTGACCCCCTGCACGCCTCGGAATGAGCATTGCCAAGTTTTTCGCCCCTGCCAAGGTGAACCTGACTCTGCATGTGACAGGTCAAAGGAACGATGGATATCACCTTCTGGACAGCCTTGTTGTTTTCGCCGATGTTGGCGACCGCATTACAGTCATACCAGCTGAGAAGAACCGTTTGGAAGTGATTGGCCCACGCGCCGAAGGCGTTCCCACGGACGGACGCAATCTTGTCGCTCGCGCTGCGGATCTTTTCAGTCTTCCCGTTCACATCATCCTGTCAAAGCACCTGCCCGCCGCTGCGGGTATCGGAGGAGGCAGCTCGGACGCTGCCGCAACAATCCTGGCACTATCAGACATAGTCGGTGACACACGGCTTCCTGAAGGCGTGGCCGATCTTGGCGCAGATGTCCGTGTGTGTCTTCTAAGGCAAGCTGCTCGTATGAGAGGGATTGGCGACGATGTGATGCCCTGCCCCGGCTTGCCCCGATTGTTTGCGGTTCTGGCAAATCCGGGCGTAGACGTACCGACGCCGGAGGTTTTCAAAGCCCTCGAAGACAAACAGAACTCACCCATGCCTAAGAAGATACCTCAGGGTATGAAAACTGCGGCGTTTATCGACTGGCTGGCCACACAACGAAATGATCTGGAAACTCCAGCCATCGCGCACGCACCCGTGATTCAAGAGGTTCTGACCGCCTTGTCCGCACTGGACGGCGCACGGCTTACACGTATGTCGGGGTCCGGGGCGACGTGTTTTGCGCTGTTCGAAACTGAGGCCGAGGCGCACGCGAGTGCGGCAGCTTTGACACAAGCACAGCCCGGCTGGTGGGTGGAAGCTGCGAGCTTATCCTAAGGCGATCGGCGGCTCACTTCGTGAACCTGTACGGGGCGTTGCCCCACTGCCTATACGCATTCACCCCAGGATATTTTCAACAAGAAAGTGCGTGCTTAGTTCAGGCGCGCCACAACGTAATCTGCGATGTCATGCATCATATGGCGGATGGGAGCGTCTGGTAGAGCGGTCAGCGCCGCTTTGGCTTTGTCCGCCCAAGCAATGGCCTCGGCCCGTGTATCCTTAAGCGCGCCGTGTTTGTTCAATAGCACCAGCGCGTGTTCTAGATCACCCTCTTCCTGCCGACCTTTTTCGATCGTACGGATCCAGAAGGCGCGTTCTTCGTCATCAGCCTTGGCAACCGCCTTGATCACCGGAAGCGTCAGCTTACGCTCGCGGAAATCGTCACCGATGTTTTTACCCGTGGCATCACCGCCCCAGTAATCCAGAAGGTCATCAACAATCTGGAACGAAACTCCCAACGCATCGCCATAATCAAACAGCGCCTGCACCTGTTCAGCGGGTGCATCTGCAATCACGCCACCGACCTCGGTCGCCGCAGAAAACAGCGCGGCGGTTTTACCGCGGACAACCTGGCGATAGACGTCTTCGTCCGTGGCCAAGTCTTGCGCGGCGGTTAGCTGAAGCACTTCGCCCTCTGCAATCGTGGCAGAGGCATTGGACAGGATACGCAGCACATCGAGCGACCCGGTATCGGTCATCAACTGGAACGAACGCGAAAACAGATAGTCGCCCACCAGAACGCTTGATTTGTTGTCCCAAAGAAGATTCGCCGTCGGACGTCCGCGCCGCTGACCGCTTTCATCCACCACATCATCATGCAGCAGCGTCGCGGTGTGAATGAACTCGACCGTAGCGGCCAAATGGATGTGATAGGGGCCGTCATAGCCACAAAGCCGAGCCGCCGCCAAGGTTAGCATTGGGCGCAGACGTTTCCCGCCCGCATCAACCAAATGTGCTGTCACCTCGGGAATACGCGGGGCGTGTTTTGACGCCATCCGTTCGCGAATCAGAGTGTTCACAGCCTCCAGATCGTCGGCCAAATGCTGGCCCAAACGTTCGTGGGGTTTATGTGCAGCTTCGATCAGCATCTTCACCTTCCCGTCAACCGGCTCGACAAACGGGCGAGGTTGCCCTTATGTCCGAAAGCATGAAAGAGCTTCTCAGGACCACGGATCCAACCACGATCCCCTTCGTAACCGCCCTTCTTGCAGGCGAGGATATAGCTTGCTTTGCCATGGACGTCCATATGAGTGCGCTGGAAGGAAGCATTGGCATATTGCCGCGCCGCCTTATGGTGCGTGATCAGGATTTGTTCATGGCTCAGGCTATCTTGCGCGATCATGACATCGCATTTGAAAGCTAGGAAAGCGGATGTCGCAAGGTGAACTGACGCAAGATGACTTTCTAGGTGGGCAGCTGGTGTTGTCCCAGCCCAAAGACGGATATCGGGCGGGCGTTGATCCGGTTTTTCTCGCTAGTGCCGTACCTGCACGTTCAGGGCAATCAGTGTTGGAGCTTGGCTGCGGTGTCGGGGCAGCATCCTTGTGTCTGGGAACACGCGTTTCGGGTTTGGATCTGCATGGGATCGAGCGGCAGGAAAGCTATGCCAAACTTGCGCAACAGAATGCCGAAGCTAACGACGTGCCGATGGCGGTTCATGTCGGGGATCTTGAGCAGATGCCCGAGGCCCTTCGCGCCCATAGCTTCGATCACGTGATTATGAACCCACCCTATTTCGATCGATCGCGGGGCAGCATGTCCCCGGATGAGACGCGCGAACAAGCGCTTGGGGAAGAAACACCGCTGTCAGTCTGGATAGATCAGGCCACACGCCGGCTGAAACCACGCGGGTACCTGACCCTCATCCAGTCCGCTGAACGGCTCCCGGATGTGCTGCAAGCGCTTGATGATCGTTTAGGCTCGGTCATTATACAGCCTTTGTCACCACGCACGGGACGTCCAGCCAAGTTGATCTTGATGCAGGCCCGCAAGGGCGGTCGCGGTGCGTTTCGTCTGGCCGCGCCTTTGATCCTGCATGAAGGGGACGAACACCCCGCCGACCGGGATCACTACACAAAGACAGTACAGTCTATCTTACGCGACGGGGCATCCCTGCCTTTGACCTGAAGGCTGGACCATCCAGTCGGGTAAGGTTCACGCAACCACGACGGCAATTCCCCGCAGAGTTTTGCAACGTTTTCGTGACAACCCGACAAATATGTGCTGCACTCTTGGTATTCTTTAAACCAACAGGAGGATCGCCATGAGCATGAGTTCGCATCTAGAAGAGCTGCGCAGGAAACACGAGGTCCTCTCGGAAAAAGTCGAAGCAATCCAGCGCGCGCCCGGCACCAGTGATGCCGAGATTACCGAACTGAAAAAGCAAAAGCTTAAGCTCAAGGAAGAAATCGAACGCCTGACTGAGGCCTGATAGAATCGGCAGGGTCAGGGCTGGTCAGTCGCACCAGCACTGGCCCGCGCCGCCATCAATGCACCTGCCGTGATCAGCACGCCCGCGATGAGCAAAGACGGGTGTGGCTCTGCGACACCCGCAATGATCAACACAAGCGTAGACAAAAGAGGCGCCCCATAGCTGGCGACGCCCAGCAGTTGTATGTCGCCACGTTTCACACCCACGTCCCACACATAAAACGCAAGCCCAACCGGACCCAATCCAAGCCCGGCGACTGACGCCCAGCCAAGTGCGCCATTGGGCCAGACAGTGTCTTCCCACAGAATATGCGCGCCGGTGGACAGGGCGGCAGTGGCCAGACAGAACACCACAACCGAAGCGGTAGGTGTGTTCCCCAAGCGCCGCGACAGAACCGAGTATCCAGACCATGTCAGTGCACACAGAAATGCCAGCGCAAAACCTGGTAGCGCGCTGGCTTCAAAACCTTGCGCACCCCCCAACACAATCAACGCTGCCCCGGCAAAAGAAACCAGCGCCCCGAATACATGCATCGGACGCAGGCTTTCTCCTGGCAGCAGCCCGGAAAACAGCACGATGAACAATGGCCACAGATAGGCGATCAGTCCGGCTTCGGCCGCAGGCGCCATACGTAAGGCCGAAAAATAAAGCGCATGATAGCCAAAAAGCCCAATTGTCCCGAATGCATAGACCCGCCAACTGACGGTACGAAGCACACCAAGCCCTTCGGTCGCTGCGATCCAAATCACGCCGAGCACACCGCCGATTAGGAAGGTCATCGCCGAAAGCTGAAACGGTGGGACCGGATCCGTACCGACGGTGAACAACGCCAACAGAGACCACAAAAGAACGGCAATGAATCCGATAAGTGTGGCTGTTTTCCGCGTCATGTAGCCTCCTCAGGCGAAACAATTCTCAAGCTTTCGGATACATGCGTGTTCTTTTCAATCTCGGCAAGCACCCATTCGCGAAAGGCCGCTATCGCTGGACGGTTCTCTTGGCCGGTACGACATAAAAAACGGAACCGCGCCTTCGTTGATAGGGCAAGCCCATAGGGTGCAACAAGTCGCCCTTCAGCAAGATACTTGATGACGAAGGCCCGGCGCCCCAGCACAATCCCTACCCCGGCCATGGCGGCATCCAGCGCGTGATCGGGCTGTGAGAACACAGACGTGACACGCGGCGTGCCTTTTACCCCAGCAACGCGCAACCATGCTGGCCAGTCACAGGGTGGGTTCAGAAAGTCATCTGACGTGTTGTGGATCAACGGGGCGGACAACAGATCTTTGGGGTCAGGGTACTTTTCGGCCATCGACGGCAACATGACCGGGGTCAGCCATTCACTTGCAAGCGGATGCGAATACAGCCCGTCATCCGGCCCATAGCCAAAGCGAATGGCGACATCGACCTCATCCCGATTCAGATCAACAAATTTCAAACCCGCTGCGAAGCGCAGCTCGATCTCAGGGTGGTCCTGCGCAAAGGCATAAAGACGCGGTGCGAGCCACTTAGACGTGAACGCGGGACCGGCGGTCACAGTAAGCGTGTTGCTGTCCTGACTGCGCCGCGCCGCACGCCACGCGGTTGTGAGGGTCTCAAATCCGTCCGCTGCCCCCGGAGCAAGAATGCGCCCGGCTTCTGTCAGCTCGACCGCGCGATTTAATCTCAGAAACAGCGGGGCACCGAAGTGATCCTCAAGTGACTTAATCTGAAACGACAACGCCGCAGGTGTCACATTCAGTTCCGCCGCAGCTTTCTGAAACGACATGTGGCGTGCCGCAGCATCAAAGGCGCGCAACGCTGTCAGGGGGGGCAAACGATCACTCATTTCAGTTAAATATCACTTATCTGAAACCTTTGAAAGTCTCGTTTGTCTCTTAGCAATCAATAGACCACATTCAAAACAAGCAAACAAAGCTTAATAGGAGCGACGACATGCTGGAAACAGCCACCACACAACCCGATCAGCGCGCCGCGTTTGATCGCGCGCACGCAGAACGTGCCCAGGCATTTAAAGTTGCGGTTAAATGGGCGGGCAGCGTTCTGGCAAGTATGCTTCCCACCGCAAAAACAAAAAGGGCTGACCAAACCGGCCAGCCCCTGAATTGTGATTGTCCTGCGTGACTAGACGAAGAACTGCGCACCATTGGCTGAAATGGTCGAGCCGTTGATGAAGCCCGCATCGTCGGACGCCAGGAAGGTCACGCAGCGCGCAATCTCTTCCGGCTCGCCCAGACGTCCTGCCGGGATACCTGCAACAATCGAATCACGTACTTTTTCCGGGATCGCCATAACCATTTCTGTTGCGATGTAGCCCGGGCAGATTGCGTTGGCGGTGATGCCAGCGCGCGCGCCTTCTTGTGCAAGCGACTTCACGATGCCCAGATCGCCAGCCTTGGTCGCGGCATAGTTCACCTGAGCAAACTGGCCCTTCTGACCGTTGATCGAGCTGATCACGATGATGCGGCCAAACTTGCGTTCACGCATGCCGGGCCAGATCGGGTGAACGGTGTTGAACACGCCTGTAAGGTTCGTGTCGATGACTTCCTGCCACTGTTCAGGTGTCATTTTATGGAACGGGGCATCGCGGGTGATTCCAGCGTTGGCAACCACCACGTCAACCGGGCCAAGGTCCGCTTCGACCTGCGCAATGCCGGCTTGGCTTTCCTCGTAGCTGCCGACATTCCACTTGTAGGTTTTGATGCCGGTCTCGGCTGTGAAGGCTGCGGCTTTCTCTTCGTTGCCGGCATAGGTCGCTGCGACCTCGTACCCTTCGGCTTTCAGCGCCTTCGAAATTGATGCGCCAATACCGCGCGAACCTCCGGTGACAAGTGCTACTCGGGCCATGTATTCCTCCATCTCGAATCTTTGGTCTGAAACTCTGTTACATTTTCAATATAACTTGCGCAATATTATTGCGCAAACATTTTGCCGCAATGCAGAGTTTATTTTGCAGTTGCGACAAGATCGCGACAAAAACCATAACGAAAAAGGCGCCCGAAGGCGCCTTTTAAATCGATATCTGCAAGCTTATGGACGCTCAAGGCACATGGCCACGCCCATACCGCCGCCGATGCAGAGGGTTGCAAGACCCTTCTTGGCGTCGCGGCGTTTCATCTCGAACAGAAGCGTATTCAGGATACGACAACCCGAGGCGCCGATGGGGTGACCAATGGCGATAGCACCGCCGTTGACGTTCACCACGTCCGGGTTCCAATCCATATCCTTGTTCACGGCGCAAGCCTGCGCGGCGAAGGCTTCGTTGGCCTCGACCAAATCCAGATCCTGAGCTTTCCAACCAGCCTTATCCAAAGCTTTGCCTGAGGCGTGAATTGGGCCGACACCCATGATCGAGGGGTCCAGACCAGCGGTCGCGTAGGACGCGATACGTGCCAGCGGCTCTAGCCCGCGTTTCTCGGCCTCATCAGCCGACATCAGCAGCACGGCAGCTGCGCCATCGTTGATGCCCGAGGCATTCGCGGCGGTGACGGAACCCTCTTTGGTGAAGGCCGGGCGCAGCTTCTGCATAGCTTCCATGGTGGCACCGTGACGGATGTATTCGTCTTGATCCACGACGATCTCACCCTTGCGTGTTTTCACTGTGAAGGGCACGATTTCGTCAGCAAATTTGCCAGCTTTCTGGGCGGCTTCCGCCTTATTTTGCGAGGCGACGGCGAATTCATCCTGCATCTCGCGGGTGATCTGCCACTGCTCGGCAACGTTCTCGGCTGTCTGGCCCATGTGGTAGCCGTTGAAGGCATCCCACAGACCATCTTTGATCATGCAGTCGATGAATTTCATATCGCCCATTTTGTGGCCAGCACGCAGATGCGCCACATGGGGGCTAAGGGTCATATTCTCTTGTCCGCCAGCCGCAACGATCGCTGCGTCGCCCAGCTGTACGTGCTGTGCACCCAACGCAACGGTGCGCAGACCAGAACCACAAACTTGGTTAATACCCCAAGCCGAAGCTTCTTTGGCGTAGCCCGCATTGATGTGGGCCTGACGCGCTGGGTTTTGACCCTGACCAGCCTGAAGCACCTGACCCAAGATGGTCTCGCTGACCTCGGACGGGTCGATACCAGCGCGGGCGACGATTTCAGCCAAAACAGCGGCACCCAGATCATGGGCCGGGGTATTTGCGAACGACCCCGAGAAACTGCCGACTGCGGTCCGTGCAGCCGATACGATTACGACATTGGTCATGATGCTTCCTTTTCCTCCAGACTGACGAGTTGCGGCAGTCAGGATGCTTCGGATGTTTCCGAAACAGCCAGTTTACCGCAAGTTCATTGCTGGGCGCATCCTGTGCTGCATTGCAGAGAAAATCAAGCTTGGAGGTTGAATCGATCCAATTTGGGGGCCTATGCCGCCCTCCGCCAATAGGGATCAAGCGTCGGAACTCCGAAGTAGTATCCTTGCATGCAATCCACCCCAATCTGCGTTAGAAATGCAGCATCCTCGGCGCTTTCAACGCTTTCGGCGACGGTGAACATATCGAAATGCCGCGCGACCGACACAAGTGCCTGCGTAAGGATCTGGTTGTCAGGATCGCAGTGGATTCCCCGGATAAATTCGCCGTCGATCTTGATGATGTCGAAATAGAAATCCTTAAGATATTTGAAGGATGTATAGCCTGCCCCAAAGTCATCAAGGGCGAAGCTGATCCCATGCCCCTGCATTTCGGCCATGAAGACCTGAACCAGTTCTGGCATGGTGATCGCTGTACGCTCAGTAATCTCAAGAATAAGACGTTCCCCAAGATGCGGATCATCCTCAAGCCCGCGGTCGAGCACCTTCTTCCAACCCGGGTATCCGATTGAGCGAGCGGACATGTTTATCGACAGCCTCAGGTTCGGTTCGGCCTGCAGCGCCTCAAGTCCCTTTTCCAGCGCCAAAGCGTCCAGCATGCGCCCAAGTTCCTGATCCTCGACTGCATCGATGAAGTCTTTTGCGGGAATCACCCGGCCATTTCGATCAAGAACGCGAACAAGCCCCTCGAAGAACGCGCGGCGATCGGGCTGTGTGGTTTGAACCACCGGCTGAAACGCAAGCCTGACACGTTTTTTACGCAGCGCTTCGCGGACAAGGCCAATGGCATCTTTGTCGCGCATTCCGATAGCCGAGCTAAGGGGATCCCCCGCTGGTCCGGTGCCGCCATCGCCTGCAGGCCCATCTGGTGCTGTTTTGTTTCCGAAGTTAAACATAGCCTCGCCTTTGCTGACACAAGCCCATCTGTGGCGAATCTATGCTAACGATAGGTAAATTGGACAAATTGCTTAAAATTCGATGGGATCGACCATTATGACCTCTTCCACGCCTGCTGGGCCTGACCTGCACCGCTGCCCTTGGTGTTCTTCTGAGCCGATTTATCAGGAATATCATGACCTTGAGTGGGGCGTTCCCGAATGGGATGGGCGCGCGCTTTGGGAAAAGCTGATCCTTGACGGATTTCAGGCCGGGCTGAGCTGGCTCACAATCCTTAAAAAGCGAGATAACTTTCGCGCTGCATTCGAAGGCTTCGATCCGGAGCGTATCGCAACTTGGGGTGACGCCGAGGTTGAACGTTTGCTTCTAGATAGGGGAATTATTCGCCACCGCGGAAAAATCGCCGCCACAATCACCAATGCAAAGGCTTATCTGGATCTGGGTGGGGCCGATGCGTTTCGTGACATGATGTGGGGATATGTCGACGGGGCGCCTTTGAATGGCAAGTACGAGACACAAGAGGACGTGCCAACTATGTCTCCTTTGTCCACACAGATTTCAAAAGATCTGAAGAAAGCGGGGTTCAAATTCTGTGGGCCAACCATCGTCTACGCGTGGATGGAGGCCAGCGGGCTTTTCAACAACCATTTGGTCAGCTGCCACCGCCACGATCAGGTTTAAAGAAGCCCGGCCAGAAGTTGGGTACTGGGTACGCCTGTCACGGGCATCCCTTGCGATTGTTCATAGGCGCGAATGGCGGCGCGGCCTTTTTCGCCGATGACACCGTCAGGTCGTCCGGCTTTGAAGCCAAGATCGTTCAATCGTTTTTGCAACGCTTGTCGTTCCTTGGCGCTCATACCCCACGGCTTTTTGGGATAGCTTGCCTGGATCGTGCGACCACCGGCCAAACGATCAGACAAATGCCCCACGCCAATCACATAACTGTCTGCGTAGTTGTAAGTTTTGAGCACATGAAAGTTCTGGAAGATCATGAAGATAGGCCCAGTGGGTCCCGCTGGCAAAATCAACGCACCACTTTCCGACCCAGAATAAGCACGTCCCTTCACATCCGTGACGCCAAGCTTTCCCCAGTCTCGCAAACGGCGCGTGTAGACCCGCCCCGTCAGCGCCAGATCAAATCCCTTGGGCAAAAGTGCTTCGATTGCCCAAGGCTGACCCTGCTGCCATCCCTTAGCCTGCAGATAGGCGGCGGTCGAGGCCAGCGCGTCCGTTGGATCGTCTGACCAGATGTCGCGCGCACCATCCCGGTTGAAGTCCTCGGCATGGATTAAATAAGAGCTGGGCATGAACTGGGTATGTCCCATAGCACCTGCATATGACCCATTCATGCGCGATGGGGATACATCGCCCGATGACAGGATCTGAAGTGCCGCAATAAGCTCGGCTTCGAACAAGTCCCGTCGCCGACCTTCATAGGCAAGCGTCGCCAAAGTGGACAAAACGGGTGTGGACCCACGCACTGCACCAAAGCTGCTTTCCATACCCCAGATCGCAACGATAACTTCTTTTGGAACGCCATATTTGCGCTCAATCTTCCGCAAAAGCGTCGGGTATCGCGACAGTACGATTTGACCACCTTTGATGCGCTGAGGGGACGCCGCCGACTTGATATAGTCCTGCAAACTGCGCGCGGTTTCAGCGGGGCGTCGGTCGGACTTGATCACCGAAGACAAGAACTTCGCTTTTCCTAGAGCCTTCAAAGCCTCGTTGCTGACTCCGGTCGCGCGCGCTTTGGCCGAGAACTCTGTCAGCCAACCAGCAAAGCCACTGTCTGCCAGCACCTTCCCTGGTGCAACAGCAGCGACAGCCATTAAAGACATGGCTGCTCTGCGATCAAATTGGGCTGATGATTGGGGCATGCGGGCTCCTGTTCACGGCTATTCGCGCAGTTCACTCTAGGGGCCGGGCGGCGTGGCTCAAAGGCAAACTGCCGCGATCGGCAAATCCATGCCGTGCAGGGGCAATTGCACCCTTGCCCCGGGCCGCGTATAGCATGCGGGAACAGTACTAAGTCCTGAAAGGCAGATCATGAGCGACGACACGAAATCCGCGAATGAAATGTGGGGCGGCCGCTTCTCGGCTGGTCCCGATGCGATCATGGAAGCGATCAACGCCTCGATCGGCTATGATCAGCGCATGGCGCGACAGGACATCGAAGGCTCACGCGCGCACGCTGCCATGCTGGCTGCAACGGGCGTAATTACCGACGAGGATGCAAAGGTCATTCGTGAAGGCCTGCTGACGGTGCTGGCCGAGATTGAAGCGGGAGACTTCGCCTTCTCGACCGCGCTGGAAGACATCCACATGAATGTAGAGGCTCGGCTGAAAGAGATCGTCGGCGAACCCGCTGGACGCTTGCACACCGGCCGGTCGCGCAATGATCAGGTCGCCACGGATTTCCGCCTTTGGGTTCGCGATCAGATGGACGCCGCCATTTCCGGGTTAGATGCTCTAATCCGCGCTCTTCTGGGTCAGGCCGAGGCCGGTGCCGATTGGGTCATGCCCGGCTTCACTCACCTGCAAACCGCACAGCCAGTCACATGGGGCCACCACATGATGGCCTATGTCGAGATGTTTGGCCGTGACATGTCGCGCTTCCGCGATGCACGTGCCCGGATGAACGAAAGCCCATTGGGAGCAGCGGCGCTGGCGGGGACCTCGTTCCCAATTGATCGCCACATGACCGCAGAAGCACTTGGCTTTGATCGCCCGGCCGCGAACTCGCTGGATGCTGTGGCGGATCGCGATTTCGCATTGGAGTTTCTGTCGTCAGCCACCATCTGTGCCATGCACCTGTCACGCTTCGCCGAGGAGCTGGTGATCTGGTCCTCTGCTCAGTTCCGTTTCGTACGCATGTCGGACAAATGGTCGACTGGTTCATCGATCATGCCGCAAAAGCGCAACCCCGATGCCGCCGAGCTGATCCGCGCCAAAATCGGCCGGATCATGGGCGCTAATATCGGGCTCATGACTGTGATGAAGGGTCTTCCGCTGACCTATTCTAAGGACATGCAGGAAGACAAAGAACAAGTCTTTGACGCTGCTGACAACCTGATGCTGGCTCTGGCCGCGATGACCGGGATGGTTTCGGACATGACCGCAAACACCGAAAGCCTTGAAGCCGCGGCCTCATCCGGCTTTTCAACCGCGACCGATCTGGCCGACTGGTGCGTGCGTGCGCTGAACATGCCGTTCCGCGATGCCCACCACGTGACCGGATCACTTGTTGCAATGGCCGAGAACCGTGGCTGCGACCTGCCTGACTTGTCTCTAGAGGACATGCAGTCGGTAAACGCACAAATCACCGAGGAAGTCTTCGGCGTGCTGGGTGTCCACAACTCGGTCGCGTCACGCACCAGCTATGGCGGCACTGCGCCCAGCGAAGTGCGCAAACAGATCGCTCGCTGGAAAGAGGTGCTGGCATGATCCGCGCATTTCTGATCACCGCAATCTTGGGCCTTGCTGCCTGTGGCGCGGACGGAGAACCCATTCGCCCTGGCAGCCCCGAAGACGTCGCCGCACAAGAGGCAAGCGGTTGAGCGCGACCAGCCCCTCCGTGCGCAAGCTCTATCTTGTGCTTGCAGTTATTGGTGCCATCGCGCCCTATGCCTATTTCATCGCGTTCTTCGCCCAAAACGGGCTGGAACTTCAGGCGCTTTATACCGCGTGGGGTGCAAATCTGGCCACCAAGGGTCTGGGTATGGACCTGCTCTTCTCAGCCATCGCTTTGACGATCTGGATTGTAATCGAAACGTTGGCCAACCGGAACTGGCCAGCGCTTTGGGCCATCCCGGCAACGTTCCTGATCGGCGTCAGTTGCGGGCTTCCACTTTATCTTTTCCTGCGCTCCCGACCCGTCTAGGCAATTGCCAGCGCGGTCCGCTTCCTTTAGGGCATCCTGAAAGCGCTGACAGATGAGGCCCAAGATGGACCATTTCCTTTACCAAGACGGTGTTTTGCATGCCGAAGATGTGTCGATCCAAGAGATCGCCGCAGAAGTTGGCACGCCCTTCTATGTCTATTCCGCCGCGACGCTGAAACGTCACATTGGCCTGTTCAACGAGGCGCTTGGCTGGGCGGATCACCTTGTGTGTTTCGCAGTGAAATCGAACTCGAACCTCGCGGTCCTGAAGCTGTTGGGCGAGATGGGTGCCGGCATGGATGTGGTCTCGGGTGGCGAATACCGCCGCGCGATTGCTGCTGGTGTGCCGGGCGACCGCATCGTATTCTCCGGCGTCGGCAAAACGCGCGAAGAAATGCGTCTGGCGCTGACCGACGGCATCCGCCAGTTCAATTTGGAAAGCGAACCGGAAATGCGAGTTCTGTCAGAAGTCGCCACCGAAATGGGTGTCGTAGCCCCAGTCACCGTGCGCGTGAACCCGGATGTGGATGCGAAAACGCACGCGAAGATATCGACCGGGAAATCGGAAAACAAGTTCGGCATTCCCATCACTCGCGCGCGCGAGGTCTATGCAGAAATCGCATCCCTGCCCGGCCTGAAAGCCGTCGGCATCGACGTGCACATCGGCTCGCAGCTGACCGAGCTCGAACCCTTCCGCCAAGCCTATCAAAAGGTCGCCGAGCTGACCGAAGCGCTGCGCGCAGACGGGCACGACATCACGCGTCTGGATTTGGGCGGCGGTTTGGGCATCCCTTACGAACGTTCAAACGAAGCGCCGCCCTTGCCCATCGAATATGGGCAGATGGTCAAGGAAACCGTCGGGCATTTGGGTTGCGAAATCGAGATCGAGCCGGGCCGTCTGGTATCCGGCAATGCAGGGATCATGGTCACCTCGGTCATCTATGTGAAAGAGGGCGAAGGGCAGGATTTCCTGATCGTCGACGCCGCGATGAACGACCTTGTGCGTCCTGCCATGTACGAAGCACATCACGATATCATCCCGGTGGTTGAAAACGCCCCCGGCGAGGAAAAGTCGCGTTATGACATTGTCGGTCCGATTTGCGAAACTGGCGACACCTTCGCCAAAGGCCGTGATTTGGACAGCTTGAAACCAGATGACCTGATCGCCTTCCGGTCCGCTGGGGCATACGGCGCGGTGATGGCGTCCGAGTACAACTCGCGCCCTTTGATCCCCGAAGTACTGGTGATGGGCGATCAATATGCTGTCATCCGCGCACGTCCCACCTATGAAGAGATGCTGGGACGCGATACCATTCCAGAATGGCTGTGATACTTCCACGGGTCCGGTGACCCGGCCCAACCTACCCGACGGGGCGCGAAAGCGCCTTGCATGGCCCTTGGCGCTGACAAGGGGCGGGATGGTATTGGAGCGGCTCTGGCAAGCAGCATGGCCGTTGGCAACGGTGTTGCTGGTTGGTGTCGCGCTTGCGGGATTTGGCGGACTTCAAGGGTTCGTTCCCCGTGTCCTTCTGGCAATTGCTGCGCTGGTTGCCCTTGCCTTCGCCGCACGGCGGTTTGATTGGCCACAATCGGATTATGCCCTGCGTCGGCTTGATGACAGCCTGCCCGGCCACCCCATTTCCGCCATCAGTGACGATCAGGCAACCGGGTTGGATGATCCGGCCTCGTCCGAGTTGTGGCACGCTCACCAACACCGAATGGTGAAGCGATTGGAGAAGGTAGCACCTGTTGCCCCTAACCTTCGTGTGGCTCCGAAAGACCCATATGCTTTGCGGCTAATCGCCGTGACAGCCGCGGTTATGGCACTTGGGTTTGGAACCTGGCGAACAACATCTCCACTTGGGTCTGGCGAAGCATCGGCCGCTATCGCAGCCGCCAGCTGGGAAGGCTGGATCGAGCCGCCTTCTTATACCGGGCAACCAAGCCTCTATTTAGGGGACCAGCCGGATGGAACGTTGGCTGTTCCCAAGGGCAGCCGTCTAACCCTGCGACACTATGGAGACCTGCACGCGCTGGCATTTGAAGGTTCAATCCTGAAGGCGCCTGTGGGCAATACTCCAAGCATCAGTCAGCAAATTGAAAAAGGCGGCTTCCTTTCGATTGCCGGACCATATCCGCGCAGCTGGTCCATCACGGCAATCGATGATGCACCGCCGGAAATTCGCACGACTGGACCGCTAACCCGTCAGCTAAGTGGAGAGTTCACACTCGGCTTTGTCGCCACGGATGATTACGGCCTGACAAATGGCGAAGTCATCATGGAACTGGCGCTGGATCAGGTTTCACGTGAACACGGGCTGACCATCGATCCAGAGCCGCGCGATGACCTGACCGTCGACCTGCCACTTCCCTATCGGGGCGCACGCACACTGGTCGAAGGAAGCTTGCAAGAAACGCTTGTGGAACATCCGCTTGCAGGCCTGCCCATCACCCTGACATTGCAGGCCCAGGATGGTGCTGGCCAGTTCGGTGAAAGTGCGCCGTTCCCCATGATTCTGCCCGCGCGCCGTTTCCTTAATCCCGTTGCAAAGGCCTTGATCGAGCAAAGACGCGACTTGTTATGGAATCGTGCCAACGCCCGCCGGGTTGCGCAGATACTACGCGCCACACTTTTCCATCCCGAAGACCTGTCCCTGCCTGAAGGACTTTACTTGCAGCTGCGAGGTGCCATCCGGCGGATTGAAGCCGGGGTGGCCTTTGGCGAGACATCAGAGGGAATGCCCAGCGATCTGCGTGACGAAGTTGCACAGGTGCTTTGGGATGTCGCTGTGGAACTGGAAGACGGCCAGTTGGATGACGCACGCGACCGCATGCGCGAAGCGCAACGCCGCCTTGAGCAGGCCATGCAAGACGGGGCCACGCCTGAAGAGCTGGCTGAACTGATGGAGGAGTTCCGCGAGGCAACGCGTGACTACTTGGATCAACTGGCCCAACAGCAGCCCCGTGAAGACGATCCAAACGCTCCGCAAAGTGAAAACATGATCGAGCTTAGCCAGTCTGATCTGGACGAAATGATGGACCGGATCGAAGAGCTGATGCGCGAAGGCCGTCAGGATGAGGCAATGCAGATGCTCGACCAGATGCGGCAGATGATGGAAAACATGCAAATGGCGCAAGGCGGTGAAAGCCAGCAACCCGGCGAACAAGCGCGTGAAGAACTGCGCGAAACCATGCGTCAGCAACAAGGGCTTTCCGACCAAGCCTTTCGTGACCTGCAAGAACAAGGCCAAGGATCGCAAGCCGGTGAAAACCAAGACAACGAAGGGCGCGATGGCGGTCAGGGTCGGGGGCAAAGTCATGTTGGTTCTGGCGGTGAACAGGGCAACTCTGGCGACGGCGGGGCACAAGATGACCCCTCTGGGCAACAGGGTGGCGATTTGGCGGGCCAACAGCGTGCATTGCAGAACCAACTGAATGCCCAAAGACGTAATTTGCCCGGTGCAGGCGATCCGTCCGGTCAAGCCGCGCGCGACGCATTGGACGAGGCTGGGCGCGCGATGGGCGAAGCCGCAGATGCGCTTGAACAAGGCGACATTCCCGAAGCCCTTAACCAGCAAGCCGACGCAATGGAAGCAATGCGTGAAGGGCTGCGCCGCTTTGACGAGGCCATGGCCAACGAACAAGCCCGGCAAGAGGGCGAACAAGGTGGCAATCCTGGGGAAAGCCAGAACGCGGGCAATCAAGACCCATTGGGGCGCAACCAAACTGGCAATCGCGGCGCAAACGCCACCGACAATCCGCTGGGCGACACCGAGGAAACCTATCGCCGCGCCGAAGAGCTGATGCAGGAACTCCGCCGCCGGTCAGGCGAGCCTGACAGGCCGGAATTGGAGCGTGATTATCTAAAGCGGCTGTTGGATCAGTTCTGATCCACGCGGAATGCCCTATGGGCTACATCCGCTTGCGCGCAGCCAATGCCGCAGAAATCGTCCCTTCATCCAGATAATCCAGCTCCCCGCCAATTGGCACACCTTGCGCCAGCGAAGAAACCAGACATCTGTCTTCCAGTTCTTCTGCGATGTAATGCGCCGTGGTTTGCCCATCGACCGTGGCGTTTAATGCAAGGATCACCTCGGTGACCTCTTCATCCACCACGCGCTGGATCAGGCGTGGAATGCCAAGGTCTTCTGGCCCTACGGCATCTAGCGCCGACAACGTCCCGCCCAAAACATGGTAACGCCCCTTGAAAAGGCCAGCGCGTTCCATCGCCCAAAGGTCGGCGACATCCTCGACCACACAGATCTCTCCGGTAGAGCGTTTTTCCGAGGTGCAAATATCACAACGATCTGTGGTCGAGACATTGCCACAGATCACGCATTCACGCGCTGTTTCGGCCACGGCTTGCATCGCATCGGCCAAAGGCGTCAAAACAAGCGCCCGCTTTCGGATCAAGTAAAGCACAGCCCGACGCGCGGACCGAGGCCCCAGCCCCGGCATTTTCGCCATAAGCTCAATCAGGTTTTCGATGTCACGCGGGGCTTCACTCATCCGGGATCAGAACGGCAGGTTCATGTCTTTGGGCAAACCCAATTCTTCGGTCAGACGGGACATTTCACTTTCCGAACGGGCTTGCGCTTTGGATTGTGCATCCTTGATGGCGGCGAGGATCAAATCTTCCACCACTTCCTTTTCATCCGGATTGAAAATGGTCGGATTGATATCAAGGCTTGTCAGAACGCCCTTGGCGGTGGCAGTGGCTTTGACCAAGCCTGCGCCGCTTTCACCGACCACGGTCATGGTCTCGAGGCTTTCTTGCAGCTCGGCCATCTTGGTCTGCATTTCCTGCGCTTTTTTCATCATCCCGGCCATATCGCCAAGACCACCCAAACCCTTGAACATCTGATGCTCCTACTGTTTCAACTTGGGAATTAGATACGGGCGGCAGCCGCGCGATACAAGATGCGGGTTAGTCTTCTTCGAACGGGTCCCATTCGTCTTCGACTTCCGCCAGGCCTTCTTCAGCGGCTTCTTGTACCATATCTTCGGCCGACCGGATCTCGGAGATTTGCGCCTTTGGGAAAGTCGCAAGAACGGCTTGCACCAGAGGGTGGGCGCGGGCCTCTTCTTCCAGCGCTAGCTTTTCACCATCGCGGGTTTCGGTGATGGTCGCGGCCTCGCAACCATTCACCAATGTCACGCCCCAGCGCACGCCCGTCCAACCGTGCAGACGCTGCGCCAAGCGGGCTGCCAAATCCTGCGGGGCGGAATCAGATGGGGTGAATTCGATACGGCCCGGCTGGTAAGCGGCCAGACGCACGCCTCCTTCGACCTCAACCAGCAGCTTCACATCCCGATTGGTACGGATTAGCTCGACCACATCTTCAAACCGCGCATAGCGCGCCAACGAGGTTTCGGCATCCGTTGCAACTGCCAAGGCAGTGGCACCGCCACTTGGGCCTGAGGGCATGGATTGCGTCGACATGGCAGGAGCGCCTGCGGTGGCTCCGCCTCCGGCAGGCATCCCACCGCCGCCACCCGGACCGGATGGTCCTGCGGGCGGCACAGGAGCGTCCTTCAATTTGCGCACCAGTTCCTCGGGCGAGGGCAGATCGGCCACATGCGTCAGGCGAATAACGGCCATTTCAGCCGCCATCATCGCGTTGGGCGCACGGCCAACTTCCTCGATTGAGGTTAGAAGCATCTGCCACATCCGCGCCAAAACGCGCATCGGCAAAGCCTGCGCCATTTGCTGTCCACGTGTGCGTTCGTCTGGCGAGACCGTCGGATCCTCAACCGCTTCGGGCGTAATCTTGATGACGCTGACCCAGTGCGAAACCTCGGCCAAATCACGCAGAACCGCCATTGGGTCTGCCCCGTCGGCATATTGCGCGCCAAGTTCAGTCAGTGCACCTGCAGCGTCGCCCTTCAGGATCATGTCAAACAGGTCGAGTACCCGGCCACGGTCCGCAAGCCCCAGCATGGCGCGCACTTGATCGGCAGTGGTTTCACCAGCGCCGTGGGAAATCGCCTGATCCAACAAAGACTGCGCATCACGGGCAGACCCTTCAGCGGCCCGTGTGATCAAAGCCAGTGCGTCATCCGCAATCTCGGCCCCTTCTGCATCGGCAATCCGGCGCAGCATGGCCAACATGTCTTCCGGTTCGATCCGGCGTAGGTCAAAGCGCTGACAACGGGACAGAACCGTCACCGG
Source organism: Aliiroseovarius sp. F20344 (assembly GCF_023016155.1). GTDB lineage: Bacteria > Pseudomonadota > Alphaproteobacteria > Rhodobacterales > Rhodobacteraceae > Aliiroseovarius. Next base: position 37,559 of record NZ_JALKBG010000002.1, read on the forward strand.
AACCTTGCGAATTTCGGTAGTGGCGAAGATGAATTTCACGTGCGCAGGGGGTTCTTCCAGCGTCTTCAGCAGCGCGTTGAACGCACTGGTCGACAGCATGTGAACCTCATCGATGATATAGATCTTATAGCGGGCCGAGGCCGCCCGGTAGTGCACGCTTTCGATAATCTCGCGGATGTCGCCAACGCCCGTACGGGATGCAGCGTCCATCTCCATCACGTCCACGTGGCGTCCTTCGGCAATCGCCACGCAATGCTCGCACTCGCCGCAAGGTTCGACCGTTGGACCGCCCTGCCCGTCCGGGCCGATGCAGTTCATGCCTTTGGCGATGATGCGTGCAGTCGTCGTCTTACCGACCCCACGAATGCCCGTCATTACGAACGCTTGCGCAATCCGGTCCGCCTCGAACGCGTTTTTCAGCGTGCGTACCATCGCCTCTTGCCCGACCAGATCGGCGAAAGTCTCGGGGCGGTATTTGCGCGCCAATACCTGATAGGCGGGCGCGTCGGTCTGGGTGTCGGTCATGGAAAGCCTTCGGGCCGGATTCGTGTCCGGGTCAGACTAAGGCGATGTCGGCGCGACGTCTACCGAAAGCCAATTGGTTCGCGGTGTTACTCGTGCTAGGTCCTGCATATGGAACCGCTATTTCCCATCGCCACACTGACCGCCGGGAACGGAACACTGGGCATATGTCCTCTGCCCGGCCGAAGCGGCGATTATCGCGAAGACCTTGAAACGCTGATTCAATGGGGTCCCGACATGGTCCTGTCCATGACCACGCAGGGTGAAATGGACAGCTATGGTGCAGGCCAAATGGGTGAAGACCTGCATTCGAGTGGCGTGATTTGGCATCACCTACCAATTCGAGATTTCGGTGCGCCATCGGATAAGATCGCTACGGTCTGGCCAGGCATTTCACAAGAAGCACGTGATGTTCTGGATCGCGGCGGCAAAGTTCTGGCCCATTGCAAAGGCGGCTGCGGGCGTTCGGGCATGGCCCTTCTCAGACTGATGTGCGAACTGGGGGAGGCCCCCGATCAAGCGCTGGCCCGGTTGCGTGCAGTGCGCCCTTGCGCAGTGGAAACCAACGCGCAAGAGCTTTGGGCAAGCATGGCCGACGCCGCGACGACCTCGCAACCGTAAAAAAGGTCAGCTTACCGCCCTTTACGTTTTCCCGCCCCGCGGACATGCGTGTTGACCATCTTCGAAAACTTCTTTTCCCGCGAACGAGACTGCGCCACGGTTTCCGAGTTCTTCGCCTCGCCGCGCCGCAGTTTCATCCAGCGATCCAACCGTTCCAGATCCAGATCCCCCGCCGCAATGGCAGCTTGAACGGCGCAGCCCGGTTCAGTCTCGTGCTTACAATCCGAAAAGCGGCATTGCGCTTCCAGCTCGGCCAGATCGTCAAACACGTTGTCGATCCCTTCGCGGGTATCCAACAATCGCAGCGCGCGCATGCCAGGCATGTCGATGATCCAACCGCCTGCAAGCATTGGTCGCATAGACCGTGCGGTGGTCACGTGACGTCCCTTTGCATCATCATCACGGATCGCACCTGTTGCCGCGTCACCACCGGTCAGCGCGTTGGTCAGCGTGGTTTTTCCGACGCCGGATGATCCGATAAAGGCGGCCGTTTGCGGTGCCTTGCACCACGCAGCTACAACAGCAGCGCTTTCCGGATCGCGTGCGTTTACCGTCAAGATAGTCAGCATCGGGTCCAGCGCCTGTGCTTCACGCTCGTATTCGCGCGGATCATCGCACAGGTCGGCCTTAGTCAGCACCAGAACTGGATAGCAACCAGCCTCGTGCGCTAGGGCCAAGAACCGCTCTATTCGGGCGATATTGAAGTCATCATTGCACGATGTGACAATGAAAAGAGTGTCCACGTTCGCTGCAATCAACTGTACATGCGCATCAGTTCCTGCACCGCGCCGCTGCAAAATCGACTGACGGTCAAGAATATGTTGAATGCGCATTTCCGGATCTGCGAGCACCCAATCCCCAACGGCCAATTCCCCTGCCGAATACTTGGGCGTGGTAAGGGTAACCGCGCCTTTTTCACCAAGCGCGGTCATCTGTGCGCGATGAATTTCGGTCAGTCGGTAAGGGGTCAGGGTTTCGGGATGTTCGGCACGCGCTTGTTCGAAGGATGTCGACCATCCAAGGTCTATGAGAGTCTTTGTCATTGGTCTGCCTGATTTAGCATAAAATCTCACCCATCGCGCAGACGCGGCGTTGGGTGCATGGGGTCAGGCAGGGCCGGATCAATCCGACGGACGACGACCTGCCTGAAAGGCGGTGACGACACTCATAAAATCCCTCCGTTCAAATGCGTGGCCAAGTGTTGAAAGGGCCGCGCGGGCTTGGGTCCGACGATGTGAAACAGGGTTTCATGTGTCGGAGTTTTCATCCCTCTCGGGGAAACCGCGTTTCCCCAGTCGGGCGTTTTAAATCCGGTGGATTTAAAACTAGGTGAGAGGCTGAACACGACCCAAACGGGACTCGTTGTGGCTGCTTCCTTCCGGACCTGACCAGATTGGCGAGGCGCCTGCCCGCGCCAACCTCTCGCCCCTCATATATGAGCCTGCGCGCGTGGATGCAAGCCTTACAACTCAAGCTCGTAACGCGTGAAACCACGTGCATCTTTGGCTTCCAGTTCCGTCAGTCTCAGCCAAGGATAGCCCGGGGCCGCATTCGCCCCGTCAGGCGATGAGCGGAACCATATTGACGCATCTTTCACAGGCGAAAACCGCCAAGTCGGAGCGCAATCAAGCTCGATCAGGTTCTGACGTGCAACGTAGTTCGACAGAAGGTCCCGAATCTCGACCGCAGCAACGGGCAGTATATCTTCCGCGAATGGAGTGGGATAGTTTCCGCCCCCAAGTACGCGATAGTCGGTGGTTGCCAGCAAAAATTCCTGAACATCTTGCACCTCACGCCCATTACAACACAGAGACCGAACGCGGCTATTCTCACGTCCCGTATCCACACCTGCTGGCGTGAACCGTGCAGGTTGGACCAGATCTACTTCGTAGGTCAGACCCAGAACGCTTTCATGAATGTAGCCCGGCACACCATCGTCCTTCAGCTGCACGGCGCGCTGACTGGGAAAAACTTGATTAAAAATACTGCAGGAGCGCTCCAACCAGTTTCGCAGGAAAGCGCCAGAGACTTTCACCAGCTCAAAGCTGTTTGGAAACATATACAAGTCGGACAAGGATCGCTGCGTCAGCCGTCCTGCTGGTAAAGAGGTATAGTAGTCTGGACCGCCAAACCCCCCTGATTTGAACGCTGCCCCTGCCGCAAGAACGGGTAAACCCTCTAGCCCTAACGCCCTTTGACAGTTTCGTGCGTGATCCATCATGGCCATTTGCACCAAACGGGTTGCGCTATCTGCACCGACCAGTGTGAAATAGTTATCCAATGGCTTTGCGATCTCGCCCACACTCGCGCGCATCGCTTCACGTGTTGTTTCGTGCAACTCAGAAAAGAGCGATTCCAAACTTCCCGACTGCGTTGCCGAAGTCGATTCAGTATGGGTGGAGTGTTCTTTCACCGCTTTCAGGCTGGCCGCTTTATAGCACACCTTCCAGCGCCCGTCGCCGAATTCGACCCCAAGATCCACGATGCCCAAATGCGACCCCCAGAAACCTGGCATCACGGTTGGCACCCCATTCAACAGACCCGTGTTGTTGTCGTCCGTTTCAGGATGTATTTTGTCGTTGTCCTCGACAGGGAACACCTGATGCGTGTGGCCACCGATAATGGCGTCGATTCCGGGTACCCGTGATAAGGGGCGCAGTACGTTCTCCATATCCGGAACATGCGCATCGGCACCCAATCCGCTATGCGCCAAAACGACGATCACATCTGCCCCAAGCATTTTCATTTCGGGAATGTGGCGCAGCGCTGCCTCAACAATGTCATCGGTTTGTATCTTCGCTTGCTGCAAAGAATTTGGTGGTAGAAAGCCGATCACCCCGATGCAGAGATCATGCATGAAGCCAAGTTCATCAACGACCTGACGCCGCAACAAGGTGTAAGGCTTTATCGTGGTCTCGTATGGGTTCTCGTGGATCTTGGCATTTGCGGTAAGAACGGGAAAACGCGCATTCTTGACCGCATCAAAAACAGCGTCACGCCCCTGATCAAAGTCATGATTCCCCAAATTCACCGCGTCATATCTGAGGTGATTCATCGCGTGGATCATCGGGTGAACGCTGATATCGTTTTCCACGCAAGGCGCGATGCCCTCGCCCAGAGCCGATCCGTAAAGCGAATCCCCGTTGTCCAACAGGATCACATTCTGCGCCTCAGCGCGGGCAGCCTCGATCAACTTCTCGGTTCGCGCCAGACCCCAACCGCCCGCTTCACGGTCGGCGTGGTAGTCATATGGCAGGATATTCATATGCAAATCGGTCGTTGCCAAGATGCGCAAGTTCACCCGAGACGTTTGACCCCCCACGGGCTCCTGAACAAAGTGCCTCATTAAATTACTTTCCCCTTATACCAATCCACACCCCCAACAGCCCCTTTGGGTGGTGATTGACCGTTCAATTCTTCCTGACGTTGTAAAATGTCAATTTAATGGCGAATCCGTATCCAAACTGGACAGTGCCGCTTTCTCTGATAGCGTGCCGGCAGAACGTCAAAACAGGATCCCATCCAATGAAAATAGCCGAACAGGTCACGTTTGCTGCGGGCCGATTAAACAGGGATGCGGAAATCCGTTCGGATCAAGCACAGCTGCGTAAACTGGCAAAGGATTCAAAGCTTTTGCCAGTTTGGCGTGGCAAACCCTTGGTGCAGCAGGATGCGCATGGATGGGTTCTGGCTTTCTTAAAACAGGACGAGCTGCCTGATGATTTTCGATCCGCCCCATTAACCTATCTGGGCAAGCTAGATGGCGAACCCATATTCGCCTTGGATGTTTCGAAGTGGGATCCGATCGACGACTTGCCTGATGCAACGCAGTTTGTAGATCGCAGCGTTCAGAATCACCCAGAACTCCCATCAGAAATGGGATTTGGCGAACTGCGCGCGATCATGGCTGGGTTAGGTCCGGATGATGCGGAAATCGCCGCAACGGCTCGGTCCATTCTTGAGTGGCATCGCATTCACAGGTTTTGTGCCAATTGCGGAGAGCTCACGGCCGCGACAATGGGCGGATGGCAACGTGATTGCGGGGCTTGTGGTAGGTCGCATTTCCCGCGCACAGACCCTGTTGTCATCATGCTGATCACACACGGAAACTCGGTACTGGTTGGGCGCGGCGTTGGCTGGCCGGAAGATATGTATTCCTTGCTGGCAGGATTCCTGGAACCCGGCGAAACCATCGAAGCCGCCACCCGTCGCGAAGTCTTTGAAGAATCCGGTGTGCAAGTCGGGCCCGTAGGATATCTGGCCTCTCAACCGTGGCCTTATCCTTCTTCCTTAATGGTGGGCACCTGGGGGCAGGCCAGGTCTACCGAAATCACGCTCGATCCAAACGAACTTGCTGACGCGCGCTGGATCACGCGTGAGGACATGCTGGATATTTTTGCGGGTCGCAATCCGGACATCAAACCAGCCAGAAAAGGCGCAATTGCCCAATTTCTGCTGGAAAACTGGCTTGCAGATCGACTGGACTAGCTTCATTTTGCGAACGAGGCGAACGGCAGGAGCGATCTATGAAGATCAAAACCCATGAAGATATAGAAGCGACCATTGATCAGGTGTTTGAAGCCCTGACCGATTTCGAAAGCTTCGAGCTGGCTGCTTTGCGTCGCGGTGCCGAAGTACATCGTACGGACACTCTGCCCCAACCCGCGAAAGGAATGGGGTGGCAGGCCAAGTTCATTCACCGCAATCGCGAACGCATGGCCGATATCATCGTGGAAGATTTTGATCGCCCCAATCATCTGCGAGTCTGGTCAAAGGTTTCCGGCCTGAATGTCGAGCTTGATGCCGAGCTATTGCCACTGTCGCGAAACCGGACGCGCATGACGATGATCGTCGACATGCGCCCGAAAACGATCCCGGCGCGATTGCTCATCCAGTCATTGAAGCTTGCCCGCGGCACGATGTTGCGCAGATTTCGCAAACGCATTGCCGAGTTCGCAGCAACAATTGAATCGCGCTACCGCACATAAGCCGCTTCACATTTTCACAGGTCAGTCGCGGGCTGGATCACGTGGATAGACACCCAAAATTTCCAATGTCGACGTGAAATAAGCCAGCTCTTCCAATGCAAGCTGAACGCTTCGGTCATCGGGATGACCCTCAATATCAGCGTAGAAACGTGTGGCGTTAAACGACCCATCCACCATGTAGCTTTCCAGCTTGGTCATGTTCACGCCATTGGTCGCAAATCCACCCATCGCTTTGTAAAGCGCTGCCGGAATGTTGCGGACTTCAAATACAAAGGTGGTGATCATCCCGTGTTCGCCACGCCGCTCAAGATTGGGTTCACGTCCCATGATGACAAAGCGCGTTGTATTGTGGCCGTGATCTTCGACATCTTCCGCCAACAAATTCAACCCATAGATCTCGGCTGCAAGCGCGGAAGCCAAAACACCTTCGCCTGACACTTTGGATTTCGCCAGATTCGCAGCGGCTCCGGCACTATCAGCTGCACCGACACCACGAATTCCGTGAAGTTTCAGAAAGTTTGCCGATTGAGGCAACAGGACCGGGTGCGCGCGCACCAAGTTGATATCTTCAATGGCAACTCCGGGCAGGCCCATCAAACTGATCCGCACCCGCACAAACGCTTCGTCCAGTATGTGCAATCCGCTTTCAGGCAATAGGCGGTGAATGTCCGCAACACGGCCATAGGTCGTGTTTTCAATGGGCAACATGGCCTGTTCGGCCTTGCCCGAACGCACCGCCGCGATGACCTCGTCAAAGGATTCGCAGGGCATGGCCTCCATGTGCGGTCTGGCTGCCTGGCATGCCTCGTGCGAATAGGCGCCGGGCTCTCCTTGAAAGGCGATTCGGCTGGTCATTTTGCGGACCCTCCCTGCGGGTTAGCGTTAAAGGACGATTAGTCGCGCGTCATATCGCTTGAAAACATACAAGGGAAGCGGCTAGAAGGCTTCTGACTTTGGATGAGACGGAACGCGACATGTTCGACACAATGACAGTTACTAAAGCGAGCGGTGCAGTGATTGGCACGCTCTTGGTGTTTTTGCTGGGCAACTGGGCGGGTAGCGCCCTGTTTGACACCAGCGGCGGAGGACATGGTGCCGGCCATGGCGACGATGCACACGCAGCCGCTACCGGTTACGTCATCGCAACTGAAAGCGATGATCAAGGAGCGGAAGAAGCGGAAGAAGCCGTTCCCTTTGCAGATCTGGTTGCAGCAGCCGACCCCGCCAAAGGCGAAAAGGTCTGGGGCAAGTGTAAAGCCTGCCACAAGTTGGAAGATGGCGCCAACGGTACCGGCCCGCACCTGTACGGTCTGGTTGATCGCCCGATCGCTGGCGTTGACGGCTTCGGGTATTCGGACGTTCTGGCTGGCATGAGCGCCGATGCCTGGACTGTCGAAGCTCTGGATGCGTGGCTGGCCAACCCGAAAGCCTTTGCTCCGGGCAACAAGATGACCTTCTCGGGTTTGAAGAAAGACAAGGATCGCGCCAACTTGGTTGCGTATCTTGCAACCATCGGCGGCTAACCACCCCGATTGCAGTTCTTAGAAAGGCCGCCCCACACCGGGCGGCCTTTTCTATTCAGCCCAAGGAATTGGCAAAATCTGGCAGAGAACGGGCGTTTAACACCCCGTTCACCAATTCGCGCCTTGAATGTTATCGGGCAGCGCTTTTTACTCAGTACAGCAAATTTCGCACGGTTAACGGAGGTGACGCCATGAGAAACGCACAGACGAAAGCCCTCGCCCGGCCCGACCATCGCGCTTTGACGCTTGGACTTGGACTGGCGACAGGACTTGTGCTGGCGCTGACTCCCTTGGCGGCGAAAGGCGAAACCACAGTCAGCCACGGCTATTCCAACTTTGGAGAACTGAAATATGGGCCCGACTTCAAGCATCTGGACTATGTAAATCCGGATGCCCCCAAGGGCGGAGAGTTCTCCACTTGGGCGCAGGGGACCTTTGACAGCTTTAATCTTTTCACTCGCAAAGGCACCACGGTCACTATGTCGACCATGGGATATGAACGTATCCTCGTAAGCACAGCGGACGACCCGTATGGCTCTTATTGCTTCCTCTGCACCACTATGGAGTACCCTGACGACCTGTCTTGGGTGATCTTCAATTTGCGTGACGATGTGCGTTTCTGGGATGGCTCTTCGCTGACCGCTGAAGACATTGCTTTCAGCCACAACCTTTTTGTGGAACAGGGCATCGCCGAATACCGCAACATAATCGGCACTGTCGTTGCAGGCGTCGAGGTAATCGGCCCCCTTCAAGTGAAATACACATTTGCTGATGACGCCCCAATGAGGGACCGGATTGGTTTTGCAGGCAACAGTCTGGCCCTGTCCAGAGCATGGTTTGAAGAAACTGGCACGCGCATTGATGAAAGGTCCGATGGCCTGTTCATGGCAACCGGCCCCTACAAACTTGGCGATTTCGAATATGGCCGCAATGTCAGCTATGTACGTGATCCCAACTACTGGGGCGCAGAGCATCCTCTCTCGGTCGGACAGAACAACTTCGACAAGATCTCGGCGATCTATTTCGCAGATGGAACGGCCGCTATGGAGGGTTTCAAGGCGGGCACCTACACCTTCCGCACCGAAAACTCGTCCCAAATCTGGGCCGAGGATTACGACTTTCCAAACCTGCGCGACGGCCACGCGATAAAAGCGGAATTCCCTGACGGAACGGTCGGAACAGCACAAAGCTTCATCTTCAACCTCGACAAACCCGAATGGCAGGATCCAAAGGTGCGGGAAGCGCTACGCCTGATGTTCAATTTCGAATGGTCAAACGATGCCCTGTTCCGCGGTCTATATAGCCGTGTGGATAGTTTCTGGCCCGGCATCGATCTTGGTGCGTCGGGGACACCAAGCGAGGGTGAAGTTACCATTTTGTCGCCACTGGTCGAGCAAGGCCTGTTGCCAGAGAGCATATTGAGTGACGCGGCCGTCATGCCCCCCGTGCACGACGCCAAAGAAAACCAACCGTCGCGTAAATTCTATCGTCAGGCCAACAAGCTTCTGGAAGAAGCTGGATGGGAAATTGGAAGCAGCGGCTTCCTTGAAAAAGACGGCCAACGCCTGAGCGCAGTTTTCCTTGCCTACAGCCCTTCCTTCGATCGTGTTATCAATCCACTGGTTGAAAACTTGAAACAGCTGGGCGTGGATGCAGAGCTCGATCGTGTGGATATTCCGCAATATATCGAGCGCACGCGTTCGGGCGATTTCGATCTTGTGACCCACTCGATCGGAATGGGGTTCGAACCTGGCACCAATCTTGAGCAGTGGTTCCATTCAAAAACTGCTGATGACAGCTCGCGCAATCTGATGCGTCTGCGGGATCCTGCGGTGGATGCTCTGCTGCCCATTGTCGCGCAATCGGAGACGCTGGATGAACTTCGAACCTCGACCAATGCACTGGATCGTGTCTTACGCCACATCGGCTTCACCATCCCGCAATGGTACAAGAACAAGCATACCGTGGCGTTTTATGACATTTTCGGCCACCCCGAGAATCTTCCCCCACTGTCGCTGGGCCAACTGAGTTTCTGGTGGATCGATGCAGAAAAAGAAGCAGCGTTGAAAGAGGCAGGTGTGCTGAAGTAAACCCGGCACAGACCGGCAACAGCCGAACAATACAAGGAACCCCAAATGGGCGCATATATCCTGCGTAGATTGCTTTTGATCATCCCGACCCTTTTCGGGATCATGGTGATCAATTTCACGCTGACGCAATTCGTGCCCGGAGGCCCGATTGAACAGATCATCGCCCAGATGGAAGGCGGCGGGGATGTGTTCGAAAGCATTTCAGGCGGCGGCGATCCCGGTGGTGAAGCTGCGGGCGGTGGGGACGAGCGTTACTTGGGTGCGCGCGGTTTGCCCGAGGAGTTCATTGCCGAGCTAGAGAAAGAATTCGGCTTCGACAAGCCACCGCTTGAGCGTTTCTTCACAATGATCTGGAACTATATGCGGCTGGATTTCGGGGAAAGCTATTTCCGCTCCATCGGCGTCTTCGAATTGGTCGCCGAAAAGATGCCTGTGTCGATCACGCTGGGCCTGTGGTCGACTGTCATCGCCTATATGATCTCGATCCCCTTGGGCATTCAGAAGGCCGTGCGGGATGGGTCAAGGTTCGACACCTGGACATCGGGCATTATCATCGTGGCTTATGCCATTCCAGGATTTCTGTTCGCGATCCTTTTGCTGGTGCTGTTTGCGGGCGGATCGTATTTACAATGGTTCCCGCTGCGCGGCCTAACGTCAGACAATTGGTCCGAGCTTTCGTTGTGGGGCAAAGTCGTTGATTACTTCTGGCACATCACTTTGCCCGTTCTGGCATCAACCATCGCCAGCTTCGCAACCCTCACCCTGCTGACCAAGAACAGCTTTCTAGACGAAATTAAAAAGCAATACGTGGTCACTGCCCGAGCCAAGGGTCTGGCCGAAAACAAAGTGCTTTACGGTCACGTCTTCCGCAACGCCATGTTGATCGTGATTGCAGGCTTCCCATCCGTTTTCCTTGGGGTCTTCTTTGGCGGATCGGTGATCATCGAAACGCTCTTCTCGCTCGATGGGCTTGGGCGACTTGGGTACGAAGCCGCGCTGGCCCGTGACTATCCGGTGATCTTCGGAACCCTCTTCGTCTTCGGCCTGTTGGGCCTTCTGGTCGGCATCCTGTCGGACCTCATGTATGTCTTCGTCGATCCACGCATCGACTTTGAAGGGCGGGAGGTCTGATCATGGCGCTATCCCCTCTGAATCAACGCCGCTGGCGCAACTTTCGCCGGAACGGCCGTGCTTTCTGGTCGCTGATCCTCTTTTCAATCCTCTTCGGCCTGTCCCTGTGTGCCGAACTGCTGTCAAACGACAAGCCAATCATGGTGAAATACGATGGCGGCTATTACATGCCAGTCTTCAAGTTCTACCCTGAAACCGAGTTCGGCGGCGACTTCAAGACCGAGGCCGTCTATGGCGATATCGAGGTGCAGTGCCTGATTATCGCACAAGGGTCCGAGGGCTGTTGGGACGCACCCGAGAACGTGATTGCAGAGGCTAAAACCGGCACCGTCGAGGGAGAGCCAATCAAAAAAGGTTGGCTGCTTTGGCCGCCGATCCCTTACAGCTACACCACGATCAATGACATTGACGGGGCCGCCCCAAGCGCCCCGGACGCCAAACACGTTCTGGGCACCGACGATACCGCACGCGACGTATTGGCCCGTGTAATCTACGGCTTCCGGCTTTCGGTCTTCTTCACCATTATTGTAACCGTTCTGACCTCGATCATCGGGATCACTGCTGGCGCTATTCAGGGTTATTTCGGCGGCTGGATTGACCTGATCTTCCAACGGATCCTCGAGATCTGGGCCTCAACCCCATCGCTCTACGTGATCATCATTCTTTTCGCGATCCTCGGGCGAAGTTTCTGGCTGTTGGTCTTTGTGACAGTCCTGTTCGGCTGGCCCGCGCTGGTCGGTGTCGTCCGCGCCGAATTCTTGCGCGCCCGCAATTTCGAGTATGTCCGCGCCGCCCGCGCGCTTGGCGTATCGAACCGCGTGATCATGTTCCGCCATGTGCTGCCCAATGCCATGGTTGCCACGCTCACCATGCTGCCCTTCATCATCACAGGCACGATCTCGACCCTTGCAACGCTGGACTTCCTTGGCTTTGGCCTACCGTCATCGGCTCCATCACTGGGCGAGCTGACACGCCAAGCCAAGCAAAACCTGCAAGCACCTTGGCTGGCCTTTACCGCCTTCATGACCTTCTCGATCCTTCTGTCACTGCTCGTCTTCATATTCGAAGGCGTGCGGGACGCGTTTGACCCAAGAAAGACCTTCCAATGAGCCTTCTGACCGTCAACAACCTGAGCGTCTCGTTCCGACAGGACGGGCAAAGCCACCCCGCCGTGCGCGGGATCAGTTTCAATGTCGAGAAAGGTGAAACCGTCGCCTTGGTGGGCGAAAGCGGGTCGGGTAAATCCGTTTCCGCCCTGTCCACCGTGTCGCTTCTGCCTGACAGCGCCGAGATCACAGGCTCCATCACCTATGAAGGGCGCGAGATGATCGGCGCGTCAAAGTCCGATCTGCGCGACGTGCGCGGCAATGACATCAGCTTTATCTTTCAAGAGCCGATGACCTCCCTGAACCCGCTGCATACGATCGAAAAGCAGATGGCGGAATCGATCCAATTGCATCAGGGGCTGAAAGGCGACGCCGTGCGCACGCGCATTCTGGAGCTTCTGGACAAGGTCGGCATTCGCGATGCGGAAACCCGGCTGCCGAACTATCCTCACCAGCTTTCTGGCGGACAGCGACAGCGTGTGATGATCGCAATGGCACTGGCCAATGGTCCCGAATTGCTAATCGCCGACGAACCCACCACAGCGCTGGACGTGACCATTCAGGCGCAAATCCTCGACCTGCTGGCGGACCTTAAGGAAAGCGAGGGGATGAGCCTGCTGTTCATCACCCACGACCTCGGTATCGTGCGCAAGATCGCAGACCGCGTCTGCGTCATGAAAGACGGCGAGATTGTCGAGACAGGCCCGACCGCCGAGGTGTTCGAGAACCCGCAGCACGAATACACCAAGATGCTTTTGGGTGCTGAGGCACATGGTCGCCCCGATCCCGTGCCCGCTGATGCGCCCGAGATCGCATCGGCTAAAGACCTGCGCATCTGGTTCCCCATTCAGCGTGGTCTGATGCGTCGCACCGTGGGCCACATCAAGGCGGTGAACGCCGCGTCGTTCAATGTGCGGGCTGGTGAAACCATAGGCATTGTGGGCGAAAGCGGATCTGGCAAGACAACGCTGGCGCTGGCCGTGATGCGGCTGATCAGCTCGGATGGACCGATTGTCTTTATGGGCGATGGCATTCAAGGGCTGAAGTCCCGCCAGTTACAGCCGCTGCGGCGCGACATGCAGATCGTGTTCCAAGACCCCTACGGATCGCTTTCCCCGCGCATGACCGCCGAAGAAATCATTGCAGAAGGCCTGTCGGTGCATGGCCTTGAGCCCGGCAGAAACCGACGTGAAATGGTGGCCGAGATTATGGAAGAGGTCGGACTGGACCCCTCCACCATGCATCGCTACCCGCACGAGTTCTCAGGCGGGCAGCGCCAGCGCATCGCCATTGCACGCGCCATGATCCTGCGCCCGAAACTGGTGGTGTTGGACGAACCAACCTCGGCGCTTGATATGACTGTACAAGTTCAGATCGTCGAGCTGTTGCGCAGTCTGCAAAAGAAACATGGGCTGGCTTATCTGTTTATCAGCCACGACCTACGTGTCGTGCGCGCATTAAGCCACAAAGTGCTGGTCATGCGTGCCGGTGACATCGTGGAAAGCGGAGACGCGGATCAAGTGTTTGACGCACCAGAAACCGAGTATACGCGCGCGCTGATGGCCGCTGCCTTCGACATGAAAGCCAGCGACGCGGTATCTCAGTAAGCGATTAGATCAGGACGGTCCCATCACCTTGCAACGCGTATTGCGCGCGTTCAGGCGACGACACGCCAGATCGGCCTGTTCTTGCGTCATGCTGACAAAGTTCGCATGCCACCCGTCCGAACGCTTCACGACTTTGCGCAGGGCTTCGTCCAACGTGTCAATCTCGCGCAGGGCGGTTTTCAGCAACCGGCGTTCCGCCTGATAGCGTGACCCCAGAACACCTACATTGATCGCATAGTGCCGGCCGCCAGACGTGGACATACGGGTCACAATCTCAGGCGTCGCATCCGCTGGCTTCGTGGCTGGTTCCAGCGACGTTAGGATAATCGCAGCAGGACGCGGCGGCGGAGAGGCCATAGCCGCTTGTGCAATCGCAGGCTCATTCCCGAAGGGTTGCACGGGCGTGGTTTCAATTGTGGGAACTAAGGCAACAGCCTCGGCCTCAGGGACCGCAGGCGTTACATCTGCAGCCGCAGCGACGGCATCTTTGATGCTGTCGGTCAAACTGGCCAACTGCGTATCAACGACTGGCTCTTCAGCTGCGACAGGTCGGGGCGCTGGGCGCGGGCTGCGTTTGACGGCGGTGATCAGACGGATGGTCTTTCCTGCTGCCCCTGGCTCAACCCGTTCGGTCGGCGCAGCTGGGCTGGCACCACCCACATTCCCAGCATACAAAGGCGGAGCAGGCTTACGTACGGCAGCCCGGCTGGGTGCGCGGCGGAACCCAAGGTCCATCAGCTCTGCCACTTTTGCGTTACGAGATGCGGTGGATCGTCCACCAAATACGGTTGTGATGATCCGCTCTTGCCCGCGTTCGGCCGACGCAACAAGGTTGAACCCCGCAGCATTGGTAAACCCGGTCTTGATGCCATCCGCACCCTTGTAGCTGTTCAGGAAACGGCGGTTGGTGTTGTTCACGGATTTCATCCCCGCATGGGTCGAACGGCGCGAAAACAGGTTGTAGTAACCGGGATGATCATAAAACAGGTGGCGACCAAGCGTGGTCATATCACGTGCGGTCGACAAGTGTCCGCTTTCAGTAAGGCCATGGGCGTTTTTGAAATGCGTCCGCGTCATGCCCAGCGCTTTGGCGGTGCGGTTCATGCGGCGCGCAAATGCAGCCTCGGACCCCGAGATCGCAATTCCGATTGCCGTGGCGGCGTCATTTGCGGATTTCACAGCGGCAGCGCGGATCAGATAGCGCAGTTTAATTTTCTGTCCCTTGCGCAGGCCCAGCTTCGACGGGGGCTCTGCCGCAGCCTTGGATGTGATGGTCACAACCGTATCGGCGGAGATTTCGCCATGCTTAATGGCTTCAAACGCGACATACAGCGTCATCATTTTGGTCAGAGAGGCCGGATGCAACCGGGTATCGGCATTGCGCGCGTGCAGCACTTTACCAGTACGCGCATCAATGACCATCGCCGCATAGGGCGCAGCTTGCGCGCGCGCGGACATGGAGAAAACCATACAGCCAATAACTGCAAGAAATAGCCCGAAACGGGCCAACTGCTTTAAACGCGTCATCACGACGGTTACCTTTTCTGCCTCAATCGCCAGATCTTTTTGTCCAGCTGATTTGTTTTTTTCAGGCTAGCACGCAGGAAACGTTTGGGAAACCGCTTATTTTCAAAGCTCTACAGCGTGGCTTGCAGGTCACGTCCAGCTTTAAAACGCCAAATGTAGGGGCGCGCTTTCAACCTGCCCACAACATCTGCCCACATTTCAACTTTGATCAGACAATGGTTCGGGCAAAAATCCGCGCTTGATTTGCCACATCCCGCAGATGCACAGAAACCAATTGTTGAGGCTTGCGCCCCTATTTTGTATGAGCCAAGCCGAATACCTTGCCCCTTCCCCTTTTCAGGGCGCAGGCAGAACATATATTGTGTGACCCGGATGCCTTTGACTGCAACCCAAGGAGCGATGTCTATATGACAACATCCCCATTCATCCTGTCCTCGGGTCACCCCGATGATGACGGCGAGGCTGGCCTTGCAGTTGCGACAAAGCCCAAGACCAAACGCCCGCCGATGTACAAGGTGCTTTTGCTGAACGATGACTTCACCCCGATGGAGTTTGTTGTCATGGTTTTGGAGCGGTTCTTCGGTATGAACCATTCACAAGCGTTCGAGCTAATGTTGACGGTGCACAAAAAGGGCCTGGCTGTTGCCGGTGTCTTTTCCTACGAGATCGCCGAGACAAAGGTCACGCAGGTCATGCAGCTTGCACGGGAACATCAACACCCGCTGCAATGCACCATGGAAAAGGAATGACCGCCGCGCGCGGGCTTTAAGATGCTTCAGACACGTTTGCCCATTGCCCTTGATGATGGGCTGATCACGCTGCCCTCGGACGGTCCAATTCTTGTTGTTGGACCAACGACAGAACACGATTTCCCGGCCCTTCCGAAGGATCGCGTTACAATCTACAGCCAATTCTATCCAGACGTCACCTTTTGGCAGGCCCGCGGCTATAGCGTCGAATGTGAATTGCCCGAGAAAGGCTTCGCCGCCGCAGTTGTCTGCGCCCCACGATCCAAAGCGTTGGCGCAAGCATGGCTTCATGCGGCCAATCGAGCAACCGAAGGTGGGTTGGTAATTTTGGATGGCCAGAAAACCGACGGGATGGACAGTCATCTGAAAGCGCTCAAAAACCGCGCGAGAAACCTTGGGCACCTGTCAAAAGCTCATGGTAAGCTTGTTTGGTTTCAAGGGCTGGACGCAGCCGAATGGGAAACAGCGGACATTCGTTTGCCAGATGGATTTGTGACGCGACCCGGCGTGTTCTCGGCCGAAAAGATCGACAAGGGTTCCGAGGTTCTGGCCGCTGTCATGCCCGACGCGATCAACGGTCGCGTTGCCGATCTGGGTGCAGGCTGGGGGTACCTGTCGCGCCACATCCTATCGCGCGAGGGTGTCGAGGCGCTGGACCTGATCGAAGCCGACAAAGTCGCGCTGGATTGCGCGCGCCGAAACGTCGATGACCCGCGCGCACGGTTTTTTTGGGACGACGCCACCGCATTCACCCCAGACCAGCCCTATGACGTTGTGATCTCTAACCCTCCGTTCCACACAAGCCGCGCAGGTCGGCCCGAGCTGGGACAAGCTTTCATTCAATCCGCAGCCCGCATTTTGAAGCCATCGGGCCGTTTAGTCATGGTCGCAAACCGTCACCTTCCCTATGAAGACACGTTGGCCAAGCATTTCCGCGTGGTCGAGGACCTTGGCGGCACGCCGGGCTTCAAGCTTTTGGCGGGTCTGAAACTTCATCGCGCGTCGCGCTAAGATCCGCTAGGCTCGTCCGAGGGAATCGCCTCATAGACAGGAGAAACAGATGTCCTTTTCCATTGCAGGCAAGACCGCCATTGTCACCGGGGCTGCCAACGGCATCGGCCTGTCGATTGCACGCCACTTTGCCGATCACGGGGCCAATGTGATCTGTGCGGATATGGACGAAGCCGGTCTTTTGGATGAATGGGGCCCCAATCCGGATGAGGACAGCGAAGACGCTGGAAACACGCGCATCTTTGCGGGTGATCTGCGTGAAAAACTGACCATCGCCAACCTTCTATCCGCCACAATCGACGCGTTTGAGCGGGTCGATATCCTGATCAATGCCTCGCGCCAAGTTGCGCTGGCAGATCCCTTGGACGCTGACGACAAATCCATCACGACCTTGTTGAACCAAAACCTGATGACCAGCCTACGCTTAAGCCAGCTGGTCGCAAAACGTATGATTTTGCAGGGGGAAGAGCTTCACGAGGATGATCACGAAACCCCGTTGGGGGCGATCGTTAACCTGTCTTCAATTGCATCATCGCGCACGCAGCCGGGTTTGATGGCCTATTCCATTGCTTCGGCGGCTGTGGATCAGATGACCCGCTCCTTGGCGGTTGCATTGGCGCCAAATCGCATTCGCGTAAACGCCGTTTCCTTTGGATCTTTGATGAGCGCAAGCCTGCGCAACACAATCCGCGAGGAACCTGAAACCCGCGAAGACATCATCGAGGGGACGCCCTTGGGCCGCATTGCCGCCGCTTCCGAAATCACCGAAGCGGTGCAGTTCCTTGTATCAGAAGGATCAAGCTTCATGACCGGCCACATCTTGAATGTGGACGGTGGGCGCAGCCTTTTGGATGTGGTTGGAAACCCGGCGCATTAAGTGCACCGCCGTGTCCTACTTACAGTTTGGATTTTCAGATAGCAGTGCTTCACGCTCAGCTTCACGCACTTTCAAATCAGCCTTTGCCTGCTTGTATTCTTCGAAAGTCGGCAATGTAGATTCGATCTCCGGCGTGGGCAGGCAAACTCTGACCATCGGCGCAAATCCCTTGCAAACCTTTAAGGCACTCGAAACTTTGACCGGAGGATTCTGGGTCTGATAGCCACGCTCTATCTCGGTTTTCAGGCTGGAAATCTCTTTCTCAAGCTCCTTGGTTTTATCAGCAATCATAGGGGGGCACTGAGAAGAGACTGGCTTTGCAGAAACCTGCGGTGTCGAGGTTGATTGACATCCGGCAAGGAAAAAAGCCGCAGTTGTCACCGATAGCAAAACTCGCATGGATCACCTCTGTTACTCCGCAAATACTTTGAACCTGCCTCTTGATAACGCACTCCCCCCTTTGCCGCAGGGGGAAATGCTGATAGCTCCTCCCCAACAGAATTGAATGCAGAAAGCGGAGCCTTTCATGACCGACCAAATGACCGCACAAAAGGAACAGGCCAGCGCGTGGTTCCGCACCCTGCGAGACGAGATTGTTGCCGCATTCGAGGCCCTGGAAGACAGCCAGGTGGACGGTCCCTTTTCCGCTGAACCCGCCGGACGGTTTGAGGTCACAGAAACCACCCGACAGTCTGACGACGGATCCGATGCAGGCGGCGGATTGATGAGCGTCATGCGCGGTGGCCGGGTGTTTGAGAAGGTCGGCGTAAATGTCTCGACCGTTTATGGCACGCTTGGTAAGCCCGCACAGCAAGCCATGGCCGCACGCGGTGTGCCGGGGATCGAAGAGGACCCGCGTTTCTGGGCCTCGGGCATTTCGCTGGTGGCGCATATGCAAAACCCGCACAGCCCCGCCGTTCACATGAACACACGCATGTTCTGGACGCCGGGCGCGTGGTGGTTTGGTGGCGGCTCCGATCTGAACCCTTGCATCGAATATGACGAAGACACCGCACACTTCCATGACGTGCAAAAGCAGCATTTGGATCCGCATGGTGAGGCACTTTATCCCGAGCTAAAAGCTTGGGCGGACGAGTATTTCTATGTCCCGCACCGGGGCCGCGCCCGTGGTGTGGGCGGTATTTTCATGGATGACCGCAACACAGGTGACTGGGCCGCCGATTTCGCACTGACACAAGACATTGGCCGCGCCTTCTTGCCCGCCTTCCTTCCGATCACAGAAAAGCGGCGCGATACGCCGTGGGACGAGGCCGACAGGGACACGCAGCTCGTGCATCGCGGGCTCTATGCCGAATACAACCTTGTCTATGACCGCGGCACCAAGTTCGGGCTGGCCACTGGGCACGACGCAAACGCGGTGTTGATGAGCCTGCCGCCCTTGGCAAAATGGGTCTAACGGGTGGCGGTCGGAGACATTATTCACGTCAATGACAGCATGCAATTGGGCTATGAGTACCGCCTAGATGCACCAGAGGGCGAGGCGTTTGACCCCAGCTTCTTCCCGCACCACACCCCGGCCGAGATGCTGGCCATGGGCGTATTCGAAGGCAAATACATGAACGATTGCCGGGAAGAGTTTCCCTCCGGTTGGTTCGAAAGCGCAAAGCTGTCGGATGAGCCCAACCCCTCGGTCAACTATTTTGGCATCAAAAGCCGCCAGCCATTGTCAGTTTGGCGCGAGAAAGGCTGGATCATCGGCCCAGACCCGCGCGGATGGTTTCAATGGTATTGTCGTTACCATATGGGCCGGCGCCTTCCCGACACGGATGCAGTCCAAATCAAACGTTGGCGGGCTTTTGCACGCCACGCCGGGCAAATCCGCGCCAACTGTTATCCGGGCGATATCTTTTGCAGACCACGCCAAAGACAGGCACTTCTGCAATGGGCCTATGACCCCCTGATCTGATCGACTTGCCATGCCGGCCTACACGAGGCAAATTGTCGCTAACGAAGCGAAAGGCTCATCCGTGACAAGTTTCAAGCTCGACGATTTTTTACCCTATCAACTGGCTGTATTGTCCAGCCGCATCAGCGCTGGCTTTGCGAAGCACTACCGCGACGCCTATGGCATTTCCGTATCTGAATGGCGTGTGGTGGCGCATCTAAGCCAAGCCGACAGCGTCAGCGTGCGCGAAATTCACGCACGTGTGGATATGGACAAGCCAAAGGTCAGCCGAGCGGCGTCTCGGTTAGAAGCAGCCGGGTATGTTACCAAAACGGTCAATCCAAAAGATCGCAGATTGATTGAACTGTGCCTGACGCCCAAGGGGCGCGATATGATCGAGGCATTGGCCCCAATCGCAGAAAAGTATGAGGCACAAATCAGCGCGCTTTTGGACGGGGAAGACACGGAGTTTCGCACGCGCGTGAAGCAGCTGATCAACCGTCTGGAACCCGATATCACCGCAGATGACTGATGCTTCTGACGAAGCGTTACAGAAGACAGGCACAGTTTCATAAGGCACAGTTCCCCTGATCAAAAAGGGGAAGATTCCATGTCCGATATTGTCATTCTCGACGGCGCCCGCACCGCCATTGGCGGCTTTGGCGGCAGCCTTGCAGCAACTCCACCCAGCACACTTGGAGCAACTGTCACACGCGAAGCGATGGCGCGTTCGGGTGTGGAGCCAGGTCAGATCGGACAGGTCGTTTTTGGCCACGTGATCAACACCGAGCCGCGTGACATGTATCTGTCCCGCGTCGCTATGATCGAGGCAGGCATCCCCAACACCACCCCTGCGATGAATGTGAACCGGCTTTGCGGGTCGGGCCTTCAGGCCGTGGTCTCGGCCACGCAAAACCTGATGCTGGGCGATGCCGATTTCGCCGTGGCAGGTGGCGCCGAAAACATGAGCCGGTCGCCTTACATCCTGCCTCAGGTCCGCTGGGGTCAGAAGATGGGCGACACGGGCGCGCAGGATATGATGCTGGGCGCACTGAACTGCCCATTTGGTACTGGACACATGGGGATCACGGCGGAAAACGTCGCCTCGGAACATGATGTCAGCCGCGCCGATCAGGATGCCTTTGCCTTGGAAAGCCAATCTCGCGCTGCCAAGGCGATCGAGGCCGGGCATTTCGACAGCCAGATTGTACCGATCGAAGTCAAACAACGCCGCGAAGTGGTCGAGTTCGCCCGCGACGAACATCCTAAAGCGACCACGCCTGAGGCATTGGCCGGGTTGCGCCCTGCTTTCCAAAAAGACGGGACAGTCACAGCTGGCAATGCGTCAGGCATCAATGATGGGGCCGCCGCAATGGTGTTGGCCCGCGCGGACGCCGCAGAAGCCGCCGGATTGAAACCCAAAGCGCGGATCATCGGTTATGGACTTGCAGGTGTGCGGCCCGAGGTCATGGGCATCGGTCCCGTGCCTGCGGTCGAAAATCTGTTGGCGAAAACCGGGCTTAACATCAGTGACTTCGACGTCATTGAATCGAACGAGGCTTTCGCAGCACAGGCGATTGCCGTGAACAAAGGGCTGGGGCTGGACCCGGCCAAGGTCAACCCAAACGGCGGCGCGATTGCATTGGGTCACCCTGTCGGCGCAACTGGCGCCATCATCACAATCAAAGCGCTTTATGAGTTAGAGCGTATCGGTGGCTCAAAAGCCTTGATCACGATGTGTATCGGAGGCGGGCAAGGCATCGCGCTGGCCATCGAGCGTTTGTAAAGCAGCAAAAAGAAAGGCCCGGCCGAAACACCGGGCCTTTTCTTATTTCCAGTCGAAGAAGTCGTCATCAACCCGTGACAATAGCTCTTGCGCCAATTCTCGGCCCAAGCTCGCTCCGTCAGCGATCTTGCCCGAAATCTCACCCGTTTCACTTTCAGACCCATCTGTGCGCAGGATTTCCCCGCGCAATGTCAGCGTATCGCCTTGAAGCGTGGCAAGTGCTGCAATCGGCGTCTCACAAGATCCATCAAGTGCACCAAGGAAGGATCGCTCTGCTGCCAACCGTTGGCCGGTTTCGACATCATGGATCGCGTCCAGCATGTCTCTCGCACGCATATCATCCGCGCGTCGCTCAATCCCAATGGCACCCTGAGCCACCGCATTCAGCATGACGTCTGTCGGAATGGCGGTCTTGGGAACGCCTTGGATCGCCAAACGGTTCAGCCCGGCCATAGCAAGGAACGTCGCCTCGGCAACGCCATCTTCTAGCTTTTTCAGACGGGTTTGAACATTTCCACGGAATTCAACAACTTCAAGATCTGGCCGAGTGTTTAACAGCTGGGCTTTACGTCGCAGTGAAGACGTCCCAACAACTGCGCCCTTCGGAAGGTCTGCTATGGTCCGATAGTTGATCGATACAAACGCGTCGCGCGTATCCTCGCGCGGCAAATAGCAGTCAAGCACCAGCCCCTTTGGCTGTTCAACCGGCATATCCTTCATCGAATGCACTGCAATGTCGATGCGCCCATCCAGCATCGCCTCTTCGATTTCCTTGGTGAAAAGGCCCTTGTTGCCGATTTCCTTCAAAGCCCGGTCTGCGTCGATCATCGCGCGGTCATCGCCCGTGGTATGGATCACCACAATTTCGAATGCGGCTTCGGCCAAGTCAAAAGCGGCCATCAAGCGGCGGCGCGTTTCATGCGCTTGCGCCAGTGCCAAGGGGCTGCCGCGTGTGCCAATATTCAACGGGGCGTCGGGAGTCGGAAGCGTGTAAGTCATGGCGGTTGGTTTACGCGCGAAGCCCCCCTCTGTCCATGCCTGCGACACCCCCGGCGCTTGACATCTTGCCGCGGCTTTGGGACGAGGCTTGGGACCAGACAGGAAAGGCCACCTAATGACCCAGCAAAAGACCATTCTGCGCGCACTTGCAGGCGAGACCCTTCCGACCCCTCCGATCTGGATGATGCGTCAGGCGGGGCGCTATCTGCCCGAGTATCGCGCCACGCGTGCACAAGCCGGGGATTTCCTGAAGCTCTGCTACAATCCAGAGCTGGCCGCCGAGGTCACGCTGCAGCCCATTCGCCGTTATGGCTTTGACGCCGCAATCCTATTTGCAGACATCCTGCTTCTGCCGCAGGCGCTTGGTGCCGATCTGTGGTTCGTGACCGGAGAAGGCCCGCGACTGTCGACGATCACAAGCCAAGCCGATTTCGACAAGCTGTCGGGCAAAGAAGACATTCACGAGACGCTGAACCCCATCTATGAAACCGTCCGTATCCTACGCCGCGAACTGCCGGAAGAGACCACTCTGATCGGCTTCGCCGGGATGCCGTGGACCGTGGCGACCTATATGATCGCCGGTCAGGGCACCAAGGATCAGGGTCCGGCACACGCGTTGAAGGCCGAAAACCGTCCGCTGTTCGAAGCAGTGATGGATCGCCTTACCGAAGGCACCATTGAGTATCTCTCTAAGCAAATCGAAGCAGGCGCTGAAGTGGTGAAACTGTTTGATAGCTGGGCTGGGTCGCTGAAAGGCGAAGACTTCCAGAAATATGCGGTGGAGCCAGCGCGTGTGATCACGTCTGAGCTGAAGAAACGTCACCCCGGCATTCCGGTCATCGGCTTCCCGCGTGAAGCGGGCGAAGGCTATATCGGATTTGCCAAGGCGACCGGCGTGGATTGCGTTGCGCTGGACAACTCGGTCAGCCCGGAATGGGCTGCGGCGAATGTACAGGTCGATGGCTGCGTGCAGGGCAACCTGAAGTCCAGCCACATGGTCACAGGCGGCCAGGCTCTGGTCGATGAAACCCGCGCCATCGTCGAGGCCTTCAAGAACGGCCCACATATCTTCAACCTTGGCCACGGGATCACCCCGGACGCGGATCCCGAAAATGTGCAGCTGATGATCGATACGGTTCGGGGCGGCTGAACAGGTAGAGCTACCAGCCCGCTTGCCAAATCACCCTTGCCCGTGTCTTCTGCGCGGGTTGCATTCAGGAGATCCACATGCGGGTTGGCATCATCACATTGATCGCGGCTTACGTGCTAAGTCAGTTCTATCGCGCATTTCTGGCCGTTATGACGCCCGCGCTGAAGCTGGACCTTGGCGCAACGCCAGAGGATTTGGCTCGCGCTTCCGGCGCATGGTTTCTGGTCTTTGCCTTGATGCAGATCCCGGTTGGCTGGGCTTTGGACAACATTGGACCGCGCAAAGTGGCAGCAGGCTTGTTGGCGGTTGGAGGGGCTGGCGGAGCTGCCGTTTTCGCCATGGCTTCAAGCCCGGACCATATCCTATATGCGATGATCCTGATCGGGATCGGCTGTTCTCCGGTGCTGATGGCCAGCTATTTCATCTTCGCCCGCATGTATTCACCAAAGGTCTTTGGAACTCTGGCTGGCATGGTCATTGGTATCGGGTCGCTGGGCAATATCGCAGGCGCTTTGCCTATGGCGCTGGCAGTCGAGCAATTCGGTTGGCGCGCGTGCCTATGGGCGTTAGCCGCAGTAACGCTGATTGTTGCTGCTTTGATCATGATCGCGGTGGACAACCCGCCTAAAGTCACTGCAGCAGATGGGGCGCAGAAAGGCTCTGTGCTGGATCTTCTGAAAATGCCCGCGCTATGGGCGATCTTCCCGATCATGTTCGTGAATTACACCGCTGCCGCTGGCCTTCGGGGCAGTTGGGCGGGTCCCTATTTGCGTGACGTTTACGGGCTGGATACGACAGGCATCGGCTGGGTCACCATGGCTATTGCCTTGGCAATGGTCATTGGCAGCTTTGCCTATGGACCGATGGATCGGATATTTGGCACCCGGAAATGGGTGATTTTTGCGGGCAACATGATTGCCGTCTCGATGGTGTTCTTGTTGTGGATCGCGCCCGAAGCTGGTCTCTGGCGTGTTTCACTTACGATGGCAGCCATTGGATTGTTTGCCGCGAGCTTCCCTTTGATCATGGCACATGCACGCAGCTTCTACCCGCCCCACTTGGTGGGTCGGGGAGTCACGCTTTTGAACATGTTCGGGATCGGTGGCGTAGGCATATTCCAGTATGCCTCAGCCAGTGTCTTCAAATCAGCGCAAGGCCCTGATGTGGCGGTCACGGCCCCCTATCAGGCCGTGTTCCTGTTCTTCGCCATCCCCGGCTTGATCGGGTGCCTGCTGTACTTGTTCAGTCAGGACCGCACCGATTAAGCCGACTTTTTAGGACGACGGCGACGACGCTTTCCCGCGCCTGGGTTGCCGGAAGGTTTTGGCCCCTGCCCCGAAGCGCCACGTGGTTTGCGACCACCGCCACCTCCGGCTCCACCTCCACCACCACGACGGCCACCGCCGCCTTGGCCACGTTGGGGGCGTTTTTCCTCGGCGGGACGTTTGCCGCCCAGAACTGGAATCTCGATCTTCATGACTTTCTCGATGTCACGCAGCAGGCCCAGTTCGACACCCGACACAAAGGAAATCGCATCCCCATCAGCACCCGCACGCGCGGTGCGGCCGATGCGGTGAACATAGTTATCGGCGACCTCGGGCAGGTCGAAATTATAGACATGGCTGACGCCGGGAATGTCGATCCCACGCGCGGCCACATCGGTGGCAACCAGAATACGCGCCTCGCCTGCGCGGAACGCGGCAAGTGCGCGATCACGTTGGCCTTGGCTTTTGTTGCCGTGGATCGACACCGCCTTGAAACCTTTGGTCACAAGGTGCTTCATCAGCTTCTCGGCCCCATGCTTGGTGCGCGAGAAGACGAGCGAAAGCGCCTCTTCATCATGGCTTAGAAGATCGATCAATCGGTTGATCTTCGCATTGCGGTCAGGGCAGTAGTACAGCCCCTGCGTAACCTTGTCGGCAGCCTTTCCCGGAGGCGACACCTGCACTCGGGCGGGATCGGTCAGATAGGCCTTCGACAGCTCTGCCATCAACTTGGGCATGGTCGCGGAAAACAGCATCGTTTGGCGGGGTGTTCCCAGCTCTGGTGCAATTTTGCGCAGGGCATGGATGAATCCCATATCGAGCATCTGGTCGGCCTCGTCCAACACAAGGAATGTTGCTGTGTCCAAACGGATCGATCCGCGGTCCATCAGGTCAATAAGGCGACCTGGCGTGGCGACAAGAATATCAATCCCTGGAGCCAACATATTAATCTGTTTGTTGATCGACATGCCGCCGACCACGGTGCGGACTTTCAAGTGAGTGCCCTGTACATAAAGGCGCAGGTTGTCAGCGATTTGGTTGACCAGTTCGCGGGTCGGGGCCAGCACAAGCGCTTTCACCGATTTGGGTTGCCGCTTGTCGTGGTTGCTTAAAAGCTGGTGGATCAGCGGCAGGCCAAAGGCCGCCGTCTTGCCTGTGCCGGTTTGGGCAAGGCCCATCACGTCACGGCCTTCCAAAACCAGCGGAATTGCCTGAATTTGAATTGGGGTCGGGGTTTCGTAGCCTGCTTCCGTCACGGCTGCGACCAGTTTCGGGTCGAGCCCGAGATCTGCAAATTTTGTCATCATCGTCTTTCTGGCGCACGCATGGGTGCACCGCTGTCACGCGGGTGGGGCACGAACGCCCATCGCTTAGGTTTGCAGCAGAAGCTCGCGGCCGGGCCGAATGCCCAAACGCCGATCTGACCGCTAGAACCCCGCGTGATTTGGGAACTTGTGGAAAGGACTGTCTGCCTCACATCTGGGGCGGGTCGCTCACGCGTCGACCGGACAGTTAACGCGCGTATCACAGCCAAAACCACACAAGTCAACGACAAATGATGGCAAATCGTCGGGAAAGCCCTTTCGCGCATGATGATTCTGATCTACAGAACCCCCCGTCTTTGGGTGGTTCAAAGACGAATTGAAAATAGGAGGCCGTAATGGGCTATAAAGTCGCCGTCGTAGGCGCCACGGGCAACGTGGGCCGCGAAATGCTGAACATCCTGGCAGAACGCCAGTTTCCTGTAGACGAGATTGCTGCGCTTGCATCGCGCCGTTCGCTCGGTACTGAAGTCAGCTTTGGTGACAAGACCCTGACCACCCAGGATCTGGACACCTTCGACTTCACCGGCTGGGACATGGCGCTGTTCGCTGTGGGTTCGGAAGCAACCAAGCAATACGCGCCGAAAGCCGCTGCGGCTGGGTGTGTGGTGATCGATAACTCGTCGCTCTACCGTTACGACCCCGACATCCCGCTGATCGTGCCCGAGGTGAACCCTCAGGCGATCCACGATTACGCGAAGAAGAACATAATCGCGAACCCCAACTGCTCGACCGCGCAGATGGTGGTGGCGTTGAAGCCTTTGCATGACCGCGCCAAGATCAAGCGCGTTGTCGTGTCGACCTATCAGTCGGTATCGGGCTCGGGCAAAGACGCGATTGACGAGCTGTGGAACCAGACCAAAGGCATGTACGTGCCGGGTCAGGAAGTGGAACCAAAAGTCTACCCCAAGCAGATCGCCTTCAACGTGATCCCGCATATCGATGTGTTCATGGATAGCGGCGACACCAAAGAAGAATGGAAGATGATCGCCGAGACGAAAAAGATCGTCGATCCGTCGATCAAGGTAACTGCGACCTGTGTGCGCGTGCCGGTCTTCGTAGGCCACTCGGAATCGGTGAACATCGAAACCGAAGAATTCCTGGACGAGGACGAAGCCCGCGACATCCTGCGTCAGGCTCCTGGTCTGCTGGTCGTCGATAAACGCGAAGACGGCGGCTATGTCACCCCGGTCGAATGCGTTGGCGACTTTGCGACCTTCATCAGCCGCATCCGTCAGGACGTGACAGTCGAGAACGGCCTGAATCTGTGGTGCGTTTCAGACAACCTGCGCAAAGGCGCCGCCCTGAACGCCGTCCAGATCGCCGAGCTTCTGGGCCGTGAGGTTCTTAAGAAGGGCTGATTAGTCCGCATAAAGTTTCGGAAAAGCCCTGCCATTTGGTAGGGCTTTTTTATGTGGCACCGTATATTCGAAGCACATTTTGCAAGTTGTTGCAGTAGGCGCGAATGGCGGCTCAGGGCGCGATCTTGGCGAACATGCGGAAGATCGCCAAAGATAATCCCGACATATTTGGTTCATAAACAAGAGGACCAACTCATGAAGCAAACAACATGCATATTCCACAGCGTGCTCGTCGCCGCCGGACTTTTCGGGTCCGCTGCCATCGCGGACGAAAAGATGAACACTGCACAAATTAGCGCGCTGATCACTGGCAATACCCTTTATGTCGACATGCCAGCCGGAGCACCCGGTGCGCCTGTTGGTGGTACTGCTCCAATTTTCTTTGAATCAGACGGATCCGCTTCGGCTCTGCTTCCTGCCGGACTAAAGCTTTTTGGGGCTTGGAGGCTTGAGGATGGATCTTATTGCGTCGACTGGGACAACGGTCCCAAAAACAGCTGCACACAGATAGTACGAGGGGCTGTTGGTTTTATTGTCACGGATGCCTCCCGCGACGAGCCCCGCGGCGTGATCACACGGATCGCCACCGGCAATGCTGAAAATCTGTAAGGAACTCCTGACATGAAATTGATTACCGTCGAAGCAGCCTTTTCCCCCACCGATCTTGATGCCGCAATCGCCATGTTCTCTGTACAGGCAGACACCGTCCGAGAAATGGCAGGTTGTGCGCATTATGCAATCTTCCGGCGCCCTTCAAACGATGGCGTTGCGATCGTTCAGCAGTGGGAATCGATTGTACAGTTCGATGACTATCGCGCAAGCGAGACATTCGCCACACTTGGTGCCGGTCTACGACCATTGATGACAAAGCCGCCAGTGACCATCGTAGCCGAGGTCGATACAGTCTAAGTATGACGACGGATCACCCAACGGCATATTGCTTCTTTCAAGATCTTATGCCGCGTCCCACTTTGGACGCGGCCTTTGAGCGCGACTACTTGCTATACGCCCTCAGTGGTGCTTTGCGCGTGTCAGTTGCTGGCAATTGTTGGTTGCTGCCTCCGTCTTTTGCGGCATGGGTGCCTGCAAATACCTTGCTCAGAATTAACATCGAAAAACCTGTTACAACCTGCTCGGTCCTAACAACTCCGGGATTTTGCACACGGTTTCCGACAACGCCGGTCGTGTTTCAGATGTCGCCAATGGCACGGCAAATGATCCAGTATTGTAAGGATTGGGGGGCCGACACACCTCTGACGCCACAGGCAGAGCAATTTTTCCAGACATTGCTGAATGTTTGTTCAGATCTTGTGGCAAAATCTATTGACGTTCGGCGCCCCACTTCGACAGATCCAACGCTCCGGCAGGCGATCGACATCACCGAGGCGCATCTTGCCGACGCGATCACCGCAGGGCAGGTCGCGCGAAAAATCAACATGTCGGAACGCAGCATGCAAAGGCGCTTTCACAAAGATGTCGGCATGACTTGGTCGGAAACGCTTACCCAATTGCGAATGATTCACGCCGCCGCACTTCTGGCCGAGGACCGTTCGTCAATCATCCAAATTGCCGGAGACGTGGGCTTTAGCTCGCTCAGCGCCTTCAATCGCGCCTTCCGCAAATTTGCCGCCACCACGCCCACTGAATTTCGCAATGCGTTGCTCGGCTAGACCTGACACGCATTAGGTATCGCGGCGCGCTTTCATTGCCGCGACCATTCCGCGTCCGCGGCGAAGGGCGGTGCCGCCTGCGCCAAGGGTGATGACCCACAGGGCGAGTGTCAGCGTGGGCACACCAGCAATCACAGGTACAAAGATCGACAGCACGGCTGCAACCGTTGCCAATGCCATCCGGTGCTGTTTGGCCATTGGTCCGCCGAAGTCTGGTTCCAGCCCTTGGGCAGCGCCCGCCTCGCGCGTGTAGGCGGTCAGAACGGCCATCGTGGCAGCCGCCCAGCCCAACGCTGGGCTGCCCGCACCCAAGCCCATCCCGACAAGGATCAGGATATCTGCGTAACGGTCAGGCGCCTCGTTCCAAAAGGGGCCATCCGCTTCGGCCTTGCCACCTTCGACCGCGACCATCCCGTCAAAGAGATTGCATAGCAGTCGCCCCTGCACGCCCAGCGCAGCGAGGATCAGCCACACCACCCCCGTTCCACCCGACAGCCAGAACGCCCCACCTGCAATCAGAGCAAACAGCACCGACGCTTTGCTGATTTGATTGGGCGTAACACTCTTTGTGACCAGCCAGCTTGCGGCGCGTTTGGCCCAGTTGCGGTCTCGGCTGGCGATGGGACGACGTTGCATGGAAACCTCCTAGGCCACGGACCAGAAATAGCGGGTCAGGTGGAAGAAAATCGGGGCCGAAAAGACGACGCTGTCCAGCCGGTCAATAAACCCGCCATGCCCCGCGATCAGATGCCCCCAATCCTTGACGCCCTTGTCGCGCTTGATGGCCGACATGACGAGGCCTCCGAAGAAGCCCATCAGGGTGATGACCAGCGCCATGCCCGCGGCTTCAAGTGGGGAGAACGGCGTCAACCACCACAGCCCCGCACCAACCAGACAGGCCGAGGCAACACCGCCCACGAAGCCCTCCCATGTCTTGGACGGAGACAGGCGCGGTGCGATCTTGTGTTTGCCCATTAGCTTGCCCCAGACGTATTGCAACACGTCCGACAGCTGCACCACGACGACAAGGAAGGCGACCAAAAGTACATTCTTGCCCTCGTATCCGGGGATATTCAGCGACAAAAGCGCAGGCACATGGCTGGCAGCGAAGACGCAAATCATCAGGCCCCACTGCGTTTCGGCCACTCGTGTTAGGTATCCGTCTGTATCCCCGTGCACAGCCACCACAATCGGCAGCAGCAAGAAGGCGTAAACCGGAATGAAGATGGCATACATTCCGTACCAGTTACTCCAAACCAGCAGATACTGGATGGGCAGGATCACGAAGAAGCTGATCACTAACGCCCAGTGATCGGCGCGGCGCTTCGCGGTCAGGGTTAGAAATTCGCGCAACCCGGCAAAACTGAGTAAAGCAAACAGGATCACCACGCCCGCCTTGCCGCCCAGCATGGCCAGTGCCAAAAGCGCAACCATGCCCCACCACGCGTTGATCCGTGCGATCAGGTTCTCGATCACATCATTTTCGGCACCCAGCTTCAGTTTCAGAAACTGCGCGACCACCGTGGCCACGATCAGGATCGCCAGCACGGCCATCATCAAGGTTGAAAACTCTGAAGGAGCACTCATTCCGCGACCTCTTTCGCCAGATCGGCCAAGGCAGTTTGTGCGCGGGCCAGAAATTCTTTCTTGTCTTCACCGTCTTTGATGGTCAGAGACGTGCCAAAGGTGACAGAGCACAATAGCGGAACCGGGATTACTTTGCCCTTCGGCATGACCGAGGTCAGGTTGTCGATCCAAGTGGGAACCAGCTCAACATCAGGACGGGCTTTGGCCAGGTGAAAAAGGCCGGGCTTGAAGGGCAGCAGCAGATCTTCGGTCACGTTGCGCGTACCTTCTGGAAACAGGATCAGACTGGATCCACCATCCAAAGCTTCGACCATCTGGGCCACAGGATCTTCTGTTCGGGTTGCAGTGTTGCGGTCAATCAGCACCGCATTGAACACGTCGCGCCCGATGAACGCTTTCAGCTTCGAGGTCAGCCAATAATCTGACCCCGCAACGGGCCGCGTTCGCGACCTGAGTGCAGGCGGCAGCACCGTCCAGATCAGAACAAAGTCGCCATTTGAACCATGATTGGCGAAATAGACGCGCTTTTTCGCAACGGGATCAGCCCCGGCCCATACACCGCGCACCGCAGTGACAAGACGCGCGAACAGCACGATTGCATTGGCCGTGACTTGCGCAAAAAGCCACCTTAGAAAACTTGGTTTTCTGATAGTCAAACTGGCACAAACTCACCAGATTCGTGGTCAAAGAACTCCAACCCACCTTCGCCGATGTCTGTCCAAAGACCGTGCAGCGATAGCTCTTCTGCTTCGACGGCATCACGCACGAATGGGAAAGTCATCAGGTTTTCCAGCGAGACAAGAACACCTTCCTTCTCTAAGGCCGAATCCTCGATTTCTGCATCGTTCCCACCAAGACGTTCGTAGCCCGGCTTCAAAATATCGATCCAGCGGCCGACGAACGAGGTGTTCTCCGCAAGCTCTGGCGCATTCCCAAGGCATTTCTCATGAAAGCCTTTCACACCTCCACATTTAGAATGACCCAACACGATAAGGTGGGACACTTTAAGCGCGGTGACGGCATATTCTACCGCCGCGGATGTGCCATGGTAATCACCATCTGGAGCAAATGGCGGGACAAGGTTCGCGATGTTACGGTGCAAGAAAATCTCACCCTGATCCGCGCCAAACATTTGTGTCACATGAACGCGGCTGTCACAGCACGAAATAATCATTGCACGCGGGCGCTGACCTTCATCTGCCAGTCGGCGATACCACGCCTTGTTTTCTGAAAACGTCGTGGCATTCCAGCCATGATAACGTTGCACAAGATATGCGGGAAGGGGGCGGGCATTGTTCATGGACGTCTCCTGTAAATCGTTCACAAGGTTTTACGCCGCAATTGCAAGAAATTCGAGCAAATTTTGCATTATCGATATACGATTTCTTGAGATGCAGGCGCCATTCTGCCCACGAGGGACGAATGACAACCGGGGTGCTGCAATGACTGAGTTTACGAAACTTACCCATATGGAAGAAATACAGTTGGATCGGGACCAGCTTCACACGCTTTACGTCCGGTTTGGGCCTGTGCAGGCGGATCGCGACCTGAACAAATCGCTTGAGGATTTGGCGCTTTGGCTGGCCCGTCTTCAGAAAGCGCGCAAACTGGGGAAACACGACGATCTGCGTTCTGGCGCAGATGAGCTGAAACAGATTGCGCGACGGCTTGGCATGACAACTTTGGCGCGCGTGGCCCGCGACGTCGGTGAATTATGCCAGACACATGATGGCGTAGCACTGTCTGCCGCGATGGCCCGCCTGACCCGCGTGGGGGAACGCAGCCTGATCGCGGTTTGGGATTTGCAGGATATGTCGCTTTAAGGGGCATGGGACAGAACAGGGATTGCCCCCACGTTTAAGGGCGCTACTCTGCAGGGCAACACGGGACACCAACTGACCGAGGCCCCCATGACCCAGACCTTCGCTGCGAATTCCAAACACGCGATCCCCCTTCACCTGATTGAAAAGGGCGAACAGCAGGCCTTGAAGCAGTTGCCGGAACAGGTCCAAAGCTGGGCCGATGCCAACGGATTTGACGGGGCCCTTGGCCAATGCCTGATTGTCCCCAACGCTTCGGGTGGAATCGAGTTGGCGCTGGCCGGGCTTGGAACCGCAAACACACGCGCGCGCAAACGTTTTGGTGCGGTCGCGGCGCGGGCCAAGCTTCCTGAAGGCGTCTATCGGCTGGAAAGCGATCATTCGGACATGATCACGCAGGAATTCGCCTTGGGCTGGCTACTGGAAGGGTATCGTTTTGACCGCTATGCGAAGCAATCCGCCCCCAAGGCTCAACTTGTTGCGCCCAAAGGTGTTGATGCGTCACGAATTGAGGCTATCGCAGCCGGGGAAACCACAACACGAGATCTGATCAACACCCCGGCCGAGGATATGGGGCCGGATGAGTTGGAAAAAGCTGTTCGTGACTTGGCGGGTCGTTTTGATGCGAAGGTCAAATCAACCACAGGCGAGGTTCTGTTGGAGGACAACTTGCCCATGATCCATACCGTAGGGCGCGCCGCCTCGCGCGCACCGCGACTGATCGACTTGCACTGGGGCGATGAAGGCCCGTCACTGACCTTGGTTGGCAAAGGCGTGTGTTTCGACACGGGTGGGTTGAACCTGAAGCCCGGCGCCTCAATGGGTTTGATGAAAAAGGACATGGGCGGGGCTGCCACGGTGCTGGGGTTGGCGCAGATGATCATGGCGCTTGGCTTGAAACTGCGACTGCGTGTACTCATTCCAGCCGTCGAGAACTCTGTTGCGGGCAATGCGTTTCGGCCTGGCGACATCCTAACTTCGCGCAAAGGCCTAACGGTCGAGATCAACAATACCGACGCCGAGGGCCGCCTGGTCCTGGCAGATGCGCTTGCCTTGGCGGATGAGGACAAGCCAGACCTTATCGTTTCCATGGCCACGCTAACCGGGGCCGCGCGGGTGGCCGTCGGGCCGGATCTGTCGCCGTTTTACGCGACGAGCACAACAGATGCAGATGCCTTGCGCAAAGGCGCGCGGACCAGCGCTGACCCGGTATGGGAGATGCCTTTTTGGGACCCATATGAGGCGATGATCGAACCCGGCATTGCAGATCTGGATAATGCGCCGAAAGGTGGGTTTGCAGGATCGATCACAGCCGCCCTGTTCCTGAAACGCTTTGTGACGGATACGCCGCGCTACATGCATTTTGACATTTACGGTTGGAACCCCACTGCCGCGCCGGGACGCCCGAAAGGCGGCGTCGGGATGGGCGCACGCGCGCTTTTGGACGCATTACCTGATATGTTGGACCTATGATGGATCGCCGCCTTACCCCCGCCAACGAAAATGTCGCGCATGAAAGCCTGCGCGGTAAAGTGAACGCCCAACGATTTACCGAAGGCACGCTGAAACAAGTCGTGGGTGACAGTTTTCTGCTGGATGCACCCAGCGGGAACCGTGATCGGCAGGTCCTATCAGGAGACCAGTTCAACATTCTCGATGGCGACGATCACATGGTCTTTGGCCAGTCGCTGAAAGACGGTTATGTCGGGTATCTTGAAGCATGGGGGCTTGGTGACCCTCAAACTCTGACCCATCGGGTGACGCATCGCACCACCCACATGTATCCTGAACCGAATTTCAAATCGCCGCACAACAGCGTGTTTCACATGAACAGCCAGGTGCAGGTGGTGGCCACTGAAGGCAAGTGGGCTGAAGTGAAACTGCCCAAAACCCCGATGTCGGCCCCGAAACATGGCTATATCCCGATGCCCCACTTGTGCCCAATTGACGAGTACTCCTCGGATCCGGTTACGATTGCCGAACAGTTTCTGGACACACCTTATGTTTGGGCTGGCAACTCGGGTTTCGGCATCGATTGTTCCGGTCTTGTGCAGGCGGCGCTACTGGCGTGTGGGATCGGCTGTCCTGCAGATAGCGATCTGCAAGAGGCCGCGTTGGGCCAGGAAATCCCTGAGGGCGCACCGCTTCAACGCGGGGATCTGTTATTCTGGAAAGGCCATGTGGCGATGGTGGTGGACGACACGCGGATGATCCACGCTAATGCGCATGATATGTCTGTGGTGTACGAGGACATGGCATCCGCCATTACGCGGATCGAAGCCCAGGGCGATGGCCCGGTCACATCACGAAAGCGTCTGTAAGGGTTACTCGACCGCGCGGATCAGCTTACGCTCTAGTACTCGCAGCACTGTGCGCAGATCGCTGCCGCGTTTCAGAATGCGCCCGTCCATACCAATCACAGAATACTGCCCCTGCTTGCCACGCAGCTTGGGCCGCTTTTCGATTCGGTAGATTGGATGCTCCGCTGTGCGCCGAAAGATCGAAAAAATCGCAACGTCGCTTAGAAAGCTCATTCCGTAGTCGCGCCATTCTCCGGCGGCAACCATTCGGCCATAAAGCCCCATAATCGCGCCAAGCTCGATGCGGTTGAAGGCGACCTGATCGGCCGGTTTCCCTGCCCCTTGAAAGGGCGTCGCTGTTTGCCAGTTCATAACTTCAGAGTGGACCGGCATAGTTAACAAATCAATACCTGCCCTATTTTTGCCGTGAAAACTCCAGCAAGATTTCATGCAGCGACCGTTTTGACGCCCAGTTCTCGGAAGAAAGTTAACCAATAGCGAGCGAAAGCTCATTCCGGTGCCGCATGAACAGCCCCCACCTAGTAGCGGCACCGGAGCTATTCTTTTGTATTCCCAACAGTCAACACTATTGACCAAGCGGTCGGTTTTATGCATCCTGCTACAGAGTGATCTTTGGGGGGGCATATGACGCCGCAGGAAATTGCCGAACGAAGCGCCGAAGCTATGTGGGCAGACGATCCGGCAAGCCAAGCACTTGGGATGCGGATTGACAGTGTCGGACCCGGGCGCGCTGTGCTGTCTATGGTCGTGCGCAAAGATATGGTGAACGGACACGGCACCTGTCATGGCGGGTTTTCCTACGCGCTGGCGGACAGTGCCTTCGCTTTTGCATGTAACAGCTACAATGACCGCGTGGTCGGGCAGCATTGCTCGGTCACCTACCTAAGCCCCGGCAGCTTGGGTGAACGTTTGACGGCGACCGCAGACGAAGTCAGCCGCGCAGGCCGTTCTGGCATCTATGATGTGACGGTCACCGGCGAAGACGGCCGCGTTGTGGTGATCTTCCGCGGCCATTCACGGCAGGTATCCGGCACCCATTTCGACGAACAAGACTGATGACGTGAGGCGGGACTGATCCCCGCCGGAGGAGAGATATGAAAGACCTGACACCCCGCAAGGAAGACCTTGATCCGATTGAAATCGCATCACGGGATGAAATTGCTGCCACTCAGCTGGAACGCATGAAATGGTCACTGAAACACGCCTATGACAACGTGCCTTTCTATAAGAAAAGCTTTGATGACGCGGGTGTGCATCCTGATGATCTGAAAAGCCTTTCGGACCTGGCGAAGTTCCCCTTCACTGTGAAGCAAGATCTGCGTGACAACTATCCTTTCGGTCTGTTCGCAGTGCCCCGCGAGCAGATCGCTCGTATTCACGCAAGCTCGGGCACCACAGGGCAGCCGACCGTCGTAGGCTACACCAAGAATGACCTGAACATGTGGTCGGGCGTCGTTGCGCGCTGCATGCGTGCCTCGGGTCTGCGTCCGGGTGACGTGCTTCACAACGCCTATGGCTACGGTCTGTTTACCGGCGGCTTGGGTGTACATGGCGGCGCTGAAGCAGCCGGTTTGACCGTCGTGCCCGTTTCAGGCGGCATGACCCAGCGCCAGGTGCGTTTGATCGAGGATTTCCGCGCCGACGGCATCACCGTGACGCCCTCTTACGCGCTGTCCATTCTGGACGAATACGCCAAGCAGGGCATGGACCCACGCAAAAGCCCGTTGAAGGTCGGGATCTTCGGTGCCGAGCCGTGGACCAACAACATGCGTCGCGAAATCGAAGAAGCCTTCGACATGCACGCGGTCGACATCTATGGCCTGTCGGAAGTCATTGGACCGGGCGTGGCGAACGAATGCGTTGAAACCAAAGACGGGCTGCACATCTGGGAAGATCACTTCTACCCCGAGATCATCAACCCCGACACGGGCGAAGTGGTCGAGGATGGCGAGCTGGGCGAACTGGTTTTCACTTCGCTGACCAAAGAAGGCTTCCCGATCATCCGTTACCGTACCCGCGACCTGACGCGCCTTCTGCCGGGTACTGCGCGGTCCATGCGTCGAATGGAAAAGATCACCGGGCGTTCTGACGACATGATCATCCTGCGCGGCGTGAATGTCTTCCCAACCCAGATCGAGGAACAGCTGATGGATGTGCCCGCGCTTAGCCCACACTTCCAGATCGAGCTTGTGCGCCCTGGCCGTATGGATGAAATGCATATTCATGTGGAAATGGCCGAAGGTCAGTCGCAGGAAGGCGCCGAAGCCGCGGCCCGTGCGTTGTCGAGCAAGATCAAATCCAACGTCGGTGTCAGCGCCAAAGTGCATGTTGCAGATGGTGGTAAGGTTGCACGAAGCGAGGGTAAGGCTGTAAGGGTCGTCGATAATCGACCGAAGGAGTAACCCATGCCACGTGGGATCGCCCGTGATCATGAAGAAAAACGCGCTGCCATCCGTAAGGGGGCAGCGGCCTATTTCGCGGAACACGGGTTCGACCGGGCATCTATGACGGCCGCCGCCAAGCATTGCGGCGTGTCCAAAGCGCTGATCTATCACTACTACGATAGCAAAGAGGCCTTGCTTTACGACATTCTGGATCACCACCTGTCAGGGTTGGTCGCCGAAGTCGAAGCCGCTCCGGAAACCGATGGGTTGCGCGGCCTCGTCCGGGCAATCTTGGTGGCCTATAAGGGCGCGGATGCAGAGCATAAGCTTCAACTCGACAGCCTGAATGTTCTGGAACCGGAACAACAAGTCCCCTTGTACGAGCTTCAGCGGCGGCTGATCGACATGATGGGGGCAGCGTTACGAAAAGAGGCTCCGGATCGGTTCGAAAACGGTGCCAATCTGCGCGCCGTGACCATGTCGGTCTTTGGTATTCTGAACTGGTACTACATGTGGAACCGACCGGGTAAGGGCCTGAACCGCGAGGATTACGCGGACCTTGTTACCGACCTGATCACTGGCGGCATCCACAATCTGTAAACGCAGGATTGGACGGGATTTCGCCGATCACGATCCTGTCAATTCTCTTTCATGTTGTTTGGTCTAAGCTTGGAGTGAATCAATTCCAGCCCCAAGAGGATGCCAAATGAAATTTGCAAAACAGATTAGCATTGCCGCCACTGCCCTAACCGTTTCAGTTGCCAGCGTCACCGCGCACGCGGATGCAACGAACCCCGCCGTGATCAAGCGTATGGAAGCCATGAAGGCAATCGGTGGATCCATGAAGACACTGTCGGGCATGGCAAAAGGGGAAATGGATTTTGACGCGGCCAAAGCGAATGCCGCCGTCGCGACCATCGCCGAAAAAGGCATGATGGTGCCCGCCCTATTTGAAGCCAACGAGGCCGATCCCGCCACCGAAGCGCTGCCCGCGATTTGGGAGAACTGGGACGATTTCGTGAAGAAAACCGACAACATGGTCATGGCGGCCAAAGGAGTGAGTGAGATCGCGGATCAAGGTGCGATTGGTGCTGCCCTTGGACAGATCGGTGGAACGTGCAAAGCTTGTCACGATGATTACCGCAAGAAAAAGTAATCTCTGAATTTGCGAGAGGCGCAGCTGTCAAAGCGGCGCCTTTCTTGTTTTCTAGCCGCACCAGATGCGGTCAACCAAACCCATCTCATCAATACTGACGTTCAAACGCTCTGGCTGAAAATCCTGCGTATAGGCCATACCTGGTTGAATGAGGCGATGGTTCTCAAGCAGTTTCAGACCCATCAAAGCCACCTGATCTTTGCCCTTCAGATGCATGTAATTACCTGCTCCGCAGCTTTCCTGCGAGACGTCTGTTGTTGGGGGAGTCTCAGCGGACACACATGCGCCCAGCGCGACGGAGATTGGGATAACATATAGATGTTTCATGTGTTTAAACTCCCGCCAATGTCGCCCCAAGACAAGGGCTGGTCGCTGCGTTGTTGAAATATGCGCGGGTTTCGCCCACCCTTGGGCCAACTGAACACTAGGAGGAATCCCATGCGCACGCGAGCCGCCGTTGCCGTAGAGGCCGGAAAACCACTTGAGATTATGGAAGTGAACCTTGAAGGCCCGCGTGCCGGCGAGGTTTTGGTTGAGATCAAGGCCACCGGCCTGTGTCACACCGACGAATTCACCCGTTCTGGCGACGATCCCGAGGGGATCTTCCCGGCCATTCTGGGCCACGAAGGCGCAGGCGTCGTGATTGAAGTGGGCGAAGGTGTGACCTCACTCGAAGTCGGCGATCACGTGATCCCGCTCTACACCCCAGAATGTCGTGAATGCGACTATTGCCTGAACCCGAAAACCAACCTCTGCCAGTCGATCCGGTCAACGCAGGGTGCAGGCTTGCTGCCCGATGGCTCGACCCGTTTCTCGATGCTGGATGGCACGCCGATCCACCACTACATGGGCTGCTCGACCTTCGCCAATCACACCGTGGTGCCCGAGATTGCGCTGGCTAAGGTCCGCAAGGACGCACCGTTTGATAAGATCTGCTACATCGGCTGTGGCGTCACAACCGGCATTGGCGCGGTGATCAACACCGCCAAGGTTGAGATCGGGTCGACCGCTGTGGTCTTCGGTCTGGGCGGCATTGGCCTGAACGTGATCCAGGGCCTGCGGATGGCCGGTGCGGATCAGATCGTGGGTGTGGACCTGAATGACAGCAAAGAAGAAATGGGGCGCCACTTTGGCATGACCGATTTCGTGAACCCCTCGAAGGTGGATGGCGACATGGTGGCCCATCTGGTTGAACTGACGGGCGGTGGCGCGGATTACAGCTTTGATGCGACCGGCAATGTGAA
>NZ_JALKBG010000003.1:0-730000 GCF_023016155.1 Aliiroseovarius sp. F20344
AAAAGGGGCGCTCCTGCGAGCGCCCCTTTCTATTCATTTCTCTCTCTGGCTCTCGGCGATTTGACTTCGTAAATGCACCTGTCGCCCAAAAAGATAAGGCCCTTCGTGTTGCGGGGCCTTTTTTAGTTTGTGAGCAGGTGGGTTCTCGGCGATTTGCTTCGCAATTCACCTGCCACCCACTCAATGCGTTTCGCTGACGCAAAAAAGGGCCGCCTGATGGCAGCCCTTTTCTTATCTTCTGTCTCTTTGGCTCTCGGGACATTCGCGCGATTGCGCGAATACCCTGTCGCCCTAAGAACGCTGGGTGTTCTTAGTCGATGATTTTCGAGACAACGCCCGAACCAACGGTACGGCCGCCTTCGCGGATCGCGAAGCGCAGTTTCTCTTCCATCGCGATCGGAGCGATCAGTTCAACGTTGAACTTCAGGTTGTCGCCCGGCATCACCATCTCGGTGCCAGCAGGCAGTTCAACCGTGCCGGTCACGTCAGTCGTACGGAAGTAGAACTGCGGACGGTAGTTCGCGAAGAACGGCGTGTGACGGCCACCCTCTTCCTTGGTCAGGATATAGACCTCGGCTTCGAACTTGGTGTGCGGGTTAACCGAACCCGGCTTACACAGAACCTGGCCACGCTCAACAGCTTCACGGTCGATACCGCGCAGAAGAACACCAACGTTGTCGCCTGCTTCACCGCGATCAAGCAGCTTGCGGAACATTTCAACACCGGTACAGGTGGTTTTCTGAGTGTCCTTGATGCCAACGATTTCAATCTCGTCGCCAACATTCACAACGCCACGCTCAACACGGCCGGTTACAACAGTACCGCGGCCCGAAATCGAGAACACGTCTTCGATCGGCAGCAGGAAGTCGCCGTCAACCGGACGATCCGGGGTCGGGATGTACTCGTCCACAGCAGCCATCAGCTCGCGGATTTTGTTCTCACCGATTTCAGGGTCACGATCTTCCATAGCGGCCAGCGCGGAACCCGCGATGATCGGCATGTCGTCGCCCGGGAAGTCGTATTCGTTCATCAGTTCACGAACTTCCATCTCAACCAGCTCGAGCAGCTCTTCGTCGTCTACCTGGTCAACTTTGTTCATGAAAACAACCAGCGCAGGTACACCAACCTGACGCGCCAGCAGGATGTGCTCGCGGGTCTGAGGCATGGGGCCATCAGCTGCGTTCACAACCAGAATGCCGCCGTCCATCTGGGCCGCACCGGTGATCATGTTCTTGACGTAGTCGGCGTGGCCGGGGCAGTCAACGTGCGCATAGTGGCGGTTGTCAGTCTCGTACTCAACGTGAGCAGTCGAGATGGTGATCCCGCGGGCTTTCTCTTCCGGCGCACCATCGATCTCGTCGTATGCTTTGAAGTCACCAAAGAATTTGGTGATCGCTGCCGTCAGAGTGGTCTTGCCGTGGTCAACGTGACCAATCGTGCCGATGTTAACGTGCGGTTTACCGCGTTCAAACTTTTCCTTAGCCATGAGCCCTACGCCTCGTGTCTGGGGGGGTCACTGACCCCGTGGTTCAATATCGCGGGCTAGCTAATGCTTTGGTGAAAGAAAATCAAGGCTTGCATGCGCTCCAGCGCAAGGAAAACCGCGAAACCCGGCGACCCGGATCTTAACCGCAACAAATTCATTGGATTACCCACAGATTTCAGGCTTCACTCTGTCGAGGGCCACGCCTTCTTTTCGGGGGTTTGCATATCCGACGTGACATTGCTTTCACCACCACAGGCGGTCTGGAGCGCGAGCCAAGAAACGTCATCTAGAATCGAGTCATATTCACGTTCCAGATCCACAGCCGCTTTGGCGGCTGCGATGCGATCAGTCATCTGCGGATGTGATGCCAGATGAGCTACCAACCCCTCTGCGTCGCCGTGTTCCTCGTGCAGGCGTTCAAAGAACGTCCCCAAGGCAACAGGCGAGATGTTGGCCTTTTCCAATAGACCATGTGCATAGTCATCCGCTACGGTCTCGGCAGCTTGGCTATACGAGGCGTTAATCAGTTGATTGGCCAGGAACAGCGCAATGGTCCCACCGGCGAAGTCACCAAACAACAGCCCCAACACCCCAAGCGAACCGGCGGAACGCAGCGCGTCGCGGGTAGGATCCCTGTTCACAACATGGCCAATCTCATGCGCGAGCACGGCGGCAACTTCATCTGGGTTTTGCGCTTCCTCAATCAGCCCACGGAAGAAGACAATTCGTCCCCCTGGAAGTGCGAAGGCGTTGACCATGGGGTGATCCAAAATATGGACCTGCACATCATATGGAAGATCCGCATCGGGGTTCAGACTTGCGTACATGGCCTGCATCGCTTCATTGCCCGCCGGGTCATCACAGATCCTTAGTTGGTCTTCGAAGCCCGTTTCAGAAAGCGCGGTTCGTATCTGTTCGAACGTCGTATCGCCCAACGCTTTTTCACCTTCCGGCGGCAGAATTTCGGCAAGCTGTGAAGCCATAAGCGGCACGAGCAGAAAGATGATGGCCGCAACAGACGCAACCGCCCCAGCCGCCCACAACGCCACTTTGGACAGAGGGGTGCTTTGATCGCGCTTACCCAGTGCTTTCGCATTCTGCGTGACATAGTCTTGTGTAGATTTGTCTGCCAGATATAGGCGTGTGACCGGATCGCCCTTGCGCGCCAAAACCATGACACGGCGATCCGCCTGATCACGCACTCGTCGCATATCTGACCAGCGCCAGATGGTTTCGTCGCCATCTGGCAGGCGTAGCGTCAAGCCGGTCGCATCCACGACAACCTCAACACGGGTCAGGTGGGCACGTTCCCCTTGTGCAAGATCGGCGAAATGCAAGTCAGTTGCCGTTACGTTCATATCGCGGCCCCCACATCCAAGGCTTCTGCAAAGCCTTCTGCCTCGGCGAATTCGTCGCGATCACGCTGTACAATTTGCGCGATGTTCTGCGTGTTCACGATTTTTGTCACTTCCGCAAAGTGCTGCGCCAAAGGCAATGTGATCCACGCTTGTGTCATGGCACGTGTCACAACAATGAGCAGAAAGTAGACAAGTACTATCGCTGGAAGTAGTGCTGTAAATGCGCCTTCCATCACGTCGACATCAATGTTTTCCAAATCCGCGGTTCCGCCCACCAGGGCGATAAGCATAAACACGATCATGAACAGACCCGACATCACTATGTTCAACATCAAACCGCCCAGCGCGTAGATCCCAATGATCCGCCAAGGGCGTGGAGCGGCCGTAAAACGGATGTCGCCCAGTTCCTTCGTCTCAGACATGCGCTTGAAGCTCTCTGCCCGCCAATACGCCAGCCCATAGACCAACCAAGGCAGAGTAAGCAGGTACATCAGAAGCCAGCTGGGATTCTCATAAAGCGCAAGCATGACCGAGGCGACGGCGCTAAGACCAACTGCGTAATACACGTGCTTCATCGCCCCAAACAAAAGGCCCTTTGAGCCTCCCTGCACAAACCTCTGGTCCCCATAATAGGTGCGCGAAACCCGGTACTTCTCGAGCCACAAGGTGGTCAGCGGCCACAACAGACCCAAGGTGCAAATTGCAACAATCCAGTGGATGATCGCGCGCCAGCAATACCCCCATGCGCCGGGTTCCAGCCCAAAACGAATACCGCGCCAACGGGTGCGCGCCAGAATGTATCTGCGCGCACGGTATTGGGCGAAAAAGATAATCGGTGTCAGCCCCAGAAAGCTCAGGCCATATGCCGCATAGTTTGCATTGAACAGGGCAAAGCTGAAATACATCAGGATCAGGTTCACGATCCCGATGTAAAACGCCATGAAGACCACAGCGACCAGAAAACCCAGCAGTTTTTCAAGCGGATCGCCCACATACTCCAGCGGGGCACCTCCGGGTCGAATTGCGCTCCAATAATACCGCCGCAGCCGTGTCTTGGCCCAGAAGCGATAGAAGCCAAGGGTCAGAACCGTCAGGATACTGGTGCGCAGAGCCAGCCAGAAGATCGGTCCCTTCTCGCCAGAATATGAGATGCTTAAGAAGCTAGGGGGCAAACCAATTCACTCGAACTTGTTGTTGCGGGGGAACCCATGGGGTGGGGCTTTGCCGACACCAGCACGTTTCCCCAACCATGGCGACATGTCGGGTTCGGTGCGGGTTCGATCCCCTGACGCGGGCCAAGACAAGCCTTCCTCCAGGTTGAAGGTCTTCACATCGGACAGACCACCATCCAGCTCGAGAATACCTTGCTTTCCACGGGCCGAGTTATACTTCTGCAACCGAACACCCTTGCCGCGTGTCATTTCGTTGATTTCGGACACAGGGAAGACAAGCAAGCGGCGGTTTTCCGAGATGATTGCCACGTGATCCCCGCTGACCGGAGCACAGATCTTTGCAGTTGCATCACCAACATTCAGAACCTGCTTGCCGTTCTTGGTCTGCGCCAGCACATCGTTTTCATTCACGATAAAGCCATTGCCTTCGTTCGAGGCGACCAGAACCTTTCGGTCGGGCTGGTGGATGAACAGATCAACGATTTCAGCTTCGTTCGGCAGATCGACCATCAGACGCAGGGGCTCACCCATGCCGCGCCCGCCGGGCAGATTGGCGCAGGACAGGGTGAAAAACTTGCCGTTAGAATCGAAGGCCAGCAGGCGATCGGTCGTTTCGGCGTGGAAGATGAAACGTGGGCCGTCACCATCGCGGAACTTCAGCTCGCGGCTAAGGTCGATATGGCCCGACATGGCGCGGATCCACCCCATTTGCGAGCAGACCACGGTGATCGGTTCACGTTCGATCATCGCCTCAAGCGGCACGTCTTCGACTTCACCCACTTCGGCAAACTGTGTACGACGCTGACCGCCCTCAAAGTCTTTACCAAATAGCTTTTTCGACTCGCGCAGCTGATCCGAGATCTTGCCCCATTGCAGGTCTTCGCTGTCCAGAAGATCCTCAAGCGAGGCACGTTCTTCCATC
The DNA here is from genome assembly GCF_023016155.1 of Aliiroseovarius sp. F20344. Classification (GTDB taxonomy): domain Bacteria; phylum Pseudomonadota; class Alphaproteobacteria; order Rhodobacterales; family Rhodobacteraceae; genus Aliiroseovarius. Next base: position 4,939 of record NZ_JALKBG010000003.1, read on the forward strand.
AGCTCATCCCGTTCACGCACCAGTTCCATCTCTTCAAGACGACGCAAGCTGCGCAGGCGCATATTCAAGATCGCGTCGGCTTGAACCTCGGACAGCTCACCCTCACCTGGGGCAGGGCTGCTATAGTCGCTTTCGTCCGTCGCACGCACGTGATCGATGCTCCAATCCTCGCGCATCAGGGCGGCTTTGGGGTCATCGTCGTAACGGATGATATCAATCACGCGATCGAGGTTCAGGAAGGCAACAATAAAGCCTTCCAGCACTTCGAGACGGTGATCAATCTTATCCATCCGGTAACGCGAGCGACGTTGTAGGACGTCACGGCGGTGATCAAGGAAGGCGCGCAGCACTTCTTTCATCGAACAAACCTTCGGCGTCACGCCGTCGATCAGCACGTTCATGTTCAGGCTAAACCGCGTTTCAAGGTCCGAGTTTCGGTACATCAGACCCATCAGAAGCTCGGGATCGACGTTCTTGGACTTCGGCTCAAGTACGATACGGATGTCATCGGCACTCTCATCGCGAATGTCACCCAGAATCGGAACCTTCTTGGTCTGGATCAGCTCGGCAATCTTCTCGATCAGTTTTGACTTCTGAACCTGGTACGGAATTTCGGTCACAACGATCTGCCACTGGCCGCGGCCCATATCCTCGATCTCGTACTTACAACGCAGACGGAACGAGCCCCGGCCCGTGCGATACGCGTTGGCGATGTTTTCCTTGGGCTCGACAATCACGCCACCCGTCGGGAAGTCCGGTCCCGGCACGTAATTCAGAAGCGTGTCGTCGCGCGCGTCCGGCGTCTTGATCAAATGCAGACAGGCATCGATCAATTCCGAGATATTGTGTGGCGGAATGTTCGTCGCCATCCCCACGGCGATCCCTGACGAGCCGTTGGCCAGAAGGTTCGGAAACTCAGCCGGAAGGACCACTGGCTCGGTCAGGCGACCATCATAGTTGTCCCGGAAATCGACCGCGTTTTCGTCCAAGCCTTGCAACATGGCTTCCGCTACGAAAGTCATGCGCGCTTCCGTATAGCGGCTGGCGGCCGGGTTATCACCATCGATGTTGCCGAAGTTTCCCTGCCCATCGACAAGCGGATAGCGTACGGCAAAGTCCTGCGCCAATCGCGCCATTGCATCATAGATCGCGGCATCCCCATGCGGGTGGAAATCCCCCATCGTGTCGCCCGAAATCTTCGCCGACTTCAGAAATTTACCACCGGATGCCAGTTTCAAGCGGCTCATCGCATACAAGATGCGGCGGTGAACAGGCTTCAACCCATCACGCGCATCGGGAAGCGCGCGGTGCATAATTGTGGAAAGCGCATAGGTTAAATAGCGGTCGCCGATGGCACGGCGCAGTGGCTCTGCCAGTTCGCTGCCCGCTGACTCGGGATTGTCGGTTACATCATTCATGGTTTTTGTGTATCCTTGAGGACGACTCGCGTAAAGCTGCCACCGCGAGTTTCCGGGGGAAATTCGAATTACATTCCCCGCGATTATTTTTGAAGCAAAGTGTTAGCTGGTGAACGATTAAGGGGGATAGTATGAGTATTATTCGAATGTCATTGCTTACGGTTGGCGTCATGGGCGCTGCCATGATGCATTATGGCCGTGATGACAATCTGCCAACAGACCGCATTGGCCGTGAGCCAACCATAAAGCAGGACACCATTGTTGCCGTGTCCGCCAAGGTTGAAGAAACGGACACTGCTGCCGTCGTTCCCGTCGTCGCTGTTTCTGCAGACATAGCCGAAAGCACCCCCTCATTCATCGTCAAAGCAGCTGCCACTGTAGACGATGTTGCCAGCCCCGCAGCATTGGCCGAGGCTGCAGCGCGCAAGATGGCCGCCAGCGCGCCAGCCCCTTCCGACGAAGGGGAAGCGCAACCTACAAGCCTGAGCACTGATTTTCCCACCCTGTTTGTGAGCGGCACCACCGTGAACATGCGCGGTGGTCCGTCGACCCAGCATGGTGTCGTTGCCCGCTTGACCCGCGGCACTGAAGTTGTCGAAACCGGGCAAATTGACAGTGGTTGGAGCCAGATCAAAGTCGTCGATACCGGCGCACGCGGCTTCATCGCATCAAGATTCCTTAAACCGCAGCTTTAACAAGCGCATCCCTTTCAAGAGAATCAACTGAGGTGTCATTCGTGGCACCTCTTTTTTTGTTGACCAGCTCAGCCCCCTGCCCTTACCCAAATGGGCGCGAGGCAGGAGAAATAAATGACCCAAAAATCCATTCTGATTACCGGATGTTCTTCCGGCATTGGCTATGATGCCGCCCACACACTTGCCAAACGCGGCTGGCGCGTTTTCGCCACCTGTCGCAAGGAAGAGGATTGCGAACGGCTGCGTGGCGAGGGGCTGGAAAGCTTTCTGCTGGACCATGCCGATGAGGCCAGCATGGAAGCCGCCATGGACGAAGTCCTGACCCGCACCGGCGGCACGTTGGACGCGCTGTTTAACAATGGTGCTTATGCGATTCCCGGCGGTGTTGAAGACCTGCCCACGGATGCCCTGCGCACGATCTTTGAATCTAACTTCTTCGGATACCACCACATGACCCGTCTGGTTCTGCCGATCATGCGCGCGCAAGGCCATGGGCGGGTGATCCACAACTCTTCTGTGCTTGGGTTTGCGGCCATGCCGTGGCGCGGGGCTTATTCTTCGACCAAGTTTGCCTTGGAAGGGCTGATGGACACGTTGCGCCTTGAGATGCGCGATCAGCCGATTGATATCATCCTGATCGAACCCGGCCCGATCACCACCAAGATCCGCGAAAACGCGCAACCGCATTTTGAACGTTGGATCGACTGGGAAAACAGCCCGCGCCGGAACCTCTATGCCAAATTGCGCGAGCGACTTTACGATGACAGCGGAGAACTGGACACGTTCGAGTTGCCTGCTTCTGCCGTAACAAAAAAACTGATCCACGCGTTGGAACATCCAAAGCCGAAGCCACGTTATTACGTGACCACGGCGACCTATATCGCCGGGATTGGGCGACGCCTTTTGTCAACACGCATGGGGGATCGCGTCACGCCAAAGGGATAGGCGCGCTCAATTGTCCCTCGTAAAACCGGGGGAATGGGTCTATCTCAGACCCAACACGAAGTGAGAGACATTATGGCAGACGATCCCCTGTTCCTTTTCATTGTGGTGGCTTGCGCTGCCGTTTTGGTCATCCTGATGCTGGGCATCGGATCTTTTGGTGTTGGTGGCAAAACTGCCCATAAATACTCGAACAAACTAATGCGCTGGCGGATTGGGGCACAGGCTGTGGCAATCGCCTTGATCTTACTATTCGTCTGGCTGCGCGGAGGAAACTGATGGTTGTTTTAAACAAGATTTACACGCGGACCGGCGACAAGGGCGAGACCGCTTTGGGCGATGGATCGCGCCGTCCGAAGCATGACGCGCGGGTGGATGCCTATGGGACTGTGGACGAAACCAACTCCACGATTGGGCTGGCGCGCCTTCACTCCGAAGGGGATATGGACGCCGCTTTAGCGTGCATTCAGAACGACCTCTTTGACCTTGGCGCTGATCTTTGTCGCCCCGAAATGGCGAAAGATGCCGAGGCTGAATACCCACCGTTGCGCATGGCACAGGAACAAGTGGATCGGTTGGAAACTGAGATCGACGCGATGAACAAAGCGCTGGAACCGCTCCGCAGCTTCATCCTGCCCGGTGGATCGCCCCTTGCAGCCCACCTGCACCTGTCGCGCACTGTGTCACGGCGCGCCGAACGTCTGGCCACAGAATTGGCCACCGTTGAAGATTTGAACCCGGTAGCGGTGAAATACCTGAACCGCCTGTCCGACTGGTGCTTTGTCGCCGCCCGCGTGGCGAATGACGGTGGCAAAGCGGATGTGCTGTGGGTACCGGGAGCGAATCGTTAGGCGGTAGCCTTTACAGGAGCCCAAATCTCGTAAGCCATTGCCTCGAGCGTGTTTCGCTCATCATGCGGATAGCGTTCGAACACCGCGCCTTCACGCGGGACCAGCGAATTTGCGGGGATCAGTTCACTGAACACGCGGTCAAATTGCTGCGGAAGTTCCGCAACGGGTCCGAATGTGCGCAGTACCAGATAGTCGCCTTCCGACAAGGTGACATGGCAGCAACCTTCCGGCAGAGCTTCGCCCGTTGAAGGCACTTCAAGCCCGACGGCATAGTCGAATTCTCCGCCCGACGTCATCCCATAGGATACGCCGTAAAATGCCCCTTCGATCACGTTCTCGATCTCGGGCGGCTCAGTAAAGAACTGCTGCCAAAGGCCCGGGATCTGGTTACGAGTTTCCATCGAATACCGCCCCGAACGCCCTGCGATTATACGCGACGGCGCGTGAACCAATTCGACGGTTTCGGATTGTGTCATGGCAGTTCTCCTGTGATTCTCAGTTCAGGATGCACGCCCCCTGCCGCCAAAGCAATCTGGCCACACGGCAACATTCTTGCAAAGAATCCCCCTCAAAACGAAAGAACGCGACGTCCGTGGGCTAGGACGTGACGATTTTACGCTGTTTTCACATGCAGCATTTCGTTAAACGTGTCGCGAGAGCATTACCGCCCCTTGTGGGCATAACTGGGAGATACACGCCAATGAAGGTGCTTGTGCCTGTAAAGCGCGTGATCGACTATAACGTGAAAGTTCGTGTGAAAGCGGATGGAAGCGGTGTCGATCTTGCCAACGTAAAAATGTCGATGAACCCATTTGACGAGATTGCCGTCGAAGAGGCCATCCGCCTGAAAGAGGCCGGGAAGGCTGAAGAGATCGTCGTTGTGTCCATCGGTGTGAAGCAGGCTCAGGAAACCCTGCGCACGGCTTTGGCCATGGGTGCTGACCGCGCCATCCTGGTAAACGCCGCTGACGATGTCCACGAAGACATCGAGCCGCTGGCCGTTGCCAAGATCCTGGCAAAAGTTGTTGAAGAAGAGCAGCCGGGCATCGTTCTGGCGGGCAAGCAAGCCATCGACAACGACATGAACGCCACCGGCCAGATGCTGTCGGCCCTGCTGGGCTGGTCGCAAGGCACCTTTGCGTCTGAGCTGGACATTGATGGCGACAACGCCGTTGTGACCCGCGAAGTGGACGGCGGCCTGCAGACCATCAAGGTTTCGATGCCAACCATCATTACCGTTGACCTGCGCCTGAACGAGCCGCGCTATGCGTCGCTGCCGAACATCATGAAAGCCAAGAAGAAGCCGCTGGACGAAAAGACCGCTGCTGACTACGGCGTTGATGTGACACCGCGCCTCGAGATCGTGAAGACCTCGGAGCCGGCCGAACGCGCCGCTGGCATCATCGTTGGCTCGGTTGACGAGCTTGTATCGAAACTCAAGGAAGCGGGGGCTGTATAATGGCTGTTCTACTTCTTGCTGAAGTCACCAATGGCGAACTGGCGATGGACGCCACCGCCAAAGCTGTCACTGCTGCGAAAGCACTAGGTGACGTGACCGTTCTGGCCGCTGGCGCATCTGCCGCCGCTGCTGGAGACGCTGCGGCCAAGATCGACGGCGTGGCCAAGGTTCTGGTTGCCGAAGACGCATCGCTGGGTCACCGCCTGGCCGAGCCGACCGCAGCCCTGATCGTATCGCTGGCTGGCGATTACGAGCACATCGTTGCTCCGGCCACCACCGACGCCAAGAACGTAATGCCGCGCGTTGCCGCGCTGCTGGACGTGATGGTTCTGTCGGACGTGACCGCAGTTGTCGACGGCGACACGTTTGAGCGTCCGATCTATGCCGGCAATGCCATGCAGACCGTTAAGTCGAAAGACGCCAAGAAGGTCATCACCTTCCGTACGTCGACATTTGATGCCGCTGCTGAAGGCGGTTCGGCTGGCGTTGAGACAATCGGCGCTGCTGACAACCCCGGCCTGTCGGAATGGGTTGAGGACAAAGTTGCTGCAAGCGACCGCCCCGAGCTGACATCGGCTGGCGTTGTTGTTTCGGGTGGCCGCGGCGTTGGTTCGGAAGAGGACTTCGCTCTGATCGAGAAACTGGCTGACAAGCTGGGCGCCGCAGTTGGTGCGTCGCGTGCTGCGGTTGACTCGGGCTATGCTCCGAACGATCTGCAGGTGGGTCAGACCGGTAAGGTTGTTGCCCCGGAACTGTATATCGCCATCGGCATCTCGGGCGCCATCCAGCACTTGGCTGGCATGAAAGACTCGAAGATCATCGTTGCGATCAACAAAGACGAAGAGGCTCCGATCTTCCAAGTGGCTGACTTCGGCCTAGTTGCTGACCTGTTCGAAGCTGTGCCGGCCCTAACCGACGCCGTTTGATCTGAACGTTAGAACGAGACTACGAAAGGCCCGCCAGGTTGGCGGGCCTTTTCATTTGCGCAGATCAACGTGAAGCTGCGGTCAAAGATGATTGCAAGACAGCGCTTGCTCTAGTTCCATCGCCACACGCTCATGCGCGACGGTTCCCAGCATTTTCTGTGCCATCGGTGCATCCATTTCCGAGTGGATCAAACCGACCTGCCCTTTGGCGATCTCGTTTGGGGTCACAACCACCTCGACCAAATCACGGACAAAGGGACGAACATTATCGACCATATCTTGATCCACAAACAAAGGATCCGACCCAAACGCTTCATCGGCAGCGCTGCTTGCAATCGCATGACCCGCCAACCATACAAGTGTGACTCGCGTGTCCAACCGGGACAGCAGTGCCTTCATGCGTCCAATCCAGGCTCCTTTCAGCTCTTTACGCACAAAGGCGAAGCGCTGTTCGCAAGTTGACTGAAGCGCCCCTAGCAGGTGGCGTGTAAAATGATAGTCAGTGAAATCCATCTCTGGATACAGGTATTTGAGCATGCTGGATGCCCGCAGAAACCGATCATTGCGGCGCGGGTGAACAGCATAGAACCTGTTTGAAAGGTTCTGCGCGCCCGGTAGCTGAACGATAATCTCAGAGGCATTGTTACATAGCTTCAACAGGGCTGGATCACGCAGATACACGTCCAGCCCAGCATTTGGACAGCCGAAGTTCACCACCGTTCGCCCCATCCGCTCTTCCAGTAAATCGGGGTAAGGTTGTTTGTTGAAACGGCCATACGTTTCGGTCCCACCAAGCACCGCAACATAGGGGCCGTCCAAACTTCGCTTTGGTCCGCGGAACAGAATTTTCGATGTTTTGTAACGGCACGGGAAATAGTCCAACGACCCTTTCCCAAGTTTCTCATAGGCCATGCCACCCACTCCAATTATTTCACCCGAATAGCACTGTGCGCCCAAAGCCTTGCCAAAATGCTAAACTTAGAATGCCTGAGGTTTCATTAGCTTCTGCTTAACGCTTGCACCCGGAACCACGCGGCGCATAGTCTGGGCATAACCAAACGTAACGCGGGGCCATGCCTGGGCGGCGTGACCAGAAGGAAAGACATATGAGCATCGAGACAGTGGGCGTTGTAGGCGCCGGGCAGATGGGTAACGGAATTGCACATGTTCTGGCCCTTGCCGGATACGAAGTCCGCCTGAACGACATCAGCCAAGACAGTCTGGATACCGCAATTGCCCGGATCACCAAGAACATGGAGCGCCAGGTCTCGCGCGAGCTGATTTCGGCGCAAGATATGGGTGACGCGATGAAGCGTATCAGCACCACATTGTCGCTGCCGGATCTTGGCCCATCTGACCTTGTGATCGAAGCCGCGACGGAAAATGAAGGGCTCAAGAAGCAGATTTTCGATACGCTTCTGCCGCATCTCTCGCCCGACACTATTCTGACCTCGAACACATCATCGATTTCGATCACTCGCCTAGCCAGTGGAACCGACCGTCCCGAGCGTTTCATGGGGTTCCATTTCATGAACCCGGTGCCTTTGATGAAGCTGGTCGAGCTGATCCGCGGCATTGCCACGGACGAGCCCACCTATCAGGCCTGTCTGAGCGTCGTCGAGAAGCTGGGGAAAACCGCCGCCAGTGCCGAGGACTATCCGGCTTTCATCGTGAACCGCATCCTGATCCCTATGATCAACGAAGCCTGCTATGCGCTATACGAGGGCGTTGGTTCGGTCTCATCCATTGACGCCTCCATGAAGCTAGGAGCGAACCACCCGATGGGTCCGCTCGAGCTGGGCGACTTCATCGGTTTGGACACCTGTTTGGCGATCATGAACGTGTTGCATGACGGGCTGGCGGATACCAAATACCGCCCCTGCCCGCTTTTGGTGAAATATGTCGAGGCCGGGTGGGTTGGACGTAAAGCTGGACGCGGGTTCTACGATTATCGCGGGGAAACACCCGTTCCGACCCGATAATAGCCGTCCCTCAACACAAGACACGAAAGGCCCCGTTCGGGCCTTTTCTTTACTTGCCTGACAGCTCCAGTGTGTGCTCGCGAAGCCAAGCCATGAACCCGCGCGGATCTGATTTCACTGTTGCCAATTGTTCCTCTGTCAGTTCTTTACCGACGACAGGCGAATGGTCTCGGTTACAGCTTTTGACAATCTCATGCAGCAAAAGCGCCTGACGCATGGTGGCAGATAGGCGATTGGCAATCTGATACCAACGGGAGTTCGCGCCGGGAAAAAAGATCGGCACGACCCGCGCGCCCGAGCGCCGAATAAGCTGTGCTGTAAACACGTTCCATTCACGTTCGATCGCGGGGCCCATCAGACTGTCTGAGGATGCCACAACGCCCGACGGGAACAATGTTATCAGGCCACCCTGCTTCAGATGCGCCATCGCTTGCGCCCGCATCTCGACCATCTTTTCCTGAGCATCAGGGTCATGTGGGAATGGAACGGGGATCATGTAAGACGACGCAACCTCGTCCAATCCGTCCAGAATGGAGCGGGTCAAAATGCGATAATCCTCTCGGCGGCGGCCAATCAGTTCGGCCAGAACCATGCCATCAGTCAACCCATGCGGATGGTTTGCAACCGCAACAACCGGTCCTTCGGCTGGAATATTGTTCAGCTGATCATCCGGCGTTTGGATATTCACGCCCATCACATCAAGACAGGCACCCCAGAATGCCTGCCCTTTGGGCGCTCCGCGGCGTTCAAGATTACGCACCATGCGCAGGATCGAGATCTTCCCGGTCCCCCATTCGACACTGCGAATGATCAATCCCTGGAGCGGATTGTTAAACGAGTTGGCATAGGTCAGGCTACGGCGGTCATAGTGCTGAGGGACCGCAACGTTAGAATTGGCCTCTGCCATTTGGTTTTCCGCTTCATGCGTCACGTTGAACTTACCTCTAGCCTTGAGCCAGCTTACATACCTTCGCCGAACTTGTCGGCAACCAGCGCTTCGAGCGCATTCATCAACTCTACAGCTTGTGGCCCAGAAGTCTCTACCTTGATGCTTGTTCCTTGCGACGCAGCAAGCATCAGGAGTCCCATAATCGAATCCCCATCTGCATCCAACCCGTCCTTGGACACGCGCGCACGGGCATCATGATTTTCAACAGTATCGACAAATTTAGCCGAGGCCCGCGCATGCAGGCCCTTCACATTGATTATTTCAAGCTCGCGGTTCGTACTCATACGTTTTCAATCCTCGCTCACATCAATGCAGTCAATATACTTACGGCCCGCAGCCAGTGCTTTCTGGGTCGATGCTTCAACTGAGAGATGTCGGGTTTTGGCCAACTTCAATAGCATGGGAAGATTGGCACCATACAGGATTTTACGATCGGATTTACAACAGGCAGGAAGCGACAGATTGGCAGGTGATCCTCCGAACATGTCGACGACAATCACGACGCCGTCCCCTTGATCGACGCTGTCGGCGGCTTGGCTGATTTCGGACCGCTTATCCTCGCGGTCACATTCCGCTGCGGTCGAGATCGCACGCATGCCGGGCTGCTTGCCGACCACATGTTCGACCGCCGCCAGATATTCTTTTGCAAGCCCGCCATGCGCGACGATCACGATACCGATCACGCTATACCCTCGATGTTGATGCCGCTGCTGTCCCGGCGCGGCGTTCTAATTCCCGATGCCTAATTGACACCTGCCACCCCTTAGTTGCAAGCGACTTTGCCAAGTTTTCCGCTAGGGCAACCGACCTATGTTGCCCACCGGTGCACCCAAACCCAATCGAAAGGTGTGCTTTTCCTTCTTCGCCGAAGGCAGGGATCAGGAATTCGACCAAGTTCTGCACCTGGGTGAAGAACTGATCAAAGCGCGAATCCCCTGCAACGTAGTCCGAGACTTCGTCGTTGCGGCCGTCTAGGGCGCGCAAAGCGGGCTCCCAATGCGGGTTGCGAAGAAAGCGAGCGTCGAAAACCATGTCCAATCCCCGTGGCACTCCGCGCTTGTAGGAAAACGAATGCACGGAAACGGCAAGCTCTTCCGCGCCTGACACCGAAAGCCATCGCATGATCTCGTCCTTCAGATCATGTGGAGACAGTTCCGAGGTATCAATCAGCACATCCGCACGACCTCGAATTGGGACCAGCAGCTCTATCTCTCGAGTGATGCCCAGTTCGGGCGTTTCATCAGGCGCAAGCGGGTGGCGCCGGCGGGTTTCCGAATATCGACGCACCAACACGTCGCGAGAGCAATCCAGATACAGAACTTCAACAGAAAACGCTTCGTCTTCGCGCAGATCCTCGATCACCTGCAACAGCATCTCGGTCGAGAAATCGCGGTTTCGCACATCAACGCCCAGCGCCAAGGGGCGTGTCAAAGTCGGCCCGGACAGCATCCGTTCAATGAGGGACAGAGGCAGGTTGTCGATGACTTCATACCCGATATCCTCAAGCACCCTGATGGCCGTCGTCCGACCTGCCCCGGAAGGACCGGTGACCAATACGATCTTCTGTTCTGGCTCGGGTTTCTTATCCGTCATGGTCATTCCTTTGGAACAGGCGATCTAAGTTGCCATTCGAGACACACCGCATATAGCCACTTCAGTTTTGTATGGCGCGACGACCGTTTCGTAGCAGATTGACGATGGCAATTGCAAAATAAGGTGCATCCACGCGAAACAGACACTCGATCGCGCATCCGTTAACATCTGTGACTGCGGGTGAAGACGGAAGCCGCGCCGTTTCAATCTGCCCCATGTCCACAACAAGTCGCAGGTGGGCTTTGGAGCAGTGGGAGACGTTGATCAGCCCAACACCACGCGCCTCAATCACACCGGCCATTTCTGGGGGCGCAACTGCATATGGTTCGCCATCCTGAATTTCAATTTGGCTTAGATCGTCTGCCACAAGGCTGGCCCCCAACCCAATCAGCTCCAGCGCCAAAGCAGATTTTCCAGATCCCGATGGGCCTGTGATCATCACCGCCGCACCGTCAACCGCAACGGTTGTTGCATGATACCGTGCGGTGACTGGGGTATCGCTCATACTGGCAGTCCAACCACGAAACGTGCGCCCAGAGGCTCTGACATAAGATCAGCATCGGTCGGGCGAATGTTTTCGGCCCAGATAACGCCGCCATGCGCTTCAACAATTTGCTTTGAGATTGCCAAGCCCAAACCCGAGTTGTTGCCAAATTGGTTCTGAGGGCGTTCGGAATAGAAGCGATTAAAGATCTTTCCAAGCGCCTGATCCGGAATGCCGGGGCCAGTATCTTCGACCACAACCAACACACGGTTTTCGCGCCGACGGGCCCAAACGCGAATGGCGTCGCCGCTTTCACAGAAACTCAGCGCATTTGTTATGAGGTTCACAAAGACCTGCGCCAGCCGCGCCTCAAGTCCACTTGTCATGATTGGGCTGTCCGGCAGATCCGTAATGAAGTCGATACCCTTTTCCTGCGCCTCGCCGCCCAGATAGTCAGACAGGCTACGCAGCATCTTCAACAGATCGAATTCTTCTTCGTCCTCGCGAACCAGTTCACTGTCCAGACGTGAGGCATTCGAAATATCACTGACCAAGCGATCAAGCCTGCGGGTGTCGTGTTCGATCACATCCAACAGTCGTTCGCGCTGCTCTTCTTTGTTGGCCAAACGCAACGTTCCCACCGCAGACCGCAAACTGGCAAGAGGGTTCTTGATTTCGTGCGCGACGTCAGCAGCAAATTGTTCATTGGCGTCAATGCGATCATACAAGGCTGTCACCATACCACGTAATGCACCGGAAAGCCTGCCGATTTCGTCCGGGCGTCCTGTCAGATCAGGAATACGGACGCGCCTCGTTTTCACATTGCGTGGGTCATTCTCGCCACTCAGTTCAGCCGCTCTCGCCAGATCAGACAACGGGTTAGCAATCGTAGATGCCAACACCAAGCTCAGCCCGATGGACACCAAAATGGCAATTACAAACATCTGCAACAGCTGTTCGCGTTCCGCACGTACAAGAAGATCAAGCTCACCTGCCGCACTGGTAATTGCGACCACACCTTTCGGCGCACCATCAAGTAAAATGGGAGTCGCAACTGTGAAAACGGTTCCGCCGTCTGGGTCCACACCATTGGCAACCTGTGTTGCGCCAAGCATAGCGCGGAAATAGAGGCTTCGAGCCATGCTTTCCGTATCAAGCGGTTGGTCTTTTCCAAGACCTGTGTTGGCGAAACCTGACACGGACTCCCAGACCGAGTTGAGCATGTCCGTGATCACCGTCGAACCAACATCCCGTTGAAGACCGTCCACCGGCGTGGTCTCCCCCCGATCACGCCCAACCGAAGTGGCCAGCAGAACTTCTTTCTCATCAAAAACAAAGACTTCCAGCCCCACGGGAAGGTGAAGGTTCGAAAGTGTATTGGCAAATTCTGAGGGGGCAGATTCAACCAGATCTGTTTCCAGAGTCTCGATTGTTTCTTGCTCTGCCGCCACGTCACTGGGCGACACACTATCTGATGCTTCCGACAGTGTCTCTTCAACGATGCGGGCGGACTCTTCCGCTTGTGCAAGCTGTGCCTCAAAAACATCGGCTATCAATTCGGCTTCGACCACCAATCCGCGTTCGCGCTGGAACAAAAGACTGTCTCGAAATGGATTAAGGTACAGAACACCTGCCACCAAAACCACCAATCCAAAAAGGTTGAAGGTGATGATTTTGCGCGCAAGTGGCGATCTGTTGATTGAAATGAATCCGCGCTTTGCCCGGGTATCGTGCAAAGCGGTATCAAAATCATCCTGAGGAGACATCCAGTCTTCCCCAAGGACGACATCGCTTTCCGATGCTTTTTTCTTACTGGCCCTCAAACGCTCTTACTTCCTGCGTGACGCATTAAACTCGCGTCATTCCTCGTTGTATCGGTATCCAATACCATAAAGCGTTTCGATCGCTGAGAATTCCCCATCTGCCGTACGCATTTTCTTGCGAAGGCGCTTGATGTGACTGTCGATGGTTCGATCATCAACATAGACCTGATCATCATACGCCACATCCATCAATTGATCGCGGCTTTTTACGAATCCGGGCCGCTGGGCCAAGGCCTGTAAAAGAAGGAACTCGGTCACTGTCAGTGAAACGTCGTTACCCTTCCAAGAAACAGCGTGACGCAAGGGGTCCATGCGCAGCTCGCCCCGTTCCAATACGCGGCCTTCTTCGACTTCGCCGGCATCGTCGTTCGCAATAACTTCATTGCGGCGCAACAAGGCGCGGATGCGTTCGACCAAAAGGCGCTGGCTAAATGGCTTGGTGACGTAGTCATCCGCCCCCATTCGCAAACCCAGAACTTCGTCAATTTCGTCATCTTTAGAGGTCAGGAAAATGACCGGCAACGTCGACGTCTTTTGCCGAACGCGCTGCAACAAATCCATTCCGTCCATGCGCGGCATCTTGATGTCGAACACAGCCAAATCTGGTAGTCGCTTGGAAAAAGCATCAAGCGCACTTTGGCCATCATTATAAGTTTCAACCTCAAAGCCTTCTGCTTCGAGGGTGATGGATACTGATGTCAGGATGTTCCTGTCATCATCTACCAAGGCAATCCTGGACATTTTGAAAGTTCCCCGCACTGCTCGCGCGATATTACTTCGCGAATTCTATTAACATATTCTCGCGTTCTCCGCGACGAATCAACTGAGAATTACGAATCGCACCCCACCATCGCAGCTTTCTTACGCCACAAGCCAGAATTCTACATGATTATAGCGAGCCTTCGACAGAGGTTCGAAACCTCTTGATTGCGCAAACACGGTCTTGGTTGCGCTAACTGGACAATGTGCGCTGTTCCATCGGAATACCGTCGTGCTATAGGCCGATCACCGGCCCTCGTTCACATGAGGGTTGGCGTGCGGGGATTTCTCTGCGCTCTCATGTGAAACAGATACGCCGGGGAACAGACGGACCGGCGACAGGAGCATATAAATGACCACTGGACGGGTAAACCCAGCGCGCCGCTTGGAAGATCAAGGCATCACCGGGCTGGGCAATGTCTATTACAACCTGATGGAGCCAGCTCTGATCGAAGCCGCACTGGACCGCGGCGAAGGCAAGCTTGGACAAGGCGGCACCTTCCTGGTTGAGACCGGCAAACACACTGGCCGTTCTCCCAAAGACAAATTTGTCGTCAAGACTCCCAGCGTCGAGCCACACATCTGGTGGGAAAACAACCCGCCGATGGATCCGGCCAAGTTTGACGTTCTCTACGAAGACATGCTGGAGCACATGAAAGGCAAGGACTATTACGTTCAGGACCTTTTTGGTGGCGCCGATCCTGCGCACCGTTTGGATGTACGTGTCGTGTCTGAGCTGGCATGGCACAACCTGTTCATCCGTCACCTGCTGCGCCGCCCCGACCGCGACGAGCTGGACGAGTTTGACCCGCAGTTCACCATCATCAACTGCCCGACCTTCTTGGCCGATGCCAAGCGTCATGGCTGTCGTTCGGAAACAGTGATCGCGCTGAACTTCGACCGCAAGCTGATCCTGATCGGCGGCACTGAATACGCTGGCGAAAACAAGAAATCGGTCTTTACGCTTCTGAACTACATGCTGCCCGAAAAGGGCATCATGCCGATGCACTGCTCGGCCAACCACGCCACGGGCAATCCGGTCGACACTGCCATCTTCTTTGGCCTGTCGGGCACCGGTAAGACCACTCTGTCGGCTGACCCAGAACGCACGCTGATCGGTGATGACGAACATGGCTGGTCAGACACCGGCACCTTCAACTTCGAAGGCGGCTGCTATGCCAAGACGATCAACCTGTCAGCTGAAGCCGAGCCCGAAATCTACGCCACGACCCAGAAGTTCGCGACTGTGATCGAGAACATGGTCTATGACGAAGAGACCAAAGAGCTGGACTTTGAAGATGACAGCCTGACGGCCAACATGCGTTGCGCCTATCCGCTGCACTACATTGCCAACGCTTCGGACACCGCCATCGGCGGACACCCCAAGAACATCATCATGCTGACCTGCGATGCGTTTGGTGTTCTGCCTCCGATCGCGCGCCTGACACCTGCGCAGGCGATGTATCACTTCTTGTCGGGCTTCACCTCAAAAGTGGCTGGCACCGAAAAAGGTGTGACCGAGCCTGAGCCGACTTTCTCGACCTGCTTTGGTGCGCCCTTCATGCCGCGCCGCCCGGCCGAGTATGGTGCGTTGCTGCGTGACAAGATCGCAAAGCACGGTGCTACCTGCTGGCTGGTGAACACCGGTTGGACTGGCGGCGCTTACGGCACAGGTTCGCGGATGCCAATCCGTGCAACGCGCGCCCTGCTGACCGCTGCTCTGGATGGCTCTCTGGCTGAAGCAAAATTCCGCAAGGATGAAAACTTCGGCTTCGAGGTTCCGGTGAAGGTAGAAGGCGTAGCCGATCTGCTGCTTGACCCGCGCCGCACCTGGCAGGACACCGCAGCCTATGACGCCCAAGCCGCCAAGCTGGTCAAGATGTTCTCGGACAACTTCGTTCAATACGAAGGCGACATTGATGACGACGTGAAAGCTGTCGCTATCGGCTAAGAATACGGCTCTTTAGCTTACAAACGCCCTGGCCAAGGCTGGGGCGTTTTCGTTTTGGCTGACGCGCGGTCATGCTTTACGCGCACGTCAAGTTTGCGCTTGCATGTCTCTATGGTTGAAACCGTCACCATACCCGGCCCCGCGCCATTAACCGGCAGCTTCTTCGCAGCAACGCAACCGCGCGCATTTGCTGTCTTGAACGGTGCTACCGGAGTACCGCACAGATTCTATCGCCACTTTGCCGCGTGGTTGGCCGAGACACAGGGCGTGTCCTGTTTAACCTACGATTACCGCGATTTCGGCGCTTCGTCGCGCGGCCCGGTTCGGGATGTAACAGCTTCGATGCTGGATTGGGGGCTGCACGACACCCAAGCGGCACGTAATTGGCTGGAAACTCGGGCGAAGGGCTTGCCTCTTTGGCTGATGGGCCACTCTTTAGGTGGGCTTATGCTGGCGCGGCAAGAACGAACTAAGGACATTGCGCGGGTAATCACCGTTTGCACAGGCCCCGTCCACACCACGGATCATCCATGGCCCTTTCAAGCCACGGTGCGCGCGTTGTGGTTTGCGGTAGGCCCTCTTTCCACGGCAACCTTTGGATATGTGCCCAAGCAATTCTCGGGCCTGGGCACAGATATTCCCGGCCCGGTTTTCAAACAATGGAAACGCTGGTGCACGACACGCGGATACCCTGCAAAGGACCCCTTGATCCCAGCCGCCCCGCTGGCCGCGTTTTCATGTCCTGTTCGCACGGTGTCGATGTCAGATGACACATCAGTTCCGCCGGTTGCAGTGGAGCGCATGACAGAGCTTTATCCCGGCAATGATACAGAGCATCTTGCACTCACACCACAGCAGTTTGGGTTGAGAAAAGTTGGGCATGTTGACGTTTTCCGACACGAGAACGCCAAGGTTTGGCCTGCGCTGATCGCCTAGCCGATCAGGCCCTTGCGGATCAGATTCAGTCCCGCGATGGTCAGCACAATCAAAGTCGCCCGCTTGAACAATTTCTGCGGCATCTGGTCGTGCAATCGCCCCCCAAGCATCATGCCTAAGAAGGCTGGTAAGAGCATCGCAAGGGACAATGGGACTGTATAAGGATTCACGACGCCGGATTTGATATGCGCTGCAAATAGCACAACGGCCCCAATGCCATAGACCACCCCTTGCGCGCGCATTTGCTCGGCCTTCGGTGTCTCAATCGCTGTCAGGTAAGCCACCGTCGGCGGCCCCCATATCCCCGAAAAGCCACCAACGAACCCTGCCAGCGCTGCTGCGATACCCTCGTCACGAGCACGGTTTTCAGGTTTGAGGCGTGGGATCCAGCCGGCAAGTTGCATCAAACAGAACGCTACCACCGAAATCCCGATTGCGATGAACATCAAATTCGTCGGGACAAAGCTTACAATCTGCGCGCTTAAAGCAAGCATGACGACAAGGACAACAAGGAACAGGCGAAATCTCGTGACGGCGTGCCAAACAGCGCTTGTGCCCTGACGGATCGCTTGCATCCCATTGCTAAGAACTGTCGGTAGGATAAGTGCCGCCAACGCAACCTCGGCAGACAAGACCGTTGCCAGACCGGATATCATGATCAACGGCATTCCAAATCCAACGACCCCCTTCACGAACCCTCCGAAAAGGGTCACGCTGAATGCAAGTACCAGCGTCAAGATGGGTAGATCGGCAAGTATGCCCAAAGCGTTTCTCCTGTTACATCTCTCTTTTACAAGAGCGGTATTTGAGACGCACCCAACAAATCGCAACGTCACTTTCGTTCGATTTGAAGTCCATTGTTGTATTTTTATTGCGCTGCAACTGCAAAAGGATTATTTCTCTGCAGACGCAAAATAAGCAGCCGAATCCCGGCCGTGTGTGACAGGAGTTTTCCATGACCAGCGCCCTGATCGACAACCTTCTTGACCTGACCGGTGCGGCCGTTGCCCCGGTTGAAGCTACATTTGAGGCCGCAAAGGAAAATGTCCGGGCACTTGTTTCGGATGGCGACCGTGTTTCTGGTGCCAAGCTGGAAGAACACCAAGCCGCGGCGCACGCTCTGGCTTGGCTTGCCACCTATGCCGAAAGCCTGCGCCAGATGAACGCTTGGGCCAGCCGCCTTAACGACGATGGTCGCTTAGGCGAGATGGAAAAGCTGATCCTGCAGATTGCCTTTGGTGAATATCTTGCCCAGATGAAGGGCGGCATGATGATGAGCCAGAACGAAATGGCGCGTCTGGCTGATATGGGCGTTGATGGCGCGACACTGGACACCGACGCGATCAACACGTTGGTGGCAGAGGGCAACAATCAAGCTGCCCGCACCCGTCTGGTCGAACTGATGCAAGACAATGCAGGCCACGCGACCTTCGGCGCGACCGGGCTGGATGAAGAACTTGAGATGATCCGCGAACAGTTCCGTCGTTACGCGGATGAACGCGTTGTCCCGAACGCCCATGAGTGGCACCTGAAGGACGAATACATCCCGCTGGAAATTCTGGAAGAGCTGGCCGAGATGGGCGTCTTCGGCCTGACCATCCCCGAGGAATACGGCGGGCTGGGCCTGTCGAAAGCCTCGATGGTTGTGGTCTCGGAAGAGCTGTCGCGCGGCTATATCGGTGTGGGCTCGTTGGGCACCCGCTCGGAAATCGCCGCCGAACTGGTCGAGGCCGGCGGTACCGAGGAACAAAAGCAACACTGGCTGCCCAAGCTGGCCAGCGCAGAAATCCTGCCGACCGCCGTGTTCACTGAACCCAACACTGGCTCGGACCTTGGTTCACTGCGCACTCGCGCAGTCAAGAATTCTGATGGCGACTATGAAGTGACTGGCAACAAGACCTGGATCACCCACGCAGCGCGGACCCACGTAATGACGCTGCTGGCGCGCACCGACCCAGACAGCAAAGACCACCGCGGTCTGTCGATGTTCCTGGCCGAGAAAACCCCCGGCGACGACGAAAACCCATTCCCGACCGAAGGTATGACCGGCGGCGAGATCGAGGTTCTGGGCTATCGCGGTATGAAGGAATTCGAGCTGGGCTTTGACGGCTTCAAGGTGAAGGGTGAGAACCTTTTGGGTGGCGTTGAAGGTCAGGGCTTCAAGCAGCTGATGAAAACCTTCGAAGCAGCCCGCATTCAAACCGCCGCCCGTGCGATCGGTGTGGCTCAGAACGCGCTGGAAATCGGCATGCAATATGCCGAAGACCGCAAACAGTTCGGCAAATCGCTGATCAACTTCCCTCGCGTGGCCAACAAGCTTGCCATGATGGCGGTCGAAATCATGGTCGCACGTCAGCTGACCTATTTCTCGGCTTGGGAAAAGGACCACGGCCATCGCTGTGACCTTGAAGCTGGTATGGCCAAGCTTCTGGGCGCGCGTATCGCATGGGCCTGTGCGGACAACGCGCTTCAGATCCATGGCGGCAACGGCTTCGCGCTGGAGTACCAAATCAGCCGCGTATTGTGTGACGCGCGTATCCTGAACATCTTCGAAGGTGCTGCAGAAATTCAGGCCCAAGTCATCGCACGACGCCTTTTGGGCTAAAGCGCAGACCAGAAACCCAAGGCCAGAATTAGGCAAAGTGGGCTGTAGAAAATCAGGTTGAGCCGTGCAAACGGCTCTTCCATGCGAACGCCAAGTGACGGAAGTACATAGCTGACTAGTCCGCGCAGGCCGAAAACGGCCACCAATCCCCAACCCATTAGGTTCAGCAGCCAGATTGGTGCCATGGCTGACCCGTTGCTGATGCCGTACAAAATCAACGCAGCATTTAGCAAAGCAAAGGCAACCAATCCTGATGCCCAGCCCGGCGGCATTCTTGTAATCCCCGGCGCGCCAACCACTGTGCGCGCAAGCGCTGCTTCATCCCGGACAGGCCACCAGACCCCCAAGGCCCACAGCACATGTACGCCCGCAGCTCCAATCAATATCGCATAGGTGAGAATTAGTAGAATCGTTTGCATTTCAGCCTTCCCTTACATACATACGCTTGCGTATGGTGCATGTCGTTGCTAAGTTGTCAATACGCTTGCGTATGGAGCTTGAACAGTGGCGAATTCAAAAGAAAAACTAAGCGCAGAAAGCTGGATCCTTGCCGGGTTTCGTGCCCTTGCCCGATCCGGTCCACAAGCCTTAAAGGCAGAACCCCTTGCGCGCGAAGTTGGCGCAACTAAGGGGTCTTTTTATTGGCATTTCAAAGATGTACCCGCATTTCACGAAGCCATGCTTATCCTGTGGGAGGAGAGAGCCGTTGATGACATCACGCACTTCCTAGACGCCGAGACCGATCCAGTCCGCAGGCTTTACATGCTTGGTGATATCTCGACTTCGACCGATGAAGAACATGGCGGCGACGCGGTAGAACCTGCTATTCGCGCATGGGCGCAAAGCAACCATACGGTAGCGAATGCCGTAGAGCGTGTCGACCGTAAGCGCATGGAGTATCTCTCGGGCATTCTGTCCGATCTGGGCCTGACCAATCCCGATTTTACGCGCATGATTTACGGGGCCTATATCGGCATGGGCACCTTGTCGGCCAAAGATGGAGCAGACAATCAAAGCGCGATGAGTACACTTTTGGCCGCCCTTTTGGCCCTGCGTGATGCCTAAGACTGGAAAACATCCGGGTTTGCCCCCATTTTGAAACGCATGAGATTACTTCTATTCATTGCAGCGACCGCTACCCTAATGGGTTGCAAGGACGAAACCATATCGGGATATGCCGACGCGGATGCAGAATGGCGGCTGGTCGAGCTTGATGGGGATACGTTTCCCGCCCGCGCCACGATCACCTTTCCAGAAAAAGGCCGCATCGCCGGGAAAGCGCCCTGCAACAGCTTTTCGACGGCTCAAAAAGCCCCCTATCCTTGGTTTGAAACGGGTCCAATCGCATCGACAAAGATGGCGTGCTCCGATCTTGAGGCTGAGAGCGCTTTCTTCGAAGCCCTAAGTCAGATGCAAATTTCCGAGGTCTCGGGCAACACGCTGATCCTGTCCAGCGAGGCAGGGAGTGAGATGGTGTTTACGTCCGCTCTTCCTTGATCGAGTCGCGTTTTAGGCGGTCCAGAAAGCGCGCGCGCGCTTCTGGCAAAGGCCTGTCTCCCAAGGCGTGCGCCACCCCGTGTGTCAGGAAGTGACCTGTTGTTGTCAAACCATCCAGCACATTCGTGAGTGTACCATCCCCAGCCCCTAAGAGCTCTGGCGGTAACGGCAAAAGCTTGTCTGCCCATTCCCCTGCCCCTTCTGCGGACACAGCGCGGCCAGTGTTGGGTGAGACATACGCCAATTCATCCCGACCCCCAGTGACTGCGCATTCGGACAAGTCCAGCCCAAACCCCAGTTCCTCCAGCAACGCCAGTTCCCATTTTAAATAGGCCGTGGGCCACGCTTCGTTCACGCCAAGAAGATCCAGCATGGATTGGGTGCGTTCGTATAGGACGGGGTGGGGTTCACGCTCGGGCAGAGCAAAGCCCAGAAGGGCGGTGATCGCATTCAACCCGGCCAACGCTGTGCGGTCAGACATGACCAAGGCGCGACTGCGCAAAGGTTCCACAGTGTAGCTGCCAATATGCTCTTCAAGACGCGCGCGCCATGCAACATCGAGCTGAGCGCCAGGCTGTAGGATCGGAGCAATCTTGCGACTAACACCCCCACGCACGACACCCGCGTGACGCCCGTGTTCTTTGGTGAACACCTCAATGATGGCGGAGGTTTCGCCGTGTTTGCGCACGGACAAAAGCGCCCCTTGATCCCGCCAATCCATCGCTCATCCTCCTGAAAGGACCATAGACGCAGTAGGGTCAGTCGGAAAGGCCCGGTTCATCCAGCAAATGGCGGCCTCCGCGGTCCTCGACTTCAATCACCCAAAGGTCAGGATCAAAGCCCTTTTGCCGGGTAAGGGCGGCATCGACGTCAGCCTCGTCCCCCTCAGACAGTACCATCCAACAGCGCTCGCCCGTCATTAGGTCAAAGCTGCGCTGATAAGCCACCGCCTGCCCGTCGAGGGTGTTCATCTTGACCAAAACGGCCCCGGCAGTCGCGTCGCCCTTTTGGGTGATGAAGGCCGGGATATCTTGCAAACGCAAACGCGTCAGATAGGCCGAGACCCAGACATCCGCGGTCAGGCGCATCACTTATTCCCGTCGCGGAAATCTAGCCCCATTTCCGAGTAGCGCTCTTTTTCTTCAAGCCAGTTGGGACGAACCTTCACCTGCAAAAACAGATGGATCTTGCGGCCCATAAACTCTTCTAGCTCGGCACGGGCGGATTGACTGACGGCTTTGATCGTCTCGCCCTTCTTTCCCAGAATGATGCCTTTGTGGCCATCGCGGGCGACATAGATGATCTGGTCGACGCGGGCCGATCCATCTTTGCGCTCTTCCCAGTTTTCGGTCTCAACCGTCAGCTGATAGGGCAGTTCCTGATGTAGGCGCAGGGTCAGTTTCTCGCGTGTCATCTCGGCTGCAATCATGCGCATGGGCAGGTCGGCGATCTGGTCTTCCGGGTAGAGCCACGGGCCTTCCGGCAAGTGATCGGCCAGCCATGTGCGAAGGTCTTTCACACCATGACCTTTTTCGGCCGAGATCATAAATGTCTCAGAAAAATTGTACCGCTCGTTCAGGTCTTTCGCCAGCGCCAACAGAGCCTCTGATTGCACCCTATCGATCTTGTTGATCGCAAGCGCCACGGTGCGGCCCTTCCCGATCTCTTCCAAACCTTCAAGGATACGCTTCACGCCGTCGGTAACACCGCGATGCGCTTCAACCAACAGGACGATGACATCCGCATCAGATGCCCCGCCCCAAGCGGCGGCCACCATGGCGCGGTCCAACCGGCGACGTGGTTGAAACAGCCCCGGCGTGTCCACAAACACGATCTGTGCATCGCCTTCGATTGCCACGCCACGGATGCGTGCGCGGGTCGTTTGAACCTTATGCGTCACGATCGAGACCTTGGCCCCAACCATGTGATTGGTCAGCGTCGACTTGCCCGCATTGGGTTCGCCGATCAGGGCGACAAATCCCGCGCGTGTCTGAGCATCTGACATGTTTTTTATCCTTCAACCTGCGCCAAAAGCGCCTTTGCGGCAGCCTGTTCGGCGGCACGTTTCGAATTGGCTTGCGCCGTGGCAGATTTCCCATCAGCCAGCTGCACCTCAATGGTGAACATTGGCGCGTGGTCCGGGCCTTCGCGCCCAGTTTCAACATATTTCGGCACCGACATCTTGCGTGCTTGCGCCCATTCCTGAAGCGCGGTTTTTGCATCACGCGCATCTGCTTCAACCTTGTGAATGCGGTCACCCCAGAGGCGAAGGATCATATCGCGGGCAGGATCCAGCCCACCATCAAGATAGACCGCAGCGATGACGGCTTCCATTGCATCCCCAAGCAGCGCCAGCTTGCGCCGCCCGCCGGTCTTCATTTCAGACCGGCCCAGTTTCAGCACATCGCCCAGATCAACCTGACGGGCAACGTCTGCACAGGTTTCCTTCCGCACCAATGCATTGTAGCGCGGGGCAAGCGTTCCTTCGGGCGCATTTGGATCATCTGCCAAAAGCTTCTCGGACATAACCAGTCCAAGCACCCGGTCACCAAGAAACTCCAGCCGTTGGTTGTCAGGCCGCGTGACCGATGAAATCGACCCATGTGTGAGGGCGCGGATCAACAGGTCGGGTTTCGAAAACTCATGCCCGATACGCGCCGCGAAGGCTTGAAGATCCGCCGAGAGCTTCACTCGATTTCCTTGAAGAAGCGGTCTGAACGCCACGTCCAGAAATATACCAATCTTTTGCCGGCAGACGAAAACATCACGCGATCCGCACGGCCCAGAAGGTATTCAGCGGGCACGAAGCCTACGCCGCCTCGATTTCGGTGAACTCGGCTGTCCACCGAATTGTCCCGGTTATCGCCCATAAAGAAATAATGTCCTTCTGGCACAGTGCTGACGTTCGTGTTGTCTGAAGACTGATCTCTGATGTTGAGAACCGAGTGTTCTACGCCACCGGGCAATGTTTCGATAGACTTTTCTTTTAGGCATTCAGCCCCGTCGCCAACCGGGGAATTGTGACACTGTGGATAATTGCCAAATCGCCCCTGGGGCTGCTTCAACTCCGAGAAAGTTCCGTCAGGTGTTTGAACCGCTTCTTCCCCATTCACGAACACAACCCCGTTTTTCACTTGGACCTTGTCACCCGGCAAACCAATAACGCGCTTAACGTAATCGACATTTAGCGTCGGATGGCGGAACACCACCACATCGCCGCGCTCAGGCTCTCCGGCGAAAATGCGTCCCGAGATCGGGCAGCTTGAGAACGGGCAGGAATGCTTGGAATAGCCATAGGCCATTTTGTTCACGAACAGAAAGTCGCCAATCAGCAGGGTATCTTTCATCGACCCCGAGGGGATCCAGAATGGTTGAAAAAACAGCGTGCGGAAGATTCCGGCGATGATCAGCGCCCAGAAGATCGTCTTAACGTTCTCCCACAGGCCATCTTTCTGCTTCTCGGTCATGTAGCTGCCTTTTATCTGTCAGGCCACAGGGGCCGAAATCTGTTGTGGGCGATATGGGCGGATGGGGGGCAGGAGTCAAGTTTCGCCCGCCGATTAGGCGGCTTTGGCCGGGGTTTTAAGCGGGTCGCGCCTCAATCACCACAAATGCCTGCGCCCAAGGGTGATCATCCGTTAGGGTGACGTGAATCACGGCCTCGTGCCCGTCTGGCGTCATCTCGTCCAAACGTTCCTTGGCCCAGCCTGTCACCTCCATCACAGGTTGGCCTGAACGCAGGTTTGAAACCGCCATGTCGCGCCAGCTGATCCCCATGGCAAGCCCAGTTCCAAGCGCTTTGGAACACGCCTCTTTCGCCGCCCAACGCTTGGCAAGCGTTCCAGCTTCATCTTTGCGACGCGCGGCTTTGGCCAATTCGCGTTCGGTAAAGACACGATTGCGGAAACGATCGCCGAAGCGTTCCAGAGTACCCTGAATCCGTTCGATATTCGCAAGGTCTGTACCGATGCCAAGGATCATTCGGTACGCACCGTTAGTATTTTCAAACTTGCCGCTCCAAACAGAGCTGCGAACGCGAGCTCAAACCAACGCCGTGCATCACGGTATATCGAGACAGCTTTTGGGGTAGAGAACAGATATGCGTATCCAATGAAAACCAGAATGCCCCCGGTATAAAGAAAGGCAAACATGCCAGCGATATGCGCTCCCGGTGCGGACGGAGGCAGGATGATTGAGAAAACCGCCCCCCACGACAAAATCGCTTTGGGGTTGGTCAAATGTACCAGAGCACCCTTTTTGAAAGCAGCTACTCGCGATCCTTTGGCGACGGCACCTTCATCAATAGTATTCACAGTAAATGCGGACCTCAGGGACCTGATTGCAAGATACAGCAGATAGGCAGCGCCTGCATATTTAATGGTTGCGAACAGCCAACCATAAGACAGCATCAGCGCTCCCATCCCGAGAGCCGCTGTAATTCCCCAGAAAGCGCCGCCAGCTAGGATGCCCAAAGCAAATGCAACACCTTGTTGCCGTCCTTCTGACATCGAGGTCGCTGCAATACCCAGCGTCGCTGGCCCGGGCGAGGCTCCGGCCAAGACCCATCCGACCCATACGATGGCAAGCTCGAACCCACTCATCCCCGCGCCTCATCCATCAGGCGGCGCATTTCGGCGATGGCATCGGGCAATCCGCGAAAAATGGATTCGCCAATTAGGAAATGGCCGATGTTCAATTCAACCACTTCTGGCATGGCCGCGATGGGCGCCACCGTGTCATATGTCAGGCCGTGGCCCGCGTGAACTTCAAGACCCAGTGAATGCGCAAACGCCGCGCCTTCACGCAAGCGTTCTAGTTCTGCGTCACGTTTTTCGAACTCGCCTTCTGCGTGGAAATCGCAATAGGCCCCAGTGTGTAGCTCGACAACTGCAGCCCCAATCTGGGCCGAGGCCTTGATCTGATCGGCATCTGCATCAATGAACATGGACACACGGCACCCAGCGTCCCGCAGCGGTACGATATAGTCCCCCAAACGATTGTCATTGCGTGCAACGTCCAACCCCCCCTCAGTCGTCAGTTCCTCGCGCTTTTCGGGCACGAGGCAGACCGCATGGGGTTTGTAGCGTAGCGCAATCGCCTGCATTTCATCAGTTGCGGCACATTCAAAGTTCAAAGGCACCGTCAAGGCGGCCATCAGGCCATCGATGTCTTCGTCGCGAATATGGCGGCGGTCTTCGCGCAGATGTGCTGTAATGCCATCTGCGCCGGCCTCTTGCGCCAGCTCGGCCGAACGCACCGGATCAGGATAAGCTGACCCACGTGCGTTGCGCACAGTCGCCACGTGGTCAATGTTCACGCCAAGCCGAAGCTTGTCAGCTGTCTGAGTCATATCCGTGTTCCTAAACTAGTTCCGTTTGGAAAAGTGTTACTCGTTTTTCGTGGGACCGCCATCCCCGGAAAACCGTTCGGCCATACGTTTTTCATATCGGGCCTTCAGCTTCTTGATCCGGCGGCGCTGATAGGCATGGATCAGAGGATTGGCCAGGATGTAGGCGGAAATGCCAGCAACAAATCCGGGGATTAGACAGCCCACCAGATACGGCAGAAAAACCCGATCATAAAAGCGGCTCAGCTTTGACCAATCCGCGGAGGCTTCGGTGAACATCGCTTTGAGGTTGCTCCATAAATCATTGGTAGCGGCGGCGAAACTGGAAACGATTTCAGGAAGATGGACCGTAACCTCGTGCCCCAACATAGCATGACCCAGATTGACCGACAGTTCAGCAATCAGCGGGAAAGTGATGGGGTTGCCAATGAAGGTCGCCAATAGTGAAGCGAGTACATTTCCGCGCAAAAGCCATGACAGAATGGCCGCTGTCAGAAAGTGTAGCCCGTAAAACGGGGTGAATGACGCAAACACACCAGCTGCGATCCCGCGCGAGATCCGATGCGCAGGATCAGGAAGGCGTCGAAGCCGATGGATCACATATTGTGCTGCACGATACCACCCGCCGCGCGGATAGAAGAACTCCGCTACGATTCGCAAATACGATCGCGGGTTTCGTTTAAACACCTGTGCTTCCTTTGGCCTGCCCTAGCGGGTTGATTATGGTTTACGTGTAATATCCCGATGCCGCTGCACCGTCGCCACGTCGCTGTCTGCCTCAAGCGCAAGCATGATGGCATGTAAATGTTCGACATCCCTAAGCTGAACATCGACGATCAGGCGGTAGAAATCCGGTTTCCGGTCCTCAAACCGTAGGTCCGAGATATTGGCCTTCTGTTCGCCAATCAAGGTGCAGATGCGCCCAAGTACCCCAGCGTCATTCGAAATCGTTAATTCGATGCTTACGATGTGGATGGCTGGGTGCTTGCCCGAATGCCAATGCAGATCCACCCAGCGCGAGCTGTCATCATCAAGTTCGGCCAAGGCGTCGCAGTCGATCGTGTGCACCATCACACCCTTACCGCGATACGAAATACCGACAATTCGTTCGCCCGGCACCGGTTGGCAGCATTGGGCCGGGGCGAAGTCCTGACCGGCGGCCAGACCAACCACGGCGACATCACCGTCGATTTCGTCACCTTCCTGATCCGCTTCGGGATACAGAATGCCGACAACATCGCGCGCCTGAAGTTCAGCCGAGCCAAGACGGGCCAAAAGCTCGTCCGTATCTTTCAGTCGCAACTGTTTGGCGGCGGTGGAAAGGGCCTTATCGCTCACTTTCCGTCCAACATGTTCAAACGCTAGGCGCGCAAGTTCGTGGCCCAAGCGAACATAGCGTTCGCGGTCGTCGTTGCGCAACTTCTTGCGGATCGCAGCCTTGGCACGACCGGTCACAACAATATCGATCCATGTCGCCTGCGGGCTTTGGCCTTCTGCGGTCATAATCTCGACCGACTGACCGTTCTTGATGCGGGTCCAGAGTGGTACGCGAATGCCATCGACTTTGGCACCAACGCAACTGTCGCCAATGCGCGTGTGGATGGCATAGGCGAAGTCCAAAGGTGTCGCTCCGCGCGGCAGTTTGACCACTTCACCCTTCGGGGTGAAGCAGAACACTTGGTCTTGGTACATCTCAAGCTTCACATGCTCGAGGAATTCGTCGTGGTCGTCGGCTGCTTCAAACCGTTCGGTAAGGGACGAGATCCACTTGGCCGGATCAACGGCAAACGGGTTTTCCACCCTGATCCCGTCGCGGTATGACCAATGTGCCGCCACCCCGGTTTCGGCAACCTCATGCATCTCGCGTGTACGGATCTGAACTTCAACACGTTTGCCGTCGCGGCCAGACACTGTGGTGTGGATCGACCGGTAGCCATTGGATTTCGGTTGGCTGATGTAGTCTTTGAAACGGCCTGGAACAGCGCGCCAGCGTTGGTGGATCGCGCCAAGCACACGATAGCAATCTGCATTGGTTTCGGTGATCACACGGAACCCATATGTGTCAGACAGGCGCGAGAAGCTCTGCCCTTTCTCCTCCATCTTACGCCAGATGGAGTAGGGCTTTTTCGCACGCCCAAACACCGTCGCTTCGATGCCTGCTTTATCAAGCTCCAGCCGAATGTCACCGGTGATCTTTTCGATCACATCACCGCTTTCCTTCTGAAGGCGAAGAAAGCGTCGCATGATTGAACTGCGCCCTTCCGGGTTCAGAACGTGAAACGCCAAATCCTCCAGCTCTTCCCGCATCCACTGCATCCCCATGCGACCAGCAAGAGGGGCGTAGATGTCCATCGTTTCGCGCGATTTCTGCACTTGCTTGTCCGGGCGCATGGCCTTGATCGTGCGCATATTGTGCAGACGGTCGGCGAGCTTCACCAAGATCACGCGCATGTCCTTGGACATGGCCATAAAGAGCTTGCGGAAGTTTTCAGCCTGTTTCGTCTCGGACGAAGACAGCTGAAGATTGGTTAGCTTGGTGACACCATCGACCAGCTCGGCAATCTCTTTGCCAAACAGTTCAGCGACTTCGCCATAGGTCGACCCGGTATCTTCAATCGTGTCGTGCAAAAAGGCAGTGACGATCGTTGCGTCGTCCAACTGCATATCCGCCAGAATTTCGGCCACCGCGAAGGGATGCGTGTAATAGGGATCGCCGGAATGGCGATACTGCCCAAAATGCATTTGGCCGCCATATTCAAAGGCGGCCATAAGCAGGTCCGAGTTGGACTTTGGATTGTAGGTCGAAATGCGTTCGATCAGACCGTCGATATCGAGATCAACAAGCTCGTCTTTCCAGCTCGTCACTCGTGACGCCCCCGTTCGCTTTCGCTTAGCCCTGACCCTGCGCTTCCATCAGCGCACGCAGCAGCTTTTCTTCCGACATATCATCGTCTGCTGGCTTATCAGCAGATTCAGCACCCATAAGCAGCGCCATGCTGTCTTCTTCGGGTTCATCCACCTCGATCTGAGTCTGGTGGTTTTCGATCATGCGTTCGCGCAGCTCGTCCGCCGTCTGGGTTTCATCTGCGATTTCGCGCAGCGCCACAACGGGGTTCTTATCATTGTCGCGATCAACAGTGATCTCGGCACCTGCCGAAATTTCACGCGCACGATGCGATGCCAGCATCACCAGATCAAACCGGTTCGGCACTTTATCTACGCAATCTTCAACCGTCACACGGGCCATGTCAGCTCTATTCCTTGCAAGGGGATGTGAAACGTCTGTCTATGACTCTGAAAACGCAATGACAAGCCCAAACGCCCGATTTCACGTCAATTCAAAGGGTGAAACCTCACTTTTTGCGGCATCGGACAGCGCATCTGCCATATCTTTGATGGTTTGACCCAGAACTGGATGCCGCCAATCCGGCCATACTTCGGCCAGAGGAATCAGAGCAAACGCCCGATCTTGAAGGCGCGGATGGGGCAAAATCAACTGCTCTGGCGCTTGCTTCATTTGCTCTTCAATTGGCAAGTTCATCCAATAGCTGAACGCATCACGATCCGGCAGGACCAGTTCTTCATAGGCAATGAGATCGATATCCAGCGTCCTCTGCGACCAACGTGAGGGTCTTTCCCGCCCAAACTCATCTTCAATTTCGTGCAGCTTTTTCAGTAGAATTTCAGCCGAAATTTCCACCTCTAATAGCGCAGCGACATTGATGAAATCCGGCCCGGCACCCGCCGGAAAGCAAGCTGTGCTATAATATCTACTATTGGAGGTGATTCTCAGGCCTCGATCTGCAAAACTATTTAAGGCATCGCGTACAAGACGCGCAGAATCCGATAGCGCAAACGTTACGTTACTTCCCAGAAGAACTAACGCTTTTGTATAGGTTTTTTGAGGATTTTTTGCTTGCGGCACAGCGCGCGTTCCCTAGATTGCATTAAGTGTTTGCTTCGTTAAGTGATTTCAATCCTACCACTCACGGAATTGCTCGGCGAAGAGAATTAGAAAGGATAATTAATGTTCTATCGCGACGAGCGACTTGCGCTTTTTATCGATGGATCCAACCTTTACGCGGCCGCCAAGTCGCTGGGGTTTGATATCGATTATAAGCTGCTTCGCCAAGAATTTATGCGGCGTGGCAAGCTGTTACGCGCATTCTACTATACCGCCTTGCTGGAGAATGACGAATATTCCCCCATTCGCCCGCTGGTGGACTGGCTGCATTACAACGGCTTCTCAATGGTAACGAAGCCCGCCAAGGAATACACCGATTCCATGGGGCGCCGGAAAGTCAAAGGCAACATGGACATCGAACTGGCCGTGGATGCGCTTGAACTGGCCGACCACATCGACCACGCGGTCCTATTTTCAGGCGATGGCGATTTCCGCCCTCTTGTCGCTGCACTTCAGCGAAAAGGTGTGCGCGTTTCGGTCGTGTCCACCATTCGCAGCCAGCCTCCGATGATTGCAGACGAACTGCGCCGCCAAGCCGATAACTTCATCGAGCTGGACGAGCTGAAAGATGTTGTAGGCCGACCACCGCGCGAGTTTGATGGCGGTGAAGACCAAGACTAATCCCGATCAGGCCGAAGCAACCGCTTCGGCCTGTTTCCTTTCTGGGGTGGCTCTGGACGCCCGGATCGAAAACCCTTACCTCTGACGCTGATCGGAGGACGCTATGACCAAACCCGCCCTGACATTGTATCTCGCCGCACCAAACGGCTTTTGCGCTGGTGTTGATCGCGCCATCAAGATTGTCGAAATGGCGATCGAGAAATGGGGCGCGCCCATCTATGTCCGCCATGAAATTGTGCATAACAAGTTTGTCGTGGATGGTTTGCGTGAAAAGGGGGCTGTTTTTGTTGAAGAGCTGACCGAATGCCCCGATGACCGCCCGGTCATCTTCTCAGCACATGGTGTGGCAAAGTCGGTTCCCGCCGAAGCGTCGCGCCGCGAAATGGTCTTTGTAGACGCGACCTGCCCGCTTGTCTCAAAGGTCCATATCGAGGCTGAACGGCACCACGAAGCCGGTCTGCAGATGGTCATGATCGGACATACCGGCCACCCCGAGACAGTCGGCACCATGGGCCAATTGCCCGACGGTGAAGTCCTGCTTGTCGAAACGGTTGAAGACGTGGCCACCTTGACACCACGCGACCCCGAACAGCTGGCCTATATCACGCAAACCACTTTGTCTGTGGATGACACAGCCGGAATCGTCGCGGCCCTTCGCGAACGCTTCCCCGCCATTGTTGGCCCCCACAAAGAAGACATCTGTTACGCCACGACAAACCGCCAACACGCGGTCAAAGCGGTTGCGCCGAAGTCAGATGCGCTTCTGGTAATCGGAGCGCCAAACAGCTCGAACTCGCGCCGCTTGGTTGAAGTCGCCCGCGCAAACGGGTGCGACTATTCAATGCTTGTTCAACGTGCCTCTGAAATTGATTGGCGTTCGCTGGAAGGCATCCGCACCGTCGGACTTACGGCCGGCGCGTCAGCCCCTCAGGTGCTGGTGGATGAAGTCATTGACGCGTTCAAAGATCGCTATGATGTGACTGTTGAGCTTGTTGAAACTGCGCAAGAAAACATTGAGTTCAAAGTGCCCCGCGTGCTGCGCGAGACATCAGGTGCCGCATGACGTCATCAGGCTCTACGGTTGACCAGTTGTCCGTGGCATTGAAACGCTTATGAGCCGTTTGGACGCAAAGACCATTGCGGTGTATGACACCCAAGCGAAAGAATATGCAGCCCGGCGTGCAAACCGCATCGAGCCCGGACTGACTGTTTTCACACCCAAACTTCGCCAAGGCGGGCATGTGCTTGATCTTGGCTGTGGCCCCGGCGACGCCTCTGTCCACTTTCTGAAGGCTGGTTTCACCGTTGACGCCGTGGATGCCAGCGCGTCGATGGTTGCCCTCACGCGCGAGCTGGGCGTCAACGCGCGCCAAGCCACGTTTGATCAGATCGATCAAGTAAATGCCTATGACGGGATATGGGCCAGCTATTCCTTGTTGCACGCCGCGCGCAGCGATATGCCGGACAATCTGGCCAGATTGCGCACTGCCCTAAAGCCCGGTGGCAAGCTGCACATCGGTCTGAAACTGGGAAGTGGAGAATCCCGCGATCCGATAGGCCGGTATTACACCTACTACGCGCTTGACGAGCTGATCGGTTTGCTGGAAACCGCTGGCTTTACACCCGAGGCTTGGGAAACAGAAGATGCTGTCGGCCTGGATGGCAAAGCGTATCAAGGGATTTGGATGCACGCGAATGGCTGAGTTTTATGCATATACAGACGGGGCGTGTTCCGGCAATCCGGGCCCAGGGGGCTGGGGCACTTTGCTTCAGGCAAAGGAAGGTGAAACCGTCGTCAAGGAGCGCGAGTTAAAGGGTGGCGAGGCTTTGACCACCAACAACCAGATGGAGCTTATGGCAGCCATCATTGCGCTTGAAACCCTTGGCAAACCCTGCGCTATCACCGTGATTACAGACAGCACCTATGTGAAGAACGGCGTCACAGGCTGGATTCATGGATGGAAAAAGAACGGTTGGCGAACCGCCGCGAAGAAGCCTGTGAAAAATGCTGAACTTTGGCAACGTCTGGACGAGGCGCAATCCCGCCATCACGTCACTTGGGAATGGGTGAAAGGGCATGCTGGCCACCCCGAAAACGAGCGCGCGGATGAGCTGGCCCGGGCAGGAATGGCGCCGTTTAAAGACTGAAGTGTCTTGCCTTTAGAACTGCAACCAAAGCCCCATCCCAAACTCGCTTTCTTCAATGCCCTGCAAGCCGCGTGTATATTGCATAGTCAGATGACGGTTCGGATTGAGCTCCCACGCAACGGACGGTATCGCTTTCACGAAGGTCTTGTCGGGCGTCACCATCACATCCACGCCAAGCATCGCCATCAAGCGATCATGCGGCTTCAAACCCAACACACCATAGCCGCCGTAGTCGGTTTCCAGCCCTTGCGTTGAAACGCTCGCGTAGACTTCAAGATCTGCCCAACCCGCCCCGAAGGGCGAGTCAAACCCGTAGCCAAAATGAAACCTTGGTTCGACCCGTGGGTCTTCGACAGGTCCGGCCAGTGTCAGGCTGATCGCTTTCTTCAATGGCTTGTCGTTGTCGGGAAAATGCCATCGGGCCGACAGTTCATATTCGGTCGCTTCCAGCACAGCGAAATCATAAGTGATCTTGCCCGCGACTGTGATGTTGTGGCGAAGCCCATATTCGACATAGGCCGTTCCAATCGGATAGCCTTGCAGCTGGTCCGTATCCTGCGTTGCCATGGCAGACACGAACACCTCACCTTTCTCGCGCGGCCATGCCCCAGCCATTGCCTGAACGGGGGTCACGCTGAGAAAAGGCAAAGAGAGGATGATCCATCGTATCCGCATGAAACTGATTGTGCGGAATGAAGGTTAACCGTGTCTTAACTGCGCCCGGAAAACCGCTGCCACAGCCAGATGACAAAAATCGCCCCTAGCAGGGCACCAATGGCTCCGAATGCAAAGCTGCCGATGGCCAGTAGGAACCGCATCAGCACCCCGCTGATCAATGCCCCGCCGACACCAATGGCAATCGTTGTAGGAACGTCAGTTCGTACATCCATGATGCGCGTGGCAAGAAAACCCGCGGCAGCACCAACTATGATCAGTAACAAAAACGGCATGGCATCAATATGGGGTCAGACCCGATGAATTGAAAGGGTCAACTGACCTGATTTGGCATCTCAAACCCACGTAGGAAGTCTTCGGCATCCATTGCCCTTTTGCCGGGGCGTTGTGCGCGCAACACTTCAACTGCTCCTTCGCCGCAAGCAATGGTCAGACCTGACAACACCTGTCCCGGCGCGCCGTCCCCTTGCACTAGGCGAGAGGCAAGAAGCTTCACCTGCTCGCCTACCATGACGCATTTCGCGCCGGGAAAGGGCGATAGGCCACGGATAAGGCGATCGACCTCGACCGCCGGGCGGGCCCAATCGATCTGGGCCTCAGCCTTGTCGATCTTATGGGCATAGGTGACCCCATCTTCCGGCTGCACTTCTGGAGAAAGCTCTGGCAGTCTGGCCAAAGCCTCGACGATCATACGCGCACCCATGGCGGACAAGCGGTCATGCAACAGGGCTGTGGTTTCTTCGGCGCCAATCGGCGTCACTTCGCGCAGCAAGACTGGTCCAGTGTCCAACCCGGCCTCCATCTGCATGATGCAGATCCCGGTTTCCGCATCCCCGGCCATAATCGCACGATGGATAGGAGCCGCCCCGCGCCAGCGCGGCAGAAGAGAGGCATGAATGTTCAGACACCCATGTTTCGGAGCATCTAGAACGGCTTGGGGTAGGATCAAGCCATAGGCCACCACCACCGCCGCATCTGCGTTCAGATCAGCGAAGGCGGATTGTTCCTCCGCGCCCTTCAGTGACACTGGATGACGCACGTCCAGCCCCAGCTCCAGAGCACGCGCGTGCACAGGTCCGGGGCGATCTTTCTTGCCGCGACCCGCAGGGCGTGGGGGCTGGCAATAAACGGCGGCGATATCATGTCCAGCCTCGACAAGTGCTTCCAACACCGGGACCGAGAAATCAGGAGAGCCCATGAACACAAGTCTCATCGGTTGAGCTTCCTTGCTTTTTTCACCAGCATTTCGCGCTTGGTACGCGACAGGTGATCAACAAACACTTTGCCGTTCAGATGGTCGATTTGGTGCTGCACGGACGTGGCCCAGATGTTCACGAAATCACGCTCTTCAACGTCGCCTTGTTCGTTTAGAAAGCGCACCGTGACAGCGCGAGGGCGTTCGATGACCGCCGACACTCCGGGAAGATTCGGGCTGGCCTCTTGATGCTCTCGCACCTGTGTGGAGGCATGCAAAATCTCTGGGTTTGCCATGCAGATGGCCTGCCCCCGTTCTTCAGAAGCGTCAACAACGCAAAGGCGCTGCATGATCCCAAGCTGCGGAGCCGCAAGACCAACGCCGGGCATGGTGTCCATTGCCTCGATCATCTCATCCCAAATGGCACGAGTTTCGTCCGTCACGGCCTCAACCGGTTCGGCAGCGGTGCGCAGACACTTGTGCGGATATTTCACATAAGGACGGTGGGTCACGACCGCGCCAGCTCGCGTTTCAGCTTTTGCATTTTGCGGGTGATCATCTGGCGCTTCAGTGGCTTCAGATAGTCAATGAACAGCTTGCCATTCAGGTGGTCGATCTCGTGCTGCACACAGGTGGCCCACAACCCATCGAATTCCCGTTCCTGAACGTTCCCATCGCGATCCAGCCAGCGCACGCTCACCTCTTTCGGGCGGGTCACTTCTGCGAATTGTTCCGGGATCGATAGGCACCCTTCCTCGTATACATTCAGGTCGTCCGAGGACTGAATGACCTCGGGATTGAACATGATCATGGGCTGCGGTGGTTCGTTTTCGTCGCGCACGCAATCCAGCACAATCAACCGCTTCAGAACGCCAATCTGCGGCGCGGCCAGGCCAATACCCGGTGCGTCATACATGGTTTCCAACATGTCATCAGCCAGCACCCGCAAGTCGTCAGACAAGTCAGGCACAGCTTCAGCCACCTTTTTCAGGCGCGGGTCAGGGTGAATAAGGATCGGTTTGATGGTCATGTGCAGCATGTAGGACATGCTTTCGCCTGGTGCAATGGTCCGCTTGCACCTGCGGGCAAAGCCGCTAACCTGCGCGAAAGATCAGGCCTTAAGGAATGCACTATGAATTTTGACGAGATCATCGAACGTCGCGGCACCTATTCGTCGAAATGGGACAAGATGGAACAGTTGTTTGGCGTGTCACAAAAAGACGGGTTGTCGATGTGGACGGCCGATAGCGATTATCAGACCGCCCCTTGCGTCATAGCAGCCGCGCAAAAGGCCATTGATCACGGTGTCTTCGGCTATTCCTGGGAATACGACGCTTATAAAGAGGCCGTTGCATGGTGGATGAAAACACGTCACGGCTGGGACGTCGATCCAAGCTGGGTTCTTAGCACGCAGGGCCTTGGCAATGCCGTCGCACTGTCCATTCAGATTTGGAGCGAACCGGGGGAGGGTGTGGTTGTCTTCACCCCGGTCTATCATGAGTTCGCCATGAAGATCGGCAAGAATGACCGCAAGGTTGTCGAATGCCCACTTAAGCTGGAAAACGATCGTTACGAGCTGGATCTTGAGGATGCCCAGTCACGGCTGACCGGCAATGAAAAGATCATCCTCTGGTGCTCGCCGCAAAACCCGTCAGGCCGCGTTTGGACAAAAGACGAACTGAAAGCTGTCGCTGCCTTCGCCGAAAAGAACGACCTGCTGCTTGTGTCCGACGAAATTCACCAAGACCTTGTGTATGCGGGCAATACATTCATCCCAACCGCAGTCGCCGCACCCGAGGCGACGCCTCGTTTGGTGACCCTGACTGCGGCTTCCAAGACATTCAACATTGCAGGTCAGCGCACGGGGAACGTAATCATCGAAGACGAGACCTTGCGTGAAGCATTGCGCAAGAAACTATACACCATGGACTACGGGCCGGGCATGCTGGCCGTTTCGATGATCACTGCCGCTTATTCGCCTGAAGGCGCCAAATGGGTGGATGCGCAAATGGATCACCTTGCCCGCAACAAAGCCATTTTTGATGAAGGCATCAATGCGATACCGGGCCTTAAATCCATGCCACTTCAAGCGACCTATCTGGCGTGGGTCGATTTCTCGGACACCGGCATGACCCATGATGAAGTCATCGCGCGCATCCGCGACGATGCAAAGATCGCTGTGAGTCCCGGGCCGTCATTCGGTACAGGCGGCGAAGGCTTCCAACGCTTCAACCTGGCCACACAAGGCGCGCGGGTCGAGGACGCCGTCGCCCGCATGCAGCGTGCATTTTCGGATTTGCAGTAACAAACAAAAGGCCCGCGCAGCTTTCGCACGCGCGGGCCCTTTGTTTGTATTTCAGAGCTACTGCCCTTCGATCAATGCAACGGGTGCGTTGTCTTCACGGGCATAGTCGCGGGGCACAGCGTCATGCGCTTCGGCCTTGCGTTTGAATTCGTACTTCATCTGACCCTCTTCCTCTTCCGAGGCGATGATCAGACACTGATAGAGATGCCGTGACCCGTCATACAGGTCCACCAGCCCACGCAAATGCGGCGCACGTTCAGCGTCCAGCGCGAATCCCGTTTCCCAGAACTTCAACACCGGAAACACTTCTTCGTTCACACGAATACGCAAACGGCTTTTCTTTTTAAGGTCTTTCTTGCGTGCAGCTTCCAGCCCCTCGCGCACCTCTTTCGGCAAAAACTCAAGCATCCATCCATCCCCATATCGCAGGCGTTCATCATGCCATAAGAATTGTAACGGTCAAGTTAGCCAGAATTCTTGGTGTCGTTTTTCCCGGCCTTCCTGCTCGACCTACAACGTTTCAAAAGCAGCCAACGCTGCCGCACGGGCGCTGGCATGATCGACAATGGGATGGGGATAGGTGAAGCCCAAAGCTACATTCGCATTGTCCAAAACCGGACCCGGAGCTTGCCAAGGCGCTCCAAGGTATTTGTTAGGAAGATCCGCCAATTCAGGCACCCAGCGGCGGATATAGTCGCCATCCGGATCAAACTTGATTGCCTGCGTGATCGGATTGAAAATTCGAAAATAAGGAGCAGCATCCGCCCCGCAGCCCGCCACCCATTGCCAGCTTGCAGCATTCGATGCCACGTCAGCATCCAACAATGTGTCGTGGAACCACGCAAGCCCCGCGCGCCAGTTCACCCGCAAATGCTTGATTAAGAACGAGGCGACGATCATCCGCACGCGGTTGTGCATTGTGCCGGTCTGCCACAGCTCGCGCATTCCCGCATCCACGATTGGGTACCCGGTCTGCCCCCGCTGCCACGCGGCCAGATCTTTGGGATCATCAAGCCATGGGAAGGGGGTAAACTTCTGCTGGAATTCATCGGCAGCCAGAGTTGGATTGTGGAACAGCAAATAGGCCGCGAACTCTCGCCAGCCGACTTCGGCCAGAAATTTAGCACCGTCCCTTTGCCCAACATCTCCCAGCCCCTCGGCCCGGCGTAGGCTTGCCAAGATCTGGCGCGGGGTGATTTCACCCGTTTGCAAATGGGGCGACAGATTCGACACGTTCTCGGCCGCTGGGAAGTCTCGGCCCTGCGCATAGCCCTTCGCGCGCGTTTCCAAAAAACCGTCCAACCGCGCCATTGCACCGGCTTCGCCCGGCGTCCAATGCGGCCCAAATCCTGCAGCCCAATTCGGGCGTGTGGGTAGAAACCCCAACCCTCCAAGGCGTCCGAAGACAGATCCCGCAGAAACTTTACGTTAGGCACCGGCAATGGAGCCGTAACCATGTCCATTTGCGTCAGACAGGCCCGCCAGAAGGGCGAAAAGACGCGAAACGGCGTGCCCGTTTTGGTTTTAACCTGCCACGGCTCGAACAAATACCTTCCCGCATGGCTTTCCGCGAAGATGCTCTTATTTTGCAGATGCGCTTTCAACGCCGTATCCGCCGCGATGGCATTCGGCGTATAACGACGGGACCAATGAACCGCATCCGCTCCTGTCGCGCGGATAACGTCATCCAACACGTCCTGCGTCTTACCCGCCCGCAGCACAAGCTGCCCGCCAAGATCAGCAACCTGTCGGCCCAGTACGGCCAGAGAATGAAACAGCCACCAAAATTGCGCCCCGCCCATCGGGTCGGGCGCGTCAGGGTCGTTCACATAAAGGCAAATGACGGGTTTTCCATCTATCGCTGCAGCGGTTAGGGCAGCGTGATCTGACAAGCGCAGATCATTGCGGAACAGTAGGATTGCGGGGCGGGACGTGCTCATGGAGGCCTCAAAGGTAGGACATAGAGTATACGTCCCGCCCCCGCATTTAGATCAGGTATTGTGATCCTCGACCAGATCAACCCCAACCACTGGACGCAGCACGTGGGGCTTTGCCGGGTCATAAAGTGCTGAATCCTTGAAGTCGCGACCACGATCCAGTGCTGGTCCAACCAAAATCAACGCGGTGCGGGTGATCTTCTCAGCGCGCACTTTCTTGCGGATATCCGCGATGGTGCCGCGAATGAACATCTCGTCCGACCAGCCGACACGATAGGCGACGACGACCGGGCAATCCTCGCCATAGTACGGCGCCAACACCCGCTCGATTTCACGCATGTTACGCACCGCCAGATGGATGGCCAACGTCGCGCCGGTTTTGGCGAAGTTTTCCAAAGTTTCGCCCTCGGGCATCGACGTCGACTGCATCGACATACGCGTCAGAACGATGGACTGTGCGATTTCCGGGATGGTCAGTTCCTGTCCCAAAGCCGCAGCCGCAGCCGCATAGGCCGGTACGCCGGGAATGACTTGATAGTCGATGCCATCTGCGTTCAAGCGACGGATCTGTTCAGCAATGGCACCATAAAGCGACGGGTCGCCGGAATGCACGCGGGCGACGTCTTCGCCACGCGCATGCGCTGCTTTGATCTCGGCATGGGTGTCATCCAACGTCATCGCGGCGGTGTCCATGACCTTCGCGCCTTCGGGTGCACAGGCGACAACCTGCGGCGGGACCAGAGACCCCGCGTAGAGGCACACCGGACACTCGCCGATAACTCGCTGGGCTTTCAAGGTCAGAAGCTCGGGATCGCCGGGGCCGGCACCAATGAAATAGACGGTCATGACAGGTCTCCATCAATGCGACGGGCATAGCCGCGCGGGGTAAACATACGGGGGCCTTCGCCCAGTTGCGCCAGACGCGAGTTCGACGATCCGACCAGCACGACGGTCAGCATGTCGACTTCATCCACCTGCAATTCGTCCAGACGGCGATAGCGGATGTTTTCGGTCGGACGGCCAAGGTTCGACGCCAGCATGACAGGCGTGTCCGCCGGGCGGTGCTTCAACAGGATGTCGCGGGCTTCGGCCAACAGGGTACGGCGCTTCATAGAAACCGGGTTGTAGAAGGCAATCACGAAATCACCCTCGGCCGCGGCATGCAGACGCTTCACGATATCCTCGCGATGGGTCAGCAGATCCGACAGAGAGATGGCGCAGAAGTCGTGGCCCAACGGGGCGCCTGCACGGGCGGCTGCACCCTGCAGCGCGGACACGCCGGGTGTGGAAACCACTTCGACCCGACGCGCTGCATCGGTCACGCCCTTCTCGTCTTCCGAGCGGTCCAGAAGTTCATAGACCAGCGCGCCCATCGCATAGATGCCCGCGTCACCAGAACAGACCAGCGCCACGTTCTTGCCTTTGCCCGCCTGTTCCAGCGCGTAACGGCAGCGGTCTTCCTCGCCGCCCAGCGGGAAGTCGGACCGGGTCTTGCCTGCGGCCAACGGGCCGATTAGGTCGATATAGAGGCCATAGCCCACCAGCTCCTCGGCCTCTTGCAACAGGTGGCTGGCTTCCGGTGTGCGCCATGTGTGCTGGCCCGGCCCGATCGAGACGATGGACAGCTTGCCACGGGTGCGGCCGCGCATCTCGGTGATCGGTTGGGGTGCACGTGCGATGGCGCAGGTGGTGTTGGCGGTTTTGACCTTCTCGACAACCAGTTCGGCATCCGGTCCGGCTGCCGCCAGAGCCGCGCCTTCCGATACGCCATGGCACCCCACCTCTTCGAACACTACGTCCGAGGGGTTTCCCAGACGTGCGGTCTCGGCTTCCAGTTCTTCGGCGGTAAACACGCGGAAGGGCACACCCAAACGGCGGGCCAAATCGTTCATTGCGCGTTCGTCCGCTTTCAGGTCAAGCGAGGTGACGCAGGCAATTGCCTCGGGTGCGATGTTGGCAGCAGCCAATTGCTCGGACACGTTCTGCCACAGCTCTTCGGGGTCGGCATTGCGCGCACAACCCACGCCCAGCGCGAAGCGCTGCGGGTGATAGGCCAGACGGGTCGAGCCGGTGTCGACCGGTGCTTCCGACACAACCAATTCGACCGAACCGCCTGCGTCTTCAATGTCAAAAATGTTCTCGCCCACGATGGACACGCCAGCGCCAGACAAGAGTTCCGCCATGGCTTCTTTGGCGTCGCTCTGATTGGCCAAACGATAGCCCACAGGTGGCTCGTCCAGCGCCACGCCCATCGACACGTCGCCGGCCGTGGTCACAGCAGCCGTCGCACCGATCTCGGTGGCAATCCGCGAGGCAAGACGGTTCGCCCCACGATGCCCACCCAGCAGAGGCAACACGGCGGAACCATCATCTGCCACGGCCACAACCGGTGGCTCGGCCAGTTTGTTGGCAAGGATCGGAGCCACGGCACGGATTAGGATGCCTGCGGCGCAGACGCCCACAATCGGCGTGCCTGCTGCAAACAGCATGCGCACGTGATCCAGCGCGTTGGGGAAGAACGCATCAGCGTTTTCGACACGGCCTTCACGGCCATGGACCTGTGCGCCCAGATGTTTGGCGACCCGATGGGCCAAAGCCTCGCCCGAAGAGTTCAGGCAAATTACGACAGGCGTTACAGCCATGGGTCAGTTCCTTTCGCAAGCAGGATCATCGAGAAATAAGGGGCCTTTTCAGGCGCTTCGGACAGGGGCAACACGACCTCTTCCGGCAGGCTGGCGCGCTCCACATAAGTGGCTTTCGTCGTCAAGCCGAGGTCTTCTATGACTGCGCGGATTTTGGGCAGGTGGCGGCCCACTTTCATAATCGCCACCGACTCTGCGCCTTCGATACGCGACCGAAGTTCAGCCTCGTCCAGCGGGCCGGGCAGTACAGTCAGGCGTTCATTGCGGGCAACCAAGGGCTTTTTCGCCCGCGCAGCCACCGTGGTGATCGACGTCACGCCCGGGATAATTTCGCACTCAAACCGGTTCGAGAGGCGGGCAAACAGATACATGAACGAGCCATAGAAGAACGGGTCGCCTTCGCACAGGACAACCACATCGTCGCCAGCGGCCAGACGTTCGGCAATTGCAACAGCACCGGCGTCATAGGCGGCCTGCGCAGGCGCTCGTTCGATGCTCATCGGGATGGGGATACGGATCTCGTCGACGTCATCACAGATTAGATCAGCTGCAATCGCACGGGCAAAGCTATCGCCCTTCTCGAGCGTCGGATAGGCGATGACCCTCGCTGCTGCGATCAGGCGCGCGGCCTTCAGCGTCATCAGCTCGGGGTCTCCCGGGCCAAGGCCGATCCCGTAAAGGGTTCCGTTCATCTTTTGATCAGGCTCCATTGGGTGACGGGACGCAGCGGTTTCCAACCAGACATCGATCCCAGCTCTTCGGCGCGTTCCACAGACAGTTTCACCAGCTGCCCGCCGTGCTTCTTGTGCAGCGTGGTCAGGCACATTTCGCTTTCAATGGTGACTGCGTTGGCAACCAACCGACCCAGAGGGCGCAGGGCAGCCCATGCGGCATCGAAGGTTTCTTCAGTCAAGCCACCGCCAATGAACACAGCGTCCGGGGCGTCCAACCCCTCAAGCGCGGCGGGGACCATGCCGTCGACAAGCTCCAGTCGCGGCACGCCCAGCGCCAGTGCGTTTGCAGCGGCCATAGCGCGGCGTTCAGGCTTCGGTTCAATCCCGATGGCGCGGGCATAGCGTGCCCCGCGCATCCACTCGACCGCGACCGAGCCACATCCGGTTCCGATATCCCACAGCAAAGCGCCGCGCATGGGCATCAGCTTTGCCAGAGTGATCGCGCGGACCTCTTGCTTGGTCATGGTGCCGTCGGATTGGAACAGCTTGTCCGCCAATCCCGGCACGCGGGGCAGAAGGGCGGCGTCTGGGGCGGCAACACAGTCGACGGCCAGCGTGTTGAATTCTGGCACCTCGTGGTCCCAGCTTTCCGCCAACCCATCAAACCGCGCTTCCTTGTCGCCGCCCATATGGGCCAGCAC
Source organism: Aliiroseovarius sp. F20344 (assembly GCF_023016155.1). Lineage (GTDB taxonomy): Bacteria > Pseudomonadota > Alphaproteobacteria > Rhodobacterales > Rhodobacteraceae > Aliiroseovarius. Next base: position 48,018 of record NZ_JALKBG010000003.1, read on the forward strand.
GGTCATGCGAGATTTGCCAAAACCGCGTTCCGTCAGGAAAGCGGCGATCTGGCCGGGGGTTTCGGACCCCGTTGTCAGCACCAGAAGCCGCGCATCAGGTTGGATGAACGCAATCATCTGCTCGACCGGGCGGCCATGCACCGTCAGGGTTTCCAGATCCGCCATCGACCAGCCCATGCGAGCGGCAGCGAGTTGGAACGCGCCGACCTGCGGGTGATAAACAATCTCAGTCGGGTTCAGATGCCGTCCGATTTTCGCCCCGACCGAGAACCACAATGGATCGCCTGTTGCCAGAACCGCCACGCGCTTCCCACGCCGGGCATCGAGCTCGGCAATCAAACTGTCGAATGGTGAAGGCCACGCCAGCCGCTCGGCCTGCGTATCCAGCATATCGTGATGACGCTTACCACCCACGATGACCTCGGCCGCATCCAGAACCGCGCGAGTCGCCGGGGCCAGCCCGTCCACACCATCTTCACCGATGCCGATGATATGCAGCCATGGTTGGGTCATGCGTTTTCCTCCGGCAAACCCGCCGCCAGCGCGTTCACTGCGGCCGAGGCAATGGCCGAGCCGCCGCGCCGTCCGCGCAGGGCAACGAATTCGCAGCCGCGTGGATTGTTTGCCAGTTCCGCTTTGCTTTCGGCAGCCCCCACGAAGCCCACAGGGAAGCCAAGGATCACGGCGGGTTTCGGCCCGCCTGCGTCGATCAGCTCTAACAGGTGGAAGAGCGCGGTGGGGGCGTTGCCGACGGCGACAACTGCACCTTCCAACCTGTCCGCCCATAGCTCGACCGCAGCGGCAGAGCGCGTGTTGCCGATCTCTTTCGCCAGCTGGGGCGTGCGCGGGTCGTTCAGGGTGACGATCACTTCGTTCTCGGCGGGCAGGTAGCGACGGATGATGCCAGCGCCGACCATTTCGCAGTCACAAAACACGGGTGCGCCGGATTTGAGCGCGGCATGTCCGACCTCATAAGCATTAGCCGAAAACGCCAAACGATCCGCAACCTCGACCATACCGCAGGCGTGGATCACGCGCGTCGCCAAGGCCGCCATCCCACCCGGAAAGCGCTCCAACCGGGCTTCGCGGCGCAGGGTCGCGAAGCTTTCGGCATAGATCGCCATTGGGTCACGTTCGTAGCGCAAGGGGGGGCGGCCCGTGCTCATTTCGAACGTGCCGATTCTGGGCCGTGCGGGTGTTTCGCATGGGGGTATTCGGCGTGCACGTGGTCATGATCATGCCCGTGATGATGGTGATGCCCGTGATCGTGTGAATGATCATGGTCGTGGTGGTGGTCATGATCGTGGTGATCATGATCGTGGTGATGGTGGTGATGCCCCATATGCAAGCGGCATTCGCCGGTGCAGAAGGTGTCACACAGTTTGCAATCCGCCACGTTCGAGCCGGGCGCCGATGCCCCCTGCCCTTCGACGTGGTGGTGGTGGCTTTCCTGAATGGCGCCAACTTCAGCTTCAAAGCCCAAAACCTCGACGCGGTATTTGCACATCACACAGGTGGGCGGTGGGACGTCTGCAAAGGCCGGGTGCTTCTCGCGATCCTCGACCGAGATCGTTTTCTCTTCTCCACCATCCATGGCCAGAACCTGCGTACGATAGCCACAGGTGCCGCAGTTCGGCGGGCGCACATCGCCCAGCTGCTCGGTCACACGCTCGGCGAAGGTTTCCAACACTTTCGGGTGATCGTTCAGATAGCCAGCTTTGACGAAATGGATGTCAGGGTTTTCGGCGGCAACCTTGTCGGTGAAGCCATAAATCCGGTCGATCAGGATGCCCGAGAACAGGAAGTACGGGAAGACGATGACGCGCTTGTACCCCAGCTTGGTCACGTGGTTCAGGCAAGGCTCAACCAGCGGGAAGGTCACGCCGGAATAGCCCACTTCCAACCAACCAAAGCCCATGCCTTCCTGCAAAAGGCGCGCCACCTTTGCGACGTTGCCGTTGGCGTCGGGGTCCGAGGCACCACGGCCAATGACCACAAGGCAGGTTTCTTCCAAGGGCACTTCCCCCTTTTCGGAATTCGCCGCTTCGACGGCTTCCTGAATGCGCGCACCCGCGGCCGCGATCATCTTGGGGTCTACGCCCAATTCGCGGCCATAGGTCACGTCGATTCCATGCTTTTCAGCGTAGGAGTTCAGAACCGTCGGGATGTCGTTCTTGGTGTGCATCGCGGCAAACAGCATACCCGGCACGGCCAGAATGCGGTCACAGCCTGCTTCGCGCAGACGGTCCAAGCCGTCGCGGATCACCGGGTTAGCAAATTCCAGATAGCCGTAATCGGTCATCCAGTCGTCCGGGAAGTAAGCCGGGAGTTTTTCAGCTAGGACTGCGAACTGATCCACAGCGTCCTGGCTGCGCGAGCCGTGCCCGCAAATCATCACACCAATTTTCGACATAGATCAGGCCTCCTGCGGCTCTTTGTCAGTCTCGTCCACCTCGGTCTCTTCGACTTTGGCCTCGTCATCTTTACGGCCTTTCAAAGCCGCCCAAAGTCCAATTCCCGCCGCCAAACCGATCAAGATGATCGCACCGATATGGTCATGTCCTGCGACCTCTCCGATATGGCTGGGGTGGGCGATGGCCGGGCCGGCCAATAGGCCAAGAAGAACAAGTGCAAGACGGGTCATGCGACATCCTTTCACGCAAAATGCGGGCGCAAAGAGGCTGCCTCTTTTCTTCAACGACGCTGCGTCTGATCCCCTATCTGGGTCGATCGTCGACAGCCAACCTCTCTGGCCCTATGGGCTTCGTTGGGTTTTCTATAGAAAGCGAGCGGGGTGAGCGCAATGGGAAAGGCGGCACCGAAGTGCCGAATGACGACATCTCGTAGATGGAATAGGCTTTAGCCGCCCGTGCAGCCGCGAATATCGACACCACGACCAGCCGCCAGCACAGTCAGTCGCACATCCGAGCGATTCAGCAGGAAGGGCTTGCCGGATGTCGGCACCAGTTCGGCAACGGTGGTCAGCGTTTTACCGGAACGTTCGGTCGACAGAGTGTTCACCCACAGGGACGGATCAGCGGTTTCAACCACCACAACCTCGCCCTGTCCGACGCGCGGCATATCGATCCGCGCCGTCAGACGCAATCCATCTGCGATCGGTTCCACCTGACAAGTGGCTCTGCGCAATCCTGCCTCGGACGCCGTATCAGGGCGGGCGCGGAGCGCGCGTTTGATGGGGCGTGCGGCGCTTTTCATATCAACCGGAAGGGTGACAGATATCCGCGCATCCATCGGCATGCAGATATCTTTGCAGACGCCCAGATTGACCTTGCCTTTCAGCTTGATTGGCTGGCCAACCATGTCGGGGGTCAATGTCATCGGCAGTACAAGATCACCGGAATACCCAATGGTTCGCATGCCAGCGGTGTCAAAGACCTCGGGCACCGGCCAATGGAATGTTACTCCTGCCAGATTACCCGACCCGCGCCAATCTAGACTTGGGGGAATGCCGGCCTCGCCCGGGCTGCGCCAATAGGTTTTCCACCCATCGGCCAAGCGCACACGCAACGCAGCCATATGTGTGCCTGACGCATCGCGCCACCCCGGCAACACATCAATCTGCGCCACATCCTCAAGCGATACGGGCGCGCCGGATTGGGCAACTGCTGGAGTCGCCAAGGCCATCACACTTAGGCAGGCAGAAAGAAAGGCATTCTTGAGCTTCATACCCAAATACATAGTGAGCAATTCCTGCATGTGAAATCACAAATGCTAGATAAGTTGTGACCAACCCTTGCAAACCACCCCTCGGACCGCTTTTCTATTAGGTATGAGCGACATTGATGACAGTGAAATGAACCTGAGCGGAAAGCTGTTGATTGCCATGCCCGGCATGGGGGATCCCAGATTTGAGAAATCCGTTGTTTTCATGTGTGCCCATTCGCCCGAAGGGGCGATGGGTCTGATCGTGAACAAACCGTCTGAAGATTTGTCCCTTGGGGATGTTCTGTCCCAACTGGAAATCGATGCAAGTTCGATCACCAAAGCAGGGAAAATCTTCTTTGGCGGTCCCGTTGAAGGGGGGCGTGGGTTCGTGCTGCATTCCGGCGAATATGACAACGACGACTCAACGCTGAAAGTGGATGACGCGTTTTCGATGACGGCAACGCGTGATATTCTTGAGGCCATCGCCCATGGCGAAGGCCCGGAAGAGGCTTTGGCAGCGCTGGGTTATGCCGGATGGTCACCGGGGCAGATCGAGGATGAGATCCAACAAAACGCGTGGCTGACCTGCGACGCCGAGAAAGCCATCGTGTTCGCTGCGGATGACAAAAGCAAATGGACCGCTGCTTTGGCAAAACTTGGCATTGATCCGTTGCTTTTGTCTGCAGAAGGCGGAAGTGCCTGAACTGGATCAGTTCCGTGGGGCTGCGGCCCGGCGCAAGCGATCATTAATGGCACGTCCCAACCCATGATCCGGGATAGGCGACACCGCAATCGGTGCATCGCCTTCGGCATCCATCTTGTGCAGATAGCCAAACAGATTTGCGGCAGCCTCGACCAAATCACCGGACGGCGACAGGTTCAAATCAGCCTCGACGTCTCCGAAACCGAGCATTCGTTCGTTGGTAAGTGCCTCAGAGGCATTCAGCCGCATGCGCGCATTGGGGGCATAATGTGACGTCAACTGCCCCGGCGCGGTAATGGATGCATCTTCGCCCCGCACGACAAGCGCTTGGCCTGTCGCGGCCTCCAACGCCTCGACCGGCAAGCCGCCGGGGCGCAACAGAGTGGGTGCTGGATCGAAGCCTACAATTGTGCTTTCAACGCCAACACCGCAGGGGCCGCCATCCAAAACCGCCTCGATCCGCCCGGATAGCCCGTCCAGCACGTGTTGCGCGGTCGAGGGGCTGATCCGACCCGATGGATTTGCGGAAGGCGCAGCGACCGGAACACCAACTGCCGTCAAAAGTTCGTGTGCCAAGGGATGTTCAGGCACACGAATCGCAACCGTAGGCAACCCCGCCGAGACAAGCGCCGACAATGGTCCGTTTGGCTTCAAAGGTATTACAAGCGTCAAAGGGCCGGGCCAAAAGGCCATGGCCAGATCCCGCGCCTTACCTTCCAGAACCGCATAATCTGACACCGCTACGATAGACGGCACGTGTACAATTAGCGGATTGAAATGCGGGCGCCCCTTTGCGTCGAATATACGCGCGACGGCTGTATCATTGGTGGCGTCCGCGCCTAGCCCGTAAACGGTCTCGGTCGGGAAGGACACCAAGGCGCCCGCACGCAGCAATTCCGCCGCCCGCGCCACACCAGCTGCGTCCGCCTTCAGATGCTCGGTTTTCAACTCGCGCTGTGCCATGACGCTGCGTTTTCCTTTGCCGCCTTACTGACCTTCGGTAAGGGATCATCATTGACCAGTTAACGGGCCAAAGCCCAGAAGCCAAGGATCGAACATGACCTACCGCGCAACAACCGAAGACTTCCAGTTCCTGTTCGACCATATCATCGGCTATGACGACCTTCCCAACACCGACCGCTTTTCCGAAGCCACAGGCGATGTTGCCATGGCTGTTTTGACCGAAGCGGGTAAGATGTGTGAAGACAAGCTGGCCCCATCGCACCGCGATGGCGATTTGACGCCAGCCGTTCTGGAAAACGGCATTGTGCGCACGTCGCCGGGTTTCGCAGACAGCTACGCCGCGATTGCCGAGGGTGGCTGGGTCGGCATGGCCGCAGACCCGGAATATGGCGGCATGGGCCTGCCGCTGACGCTGCAGACCGCCGTAAACGACATGATGTCGGCTGCAAATCTATCTTTGCAGCTTTGCCCGTTGATGAGCCAAGGCCAGATCGAAGCGCTGGAGCATCATGCCTCGGACGAGATCAAAGAACTCTATCTGCCCAAGCTGATTTCTGGCGAATGGGCGGGCACGATGAACCTGACCGAGGCGCAGGCCGGGTCCGATGTGGGCGCACTAACCTCGAAAGCCGAAGATAATGGCGACGGCACATATGCGGTGACTGGCCAGAAGATTTTCATCAGTTGGGGTGACAACGACATCACCGAAAATGTCTGCCATCTTGTGCTGGCCCGTCTGCCTGATGGCGCACCCGGCACGAAGGGCATCTCGCTCTTCCTTGTGCCCAAGCTGATCCCAGATGCGGACGGCAATCCGGGCGAAAAGAACGACCTGCGCGTTGTCAGCCTGGAACACAAAATGGGCCTACATGGCAGCCCGACGGCGGTAATGTCATTCGAAGGCGCAAAGGGCTGGATGATCGGCGAGCCACACAAGGGCATGGCCGCAATGTTTACCATGATGAACAACGCCCGTCTGGGTGTAGGAGTTCAAGGGCTGGGCGCTGGTGAGGGCGCGTATCAAAAAGCACTGACTTATGCGCTGGAGCGCAAGCAGGGCCGCACACCTCTGGGTGATAAGGGCACTGGCATGATCATCGATTTTGCCGATGTGCGCCGGATGCTGACCCAGATGCGCTGCGAGCTGTTCGCCACGCGCGCGATGTCCCTGTCGCTTGCGAAGGCGATCGACATGGCCACAGCGACTGGTGACGACGCCTGGAAAGCCCGCGCGGCACTTCTGACGCCCATCGTAAAAGCCTATGGGACTGAAACCGGTATTCTGGTCAGCCATCTGGGCGTGCAGGTCCATGGTGGCATGGGCTTCATCGAAGAAACAGGTGCCGCGCAATACTGCCGCGATGTGCGTGTGACCGCGATTTACGAGGGCACCAACGGCATTCAGGCCATGGACCTTGTAGGCCGCAAGATGATGGATGGGGGCGAGGCTGCTTTCCGCTTGTTGGAAGAAATCGAAACGCAAGCCGAAGGCGCGCGCGCCATGTTCCCCAACATGTCCGAAGCCGTCTGGTCCGCTGCAGAAGACCTGCGCGAAACCGTCGAATGGATGGCCGAACAGGACGACATGCAGGATCGCTTTGCTGGTGCCGTTCCCTTCTTGATGGGCTTTGCCCGCGTGCTGGGCGCGCATATGCACCTTAAATCGGCGATCGCAGAAGGTGGCAAAGGCCCCCGCACCGAGCTTGCGCGTTTCCACATTAACCGCCTGCTGCCGGAACACGTGGCGCAATTCGCTCAAGCTCGTGCAGGCGCCGCTGGCCTCTATGCGCTCAGCCCGGAAGATCTGGCATCGTGAGCGGCAAGCTGAACTTCCCCTTCGCGGACATCCCGGCCGAAGGGGAAGCCATCGAGGTCGCAAAAGGCGTGCTTTGGGCGCGCTTACCGCTGCCGATGGCGCTGGATCATGTGAACATCTTCGCGTTCGAAGATCCCGAGGGTTGGACCATCGTCGACACCGGGTTTGACACCGGCAAGACCCGCCGCATTTGGGAGAAACTGCTGGCAGGCCCCTTGGGTGGGAAACCTGTGGTGCGTGTCATCGTTACCCACCACCACCCCGACCATGTGGGGCTGGCGGGCTGGTTCCAGCGCGATCACGGCGCGGAACTTGTCACCACACGAACCGCGTGGCTCTTTGCCCGAATGCTGCTCTTGGACGAACAGATGGAGCCGGTGGACGAAACGCTGGCCTATTGGCGCGCAGCAGGGATGGATCGCGAGGTGTACGAGAAACGCCTAACGGATCGCCCCTTCAATTATGCCGACATCGTCGCGGACATGCCTCTCGGCTTCAAACGCATCAAAGAAGGTAGCCGCATTCACTTTGGTGGGCGCGATTGGGATGTCCGCATCGGCAATGGCCACGCGCCGGAACACGCGACGCTCTGGTCTACAGATGGAGAGTTGGTGATTGGTGGAGATCAACTCCTCGCCACAATCAGCCCCAACCTTGGCGTCTATGCGACCGAACCCGATGCAGACCCGGTGGGCGACTGGCTGGAAGCCAACGAGCGGCTGAAGCACTACGCCACACCCGGACAACTGGTCCTGCCCGGCCACAAGCTGCCGTTCACGGGCCTGCCCACGCGGATGCGTCAGTTGATAGACAACCACCACAGCGCGCTGCGGCGACTGGAAGAGTTCCTGTCAGAGCCGCATACCGCTGGCGAGTGCTTCCCGCCGCTGTTCAAACGCGAGATCAAAGGCGGTGAATACGGGCTGGCGCTGGTCGAAGCCGTGGGCCACCTAAATCACCTTCTGCACGAAGGCCGCGCCACCCGCACCAAACGCGAGGATGGCGCGTGGCTGTGGAAAGCCATCTGACCTCTACCCGCTTTTCCTTGTCAAAAATATCCTGGGGGAGCGTGAAACCCAGACGGGTTTCGCGCGGGGGCAAAGCCCCCTAGCCCCGCCCGCGCGGCACCACTTCGTATCCCGGCTCTTCGGGCTCATCATCCGTCATCTCGGCCGGAAAACCGGGGGCGGTGATGTCCAGCCCTGTCGCTTCTTCCAAACGGCGAATGATATCATCTGACTGCGCCCGCTCGCCAAAACGCGCGATCCCGTTTTTGAAGATTTCGATCATCAAGGGTGAGATTTCCAGCGGCACATTGGCCCTGTCCGCGATATCCTGAAACAGACCAATGTCCTTTTTCACAAGGTCCATGGTGAAAGAGATATCGCGCGATCCGTTCAGGATCACCTGACTTTCGGTCTCGTGCACAAAGGACGTGCCAGAGGATATCTTGATCGCCTCATAGGTGGTCGCGAGGTCCAGCCCAGCCGCTTTCATCGTGACCAGCGCCTCGCAACAGGTCAGCAGGTTCGCGGTCGCCAGATAGTTGGTCATCACCTTCAGAACCGAGGCCGAGCCGAGCTCACCGGTGTGCAAAACCCGGCGACCCAGCACAGTTAGAATCGGTAGCACCCGCTCGAACGTCGCCCGGTCACATCCTGCAAAGATCGAGATATTGCCCGTATCCGCCCGATGGCACCCACCTGAAACCGGACAATCCACTGCGGCCCCTCCACGCGCGATGACTTCAGCGCCCAGACGCTTTACTTCGGCTTCGTCGGTGGTCGACATCTCAAGCCAGATCTTGCCTTCACAGACCTCGTCCAGCATCTCGCTAACAACAGCATTGCAGGCGGCAGGCGACGGAAGGCAAGTGATCACCACATCACAGTCGCGCATCAGGGCTGCCGGGCTGTCTGCCGCTTTGGCCCCGCGTGACACGAACCCATCAACAAGATCCGGATCTAAATCCAGAACCGTCAGATCCTTGCCGTTGCGCAACAGGCTTCCCGCAAGTTTCCCACCGACATTTCCAAGCCCAACAAATCCGATCTTCATGCCAATCCTCCCTGACCTCCGAACAAGCTTTCAGCGGCGATGATGCCTTTCTGTCCTGAAACCGACATTTTCCAAGATTTGGTCAGATCATTAGATCGTGACGTGACGCCGGGACTTCCCTGTGCCACTCTTGGCGAAATGTAATTCGAGAAAACGGTGCCTTATGTCCGACGACACCCCAAAACCCAAAGCCCGCCAACCGCGCGCGCACACTATTGATTGCAGCGAATCCGGTCCGGTTGTGGTCGAGGATCAAGAGCTGCCTGCAAAGGTGGCTGAAACTCCGGTCGAGCAGAAAAGCCCCGCACAGTGGGCCTATGAACGTCTGATTCTCTATATCAAGAACTTCGAAGAACAGCTGGACAATGAACACGAGGTCGCCATGGGCTTTGCTGGCGGCGATGCGGGCGTCTTGCGGATCGAAGGGATCGGTTTTTTTGACCCCGACATCATCACCTATTACGGGTCAGACGGGGAAGGTACAAAAACCCAACTGGTACAGCATGTAAGCCAGCTGTCCGTCATGCTGCGTGCCCTTCCGAAACAGATTGAAAGTGCACAGCCAAATCGCATCGGTTTCCGATTGGCGGCTCAGCTAGAAGAAGAATAGGAACAGGCGCGTCATATAGGAAATCCGGGCCGTGACAGAGGCCCGGAAATCCGCTAATTGAGGCAAAACGCTAATTCAGAACAGGATTCACAAAATGGCTGAACACGTACATGGCACCATGGATACGAGCTCTCAGGAAAAAACCTACGCGGGCTTCATGAACGTGACCAAATGGTCCGTCATCGTCATTCTGGCCGTACTGGTCTTCTTGGCGATCGTCGGCGCTTAAGCCAGCACGCTTACAGTTTATTAGGTTCGAGGGTCTTATGGTACGATTGCTTGCCGTGCTGTCGTTGATTGTTGCGCTTGCCGGTTGCGGTGGCGCGGACAATATCTGGGCCAGTGATCAGGCGGTGACAAAAGCCGCCTATCGGCATGACGGCCCTCCGACTATCACGCTGTTTACAGTTATCTCCAAGGCCTCTGGCTCAGGGGCGCATTCGGCGCTTTTGATCAATGGATCACAAAGGGTCATCTTTGACCCGGCCGGTACGTTTAATCACCCAAATCTGCCCGAGCGTCATGACGTCCATTACGGCATGACGGACCGCGCTGTGGATTTCTACATCGATTACCACGCTCGGGTGACCTATGACGTGATCCGGCAGGATATTGTGGTGACTCCGCAAGTTGCCGAAATGGCCAAACGTGCGGCCGAGCAATATGGCGCAGTCCCCAAGGCGCATTGCGGTCAATCCGTCAGCGCGATTTTGCGAAGCCTTCCCGGGTTCAACTCAATTCCGCAAACGTATTATCCGAAAAAGATCATGGACGCTTTTGGGCAACTACCCGGTGTACGTAGCCAAAGCTTCAGCGACAACGATCCGCATAAAGACAATGAAATCAGAACGCGCGGCATCTGATCCGCGCGTTTCCTGATCTTTCGCTTCGAATTATCCCAACAAAAACAGAAGCCCATAAAGCGTGGCGGCACCTGATAGGATCGCCGCCAGCACGTTTTTGCTGAAATAACCCACAGCCAGTGTCACAAGCGCCGCCGCCAAGCGCGCGGGATCCGGGTTGCCCCCCGTTGCCGCAGGCCAAAGCATCAGCGGGGCCACCAAACCGGGCAGAACCGCCACGGGCGTATATCGCAGATGGCGCAGCACCCATTCGGGCATTTGCCGATCTCCGATCAGACCCAAAAAGCTGAAACGGATCAGGAAGCTTCCAATCGCCATCGCGAAAATGACGAACCAAACGGTGGTGTGGTTCAGCTCTTCCATCACGCGGCCCTCCGTTCCATGTAAAGCTCGACCTGTGCTCCGACGATCATTGCACCCAAGGCTGCAACCAACAGCCCAGTTCCGTAGGGCATCCATGCCATGACCAGCGCAAGAACAACGGACGTCACCGCCGAGGCCACATGCGCAAACGTCCGCAAGGCAGGGGCGATCATGGCTAGAAAGGTAATTGGCAGCGCGAAATCCAACGCAAGCTCTGGCGGCACCTGCGCACCAGCGACCGCGCCAAGATAGCTGGCACCATACCAAAACGGCGCAAGCGGTGCGACGGTTCCCAGATAGTACCCTACCCGCTCGGACACAGTCAGATCTCGCTCCATCTCGAATTTGATTTGCGACAGGGCATAGGCCTGATCCACCATCAAATAAGCCACAAGCGCGCGTTTCCAAATCGGAGCGCTTCCCAGATAGGGCGTCAAAGAAGCGCTGTACATCGCCATACGCAAATTTACCGCCAACGCGGTTAAAATTACGATCACCGTTGGCGCATTCTCAGTCATCATCTGAACAGCTGTGAACTGCGCAGCCCCAGCAATCACAAGTACCGAAAAGCCCATAACCTCGGCCACATTCAGGCCTGCTTCGGTCGCTACCACGCCGAAAAGCGCGGCAAAGGGGACAATTACCAGCAGAAAAGGAAGCGCATCACGCGTTCCACGCAGGAAATGTCGTTTCGGGTTGGACGTTGTCATGATGAAATCCTAGATTGCCTCTAACGCTTAAGGTGTCCGCACAGGAGTTGCAATTGGCCACGGAACACGATCTGTCAGAGTATTTAATTGCACCGGATCCCGGGGCGGCACGGCTTACGCGAGCCGTGGCAGGACATGATGAAACCGGCGCGCCCGTGACCATCAACGTGGTCGAAGAGCGTCCTTTGACGATATTCCTGAACCGGCGCGAGATTGTGACCGCCATGACCATTGGCGACTACCCGGAATTTCTGGCGCTTGGATTTCTACGCAATCAGGGCATGCTGTCAGAAGCTGACGAAATCACCGGCGTGGATTATGACGAAGACATCGACACGGTCGTAGTGCGCACGGCGACCGAAACCAATTACGAGGATAAACTGGCGCGCAAAACGCGTACCTCCGGGTGCGCGGTTGGCACGGTGTTTGGCGATATGATGGAGGGGCTTGATGGTCTGACCCTGCCCGCCGCGCCGATTAAAACATCCTGGCTCTATGCCCTATCGCAGAAAATCAATCGCACCCCGTCGCTTTATCTAGAAGCAGGTGCCATCCACGGCACAGTGCTGTGTCAAGGCAATCGGCCGTTGGTTTATATGGAGGATGTTGGGCGTCACAATGCAGTCGACAAGGTTGCGGGTTGGATGCTGGATCAAGGTGTCTCGGGCGACGACAAGATCCTTTACACCACGGGGCGATTGACCTCGGAAATGGTGATCAAAACCGCGCAGATGGGCATTCCTGTGTTGGTGTCGCGCTCTGGCTTCACGGCATGGGGCGTTGAGATTGCACAGGATATTGGCCTGACCCTGATCGGACGGATGCGCGGCCAGCGTTTTACGTGTCTATCGGGCGAAGACCGGCTTATCCGTGACGTGGACCCTGCCCACATGGCGCGGGAAGACGGCAAGCACCGCCGGAAAGGCGCCGCGAAATGACCCGGCCAGTAGGCATCATCCTTGCCGGTGGGCAAGCCACACGCATGGGCGGCGGCGACAAAGGACGACTTCCTTTGGGCGATGGCACGCTTCTAACCCATGTGATTGATCGGCTCGCCCCACAAGTCGGCGCGATGGCTTTGAACGCCAATGGTGATCCAACCCGATTTATGGACACTGGTCTGCCCGTTTTGTCCGATAGTATCGAGGGGTTCGCAGGACCATTGGCAGGTGTTCTGACAGGGCTTGATTGGGCGGCAGAAATCGGCGCGACTCATGTCATCTCTGCCGCCGCTGACACGCCGTTCTTTCCGCGCGATCTGGTTGATCGTCTGATGATCGCAGCCCAGCGTGATGGCGTTGACATTGCTTTGGCTGCCACGCTCGATCCACAACGGGGTGCAATGCGACAGCCCACTTTCGGGCTGTGGCCGGTTGGCCTGCGCGATGATCTGCGCGAGGCGTTGGAGGGCGGATTGCGCAAGGTGGTTTTGTGGACTGACAAGCATGGCGCCGCGGTCGCAAGTTTCCCGCCCACTCCGTTCGACCCATTCTTCAACGTGAACACACCCGACGACCTTGCGCATGCACAAACCTTGCTGGAGACCGCCCCATGAAAATCTTCGGCGTCACAGGTTGGAAGAACAGCGGCAAGACCGGGTTGATGGAGCGCCTTGTGGCGCATTTTACAGTGCAGGGGCTGAGGGTTTCGACGCTTAAGCACACCCATCACGGCGTGGACTTGGAAAAACCCGGCACTGACACCCATCGGCACCGCGTCGCGGGCGCGCAAGAGGTTGTGCTGGTGTCTTCTGCGCGAATTGCCACCCTGCACGAATTGCGTGACGATCCCGAACCCCGATTGGCCGAGCTGATCCGGGGCCTTAAACCCTGTGACCTTGTGCTGGTTGAAGGGTTCAAAGGTGCCCCGCATCCTAAGATCGAAGCCCACCGCGCAGCGACCGGCGAAGCGCTTTTAGCCCCCGCCAACGAAACGATCCGTGCTGTGGCCAGCGACGAGGCTTTGCCCGATCTGGACCTGCCGCTTTTCGATCTGGATGACACGGCGTCCATCGCAAGTTTCATCGCAGAAACAACCGGCATTGCCCCTCGCAAATCCAGCGGATTGAAAAACGACTGCTTTGCCTTGCCGCCCGGTGTGCATTGGACTCCGGTGGACGAGGCGTTGAACACGCTGAAATCCCGTCTCTCGCCCGTCGTCGAAACCGAAGCAGTACCCACCGCGCAATCTCGCGGTCGCATCCTAGCATCGGAACACGTGGCCGCGCGGTCGAATCCACCCGGTGCAAACTCTGCCGTGGACGGTTACGCTTTTGCTTATGCAGATCTGCCGAAGGGTGACGTGATTGAGCTGCCTTTGATGACGGAACGCGCGGCCGCGGGCGATCCGTTCTCTGGTGCAGTTGCAAAGGGCCACGCCATCCGCATCCTGACCGGCGCGCTGCTGCCCCAAGGTGTAGACACGGTGGTCTTGCAAGAAGATGTACAAGTCGACGGTCAAACGCTGCGTTTCCCGGCAGGCGTAAAACCCGGCGCCAATGCACGCGCGGCGGGCGAGGATGTGGAGGCGGGCAAGCTTGCGCTATCCGCTAGCCATAAAATGCGCGCCCCGGATGTGGGGCTTCTGTCAGCGTTGGGTCTGCCTGAAGCGCAAGTCTTCAAACGCTTGCGCGTGGGCGTGTTGTCCACGGGTGATGAGCTGGCAGAACCGGGCAGCACGCTGGACCCTGCTCGCACCTATGACGCCAACCGCCCGATGCTATTGTCACTGGCCGAGGGCTGGGGATACACGCCAGTCAACCTTGGTCACGTTGCCGATGACCGCGACGCGCTGCGCGCGGCTTTCGATGCAGCCGCCACCAAAGCTGATGTGATCCTGACCTCTGGCGGGGCTTCTGCGGGTGACGAAGACCATGTCTCGGCGCTTTTGAAAGAAACCGGATCGCTACATCATTGGCGCATTGCCATCAAACCGGGCCGCCCGCTGGCATTGGCCCAATGGAATGGCACGCCGGTCTTCGGCCTGCCCGGCAACCCGGTCGCGGCCCTTGTCACCACATTGATCTTTGCACGACCAGCATTCTCGGTTCTGGCAGGGGGGGCTTGGTTGGGGACCGACGCAATCAGCCTGCCAGCTGCTTTCAAGAAATCGAAAAAAGCAGGTCGCCGTGAATACCTGCGCGCACGTGTAAACAAGGACGGTCAGGTGGATGCGTTCAAGTCAGAAGGCTCTGGCCGTATCTCGGGCCTAAGCTGGGCCACTGGCCTTGTGGAGCTTCCTGACGCGGCAATGGACATCACGCCAGGCACACCCGTTCGCTTCCTACCCTACGCAAGTTTTGGGATCACCTAAACTCAGTCGCCGTGACGCATTAAACGCTGCTTCTGACGGCCCCAATCACGCTTGGCTTCGGTCGCGCGTTTGTCATGGGCTTTCTTACCCTTGGCAATGCCGACTTTCACTTTCACCAAACCCTTGTGATTGAAATAGATGACCAACGGCACAAGGGTCATACCCTTGCGGCTGGTTGCATTCCACATCTTGGAAATCTCGCGCTTTGACGCCAGAAGCTTGCGCTTGCGCCGCTCCAGATGCCCCCAAGTGATGGCCTGTTTATAAGGTGCGATATAGCTGTTGGTCAGATAAAGCTCGCCATCTTCTACGGCCACATAGCTTTCGGCAATGTTCGCGCCGCCCTGACGCAGAGATTTCACCTCGGACCCCATCAAGACGATACCGCATTCGATATCTTCCTCGATCGCGTAGTCATACCGCGCACGCCGATTGTCGGCGATCACTTTGTAGTTGGGATCTTCTTTCGTCTTAGCCATGGCCCGGATGTAGGACGTGCGCCCCGAACTGTCCAGACCAACCCCCAAAAAGAGAAAGGGCCGCGACATTGCACGGCCCCTTTTAACTTTGGATCAGTTGATCAAACCGGCGTGACGCATGGCGGCGTCGATGGCGGATTTGGTCTCGTCCGTGATCTCGGTCAGTGGGCTCCGGACTTCGGTGCTGCAGCGGCCCAGTTTAGACAGGCCATATTTGGCACCACACAAACCAGGCTCCATGAAGATCGCCTGATGCAAAGGCATCAGCTTATCCGCAATCTCAAGCGCTTTTGCGAAGTCACCTGACAGCGTGGCAGCCTGCAAGTCCGCACATAGGCGCGGGGCCACATTCGCAGTGACTGAGATACAGCCAACACCACCCTGCGCGTTGAACCCATGCGCTGTCGCGTCTTCGCCCGAAAGCTGCACGAAATCCGCACCGCAGGTCATGCGCTGAAAACTGACGCGCGCCAGATCGCCGGTCGCGTCTTTAACGCCCACGATGTTTTTGTGCTTGGCCAAAGCTCCCATTGTTTCAGGTGTCATATCGACAACCGAGCGGCCCGGGATGTTGTAAATCACGATGGGCAGATCAACTGCGTTGGCCAATGTCTCGTAATGGGCAACCAAACCGCGCTGGGTCGGCTTGTTGTAGTAAGGTGTCACCACCAAACCAGCTGCGGCCCCTACACGCTTGGCGTGCTCCATAAAGCGCAGCGATTCGGCAGTGTTGTTCGACCCGGCACCGGCAATCACCGGCACGCGGCCAGCCGCAGCTTCGACCACCGCTTCGATCACGGCCTCATGTTCTTCATGGGTCAAAGTCGGGCTTTCCCCGGTTGTACCCACAGGTACCAAACCTGATGAGCCTTCTTCGATCTGCCACTCTACAAGGTGTTTGAGCGCGTCGAAATCCACTGCACCGTTCTTGAACGGCGTAACCAGGGCAGGAAGAGATCCTTTAAACATGACACGCTCCATTTTGTCTGTGTTTCCAGTTATGTCTGCGAACGGACGCTGAATCGCCCTGCAAACGCGGCGGAAACTAGCCGGGTTCATCACAAATGCCAAGTTTGTGTGTTGCGTGTTAGCGCCACAAAGATAGGTTTTGCATATGAACAGGATCATTTCGCGCTTTACGCCAGCCCTTTTGTTGGCTGTTTTCATCAGCTTGCCCACGTTTTCGGGGGCGCTCGCGCAGGACTCGGCTGCGGTTTCGGCGTTTCAGTCCGCCATTAAATCTGCACGTGCAGATGAATGGGGCACGGCCACTGCCCAAGCGCGCAATGGCGGGGCGTTGGCTTCTGACATTGTCGAATGGCATCGTTTGCGCGAAGCGAAGGGCAGTTTTGCAGATACGCGCGCTTTTTTGGAACGCCATCCTGACTGGCCGGGATTGAAACTTCTGCGCAAACGGTCCGAAAAGTCGATCCCGCACAATCACACGCCATCCGAAGTGCTGGAATTCTTTAAAAACCAACCTCCGCAAACCGGCCGTGGCGCGTTGCGGTTGGCTGAGGCTCTAAAGGCCACTGGTCAGACGGAAGAGGCACGGGCACAGATCATTCTGGCCTGGGTGTCCATGTCCTTAGATCAGGACGAGCACGATGCGTTCTTGTCCCGTTATGGCGACACGCTGAAATCCCACCATTGGGACCGCGCAGATATGCTGTTGTGGCAAGGCTCCACCAAAGAAGCGACACGCCTGTTACCGTCGTTGTCTACTGGCCAACAAGCTTTGGCCAAGGCGCGTATCGGATTGCGGCGCAAACAAAATGGCGTGGATGCGTTGATCAAAGCTATTCCGGCCAGCCTTGCTGATGATCCGGGGCTTGCCTATGAACGCTTCCTGTGGCGCGCATCCAAAGGGCGCAATCAGGACGCCGCGGATTTGCTGCTTGAACGATCTAAATCAGCTCAGTCTTTGGGCGAGCCTGATCGCTGGGGAAGCTGGCGTCGTGTGTTGGCACGCTGGTCGATGCGCGAGGGGAAATCCAAACAGGCTTATCGTCTTGCGGCGTTGCATCACATTCCGGACGGTTCCAGCCGGAATGATTTGGAATGGTTGGCTGGCTATCTGGCGCTGCGAAAGCTGAACGATCCCGCGACCGCCAGCACCCATTTCCAAGCCTTCCAACAGGGGGTCGAGACCCCAATCAGTCTGGGTCGCGCCGGGTATTGGAACGGACGCGCTTATGAGGCGCAAGGCGACCAAGTCAGCGCTCAGGCAGCCTATGAGTTCGGAGCCGAATACCAGACAAGTTTCTATGGGCTTCTCGCGGCCGAAAAGGCTGGCGTCCCAATGGACCCGCGCTTGACCGGATCCGAGCCTTTCCCCGACCACAAACAAGCAAGGTTTTGGGGAGGATCGGTCATGGAAGCCGCCCGCCTGTTGCAGGCGGCTGGCGAACTCTACTGGGCCGAGCGGTTCTCGGTCCATTTGGCCGAAAGCCTCGCGCGCGAGGAACTTGGGCAGCTTGGCAAATGGGCTGAAAGCGTGAACGAACCTCATCTTCAGGTCATGATCGCGAAACAGGCCGCGCGTCAGGGCCACACGATTGCCCGTTCATATTACCCAACACCAGACATCGGACGTGGCAATCGCACAGTTCCCCGTGCGCTTGAGCTGGCCATTGCACGCCGCGAAAGCGAATTTGATCCATCTGTGGTCTCGGGTGCGGGTGCGCGTGGGCTGATGCAATTGATGCCCGGCACGGCGTCTGACATGGCAAAGCGTCTCGACATGCCCTACTCCAAAGCGCGTCTGACCGCAGATCCGGCCTATAACACGCGGCTGGGGTCTGAATATCTGGCCAAATTGATTGAAGACTTCAATGGTAATCCTGTGCTGATATCCGTGGGCTACAACGCGGGTCCCGGCAGGTCACGCAGTTGGACCGAGAGGTTTGGCAATGTACGCTCGTCGTCTGTCGACATCATCGATTGGATCGAACACATCCCGTTTCGCGAAACACGCAACTACGTGATGCGTGTGACCGAAAGCTTGCCTGTCTATCGCGCGCGGCTGACCGGGAAGACCGAACCTTTGCGCCTGCTGAAAGAGCTTAAGAAGTAGAGCGGCGGCTGCGGATCAAAGTAAAGATGCCTGCCGACACGACGATCACAGCACCGATCACAACATTGGTGTGCAAAGCCTCACCAAAGACCAAGACGCCGATGAAGCTGACGAACACCAATTGTAGATAGGCAAAGGGCTGTACGGTGCTGGCCTCGGCAAATTCGTAGCATTTTATCAGCAGCCAATGGCCCAACACGCCCGTGCAACACAGAAGCGCCAACCACGCCCAGTCGCCCTGCGACATCGGCTGCCAGAACCAGATGCCAATTGCCGTCATCACAACCGCGCCCATGATACCGGTCCAGAAAAAGCTCGTTTGTGTGCTGTCGGTTTTTGCCGCTAGTCGCGTCATCAACCCGTAAACCGCGAACATACCTGCGCCAAGAAGTGGGATCACGGCGTAAGGTGAAAACACCCCCGATCCCGGTTGCAAAATGACCAATATGCCGATGAAGCCAATCCCGATGGCGGCCCAACGACGCCAGCCCACATGTTCGCCAAGTACCGGGCCGGATAAGGCTGCGACCATCAAGGGGTAGATCGCAAAGATCGCGTGGCTTTCGACCAATCCCAGCAGTGTGAATGACAGGACCGTGACGCAGATCTCCAGCGCTAAAAGCGCACCACGAGTGATTTGCAACCACGGGCGCGCAGGACGCAAAGCTTGAGACAGTCCACCGTTTCGGCGGGTCAGCCACAGGACAAACGCCGCAAAGAACCAATAGCGGATCATAACGACCATCCAGACGTTGTATTCCCCACCCAAATGGCGTGAAATCCCGTCCTGCATCGCAAAGACGAACGTGGTGGCCACCATCAGCCAGATGCCGATTTGATTGTTGCGCTCCATTGCGTCCTCTAGGGCCGCAATGTGCCACGGCTCATATGCCGCTTGCGCCCGTATCCGGGAACACGTTCCACGTCGAACCCCGCCGCGTCTAGGGCGCGACGGACAAAACCTGCAGCGGTATATGTCGCAAACGTGCCATTAGGCGCAGTGTGGATGCCAACTTCGTTCATCAGATCCTCGCCCCACAGTTCAGGATTCTTGGCGGGCGAGAAACCGTCTAGGAACCATGCGTCTGCCTTACCGTCCCACGCGGCAAGGGTTTCGCGAGCGTCGCCGTCGATCACCTCGACCGTGAACCCATCCATATCGAACCGGAATTCACCCTGTTCCCACGCGGCCAGGAAGGGGCCTGCAACAGCATGGGCCTCGGGGAAGGCTTGCAGAGCACGGTCAATGTCGGCGGCCTCCATCGGGAAGGCCTCGAACGAGGTGAACCCAGCCCCATCAGGCGACCCAGCCGCACGCCACGCGATGAACGCGGCCAGCATGTTTAGGCCGGTACCAAACCCTAGCTCTGCAATCTGAAATCCAGGGCGGAACCGGGTCGCCAGATCGTTGCCAACAATGAACACATGCCGCGTCTCGGCCAAACCGTCTTCGAGCGAGAAATACGGGTCGTCAAAACGCTCGGCCACCGGCACGCCGCTGTCTTTCCACGTGATGCTCGCCGTGGTCGTCGTTGTCTGGCGCTTTGTCATGATCTGCCCTAGAACGCTGATGAAACCCGCGCGACCATGAAGAAGGAACGGCCCAATGGCAATCGCTGATGTGACAGTTTACGGCGCGGGAATTTTTGGCCTGTCGGTCGCATGGAGCTGCGCAAAGCGCGGCGCAAAGGTACGGGTGATAGATCCAAACGGACCGGATGCTGGATCATCCGGAGGCCTTGTCGGCGCACTGGCCCCGCATGTGCCGGAACGCTGGAACGCCAAGAAAGCCTTTCAGTTCCACAGCCTGATCATGGCGGAAACCTATTGGGCCGAGGTCGAGGCCGTGTCGGGAAAATCCCCCGGCTATGCGCGGTCGGGTCGGTTGCAGCCCATCGCGGACGAACGCCTGTTGGACCTTGCCAAGACCCGTGCGGTCGAGGCTGAAACCCTGTGGCAAGGCAAGGCCGTGTGGCAGGTGCGTCCGGCCTCGGACTTCCCGGATTGGGCGCCAATCAGCCCGACAGGTTTCCTGATCTACGACACGCTGACCGCCCGAATGAGCCCCCGCCGCGCCGGGGCCACTCTTATTGCCGCGATCCAAACAAAGGGTGGCGAAATCGTGACTGAAGGCCAGTCTGAGGGCACCGAGGTCTGGGCGACAGGTTGGCAGGGTATGCTGTCCTTATCTGAAGAACTGGGCAAACCCGTTGGCAACGGCGTGAAGGGCCAAAGCGCGCTTTTGGACTATGACGCACGCGATATGCCGCAGCTTTTTGCAGACGCCATACATATCATCCCGCACGCAGATGGCACGGTGGCCATCGGGTCCACCAGCGAGCGGGAGTTTGACGATCCCACAAGCTGTGACGAGGCGCTCGAAGACGTAATCTCCCGCGCCCGAACAGCGTGCCCCGCTTTGAAAGACGCGCCCGTGATCGAACGCTGGGCCGGGGTGCGTCCACGCGCCAAATCCCGCGCGCCGATGCTGGGCGAATACCCCGGCCGCCCCGGTTCCTTCATCGCCAATGGTGGCTTCAAAATCGGCTTCGGCATGGGCCCGCGCGTGGGCGAGTTGATGGCTGATCTAGTGTTGGATGGGCAGGACGCGATCCCAGAAGATTTCCGGGTCGAAGCCAGTCTTTAGACTTCGGCACGGCGCGCAGTCGCCTCCATACAAAGCCGCCCATCATGTCTACACACCCACAGCGAATGACCTTTCCTGCACAGTATCGCAGCTTCCGAGTGCAAAACCGGCGAAATGGCGCGGAAAGTGAATTCCGACAAGGGGCCAAGCTCTCGCGTTGCTTTAAGCATCAGCAGTTGCGCCAACAGCGGACCATGCACAACAAGGCCATCATAGCCTTCAACATCCCGGCAATAATCCAGATCGTAGTGGATGCGATGCCCGTTGAACGTAAGAGCTGAGTAGCGGAACAGAAGCGTCGAGTTAATTTCCCAAACTTCGCGGTTTTCCTCGTCGCCAGGGGCCTGAACGGGAACTGGTACAGGCGCATTTGGATCCGGGTCTTCACGATAGACAAGGTCCTGATGCTCGGTCACTGCAAGCTTCCCGGACTGCCAAATTTCATGACGCAAAGTCACGAAACCCAATGGACCCGTGCGGCCCGTTTTATACGCTGTTGCCTCGACGAAGCTGCGCTTTTCTGCGGCTTTCCCTAGAAGTAGCGGCGAGGTGAAAGACAGTCTTCCCCCCGCCCACATCCGCCGTGGCAAGCCCATGTCAGGGATCAACCCACCAACTTTTGGATGACCATCACGGCCAATGTTGGCTGGCGGCTGTGCATCCCAGAAATAGAGCTGGTGAAAGAACGGCGGCAAAGGATCGCCGGCCTTTGGGGTCTCTGCCTTGCCCAGAGCGACAAGAAATGCCGAAGCGCGGGCGGGATCCAACTGGTCGGTGACGATGTATGGGTCGTGTGTTATGTCCTGCATATCCAAACCGTAACGTCTTATGTCCGAAGGGAAAAGAAGATGTCACCAAAGCTATCTGCGCTCGATCATCTGGTGCTGACCGTAACGGACATTGACTCAACGATTGCATTTTATCAGGGCGTGCTTGGGATGACGTCTGAGCGGTTTCAGCCTGCTGATGGATCAACCCGTTGGGCCCTGAAATTTGGGTCACAGAAGATCAATCTGCATGTTGCTGGGAACGAATTTGAACCAAAGGCGCAAACGCCCGTGCCGGGCAGTGCGGATCTGTGTTTGCTGACTCAAGACCCGCTGGGCGATTGGCAAACCCATCTGCATGAAGTCGACATTCCGATCATAGAAGGACCCGTCCGGCGCACGGGCGCTGTGTTTCCCATCGAGTCACTTTACCTGCGAGACCCGGAAGGGAACCTGATTGAAATCTCTCGGAAGCTTCAGGACTAACTGGCGGCTTTGCGTAGCTTGTCCATCAGCTTCTTCAGGTTCGCCTCATAGCGCTCGTTGTTCAAACGACCATCTGCGTCGAACTCGCCCGAGCTTCCTGCGATGGCGACTTCTGGGCCAATCACAAGGCGGGGCTGAAACGGTGTCATGGCCGCGACCAGCGACGCCTGCGCACGTTCCCCGCCTGCCCGACCAGCTGCTGCGGACATGACGGCAACCAGTTTGCCTTCCCAAGGCTGTGGCTTCACCCGGCTGACCCAATCCAGAGCGTTTTTCAGAACACCAGACAACATCTTGTTATATTCGGGCGTCGAAATGATCACGGCATCCGCCGCCGCGATCTGGCCCGTCAGCCTCACCACGGCATCCGGCACGCCATTTGCCGCTTCAAGATCACCATCGTAAAGCGGCAAGTTCAAATCCGCCTCGATAAAATCAGCGTTGTCATAAAGCCGCGCAGCATTGCGCAGAAGAAACCGGTTCGTTGCGTCTTTACGCAGGGAACCGGACATGCCAAGCAATTGGTGTTTGGACAAATGAGCCTCCGTGTTCGCGTCATCCTGATTAGGGGGCGCTACGTCGAAGAGGTCAAGCAATAGACAGGGCAAAGCATGCGTCACGGCGGTCAAATTCTGGTAGATCATCTGAAAACCGAAGGCGTGGAGCGCGTCTTCTCGGTCCCGGGCGAAAGCTTTCTAGCGGCTTTGGACGGTCTATACGACAGCAGGATTGAAAACATCGTCTGCCGGCAAGAAGGCGGGGCTGCGATGATGGCCGAAGCGCATGGCAAGCTGACTGGCGCCCCGGGCGTTTGTTTCGTTACCCGTGGACCGGGCGCGACAAACGCATCCGCTGGCATTCACGTCGCCATGCAGGATGCCACGCCGATGGTGATGTTTGTGGGGCAGATCGCACGCGGGCATCGTGACCGCGGAGCGTTTCAAGAAGTTGACTACCGTGCGTTCTTTGGACCCTTGGCCAAATGGGCCTGCGAAGTTGAAACGACGGATCGCTTGCCAGAATACCTCGCACGCGCTTTCCATATTGCGCGAACGGGTCGGCCCGGTCCGGTCGTGGTTGCGCTGCCCGAAGATATGCTCAGTGACTTGGCTGACGTGCCCGACCGGCCAGCCGCTCCCACCACACAGGGCCACGTTGGCACTGCGGATGCACAAGCCATCATGGCTGCCATCACGACCTCCACGCATCCGCTTTTGATCGCAGGTGGGCCAGGCTGGACCGCTCAGACGGGCGCAGAGCTTATGAGCTTTGCCGCTGCGAACGACCTGCCGGTTGCCACCGCATTCCGGCGACAGGACTACGTCGACAACTATCATCCCAACTATGTCGGAGACCTCGGGCTGGGCATCAATCCCGGCTTGAGATCGATGTTCGACGAAGCCGATACTCTCGTCGTTCTGGGCAGCCGCCTGGGCGACATCGTGACCGGCAGCTACGAGATGCTGGACCCCTCCGCCACATGCAAGAAAATCGTACATGTCTATCCCTGTGCTGAAGAGCTGGGACGGGTTTATCACGCGGATCAGACTTTTGTGGCGACAGGTGCAACCGCGATAGCAACCTTGGCTCAGCAGGCACCTACAACGGACCATCTGTGGTCTGATTGGACCGCCAAGGGGCGTGCATCTTACGAGAGCTTCCAGACCCCCATCGAAACCCCCGGTCCAATTAAGCTGGAGCGCATCATGCACTGGCTGTCAGACAATCTGCCCGCAGATACAGTCATGACGAACGGCGCAGGTAACTACGCCACATGGCTGCACCGCTATTTCCGGTTCAAGGAATACGGAACTCAGTTGGCCCCGACCTCGGGGTCGATGGGGTATGGCTTCCCTGCCGCTGTTGCAGCAAGCCTTCAGCACCCGGACCGCACAGTCATTGCATGGCTTGGCGATGGTGAGTTCCAGATGACTTTGAACGAGATGTCGACCTCCATTCAGCATGGCGCCAAACCTATCGCGATCATCGTCAACAATGGGCGCTATGGCACAATCCGTATGCATCAGGAAAAGACCTATCCGGCGCGGGTGTCGGGCACAGCCTTAGTGAATCCGGATTTCGCAGATCTGGCCCGCGCTTATGGGGGTCATGGGGAAACGGTCACCAAAACTGAAGACTTTGAAGCCGCATTCCGGCGTGCTGAAGCTTCAGGCAAACTGGCTGTGATCGAGCTGGTCGTAGACGAACAAGTGGCCACGCCGGGCCTGACGCTGGATCAGTTGCGCGCACAGGGGGAAGCGGGCTAATCCCCCGCACCCCGCTGCTGGTTTTTTCAGCCCTTCGGAATCTCCATCAGCTCTGCCAGATGTATCGTGCCCATCTGGATAAAGCTGTTTTCACTGGCAATCGCCAGCGCCGTGTCCGCATCAGGTGCGTTGATCACGCAAAACCCCATCATCGGCTGTTTGAACCCTTCGCGGTGACCATCACCGTCCACAGTCCATTGCGCTTTAAACGGCGTCTCGGGCATTTCGAACACATCCGAATACTTCGCGATCCACGCTTTGTAGTTCGCTTGCATCTCGGCCTTTTTGTCGTCTGGCACGTCCGTCGGCTCGTGATACGCCATATAAAATCTCGGCATCGTCTTTACTCCCGTTTCCGGGGTCAGAATTCGACCCCTATTTGTGCCTTGATGCCCGACCGGAACGGGTGCTTCACCAGCTCCATCTCGGTCACCAGATCGGCAATCTCGATCAGATCGTCCGAGGCATTCCGTCCGGTCAGTACCACATGGGTCATGTCAGGCTTTTCTTCGACCAAAAACTTCACGACCTCGTTGATGTCGACATAGTCGTAACGAATTGCGATATTGATCTCATCCAGCAGCACCATCTTGTTGGCCGGATCGCGGATCAGTTCTTTCGATTTCTCCCACGCGGCCTGCGCCATTTCGATATCACGCGTGCGGTCCTGCGTTTCCCAGGTAAAGCCCTCACCCATCGTGTAGAATTCGCAGATATCGCTGAATTTGGCATTGATCAGATCACGTTCGCCGCAATCCATGCCGCCTTTGATGAACTGCACCACTGCGCATTTCATGTCCGCCGCAATACAGCGGAAAATCATCCCGAACGCGGCAGAGCTTTTGCCCTTACCCTTGCCCGTGTGCACGATGATCAGACCCTTCTTATCGGTCTTTGTCGCCATGATTTTATCACGCGCGGCTTTCTTTTTTGCCATCTTTGTGGCGTGGCGATCGGGATCTACGGTCATTCTGGTCTCACTTCTGAAAGATAACCCACTGTGAAAGCACTCTTGCGCAGATGCAAGTGCGGGCGCCCCGAATATCGAAGCGCCCGCTTATTTTGGCCACCGTGAGTGGCGTGTTACTCAGCTGGTACGGCCGAGCTTGCGTCGCGGCCAAAATGCTGTTTGTTCAATCGAACAACCAGAGCAATCATGGCGAACTGGAAAGCTATGGCAATGGCGGAAATCACCCAGTAGGTCAGCGAGAACTTGTCGACCACTCCGGCCTTCACCAGACCTGAGTTTAGGAAGAAATGCAGCAGCACGGAAAGGGCAACGCCCGGGCAGACCAAAGCATAGGAACCCGGCGAAGTCTCGTTTCCGAAAACAAAGCTTTTCCAGTAACCTACGCGCGACAGAACGACCAAACCAAGCAGCCCAAACAGCACTTGCACAGCAACCAGACGGGCAAGGAAAACCATGGTTTCCGCTGCTGATCCGTGTACATCAAAGGTGGCGTGCAAGCCGTGGTTTTGACGCATGAACATAATTCCCAAAATGGTCATCAAAGGAATCACGATCATCAGCGTGGGCGCCGCTTCCTTGGCCGTACCGTGATGCAGCATCGAGTTAAACGCCGTGAACAGCGCTAGCGATGCATAGACAATCGCGGCCACGCCGAAGAATGTGGACCCAACCAGGGACACACCGACAACGATGGTGTTTCCGCTCATCGCGGCGGGGGCAGCAAAGCCAACTGCAGTCATCGCCAGAGCAAAGGACGGTAGCATCTGCGCAAAGCTGTTATGGGCGGTGACGTCAAATACCCCACCTTTGGACAGAACGCGTCCTAGGAAATCCCCGATATAGCTTAGCGCCAAGAAACCAATTGCCAGAAACGCGGCCATGGCGAACGGGAAAAGGTATTCCACGATCGACCACAGGCCCGGCACAAAGACCAGCCCAGCAACAAACATGCCGTTCACGCTCATCGCGAGTGCCAGCGGCATGGCGAGGATCGTGGTTTCGGCGTTGGAATTCTTCAGATTGGTATATGCCTCGGTCTTACGGAAAGCCGAAAACTTTCTAAGGTTCCAGATCAGGTATTTCAGGTTTAGGAAGACCATGGCTGCGATCCCGGCCCAGGCAACGGAAATGGCAATTTTCATTCCCATTGATCCGGTGGTGAAGGCGGCCAAGATGTCCTCAAATACCGGCACTGGCTGACCCGGGTGTTTCACCCAGAACATCAGGTACATGAAGAAGGTGACCGACAGGCCACCGGCCCCGACTGAGGCAAGGAAGTAAAGCGGCGAATACTTGTCCGCGGGACGTAAAAGTTGCATTGGATTTCTCCATTCATATTCGTTTTCTTGAATATTTTATAATTGCAATCGTAACGTTCTTCAAGCCCAGCTGCATGCACAAGATGTCGCGGACAGTCGCAGTGAAGGGTTTACCCTTTCTTAACCAAGCTTCTGCACGGTGGCAGGAAAGGAGATCCACCCCATGCGCACCGCCTATACCCTTGTTTTTCTGGGAACATTTGTTCTCTCTGGCTGTGACAGCCCCAGCCCGCAATTCATGCATCGCGACACCGCCACCACAAAGGTCGAGGTCGAAGGCTCGGTCTTTTCGGTACATCAACGCGAAAACTGGGTCGAGGTCTACCGGACAGGATTTGAAGCCCTGCCGCGCGTGCCCGTGATTCTCGCCCGGTCCCAAGTCGCAATTGAGCAAGCAACTGGCTGCAAGGTTGTCGAAGGGTCACTTTCAGGCGATCAAGCGATCCAACGCGCCGAGATTGACTGCGATAGCTAGGCGTCAGGCCAAGGCACAATCGTCAGCTCCGGCCACTCCGTTTTTTGACGCTTCGACTTAGCTTCATGCGTGGCGCGATTGTTCAGAACTGGGTTCGGCGTGATGCGAAAGGCGAAGATGTCATCCAGCCCGAACGGCGCGTAAAGCGACATTCGATCATCAGGTTCTAGCCGCGCGGCCACACAATGGGTACGACACGCAAATCGGTCGATCCCCTCACGCGATGAGCCAAGCGGCGGATAAGCTTCACCGAAGTGCTTTTCGTACCACAGATGCACACGCGCCTGATTTCGGATCTCGACCGGAGGGTCTGCGTGAAACAGCTTTTCGCCTCTTTTGATCACCCGATCCTCAGCGTCCCACGAGGTGTCGGGATCGAAGTAGAACAGATCCACATCTTTGATCCCGTGGCGCAGATCGCGACCGGTTAGATGGTTCCAAACGGTATTGTAAATCGCGCCAGAGACCAGCCACCAATCCGGTAGATCCATGTCTCGTGCAACCTTCAACACGTCCATCACATGGGGTGCTTCGCGCATGATCTGCTCCAGCGCTCGCCGCTGCGTGGCATCATCTAGCCCGGCGAAGCGCATATGGGTCATTTGATCCCGTCCAACGCCGCCCGCGCTGAGTTCGACCGTGGGTTCCACAGGCCCCGTTCTATCGCTTCGCGCAGCCGTTCGGCGATCTCTTTCAAAGCCGGGTCGTTGTGCTCCTCGATGAAGTCACGGGTCGCGTCGTCCTCGATGAATGCGCTGTAAACGAGGTCAAAATGATGACTGCGCACCGCGCCTGTCGTGGCCGCGAAGGCGAACATGTAATCCACAGTCGCCGCAATCTCGAACGCACCTTTATAGCCGTGGCGCTTCACGCCATCGATCCATTTCGGGTTCACGACGCGCGAGCGGACCACGCGGCCGATTTCGTCTTCCAGCGTGCGAATGACCGGGCGCTCGGGGCGTGAGTGGTCGTTGTGATAGATCGGACGATCCCGGCCCTGAAGTGTTGATACTGCTGCTGCCGCGCCGCCTTCGAACTGGTAATAATCGTCACTGTCCAGAAGGTCATGCTCGCGGTTGTCTTGGTTCTGAACGATGGCGTCAACCTGACCCAGACGGGCCTCGAACCCTTCGCGGTCGCGGGTGCCTTCCGACCCCGCGCCATAGGCATAGCCGCCCCATTCCAGATAGGCCTCGGCCAGATCGGCTTTGTCGGCCCAAAGCCGCTCGTCGATCATCGCCTGAAGCCCTGCGCCGTAAGCGCCGGGCTTCGAACCATATACTCGCGACGCGCCCTCGCCCGCCCGCACACGCGCGGCGGCGGGGTTCACATCGTCGGGTTCATCCAGCGCTTGCACGGCTCGCGCCGCACTGTCGACTAGGGCGATCAGCTGCGGAAAGGCGTCGCGGAAGAAGCCCGACACACGCAGGGTCACGTCCACGCGCGGTCGGCCTAAGGCGGACGAGGGGATCACCTCGAACCCGGTCACGCGACGGTTCGCGCTGTCCCATTTGGGTTTCACGCCCATCAGTGCGAGCGCCTGTGCGATGTCATCGCCACCCGTGCGCATATTCGCGGTACCCCAAGCGGTCACCAGCATCGAACGCGGCCAGTCACCATGCGTCTGAAGGTGCTTGTCGATCAACAGGCTCGCTGACTTCCAGCCCAACGCCCAAGCGGTTGGCGTCGGCACTGCACGGCTGTCGACCGAGAAGAAATTCCGCCCTGTCGGTAATACGTCCAACCGCCCGCGGGTGGGCGCGCCGGAAGGCGCAGGGGCGACGAACTGCCCAGCAAGGGCGGTGAGAAGCCCGTCCCCCTCATCCGGACCACAAGCTCGAACCGAGGGCAAAACCTGCGCGTGATAGGCGTCGAGAACGGGGCGGGTTGCCGCAAACTCCTCTGGCACCTCATCCCACCCAACAGCCATCTGCGCCAACAGTTCCAGACGCTCGACCGTATCGCCATTGCTGCGCCAGCTGCCAGCCTCGACCGCTTCAAGAACTTCGTGGCGCGGGCCGTCATATTTGGCCGCCATATCGCAATCCAGCGGATCAATATCCACACCGTAATCCGCAGCCAGAGCCCGGATTAAGGATGCATCGCCGCCCTCGCCCTGCCCGCGCGGAACACGCACCAGTGCAATGCCAAGGTCGCGCTCCAGATCCCCGGTCGGAGACTCACCGAACACGTGCAAGCCATCCCGGATTTGCGCCTCTTTCAGCTCGCACAGATAGGCGTCGAGCTTGGCCAAATCGCTGTCTTCATCCTCGCCCGACATGCCCACATCGGCGTCCAGTCCCGTGGCTTGCGTCAGCGTCAAAATTTCACGACGCAGATGCTCGATCCGGCGGGGGTCAACACCGGCGGCCTCGTAATATTCGTCCACCAACGCTTCCAGATCGCGCAGCGGACCATATGTCTCGGCCCGGGTCAGGGGCGGGGTCAGGTGGTCGATGATCACCGCCTGTGCGCGGCGCTTGGCCTGTGTGCCTTCGCCAGGATCGTTCACGATGAACGGATAGATATGTGGCATCGGGCCCATCACGGCCTCGGGCCAGCAGGTCTGGGACAGGGCCACGGCCTTGCCCGGCAACCACTCAAGGTTCCCGTGCTTGCCCATGTGGACAAGTGCGTGCGCCCCAAACGTGTGACGCAGCCAGAAATAGAAGGCCAGATAGTTGTGCGGCGGGACAAGGTCGGGCGAGTGATAGGTGTCGGTCGGGTCGATGTTATAGCCCCGCGCGGGCTGCACACCTACGACGACATTGCCGTATTCCAGAACTGACAGCGAGAACGACCCGCAGTCGACCTCACCCGGCGTGAAGAACGGGTCTTGTTCCGGCTTACCCCAGCGGCTCTCAATCGCCTCACGCATCTCCCACGGCAGTTGACCATAGTTGATCTGATAGTCGGACATCGGCAGGGTGACACCGCCTGAACGTGCGGCCCGGTCTGTCAGCCAGTTGGTAGGCCCCGCCATCACAGCCTGCATCAAAGCGCCACTGTCCGCAGGTGCGTCGTGGACCCGATATCCTTGATCCGCAAGCAGACCCAACGCGTGAACCACGGCGGCGGGCGTATCCAAACCCACACCATTGGCAAGCCGACCATCCTTGTTGGGATAGTTCGCCATGATCAGTGCAACCTTCCGGTCGCCCGTTGCAGCACGACGCAGACGTGCCCAATTGGCGGCAAGTTCGGCCACGAACTGCACCCGATCGCCCAGCGCCTTATAGGTGGCGATTGGGCACTCGGTCGCTTCGTCAAAGAACGCCTCGCCTTTGAAGCTGATCGCGCGGGACAGGATGCGCCCGTCTACTTCGGGCAGGGCTACGTTCATGGCGATGTCACGGGCGGACAGGCCGGTCAGGCCCTCGGCCCAGGTCTCTTCGCTGGAGCCTGCCAGTACCACTTGGAACACGGGTGCGGAATTACACCACGTGGCTTCGAACGGGTTTTGGGTGGGCGCGTCGCCTTGGTGCGGCGAGCCGACCGCGAAGGAGGTACAGTTCAGGATGACCTCAGGCGCGGCTTCGGCAAATAGACTTTCAAGCGTGGCGACCGACACCGGGTCTTTCAGCGACGCCACAAAGACCGGCAACGGGTTCAGGTCCTGACGCAACAACGACTTCACCAGTCGATTGATGGGGTTCAGCCCCGCACCTTGCACCAGCGCACGATAGAAGACGAGGGGCACGATGGGGTCACCATCGGTCCACGCCTCTTGCGCGGCAGACAAATCGGCCACGCCCGCACCGGGCCAATAGACACCCGCGCGCAGCAAGGGGCGCGCGGCTTCGGGCTTGTCTCCGCCCTCGATCATCGCCTTAGCGTAGTTCAGGAACCCAACCGAGTTCTCTGGCCCGCCCTCGACCAGATAGGCCCAAAGCGCGTCGTAGTCTTCATCCGATACCGTCGACAACGCGCGCAGTTCCGCGTCGGGCTTGTCGTCGCCCGGCAGCAGCGCCAAAGGCACGCCAGCGTCACGCAGATGGGCAGCATATTGCTCGGCGCCGTATTTCCAGTAGCCGACGCCGCCCAGAACCCGCGCTACAACCAACCGAGACTTCGTCGCGCAATTGTCGATATGCAGGTCGACCGACATTGGGTGCGCCAGATGCATCATATTGGCAAGACGCAGACCCGGTGCGCCGTCCATCTCGCCCCGCGCTTGGGCTAGACCTGCAATTTCCGTGTCTGCGGCCGAAATGAACACCAGATCCGAGGGCGTCTGCCCCAGATCAACCGGTTCTTTCCCGTCATCAATGCTGCCCGGAGTGGCTGCCAGAAGATGCATGTCGCGTCCCTTGCGTTAAGATGTTATGGACCGGCCAAACATGACCCGATCAAGGTGAACCCCATGGATTATAAAGCTGCCGGCGCGCCGAAACCTGCCAAGGGCAAGCCCCGCCATTCCGAACATAACGCCCGTGGAACCGAAAAGAATCCGCTGAACCGGAAAGACGACAAATCTGCGCTTCTGGCCCGGATGAAAGCCGCCGCTGATAAAGACAAAAAGGCGTAAGCGCCGTTCACAGCGTTTTCTCCATGAAGATCGAGCTGTTGGCCTCGGGGTAATCCCCAAACGGTCCGCATTTGGCAAACCCGGCCCGTTCATAAAGGCGGTGCGCCGCATAGAGCACATTGCCGGTTTCCAGCTTCATCGCCGCGTGGCCTTTAGAGCGCGCCGTGGCTTCGATCTGGCTCAGCAGAGCCTCGCCCACACCTTTGCCGCGCGCGTCCGGCGAGACGAACATCGACTTCACCTCGCCATAATCACCTTTGTCGGCCAGTGCGCCTGTGCCCAGCACCTCGTCGCCCTCGCGGGCCACGTAGAACGATATCTCGGGCACGCACAGGTCGTCGATGTTCAGAAAGAAATTGTCCTCGGGCGGAAACAGGCTCTCCATCAAGGCATGGCTTTGCGTGAGCAGCGCCGTGGCCTGTGGATTGCGCGGATCGCCGGGGACGACTTCAATCGTCATGCGATCAGCGCCTGTTCGATGGCAGCGCGGTCCAGCCCGGATTGGCCAATCACCACCAGACGCGTTTCGCGGGTCTGGGTGCCGAAGGGCTGATCGAAATAGGTGTCCACGCGGGGCCCAACCGCCTGCAGCGTCAGGCGCATGGGCTTGCCTTCGACGGCAGCGAAGCCCTTCAGACGCAGGATGTTGTTGGCACGGATCACGTCGGCGACTTTCTCGGCGAAGGCTTTAGGGTCGGCGACCTCGCCCAGCGTGACCACAAAGCTTTCAAACGCATCATGGTCGTGATCGTGGTGGTGATGATGGTGGTGGTCATCATAGTGATCGTGGTGATGGTGATCGTCGTCATGGTCGTGATGGTGATCATCGTGATGATGATGCCCCTTCTCGTGTAGTGACAGACGGGCGTCCATATCATCTTCGGCACCCATGCCCTGCCCTAGCAGAACCTCAACCGGCAGCGCGCCCATGGTCGAGCGTACGACCTGCACGCCATCGCGGCTATCCCCGGTCAGCTTCGAGACCAGCTGATCCGCTTCGCCGTCCGCCAGCAGGTCGGACTTGTTTACCACGATCATGTCGGCACAGGTCACCTGATCCTTGAACAGCTCGGATAGAGGCGTTTCGTGGTCTAGGTTCTCGTCCAGCTTCCGCTGCGCTTCCACGGCATCCAGATTTGACGCGAACTGTCCGTCAAACACGGCCTTCCCGTCCACAACGGTTACAACACCATCGACGGTCACGCGGGTCGATATCTCGGGCCACTGGAACGCGCGCACCAAGGGTTGCGGAAGCGCAAGCCCCGAGGTCTCGATCACGATGTGATCTGGCGGTGTGTCACGATCCAGAAGCTTTTCCAGCGTCGGGATGAAATCCTCGGCCACTGTGCAGCAGATGCAACCGTTGGACAGCTCCATGATGTCATCCTCGGTGCAGGTTTCGTCCCCACAGCCTTTAAGAATGTCGCCATCCACACCCAGATCACCAAATTCGTTGATGATCAGCGCGATGCGCTTTCCTTTGGCATTGTCCAACATGTGGCGGATCAGCGTGGTTTTGCCCGCGCCCAGAAAGCCGGTGACGACGGTGGCAGGTATCTTTGCTTGCATCTTGGTCTCCTATTCCCGTCTCCCCGACGGGCGGTTTCGGTTTCGCATGGCAGGTCTCCTGGCTTCGCGGGTCGAAGCGCGCCGCCGCCTTCCCGACCATTGGGTCAGTGGCGTAAGGCGGGCGCTCTCCGCTTACAGTCGCGGGGGCGGCTGCAACATCAGACCCCGAATTGGGTCGCCTCCGTTGCATTCCCTCATGTCCCGTTGGGAACCATGCTGGACTTCTTTGCCGTGTGAGGGCCCAAAGGGTCAAGATCGAAACCGACCTTGCAGTGGGAAATGACGGCAGTGGTAATCTGTTTCGTCACGGCAATTAGCAATATCTTGTGGATAACTCCGCCAATTCACCCATATATCGGTGTGAGCCGTTGACTCATGCGTTTTCCATTCGAACAATCACCAAACGATAAGAATCAAAGATGAGGCAGACCGCTTGCGGTTTTCAAAGATCAGACTGAATGGCTTTAAAAGCTTTGTTGACCCGACCGATCTGGTGATCGCGGACGGGCTGACAGGCGTGGTTGGGCCAAACGGCTGCGGCAAGTCGAACCTGTTGGAAGCGCTGCGCTGGGTCATGGGTGAAAACCGACCGACTGCCATGCGTGGCGGTGGTATGGAAGACGTGATCTTTGCCGGTGCTTCGACCCGTCCAGCACGCAACTTCGCCGAGGTTTCGCTGCTTCTGGACAACAGCGAACGACTGGCACCTTCGGGTTTTAACGACAGCGATAACCTTGAAATCGTTCGGCGGATCACGCGGGATGCTGGATCGGCTTATAAGGTGAATACTAAGGACGTGCGCGCGCGTGATGTGAGCATGCTCTTTGCTGATGCGTCCACCGGCGCGCATTCGCCTGCACTTGTTCGACAGGGTCAGATCAGCGAATTGATCAACGCAAAACCCAAGGCGCGCCGCCGCATTTTGGAAGAGGCTGCTGGCATCTCGGGCCTTTATCAACGTCGTCACGAGGCAGAGCTTAAGCTGAAGGGCACCGAAACCAATCTGTCCCGTGTTGACGATGTGATCGAACAACTCGCTTCCCAACTGGGTCAACTGGCGCGGCAAGCACGCCAAGCGGCTCGCTATCGCACAATTGGTGACGACCTGCGCCTTGCCGAAGGACTTTTGCTTTATCGTCGCTGGCGCGAAGCTGACATCGCCCGTCTTGAAGCAGAGACCCAATTAACAGAACGGGTGAAAGCCGCCGCCGCCGCCGAGGGCGCATCGCGCGAAGCGACAAAAGCGCGGCAGACCGCAGAAGATCGGCTTCCCCCGCTGCGCGAAGAAGAAGCTGTCGCAGCCGCCATTCTGCAACGTCTACAAGTGCAGCGTGATCAACTGTCCGATCAGGAAAACCAAGCGCGCGCACGGATCGAAACCCTAACGGGCCGCATCACCCAGCTGTCCCGTGATATCGAGCGTGAAAGCGGATTGAACAAGGACGCAGGCGAAACCATTGAGCGGTTGGAATGGGAACAGGAACAAATAGCAAAAGCGTCGGAAGGGCATGACGACGCGCTGGAAGCCTCGAACGTAGATGCACGTGATAGTGCCGCGATCTTGCAGGAGCGTGAGGGTGACCTGACGCAACTGACGGAAGACGTCGCGCGGCTCGCTGCGCGCCACCAATCCGCGCATCGCCTTTTGGATGACAGCCAAAAGACGCTTGAGAAAAACGAAGCCGAAGCCGCACGCGCACGGTCCGCTATGGACGATGCCAAGGGGGCCGTGGATAAGGCTGCTGCCGACTTTACGGCTGCTGGAACTGCGCAAACCGCCGCCGCAAAGGCGTCCGAAGACGCCGAAGCCGCCCTTGTTGCTGCGGACGAGGCTCGCGCCGATGCGCAATCGCGAGAAGCAGACGCCCGCGCAGCACGTTCATCTGCAGAAGGGGAAGTTAACGCCCTTCATGCTGAGGTTCAGGCGCTGTCTCGTCTGGTTGAGCGCGATGCGGCTGAGGGAACGCAGGTGCTTGATAGCCTGCGGGTGAAATCTGGCTACGAGAAAGCGTTGGGTGCAGCGCTGGCGGATGACCTTCGTGCGCCCGAGATTGAGGGCGACGCGCCCTCTGGCTGGGCGTCTCTGCCCGGATACAGCCAGCCCCAACCGTTGCCCGATGGGGTCATGTCCTTGTCGAACTATGTGACCGTGCCCGAGGTTCTGGCCCGCCGGATGAGCCAGATCGGCCTGGTCTCGACCGAAGATGCTGTCCGCCTTCAATCTGACCTGAAACCCGGCCAGCGGCTGGTATCTATGGAAGGTGATCTGTGGCGTTGGGACGGCTTCCGTGCCGGGACTGAGGATCAATCCTCGACGGCCGCACTGCGCCTTGAACAACTGAACCGTTTGCAGGAACTCAAGCAGGATCTGGAAGAAACAACCGCCCGCGCCGATGGTGCCAGAGCAGCACATGACACGCTGAAAACGCGACTGGTTGATACTACCGAGGCCGACAAACGCGCCCGTGATGCCCGCCGTGATGCGGATCGCGCCGTGACCGAGGCCAACCGCGCCCTATCCCGCGCAGAAGCGGATCGGAACATTGCCGAGGGTAAGTTGGAAAACCTCGGGCTGGCTGTGAAGCGCCACGAAGAAGAAGCGATGGGCGCACGTCAACGTCTGGCCGAGGCGGAACGTGGCGTTGCCGATTTGGGCGATCTTGATGCGGCCCGCACGCAGGTTGAAGAGGTCAAAATGGCAGTGGAAGCCGCGCGAATGACAATGATGTCCAAACGCTCGGCCCATGATGAGTTGCGCCGCGAGGGCGAAGCACGCACCCGCCGTTCGCAGGAAATCACCAAAGAGATTTCGGGCTGGAAGCATCGATTGGAAACTGCAGGCAAGCGGATAGCTGAACTGGACGAACGCAAAACCGAAAGCGAAGACGAGTTGAAGGCAGCACAAGCTGCACCTGACGAACTGGCCGCAAAACGTGACGAGCTGGCCGACGCCATTGGCGAGGCTGAAACCCGTCGCAAAGCAGCGGCTGACAACCTTGCAACCGGTGAAACCGCCGAGCGTGTAGCGGCAAATGCGGAACGCGATACCGAACGGGCTGCTGGTGAAGCCCGCGAAGCCCGCGCCCGCGCTGAAGCCCGGTCAGATGCAGCCCGTGAAACCGTTGCTTTGGCAGCCGAGCGCATCGAAGAGGAAATGGAGACCACACCAGATGTGTTGTTGGAAGGGCTTGGTGCCGACCCGGACAAAATGCCGTCCTCTGAGCAAATCGAACACGATGTAAACCGGTTGAAACGGCAGCGGGATTCGCTTGGTGCTGTGAACTTGCGCGCCGAAGAGGACGCCAAGGAAGTTCAGGAAGAGCACGATCATCTTCTGAACGAAAAGACCGATTTGGAAGAAGCGATCAAAACGCTTCGGTCAGGGATTTCGAGCCTAAACAAGGAAGGTCGCGAGCGGCTTTTGACGGCGTTTGAGCAGGTCAATGAAAGCTTCGGCACCTTGTTCAAACACCTCTTCGGTGGCGGCGAGGCCAAACTGGTTCTGGTCGAAAGCGATGACCCGCTGGATGCTGGACTTGAAATCATGTGTCAGCCTCCGGGCAAGAAACTCTCGACCCTCAGCCTTCTGTCTGGCGGGGAACAGACCCTTACGGCACTGGCGCTGATCTTTGCTGTCTTCTTGGCAAACCCCGCTCCGATCTGCGTGCTGGACGAGGTTGACGCGCCATTGGACGACGCCAACGTGACCCGTTTCTGCGATCTCTTGGACGAAATGACCCGCCGTACAAACACGCGGTTCCTGATCATCACGCACCACGCTGTGACGATGGCTCGGATGGATCGTCTGTTCGGCGTTACCATGGCTGAACAAGGTGTCAGCCAATTGGTCAGCGTCGACCTTAAAAATGCCGAAGCGATGGTCGCCTAAGCAGGCAGCGCCTTGCCGATGCCTGACCTTCCCCCTAGGTTCGAAACAAAGCGATATTTGGAGAAACCAATGAAATCTGTTCTTTTTTCCAGCACGTTAGCCATGTCCTTGCTTGCTGGACAGGCAGCGACAGCGCAGCAAGTCAAAGCGTCAGAACCAGAAAGCGTTTTGAAGTATTTTGAAGAACTTGGTGCACCTGCGAAGCTTGAGGAGGACACGGTAGGCGATCCGATGATTGAGGTCGACTATTCTGGCGATGAAATCGT
Organism: Aliiroseovarius sp. F20344; assembly: GCF_023016155.1. Taxonomy (GTDB): domain Bacteria; phylum Pseudomonadota; class Alphaproteobacteria; order Rhodobacterales; family Rhodobacteraceae; genus Aliiroseovarius. The sequence goes on from NZ_JALKBG010000003.1 coordinate 85,820, forward strand.
CATTTTCTTCTACGGCTGCCGCAACAGCGAAAACTGTAACTCGCTGCAGTTTTACGCATCGTATTCGGAAGACCTGGAAATCTCGTCCGATGACCTGAACGATTGGAATGCACAAGAAAGGTACGGGCGCGCCTATCGACAAGAGGACGGCGGCACACGGATTGAGTTTGACATCTACACCGGTCAGGACGGTGTCAGCATGACCGATTTTGACGAGATTTTTGACATCTGGACGGAAGTTGTCGAAAGCTTCGAAGACGCACTTTCATGAGCGACTGCCCCCACTCGAAGGCTGGGGGCGAATTTATCTAAAGCGCATTCAACAGCTTGGCAGTTGGCCACGCATCCGCAGGCAAACCAAGCCGGATTTGTTCCTTTTGGATCGCCGCACGGGTTTTGGCGCCAAGAATTCCATCAATCTTGCCCACATCATGGCCGCGCGACGACAGCTTCTTTTGCAGTGCCTTCATCTGCTGACCAGTAAACGCCGGATCGGGATTGCCTGCGTTGAACACCAGCGCCCTTTCAAGCCGCGTCGCGAAATAGGCGGCAGTGGTCACATAGACAAAGCTCTGGTTCCACTCGAAATACACGCGGAAGTTTGGATAGGCGATGAAGGCCGGTCCTTTGCGTCCCTGCGGCAGGATGATCGAAGCTGGCAGGTTCCCCGCACCCAGTTTGCCACTGCGCGGCGTCACGCCCTGCGCGGCCCAATCTGACACTGCTCTTGTCGTATTCAGCCCGGTCTCGGCCCAGTTCAGATCGGATGGAAGTGTGACTTCTTGCAGCCAAGGCTCTCCTGCTCGCCAACCCAACAACCGCAGCATATTGGCCCCAGACAGAAGCGCATCCGCGGGCGTTCTGCGCAGGTCGATCTTACCATCGCCGTTGCCATCGACACCCGCTTCGATGATATCGCCGGGCAGCATCTGGACCATGCCAATCTCGCCAGCCCATGCCCCGGTGGAGGTTGCGGGGTTGAAAGCACCAGCCTCGTACAACTCCAACGCTGCAAAAACCTGTGGTTGGAACAGTTCAGGACGGCGGCAGTCATGGGACAGCGTGACCAAAGAATTCAGCGTGTTGAAGTCCCCTTGGAATGCTCCATAGTCGGTTTCGAACGCCCAGAAGGCAGTCAGTACACCGCGACTGACGCCGTATTCAGCCTCCATCCGGTCGAAGACAGCTGCATGTTTGCGCAGCATGGCGCGGCCACGATCAAGGCGATCCTTGCTGATCAAGCGGCGCGAGAAGTCCACGAAGGGGCGTTGAAAAATCCCCTGCGACCGGTCCGCCTTCAACGTGGCCTGATCTTTTCGGACCGAGGCAAAGAACTTGTCTACGCTAGCTTTGGAATGACCTTTTGCGATGGCTGCATCCTTCATGGATCCAACGAAGCCGGAAAAGCTTCCCCCACACGCGACGGTTTGAGCCTGTAAGGGCAACGCCATTGAAACGGCGACAGCCGCAGCGGAAAGAATTCTTTGCATGTGAATACCTTTGGTCATCTGCTGAAGCGGCAGATTACCGAAATCGCATCAGGTGACAACCGCCAGCACGATCACAATCCCGAGCAAGACCAACCACGCCGACCAAAGCGCATCCACCGCCTGATCAACCTCTTTCGCACCGATGTTACGCGCGCCTTCGCCATTCACCCACTGAAAGTCCTTCATCTCACCGTGATAGGCGCGTGGACCGGAGAGCGCGACACCAAGGGTCGAAGCCATCGCGGCCTCAGGCCAGCCAGCATTTGGCGAACGGTGCAGGGGTGCATCACGGCGGATCACCGACCATGCAGACCATTTGCGGCTGGCCAAGATCAGGATCAGCGCGGTCAGGCGCGCAGGTATCCAGTTCAACACATCATCCAGACGGGCGGCGAACTTGCCAAACTGCTCATACCGCGCATTTCGATAGCCGATCATGCTGTCTGCGGTGTTGACCAACTTATAGATCATCAGCCCCGGCAAGCCCGCGATAAGGAACCAGAAAGCAGGAGCCACCACCCCGTCCGAGAAGTTCTCGGCCGCACTTTCAATCGCGCCGCGCGCGATGGCGTCGTCGGCCATTTCTTGGGTGTCGCGTCCGACAATCATCGCCACGGCTGCGCGGGCCTCTTCTGTCGACTGGCGCAACGCATCCGCGACGGCCTGCACATGTTGCGCCAGGGATTTCTGTGCCAGCAAGATTGCAGCCACGATGATTTCGAAAAGCCCACCAAGGGGAAGGTGTGATATTGCGCTTCCCAGAAGGCCAGCCAATGCGGCCAGCACGATGATCCCCAACGCTCCGTTAAAAAAGCGGTTGTCACCTTCATTCAAATTGCGCTCGAGCATCTCAATTGCGCGTCCCATTAGGACAGCGGGATGAGGCGCTCGTTTCCAAGCCCAATCTGGTTCGCCCACCAAAGCGTCCAGAAGAAGGGCTAGGACAAGTACGCCAGCGCAGCTCATAGGGCTGCCTCAAGCTGAGACCACCGGTCGGGATGCGGCAAGCCAAGGCGAAGCCAGCGGGACGAGTATGGGAAAATCCGTGACCAAACGTGGCTTTGTGCCAAGCGATCCTGCCAAGCTTGCGCTTCCCCCACATCAAAGAGCCGGAAGAGCGTCGTTCCGCCGATCAGCTTTGCCCCCTTCCCTGTCATCAGCGCATCCAGACGCGCGCTGTCTTGGGTTAAGCGGGTTCGGGTAGCGTCGGCCCAGCCGTGGTCCTCTAATGCCTGCGCCCCCAGTTCCAGAGCGGGCCCCGAAACCTGCCACGGGCCAACGGCATCACGCAGTTTAGAGACCAGCAATGGGTCCCCGATCACAAAGCCAAGCCGTAGCCCCGCAAGACCCCAGAATTTCCCAAAACTTTTCAGAACCAGAACACCCGATTTCGAAGCCGCTTTGATCAAGGTTTGATCGGGCAGAACATCACAAAAGCTTTCATCAATCACGGTCATCACACGGTCAAGATCCAGATCAGACCAGACGCGGCCATCTGGGTTGTTGGGATGCACCACAACTCGGGCCGGGGCGGCTTGGTCTGTGACCGTCCACCCTTGCGCCTGAAAACCTGCTGCGTGTTCGTTGTATGTCGGACCTTCAATCTGAACCTGACCTGCAGGGAACAGATTTGGAATGCGTGCAATCAAAGCCGACGCGCCCGGCGCCACCAAAACTGCTGCCTCTTCCGGCACATTCCAGAACGCACGTGCGGCGGCTTCCAAACGCGCAAAAGCCGCTTTGTCGGGCAATGCGGTCCATGCATCCTGAGAGAAGCCTTCAACGGGATATGGCAGGGGATTGATGCCCGTGGACAGGTCTAGCCAGCCCGCACGCGTGCCGCCAAAACGGGCGATTGCGGCGTCCAGCCCGCCCCCATGGTCGCGTTCTTGGGCTTGGGTCATGTGTCCTCCGGCAACGGCGCGTGGCGCGTGACGAAATGCCCTTTCACGGCCTGCGGCCATTCACGGTAAGGCACCTGCCCCGTTTCGCTGTCCGCATGGGCCACGGCATAGTCAACAATCCCTTGTGCGGCGTCCTTGGACACCTCGAACCGACCCAGTGTGTAGCAAAGCTTGCCATGGGCCTGAATGGCAACATTGCAGCTGTTGTCACAACCCATCAAACACGAGACACGACGGGTGCGGATCGGCGTGCCCTCGGCCTGCGCCTCGATCAGCGCGGCCAAAGCTTCACCATCGGTTTGCTCCATCCCCCGCTCGGCCCAATCCTCTTGCTTGCAGGTGTCACAGATGGTGATCCAAGTTGTCATTGCGCGCTCCTTCACTTGCTGCCCACGGTTCAAACGGAAAACTCTGTGAAAGACAACGCAAATTGCGCCACAGCAGCGGTGTTGGGCGACAGATAGGCGCAAACATGTGTGATTTGGAGAATCCAGCAAGACATGCGATACCGCAAGCGCGGAGAGCCTTATGCGAACACTGATTATTGAAGACAAACCTGATCTGGCCAAGATCTGGACTGCACATCTGGTGCGGCAGGGCATGCATGTTTCCCATGCAGCAACGAAGCCATGTGCCATGACCCTGCTGTCCGAGCAGGAGTTTGACGTCATCCTACTGGATGCGGATATCGATGGCGGGCGTCCTTTTGCTTTGGCGGACTACATCGCCTACCGCCTGCCAAAGGCACGGATCGTCTTTGTAACAGGCACCAGTTTCTTTTCAGATGTATCTGTCTTTTCGCTGGCCTCCAACGCGCATGCTTGTGTGCCCGCAGATTCCAAGCCGGCAGATATTGTCAGCCTTGTGGATTATCATGCCCGTGCCGCGCAAGACGATCCAAATCGGAACGACCGCAAGACCCACTGACCTTCTGGGTCCTTTATGGCTTCCGTTTCCGTACAAACGCACTAAGGTCGCGGCATGACACAGAATACTCCCGTCTCCGCCGTGGTATTTGACATTGGCAACGTCCTGATCCGTTGGCAGCCTGAAGAGCTTTACGACCAATGGATCGGCAAAAAGCGGCGGGAAGAGATGTTCGCGGCCGTGGACCTGCACTTCATGAACGAACTAATCGATCGTGGTGGAGACTTCCGGCAGGTGATTTACGATACAGCTGAACAACACCAAGAATTCCGTGATGAAATACGCTGGTGGCATGATCGTTGGCTGAAGCTCGCCAGCCCAGCCATCGATCTGTCGGTTGCAACCCTGCGCGCGTTGAGGGCACGCAATACTCCGGTTTTTGCCCTGTCCAACTTCGGCATCGACCCGTTCGCAGTTGGCGAGGCCGCATACGGCTTCCTGACCGAATTCGACCGGCGTTACATTTCAGGTCATATGGGCGTCACGAAGCCCAACGCGCAGATCTATCAGATGCTTGAAGAGGATTGTGGAATCGTTCCATCGGCGCTTCTGTTCACAGATGACCGGCAGGAAAACATCGATGCAGCCGCCCGGCGCGGCTGGCAAACCCACCATTTCACCACCGCACGCAATTGGGCAGATGAACTTATCGCCCGTGACTTGATCAAGGAGAGCGACCTGTGACCCCCGAGCTAATTCCATTTGACGCAGACAGCCTTCTAAGCTGGCACGATCTGGCCGACGCTTTTCTGGACGGCCACACAAAACCGAAGGCCGAGATTGGGGACACGTTTCTTTATCGTGGTGAAGATACGATGCTGACCCGATCAGCCTGGATCGATGGGTTGGGCAGTGCTGTAAAGACGGCCAATATCATGCCCGGTAATCCAGGACGGGGCGAGCCGATGATCCACGGGGCGGTCAATCTGTATGATGACGTGACAGGGCAGCTTGAGGCCATCGTTGATTTCCATCTGGTGACCAAGTGGAAAACTGCGGGCGACAGCGCCTTGGGCGCGCGGCTTGTGGCGCGACCTGACAGTAAAGTCGTTCTGATCGTTGGCGCTGGCACGGTTGGGCGCAACTTACGCATGGCATACGCCGCCATGTTCCCCGACGCCCGTTTCCTGATTTGGAACCGTAGCCCTGAAGGCGCTATCAAGTTCGCGGCTGAGTGCGACAAGACCGATGCAGTGGCTTCGCTGGAAGAGGGCTTCGCACAGGCAGACATCATCACCTCGGCTACCATGACCACCGATCCTCTAATCAAAGGGGAGTGGCTGCGTCCGGGCCAGCACCTCGACCTGATCGGCGCCTATCGCCCCGACATGCGCGAGGCTGATGACACCGCCCTGACCCGTGCCCGACTATTCATGGACAGCCGCGACACGGTGCTGGACCACATTGGCGAATTCAAAGAACCGCTAGCGCAAGGGGTGATCAGCCGCGACGATGTGGTGGGGGATCTTTACGACCACAAGGATGGTGTGTTTACCCGACAGGCTGACGACATCACACTTTATAAAAATGGTGGCGGCGCACATCTGGATTTGATGACAAGCCGGTACATCCTTGATGCTTGGCGAAATCGCTAACCATTAAAACAACAAACCCCCGGAAGCAGCGCTTACGGGGGTCGTTTTGACGGACAGTTGACAACCTGCCCATCTAACACTGTTCAGATCTTAAAGAAGACCTTCACGCTGTGCTTTTTTCCGAGCCAGCTTGCGCTGACGGCGAATCGCTTCCGCCTTCTCGCGCGCTTTTTTCTCGGAGGGCTTCTCGAAATGTTGCTTAAGCTTCATCTCACGGAAGACACCTTCACGCTGAAGTTTTTTCTTCAGCGCACGAAGCGCTTGATCGACGTTGTTATCACGAACCGAAACCTGCATGTGGTTGTCACCACCTTTCTAAGTTAGAGTTTGCAAAAAGTTGCAGGAAGCTGGCTCATAGCAGCGACGAAGCCTCTTGTCCAGTTCGCGCTCAGATGCAAGGAACGTCCTATGATTGAAAAAGACAAATTGCTTGAGGCCGCCCTGAACCATGTCCCCTTTGATGGGTGGTCGGATGCAACCCTTCTGGCCGCGGCCGAGGATTGCGACCTGTCGGAAGCCGATGCACGCGCAATGTATCCGCGAGGGGCGGTGGATCTGGCACTGGCCTATCATCGCGCGGGTGACGCCATGATGGTCGAGCGGTTGAATTCTGAAGACCTGTCCGAGATGCGATTTCGCGACAAGATCGCGGCGGGCGTGCGTTTTCGGCTTGAGGTCGCGGATAAAGAAATGGTCCGCAAGGGTATGAGCTTCTTTGCTATGCCTCAGAACGCAAGTGACGGGGCGGCAGCGCTTTGGGCGACCTGTGGATTGATCTGGGAGACGCTTGGCGACAGTTCGACCGATCTGAACTGGTATACAAAACGGGCCACGTTGTTGGCCGTCTATTCCTCGGTCGTGTTGTTTTGGCTGGGCGATGAAAGTGACGATAACGAAGCCACTTGGGCTTTTTTGGATCGACGCATTGACGACGTGATGCAGATCGAAAAGATCAAAGGGCAAGCCCGTGGAACAGCGCTTTATAAAGCATTCATGTCGGGACCGGGCAAAATCCTCGACACAATCAAAGCCCCAGGCGCACCGAACCCTAATTATCCCGGCCGCTGGCACCCAGACGAGGACGACACATGACCGACACCATGCGCGCAGTTCAGATTACCGTACCCGGTGGTCCCGAGGTTTTGCAGATTTGCGAACAGCCCATTCCAACGCCAGGGCCTGGCGACATCCTGATCAAGGTGGCATTCGCTGGTGTGAACCGTCCCGACGCGCTGCAACGCGCAGGCAGCTATGCCCCGCCCCCGACCGCCAGTCCCTTGCCCGGCCTTGAAGCCTCGGGCGAGGTTGTGGCCGTGGGCGATGGCGTCACGCAATGGGCCGTGGGCGACAAGGTCTGCGCCCTTCTGCCCGGTGGCGGCTATGCAGAATATGTAACGACCCCAGCGGCTCACGCCCTGCGCATCCCAGAAGGAATGGCCATGAAAGAGGCCGCCTGCCTGCCCGAAACCTTCTTCACTGTCTGGTCCAACGTCTTCATGCGCGGTGGTTTGCAAGCGGGCGAGCGGTTCTTGGTGCATGGCGGCAGCTCTGGCATCGGCACAACTGCGATCCAATTGGCCAACGCCTTTGGCGCGCGTGTGTTCACAACCGCTGGCTCGGACGAGAAATGCGCCGTTTGCACCGATCTGGGCGCGGAACGGGCCATCAACTACAAAACCGAAGACTTCGTCGAAGTGATGAAGCCTGAAGGCGGCGCGAACCTGATCCTCGACATGGTGGGCGGCGATTATATCGCGCGCAACATCAAATGTCTGGCCGTAGAAGGCCGCATGGTCCACATCGCCTTCCTGTCCGGCCCCAAGGCCGAGATCAACTTCGCGATGATCATGGCCAAGCGACTGACCGTCACCGGATCGACCCTGCGCCCGCAATCCGACCTTGCCAAAGCCCGCATCGCCGAGGAATTGGCTGAGAAGGTCTGGCCCCTTCTGGACGCCGGTCGTATCGCACCCGTCATGGATCAGACTTTTGCGTTGGAAGATGCAGCCAAGGCGCATACTCGCATGGAAACCAGCACCCACATTGGTAAAATCGTTCTGGAGATTAGCTAGTGCCCTATATCGAACATGACGGGAAACGCATTCTGTTCATCCACATTCCGAAAACCGGTGGCAGCTCGGTTGAGAATTGGATGGAAACTCTGGGTCCGCTTCAACTGAAAAGCCCGTCAGTGAACAGCTGTTTCATGACGACACCACAGCATTTCCGCTGGCAGGACATTCAAGTCCTGTATCAAGAAGATTACTTCGATTTCGTCTTTTCGATTGTGCGTGATCCCTATGCCCGTGCGGCGTCCGAGTACCGAATGCGAAATCGAAATCGCCTGAAGCATAACGGCCTGCGCTTCGGCACATGGCTGGATCGCGCAATGTCGCGAGCGCGTCATAACCCGTTTGAGTTCGACGGACACATGCGGCCACAATGGGAATACATTGGGGACAATACCGTTGTTTATAAGTTCGAAGACGGCATCGACAATATCCTTAAAGATGTTGCTTCCCGGATGGGGTTACCCGAACCGAAAGCTGTACCCCATGAACGTCCGAGCGACACAACTAGTTTGCCCGTCGAATGGAGCACAGCCGACCGGTCGGTGATCAATGTGAGTTATCGTGAGGATTTTGAACAGTTTGGCTACCAGGTGCAAAAATCCTCTCTGATTGCGGGTAAGTCGGCATCGAAAGCAGCAGCTTACAAGCTGAAATCAAAGCTGACTCGCTAGCAGGGCTTAACCAAAGGCAACAACATTGACTTCTGTACGGCCCGATCGCGATCATTTCACATTTTGAACAGAGCATCACTGCAGGATTGTTCTCGTGTTCACTGTTTGGAGGGAACTAAAATGAAAACTACCACCCTTCCAGAATTGGCCGATACAAAGTCACCAGCGGGTGCTGATATTCGCTTTATCATGGATGGGAGCACTGGAAACATGATCCATGGTACAGTGCCCCCGGTCAGATAAACACAGCGACCATTCATGAGACAGTAAGCGAAATTTGGTATGTTTTAGAAGGTCACGGCGAGATTTGGCGTCGAAATGACGATGAAGAGAAGATCACTCAGTTGGTTTCCGGCGTTTCAATCGACATCCCTGTTGGGACAGCTTTTCAGTATCGAAATGTTGGTAAAGAACCTCTGAAATTCATCTGCGTTTCTATGCCACCATGGCCGGGTGATCACGAAGCATCGCATTTGGATGGAATTTGGGAACCGACAGTCGGCCCTCTATAGGTTTGGCCTTACTTCTATCCTTGAAAAGCACCCCGTGCACACTACCTTAAGTTTATACCATTAACATATGGAGAGACTTATGGCTTCGAAATCAAAAGGCGGAGAGTGTATTGGGAGCTTATGGTTCATCGGCTGGCTCTTTTCACTCGGATATCTGCAACTCGGCTTCTGGAAAGGGCTGTTTGCCATACTCCTTTGGCCCTATTTCCTTGGGGTTGGCCTCGCGGGCTAGGCCTCGTCTTTCTTATGGATCTTCAGCCAACGTTTCAGTCCGCATTGCGAACAAAACCCCCGGCTGGATTTGGTGCCTGTCGCCTTGTAGCGCACGCCGCCCACCTCCCACAGGTTCTTGCTGTGGCCGCAGGTCTTACAGGTCACCCACCACTTTCGGGTTTCGGCTTCGACCTCTTTGGGGTCGGGAGTTAAGGCTGAAAAAAAACGTTTAAACAGGGACATGCCTACCTCACAGGATCCAGAAGAGCCTTTGTGGCTGAACAATCCCTGCGCACATCACGGGCGCAGATGCGTGGTTCAAGGTCTTTCGTCAGACACAAGCGGGCCTCTTGAATACGGTCGCCCTTACAGGTGATGGTCAGCATGTCAGGCTCCCATTCCGGGTTGGCTTGAAGGAATGCTTCTTCTACCACAGATGCGGGCAGACGCACTGGGTCTTCCAGCTTTCGGAAAACTTCGGGACGGTTCACTTTACCAAAAGCGTCGCGGATGAGGTCGTAGTAGACTCCCGCCTCAAGCCCGGCGCAGGACCCATGTTTTTTCCACTGGTACCAAGCCGCCCCGCTGGTTCCGAAAAGGTCGGCTTGCGCGGCGGTCATGCTGCGTGTCGGTGCGCGCACTGCAGTCTTGCAATAGCTTGGCCAACCGCGTTCGTATTGCGGCCACAAGCCGTGAACGACCCATCCCAAATCACGCGAAGGATCGCATTGCTCTGATCCGCGACTATCTCCGGTCGTGGCGCACCAATTTGGCGACCAACTTAACGACAAGATGTAATAGTCGAATTCTCCGGCGCGCTCGCCGTCTGCCCAGCTGCTCGTCGCTGCCAGCAGCCACAACATGCCACCCAATACCAGTTGACGCATTTGCACTTCCCTCTTTCGCCTTCTCCCCTTATATAGGCCTCAAGTTCCCCGACAACGGAAACCCGTCTGGAAGGCCCAAAGGCACCAGACAGCCCAGCCAGGGCGCGGGAGAGTTGTATCCGGGCCGATATTGTAAGGAGTGTTCAGATGAGCAAACTGATCATGGCAAAAGCCACCGCCGTCTGGCTGGTGGATAACACAACAATTAGCTTCAAGCAGATTGCCGATTTCTGTGGCCTGCATGAGCTGGAAGTCCAAGGCATCGCCGATGGTGATGTGGCAACTGGCGTGAAAGGCTTTGATCCGGTCGCCAACAACCAGCTTGATGCGGACGAGATCGAGAAAGCTGAAAACAATCCGCTTCATAAGTTGAAGCAGAAAGTCTATGCCGCCGCTGTCGGCGAAGAAAAACGCCGCGGCCCGCGCTACACTCCTCTGTCGAAACGTCAGGATCGCCCGAATTCGATCCTTTGGTTGGTGAAGTTCCACCCGGAACTGGCCGACGCTCAGATTGCCAAGCTGGTCGGCACAACCAAGCCAACCATTCAGTCGATCCGCGAGCGCACACACTGGAACATTCAGAACATGGAGCCGATCGATCCGGTAGCCTTGGGTCTTTGTAAGCAGAGCGAGCTAGACCAAGCGGTTCAAAAAGCCGCGGCTAAGCAAGCCAAAGAAGGCGGCGTGATGTCGGATGACGAGCGTCGCAAGCTGGTTTCGACTGAGCAGAGCCTTGCAATGGATACTGAACCGAAGATCCCAAGCGCGATTGAAGGGCTTGAAACCTTCACTCTGTCGGATACGCCTGAAGAAAAAGAAGAAGAGCTTCCGGATGCGGATAGCCTCTTTAACTTGCCGGACAGCAAAGACGACGAAGACTAATACGAAAAACCCCGGCCACGCGCCGGGGTTTTTACTTTCTGCTTCAAGTTTTCCCGTTCCCGTTAAGTTCCTGTTCACCGTAATGCCCGATGCTGAATTTGACAGTTTTGGAATCCGGAGAACCGGGAATGAAAATCGAAGATATCCTTTCACAGGAACGTCGTGCCAGAATGGCCGCTGAGCGTCTGCTCGCGCAAAAACAGGCCGAGCTTTCGGATGCAAACCGAATGCTGTCTCAACATGCATTGTCACTGTCGGACGAGATTACTGAGACCCGCGAAGTTGTCAAAGAAATCAAAGGGGAGAACTCCCAAGTCCGTGCAGATCTTGAAAAAGCAAACAAGGAAGTCGTAATCGCGAAACGGCGACTTTGGGATTCACTGGAAACCATCGAAGACGGATTTGCTGTTTTTGACCAGACTGATCGCATGATTGCTGCCAACAGCGCTTATCTGAAACCCTTCGACGGGCTAGGCTGTGTGGCCCCAGGCATCCAGTATGTCGACATATTAAACATTGTGATTGAAGAAGGCATTGTTGACATCGGTGACCTGCGTCCACTGGCGTGGCGCGACACGATGCTTGACCGCTGGTACGCACCCAGACGTGACCCTTTGAACCTGCGTCTTTGGGACGGCACACACATCCAGCTGGTAGACCGCCGGTCGCGTGATGGGGATATGGTTTGCCTTGGTTTAAACATAACGGAAACCGTCACCTATCAAACCGAGCTGAAGGAAGCCCGCATTCGCGCTGAGGCGGCGAACCGTGCCAAGTCAGCATTCCTTGCCAATATGAGTCACGAAATTCGCACTCCCATGAACGGTGTCGTGTCTATGGCTGAGCTGATGGCAGAAGGGGATCTAGACGAAGAACAACGCCTGTATGTAGATACCATCCGCAAATCGGGTGAAGCCCTTTTAACGATCATTAACGACGTGCTGGATTACTCCAAGATCGAAGCAGCGAAACTCACGCTTCATCCTGAGCCGTTTGATCTGGAAAAGACGATTTTGGATGTCATCACCATTTTGCAGCCAACCGTGCAAGAGAAAGGCATTCAACTATCAATCGACTTCGATCTGTTTATGCCGTCGGGCTTCATGGGCGACCCGATACGTCTAAGACAGATTTTAACCAACCTTATTGGCAATGCCGTGAAGTTCACATCGGAAGGCCATGTTCTGGTGCGCGCCATCGGCATACCCGGCGTGAAGAATGAGGATTATCGCGTCCTTATCTCGGTTGAAGACAGTGGCATCGGCATTCCCAAACAGATGCAGGCTCATATCTTTGGGGAATTCAATCAGGTCGAAGATGAACAAAACCGGCGCTACGAAGGCACAGGCCTTGGTCTGTCCATTGCCCGCCAGCTGGTCGAGCTGATGGACGGCGAGATTTGGTTGGAAAGTAAAGAAGGTGTTGGGTCCTGTTTTGGATTCAACATTGCGCTGCCCGCTCTGGAACAGGTGGTCGAACCCGCGCTTCCCGACAATCCCGGCAAAGCCATTTTGGCTCTGTCGGACGGGCTGAACAAAAGCATTCTTGAAAGGCGGTTGAAAGCCCTGGGGTTTGTCGTTGAGACCACAACAGGAACAGCAGAGCTTTTGAAGAAATGTGCAGATGCGAAAGTGGTGTTTGTGGACGAAGCACTTTGCGCAATTGGGTCTCCAGATGAAGACCCGTTACGGGCGCTTAGATCCGCTCATCCGGACATTGAACTGATCCTGCTCACGCCTCCTCAGAAACGCGAAGCTGATTGTAGCTGTGTCGCCATTGCGTCCCATATCCTTCACACACCTGTTTTGCGAAATATCCTTTTTGAAACGCTCAGCAGCCTTAATTCTTATGCACAAACAACGGAAGATATGGAAGCTGACGCACACCCGCCCCAATTTGAAGAGCCCCTCACCCCAAATCAAAACCGTTTGATGCGTATCTTGGCTGCCGAAGACAATAAAACAAACAGGCTCGTGTTCTCGAAACTGGTCAAATCTCTGAACATTGATCTGCGTTTCGCCAACAACGGATTGGAAGCGGTTGAGGCATTTCTGGACTTCAAGCCCGACCTGATCTTCATGGATATCTCCATGCCCGAGGTCGATGGAAAGGAAGCCACGCGCCGCATTCGACTTCTTGAGCAGGATCAGGGCCTTCCCCGCACCCGCATTGTTGCCCTGACCGCGCACGCGATGCCCGGAGATGCCGAGGAAATCCTATCACATGGACTTGATAAGCATCTAACCAAACCGCTGCGAAAATCTGCGATTTTTGAAGAAATCCTAAGAAATTGCCCCCAAGAGGCCATATCCCCACAAGACGAAGTATAGTTACCCTTCGTCGCGCAAAAAGACCGGTTGATCGGGCGTGCTTGTGTCGGGCTGATACTGGTACCCACCCACATCGAAATCTTTCAAAGCGTCAGGGTCACGCAGTCGGTTTTGCATGACATACCGCGCCAAAGATCCGCGCGCTTTCTTGGCAAAAAAGCTGACCACTTTAGCTGTGCCATTCTTCATCTCTAAGAATTGTGGCGTAATGACGCGAAGCTTCAACTTGTCCTTCTGCACTGCCGAGAAGTATTCGACCGACGCGCAGTTCACCAACACCTCGCTTTGAGTTTGATCGGCAGTTTCATTCAAAGCATCGGCAATGCGAGGCCCCCAGAACTCATACAGGTTCTTGCCACGTGGATTCGTGATACGTGTCCCCATCTCAAGCCGATGAGGCGCGATCTGATCGCAGGGGCGCAGCAACCCGTAAAGACCAGACAGCAAACAAAGGTGATCATCCGCATATCGCAGCGCATCTTCATCCATGCTGGCCGCATCCAATCCCGCATAGGTGTCACCAGCGAACATCTCAATCGCGGGCTTCTCACCCTGCCCACTTCCGAACACGGCAAACCTCTCGGCGTTCAGTGCCCCAAGCTTGGGTGAAATATGCATGAGTTTCTCAAGCCCTTCCGCCCCAACCGCACGTGCTGTATCCGCAAGAATTCCAGCCTGATCCAAAAATCTTGGACGTGTCCCCGCACCATTTACTGCAGGCTTTTCATCCAACCGCTTGGCCGGTGATACCACAACCAACATGTCATTCCCCTTCGCTGAAAATCTCAAAAAAGGCCGGGCCAAATCGTTCGGCCTTGGCGTCATTCATACCCGAAATCCTGCTAAGATCCCCTAGGCTCACCGGTTTTCGTTCCGCAATTTTCCGCAAAGTGCCCGGCGCGATGGTCAAGTACTTACCGGTGCCGTCCTCACCACGCAAAAGCGCGGTCGCTGCATCCTGCAAACGATCGAATAAAGTACCCGCTATGCGTCCTGCCAGCTTGCGGCGCGCAGGGTGCATGTGTTCAACCTCACCCGAGACAACCTCGAGAAATGCAGCACCATAGCTTTCCAGTTTCTTCGCGCCGATCCCGCCGATCCGCGCCATATCATCCAATGTGGCGGGGCGCGTTTCCGCCATCTCGATCAGCGTCTTGTCGGTGAAGACCACATAGGCCGGCACCCTTGCCGCTTCGGCCAAGGCGCGGCGTTTGGCTTTTAGGGCGGACAAAAGCGGCGCGTCTTCTTCTGACACCAACATCTTCGCTGCAGGCCTGCGTGCCGCTTTCAGAGTATCGCGTCGCAACGTAACCTGCGCTTCGCCACGCAAAACCGGATGAGCTTTTTCTGTGATCCTAAGCGCGCCATGCCGTTCCGGGTCCGGCCGAACCAAATCGAGCCCCAGCATCTGTCGAAAAATTGCCTGCCAGAGGCGTTTGTCGTGGTCCTTCCCCACACCAAAGGTCGGCAATCCATCATGCCCACGTTCACGCACCCGGTCTGTCATCGTGCCCCGCAGAATGTCGATCACATGCCCCGAACCAAAGCTTTCATCTGTGCGCAAAATCGCTGAGAGGGCCTTCATGACATCGACAGTTCCGTCGAACAAATCAGGCGGGGTGGTGCAAAGATCGCAATTTCCGCAGGGTTCCGCCTCTTCCCCAAAATAAGCCAGAAGCTGTTGGCGGCGGCAGCCGTGCGCCTCAGCCAGACCGAGCAAAGCATTCAGCCGCCCGTGATCCGCCGACCGTCGTTCGGCAGGGGCCAGACCTTCGTCAATCTGAGTGCGCCTGAACCGGATGTCGTCCGCCCCGAACAGCGTCAGCGTTTCAGCCGGGGCTCCGTCACGCCCAGCGCGGCCAATTTCTTGGTAATAAGCCTCAATCGATTTGGGTAGATCGGAATGCGCGACCCAACGAATGTCCGGTTTGTCTACGCCCATGCCAAATGCCACTGTTGCCACAACAATCAAACCGTCTTCTTGCTGAAACTGGCGTTCGACTTCTCGCCGATCCTCGGCCTCCATGCCCCCATGGTAATGCACCGCCATATGGCCCGCATCGCACAGCGCCTTCGCCAATGTCTCGGTCCGTGCGCGGGTTCCAGAATAGACAATTCCCGACTGCCCTTTTCGTGCGGCCGCGAAGGAAAGAATTTGCTGGCGCGGGCTGTTTTTGGCGGTGAACGCCAAATGGATATTCGGGCGGTCAAATCCCTGTAAAAAAGTCTGCGGTGGTGTGCCATCAAACAGCTTTTCGATGATCTCGGTGCGGGTTTCTTCATCTGCGGTCGCCGTGAACGCCGCCAAAGGCACATCCAGCGCGCGCCGCAATTCTCCGATCCGCAGGTAATCGGGGCGGAAATCGTGGCCCCATTGGCTGACACAATGCGCTTCGTCCACGGCAATCAGGCTGGTGCCGATCCGGCGCAGCAGGTTTAGCGTACCACCCGAGGCCAACCGCTCTGGCGCCATATAGAGCAACTTCAGCTCCTGCCGCTCGATCGCTTCAAAAACCGCATCGGTTTCTTCTTGCGTATTGCCCGAGGTCAACGCCCCTGCCGACACACC
Source organism: Aliiroseovarius sp. F20344 (assembly GCF_023016155.1). Taxonomy (GTDB): domain Bacteria; phylum Pseudomonadota; class Alphaproteobacteria; order Rhodobacterales; family Rhodobacteraceae; genus Aliiroseovarius. The sequence continues at coordinate 101,872 of NZ_JALKBG010000003.1, forward strand.
CGCCGCCTGAAGGCCGCGTACCTGATCACGCATCAACGCAATCAACGGGGATATCACTACCGTCACGCCGTCGCGCACCAGCGCAGGAAGTTGAAAGCAAAGGGATTTTCCGCCACCCGTCGGCATGATCGCAAGGGTGTTTTGACCGGCACAAACGGCCTGCACGATCTCGGCCTGACCGGGCCGAAACTCATCGAAACCAAAAACGGTTTTCAGTAGATCAAGATCGCGGGGCATGGATGTGCTGCTCGGTGTTTTGACAGCACATTCCCATGCCAGCGCGTAGGCGGCAAGGGCGTTAGTAGAAAGTCGCCGCGTTATTGATCAGGATAATTCGAATTGCATAAATCACGATCAACGCGATCAGCGGGGCAAGATCCAATCCACCCATGTTCGGCAAGAAAGACCGGATACGCGAATATGCGGGCTCTAGCAAACGATTTAGACCGTACCAAATCTGGGCCACGACGGGCTGGCGCAGGTTCAGAACCTGGAAATTGATCAGCCACGACATAACAATATGCGCGATTATGATGAACCATACGATATCTATGATCAGCATCAGGATTTGAATCAGGGATTGCATGTCGGCTCCTTGAATTTGGGTCTTTTTCATCTAGGCCGCCCATGCCCCGAGGGCAAGGGTTACGCACGGTATGGATTGACCTTCCACAAAAGTCGCGGCAGGTCGGACACATTCCATAGGAGCGCATATGTACCCCTTCATCCGCATGATCAAAGAGATGGCGAAATACGCCAAAGCCGAGCCTCTGCCCGTCGATGGTGTCCATGTCAGCCACCATCGTTGCTGGCCTTGGGACATCGACTTGTGGCGCGAGCTGAACAATGGGCGGACCCTGACACTGTACGATCTGGGCCGGATACCGTTGGCGGGCCGCACGGGGCTAAGTCGCGCGTTGATCAAGAACCGTTGGGGTCTGACCATGGCCGGGGCAAGCGTACGTTATCGCATGCGCATCCGCACTTTTGCCCGGTTCGAAATGCGCAGCCGCTTGGTCGGATGGGACGAAAAATTTGTATATGTCGAACAAACCATGTGGCTTGGAGACAAGTGCGCCAACCAGATTGTCTATAGGTCGGCTGTGACGGATCGAAACGGCATCGTGCCCACAGACAGAGTGGTCGAGGCTGTCGGTCATACCGGCCCAGCGCCCAGAATGCCCGCATGGGTTCAGGCGTGGATTGATGCTGACGCTACGCGACCTTGGCCACCTGAGCAGTAACTTCTCTTGCCCGAACGCTTGTTTCCCTGTTTGATCGAAAAAAACAGGGGGCAGAAATGGCAGAGATCTCGGCACGTAAGCGTATTTGGGGATGGTATTGGTTCGATTGGGCCAGCCAGCCCTATCACACATTGCTTCTAACCTTTGTCTTTGGCCCGTTCTTTGCCGCAGTGGGTGCCGAGCATTTCATGTCACAGGGCTTGGCCGAAGAGGCCGCCGATGCCAAAGCGCAAAGCATGTGGTCTTGGGGGTTGGCGCTTGCTGGCCTTATCGTGGGGTTTGGCGCGCCCATCATGGGTGCCTTGGCTGATACCGCAGGGCGCGTGCGTCCATGGGTTGCCTTTTTTGCACTGCTTTATGTCGTCGGCGCTGGATCTTTGTGGTGGACGCAGCCTGATGGGTCGAACCTATGGGCAATGATTTTCATGTTCGCGCTGGGCTTCATTGGGGCTGAGTTCGCTCTGGTCTTTACCAACTCACAACTGCCCAGTCTGGCGGACAAAGATGAGGTGGGCGAGATCTCTGGCTCAGGATTTGCATTCGGATATGTCGGTGGACTGATTGCCTTGGCCATCATGTTGGTTCTGTTCATGGAACAGCCGAACGGAAAAACACTGGTTGGGTTGGAGCCCGGATTGGGGCTTCTGGATGCCGAGGCGCGTGAGGGCACCCGCATCGTTGGGCCTTTCGTGGCGCTCTGGTTCGCCATTTTCATGATCCCTTATGCACTTTGGGTTAAGGACGTGCCTAAACCGGGCATGAAACACAGCCTGTCCGGCGCGTTCTCAATCCTTGGGCGCACGATCAAAGGCTTGCGGCACAAGCGCAGTCTGGCCTCATATTTGGGCAGTTCGATGTTCTATCGCGATGCTCTAAATGGGCTTTATGGCTTTGGTGGCGTATACGCGAGCCTTGTTCTGAACTGGTCGATTGTCCTGATCGGCATATTCGGGATCATCGCCGGGATTGCGGCGGCGCTCTTTAGTTGGCTGGGGGGACGTATCGACGGGAAACACGGTCCAAAACCTGTGATCATTGGCGCAATTCTGGTGTTGATTGCTGTCTGCGTTTTAATCGTCAACATGACGCGCGAGGCTGTCTTTGGCATTGCATTGCCGCCAGGTTCAAGCATCCCAGACGCTATCTTCTTCGGTTGCGGCATTCTGATTGGCGGCATGGGCGGCACGCTTCAATCCGCCAGCAGGTCGATGATGGTGCGCCACGCAGACCCGAATGCGCCCACCGAAAGCTTTGGGCTTTACGGACTATCGGGACGTGCGACCGCCTTCATGGCCCCTGCCCTGATCGCGTGGTTCACCACGGTGACGGGCAGTGCGCGACTCGGCGTGTCCCCGCTTATCGGGCTCTTTTTGCTGGGACTTATTCTTCTGATCTGGGTTAAACCTGATGGTGAACAGTAAAAGGTCACTTCGAACATGATAGCATTCAAACAGTGGGTCGTCGGAATCACAACTGGTGTGATGATGCTTGGGGCGAGCGCTCCAGTTGTTGTCGCACAACAGCCCGCGAAAGAACTGTTTGGAGCTGCCCGTAAAGGCACAGCAACCCGCTCTGCGTCGTTTGGGTCATATGCCAAGGGCTGTTTGGCGGGCGCCGAGAAGCTTCCGGAAACCGGGCCGACATGGCAGGCGATGCGCTTATCGCGCAACCGCAACTGGGGCCATCCCGAGCTGATTGACTTTGTGAAGAAGCTTTCGCGCAAAGCCGCCGCCCAACCGGGATGGAAAGGTCTTTACGTCGGTGACCTAAGCCAGCCACGCGGCGGACCGATGCTGACCGGGCACCGTTCGCACCAAATTGGGCTGGATGCTGACATCTGGATGCTACCGCCCAAACGACTAAATCTGTCCGCATCCGAACGCGAGGGGATTTCATCCATCTCAACCCGGCGTTCAAAGGGCGCTTATGTGAACAAAAACTGGACGCGTGCGCATCACGAGATCATCAAGGCGGCAGCGAAAGACAAGCGCGTGGCGCGTATCTTCGTCTTCCCCGGCGCAAAGGTGCAGATGTGTAAGGATGCGAAAGGTGATCGGCGTTGGCTGCGGAAAATTCGCCCTTGGTGGGGCCACCATTATCATTTCCATGTACGCCTTGCCTGTCCAAAGGGTGTGAAGGGCTGTGCAAATCAATCACCGCCCCCAGCTGGTGACGGCTGCAAAGACGCGGAGAAATGGGTCCAGGATATCTTGCACCCCAAACCCGCCCCGAAACCGTCTAAGCCCCGCAAACCCCGCGGCCCCCTGACACTCAAGGATCTACCAAGCCAATGCGGACCCGTTTTGTCATCGCGGTAGCGGCGCTTGCCGCACTTCTGACACTTGATCTTGGTGCGCAACCTGTATCGGATGCGCAGCTGGTGTCGGCCTATCGCTGGCACGGCAAAGGCGAGAATTTCGGCGGATTCTCGGGCCTTGAGATCAGTGAAGACGGCAAAGACTTCATTGTCATCACCGATCGCGGTTATGTCGCCAAAGGTAGCTTTGAACGCGAGGACGAGGTGATCTCGGGCCTGAACACCGTGCAACTTGGTCCACTGAAATCTCCCAAGGGTGCCCCGTTCCCACGTCTGCGCAGCGACAGCGAGGGGTTGGCATCGAACATGGATGGCGCGTTTTTTGTCAGCTTTGAAGCCAAACACCGCGTCATGCGTTTTGAAGGCGGTAAGAACAAAGGTCGCGCGTTGAAAAAGCACCCCGACTTTAAGGGACTACAAAACAACTCCTCGCTCGAGGCACTGGCCATCGATGACACAGGAACGCTTTATACCATTCCCGAACGCACTGGCGTTGAGGGCTCACCTTTCCCTGTTTATCGGCTGCCTGCAGGCAGCAAGACCTGGGAAAAGCCATTCTCGATCCCGCGTTTCGCGCCCTATTTGCCCGTTGGCGCAGATATTGGGCCAGATGGAAAGTTCTACCTATTGGAACGCCACCTCAGCGGTGTTCTGGGCTTCACCAATCGGGTTCGCAGGTTTGACATTGGACCAGATGGTTTCACAAACGAAGTTGAATTGCTGCGCACGCCGGTCGGTTTGCACGACAATCTGGAAGGGTTGGCCGTCTGGAAAGATGACGGTGACAACATCCGCCTAACCATGGTGTCGGATGACAATTTCAAGTTCTTCCAAGTCACTGAGTTCGTCGAATATGTTGTGATGACCCACGCTGAAGATCAAAGCAAAGCGCAGGTGGAACCCGCGAACTGAGGCTGCGATCCCGTTGCAAACAAGGCTTGATCTGCCCGCTTAGGCCAGTTATGAGCACTCCGTCCCTGACAATCAGGGGCCAAGTCTCCGCAACCTTGCAAAAACGGACCAACACTATGACCCGTCTTCTTCCTGGCGTAATCGCCATGGCCGCCATCGTCGTGGCTTCAAACATTCTGGTGCAGTTCTTGTTCGGCCAATGGCTGACTTGGGGCGCCTTCACCTACCCGCTCGCCTTCCTTGTTACCGATGTGATGAACCGCGTTTACGGCGCTTCCGCCGCGCGCAAAGTAGTCTTTGCTGGCTTCGTGACCGGCGTGATCTGCAGCTTTATCGGCACACAGATCATGGGCGAGTTCGGCCCGCTGGTAACCCTGCGCATCGCGCTTGGCTCGGGCATCGCTTTCCTGACAGCACAGCTTCTTGACGTTGCGATCTTTGATCGTCTGCGCGAAGGGCGTTGGTGGCGTGCACCTGTCGTCTCGACCCTGATCGGCAGTTCGATCGACACCGCGATCTTCTTCACCATCGCTTTCTCGGGTGCACTGATCTTCCTTGAACCTGCCAACGACGTCAGCTGGGCGGGCGAAGTTTTGCCCCTTCTTGGCACAGGTCCGATGGCCCCGCTTTGGGTGTCTTTGGCTGTGGCCGACTGGATGGTGAAACTGGCTCTGGCGCTGCTTGCATTGGTGCCTTTCCGCATTCTCGTCACGAAACTTTCACCAAATCCTGCGTGAAAAGTTTTGACAAACGCAAAATATGTGGCACGCTCCTAGATATAGAAACAGCGAGAAAGGAGGTGTCCATGTCAAGAGATACAACGGAGCGAGGTGCTGGGACAGTCTAGGTCGCGACCTTCCGGGGCAGCCCCCGGGCGGAAGTGCAGGCCGAATTGACCCAAGTCTAACCGGCCCCACCTCCTTAACTCTCGAAAGGGTCGTCCCAATGGGGCGGCCCTTTTCATTTGCTTGCACCCCCCCTTCCAATTTGGATCCAAAACGGAATAGTGTGCACCCATGATCCGCGTGACCGACGATATCATCCTGCAAGACTGGGAGCTGAGTGAAAGCTTTTCGCGCTCGTCCGGTCCCGGAGGGCAGAACGTCAACAAGGTCTCAACGGCCGTTGAACTGAGGTTCGAAGCCGCTCGATCGCCCCATTTGACACAAGCCGTGAAGACGCGCCTGAAGCGCATCGCGGGCCGCAAATGGGCTCAGGATGGTGCCATCACTATCCGGGTCGAGGACACACGCAGCCAAGCCCGCAACCGCGAGATCGCGGCCGACCGGCTGGCAGAAATGATCCGCAAAGCGCTGGTCACACCCAAACGGCGCATTCCAACCAAACCCACCAAAGGCTCGCAACGTCGACGCATGGATACCAAGACCAAACGCGGCCAAGTCAAAGCCCTGCGCGGCCGCGTGAATGAGGATTAGACCCCAATGAAAACTGACCTGCTTGATCGCCGAAAGCGGCTTCTTGGCCCGAACATGACCACCTTCTATCGCGATCCGGTTCATATTGTTCGGGGAGAAGGAACATGGCTGTGGGACGTGGATGGAAACCGCTATCTGGATTGCTATAACAATGTCCCGCACGTTGGCCACGCACACCCCAAAGTCGTTGAGGCGATATCCAAACAGGCCGCGACACTAAACACCCACACGCGTTATTTGCACGATGGCATACTTGACTACGCCGAGCGTCTGACCGGGACAATGGAGCATGATCTAAACACGATGATCATGGTCTGCACCGGGTCCGAGGCTAACGACATCGCGCTCCGCATGGGTCGAGCGATGACCGGCAAGGTCGGCATAATTTGCACGGACAACACCTATCACGGCAACACGGATCTGGTCAGTCACCTGTCGGCCAAGCGCACGCCGATTGGAGGGCCGGTAGAGTGGGTGAAAAAGGTGCCCTCGCCCGATACGCTCAACCCGCTTGGCGGCGGCACCGAAGTACAAGCGCAAGCCTTCGCGGACGGCATCCAACACGCAATTGATGAGTTAGAAAAAGCTGGCCATGGGTTTGGCACGTTGATCCTTGACCCATTCTTCGCGAATGAAGGCTTCCCGGATTTACCCAAAGGTTTCCTTGATCCGACCGTGGAAGTGGTGCGCCGCGCGGGCGGGATCATCATCGCGGACGAGGTTCAGCCGGGCTTTGGCCGCACGGGGCGAAACTTCTGGGGTCACGATCGGATCGGGTTGGCTCCGGACATTGTGACGATGGGCAAGCCGATGGGGAACGGGCATCCGGTGGCAGCAGTAGTGACGCGCCCTGAAATCATGACCGAATTCCGCATGCGATTTGGGTACTTCAACACATTCGGCGGAAACCCGGTTTCGGCAGCCGCAGCGATGGCTGTTTTGCAGGTTTTGGAAGACGAAATGCTGGTCGAGAACGCACGCGACACGGGCGACTATGCTCTTGAGCTGCTCAAGGAACTGAAACACCCAATGATCGCCGACACGCGGGGCGCAGGCATGTTCATGGGGATCGAATTCACGCGGGACGGCGACCCAGAAGGCGCAGCTGGGTTCTGCAAGGATCTGGTCGAGGAGATGCGGAACCGTGGCGTACTCCTGCACCTTGTGGGGCGGTACTATCACGGGATCAAGATCCGACCGCCCATGTGCTTTGATCGGTCTCAGGCCGAGCTTCTGGCCGAGTCATTGGACGCCGCGCTGAAGGCCGTTCCTGCATGAGCACCGTTTTGAAGCAAGCCCTTAAGGCTTGGGGCGCGCAGCATGTGCGGATGATCAAGGACCGCGAGAATGCTGTGCATGAAGTGCGCGTTGCAGGGAAGCCTGCGGCGCTGCGGTTGCACCGTCCGGGGTATCAATCCGAGGCCGCCATTCGATCGGAACTCGATTGGATGGGCGCACTGGCGGAGAAGGGCATGCGGGTGCCCGCGCCCATCCCGACCACAGATGGAAACCTTGTGTTTTCTATGAGTTCCGACCAGTTGGCGACGATGGTGACATGGGTCGAAGGCGCGCCGATTGGGGAAGGTGGCGTGCCGCTGGAAGGCTCGGCGGAGGAGCAGGCCGCGCTGTACCGAAAGGTCGGGGCGGAGCTCGCACAGCTGCACAATCTGACGGATGGGATCACCCTGCCAGACAGCTTCACCCGGCACCGCTGGGACATCCCGGGACTGCTGGGGGACGACCCGTTTTGGGGGCGGTTTTGGGAGTGTCCGGCGCTGAGCGAGGACGACCGGAACATGGTGCTGCGGGCGCGGGCTGTGGCGCATGATCTGGCGACGGTTTACCTTGAAAACGGGGCGGATTTTGGGTTGATCCACGCGGACGCCTTGCGCGAAAACGTGTTTGTTAACAATGACTTACTGACTCTGATCGACTTCGACGACGCAGGCTTTGGCTTTCGGCTATATGACCTTGCGGTGATGATGACCCAGAACGTTGACGAGCCCGCGTATGAGGCGATCAAGACGGCGGCGCTGGCGGGGTATCGGGACCACCGGGCGCTGAGCCAAGAGACGGAAGACCTGCTGCCCATGTTCCTGATGATGCGCCGCTTTGCGTCGATGGGCTGGGCGGTTCCGCGCTATGACCCGAATGGGCCCGAGGTTGCTAGCTATACCCAAAGAGCAGTCGCGGCAGCGCGGGGGTTTCTTGGGGGGTGAGGTTCGGAAGTATGAGATTTGCGATGTAAGACAAATCTGTCTGCATGCCTGAATGAAGCCTTACATTCCGCTTGCGCTATGCAATTTATTGGCGAACACTCTTACCATTGGTAAAGCGGAGTATTTAAAGTGAGTTTCGGAAAATCCTTTTCAAAGACCTTCGACATTGATCAAAAAATAATGCGGAAAATCGGTGTATTTGATCCAACTCTTGACGTGGACGCAAAGCTTTTCGTCAATCCGTTTATGGTGCGGCATAGCAAACATCCTGAGTTTTCAGAATGTGCTTTCGAAACCTATGAACAGCATTTTCAGAAGATCTACAGCTTAATTCTCGCTTCAAAACAAGAAGGTGACAAGGCGTGGCGCGCCGCGACGGAGAGATTTCAATTCTCGGAATCAAAGGGCATGGGTGGAACTTGCTTGGGCTACAGCAAGCGAGGCACCGATGGGCATGCTTTCGGCCCTGAGAAATCCAAACAATCCGTAAGATGGGCAAAAGAGGTGATCGATCTGGGCGTGAAAGACCCAGAGCTCTTTTCTGCTTTACCGCTATTCGAAGACGGTATTGGAGTAGATTTGATTAGCGACATGTTTATTGCGATATCCATTGACTGTGTCGCTAAATTCAACTCACGCGTTATCGGTGAGTTGAATACTGCGACCGGGGGATCCTTACCAACCTCAAAGTTTAGGCTACGAGGATCGGAGTATGACCTAATTCAAAACCCATACTCAAATGCTGGCGCGCCCATAATACTAGTTGCCGATGATGTCTTGGACCATCTTCCAGTTATGGATGACCCGAGGAGAATACCTGAAGCGCTTGAAAGCAACAGCGAACTTCGAGAACGCGTGAATGAACACATCGGGACTATATTCAAGACCAGAACAAAAAAAGACAAAGAGCATATCAAAGACAGAGCACTCGCAAGCGCTACGGCATTTCAGTCCCTCCTTGATCTACTCAGGCTGATGGAGACAGAAGGATATGATATTCACAATGATCCTGATGGTTTGTTAGTCTGGCGCGATATTGCTGAATCGACAGTCGCCATCCATAAACTCGACTTCAAAGTTGACAGTTCACTTTCCAAAATCGATCGCGTCAACTCGGTAGTTCAGCGAGTTATTGAACAGTTTCAACATCTTGTTGAGGATTGCAGGTTAAACCGCGTCTTCTTTCATAAGGAGGAACCACGCCACGAAAGTTTCGCACAAATGCTGTTCTACGCCATCGCAGCATCTTACTGTGAAGTCGCTGATATTGGGATATCCCCCGAGGCAGACGCGGGAGTGGGACCGGTCGATTTTAAGTTTAATAATGGCTTCGACAGCGTTCTTGTTGAGATAAAACTCTCAACGAACACTCAAGTTGTTTCGGGGTATAAAAAACAATTGGGCGCATATTCAAAGGCAGAGAAATCTAGTAAAAACCATTACGTCCTCATAGATGTCGGAAAAATCGGCGGAAAATGGGATCGATTGAACAAAATCAGGCAGGAAAATAGTGATTTTGCCAAATCGCACTTTCTACACCTCATTGATGGGACGTTGAAACCATCGGCAAGCAAGCGAAAGTCCTAAACAACAACCTCCAGCCCAACCTGCTCGCCAACCCCAAACACGCGCTTATAGCGCGCGATCTCGTCTTCTGGACCCATCGCCTTGTTCGGGTTGTCGGACAGCTTCACTGTCGCGCGGCCGTTCGCCTCGATCGCTTTGCAGACCAGCGAGAATGGGGCGAGGGCGTTGTCTGGCACGAGCTCTCGGAAATCGTTGGTCAGCAGCGTGCCCCAACCAAAGCTGGTGCGAACGCGGCCTGCGAATTGGTTGTGCAGTTCGATGATTTTATCGGTGTCCAGACCGTCCGAGAAGATGACCATTTTCTGGGTCGGATCCTCGCCTCGGGATTTCCACCAGTTGATGGCGATCTCGGCGCCCGTTGCGGGGTCTCCGCTGTCGATGCGGATGCCGGTCCAGCCGGCCAGCCAATCGGGGGCGTTGTCCAGAAAGCCCTGTGTGCCATAGGTGTCGGGCAGGATGATGCGCAGGTTGCCTTCGTGTTCTTCGTGCCAATCGGCCAGAACGTCATAGGGGGCCTGCGCCAATGCGTCGTCATCTTGGGCCAAGGCCGCGTAGACCATGGGAAGCTCGTGGGCGTTGGTGCCGATGGCCTCGATATCGCGTTTCATGGCGATGTGGCAGTTTGAGGTGCCGACGAAGCTGCCCGGCAGCCCCTCCATCGCGGCTTGCACGCACCAGTCCTGCCAAAGGTAGGAGTGGCGGCGTCTTGTGCCGAAATCGGCAAGGCGGAGGCCGTCGAGGGTGCGAAGTTGCGAGATCTTCTCCCACGCGCGGGTCATGGCGCGGGCGTAGAGCACTTGCAGTTCGAACTTGCCCAAACCGCGCAGGACAGCACGCGAGCGAAGTTCCATGAGGACGGAAAGCGCGGGGATTTCCCACAGCATGACCTCGGGCCAGGAACCTTCGAAGGTCAGCTCGTATTGGTCGCCCACGCGTTCAAGGTGGTAGGGCGGCAGGCGCATACCCTCGAACCACTCCATGAAGTCCGGGCGGAACATCTGGCGTTTGCCGTAGAACGTGTTGCCGCGCAGCCATGTGCTTTCACCACGCGAAAGCGAGAGCGAGCGGATGTGGTCGAGTTGTTCGCGCAGTTCGCCTTCGTCGATGAGGTCGGCCAGCGGCACGTGTTTCGAGCGGTTGATCAGGCTGAAGGTGACCTGCGCGTCAGGTTTGTTGCGGAAGACCGACTGGCACATGAGAAGCTTGTAGAAGTCGGTGTCGATCAGCGAACGGACGATCGGGTCGATCTTGAAGCTGTGATTGTAGACGCGGGTGGCGATGTCGACCATATTAAGCCTCCAATTTCACGCCAGCGGCGCGCATGTTGTCACGGGCGGCAGCAAGCGAACCATCAAGGTCGATGGCGCGGCAGCCGGTCTCCAATACGGTAACATCGAAGCCGAGTTTCGCACCGTCGATGGCCGAATACGCGACGCAGAAATCAGTGGCGAGGCCAACCATGGTCAGCTTGGTGACGCCACGGGTGCGCAGATAGCCTTCGAGCCCGGTGGGGGTGGTCTGGTCATTCTCGAAGAAGGCGGAATAGCTGTCGATTTGCGGGCGGAAACCTTTGCGGATCACCATGTCGGCGGGATCGGTCAGCAGGTCCTTGTGGAAGGCCGCGCCATCGGTGCCCTGCACGCAGTGGTCAGGCCAGAGGACCTGGGTGCCATAGGGCATCTCGGTCACCTCAAACGGGGCCTTGCCTTTGTGGGACGTTGCAAACGAGCTGTGGCCCGCCGGGTGCCAATCTTGCGTGAAGACCTTCACAGCGAAGTCGGGCAGCATCGCATTGATTAAAGGCACGATCTGATCGCCCTCAGAGACAGCAAGTGCGCCACCGGGGCAGAAATCGTTCTGCACGTCGATCACGATCAGGGCTTCGTCTGCATTGCGCATGGGCGGTCCTCCTTGAAACTCAATGGGTAAGGACCGGGCGCGGAAGGGTCAAGCAATTGGACGTCTGGGAAGGGGCTCGGGCCGTAGATCCGCAACGAAAAAGGGCGTGCTACTTAAGCACGCCCTTAAAGTGTAAAATTAACTGTCAGGCCCTAGAGCCGATTGACGTCAAATGCGATACCAGTCAGCTGGCGCAGCAATCCAACCAAGGTGTTTGCAACGGCAACGGAGCTTTCGGTGACAAGAACGGTGTCCTTGCTTCGGATCTTAAACTTGCCAGCACTGAACAGACCGTCAGCCGTCGTTAAGTCGATCACAAAGACGCTTCGGGCATTGTCCGGTCCTTTATCGTCTTGGCGTACTACGGATTGCGGATACTCACGCAACACCAGAATGCCTTTCGGATTGGCACGAGAATCTGTCAGACCGCCAATCAGTGACATGGCATCAAGGGCCGAAATCTCGGATTTGGCGAAGGGGATCAGAGCTTCTTTTGAAGCGGCGCCGAGCGAGCGGAAATAACGGCGGTCAGATTCCAAAGCGAGCTTGTCGCCGGGACGCAGGAACGCATCATATGAGGCGTTTGACATCACCTGATCGAGCGGGCGTAGATAGGTCCGATTTCCGCGGATCAATTTGACGCTCGGATTGTCCAAGCCCTTTGCAGGCCCTCCGGCGGCGGCAACCGCGTTGAGGACAGTAAAGCTGGGGTCATCAAGCGTAATCGGCCCCGGTTGGGCAACACCCGAAACGACAGACACTGTTCCGCGTGTGCCTTGAACAACATTCAGCTGGACCTGCGCCGAAGGAATGACCTCGACGTATTTACGCTGAATGCGCGCGCGGGCAGTCGAATGCGGCATGCCCGCGATATGTACTGTTCCTACGAAGGGCAAGAAAATCGTCCCTCCGGCGGAAACTTGCATGTTTTGCATCTGAACGGTGTTCTGGTTTGGCGCCGACAAAAGCGAAGATTCTTCGCTGTCCCAAACAGTCACATCCACACGATCAAAAGCGCGGATCGGCTTATCAGCGGCGGCAGAACCGCGCGATGGCCATGAGTAGTTTCCATCAGTGTTCGGCGCTGGCCAGCGAGAAATCGCCGGTAAAGTCGCTTTGGTTACTGTATATACAGCTAGATCAGTTCGATCCTCGGCGTTGCCGCCTACAATTTCGGACTGAACAGCCGCACCACGCGGCGCTCCGCAGCTGGCTAATACAAGAGCCGAAACTGCAATTAATACAAAACGCATACGCGCAACCCCCAGATAATTTTGTGGTTTAAGGCAGCAAACCAATTGCGCGCCACATTAGTAACGAAGCGCTAAATTCTCAAGCACGCAGAAGCACATTTCGAGGTTATTTGCGGACTGTGCACAATTTGCAGTGCCTTGTCCGGCGCGTTGATTGTTTAAGATGTCATTTCGCGATGAATCTCGACCGCTTTCTGAACATCATCATAGTAGGTTAACCGGCCTTCATCCAAAATGCAGGCCGCATTGCACACATTCTCGATGACACGCAGATTGTGGGTCACCAACAGCGCACCACTAGTTTCCATCCGATCACGGAAAACGCGCATGCTTTTTTTCCGGAATGAAGCATCACCGACCGAGGTGACCTCGTCCACAAGGTAGACATCAAATTTGATTCCCATCGAAAGCCCAAATGCAAGTCGCGACCGCATGCCCGACGAGTAGGTGCGGACAGGCAGATAAAACTGCTGGCCCAGTTCGGCGAAGTCTTCGACATATTCACGCAGTTCTTCGGTATCAACGCCGTAGATGCGTGCAAGAAATTTGGTGTTCTGAGCACCGGTTAGATCCTTGTGGAAACTGCCAGCAAATCCAACCGGCCAACTGACGGTCCCTTCGATATCGATCGTGCCGCTGTCTTGGCGCATGGTTCCGGCAACCATGCGCAGCAGACTGGATTTACCCGCACCGTTACGCCCCAGAAGCCCGATCACCTTACCCGGTTCAAAATCAACCGAGATATTATCAGCCACAACCTTGGTTTGCCTTTGCAGGTGATAAGCTTTTCGCAGATTTCGAATGCGGATCATGCAACAGTCCTATCGTCTGTCACGAACCGAATAGTAAACCATGACCGCAACCACCCATATCCCGATCAGGAAGCCAGCCAACGTCGCCAGTATGATAAGACGCTGTGGGTATTCGGGTTTCTCAGCTAAAGTTGGCTCGATATAAGCTGCAAGGTAACGCGATTTTCGGGCCGCTTCGGCAGTTGCCAAATCAAGGGCTGTAAGGGCAGACAGATAGGCCTGTTCGGCAAACTGCTTGTCAACCGACAGACGCTCATAATCCCCTATTAGGTTCGCATACGCACCATTCACCGTTCCATCGGTCGCGCTGAACCGCGCGCGCTCGTCATCCAGGCGTTGCTGGATCACGCCGACGCGACGACGTGCCTGAACAAGTCGCGGGTCCCCTTCGCGGGCAGTTTGCATCAGGATATCCAAATCGATCTGCGCTGAGGCCAATTGGTTTTGTAGTGAATTCAACAACCCCATACGGCCCACAATGTCAGCCTCGGGGTCAATGATTTGCGTTTCCAACCGAAATTTCTGGATGGCCGCGCGGGCATTGCTGAGACGTTCGACTGCTTTTTCAAGCTCACTGCGCGCATAGCTGGTGGCATCATCTCGTGCAACGGCAGTCAGCTTGTTAATCATCACGGTGCTTTCGTCATAGATAGCATCGGCGACAGCTTTGGCATCTTGAGGGCTGAAAGCGGTTACCCGAACTTCAATCAGACCTGACCCGCTGTCGTAAAACACTTTGACCACGCGCCCCCAGAACTTCTGAAGCCCTTCGATGGTGACATCAGAATCTATACCAAAGATGGGATCTGAGGGCATATGATACATTTTGCGTAGATCCAGCTTTGCATCTACCAGGCGTACAATGCGTTGGCTTTGGATGAACTCAAACAAAACATCGGTATCGGTACCGCTGGATGACCCTGTCAGCTCTGTAATTCCACCTAGCATCTCAACCGGAGAGGCATTGTCTTCTGCGCGAACAGAGAATCCAAGATATGACGCGTACTGATCCGTGGCGATCACATAGAGATACACGGTTGCCGCTAAAATCGGCACTAAAACGCCCAGAACGAACAGGTTCCGGATCATATTGTGCCGCTTTCGCGCGCGCGCGGGTTTCGCATGAGGTTTAAGCGGTGGAAGCTTTTCTTCTTTCTTGTTTTCTTCACCCCATCCGTCCTCGTCCAGCTCATCAATCTCGGCTTGCGAGATCGACGCATCCTTGTCGTTTCCGGCCTCGGCCTTAGGCTTGGGCGCATTAGGGGGTTTGGTCATACGGTTATCCACGGCAAAACATTTTGCAAATCATATGCATTGTGGGCAGTTATCGGATACCTCTAAGGACGAATCAACTCGATATTACCCAAATGACCGCCACGAGCACTGCAGATCCTACCCGTTTCAAGATGGGGCGTACCATCTTCGCGCTAATGCTGCGCGAGATGTCATCGACATATGGCCGGTCGACCGGGGGATACATCTGGGCACTGATCGAACCCATTAGCGGCATCGCGTTTCTAACCGTTGTCTTTTCGTTTGCGTTGCGATCGCCGTCGATCGGAGACAGCTTCGCGCTTTATTACGCGACTGGAATGTTGCCGCTGGGGCTTTTTCGGCAACTCAGCGGTAAGACTGCTAATGCGATCAAGTATTCCAAACCTCTGTTGGGCTATCCGCGTGTGACGTTCATCGACACGATTTTGGCGCGCGTTATTCTGAACAGTATTACTCAGATGTTGATCAGTGCTGTGTTGATCGGCGGCATGGTGCTGGTAAGCCCATCCTTTGTCTTTTTAAACATCCCCGAGATGATGTTGTCGTTCCTGATGGCGATTGCGCTAGGGATTGGGATTGGAACGCTGAATTGCTTCTTGTTTTGGCGTTTCGACTGGTGGCAAGAAATCTGGAAGGTCATCATGCGCCCGCTCTTCATCATCTCCGGCGTGCTTTATAATTTTGATGACCTGCCCGCTTTTGCGCAGGAAATCTTGTGGTGGAACCCCATTGTGCACGTCGTGGGTCAAATGCGCATGGGAGTCTATGCGACCTACGAACCGACGTATCTGTCGTATGTTTTTGTGTTTGCGGTCTCGTTGACGACTATGGCAGCCGGTCTAACCCTACTAAGCCGTTACCACGACGATATTTTGTACAAGTAAGCGCCATTTGGGCCACTGAGGGCGCCCATTCAAATACATATACTTGATCTGACCGCTGCTTGATGCAATGTCACCCACGCTGTGTGCAAACAGGGTGATGCATGGCAGTGACTGAAACTGTTCGTTGTTTGCAGACTTTGGAGTGGGCAGAGCATGATTTTTAGCAGCCGCAAGCAGGCCAAGCGCGTTCTTCTGATTCATATCGGGTCTCACAAAACAGGAACGTCTTCTCTTCAATGCGCGCTTCTGTACGCCCATCAGAATGGATTACTTGGCGATCGCGCCTACGCACATGTTCCGAACGGGACAAACATCAACAGGTTTGTAAAAATTAGCGGCTCAGATCGCAGTTTCAGATCAAAAATTGATTACCGCGCGTTCAAGCAAGCATTTCCAAATGACGGAGACTATATCGCTTCGACTGAGAACTTGTTTTGGGTCTACAGCAAGTGGCAGCTTCGAAAATTGGCTTGGGTGCTGCGCCGACAGTTCGATGAGATAAAAATCGTCGTCTACCTGCGACGGCAGGATTCTTTGGCGCTTTCTCACCGCAAGCAAACAATTATGCGTAAAGGAACATTGGATTTTTACAGCGCCGAAGTATCTGCGCTGCCATCCTATCGCAAATCCTTAGACAGCTATTTTTGCTACGATCAGAAGCTGAAGATCTGGGCCGACATATTTGGCGCCAAGAACATAACAGTTCGAAAATTTGAAAGAGATTCTCTTTTCAAAGGAGATACAGTTGCCGACTTTTTCCATCTGCTGGGCTTGGAAGAACCCAACTGGGGGGAAGACGTCAACAAAGCACTTTCGCGAAAGCAGCTTCTGATAGGGTTGTATTTGCGTTCCAAAGGCGTTCAAGAAAGCATAATCAAGCGCACGCTTGAGAAGGTTAACGATACAGACAAACTTGTCCCTTCACGGGCCGCGGCGCAGTCATTTCTCGACCAATTTCAAGAAAGCAATAGACGGCTTGCTACGTGGCTTGGAGACACCAGCAATCCTCACTATTTCAATACGGATCTGTCACGCTACCCCGAAGTCGGGAACGATGACGTCTCGGAAGCCGAGATAGAACAATGGCTGAGCGCGCTTTCTCCCGCTGAAACGCCTTGAATTCTTGTATGTCCACCCCGCCGACACTATACAACCCGCGACGCAAGAAAGGTCTGTTATGAAAGTTTCGGTTTATTCTGCCTATCACAAGTTATCGCCGCGGGTTTCGTCGAAAAGCATCAAGCCAATTCACGTTGGCGCTGCGGCCGCTGGCAACACGCTGCCGGGCATGCTCGCCGACAACACGGGCGATCATATTTCGGACAAAAACGGATCGTTTTGCGAACTTACTGCTCTGTACTGGGCTTGGAAAAATGATACCGAAAGCGATTTCATCGGGCTGATGCATTATCGCCGCCTTCTGGACGTAACCGGAAGCATCACCGAAGGCCAAACAGAAGTCTATTTGGGTGCCCTGAATACCGACGATTGGACAGAACGCGCCGAAGCTTGGATTGATGCTGAACTGGACAATTGGGACATCGTTCTGCCACGCCTTCATGAAATGGGAGTGAGCGTCGAAAACAACTATCTCCGCGGGCACCACAAAGACGATTTCGACAAAATGCGCGACGTGATCGCAAATGATCACCCAGAGTATTTGGAGGCTTTTAACACCGCTGCCAAGTCTACAGATATTCGACTGGGCAATATCGCATTAATGCGTCGTGAGGTCTTTGAAAGGTATTGCTCTTGGTTGTTTGACATCCTGCTGAAAGTGGATGCGGCGCAGATTGACCGCACGAATTACAGCTCTTACCAAGCCCGCTATATTGGCTTTTTGGCCGAGCGTTTGATGACCGCGTTTATCATTCATGAGCAAAAAACAAACCCGTCCACCCGGATCCGTGAGACCTCTATTATCAACCTATCGAAGGCAGTCGTTACACCGTATCTTACCCAGCAGGATAAACCCGCTGATGACGTGGTGAACATCGCAATAGCAGCAGACCGCGCTTATCTTCCCCATGCTTCAGCAATGATGAATTCGCTTTTGTCCAAGGCAGATCCCAAGCGTCCTATCGCGTTGTATTTCTTGCATTCTGGGATTGGTCACGCAGACATCGAAGTGTTTGACGGATGGCTGAAGTCTCAGCAATCGAACATCCAACTTCATGCAATCGACACGGGCAACTACTTCGATGAAAGCTATCGGTCATCCAGCCGCGCGCCCTCAAATGCGACCTACAATCGCTTTTTGCTGTTCAACCTGCTGCCCGGCTTGGACCGGTTGCTATATCTTGATGTGGATATCATCCTGAAAGAAGACGTCTGCAAACTCTATGACGCAGACATTGGCGACGCCAAAATTGGCGCTGTTCCAGATTGGATCATGACGCGCACATTGACCGGCCCCATCCCTACGATTGACCCCGATGTGCCCGATCTTTCGGCTTACCACCGCAATCGTCTAGAGATGTCGGATGCGCAGATCGCACGCTATTTCAACGCAGGCGTTTTGTTGTTCAACTTCAAAACAATGGGCGATCTGAATGCATTGGGACGTCACTTGTTGCATGAGGCACAGAACGGCCGCTATCTATTCCGCGACCAGGACATTCTGAACAAAGCATTCAAAGATGATTTGTGCCTCTTGGATGCCCGCTGGAATGTCTTCAACTCGGTTGATGCTGCCTATTCCAAAGTGCCAAAACCAAATCATATGAAGGCTATGGAGGCGCGTCGCGATCCATGGATTATTCACTATGCCGATCGTGCTTACAAACCTTGGCACGGTGTTGCTGTTCCGCAATCTGGTTACTATTGGCAAGCTTTGATCAATACCCCCTACTACGGTGAGGTCATGGCGAATTTGCAAGCCACCAGCCAGCGCAATCTGATTGGAAAGTCACGTATTGTCGAAGCCGGCAAAGCAGTTGGACAAAAGTTCCCTGCGTTGAACCGCCCGCTTCTTCTCGCTTACAACGCAATTCGAAAAATCCGGTGAGGAAATGAAGAAGGTACTGAAATCTCTAAGAAATCTCTTGCAGCGCGACCCTTCGCCCTCGCAGATTGAGGGACAGGTACATATCATTGCATCGCCATATAAGACAGGATCGACTTCGATCGGAAAATCGCTGATTGCGTTGGGTGTCGGACATCGCGAAATGCCGCATGATGGCGCGCTTTTAAAGAGTATCCGACCAGCAGCTTCATATTATCGCAAAGCACTTGGGAATGGTATGGACTTTCACAGCTTTGAAGCCGCTGAAAGAAACAAACTATTAGAGAAATTTCAGCCTTTGGTCGCGAAAGCTGCCCGATACGATATCTTTCATGATGCTCCTATGGGACATGCCCATTTGCACCCATTTATCCGCAAGATCCTTGCACCGGAAGCGCGTTTCATCTGGGTCAACCGTGACGCTGAAAGTTGGTTAGAAAGCGTCCGAAAATGGGAAATATCGCACCCAGAGATCTATCGCCAACACACACTATGGGAAAGCGATCCAGAGGCGCGTATCGCCAACCGCTTGGCTTTCTGGAAACGTCATCATGAAGCTTTCCTACGTTTGGCCGATACGTTTCCAGAACATTGTATTGAACTTCGCTGGAGTGATCTGAAAAGCTACTCAGCGCTGGCGAATTTCTATCAGGTGCCGGAACCAAAACAGGCATTCCCACATAGCAATGCGGCCAAATCATAGCGATTAGCCTCGTTCAGGTTCCACCGCCACGTACGATCTTTCCGTCAACGATGTGAATGCCGCATTCAGTCTTTTCGCTGTCAGCCCAGCGCCCTGCGCGGGCATCTTCGCCCGGTTTAACGGCACGTGTACAGGGAAGGCATCCGACGGATAGATAGCCGCGTTCTTTCAGCGGGTGATCGGGCAAATCATGTGTCTTGAAATAGGTAGCCACGTCGTCAGCGGTCCAATTGAGCAGTGGATTGACCTTCAGCCATCGATCCTGTGTCTCGAACAGTTCTAGGTCGTTACGTGTGCTGGCTTGTCCGCGCTTGCGCCCAGTTATCCAGCAATCCAGCCCGCGCAGCGCCGCTAGCATCGGCAGTGTCTTGCGTACGTGGCAGCACAGATCCGAGTTCGACTGGTGTAGAACGCCATCAGGATCGTCGGCTGTCACGCTGGCTGGTCGCGGGTGGACGGTCTGGATGTTACAAAGGCCAAGTTTCGAAACGAGATCTTCACGATAGGACAGCGTTTCAGGGAAGTGCATGCCTGTATCCAAGAAGATCACTGGAACATAAGGATCAATCTGCGAGACCATGTGTAGGAGCACGGCAGCTTCTGTTCCAAAAGAAGACACAAGCCCGATCCGTCCGGGAAACAATGTTTTGATCGCGTGTTTTAGAACGTCTTCCGCGGCTAACTGGTCATAGCTTTCGGTCAGACCCTGCGCTTTTTCACGCAGTTCAATGCGTGCATTCGTTTCCAGAGCGTGCATTACACTGCCTTTGGTATCTGAATGACAAATTAGCAGGGGCCGCTACCTTTCGACAGCGGCCCATGTAAGCTTTATTTCCAAAGCGAGACGCAGGGGATCTTGGTCGTGTCGCAGCGACCCGAGTATTTCTCGGCGATCTCTTTGACTTCGTCCATCAAGCCGCCTTGCAGCTTGATCGGCTCAAGACCCAGACCCAGGAAGCGGTCATTGGCGACGTGCAGTTCGTTCTCGGCTGCTTCATTGCGCGGGTTTTCCAGATAAGCGATCTCGGCGCCCATCATGTCGTGGATCATCTGGGCCAGATCACGCACGCGGTGCGTTTCGGTCATCTGGTTCAGGATGTTCACACGCTCGCCAGCTTGCGGTGGGTTTTCCAGCGCCAGCTCGATGCAGCGGCAGGTGTCCTGAATGTGGATAAAGGCACGCGTTTGCCCACCAGTGCCGTGAACGGTCATCGGATAGTCCACAGCCGCTTGCATGATGAAGCGGTTCAGAACGGTACCGTAATCGCCGTCATAGTCGAAACGGTTGATCAGACGCTCGTCCATCTTGGTTTCCGCGGTCTGCGTGCCCCATACGATGCCCTGGTGCAGGTCGGTAACCTTCACACCGTCGTTTTTGTTGTAGAAAGCGAACAGCAGTTGGTCTTGGCTTTTCGTCATGTGGTAGATCGAACCCGGGTTGGTCGGGTAAAGGATCTCGGTTTCGGTCTCACCTTCGGGGGTGTCGACCTTCACCTTCAGATAGCCTTCGGGGATCTTCATGCCTGCGGTGCCATAACCATAGACGCCCATAGTGCCCAAGTGGATCAGGTGAACGTCCAGACCACTTTCAACAACCGCAGCCAACACATCGTTGGTGGCGTTCAAGTTGTTCGAAACCGTGTAGCGTTTGTGCTGGGCCGATTTCATCGAATAAGGGGCTGCGCGCTGTTCGGCGAAGTGGATGATCGCATCCGGCTTCTCGTCTTTGATCAGCGTCAGCAGGCGGTGATATTGCTCGCCCACAGTGAAGTTGTGGAACTTGATCTCTTTACCAGTCAGCTCTTTCCAAACGCGGATGCGTTCGCCGATCGGACGGATCGGGGTCAGGCTGTCTACTTCTAGCTCAATGTCAATTTCACGGCGCGACAGGTTGTCGACGATAATGACATCGTGACCACGGTTCGACAGATACAAGGCATTCGGCCAGCCGCAGAATCCGTCACCACCTAGAATGATTACTTTCATGTTTCTCTACCCGCTATAATTAGGTTGGAACGAGCTATAGACCCGTTTGGAACAAAGGAAAACCTCTATCCGCGAAGCTGCGACAGCCTAGCGCGAATAGTAGGTATAGGTTTGGCGAATGCCCTCGGCGAAATCGGTGATCTGGTCACCCAGAAGGACCTTCACATCATCAGCCGAGGCGATGACGTCACGAGGTTCGGTCTTCAAAAGATCCTCAGCTGGGATCTTGGTGTAGTTCAATTTTTCACCGCTGGCCTCTTCGATTGCGCTTACGACATCCATCAATGTGGTCGACACACCAGCACCCAGCATGTTCACGCGGTCATAATCCTCGCCATCGCGCACGCGCTTGGCTTGGGTGGCAATGCCACGCCCAATATCACCTGCATAGATGAAGTCACGCGACTGTTTGCCGTCGCCATTGATGAACACTTCACCACCTTCAACGATGGCGCGCGTGAAGGCGTGGATCGCGCTTTTCTTCTTGTCCGAGAAGCGGCCATAGACGTTGGTCATTCGAATGACCGAGAATGTGCCACCCCGTAGTTCCACAAGCTTTTCAAGGATCATCTCTTCCGCAGCCTTGGTTGCGCCATAGAAGTTTTTCGGGCAATAGGCCGAACTGGTGCGCACTTCGAAGGTGCCGTCAAACAGCGCGCCCGCAGTTGAAATCAGGATGAAATGGTCGCCTGGCTGGACAGCCTCCATCACGAACTTCGAGGGGTTGGCGATGTTTGCATCGATGAAGTCCAAAGGACGGTCTTTCGATTCAGCCACTCGCGTTTCGCCTGCAAGGAACACAAAAATCCGCCCACCGTCAGTGGCTTTTTGTTGATCAAGGAAATCAATCGCGCCCGCGTCCTCGTATCCACCGGCAAAGCTAGGCAGATCCAGCGCTTCGTGTCCGGGCACAGCATTCGATAGATCGTCGATCACCATAGGTTCCAGCCCGTCGAACTGATCGTCTTGGGCGATCACGTCCAAAATGTTGCGCCCTACGAAGCCAAAGCCCCCGATCAACACCAGCGAAGTTGAATTTTTCATGTTCATTTGCCCAGTAAAATATCTGTATTCGTTGCCCGTTCACCTAAAGCCCCCCGCCCCAAAGGTCAAACCTTGCAGCCTTAAATCTGCCCTTTGTTTCTAATTAGTACCCTCCAAGGGCAAGAGCATTGACAAGCCTTGCAAAATAAGGGGAAAACCCAGCTCGACGTCCATGCACGCCACTATTAGAACAAGGTTTTGAAAATGCACGATAATGCCAGTCCGAATGGCGCTCTGGTTGCTGTTGTCGTGACATTCAACCGGCTCGCTAAACTGAAACTGACGCTGGCGAACCTGTTGAAAAACTCCCCTATGGGTCTGGCTTCAATCGTGGTTGTCGACAATGCAAGCACAGATGGCACAGCGGAATGGCTCTCCACGCAAGATGACCCTCGGCTAGATATCCTCACAAGCCCAACCAATCGCGGCGGTGCGGGCGGATTTGAACAAGGCTTGCGCCACGCCCTAACCCAGCACAAAGCCGATTGGTTTGTGGTGATGGATGACGACGCGTGGCCCGAACCGGGTATGTTGGATAGCTTCATGGCGAATACGCGCCCGGATGATACCGCTGTTGCAGCGGCTGTATATTATCCAGACGGCCGCATTTGCGAGATGAACCGTCCATCAGTCAATCCGTTTTGGTCGCCTCGAACTTTCCTGCGCACATTGATCAAACGACGTGACGGCTATCACATCCCGCACAGCGCCTATACCGCCAAGCAACCAACCCCAATCGACTTGACTTCATTCGTAGGGCTCTTCATCTCGAAAAAGATGTTGGATACGGTGGGACTGCCTGATCCGGGGCTGTTCATTTACGGCGACGATGTGATCTATACCTTGGGGCTGCGCAAACGTGGGTTCAAGATCAACTTCGACCCGAGCGCACGTTTTGTCCACGATTGCTCGACCTTTCAGAAAAACGAAAAGAAGACCTATAAGCCGCTTTGGAAGGTCTATTACGCTTATCGCAACGGGTTGATCATGTATCGCCGCGCAGCAGGTGTACTGTTCTGGGCTTTGTTACCGATGCTTCTGGTGTCTTGGCGCATGGCGGCGAGCCGTTATGGAGACAAGAAATCTGCTTATAACGCGTTGCGCCGGGCAGCCGTTTCAGATGGTTTGCGCAAACGCACTACGCGATCGCATTCAGAGATCTTGGAAATGACTAAAGTCGGAAATTGAGGTCTACGTTTCGCGGCCAAACTTGGCTTTCAAACGCCGCTTGATTTTGCGGTAGAGGTAACCCGGCTTCTCCATGTCACGAAGTCGCGCCGCGACCGAAGCAAGATGTTCTGCTTCGTGGTTCAATCGACCTGTGAGCCTGTTCACCTGATGTTTCTTTTCGTTCAACTCAACCGTCTGACGATCCAGAATCTGCTGCTGACGGGCCACTGTTTGCTGCTGGCGGTCCAGAATCTGCTGCTGAATACCGACAATCCGGCATAGATATAACATGGTGTCTGACTGCCCATTTGCATACAGCACCTGCCCACCCACAGGAGCATCCGAAAACAGATGTTCTCTGCCAAACACTTGCTTTGCCAGGGCATCATTATCCGGCTGACATCGGTCTAGAATTGTCTGGCGCAACTCTGCTGAAAGAAAGCAACTTCCTTTTTCATCCAGCTCTGGTAGCTCGCAAGCTTCAAAAACCCCGGCAAATTCAATCGGGCGCACAGGGCCATCGTAACTGCTGTTAAAAAGTGCATTCAAATAGCTTTGCGCCGGCCCCAACGAAACGTGCTTTTTGCCGTGAATATCTTCAGTGATAAGATCGACTGGCAGGCCAAAAGCAGTGCACAGGAAAGGCACACTGCCGCCAGCCTCACGCATTTCATCATAAGTCATCACCCGGATGCGATCAGCGCCGAGTTTGGCCCAGGCTTGATACTGTCCAAGATAGTCCATTGACTGCCAAGATCGCTCCAGCCATGCCTCGGGTGATTCAATCCCACGTGGCTGCATCATCTTGTGCTTCAAACTCCACTGGCGATACGCGGATTCTGCCCATTCGTCCTGACGTCGGAAGCAAATTGCCACCTCCAGCGCCTCAAATACGCTGGTCTCATCGATAAACTGCGCGATTACATCGACCACTGCAGGTAAGTCGGGTGCCATCCCCATAGTCTCGTTCGACCAAACGATAGTCGATATATCCGGCGAGTTTGCTGCGACCTTCTCTAAAGACCTTAGCGCCTTGGCCAGATGCTCAGCTTCCCCTGCCAAATACTGAGCTTCCAGCTCCTCGTCCTTTGGAACAGCGAATTTTAACCGAGGGCCAGCACAAAGATATCCGGCTTCTTTTAAAGGCTCAGAGCTTTCCCGTATCGCGTCCTGAAACGCAGTTGTCCCGGTTTTACCCAGCCCGACATGGAGGATCAGCTTGGCCATGGTCGTTTCCTTAAGGTGTTACTGCGAAGGTGGGCATATCAGAACCATCTGCAACAGAGTCTCGGAACATGTTTGCAGTGTTCAATGCTTCACGGATGGTCACGTCCATATCGAGGTAACGGTAGGTGCCCAAACGTCCAACGAAAGTCACGCCTTTGGTGGTATTTGCAAGCTCAACATACTCCGCAAGTAACGCCTTCTCATCTACTTGGCGGATGGGATAGTAGGGAATGTCATCAGGCTCGCAGGCGCGCGAAAACTCGCGATAGCAAACCGACCCTTCATGTTCTTCCCACGGGCTGAAATACTTGTGCTCGGTGATGCGTGTGTAAGGCACCTCCTCTTCACCGTAGTTCATGACCGCACAGCCCTGATAGTCGCCGTCATATGTGAAGCGTTCGAAATCCAGGGTCCGGTACCCAAGACGACCAAGTTCAAAGTCAAAATACCCATCGAGCGGGCCAGAATAGAACACGTGATCATATTGACCCGCCTGTTCACGGGTAAAGCGGGTGTTCAGATGCACGGTGATGGACGGATGATCCAAAATCTTTTCGACCATCTTGGTATACCCTTCTTCGGGCATGCCCTGAAACTTGTGGAAGAAGTAGTTGTCATCGTAATTGAAGCGGACAGGTAGGCGCTTCAGGATACTGGCGGGCAGCTCGGAAGGCTGCATCCCCCATTGCTTGATTGTGTAGCCCTTGAAAAACGCCTCGTAGAGGTCTTTGCCCACGAAACGGAGCGCCTGCTCTTCAAATGTTTGCGGATCATCAATCGAGGTGTCTGCCTGTTCGCTTGTGATGAAGTCATGTGCCTCATCCGGGCGCATCGAGCGGCCAAAGAACTGATTGATTGTATGAAGGTTGATCGGCAGCGAAAACACTGTGCCCTTTGACGTTGTTTTCACGCGGTTCTTAAAAGGCAGGAAATTGGTATAGCGGTTCACATAGTCCCAGACTTCGGTGTCATCTGTATGGAAGATATGAGGGCCATAGACATGGACCATGATGCCCGTTTCATGATCGCGCTCCGTATGACAGTTGCCTGCAATATGATCGCGGCTTTCGACGATGGTAACTTGATGCCCGTCTTCTGCCAGTTCGCGCCCGATAACAGCGCCGCTTAGACCTGCTCCGACAAGTAAGATGTTCATCCCAATCTCCAACCTGAATATCTCGGGCGTTGTTCCACATCCCACGTTTTTTGGCAAACAGGAATGGCTCGAAGGCATCGGAACAAACGGATTTAGGGAATAAAAAGGGGCTGATGCGCTTCACGCTCAGCCCCTTGGTCGTAGCAAACCTCAATCAGACGAATGAGATATCGTCGGCCAGGTCCAAAGCGTTATTTACACCGTGAATTGTCAATGTGTCGCCATTGCCAAATGTAATCACGGTATTTCCGTTCACGATTGTGGCGTTGTCGGTCAGGAATTGCGTCACGTCAGATGTCGAAACCAGATCCGCATCGATTTCAATGGCGTCCCTTTCAGAATCATCGAAATCAAGAATGTTGTCATTTCCGGACGTAAACAGGAATGTATCGGCACCCTCGCTGCCAACTAGGTCGTCATTGCCCTCGCCACCTGTAAGAAAGTCAGCGCCCGGGCCACCACGGAGATAATCATTTCCTTGGTTGCCGAACAGTTTGTCAGCTCCAAGTGCACCAAACAGGAAATCGCCGCCTTCACCGCCTCGAATAGTATCATTGCCAGATTGGCCATAGAGCCGATCATTGCCATCACGGCCAGCAATAAAATCTGCCCTTCCACCACCGTGAAGATCGTTACCTAGTGTATTCCCATACAAATTGTCGTAGCCATTCCCTGTTTTGGCATTCTCAATCCATGTGCTGCGTTCAATTTGAATGTTCTTAGTTTTACCAAGAACATTCGAAAATGCTTGCGGGTTCAAATCGATCTTCTGGTTTTTCCCGGTTTTCGAGAAATCCATTGTGTCTTCACCGCCCTGATCAAAGATCGTCATGGTGCCTACGGGTTTGGTCGCAGCAAATAGTTTGGCTGGTCCCTTTGCATTCGAATCGAAGCCCCAAGTAGTTTCACCGGTGTTCACTTTTTTCACACCCGACGGCACACCATAGAGCTTGTGTATACCCGCCAAATCCGCTGGCATTGGCGTTAAGACATATGCGAAAGAACCAGTAACATTCGGGTTTTCGGTTTGAGAGAAATAGGACATCACTGTCATTTGCCAGCTGTCATTCGAAAACCGCGCATCCCCTTGGAACCCACCAGAACCATTATAGTTTCCGGCATGCCCAAGCCCCAGCGCATGGCCAATCTCGTGAAGAAATGTTTGATAGCCGTAGCTGCCAAGATCAAATTCTTCGCCTTTGTACCAGCTTTTTGGGATGTTCACCTTGGACTTAACGATCTCACCTTTGGAGTTATAAGAACTCGCTGCGTAAGCACCGGATTGGTCATTTTGAACAAACTTGATGTCCGCGTTGCTTGCCTTGACGTGATTAAACTTGATTCCGGTTGCGGCGCCCCAAGCTGCCAAAGCCTTCTTCGCAAACCATTTACCGGCGTTGGAAAGGCTCGACACGTTGTAGGTAAGCACCCGCCCAGGGCGCAAATCGAACGATGCGTTAACCGGATCTCCGAAGTAGTTCGCAAAGTCCACTGTCAGCTGCTTCACGAAATCGCCAATATCGCCGTACGGCTTGCGCGCGTATGTAGGCTGAGAAGCATGTTGTTGCTGCGGAAACTCGAAACTAGGGTTTTGCAGGACACTCATCATTCTTGAAATCTCCACAGATTGGCCATTTTGCGTTTGATTCACACGGAACCTCAAACAAAGCAATAATTATGGCAACACGACGACACGGCACGGCCTTCAATTAGGCAAATTGATGCGCAGTTGTTAGGGAGTTCGTAAGATTCAATTGCTCACAATTCCTAAACAAATCCCTGACGGCAAATAATCAGTCGTTAACTCCCAGCCAACACACTTGAAGAGCGTTTTAACGCGTGGGTGAAATCGAGGGTGGTTGGGGTGACCATATTCAGTTTCGCTGGCACCAGTTCGGGTGTCAGTCAGTTATACGATTCCGGTATCACGGATCTTCAAGTTGTGTGGCAGGGTGGCCAAGCGCTCCTGATGTCGATCAGCGCATCCAGCAATGGTGCCATGATCTATGAGATCGGTTCGGGGGGGGCACTTTCGCTATCGGATCAGGTCGGGACCGGAGGGGGGGCGGTGTCGTCGTCCAATCCGGTGATTGAAGCAGTCGATCACAATGGTACAACCGTTCTTATGGCCTTTGGTCAAAGCGATTGGGCGATCAGTGGATTAACGCTTGAACCCAACGCGACACTATCCAATCCGGCATCTTATCAGTGGGGGCTGGGCGGCGTTGGATTGTTGACAGCTCTGCATGCCGAAGTGATCAACGACGCGACACATATCTACGCGGCAAGCATCACGGGAACCGGCTTCTGCCACTACACAATCAACAGCAGCAACGAATTCATCTTACAAGGAGACTTCAGTCAGCCGGGCTATCAAACAGAGCCGGATTTAGTTGACTTTGAGACCGTCGACCTTGGTGCAAACAAAGTCCTGATAACTGCCTCGTCTTCGGGGGATGGCGTCAGCAGTTACGTCTTGGATGCTAACGGCACCCCGACGCTTGTGTCAGAACACTCTGCCGATACGGTGTTGCCTGTGGGTACGCCGACCAAACTTGCAACTGGAGCCGTCGGGAACCAGAAATTTGTTGTCATGGCCAGCGCGGGCAGTTCGTCTTTGACGGTCTTGAAGGTCGAGTCGACCGGGGAGCTGACCCCCGTGGACCACGTGATCGACAACAAGTTCACCCGATTTTCTGACGTGACCGAGATGACGACCGTGCAGGTGGGAGATCGCCTTTACGTTATTGCCGGTGGCTCGGATGATGGACTTTCTCTGTTCACTTTGCTTCCAAACGGGAAGCTGGTCCATCTAGACACGGTCTGGGACACCAACAGCACCGCTCTACAAAACGTATCTGCTTTAGATGCCGCCGTTGTGGACGGGCAGATTGTGGTCTTTGCCACCAGTGAAACTGAAACCGGCATAACGCGCTTCACTGTCGATACAGAGCCTGCTGGGGTCACGCTGCAGGGCGGGATCTCAGCAGATACCCTGTCAGGCGGCAGCAACAGCGACTTAATCTTGGGCGGATATGGCGACGACACGTTGTCAGGTGGTGCAGGACGCGACATTTTGGAGGACGGCGCCGGTCAGGACACGATGACTGGGGGGGCCGGCGCGGATGTGTTTCGCCTGACCAGTGATGGAAATGTCGACACGATCACCGACTTCAACCCCGCGCAGGATACGTTAGATCTTAGCGGCTATCACATGCTGTATGATGCCAAGCAATTACAGATCACCTCGACAGGTTGGGGGGCCATCATCACCTACCGGGATGAGGTCCTACATGTTTCTCGTGGCGGGGGCGGATCGCTGGATGCCTCACATTTCAAGACCAAGGATACGTTGACGTTAGACCGGCCGCCAAGCGGGTTTGATTACTTCCCCGAAACCGTAAACGGCACAGCAAGCAACGACACAATCGAAGGCAGTGTAGGTTTTGACACGCTGCACGGGATGGCCGGCGACGATGTGTTGCTTTGGTCCGGCGGGGGAGATTTGTTTTACGGCGGCGCGGGTATCGATACCGTGTCCTATGCCGGTGCCACCGACTGCGTGGTCGTCAATCTTGCAACCGGCAAAACGGATCACGCTGCATTAGGCGAGCAATTCGATTCAATCGAGAACCTGACGGGCTCGGATTTCAATGATGTTCTGGTCGGGGACGCCGGAGACAACACTCTGGTTGGGGGGGCTGGGGATGACATTCTGTGTGGTGGCGCTGGTCAGGATTGGCTGGATGGCGGCGTTGGGTTGGACAGCGTGAGCTATGCCACCAGCGCACAGGGTATCACCATATCCCTTCAGGATGGTACAGGCGGCACGGGGGATGTTCTGATCAGCATCGAAGGTGTGGTCGGCAGTGCGCATGCTGATGATGTAACCGGAGATGATGGGGAGAACCGGCTTGCTGGAGGCGGCGGTGCCGACATCCTGAACGGTTTGGGGGACAATGATGAGCTGTTCGGCAATGATGGAAACGATACACTCATCGGCGGCGATGGAGACGATGTCTTGGACGGAGGGGATGGCGATGACTTTCTGATCGGTGGAAGCGGAGCGGATCATTTCATCGGCGGCGGCGGTATCGACACGGCTGACTTTTCATCAATGGGATCTGCCCTCACCATGGATCTTTTGACAGGGCTAAGAAAAGGATGGGCGATAGGAGACCAGTTTCATTCGATCGAAGTAATCGTTGCAACAGAATTTAAAGATAACTTGGGCGGATCGAATGACGCCGAAACCTTAGTTGGGAACGGAGGAGATGACACGATCCGCGCCAATGGCGGAGACGATACCGTTTTGGGTGGTGATGGGAATGACCGGCTCTGGGGTGGTACAGGGCATGATGTTGTATCAGGCGGTGATGGGAATGACTTGCTTTACGGTCAAAGCGGCAACGACCGGCTGATCGGCGGAGAAGGTGCGGACACTCTTCTTGGGGGCGGTGGCATCGACATTGCTGACTACCGCCACGAAATAGACGGCTTCATCTTCAACTTTGCCACCGGGTACCACACGGGGGCGGCGGCAAACGATACGTTTGATTCTATTGAAGGAGTTGCGGGCGGAAGAGGCGCAGACACCCTCATTGGGGCGGGAACAGATGATATTCTGGAAGGTGGAGGAGGACACGATCTGATCAACGGTGGCGATGGGGATGACACGTTGATCGGCGGGCATGGCCGTGACAAATTCATTGCCGGGAACGGCGCGGATTTGTTCGACGGCTCTGCAGGGGTCGATACGATTGACATGCGCGCCAACAGTTCGGCCGCGACTGTCGACCTGACGGCTGGAACTGGTGATGAAAGCATGGTGGGGGATCAATTCATCAACATCGAGAACCTGATTGGCACAAATTATGGCGACAGGTTTGTTGGTAATGGCTTCAACAATCGGTTGGTTGGACGAGCGGGTTCGGATACGTTGGCGGGTGCTAGTGGTAATGATGTGTTGTTAGGTGGCAATGGCGCTGATCAACTTACCGGCGGACGGGGAAATGACCGCATTTGGGGTAATAGTGGTCGCGATACACTTGCTGGCAGCGCTGGGCGCGATACTCTGCGCGGCGGGAACGGAAACGACATGTTGGACGGCGGCACTGGACGAGACACGCTGATTGGCGGAAAGGGGCGCGACACGTTTGTATTTAACAGCGGCGTCGATCGCATTCGAGATTTTCATCATCGTCACGACAAACTTCTTTTCGAAAATGACCTGTGGGGTGGTGGACGCAAATCCGTCAAGATGATCCTGAAGTTTGCTAAAATCCAAGGAAACAAAGCTGTTTTCGATTTTGGAGACGGCGATAAACTGATCATTGATGGGATCAGTAGCCTGACGCATTTGAAGGATAATATTGACTTCTACTAAGCGAAAATCGTGCCCAGCAACGTACGCTTGAGTTTGCTGCTGTTAATCAATTTCACCAATCACTCGGACGGGAACGACCATTTCGCGGAGATCCCCATGAGCCAATCAACAGTCCTGTCGCTACCCCTTATTCAACCTTCTCAGGCACAAAAACATGTGACCCATAACGAAGCCCTGCGGGTGCTGGATGTGCTGGTTCAGTTGAACGTGCGCAGTTCCGATGACACGTCCCCTCCTATCGCTGCCATGGATGGAGACCGCCATATTGTTTCCTCTGGCGCAACAGGTGATTGGGTTGGTCAGGACCATACCATCGCATTGCTTGAAAATGGCGTTTGGCTGTTCTTCGCCCCCCAAGAAGGCTGGCGCGCAGATGTGGCTGCAACCTCTTCCCAGATGCGCTTTGACGGAAGTGTTTGGGTTGAAGTTACGCCAGAGACCAACAACCTGAACATGGTTGGGATCAACACAAGTGCCGATGCCACCAACCGGCTTGCAGTCTCGTCTGAGGCGACGCTTCTGTCGCATGCCGGCGGCTCACATCAGTTGAAGATCAACAAGGCAGGTCTTAGCGACACTGGGTCACTTCTGTTTCAAGACAACTGGTCTGGGCGTGCGGAAATGGGGTTGGCGGGGAGCGACGACTTCTCGGTCAAAACAAGCCCGGACGGATCGACATGGAACAACACACTTGTCGCAACCGGGGACGGAGATGTGGGGATTGGCAAGACGCCGGATGCCAAGCTGGACGTGGATGGCGTAATGAAGCTGGCCCCAGTTCTAACCGCCAACTTGCCGACACCCGCAACCATTGGCGCAGGTGGGGTTGCATTCGTGTCAGACGCCACAGGAGGCGCGCAACTGGCTTATTGTGACGGGTCTTCATGGCTGAAAGTTGCTGATGGTACCGCACTGTAGCCGTTAGCAACCAGCGTTCTACTGCCCACGAATGCGGGCGGCGCGACGCCCGGGCAGCGGCAAGAGCTTTGCCGCTGTCAGGTACAGTACATACATATCCAGCATCGGCGATTTGTTCCGGTGATAGATCATGTCCAGATGCGCTTTTCGGGGAATGCAGCGCCGGATGTAGACCTCTTCCGATTCCTTTTGAGACTCGCATTCGGCCAGCATCTTTTCCTCATGCGAATGGAAAATGATCGAGGCTAAGCCCGTAATCCCGGGCCGATCCAAAAGCACCTGTTTGTAGATCTCTGGGCATTCGGCAACATAGCGTGGCTCTGGCGGGCGGGGGCCCACAAAGCTCATCTCGCCCTTCAAAACGTTCCACAGCTGCGGCAGCTCATCCAAGCGGTGGTTTCGCAAATAGCGACCAAGCTTGGTGATTCGACCTTTTTTGTGCCCACCGGTGATACCAACATTCTCATGCTCGGGTACGGTTCGCATCGTGCGGATTTTCATCAGGTCAAATTCCTGATCAAACGCTGTGTTGCGACGCGAGCGATAAATGAACGGGCGTCCATCCTTCACCAACACGACAACATACAGCACCGCAAGCGCGGGAATCACTGGCACCAAAAGCACAAGTGCCAACACAATGTCGAAAAGTCGTTTCAACTTTTGCCCGTTCCGTTCTTTGCCTGCCGCCTCCCAGTCTTGGAAGGTTGCCTCAGTCATTCCATTCTCCGGTGCCAAACCCGCGTCGACCAACGGCACTATAGGTCGTAAATCCTGCGCGCTCCGCATCCGATGGCGAATAGATGTTGCGCAGATCGGCCATTGCTGGTGTCCCCATGCACTCTGCCAGACGTTTCAAGTCAAGTGCCCGGAACTCGTTCCATTCGGTCAAAAGCACAACCGCATCCGCATTCTCGGCAGCCTTATACGCATCTTCGAACCAATGTGCACCCGGCAAAAGTGCTTCGCCTTCTGCAAGACCCTGAGGGTCCACCACGCGGACGGTCGCGCCACCACCGATCAAGGCTGGGACGATGGTCAGGCTGGGCGCGTCGCGCATGTCATCGGTGTTGGGCTTGAAGGTGACGCCAAGCACAGCAATGGTTTTGCCTGCTACAGCCCCCCCGCACATGTCGATAACCTTATCAATCATCCGACGCTTCGCATCTTCATTCACATTGATCACGGTTTCGGTGATCTGCATCGCCATACCGTTTTCCTGACCGATACGAGCAAGCGCCTTGGTGTCTTTCGGGAAGCAACTGCCGCCATAGCCCGGCCCTGCATGCAGGAACTTGTTTCCGATGCGGCCATCCAGCCCAATACCTTTGGAAACCTGTTTCACATCCGCATCCACGCGCTCACACAGCGCCGCGATCTCGTTCATGAAGGTGATCTTGGTCGCCAGGAAGGCGTTGGCCGCGTATTTGATCATTTCGGCACTTTCCAAATCAGTTGTGACGATCGGAAAGTCGCGCAGGAATAGGGGGCGATAAATGTCCGCCATAACCTCTGCAGCGCGGTCGCTTTCAACGCCAACCACCACACGATCCGGACGCATGAAGTCATCAATCGCGGCACCTTCACGCAGGAATTCTGGGTTCGAAGCCACATCAAATTCGAGGTTTGGGTTGGCCTTTGCAACAACCTCGGAAACCCGGCGGTTGGTGCCAACAGGGACAGTCGATTTGGTGACGATTACCGCATAGTGATCCAGCGAATCAGCAATTTCTTCGGCCGCGGCAAAGACATAAGTCAGGTCCGCATGCCCATCTCCGCGCCGTGTGGGCGTTCCAACAGCAATAAAGACGGCATCGGCATCTTTTACCGCTGCTTTTAGATCTTCGGTGAAGGTCAGACGGCCCGCCTGAACGTTTTTAGCCATCAAATCTTCTAGGCCGGGCTCGTAAATCGGAACCTTACCAGCCTCAAGCATCTGGATTTTGCGCGGATCTTTGTCGACGCACACAACCTCGTGCCCAAAATCAGAAAAACAAACACCCGATACAAGCCCAACGTAGCCCGTTCCAATCATCGCGATTTTCATCGGTCTTTTCTCTCATGTAATTAATAAATCAGTAGAACTTTGGTGCGGGAAACACCGCGTCAAGTCAATGGAAAGCGCCATATTATGGCCTGAAATTCGCCCTGCATTCCTCAATGACTCGCACAATGATTACATGCTAGACCATATCACACCACTTGAACCGGAGCCTGAAATGCTGCGCAAAATATTGCCCCTTGTTCTGACGGCCTGCTTAACCATTGTCGTGACGCCGAATTCCGCCCATGCAAAATGCGCGGTTCAGCGTGTGTCCGGAGAAGAAAAAATCATATCTTCCAAACGGTTAAACCAGGCAAAGTTGGATGCAGCAATCCTTGCACAGGTGAACTTTTATCGCTGCAAACATGGCCTTGCAAAGCTTGCACCAGCCAGTGGTCTACGGCGGCAAGCAAGCAAGCATTCGGTATGGATGGCGCGGTCCGGCAAGTTGAGCCACAAAGCCTCAGGTGGATCTTCAAGGACGCTCAGCAAACGCTTGAAGTCATCTGGGCTCAAGTACAAGACCGGCGCCGAAAATATCGGCGTCATGCGCCTGTACAATATCGACGGTCGTCGGTTCATGATTCGCTCTTCCGGAAAATGTGTATTTACCACCCCGTCCGGTAAGCCAATTGGGCGCCATAGCTATCGCAGTTTGGCGCAGCTCGCAGTGCGCGAATGGATGGAATCACCCGGCCATAGAAAGAACATTTTGCGCCGAAATCTGCGCCATACCGGTGCTGGCGCAGGGATTCGCCCCAATTCCCGACATTGTGGTGCGGTTTTCCTTACCCAGATATTTTCGGGCTGATCATGGGTATTGCAACACTGCCACAGGGGCAAAAACTTACCTATCATATGGGCGTTGATCCAAAAATCAGACTTCCAATGCAGTCACGAGTGTGCAAAACAATCATGGACGGCTCGCTAAACAAGCGGCGCCCGCTAATTAATTATGGAGTATGAGACATGAAAAAAGTCATGACCCTTGCCGCTGCTGGCATGTTCGCCCTGACCGCACCTGCTTTTGCTGGCGGTTACAGCGACCCGGTTGTTGAAGAAGAAGTAGTAGTAGTTGAAGAAGCTGCAAGCTCGCTGGGTAACACCGGTATGGCACTGCTGGGCCTGGCCCTGGTTGCTGGCATCATCGCTGCTTCGGATTCGTCGAGCGAATAAAAACGACTGCTTCGCAAGAAGCTTTCGTTTGAAACGGCAAGCCTTCGGGCTTGCCGTTTTTTGTTGGACAGGACATGATTCTATCAAGGCGTGTGTAGTACGTCTTGGGCTCAGGCATCATGCATCCGGAGAATCTCCAACGTGAAAAAGATTGTTCCGATTGTATTGGCAGGCGGGATCGGAACTCGGCTCTGGCCAATCTCGCGACAATCCTATCCCAAGCAGTTCAGAAAACTGGCCGGTGCGGATAGCCTGTTTCAAGACACCATCAAACGGTTTCAAGGTTCGGCGTATTTGCGCCCTATCGTTGTGACCAACGAGAACTACCGCTTCCACGTCGTTGAGCAGATGGGCGAGATCGCCAGCTTGCCGGAACAGATCTTTCTAGAACCTGTCGCGCGAAATACGGCCCCGGCAGTCCTGGCCGCAACCCTGTCAGCCTATGACAAGGATCCCGACGCAATATGCATTGTCACGCCAGCTGATCATTTACTGCCAGACCATGATCACTTCACGACCAGTGTTGTGATGGGGATGAAAGCTGTCGCTGATGGGCATCTGACCACATTTGGAATTACACCGGATCGGCCTGAAACCGGCTACGGCTATCTGGAACTTTCCAGCAAGCCCACACCCGACCAATGCACCATGCCGCTGAAAAGCTTTACCGAAAAACCCGATCCCGAAACTGCTGTGCAAATGCTCGCAGGGGGGCGTCACTTGTGGAACGCAGGGATATTCCTTTTCCGCGCGCGAGAAATGATCGATGCCTTCAAAGAACACGCACCCGACATGATCGCGCCAGTTCAATCGGCATTGGATAACAAAGAACGTGACTTGGGATTCACCCGGTTACCCAAAGGCGATTGGGAAAAACTGCCTGACGTTTCGATCGATTACGCAATCATGGAAAAACAGCGTGATCTTCACGTAGTTCCGTTTGGCGGGCGTTGGTCAGATCTGGGTGGGTGGCAGAGTATATGGCGTGAAGAACAGTCCGAGACCTCGAATGATGGAACGGTCACGCTGGGTGACAGCCATGCGGTGGATTGCACGTCATCTTTGTTGCTCGCCGATGATCCAGAGCAATTGCTGGTGGGACTGGGGCTTGAAAACATGATTGCCGTCGCAACCAAAGACGCTGTGCTGGTCGCGGACAAATGCCGATCAGCCGAGATTGGGGAGCTGGTAAAAGACCTGAGCAAGCTGGGCAAGGTGCAAGCAAAGACCATGCCGCGCGACTATCGCCCTTGGGGCTGGTTCGAGCGATTGGTCAGCAGACCCGGCTTTCAGGTCAAGATTATTACCGTGCATCCCGGTGGTGTGCTTTCTTTACAGTCGCACGAACATCGGTCTGAGCACTGGGTGGTTGTTGAAGGTTGTCCAACTGTTACGATTGGTCCGGACAGTTTCGACGTGCCCGCCAACCAATCCGTATATGTTCCCTTGGGCGCGCAGCATCGATTGGAAAACAACGGCACGCAAGATGTCGTTCTGATCGAAGTGCAAACCGGCGCTTATCTAGGCGAAGATGACATTACACGCTACGAAGACGCCTACGCGCGATCATAGCGCGTAGGCGAATGCCCGTTACATGCGCAAGTTTTGAATCGCTAGGCTGCCCATACGTTGCCCAACCCATTGGCTGGATTTCAACACGCGACCAGCCCCATCAACCCAATAGATGTTGGTGAAGGCGATATCGTTTTTGCGGCAGCTTTCTTTCATGATGACAGAGTTTGCATTGACCTCGCCAATTGCCACCTTTTCGGTGCCTGAACGGCGCAGCGAGCAGTTAAGTGTCAACTGACTGGTTTGACCCAAATCACCAAGATAGAAATGCTCGCGCGAATAATCCGCATCGCGTCGCGAAGTGATTGCCGAAATCGCAGTATCAACACGTGAAGACATCAGATCTTCACCCAATCCACGTGTGTTAGTCATCACACCACGCTTATAGGTGATCCCCTGCCCCGGCGCGCTGCCCCAGGTAACGTAGTCCCCGTTTCGGCCCACCGGGTTCATAGCAAGAACGGCGTTGGTATCAAGACGAACAACAATCGCAATCGGACCTTTTGTGGCCGAAAGCGCGTTAGCGATCAATGCATTTGGATCAGCTGCGGCAGCGGGTTGAGCGGCGGCGGCTTTTGTATTGCCACCTCCTCCGGATACCTTGGACGTGATCTTCTTGCCGGTCTGTTTCAAGAAACCAGCCGTCGCTTTCGAAAGCGCGATTTCGTCATTGTCAGATCCACATGCTGTAAGACCTGCAACCGCAAACATAACCAAAGCTGCCGCGCGAAGCGGCGATTTCAGATTAAAACCCAGCACTGTTACCTCCAGAACTTGCCCCAGCGGCCAGCATAGGCATCGCCGTGACCTTCTTCCACCCAATCAAACAGGCGTCCATCGACATTCAGGCGCGCACCACCATCACGTTCAAGAGACCGCAGTTCTGCAGCTGATTCATTTTTCGATGGTGTGCCCAGCGCCCACTCAAATGGGATCGAGATGCGGATCCCTTTGTCGAATGAGCCTTCGCCGAAATCTTCGGCCGAAACATTGGTCTTGGTGAAATAACCACCAACTTTCCAGCCATTCGCAAAGGTCCGGTCGACCGAGAATGTCGCCCCGTAATCCCCTGCAAGATATCGGCCAGCGTCAACGCGGGTCGAGAAGCCATTGCCGAAGTCATAGTAGGCGGACACGTGCCCCGTCACGACATCGTAGTCGCGGAAACCAAACAGCTGATCATAGTCACGTTGTTTAACCCAAGCGACTTCGGCACCGACAGCTAATGGACTATCAACTGGTTTCCAAAGCACTTCTGCAGAAACACCGCCAAACATCTTCTCCAGGTAACCAACGGTCACACGGCTATAGAGGTTCTTACCCGGGCGCTCGTACCACGACGCGGTCAGATGCTCGATCGCAGGGTCACCCTGCTGAGCATACAGCGCCCCATCGGTCCGTACGTGCGGCAGGACAGATGTATCGAGGTGTTGGTCATCATCCAAATTGCCCCAGATGCTTTTCTGAATGGCGCCAGACAGGATGATGTTCGGGGCCAGTTCATATTTCGCACTGAGGCGCAGACCAAAGTCTCCGCGTACCGGGCTGGAAGGATCAAAGAAGCTGATCGCCATGTAGGGTGCCAGCGCCCAAGTAAACCGCGTGTCGTAATTCGGAAGATCCGAGTTCTTCAGCGAATTCGGATCAGCCTCGTCAATTGTTACACGCTCGTAAATGTCGATTGCGGGTGCGTGTTCCAGCTTTTCAATGTCACTGCGGCGCATTGTGACCGTGGACAATGGAATACCGTTTTGCGTGAGCGTGATTTTGAAGCTCTCGACCGATGGCGGCAGGGCATGTGTTAGCACGCGCGCAGTACGTCCAATGGCCTGCGGTTGCGAGTTGTAACGTTTGTTGTCGATTTTCAGCTCGGCACGTGTTGCACCCAGCGAAAGCGATTTCAGACGAATGCCCTCTTTGCCAAGTGCATCAGCAACCACTTTGCGAATGCTTGCCTGATCCTCGGGCGTCGACACCCAATCGGTGCTCCATGCAGCGGAATTTGCTCGCGCCGGACGCGGCTTGACGGGAAGTGGTGCCTTTTCATTACCCGAACGCGCCTGCGGGTTGCGCGGGTTCAGGCGAATGGTCAAACCAGCGCCAAACATGCTGCCCGCGACGTAAGATGCATTCAGGTGGAAGGCCGGTGACAGTTCATAGTCGATGCCGAAGTTGAAGGGCGAGTTATACTCCATCGTCCCGCGCTCGGTTTCACGCACGAAGGCATCTGACGAGTATTCGGCCTTGAAGGTTAGCTTGTCATTGACCTTGTAGCTCAGACCGGCAAACGGGGCGAAATCCCCGCGAAACCACTGGCCGAAGTTCAGATTGCCACCCTGTCCGAAATCCCAATCGGGCCGTACATCCCCGATCCGGCCGATCGGATTGTGCGAGGCCAAACGCCCCCAACCCAAACCACCGTGCACCCGCAGCTTGTCACCAATGCCCTTTGTTGCGACGACATACTCCCCCGAGTAAATTCCGGTGCCGATAAAATCACGGATGCCAACCGATACGGCCGGCAGGTATTTCGATTCATTCAGGACGCGATATTGCAGGTCAAAACTGCGATCAAAGAAATCCTGACCGCGCAGAGGACCGCTGTTCCAGTAGTTATCCAGTTTGGTATATCGGAAACTGCCCGATAAGCGGGGCAGGATCTGAAAGGTCAGTGTGCCATTCGCGTTTGGGCCGAATTGCGAATAGGAAAACGCCAATTCGCTGTCTTGCGCTACCTCGGCGGTTGGCATCAGGATCAAGCCCGGCGTACCGAACAGCGTGTAGCTTGAAGTCTCGGTTCCGACTTGCGCCATCGCTGGTGTCGCTGTTGTGCCCAGCAATCCAAGCAGCGCATATTTGAGATAATCCACCCGTGCAGTAGTCACCGCAGTCTCCGTCTAAAGTCTTTTTCCAATCTCAATACGTGATCCGCGCAAGCAACGCACGCAAAACATACCCGCATCGGCGGTTTGTGGGGCATTGTCGCGTAAATGCACACGTTCCCTTGCGTCGGCTTAACCCGTGTAACGCCACGTTACCAGTCCGATTACACTAAGACCCGCGTATAGTTCAAAAAAACACTCAAAATCGGAGCCCAAAATGACCCTGTTTTCGCCTTCGGCCAGCTGGATTAGCGACGAACACCGCATGTTTGCTGACATGACTAATCGTTTCTTTGCAGACGAGCTTAGCCCCAACATAGAACGCTGGGTCGATCAGGGTATTGTGGATCGCGATTTTTGGCGCACAGCTGGTCAAGCAGGCATCATGGGGGGCGCCACGCCCGAAGAGTTCGGCGGCGCCGGCGGAGACATGGGCTTTGAAAGCGTTGTAATCTATGAACAAACCCGCACTGGGGATTGTGGATGGGGATATGGCATCCAGTCAATCGTGACCCACTACATCACCGCTTACGGCACAGAAGAACAGAAAGCCCGCTGGCTGCCAGGACTTGCGTCAGGTGACATCGTAGGCGCGATTGCCATGACCGAGCCGGGTACAGGCTCTGATCTGCAGGCGGTAAAAACGCGGGCCGAGAAAGATGGGAACCAGTACAAGATCAATGGCTCCAAGATCTTCATCACCAACGGCCAAGCGGCGGATCTGATCATCTCGGTTTGCAAGACCGATCCGAACGCGGGATCGAAAGGTATCTCGCTGATCGTTGTTGAACCCGATCAGTGCGAGGGATTTCAGCGCGGTAAGAACCTGAAAAAGCTGGGCATGAA
Organism: Aliiroseovarius sp. F20344; assembly: GCF_023016155.1. Lineage (GTDB taxonomy): Bacteria > Pseudomonadota > Alphaproteobacteria > Rhodobacterales > Rhodobacteraceae > Aliiroseovarius. The sequence continues at coordinate 142,821 of NZ_JALKBG010000003.1, forward strand.
AGCCAACGACACGTCCGAGCTTTTTTACGAAGACGTAAAGGTTCCACTGACCAACCTTCTGGGCAGTGAAGAGGGGCAAGGCTTCTACCAACTGATGAAGCAGCTTCCGTGGGAGCGGCTTTTGATTGCTATTCAGGCGTTGGGCGCAATTGACTTCGCCCTGGAGCAAACTATCGCTTACACGCAAGAGCGCAAAGCCTTTGGCCAGCGCGTGATGGATTTTCAAAACACCCGTTTCAAGCTGGCCGAATGCAAAACCAAGGCAGAGGTGCTGCGCAGCTTCGTCAATGATTGCATCGCGCAGCTTATCGAAGGGACGCTTGATGCTCCGACCGCCTCCATGGCGAAATACTGGGGCAGCGAAGTGCAAAACGAGATTATGCACGAATGCCTGCAACTGTTCGGTGGGTACGGCTATATGACCGAATACCCGATCGCGCGTCTCTATGCGGACGCACGAGTGCAGATGATTTATGGTGGCACGAACGAGATTATGAAAGAGTTGATCGCACGTTCGATCGACACCTAATACGGAGCCCTTAATGCGCCCGCTCGATGGATTGAAAGTTGTAGAAATACAGGGGCTTGGCCCGACTCCATTTGCCGCCATGTGGTTGGCTGATATGGGGGCGGATGTGGTGCGCATCCAACGTCCGAACCTTAAACCCCTCATCCCTCAAACGGCGGATGTTCTGAACCGCGGAAGGGGTTATGTCGAACTGGACCTCAAGGACAACGCGGACCTGAAGCACGCCCATGATCTGATCACGCGCGCAGATATGCTGATCGAAGGCATGCGCCCCGGGGTGATGGAGCGTCTGGGGCTAGGACCAAAGGATTTCCCCGAAAATCCCGCATTGATCTATGGTCGCATGACCGGCTGGGGCCAAACCGGTCCGCTGGCGCAATCTGCAGGGCACGATATCAACTACATCGCGATCACCGGGGCGCTTCATGCCATCGGTGGCGCTCATCCGGTTCCGCCCCTTAACCTGCTTGGCGATTTCGGCGGGGGCGGCATGTATCTGGTCGCAGGGATGCTGGCTGCGTTGCACGCTGCAAAAACAACTGGAAAGGGTCAGGTGGTAGATGCCGCCATTACGGACGGCACCGCGCATCTGATGGCTATGATCTATTCGCTCTACGGGTCAGGGATCTGGGCGGATGAACGCGAGGCCAACCTGCTGGATGGTGGCGCGCCCTTCTATGCAGTCTATGAATGCGCCTGTGGTGGCCACATGTCTGTCGGTGCGCTTGAGGCGAAATTCTATGCCGAGCTTCTGGAGCGCATCGGGCTGGCAGACGCCGGCCTTCCTGAACAACACGACGTTCCCGCGTGGCCAATCCTGCGCGAGAAGTTCAGCACCAAGTTCAAGGAAAAAACCCGCGATGAGTGGGCCGAGATCCTTGAAGGAACGGATGCCTGCTGCGCGCCTGTCTTGTCATTGGCAGAGGCCCCAAATCACCCACATAATGCAGCGCGAGACAGCTTTACCAAGCTGAACGGCGTGACCCAGCCCTCCCCCGCCCCTCAGCTTTCTGAACACACGGAAGATGCCCAAGCTGGTTGTGATCAGATCCCGCAGAACCTTCATGGCATACTGAACCGCTGGGCGCGCTGACCCTTTCAAGACCACCGTAAAAATCGGCTCCGCCGGTCAGGTCCATAAGGTCGAAAAATTCGAAAAAAGGTCGACTTTCGCCCTTGCAAACCCCCGTCGGGCCAGTTACATCCCCGCCTACCGCGCTCTGGTAGCTCAGCTGGATAGAGTACCTGACTACGAATCAGGGGGTCGGGGGTTCGAATCCTCCCCAGAGCGCCACTTTCTTCTTGTTGAATGTCATACGAACCTGACCCAAGTGTCATAACGTGACCCAATTCCCGTTTTTGCCCGTGTGGCCTGTTGCGTTGATCTGACCTCCCTTTCGGAAAATCAGGGCTGATTAGCAGGTCAGACGGCGAAGCCGCCTGTTCCTGCTGATCTGCTACGTGGCGAACGCGGGAGGGGGCGAGGCAATGCTATTCGACAGGGGTGGTGCGGCCCGCAGGCGCAGCCGAGGACACGGCCCTGTCTAATAGGGTTGCCCGAGGGGGAGGGCAGCGCCCTCACCCTGACGGCCAGGGGCGTTTGGTTTGTCCAAAACCCGCTGGCCCACGAAATGAAAGCGGCGGGGCCATCAGCCCCGCCACCATTGCGGTCATTCGTTTTTGGAGATTGAAATCACCGGATGCGGGACAAAGCAGCCCTTTCCGAGGCACAATCGAACGACCGCTTGCCCGTTAGTGGGCAAAACACATTTTACTGAACGTTCGCCGCCAGTCTGCGACTTCGCTTGCCATACTAGGCTCCGTCAGGCCGCGTTTTATCAACTGGGCCAATCGGTCTGCATCGCCGGCCGTCATACCCCAGCGGACCAATTCAGGTGTACCAATTCTAAGACCGTTCATATCACCTTCTACAGCGCCGATGGGAAGCCCGATGCCACAGGCCAGAAAACCGTTCTTGCGTAGGGTCTTGGAGGCCGCTTGACCACCACCATAGACAGATGCCTCTACTGCAAACTGATGTGAGTTGGTGAAGCCGCTAGCACCAGCGAATACTGGCACGCCAATGTCGTTCAATGACGAGGCCAGGTTCTTGGACAGGGCAATCATCTCCTGCGCATAGGCCTCGCCATAGTCTCTCCAATCCAACATGGTCACAGCCAGAGCTGCCGTTTTGGCCGCATCGAAGTTGGCCGTCATTCCGGGAAACGCGATGGTATCGAGTGCTTTGGCTATGTCGGCATCATTGGTGACGATCAAACCACCAGCCGGACCGCCGAGGCTCTTGTAAGTGCTCATCGTCATGAAATGTGCGCCTTCAGCAAGCGGATTGGACCATGCTTTGCCCGCAATGATCCCGCATTGATGAGCCGCATCAAACATGACTTTTGCACCGATCTGATCCGCGATTGCTCGCACCTCGGCCACTGGATGCTCAAACAGGTTCAAACTGCCACCGATTGTAATGAGCTTTGGGCGTTCGGATAGCGCCAATGTGCGAAGCTGATCCAAATCGACAGTGTAGCCATCGGCATTCACCGGGGCATCAATGGTGTGCACACCGAAAAGCCCTGCGCATCCCGCTTGGTGATGCGTGACATGCCCGCCGATTGATGCAGGCGGCGCGATGATTGTGTCGCCTGCCTTACAAGTCGCCATGAAACCATAAAGGTTGGCCAACGCCCCTGACGGCACCCGAACTTCGGCAAACTGCGCTTCAAACACTTCGGCACACAACTGAGCGGAAACAACCTCGATCTCTTCAATTGCTTCCAGACCCATTTCATATTTGTCGCCAGGATACCCCAATGACGGGCGCGAGCCGATGCCAGAGGACAAAAGCGCTTCGGCCTTGGGGTTCATCACATTGGTGGCTGGGTTGAGGTTGAAGCACTCTTCCTCGTGTATCACGCGGTTCTGTTCGGCAAGACTTTCAATTCGCGATAGAAGGTCAACAGATGACATTCTAGACGCCTTGCTTACAATGTTCTGTACCCGTGTTTCGCAGTTACTGGGCACCCAGTCTCTTTTCATGAGCGTCATCGAACATCCTCCATTTTCGGTAGTGTGCATTTGATTGAGGTGACAGCGCAAAACAGAAATGCTATTTCTTGGCATAGAAAAACTAAGGCTACACCCATGAGCGTTGCGCCCAAGCGCCCCAAAGGACCTCCTCTGAATGCAATGCGGGCATTTGAAGCCGCAGCAAGACATGTAAGTTTTGTTGCCGCAGCAGAAGAATTGAACGTTTCGGCTGGTGCGATTTCGCAGCACGTTAAGACGCTCGAAGGCTGGGCCGGCACGCCCTTGTTTCGCCGCAACGCTCAGGGCGTCACGCTGACCTCCGCGGGGGCTGACCTGTTGCCGATGTTCACCGTTGCCTTCGACGAGTTGGCAGACGCAACCCATGCACTACGCAACCTTAGGCCGGATACAGATTTTCACATTGCTGCCCTTCCGGCGCTCGCCCAGCTTTGGCTGCCAAGGCGACTTGCGCGCGTCAGGACACTTTTCCCGCAGATCAATTTCTCCGTCACAGCGATGGAAACTCCGCCCAGCCTGTCGCGTGAACTGTTCGATCTGTCACTATTCATTGGCGTGCCCGAGCCAGCAGAAAACCAAATCTCCATTTGTCGGGACGAAATTGTCCCTGTGTGCGCGCCATCGGTTCTGACAAGCTTTGAGGATTTCAATCACTGTGCATTGTTGCACGATCAGGTCTGGATCGATGATTGGCGACTATGGTCAGAAACTGTTGGAGTGAAGCTACACAGCCCTCAAAAAGGTGCACATTTTTCGCTGTATAGCCTCGCAGTTGAGGAGACAAAGGCGGGCGCCGGCATACTGATGGGACATCTGCCATTGATTGAAGAAGCTTTGGCGTCCGGCACGCTGGTGAGGGCGGACGAACGTTCCTGTACAACAGGCCGCTTCATCCTAATGAACCTTCCGCATACCTCTCGACAACGCTCTGAAACCCGACAGATTGCCTTGGCATTATCCGAAGAAGTCAACCGAAGCTGACATTTGTGCAAAGCGCAGCATCGGGCACTTTGGGCTCGCACCCGGCTTTCGCGGCACACACAACGAACGGCTGCATTATCATATTAGGTCAGAAATGCTTGACGTTTGGGTCAGAATTGAATGACGCGCTATGCTGAAATGATTCAGAAAATCCCGCGCATAGAGTCAAAGTTTCGCGACGTTCCACACTTCTTCCGCCGCTTCAGGACAGTTGCTGCCGATTTGATCTTGCCCTCGGTCAAGTGTGCAACGGTTGATCCATATTCAGAAAACGATTTTGCCGTCTGTTCCGAGCGCTTAGAGAGATGCGCCCGCATCGTTTGTGCCATATCACCGACTGTCTGATATCCGTTTCGTAGGTAGATGTTGCCGCAATGCTCGCAAAAGACTTCGTAAAACCGTGCATCGAGTTCCGTGTACTGTTCAAAATCGACTGGAGTAGCGCCTTCGTACGCATGTTCCTTTGAATTGATACTGACTTTAGTGATGAGGCTTAAGTTGAGTTGGTGCTCATGAATTGGCCTTCGCAACACTCAGATATGCTCATTCAATCAAGTTTAGTCTCGTCCGCCGCATTCTCCCAAACGCTCGCATGCCGATTGATGTAAATCAGTTTGCGCATACCAAAGAGCTCTGGGCCATTTTCCGGTCGGATGAAAGCTGGCCTTCTTGCCGGTCAACCATATGGCTGGAGTGGTGCGTATTTCTGCCCTTAGAGCTTCTTGCAGCATTTAAGAACTGAGTTCCTTGCGGTCGATAGGGTCAGCGCAGCATCCTTTGTAGTGTAGATGGCTCAAGACCTTCAAGGATCGGCCCTAAGCTGACGTTTGTCGGCACATGTTGATGCTGCAGCGCGGTCGGCTTGAAAGAAGCCAATTCCTGCTTTTAGGTCTCTGTAAATAAGTAGAAATGCCTGGCCGTGTTCCTGAATACCGTATCGTGGTTTGAAGGCGAAACAAGTCGACGATAGGAGTCAGCAACAGACCCATAATCCGAGTAAAGCTTATCCACCGGGAAGTTTGAGCCAAACATGCTGCGCTCAGGGCCGAATTGGTTCAGGCAAGTTTCCACGATTGGGCGAATACTCTCGTTCGTCCAGTTGTGATCAAACATCCCCAGCCCGGACAGTTTGCAAAACACCTGTGGCAGCGCCGAGAGGTGCTCTAATTTCACCCCCCAATTGGCCAACCTTTCGGCTGAGCGGTCATGCGGGGACCCTGCGTGGCAGAGAGCGACCTTCGTATCGGGCGCACGTTCTAGAACTTGTGCCGTTTTCCTCATCAGTTCAGGGATAAGCTGCAAGTCGAAGCTTAAACCGCGTGCGCCAGCTTCTCGCAAACCTTCGACAAGCTTTGGGTTGTTCAAAAGGTCGTTCGTTCCGGTCGTCGCATCCTCTTCCGGCGCACGGCCAACAATCTGGCGCACACCAACAACGGTAGATAGGCTTTGAAATGCATCCAGCTGCTTGTTCAGGTCCGGCGCGGTGAGATCACAGAACACCACTTGTTTCAAAGGCCAGTCCGGGTTTGCATCGGCAACAGATTGAACCCAACGCGCTTCTTCCAAGCCATCTTCGGCGCCGACTTGAATGTGCACTGAACCTGTGAAGCCGTGGGGGGCTGCATCTGCACGAAATTCATCCAGCAAGTAGTCCCGTTGGATGGGCGCCGGGTCCCCAAAAAACCGCCTAACGCCTTTTGCCATCAGCCACGGGTAGTGCACCGCTTTCAGATCCCAAAGATGGTGGTGTGCGTCAATCATGGCGTGGCTCCGCGGGCACCGGTTTCGTGGCCTGCTGCAATATTGGTCGTGCGGGCAAGGATGTCGATGCCCTGCATGTTCCAGAAATGCAGCAGGTCAATGAAGATCCAGTTTTCGGCCAGCTTGTCTCCGTCGCGGCGGTAGATATCAATCACCCGAAATTCGGCTGGTGTTTGGGTCGCTGGCATACCCATGAACCCGCCTGTTGGCGTCGCCATGAAATTCGGCCATCCGAAAAAGCCGCCAAAACTACCTTCGGCCAATCGCGCAATATGTTGGGTTCTTGTGCGATCGGTCAGCCCGGCGCGAAATGGGCCGGAATGCTGTTTGGCGTAACGCTCGATTGTGTAAGTGGCTCCGATTCCTGCAGGCCCCCACCAGATCATGCCCTCTGACCAGGTTTGGCGAAGTTCATCTTCAAGGCTAAGTTCACTGTCCCATTGCCCAAGATCACGGATCATCTGTTGGATAATGTCCAGCGTTTTACGTCCTTCTTCGGGATCCTGCGCATCGAACATCAAACCATCATGGGTCATCGGCCCAGGCTGTACCAGATGGGCAGCAGTTTGAGGTGGAAACGGTTCAAGGCCTGCTTGCATCATCAGATGTGGAATATCGAAATACATCGCGGTCTCGGAGATCTCGCCATTTTCGACGCGGTGAAACTCACAATAGCGTAGCATGGCGATTTTGCCTGTCGGTGGGATGCCAAGCCAAGGTTTATCAAACAACCCCATCAGATGACCCATCGAGACCACCCAAACACCGCCCTGACCTTCGATCGTGTTTTGTCCGGCCATGAACACATCCATGCGCCGCTGCATGCTGGAAAGCGCTGTTTTCAGGGGCGACCAGAACTGGTCCGCGACTTCTTTCGCACACCGAATCTCGTGAAAGGGGTGAAAGCCGCGCCATAGGTAATCGTCCGCGACATACTGTTCCTGCACCGAGTGCATTTCGGCCTTCGTCGCCGCATCAAACTGGGCATAGTAATCTCTAACAAATTGTTTTTCTTTCTGAAAAGAAGCGTTTTTCATGTGGGACTAAGCCTTGCCTGAGTCGTTTTTGCATACGTTTGCAAAAATACCTTGCCAAAGCGCCGGAGTGGAGTCTAGCCTTTTGCAAACGTATGCAAAACGATTCCGCCCGGGGAGGAACCATGGCCGAAATTCAACTGCGCAATCTTTCCAAGCGCTGGGGCAGTTTTGTTGGCGTCGACAATTTCGACCTGACGATTGCCGATAAAGAGTTTCTTGTTCTGCTCGGACCTTCAGGGTGCGGCAAAACCACGACAATGCGGATGATCGCGGGATTGGAGGATGTGACCGAAGGGGATATTCTGGTTGATGGTGAGCGCGTCAACGACCTTGAGCCTAAAGATCGTGATGTGGCGATGGTGTTCCAAAGCTACGCGCTTTACCCAAACATGAACGTCTATGAGAACATCCGCTTTCCGCTGAAAGTACGGGGCATCGATCCTGCCACGCATGACGAAAAAGTTCGACGCGCCAGCGCAATGGTTGAGCTGGATGAGTTCTTACATCGCAAGCCCGCTGAACTGTCTGGCGGCCAACGCCAGCGAGTGGCTTTGGCTCGCGCAATTGTACGTGAGCCCAATGTGTTCTTGATGGATGAACCCCTATCGAACCTCGATGCCAAGCTGCGTGTCTCGACCCGCGCGCAGATCAAGAACCTCAGCCACGAGCTGGCTGTGACCACGATCTATGTGACCCATGACCAGATCGAAGCGATGACATTGGCCGACCGCGTTGTTGTGATGAAACAAGGCGTGGTTCAGCAAGTCGGCAGCCCGACCGAAATCTATGACGCCCCCGCAAATGCTTTTGTCGCAAGCTTCATCGGCAGTCCGGCTATGAACCTTGTGGAAGGTGAATTACAGGGCGGCGTATTCCGCGCAAAGAACACCGAGATCTCGGGGCTGAACGGGCCAGATGGCAAAGTCACGCTTGGCTTCCGGGCGGAGGATGCCGAGGTCGTTGAAAGCGGCGGCGAGATCAACGCCCCGATCTATACAATGGAGCTTTTGGGGGACGCCACGATGGTGTCAGTCCGCATCAGCGGCGCCTTGGTCAGCGTGAAAGCAGACAAGACCTTCCGCGCGGAAATCGACGACGCTGTATCCATCCGTGTCCACAAAGATCACTGCCACCTGTTCGATACAGAAACAGGGGCGCGTATCGAAGGTTAAACCTTCGCAACTTCCCGCAGAGCGGGGCAATCGGGTGCAGGCTTCGAAGGTGCATCCAACCAAACAGGGAGAGAGACGATATGTTTCTGAAACACGCAGCATTGGCCAGTGCATTGGCCTTGATGGCCGGAACGGCAATGGCAGATTGCCAGATCTCCGGCAATGTCAGCATTGTTGGCAACGAATTTCCGGCCATTCACACAGTCGCAAATGGTGCCGCGCAATGTGCCGGCGGCGAGGTGAAATCGAATCTGACCGCCGATCACCAAAAGATCAACGTTGCAGGCATGCAGGGCAACCCGGCTGAGTACTCGACAGCCATTATCGCTAACTCGTCGGTTGTTGCCCTGATGAACGAGGATGTGATCCGTCCGCTCGACGATCTTGTCGCCGAATACGGACAGGACATCCCGAAAAACCAGCTGATCACCATCGGTGGCAAAGTCATGGCTGTTGCCTTCATGGCAAACGCCCAGACGCTCGCCTATCGTAAGGACGTGCTGGAAGAAATCGGCGTTGACGTTCCAAAAACCTATGAAGACGTTTTGGCTGCCGCTGAGAAAATCCGTGCCGCTGGCATCAGCCAGTATCCCGTTGGTGGCGCTTACGCCGCTGGCTGGAACCTCGCCGAGGAATTCGTGAACATGTATGTCGGCCACGGTGGTGAGTTCTTCAAACCCGGCTCTGCAGAAGTTGCAATCAACAATGAACAAGGTGTTGCCGCGCTTGAGATGATGAAAGCGCTGACCGCGTACATGAACCCCGATTTCCTGACCCATGACAGCAACGCCACCGGCGCCGAGATGGAAGCAGGCAACGTTATGTTGATGAACATGTGGGGCTCGCGCATGGGCAACCTGATGGATGAGGAAGGCGCTGAAGAGCAGGTCTACTCTAACATCACCGTTGGTGCGCCGTTGACCGTTGGTGGTGGTTCGACCCCGGCATCGACCCTGTGGTGGGACGGCTGGACTGTCGCCAAGAACATCTCAGACGAAGATGCTGTTGCCACGTTCCTCGCGATGAAGCACGGCACAAGCCCTGCCATTCTGAACGACGAAACGATGAGCCAGGCCGTCTGGATGATTGAAGGCTACACGCCTGCGCCAGTAAATGACGGCGTATTCGCAGCCATCGAAATGGGCACCCAGTCCTACCCGATGCTGCCTTACCAGGGCTTGCTGCATACAGCTTTGGGCGACAACTTGGCAGACTTCCTGTTGGGCAAAGAATCGGCTGAACAAGCACTCGCCGACGCGGAAGCCGCGTATACAGCCGCCGCAAAAGAAAAAGGTTTCCTTCAGTAAGGAAACTCAACTGGTCCGGGGCAACACTGTTTGCCCCGGACAATCCCTCGCATCAACAGACAACCCCGAGGCACCTGGACAATGAAACATAGATCGTTCTTTTGGTTTGTTCTTCCGTCAGCCTTGGCGATGTTGTTGTTTATCTTCTTTCCAATCATTTCGGTGATTGTTCAGTCCTTCCATGTCGAGCATGAACAGGTCATCAAAACTGTTGAAACCTGCGACCTGTTTGGGTGCAAAGAATCCACGACCATTGACCAAGAGGCCACGGCGGCTTTGAAAGAAGCAAAGCCTTTGGGCCAGTTTGCTGGGTTTAAAACCTATCTCGACCGCAATCACCTCGCCACAAGCGAAGTCAGCGCGACCTGGAACAGAACCAACAGCTGGCGTGATTTCGGGGCGCAAATGCTGAACCTGCCCTTCTATAAGGCAATTGGGTTCACCCTGACCTTCACGTTTGTTGTCACACCGCTGGTCATCATCCTTGGATTTGTCATTGCCGTGGCAGTCAACAGCGCGGCCAAACGGCTGCGTGGCGTACTGATCTTCTTCTCGCTACTTCCCATGATGATCACGCCGCTTGTTGGCGCATTGATCCTGTTCTGGATGGTTGATGCACGTGGGATCATCGGAACTACGCTGCAGTATCTGGCAGGCGATCCGGATCTATCTGTCAAAGCGTCAACGCCGCTGATGTGGATCATGCTGATGGTCTATGGCGTTTGGCATGCTGCCCCTTTTGCCTTCATCGTCTATTACGCGGGTCTTCAGACGGTCAGTCAGGACACGCTCGAGGCTGCACGCGTCGATGGGGCCAACCGCTGGCTGCAAATACGGCACGTCATTATCCCTCATTTGCTGCCCCTTACGACCTTCATCGCGCTGATGCAGCTGATGGATAATTTCAGAGTCTTTGAGCCGATCGTCAGTTTTGCTGCCAACGCACACGCAACGTCGCTAAGTTGGGCGATCTACAACGACCTAGGTGGAGAAACCCGACAGCTTTCGTCTGCGGCTGCGACCTCGGTTCTGACAATTCTTGGTGTGGCCATTCTGTTGTCACCAGTCCTCGTGCGCACATGGCGCGAATTCGATCGGAAGTAGGTGAAATATGTCTAGCAAATTGAAACGCCAACCCCCTGCCATTTCGCTTCTGGTCTTTACCGTTCTGGCCATCTGGATGATCCTAGCCGCCTTTCCGTTCCTTTGGACGCTATGGGGGTCTTTCAAGGTCGAAGGCGACTTCTTCTCTAAGGCCGACTGGGCCAACGCCATCAAGGGTACCCTGACGCAGGCCGAAACCGGCGGCAGCTTTACCGGCGACGGCTACTATGGGGCATGGGTTCAGGAAGAGTTCTGGCGCGCGGCGTTGAACTCCGTGATCGTCTGCATTTTCGTGGTTTCGATTTCTTTGACCCTTGGCACACTTGGCGGATACGCACTGGCACGTTCCACCTATCGCTACGCGTTCTGGTTCTTGCTGGCAGCCCTGATTTTCCGCGCCATGCCGCCAATCACGCTGGTTTCAGGATATTTGCCGGTGTTTTTCCAATGGAACCTTTGGGGTCACACCGCGACAACGATCATCGTCCTGGTTGCCATCAATCAACCCTTCACGCTGTGGATGCTGCATTCGTTCTTTAAAAACATTCCGGCCGAGCTGGACGAAAGCGCGATGGTTGATGGCTGCACCCGCTTTCAGGCGTTTCGCAACGTGATCATTCCGGTGATGTGGCCGGGAGTGATCACCACAGGACTGTTTTCATTCCTTCTGGCCTACAACGACTTTGCGGTCACGGCGATGCTGCTGTCGAAAGAAAACCAAACCATGATCCCAAAGATCAACAGCTTCCTTGGCACCACTCAGACCAAGGGCAATGTGATGTTCGCGGTCTCTGCTGTTGTCTCGGTGACAGCGCCTTTATTCCTGATGGTTTTGTTCTTCCAGCGCCAGATTGTTGGTGGCTTGACCGCCGGCGCGGTCAAAGGGTGACGCGGTGGGGCGCTGCAACCCTCAATCGGTCCATGCCCATGCGCGCAGTGCTGGCTTGAATGTCGCTGCGCGCCGGTCAAGGAGACCAGGGCGGATTCCATTTGCTTCAACGCGGGCCGGGCCATGTGCCCGCACCGTCGAAGCAATTAGAATTCCAGTTTAAAAGGACGGCCCAATGCGCTCCCTCGACCGAACCCCTTACCTTGAATATGCCGCCGCGCAACGCCATCCTGGCAACTTCGCCCCGGCAACAGAACGTTTCTTTTCACCCAACGCCCAAATCAACGTGGTGCACCCGTTCAACGAAACTGGCAACGGCAGCTGCTATCACCATGCGGTGATTGCGCCGCTTCAGGCAGCCTTTTCCGGACTGTATCGCCGCGACGATATCGTTATGGCAGGACAGTTTGAAGATGGCGATTGGATCACCGCCACTGGTTATTACGTCGGTCACTTCAGCAGTGACTGGATAGGCATTCGGGCCACGGGTCGGTTGGCCTATCTGCGATACGGTGAATTTCACCGGATGGAAAACGGTGTCTCGGTGGAAAGCTATATCTATCTGGACATCCCGGAACTGATGATCGCATCGGGTCAATGGCCCATCTCTACCGGCCCGGGCAATGAGCGTGGATATACCGGCATGATCCACGGACCGGCTACGCGAGATGGTGTCATGATCCAGCCGCAGGATCCGGAAGAAAGTGCGAAAAGCTACCAGATCACCTCGGACATGTTGCTAAAGCTGGCGACCAAGGACGAAGCTTGGCGGCCTTATTGGCACGAAAACATGATGTGGTATGGCCCCGGTGCGTTCGGGTCATTCATCGGGATCGAGCATTTCGCATCCTTCCAGGTGCCCTTTGAAGGCCAATTCGACGGCTGGTCGGGTGGATCAAAGAACAACGGCATGACCCGCCATTTCACGCGTTTCGGCGATGGCAACTACTCCTGTTCGGGCGGGTGGCCTTCGCTGACTGGCGTCAATGTCAAATCCTTCCTTGAACAGGAACCTACTGGCGAGCGCGTTTTCATGCGTGTCTGCGACTGGTGGCGCCGCGAGGACGAACTTCTGGTCGAAAACTGGGTCTTTGTGGATGTTCCCCACGTGCTCAAGCAACTCGGACTTGATCTGTTTGCTGATCTGGAGATCGCGGGATGACCATGTCGGCTGATTTCATCGTCGTTGGCGCAGGGTCTGCCGGCTGTATCGCCGCCGCCGAGCTGGTCCGACGCGAGGCCGGTTCGGTCTTGTTGCTTGAGGCTGGCCCCACAGATAATTCGCCATTGGTGAAGATGCCCTTCGGTCTGGTCTGGATGATGGGCAGTTCAAAACGCGATTGGCGGTATGTCTCAACGCCACAAACACATCTTGGCGGGCGCCGCCTGAACGTTACGCGTGGCCGTATGGTGGGCGGATCAGGGTCGATCAACTCGATGGTCTGGTTTCGCGGGCGCAAGGATGATTTCGACAACTGGCAGCTTCCTGGTTGGACATGGTCCGATGTTGAACCTGCCTTCGAGGCCATTGAAGCTCGCCTGACCCCCAGCAGAATGCGCGGCGCGCACCCGCTGACCGAGGGCTTGCACAGCCTGTTCCCGGAACACGGAACAACGCCCCCGACACCCGAGCACGAAAGTGCTGGTGTGTTCGCATTCAACATGGTGGATGGACGCCGACGCTCGGCCGCAGATGGCTTCGTCAAACCTGCACCAGACGGGCTGAGTATCGTGACCGGGTTCGAGGTGGACAAGGTTCTTTTCAAAGACGGTACGGCCTGCGGGATACGCCTTGTGGATGGCAGCGAATTGCACGCAACCAAGGGTGTGATCCTATCGGCGGGCTCTATCGGGTCTCCGTCGATTTTGATGCGGTCTGGTGTTGGCCCTCGGGCTGATTTGGAAGCGCTTGGGATCGATGTTCGATACGACGCAGAAGAGGTCGGTGCCAATCTGCATGACCACCCCGCGGCCGGGTTGCATTTTGCGGGTCCAGGATCGGGCTATGGCATAACGCCCGCGCAAATGCCGGGTTGGGCGCTTGCACCGTTCCAATACCTGTTGGCCCGCAGTGGGCGTTTCGCTTCCCCGACCGTCGAAGGTGGCGGCTTCTTCAACGCGCGCGGATTGGACGAGGCCCCGGACGTTCAAAGCCATTTCATTCCCTTCAAGTTGGGATGGGAAGGCAAACGGTACGTGTATGGCTCGGGCTATTTCGCGGATGTTGGTGTCTGCCGTCCCAAATCACGCGGCGCGCTGAGGCTGACCAGCCGCGATCCGCAAGCCGCGCCAGATATCGATCTGGGGCTGTTCAATGACAGCTCGGACATGGACACGCTGGTGGCTGGATTGAAGCGGCTGCGAACCCTGATGGAGCAGGTGGATTTTGGCGCGAGGCATGCCCCAGAAGCCTTCCCCGGCCCAGCCGTGCAGTCTGACGACGCATTGCGGGCGCACATTAGGGATCGTGGTGCAACGGCCTATCACCCTGTTGGCACTTTGCGCATGGGCAACGGAGCCGCGCCTGTCGATCCGCGCCTTGCAGTGCGTGGCGCACGCGGGCTGTGGGTGGCGGATGCCTCCGTCATGCCGGCTGTCACGTCAGCAAACACCAACGCCCCGTCCATGATGATTGGCCATCGCGCCGCACAATTAATTGCAGAGGATGCAACATGAAAGGTTCCCGCCCCGAACAAGCGGTCTTAACCCGCGACACGGACATGTCAAAGACCGAAGACACTCGCCGGGTTATCGAAACCATGGTGGATGGTCTGAATGACCACCGCATCAACGATATTGGCGAATTTTTCAGCCAAGGCTTTCGTTGGATGGGCAATCAGGGTTGCGGTACGAAAGCCGGCCTGAAGGAATTTCAGGACAATTGGCAGCGCCCCTTTCAGGCGGCATTTTCCGACAAAACCTGCATCGACGAGGCCCGCCTTTATATGGGCGAATGGGCCGCAGCATTTGGCCGTCAGGAAGCCACCCATTCGGGTGAGTTTCTGGGTATCGCACCCACAGGAAAACGGGTCGAGATCCGCTATATGGATTTCTGGAAAGTGGTAGATGGCAAGATCGTCGACAACTGGGTGAATGTGGATTTCGCCCATGTGGCCGCCCAGTTGGGTGTCGACCTTTTCAACGGAGAAGGCTGGGAAGCATATGACAGGGGCGAACGTGAAGCCCCTCGTCCCGAGTAAGCGAGGAAAAAGCAATGACAATAGAATACCTCAAACGTGGCAAACCCGAAGCAGATCGCGCCGAAGACGATGCGAAAACGGCCGCCGTCGTGGCCGCAACACTGAAGGACATCGAGACGCGAGGCGATGCAGCCGTGCGCGAGCTTGCCAACAAGTTCGATGGCTATGACCGCGACAGCTATCGCCTGACGCAGGATGAAATCGACGCCCTGATCGCCAAGGTCAGCCCGCGCGACCTTGAAGACATCAAGTTTGCGCAGGAACAAGTGGTCAACTTCGCCCAAGCCCAACGCGACAGCATGCTGGATATCGAGGTCGAGACCATGCCCGGCGTCATTCTGGGTCACAAAAACATTCCGGTGCAGTCGGTCGGATGCTACGTGCCCGGCGGCAAGTTCCCGATGGTCGCCTCGGCTCATATGTCGGTCGCCACTGCCAAGGTCGCTGGCGTGCCGCGTATCATCGCCTGCACACCGCCCTTCAACGGAGAACCCAACCCCGCCGTGATCGCCGCGATGCATCTGGGCGGCGCACATGAGATCTATGTTCTGGGTGGCATTCAGGCCGTGGGTGCGATGGCTCTTGGTACGGAAAGTATCGACCCCGTTCATCTGTTGGTCGGCCCCGGCAACGCCTTTGTCGCCGAAGCCAAGCGGCAGCTATTTGGTCGCGTCGGGATCGACCTGTTCGCAGGCCCGACCGAGACCATGGTCATCGCCGACGAAACCGTCGACGCAGAGATGTGCGCGACCGACCTTCTGGGGCAAGCCGAACACGGCTACAACTCGCCCGCCGTTCTGGTGACCAACTCACGCAAACTGGCCGAAGAGACCCTGAGCGAAGTCGATCGCATTCTCAAAATCCTACCCACGGCAGGCACCGCTGGCGTCAGCTGGAAAGATTACGGAGAGGTTATCCTGTGTGACACTTATGACGAGATGCTGGAGGTTGCAGACGACATTGCGTCCGAGCATGTGCAGGTGATGACGGACCGCGATGATTGGTTCCTTGAGAACATGACCTGCTATGGTGCGCTGTTCCTTGGCCCGCGCACCAACGTCTCAAACGGCGATAAGGTGATCGGCACCAACCACACGCTGCCCACCAAGAAGGCTGGGCGATACACGGGTGGACTTTGGGTCGGAAAATATCTCAAGACGCACAGCTATCAGAAGATCACAACAGACGAAGCCGCGGCGAAGATCGGCGCCTACGGCTCGCGGCTCTGCCTGCTTGAAGGGTTCGTAGGCCATGCCGAGCAATGCAACCTGCGCGTCCGCCGCTATGGCGGTCAAAACGTGCCATATGGCGAGGCTGCCGAGTAATGAGCACGCCCGCGTATCTCAAATCCTTGATCGCGCCGCTGCGCGCGGCCATGTCGGAGTTCTCCGAGGGTGAAGTGCGCGCGGCTCTGACCAAGGTTCTGGCCAAGGACGCAAAGGTAAGGCTCTCACATCCCTTGGGCGACATGCCCGGGACCGAGCTTTACGAACGCGCCTATGCACCGCTCTTTGACGCCCTGCCTGATCTCGAACGTCGCGACATGCTTATCGTCACGGGAACGGATGGTGACGGGGCGCAGTGGATCGGCTGTCTGGGTCACTATATGGGCACGTTTGTTGCCCCATTTCTGGACATTCCGCCCACCGGGCATCTGGTCCATATGCGCTATCACGAGTTTTTTCGGCTGGATGGCGGCGCGGTGGTCGAGATTCAGGCGATCTGGGATGTGCCCGAGGTGATGATGCAAGCAGGCGCTTGGCCGATGTCACCTAGTCTTGGGCGCGAGTTCTGCGTGCCTGCTCCGATGACGCAAGACGGGCTTTCGGATCATGATCCATCCCGCAGTCAAGCCAGCCATGATCTGGTGATTGACATGCTCACCCACTTGTCGCGCCATCCGTCCGAAGGCGGGCCAGAAATCATGCAGGCCGAGCGTTTCTGGCACCCACGCATGAACTGGTATGGGCCTGCAGGTATCGGCACTGCGCGTGGCATTGCGGGCTTTCGCAACTGGCACCAGATCCCATTCTTGAACGCTTTGCCCGACCGCAAGGGCGGTACCACCGGCACGCTGAATTCGCACTTCTTTGCTGAAGGCAATTACGTCGCCGTGACCGGTTGGCCCAATATGCAAATGACTGTGACCGGAGGCGGTTGGCTGGGCATCGCCCCTGCTGGGCAGAAGATCACCATGAAGAGCCTTGATTTCTGGCGGATCGAAGGCGACCACATTCGGGAAAACTGGGTTTTGGTTGATCTGCTGGACGTCTATGCCCAGCTGGGCGTAGATGTGTTTGCCCGGTTGCGCGAGTTCAACAAAGCACGCGTTCCGGGTCGCATTCCATACCCGATAGGAGCCGCCTGATGACCCTGCCCAAAACCCCTTCATTCCGCCTTGATGGCAAACGCGCGTTAGTGGCCGGTGCTAGCTCTGGTATTGGGTTGGCGTGCGCTGCCGCATTAGGTGAAGCTGGGGCACAGGTAACATTGGCTGCCCGTCGCGCAGACGTTCTGGACGACCTGGTTGCTGAGATGCAGGCGGCAGGCATGTCCGCCAACGCACTGCCTTTGGATGTGGCGGATGTGGCGGGCACACAGGCAGCCATCGCAGAAAATGGGCCATTCGACATCCTTGTAAACTCTGCCGGGCTGGCGCGCCATAGCCCGGCCAGCGAAACGACAGAAGATGATTTTGACGCGGTCGCAAACCTGAACGTGAAAGGCGCTTACTTCCTGACACAGGCGGTCGCCAAGGGGCTGGTTGCTGCGGGCAAACCCGGAAGCCTGATCAATATCTCGTCGCAGATGGCGCATGTGGGCGGGCTGGATCGCGCGGTTTATTGCGCCACCAAACACGCGGTTGAGGGTTTCACGAAATCCATGGCGATCGAGTGGGGCAAAGCGGGCATTCGGGTCAACACGATCTGCCCAACCTTCATTCTGACCGACCTGACCCGATCAACTTTCGAGCAACCAGACAAACGTGCGTGGATCGAAGACAAGATCAAGTTGGGGCGCGTAGGCGAGGTTGGAGATATCATGGGCGCGGTAACCTATCTCGCTTCCGATGCCTCGGCATTGGTAACCGGCTCAGCCCTGATGATCGACGGAGGCTGGACCGCAGAATGAACACAACCAAGGTCACATCCCAACAAGTTGCCGAACGCGCAGGTGTCAGCCAATCGGCTGTCAGCCGTGTGTTCACACCTGGGGCCTCCGCTTCCAAAAAGACGATTGAGAAGGTGCGCAAAGCGGCAGCTGAGCTGGGCTATCGCCCAAATGTTCTGGCCCGGGCGATGGTGTCAGGCAAAAGCCGGATCATTGGCTTGATCGTGGCCTACCTGGAAAACCAGTTCTACCCCGAAGCGCTTGAAAAACTGTCGAACGAGCTGCAACAGCGTGGCTATCACGTTCTTATCTTTCTGGCCGAGCAAACGGCAGGAAATATCGACGCGGTTGTAGAGGAAATTCTTGATTATCAAGTGGATGGAATCATCGCAGCCTCGGTCGCCATGTCGTCAGACCTGTCCGAACGCTGCCGGGCCGCAGGCGTGCCGATGGTGCTGTTCAACCGGAGCCAAGATGACCCGAACATGTCAGCCGTAACCTCGGACAACTATGCTGGTGGGCGCAAGATTGCAGAGTTCCTGCTGGCCGCTGGGCATCGCAAAATCGGCCACATCGCAGGGTGGGAAGGCGCATCAACCCAACGTGACCGAGAGGCGGGCTTCATCTCGGCGCTCGCTGAGGCGGGGGTTACTTTGCATTCCCGTGCCTCGGGCGATTTCACCATGGAGAAAGCCGCCGAAGCCACCCGTAAGATGTTTGCATCAGACCCACCCGAAGCCGTCTTCGTCGCCAACGACCATATGGCTGTCGCAGTCATGGATACGCTGCGGTTTGAACTTGGCCTGAAGGTGCCCGACGACGTTTCGGTCGTGGGGTTCGACGATGTGCCTGCCGCTGGTTGGCCGGCCTATGACCTGACCACTGTGCGCCAACCTGCCAATCGCATGGTCGCTGACACGGTCGAAATCCTGCTCGACCAAATTGAAAACAACCAAGGCGAACCACGCCGGATCGCCATTGATGGCCCGCTGATCCTGCGCGGATCAGCCCGCATTCCAGAAGGATGGACCACATGAAGGGATTTAACCCAAAGTTTACCGATTTCCCGGACTACATCCTGAAAATTACCCGAGAGATCTGGGAAGAGCGCGGCATCGCCACTCTGAACCACTATTATGCCGAAGACATCCCGATGCGCTTTCCCGAGGGCGTGTCGATCGGCAACCAACGCACGATGAATGGCACGCTGGCCACGCTGGCTGAATTTCCGGACCGCGAATTGACGGGCGAGGATGTGATCTGGTCCGGCAACGAAGACGATGGTTTTCTATCTTCGCACCGCTTGCTGACCATGGGTACGCATACGGGCGGCGGCTATTTCGGACCTGCCACCGGCAAGCGGTTCGTGATCCGCGCCATTGCCGATTGCGCCGCGATCAATGACCAGATCAACGATGAATGGCTGATCCGCGACACCGCAGGCATTGTTTTGCAATTGGGAATGAAACCCAAAAAATTCGCACGCAACCTGATCGCGCGTGAAGGTGGACCGGCGCATTGCGTCAAACCGTTCTGCCCCGCTGTCGATGTCGAAGGCCCTTACAAAGGGCGCGGCAACGACAACGAATGGGGAGCACGAATGGCCGACATCCTGACCCGGATGATGGACAAGGATTTTGCCGTGATCCGTGCCGAGTACGACCGCGCCGTACAGACCGAGCATCCAGCCTCAACCACCGTGCATTCATGGGCGGATACTGAAAAGCTCTGGATGGGGCTGCGCGCGTCTTTCCCGAATGCAGAGTTTAAAATCGAGCACCAGATTGGGCGCGAAGATCCCATGCTTTCGCCGCGTGCTGCTATCCGTTGGAGCCTGCATGGCAAGCACGATGGATGGGGCATGTTTGGCCAGCCGACTGGGGCTGACGTCTATGTGATGGGCTTCACCCACGCGGAGTTTGGACCATACGGATTGCGCCGTGAATGGACATTGTTTGACCATGTCTCGATCTGGAAGCAGATCCTGATGCAGACGGGTGATCTATGAAAATTGGTCTATCAGTTGGTGAGCAAGGTGAAGCGATCTTATTCATGGATAGGAAGGCACGCGATGTAATCGTTGAGCGGCTCATGGCGCTTGAGCTTCCTGAGGGCAACTCATCAAATGAGCATTTCCATCTAATTTCGGAAGCTTGGGGCGGTAACGACCTGAGCGAACTCAATGAAGAAACGCTGAAAACCTTGAAGCATTCACAAGGACATCATTTGAAATTTCTTTTTCGACCCGAACGAAGCGAAGTTTGGAAGGATGAGGAATGAAACTTTTCGAAACCTTCCAGCTAAAACATCGTCATGGCTTCTTGGCATCTTTGCGCGCGCGTCGGCTAAACAATCGTCCCCCCGGAGGGCGGGTTTGAACCACTCAAACCCAAACCAAAGGAGATTAGAAAATGAGTAACATTGAGAACCACATCGTTCGCTACGGCGATCTGAAGCCCTGTAAAACCGCCTTCATCGACGCCCATACGCCGGGGTCGGATCAGAAGGAAAACTTCACCATCATCGGTGGCGGTGTGTCTGAAAGCCCTGACCAGCACGTGCATATCGCTGACCAGATCGGATTCAACATTGGCGCCGCTGGCCAACCACCACGTTGTCGCAACTCGCTGCATGACCACAACACCGCCGAGGTCTTCTTTGTCCTGAAGGGAAAGTGGCGGTTCTTCTGGGGCCGTTGGGGTGATGCTGGCGAGGTGACGTTGGAAGAGGGTGACATCTTCAACATCCCGACCGGCATATTTCGCGGGTTTGAAAACATCGGCACTGACTATGGAATGATCATGGCGGTCCTTGGCGGCGACGACGCTGGTGGTGGCGTGCATTGGGCACCACAGGTGATCGAGGATGCGGCGGACCATGGCCTCGTGCTGGGCGAAAACGGGGTGCTCTATGACACGAAGAAGGGCGATGAACTGCCCCACAACGTCAATCCCATGCCGCTCATGTCAGATGAAGACCTGGCCAAGCGGGCCGAGCCGACCACGGCAGACGTTCTGCCAAATCACGTTGCACGATACTGGGACTTGATGGCGTTGTCAGACAAACAGCCTGCCACGGTCATTGGTGCCGACGCGATCCTGCGTGATCGTCCCGGGTTCGAGGTGGATTTCCTGTCGCGCAACTCGATCTCGCCTGATGTGCACACGCATGATCAGAACACCGTTCTGATGCCTGTGCGCGGGCATTGGAAAGTCAGTATCCAAGGGGAAGAAAGTGTTCTGAACCCAGGCGACACCTGCCTGATCAAAGCAGGCGAGGCGCATTCCGTCACGCCGTCTATGACGGGCGAAGCCAGCCTCTATCGTATCCGCGCAACGGACGACCCAGCTGGCCTGACCGGTTCGGTAGAATAATCAAAGGGAGAGCGCCCATTATGACCAAGATTAAGACAACTCATGTGGGCTCTTTGCCGCGCACTCAGGACGTCGTGGATTTCATTTTCGCGCGCGAGAACGAAACGCCATTTGATCAGGCCGCATTTGATACGTGTATGACCTCGGCCGTCTCGGACACAGTTCGCAAACAGGTTGAGGCTGGGATCGACATTGTCTCGGACGGTGAAACGTCCAAGATTTCCTATGCCACTTATGTGAAGGATCGCTACACCGGTTTTGGGGGTGACAGCCCGCGCAACGCGCCCGCCGATCTGAAGATGTTCCCGGGTTTTCTGCAGCGGTTGGCGGATGACGGTGGCACGCCGCAATATGCGCGCCCAATGTGCGTGGGTGAGGTGAAGTCCAAGGGGCAAGGCGAGCTTGAGAAAGACATCGCGAACCTCAAGGCCGCAATGGACGAGCATGGTGCGGAACGTGGTTTCATGAACGCCGCCAGCCCCGGTGTGATTTCGCTCTTCCTGCAGAATGACTACTACAAATCGCGTGAGGCCTATCTGGCAGCTCTGGCCGACGCTATGAAGACGGAATACGAAACCATCGTTGCTTCGGGGCTGGATCTTCAACTGGATTGCCCAGACCTTGCCCTGTCGCGTCACATGCTGTTCACCGACCTTTCAGATGACGAGTTCATCAAGGTGGCGAACTTGCATGTCGAGGCATTGAACCACGCGTTGTCCGACGTGCCTGCCGATAAAGTGCGCGTCCATATTTGTTGGGGTAACTACGAAGGTCCCCATTGCTGTGACATTCCAATGTCGAAGATGTTCGACACGCTGATGTCGACGAAATCGCGCTATGTGCTGTTTGAGACCTCTAACCCCCGTCACGGGCATGAATGGACGACCTTCCGCAATCGCAAGGCGGACATTCCTGATGACAAGGTTCTGGTGCCCGGCGTCGTCGACACCACCACCAACTTTGTGGAACACCCTGAATTGGTTGCACAGCGCATTGAACGCTTCGTCGACATCGTCGGCACAGACCGCGTGATCGGCGGATCAGACTGCGGTTTTGGTACCTTTGCGGGCTTTGGCGCGGTCGACCCAGACATCGCCTATGCCAAACTGTCAGCCCTGTCCGAAGGGGCAGCGTTGGTCAAATGACGCCACTTGTCCTGATCCCCGGCATGATGTGCGACGCGAGGCTGTTTGAGCCCCAGATCGCTGCATTTTCGGGCCGTCGGGCCGTCATTTGTGCTCCGATCTCGGCGCATTCCAGCGTCGAGGAATTGGCAGCGGGTATTTTGTCTTATGCACCGTCGCGGTTCGCGTTGCTGGGCCTGTCGATGGGCGGGATCGTTGCGATGGAAATCTTGAAGCAGGCCCCCGAGCGGGTAGAGCGTATAGCCCTTCTTGACACCAACCCCTTGGCCGAACAAGAGGTGGTAAAAACCCGTCGTCTGCCCCAGATGATGGCCGTGCGCGAGGGCAATCTTTCCTCGGTCATGCGCGACGAAATGAAACCCAATTATCTAAGCGACGGCCCGCGCAAAGCTGCGATCCTCGATCTTTGCATGGATATGGCGCTCGAACTCGGGCCGCATGTCTTTCTGAACCAATCGCGTGCCCTGATGGACCGCCCCGATCAGTCCGAGACATTGCGAAACACCGATCTCCCCGCATTGGTTCTGTGCGGGCGAGAAGATACGCTCTGCCCGGTGTCTCGCCACGAACTGATGGCCGAGTTGATCCCGGATGCGCGGCTCGAAATTATCGAGGGGGCCGGTCATTTGCCGACATTAGAGCAACCGGAAAATACCAATGCAGCGCTTGCCCGCTGGCTGGAGGATTAAATGGACGACACGCTTCTAAACCTGCTGAAGAAGGTCGACACACCGACCGTGTGCAATGCCATCGAAGTGGCGCAAGGCAAACGCGGGTTCAACGCTTTCACACGTGGCACGATGTTGGCCTCACATCCCGATGCACCCGCCATGGTCGGATACGCACGCACTGCAAAGATCGCAGCTGTGGCGCCGCCAGAAGAACCACCGGAAGTCATCAAATCCCGCCGCATGGATTACTATCGTCATATGGCCGAAGGGCCGCGCCCAGCCATCTCGGTTGTGGAAGACATCGATTTCCCACATTGCATCGGCGCATATTGGGGCGAGATCAACACGACGGTTCACAAAGGCTTTGGCCTGTCTGGTGCATTGACCAACGGCGTAATGCGCGATCTGGGGGATCTACCCGACGAATTCCCAGTCGTCGCCGGCTCCATCGGCCCCAGCCATGGGTTTGTGCATGTAAAAGAGATCGGAACAACCGTATCCGTGTTCGGTTTGGAGATTGCCGATGGAGATTTGGTTCACGCCGACCGGCATGGCGCGCTTGTCATTCCGCCCGAGGTTCTTCCAGATCTGGAAGAGGCCATCCACCGTCTGCTCGACACTGAAAAACTGGTTCTTGAACCCGCACGCAAGGACGGATTTGATTTCGACGCTTTCGAAGCTGCGTGGGCAGCCTTTGAAGCTGCACGTACCTAGTAAGATGGGCCGTTTTCTGCCCCAATCCGCTCTACTTTGTCTGCACCCCACCGAAGGTGAACTCTGCGATGCGCTGTAAGCTCTAATCCCCCCAAGACACCCCATGATCAAGCGGCCACCAAAACGGATAAGTACCCGTGAACTAACACGGGTACCTTTCCTGAATTCGCAAGCCTAAGGCGCCAGATTGTAGCGCGTCATAGCCATTGTGGATGCATCAATCATGCTCATGAATGTTTCTGCGGCCGGGGGCAGAAGCAAAGCTATCCATCGAGGCTTGGGCCTCTTCTGGACTTTTCCAGTTTACAACAACCGCCCATTTGCCGTCGCTGAATGCCGACTGACGCGAGATAAACCCGGGCTGCTTGCTAACGTGTTCGTCTTCCATCGCCTTGTCGATGGGTGCAAAAGCCTCGGCCGTGACGCATTCAGCTAGGTTCATGGTAATGATCTCGATCACCCCATTGTCTTGTGCCATTGCTGCGCTCCCTAAAAGCATGAAAGCTGTCGTCAGTAGTGCTTTCATTTTGTTCTCCATCAAAATTTACCGTTTTCGTGAGCCATCTTGGCAGGGATATCCGCGATCACATCCCAGTGCTCGACGATCTTGCCGCCATCCACGCGGAACAGGTCGAAGAAAGCCGTCGGTGCGCCACCTAGCGCACCTTCGGATGCAGTGAAAACGAAATCACCTTCGGCAACAACCATGTGCAGATCAGTGTAAACCATCTGGATGCCCTGCTCCGCCATGGCGGCCAGAGCGGCACCGAGGCCTTCCAAACCGTCGGAGATTTGGCTGTTGTGTTGGATGTAAGTTTCGGTAGACAGGAAATCGGTGATCCGATCGACAGCGCCCTTTTTTAGAATGGTTTCAACGAAGTCTGTGACCAGGGCCTTGTTTTCGGCGGTCTTGGCCAGATCAGAGACCTCGGTCGGACCATTGGTCTGTGTGTGCCCTGATGGGTTCGGCGCGGCGACTGGCGTCAAGTTGTCCCAATGCTCTGCCACCTTGCCGTCTTCGACCCGGAAGACATCGAAGCCAACCAGCGCCTCGGCACCAAATGCCTGTGCATTTGTATATGTCGTGTGCAGTACGACCAGGTCGCCCTCGGCGATGACGCGATGAATTTCGACTTCGATCCCGCTTTCCTTGAGGCCTGGGATAAACCCAAGGATCGGTGCCGCGCCGGTCGGAACCGCTGGGTTATGTTGAACATAGTTCTTGGCAAGCAACTGCTCAGCCGCCGAGGGCTCGAAGTTGATAAAGATGGCTGCAACAACCTCTAAAACAATCTCTTTAGGTGTCATGGGTAGTCTCCTTGATTTGGTTGGTTGTGACGGGGTTCAAGCGGCGCGAACCTGCGCCGAAGTGACTTTGAATTCTGTTCCCCAGGGATCGAAGAGGTGGCCTGGGGACAATACGTTTGGTGATGCAAGCAGCTCGACGCTGGACAGACCGGTCGCGCCTTTAGATCGCTGATCTGCCCCATGCGATTGCCATTCGTTAACGGCAAGGTGGTGATGGTAGCCGCCGGACCCGAACCAGCGTGCAGAGGGACGTTGGAATGTTTGCGCCATGCTGATCTTGCCAGTGATGAACTCGGCGGCTTTCGTCACATTACCCACCCTCAGGTGGACGTGGCCGATAACGGTATCTTGTGGCACGCCTTTCCATTGACCCGAGTTCTTTGTGAGCGCGCGAAGGTTAAGCGGGTGCGTGGTCATTTGCACCGTGCCCCCGATACGGCTCCAAGCATCGCGCGGCAGGTCTCGGTAGATCTCAACTCCGTTTCCTTCCGGATCGTTGAGATAAAGCGCTTCACTGACACCGTGATGTGATGCTCCATCAATCCTCACACCACGCTCGCCGGCATAGACCAACCACGCGCCGAGATCTTGCTGGGATGGTAACAAGAAGGCCGTATGGAAAAGGCCCGCTTCCCATGGAAACGGTGTGGCATTGCGATCCTCGCGCAATTCAATCAACGCGGTGGCGTCTGTACCCAGAAGTGCCATTTCACCGCTGCGCTGGATTAGGCCAAGACCTATGACGCCTTCGTAAAAAGCGACCATCTGGTCCAGATCGCGGACGGTCAATGTGACCCGACCGATCGAAATAGGGGCGTCTGACGTTGCCATGTTGGTATCTCCTGCGTTTCCAATTGAGAGGAACTTAGTCATGGTTATTTGACCGCAAAATGGCGATAAGTAGGATTAAGTGTCGCCATTTTGGAGATAATCAGTTGGACCGAATTGATGGGATGCAAAGTTTTGTTGCCGTTGTGGAGACCGGTTCATTCGCTGCAGCAGGCCAGCGTTTGGGTATATCCAATAAGCTTGTCAGCAAACGCGTGGCCGGGCTTGAAAACCAACTTGGCATGTCATTACTGCATCGCACGACGCGATCCATGTCGCTTACTCACGAAGGCGAGCGATATCTGGAAGGCGCGCGACGCGTCCTTGCAGAGCTAGAACATCTGGAATCTGAATTTGACAGCACCGGGGGGCTTAAAGGGACTGTCCGTGTCGCAGCACCGCTTACCTACGGGGATACAGCTGTGGCCTATGCGGCCAATCGCTTTGTCGAACAACACCCAAACGTCACCATCGAGTTAGAGTTGTCAGATCACTATGTCGATCTGGCCAAAGGTGGTTTCGATATCGCGATCCGGATCGGCAACCTGAGTGATTCAAGCCTGATTGTCCGGAAACTTGGCGAAACGAGCATGAAAGTAGTTGCTGCCCCGACCTATCTCGAGAAACACGGAGCACCCGATCATCCCTTCCAGCTATCTGACCACGTTTGCATCCGAGACGCAAATAACCCAGACCCCAATCGCTGGTTCTTCAACATCGATGGGCAACAGGCGCTGGTTCCGGTCGCGGGCCCATTTCTTGCCAATAGCCCACCCGCATGCCTGGTGCCAACACGGGCGGGTTTGGGGGTCTTCATGTGCCCAGATGTATTTCTTGGGGATGACCTTAAGACAGGGCGATTGATCGAGCTTCTATCCGGATTCCCATCGCGCACATTGCCAATTCAGTCTGTACAACTGCCATCAGCGTTTCGAAAATCGCGCGTGAAAGTGTTTGTTGAATTCATGAGCAGAGAAATCAGAGAAGCGGCCACTGAATGACGCGCAGGATTAGCTAACGTAGGTCGTTTACACCCGGGCCCAAAGAAAGCCTACAGGCCGTCCTGAAGTGATCGAAGACCTGCGTTACAACAGACAAACCTGACATGGTGACGGCTTAACCAAGATTCTTGGCGCGGCGTTGTGTCGATCAACACAAGAACGCGGCCCATTTGAAATGCTGCCCCTTAGCTGCAATGCCTAGTAACGACCCCCTAGATCGACTACTGAGGCACGGAGCGATTTGATCTACGCGGTTTTTTACAATCGGACCGCACAAAAAACGCACAGTTCTGGCAGTTTCCAAACAACGACTTAGCGTCTTTTTTGTTTAAGCTAGCCTATGAAGACGATGGAATATTAGGGCAACCTGGCGTGTTGAATTGATCGGTGGAGATTTTCGGTTTCATAAACACATCTCAAAGCTGTCGACATACGCTTCACGCGTGCCAAATCTCATGGTTTAGCGCCGCTCATGTGGACGGTGCTATGCCACGCCGCAAACATGTTCGCTGCTCAAGACATCGATACGAATTGGCTTGCAACGAGAAGCCGTTTCACAGATTTCACAGCTTAAGCCGTTTTCAAAGCGCCCGCATAGCGCGCATATCCCCACAAAGCCCTGAAATTCAGTCCAAAATCCGGTCAAATTCGTCGCAGCCCTTGACAGCTCAGTACAGCTGCCATGATCCTGACACGGAACGTTTAATCGAAACGGGGAATTTAACCTCCCAAAAACCTATTTTTCATTTGCTTGATACGATCGGCAATTACCGGTCCGTTTTCCAGCGCATCAATCGGAGACGCCACTAGCCAATGCATTTCAGCGATATCGATTTTGTAATAATTGGCGCCGCAAAGTCGGCAACAACCTGGCTTCAGCAACAGTTGCAGGCGGATCCGGCAGTTCACATGCCTGATCCGGAACTTCACTACTTTTCCAGAGAATATAGTCGTGGACAGGATTGGTATTTTTCGCAGTTCAACGAAGAACTGAGTGATCGGATTGTTGGCGAGAAATCCAATTCCTATCTTTACGAACCCGACTCTGCGATGCGTCTTCACAATGACATGCCGCACGTGAAGCTGATCGCTCAACTGCGCAACCCGGTAGAGCGTGCCTATTCCAGTTACTGCATGCGGTTTAGGCGCGGTGAAGTTGGCCCTGATATTGAATCCTACCTCGATCCCACCTTGGGTGAAAATCTCAAGTATCTGATCTCTGGAAAATTCGCGTCGCATTTGCAAACCTATATCGACCTCTATGGACGCGATAAGCTTCTGATCCTGTTTTTCGAAGGAGTGGCGCAGGACCCAGAAGGGCAGATGTCGCAGGTTCGCTCTCACATTGGCTTGCCTCAACGCTCAATTTCTTCAATTGGGCGAGCGAAGGTAAAGGACAAGAAGTCGCCGACTGTTTCGCCCAAATTGCGCAAGAGCCTTGCATGGTTGAAGCCGATTGTGCGGCCTTTGCGCGGAACTTCGGGGTTCGAGGCAATCCGTGGGATGGTGACACGTGAAATTCAGTATCCACAGTTAACAGATGAACTGCGAAACCGCCTGAATGACTATTATCATCCTTCCATAGAGGCGCTTGAAAAGATGAGTGGTCAGTCGCTGAGCCATTGGTATGACTCATAGGATTGAACCTGCTAATAATACATTTGCCTTGATAAACGCGTTCGAGCTGGCCCAAGGCCTTGGTGTAGACCACATGATAACTTGATGCTTAATAAGAAACGACACCGGCGAAAGCTTGGAAAAACGAAAAGGGGATGTGGAAGCGCAATGTCTTCCGCTTATTAAAATGAAAAAGTTTATTATCACCGGAATCCAGATGAGGAACAAAGGCTCTCAAGCCATGTTTCTGTCCCTATGCTACGGTTTGAAGTCGATCTTCAAAGATTGTGAAGTCGTTGGTTTTTCGAACAAATATGACTCGCCTGAACAATATGCCTTCGAGTTGTTGCCATATGATGACTACACGCGCCTGGTGTTCAAATACCACCTGAACAAGATACCATTTTTGGAGCCCCTGCTCACGCGTTACGCGGGACAACGCAGAAAAACTGACAAATGGAACGGCGCAGTGCCAGCAATGGAAAAAGCGTTGCGGGAAGCAGATGCCATTTTGGATGCAAGCGGTTACACACTCGGCTCGGGCTGGCCTAAAGGTGGCGGCGAGATGCTGCTGCAGACGATCAGGCTCGCCAAGCGTTACAACAAGAAGATCATCCTTATGCCCCAAAGTTTCGGGCCATTTGATTGGGATGATGGCGGCAACAATGAAGAGTTCCTTAAGAAGGTAAAAAAAGAGCTGTCTTACGCCACAAAAATCTATCCACGTGAGAAAGAAGGCTACGCGTGCCTTGAATCTCTTGGTTTGAACAACATCGAGTTGTCGTCAGACATGGTCATCCGAGAAAAGCTTTTCCCAACAGCGAGCGAAATCTACGCTCGCTCTAGCGATGAGGAGCTGGAATACCCAGCTGAAGGTTCTGTTGGCTTCATTATCAACGAGAACGTGTTCCGAATTGGCGATTCAGATGCAGTCTTTGATCTTTACGCCAAGGCGTTGGACAGATTGGTCGATAAGGGCGAGAACGTGTATATCCTGAACACGTCCACAGCCGATGATCACCTTGTTGAAAGTGTTCTGAAAAAAACAAAGAACCGCGACAAGGTGAGCTTGATCACCAAAGAGTATGCGAGCCCGGAGCTGATCGAGATTATCGGGAAGTTCAAATACATCGTCGCATCCCGATACCACTCGGTGGTGTTCGCTTACAGAAGTGGCGTTCCGGTGATCATTCTTGGCTGGGCCAACAAATACATCGACCTCGCGGAGCATTTCCAACAGGAAGAGTACGTGTTTGACATTCGCAATCCCGGGGTCGATCAAATCATCGAAACGATCGACAGGATGGGCGAAAACCATGAACAGGAATCTCGCCGTATCAGTGCGCGATTGGAAAGCCTTCAGGCCACTTCTGTTATTAAAGATGCGGTTGATGCACTGAACGGCTAAGTGTGTATGACTTGTGGCGCTTCCATACTTGTTGGTTGCGCCACACGACCATTTTGGACCGTACTAGTCGGATCCAATTGCTTATTGTGATGGCACCGATTGCCCGCAAATCACTGATGTTTTTTTGCGTGGCAAGCACTGGTGCAAAGTCATGGATCTATCCACTTAGAACTTGGCCACGATGTTCAGGAATGCGCCTTCGTCGTTGAAGGTCATATCCGTCAGGTCATCGCTAAAGCTGCCAAAGTTATAGCCAACCCCGATCTTCGCGTTGTCACCTAAGTGTCTGTACACCGCACCAAGGAAGCTGGTTTCCGAAACACCTGCCTGCTTGGCCTCCAAATGGCGCGCCTCAAACAGCATGTCCCAATTGTGCACCACGTGATAACGCGCATTCAGAACAGCTAGGCCCGCGTCATTTTGCTGGAACGCGACGCCTTCGCTGGGTGAAGACAAGGATTTGCGCAGACCAACTTTACCGCCCATGGTCCATTTGGGTGATAGATCATACTCAACATCGAAGGACAGGATGTGGCTTTCCTGGCGGGTGCCACGTTCGCTTGTGTTGTCGACGATCTGTCCCACCGAGTCGTGGAAATAGCGGTATTGGAACAGCATGTTTAGACGGTCATGTTCGATCGGGCGGAAGGCATATCCCAGCACCGCGTCGGTATAGATTCCGTTGTCCAGCGCTGGATCGACGCTTTCAATATTCGTGTGGTCGACCGAGAAGACGAACCGGCGACTTTCGTCGATCTTGTAGCGACCTGAGGCCGCCAACCGCCACGCATCCGCGTCCCGGACGGTGCCCGTAGTTATCCCGCGATCCCGGCGGTATTCGAGCTTCGCAGCAAGGCTCAGCGCTTCGCCGTCATCATAGCGGGCACCGATCGAGAACGCGTTGCGTTCGTAATCACCATTGACGTCATCATCAATGCGACCCATTTCAAACCCGCCCGAGAAGGTCAGATAATCATCGTAGTCATATTCGACGCCATAGGCGCTGACCAGCGAGCGATGCGCGCCAAAAACGTCATAGGTGTTTTCGCCGTAAATCTTTACGTCATCGCTGACTTGCCGCTTGCCACCCAGCACAAATCGTCCGCTGTCCGAGCCATTCAGTGTCACGCCAGACAGTTCGCGTCCGGGTTCAAGCCGGTACCCGAAATATGCGCTGTCATAGCCATCGCTTTGGTAATTGAAGATCAGGTCAGCCCCGAAACCATCGGTGCCATCAGACAGTTCACCTTCCACAGTCCAGTTCTGCGCAAAGCGATATTTGGCACCTGCCCCGTAGCGGTCATTCCGTTTCAACCCGCCGGATCGGCTCAGCGTGTGCTGCCCAAAGGCATAAAGCGTCAGATCGTCGCTTTGCTTATATGTCACGCGAACGGCAGCATCCGTGCGACGGCCAGTTTCATCCGCGGCTCCGCCGGGTGTGACTTTGTCGAGCTGTTCAACACCAAGATCCAGCGTCACGCGGTCTGTCGCCTTGAACGACACCTCGGCACCAAGTTCCGTCAATTCCTTGCCGGTGCTGTCGCTATAGTCATCTGCATAAAGACGGAAGGACAACCGCTCGGTCGGCTCGGCCTCAAGCGTCACGCCCCAAAGCTCTTCGTCATTGGCAATCTGGTAGTCCAGCGTCGAGAAGCCCGCGCTGCGTTTTTCATAATACCCTGTCACGCGGCCGGGCATGGCGAGTCCAAGATCGGCAAACTCTGCTTGTCCTTTGGTGCGCCAAGCCTCACCTGTGCCATCTGTAAGACCTGCCGTCGCGGTCGTGGTGACGATCAAACCACCATCTGAACTGATCGACGATCCAAAGCCCGGGCCCTCTGTTTCGGCGTATTCAAGCTCGACGAAGCTTTCTTCGCCGAATTGCAAACGCACATCCGCACCGACTGCGGTTTGATCGGCAATGTCTGTTTGTTCGACCATACCGGTGACGCCGAAGCGAAGACTGTCTGTGGCCCAGGCCTCGACCCGACCGCCGTAGGACAGGCCATCAAGATCCGCACCCGGCGTGTATTCATATTGCACGGCAAGGCGCACATTCTGGTCGCCTCCCGGTTCAGAAACCAGATCATCACTGCCGCCAAAGGACGACAAAGGACTGACAAGCGTCACAACACCTTGGCTGTAGTCAATCTCGTAATCCTGACCATGCACGAGTTGCCGAGTTGAAATCAGACGTCCTGTGCGCTTGTCACGCAGCTCGACCGAGATCGTCTCGGACCCCAGCATCAGATCATCACGCGCCAGAAAATAGACCGACCCACCGGTTCCGTCGAAATACTCGCGTCCCGGAAGGCGGTCTGGGCTTGCGGCGTATACCTCGGCCGCAACACGGCTTTCACCACGCTGGGTTTGCAGCGGTGAGCGATACAATGCCTGAGCACCATAAAGCGTGCGCTCATTGCGAAGGTAGGTGCTGTTCTCAATTTCGCTTTTGTAGTTGCCCCACAGGATGTGGCTGCCATCACGTTCGGCGCGTAGGTAGATCTTGCCGTCAGAAGGCGCACCATCAATCAGCGTGCTGTCATCCCCATAGGTCGGATAGGCATCTTCCAGCGTCATTCGGCGCAAGCGTGCTTGCGGGTCTTTTTCATCCAGATCTTTGAACAGGTTCTTGAACTCGTCCTCGCCCGTGTCGATACGCGCGGTCAGGTCCCAGCCATTGGCGGTTTTGCCGGTGATGTAGCCCGCAACACGCCCATATCCATAGTCGCGCTCAAACGGACCGCCGGCAGCGTCAGAGCCGCCCTGAAACTTGCGCCCAAACGTCAGATCAATTTGCGCGGTTCCAAACCATTCGGCTTGCGGGATCGTGATCTGGCGCTCCAGATATCCAACCCGCGTGCCCGGTGCGGACACTCCAACCGCGTGGTCTCCCGGTGGCAGAATGCGTTGAATGACAAAACTGCCAGAACGATCTGCGACAACGCTTTCGTTCAAAGTTCTGATCGTGCCACCCGGTACAACGTTCGAGCCGCTGACGGTGACAGCGCCACCGCGTACCGGAATGCGTCGACGCCCTGCGGTATCAACACCTGCCTCGGCTTTGTCCGATCTGCCTGCATTGCTTCGCGACGAAATCGCGGAAGGAACGGTTTCATCATAACGGCCAAGCCGGTCATAGACGCGGTGCGCAATGACGATGCCTTCGCCCTCGGGCATGGTGAACTTCACCTCGCCATTCGGCGCGATGGGAACAACCTTCACGGTGCGCGCACCACCAAGGGCCCCCGTTTCAATCAAACGCAGTTCACCACGTGTAACAAAC
This sequence comes from Aliiroseovarius sp. F20344, assembly GCF_023016155.1. GTDB lineage: Bacteria > Pseudomonadota > Alphaproteobacteria > Rhodobacterales > Rhodobacteraceae > Aliiroseovarius. The sequence continues at coordinate 176,324 of NZ_JALKBG010000003.1, forward strand.
GCCGGGTAATTCAGTTCGCTGCGCACATGAACAGTGTCACCCGCCTTTGGGGTGCCTGAATTGAGTACAACCAAGGTCAGGCGCGGCGTTACGCCTAAGCCATCGAACTTTACCTGAAGCTCGGCCTCGGCCAATTGTTGATCAACCTGACGAACAGCCTTGGCCAGTGACGGATCACCTGCATAGGGTTCGTCATTGATGGTGATGCTGAACCCCTCTTGCGCGTGTGCGGTACCAATTAGCGCAAGCGCGGATGCGCTGCAGGCCAAGGTCAGTTTTACAAACCGGTTCATCATATTATACCTCACCGCACTCATTGCTTACGCACCACATTCGATTGGATATCCAACCGGTACTTGTTGTGCCAATGGCGCTTGATCACTTTTTCAACCGCACGCAGTCTTGCGCGACCATTTGCAGGCGCCTCTCCGGCTTCAAGGACATATGTCAGCTCGATCGCGGTTTCTTTGGACGCGATCTGACCGATAAACCCACGTAACGCACGGTCCAACGCCGGGCTGGGTGTGGCCGATCCAGAGGCAAATGCTGCAGCGTTCAGATCGATGTCCACAATGCTCGTCAGTGCTGCACCGAAGTTCAGCTTGGCGATTTTACCGGGGGTCAGGCGGATCACGCGGGGGTTTTCCGTGGTTACCCGATAGCCTGTGGGAAGCGACCGTTTGTCCAGCTTCAGCTGGAAGTTCGACCCGATTGTGCGCGGCAGTGCGGCACATGGGACCGAGAAACGACCATGTTCATCCGTTATGATAATTGTGCCATTGGGCGAGACAAGGCGCACCTCAGGCAGACCTGGCTCTGTCCAAATTGGACGTTCCACGCTGGGTGCGAGTTTGCCTTTTTCACCGTCATAGATGTCATCGTTGATGATCGATTCCGGCAGCGTGCCCGGCCCATCTTGATAGCCGTTCTTATTGCGGTCATCGAAGACTTTGCCGATCACGTCAGAGCAATCGAACACGTGCTCTGGCTGAATTTCCACATCCGCAGTCGCGATGTTTGACAGAAGCTCACCCGAGGCATTCTGCGCCCAAGTCTGGTTGGTCAGCGTGCCGAACGATCCACGCGACACAACACGCGCGGCGAACGTGATCGTCACGGTTTCGTCGCGTCCGATGGTCTGTCGCCAAGTCAGCCTGCGACCGGAAACTTTGGGTTCCGTTGCAGCTCCGTTCAGACGGGCGCTGCCTGGAGTATAGAGAAGTCCGGCAGGCAACATGTCGACCAAACGCGTATCCGGATAGGTGCCGCCCGTTTGGTTTTCGAACGTCAGAGTAAAGTTCACCGTTTCACCAAAGACCGCTGTGTCACGATCCGCAGTTTTCGTCGCGATCAGCGGATTTCCGACGGTACAATTGCGCAGCGGAATGTTGTTGTTCAGAACCAGTGGATCCCCGGGCTCAATATCAAAGGTGAAGTAGAACGGGTTGGCTCCGGGGGTGAAGTTCACCAGCGCTTCTCCACTTGAATCCGCAGATGACCCGATAAGCGCAGGGTTTGCTGGAAGCAGCGACGTCATATCCAATGTGCCCGATTGCAGATGTGTCGTCGACGGATCGCCATAGGGCGGATAGCTAACCGCAAGCGTGTACCTGCCCGGCGCGGTGACGTGGAACTGATAGAACCCGTCATCACCACCGCTGGTTACGTTGATCGGGCCGTTTGTGCCCACGCCAGTTTGCGTAAACCCGTTGCCCGAGACCGTGACCAGCCCACCCCGCAGAATGACCCCGTTTTCCTCGCAATAGAAATATCCGGTCGGGTCGAAGTCTTCGTAGTCAGGAATGCCATCGCCATCGATGTCGCTTGGTGTCAGCGACCCCTGCCCCGGTGTTGGGGTTGGCAATTGCGTCGATGTGGCCTCGGCTGTGTTGGGCACGGTTGGGAACCCATTTGCTGTTGAATAGACCAACGTGATGGTGATCGTTCCAACTTCGAACGGATCAAGCGTTGGGTTGCCTGTCAAAAGCGCGGTGTCGGTCACACCGTCATAGGTCGTGCTGGCTGACCCGGTAGTAAACCCGGTTGCCGTGATCGTCACCGGATAGTCCGGGTGCAACGTCGCAGGGGCAAGGAAGGCCGCCAGATCATCTTCAACCTGAATGCCTGATTGCGTGATGTTGCCCGTGTTGGTGACCGTAATGGTGAAAGTCGACCGCTCAACCGTATGGAACAGACGTTCCGGGGCGCTGGCGGTTTTGGTCACGTCAAACGTCGGCATGGCTGCGATCGGCGTCACCGTCGGATCACCCGCCCCGACGCCGTCATCATCCGACAGATCGGCGACGGAGCCGCCAAGCGGTGTCGACGCGTTCGCCGTAACCGAGTTAATGATACCACCCGCGTTCACATCGTCCTGTGTCAGGACGTGCGACAGTGTATAGGTGGCGGTTTCATTCGGCGCCAAGCTGCCCGCAGGCGAAGCCGGAGAACCATTGTTGCTGACAAAGACGGGCGACGGACTGCGTGGATTGCTTCCGTCGATCGCAGTCAATTGGTCGGTCAGGGAAATGCCGCTAAGCGTGACGTTACCGCTGTTCAGAACCGTAATTTCATACTCAATCGTTTCACCTGCACGATTGCCAGCAGACAATTCGCGCTTGATGACTTCCATCTCTGGGCTTGGTGGGATGAGCATCTCAGTCGGGTCATCGGTGTTGTTACCGTCCAACGGGTCATCGTCAGCGGACAAATCGCTGATCGGAGTGTTATCCGGGGACAAGCCACTGACAACGGCGCTGTTGCGCAAACCACCAGCATCGACATCCGCTTGGGTCAGCGTATGCGTGACGCGCCACGTAGCAACATCCGAAGGAGACAACGTGGCCGGAACCGAGAACGGAACAGCGGTCGCCGGAACCGGCGTACCATCCGCGCGGGACAGGTTGTCGCTGGCGCTGAGGCCCGTCAGGTCTTGGTTTCCGGTGTTGGTTGCGGTGATTTCGAACACAACTTGATCACCAGCCACCGCGCCGGGTGTCAGAACGCTTTTGATCACGGTCAGCTGCGGATCAACCGCCACGTTGAAGATCGAAGGATCATCCGTGGTGTTGCCATCGCCATCATCCCCGTCATCAGACACGTCGGAAGTCGAACCGCTGCCTGCGGGTCCATCGGCTGTGACTGTAACTTGGTTGCTTAGACCCGCATGGTTCAGGTCGATCTGACGCAAGGTGACACTGGCCGTGTAAGTCCAGGTTTCACCCACATCCAGTTCACCATCTCCATCGGTGTCGCTGGCCGGATCAAGTGCGAAGGGTGCATCAAGCGATGCGGCAGAGCCAAGCAGTGTTTGCATGACGTCAGTGACGCCGATGTTGAACAAAGTCACGTTGCCTGTGTTTTCGATCGACAGAGAGTAATCAACCACGCCACCTGGAACTGACGGTCCGCCCAACACCACTTTCGTTGCCTCGAGCGAGGGATTGCGTGCCGGACCCGGTGTGGTCAGCTCAACCGTGTCGCCGATCACCGTGTTGAACGGATCCGTGGCTGAGGCCGAAGCGTTATTCACAACCTCGCCCGCATCAATCATGTCCTGTGTGACTGTGGTCGAGAAACTACAGCTCGTGTTCGTCTCACCCGGAGCGATCGATGCAATGGTGCATATCAAACCACCACCCATGGGGTCGTTTACGGTCACGTTCGACAGGGTCACATTCCCGGTGTTCTCGACCGGAAGCTGATAGTTCAGCGCGGAACCCACAGCCCCAAATGGTGACGGAGTCGCGATCTTAGTCAGCTCCATGCTGGGCTGAGGTGCCGGCATGGTGACGTCTAGCGTCTCGAAATCGGTGACGGCTCCACCTTGCGGGTCAGTCGATGCGACGTCAGCCCGGTTTGACACGATACCCGTATCAACATCCAACTGTGTCACCGGGTAATCGCCGGTACATTGAAGCGTATCGCCACGATCAAGCTGTGCCACGCTACAGGTGAAGCCCGGCAGAAGTGGGTCAGTAATATCGACGTTGAAAAGCGTCTGGTTGCCCGTATTTTCCGCTGTCAAAGTATAGGTCAGGACCTGACCAACTGTGATGACTGGCAGGGTGGCTACGGTCTTGCTCAGCTCGATACCCGGTTGGGTGTCGGCTGGTACGGTCACACTGTCCGGAGCACTGACAACAGGCGTGTCATCCGGGCCATAGACGGTTTCTGCATAGGCTTCGTTGAAGACTTCTCCATTGTCCAGATCAGCTTGAGTAACTTGGTAGAGGCGATAGCAGGTTGCTTGCTCTCCTGCCCGGAAATCAGGGTCCGTGGGCGGGTTGGGCGACCAGCAGGTAATCGGACCAAGAATGCTGTCCTGAATGGTGATCGGGTCGATAAGCGTGCGTGTCCCGTCATTGGTGACCGTAAAGTCAAATCGGATGAAATCGCCAACTTCCGAGAAGTTCGCACCAGACGTCGCAACTTTCTCGATCGACAGGGCTGAAACACCCGCATCCGGAATTGTCTCGGTCGTTTGTGGCGAGGTCGTCGTGCTGGAGCTACCCGAGGCAAGGTTGGTCACAGTGCCCAAATCCACATCCGTAGCCGTGACCGTATATGTGCCAGTACAGACCAGTTGTTCACCCGGGGCCAGCTGATCACCCGGCGGAACCGGACAAGAGATATCACCGGGCGCAATCAGGTTATCCGTGACAGTGAACGGCCCGATCTGCGTCGTGTTGCCTGTGTTGGTCAGCGTATAGGTGTAGGTCGCGACCGCACCCGTGAAGAAGTCCACTGCGGTTATCGGGTCCGCCTCTTTCAGAAGCTCCAGTGCGTCATCTTGGACGGCCGGAATGGTGGCGTCATCCGCAGGCGATACAGTTGTGCCGCTTGCCGCCGTGGCCGAGTTGGTCAGTGAACCCGCATCGATGTCATCCTGCGTGATCGCGTAACTACCGGTACAGGTCAGGCTTGCCGTGGGCAGCAACCCACCTGCTGGTAGCGGATCACAGGTCACAGCTCCCCCTGCCCCAGTGATCAGTGGATCGTCGACCGTAACAGGATCTGTCAGCGTAACGTTGCCGTCATTTGTAACCGTGAACTCATATTCGATGACTTGCCCAACCGTGTCGAACGATGCTGGTGCTGTCGCGGCCAGTGCTTTATCGATCAACAAAGCCGGCGTTGCAGTGATCAGGACTTCTGTTGGATCGTCGGTGGTGTTGCCATCACCGTCGTCACCGTCATCCGTCACATCCGTTACAGTGACACCACCTGCCGTGCCTGTCACAGTCGCCGTGTTCTGCACGCCTCCTGCATCAATATCGGCCTGAACCAGCGTATAGCGCACTTCGTAGGTGGCCACTTCGCCCGGGAGCAACGTGCCTGCGACCGAACCCAAAGTTGAGCCGGTGAACACGGCTGCGGAAGGGGTCAACGGCGTGCCATCATTGCGTGTCAGCGTATCCGATTGGATCCCCGCGCTGCTAAGCGTGACGTTGCCCGTGTTGGTCACTGTGATCTCAAAGACCAGCTCGCTTCCAACAACACCTGTGCCCGAGGCCAATGTCTTTTCACCTTCAACCGCAGGGGTTGGAGGGATGGAAAGAACCGTCGGGTTGTTGTCGCCATTGGCGGTGTTGCCGTCGTCAGACGCATCCGACACCAACGCTCCAGATGGCGACAAGGTGTTGGCCACGGCTTGGTTGCTGACACCACCCGCATCCACATCTTGTTGTGTCAGCGTATGGGTGAAGCTGTAGGTCCAAGTCTCTCCGACCTCAAGCACACCTACATCACCTGCGTCGCCGCTAACATATTGTGGGGCCGCGGCGGTAATGGTTGAACCGTCCAAACGTTGGAACGTGTCATTCAGCGTGACGGAAGTTAGGTCTTGGTTGCCGGTGTTTTCGACTGTGATGGTGAAGTTCAGAACCTCACCTGCAACGGCGGGAGAAGACAGTCCACTGGTGTCGAGTATTTTCAGAGCTGTCACATCAGGGACGCCAGCTTCGACCGACACAGTTTCGCTGTCCGTACCCGTGATGTTTGGCAATCCATTCGGCGGAATCGCGGTCACAGTTGCAGTGTTGGACAGAGTGACCTGCTGGTCGATGTCATCTTGCGTTACTGTATAGCTTGCGGTGAACAGCACGCTGTCACCGGGGGCAAGGCTGTCCCAGCTTCCATTTGCACCGCCATCGGTACTGTCGCCAAGCGGGGCGACATCTGTGTCGATCGCTTCGCCTCCGACCGTCAGCGCCACAGTACCCGCCGCGCTGGTATGTTGGTCATCCACCGTCAGGTTGGTCAGCGTCACGGTGCCATTGTTGGTGACCGTATAGCTGTAGGTGATCACGTCATCGACGGCAGCATTCGAAGTGGCCGAGGCCTGCTTGGCCACCTGCACCGAAGGTGTCTGCACAGCAGACAGCGTGACGGTATCAGTCTCGGTTCCTGGCGTCGTTGGCAACGGCACCTCAGTCGAGGAAACGCTGGCGACGTTGGTCAGGCTTCCAGCATCCAGATCCGCCTGCGTGACGGTATAACTGCCAGTACAGGTGATCGAAGCACCCGGCAACAACTCACCACCAGGCAAGGCTGGACAGCTGACGCTGGCAATCTTGTCATCCACAACGGTGGGCGCTGCTGTCAAAGTGATATTGCCAGAATTGGTCACCAGATAGCTGTAAGGCACAATCTGTCCAACCGTCGCGATCTGCGTGGTGGTTGTGCTTTTTGCCATGGTGAAAGCGGGCGCATGGTCTGGGCCCTGAACGAAGACATCGTCGCTGGCGTTGATCGGCGTCGCATCCGGCGTGGCGTCTGTAGCAGTCGCGCGTGCGATGTTTGTAAAGCCTCCGAACACGGGGCCTGTACCGTTCACCGCATCAACATCTGCCTGCGTGACCGTATAGGTAAAGCTACACAGCGACAGCGCTTGGCCGACGTTCAGCGTTCCGACGTTACAGCTGGTTGGTGTAACCGGAAGATCATCTGTAATGACCACATTCTCGATGGTCACGTTGCCAGTATTTCGCGCAAGGACCGAGAACGTCACCGTATCACCCGCTTGCGTGAACACGGGCGTGCCCGGCGCCACAGCAGGCGTGATGGTCTTCTCAAGTTCAAGGCTTGGCGTATTGTTTTCCAAAGGCACGGTGACCTGACCGTCAATCGTCACGGTGGCGCCTGTTGGATCGCTGCCCGCAACGTTGGCCACGTTAACAAGGCTTTGTGCGTCTATGTCGTCTTGCGTGACAGTATAGGTGCCGACGCATTCAATGGTCTCGGTAGGGGCAAGCGTGACCGGTCCGGTCACAGTCGCAGCATTATGCGTACAGACCATTCCTGGCAGATCGGGGTCTGTGACCGTCGCGTTGCTGATGGTCTGATTGCCGTCATTTTCCGCAGTAATGGTGAAGACGATATCGTCTCCGACCGCTGCTGGGTTGTTGCCAGTTGTGATGACTTTGCTGATCGCAAGCGATGGATCTGCATCCGCCGGAACCGTCTTGGACACATTGCCAGACAGCACGAGGGTTTCGTTGGGCGTGCCCGGCGCAAAGGTGGTTGAGCCCGAAGCGTTGTTGATGACTTCGCCCGCATCAAGGTCAGCCTGTGTGACCGCGTATTGAGCCGTACAAGTGGCCGACTGGCCCACGCTGAAAATACCATCTACAGACGCATCGTGGCAAATGATCGGTCCCGCAATGCGGTCATCAGTGATGACGATGTCTTCGGACAGGCCTACGCCGCCACCGCTGACATCTGAATCGTTTGTGACAGTGTAGGTGTAGGTGATCAGCTCGCCCACGCTCGCAAATGTGACGTCGGTCGGATCGCTGTCCTTAACCACGTTGATCGATGGGGTCGCCGACACCGGATACAAGGCCCCATCTGGCGGTGAAGTGATAGTGTTGCCATCATATGTGCCACTGGCCGTCGCAACGTTGGTCGCTGTTCCAAGCGCAATATCGCCGGCATTCAAGCTATAGGTGCCCGTACAGGTCACAGTCGAAGTCGGTGCCAAGACACCACCAGGCAGCGGATCACAGGTTATGCCCGTCGCCTTATTGTCAGCAATCGTGATGGGTCCGTCGATGGTGACATTGCCTGAGTTCGTGACCACAAACTCGTAGGTCAGAACCGTGTTAACGTCGAAGATGTTAGGGACAGCGGACTGCACATCCTTGGCCACGGTCAGCGCTGGCGCGGTTGAGGCATTGATGGTGAGAGTGTCGCTTACCGGCGGAACGGGGGTTCCATTCTGCGACGTGATACCCGAGGCAATGTTGGTAACCGAACCGGCATCCAAATCAGTTTGATCTGCGGTCCAGACGTGTTCACAGCTGATGCTCGCACCCGGTGCCAGAGGGCCAGTGCCACAAGCAAGGCCGTTGCCAATTTGGTCGTCGTCCACAGTGAACGGACCGTCCAATGTGATGTTTCCATCATTGGTGATGGTGAATTCGTAAGTAAGCTGGTCACCCACGGCAGCAAAGGTCAAAGCCGAAGTCGAGGCCAATGCCTTGTCAAACAAAATTGCCGGAGTCTGGTCAGCAAGAACCGTCTCGGTCGACGGGCCATCTGTCGCGGTGACCGAGGTTGGGTCACCCGGGTTCACCGGCACAACGGGCTGTATGACGCTGGCCGTCGCAGAGTTCGCAACCTGTCCGGCGTCCAGATCCGCCTGCTCGATCGTGTAACTGCCAGTACAGGTGATGCTGGCCAGCGGCAGGATCGCCCCTGTAGGACACGTCACTGGGCCACTACCTTGCGCGGCAATCAACGGGTCGTCGATGGTCACAGGTGCGGTGATCGACACGTTGCCAGTGTTGGTCACAAGGAACTCGTAGCTCAGAACCTGCCCGACCGTATCAAACGGGTCAGGGCTGCCGGCCGCCAGTGATTTGGCAACGGTGATTGATGGTGTGGCTTCGACGTAGACCTCGGTCGCATCATCCGTGGTGTTTCCGTCCCCGTCGTCGCCATCATCAGACGTGTCGGATACTGTCCCACCGCTCGGTGTATCAGCGTCCACGGTCGCCGTGTTTTCGATGCCGCCCGCGTTGATATCATCCTGCGTCAACGTGTAGGTCGCCTGATAGACCCAAGTCTCGCCGACATCGAGCGTGCCCGTTACGCCCGCATCGCCTGATGTCGGCGTCGCAGGAACGGTCAAAGTCAAGACGGTGCCATCTCGACGGGTCAGCGTGTCGCTTACGCTGACATTGGTCAGCGCGGTGTTGCCGGTATTCGCAACATTGATCGAAAAGACGACCTGATTTCCCGAAACGACAGGGGAAGCAAAGCCAGACGTATCTGCCGTCTTTTCGACTTCAAGAGACGGCGCAGCGGTATACCCCGTGGTCGCCGAGCTTGGCGTGACGGGGGCAAGCGTGCCAGATGCCGGCGTTGCCGTAGCATCTGCCGTGTTTGCCACAGCGGTCGTTGGATTGGCTGCCGAAGTCAGCGCCGTTACATCCGCAGCAACCAGCGTATAGGTTGCGGTGAAGGTTGCGATTTCGCCGGGGGCCAGCGTTGTGCTGTCCGTCGTGGTCCAGGAAAGATCGGTGCCCGCGTGGGCGTTTCCGTCAAATGTGGGACCGGTGTCCACGGGCGCAACGCTCGACAAATTCACGTTGCCATCGTTGGTCAGCACAACTTGATAGTCGATTGTGTCACCAACCGCAGGTGGGTTCGAAAAGTTGGTGGCAGCCACAGTTTTAGCGACGCTCAGTTCCGGATCGGGTGCATATCCCGTGGTAGCCGAACTTGGCGTGACCGGGGCAAGTGTTCCGGCAACCGGAGTAGCTGTCGCAGAGGCCGTGTTCGCGACTGCGGTCGTAGGATCTGCCGCCGCAGCAAGGGCCGCGACATCTGCCGCTACAAGGATGTAGTTGGCGGTGAAGACCTCGGTCTCGCCCGGTTTGATGATGCCATCACCCGTGGTCTGCCAGAACAGATCCGCCCCTGCATGAGGCGACCCATCAAATGTTGGCCCCGTGTCCAAAGGGGTGAGTCCCGTGATGTCCACGTTGCCGGTGTTTGTGAACTCAACTTCATAGCTGATCACATCCAGCGGCGCGGGTGGGTCAGAGAAACTGGTGGATGCCACGGACTTGGCAAATGTCATCGACGGCGCGGCGGAATAGCCCGTCGTATCGGTGCTTGGCGTGATCGTCGGCAAACTGCCGGAAGCAGGCGTGCCACTAGCCGTCGCGCTGTTGGCTATGGCGGTGGTGGGATCAGCCGACGCTGTCAATTCTGCGATATCTGCTGCGACCAAGGTGTAGGTGGCCGTGAACGTCGCAGTATCACCCGGCAAAAGGGTTGTGCTGTCAGATGTGGCCCAAACAAGGTCCGTGCCGGCATGGGCGCTGCCGTTGATGGTGGGTCCCGTGTCGATCGGTGCGACGCCACTGATATCAACGTTGCCTGTATTCTCGAGAATGACTTGATATTCGATCGTGTCGCCCGCAGCTGGAGGCGTCGACAGGTTGGTTGCCGTCACCGACTTGGCGACCGACATATCGGGTGCTGCCGTATAGCCGGTCGTGGCCGTATCCGGGACCACAGGCTCAAGCGTACCTACAGAAGGTGTACCAGTTGCGGATGCACTGTTAGCAATGGCATCCGTCGTGCTTGAAGCTGCAGTTAGCGCCGCCACATCAGCCGCGACGAGCGTATAGGTTGCTGTAAATGTCGCCGTGTCCCCGGGTGTCAGCGTCGTGCTGTCGGACGTGGCCCAAACCAGATCGGTACCTGCGTGTGCAGAGCCATCGAATGTCGGGCCATCATCGTCCGGTGCGACATTGCTGATATCAACGTTGCCGTCGTTGCTTAGGACAATTTGATAATCAATCGTATCGCCGATCGCTGGTGGGTTTGACAAGTTTGTTGCGACTACGGTCTTGTCGACGCCGATCTCAGGCACCGGCGGGAAGGAAATCGCCAGACCTGCGATCATAAACGCGGAATCGTAGGCCCCGTCGCTTTGGTCTGCCAAAACGATCTTCATCGTATAGGTCTGGCCAGCAACGACACTTACCGGCACAGCATAGGACTGACCGGCATTGTAGTCGGTTGCAAAGGAAAGTGTGCTACCCGTATTGCCGTTGTTGATGGGAGGTGGGTTAGTAAGAGCATCCACCTCTACCCAACCGCTTGGGGTCCCGATCGCCTGAACAAGAACACCGTCGATAAACACAGCACCGATATCACTGAACCCGGCAAAATAAAAATCGGGATATTCTTCCGTCAAAAATGTGATCGGTACAGTGAAGCTTCCCGTCTGGTTTGCGGTAAAGTTAACAATCAAGCCCGCAGCATCAAAGTAGTTGGCAGGCACCAACCCAGCCAAATCCGCATCACCGGGCCGCCCAAGACTGCGGTTGATAAAGTCGTTTCTAGTGTCACCGTCAGTGAAATCACTGACTCGCGCGGTCGAAAAAATAACGCCTGTGTCCGTCGGAGCTACACCCGGTGCACCCGTCAAACCGTTCGACCAAGTCGCACTTTGATTCACACCGCCAATGCGTGTGGCACTGTTCACAGTCAGACCTAGACCAAACAATTCGTCAGCCATGTCGTTGGCAGAGGCGCCCAAATTGAATGAAATCTGCGCATTAGCCGGCCCAGCAGTCACCACCACTATGAATACGACCAGCGTCGCGGCCAATTGTCGTCCGAGATTTCGACCTAATCGCGCCCAAGCGTTCAGTAAGACCATTATGAAGGCAAAAACTCTTCCAAACGAAATCATAAAGGCGCTTTCCCGATTACCTATGACATAGGGGAAGGAAAAGTTGGAATGGGCGCAAATTCATGCACCACTTACTCTACTATCCCCAAACGTCAATTTTGGTTAACATTCACTTCAACGGATATGAGGTCAATTAACCAAGGGGAAACTGTCGGATAATCTAGCCATAAATGTGGTGATAGCTGTAAATTGGTCACAGCTCTACCGTATGTTGATTACACGAGTTTTTGGCCCTTATCCGACAATCACAAAAGCTGCATTTACTTGGCCGGCCGCCGCACCTTTTCACGACGATAGTTTTTTATTTAGGCAAAACATTACAACACATTACACCGGGGTCATCTTGCGGGCTTCCAGCCTTCTTTTCCTTGGCAAACCCTGCAAAAGCTACGTTGCAAAAACCTATCTATAAGTTTAGCAGTTTGCCCTTTTTGAACACATTGTTTTCTAAAGGTGCCGACAGCCATGTTTAATTGCCTCAAACTACCTGTCTGCTGCTTCGGAAATGAAGTCATACACTTGTAAGGTGATTTGAGCAGTCATTCGGCGCGAAACGCAGCCCTTTCGGGGAGACTACTTCCTGTTTTTTTCACCTACCAAGCCCTCGGCTCTTAAAGCTTTCGACGCGAAAAGAGACAGACAATCGCAATGGCAAAGTCAGACCAAATACATCGGTTCATGACCCGGAAATCGCCAGATGGATTGCTCGCGCGCCCCTTCAGTTGAGAACTCACGTCGATAGGGCTTCGATCTTGGATTCTGGGCGGCGGGATTTTCCGTTTTGGGAATTCCAATCCCGCCCCACCTTTGGACCCCGGGGCCCCAGGTTTCAGATCCTATCAGCGAAACACAGAAAGCGTTCGTTAGGTTACGGCCTCGCGGACCAAGTACTTGCTGTTGGTCCAAACCTTACGGCGCATGCAATCCGCCATAACCTCGACGGAATCGAACAGATCGACGAAGCGAAGATAGAAGGGTGCGAAGCCAAAGCGCATGATCCCGGGCTCGCGGAAATCTCCGATCACGCCCTGTTCGATCATTGCCCGGACCACCGGATAGCCGTCTTCGAAATACAAGGACACATGGCTGCCGCGCTGCTCTGCCTCGCGCGGAGAGACAAGCTCAAGCGACGCCAGATCCGGGTGCTGCTCGACCAGTTTGATGAACAGATCCCCCATGGCTTTGCTTTTCTCGCGTACTTTGGCCAAGTCGACCTGATCGAAAAAGTCCAGCGCGGCTTCAACCCCGCGCAGTCCCAGAATGCCCTGCGTACCAACCAGAAAACGGCCAATGCCCGAGGCTGGGCTGTATTTGTGATCAAACGCAAAGGGATTGGCATGGCCCCACCAGCCAGACAAGGGTTGGACCGCCTTATCTTGATGTCGCGTGGCCACATAGATAAAGGCCGGCGCGCCCGGCCCGCCCGAAAGGTATTTATAGGTGCAACCGACTGCGAAATCCGCCTCGATCGCATCAAGTTCCATCGGCACGATGCCGGCCGTGTGACACAGATCCCAGATCACCAATGCTCCCGCGTCGTGGGCCATCTTGGTGACTTTGGCCATATCCACCATACGCCCGGTCCGGTAGTCCACATTGGACAAAAGCACCACGGCCACCTGATCGTCGATCAGATCCTCAAGCGCGTCTGAATCCTGTCCCAACAAGCGCCGTGTCATCCCACCGCGCGCCGACATTGCCCCTTCCGAAATATACAGATCCGTCGGGAAGCTGTCTTTTTCAGATACAATGACTGACCGATCTGGCCGAAGCGCCATTGCTGCCCTGAGCGCCTTGTAGATGTTGATTGACGTCCCATCGCACACAAGGGTTTGGCCCGGCCCAGCGCCGATCAGACGTCCAAGGCGATCCCCCAAACGACCGGGAAGCGTGAACCAATCCGCATCTGTCCAGCTTTTGATCAGCCCTTTGGCCCATTCCTCTTCAATCGTACGCGACAGTTTCTGAACGGCCCCTTTGGGCATTGCCCCCAGCGAGTTGCCATCCAGATAGATAATGCCTTCGGGCAAATGAAACTCGGACCGAAGGGCGGACAGATCATCCTGCCGGTCCAGTTCAACACAATCTTCACGTGTCAGCATGGGGCGCTCCTTGCGGTCATTTGATATACGTCCCTACCGGCATTGCAAAATAATATATGATATGCAAGATAATATTTGAAATGACAGGGGAGGCCCGCGTGGATCAGGCTCATAAATCTGCTGCTGGAGAAATCTATACCGAGATAAGACGGCTCATCTTGTCGGGCGACCTACGGGCTGGCCAGAGCCTGAAGGTGGCAACGCTGCATAAGCAATTCGGCTTCAGCGCGACCCCCCTACGCGAGGCGCTGAATAGGCTCTGCGCAGAACATCTTGTGGTGAATGCTTTTAATCAGGGGTTCAGCGTGGCCCCGATCTCGCTGGAAGAGCTGGAAGATCTGGGCCAAATTCGCTTGGCTCTTGAGGTCGATATGTTGAAGGCCTCGATGCGCGAAGGGGGTGAGGACTGGGAAAGCCGTATCGTCGCCGCGCAGTATCAGCTGAGCAAATGGTCAACACCCGAGATTTCCTGGGACCCTGAGATTTTTGAACAGTGGGACACACGACACCGGAATTTCCATAGCGCACTGACCTCTGGCTGTTTGTCCATCTGGATGAACCGCATGATGGAACAGGTGGAAACGCAGCTTACCCGATATCACAGCAACATCCTGTCACGCGCCCGCCGCCTAGCCAAAGAACAGCCTGAGCTGGAGCAGAGGATCAATCAACTGCTCGCCGATGTCATGGGGCTTGAGGTGCATACCCCCCTTATGAAAGCAACGCTGGACCGGGACGAAAAGGCTGCGGCCCGTCTGATGCGGGACCACATTCAGATGACGTCTGACGTCTTCCAATCCATCCAAGTGCTCTTTCCGGAAAGCTTAGAGACGGAACCTAATTCTAAGGAAATGTCGCGATGAGCAAAAAAGACGATCGCCTATTGCAGCGGGGCATTGAAGAGACGCTTGTCACCAATTTCGCAGAGAAACATCGCGACAGCTATGGGGATTTTCTTCAGCTGAAAACCCTGCTGAACATTCAGCGGACTTTTCAGGACCCCGCCGCCCCCGATGAAATGCTCTTTGTGATCATTCACCAAGTCAGCGAGCTTTGGTTGAAACTGATGCATCACGAGCTGTGCGAGGTGCGCCGCTACGTCCAAGAACATAAGATCGGTGAGGCTCTGAAGAAGATCGACCGCATCAAAGCAATCCAGCGCCAGTTGATCGCGGCTTGGGAAACGCTTTTGACGATGACGCCCGTCGACTACATGAAATTCCGCGATGCGCTTGGATCGTCGTCCGGCTTTCAAAGCTATGGCTACCGTCAGATCGAGTTCATCCTAGGCAACAAGGATCCTGCGACCTTGAAAGTGCACGCCCATGACCCGGAGGTGATGGAACAGTTGAACAACGCGCTTACCAAACCGTCGCTGTATGACGAGGTTCTGGCCCTGTTGTCACGACAGGGGTTCGATGTGCCTGACGATCTTTTGGACCGTGATTTCTCGCAGATCTACGCTGGCGATCCGCGCATCGTGAAAATCTGGGTCGAGGTCTATCGCAATCCGGACCAGCACTGGGATCTCTACTCATTGGCTGAAAAACTGATGGATGTTGAAAGCCTTTTCCAGCGTTGGCGCTTTGACCATGCAACAACTGTTGAGCGTGTGATTGGCATGCAAAAGGGAACCGGTGGTTCCAGCGGTGTCGCCTTTCTGCGCAAGGCACTTGATCTAAGGTTCTTCCACGACCTTTATGATATGCGATCCGAGTTGTTTTATGGGAGCAGCGAGACGTGATGTATCGTGGTTTCACCTCAGAAGAGCTTGAAAAGGAGTATTCACCAAGTTCAATGGTCGGCGGGGACATCACGCCTTATCTGACGGCCTACAAAACTCTCAGTGCGGAACAGCGCGATCTTCTGACTGTTCGTGAAAACCTGAAATTCGGGCCCAGCGAAACACATCTTCTTGACTTCTTTCCGGCTGTGGATGCCGATGCTCCGCTACATGTGTTCATACACGGCGGTTATTGGCAGGCGCTTAGCCACCGTGACTCAGCGTCCATGGCGGGGTTTGTCACACAAAGCGGCAGCGCCTTTGCTACGCTCAACTACACGCTCGCGCCGGATGCTCGTTTAGATCAGATGGCCAAGGAATGCTGTGATGCTCTGGTTTGGCTGGCCAAGCAACGAAGCGAACTTGGATTTGATGCAACGCGCATCACCCTGTCAGGTCACAGCGCTGGGGCGCATCTGGCAAGCCTTGTCGCAAGCCGTTTTGAAGAGGTGCTTCAAATCGCAGGGATCGAGATCAAGAACCTGATCTTGATCAGCGGGATATATGATCTGGAGCCTATTGCAGAAACATCCGTGAATGACCCACTTCAACTGACACCTTCCGAGATCGAGCAGCTTTCCCCCCTCGCCCATGTGCCGACCAGCGCGCAGAAGGTGAGCGTGTTGGTTGCTGAACTCGATACGGCCGAGTTTGTTCGTCAAAGTCGGGAATACGCAGAAAAGCTTCGCAAGAACGGCGTCAATGTGTCCTTCGAGCTTAAGCAAGGCATGCACCATTTCGACATCATTCTACATGCAGAAACGTTTCTTGTGTGACCTAAGCTTCATGCCTTCTGCGAAAATGGATCGTTGGGCGTGTGAAGGCGCAGGTGCCTCATGAATACTCTTGCGATGCGCGGAATGGGTCGGCTGCTCGAAGTCACAAAATAGCTGTGATACCGGATGGGCGATCGGAACGGGACAAACGCCAGGTCATCCGAACGATAGTGAAAAAGTGGGAACGGGTTGATTACGGCCAGCCCCACGTTTTCTTTCGCCATATCAGCTGCCGCGAACGAGGTTGAAACCTCGGCCACGACGTTTGGTTCGGCGCGGACTTGATGCAAAAGGCGTTCCAACTGTCCACGACGCTCGTGCCGATAGGATAGGGCCACCATGTCTTCGCCGTGCAGGTCCTCGGGCAGGATTTCCTTTCGCGTCGCCAAGGGGTGATCCGGAGCCAAGACACACACGGCTGACGATTTTCGGTACGGCAGAAGTTGCAGTTCCGACCGCTTGATCTCGACACCGATTACTCCAAGATCAAATCGATCCTCTATGACCCCGCGGGTGACTTCGTCTGAGGTATTGACCTCGAAACTGACATGAAATTCCGGGTTCATTTTCAGAAAGCTGCTGATCGATGAAATCAGAAAACGGTGCGCATAGGTTGGTGGTGCAATGAGACGTAGGTTCTCGCGTATTGGCTCAGTCGGCCCATCAATACGGCTGAGTGCTTCGAAAAGCGGATCGAGCCGTCGATTAAGTCGGACGGCCGCCTGCGTTGGGGCCAATCGACCTGATTCCCGTTCAAACAAAACGTATCCAAGCTTGCTTTCGAGATTCGAGATCGAACGGCTGATTGCTGATTGAGATATCCCAAGCTGTCGGGCCGCTCCGGTTGTCGTTCCAGCCAACATAACAGCCCGCAAAGCGTTGTATTCCGAGATTGAATGGTGAGTTTTTGACTTACTCATAAGTAGATATTCCACGAATAGGAGTATGATAAAAACGCATAGCTATTTCATAAGACAATACCATTTTCTTTGCTACAGTTACTTCAACTTGGGAGAAATTATCGTGTCTGCTGCTGCGCCATTGGTCTTTGATGGTCACAATGATGTCCTGCTGAAACTCTACCGCGCAGGCGGAATGGGGCAGGCAACTTCGTTCGTAGACGGGCGAAGCGGCGCTATTGATCTGCCCAAAAGCAAGGTCGGAGGGTTTGGCGGCGGGTTCTTTGCGGTCTTCGTGCCGTCCCCCACGGATCTAGATCACAAAATCCAAGAAATGACCAAAGACACCTACGATCTGGAGCTGCCCGAGGCAATTGATTGCAGCGACGCCTTGCCAGTTGTCGCTTCTCAGATAGCCATTCTGCTTGAGCTGGAGCGTATGGGCACGTTGAAAATATGCCGCAGCGTGGCAGACATGCGCGCAGCCTTTGCTGCAGGAAAGATGGCGGCCATCATGCATATGGAGGGCGCTGAAGCGATTGATGCCGACTTGCATATGCTTGACGTTCTTCATGCAGCAGGCCTGCGATCCATTGGCCCTGTCTGGAGCCGCCCAACCATCTATGGGCATGGTGTCCCGTTTCGGTTCCCGTCCTCCCCGGATATCGGCGATGGATTAAGCGACCACGGACTAGCGCTGATCAAACGGTGCAACGTGCTGAAGATCATGGTGGATCTTTCGCATCTGAATGAAGCCGGGTTCTGGGATGTGGTGCGTCATTCCGAGGCCCCATTGGTCGCAACGCATTCCAATGCGCACGCAATCACACCCCATTCCCGCAACCTGACCGACGATCAATTGCGTGCAATTGCGGAAAGCGACGGAATGGTTGGATTGAACTTTGCTGTGGCCTTTTTGCGAGAAGACGGCAAGATGCTAGCAGATGTACCGATCTCGCAGATGCTCAGACATCTGGATCATCTGATTGGTATCTTAGGAGAAGACAGAGTCGGTCTTGGCTCTGACTACGACGGAGCAGTCGTACCGAAGGAGTTGACCGAAGTGTCGGCCCTTCCAAAACTTAGACAGGCAATGAATGAGCACGGGTTTGGTGAGCATCTCATCAAGAAACTGTGCCACGAAAACTGGTTCCGTGTGCTGGAAAAGACCTGGGGGTCATGATGGCAGAGCGGACCAGATCCAACGTTAACAGAGAGGTTATTCAATGAACTCCCTAACACGATTTATGTCCGGTGCAGCCCTTGGGCTTGCCCTGGCCGTCACTTCGGTGCCAGCGGCATTTGCTGAAACGCCAGCCAACATGTTGGTGATCGCAAACCGGATTGACGACATCACAACCCTGGACCCGGCAGAAAGCTTCGAGTTCGCCGGTTCAGACGTCAGCCGCAACATCTATCAAAAGCTGGTCAACTTTGACCCCGCCAATCTGGATGCGGGCTATCAACCCGAAATCGCGGAAAGCTGGACGGTGTCAGACGATGGCACGACGATCACTTTCACGATCCGCGATGGCCTGAAGTTCCATTCCGGCAATCCGGTGACTGCGGCAGATGTCGAGTTCTCGCTGCGCCGTGCCGTGGTGCTGAACAAGACACCGGCGTTCATCCTGACCCAATTTGGTTTCACTGCTGACAATGTCGGTGACACCATCGTTGCGGATGGCAATACGGTCACGATCAAAACCGACAAGCCTTATGCGACGTCATTTGTGCTGAACTGTTTGACCTCCACCATCGGCGGCATCGTCGATATGAAAACCGTGATGGCCAACGAAGCTGATGGCGACATGGGCAATACGTGGCTGAAGACCAATTCAGCCGGTTCTGGTGCCTACAAACTGGTCAGCTGGAAGCCAAATGAAAGTGTGACGCTGCAATCGAACCCTGACTTCTATCTGGGCGCTCCGGCGATGGAACGTGTGATCGTTCGCCACGTGCAGGAAAGCGCATCTCAGCGTCTACTACTTGAACGTGGTGACATCGACATGGCTCGCAACCTGAACCCTGAAGACGTAGCAGGTGCGCGCGATGCTGAAGGTGTTGTGATCCATGACGAATTGCGTGGCCGATTGATGTACCTTGCCTTCAGCCAGAAGCATCCAGAACTGTCCAAGCCGCAAGTGCGTCAAGCGATGAAGTATCTGGTGGACTATGAAGGAATGCAGAATAGCTTCCTGAACGGTCAATATACCATTCACCAGAACTTCCTTCCGCGTACCTTCTTGGGCGCTGTGGATGAGAATCCATTCAGCTTGAACATCGAAAAGGCAAAGGCACTTCTGGCCGAAGCTGGTGTACCTGAAGGTCTTGAACTGACCGCAGGTGTGCGCGAGGCGCAAGAGCGGATCGAGATCGCTCAGACGTTCCAGAACGCATTGGCGCAAGTTGGAATCAAGCTGAACGTCACCGTCGGAACGGCGAAACAAATCCTAGGCGAATATCGTTCGCGGAATTTGGACGTCTATATTGGTGCATGGGGCCCGGACTATCCTGACCCGCACACCAATGCAGGCACGTTTGCCTATAACCCCGACAACTCGGACGAAGCGAATGCCACCGGACTTCTGGCATGGCGCAACAGCTGGGACACTGGTGGTCTGACCGACAAAACTGCCGCTGCTGTGGTCGAGAATGATCGTGATGTACGTCAGCAGATGTACAGCGACATTCAGGCCGAGTTCCGCGAGACCTCGCCTTTCGCCGTCATGTTCCAGAAAATCGAACAGGCTGCGATGCGCGACAATGTTCAGAACGTGAATCTGGGTGGTGCGACCACTGCAGTTTCTTACTGGCCGATCACCAAATAGATGTCGGCTAGTGACACCAATCAAGAGAGGCGCCGCCGCGCGCCTCTCTTCCCTTGGATAAAGGGAACTCTCCTGACGCTCGGGTCGATCGCAGTGACGATGCTTGGGCTGTTGTTTGTGACATTTGTCATTGGACGCGTCATGCCGATTGATCCTGTGCTGGCCATTGTTGGCGAACGCGCCTCGCAATCGACTTATGACGCTGTCTATGAACAGTTGGGCTTGGATAAGCCGTTGATTGTTCAATTCTTTTATTATTTATGGGACGTTGTGCGCGGTGACTTTGGAATGTCGCTATTGAATGCCCGTCCCGTATCCGAAGACATAGCGCGCGTGTTCCCGGCGACGATGGAACTTGCCACCTTAGGTGTCTTTGTCGGCATCGTGCTTGGCGTACCGCTGGGCGTGGTTGCCGCGGTTAATCGTGGGTCGTGGATCGACCAAATCGCGCGGGTTGTCGCGCTGGTTGGATACTCGATGCCTATCTTTTGGCTAGGCCTGATGGGGCTGCTGGTTTTCTATGGTGTACTTGGTTGGGTCGGCGGACCCGGTCGGCTGGACATCTTCTATCAAGACATCGTGCCAACGCGCACTGGAATGATCTTGCTGGATAGTGCCCTCGCGGGCGAGTGGTCGGTCTTCCGAAACGCTTTCTCGCACATCGTGCTTCCCGCATCGCTCTTGGGCTATTACTCGCTGGCCTATATCAGCCGAATGACACGATCCTTTATGTTGGAGCAGCTATCAGCGGAATACGTCACCACGGCGCGGGTCAAAGGCCTGTCTGAACGTGCCGTAATCTGGCGCCACGCGTTCAAGAACATCCGCGTGCAGCTGATCACCGTCATCGCGCTGAGCTATGCCAACCTTCTGGAAGGGTCCGTTCTGACCGAGATCATCTTCTCTTGGCCCGGTATCGGCAGCTACATCACCACAGCGCTTTTAAGTGCCGATATGAACGCCGTTTTGGGGGGGACAGTGGTTGTTGGGCTTATTTTCATCTGCCTGAATATCCTGTCCGATCTTCTGTATCGCGTATTTGATCCGAGGTCGAAATGAGCGATGTGACGTCCCAAAATCAGAGCTGGCGTGAATGGCTGACAACCGACGCGCCGACGTCCAGACGTCATGCGCGGCTGGCCAATTTGTATCAGGGGTGGCTTACGCTCCGGGCGAACTCCATGGCCATGTTTGGGCTGGGCATTTTGCTGGCACTTTTACTGGTAGCTTTACTGGCCCCTGTCCTGTCTCCGCATGATCCGTTTGAACAAAGCCTCGGCAATCGACTGCAACCGCTGGGCACCGAGGGTCACATTCTGGGAACAGACAGTTTAGGCCGGGATATCCTAAGCCGTCTGATCTATGGATCCCGTATTACGCTTTACATCGTGGCTCTTGTCGCGCTGATCGCCCCTGTGGCTGGGCTGCTGGTTGGCACAGTCGCTGGGTATGTCGGCGGTTGGACCGACACGATCCTGATGCGCATAACCGATATCTTTCTGGCCTTCCCGCGCCTTGTGCTGGCATTGGCCTTTGTCGCAGCCCTAGGGGCTGGGATCGAGAACGCCGTGCTGGCAATCTCACTCACCGCATGGCCTCCATACGCAAGGATTGCGCGGGCGGAAACTCTGACGATCCGGTCTGCGGACTACATCAGCGCTATTCGCCTGCAAGGTGCAGGAGCCTTACGGATCATCACCAAGCATATCTGGCCCCTGTGCATCTCGTCCCTGATTGTGCGGGTCACGCTGGACATGGCTGGGATCATTCTGGCTGCAGCTGGTCTGGGATTCCTTGGTCTTGGCGCGCAGCCGCCCAGCCCAGAATGGGGTGCGATGATCTCGGAAGGTCGTCGTTTCATTCTTGATCACTGGTGGGTCGCGACTGTGCCGGGACTTGCCATTTTCACCGTCTCCTTGGCCTTCAACCTGCTGGGAGATGGGCTGCGCGACGTGCTGGACCCGAAGGATGGAAGTCAATGAGCTTGCTTGAAGTCGAAAACCTTTGGGTACGGTTCCCCACCCGTCAGGGCATCTTTGATGCGGTACGCGGCGTGTCCTTTACGTTAGAACGTGAACGGCTGGGCATCGTCGGAGAAAGTGGGTCTGGCAAGTCAATGACGGGCCGCGCCATCCTGCGCTTGATCCGCAAACCCGGAATAGTCGAGGCCGACGCGATCCGCCTTGAAGGCCGCAATCTTCTGGATCTGACTGAACCCGAGATGCGCAAAGTTCGTGGGCAGAAGATATCCATGGTGATGCAGGATCCGAAGTTTTCATTGAACCCGGTGATGACGATCGGCGATCAGATCATGGAAGCCTATTTGTTGCACAACAACACGTCGAAGGCACAGGCCCGCGCCAAAGCCATCGCTATGTTGGAAGCCGTGTCCATCCGCGACCCCGAACGCGTCATGCGCGCTTACCCGCACGAGATGTCAGGCGGCATGGGGCAGCGGATCATGATTGCAATGATGCTGATCCCGGACCCTCAGATCCTGATTGCGGATGAGCCAACCTCGGCTTTGGACGTGTCGGTTCAACGGCAAGTGCTGGATATCATGGACGGGCTGGTGAAAGAGCGCGGCATGGGTCTGATTTTTATTAGCCATGATCTGAATTTGGTGTCCGAGTTCTGCGACCGCGTTCTGATCATGTATGCGGGCCGGATTGTCGAGGTCTGCGACGCGGACAAGTTGCACCAAGCAAAGCATCCCTACACCCAAGGGCTGTTGAACTCACTTCCCCGACTGGACCAACCAAAGAAGCACCTAGAGGTTCTGAAGCGTGATGACGCTTGGGCCGATGGTGAAAGCGTAGGGGGAAGCTGATGACTGCTTTGACCATCAAGGACCTGAACGTTTGGTTCGGCACGGATCGAGACCGCGTAGACGCGGTTAAGTCAGCAAATTTTGACGTGGGCATTGGTGAAAGCTTTGGTCTGGTTGGCGAAAGCGGATCGGGCAAGTCCACCATCCTCCGAGCGATTACCGGGCTTGCCCCCACCTGGTCGGGTGAGATCACCGTAGAAGGCAAGCAAATAACTGGCGCCACGCGGGATCGTGCGTTCTATAAAACTGTCCAGATGGTGTTTCAGGATCCTTACGCCTCGCTTCACCCACGTCATACGGTTGATCAGGTTCTCAGCGAAACGCTCCACCTTCATGGCTTCAAAGACATCAACGCGCGGGTCGTCAGGCTGCTGGATGATGTCGGGCTGGGGGGCAAATTCCGCTTTCGCTATCCGCACCAGATTTCGGGTGGTCAACGCCAAAGGGTTGCCGTCGCGCGCGCACTGGCGGGCGAGCCGGATATCTTGCTGCTGGACGAACCCACATCCGCGCTGGACGTCTCCGTGCAGGCTGAAATCCTGAACCTTCTGACCGATCTGCGCGACGAACACAAACTGACCTATCTCATGGTTTCACATGATTTGCCTGTGATCGGGCATATGTGCGACCGGCTTGCCGTCATGAAAGACGGCGAGATTGTAGAGGTGATGGAGACCGACGATCTGCGCCACGGCACAGCCAAACACGACTATTCAAGGTCGTTGCTAGCTGCGTCTGCGGTGGCGTAACTGAAAGAGATTGAACGTAAGCTATCGCTAAGGGCGTCGTTCCCACGGGGAACCACGCACGTCGACATCTAGGCGTTGTCGCTCACTTCTTCTCAAACACGATAATTGCCTCACCGATGCGAACACCGTAGCGCGATACGTAGGCACGATTTAGCACCCGATCATCGTCAAGCAGCCACATCCAATCATCGAAATCAACGCGCATCGTTCCCTTCCGAACCGGCAGGTCGATGCGATAGATCCAGTTGAAGGTATCCCCTTTTTCCTGACCTGTTGCTATTCCCAGAACGCCGGGGGCTGTACCTTTCCAAGTGTCCTCGCCGGTCTTTTCCAGCGTCCAAATACGTTGTTCTGTTTCACCATCGTCGTAGGTGAAATCCTCGACAAGTGTCAGGTTGCGACCATCCCAAGTACCTGAGATTTCAACATCGAATCTGCGTTGGACTGTCCCAAACCGGTCTTGAAACTGACCATATGCGACGGTTTCGCCTTCAAAGAATTCCTCAAGGTTGAGCGAACGGTTGGAAAGAGTTTCGTCCTCCAGATCCGGGGTTCCGGAACATGCAGACAATGTGAGCAGTGCTATCAGAGCGAGTGTCTTCTTCATGGGTCTGTTTCCTCTGTTCGTGGCTCGTTCATCCGAGCGGTTCGTCGCGGCTAACGCTTGCGCCTTTGCAATACGAAGCCAACGGTCAGCGCCGCGATGCCGGCGGCTGACAGCGCTATGACCGGCCAATTTCCTGTTGGAACGTTTGCTGCAATCACCCCGGAAAGGGCCCAGATAATGGCTGTTGGGTAAGCCCATTCTGAAGGCCTGCAGGACTGGACTGCGAGAGCAGCCAGCAAGACGACCGCTAGCATCGTCAATGCTGCGGCCTGAGCTGACAACACGCCGTAGCCGCTTAGAACTACGCCAGTCCCAACCCCCGTCGCCGCCGTCAGCCAGCCAGCATAAAGCGCCACCGGACGGACCTGCCAAACGCGGTCCTCATACCCGGCGCGCAGCATGGCAACGATTGCAAAGACTGCCATCGCAAAGATCATGACCGTCGCCAAAACTGGCGCAGCGTTCGCAGCTGTGATCCAGAAAGTGCCAAGGCCAAGGCTGATCAGCAAAGGCGTTCGCATCTTTCGCCAATGAGGGTCATGTGAGGCGTTGAGCCCGCCCCAAACCGCGCCTGCAATCAGCCAGATGTAGATCACGCCCCAAATGCTGAACGCCCATCCTGCGGGTTGGACAGGCCAGAACTCCAAAACGACGGGGAACTGCTCGGGCCGATAGCCCGCAAAGTCGCGGGTTAGGAATGGGGACAGCGCAAAGGCCACCGTTGCCACCAAAACTGCGATCGCGAGAAAGGGAGTATTCCTTGTCATGCCGTCGGTCTTTCGTGTTTGGATGAAACGCGATTACTGCTGTGCAACGCCATCCGGGCGCATCGTTGCAATCAGCTCGGCTACCTTGATGCCGAACTTGCGCATCTCGGACTTGTTCATGATCACGCCGTTTTCCGTCAGATAAAGCCAATCGGTCACGGACAAGGAGTGGCCACCGGCCTCTTCGGGCAGCACAATGGTGTATTCCATCTTGATGGTTGATCCCGAGACGATGCCGCGCGCTTCTCCGATAATGTCATCGGCCGTGGCGGTGAATGTGTTGCCCTCCCCCATTTTCAGGAACCATTTGCGGCTCTGCTGCTTGCCGTTGGAATAGGTGAAATCCTCGCTCAGCGTTCCGGTGTCACCGTCCCATTCACCCACCATCTTCGCGACAAAGCTGTTGGTCACTTTGCCCGTCGGTCCATAGATCAATCCTTCGGACAGGATTGGGCCTGACAGGTGCGTTTTCAGCGCAAAGGCGGGATCCGTGCTTGCATAGTCCCCCGGGCTTTGCGCGCGGAAGCTCAGGAACAGCGATTTGGCAAACATCACCAAAAGCACCAGCAGGGGAAGGATGGTCAGGAGTTTCATGTGGTTTGACCCTCAGAGGGGAGCGCAAGGACAAGGGCCATTGCGCCAAGTTTCAGGATGCAGGGAATGACAGCGTACGAGATGTTCAAAGTGGTCAGCGCTTGGGCACTGTTGGGCGCGCCAGGTGCGAACCCGTTGCGTTCAAGCAGGGGCAGGACAAGGAAGGCTGCCAGCGCAAGGCCAAGCTTTCCGGCGAAAGACCAAATGCCGAAAGCCAGAGACGGCTCCAGCCCCGCACGGTTCAATGCGACCGAGAACATGGCTGGTAGGATTACCATATCAGCCCCAAGTGCTGCACCAGACGCGATGCAGACCAAGGCAAACCCAACAAGGTTTCCGGGCGCCAGAAACGCCGCACCAACGAAGCCAAGAATGGCAAGTGGCATGGCGATCAGCAGCGTGAGTTTCGGCCCCACATGATGACTTGTCCGTGTCCACAGCGGCAGACTTAGACCCGCGCTGAGGAAGAAGAGGATCAGCAGCGGCCCGGCCTTGCCCGGCAGTTGCAGGCGATCTTCGACGAAGAACAGAAACAGGGTTGATGTGATGGCGACAGGCAGGCTGTTGACCAATGCCAGTACCAACAGACGCAACGCGCCGGACTGGCTGAGGCCACCCAGTGAAAGGGGCTGACCCGGAATGGGCTGGCGCCGCCAGATCGGGAAAGAAATGGCGACACATACCAACGCAAGCGCGCCAAGAAACAGACCAAAGGCCGGATAGCCCTGTGCGCTTGCCCCCATTGCCACGAAGATTGTTGGCACGATCGACGCGACAACCACGCCGGTCAGCATCCCGCCTTCGCGGAAGGCGGCCAAGGTCATCATGGCGCGTGGCGTCGGCGTGGCAGCGAGTGTCGCACTGCGAGCGTAAAGCAAGATCATACCGAGGCTGTAGGAAGAAAAGAGCAGCACAAGAATTGCGATGATTTGGGCAACGACATTTGGGCCCGCGTTCAAGCCAAACAAAAGTGGAAAGCCTATCGCAAGTCCGATGGCCGCCGTGACCGCAAAGGCACTTTGAGCGTTCGGCCAACGATCGATGGCCCAGCCGATCAGCGGATCCTGAACCAGATCAACAAGGCGGATCACCAGAAGAATTGTACCCACAGCGCCTAAGCCAATGCCCAAGTTCAGCGACGCAAAACGCGGCAGATGAATGTAAAGCGGAATGCCCGCCGCTGCCAGCATCAAGGCATAAAGGCTGACACGCGGGTACAACATCACTCGCCCTTCAGTTTACTGGTGAAGGATTTCGAGCGGGTCTTGTCGCCCAGAAAAATGCCCATGAAGTGGGTTTTGATTTGAGGGTGCGAGAGCGTGCAGGTGCGCTTGCCATTCAGCCAGAATGCAATCTTGTTCTGGCCTTGAGACACAGCCGTGTAGCGGTCCCCTTTGCGCACATCGTCAAAGCAGATTTCAAGTTGGCCGCGGACTGGAACGCTAGATCCCAACCGTGCAAACTCGCGCATGGTGCCTTCCACAAGATCGAACTCTGTCAGGTTGCGCATGTATTGCAGTTCAAGCCCGAAATCTTTGTTCCAGTCCAAAGGCGCGCCGGATTGGGTGAACAGCCTTGCTTTGTAAAGCGGGAAGCCCACAAATCGGAAGGTCGCAGCCCCCCTCAGCTCTGCATCAGGCAGCGCGGATTCGACCGTGTTGGCCTGAGCAGCGACGGGAGCCAGAAGAAGCCAAAGGAGAGCAAGAGAGCTACGCATGGGTCAGCTCCACTTGGACCACATTCGTGTGGCCGACGGCGAACGAGGCTGCGCAAATCTCGAGGTAATATTGCCAATTGCGGAAGAAGCTTTCGCTGTATCCCATTTCAGAAATCCGGCGTTTTTGCGCAGACAGGCGTTCGGCCCAGATCCGGCAGGTTTGTGCGTAGTCCTGTCCAAAAGCAAAGTTGTCTCGCACCGCAAGTCCGGCATCATTGGCTTGTTTCGCAATCACGCTGTCGGAAAGCAGCATGCCGCCGGGAAAGACATATTGGCGGATATAATCGGACGAGGTTTTGTAGGTCTCAAAGAAGCTGTCTTTGACGGTGATCGCCTGCAACATCACGCGCCCACCTTCGGCAAGGCTGCGTTTCAGGGTCGAGAAGTAGCTGGGCCAATACCGCGTGCCCACAGCCTCGATCATCTCGATCGAGACGATGTTGTCGTATTTTCCGTCAATGTCGCGATAGTCGCGCAATTGAATATCGGCGCGCCCATCAAGGCGGCATTCGGCATAGCTGTGCTGATTGCGCGAGATGGTCACGCCCGTGACATCCCGGCCTTCTTGGCTGGCATGCTCTGCGAAGCCACCCCAACCGCAGCCGATTTCCAACACCCGCTCGCCGTCGCCCAACCGCGACAAGGCACGGTCGTTCTTGCGGGTCTGCGCGCGCGCAAGATCGTTGTCGCCATCGTCGAACAGGCCGGATGAATAGGTCATGCCATCATCAAGCCAAAGCGCATAAAACTCGTTGCCAACATCGTAATGGGACCGGATGTTCTTACGAGATCCGCGACGTGAATTGGCGCGCATCACCGTATCAACCAGCCTGAACTTGGCCTTGTGAAACGGGCTAGCCTGATCATAGGCGCCAAGGTGGTCGCGGTTGTTCATCGCAAGAGCCATCAGTCCTTCGACAGAGGGCGTGTCCCACATTCCCTGCACATAGGTTTCACCCAGACCAACCTGTCCATGCGCGGCCATGGCCGATACGGCGGACCAGTCGCGAATGACCATTTCGGCCTCGGGTCCGGACGTCCCGAAATGATAGCGTTCGCCCTCGGGCGTGCGCAGAGTCAGTTGCCCCTCACGCAGTCGCTCGCATGTCGACAGAAAGTTCGACTTCAGGGCTTTGTTCGTGAAACGCATGATCCATTCCTTTAAATTGGTGACTTTTGGTAAGCGCGCGGACGATACGCATTGCGCTGGCGATGCCATCTTCGTGGAACCCATGCCGGTTCCAAGCGCCGGCAAACCACGTGTGGTTCTGGCCCTGCATCTGACGAATATCTTGCTGAGCCTTCAGGGCAGCCTTGTCGAACACGGGGTGCTGGAACTCGACCTCGTCATAGATCGCATCCTGCGGGATAGGTTTAGAGGGGTTTAAAGTGACGAACAGCGGATCGTTTTCAGGGATGGCCTGAAGCTTGTTCATCCAATAGGTGACTCCGATATCGCCCTCTTGTGACCGATAGGACCAGCTTGACCAGCAGGCTTTGCGCTTTGGCATCTGCCCAGTATCGCAATGAAGCACCGCTGTGTTGGGCTGATAGCGGATGCTTCCAAGGGCAGCGGCCTCAACTTCGGTGGCGTTTTCGCCCAGGATCTTCAATGTCTGATCAGAATGGCACGCAAGGATCAGTTCGTCGAAAGTCGAAAGTTCCGCGTCGCCGGTATGGATGTGAACGCCAAAGTCGTCACGCTGCACATGCTTAACAGGGGTGCTCGTGCGAATTTCGCAGCCTCGCGCGACCAACGCGGCCTCAAGCCTGCGGACATATTCGATGCTGCCGCCCTTGACGGTCCACCACTGGTGTTCGCCCGCCCCGGCCAATAGCGCATGGTTGCGGAAGAACTGCACCAGAGATTTCGCAGGGAATTGGTCCACTTCGGCAACAGGCGTTGACCAGATCGCGCCACACATTGGCATCAGGTAGTTATTGCGAAACCACTTTCCCAATCCCAGCTCTTCCACCAGTTCGCCAATGGTTTTCTCATCATCCTTGGCGGCGGCTTCAGCGCGTTTCCCAAACCGAACGATATCGGCAATCATTTTTAGGAACTGGGGGCGCAGCAGGTTGCCCTTTTGGGCCGTGATGGCGCCAAGTGTGTTCAGTCCATACTCCAGCTGACCATCATTGATGCTGGCGCCAAAGCTCATCTCACTTTTGATCACCGGCACATCAAGGTCGCGGAACAACCGTGTCAGGAAAGGATAGGTCACGTAGTTGAAAACGATAAAGCCCGTGTCGACCGGTTGATCGCCATTCTTGCCCGCCATCACCGTGCGCGCATGACCGCCCAGCCTGGGTGCCGCTTCAAACAGAGTGACATCATGAAAAGGCGCAAGGTAATAAGCGGCAGAAAGCCCCGAAATGCCGCCGCCGACGATGGCGATCCTTTTGCGGGGGCCGTGGGTTTGATCGTACATGCTGTCCTCGCCTTTAGAATGGTATGAAGCGATTACGTAAGGCCTTGGCATCTGGATCATTTTTGTTTGGAATAACTTTCACCTAAAGTGATCCAAACACCCCTCGCACGCGTAGAGGTCATATGATGCTGGAACATATTCAGGCCCAAACCCACCACGCACGCCGTGGAGCGCTTAAGAACGCGTTCACCTATGGGGTGGACTACGTGCTGACGGATCTTGGCCCGGTTGCCCCGCGTCTGATCTCTCGCAATCGCTTTAACCTGTGGTCTTTGTGGGACTACCGCCATGGCGGCACCCGCGACAATGGGCGCGGCGTGGAATGGTTTCGATCCATTCTTAAGGAGCGCGGGCTGAAGACGGAGAACGCTGAACTTCTGCTGCTCACCCAGCCCAGTTTCCTTTGGTTCCATTTTAACCCGGTCAGCTTTTGGATTGCGCTGATTGACGGCACCCCGCGCGCTTTTGTAGCCGAGGTCAACAGCACCTTTGGGCAGCGGCACTGCTATTTCTGCGCGCGAGAGGATTTTGCCCCCATCCAGAAACGCGACACGTTGATTGCAGAGAAGCTCATGCATGTCTCACCTTTCCAGAAGATCGCCGGTCACTACGAATTCAATTTCGGCATGACCGACGACAAGATCGACATTCGCATCTCATTCAAGAATGGCGATCATGGAGTCTTGGCCACCTTGGCCGGAGACCGCCGCCCTGCAACCAGCGGATCGCTGGCTTGGGCTGCGATCCGTCGCCCATTGGGGGCTGCAAGGGTTCTGGCGCTGATCCATTGGCAGGCTGCGATCTTATACTTCAAACGTGCACCATTCTTGAAAAAACAAAATCCACCTGAACACCTTGTCAGTGACGGACGAGATCTGCGCGGAGCTGAAAAATGACGCATTTTTCCGGCAAAACCTATTGGCTCATCGGGGCCAGCGAAGGCTTGGGACGGGCTTTGGCAAAACGGCTGGATGAAGAAGGTGCGCGCGTGATCCTGTCCGCGCGCAATGCTGATCGTCTTGAGCAGTTGCGTGGCGACTTGAATGACGCGCAAGTGGTGCCACTGGACGTGACCGACACGGATGCTGTTCGCAATGCCGCCGCCACCATCGGCTTGCTCGATGGTGTGATCTACAACGCGGGCGCTTATGAGCCTATGCGTGCCACCGAATGGGACAGCGATGCTGCACTTCGGATGAGCGATGTCAATTTCACCGGCGCGCTGCGCGTGTTGGGGGAAGTCGTGCCTGGCTTCGTGCAGAACGGACAGGGAGATATCACGCTGGTTGGATCTTTGGCGGGCTATCGCGGATTACCCGCTGCAATCGGCTACGGAGCCAGCAAAGCAGCACTGGTCAGCTTGGCCGAGACCATGCGCTT
Source organism: Aliiroseovarius sp. F20344 (assembly GCF_023016155.1). Lineage (GTDB taxonomy): Bacteria > Pseudomonadota > Alphaproteobacteria > Rhodobacterales > Rhodobacteraceae > Aliiroseovarius. The sequence goes on from NZ_JALKBG010000003.1 coordinate 207,507, forward strand.
TGACCTTAAGGGAACAGGCGTCACTGTACGTCTGGTGAATCCCGGCTTCATCAAGACCCGCCTGACCGAGAAGAACAGCTTTCGCATGCCGATGCTGATGACGCCCGAAGCCGCAGCAGAGCGTGTGTTGTCTGCCATGCGAAAGCGCCGGTTTCGCACGGATTTTCCTGCACCGTTTTCTTGGGCGATCCGCTGCGTGGAATACCTACCAGACATTCTCGTGTATCGCGGGAAGTAAGAGCGTCGGCTCTTCAATCGAAGAACCTCAGTCACCTACAAAAAAGGCCGACGCACTTCAGAATAGAAGGCGTCGACCCTTGGGGGAGTGCTTCGGCCTTTGGGGCCGAAGCAGGGGGATTAGTGGCAGGCAGGGCGTTTGCCGGGCAGCAGCACTTTGTCGATGACATGGATCACGCCGTTGTCGGCTTTGATGTCTGCAATCACCACGTTTGCCATCTCGCCGGTGCCATCGGCGATCTTCACACCGTCTGAACCTGCTGTGATGCACAGGCGTTCACTGGCTAGGATTGGTTTGAAGTAGTTTGAGCCTGCGGGGATCATGCCAGCCATCAGTTTGCGATCATCTACGTGGTAGAGCAGCACATTGGTCAGCTGGCCTTTGTTTTCAGGTTTCAGCAGCGTCTCAACAGTGCCCTCTGGCAGCGCGGCGAAGGCATCATTTACAGGAGCGTAAACAGTGAACGGACCCGGACCAGAAAGAGTCTCGGCCAGACCAGCAGCAGTCACAGCGGCAACGAGGGTCGAGAAACGGTCGTCAGCGGCAGCAATCTCGACGATGTTATCTGCGTGGGCAGAAACGGCGGAAATGCTGAGTGCGGCAGCAGCGAAGGCGGTTTTGAATTTCGATTTCATTGTAAGAACTCCATGTCGGTAAGCGCGTGTAGCGCGGTTTGATTTCGTGTTCGTACAAGGGTTACGAGGCAGCACTTTCGTTGGATGACTTCCTCACGTATTCGTGATCTAAATTATTGATAATAAAAAATAAACCACCGAAAATCGGTGGTTTATTTTGGTGTTACGATGTGGGAAATATCAGATCCGGAACAGCGGTTGTAGTAGCCTCGGCATCAGCGCACTGAAGCGCAATCGCGCGTCCGTAGCAGCAAGGCAGATACATGCATCACCCGGATCGGCAACCGGCGTGTGTTCCAGCGTTTCGTCGGCAATCTCAATATCGCCCACACCGAAACGGCCGGTTTCGTCACTGAAACTTCCTTGCAGGACAAGCGTCATCTCAAGCCCGTTATGGCTGTGATCCGGAACGGCTTGGCCAGATGGGATGTACAAAAGCCTGACAGAGCCATGGGCATCAGATGACAGGATGTCCTGCCGAACGCCCATGCCCAATTTCTTCCACTTGGGCGCGCGGCCTTGCATGGCTTCCATAACCGGGCCGGGATAGATCCCGTTCCGTTCAAAGACAGGTTCCGGCGTAAAGGGATTGTCCAACTGCGCAAGGATGCTGTCCTTAAGCGACGATGACACCGCCACAGCGTTGGTATCTTCCAATACGGCCCCACCGACAGCCTGATGCGCCTCAAGCGCCACGCGGCACTTCGGACACAGCGACACATGGCTGGCCACGGCCACAGCAAACGCATGCGGAAGCGTTCCTGCTGCATAAGCCGCCAACATGGCGTCGGGGACGTGATGGTTTATGGCACTCATTGTTTGAGGTCCTTCAACTCGTGTCTCAAACGTTCCAGCCCCAGCCGGATACGTGACTTAATGGTTCCTAAAGGAAGCCCGGTCTGGGCGCTGATCTCTTGATGTGTCAGCTCGCCCAAATAGGCCTTCTCGATGATCTCTCGCTGCTCTGGTTTCAGATTGGCGAGGGCTTGTTTCAACTGTCCGGCCTCTTGTTCAAGGCCCAGTATCTGGCTGGCGTCCGGTTCCATGCCCGGCTCTTCTTTCAGCTCTTCCGGCATCGGCCGGTTTTCTTTCCGCGCAATGTCGATCTGACGATTGCGTGCGATCTGATAAATCCAGGCCGAGACCTGCGCACGGTGAGGATCGAACATCGATGCTTTGCGCCAGATGGTCAGCATCACGTCCTGAACGATCTCTTCAGCCTGATGCGCCGACGCCCCAGAACGAATGATGAAGCCCTTCAAACGCGGTGCGAAATGGTCGAACAAAGCAGCAAAGGCTGTGCGATCTCGGTTGTCCCGAACGGCCAGCATCCACATGGTCTGTTGCGAATAGTCAGTTTTGCTCTGCGACACAGGCTCTCTTTCTTGGCGAGGCATCACGCGTACGCTTCTTGCGCTGCTCGGGCTATCTAAGGTCTGTGTCAACATATCTTAGTTACGCAGACCTGTGAAATTTGGATCACAATTTCACGGTAAGCTGCCGCGATTTTCTCGTAAACACTTATTTCGGGGTGTTTTTTTGCCATTTATTTCCGCCTGGCAGATGTCCAGAAATTGCACGCGCCAGCCACTCGGACCTGCCTGCGTTAAACTTGACAAACACTTGGCCATGCCCATCGTACCAAGAAAACCATGGCGATCATCCCCGCTACAATCTAATGCACCACTGCCGAGGAGCAATAATGCTGACGAAACCGCAAGCCGATTTCGATCTGATTGTCGCTGGGGCTGGCATGGTAGGTATGTCCGCCGCGCTTTATGCACAGATGGAAGGGCTGAAGGTCGCAGTTTGCGATCCAAATCCACCGGGATCAGGTACAACCTACGGGTCCGCTTGTACCATCGCCACCTATGCCTGCATTCCGGTCAACAGCCCGGCAATCATTAGGTCCTTGCCTCAATTGCTACTCAGCAAAGACAGCCCGTTAAGCTTCAACCTTCTACACGGGATAAAGAACCCGCGTTGGATGCTGTCATTTCTGAACAACTGCCGTGCCTCTCGGGTCCGGCACATCACCGAAGCTTTGGGAGAATTCCTGTCCCACGCAGATGCCGGTCTTGACCCTCTGATATCCGCAGCCAATGCAGAAGATCTGATCGTGAGCAATGACTGCCTGTACGTATGGTCGTCCCGTGCCGGATACGAAGGCGCGAGTGAAAGCAATGTCATGCGCCGGGAACAGGGTGTGGATTTTGACGAACTTTCCCCGGATGAGGTGCGCGCGCTGGAGCCCAACCTGAGACAGCCCATCTATCGTGGACTGAATTTCAAGGGTGCGCGCCACCTTACCAATCCGCAAGAGCTTGTGACTCGTATGTTGCGCCGGTTCGAGGCATTGGGCGGCACGTATCTTCCAGCGCGGCTTGATCGCTGCCAGCCAGATCCGAACGGCGTTACGGCGTGGCTCAGCGATGGATCCGAGCTTCGTGGTCGATATTTCATACTAACAGCAGGCGCGCGATCGCGGCAGATACAGGGCACCGGAGCGGAATCTTTGCCGCTGGGAACAGAGCGCGGCTATCACATCTTGTATCGTAACCGCGCAGAGCTTTTATCCCGTCCCGTCGGCTGGGCCGAAGCCGGGTTTTATGCCACCCCAATGGCGCAGGGATTGCGCATTGCAGGAACGGTCGAGATCAATGACATCGACGCCCCCTTCAATCATGGCCGCATCGAGTACCTGACTCGAAAATCGCATGAGATGTTCGGTGACCTTAGCACCCCCGATGACACGTGGTTGGGGCATCGTCCTACACTGCCGGATGCACTGCCCGTGATAGGGGCCTCCCCATCCTCAGACCGAATGATATATGCCTTTGGCCACCAACATATCGGCCTAACGCTTGGTGGGGTAACCGGGAAAATCGTGACGGATCTGGTCCAACAAAGGCCCCCACATTGTGACATCGACAGTTTTGCGCCGCAGAGGTTCCGGTGACACGAACTTAAAGATCCGGCAGGTTGATTTTTCTATTGGTTCCCGTCAAGTCATAGGCATGCGTGCGATTTATTCGATCTTATTGGTGGCAGTTGCGCTTCTGGCTACAGGGCTTCATTGGGCGTCATTCACCTACTTCAAATCGCAGGAAATTGCGAAAGCAGAGGCACGTTTGTCGCTTTATCGCAGCACACTTGAAAGCGAATTGCGCCACTTCGCGCACCTGCCCTTTCTTTTGTCGCTGGATCCTATGGTGGTCCGTGCCCTTTCTGATGGATCCATCGAAGCGTTGGACAAAAGACTGGCGCGCTTCGCACATAGCGCAGGCCTTGATGCGATCTATTTAATGAACAGCGACGGGCTGACCATTGCCGCATCCAATGCACAAAGTCCACGCAGCTTCAAAGGCCAGAACTACTCGTACCGGCCCTATTTCCAAGCGGCTCAAAGGGGGGAACTGGGCGAGTTCTACGGGATCGGCGCGACCACAGGCATTCCCGGTTACTTCTATGCGATGGCTGTGCGCCGACCCCAGTCGGATGCCACTGGGGTTGTTGCGATCAAAATTGATTTGTCGCGGTTGCAGGATGATTGGCAAGCCTCGGGCGAACGGATCATTTTGGCCAATGCGGACGGGGTGGTCCTGTTGGCCTCGGAACCAAGCTGGCGATACAAAACGCTCGCACGCCTTACTGCAACTCAACGCGAAAACATCATGCAGTCACGCCAGTTTGGGAACGAACTGCTGGCCTCGCTGGATTGGTCGCCAAACACCCTGCAACAAGCCGCCAGAATTGGAGATAAGGAACTTCTGTATCTCAGCACTTCAGATCTGCCCAACGGCTGGTCACTTCACTTCTTTGTGCCAGATGATCCGGCTTCAACGCGGGCTTGGCTGACAACAGGCACTTTCCTAGCGCTTGTTTTGTTGAGCTTCAGTGCGTGGCAAGTTAGCCGGTTACGCCGGGTGCGCACCGCACTGTTTGCGTCCGAACGCGAAGAGGCAGAGCTGCGTTTGGCCAACGAGCGTTTGGCTGTGGAAATCGAAGAACGACGCACCGCCGAGCGGACACTGCAGAAGACCCAGACCGAGCTTGAGCGCGCGGGCCGGCTTGCCGCACTTGGGCAGCTTGCCTCATCCGTCACACATGAATTGGGCCAGCCTATAGCAGCCATGCGAAACCAGTTGGCGGCGTCGGAAATGACCGATGGCCCCACAACCCTGAACGAAAAGATGCAGGGGTTGGTGGCACGCATGGAAAGCATTACGCGGCAGTTAAAATTCTTCTCCCGCAAGGGACGCGACAGCTTTGAAGTGTTTGATCTGAAAGACGCAGCACAAGACGCGCTGACCTTGTTGGAGCCGAGCATTCATGCCCGTGCAGCAACGATTGACGTACAAGGCCCCGAGCATGCGCTGATGCTTTGCGCAAACAAATTGCGAATTGAGCAGGTGCTGACCAACATCGTTCGAAATGCGCTTGATGCCGTGGAAGAGCAGGATGAAAAGATCGTAACGATCACGATGGGGGACACGCCTGAAACCGTTTGGTTCGAGGTCGCGGATACCGGGCACGGGCTGGGGGATCATTCCCTTGACGACCTGCGCGAGCCCTTTACGACGACACGCGAAAGCGGCGAAGGTATGGGATTGGGGCTAACAATCTCGGCAGGGATTGTGTCTGATCACAATGGGTCGATCACCGCGAAGGACCGGCCCGATGGCGGCGCGGCTTTCCGTGTTAGCCTTCCTAAGAACGAGGCGGAGATATGACCAGCTTCCGGGTGTTGATCATTGATGATGATAGGTTGATGCGGAATTCTCTGGTCGATCTGATAGAAGCCTCGGGTTGGATCGCCAAACCTTTGGCGCGGGCCACAGATGCAGCCAGATGGATTGCACAATTCCAGCCGGATGTCATTTTGTCAGACGTGCGCATGCCAGGCATGACAGGCCTTGATCTGCTGAAAAGCCTCGACGCGGCCCCGCCAATTGTTCTGATCTCTGCCCACGGAGATATCCCAACAGCCGTCGAGGCGATGAACCACGGCGCTTATAGCTTTGTTGAAAAACCGTATGATCCCAAGCGCTTGCTTCTGATCCTATCCCACGCCGCCGAGCAGTATCAAATGCGTCAAAGCAACGATCGGCTCAAGGAGCGCCTACACCAGCTTTCTGGTTTGGACCGCGTGCTTCTGGGGCAAACGCCCGAGATGCAGCGGCTAAGGGATGCAATTGCGATGGTCGCCCTTAGCAACACATCGGTCTTGGTTCAGGGCGAAACCGGCACTGGAAAAGATCTTGTTGCACGGGCCATTCATGACCTATCGTCCCGGTGTGACGCCCCTTTCGTCGCCGTGAACGCAGCGCAAATCAATGCCGAGAACCTGCCCAATCTGGCGCGCAGCGCGGCGGGCGGCACTTTGTTTTTAGACGAAATCTGCGCATGCCCACCTGATCTTCAACCCGTGCTTCTAAGGCTCGCAGATGCAGGGGAAGTTCTGGATGCCGCGCTAGGAACTCCGGAGAATATAGATCTGCGCATCATCGCTGCCACCAACGAAGACCCGCAAGACGCGGTGGCGCAAGGCCGTTTGCGCCAAGATCTGATGTTTCGGTTGAACGGCTTTTCTCTGCACTTGCCCCCTCTTCGGGCGCGTCCTGACGATGTGGTTCTGCTGGCTGTTCGGTTCCTTCATGACTTCGCCGCGCTGTACGAGATCCCGGCACCAGAATTGATGGATGCGGACACATCGGCGCTGATCGCGCATAACTGGCCCGGCAATGTGCGCGAGCTTCGGCAGGTGGCAGAACGGTGTGTGATGATGGCCAAGCAGGGTCTTGGAACCATGCGGGAAGCACTTTCAGGGGCGGCGCTTGATCCGACAGATCGCCCCGGTCTGCGCGAGGCCGTTGCGGCGTTCGAACGTCAGATGATCAGCAAAGCCATCCAACAGCACGCGGGCCGAATGGACGACACCGCTGCGGCACTTGGTATTGGTCGGCGTACCCTGAACGAAAAAATTGTCAAACTGGGTCTCGATAAAGACGCGCTCTTATAGCCCTGCGGAAATCCGCAGGGCAGCCCACACCACCCCGGCAGTTTTCTTCATACGCATTTACCTTCAGATGCTGTTTACTCACTCCATAATGAATTCTGGGAGGAAATCAGACATGAAGAAATATCTGAACGGTGCCGTTGTCGCCACCATCGCCGCAACTTTTGCAGGACAAGCGCTGGCCACGGAATGGAACGTGTCCCTGTGGGGCAAACGCCGCGCTTTCACTGAACACGTCGAAAAACTGGCTGAACTGGTGTCGGAAAAAACCGGGGGCGAGTTCACGCTGAATCTGTCATATGGCGGCCTAAGCAAGAACCGAGAAAACCTCGACGGTATCTCGATCGGCGCGTTTGAGATGGCGCAGTTCTGCGCCGGCTATCACCGCGACAAAAACCCTTCGATCACTGTACTTGAGCTGCCTTTCCTTGGCGTAAGCTCACTTGAGCAAGAAGTGGCTCTCTCGATGGCTGTCTATAAGCACCCGGCCACCGTTGCCGATCTTGCACGTTGGAATGCAACGCCGCTGATGCCATCGCCCTTGCCGCAGTACAATATCGTAGGTGGCGGTGACGCACCTGCGTCGCTGGGTGACTTCAAAGGACTTAGCGTTCGGGCCACTGGTGGCATCGGGAAAGCGATGGAGACCATTGGCGCCGTTCCGACCTCTATGTCCGCGTCAGAAGTTCGTCAGTCCATGGACAGCGGCGTTGTGAAGGCCGTAGCTTTTGCGCCCCATGCGCATATGTCCTATGGCACGATCGAGAATGCCACCTGGTGGACGTCGAACCTGAACCCCGGCACGGTGAACTGCCCGGTTGTGGTCAACTCAGATGCGCTGGCTGATCTTAGCGACGATCATCGCGACGCCCTTATGGGATCGATCGACGAAGCTATGGATCACTACCTGGCCAACTACAACGGCGCGACAATGGATGCCTGGGGCCCCGCTCTTGAAGAGCGCGGCATCGAGGTTGTGACATTCTCGGACGACGAGATTGCAGCCTTCAAAGAAGCCGCCGCTGCCCCTGCCGCTGCTGCATGGATCGAACAGAACACTGCCGCAGGCCTGCCTGCACAAGAGCTGTACGACCTCGTCACCGGCATGATCGCAGACGGGCAATAACCCGTAGATCCCATGAGCCCGCACCGGTCTTGGCGCGGGCTCATCCCTTTCTTCATCGCATGAGGCATCCATGGCGACCGCATCCCTTGTGCTGAGTGACGACAGCCTCCTCAGCAGAATTGATCGTGCATTCTTACGTATCGAACGCACCTTTTGCCTGATCAGCGGGCTGGCTGTTTTTTCGCTGATGATCCTTGCAGTGGTTTCGGTTGGAGGCCGCAATGCGCTGGGTTCCCCACTGCCGGGCTATGTCGATTGGATCGAACAGGCCATGCCGCTGATTGCCTTCATGGGAATTTCGTTTGTGATGCGCGAAGGCGGGCACATTCGCATGGACATTGTTGTGGGTCGACTTAAGGGCCGAACGCTGTTCACCGTCGAGTTAATCACAACATTGGCGGTTCTCGCTTTGATGATCCTGATGCTTTGGGGATCATGGGCGCATTTCCAACGCAGTTTCGATTTCGGCGCTCCGATGTGGAGTCGCGACAGCTCGATGGATATTGCGCTGCCGATCTGGCCCGCGAAGCTGATGGCACCCTTGGCATTTGGTATCCTGTGTGTGCGGTTGTGCCTTCAGGTTTGGGCCTATCTTCGCGCCATTCTAACCGGGAACCCGATTGCGATCCCGCTACCCGCTGACGCCGCCACACAGGCGCAGATGGAAGCCAACCAACTGGAAGAGCAAAGCTGATGGAACCTATCGAAATCGGACTTTGGGTCACTGGTGGCCTCCTGATCATGGTCTTCCTTGGGATGCGCGTGGCGTTTGCAGCGGCTCTTGCTGGGATGATCGGTCTTGTCTGGATTTTCTGGGCCAAAAAGGACTATGGGCTTGATGATTTCGGATGGGCGCTTGGCGTTGCGGTCAAAACCGCAGGTCAGGTGCCACACTCCAAAGTCTCCAGTCAGGCCTTGTCCCTGATCCCGACTTTCATCCTAATTGGATACCTTGCCTACTACGCGGGCCTTACAAAAGCACTGTTCGAAGCTGCAAAGCGCTGGATTGCGTGGGTGCCCGGTGGACTTGCCGTGTCGACGGTGTTTGCAACGGCCGGGTTCGCTGCCGTTTCTGGGGCATCGGTCGCAACCTCGGCAGTTTTTGCGCGCATCGCAATTCCCGAGATGTTGAAGATCGGATACGACAAAAGGTTCGCAGCAGGGGTCGTGGCGGCAGGTGGCACGCTTGCCTCTCTGATCCCGCCATCCGCGATCCTTGTGATCTACGCCCTGATCGTTGAACAGGACGTGGGAAAACTGCTTCTGGCTGGATTTATCCCCGGCGCGTTCTCGGCCTTGATCTACGGTCTTTTGATCATCGGGATGGCTCTGGTGATCAAAGGATTTGGCCCGCCGGTGACGGGCTACACGTGGAAAGAGCGCTTGGTCTCGCTTCCACCAGCCCTGCCCATCGTCTTCGTGGTCGTGACGATCATTTGCTTTGTCTACAACCCGTTTGGAGGCGACGCTTGGGGCACCCCAACAGAAGGCGGCGCAATCGGAGCATTCGTGGTCTTTCTAATGGCGCTTTATCGCGGCATGCGGTGGGCGCAATTGAAAGAGGCATTGCTGGAAACCGCCAAGCTAAGCGTCATGATCTTTACCATCATCTGGGGCGTTCTGGTCTACGTGCGCTTCTTGGGATTTGCCGACTTGCCCAGCGCATTCTCGGACTGGATCACGTCCTTAGAGATGTCGCCCATGTTGATCCTTGTTTGCATCTTGCTGGCCTATGCGGTGCTGGGAATGTTTATGGATGCTATCGGAATGCTGCTTCTGACACTCCCCGTTGTCTATCCCGCCGTGATGGCCCTAAACGGCGGAGAGTTCGTCAGCGCCGCTGACAGCACGTTCGGCATGTCAGGGCCTATGTGTGCAATCTGGTTTGGCATACTCGTCGTTAAGATGGCCGAGTTCTGTTTGATCACCCCACCCATCGGCTTAAACTGCTTTGTGGTGGCAGGCGTTCGGGACGATCTAAGCGTGCAGGATGTGTTCAAGGGCGTGACGCCGTTTTTCATCGCAGATGCCATTACGATCGCCCTGCTTGTCGCGTTCCCGGCCATTGTACTTTGGCTGCCCAGCCTGGCGTGAATTGGTGCCAAACAGACAGAATTCGGACAACAAGGAAGAGCCTGGGACTTAGCAACTAAAGTTTCAGCCCAATCTTTCGCCCTTCGTAGAATGCAAATGGCGCTTGTCTGGGGGCAACGCAGTCGCCGACCTGATGAAACTCCGACTTGGCCTCGTGCAAGTCGTCGGCGACCATCGTGAACGAAGTGTTCGTCGTCGCAAGGACCAGTGTATCCGCTGGCACAAGCTGGCTTTCGTCATTCAACAACGACCTTACCGTGGCCCCTTCTGCCCCCCATCTGTCGATCACGGTTTCTGTTTGGAAGCGCGCACCGTAGCCCGACAGGGCTTTGCGGGCGCGGTGATCTGCCGTGGTGCGGATCAATTCTTTGCCCACCAGCGCATCAGGTGTGACAATGGTGACGTCATGCCCTTTTTCCGCAAGATGCCAGGCTGTACCTACACCCCGCCAGTTGCCGCCTTCATCCAAAATCACCACGCGCTGGCCAATTGGAACTTCGCGACGCAGCACCTCTTCGACCGAGACAACGTTTCCCTGTTCCAGCCCCGGAAGCTCTGAAATCTCAGGGCGAAAGCGCTGCCATCCAGTGTTCGCAGGTAAGGACCCGGTTGCAACCACAACCTCATCCGCTGCAAAGGCTGAAATGTCGTCCGCATCCATGAAGTGATTGAGCCGAACGTCGACACCCAGTTGTTCAAGTTGCCGTTCATACCAATCCAAAAGTTCGAGGATCTGACCGCGACGGGGTTGCAGCCCAGCCAGTCGAAATTGCCCTCCAATTAGCGGTGCCGCCTCGCAGATGGTAACCGTGTGACCACGTTCTGCCGCGACTCTGGCGGCTTCCAAGCCAGCTGGCCCTGCGCCAATGACCAAAACTGTTTTCGGATCAGACGAGGACTTAAGCGGCTCGCCACCCCATTCCCATTCGCGGCCAGCTGATGGATTGATAAGGCACGAAATCCAGTAATCGCGGGACCGACGCCCCCAACACATTTGATTGCACGAAATGCAGCCGCGAACATCTGCATCACGACCTTCGGTTATCTTGCGTGCCAGATGTGGATCCGCGATCTGACCACGAACAATCGACACCAGATCCGCCTGACCCGCCCTGAGCACATCGCGCGCGTTATCCGGCGTTCTGATCTGGCTTTCAGATTGAACGCGTGCGGTCTTGAGCTGGGCCTTGAGCTGAGTGGTGACGTCGACGCTCAGCTTCTCGCCATACACAAAACTGGGCATCACTTTATCGAATTCCAGATAACTTCCAGACCCGCAGGTCACATAGTCAAGCTGACCCGTTGCATCATGCACTTTCGCGATATCCACCAGTTGTTCGACCGACAACGCAACCGGTTCGCTGGGGGCGATGCTGATCGACAAGCCAATGATGAAATCCTCGCCACAGGCTTTACGAATGCCGTCTTGAATACGCAATCCGAACCTTAGCCGGCTTTCCAACGATCCACCCCAACGGTCTGTTCGCGTGTTCGATGTAGGGCGCCAGAACTGCTCGATCAGCGAATGATATGCGGCCCAAATCTCAACCCCGTCAAACCCTGCTTTTTGGCAGCGCACCGCCGCGCGTATGAACCCAGCGATACACTCCTCAATCTCGGCATCCGTCAAGGCATGACTGCCGTCACTGTCATGGTAGCTGGGCTGCCCAGAGGGCGACACGTTCGGTGCATAGGATAGGTCCGCATCGCCGTGCTGCCCGATATGGTAAAGCTGCTGAAGTATAACCGCACCTTCTGCTTTGCATGCTTCGGTGAGGCGTTGAAAGCCGGGGATAACGTCATCGTCATCAACCCGAAAATTTCCCCGGGTCAGAACTGCGTATTGGTCCGTCGGCATAGGCTCGACCACAATCATGCCTGCGCCACCGCGCGCGCGTTCTAGATAGTATTGCAGGTGCTGTTCTGCTGGCAGGCCCAATCGGGACATATTCGCGGTATGCGCCCCAAAGACAATACGATTGCGCAGGGTGCAATGGCGAAGCACCAAGGGCTCAAGAGCGGGATCGTTCATTTGGGTCCTTCCAATCCATCGCAACTCACCGTGGCTGAGATCATTGCGATCAGTTTCTGCGTGATCGCCGAACTGTCAACGCATAATGAACGGGTCCGGAATTGGATCATCGCTTGTGCGCAGCCAGACGGTTTTGATCGTCGTGTAGTCGAGCAGGGCCTGCAGCCCACCTTCGCGACCGTGACCTGACAAGCCATAGCCACCAAATGGCGCGATTGGACTGACGGCGCGGTAGGTGTTCACCCAGACAATGCCCGACCGAATGGCATTGATCATACGATGTGCGCGCGTCAGGTTCTGCGTGAACACACCAGCAGCCAATCCGAACTCCGTATCATTGGCCATTTCGATTGCCTCTGCCTCGTCTTCAAAGCTGAGTACAGACAGAACCGGACCAAAGAACTCATTACTTAAACAGGGCGCGTCCGGCGCGTTGGCGCAGTCAATAATAGTCGGCGGGAAGTAGAAACCATCGCCTTCCAACGCCACGCCTCCGGTCACCAGTTTCGCTCCTACGTCCAACGACCGTGCGATCAGATCTTTCGCAGTCTCACGCTGACGCATCGTGCACAGTGGCCCAACTTCGGTCGCCATATCATCGGGCGCGCCAATCACAATCGCTTCTGCCTTAGCCTTCAGGCAGGCCAGAAACTCGTCTTTGATCGACGCGTGAACCAGCAAGCGTGAACCAGCTACACAGCTTTGCCCCGTTGCGGCGAATATGCCCGACACCTGAGCATTTGCCGCGCTTTCGATATCCGCGTCGTCAAACACGATGAAGGGGGATTTGCCACCAAGCTCGAGCGACGTAGTGGCAAGGTTCTCGGCCGAGTTACGAACAATATGGCGCGCCGTTTCCGCCCCACCTGTGAACGCCACATGGTCAACTTTCGGATGGCGTGTCAAAGCAGCTCCAGCATCCGGCCCCCCTGTAATGATGTTCAGAACGCCCTTGGGAAAGCCAACCTGATCAAAGATCTTGGCGAACTCCAACATAGGTGCGGGGCCATCTTCGGATGCTTTCAGAACCACCGTGCAACCCGCCGCCAAGGCAGGGGCGATCTTTACGGCAGACAGAAATAACTGAGAGTTCCACGGCACAACTGCTGCAACGACACCAACCGGTTCGCGCCGCAGCCAGACTTCCATATCCGGTTTGTCGATCGGCAGATGCGCGCCTTCGATCTTGTCCGCCAGTCCCGCGAAATAGCGGAAGTATTCGGCGACATAAGCGATCTGCGCGCTGGTTTCCCGGATGATCTTGCCGGTGTCACGGGTTTCGATTTCGGCCAGCCGTTGAGCGTTCTCGGCCACTAGGTCCGCAAGTGTCGAAAGCAATTTACCCCGCGCCGTTGCCGTCATTCCTGCCCATTCAGGAGAAAGGAACGCGCCTTGCGCTGCTTGAACGGCAGCATTCACATCATCTTCACATGCATTTGCCATCAGCGCCCATACCTGCCCCGTGGCTGGATCGAGGCTTTCAAATTGCGTCGCGCCATCCGAAAACTGACCACCAATATAGTGCTGAAAGATCTGCATCTTACCCCCCATGCCCCTGTTCGAATGCTGGCATGACTTCATTGATAAACCGCTCAAGCGACGCTTTCTTGCGTTCAAAAGTCATAGAGCTGTCGATCCAGAACGAATACTCATCATACCCCAATTCTTCGTATTTCTTCAGACGTTTGATGACCGTTTCCGGTGTGCCAATCACCAAATCGCGTTCCATTGCCTCTGGCGAATAGAACGGATGTGAAGCGATCTCTTCCTCCGAAAGCGGGTCGATTAAGCCTTGCGATATATCGCGCTTGTTCATGAACCAAGCACCGAAGTAGCAGTAAAAACGGTTCAGTTCCTCTGCGCCAAGCTTGGCGTCCTTATCACTATCAGCAACATAGATGTGCTGAAGAAGCATGATCTTTGGACGAGGATGCTCGGAAAACTTTTCACAGGCATCGTTGAATTTCTGCATCAAGCTTTCCACCTCGGCCTCGCCGTTCCAAAGCGGGGTCACCTGCACGTTACATCCGTTCGAGACGGCAAATTCGTGACTGTTCGGATCGCGTGCGGCAATCCAGATCGGAGGGCCGTCTTTTTGCATCGGCTGCGGGGCTGATGTGGTGCTTGGGAACTGGAAGAACTCGCCGCTATGGGCGTAGTCACCTTTCCAAAGCTGCTTCACTGCAGGAACCAATTCGCGCATCCGCTGTCCTGCTTCCCACGCATCCATTCCTGGCATCAAGCGTTCATATTCGAACGAATAGGCCCCGCGCGCGATCCCTACGTCAAGGCGGCCATTCGTAATAAGGTCGGTCATCGCCGCCTCACCCGCCAACCGGATAGGGTGCCAGAACGGAGCCACCACAGTCCCGGTCCCAACGCGCACATTCTTTGTGTGATTTGCGACGTCGACAAGGTTCAGAAATGGGTTGGGTGCAATGGTGAAATTCATCCCATGGTGTTCACCCGTCCAGATGGCATGCATGCCGCCCTCGTCAGCAATTTTGCAGAGCTCGATGAACTCATCATACAGCTGCTTCTGGTCTTGATCGGGCGATATCCGTTCCATATGCGCGAAAAGAGAGAACTTCATGACTACCCCTCTGTTGTCAGCGGACGCACTTTGCCGCTTATCTGATTGCCGTAATAAACCCCGAAATTCCCCATGCGATTTTCCCGCGCGAACCGATCCAGCATCGTGCAGATCACCGGATCTGCGACGCTCATCAAAGTGGTTTCACCAAGGTCGGTAAACTTGCCCTTGGTACTGGTCGGTCGGCTGGCTTGGCATAAGAACGAGATATGTTGCGTTTCGCGCGCTTCATCTTCGTAGACCGAATAGACAAATCCGGGTTCGGCCTCGACGCCAACGTCCGAAATCAGGCGCTTTAGCGTTTCGGTTGCTCCGCTGCGGCCCAGTTTGCTTTCGGGAAGGGTCAGTCTTCCATCTTCATTACCCAATAACAGCACCTTGCCATCATATTCGATCAAAGCGGAAATCATCAGGTCGGCGCTGTTCGTGACGGCCTCAGCCTCCGCGGCAGGGGTGACATAGGCCCCACGGGCGTATCCAAGGCCGGGGTGTGTTGTTGTATCAAAGGCTTCCACCCTGCCGATCAAAATCAGGTGGTCCCCGGCGTCCACCCGATTGAACATCGAGCAATCGAACCAAGCTGCAACACCCGAAAAGATGGGGGACCCTTGTGGGCCACATGTCCAATCAACCGTGGCAAAGCGGTCCTCAACCGGGCTTGCGAAAGTATTAGACACCTTCATTTGATCTTCGGCCAACACATTCACCGCAAAGCCTTCAGCCGCGTTGAACGCAGCGAAGTTACGCGAACTGTTGGCAAGGCAGACCAGCACTAATGGCGGATCGAGCGAAACCGAGGTGAACGAGTTTGCGGTAAAGCCAATTGGCTGCCCAGATGCATCATGCGTGGTCACAACCGTGACCCCGGTCATGAAGGTCCCAAATGCATTGCGCAGGGCGCGCGGGTCGATCTCAGACATTTCGATCTCCTACGATTGGGGCATTAAGCCAATTGGACAAGGCAGCGTTCACAAGCGTTGGTGCCGTCAGGTTTACCATATGTCTGTGCCCTTCAATCACTACAGACCGACCATTCACGGCTTCTTCGGCCATGGCTTTGGCCATTTCAGGGGTCGAGTTTTGATCCCCGTCGCCCGTCAGCGCCAGCATCGGACACATGATTTCACCCATTCGATCCGCATAGGTCGCGTCACCGCGTGCAAAGGCATTATAGGCTGTCGCGTATCCATCCAGATCAACATCTGACAGCCAGTTCGAGACCTGAGCACGCGCAGCTTGGTCTTCCGCGCTTTGACCAAACCAACGGGTTAGGGGCGTTTCCAGATCATACCCGCCGCCACGGATTTCATCAGCACGTGCGATAACTGCTGCGCGTGCAGTATCGGTGCGACGATGAACTCCGTTAAGTAGCGCCACACGGGTGACCAAATCGGGATGTGTTATCGCAAGGCCGCTTGCAATCAGCGCCCCCATCGAATGCCCTGCAAGGGCAACCGGACCAAGATCCAGCGCCCGCAAGACCGCCTTCAACCAGTCCACAAAATCGGGAAGCTGCGCGTCTTTGGATAGAGGATCGCTGCCGCCATGTCCCGGCATGTCCACCGCAACAACGCGATGTGTGCTCGACAGATGCTCGATCTGTGGACCCCAAGCAGCAGATTGCATGCCGACGCCATGAACCAAAACCACAGGATCATCTGACCCAGCGATCTGCGCCGTGACTTCACCGTAGGGCTTAGACAGCTGCAGGGTTGTCGACATCATGACCCAGTTCCTTCAGATCCTGATAGCGATCTCCGATCCGGTGATGGGGTTGACCGCCGATGGACGCGCCCAGCGCTATGACGATTTCATCCGGTGCGGGGGCGTCGGCGATCTGTGTTTGGATGGTCAGGTAGTGACTACGACGCCCGGCATCATGTTTGTCCATCAAAGGAATTTGCAACGACGCATTCGCCGGACCGCGCGTGTTGGTGAAAGACAGATAGGACTTCGCCCCCACGGCCTCGCGGTAGAAGTTTCCAAACTGCAACGTGTGGATCAGGGCCGAGCCGTGTTCGACTTCCCCGTTCACACCAACAATGGCCGATTTTCCATACCCTTCGACCTTGTCCCCGCCGCCCGCGGCATCAAGGACCATACCTGTCAGCAACTGCCCCAACCCCGGCGCACAATCAAGGATCGCTGGCTTCAGGTTTTCGACAAAGCCCTGCCCGGCCCACGGGTTACGGATCACAGCAATTGCTGCAATCATGGTCAGCGGCGTTTCTGCGACTTTCCCACCTTCGATCAGGTTGTTTTCAACGTGCAAAAGGGTTTTGCGGATTTCTGCGGGCATGATGCACCTCACTACGACTCAGTCGCCGTATCATGGTATACCATAATCTTGTATGTCAATAATTCCTTGCCCACACACCGCGCGACTGGTATCCATCCGGCATGAACAAACCCGTGCTTTCAAGAATAACGCAGCCCCCCGCAACATTGCGCGATATTGTTCAAGACCGCATGCGGGATGCGATCATTGAGGGGCACTTCAAGCCCGGTGAACGGCTGGTTGAACGCCCGCTTTGTGAACAACTCGGCGTGAGCCGCACCGTTATCCGCGAGACTATTCGCTATCTGGAAGCCGAAGGTCTGGTCGAGATACTTCCGGGTCGCGGTCCCATCGTCGCGGAAATGACGTGGGACGATGCCAAGCAGATTTACGAGATCCGACGCATGCTTGAAACAGCGGCAGCACGCACCTGCGCTTTGCGGATCACGCCTGATCGCAAGAAAACGCTCAAGGCCGCGTTGCAGCAACTTGAACTGGCTTTCGATGATCCCGTTCCCGGAAGCCTTTTTCGCGCCACCGCTGATTTTTACGCAGAGATTTTTGAGGGTGCAGGTCAGGATATTGCCTGGACCATCGTACAGCGCTTGAATGGGCGGATCAGCCGGTTGCGCATGCTAACGCTGGCGACAACTGATCGCGCACAGCCCGGTTTGAAGCACATGCAAGCAATTTGCGCGGCGATTGTCTCGGGCGATGCGGATGCGGCTGAAACGGCTGTGCAGAACCATCTGAATGACACCACCGCAATTGCCGAACGCCTGTTGGCCGAAGAAGATGAGTAACGATGCCTAAAGCCTATTGGATTGCCAATGTGACGGTTACCGATCGCGAAGCCTATCAGGGATATCAGGCCGTCGCTCCGGAAGCCTTTGCGCGGTTTGGTGCCCGTTTTCTGGCGCGTGGCGAGGCGGAAACTCTTGAGGGCACCGATTGGCAGCGACGTGTCATCATTGAGTTTGATAGCATCGACCAAGCGCGCGCCTGTTACCAATCAGAAGAATACCGAACAGCCCGTGCCAAACGGGCCGGAGCATGCGACGCAGACATTGCCCTTATCGAAGCGTTGGACAATTAAGGAACCGCTTTATGGAAAAATCGAACCCAAACCTGTTTGAGGTCGGACTGGAGCGCCGCAAATCCACGCTTGGCGCGGAGTATGTTGAAAAGAATCTTGAGGCCGCAGATGAGTTTAACCGCGGATTTCAAGAGGCCATGACCGAATGGTGTTGGGGCTTTGGCTGGGGCGATGATGCCATCGACGCAAAAACACGTTCCCTGATGAACCTCAGCATGATCGGCGCGCTTGGTAAGATGCACGAATGGGAGCTGCATTTGAACGGCGCCATCAACAACGGCTGCACGATGGAGGAAATCCGTGCGGCCATTCATGTGATCGCGATTTATTGCGGTGTCCCACAAGGGGTGGAGTGTTTCCGCATCGCTCGCAAAGTGCTTGAAGACCGCGACTTGCTGCCAAAAAATTCGGCGTAGCTACCTTCGGCAAATCTCAAGGCAGGCACGCAGCCCGTGCTGTCCAGTTTCAAAGTAAAGCCGCCCACCGTGCTGTTCAGCGACGGTTGCAACGATGGTCAGCCCCAAGCCGAACCCGTCAATCGCACGCGTGTTATCCCCGCGTTTGAACGGGGCCACGACCGCTTCGATGTCTTCGGCAGACATGCCCGATCCTTCATCCTCAACAACAATCGTGGCATGCTCTGGGGTCGCCGTCATCTGGACCGAGGCACGACGCCCGTATTTCAATGCATTGTCGATTAGGTTCGAGATTGCGCGCTTCAAAGACACTGGGCGCGCCATAACCAACATGCGCTGTTCATCCGGCAGCGCCGCCAAGCCAGAGGTTGCGGCAAAAACGGATCGTCCCCCTTCACCACTGGGATTTTGCAGGGCCACAAGTGACACCGGCCGCTCCATGTCCTGATAATCGGCCACCAACGCATCAACGAGCGAAGTCAACGACAGCTTGCGCGGTGTCTCTTCGTTAAGTTCCGCCCTTGTATAGGTCAGTACGCTTTCAATCATCTCGGTCATGCTGTCGATGTCTGCTTCCAGCTTTTCGCGCAGGTCGGTTTCCTTGATCAACGCGGTACGCAGGCGAAGACGTGTGGCGGGTGTTCCCAGATCATGACTGACACCGGACAGAACCATTGCGCGTTTGGACAGCTGCGCGCGTTCCTGTTCAAGGTGAGCGTTTACCGCCAACACTGTCTGTCGCAGTTCGGCTGGACCATGAACATCATAGCTGTCTGGACCGCCAAGCCGACCCCGTTCCCGTAAGGCGTTGGCAAATCGGTCGAAATGCGCAGATGTGTCCAGAACCACCGTCGACAGGATGGCGACGGCAACCAAAGTCAACAGGACGGCAGCGAGCCGCAAATCGGCCGGAGCGGCATCGCAGCCCCAAATAGATTGCCCATCAATGCGCACCCATGGCTGCACACCCATGCGGGCAAACAGCACCGGGTCAGCGCAATATGTCGCCAGAAGGCGCGTTACATTCCCGAATTTCTGTGCCGCCGTCTGACCTTCATTCGACACCAGTTCCGACACGGCATACTGAAGCTCGCCCGATACGATGCCGACATTCAACGACGACCCTGAAACAGGGTCACGCCCCGCACCGATGATCGAGATATTGGTTACAATCGCAGGCGTCGGAATGCCTTGCAGCCGGGAAAACTCGCCCCGCGTCGCCAACACCGCGTCTTCATTGGACAGCTTGGACACAACCACCCCATCTGGTGGTTCTGCCCCGACGCGCAAGGATTCATAAAGCGATACACCGGTGACATAACTGCGGGTCAGATGGTCTTGCCATGCTTTGGTTGAAGAGAACCAAAGCCAGCCTGCACCGAACGCAGCGGTAAAGCAGCCAAGGATCAACAACAGTCCAAGCGTTCGGATCTGCAACCCGCGGCTCATGCAGAGCCTTCTACGTCTACGTCTGTTGCGAAAACATACCCGATGCCGCGTTCAGTGCGCAAAAGCTCGGGCTGTTTCGGGTCACTTTCAATCTTCCCGCGCAAACGCCCAACCAGAACGTCGATGGCGCGGCCGGATGCCTCTGCGCCCTGCCCCTCACCTGTCACATCTAATGAGGTGGCAATCTCTTCTCGGGTCAAAGGGATATGCGGATTGGCCAGAAGAACCTTCAGCAGTGCTGTTTCCTTGCGCGATAGAGCGACTTGAAACCCTTGGGGCGACGTCACCTCATCTAGCTTGGCGTCATAGGTCCAACCGGCAAAGCGAAACGTCGAGACACTTCGACGATAAACCAGAGACGCGCTTCGCTTGGCGCGAGATAGAACTGCGCGCACACGTGCCAAAAGCAAATCGGGGTTAAAAGGCTTGGCGATATAGTCATCCGCCCCCACCTGATACCCCGCCATACGGTGATGATCGGCAGACAAGGCCGAGACGAGGATAATAGGGACGTCCTGTTCATCACGCAGACGCGCGCAGATCTCGACACCGTTTTCATCGCCCAGCATCACATCCAGCAATATCAGGTCGACTCGCCCATTTGTTAAGTGCTCCATGATCGCGCTTTCGCTATCACAGGGCAGGGCAATGAAACCGTTCTGGCGCAGATACTGGGTCATCATGCCCCGCGTATCTACGTCATCATCAACGACCAGAAGTCGTGGAATCGCCATGTCCGTGTTCCTCCCTCGGGACCATGAAACCAAATTCATTGTCCGCTTGTCTGTAACAGCGTGCAACAAAATCAAGGCTTGCGTAACATCAAGTAACAAATTGGCTGAAATTCTACGCATAGAACCCGTGATTGGCTGCATCAGCCATTGCGCAAAGCCGGGTAAGATCGGCAGGCTTGGGACAGCGTCGCCAAATGTTTGGTGACCTAAGGGAGGAAAATCTGATGAAAAAATCCGTATTCGCGGCCGTTTCGGCTATTGCTGTAACTTGCGCCATGCCCGCCATGGCCGAGCCTCAGGCAGAAGTTCTGCACTGGTGGACATCGGGCGGTGAAGCCAAGTCTGTTGCCGTTCTGCAAAAAGAATTCGCCGATAATGGCGGAACGTGGACCGACATGCCGGTTGCTGGTGGTGGTGGTGATGCTGCCATGACTGCACTGCGCGCACGTGTTCTGTCGGGCAACGCACCGACCGCCGTTCAGCTGAAAGGCCCTGCCATTCAGGAATGGTATGAAGAAGGCGTTCTGGCCGACATCTCGGCCGTAGCAGAAGCCGAAGGCTGGGCAGACGTTCTGCCTGCTTCGATCGCAGGTCACATGAAATGTGAAGGCACTTGGTGTGCTGCCCCCGTCAACGTTCACCGCGTGGACTGGATTTGGGCCAACGCTGACGTTCTGGAAGCAAACGGCATCGCAATGCCAACCACCTGGGACGAGTTCAACGCCGCCGCTGACAAGCTGGCAGCTGCCGGCATCACCCCGCTGGCCCATGGTGGTCAGGCATGGCAGGACGCCACCGTGTTCGAAGCTGTTGCATTGGGCATCCTTGGCGCAGACGGCTTCAAGAAAGCCTTTGTTGATCTGGACATGGACACTCTGAAGTCCGACAAAATGGTCGCCGTCTTTGACCAGATGCGCAAAATGCGCGGTTATGTCGACGACAACTTCTCGGGTCGTGACTGGAACCTTGCCACCGCGATGGTCATGAATGGCGAAGCCGCCTTCCAGATCATGGGTGACTGGGCCAAAGGTGAATTCCTTGCCGCAGGCAAAGCGCCGGGCGAAGACTTCCTGTGTGCTTCGGTTCCGGGTGATGGCTTCCTGTACAACGTTGACAGCTTTGCCATGTTCAACGTGGATGGTGACGACAAGAAAGCTGGTCAGGACCTTCTGTCCAAGCTGATCGTTGGTCAAAACTTCCAGAAAGTGTTCAACCTGAACAAAGGTTCGATCCCGGCACGTGTAGACGTTGCCCTGGATGATTTCGACAGCTGTGCACACCTGTCCGCCAAAGACATGAGCGAGAGCTCGGACAACGGCTCGCTACTGCCAAGCTATGCCCACGGCATGGCGCTGCGTGGTGCGCAGTCGGGTGCAATCACCGATGTGGTGACCGCACATTTCAACTCGGACATGTCCTCGGCTGATGCTGTGAACCAGCTGGCCGACGCCGTCGCAAACTCCATGTAAATCTCCCTGGCCTCGCGTCTGACTTTCTGGTGCGGGGCCTCCTTATATTCAGGGATCGTTACAATGACCGAATGGCTTGAACGTCATATCCCCAAGATGGTGCTTGCACCCTCTTTCATCGCCATCCTCGTATTCGTTTACGGCTTCATTGCTTGGACCGCTTGGGTGTCACTGACCCGCTCGCGTCTGCTTCCAAAATACGAGATCGAAGGCATCATCCAATACGAGCGCCTGTTCGCATCGCCCCGGTTTGATACCGCGATGATGAACCTTTTCATCTTCGGCACGCTCTTCATCATCATCTCGATGGTTCTTGGCCTGCTGATCGCCATTCTGCTGGATCAGAAAATCCGCACCGAAGGCGTGTTGCGCACGATCTACCTTTACCCCATGGCGCTTTCGATGATCGTCACTGGTACCGCATGGAAGTGGATCATGAACCCCGGACTGGGCATCGAAAAGATGGTCCGCGACTGGGGGTTCGAGAACTTCAGTTTCGATTGGGTGATTGACCCCGACATGGCGATCTACGCCGTTGTAATCGCCGGTGTCTGGCAAGCGTCTGGCTTTGTTATGGCACTGTTCTTGGCCGGTCTGCGCAGCGTGGACGGAGAGATCATCAAGGCCGCACAGGTCGATGGTATCCCCAGCTGGCGCATCTATTCCGCCATCATCATTCCGTCGATGGCGCCCATCTTCCTGTCAGCCTTCATCGTGCTGGCTCACCTCGCCATTAAAAGCTTCGACCTTGTCATCGCTTTGACCGGAGGCGGTCCCGGCTATGCCACTGATCTGCCTGCGACCTACATGTATGCCATGGCGTTCTCGCGTGGTGACATCGGACAAGCGGCAAGCTCTGCCATGGTGATGATGGCTGTCGTCTTCGCGATCATCGTTCCGTATCTTTACTCAGAACTAAGGGTGAAACATGACTGATATCTCGCTTTCCCCCGCCCACGGCCCGTCGCGTAATTGGGGCAAGATCGCCCTGCGCTGGCTTCTGTTCACCCTGCTTGGCATCTTTGCCCTGTTCTATCTGATGCCGCTTTTCGTGATGGTCACTACCTCGCTGAAAAGCCTCGAGGAGATCCGCACCGGCAGCCTTGTGGCCTTCCCTCGCGAAGTCACGTTCGAGGCATGGCGCACCGCGTGGTCCGGCGCCTGTACCGGCATCCAGTGCGAGGGTCTGCGCCCTTACTTCTGGAACTCGGTGATCCTTGCGATCCCAGCGGTTGCGATCTCGACCATTCTTGGTGCGATCAACGGCTATGTGATAGCGCAATGGAAGTTTAAAGGCGCAAACCTGATCTTCTCACTGATGCTGTTTGGCTGCTTCATCCCGTTTCAGGTGGTGCTGCTTCCGATGGCACGCATGCTGGGCATGATGGGCATCGCTGGCACCATTCCGGGGCTGATCTTCGTCCACGTGATCTATGGCATTGGGTTCACCACGCTGTTCTTCCGCAACTACTATGTGTCGATCCCACAAGAGCTGGTGAAAGCCGCCAAGGTGGACGGCGCGGGCTTCTTCCGGATCTTCTGGTCGATCTTCCTGCCCTTGTCGCTACCGATCATCGTCGTGACTGTCATCTGGCAATTTACTCAGATCTGGAACGACTTCTTGTTCGGGGTGTCCTTCAGTCAGGCTGGAACGCAACCCGTCACTGTGGCGCTGAACAATATCGTCAATTCAACCACCGGCGTGAAGGAATACAACGTGGATATGGCTGCAGCGATCATCGCCGCCCTTCCCACGCTGCTTGTCTATGTCGTCGCTGGCAAATACTTCATCCGCGGACTGACCGCGGGCTCCGTGAAAGGCTAAACCCATGGCTCCTATTCTGGATATCAAAAACCTCTACAAGAACTATGGGTCTGTCGAGATCCTTAAAGACATCAACGTCACGATCGAACCGGGGGATTTCCTGGTGCTGGTTGGCCCATCAGGCTGCGGCAAGTCCACGCTTCTGAACTGTATCGCTGGGCTTGAGCCGATCACCGACGGCACGGTAGCCATTGGTGGGCGCGACATGACACATGTCAGTCCCAAGGATCGCGACATCGCCATGGTATTCCAATCCTACGCGCTTTACCCGACCATGTCGGTGGCCAAGAATATCACCTTCGGTATGAAAGTGCGCGGTGTGGACGCGGCAACGCAGGAACAGAAGCTTCAGGAAGTGGCACAACAGCTGCAGATCGAACCCCTTCTGCAGCGTCGCCCCGGTCAGCTTTCAGGTGGCCAGCGGCAGCGTGTCGCGATGGGCCGGGCGCTGGTGCGTGACCCGAAGCTGTTCTTGTTCGATGAACCGCTGTCTAACCTCGACGCCAAGCTTCGCGTCGAGATGCGGACCGAGATCAAGAAACTGCACCAGAACCTGAACGCGACCATGGTCTATGTAACCCATGACCAGATCGAGGCGATGACCCTTGCCACCAAAATCGTCGTTCTGAAAGGCGGCGTGGTGCAGCAGATCGGATCCCCGGCGGAAATCTATAACCGTCCAGCAAACCTGTTTGTTGCGGACTTCATGGGCAGCCCTGCAATGAACCTGATCCCGGCGCGAGCAAAGGCCAATGGCAAAGGTACTCAGATCGAGATTGAGCGCGCTGGCGCAGCCCCACTGGTGCTGACCGACACCCACGCCAAGAACTTGCCAGAAGACGTAATTCTGGGTCTGCGACCTGAGGATATCGCCGAAGCGGGCTTCCGTGCTGGCGAAGATGTGCAAGAAGCCGATTGCATGGTCGAAATGGTCGAACCTGCGGGTGCTGATACCTACGTGGTGTCTCATCTAGGGGGCAAGCAAGTCACTGCACGTTTGCACGCAGAAACCAGTGCCAAATCGGGCGAGAGTCTCTCTTTGGCGTTTGATCTCAGCAAAGTGTCCTACTTCGCACCGGAAAGCGGTGAACGGCTGAACTGATTATGTCGCGCCGGGGTTAGGTCTTGTGCAATACACGACCAATCACCGGCGCGAACATGACGACCAGTACGATCCGAAGCACGTGATGCGTGACCACATAAGCGAGGTCAGAGCCAGCGATGATGGCGATCACCACCATCTCGGCCTGACCACCCGGCAGGAAGGCCAATAAAGCGTCCAATGAGGGCGCAAGCCCTAGCCCAGCCACCAATGCAAAAAACAATAGTGAAATGGTGCCTAACAGCACGGAATAGGCGAGGCCTGCGAAGACACTTTCGCGGACCTCTTTTCGCGTGATGCGAACGTATTTCACACCCACAGCGATGCCGATGAAAAACTGTGCGGCCTGAATGATCTCGGCAGGTGGTCGCGTTTGGATCACACCGGTCAGAGATAGAACAGAGGTCAAGATCATCGGCCCCAGTATGGATGCACCGAATAGACCGATCCGCTCGAAAAACTTCCAGCCAACAAGCCCTGCGATGATCATCAGTGCGATCTGGGTGGGCGCAATATCGGTCATGGGCTGGCCCGGCGCGACATTCAGATCCAAGTTCCACACCAGCTGCATTGCAAAGGGCGCGCAGCTGACCAAAACAACAATTCGGGTCGCATGAATTAAGGACAGTGCCCGCGGATCGCCCCCAGCCTCTTCCCCGAAGATCAGCATATCCTGCAACCCACCTGGCATGGCGCTATACCACGCGGTCACAGGATCAAGTTTGAAGACATAGCGCAGAAATGGGAACCCAATCACCGCAACAGTCGCGATGAACAGGGGCACTATCAGCAAGGATCCGGCGATTTCAGGCATGCGCCCCAACAGCTCTGGCGTGATGGACGCACCTACGGCGACGCCCAAAAATGTACGCATGAAAATACCAAACTGCCCCGCCCCCTGCAGAGATGCCCCCGACAGCGCCGCGATCAGACATGCAAACATCGGGCCCAGCAGAAACGGCAAAGGCAGCCCGAGGACATAGAACCCCAGACTGCCAACTGCCGCGATAAGGAATGTTAGAGCACGATCCATCATGAGCTCGGTTATAAGTGATCAATCCCCATCTGCGATCCCTTCTGCGCGAAGACGGGCGCGGCGTGCGCGGAAACTGGGCAGGAAGACCAGAAGGGCTGCGATGACCAGAAGGCCCAACGTCATGGGACGTTCCCAAATAAAGCCAATGCCATCATACAGTTGCATTGAGCGCGAGAAGTTGTCTTCCAGCATGCCACCCAGAATGAACCCGATCAGTAGCGGGGCCAGCGGATAGTCTGCAAAACGAAGTGCCGTCGCCGCGACCCCAAAGCCCACCAGAAGCAGCAACTCGGTTGCGTTGTTCTGGCCGATATAAGCCCCCATCAACGTGAAAAAGAGGATGAATGGGATAAGGTAGTTGCGCGGGATCGACAGCACTTTGGCGATGTATGGGATGAGCGGCAAGTTCAGGATCAGCAAAACCAAATTGCCGATGAACATCGACATGATAACGGCCCAAAAGATCTGCGGCTCATCAAGCATCAGACGCGGACCGGGTGTGACGTTCAGCGCAATCAACGCGCCCAGCAAGATCGCGGTTGTGCCAGAGCCGGGAATGCCAAGAGTCAAAAGTGGCACAAAAGACCCGGTGCAGGCAGCGTTGTTCGCGGTTTCGGGTGCGGCAAGCCCTTTGATCGATCCCTTACCGAACTCTTCTTGCTCTTCTTTGGTGGCCAGATTGCGCTCGACGGCGTAGCCAAGGAAACTGGCAATCGTAGCCCCCGCGCCAGGCAGGACGCCGATGAAGAAGCCCTGCAACGATTGGCGGCCAATCACGGGCGCGATGGATTTCGCCTCGGCCCCTGTGATGCGAAGATTCTTGATCTCGCCATCTTGGCTTTCCTGTGTGGTTTTGGGCTTCAGCACCAAGAACAACGCTTCGGGCAAAGCAAACATGGCCATCGCAAGCGTGATAAAACCAAAGCCCGATTGCAGGTCCATGATCCCCATCGTGAAGCGCGGCATGTTGAACAATGCACCTTCGCCCACAGTAGCCATGATCAGTCCCAGCAAAGTCATCATAAGCGCCTTGGCCACCTGCCCCGTTCCAGCGAACGCAGCAATAGCCGACAAGCCAACCACCATCAGGGCGAAGTATTCAGCGGAATGAAACAGCAGCGCGACCGAGGACAAGGCCGGTGCAAAAACCATCAAAAGAAGGGCGCCGATGCTGCCCCCGGCAAAACTGGCGATTGCAGCAATGGTAAGGGCCTTCCCGGCCTCGCCTTGTTTCGCCATAGGATAGCCGTCAAAGCTTGATGCAACTGTCCCGGCAACCCCCGGTGCGTTCAACAGGATGGACGAGGTCGACCCACCGAAAATGGCACCGTAGTATACGCCGGCCAACAGGATCAGCGCGGCTGACGGATCGCCCATCGAGATGGCAACGGGGATCATAATCGCGATAATTGACATCGGGCCAAGACCCGGCAGCATTCCGATGAATGTGCCGATCAGACAACCGCCGATCACCATCAACAGGTTTTGAATGGAAAGGGCCGTTTGCAGGCCAATCAGAAGTCCTTCGAGCATACGATCAACCTCCTACAAAGCCGGGTAATGGGCGCAGGTAGATGCCCAGAACTTGCTGCACCAGATACCAAACGACCAGTGTCGCAAACAACGCGATGGGGATCATAAGAGCCCATTTGCGTTCACCCAAAATGAACGACCCGAGGATCAGGAAAGCCGCGGTGGAGAAGATGAACCCAAGCGGGCGTAGGCAAATCGCATAGGCGACCATCAACGCCAAAAGCAACAAGGCTTGCCCCAGTTTGTATTCACCAAGCCGACGGTAATCGATGTCGGCTTCTTTCGGTTCCGACTTTTCCATCCCGGACAAGATAACCAACGATGTCAGAAGCCCCAACACGGATAGGACCTTTGGGAAGGTACTAGGCCAGATCGGGTTGCGTTTCATGAACGGCGCAAGCGCACCATCCATCGTGAACCAAGCGGCGTATCCATAAGCCAGGCATACTCCGACAAGTATCAGCGCGATCCAACGATCAAGTGCCATCATCCCCTCCCGAATTCAGTAGAAAAATGGGCAGAGCGCGTAACGCTCTGCCCCATCAAGTAAGGCTTACAGGAAGCCCAGCTTTTTCATCAGATCACCAATGACCTGCTCTTGCTCTTCCAGGAAAGCTTTGAAGTCATCGCCCGAATTGTGGATGTTCACCCAACCGTTGCGCGCGCGCACTTCTTCCCATTCCTCGGTTGCATACATGTCAGCAAGGGCTTTTTGGTACATGGCCAGCTTGTCGTCAGGCAGACCCGGAGCTGCAAAGAACCCGCGCCAGTTCACGAAGCTGGTGTCGATGCCCTGTTCTTTCATGGTCATCGCATCGGGGGCAGCCGGAACGCGTTCGTCCGACGTGACGCCGATGATCTTCACTTCGCCTGCATTGGCCAGATCAACCGCTTCCGAGAAACCGGTCGACAGGGCAGCAATCTCGCCCGACAGAAGGGCTGCCATGGCTTTACCACCCGCGTCATAGGGGATGTATTTCACGCCCAGCGCATCTTTGCCTGCGGCCTCGAATGTCATGGCCGCAACCAAGTGGTCCATGCCGCCGGGAACCGATCCGCCACCAACTGCGGTGGCGCTTGGGTCGGCGTCATAAGCTGCCATTAGGTCTTCCATCGAGTTGATGGGGCTGTCTTTGCCGACGACCATCGCGGCATAGTCACCGATGGTGCCTGCAACCAGTGTCAGGTCGCGGAAGTTGTGCGGGAACACACCGGTCAGCGAGCGGATCACAATGGGGGTCGAGTTCACCATCAAGGTTCCGTGGTTGCTGTCGGCGTTTTCGATCAGAAAGCCGATCGCCTTACCGCCGCCGCCACCTGACATATTCTCGTAAGATGCGGTGCCTGCGATACCAGCATTCGTCAGCGCCTCGCCGGTGCCACGGGCTGTGCCATCCCAGCCGCCGCCAGCGCCGCCGGGGATCAGAAAGTGAATGCTATCGACTACTTTGTGTCCGTCTGCTGATGCAGGTGAGGCAAAAGCCATCGCGGCCAAAGCGGTCGCCATAAGGGCACGGCGGCCCAGTGAAAATGTCGTCATGATTTCCTCCCAATTTGACAACTGTCCGAAAGGCGGCTCAGTTAACCGAGGTAACCACAGCAACCTGACACGGACCTGTCACGGCTGTTTCGAAATGAACAAGGCCCATGAAATTCCTTCTGATCGAAGACAACAAAGAACTGGCAAGCGCGGTCTGCGCCCGTATGCAAATTGACGGCCATGTCGTTGATCATGCTGAATGTTTTCAAGACGCTATCGCATTCGCAGACACCGAGGACTATGATCTGATATTGCTGGATATCATGTTGCCCGATGGTGATGGCCGCACCTTTCTGAAACACCACCGTTCACGGCAGAAGGACACACCTGTGATTGTATTGACCGCGCGGTCGCAGGTGTCAGACAGAATCAGCATTTTGGATCTTGGGGCGGATGACTACGTGACGAAACCCTTCGATCATGAAGAACTTCAAGCCCGCTGCCGAGCCGTTCTGCGTCGCAAAGCGGGCACGACGCAAAGCACCATTCAGCTGGGAAATGCGACGTTCGATCCCGTGGCGGGCAGCCTGACGGTTGACGGAAAGCCAATCACGCTGCGCAACCGTGAGCTTCGATTGCTTGAACTGTTGATCAACGCGCCTGGGCAAATCTTTCCCAAACACAAATTGTTTGACCGACTATTTGCCTATGACGAAGACGTCTCGGAGAATGCGATCGAAGTTTATATCGGCCGGCTGCGCAAACACTTAGAGACCTCGGATCTACGCATCACAACCCTGCGCGGATTGGGGTACCGGTTGGATCATGGCTGAGGGAGTCAACGTCACCGGATCACTGCGGAACCGATTGGCAGTAAGCCTGATTGGCGGTGCAGCCGTTTTGACAATCCTGCTGTTTATCGTCGTGCGCGCATATGCAGCCCAGATCGCGCAACAAGGGCAAGACAGCATCCTTGCGGCTTCGGTCAGCTCCATTCTGGACGCGGCCATTTTACGCGAGGGGACTGTTGAAGTTGACTTTCCCTACGCATCTTTTTCCATGCTCAGCACCGACGCTGACGACCGAGTTTTTTATGCGATATATCAGGATGATAAGCTATTGTCCGGGTACGAGGGTCTTCCGCACACACCTGAAGGTGCGATGGCACGCACCGTCCATCAAACCGCCAGCTATGACGGCGTCGCGATCCGATCCGCCACCGATGTCCGAACCTTGGTCGGGGCTGATACGCGCACGATCATTTCGGTCACAGTTGCCCAAACTCAAGACGCCTTGCAGGTCACGCTCGCCGATATCTCGCGCAATGTGGCACTGTATGGCACTGGGTTCTTTTTACTGTCCGTTCTGCTGTCCTTCTGGGCCACGGCCACGACCATCAACCCGCTTAAACGCCTTACAAGTTCTGTCACCAAGCGCGGCCCGAAAGATCTAAGCCCCGTGGCCAGCCCAGTCCCGGTCGAAATGGCGTCACTTGTTGCATCGCTTAACCGTTTGATGGGGCGGTTGGACACGTCGTTGCACCAGTCCGAGGATTTCATCGCCGAAGCTGCCCATCGCGTCCGCACCCCTTTGGCGACGGTCCGTTCGCATGCAGAGGCAACGCTTCAGCGTGTGGATCGGGATGAAAATCGGCAAGCCATGCGGGCGATGATCCGCGCCATCGACGAAAGCTCACGTGCGGCGGGGCAGCTTTTGGATCACGCCATGACCACCTTCCGTGCCGATCATCTGGAGCGCACGAGCATTGATCTTGTTGAGCTTCTGAACGAACTGGTTTTGCGTCTGTCCCCTGTGGCCGAAATGAAAGACATCAATCTGACGATCATCGCGGACGAACCCGTGATAGTCGAAGGCGACAGCATTCTGCTGCAAAATGGCATCCGCAACTTGATCGATAACGCGCTGAAGTACTCGCCAGCAGAAAGTGACATCACCATCCGTGTCGCCGCGAGCCCGAGACCTTCCATTCAAATCCGGGATCAAGGACCGGGTTTCCCATCAGAAGGGATCGAAGACCTGCTGACCCGCTTCTCTCGCGGAGACAACGTAAAAGGCATTATCGGATCAGGACTCGGGCTTACCATTGCACAAGACGTGGCCATCGCCCATGGCGGAGAGATCAGCTTGGAAAACCAACCCGGAGGCGGTGCATGCGTTACATTCTCGCTTTAATTCTATGCTTCTTGCCGAGTTTTTCAATCGCCCAGGAATGGGAAGACAAACAGCTTTTCCAAGGGGAAAATGCCCGTAAAACTCTGCGTGTGCTGTCCAGCACCGACACCGCATTTTTCGCCCCGATTGTTGAGCAGTTTTTGGCCCGAAACCCTGATTGGTCCATTGAGTATCTGGTGACCTCAACCGCGCAGATCGACCAGCTATTGCGCGAAGACCCCGACCGTTTCGACATCGTGATTTCCAGCGCCATGGACCTTCAGCTGAAACTGGTCAATGACGGGTTTGCGCGTGCCTTGCCCGGCATCGCTCACCCGAGCTGGGCACAGTGGCGTGGGCGCTTGTTTGCCTTCACCACAGAGCCTGCAACCATCGTCATCAACAAAGCTGCATTCAACGGGAAACCAATCCCCCAGACCCGGCAAGAACTCATTCTGGCGCTGCGGCAGGAACCTGATCTTTTCCGGGGCCGCATTGGCACCTATGACGTGCGGCAATCCGGCCTTGGCTATCTTTTTGCCACGCAAGACGCGCGGGCTTCGGAAACCTTCTGGCGCTTGACCGAGATTATGGGAAGTCTTGATGCCCGGCTATACTGCTGTTCGGGGGAAATGATCGACGACGTGGCCTCGGGCAAGCTTCTGGTGGCTTACAATGTTTTGGGCAGCTACGCCGCGACGCGTCAGTTGAATGATGACAGGTTCGAGATCATCCTGCCTTCCGATTTTCCAACCATGATGATGCGCACTGGGTTTGTGTCTAAACACACGCAACACCCAGACGCGGCCGAGGCATTCATTCAGAATATGATCGATATTCAAACCAGCGGCGCTGGGGCGGGCTCCTCCCGCTTGCCACCGCTTTACCAAACATCCGAAACCGCCAGCCCATCGGTTATCGTGCTTGAACCGGCCTTGATGACGTATCTGGACAAGCTTAAGCGCCGGACTTTTGTGAAGGAATGGATGAACGCGGTGATACAGTAGGACTACCTCGGGTCGATATGCTTGCTCTGACCCGCCAGTTCTGAATAATAGCGCTAACATGTTCCGAGACTTCCCAAACACCGCAGTCACAAAGAGTGCCAAATGACGGATCAAAGCATCAAGGCACTTCGCCAGATCGCCTGGCATATATTTCAGTCCGCAGTCGAAACTGCGGATCCTGCGCTTGCGATGAAAACCGCACTATCTAGCTCTCCCTTCCCTGTGCTTACCGCGAACGGAAAGTACATTGTGGTCGGGATCGGCAAAGCCGCACCTGCCATGATGCGCGAAGCTTTGGGTCAAATCGCTGGCCCCTACACAGCGCTTTGCATCACACATCCGGAAAACACCGAATCCGCCGGGGATGCCGCCCTCATGTACGGCGCGCATCCCGTTCCGGACGACACAAGCTTGTCTGCTGGTCAGGCGGTTGCTGATCTTCTGGCCGAAGCCGGCCCTGCTGACCAGGTCATTGCGCTGATTTCGGGCGGCGGGTCGGCGTTGATGGCCTTGCCCGTGCCCGGCATCTCGATCGCGGACAAGGCAAAGGTCAGTGAGTTACTTCTGGGTGCTGGGATCGACATCACTCAGATGAACCTTGTTCGCCAACAGCTTAGCGAACTGAAAGGCGGAGGCTTTCTGCATCACGCAGCCCCTGCTCCGGTTCGCGCCTATATCCTGTCGGATGTAATTGGCGATGATCTTCGCGCGATTGCAAGCGGACCAACCGTTGCCCCAATTGGTACTCAGGAAGATGCGCGTGAGATTTGCCTGCAAGCCGGGGTTTGGGGTGAGTTGCCAGCATCTGTGCGAGATCACCTGTCGCGATCAGAAGTAAAGACGCAACCGGCTCCCCCCTCCGAGAACCACTTGATCGGCTCGAACCGTCAAAGCTTGCAAGCCGCTGAAAAAGCCGCCACGGACGTTGGCTCTGTGCACGTCGTTTCGGACCACCTGATAGGAGATGTTAGAGACGCCGCCACCCTTCTTCTTGACGCAGCCGAGGCTACACCATCAAGCGCCGTGAGCGTTTTGCTGGCAGGCGGCGAAACCACCGTGCAGCTAACCGGCTCGGGCAAGGGTGGCCGCAATCAAGAGCTTGCGCTTCATGTGGCGGTGGGTGCCGAGAAACGTGGCCTGTCAGGCGATTGGATATTCCTAAGCGGAGGCACAGACGGGCGCGATGGTCCCACCGACGCCGCAGGAGGGATTGTCGATGCGTCCAGCCTTCAAAGAATGAGAAACGCAGGCGTGGATCCCATTACGTTGTTGGATAACAACGATAGCTACGCCGCCCTTTCTGCCTCTAAAGATCTATTGATGACAGGGGCCACGGGCACCAATGTCGCTGACATCCAATGCTTTCTGATTTCGAAACCCTGACAGACTTCGGCACCTCAATTGGCGTTTTAGCCCTGACCTAGGAACTCCGTAATCTCGGCGCCGACTTCGTGTCTTTGTGTGTACATCAGAAGATGGCCCGCAGGATAAACATGCAGTTTCGAATTCGGCAGCATATTCGACAAAAGGATCTGATTTGCGATTGGGATCAGCCCATCGAACTGCCCCGCAATCACCAATGCGGGCTGCTTGAGGGTGCGCAGCCACGGCAAGCTGGTCCAGCCACACATTGCCCGCACTTGCGCGAAGTAACCTTCGGGGCTGGGTCGGATCGCGTGTTTCGAATACTCGCGGAAATCAGCCGGGGCCAAAAGCGCTTCACCGCCATACATCAGCGGACCAATGAAATTGCCATAAGCCTTGCTGGTGAACCGCAGTGGGAACATGATCTCGGACAGGGCGATGGGTGTGCCCCACCAACTGCCCACGCCGCCTGCCGAACAGATTGCCAGCACCAGCTTGGACACACGGTCAGGAACCGTATGCGCAATCTGCTGCGCAAGCGCCCCGCCCCAAGAAATCCCAAGTATGTCGAACGCTTTGATGCCGATTTCATCGAGAACTCGTAGCGTGAATTCAGCGTAATCCGGGATCGTCGAAATCTTGTCGATCATATGCGAACGGCCCGTTCCCGGCATGTCGATCGCGATCAGGCAGCGGTCACTGATCTCATCCAGCAAGGGCAATAGCACTTCGATGGATTGGGCAAGGCCGTTGCACACCAGAAGCGGCGGCAGATCCGAGTTTACGACCCGATGGAGGTAGCGGATTTTTGCACCGTCTACCTCAATCATGTGAAATTCGGATTGGTCGATGGTGTCGATCGCCTCTTGCACGCCCATTAACGCTCGCCCTCATGCACATAGGTGCCGGGCGCATCGGCCAAACGTTTGTACTTTCGGTTACCCAAGGTTTTTGCGGGTGCGCTAAGTACTGCCGGGTTGTTTTGGTCAAGCCATTCCAACCAATGTGGCCACCAGCTTCCCTCGGTCAGGTCAGCGCTTTCATGCCAATTTTCGGCGCTGGAGCTGTCCTTGCCATCCACCCAAAACTTACGACGAGTCTTGGCGGGATGGTTGATCACCGTGCCGGACACGTGACCGCCCGTGGTCAGGACAAACTCGGTCGGGCCGGACACCAAATCGGTTGCTGTGAAAGATGTTTTCCACGGCACGATATGGTCGCCGTCTGCAGCCAAGAAATAGCAGGGCACGTCAATGTTGCGCGTATCGACCGGAGTTCCACAAATGGTCAGTGCGCCCGGCTTTTTCAGCTTATTCGCCATGTACATTTCTTCCACGAAAAAACTGTACCAATTGGCTGGCAGGTTCTGCGTGTCGGCGTTCCAATACAGCACGTCAAACGGCGCGGGTGATTTGCCCATGAGATAGTTTGAGACCACGAAGCCCCAAATGGATTCGTTGACATGCAGCATCGCCATGGCATTGGCGATGTCACGTCCCGGTGCAACTTTTTCAGATTTGAGACGCTGATTGTAGGCTTCGACTTGTGGCTCGTCGATGAACACATTGATCTGCCCTGAATCCGAGAAGTCGATCATCGTCGACAGGAAGGTTGCAGTCCCCAGCTTTGCTTTCAGATCCTCAGGCATGACGGCCAGCGCGGCGACCAGCATCGTTCCGCCATTGCACCAGCCCAGCATATCCACCGCGTTGGATTTCGAGACTTCAGAGGTGACACGCAGAGCCTCGAATATGCCATCCGAAACATACTCGTCCCAGCCCAGATCGCCCATCTCGGGGCTCGGGTTACGCCATGCGATCATGTAGACGCTCTGCCCTTGCTCAAGCAGATAGCGGATCATGGATTTCTTTTCGTTCAGGTCGAAGATGTAGAACTTGTTAACACAAGGCGGCACGATCAGGATCGGAGCCTTACGGGTTTTCGCAGCAACGGGTTTGTACTGGATCAGCTCGATCAACTCGTTGCGATAGATGACCGACCCTGGAGTAGTGGCAATGTTCTTACCAACTTCAAACGCTTCCTCGTCAGTCGTGCTGATATAGCCCTTCTCGAGGTCAGACAGCATGTTTTGATAGCCATCAATTAGGCTCTGCCCACCGGTTTCCTGCGCAAGCTGCTGTGCTTCGGGATTGGTAGCAAGGAAGTTCGAAGGTGACATGTTATCGGCGGCGATACGTGCATAGAAGCTGAGCTTTTCCTGTTCGTGATCCGACAAACCAGCATTGTCCGCCATGTCCACCATCGCTTTTGCGGTCAGCTCGTACGAATGGCGCAAAAGCGGGAAGATGCCCTCGTTCCAAGCGTCCCCGCGAAAGCGATTGTCCTTTGAAGGCTCAATAGCATCGCCAGCTTTCAAAGCCGTGGTCATCCATAGCTTCGCCATATCCTGTTGATAGGACATCCAGGTTTCGGCCCAAACACCCATTGGGTTCGATCCTGGTTTCCCCATCTCTTCAAGCATCTTGAAAAAGTCCTTGGACATGCTGAGCCCTTCCTGATTCCGATCTATCGCGTCGTATTATCCGACCGAAATGCTTCACGAGTTTTTCAGAACCCGCAATTACCCCATTTTTCACTGGTCCTGCACGCGTGCGTGATCGATCTTCTCTTGAAGCCTTTCGTCTATCTCGGGGATCAAGGACGCCAAGCCGTTGATCAGACCTGCGATATCCGCGATGGGGACCCGATCTTCGATCTGCGACAGCATCAGGCCTCCATAGACCTCCCACATGCGGGCACGAAGCGCTTTTCCTGCCTCCGTGATCCGAAGGACCCTGCCCCGGCGATCACCGGGGGCTGGGCACTGAGTGACCAATTCATCATCTACCATCCGGCGCAGTGTGCGCGACAGATTCGGCTGATCAAACAGCGATTGCCGCTCTAGCTCATTCTGGCGCATCCCCTCTTCTGCACGCTCAAGTGCCCATAGGATGTCGTACCATGCGGCCGACGGAAGCCCTGCGCGTTTCAGTTCGGACTCGAACTTTTGAGTTACGTGCTTGTGCGCTTTGTTCAGCAACACCCAGATTGCGGTCGTCTGATCGTTTGGCTTCTTGTCCATCTCACATTTCCGTTACGGCCACAGCAGCGGGCTTTCATTCAAGCGTTAATTTAGATACATGCACATGTATCTAATATTTCTTCCCTCGTTGCCATGCAACATGACAAAGGAGCCACCACAATGAAACCTCTACTGACAGCCGCCGCTTTGGGTTTGGGCCTTGCCACTGCCGGAACCGCCACCGCCGAGATCTACAAGTTTGACCCCGGCCACACCGAAATCCGCTTTTACTACAACCACGCCGGACTGTCGGAACAGTCTGGCCAATGGAAGGTCATCGGAGGCGAAGTCGATTTTGACCCGGCCAATGTTGCGGCCACCAAGGTCACCGTCACTGTGGACCCAGCCAGCGTCGACACTGGCGTAGGCCCGCTGGACGACCACCTGAAAAGCGCCGATTTCTTTGACGTTGAAGCCTTCCCCGAGATCACATTCACCTCGACCGGGGTCGAGCAAACGTCCGATACCACCATCACGCTGGTGGGCGATCTGACCATCAAAGACAACACCAAGCCGATCACCATGAACTTCACCCTGAACCACAACGGCCCGCACCCGCTGGGCGAGTTCTTCGACTATTATCAAGGCGAATGGCTTGGCGTTCAGGGCACGGGTGACATGCTGCGCTCGGATTATGGAGTGGGCATGTTCGCACCTGTGACGTCCGATGAAGTGCGTCTGGAAATCGCGGCCGAGCTGCGTGCGGGCGGCTGGGAATAAGCCATGCGGCTTACCAACACGACACAAAGCTGGGGGGCGCTGGCGCGCCTCCTGCATTGGGCGATCGCAGGGATCATCCTGTATCAATTGGGGATGGGCGTTTGGATGACGAAATTTGTCACCGACGCTTTGGCTCAATTTCCATTGATCCAAACCCATAAAAGCTGGGGTTTCGTGGTATTCGCCCTGGCTGTAATCCGCGTGATTTGGCGGCTGCTGAATCGCAACGCGCCAGCGCTGCCCGACCACATGCCGCCGCTGGAAAAGCTGGCGGCAAAGCTGGGGCATCTAGGACTTTACTCGCTGATGTTCATCATGCCGCTGTCGGGGTGGCTGATGGCCTCGGCCTCGCCGCTTCAGGACCGGTTCGGCGTGAAGAACAAGGTGTTCAACTGGTTCGAGATGTACGATCCATTTGTTCCGGGCAACGAAGCCCTGTCGACCTTCTTCGCACAGGTGCATTTCTATTCCGCCATTGCACTTGGGGTCCTGTTGGTGGGCCATGCGGGTGCTGCACTATGGCATCATGTCCATCACAAAGACGATGTGCTGAAACGCATAACTTGGGGAAGATAGACCCCAAATGAAAAGGCCCGACAATTTGCCGGGCCTTTACTTCTTCAAGCAGTAGAATGATCAGTTGCTGTCATTCCCGATCGAGTTCGGATCGAATACATTTCCGAAACCGGAATTGTTTGACGATCCTGCAACACCTTCATCCGCCGCGCCGTCTTCTTCGTTCTGCAGCGTGTTCGGAGCGAACACCCCGCCGAAGCCCGAGTTGTTGGACGGTTTCGGAGCCGTCTGGGTTGCCCCTCCTTCCGCACCTTCGGCGGCTGCTTTTTCGGCCGATTCCTTAGCACGACGATCGCGCAGTTCTTGAATGCGCTTCTCGGTTTCCAAACGCTTTTGTTCCTGCACGTTGGCGATGCATTGATCAGGACTGTAAGTCATCGCTGATCCGATCACCGTCACCGTACCAATCAAAAGCACGATAAGCGCGATGGCTGCCGGGTTGCGGCTGATCAGGCCGGGAACCTCAATCTTGCCAGCCAGCTCGCCCACTGTCGCATCCTTACGCGCGTCCGCGATCATCGCTTTACGCTTGATGTTCGCCTCGTTCACAAGCGCGAAGAACACCGTCAGCGCCACGATCATGAAAGCCAGGGCCGAGATCGCCGGAGTGATCCCATAGCGTACTTTCTGAGCCAGCTCGATCGTCAGGGTCGGGTATTCACCAAAGGTGAACGTGGTGGTGTTGTAGTTCTCGAACGAAGCAAGGAACGCCAGCACCGCCGCCGACAGGATCGCGGGCATCATGAAAGGCATCAGTACCTTGCGGAACGCCTGAGCATGGGTTGCACCGAGGTCCAACGCGGCTTCGGTCAACGCCATATCATAGCGTTGAAGACGCGCCACCAAGACCAGCATACAGTAGCTGGCAATGAAGGTGGACTGACCGATGATGGTCAGAAACAGCCCGTTTGACAGGAAGCTATCTGCACCCAGCCCCAACATGCGGTTGATCCGATCCCAGAACACCAGTGTCGAGATACCAATCACAACGCCTGGAATTAGGATCGGAGCGATGATGATCGTGTAGTAGGTCGCCCGAAGCTTGGGCCAGATCTGCGTGAGCATCAGCGCACCCGCAAGACCCATTGCGACAGACAAGACTACCGTACCCATTCCGACAAGGATCGAGTTCTTGATCCCGTTCAGAATGCGCTCGTCCTGAAATAGCGCTCCGAACCACTCGAACGTTAGGCATTCCCACGGCGTTGCCCGCGGAAAGCTGGGCGAGTTGAACGCCGTGATCGACATGATCACGAGGGGGCCAAGCAGATAGGCAAAGAAGATGCCCAGATAGACCCAGATAGATACGCGAATGATTTTATCGGAGGTCATTTGCCAATATCCCCCATGTTCACTTTGAACACACGCATCAGGGCAAGCACCAGAAGGATACAGGTGACAAGCAGAACGATCGCGTAGGCCGCGCCTTGTGGCCAATCAGAGTTGTCATTGAACTGCTGATAAATCAGCTGGGTAAACCAAAGCGACGATGGACCCCCTAGGATCTGGGGTGCGGCCAGCGCACCGGCAGACAGCATGAACACCATCGTACAGCCCGAGCTGATGCCCGGCTTGGCATAGGGAATGACCACCCGCTTGTGGATCCGCCACCAAGGGGCACCAAGGTCACGTGCGGCCTCGATCTGGTTGTGATCAAGGCTTTCTATCACGTTGTAGATCGGGAAGATCATCAGAAGGATATAGGCGTATCCCAGACCCGCATAGAGCGCGATGTCATTGCGAATGAAGTCAAAGGGCGTATCAAATATACCAGACCCCACAAGCAGCGTGTTTATGACCCCACTTTCGCCAAAGATGATGCGCAACGCGAAGGCGCGCAGGATCTCGTTGATCCAATAGGGGATGATCAGCATCAGCGCGAAAACACGGATGTGGTTGCCCTTGGTCTGTCCAAGATAGTAGGCAATCGGATAGCACAGGATCAGGTTAAACAGCGTCACACAGACCGCCGCCACCAGCGTGCGGAAGAACACTTTCAGGTCCACCGCGTTGTAATCCTGCGACCCGCCTTCTGGGCCATAGATCAGGTACTTATAGTTCTCAAGCGTATAGATATCCTTCGGCCCGCCGATCTCGGGAGGGGGAAGGTTCGGACGGAACGAGAAGTCGAGCATCGACAGCTGCGGAAGAATGATCAGGCCAACGGTCCAGAAAAGGACCAGACCCAACATCAGGGATCCCATCAGCGTGCCGTTCCGGTTGAAGAATTCCTTCAGGAAACTTGGCATCGCTCCACTCCTTATTCCGCGGCCAATTCGCCGGCGGGAACCGCAACGGCGTTGTTCACGTCATATTCCAGCGTCATATCCTGACCCGAATGGTCATCAAACGACTGGCCGTGGTTCGGTATCGCGACCTTCAACTCTTTGCCTCCGTCGCCTTCCATGAAGATGTTGAAGGAATTGCCTTCGAACTCTTCGTGGTTGACCTTTGCGGTAACAAAATGATCGCCCTGCGTGCCGGTCGGTGCCAGCGACAATGCCTCGGGACGAATGAACATCATCGCCTCGTCACCCGCTTTCATCGTACCCTGATTGGCGGTCGAGATACGCGACAGCAGGTCACCCGAGCGGTTGGTGCGGATCAAGGCCTGATCACCTTTGACCTCAAGCACCTTACCGCGGAAGACGTTGTTTTCGCCCACAAAGCTGGCTGCGAATGCGGTCGCCGGGTCGTTGTAGATGGTCTTGCCATCGGCGATCTGGTCGATCACACCGGCCCGCATCACCGCGATGTCGTCCGACATGGTCAACGCTTCGCCTTGGTCATGAGTGATGTAGATGAAAGTAATGCCCACACGTTTCTGAATTTCACGAAGTTCGGTGCGCATATGCTGACGCAGCTTTAGGTCCAGCGCCGAAAGTGGCTCGTCCAACAGCAGCACATCGGGTTCGGCGCACAGCGCACGGGCAATCGCCACACGCTGGCGTTGACCGCCCGACAATTCCGACGGCAGTTTGTCGCCCTGACCGGGCAGCGCGATCATATCCAGCAGTTCGTCGGCGCGCTTGCGACGCTCTTTGGCGGACGCACCCGCGATCTCCATCGAGAATGTGATATTTTCCCAGACCTTCATCAGGGGAAACAGCGCAAGGTTCTGGAAGATCAGCGCAGTGGGGCGTTTGTTGGGGCCAATGCCCTTCATATTGTTGCCACCGATCAGCACGTTACCTTCGCTGGGCTCTAAAAAGCCCGAAACAGCGCGCAGGATTGTGGTCTTGCCACACCCCGATGGTCCTAGGAACGAAAAGAAATCGCCCCCTTTGATGTGCACATTCGCGTCGCGCACCGCGACGAAATCTCCAAAGCGGATCCAGAGGTTCTCAAGATCTACGCCTACTCCGGCACTCATATGGTCTCTCCCCATGAACGGGCCGATCACGCGCTGAGATCAGGCGTGCGACCGTGTTTCCAGACGTTTCAGTCAGGTTAGTGACGCGCCCCCGCCTAGGGACGGAGGAGCGCAATTTTCAAGTCGCTTAAGCGCTCTTGAACTTGTTGACGAACTCGGTGCGCACGTCGGCGTACCAAGGTGCTTCAGCAGGCCATGGGTTCAGGTTGGCCAAGCTGTCACCCGGATAGGCTTCCGAGAAGTTCTTCTTGTACGTGTCACCCGAATAGGTGTCGGCACCCAGCACCGGCGAGTTATAGCCGTGGCTGTCAATTGCGACGCCTGCAGGCTGCTGACGATAGGCGTATTCGATGAAGGCATAGACTTGCTCATCATTCGTAGCGCCTACCGGCATCGACATACCGTCGACCCATGCCATCGCACCTTCAACTGGAGCTTGATAGTGCACAGGCTCTCCCGCCGATTTCAGGGCCAGCGGCGGACCATCCCATGTCTGACCGACCACGACACCTTCGTTCAAAAGACCGTTCTTCTGAGTATCAGCATCGTTCCAGATCAGCTTGATGCGCGACTTGCGTGCGATACACCAGTCTGCGATCTGACCCCAAACTTTGCGCATGGTGTCTTCGTCGTTATAGGCAGCCCAGACAGAACCCGGCTCCATCTCGCCCGACGCTTCCATATAAAGACCAGCACCCAGCATCATCGAGTGTGCGCGGCCCATGGTTTTGCCAGCGTTTTCTTCAGACCAAACGTCGCCATAGCTGGGCGCATCACCCGCCGGCAGCCATTTGTCGGTGCGGTAAGCGATACCTTCAGTACCCCAGATATGCGGCAGCCAATGGGCACCGCTGTCACCGAAGTTCCAAGCATCGGTACCGATTTTAGCCATGGCCGGGTTTACGGCATCGATGTTCACTTTTGCCAGATCGAACGGCTTCAGAAGCTCAAGCGGCTCCCACTGCAGCGAACGGTTGTTGGTGGGCGATACGATGTCGAAGCCCTGACCCTTGGTCGCTTTCATCTTGTTGATGATTTCTTCGTTCGATCCGATACCGGTGTAGTTCACTTTGATGCCGGTTTCGCCTTCGAAACCTGCAATGAACTCAGGCGGCAGATAGTCCGACCACATCAGGATGTTGATCTCACCCGACGAGGCCAGTGCATTCTTCACGTAAAGAGGTGTCGCCAAAGCGGCTGCACCCATGGTGGTTGCGCCTTTCAGCACAGAACGACGACTGAACTTGTTTGTTGTTGTCATTTTTTTCTCCCGTTGGTTTTTACTTTTTTATCTTGCGACAGTTTTTTTGATTATCCGGCGTATCGATAGCGCCAGTTCTGTCGCACTTTCGATCCAGTTTTTGAGCTTTGCAGAAATTAATAGCTTTCCAAGACCGTCCTTAACGCCGAATATCGAGCCTGAGATGAATTATTCCTGTTTTGTAACAAGCTCATGTGCAGTCAGACACAAACCTTCACGACGAGGGCATGTTTTTTCGATTTCATCCAGACCGACTCCTTGACCACCCAAAGAAGTGAACGCCCTGAAAGGGGTTCGTGTCAACAGCTTAAGCCTGATCAGGACTGATTCCATGTCAGATCGAAAGGCCGATCATTGCGACTCCTCCTGCCATAAGGACGGCGGCAATCAAGCGACGGCGCCAGTTGCCTTCGCGCAGGAAGATAAACCCGATCAAAGCGGCAAAAATGACCGAGGTTTCGCGCAATGCCGACACCGCCCCAAGCGGCGCGAAATTCTTGGCATATAGAACCAAACCATAGGCGGTCATCGAGACCATGCCCCCCAGAATGCCGATCATCCACGTGCGGCGCGGCAAAGCACGGATCGCATGACCTCGTCGTATCGCCACGAAACCTGTGATAAAAACATGCAGGACTGAATGCCACGCCCAATAGGACAGCGTGTCACCAGACAAACGCACTCCGACACCATCGACCAGAGAATAACCCGAGATGCACACCCCGGTGCCAAGGGCAAAGAAAAGCGCAGCCCGGCCAACCCCGTGCCGAAGTGCTGCCCAGCTGGACACCTGAATGGCCACCGCAATCAGCGCGATGCCAAACCAGGCCTGTGCGGGAAGGATTTCGCCCACGAACAGCATGGCCCAAAGCGAGACCAACGCGGGGACAATGCCGCGCGCGATGGGGTAGACGACGCTGAGGTCTCCGTGCTTATAGGCCTGACCCAGCATGTAGAAATAGCCAAAGTGGATCACTGTGGAGGCAATCAAGTAGGGCCAGCTTTCCGCCGCAGGCAAGGGCAGCAACGCCACCATCACCAAGCCGGGAATCACATGACCCAGCGCCACCAATCCCAGTGTGGCCGTCCGATCCCCCGCCGTTTTCACGATGGTGTTCCATGTGGCGTGCAACATTGCCGCCGACAGGATGATCAGGACGATGCCCGTGGTCATTGGGTCAGATCACATCTTCAAAGAGCTGCCGCAGGTTTTCACGGGTCAGCTCGACAGGGTTACCGCCACAGCTGGGATCTTTGATCGCGCCTTCGACCAGAGCGTCCATCTGATCGGCGCTCACGCCCATCTCGGACAGTTTGCGTGGGATTTCGAAGCTGTCGTTGAAGTCTTGCACGAAGCGCTGGAAGCCTTTGAAGCCGCCCTCGATGCCCAGATAACCCGCAGCGCGGTCGAAACGATCTGCGATCTCGGACGCGTTGAACTCCAACACCGCAGGCATGCAGACCGCATTCGTCGTGCCGTGGTGGGTATTGAAGATCGCGCCAACCGGGTGGGACAGCGCATGGATCGCGCCCAAGCCTTTCTGGAACGCGGTCGCACCCATCGCAGCGGCGGACATCATGTTGGCGCGCGCCTCAAGGTCGCTGCCGTCCGCATAGGCGCGGGGCAGATAGTCGATGACCAGACGCATGCCTTCCAGCGCGATGCCTTGCGACATCGGGTGGTAATGCGGGGACGAGAACGCCTCGACACAATGCGCAAACGCATCCAGACCGGTGCCTGCGGTGATGAACTTGGGCATGCCCATAGTCAGTTCCGGGTCCGCAATCACAACAGCGGGAAGAACCTTGGGGTGGAAGATGATCTTCTTCTCGTGCGTCTCAGAATTCGTGATGATCGAAGCGCGCCCGACTTCCGAGCCGGTCCCAGCCGTGGTCGGCACCGCGATGATCGGCGCAATCGCCTCCGCAT
The DNA here is from genome assembly GCF_023016155.1 of Aliiroseovarius sp. F20344. GTDB lineage: Bacteria > Pseudomonadota > Alphaproteobacteria > Rhodobacterales > Rhodobacteraceae > Aliiroseovarius. The sequence goes on from NZ_JALKBG010000003.1 coordinate 252,148, forward strand.
CCGCGCGGGTCCACCAATCGCCGATATCCTCGAAATCCCAGATGGGGCGGGTCTGTCCAGCGTAGAACGCCACCATCTTGCCCAGATCCAGACCAGAGCCGCCACCGAACGCAATCACACCATCATGGCCGCCTGCCTTATAGGCTTCGACGCCGGCATGCAGGTTGATCTCGGACGGGTTGGGGTCCACGTCGCTGAACATTCCGCGGCCCAGACCGGCGGCCTCCATGATGTCCAGTGTCGCCTTTGTGATCGGCAGATCGGCCAGACCTTTGTCAGTCACCAGAAGCGGGCGCTTCATGCCCGCCTGCGCACAGGCCTCGGGCAATTCCTTGATACGGCCTGCGCCGAACTTCATCGCGGTCGGATAGGACCAGTTTCCAACAAGGCTCATGATGTCACCTTCTTCAGATGGTAGGATTTCGGACGTGTCAGGTTGTGGAAGCCGATGACCGACAAACCACCCCCACGCCCAGTGTTCTTGCAGCCAGTCCAGCACAGGCCAGGATCAAGATAGTCGGCACGGTTCATGAAAACTGTCCCCGTTTCGACCTGATCGCCCACACGTGCGGCACGATCCACGTCGCTGGTCCAGAGGCTCGCGGTCAGACCGAACTCGCTGTCATTCATCAGTGCGATGGCTTCTTCGTCGGAAGACACCTTCATGATCCCCACAACTGGACCAAAACTCTCATCCCGCATCACACGCATGTCGTGGGTAACTTTGGTCAGGATCTGAGGCGTCAGATAGGCGCCGCCGTCATCCTCAGCGAAGGTGTCGATGTGGGCCACAGCACCATCGGCCAGCGCTTCCGAGATCTGCGCCCGCACCTCATCGGCAAAGCGCACATTCGCCATTGGACCTAAAGTGGTTTCTGGGTCCAGTGGGTTGCCCAGCTTGTAGCCCTTCACGATCTCGACCGCTTTGGCGACGAAGTCGTCATACAGGATTTCATGCACATAAATCCGCTCGATCCCGCAGCAGCACTGGCCCGCGTTGAACATGGCCCCGTCGATCAGCGTGTCGACCGCCGCGTCCAGATCAGCGTCCTCCATGACATAGCCAGGGTCTTTCCCGCCCAGCTCGGTGCCCACGCCGGTAAATGTACCCGCCGCCGCGCGTTCCATCGCCTGACCGCCGCCAACGGACCCGGTGAAATTCACGAAGTCGAAGGCATTGCCCGCAATTAGATCATTGGTCACGTCATGCGACAGGAAGACATTCTGGAACACATCGGCGGGAACACCTGCCGAGGCAAACGCCGCCGCCATCCGCTCGCCCACCAACAGGGTCTGCGTCGCGTGCTTTAACACCACCGCGTTGCCCGCAATCAGCGCCGGAGCGACCGTGTTGATCGCAGTCATGTAAGGATAGTTCCACGGGGCCACGACAAAAACGACGCCATGCGGCACGCGCTTGATGTAGCGTTTGAAGGTCTCATCCTCGCCCACTTCGATATCAGCCAGACTGTCCGCCGCGATCGAGGCCATGTGGCTGGCGCGTTCATTGAACCCGCCGAACTCTCCGCCATAGCGCACCGGGCGGCCCATCATGTGGGCAAGCTCTGGCACGATCTCGTCATTCATTGCGCCAACGGCGGCAACGCCAGCCATCACCAACTCGACCCGCTCAGCCAGCGGTCGCGCCGCCCAGTCTGCCTGTGCGTTCCGTGCACGTGCCACAACGTCTTGCGCGGCTTCCAGTGACAGAACCTCGCGCTCGGCAAAGACCGATCCATCAATCGGCGAGATACATTTCAACATCTGGCCCATGCCAAGTCTCCATCTTTCAAGGGATCACATCCCCTTTCCTTTTTCACAGATATTTGGGGAGGACCCCGTTATGCCCGCTCGAACCCACGTGCGATTTCCCAATCGGTCACGACGCGGTCAAACTCTTCAATCTCAACTTCCGCAGCACGTGTATAGTGGTCGACCACATCATCCCCCATCGCTGCCCGCAGCATCTTTGACCCATGCAGCGCATCGCGCGCAGCGGACAGATTGCCTGGGATCATTCCAGTGTCCCCCTGATAGACATCGCCAGTGGTTGGGGCCTGAAGCTCCAACCCTTCTTCGATGCCAGCAATACCTGCGGCCAGCATTCCTGCTATGGCCAGATATGGATTCATGTCCGATCCAGGGATGCGGCACTCGACGCGCACGGCCTTGGTGCCATCGCCACACAGACGGAAGCCTGCAGTGCGGTTGTCCACTGACCAGATGATCCGGGTGGGCGCAAAGGTGCCCTTCATGAAGCGTTTGTAGCTATTGATGTAGGGGGCCATAAAGGCCGTGTAGTCGGGGGCGTATTTCAAAAGGCCCGCCATGTAGTTCTTCATCAGATTCGACATGCCCAGTGCATCTTTGGGATCGAAGAAAGCGTTGACCCCATCTTTCCACAGCGACTGGTGCACGTGGGACGAAGAGCCCACCTTGTCGTGATGCCATTTCGGTAGGAAGGTCGCGGCATGGCCTTGCTGCCAAGCGATTTCCTTCACAGCATGTTTTGCGATCGTGTGATAGGCGGCATTGTCCATCGCGCCTGCATATTTGATGTTCAGTTCTTCCTGACCGGTCTCAGCCTCGCCCTTCGAGTTCTCGATCGGAAGCCCAGCATTCCACAGGTGATTGCGGATCGGCCGCATCACGTGTTCCTCCTTTGTGGTCTGCAAGATGTGGTAGTCTTCGTTGTAGCCCGAGATCGGGGCCATATCGCGGAAGCCGTCTTTGCGGATTTCGTCAAAGCTCTTCTCGAACAGGAAGAACTCCAGCTCGGTCGCGGTCATCGCATCAAAGCCCATCTCGGCCAGTCGTTCCACCTGACGTTTCAGGATCGCGCGGGGCGAATGCGGCACGTCTTGATGCGTGTGATGATCAAGGATGTCGCACAGCACCATCGCCGTGCCCTCAAGCCAAGGCAAAGGTCGCAAGGTCGACAGGTCGGGCTTCATGACATAGTCGCCATATCCCCCTTCCCACGAGGTCGAGGCATAGCCATCCGGCGTTCCCATCTCGAGATCCGTTGCCAGCAGATAATTGCAGCAATGGGTTTCTTCATACGCCCCATTCACAAAATGGCCCGCATGGAACCGCTTGCCCATTAACCGGCCCTGCATATCCACCAAACAGACCAGCACGGTATCAATGCTGCCCTCTGCCACTTGGGCTTTCAGATCGTCGAAACTTAGCATGTTTTCACTTTCATTCATCGGTGCCATTTGACAGTTCTGTTTGGCCTAAAATATCTACGGGTTGATCAGAGAATACCGACATCGCCAGCGCACGCATCTCATCCAGATTGGGCTTGCCTTCATAGAAACCAAGGTTGGTATGGCTATTAGTTTCATACAGATCGGCATGATAGAGCCTGTCATCACCGGTGGAACCCTCACCATCAAGCCCCATCGCCGTCAGTGCATAGGAACCAATAGATACCACTCGCATCAGGCAATCTCCCTCGAACTCAGCAAAGAGATATGCTTTTGCGTATTTCCCTTTGAGCGGTCCGAAAAGTACTTCGTGCACTTTGCGGCCCAATGAAGTGGGATGAGCATCCACAACTTTGAATTCTTGTGGACCGGGATTTGTGAAACCCGACCATCTGTAGTCTGGACAGCTATCCGCTGTTTGAGCCGCCAATGGGTAGGCCACCAAACCAAGCGCGACAAAAACCACTGCCGTCATAAAGCGACCGCGATCTAGTGCTATTCGTTGCCGTGGAAACATCATTTGTCTTTCAGTTAGATTGGCAGAGCCCTAGGTAGAGCTCTGCCCGATTGCTTACACCTTAGCCATAGCGGTAAGGCCGTCCAGCCTTCTGCATGTCGGCGTTATACTTGCGGAAGATTTCGACCACTTTGGCCTTGGTCGGGCTTTCTGCGGCGATCTCGTCCCAGAAGGCGACGGCGGCATTTTCGACCTGTGCCCATTCCTCGTCGGGGATGGTGGTTAGGCTCATCTTGTCGCCGTTGACGCGCAGGTTGGCTTCACCGCCCCAATACCACCACTGGCGATAATAGTGCGACTGATCACAGCAGACGCGGAACAGCGTTTGCAGGTCCTCCGGCAGCTCGTTCCAGCGGTCCATATTTGCAAAGAACGACCCGGCCCAAGCGCCCGAGATGTTGTTGGTCAGGAAATAGTTGGTCACGTCGGCCCAGCCCACAGTGTAGTCTTCCGTGATGCCCGACCATGCGATTCCGTCCAGCTCACCGGTTTGCACGGCGACCTCGATGTCTTCCCACGGCAAGGTCACGGGAACCACGCCGAACTGCGACAGGAAGCGGCCTGCGGTTGGGAAGGTGAAGACGCGCTTGCCTTTCAAGTCAGCAAGCGAGTTGATCGGATCCTTGGTGGCGAAGTGGCACGGGTCCCACGACCCAGCGCTGACGTGCTTGATGCCAACAGCTGAGTATTCCTCGTCCCAGATCTCGTTCAGGCCGTATTGGTTGAACAGCACTGGCACGTCGAGCGAATAGCGGGACGCGAACGGGAAATAGCCGCCAAACACGGTGACATCGGTGGGTGACGCCATCGAATCGTCATCCGACTGCACCGCATCAATCGTGCCTTTCTGCATGGCGCGGAACAGCTCGCCCGTTGGGACCAATTGGTCGGCATAGAACAGCTCGATCTGCATGCGGTCGCCTGCGATCTTATTGAACATCTCGATTGCAGGATCGATCACGTGAGCAGCAAGCGCTGGTCCCGCATAGGTCTGCATCCGCCACTTGATCGTGCTTTGCGCAAGCGCGGGTGTCGCCAAAGGAGCCGCGGCCATGCCGACCCCGGCGGTGGTTAAAAACTTACGTCTTGTCGTCATCTTCTCTCTCCTAGTTGGTTGTTTTTATTATCGTTATTTTCCATACACATAATTGGGCAGCCAAAGAGCGATTTGGGGGAAGGTCATGATGATTGCCAAAGCCAACACCATGATAAGGACGAATGGCACGATCGAACGGTAAATGTCCCCCAGCCCAATTTCTGGCGGTGCCATGGCCCTCATAAGAAACAGGTTGTAGCCAAAGGGCGGCGTCATATAGGCGATCTGGGTGGTGATGGTGTAAAGCACCCCATACCAGATCAGGTCGAAGCCAAGCACTTTGACCAAGGGCACGTAAAGCGGCGCCACGATGACCAACATCGCGGTGTCATCCAGAAACGTACCCATAATGATAAAGCTAAGCTGCATCAGGATCAAAATGACCCACGGATTCAGCCCCAATTGTTCGGTAAACAGATTGTCGATGGCCTTGACCGCGCCCAACCCATCGAAGACGGCGCCAAAACCAAGTGCTGCCAGAATGATCCACATGAACATGCAGGAAATCAGTAGGGTCTGCTTGGTGCAGGTTTCGAAGATCTGCCACGTCATACGACGCTTGGCGACCGAGGCAAACAAAGCCGTCAACGCTCCAATAGCCGAGCTTTCCACCAGCGAGGTCCAGCCATTCACGAACGGAACCATCATCGCGGCAAAGATGGCCAGCGGCAGCACGCCCGCACCCAGCAGACGGATTTTTTCGGCGCGCGAAACCTCGTGCGCGTCTTCCATCGCCGGTCCAAGATGCGGTTGGATTTTACAGCGCAACCAGATGTAGATGATGAACAGTGAGGCCATCATCAGCCCCGGCAGTACGCCTGCCAGCCACAGCTGCCCCACAGGCTGGCGCGCGATCATCGCATAAAGCACCAGCACAACCGAGGGCGGCACGAGGATCCCCAGACTGGACCCAGCCTGAATGACCCCCGTGACCATGATCTTGTCATAGCCCCGGCGCAGCAATTCCGGCAGAGCAATCGTCGCCCCGATGGCCATACCCGCGACGCTTAGCCCGTTCATGGCAGAGACCAGAACCATCAGACCAATGGTGCCAATCGCAAGACCTCCGTTCACCGGGCCCATCCATACATGGAACATGCGGTAAAGGTCGTCTGCCAGACGGCTTTCGCTTAGGACGTAGCCCATGAAGATGAACATCGGCAGGGTCAGAAGAGGATACCATTTCATCAGCTTCATCGCGGCCGAAAACGGGATGTCCTGCCCGCCAACGCCCCAAAGCGACAGCGCCGCAATGGCGCCCACGGCTCCGATCGCGCCGAACACGCGTTGCCCCGTGAACAGCATCAGCATCATCGATGCGAACATGAAAATGGCGATATATTCTTGGCTCATGCGCGTGTCACACCAATCTCGTTGCCGCGAATGCGGGCGATGTCTTTGAACAGTTCGGAAATGGCCTGAAGCAGCATCAGGAAGAAGCCGATGACCATGATGGATTTGATGGGCCAAGCATAGGGGCGCCACGCGGTCGAGGATCGCTCGAGCCGCCCAATTTCCTCGGCCCCCGTAATCAACCCCCAGAAATAGGAAAACGGCGCGTCGCCCCAATAGCCCAGCGAATAGGCGGTCGATCCGACGCCCCCCCAGATCAACACACCCAGATAGATCAGCAAGAAGAATACCGTGAAGGCGTCGAACCACGCTTTTTTGCGGTCGTTCCAATTGTGATAAAACAGGTCCATCCGCACGTTCGACCCCATCTGGAGCGAATATGGACCACCCATGATGTAATAGGTCACCATCGCGAACTGCGCCATTTCAAGCGTCCAAAGTGACGGCAGTAAGAACGTTTTCGAAATCGAGGACCATAGCAGGATCCCCATCATTACAAATAGACCCCACATCATCACGCGTCCGATGCGATAGTTTACGGCGTCGACGACATGCACATATCCGGTCATGAAGCGGGTCAACTGGCACTCCCTTCATTCAAGGAGGCTTTCGCTGTGGCGATCCAGTCCGCAAGTTTTCGTGCCATTTCAGCCTGCTGCATCGATGCTTCGATCAGGTCATTGCGCACCTCGATCATCACATTGGGCAGACCATGCGGAACAGCCTGAACATTCAGGGTGTGGGCCACCCCGTCCACAGCCGCATAGGGTTCGTTCAGCTGAACATTCAGCTCTAGATCTGCAGGGATTGTACGCATCATGGCCTGTGCCATTTGGTCGTCATCGCCATGTAAAATGCCAATCTGCACCTCGCGTTCACGACCGCGATAGGTCGGGGTGAAGCTGTGCATGGTGACCATCAGCTCAAGGCTGGTCCGATGCTTAACGATCTGACCGGCAAGCGTGTCCGAGAAGGGCTGATACACATTGCGCACCCGTGCCGCCCGGTCTGCTTCGGAGATACCCGTGTTTGCTGGTATGTCGAAAACCTCGCTACGCGCCGGTATGGCGTCGGCAGCTTCGGGTGGGCGATTGCAGTCATATACAAGCCGCGAGATGCCGCCGTAGACCAGTAAGGCAGACATGTGGTCTGCCAAAGCTTGGGCAACTGGCAACGCGCCAGGGTCCCAAGCTATGTGACGGGTCAAAGCTTCTTCGTCCAATCCAAGATTTTCAAGATGATCTGGCACCCTATTTGACGCGTGTTCACATACCACGACCACATCAGGCAAATTGCCTGATAGGTCCACATGCACTGCTGGACCAAATTCGCGTATCAACTTTTGCGATTCCATTTGGAAAAAGTTCCACAGCTTACTTTGCTGTGTCAATAATTTTCCGTAACAATTTCCCCACCCTTGATTTATGTGTTGGTTTCTTGACAGAATGATGAAACCCAAACCAAAGGAAGCCCTCTCGTGCGTGTCACTGATCAGCTATTGCAACATCGCGATGAAATGACGCCGTCCGAGCGCCAGCTTCTGAACGTATTGCTGGACGACTATCCGCTGTCGGGACTTGGCAGCATCACCGAGCTGGCCGCGAGCGCCTCGGTTTCGACAACAACAGTTGCGCGGCTTCTGCAGAAAACTGGGTTCAACGGTTATCCGCAGTTTCAGGCTGCACTTCGGCGTGAGCTGAAAGAGATGATCTCGGATCCCGTGGCGAAGCGGGATGTGTGGAAAACCGATCTACCGGAAGAACACACGCTGAACCGGTATTCGCGGCAAGCGCTTGAGAACCAGAAACGCAGTTTGGACGAGGTGGATCCAGAAGAGTTTGACGCCTTGTGCAAATTGCTTTGCGATCCAAATCGCCGGATCTTTATCACCGGGGGGCGCATTACTGGCACGCTTGCGCAGTATTTGTATTTGCACCTTCAGATGATCCGTCCTGACGTGCGGCTGTTGCCGTTCTCGGCCTCTTGGACCCATGAGCTTTTGGACATCCGAAAGGGTGATGTGCTGATCGCCTTGGACGTGCGGCGGTATGAAAACACGACCCTTGTTATCGGCCAGTTGTGTCACGAACGCGAAGCCGAAATCGTGCTGTTTACAGATCAGTGGCGATCCCCGATACATCGGTTGGCACGCCATACATTCAGCGCGCGCATTGCTGCCCCATCAGCCTGGGATTCCATGGCAGCCTTGTTGGTTCTTCTGGAGTGCGTCGTTGCCGAGGTGCAAGAACGCCTTTGGGACGACGTGAAACAGCGAACCGATGCTTTGGAAGAGGCATTTGATCGCACGAAACTATTCCGGAAATTCGGCCAAAGCGGCGGTGGAAGCTCAGGCTAGCCACGGGCTGCTCGCCGGTTTTAGAAAACAGATTTCACCTTCGCCAGTAGATGGTGCTGCATCCAAAACCACTGCCAGCGTACGCTTGGCATCGTCGTAGATTTTGAGAATACCCTGCATTGTGATAGAATGCCTTCACTAGTCTTCTAAATTTAATTGCAAATTCCAATTTGGGCCGCGTGCGCGAATGTCCGAAATTGATACTAAATTTGTTGGTGAAATGGGGGTCCGTGCAGATTGGATTGATCTGCGGGATCAAGATTATGTGCCAAACCTGGCGATCTTGAAACGCTCACTTTCCTTGGATTCAAACCTGCTGACGCCGCCGGATAACGGAGGTTTGCGTCACCCGACTTTTTCCGTGCGCAATCAGGGCAACTCTGGCCGTTGCGTCGGTTATGCGCTGGCAAATCTGATCGACATCCAGCGGCATCTGCAACACGTCAATGGTGGCGCATCCGACAGAGCCAATTCGGCACTGACAGATGATATCACCAGCGCAGACATGCTGTATCGCATGGCACACTTCCATGATCGGTATCCTGCACTTGAAGCGATGAAAGCGGATGATCGGGAAGGCATTTTAACTCTGCGATCGGCGATCAAAGGCTTTTACCACCACGGCGCATGCCTTGATTGGCCTTTCGCCTCGACACCGCCTGACGCCACAAGATGGCAAAGCGAAAGCTACCTGGTGGATGGTCCGGATGCTGGCCGACGCTTCACCAGTGTGGAGCAAGCGCGAAATGCCCGAGACATTGGTTTGGGTGCTTATTTCCGGTTGGCCTCCGTCCTGAACCACTTCCACGCCGCCTTGAATGACGCACAGGCCGTGTTGGTCAGTGCCAATGTGCATGATGGCTGGCTTCAGGCCGTCCCCGACAATGACGGAGTGATCACTTGGCCCCCGTCCAAGGGCAAAATGGGCACGCATGCTTTTGTGCTGACTGGTTATGACGAACACGGATTTCACGTCTTGAACTCATGGGGGCCGGAATGGGGTGGCTATCAAGGGCAAGCTGGAATCGGACTTTGGAACTACGATGACTGGGCCCGCAATGTCATTGATGGTTGGGTGCTACGTCTTGGGGTACCAGCGCCAGCGGCTTTTGGCGCTTCGGTCGGAGAGAAAGGCAGCAAAGGCGTCGTTGGGAAAATCCGGTCAGGATCCACACCGTGCTTTGAACTAGTTGGGCACTACATGCATTTGGATGACGGCTATCATGTTTCCACCGGGTCTTACCCATCGTTTAACGATGGCTGGTCACGTACCCAGACCCATCTTGCGCCCAAGCTCGACCCAAAAGCTGATCCGTCTGATTCCGAGAAGTACCGCGGGATTTTGTTATGGATCCCCGGCAGCCTTGAAGGGATAAAGCCGGCCTTTTCTGCCGCAGTCGCCCGCAAAAATGCCATTAAAGCCTTGGGGCTTTATCCCTACACGATCTTCTGGTGCAACAGCTTCGTCGAGAAGTCGTTAGAGGTGCTCGAAAGCCTGTTCGACAGCTGCATGTCGCAAGCAGGCGAAACTGCAGAGCATCTGGATGAATTGATCGAAAACCGCGTGCGCGGGGTTGGGCGCGCCTTCTGGCGTGACATTGAGATGAGCGCCATGCGTGCGTTGAAAGGCACGGGTGAGCTGCCTTTTGAACGTCATCTTGACCGCAGCTATTCGGACACGGGTGTCGTTGGCGACTTCCTGCACAGCTTGCTTGACCTGAAAGAACAGACAGGGTGCGAACTGCATATCGTCGCGGAAGGCGCGGGTGCGCTCATGGTGCATGAGATGCTGTCTCTGCTCAGACCCGACATGCCGCCTCCTTTCTCTCAGCCCGGTGTGGATTTCCGTGAAACGTGGTTTAACACGATGCACCTGGCCCACCCCGCAATTGGATTACCGCGGGCCCAAAATGTCCTGCTTCCCCGGTTTGCCAAAATGAACGGCGCATTGGACGGCAAGCGACGACGCAAGACGACGTCCCGCAAACCAGTTGTGCAATCGCTTTTAAAAGCCGCTGATCAGGTTCCAGCACGCATCTATATCCCAACCGAAGATCTGGAAGAACGGGTGTGTTTCGGAGGGTACGGAAAGTCCGTGCTGCATCTGGTGTCGAATGCGTTCGAAGATCGATATCCCCTTCCGCGCGGCACGGATGCACCCGACGCGGGGGCCTATCTGAAGGCGCGCCCATTCTTAGGAATGGCGAGCTTGGCGGAAAACGATGCGGCTGTTTCCAGCGGCGCAGTTTTCCGTCTGAACCGAATTCTGGACCAGAAACATGATCTTGAGCGCATTCAGCAATCCACGCTGAACGACGACCAAACCATCACCAACAGTATTTTCGAGTGCATCAAAGGATTTCAGAAACGTGTGACCTGATAGAGGAGAAGACCGATGGCCAAAATCTCAGTTGAGCAATTGATGTCCAAGCTGGCAGACCCTGACGTGAACGAAGAGGAACTGGCACAGTATTTTGTGCTGGATGACGGACAATCCGGCGCCTTTGACCCTCACTTTAAGCTGAACCCGGCGACGGTTAAAATCCCACGTGGCGCAGATGCGGCCCAACGGACAGCGGCTGCAATGAACTCTGCAAATTGGTTTGCGCGGCTTTCCCGCAAAGGCAAGTTCCACGACAGAATTCGCAAAGGATATGACGGTCCAATCATCGTGTCCGAAGGGGACAGCTGGTTTCAATTTCCGCTGCTTCTGAAGGACACGATCGACCACCTGATGAAGCCCTACGCAATCTACTCACTGGGTGCTGCCGGGGATCTGTTGAAGCGGATGGCGGATAAGCGCGAGTACATCAAATCTCTGCGTGAACAGAACGGAGAAATCCTGCTTCTATCCGGGGGTGGCAATGACCTTGTGGCGGGCGGCGCGCTTGCCTCGCATTTGGAAGAATTTGACCCGGTCCTGAAGCCTGCCGACTACCTTCTGCCTTCGTTCCAAGCACTTCTGGACGATGCGCTGCGTCACTATGGTCGGATGTTTCGCGACGTAGAACTGCACTTCCCGCATGTTAGCGTGTTTTGCCACGGTTACGACTATCCGGTGCCGAACAAAGACCGCTGGCTGGGCAAGCCGATGGAGTCGCGTGGCATCAAGGACAAGGGACTGCAAAAAGCCATTGCCGCCGAGATGATGGATCAGTTCAATCGGCGGCTAAGGCGCTTGGCGCGAACCGTTCCCAACGCGACCTATATCGATTGTCGTGGCGTCGTCGGGGACGACCGCTGGCACGACGGGTTGCACCCCACGAATGAAGGCTACCTCGACGTTGCGAAGAAATTCGAAGCCGAGATCAAGAAGGTTGTGGCGCAAGACATCCCTGCCCCGGTGGTGGGCGGTCCCTTTGGCAGTGCGGCTGAAATTGCTAGCTCGCTTTCTGCACCTGTTACAATCGCGGGTGGGGCACCCAAAGGGCTGTCTCTGCACGTCGGACTGAACACCGTGGATCCCAACCACTATGATGGCTGGGACGGCAAGCTAACCGCCTGCGAAGCGGATGCGTTGGACATGGAGGCATTGGCACAGTCTGAAGGGTTTGAACCCACGCGGCTTCTGACCACCGACGCAACCCGTCAAAACGTGGTAGATCAAGTTGAACGGGCCGCCGAAGAACTGAAGGCCGGCGATATGTTCCTGTTCACAGTCTCAGGTCATGGCGGGCGTGTGCCTGATTTCAATCAGGACGAAGACCATGATGGCGATGAGAAGATGGACGAGACCCTGTGTCTTTTCGATTTTCAGATTGCCGATGACGAGCTTTACATGCTCTGGACCAAGTTCCGCGCAGGCGTGCGGGTTTTGCTTGTTCCGGACACCTGCCACTCAGGCTCGATGGCGCGGTTTGGACCAACTGCACCGGCGACATTGTTTGGCCGCCCAATGGCGATAAACCCAAGCGTGCGAGCAATGCCCCTGCACATCGAGGACCGCGTATGGCGCGCGAACGAAGCGGCTTATCGCGAGGCGTCGAAATCCTACAGCGCTTTGAAGGAAAGTGTGATGACCGCGCCGCTGTCCAGCCCGATACAAGCGTCTGTTCTGAACCTTGGTGCCTGCAAAGACACGCAGTTTGCCATGGACGGAGCCAACAACGGGGCCTTCACCGGGGCGCTATTGAAGGTCTGGGACGATGGCCGTTTTAATGGTGACTATTACGCGTTCCGTACAGCGATTGATGATGAGATCAACAGCGACAGCCAGAACCCGCAGCTGTTTGAACCATTATTGAAGGACCCAAATTTCGTCACGGATCGTCCCTTCACTTTGTTGCGCGGCGAAGGAGATCGGGCCGCGCATACAACATTCGCATCATCAACACCCGACACAGGCGGCGGCCGATCGCGCGTCAGCGCCGAGGATGAGGAAGGAGACGAACTTGACCAGATCCCAGACAGCGACGTGCGTGCCATACTGGATGCAAAGGCGCGTGGCGCAGGGTTTCGCAACAGCTCTGCTGCACTGCACTGGCCAGATTACGCAGATTTCGACGCGTTCATTCGGTCGCTCGGATTAAGGAATTTCTCGACTGACGAGTTTCTTGTCCTCGGCGGCGGGCACAGCACGCCCGGCGGGTCATGTCACGGAAAGAACCGTTATCCGCCACGTAACCTTTGGACCAACATCGCCAAGACCGCACAGGCCATCGACCATTTGCGCGATCGCTTGGGCAAACCGATTGCAATCACCAACGCGTATCGGGGTCCTGCCTATAACAAGTGTATCGGAGGGGCCAAAGCCAGCCAGCACATGGCGTTTCGGGCGCTGGACTTCAAAGTCTCAGGCATGGCCGCACCCGAAGTCGCGACCGCTCTTCGCTGGCTGCGTGACAAGGAAGGCTTCTTCAATGGCGGGATTGGGCGTTACAACAGTTTCACCCATATCGATACGCGCGGTACCAATGCCACTTGGCCGCCAGCGTTTCGCGACAGCCGGCTTCCAAACACGTCTCCGCTTTTGCCGCATGTTCCGGGCGCACCGCAAAAGCCAGACCGACCCCAGGTATCCCGCATTCCGGACGAGAAACCCAATCTCGCCGACCGAATTGCGATCCTGATTTCCACCATACTCGCCAAGCCTCGGTCAGCGCCGGGAAGCACCCCCCGGTCGGCCTTCGCTGATCCCACAATGCGATCCGGTGATGCGTTTGACCCGACGGCGACCATGGCCACCTCGCAGCAAGCGCTTCAATCCGCGGTGAATGCGTCCAGCGTGATCTCGTTCGTTGAAAACCTCACGCCGCAGCAGAAAGAGGACGTCCTGTTGTCCACACTGTTCGCTCAGCGCGCAGCGGATGCAGTCTTTGACCCCGTGAAAGAACGCGACGCGTGGTTTACCAACTATATGGAAATGCTCAGCCTGCTTGGGTGGAGCCGCGAAGCAGCGCCCTTCGAGGCAAGCCAGAAGATGAAAGGCAATGGCAGCTTTGATCAGGTGATTTTGTCCACGCTTGCACAGGTCGCCACCGGCAATCAGTTCCGCATCGTGCAAAGCGCGATCGAAGCTTTGCGCGGGCTGACGCAGGATGACGGCAAGATTAAACTGTTTGACTTCGAAACCTCATCTTCAACCGGCGGCAACTTTCAGATCGGTAGCGCCGAAGCATCAGGCGAAATCATCAGCATGGCCTTGGGCGCGTTCAACTTCACCTTCAAGGATCGCAAGCAGAACGTGCTGTTTGTGTCTTGGGGCAAAAACGAGCTCGACTACTGGCTTTCCGCTCAGAAACTCTCGCTTAGTCCGGATGTCTATTCCGATGTGAGAGACATTATTCGCGACAAACTTGCGGACACGCGCAAGACCCTGATTGCCGATATTGAGCTGGGCTGAACGGAGAACGATATGACGCGCGCGACGGAGATATCAAAGCTGCAAATTGATCCGCGCTATTTGCTGATCATGCTGCTTCCGGTGGTTGTCTTAATCGCCGCCGAGTACCTGCTTGGCACTTTTGGCGACACCTCGGTCCATCTGGAAGGGCTTGAGTTAAAGGCCCAATCCAAGCTGATCGAGCTTAGCGCGCGTTACCGCTTTCTGGCATCGCTCTTCTTTTTCATAGGGGCGACCATATCCGTGACCGCCGTTTTTACATTCGAGCTTCTTTCCCGGCATACACGCCGATCGATCCTGACAACCCTGCTGGGCATCGTGGGGGTCATCGCAGTTTCACTTAGCTTTTCGACCTTTGAACCCGCGTGGATGCCCGCCGGGTTCGATAGTCATACCTTGCTTGGGGAAAACCTGTATTTCGAGGTGATGCTAACGGCTAGCTTGCCAGGCTGTGAAGCAGGTGGCAGCTTGCCAGACAATTGCGACAAGCAAGGCGCTTTCTACGCAATGGAATACCTGCTGGACCGGGCGAATTTGTTTACATCTCTGTCTGCAGGGGCCGTGATCGCGGGTATGGTCCTTGCACTATCCCGACCATCTGCTTTGGGGGCTTCAACGCATTCAGATCTTGAGAAAGAGGCGGTGATTTTGAAGTCCGCACAAGAAAGCACGCAACGCTATCTGTACTGCTCGGGGATACTTCTGACCACTGGCATGGTGCTGATGATCTCCTGGATGGCCTGGCCCGGCGATGCGATCTTGGACAAAGACATGCGCGAAGCGCATGAGCAGCTTGTCGGCTCTTTATCGATCTACCGCGGGGTCACCTATTCCGTGCTAATCTTGTCCTATTACCTTCCAGTAAGCCTGTTCTTGAAAGTGCGCATTGATGCGTTTCACGACGCTGTCAAAGCATCTGGCACGCCAGAGCTAGCCGAAGATGTTGCGGGCTTCGACATTCAACGCATCGCAACTCTGGATGCGCTAAAGGCCATCATCGCAATCGTATCCCCGATTCTGACAGGAGCCATTGGATCGTTCGGAAGTTTGTCTGGCTTCGGCGGGTAAGATCTTGGCTTGGAAACAAACCAAATCAACCACGCATTGCTATTATTTGTGGAATATCTAACCCTTAAATCTAGCGAGTAGAGAGTTTACGCGAGGTCGTCGTAATTCTTCTGGATTTTTGTATCCAAAATTAAATAAGCTGCTTTGTACCACTCGCGGACATCCGGCTTTCTTACAATTAATTATCTATGAATCAGGACATTTCAATCAATGGAACGCTCGCACCTTCGACAAGGTTTTGTAAGGTGCTCGAAAGAGTTTATGGCATCTCTGCCAATGTGAACACTTCAACAATCCATCTAAAAGAATGCGCTGCGCCCTTCACCCCTGCGGTACGGCAACACGATTCACAGACGATCAACTGAAAGAAAGCGCCAAGCGCATGCTAAATGTGTGTCTGCGCGTCGAGGATTGCCTCGATGCCGTTGGCTCAGATCCGGTCGTTGCCCGTGCAGTTTCTGCACAAGTTATGGGCACGACCGGTCTGACGGTCTTTTCTGGTGACAAGTTGCATAGTACGCTGCACTAACCGCAACAGTCTCAGGCTCAATCCTTTATGAACATTGTCGACAGCCACACCGGCGGCGAACCAACTCGGGTCATTCTGGATGGTGGGCCGGATCTAGGGCGTGGCCCCTTATCGGAACGCGCCCAGCGCTTGGCGGACGACCACGAAGACTTTTACCTGTCGGTCATGCTTGAACCGCGCGGGCAGCCCGCGATGGTCGGCGCTTTGCTGGTTGAACCCGTGGACCAAAGCTGCGTTACGGGCGTGATTTACTTTGATGCCGGTGCGGTTATTGGAATGTGTGGGCATGGCACAATCGGGCTTGCCGTGACGCTTTACCATTTGGGGCGTATCGGTCTTGGTCGGCACCGCATCGAAACCCCCGTCGGGGTGGTCGAGGTCGAACTGTCTGACGCAAATACCGTGACCGTGACCAATATCGAAAGCCGCCGCGTTCAGGCGGGTGTGATGTTGGATGTGCCCGGCCTTGGCCAGGTAAAAGGCGATGTTGCATATGGCGGCAATTGGTTCTTCATTCTTGATCCCGCGCCCCTTCCAGTCGACGCCGGAAGCATACGTGCCTTAACTGATGCGGCCATTGCCATTCGCGACACGGCGAATGCAAATAAGATCGGCGGCGAAAACAGTGAACCGATTGATCATGTGATCTTTCAGGGCACATCCCCAAACCCGGAAATGCACAGCCGCAACTTCGTGCTGTGCCCGGACGACGCCTATGACCGTTCCCCTTGTGGAACAGGAAGCTCTGCGCGGTTGGCGTGCTTGGTCGCGGATGGGCGGCTTCAGTACGGGGAAGAGATCGTACAGGAGAGCGTCATTGGGAGCCCTTACCGTCTATCCTGCACAGCCGGTCCGAATGGTGGCGTTATTCCGACGATCACCGGACAAGCCTACATCATGGCTGAAAGCCGCTTAATTTTTGACGCGCGCGATCCCTTCAAGGATGGTATCCGAACCTAACCACCACCGCTTTCTTGAAGGTCAAAGATGTCTGACGAAATCACAATCATTGGTGCTGGAATTGTTGGCACTAGCATCGGGCTTGAGCTTGCGCGCCGCGGCCAGAAAGTCCGCGTGCTGGATCGCAAAGGCGTCGCGGGTGAGACGTCGCAAGGAAACGCAGGCGCATTTGCCTTTCAGGAAATTGTTCCCTTGGCCACGCCCGGCATCATGATGAAAGCGCCAAAGTGGCTGATGGACCCGCTGGGCCCGCTTTCGATCCCGCCCGCCTATGCGCTTCACATCGCGCCTTGGATGTTGCGGTTTTGGCGCGCCAGCTGGCCTGATCGCTACAAGTCCTCAATGTTGGCACAGGCAGACCTGATGCACCTGTCCAAAGCTGCTTTTGAAAGGCAGCTGGCGCAGATCGACGGCGAGCATCTGATCATGCGCGATGGGCAGCTGGCGCTTTACGAAAGCGACAAAGAGTATCGTGGCACGCTTCCCGGATGGAAGCTGCGGCAGGAACATGGGTTCAACGCCACGCACCTCACAAACTCGGACATAATTGCGGAGTACCAGCCGGGGCTGGACAAACGCTTTACCCACGCGGTGTTCACTCCGGATTGGTTGAACACTGTCGACCCGAAGGTCTGGGCAGAGACCCTTGCGCAAGCTCTCAGTGACCTTGGCGGTCAGATTCAAATTACCGAGGTTCAGGGCCTCGCCTCGTCCGAGACTGGAGTTCGGGTCGAAACGTCTGATGGCCCCATTGAAACGTCACGGCTGATTGTTGCGGCAGGCGCATGGTCGCATCATCTTGCACACCACGTTGGTGATCGTATCCCGCTGGAAACAGAGCGTGGTTACAACACGACATTACCACCAGGCGCGTTCGATCTTCGCACTCACCTGACGTTCAGCGGGCATGGTTTTGTCGCGTCGAAAATCGGTGGTGGCGTGCGCGTGGGTGGCGCGGTTGAGCTTGGCGGCTTGAAGCGGCCACCCAATTACAAACGCGCAGAAATCCTGCTGCAAAAAGCGCAGGAGTTTCTGCCCGGTTTGCGGACAGAAGGCGGTACGCAATGGATGGGATACCGCCCGTCTTTGCCAGACAGTTTGCCGGTTATCGGAACTTCTCCCAGTAATCCACGCGTGATGTATGCGTTTGGTCATGGACATCTTGGGCTGACACAATCGGCGGGCACGGCTGAACTGGTTGCGGATCTCGCTCTGGGGGCAAAACCCGCCCTATCTCTTGAACCGTTTTCGCCAACCCGTTTCTAAATGGGCATCCAAAAGCGTTACAGAACGATCACGCAGGCGTGCTTCAAACGGTGCTTCCATTTTGCGCGCGACACCCCATATCCTGCTGGTAACTGAAGGAGACCACCATGCGTTATCAGAAAACTCAGGATGCCATTGATCGTCTGACCCAGGAAGAATACCGGGTCACCCAACAAAACGGGACGGAACGGGCGTATTCGGGCAAGTATGATAAGCACTATGAACCCGGCATCTATGTCGATGTGGTTTCAGGCGAACCTTTGTTTGCGTCCTCGGCTAAGTTTAATTCTGGCTGCGGTTGGCCTGCGTTCTCGACCCCGATTGAGACAGCCCATGTGACCGAGCATCGCGACAGCACGTTTGGAATGGATCGGGTCGAAGTGCGTTCCAAGCACGGTGACAGCCATCTGGGCCACGTCTTTCCCGATGGCCCGCGCGAAACCGGTGGGCTTCGCTATTGCATCAACTCGGCTTCGCTGCGGTTTGTGCCGAAAGACCAGATGGAAGCCGAAGGCTATGGCGACTATCTTGACCTTGTGGAGGAGAGCTCATGACTGAACGCGCAATTCTGGCCGGTGGCTGTTTCTGGGGCATGCAGGATCTGATCCGCAAGCTGCCCGGCGTGACGAAAACGCGGGTTGGCTATACGGGCGGTGACGTCCCGAATGCCACTTATCGCAACCACGGTACCCATGCAGAAGGGATTGAGATCTGGTTTGATCCGACCAAGACCAGCTATCGTAAGATCTTGGAATTCTTCTTTCAGATCCACGATCCAAGCACGTTGAACCGTCAAGGCAATGATCTGGGCACGAGCTATCGTTCAGGCATTTACTATTTGTCGGACGAGCAAAAGCAGGTTGCTTTGGACACCATCGCGGATGTCGATGCCAGCGGGCTGTGGCCCGGCAATGTCGTGACCGAAGTGAAAGCCGCCGGAGATTTCTGGGAGGCAGAGCCAGAACACCAAGACTATCTGGAGCGCCTGCCGAACGGCTATACCTGCCACTTCGCCCGCCCCGACTGGGTTTTGCCCAAGCGCGATGCGGCTGAGTAGAGCGTAACACGGATGGCCAAACCACCGCTGCAGTTCGACAACAGCTATGCCCGCGAGCTTGAGGGCTTCTATGTGACGGTGCAAGGCGCGCAGGTGCCTGCGCCACACGTCCTTCGTTTGAACCACCCATTGGCGGAAGAGCTTGGGCTTGATGCGGACCACTTTTTGACACCCGAAGGCGCGCAAGAGCTGACCGGGATGCGCGCACCCGAAGGGGGCACGTCGATCGCCATGGCCTATGCCGGGCACCAATTTGGCGGGTTCTCCCCTCAACTTGGAGACGGGCGCGCCCTGCTGATCGGCGAGCTGATTGATCTCAACGGTCAGCGTCGTGACATCCACCTAAAAGGATCTGGCAAAACCCCATTTTCGCGTGGCGGAGATGGCAAAGCCGTGTTGGGTCCGGTCCTTCGCGAATACTTAATGGGCGAAGCGATGCACGCCCTTGGCATTCCCACAACGCGGGCCTTGGCGGCATCAACCACAGGGGAAATGGTGCTGCGCCAGAACGGCCCGGAACAGGGCGCCGTTCTGGCGCGTGTAGCGTCTTCACATCTGCGCGTTGGGACGTTCCAATTCTTTGCCTCGCGCGGGGATCATGCTCGTGTTCGAAAGCTTGCCGACTATGCCATTGCTCGCCACTATCCTGACGCGACTGCGGCAGACTCTCCGTATCTTGAGCTGTTCCGGCAAGTCCAAGATCGTCAGGCGAATCTGATCGCAGAATGGGTCCATGTGGGCTTTGTTCATGGCGTAATGAACACCGACAACATGACCATATCCGGCGAGACGATCGACTACGGCCCTTGCGCCTTTATCGATGCCTACAGCCCGGATGCCGTGTTTTCCTCAATCGACCGGCAAGGACGCTATGCGTTCGGAAACCAGCCCAATCTGGCGCAGTGGAACCTTGCACGCTTCGCGGAAACGCTGGTCCTTCTGATCAACCCGGAAGATCAGGACGCCGCCATCGCGCAGCTGATGGAGGTGCTAGAGGCATTCCCCGAGCAGTACCAACAGCATTGGTTGGACGGGATGCGCCGGAAGCTGGGACTGTTCACTGAGCGGGACGAGGATCTAGATCTGACAAACGACTTGCACGCCCTGATGCAAGAGGCCGGCAGCGACTACACTCAGACCTTCCGCGCGTTGTCGCGTGTGGCGGACGGCGATGCGGAGGCTCTGAAAGGGATACTGAAAGTCGAGGGTACCATGGACTGGATCGCGCGCTATCAGCACCGGCTAGGACATGACGGCAAGCATGATACACGCGCGGCGGCAATGGATGCGGTGAACCCGATCTACATCCCGCGCAATCACCTGGTCGAAGAAGCCTTGGCCGCCGCGTCCGATGGTGACATGGGGCCGTTTGATCGATTGCTTGAGGTGCTGAGCACGCCTTTCCAACTGCAAGAGGGCGCTGACGCCTATGCCTTGCCTGCCCCAGATGGGTTCGGGCCGTATACAACGTTCTGCGGTACTTGAGTGAGATTGAGTCTCGGGATCGCCAACGGGAATTGACGACCCCGAGCACTTACATGGACGCGCCACTTCGCCCATGACTTATGCTTTGAACAACACTCTGACCCACCCCCGGTTGAGATGTTTGCAAAGCACAAACTGATGTATACAGCGCCATCAAGACGCTTCGGTCGCGGGAAAACGCGTCACGCTTCGGTGCAATTCCCGGTGACGTGACGAAGTGGAACGTAATGTTTCCCCACGACGAAGCATTCCAACCAATCCGAAGAAGATGAATCCGACCTGGATCAGGAAAGCACCCAGGTTAAACGCATCAATCAAACTGGCCAGCACAAGCACCGCTGCCACTATTTTGGACAGCGAATACCCAGCGCCATTGCCGCATGTGTACCCACATTGAACCATTGCGAACCCACCTACATAGATGGCCGATCCAATCACTCCTCCAACTTGAAGGAGCCATGGGTATCCCGCAAAAATTTCGAGAATATCTGGCAACTTAAAAACCTCTTCATATCAATAATGATGAGATTACGAGGTGCCCGGTCTGTCGTCATACCCAAGTTAGGGTAAAACGCTTTAGCCTAGATGTTTTTCGACCTCGTCCAAGACATCCCGCCAGTGACGGAAGAACACAAGTTGCCCAGCATCGTCATAAAGACGGAAGTCGATCCAATCATAATCCGCACGAAACTCGTCCAAAGTGGCAAGCGGCACCTGTGGGTCTTGTGCTCCATTCATGAAGATGACTGGCAGTCGTCCTTTCTGAGCTTGAACCCTGAAGGACCAATCGGTTTGCTGTTCCCCCATCACCATGCGCGAAAAGGCTTCATGGGATGAATGTGTGTCGGTCAGCGCGGTCTCTGATCCTGTGACCATTGCTTCAAAAACCTCTGGATTTTCAAAGGTTTCAATATCGGCTGGATTGTTGCCATAGACAGCATGGATAAACCCGCGTTTCCCGATTTTCCGCGCAAGATAGAACCCGGCTTTCACCATAAAGGGCAGTAAGTGCGGCGTATATCTTGCCCCCGCCAAAATAAAGCGGTGCCACTTCTCCATGCGCTCATATTGTGCGCGATTGGTCATCGGCAGAACACCTGCGCAGGCGATGATCGCGGTCAATTCAACCTCGTCATGTCCGGCAAGCGAAAACGCATAATGGCTGTCTGATCCCAGCGAGATGATGGGGCAGCGCCGAACGCCTTCAGCCGCGAGAATTTGAAGCGTGTCACGGGTTGCAGTTTCGTCATAGTCGACAGATGAAGGCACCATGTCAGACTGTCCAAATCCGGCACGTACCGGGACAATCACGCGGATGCCACGGGTTTTGGCCTCTGCTTCGGCCGACGCTGGCCAACGGACCAGCCCATAATCCAAGGGTAGGAACAAAACGGGCTTTCCAGCCGGATCCCCCAAAACCAGATAGTCCAACCGCCGCCCATCAGGGGTGATCAGCGTCTGAAATGGGCGTTCTTCCAGCGTCGCATAACCACGGCTGACAATGCGCGGACCGGGATCTGCTTTGATCGTCAGGTTTGACATATCCATCACGGAAAGCGCCAGGCGCACCAGCTCGATCTGGCTTTTCGTTTCGGTCTTGGAGAGGATGGATTTGATCTGTGCGCGGACGGTATCGACCGAGCGTCCTCGTTGTTCAGCGATCTCTTTAACCGAACAGCACTCGACCAAGTTTTGTACAACACTTGCTTCCGCGCCCGTCAGGTCAAAGGCCCGTTTCAGGATGTCTTCGAACCCGTCGGGGCAACTGACTTCGGAGGACGCGGCAAGGACGTATGCGCCACGGTCCCCCACCTGAACTTCCTGCAAGCGCACGACGACGAAATGTCCTTTCTCGCGCGAGCGCAAACGAAGGACGGCGGTGTTTTCATTTTCATCCGTAACCAAAAGGCGCGCGGCAACCCGGATGCTTTCCACATCCTCTGGATTCACGCGCATCTTTGCAATGTCGTCGCCCAGCACCAAACCCAACACTTGTTCGGCGGCGCCGTTCACCGCTGCAACCTTTCCCTTCTGATCCAACAGAAAGGCTGCAACCTTATCGAAAGGCGCAATGGCAGCATTCAATTGGTCTTGTGTGCTGGATTGATCCAGCCGGTCCAAAAACGCGCCCGCTCGGTCGAAATGGCTTGAAATCGTATGATCGTCGAGCAGCCGAGGCGCGGATAAATCCACGCCTTCGCGTAGCGGTTTCAGGGCTGACTCCCAAAGATCCAGAAGCGTTTCATATCGTGATGGATCAAGCGCAACATCGTAAAGACGCTCAATCGCTTCGTCGCGGGTTCTTCCTGTCAGACCATCATCACCGCCCGACATTGGATGTGCGGGTTCAGTCATGGCAAAACAATCATCTATAGCGCAAAATAGCGCTGGGTTCGCATAAGGCTATGGTAGCAAGGGGTTGCATGTCCGCCAAGGGCCGAAGCCTTACGGGAATCCCGACTGAAACACCCCTTGACGCAGCCAATATTCACGCATGCGCTGTGTAGACTCACACCGCTCAACCCTTCGAACTGACTTAGTTCTGCGCCATCAAACGGGCGACATCCAACATGCGGTGCGAGAACCCCCATTCGTTGTCGTACCAACCGAAGACCCGAAGCAAGCCGCCCTCCGATACCGACGTTTCCGGGCCCGAGATCACCAGGCTTTCGGGCCTCATACGTAGGTCAGACGACACAAGCGGCTCCTCTGTCCACCCAAGAACATGGCCCGTGGCGCCCTGTTTCAGGAATGCTCGGGCTTGGGCTTCGCTGACCTCAGTGCTCAGACGCACGGTCAAATCGATACAGGAAACCGAGGCCGTGGGCACACGGATCGCGCGGGCCTCGATCTTGCCCTGAAGCTCGGGCAAGACGTCCCCAACAAGCTTGTGGGCGCTGGTCGTGGTCGGGACCATCGACAGCGCTGCCGCACGGGATCGTGCCGCATTCTCGCGTGGTTTATCCACTGTGGGCTGACTGCCTGTATAGCAATGCACCGTCGTCATATGCCCGCCAATCACGCCAAATTTGTCATCCAGAAGCTTCAATAGAGGGGCCAGCGCATTGGTGGTGCAAGATGCGTTGGACACAATCCGATGCCCCGACAACTGATCTTCGTTTGCCCCCAGCACGACAGTCACATCAACCTCGGACGACGGACCCGAGATCAAAACGTTGCGCGCGCCCGCAGCAAGACCACGCTCGGCGACCGCGCGTTTGCCCGCCATGCCGGTGCATTCCAGAACTACGTCCACATCCGAAAGATCCATCGCGCTGATGTCGGAACGGTCGTAGAAGGGAATGGATTGCCCATTGATCAACAACGCCTGATCACCAGCCGATACCTCACCCGGGAACGGACCAAATACGCTGTCATATTTGAACAGGTAGGCGCAGGTGTCCAAGCTTTCGATGTCGTTGATGAACGCAACCTCAAACGGGCCAGCATCTTGAGCCAAGATGCGCAGGATCGATCGGCCAATGCGGCCAAAACCGTTTAATCCGATGCGGATTTTCTGTGCCATGACGTGTCCTTCGCGCGCATATATTATCCCCACAGAAGGGGATATGCGGGTTTGGTTCAAGGATTAGTTTCGAGATTTTGATCAAATTTTGTGTGATCAGAGTTTCCCAAGCGACATATGTCGGTTCACGTCCTTATAAAGAAGGTATCGAAACGGACCGGGTCCGCCTGCATAACATGCTTGCGGGCAAAACGCGCGAAGCCACATGTAGTCACCTGCTTCAACCTCGACCCAATCTTGATTCAAGCGATAAACCGCCTTGCCTTCCAGCACATAAAGCCCGTGCTCCATCACATGGGTTTCGGCAAAAGGAATGACACCGCCAGGCTGGAACGTCACGATGTTCACATGCATGTCATGGCGCAAGTCGGAAGGGTCGACAAAACGTGTCGTAGCCCATGCGCCATCGGTTCCGGGCATTGGGATCGGATCATGAACGGCGTCGCTGGTCACGAATGGCTCGGGCGCATCCACCCCATCAACGGATTGGTACGCTTTGCGGATCCAATGGAAGCTGGCCGCCGCATCCGAGGCGTTCGTCAAAGCCCAAGGACAACCAGCCGGTAGGAAGGCGTAACCGCCGGTGACCAATTTATGCTCAGCTCCATCAATCGTAAGGGACACTTCCCCCTCGACAACAAACAACACAGCCTCGGCTTGCGGATTGTCTTCTGGTCGGGTGCTGCCTCCGCCCGGTGCGACCTCGGCGATGTAATGCGAAAATGTTTCAGCAAAGCCAGACAGCGGGCGCGCCAAGACCCAAAACCGCGCGTCAGACCAGTGTGGCAAGGCCGAGGTCGTGATATCTGACAACGTACCCTTAGGAATAACCGCATAGGCATCCGTGAAAACAGCACGATCCGTCAAAAGCTGCGTTTGAGGGGGTAATCCCCCCTCGGGTACATAATAGGTCGGTTTCGTCATTCGGGCCTCCTGAGAACGCCCTATTCAATCGCAAGACGCTGGAAGCTCCAAGCTATTTCGTGCCGAAGCTATGACGATTGCTCACGTTTTCGTTTGCTGGATGGACGTTGGATGCAGATTTGGTCCAGATATCAATCGAACACCGCGACAGATTGGTGACGGGAAAGGACTGCGTCATGTTAGACGCCTACGCACGCAAGTTGATTGATCCGCCGCTGAACATGGCGGGGCGGGGTCTGGCACGTGTTGGTGTTGGCGCCAATTCGGTCACGCTTGCTGGATTGGTGGTCGGGATCGCCGCTGCCGTTGCAATCGCGATGGGGTCATTCACCATGGGATTGGTCCTTATCATTCTGTCACGTCTTGCCGACGGTTTGGACGGAGCCGTTGCCCGCGCCACCCACAAGACCGACTTCGGCGGGTATTTGGACATCGCGTCCGACTTTCTGTTTTACGGCGCGATCCCCTTCGGCTTTATCCTGTTTGACCCCAGCACAAACGGCATCGCAGGCGCGTTTTTGCTTCTCAGCTTCTACGTGAACGGCGCCAGCTTTCTTGGCTATGCCATCCTCGCCGAGAAAAAGGGGATCAAGACCCGCACCCAAGGGGTGAAGTCGCTCTACTATTCAAATGGGCTGCTCGAAGGGACGGAAACCATCGCGTTCTTCGTCCTGCTCTGCCTTGTCCCCCGTTTCTTTATGCCGCTCGCATGGGCGTTCGGCATTCTTTGCTTTGCCACTGCCATCCTGCGCGTCTATGGCGCGTATCAAGCATTTGGCCAACTTTCATCCGACCAACAGGAGACCGAATGAAACACCTCGCTTTTGCCGCCAATTTGCTGGCGACCACTATGCTGCCCCTTACCGGTGCTGCCGATCCAAACCCATCCAATTGGGACGCCGTCGTGGCCGAAGCCAAAGGCCAAACCGTTTACTGGAACGCATGGGGTGGTTCGCCCACCACCAACGCCTTCATCGAATGGGCGGGGGATCAGATCGAAACCCGCTACGGCGTGAGGTTGGAGCATGTGAAGCTGACCGATACCGCCGATGCCGTGACCCGCGTTCTGTCCGAAAAGCAGGCCGGGCAGGATAAGGATGGCGCAATCGACATGATCTGGATTAACGGCGCCAACTTCGCCTCAATGAAAGAGGCTGGATTGCTGTTTGGACCCTTCGCCGAGCAACTTCCGAACTGGAAGTATGTCGATGCTGACGGCAAAACAGTCCGCACCGATTTCACCGTTCCAGTCGAAGGGTTCGAGGCCCCATGGGCCATGGCGCAGGTCGTGTTCATGTATGACACGGCGGACATCCCTGCCCCGCTGCCCTCGGCCGCTGCGATCCTTGAGTGGTCCAAGGCACATCCCGGTCGCTTCACCTATCCGCAGCCGCCAGATTTTCTGGGCAGCACCTTCCTGAAGCAAATGCTGGTTGAACTGGCCGAGGACACCTCTGCCCTTGCAGCCCCCGTGTCGGATGACAGCTATGACACCGTCACCGCGCCGTTGTGGAGCTTCCTTGAGGAACTGACCCCCACGCTCTGGCGCGAGGGTCGCGCCTATCCCGCCAATGGCCCGCGTCAAATTCAGCTGATGAATGATGGCGAAGTTGATCTGGCGATCAGCTTCTCACCATCCGAAGCATCGACTGCCATTGCCAACTACGAACTGCCCGACACCGTGCGCACCTTCGTGTTGGATAAAGGCACCATCGGAAACGCGTCCTTCGTGGCGATCCCGTATAACTCGGGCTCGAAAGCCGGTGCGATGGTTCTGGCCGATTTCCTGATGTCGCCCGAGGCACAGGCAAATGCACAAGATCCCAATGTGCTGGGCTACGGCACCGTCCTGAACATGGCTGCCCTATCGGACGAGGATCGTGCGCGGTTCAATGCGCTCGACCTTGGAATTGCGACCCTGACGCCTGCTCAGCTTGGCACAGTGCAAGACGAACCGCACCCCAGTTGGATGACCCGCATCGCGGATGACTGGCAATCGCGCTACGGCGTTCAATAACGGGCTTGCCCCGCGCGTGATGTGCGGGGCAAATTCGACTTTGATATGGTGCGTTTTTCCCCTCTTCCCCTGTTCCCGACGCTGACCGTTTTGGTGCTGCTGGGTCCGCTTGCGGCAGGGCTGTGGGGAACGATACTACCCGCATTTGGGCACTTGCCGGCCGCTGGTGAAACCGGACCCAATCTTGAGGCGTTCCACGCGCTTTTTGATTGGCCAGGGATCGGCCCCGCAATCCGACTATCTCTGGTCACCGGGATCGTGGCAGCGGTGCTTTCGCTGGCAATCACATCGCTGATCCTTGCCGGATGGGCCGGGACGCGCGGGTTTCGCCTTCTTGAACGCCTGCTATCGCCCTTCCTGTCGGTTCCCCACGCTGCAGCCGCCTTCGGGCTGGCCTTTCTGATCGCCCCATCCGGCTGGATTGCACGACTGTTCTCCCCATGGCTTACAGGTTGGGACCGACCGCCTGACCTTCTGATCCTGAACGACCCATGGGGGCTGTCCCTGATCGCAGGCATGGTGATGAAAGAAGTGCCATTCCTCCTCCTCATGTCCATCGCTGCACTGGGGCAGATCGACGGATCACGCCGCATGGCACTGAGCCAGAGCATGGGCTACGGTCGCATCTCGGCCTGGATGTTCGCGATCTTCCCGGCAGTTTATGCCCGCATCCGGCTGCCGGTGCTGGTGGTTCTGACATGGTCGATGTCGGTGGTCGATGTGGCGGTGATCCTTGGACCTTCCACACCCCCAACACTCTCCGTCCAAATCGTGCGGTGGATGTCGGACCCGGACATCGCCTTCCGCCTGCAAGCTGCCGCCGCGGCCTTGGTGCAGCTCGCTCTGGTAGTCGGGGCGGTTGGTCTGTGGTTTCTTGGTGAAAAGCTCCTCGCCCGCATGGCCTGCGCCCGGATTGAAGCAGGGCACCGCGGTCACAACGACCGAACCTTGCGCGCCATGGGGTTTGCCTTGGGCACTGCCATATCCCTCGCCCTGTTGATCGGCCTTTTGGGCCTGGTGGTTTGGTCCATTGCAGGCTTCTGGACCTTCCCCGACCTCCTGCCCGACCAGTTCACCGCGCGCAGTTGGATCCGCCACCGCGCCGGCAGTCTGGATGCGCTTGGTGAAACCGCACTAATCGCTGCGATTGCTGTCGCAGTCGGTATGCTTCTCACCGTGGGATGCCTTGAAACCGAGGAACGCCGCAACCTGCGCCTGACAGAACGCGGCATGTGGCTGATCTATCTGCCGCTGATCGTGCCGCAAACTGCCTTTCTGCCGGGACTTCAAACTTTGTTTCTGAACCTTGGCCTAGACATGGGCCGCGCGCCCGTTGTGCTGGCTCATCTGGTCTTTGTCTTGCCCTATCTGCGCCTGTCGTTGGAGGGGCCTTGGAAGGCATGGGATACGCGCCAAGCCACCGTTGCTGCTGCCCTTGGTGCCAGCCCTAATTGTGTTCTCTGGCGTGTTCGTCTTCCGATGCTTCTGGCCCCGCTTCTAACCGCCATTGCCGTGGGGGTCGCAGTGTCCGTCGGGCAATACCTGCCAACGCTTCTGGTCGGAGGTGGCCGTATCGAAACACTAACAACTGAGGCCGTCGCGCTGGCCTCTGGCGGCGACCGCCGCGCCATTGGCGTCTTTGGCTTGATGCAGACCGCCGCTGCGCTGGTGCCCTTTGCGCTGGCCTTGGCCCTTCCCGCCCTGATATGGCGCAATCGAAAGGGACTTCTGAATGGCTGATGGGCTGCATCTGGATAAGGTGGCGATCACACATGGTGGCACGCAATTGATCACCATCGATACCCATGTCACGCCTGGCGAGGTGCTGACGATCATGGGCCCGTCTGGTGTGGGTAAATCCACGCTACTCTCCGCGATTATCGGCACGCTGGCGGACAGTTTCGACTGCTCTGGCCACATCATCCTGAACGGTCGCGATCTAACGCCCCTGCCGCCGGACGAACGCTGTGTCGGCATCTTGTTTCAGGACGCCCTTCTGTTTCCACACCTAAGCGTCGGGGCGAACCTTGCCTTCGGGCTCGCCCCCGGCGGCGCGCGCGCTGAACGGCGCACCAAGATCGACACTGCCCTTGCCGAGGTTGGATTGGAGGGATTTGCCGACCGAGACCCCGCCACCCTATCGGGCGGTCAGAGGGCACGGGTCGCATTGATGCGCATGCTTCTGTCCGAGCCTCATGCGCTTTTATTAGACGAACCGTTCTCGGGCCTCGACGCTGAACTGCGCGGACAGGTGCGCGATCTTGTCTTTGAGCACGCCCGCGCCCGCGCTTTGCCTGTGCTGCTTGTGACCCATGATCGGGATGATGCCGAGGCGGCAGGTGGTCCGGTTATTAATCTGGGTTAGGACCTAAAGGCGCACCAGCGCCCTGTTTTCCAACCGGTACCCTTCCGGCGCGATCTCGGCGCGGAAGTCCGGGTCGTGGCTGACCAGCAGGATGGCTTGATCCAGTCCCTTAAGGATCTCGACCAAACGTGCATAGTTGTCGGGGTCGAGCGCATTAGTAGGCTCATCAAGGATCAGAACTTCAGGCTCCATCGCCAGTACTGTCGCAAGTGTCACCAAACGCTTTTCCCCCCCCGACAGCTTGTGCGTGACCCGGTCGCGCAGATGCATCAGTCCAAGTCGTCCAAGGACGTCATCCACGATGGCCAGCGCTTCATCCTTGGACTTGCCAAGGTTCAGCGGGCCAAAGGCAACGTCCTCTGCCACTGTGGGGCAAAAAAGCTGATCATCCGCGTCTTGAAACACAAAGCCAATGCGACGACGAAGCTCGTGAAAATCTGCTTCTTCGATGCGCGGTTTTTCGAACGCCGTGATCATTCCCTGGGTTGGCACCAGCAGACCCATGATGATCTTCAAAAGCGTCGATTTTCCCGCACCGTTTGGGCCGACAATCGACAGCCGATCGCCCGGCTCCAGCCGCATCGACGCGCCTTCAAGAACAGGGTCGAGCGTCGGATAGGCAAAGTGGATGTCCGTCAGCTCAATAAGCGGCATAAGTGACCTCGGCGCAGACAAGGGCGGCCAGAGCGATGCTTAGCGCGACGGCGAACAGCACATCCGTGCGGGTTAGTCGGAACTCTTCCAACAAGACGATGCGCCC
Source organism: Aliiroseovarius sp. F20344 (assembly GCF_023016155.1). GTDB lineage: Bacteria > Pseudomonadota > Alphaproteobacteria > Rhodobacterales > Rhodobacteraceae > Aliiroseovarius. The sequence goes on from NZ_JALKBG010000003.1 coordinate 282,481, forward strand.
GGAGAAGCCCCGGCATTTCATCGCGGCCAGAATGCGTTCGGAGCGCTCGATTGCCCGCACAAGCATCATGCCCACCAGATAGCCATAGCTGCGGTACGTGTGCCAGTTGGTGCCAGGCCGAAATCCGCGCAGTTTCATCGACGTACGTAGTCGCAGATACTCTTCCCTGAGGACGTCGATATAGCGGATGGTGAACATCATCAGATGCACCAGCCGTTCAGGCGTTTTCAGCGCAAAAAGGGCATGGCCCATGGTGACAGGCTCCATCGACCCGACCAGCGTCATTACCGCCAAAATGACGGCATTGGCGGTCAGCGCAATCTCGGTCGCGCGCCACAGACCTTCCCATGTGGCATCAAATCCGAACACCGAGAACATCGGCGTGCCGGGCATGGTGAAGGGCAGCAGGATCAGCGTGAAGATGATGAACCCGTCCATCATCGCCATACGTTTCAGGGTCTTCTGGAAGGGCAGGCCCGAGATTGCCAGCAGCCACATGGATAAGATCAGAGCACCGGAAAGCACGCGCAGATCATCTAGCGCAACAACGGTGATCGCATAGAACACCGTCATCACAATCCGCATCCGGGGATCAAGCGACGATACCGCCGCCCGAAGCGCCCCGAAGCCAGTTAGCGGCTTGTCGTCGGAGGTGAGGACATATGTCACTTACCACCCTCCATTTTGCGCCGCGCGGCGATGTAGAAGCCCAAGCCGAACAGGCCGACAATGTAACCGATCCCACCCAGAATGGACTGGAAGTTGGTTTCGGTTTTCAGGGCTGTAATCTCCTGCCGAAGCGGTCGCAGCTCGGTGCGGAGCAGGGTCGCAATCTCGGCGCGTGTTTCATCCGAAAGGCCCGTTGTAGTGGGCATTGCGGCAGGTTCTCCCGCCAGAACGGACGCCGCCGCCGAGGCGTCTGCTGCCCCTTGCCCCATCAACTGCGCAACCTCTGCACCGGGCATCGTCGCCTCAGCCACATGCCCAGCCCCAAGGTCTGACCGGAAGATGTGGGTCACCGGTAGGGTTGGCGTGTAGACGAAGAACCCATCCTCATTGGTCTTCGCTTCACCCAGCTTGTTGCCAGCTTCATCAAAGACCTCGACCAGTTTGTCCGTGGCCATGGAACCGTCGGACATGCCAATTTCGCCTTCGATATCGCTGCCGGATGGGAAGACACTGGCGATCACATTATGGGCCAGCACGGGCACTGGAGCGATAAGCGTTGCGATCAGTACTAGTACGCGGATCATGCCAAGCTCCCTTTCGCGCCGATGAACAGCTCTGGCTTTACTCGCCGCGCCAGATAGATGGCCGCGCCGGACAAAAGTGCCTCGATCACAATGACGGGGATGTGGGCCACGAAGACGAGCTTGGCGGCCGGGATGAATTCATCCCCAGACAGGCCCAGCGAAAACGCAACGGCAAGCGTGGTCATGGCGATCGCAAAGCCGCCCCCAATGCCACCCCAAATCGCGCCGTGCATCGGAGTTCCACGCGCCACAAGACGTCCAAAGATCAGGCCCGCCAGCACGGCAGGCCCGGCGATGTTGATGGCGTTCACGCCAAGCACGGTCAGCCCACCGAAGCCGAAGAAAACCGCCTGCAACAGCAGCCCGACAAACAACGCCGGGAAAGCCGCCCAACCAAGCACCAGCCCGGCCAAACCGTTTAGGATCAGATGGACCGAGCTTGGGCCAATGGGCACATGGATCAGCGACGCCACGAAAAAGCTGGCGGACAGCACACCTGCCGCCGGAATACGTTCCAGCGGCAGTTTTTTCAGGCCTATCGCGATACCGCCCACAGCCAAAGCCGCGCCGCCAAGCAGCACAGGATTTGACAGGGCTCCATCTACAATGTGCATCGCGCGTTCCTTACTTCAGCTCGGTTGCGTTAATCCACAGAACCGCGTCTTGGCTCAGCTCTTTGCCGTCATGTTCGGTTGCCGGACCCGACCCCAGAGCAGCGAAGCCCCAGTTGCCTGCTTTCGGAATGCCGAAGGTGAAGACGCCGTTCGCGTCGGTCAGGGCCACAATGGTCCCGCCGGGCATCGCGCCAACCGTGCTATCGGTGGTCGAGAACGCAGCAAGATCTGGCTCGGCGGCCATGTATTCGATTTCGATCTCAGCACCCGGAACGGGCTTGCCGTCAGATAAAACCACGCCTGAGAAGGTCGAGCCGACGACGACGTTATAAGGTTTGTTCAGCGGCAGGATTTCGGTGGGCAAGCCCACGGGTTGATCCCAGTCCGTAGGCAGCGTGTTGCGGTTCAGCACGACCTTGGTGATCTGCTGGATGAAGATATCTTCGCTTTCCTCATAGTAAGGCGCAGGCACGGTCACGACCACATAGTCGCCCGAGCGTTTAATGGGAACCGACGCGGTATAAGCGGCGGCCTCGTTCGTAGCGCCTTTGAAAGTCGCCGGAGAAAGACGGTCTGACAGATCAACCTTTTCGCCGTTATGAACCATGAAGAATTCCACAGGCTCGCCCATGTCCATCACATGGCCGTTCTCAAACGGATGCCAGAAGACCAGCCCCATAGGCACGTCGCCGGGTCGGTCAATCAGCGTTTCTTCGGTGTAGTTCAATTGGAAATGCGCTGACGCTGCAGCGGGTAGGAATGCGGCCAGAGTAGCGGCCAGTAGACAAGTTTTCATGTCGTCCTCTTTGGGTACGCAGACGGATGCCTGCATTAAAGAAGGAACAACGGGGATAATGGCTCGGATGGTCTGGTGACCGCCGGGCCAGACGCTCACCCCGGCGTCCGGTTAGGTTGGGCAAATGCCCAGCGTCCGGCAGGTCTCCTGACTCGCGGGTCTTGGCTTGGCTGGCCTTCCCGGGCGTGGCCCAGTGGCGTTTTCAGCTTCGCTCGCCGCTCACAGTTGCGGGGGCAGTTACGGGTTTGGCGCCTTATGGCTACACCTCACCGTATTCCCTATTACTACCGCGGTGCTTCTGCACGCGCGGAACCGATCGCTTGATTGGAATGTCAGATAAGCAAGGTACGAGTCAAGCAATTGCGCCTGCGCAAATGGGTCGCAGACAGGCAAAAGCACGTCGCGAAATATCACAACATACTGATTCTAGTATATTTAATTTCAGAAAATTTATCAGCTACCGCGATAGGTGGAATACCCATAGGGGCTTAGCAACAGCGGCACGTGATAATGCGCAGCCTCGGCCATTCCAAAGCGCAACGGCACCTGGTCGAGAAACAAAGGCTCGGCCCCGGCTTGACCAGAGGCGCGCAGATACTTCCCAGCATGAAACACCAGCTCATAAACGCCCGCTTCGAACTCTTCCGCTGGCAGGATCTGCTCATCCGTGCGCCCATCATCATTGGTCACAAGCGACCTCACCAAGGCGCGTGCCTCGCCCTCGATCCGGTAAAGATCAATCTGCAACCCTTCCGCAGGGCTTCCCTTTGCCGTGTCCAGCACATGGGTGGTGAGATATCCAGTCATTCGCGCCTCCTTATATCGAAACCACTATGATCCAACACGCTTCGGCTGGAAAGACGTTTGACGCAGGGCACGTTCCTTGGAATGCTGCATCGAACGCTGACAGCGAGGTAAACATGCCAGTTCGATATTCCCGTGATATGCGCGGCTACGGCCCCAATCCACCGCACCCGCAATGGCCAGGCAACGCTAAGGTCGCAGTTCAGTTCGTGCTGAACTACGAAGAGGGTGGCGAGAATTGCGTGCTTCACGGCGATGCCGCATCCGAAGCGTTCCTGTCAGACATCCCCGGTGCTGCCCAGTGGGAAGGACAGCGGCATTGGAACATGGAATCGATATACGAATACGGCGCGCGGGCCGGTTTCTGGCGGCTACATCGGTTATTCACAGGTGCTGGTATTCCGCTAACGATCTATGGCGTGGCAACCGCTTTGGCGCGCAGTCCTGAGCAAGTGGCGGCAATGAAGTCTGCGGGGTGGGAGATCGCCTCGCACGGCCTGAAATGGGTCGAGCATAAAGACATGGCTGAAGTTGACGAACGCGCCTGCATTGCAGAAGCCATCCGACTACACACCGAAGTTGTCGGCGAGCCTCCGCGTGGGTGGTACACGGGGCGCTGTTCTGCCAACACCGTTCGGTTGGTCGCAGAACAAGGGGGCTTTGACTATATCTCGGACACCTATGACGACGATCTGCCCTATTGGGCAGAGATAGGGTCACATGACCAGTTGATCATTCCCTACACACTGGAAGCCAACGACATGCGCTTCGCCACCGCGCCCGGCTGGGTGACTGGAGATGATTTTGGGCGATATCTGATCGACGCGTTCGACACGCTTTACGCGGAAGGCGAAGCCGGTCGGCCCGCAATGATGACGGTAGGGCTGCATTGCCGCCTTGTCGGGCGCCCCGGTAAAATTGCCGGCCTAAAACGGTTTATCGAACACTTGCAGTCCCATCCGGACGTCTGGTGCCCCCGCAGGATCGAGATCGCCGAACATTGGGCCGCCACCCATCCCCCCATGCGTTTCGAACGTCCCAGCCAGATGAGCCAAGCCCGGTTTGTCGAGCTTTATGGTGGAATATTCGAGCATTCTCCGTGGATCGCAGAGCGCGCGTTTGAGCAAGAGCTTGGCCCAGCGCATGACAGCGCAGCGGGTGTACATAATGCGTTAAGCAGGGCATTTCGCCGCGCAACCGAAGCCGAGCGTTTGGACGTTCTTAAGGCGCACCCGGACCTTGCAGGAAAGCTGGCATCGGCAGGCAAGCTGACCACTGAGAGCACATCTGAACAAGCGGGGGCTGGGTTGGACCTGCTGACAGATGAAGAGCGCGCAATCTTCACGCAGCTGAACACCGACTATGTCACCAAGCACGGGTTCCCCTTCATCATTGCGGTGCGGGATCATGACAAAGCATCTATTCTGGCAGCCTTCCACCGCCGGATCGGAAATGAGCGGGAGACTGAGTTTGCTGAAGCCTGTCGGCAAGTCGAACGCATTGCAGAGTTTCGTCTGTCGGATCTTTTGCCATGAGCGACATCACTGCGTCCCCGCTAACTGCCGAGGCTTTCGCACCGTTTGGCGATGTGCTTGAACTGACTGACCGTGAAAGCCTGACCATTAATGCCGGCATGTGCCAACGGCATCACGATTTGGCCCAGTTGGATTTCGGCGAAGGTCGCGCAGGGATCAGCTTGTTTGACGGAAAGGCACGCCAATTTCCCTATGGGCTGGATCTTGTCGAACGTCACCCGCTGGGATCACAGGCCTTTATTCCCATGAACGGCGTGCCCTTGCTGGTGACCGTTTGCCCGGACGAAGGCGGGAAACCCGGTACGCCAAAAGCCTTCGTCATGCGCCCAGACCAGGCCATCAACCTGCACAAAGGAACCTGGCACGGGGTCTTAGCTCCCATTGCCGAACAAGGTCTTTATGCGGTGGTGGATCGGATCGGGAATGGAACGAACCTTGAGGAGTTCTGCTTTACAGAACCGGTTCTGATCCATCCGCCGAAAACCTGATCAGAAGAACTGTATGTCGTCGACAAGGCTCATCTTGTTGGACACGTCCTCGATAATGAGCTTGTCACCGTTCCCTAGGTCGATATGAACATCGCCCTTGATGACCTTCGCCTTATTCTGCAACATCTTCCGAACCGTCATGCCTTTTGGCACATCATCACGATCGATGAAAATGCGATCGTTTTGACCGGCGCGGAAGTCCGTGATCCGGTCCCGGCCGTCGTCATAGTAGAAGCGATCCCTACCCGTGCCGCCGGTCATAATGTCGTTACCATCACGCCCATAGAGCCGGTCTGCGCCTGCGCCGCCCTTAAGGACATCCGCCCCGGCATTTCCATACAATTTGTCGGCACCGTTTCGACCCAGAAGCAAGTCGTTACCTTGGTTGCCGTAGAAGCGATTGTTGGCGTTGTTACCCTTTAGAGTATCGGCACCAGACCCACCATGAGCGCCTTCAACACCTGCGTAACTGTCACCAGCCGCAGCACCCAGACCTGACTTGCTTATCAGATCAAGCCTTACAGCCGTGGTCTCTCCTCGGTAGTCAACAAGGTCGTATCCGGCGCCACCAAGCATTTGGTCACCACCTGCTCCGCCGATCAACACATCGCTCCCTGTTCCACCTTCCAGTCGGTCAGCTCCGGCGCCACCAGACAGGGTGTCGTTTCCTCCCGAACCGCGGAGTGTATTCGCGCTGCCATTTCCGAACAGAGAATCGTTTCCTTGTCCGCCAATTACACCTTCGATGCTTGTAAATGTATCGCCAACTGCAGCACCCGCCGTATTCCCATTCCCAAGGTCCACGACAACTCTGTCAATCTCAGTAGAGTAGTCAGCAAAGTCGAAGCCGGCGCCACCGTCCAAGTGGTCCATGCCCAATCCGCCAATAAGATAGTCATTGCCAGCGTCACCAAACAAATTGTCGTCGCCGTCCAAGCCGTTCAGCCGGTCACTTCCGCCGCTGCCCTCAAGCGTATTTCCGACATTGTTCCCGATTAACACATCGTCGCCGCTACCGCCCTTCGCATTTTCGATCACAGTGCCCAAGGCGATCACCAGATTGCCCTTGTCACCCAGAACGTTGGATGCCGCGCCTTCGCGCAAGTCTATGCGTTGATTGGCACCTGACTGAGAAAAATCGAACGTATCTACACCATCAGTGTCAAACACAGTCATCGCAGCCCCGGGCCAACCCGCACCATGGGTTGTGAACTGCGAAAACTCGCCTTCTGCATTCGAGCCATACCCCCAAACAGTATTTCCCGAGTTGGCCGAAACAGGCGTTCCATACATGCTGTGGACCGCATAGATATCCGCCGCCATTGGGCTAAGCACATAGGCGTAGCTGGCATTAATATTACTGTTCTCGGTCTGCGAGAAATACGACATGACCGACATTTGCCAGCTGTCATTTGCGAAGACCGCTTGTTGGCTAAAGTTGGCGCTGCCGTTGTAATCTCCGGCATGCCCAAGCCCCAGTGCGTGACCAATCTCGTGCAAATAGGTTTGAAATGAGTAGCTGTGAATATCGTACTCGTCACCCGAATACCAATCAGTACTAACATTCACTGTTGATCGCAGAATTGTGCCGCCTGATACAGAAGACCAGTTGTAAGCACCTGTATCGTCGTCCTCGAATACGATGTCTGCGGTTGCCGTTGATCCTACGACAAAGTTGATACCTGTAATAATGCTCCAGGCTTCCAGTGCTTTCTCTATGAACCAAACACCGGCGGCTTCTACGCCTGTCACGGAATAGGTCAGCGTGCCACCTGTGGTAACATCAAATTTCCGAGCGGATCGGCCCGTATCTTCCCAAAACCCATTTACCAGATAGTCCGCAGCCTGCGGAATCGTGTACGTCGGCAAAGATGCAGAGCTACCAAACGCAGTCCCGACAGAGCCAAGCGTTTCGGAGCCACCTTTGCTCACATGATACATGTTACCGCATGCTACGCACATATTAACCTCTCAACAAAAAGTTGTGTTGTTCAAAGCAAATATTGCCTTTCATCACAAGCTGAAAGTCTCAAGTCAGCGGTTAACTGCAAACGGTATCCCTGAAAATCCTACCCTGAGAATTACTGGAAGCTCGATCAGATCAAGTAGGTTCTGGACGTTTTCTCGGACTTACTTCTGCGCGTAGAACTACGATTTCCGCATTTTCTTGCGGCATTATCTGTTGCGCCCCGTTAAAAGGCCCGTCAAACACCAGCAAACTCTGGGGCCTTGGAAAGGGCACATGGACAGTCAGATGAAACCAGCACGGATCGAATTCAACGCCGTCACCTTCACGGTGGCCGAGCGGCAGATTCTCTCCGAAATGTCGGTCGATCTGACGGCTCGGCGTGTCGGCATAATCGGGCGCAATGGGTCAGGCAAGACAAGCTTTGCCCGGGTTCTGTCTGGATTGGTGAAGCCCAGCAAAGGTTCGGTCCGCATTGAAGGACTGGACCCCGCCAAAGACCGCCGCGCAGCACTCTCTCTGGTGGGCATCCTGTTTCAAAACCCCGATCACCAGATCATCTTCCCAACTGTGGTCGAAGAGCTAACCTTTGGCCTGCGCCAGCTTGGCCTTGACGACCCGGAAGGGGCTGCACGCCATCAGCTGGAGAAGTTCGGCAAGGCGCATTGGGCTGACAGTCACGTGCATGGCCTGTCGCAAGGGCAGAAGCAATTGGTCTGCCTTATGGCGGTTCTAGCCATGGCCCCGCGCATTCTGGTTCTGGACGAACCCTTTGCCGGTTTGGACATTCCCACACGCATGCAACTTGGCCGCTATCTGGACCGCTATGACGGAACCTTGGTACACGTCACGCATGATCCGGCTGATCTTTCGGACTATGATCATGTGATCTGGATCGAAGCCGGCCAGTTGGTTCAGCAAGGCGCGCCGGACGACGTCCTGCCCGCATTTACGACCCAGATGAAACAGCAGGGGGAAAGCGATGATATCTCTGACCTCTCCGATTGAGACCCGCGCCCATGGTTGGCCCGCAGGGTTAAAGCTTGGGCTGTTGTGTGTTGCTACGATTGTGCTGTTTAAGGCTGAAAGCCTGATATTCCATCTGACCGCATTTGCGGGGTTGTTGATGGCCTATGCGCTGCCCGGAACGGTTTTCCTGAAAGCCGGGCTTCGCGCCTTGAAACTTCTTTGGCCCTTCGTCGCTTTGGTTGCTCTGTATCACATCGTGACGCGCACCTCGGTCGAGGGGCTTGTGATCATCCTGCGCATGTTGACCGCCGTTGGGTTGGCCAATCTGGTTACGATGACGACGCGGCTGTCAGACATGATCGCAGTTGTGCGCTGGCTGGCCACTCCGCTACGCGCGATAGGACTGCGTACCGAATACCTTGAGACCGCAATCGCGTTGGTCATTCGCTTTACGCCTGTGTTGATAAGCAAAGGCACTCACCTGACCGAGGCATGGCGCGCCCGGTCTGCCCGCCGTCCCGGCTGGCGCATCATCCTGCCATTCACTGTTCTTGCGTTAGATGACGCAGACCACATTGCCGACGCGCTGCGTGCGCGCGGTGGCTTCGATGCCATGAAGGAGAATCCCTAGATGGAAAGAAACGTTGTATTGATCGCCCTTTTTGCGGCCCTTATCGCCGCACTCGGACTGATCCCCAAGATCGCCCTGCCTTTCGGCGTTCCAATCACCGCCCAAAGCCTTGGCATCATGCTGTGCGGCACTGTGCTTGGCGCGAAGCGCGGTGCCTTGGCCGTTCTGCTGTTCCTTCTGCTGGTTGCCATCGGTCTGCCGCTTTTGGCAGGTGGACGCGGTGGCTTGGGCGTCTTCGCAAGCCCCACAGTCGGCTTCCTGATCGGCTTCCCAATTGCAGCTTTCGTGACCGGCCTGATCACCGAAAAGTGGCGCGCCGGCCCCCTTTGGCTTGGTGCTGGCATCGCATCGGTCATTGGTGGAATTGTTGTGCTGTATGCTTTCGGCATTCCCGGCATGGCCTTCATGCTGGACAAAACACTGGTGGAAGCCACAGGGCTCATCACAGCCTTCATCCCGGGCGACGTGATTAAGGCTGCCTTAGCTGGCATGTTGACTGCGGCGCTGGCCAAAGCGCGTCCAGCAAGCGTGTTGTCACGCGCTTAAGACAAAACAAAGCACTCGGCTAAGGCCGAACGCAAGCCGCGGTTGCTCCTCAGCACCCGCGGCTTTTCTTTGCCTGTAGACCGAGCCAGATTTCGGCAAATCTCGATCCAGACCAAGTTCTGCTAGACCCACCGAATTTCCATACCCTATCAATTTGAGGGTAAGAGCAGGAGAATCGCCATGGCCGCCAAGAAAAACGTGCTGTTCATCATCATCGACCAGCTTCGCGCGGATTGCCTGCATGGGGCGTTGGCCGGTCACGTAGATCTGCCCAACCTACGCGCGCTGATGGGCGAAAGCGTCACCTTCAAGCGGCATTTTTCAGTTGTGAATCCCTGCGGGCCGTCGCGCGCCTCAATCCTGACCGGGCAGTATTCGATGAACCACCGCTCGGTCCGCAATGGCACGCCCCTGCGCCACGACACGCCGACGCTTCCCAGCGAAATGCGCAAGGCCGGGTATTTGCCGATGCTGTTTGGCTACACCGACACGTCGTTTGATCCGCGAGTTCACGCGCCAGAAGACCCGGTGATGCACACCTATGAAAGCCCGATGGAAGGTTTTGTCGAGCAGATCGAAATGCGGCTTGAGATGTCTTATCCGTGGCGTTCACACTTAATGGGCAAAGGGCATCACTGGAACAACTACTGGCAGCTTTATATTCCCGGCGGTGATGGGTCTGCCCTGAACGCTCCCGCCGTTTACGCGGCTGAAGACAGCGATACCGCTTTTCTGACCGATCAGTTTTTGGAACGAATGCCAGCCTATGCCGACCAAAGCTGGTTCGCGCATCTGACCTATATACGCCCGCATCCACCTTTGGTGGCCCCCGCACCCTACAACGACATGTATGATCCAAAGACGTTGCCCGCACCTGCCCGCGTTGGCACGCGAGAGGATGAGGCAGCGGTCCATCCATTCTTTGGTCCAGCGATCGCCAACGAAAAAGCGGCGAATTTCGTGCTTGGCACAAAGGCAGATGACAGCGATGAGACTCTACAAGCCCTACGCGCGGTCTATTTGGGTCTGGCCACCGAAGTGGATCACCATATTGGGCGCGTGGTTACGTTTCTGAAAGACAGCGGACAGTGGGACAACACGCTGCTTGTGGTAACCGCGGACCATGGCGAGATGCTGGGCGACCATCACGCATGGGGCAAGCATTCGGTTTATGACGCGGCCTATCACACGCCGTTGATCATCCGGGGCCCGGGCTGCAAGGCTGGCCATGTGGTGGACGTTCCAACAGAAAGCATCGACCTGACACCAACGATCCTGAACTGGGTAGGGCAAGAGGTTCCCAACGCGATGGATGGGCGATCGCTTTTGCAGTTCTTGGCCGGTGACACGCCGGAGGACTGGAGGGATTATTCCTTCTCGGAACTGGATTTCGGGGATCCGATATCGCCCACGATCTGGCAAAAGACACTGGGCACGGATGCAAGCACGTCCTGCGTCAGTATCTTACGCGACAGCCGTTTCACCCTGATCGAATTTGCAGCCGACTTGCCTCCGCTTTTGTTCGATCACGAAGGCAAGGGCGAACTGGAAGACATCGCAGAGAACCCAGAATTTGCCGCCGATCTTGCGCGTCTAACACGGCAAATGTTGCGCCACCGCATGCGCAACATGGATCACACGCTGTCATATGACATGATCACCGACAACGGACCGAAGCGGGCGCAGCGTTACCCGGAAAACGACGCCAGCGCATAGTCCGCCACATCTTTCAGGCTGCGCGCGCGCGCCTTTGGTTCCACGCCAAGCCGCTCCATCGGAAGGCCCGCGCGGTTCAGCCAGATCGTGTGATAGCCAAACCATGTTGCCCCGCACACGTCCCAGCAATTGGACGATACGAACAGGATATCTTCGGCGGGAAGGCCAAACGCATCTGGTCCCATCTGATAAGCCTCGGGCGCCGTTTTGAACTTGCCCACGTCATCGACAGACAGGACATGATCAAGAAGCCCATCAAGTTTGGCGGCCGTCAAGGCGCTGTTGATCATCGCGTGTGTGCCGTTGGACAGGATCGCCATGGGCACGCCAGCCTTTCTCAACCGGGTAAGTTGTGCGAGGTTTTCGTCAAAGGCTGTGAGTTCCTCGTATGCACCCATCAAGGCGGCTTGCATGTCAGGGGTCAGATCAACCTCATGCAGCGCGCAGGCATAGTCCAGACCGTTGCCCGTAACCTGCCAGAAATCCGCATATTGATCGCACATTGTCCGCAAGCGGGTGTATTCAATCTGCTTGTCACGCCATGTCGTGGCAATTGCCGCACCTTTGCCGGGGAAGAACTGCTCGGCCAGCGCACCAACGGAATAGACATCCAGCAGGGTTCCGTAAGCGTCGAAGGCAATGGCTTTGATGGGCATGGGGTATCCTTTCCGTTCGCCCCTTTAGCCTAGGGGCAGATGGGGCAGTCAGGAAAGGGAAAACGGGCGCGGTGGTATTCCTACCTTCGCGCCCGCCTGAAAGGGTTTAGTCGATAACGCGGACCGCGCCTTTGGCCGCAGACGACGCGAGCATCGCATAGGCTTTCAGTGCCTTGGATACTTTACGCTTCCGCGGCGCGGCAGGGGCCCAGCCCTTTTCGTCCTGCGCCTTGCGACGTGTGGCCATTTCTTCGTCCGACACAGCCAAATTGATGGTGCGGTTTGGAATGTCGATCTCGATCTTGTCGCCTTGCTGGACAAGCCCAATTGCGCCACCCTCAGCCGCTTCCGGCGATACGTGACCGATCGACAGGCCCGATGTACCGCCCGAGAATCGACCATCCGTCAGAAGCGCACAGGCTTTGCCCAGACCCTTCGATTTCAGATAGCTGGTCGGATACAGCATTTCCTGCATTCCCGGACCGCCACGTGGGCCTTCGTAACGGATGACGACCACGTCGCCTTCCTTCACTTTGCCTGTCAGGATGTCGCTGACTGCAGCGTCTTGGCTTTCGCAAACATGCGCGGTGCCAGTGAATTGCAGGATTGACGCATCAACACCTGCGGTCTTCACGATGCAGCCATCCAGCGCGATGTTGCCGAACAGAACCGCAAGACCACCGTCTTGGCTGAACGCATGTTCCTTGGATCGGATCACGCCACCTTCGCGGTCGGTGTCGAGTTCCTTATACCGATTCTCGGTCGAGAACGCCTGCGTGGTGCGCACACCGCCGGGGGCAGCCTTAAACAGGCTTTCCGCTTCGGGGTTGTTGGCAACCTTGATGTCCCATTTGGCGATCGCCTCGCCCATGGTCGCGGAATGCACGGTCGAACAATCGTTGTGCAACAGACCGGCGCGGGAAAGTTCACCAAGGATCGAGAAGATGCCGCCGGCACGGTGCACGTCCTCCATATGAACGTTGGCCGTGTTTGGCGCGACCTTACACAGGCAGGGCACCTTGCGGCTGAGCGCATCCATATGGGTCATGTTGAAATCAACCTCGCCCTCATAGGCGATGGCCAGAAGGTGCAACACGGTGTTCGTCGACCCGCCCATGGCGATGTCCAACGACATGGCGTTTTCAAACGCTTCAAAGCTCGCGATTTCACGCGGAAGCAGGCCTTTTTCTTCGTCTTGATAGTGGCGCTTGGTGATCTCAACGATCTTGCGACCAGCCTCAAGGAACAGGTGCTTACGATCGGCGTGGGTTGCAAGCGTCGAACCGTTGCCCGGCAGAGCCAGACCCAGCGCCTCGGCCAGACAGTTCATCGAGTTCGCGGTGAACATGCCCGAGCACGACCCGCAGGTTGGGCAGGCGTTTTCTTCAATATGCTGTACTTGCTCGTCGGTATATTTGTCGTCGGCTGCGGCGACCATCGCATCAACAAGGTCAATCTTCTTGGTGTCCAGATCGGCAAGGTCAATCTTGCCCGCTTCCATCGGACCACCAGAGACGAAGATCACCGGGATGTTCAGGCGCATCGCGGCCATCAACATGCCGGGCGTGATCTTGTCGCAGTTCGAGATACAAACCATGGCATCCGCACAGTGGGCGTTAACCATGTATTCGACGCTGTCTGCGATCACTTCGCGCGATGGCAGCGAATACAGCATCCCGTCATGGCCCATGGCGATCCCGTCATCAACCGCGATGGTGTTGAATTCCTTGGCGACGCCACCGGCGGCCTCGACCTCGCGCGCAACCATTTGGCCCAGATCTTTCAGGTGAACGTGGCCCGGCACGAACTGGGTAAAGCTGTTCACGATGGCAATGATCGGTTTGCCAAAGTCACTGTCGGTCATGCCCGTCGCGCGCCAAAGGCCGCGGGCACCGGCCATATTACGGCCATGGGTCGAAGTTCTGGAACGGTAAGCAGGCATGCGGTCCCCACCTTTATCTTGAATTTTCTGTCTGGCAGCGATTATCACTCTGCGGGCTTCGAAACCAGTGTTGATTAAGAAACGGCACGCAAACAAGGCCGACATGCCTAAAAAAGTTGAAGTTGAGACTTTGCCTACCTCTTTGCTTGGCGCGCACCGCGCAGAGGGTTAGGATCGGGCTGATCCGTTTTGATAAAGGTATTTCTCAATGAAAAAACGTAAGGTTCTGGTCACCGGCTCGGCTGGTTTCATCGGCTACCACCTGTCCAAGTTGCTTCTTGCCGAAGGTTTCCGCGTCCACGGCTTTGACGGGATGACCGATTACTACGATGTGACGCTGAAGCAGCGCCGCCACCAGATGCTTTTGCAGAACGAAACCTTCACAGCGACCGAGGGTATGCTTGAAGATCTGGAACGTTTTGATGAGATGGCGGATGAATTTGCGCCTGACATCATCGTGCATCTCGCTGCGCAAGCTGGCGTGCGCTACAGCCTTGAGAACCCTCGCGCCTATATCGATTCAAACGTGGTCGGCACGTTCAACGTGATGGAGGCTGCCCGCCGTCACGAAGTGGATCACCTTCTGATGGCCTCGACCAGTTCAGTCTATGGTGCGAATGACGAAATGCCGTTCACCGAGACCGAGAAAGCAGACACCCAGCTGACCATCTATGCTGCCACCAAGAAAGCCAACGAAAGCATGGGGCACAGCTATGCTCATCTTTGGAACATCCCAACCACGATGTTCCGTTTCTTCACGGTGTATGGCCCATGGGGCCGTCCAGATATGGCGCTGTTCAAGTTCACTAAGGGGATTGTCGAAGGCACGCCCATCGATATCTACAATAATGGCGACATGTTCCGCGACTTTACTTATGTCGAGGATCTGGTGCGCGGCATCCGTCTACTCATCGACGCCGCCCCCGTACGCTCTGAAAGTAAGGACGACATCGAAGAAGGTGACAGCCTGTCCCCCGCCGCACCCTATCGCGTGGTGAATGTCGGCAATTCTGACAAGGTACGCCTGTTGGACTTCGTGGAAGCGATCGAAGACGCATTGGGAAAGAAAGCCGAACGAAACTACATGGAGATGCAGAAAGGCGATGTTCCGGCCACTTGGGCCGACGCAACCCTGCTTCAGCGTCTAACCGGCTACCGCCCAGCGACTGATTTCCGCGACGGGGTGAACAGTTTCGTGGCTTGGTATCGGGATTACTACAAAGTCTAGAGGGTTAGGTCAGGGCACCGTTCTCTGCTCATACGATTCTATTCGCTGACACATCAAAGCCCGCCGAAATGCGGCGGGCTTTGATCAGATCTCAATCGGGATGGGGGAAAGATCAAGAAGCGGAAGCGCAAACTTCGGCTCAATCCCTACAACCGCTAGAATTGTGGTTTTATTTAAAGCCGGTGGCGTGTTCGAAACCGTCGGAGACCAGACCTCCAATTTCATCTGGGCCTGCGTTGCAGCCGCCAGATCCATGTCTGGCGCATGATGCGGCGCCTTCAGTGGTTGTGACGCTGCGACCGGAAAACTGTCCCCAGCCAATAGCGATGCAAGCGCAAACCGATCCCCCTGCTTAATTTCCCAAATGGCCTGCGAAAAGGTCTGCGCATCGGCTGCACTGCTTCCAACACACAAGGCAAATTGATTGGCGTCGCCGATCAGTTCTTCCGGGCAGGCAATCGTAATCCTAAGGGTCATAGAGTTACTCCAATCCGGTCAGCCATCCATTGTTCAAGTAGCGGTATTTGCACCGCAGTTGGCTGCGTTTTCGTTGCATCCCAAACTTGAATTCCGAACAGGCGAAAGGCACCTGGAATGCTTCCCGACAGTCCAGCCATCCCGATCTTCAGCGGGTGAGGTTCGATAAATTCGGTTCCAAGGTTTTGTGTTGTGTTCAGCACCTCGACACCGTCCATGCGGATCGAGACCTGCCCAGGTACAGCCTGCAAAGTAGCGATCCGCTTTTGATGACCGCCCCAAGGTTGAGGTGACGCAGGGTGACTGCTGGACACGCCCTCATCTGAAAGCCGACTGTAGTACCGCAAGCGATCAATGTTTGGGCGAGACCCGATAGACATGGCGTTATACCTGTTCCTACCAATCTCAGCGAAGTTCACGCGGGACGTACCTGTTGTTGACAGCATCTCATATCCCAGAACCATCGTAAGCGGGTTTCCTACACGCAGCAGCGAAGCAGTTTCCAAGCCATCATCGACACCATCGGTTTCGACCCACTGATAGTTACCATCAGTTCGATAACTTGGGCGCGCCGCACTGACAGGTTGGCTTAGATCCACCCCATTCTGGCTATTGTCCTGCCACAAACCAATTGGCTGGTTATCAGCGGTTACGGGGGTAGTTCCGGCACTGTCTTGAAACAGCTTTGTCGTATCCGCAGCGTCAAACATGGCAGAAGGCGAAAGCTGCAAGGGTGAAAATGGTACCACCGGCGCGGCCCCTGATTTTCGAAGGGCCACAGCCGGAATCTCAAATCCCAGCGCCATCATCAGATCAACACAAACGCATGGATGCCAGTAGCCGTTGTGCCGGTCGACATGATTTTCCGCACTCCAACCGGAAGGATCGAGTTATCGGCAACCACAACTGAACGTGCCGATCCTGCAACGCTTTCAAACGCAACCACACCACCGCCTTCGACATAAATGGATACAGCAGTGTTTGGCAGATCGCTTAGATCAGATGGCAAAACGGGTTCCATGTCGGTCGCTGGTCCACGAAGGGATGGCGAACGGCTCTCGAAGGGATTGGACATAGCAAGCTCCTGACAAGTTCACACGCAGTCAGACGCCGAACCTGACGCCATACGTGATGGGATATCGAGCTTTCTAAGAAGAGAGGTTGAAGAAGCCTTAACCGGACCGAACGCTGGCTACGACGCTCCCAGCGAACGAGGCAACACCCCGGCTTGGAGGGGCGACAATGTCTGCTCTGACAATTGGTCCCAAAGGCTGTTCAGCGTGTCCTTGCTGTTCTTTGGATCACGGTAAATGCGGATCTCAAGATCCGTAGAAAGGCGATCGTCCACAACCGTCAGCATTCCCTCTTCGATTTCCGTCTGGCACAGGCTTAGGGGCAACCAACCCATGCCGAACCCCTCAAGAATCATCGCTTTAACGCTGTTGGCCAAGGCGTTTTGGTTCACAACGAACACTTTGCGCGGACTAACGATCTGTTCGACGACAAACTCCTGAACCGACCGCAACGCCGAAACCGCGCCGTAAGACAAAAGCGGGATGGCCTCTTTCGCATCTTCCCGGAAGGAGAATTCTGGCCCACCGCTCGGCTTGCACCGGGACACTTGCACAAACCGATCATGCGCCAAAGTCATGTGTTCGAAGTTGGCCACTTCCAATGGGCCGAGATAGTCCATCGAGGGATGCCAATAGGTCAAAAACGCATCGCAATATCGTTGCTGCAATGCGCTGACAAACTGATCCGCCGCCCAAGAGGTTGAGTTCAGATCGGATTCCATTCCACCTTCTGTCACCAAAGGCGCAATCAGGTGCTTATAGTGCGTCATGTAAAGCGATTGCGATGCCGCGAAGCGGATGACGTTCTCTTTGGCGGCGTCAATGGTCTGACAACGCTCAATGGTTTCCTCATAAGTGCGCAACATGATGCGCGCCTGAGACAGAAACACATCCCCCGCCGGCGTCAACGTCAGCGGCAGAGTTTCACGATTGATCAGCCGAACACCGATATCATTCTCAAGAGCACGAATGCGTCGCGAAAAAGCAGGCTGACTGACATTACGTTCTTCGGCTGCGCGCGAGAAATTCCTGCACGCAACCAACGCTTCGAAGTCTTTCAACCAAACTACATCCAACGGATCAATCCGCCCTAGAGGCCAGGCGCATCCGCATCCAATCGCCCTTCTTCAAGGGCATGACAGGCAACTGTGCTGCCGTCTGGTTGGTGAATGGCGCGTGGCTTTTCACTTTTGCATCTGTCATTCGCAAAGATGCAGCGGCTTTGGAAGGGGCAACCTTGCGGCAGATTGATCGGCGTCGGTATCTCGCCCTTCAGGCGGATATGGTTCGGTCGATCATCCTTCAGCTGCGGCACAGCGGACAGCAGGGCCTTAGTATAGGGATGTTTTGGATTCGAAAACAGTGTTGCAGTATCGGCAACTTCGCAAACCGTCCCAAGATACAGAACCGCAACCCGTGTGCCGAAATGTTCAACTACGCTAAGATCGTGAGTGATGAACAAATAAGTCAGCCCGCGGCTTTCCTTCGCTTCCAGCATCAGGTTCAGAACCTGCGCCTGAATAGACACGTCCAATGCGCTGATTGGCTCATCGGCGATGATGAACTCGGGATCGACGGTCAATGCTCGTGCGATGGCAATACGCTGACGCTGTCCACCGGAAAACTCGTGCGGGTAGCGCTTGATCCAAGTGGGATCTACGCCCACGGACATCATCACTTCGGTTACCTTGTCGCGCACTTCTGCAGCCGAGAACTTCGGATTGTGATGGCGCACGGGCTCTTCGAGCGCTTGCAGAATGGTCATACGCGGGTTCAGAGACGCATACGGGTTCTGAAAAATCATCTGGATCTTTTTGCGCAAGGGCTGAATCTCACCACGCGAAAGATCATCGATGCGCTGACCTTCATAGTAAATCTCGCCAGCACTGGGGGTCAAAAGCCCCGCCACCAGCCGAGCGACTGTCGACTTGCCACAGCCACTTTCGCCAACGACGCACAAAGCTTCGCCGCGATTAACATCCAGCGTGACATTGTTTACCGCATGAACCGAGCGTGTTTCGCGCGTGATCCGTCCACCTTTGAACTTCACAGTCTCTAGAAAGCCCTGATCAAGATCGAACCGCTTCTCAAGTCCTTTGATTTCAAGAAGGGGGGATTGTACTGCCATATCCTTCATGCCTTGGCCTCCCGACGGGCGTCATTCGATTGCAGGCGCTGAACCTCGTGGCAGGCGACCTCGACCTCACCAAAATGCGAAATCTCGGGAATACGCGTGCGACATAAATCCGTTGCGTATTCACAGCGCGGGTTGAATGGGCATCCTTGAGGGATGTTCGTCAACGACGGCATATTGCCAGGGATCTGCTTCAACCTATGCCCAGGCAGCGTCTGCTGCGGAAGCGCGTTGATCAAACCTTGCGTGTAAGGATGCTGCGGATCATTGATGATCTCGCGCGTGCGACCAGCCTCAATAATACGGCCCGCATACATAACCAAAGTTCGTTCGGTCATCTGGCTTACCACACCAAGGTCGTGCGTGATCAGGATCAAACCCACTTGATTGGACTGGCATAGCTCGAGCAGCAGTTCCATGATGTCAGCCTGAATGGTCACATCCAATGCTGTGGTCGGCTCATCCGCGATGATAAGCTGTGGATCTAGCAAAAGCGCAATTGCAATGATGATCCGCTGGCGCATCCCGCCCGAAAGCTCGTGCGGGTATTGGTCCAAACGCTCTTCGGGTGAAGGAATATAGACTTCACGCAGCTTCACAATGGCAATCTTGCGCGCTTCTTCACGCGACAACTTTCTGTGCGCCATAAGCGTTTCGATCATTTGCTGCCCGATGGTCAGAACCGGGTTCAATGTCACCATTGGGTCCTGAAAGATCATCGCCATGCGGTTGCCGCGCATGTTGCGAAGCTGCTTGTCATTCATGCTGACAACATCTTCACCTTCGAACATGATCTCGCCGTGGTCGATATAACCCGGACGGCTGAGAAGGTTCATCAAAGCGAATCCGGTGATAGATTTGCCAGCACCGCTTTCACCAACGATGCCAAGGCGTTCACCCTTCGCAAGGTCAAACGAAATGCCATTCAAAGCGGTAACCGTATTTTCGCGCATCGCAAATTTTACGGTCAGGTCACGGACGGAAAGTAGGCTCATCTCGTCACCCCTTGTAAAGTTTCGGGTTCAGGACATCGCGCATCCAATCGCCCAACAGATTGATAACCAGAACCAGTACCACAAGAACAATTCCGGGAATGGCGGTGATCCACCAGCTGCCCGAGAAAATGTAGTCAAAGCCCGATGAAATCAGCGACCCCAGCGATGGTTGGCTGGGTGGCATACCAAGTCCAAGGAAGCTCAGCGATGCCTCGGAAATGATTGCGTTGGCCACCTGCACAGTCGAGATCACGAAGATCGGCGAAAGCGAGTTTGGTAGGATGTGGCGCACCATGATGCGCCCCGGACCAAAGCCGAGCACACGGGCACTGTCCACATATTCTTTCTTCTTCTCTGCCAGAACGGTCGCACGAACTGTCCGCGCATATTGCGGCCACTCTGCCACGCCGATCACGGCAATTAGAAAGTAAACCGCGTATTGGTTGAAGGTCTCAGACCCAAACATAGCCTGCGTGACTGCCAAAAAGATGATCGCAACCATCAGGGTCGAAAAGCTAAGCTGAATGTCAGCCAGACGCATCAAAAGGCTATCAACGCGCCCGCCCACATAGCCTGCGATCAGACCAATTGAGATCCCCAGGAAGGCCTGCAATGCCACGGCACAAATACCGATCAGAAGAGACAGGCGGGTACCGTAAAGAATTGTCGACCACAAGTCGCGACCTTGGTCGTCGGTGCCCAACGAAAACTCAGGCAAAGCTCCTGACACCCAGAACGGGGGGTACTCGGAATTCATGATGTCGATCGATGCCGGATCATACGGATCATAAGGCGCAATCAACGGTGCGAAAAAAGCCGACACTGCGATGATCAGGAAGACCGCCATGCTGAAAATGGCCACAGGGTTCTTGCGGAAGCTGTAACCCATGTTCGAGTTCCAGATCTTCGACCAACGCGACGGCTCGGTGCGGGGGTTCACGGTTTCGGTGCTCATGCGCCCATCCTCGCGATGTTCACGGTTGGGTTCACCAAACCATAGATCAGATCAACAATCGTGTTGGTTACGACGAAGATAAATCCCACGACGATCAGGTAAGCCACGATCAAGGGCGTATCGACGCGATTCACGGCCTCAAGGAACATGAAGCCCATACCCGGCCACTGGAACACAGTCTCGGTCAGAATGGTGTAGGCCACCATGGTACCGATCTGCACACCGCCCACGGTGATGACAGGCAGCAGTGTGTTTTTCAGGGCGTGCAGGAAATAAATGCGACGGGGATTGATCCCCTTCGCTTTGGCGAATTTCACGTATTCCGATTGCAGCACTTCCATCATTTCTGAGCGGATCAGCCGGATGAAAAGCGGTAGCATGATCGACGCTAGTGCAAATGACGGTAGAATGATGTGCATCCAGCCATCTGCTGTTGCAAAATTGGTTTCCCAGTATCCGAAGACAGGCACAGTATCGCCACGCCCATAAGACGGGAACCATCCATATTCGACTGAGAAGACATAGATCATCATTATCGCCGTGAGGAAGACCGGGATCGAAATCCCAATGATCGAAAGCCCCATAATTATGCGGCTCAAAATCGAGTCCGGCTTGATCGCCGTATACACACCCAGCGGGACCGACAGGCCGATGATAATAATGGTTGCGCCCATCACAAGCTCAAGTGTGGCAGGCAGCTTCTTTAGGATCACGTCCAGCGCTGGTTCCTTAAAGAAATACGAGGTTCCCAGATCGCCTTGAAGAGCATTACCAGCAAAGCGCAGATACTGAGTCATGAAGCTGTCGTTCAGCCCCAATTCATCCCGCAATTGCTGTCGGGTTTCCTCAGATACGGATTGTCCGACCAGCTCGCGTAGAGGGTCGCCCAGATTGCCCTGGATGGCAAAGCCGATCACCGAGATGACAAACATCACTGCAATCGCCTGAAATACTCGTTTCACGAGATAGGCAAACATCGTTTTGACCTTTGTAGACGTGTCTTATTTTGCGCGCTGCCTGATGTCAGGTGGCTGGCTGGTCTGCAAGACCAAAGCGATCCGTGCGTGCAAGCAAATAAATCCGGGCCGACACTAGGTAGCCGGCCCGGGGAGGATCCCATTACTTGACGACGAGGTCGCCGAAGTACGGGAAGTTCAGTGCGTTTACGATGTCAGCCGAGTTCATGTTCGACTTCGATCCCCAAGCAAGGTTCTGCCAGTGCAGCGGTATGAACGCTGCTTCTTCGTACAGGATACCTTCCAGCTTCTGCAGTTGCTCTGCACGTTTAGCCGGATCGGTTTCGCTGTTCGAAGCATTCATCAGGTCATCCGCCATCGAGTTACAGTAAGCACCCGAGTTGTACTGACCGTTGCCGGTAGCTTCATCCGGGCAAGCCGACAGGAACTGGTGGAAGTTTGCCGAATCTTCGGTATCTGCATGCCAGCCGATCATCATCATGTCTGCAGCGCGCTCGTCGAACTTGGGCCAGTACTGGGCTTTCGGCATGGTCTGCAGGTCAACTTTAATGTTGATCTGCGACAGCATCGACGCAACTGCCTGTGCGATCTTGTCGTCGTTCACATAGCGGTTGTTCGGAGCCATCATGGTGATCGAGAAGCCATCAGCATAACCTGCTTCAGCCATCAGAGCCTTCGCTTTTTCCAGATCGAAACGCGGCGTGATTGCTGGGTCGTGACCCAGGTAGCCAGCCGGCGATGCCTGTGCACCTACGGTGCCGAAGCCACGCATGATGCGATCAACGATACCAGCGTTGTTCACAGCATAGTCGATTGCCAGACGCACTTTCGGGTCCTTGAAGGCCTCGACGCGGTTCTGGTTCATCTGGAAGGTGATGATGCGAGTGCCGGCCATTGTGATCAGGTCAACACCGTCAGCATCGCCAACGCGTTTCAGATCGGTCGGCGGAACCGGCGCGATGAAGTCAACGTCGCCCGACAGAAGCGCGGCCACACGGGTCGGGTCTTCTTTAATCGGCGTCAGGATGATCTTGTCGACGTTGCCTGCTGTTTCAGTGTCCCAGTAATCGCCGAAACGATCAAAGACCACTTTCACACCCTGCTCACGCTCGGACACAACGAACGGGCCAGTACCCGAGATGTTGCGCGATGCAAAGCTGTCACCGTGCTTCACGATTTCCGACTTGTCTTTGCCGTCATCGGTCGTGCCGGTGTAGTACGCGCTGTCCATCGGGAAGATGTACGTCGCGGTGTGCAGCACCAGCGGATAAGGCTCGGCTGTTTTCAGGTCGAAGGTCATGTCGTCGACAACTTCAACATCCGTGAAAGGTGCGAAGATGCCTTTGAAGTCGTCACTGGCCTTCAGACGGTCAAACGTCCAGTCCACGTCTTTTGCAGTCAGCATGTTGCCGGAGTGGAATTTCACACCGTTCTTCAGCTTGAAACGCATGGTGGTGTCGTCGATCTGTTCCCAGCTTTCGGCCAGACGGGCTTCGAACTGCAGATCTTTGGTCCAGCGTACCAGCGGGTCAAAGACCATATGCGACAGCTGAAGCGTGCCGCCAGAAAGCTGTTCATGCGGGTCAAGCGAGACCGGGTCGGCGTCATAAGCAACGCGCACGGTGGTTTCGGCATAAGCTGCCGATGCCAACGTCGCCACTGCGGCGGCCGCCGCAAGGCTACGGACAATCTTTGTCATGGATTTACTCCCCTGTGGTTGTGCTCAAAACGCTAGTCTCAGGCCCACGGGTGCGCAAATGCCTATATCGTATAAGGTATGCAAAGGGCGCATGACGCACTTGCAGTATGCATCAGCCCCGCCCAAAAGAAGGCGGAACTGCTTGATATCAATCAGAAATCCAGATTCTCAACCGACAAGGCATTCTGCTGGATGAACTCACGACGCGGCTCAACCACGTCCCCCATCAGCTTGGTAAAGATGTCGTCAGCCTCGGCTAGGTCATCGACTTTAACCTGCAGCAGCGTGCGTGCCTCGTGATCCAGAGTCGTTTCCCACAGCTGATCTGGGTTCATCTCGCCCAGACCTTTGTAGCGCTGCAATGTCAGACCTTTTTCACCCTCGGCCAGAATCGCATTCAGAAGGTCAATTGGCCCCTGCACCAGAATCTCACGATCCTTCCGCGACAGGTGCGAATGCTCTTGATAAACGTCACGCGTATCTTTCGACACTTCTGACAGACGACGCGCTTCACCAGACCGAAGCACAGCACCGTCCAGCGTGCGAATCTCTTCTACACCGCGCAAAACACGTGCCAGTCGAATACCGTGATCTTGCGTGATCCGACCCTGCCAGCCACGTTCATATTCAACGGCAACCTTATCCAAACGCGCCGCGACGTCATCCGCCACACGCTGCAAATCTGCATCTGCACGACCCGGATCAAAGGCTCCGGCAAGGGCGGCTTGCTCTAGAATGTTGCGCGGGTAGTGAGTCGGGAAAGCATCCAAAATACGCTTGAAATTACGTGCGCCATCGACGATCCGCGACAGATCAGCGCCTGCAATTTCTTCGCCATTGGTCAGACGCAGCACAGTGCCATCGATCCCCTGATTAATCAGATAATCCTCAAGTCCCGCCTGATCTTTCACATAGACCTCGGACTTGCCGCGCGCCACTTTGTAAAGCGGCGGTTGCGCAATATAGAGGTATCCGCCCTCAATCAGTTCCGGCATCTGACGGAAGAAGAAGGTCAACAGAAGCGTCCGGATGTGCGCACCATCCACGTCAGCATCGGTCATGATGATGATCTTGTGATAGCGCAGTTTCGAGATGTCGAACTCATCCCGACCAATTCCAGTGCCCAATGCGGTGATCAGCGTGCCGATTTCTTGGCTGGAAAGCATACGGTCAAAGCGGGCACGCTCGACGTTCAAGATTTTACCACGCAGCGGCAACACAGCCTGATCATGGCGCGAACGCCCTTGCTTTGCGGAACCACCGGCCGAGTCACCCTCGACCAGGAACAGTTCACGTTTGGCCGGGTCTTTTTCCTGACAATCCGCCAACTTCCCGGGCAGCGACGCCACGTCCAACGACGACTTCTTACGCGTCATTTCACGCGCTTTGCGCGCCGCTTCACGGGCCAATGCAGCCTCGATAATCTTGCCGACAATCATGCGCGCAACTTGCGGGTTCTCGTCAAACCACTCTTGCAGCTTTTCATTCATCAGGCCTTCGACCGCTGGGCGCACTTCTGACGACACCAGTTTGTCTTTGGTCTGAGAGCTGAACTTCGGATCCGGCACTTTCACTGACAGCACGCAAGTCAAACCTTCGCGCGCATCATCGCCCGTAAAGTTCACCTTTTCCTTCTTCGCCAACCCTGACGAGTTGGCATAAAGGTTCAGCGTCCGCGTCAGCGCACCCCGGAAGCCCGCCAAATGCGTACCGCCATCACGTTGCGGGATGTTGTTGGTAAAGGGCAGAACATTTTCGTGGTAGCCATCGTTCCACCACATCGCGACCTCAACCCCGATCCCGTCTTTTTCGCCGGTGACGAAGATCGGCTCTTCCATCAGAGGGGTTTTGGAGCGATCGAGATACTTCACGAACTCCTTCACACCGCCGTCATAATGCAGCTCTGAAACCAGCTTTTCAGCCGGGCGTTCATCTTCGATAATGATGCGCACACCCGAATTCAGGAAGCTCAGTTCACGCAGGCGGTTTTCCAGCGTCTTGAACTGATAATCGAGGTTCGAGAACGTGTCAGTCGACGCCAAGAAACGCACTTCGGTCCCGGTGCGATCCCCACATTCGCCAACCACTTCCAAGTGCTTCGCGGTTTCGCCACGCTCAAATCGAGCGACGTGCTCTTTCCCATCGCGCCAGATGCGCAGCTCCAACCAATCGGACAGAGCGTTCACAACGGACACCCCTACACCGTGCAGACCGCCGGACACTTTATATGAGTTCGAGTCGAACTTACCGCCAGCATGCAACTGGGTCATGATAACTTCAGCCGCGGAAACGCCTTCTTCCGGGTGCGTATCCACTGGAATGCCACGGCCGTTGTCGAACACGGAAACCGAGCTATCAGCATGAATTGTGACGGTTACGGCGTCAGCATGACCGGCCAAAGCCTCGTCAATGCCGTTGTCCACGACCTCGTAAACCATATGGTGCAGGCCTGACCCGTCATCGGTGTCACCGATATACATACCAGGGCGCTTTCGCACCGCTTCCAAGCCTTTGAGAACTTTGATGGATTCAGCGCCATACTCGGCACTGTTCTGCGCGTCATCAGCCATGTGGGCCTTCCTGTTATTCGTTCCCGAAAATATAGTGTTTCATAAGGGGATTGTCACGCCGAACACACAATATTTAGCGGTTTTCGCGCGATGTTTTTCTTAAATTGTTTTTGGGAATTGCTGTCTCGCTAATTTGACCCGAAACGCCCGCAGAAATTAGGAGTCTTGCGACGTTTCCTTTCAAACTATTCTCTGGTTCAAGCAGAAACGCATTACACAAACAGGATCGCTATGCCGACCAGTAGTAGCAACGCTCCAGCGGCGTAATTCATCCTCTTCAAAGCGTGTTCAGAAGACAGCAATGCGCGTGCGCGATCCACGAAGAACGCCAGTATTAGGTTGCCCACCAAAGGCACAACGAAGGAAGCCAATGCAATCGCCAGGATGTCAGGTCCGGTCAGCGCTGAAAGATCAAAGAAGCCCGGCAAAACCCCCATGTAGAAGAGGATGGCTTTTGGGTTTGACAGGATCACGATCAGCCCGGCCACAAAACCCGCCAACATGCCTGGTCGCGTCAAGCGACTGTCGCCAGTCACTTTATGCCCGGCTGACCGAATTATGGTCACGCCCAGCCACAAAAAGAACAACGCGGCGACGATGCGCAGGACGAACATGCCTCCCTCAACGCTTGACGCCACCCAGCCCATGCCCAGCGCCGCCAAAACGGACCAGAAGATGTCACCCACGGCGACACCCAGTGTCAAAGGCCAGGCCTGCTTGAAACCGCCAGATAACACACGTGCAACCAAGGCCACCCAAACGGGGCCGGGCGTTAAGAAGAGAATGAACAGGCCAAAGATATAAAACCCAAGCTCGGACGCTGTGATCGTCATGTCAGATGGCCGTCTTCATCCAGCTCCCAATAGGGGTTCATGGCATATTCCCAGACATGGCCATCTGGATCAGCGAAGTAGCCCGAATACCCGCCCCAGAAGATCTTGTCAGGCCGGGTGACAACCGTGCCACCTGCGGCAATCGCAGCCTCATAAGCTGCGTCCACTTCAGCCTCGGTTGGAAAATTCTGGCCCAGTGTCATGGCGCCCGTTCCAAGCGCCTCGACCGGGCGGTTCATATCCTCGGCCAATCCTTCAAGCGTGTAGAACCCGAACTTCATGCCGTTCATGTCGTAAAAGGCCACCTTGTCCAGCACGCTGGACGGTTCCCAACCAATGGAGCCGTAAAACGCAACGGCGCGCTCCAAATCCTTTACACCCAATGTGATAAGCGTCACGCGATTGGTCTTCATGGCTGCACCTCATGTATTTCTGAAATTCCGTTGGTCTCTTTGACCTCGAAATGCGCCGCACGCGCGCCCAACTCGTCGAACAGCTCCGGCCCCGTTCCGGTCATAAATGCCTGCGCGCCCAGCGCGCAGATTTCATCATAAAGTGCGGCACGGCGGCGTGCGTCCAAATGGGCTGCTACTTCGTCTAATAGCAAGATGGGCGGCGCACCAAAATCACGCGCCAAAGCCCGCCCGTTGGCAAGGATCAGCGAAACCAGCAGAGCCTTCTGTTCACCCGTCGAACAATCGCGCGCGGGCACTCCTTTCGCTGCATAAACAGCTGCAAGATCGGACCGATGCGGCCCCACAAGGGTGCGCCCCGCCAGCAAATCACGTGGCCGACTTTCCGCAAAATCATCCGCCAATGCGTCTTGTTCTTCTGATAGATCCGCACCTTCTGGCTGCACCAATGAAAGCTCTGCTGTGGGAAAGGCGGTTTCAGCCTCGGCCTGAGCAGCTAACAGTTGCTCCAACGCACGCTTTCTGTTGGCAATGATTGCCACCCCAGCCTGCGCCATCTGCGCTTCCAATGCAGCATACCAATGCCCGTCCCGTTGCCCGTCTTTTAGCAATCGGTTCCGTTCTCGCATGGCTTTTTCATAAGTCAGAACAGCATCTGCGTGACCCGGCTCGAAACTCATTGTCATACGATCCAGAAAACGACGACGTCCTTCTGCCCCCTCGACCCACAAACGGTCCATGACAGGCACTAGCCACACAATGCGCGCGATGCGCCCCAAGGCCACTTGCGCGGCGGCCTTTCCGTCAATTCGAACTTGTCGGGATGATCCAGCCTCAAGCCAAGTCTCGACCTCGTGCACCTGATGCAGACTTTGAAGCACAGCCGAGATTTTCCAGCCGACAGCTTCTGGCTTTCGGATCATCTCATCCAACGCCGCACGTCGTAGCCCACGCCCGGGCGAAAGCATCGAAATAGCTTCAAGGATGTTCGTCTTACCGGCCCCGTTCTGCCCATGAAGCACAACAGGCCGACCATCCAACGACAGGCGTGCCAGTTTGTGACTGCGAAAATGGCTGAGTGTCAGCTCGCGAAGGGCGAGTGTCATCGCGCCCTCCTTCTCAGCGGTTCAGTGCGTGACAGGTCACACACGCATAGGCATGACGACGTAAACTGCGCTGGTGTCATTGCCTTCACGCATCAAAGTCGGGTCGCCCGACGAATTGAACATGAAGACTGCATTTTCGCGATCCACCTGGCTGGCGATTTCCAGCAGATATTTCGCGTTGAACCCAATCTCCAACCGCTCGTCGTTATAGGCCACGGCCAGCTCTTCCTCGGCTGCACCTGCATCAGGTGCATTGACCGACAGAACAAGACGATCTTCGTCCAACTGCAGCTTTACGGCGCGCGAACGCTCGCTTGATACAGTGGCAACCCGATCCACGGCTTGCGCAAACTCGGTCGCATCAACTTCCAGCTTGCGCGTGTTGCCCGAAGGAATGACGCGCGTGTAATCTGGGAAGGTTCCGTCGATCACTTTCGACGTTAGCGTGATTGCAGGCGTAGCAAACCGCACCTTAGTTTCTGAAACAGACACAGCAATTTCCGCTTCATCATCATCCAGAAGCTTGCGCAGCTCGCCCACAGTTTTACGCGGAACGATCACACCTGGCATATCTTCAGCGCCAGAGGGCAGATCTGCGTCAATGCGCGCCAGACGGTGACCATCTGTGGCCACACATCGCAGCACCTTGCCGCCATCAGATTCTGAAACGTGCATGTAGACACCGTTCAGATAATAACGAGTTTCTTCTGTAGAGATCGCAAATTTGGATTTGTCGAACAGACGGCGCAGAACCGGTGCAGGTGCTGCAAAATTTGCCGAGTATTCCGAGCTTGCCATGACCGGGAAGTCTTCTTTCGGCAATGTCGCAAGCGAAAAGCTGGAACGGCCAGCTTCGACGCTCAAACGTCCAGTTGCTCCATCGTCGGTCAGCTGGACAAGCGCGTCGTCAGGCAACTTGCGCACAATCTCGTGCAAGGTCACAGCGGAAACCGTGGTGGCCCCGGCGCGTTCGACCATGGCTTCGGTCTTGTCGACAACCTCGATATCCAGATCCGTAGCGCGGAAGGACACGCTGTTTCCTTCGGCCTCGATCAGCACATTTGCAAGGATTGGAATGGTGTTCCGGCGTTCTACAACTGATTGCGCCTGTGCCACGGCCTTTAGAAGCGCGCCGCGTTCGATACTGATCTTCATGTCCCACTCCTGACAGATACCGGGGCAGAGACCATATCAGGTTCACCGCCCGGCTCAATTCTTTATTCGGAATGTCCGCTTCTTTCGTGGGCGGGTCAAGGCTTTAAGCCTTAAAACCGCCAATTCAGGGTTGCATTACGCTTCTAGTGCGCGGCGCAGCAATTCCAGATCTTCCGCGATCTGATCATCAATGCCCTTTAGTTCGTCGATCCGCTTCACGCCATGCATGACCGTTGTGTGGTCACGCCCACCGAAACGGCGACCGATTTCTGGCAGCGACCGCGACGTCATGTGCTTTGCCAGATACATCGCCACCTGACGCGGACGGGCAATGGTGCGAACACGTTTTGGACCAATTAGATCCGACAGGCGGATGTTGTAATGCTCGGACACTTTGCGCTGGATTTCTTCGACCGTGACCTTGCGATCAGATGCGCGAAGGATGTCACCCAAGCAATCCTGAGCCAGTTCCAGTGTAATCTCGCGGCCAACAAGCGAGGCAAATGCGAACAGACGCATCAAAGCACCCTCCAGCACGCGAACGTTTGTCGAAATCCGGTGCGCCAGATACTCCAGAACCCCATCCGCGATCACCAAACCTTTGTATTGTTCGCGGTAGCTGTTCACCTTGTTTTGCAGCACACCCAACCGCAGCTCATAGTCGGTCGGATGCAAATCAACGACCAAACCACACTGTAGGCGACTTTTGATGCGATCCTCCAGATCCTTAATCTCACCCGGTGCGCGGTCTGCCGAGATGATGATCTGCTTGTTCTGGTCCACAAGGGCGTTGAACGTGTGGAAGAACTCTTCCTGCGTGCTGTCTTTGCCGGCGATGAACTGGACATCGTCCACCATCAGGACGTCAACCGAACGGAAAATCTGCTTGAAGTCGATCATTTGCTTTTCGCGGATCGCTTGAACGAAGCGATACATGAATTGCTCAGCGGACAAATAAACCACACGCAGGTCGGGCTGGCGTGTTTTCATTTCATGCGCGATCGCGTGCATCAGGTGGGTTTTACCCAGACCAACGCCGCCATAAAGGAATAGAGGGTTGAAGGTGACAGGGCCGCCTTCGGCAACACGACGGGCAGCAGCATGGGCGAGCTCGTTCGGCTTGCCAACAACAAAACTGTCAAAGGTAAAGCGCTTATCCAACGGCGCGCCGGGCAGCTCGCCTTGGTCTGGCTTGGCGGCACTTGCGGTTGGTGCGGTCGCGGCTTCGCCTTGCTGTACCACAGGGCGGGGCTTTGCTTTCTCCGGTACAGTGAACTCAAGACGCGCAACCTTGACGCCTTCACTGTTCATATGGCGCATGATTTGATCGCCAAAGCTTTGGTTTACCCAGTTGCCAAAGAAATTTGTCGGAACCAGAAAGCGCGCAATACCGCCATCAAGTTCAGCAAATTCCAAGGGTTCGATCCAGCTGGTGTAATTATTCTGTCCCACCGCTTTTTGCAGCTTGTTGCGGACCTTGCCCCATTCTTCGTTCGTCATTTTACCTCGACCCAGCGTTTTATAGTTTCAGACTGTTCGGCGACAGTCTTTCACAGGCACTAATATCCAATTCACATGGCGCACGTGCAGCGCACCCTCCCATCGCGAAACACATGACATGCAGCGCGCAGAACGCTGGCCAGCCTTAAACACCGAGCCAATAAGGATGCCTCACCACATGGCGGCCCATGCTGGCGAAGTGTCCTTCTGGACGTCCGGAACTTGACAGTCTGCTCAACCGCCTTTGCAGGCAAAGCGGCTTGATGCATGTCACTGGACCGCTTGCGGTCAAGCGGGCGACACGCATTGGAATCTGACCCCCAAAGAATCAAATCCTAATGTGGCAAAAGGGGTTTTCCCCTTATAGTTCGTAGGTTTAGCCCACGTTTGTCTGATAGTCCCAAGTCGGCGAAGTGAATCGCTGAGGGCAAGCTAGCAATCCGTCAGCAATGCGCGCAATAGAACTTCACACTTGACTCAGAGTTTCGTGAAACGAATCCCGCAAGCCGTTTGTAAAATCAAAATTCTCGGCTCACTTAGCAAAAAGAGCGTGCCCATTTGGACACGCTCTTTTTTTGTTTTCGATCGCGGTTTGGTCGCGAATCTGTATCAGCCCAGAGCCTTCACGCGAGCGGATAGGCGCGAGACTTTACGCGAAGCTGTGTTCTTATGGTAAACGCCTTTGGTGACGCCGCGCATCAGCTCGGGCTGGGCAGCTTTCAGGGCAGCTGCTGCTGCGTCCTTGTCACCCGACTCGATTGCTTCTTCAACGGCGCGCAGGAAGGTGCGAATGCGCGAACGGCGGGCTTTGTTAACAGCGAAACGACGCTCGTTCTGACGGGCGCGTTTTTTAGCTTGGGGCGAATTTGCCATGTGTCTGATCCCTCTTTCGGGTGTGTTACGTTGTCTAAGCTGCGCGTACAGCACCCGACCGGGTTCAGAACCGGTGATTCTGGCCTAAGCGGGCCTCACGCGCATGGATGGGCTGCCGTTTACGGCATTTGCACCGTAAAGGGAAGCCCAAATAGGTTTACTTGTCGCGGAACTGCGGTTCGCGCTTCTCGGCAAAGGCAGCCATACCCTCTTTCTGATCTTCCGTCGCAAAGAGCGAATGGAATACGCGACGCTCGAACAGAATGCCTTCGGTCAGAGGAAGCTGCTCGGCGCGGTTCACCGATTCTTTGATCGCCATCACGGTGATCATCGACTTCTCAGCGATTTTCGCGGCTGCGGACATTGCTTCGTCCATCAGCTTTTTCGCAGGCACGACGCGGCTTACCAGACCCGAACGCTCGGCCTCTTCCGCATCCATGAAACGACCCGTCAGGTTCATGTCCATAGACTTTGCACGGCCAACCAGCTTGGTCAGGCGTTGCGTGCCGCCCATGCCGGCCATCACGCCTAGGTTCACTTCGGGTTGGCCAAATTTGGCGGTGTCAGAGGCGATGATGAAATCGCACATCATGGCCAGCTCACACCCGCCGCCCAGCGCGTAGCCGGATACGGCGGCAATGATCGGCTTTCGAATGCGCATGATCGCGTCTTCTTCAGGGGTAAATAGGTCACCAGCGAACACATCGACAAAGCTTTTCTCGGCCATCATCTTGATGTCGGCACCAGCGGCAAAGGCTTTCTCGGATCCGGTGATCACAATGCAACGCACTTTGTCATTGGCTTGCGCGTCCGCCAAGGCATCACCAAGCTCTGCAAGAAGCTCCAGGTTCAAAGCATTTAACGCGTCGGGCCGGTTGAGTTTTACCAGCGTAACGTGATCTTCGGTTTCAACGATGATGTTTTTATAGGCCATGGTTCCCCTGCCTTTGTCGCGAGTGGTTGGAGCGGAGTCCTAGCACGCCGGTCCGGTGGATCAAGCTATCTTTGGCATTGCGCACAATAGAAAGTCGAGCGTCCAGACTGCACGATTCGCCGGATTTCGCCCTCACAGCGCGAATTGACGCAACGTTCCCCCTTGCGCCCGTAAACCCGGAAACTGTGTTGAAAATAACCAAGATCACCGTCTGCCTGCCGATAATCTTTCAGCGAAGAGCCACCGCTTTCGATCGCCTCGGAAAGCACGTCCCGAATGATCGGAACCAGACTGGCCACCCGATCCTCAGAAATCCGTCCCGCCTTACGCGTCGGATGGATTCCCGCCCGGAACAGCACTTCGCAAACATAGATATTGCCCAATCCCGCGATGATTCCCTGATCCAGCAAGGCCGTTTTGATCGGCGTGTTCTTTCCCTCAAACGCTTCAATCAGATACTCCGCATCAAACCGGTTCCCCAATGGCTCCGGTCCCAAAACTTGGATCAACTTGTGATCTTCAAGCGCAGACGTCGCACAAAGGTCCATCGCCCCAAAACGCCTTGGATCGTTGAAGGTCACCCGCGCACCATTCTCAAGATCGAACACGACGTGATCATGTTTTTCAGGCGCGGGGTGATCGTGATGCATTTTCCCCAGCTTGTGGCCCGAGATCAGTATGCGCCCTGACATACCCAAGTGAATGATCAGAGTCTCGTCGGTATCCAGATCCAAAAGCAGGTATTTCGACCGCCTTCCCAACCTGTCCACGCGCGCTCCAGTTAGCCTTTCTGCCATCCGGTCAGGAAACGGCCAGCGCAGCCCCTCGCGCCGTGTTTCGGCCTGCAAGATGCGCGCGCCCTCCATTACTGGAAGTAATCCGCGACGTACTGTCTCGACCTCGGGTAATTCGGGCATGTTGAGAGCCTCTCCATTGTGCGTCCCTTACTGTCGCGATATGAGGGATCAACCGCAAGAAGCGAGTATGCCCAATGAGCACGTCAGACAACCGCACCACGCATTTCGGGTTTAAGACCGTGGATGAAGACGACAAGGCCGGAATGGTCCACGGCGTCTTTACCAATGTGGCTTCGAAATATGACATCATGAACGACGTCATGTCCGTGGGTATCCACCGCGTCTGGAAAGATGCAATGATGGATTGGCTGACCCCGCGTGACGGGCAGCGCCTTTTGGATGTGGCAGGTGGGACTGGCGATATCTCATTCCGCTTCTTGGGACGTGCTCCGGGGGCAGAGGCCGTCGTGCTTGATATGACCGAAAGCATGTTGGTCGAAGGCCGCAAACGCGCCGAGGCCTCGCATTTGGCCAACCATCTGGACTGGGTTGTCGGCGACGCCATGGCCCTGCCTTTTGAGGACAACAGCTTTGACCGCTACACGATTAGCTTCGGCATTCGCAACGTGACCCGCATCCCGGATGCTTTGAAAGAAGCCTACCGCGTACTGAAGCCCGGGGGTCGACTGATGGTGTTGGAATTCAGTCAGCTGCCTGATGACGGCATGCAGAAGCTTTATGACCTCTATTCCTTCAACGTCATTCCCAAGATGGGGCAACTTATTGCGGGCGATGCGGACAGCTATCAGTATCTGGTGGAATCGATCCGAAAATTCCCAGATCAAGACACGTTTGCCCAGATGATCAGCGATGCCGGATTTGAAAATGTGAAATATCGCAACCTGTCGCTGGGTATCGCAGCGCTGCATTCCGGGTGGAAAATCTAATATGCGTGGACCCCACAATATTTGGCGTCTGATCCGGACAGGCGCGACCTTTCAACGAACCGGTGCGATGGGCGTCGTCTTGGATGCCCTGAATGCTCCTCCTGCTTTGCGTATCGCCGCGCGGGTAATCGGTTTTCCGTTTGCTTGGTTGGGCAAGAAGGGTGACACATCCCTGCCGCCCGTAACCCGTGCGATCACCGCCTTGGGTCCGGCTTACATTAAATTCGGACAGATCCTTTCGACACGCCCCGACGTGGTTGGGCCTGCGCTTGCTGATCAGCTGCAATACCTGCAGGACAAACTGCCGCCGTTTGATCAGGCCGTTGCCCGCCGCATGTTCGAAAAAGAACTGGGCATCTCGATAGACCAGACATTCTCGGAGTTCTCCGAGCCCGTTGCAGCAGCATCTATCGCTCAGGTCCATAAGGCCCGTCTGGCCGAAACCGGAGAGGCGGTGGCCGTCAAGGTTCTGCGCCCCGGCATCGAACGCGCGTTCCGAACCGATATTGACGCCTTCCACTTCTCGGCCCGCGTGATTGAATGGCTGCTGCCATCCACCCGCCGCCTTCGCCCCACCGATGTGGTGGAACACTTCGAAAGCGTCGTGATGGGAGAGCTGGATTTGCGCTTGGAAAGCGCATCGGCCAGCGAGTTTGCTGAAAACACAGAGCGGGACGAGGGCTTTGTCGTCCCCGAAGTGAACTGGGGCCTATCTGGCCGCACCGTGATGACACTCGGTTGGGGCGAGGGCATTGCCGCAAACGACCTTGATGCCATCCGCGCATCCGGGCTGGATATGGACCGACTGGGCGAACACGTGTTGCAACTCTTCCTGTCGCACGCCCTTCGCGACGGGCTGTTTCATGGCGACATGCATCAGGGCAACCTGAAATTTGCGTCTAATGGAGACATCATCGCGGTGGATTTCGGGATCATGGGGCGTATCGACGAATACACCCGCCGCGTCTACGCCGAGATCCTATATGGTTTCATCACCCGCAACTATCGTCGCGTGGCCGAGGTGCATTTCGAAGCTGGCTATGTACCTGCCGACCGTGATGTCGAAGAATTCGCTCGCGCGCTGCGCGCAGTGGGCGAGCCGATTTTCGGGATGAATGCCACTCAGATCTCAATGGGCCGTCTTCTGGCGTACCTGTTTGAAGTAACCGAGAAATTTGGCATGGAAACGAGAACTGAGCTTATCTTGCTTCAGCGCACGATGGTTGTGGTCGAAGGGGTCGCACGATCCCTAAGCCCAGATATCAACATCTGGAAAGTGGCGCGTCCGGTGGTGGAAAGCTACATCTCAAACTCAATCGGTCCGAAAGCCTTGCTGCAAGATCTGGTCCACACGGTACGGGTTCTGGCTCGCTTTGGCCCGCGCTTGCCAGAATTGGCCGAAGCCGCATTGATCCGTCAATCCGAGGTACATCAGGAAAGCGATCGCGCAAGGCCAATACGTGCGATGAGCTATGTCGCGCTCGGTGGCGGCCTCGTACTTGCTGCGGTCTGGGTCTCAACCCTGCTCTAGGGCATGGCGCTCTAGCGCAGCAACGTCGCGATAGGCAACGTCACCATGCGCTGCTTTCCAGTCGCAATAACACGCCATACGCCAATGAAATAGAGGTGCGAGCGCTTCGTATCGCACCACGCCGACAGCATCCCCTCCCGATGCCAAATATGCGTCCAGAAAGTTGCTTATCTGGTTATCGGTCAGCGGTTTGCTTCCGTACAAAACCTGCATGGCAGGTGACAAGAAAATTGCGATATCCGCAGCTGGATCGCCCACCACAGGACATTGCCAGTCGATTAGTCGCAAGCCGTCAGCAGTCACTACAATGTTTCCCGGGACAATATCACCATGCAGAAACCTGCGGGTTGGGTTTGGCAAAGTGCCATTAACTTCGGGCGGCGCTGTCAGCGAAACTCCAGCTGCATGTGACATGGCCCGTGTTTCAGCGATTAGCGATACTGGCGACGTCATCATTTCGGGCAGCCCAGATGGTGCTTCAATACCATGCAGACGCGCCATCAACCGGGCAACATCTTCGACCGCGCCGGTCCACGGCACGCCATCCAGATGCTGGTAAAGGACGCTCGCCCCTAGCGCGCTGTCCAAAAAGGCCACAAGTGTGGGGGCAACCTCTTCGCCTTCCAGATGCTTCAAAACCAACGCTTCACGTGTGCCTTCGTTGGCAAAAAGTGGTGTGGCTGCGGTGCCGTCGAAAAGCTTGCATACAAGATCATACGGCATTTCATCCAACACAACGTGCCAAACTGGGTTACTGCGCCCCCCCGAAAGCCGCGACCATTTGGCGTTCTGCGTCACATGCCCTTCATCCTGCCAAATCAGGGAAAGCACTTGTTGCAGCGCAATGTCATCATCCCAAAGGGGCAGGTCAGTTATGTTATTCTCGTGCGGCCTCATGCAGGTTGTATAACCTGCGCAGCGCGCGACGAAAACTCATTCGGCGGCCTCACGCAGGGCAGAAACGGCATCAGCGGTCACGCGCTCACCGCTTTCCAGCACCAACCACAACTTGCCACCATTGTTTTGCGTTTCGACAATACGCCCATAGCTTTCCACAGGATCTGTCGAGAGATGCAGCCCGTTGCTGCGGCTTGTCAGCTCGAATGAATAAACGCCATCAGGAAAACGGTTTCCGTATTCATCTAAGCCGTCCCATTCCACCGGTTCCGTTGACACCGGAAGCGGCTTACTTTCAACGATCACACCTTCAGCGTTCTTGACCACAAGAATGGCTTCATCTGACGCTGCAACAGGATTTGGGGATAAGGTAATTGGCGCTCCGTCGAACTGAACTGGGGCAGCCACGCGGGCTTCTTTCCCAACCCAATCCGCGATATCCGACATGCCCATCAGACCAAGTTGCACGCCCATGTTTTTCAACAAGTCATTAGTGCGCACCTGCTGCTCCACGCCCGAGAATGTCGCCAGCTGCACGGCATAATCCGTCGATTCAATCGGATTAAGCGGGTCCTGGTTTTCCATCTGCGCTGTCAGCATCACCAAAAACGTCTCAAAATCGGATGAGACCATGGGGCCGTCCGATGCAGAGGCCTGAGCGTAGTCCGCAGGTGCGGCTGTCAGCGCGGCGGGCATTGCTGTTGAGGTCACGTTCATAATTGGCTCCTTAAAGTCGAATATCGACGCCCATAGCCCCATTGGCCCGAACCACAATTGGAACGGCGTCATCTTGGGCTGGCGAAGAACTGGATATCTGGGACTCGCCGCCACCTTGCGGCGTGCCTTCATCTGTCGAGGATTCCGTCTCATCACCAGATGTCTGTTGCTGGAAGGTAAAGCTGACATCCGTGATACCAAATGCCTGCATATCCTGCGCCAGCTGATCGATATGGCGCCGCATCAGGTCCAAAGTATCCGCTCGTTCGAAGCTTAAAGTCACTTGCATACTGCTGCCGTCCGAATGAAACGACATTCGAAGCCGTCCGAGCTCCTCGGGGCTAAGCGTCAGTTCCAATGGGCGATCGAGGTTCTGACGCAATACTTCGGCGATCTGCGCCGCAATACCACGGGGAAGGTCTGGAGTGCGTTGGCCTATCGCAGTTTTAGTTTCGATTGAACTTGTTGATATTTGCTCCACTACCCTCAACGACGCTTCCTCTTGAATGTCATCTTGGGAAGGCGCGTCCAAAGGCTGCACCAATGCAACGACTGCTTTTTGTTGGTCTGGCCCTGCTTCTGGCATCCGCGTTTCAATGATCATACCTAAGCCAGAGGCCCCAACCGCCCTTGAAGTTTGCTGTGGATGAGCTTCGTATTCCTTACCACTTAACTCCGGCTGAACTTTCTTTGCTGAGCGACTCAACAGATCCGTGACAGCTGGGTTTTCAGGCATGTGCCGCGCACCTTCCGCCTTGCCCTCATATGTTTCAACCTTCGCAATTGGCACTTGGACAACTTGTTGAGCTGAATTCTGTGCTTCAGCGCGTGCTGTATCAGTTTGAACTTGGACAGAACTGGTGCGTTGAAGCGGTACGCCTTCCATAGTTTCTATAGTCGTCGGCATCTGCGCGACGGGTTTGTCGGAAGTCACGAGAATCTGCGCAGCTTTAGGTTCAAGCATTGGGGGTTGCTCATTCGGAGCAACTTTCAGTTGACCCTCAAAATTTCCCGCTGCACGTATCAACTCGGATGGAGGTTGCTTTTGGTTGGCAGGCACTTGTTCCAAGTGCTGGTTTTCACCATCGGCCAACGATTGAGTCGATAGAGTTGCGGCAGGTACTTCGGGAGTGAGTCTTGTTGAATTTTCAGCATCGCTCGTCAGGAAATGAGCTTGGTTTGTTGGCGCCGCGAACTTAAGCGCCCCTTGCTCTTTCGTCACGTTTGCGGCTGAGTTCTCAGTATGGATTTCATCCGCGAACCACTCTAGATCTGGTTGACCTTGCGCTGCAGGGTCAGAGGAAGCCGCTTCCAAGGCTAAGACCGGCAGCTCTGGCAAAATTGTTGCCTGCGCTCTGGGCAAGACTTCCGCCGAACGCGGGTTTTCTAGCAAGGCAGATTCCTTGCCGATCCAGCTTTCAAGCTGAGGGGCAAGATCATCTGGATCAACACCGCCTGAATTCGGTTCGGTCACCTCAGCCTTTGTGCCCTCAGCGATCTGCAACTCAGACGTAAAAAACACCTTATCAAATGGCGCCACTGTTTCCGTCGTCACGGCATCCAGAACCTGTGCGGTCGGGGACTGCGTTTCATTTTCTGTTGTGCCCATGGCAAGTGATGGGAGTGTTGAGAACTGCATTCTTACATCCGGGTTTTCTGCCGCCGTTAGGAAAGAATTACAGATGGGAATTACCAAATCTTTACCGCTGGTCTGGATACTGCGAAAAACTGTCACCAATTTGAAAGGTCAAAGTCATGGAGCCGGTATTTGGATCTCCGCCCCTCGCGTCACCTCATGGTGGGCCACAAAAAACAGACATAGATCTAGCGCTTTGGGATGCCGCGAAGGAACTGGAAGCAAGCTTCCTGTCGGAAATGCTTAAATCCGCGGGAATCGGCGAGACACCCGGCAGCTTTGGCGGCGGA
The DNA here is from genome assembly GCF_023016155.1 of Aliiroseovarius sp. F20344. Classification (GTDB taxonomy): domain Bacteria; phylum Pseudomonadota; class Alphaproteobacteria; order Rhodobacterales; family Rhodobacteraceae; genus Aliiroseovarius. The sequence continues at coordinate 322,134 of NZ_JALKBG010000003.1, forward strand.
ATCGGGGAAGATCAGTTTGCGTCCTTCCTTCGACAAGAGCAGGCGCGGAACATGGTGAGCACCGGGGGCATCGGATTGGCCCAGTCCCTTTTTGAAGCACTGAAAGAGCAATCTCATGAGTCACTCTAATACTCTGATCGAGTTACTGGAAAACGAGCGCCAGCTTCTGCAATACGGTGATCTGAAGGCCCTGCAAGATCTGGCCGAAGCGAAAAGCGATTTTATCCAAAATTTGGATCTGCGGACACTCAGCCCGGAACAGTTGCAACGGCTGCAGTCACTGACCGCGCGAAACCAAAGGCTGCTGGCAGCAGCGGCAAGCGGTATCCGCGCCGCACAAAAACGGATCGATGGAATTCGCAACCCTGATCAAGGTATCAAAACCTATTCACGAACCGGCCAATCAAAAAGCATTTCGCGCAACACGGCGAGTTTCGAAAAGCGCGCTTAACCCACCAAGTTTAGTTCAACTTGTAAGCATCATGGTCTCGGGGATTCAGTATTCATTCAGGATTGTCATCGCAGGTTTGTCACGCATCTTAATGGATGGCGCAACCGATCCAGTCGGTTTGCAAATGTCAGAAGGCAAACGTTCCCCCAACCAGATTGGGGGTCATGAAATCAGGCGCAAAGCGCCCTAGACTGAAGGAAATATGATGTCCAGCATTCTGACTAACAACAGCGCAATGGTCGCGCTGCAAACGCTGAAATCTATCAACTCGAACCTTGCAAATACTCAAGCTGAAATCTCGACGGGTAAAGCCGTTGGATCGGCCAAGGACAACGCAGCGGTTTGGGCAATCTCGAAAGTCATGGAGGCTGACGTAAAAGGCTTCAAAGGTATATCGGAAAGCCTATCTCTGGGCGAAAGCACCGTTGCCGTTGCCCGCCAAGCTTCCGAAACCGTCACCGACCTTCTGACCGAGATCAAGGGCAAGATTGTTGCCGCTCAGGAAGACAACGTGGATCGCGCCAAGATCCAAACTGACATCGTCGCACTGCGTGACCAGATCACGTCAGTTGTTGGGGCTGCACAGTTCAACGGCCTGAACCTTGTAGACGGTTCGCAATCGGGCACCAACTCAAACGGCAATGTCGGCGTAGACGTACTGTCTTCGCTTGACCGTAAGGCGGATGGTTCGGTTGTAACCAGCTCGATCGGTGTTGATTCTCAAAACTTGTCGCTTACGGCTGGTACTGACCTTGCAGCCGCAGCTGCATCGGTTGGTACGGATACAGGCACCGCTGGTGTGATCGATGCAAATGACGGCGGCACAAACGATTCCATCACCTTGGACACGTTTGCCTTTCTGGACTCCTCAGGCGGCGCAACTGCGACTGAAGCAGTACTTCCCAATGCCGCCGGCGTTGACACTAGTGTGAACACCGGTCTGGTGGTTGGCGACCAACTGTCTCTGACCGTTGGTACCATTCAAGGCAGCTACGTGGTCAAGGAAGGTGACACCGCAGAATCGGTTGTTGCGGGTATGAAAAACGCGATGGTCTCTGCCGGACTTGATAGCGGATCGCTGACCATGGACATTGACACCAACGCGGGCCAACTGGTCATCACCAATGAAACCAACTCTGACATTGCTTTCTCGTTCGAGGCAACGCGCGGATCGGGCGGGCTGTCCGGGCTGGGAACAATTGACGTTTCCACCTCATCTGGCGCTGATGCCGCACTTGGGTCGATCGAGAATATGATCCAGACGTCAATTGATGCCTCGGCTTCTTTCGGTTCGGTCGAAGGCCGGATCGAGATCCAGTCTGACTTTGTTGGCAAACTGTCTGACTCGCTCAAATCTGGCATTGGCGCGTTGGTTGATGCGGATATGGAAGCCGCATCGGCGAAACTGCAGGCCCTGCAGGTCCAACAACAGCTTGGCACTCAGGCTCTGTCGATCGCCAATCAGGCACCGCAGAACATCCTGTCGTTGTTCCGCTAATGGCATGAGAGGGCGCCAAAATGGCGCCCTCACCTTTGACCCAACAGAAATCGTTACCGGAAGGAAAAACCGTGAACGCAATCAGAATGGCCAAAACGGCCTATGCCGCATCATCCCGCACACCGCTGAAAACAAATCGCGGCACAGAATACGAATTGTTCGCCCAAATTACGCACCGCATGGATCAACACGCAAACGAAAGCACTTTCGATTTTGCGAAACTGGCACAAGCGCTCCACGACAACCGCAGGCTCTGGACGCTGCTTGCCACCGATGTAGCCGACGAAATGAATGGCCTGCCGGCCGATCTTCGCGCCCGTATTTTCTATCTGGCCGAATTCACAGCCGACCATACCCGCCAAGTTTTAAGCGACGGAGCAGACGCCTCGGTTTTGGTAGACATTAACACCGCGATTATGCGCGGTCTGCGTCAGACCGGAGTGGCAGCATGAGCGGTTTGGTCTTGAAACTCAGCCCGAAAGAACGCGTTTTGATCAATGGGGCCGTGATCGAAAACGGCGACCGAAGATCACGCCTTTCAATCGTGACTCCGAATGCGAACATCTTGCGCCTTAAGGATGCCATCCATCCGGAAGAGGTGAACACACCCGTTCGTCGCGTCTGCTATATCGCGCAGCTAATCTTGTCGGGTGATGCGGAAAGTGACGAAGGAAAGCTGCAACTGCTGCGCGGGATCGAGCAGCTGAGCCAGGTCTTAACAGATTCGGATAGCCGCACGATTCTGGTTGCGGCCTCCAGCACAGTACTTGATGATCAGTTCTATCAAGCGCTTAAGCACCTTCGAACACTTCTCCCGCGAGAGGAACGCCTGCTGTCGGCACGTTTCGCATGAGCTTTCAGCCGGTCATACCGTTCGGTGGTGCGGCCGGCTGGGCATTCTTGCAACGTACAAAAGAAGCCCAGCAGCATGCATTTGAAAGCGGCGCTGCTGTTCAACGCGACGTCCAATATTTCCAAGAAAACATCGGTAACATCACGACAGCTGAACAGCTGGTCAGTGATCGGCGTATGCTGTCCGTGGCGCTTGGCGCTTACGGCTTAAGTGACGATATCAACAACACATATTTTATTCGCAAAGTGCTTGAGGATGGGACGCTTGATTCAGACGCTTTGGCCAACAAGTTGTCCGACAAACGCTATTATGAGATGGCAAAAGACTTCGGGTTCGGGGATTACAGCATTCCGCGCACCCAGATCTCTGATTTTGGTGCCTGGACAGTGGACGCGTATAAGGAACGGCAATTCGAAATTGCAGTAGGAAACCAAGATCAAGACATGCGTTTGGCCATAGGGCTGGAGCGCGATCTTAGCTACATTATCGACAAGTCCACGACTGATGCAGGCAAATGGTACTCCGTGATGGGCAACCCGCCCCTTCGGCAGGTTCTTGAAACGGCCCTTGGACTGCCCAAGTCTTTCGCAACAATCGACATCGATCAGCAGCTTGAGGTCTTTCAGGAGAAGTCCGAGCGCTATTTCGGTTCTTCAAAAGTCGATCAGTTTTCCGATCCGGTAAAACTGGAAGAGCTTACACGGCTTTTTCTGGCACGATCACAAATCGCAAGTGGGTCTGCTGCGCTTAGCTCCAACTCAATTGCTCTGACACTTCTACAAAACACCTGATCGCAGGCCTATCCTATTTCGTTTTCCAAACATTTCGCCAGGCGATCAAAACTTGTCTGCGTATCCACAACCTCTGGCGCGGATAGGAACTCATCAATTCCCGGCCAGACTGTAACAGCATGATCCAGCGCAGTATCAGACCCAGACGTATACAACCCTGCCTGAATCATCATTTCTGACCGATCATACAAACCAAGAAGCTGGCGCCCTTTCGAAATCAATGAGTTCTCATCTTCCGTAGCGGCCTCGGGCAGGGCTCGTGATACAGAGCGGAGGATATCGATGGCAGGAAAACGGCCGCGTTCCGCGATTTTGCGATCAAGAACCACGTGCCCATCAAGAACCCCGCGCAGGATATCAGCTACTGGCTCCTCCATATCGGACCCAGCTACAAGAACCGAAAAGACAGCGGTGATATCACCCGCCTGCCCGACACCGGGCCCGGCGCGTTCGCAGAGTGATGTGATCTGCTGCGTCGTGGACGGTGGAAAACCGCGCAAGTTTCCTGCTTCGCCCGATGCCAAAGCAATTTCCCGATGTGCCTCGGCGAACCGAGTAACGCTGTCTGCTAGGAAAAGAACCTGCCGCCCAAGATCGCGGAAATGTTCGGCCACAGACATCGCCATCCACGCGCATCTACGGCGCATCATCGGAGACTGATCCGAGGTTGCCGCAACAACCACCGCGCGTTTCATGCCTTCTTTCCCAAGAACGCGTTCGACGAATTCCCGCACTTCGCGCCCCCGCTCGCCGATAAGCGCAATGACAACCACATCCGCGTGCACCCCCCTCGCCAGCTTCGCCAGAAGGGTCGATTTACCCACACCCGACCCGGCAAAAAGACCAATCCGCTGCCCACTCACAATCGGAAGGAACGTGTTGAAAACCGTCATACCCGTCTCAAGCCGCGATCCCAGTGGGCGGCGCGCTGTTGGGTTGGGCACTTTGCTTTTCAACGCACGGGCGACCGGGCCCTGCAATATAGGTGTCCCATCTAGGCTTTGCCCCAATGGATCGACAACCCGGCCAATCCAACTATCGTCAGGGGCCACACTTGTTCCGCCAAACAGCACAACCTCGTCTCCGATTTGAAGCCCGGCACTATCGCCGTCTGGCAGAACCGAAATATGCTCTTCGTTCAGTCCCAGAACCTCGCCCATTCGATGATCGCCATCGGCGGGTCTGATTTGCACCAGATCAGACTGTGCGGCGACCTTGGTTAGTCCCTCAACTTCGACCACGCCTTGCCTTATGCGTTTTACCCGCCCGACGTGGCGGACAACTTGCAGTGACGTAACCGAAGCCGAGACCTGTTCAAACCCAACGCTGTGCACCGGCATTCTCCTAAAATTTTCTCTGAAACTGTTTATAAAGGAATCAGGGTTAAGCCTTGGTTGAAGCCAATCGAGGGAGAAGCCCCGATGTTTGATAAATTGAGTATCTTCGCCAAGGCGAATGACCTTGCGCTCCACGCTGCGGCCCGGCAGTCCGTCATCGCACAGAACATTGCGAATGCGGATACGCCCGGGTATCGCGCACGCGACATCCCCTCGTTTGCCGAGGCATATCAGCCCGCGCGTACGGAACAATTGCGCGCCACACGCAGCAATCACATTGATGCCAGCCTGACAACAACTGCAAGCGCAGATGCGAACACCGTTTACCGCGCGGGTGCAATCTCACCCAATGGGAACTCTGTGTCGCTTGAGACTGAAATGATGATGGCTGCTGAGGCCAAGCGTGATCACGATCTGGCGCTGGCTGTTTATAAATCAACGCTGGGCATCGTGCGAAGCTCATTGGGGCGGAGGTAACGGGCCATGAGTGATCTTAGAAATTCAGTTGCAGCTGCTGCGTCGGGCATGAAAAGTCAGGCCAATCGCCTACGCCATGTCTCTGAAAACATCGCCAATGCGGACACTCCCGGATATCGCCGTAAGACGGTAAGCTTTCAGGCCGCCCTTGATGGTGGCCGCGCCACAGGATTGGTCGAAACAGGGCGGGTTCAGTTGGACAAAACGACCTTGCCCAGCATCTATGACCCATCTCACCCGCTTGCCGATGAAAGCGGACATTACAAAGGTTCAAATGTGGACCTGATTATCGAGATTGCAGACGCACGCGAAGCGCAGCGCAGCTACGAAGCCAACCTAAAAATGTTCGATCAGTCGCGCCAGATGTCGCGCGGCTTGTTGGACCTGCTGCGTCGATAGGAGGATAAGACATGGATATTCGCGCATCACTCGCCTCGCAGCAATATGCAGCTTCGCGCCAAGCGGCTCAGCCCACACCAACGGATGAACAAAAAGTGAACAACTTTGCGGGGGTCGCACAAGACTTCGCGCAAACGCTTCAATCAAGCGAACAGACGGCAATGGCAGCCCTGTCTGGGGACGCGGACCCGCATGCTTTGGTCCAAGCGCTGGCCCAGACTGAACTGGCTGTCGAAACGGCTGTCACCGTACGTGACAAAGTCGTCGAGGCGTATCAGGAAATCCTAAGGATGCCTGTCTGATGATGGATGAGGTCATATTCTACGACACATTGCGCGCTGGCCTTTGGAACGCTGTTCTGATCTCGCTTCCGATCTTATCGGTGGCGTTGGTTGCAGGCCTGATTGTTGGTCTGTTTCAAGCTCTGACCTCAATTCAAGAAATGACACTGACCTTTGTGCCCAAACTGGTCGCAATCCTGGTCGTTTTTTGGGGCAGCATGGGCTTCATGACCGAAACGCTGGTCGGCTTTTTCCAATTGCGCGTCATTCCATTGATCGCGGGAGGATAGAATGGACAATATCGGCTACACTTCCCTGACCCGACAATCTGGTTTGATGCGCGAAATGCAGAGCATCGCCAACAACATTGCCAATTCCTCGACCACAGGTTTTCGGCGTGAAGGCGTTGTTTTTTCTGAATACATTCATGCGCTTGAAAGACATGATCCCTCACTTTCCATGGCCACTGCCAACGCTCGCGCCTTGAACCTTGAGCAAGGTGCGCTGACCCAAACCGGCGGCACATTCGACTTTGCGATCGAGGGCGATGGGTTCTTTCTTCTGGACGGTCCGACGGGCCAGTTTCTGACGCGGGCGGGAGTGTTTACCCCGTCATCGGAAGGCGAGCTGGTGACACTGGATGGATATCGCCTGCTGGATGGTGGCGGATCGCCTGTTTTCATCCCACCTGATGCACAATCCGTTTCGCTTTCGGCGGATGGAACACTGTCAGCAGATGGGCGGGCGCTTGCCCTGATTGGCCTATACTCGCCGTTGGATCACACTGATCTTCAGCACCGCGACGGCGTGCGTTTTGAAGCCCCAGGAGGGGTCCAGCCAGCATTGACCGACGCCACGATCCTCCAAGGTTTTGTAGAAGGGTCGAACGTCGATCCCATCGCTGAAATCGCCCGCATGATCGAGGTTCAGCGCAGCTATGAGCTGGGACAGAAGTTCATGGAGAAAGAGGATGAGCGCATCCGCTCGGTCACAAAAACGGTCATCGGATAAGAGGAGCCCCCAATGCGCGCTTTGAACATTGCAGCAACCGGAATGTTGGCCCAGCAAATGCGGGTCGAAACGATATCAAACAACCTCGCGAATATGTCGACGACGGGTTACAATACCAGACGGGCAGAGTTTGCTGACCTTCATTATCAACAAGCCACGCGGGCGGGTACGATCAACGCCTCGGACGGGACAGTTTTACCCACTGGTGTGCAGCTTGGACTGGGCGTGCGTCCCACCTCGGTCACCATGATGATGCAACAAGGCACGCTGGCACAAACCGGTGGCGATCTGGACATTGCAATCGAGGGGCGTGGCTATCTTGAGGTCACCCTGCCATCAGGTGCGTCTGCGTTCACCCGTGACGGCGGATTGAAGCTTTCCGGCGGCGGGTTGATTGTCACATCGGACGGTTATCCGGTTACCCCAGAAGTCACGATTCCAAGCGACGCGCGCCAGATCTCAATCAATTCTGACGGCGAGGTCTATGCCTATTTCGACAATACGGTCGAACCCGAGTTGATGGGGGCTTTCACGCTTGCCAGCTTCACCAATGACAAGGGGCTTGAGGCGATCGGGTCCAATCTGTTTCGCGAAACCCCCGCCTCGGGCACAGCATTTGTGGGTGCCCCGGGTGAGGATGGGCGCGGCACGCTTCGGCAGGGGTATCTGGAAAACAGCTCTGTCGATGCAGTGCGCGAAATTACAGAGCTGATCGCAGCACAGCGTGGGTACGAGCTTAACTCGAAAGTTATCACAGCCGCCGACCAGATGCTGGCTGCAACGACACAGGTGCGCTGATGAGATACCTGTTTCTTCTGGCCCTGATGATTAGTGCTTTTCCTAGCTTTGCTGAAACTGTCATTGCGGCCCGGAATATCCGTCCCGGTATGATCGTGACTGCGCAGGATGTAAAACTTAGTGCGGCAGATCTCGCGGGTGGCTTTCAGCTTGCTGCCGATGTCATCGGACAAGAGGCTCGCACAGTGCTTTATGCAGGTCGGCCGGTCCTGCCCAGCGACATCGGCCCGCCAGCCGTGATCGACCGCAATCAGATCGTGACGCTGATCTATACCGCCGGACAGATGACCATTCTGACCGAAGGGCGCAGCCTTGGCCGCGCGGCTATCGGTGATCGCGTCAGGGTCATGAACCTTGCTTCGCGCACGACAGTTACTGGGTCCGTGTCATCCACTGGTGACGTCATCGTTTCGAACACCCTCATTCACGTACAATAAGGAAAACCCATGCGTTCCATCCTGCCCCTCATTGCAATTGCTGTGCTAACCACTGCCTGTTCGCGCGTGGAAAACATTGGAAAGGCGCCCGATCTGAATCCCGTTGAATTGAGCGCTGAACATCAAGCCATGAACGCTTCGGCCCTGCCGCAAAGTATTCCACCGCAAGGATCGGTGGACCGATCGTCATTGTGGAGCGGCGGCCGGCAATCCCTGTTGGGGGATCGGCGCGCGCAGCAAGCCGGGGATATTCTGACAGTTGTCATCGAGATCAATGACCGGGCCGAGTTCTCAAACACCTCAGCCCGCGCCCGAGGCGCGTCCGAGGAAATGGGCATACCCAACCTGTTTGGCCTGCCGCAATCCATCGACAAGGATCTTCCCGAAGGCGCGTCGCTTGGAAAGGCGGTCGGATTGTCGTCCAGCAGTTCGTTCAATGGAAACGGTTCCGTGAAGCGCAATGAGAAGCTTGAGCTGCGTGTAGCAGCCACCGTTTTGGGAACGTTGCCAAATGGCGTTCTGCAGATCCAGGGCACACAAGAAGTACGAGTGAACTTCGAGTTGCGCGAGCTTCTGGTCACCGGATTTGTGCGGCCTGAAGACATCTCGCGCCAGAACGAAATCCCATATGACAAAATCGCATCAGCACGCATTTCCTATGGTGGACGCGGGCAAATCAGCGACGTCCAGCAACCACGCTATGGTCAGCAAGCCGCTGATATCATTCTGCCGTTCTAAGGAGGACACCCATGGGTAAGCTTATTCCCATCATCTTGGCATTGATTGGGCTTGGGGTCGGCGCTGCTGCAGGCATGATGCTCAAACCCGAACCTGAGATTGCCCTAACGGATCCGTGCGCAGACACAAAGTCTGCAAAAGGCGAACCGGAGGAAGCCGAGAAAGCGGAAACCGATACGGAATTCGTCAAGATCAACAACCAGTTTGTTATCCCGGTTGTGGCCGATGGGAACATTTCATCTCTGGTCGTGATGTCGCTGAATGTCGAGGTTGATTTGGGCAGCCGGGAAGCCGTCTACAAGCGCGAACCAAAACTGCGCGATGAGTTTTTGCAGGTGATGTTCAACCACGCAAATACCGGTGGCTTTGATGGGATGTTTACACAATCTAGCCGTATGGATCCCCTGCGCTCGGCTCTGGTTGAGGTGGCCCGGTCCATTTTGGGTCCCAGCGTGAAAGACGTTTTGGTCACCAACATCGTCCGGCAGGATACGTAGGATTTCGTAACTCAGATAACGAATTCGCTATATATATTTGAAACGCTTCAACCCCTTGAACGAAATTGCTAGGCTGCTTGAAAATGGGGGAACTGAATGCAGCTTAAATCCGTGGACGTGTCAAAGACAGCGTCAGCCACCACCATAATCTTTGAAGCCTTGAAACAGGCTATTGTGGAAGGCGAGTTGGAAGATGGCACACCATTGCGACAGGATGAAATTGCCAAGATGTTTAACACATCGCGCATTCCCGTCCGTGAAGCCATTTTGAAGCTAGAAGAGCATGGGCTCGTCACATCACGGCGATACAAAGGTGCCGTGGTATCCTCACTTTCTCATGATGAACTTCGCGAGATTTTTGACTTCCGCGTACTTTTAGAACCTCACGTGATCGCAAAAGCTGTTCCGCAGATGACTCCTGAAATTCTTCACACCGCACGCGGTTACTGCGAAGCTCTGGCGATCTCTAATGACTCCGCTGAGTGGGGGGATCTTAATCGCAAGTTTCACGCGACACATTACGCGGCCAGCGGATTGACCTATCACTTGGCTGCCATCGACGGCGCGCTAGACCGCATTGATCGGTATCTTCGGGCACGGATCATGCTTGATGACGGAATGATACGCGCGAATAATGATCACCTTCTAATTCAGGTGTCCTGCGAAGAAGGGGATGTGGAACGTGCTGCGGAGCTTACACTGAATCATATCGAACAGGCACGTGACAACCTGATGGCCTATCTGAAATAGGTGCTAGCTTACGGTTTGGCAAAACTAGCTTTGCTGAACCTTGTTGATAACCGATCCAAGCCCGTCGATCTGCGCCACACAAGTATCACCGGGTTTGAGCGGCCCCACTCCTTCGGGCGTGCCGGTGAAGATCAGATCACCTGCGTGTAGTTCAACCAAGCTAGATAGGTATGAAATTACGTCGGCAACCGGCCAGATCAGATCTGAGATATCCGAGCTTTGCCGGAGCTCCCCGTTGACCGCTAATGAAATGCCACCCTGTGCGAAATGCCCAACAGACTGTGCGGGGTGCAGCGCACCGCAAGGGGCAGAGCGGTCAAAACCTTTTGCCATATCCCAAGGGCGTCCCGCCGATTTGGCATCCGCCTGAACATCCCGCCTCGTCAAATCATTTCCGACAGCATATCCCCAGACGTGATCCAGAGCTTCATCGACTGCGATATCCGCCCCGCCCTTTCCAATCGCAACAACAAGTTCCACCTCGTGATGCAGGTTCGAAGTGCCGGGTGGGAAAGGAATACTGGCCCCGTCTGGGACTAGGGCATCCGCGGGCTTTGTGAAGAAAAAAGGCAGCTCCCGCTCTGGGTTCGATCCCATTTCGCGCGCGTGTGCCGCATAGTTCTGTCCAACGCAAAAGATCCTGCGCACCGGAAATTTCTGGTCAGAATTTGTAATTGGCAGGAACGGTTGTTCGGGTGCGGGAATGGCCCAAGTCATTTCAGGAATACCTTGCCTTTCATCGTATCTGCAATCGGAGCCCCCAACAGCGAAAGAACCGTTGGGGCCAATTGGGTCTGACACAGAATATCACTGTCATCGACAATACGTGCATCCCCAAAATAGTATAGCGCGACATCCTGCTGCAAATCTTCGTGCCCGCCATGATGCCCGCGATCCGTCTGACCGTGATCTGCCGTGACAATCACGTCGTAGCCTTGATCCCGCCAACGTTTGATGAAGGGGGCCAGCTGTTCATCCATCTTAAAACAGGCCTCATCCATCTCGGCGCAATTATGTCCGAACCTATGCCCCATGCTGTCCAGCGTGCAGGTATGAAGGATGCCGTAGTCAATGCCTTTGCGTTCGCACAGCATGGTGAGGGTTCCGAACAAATCCACGTCTGCAGGCGTACACTGATTGATCAGGCCGTAGCCCGTCATGGTATGGAACCGGCCGTGGTTGATCGAACTGCTTTCTGGCTCATCATATTCAAGGTCGCGCACCACGTCGAAGGGCGCGCGATTGAAAAACTCAGACCAGAAGGAGTGGGTAACGGCTCCGGTAACACCACCGGCCTTTCGGACTTGGCTAAATATGTCGTCGTGACGCAAACGGGACACATCATGATTGCCGGTACAGCCATGCTCTTGCGGGGTGACACCGGTGTGGATGGACGCATAACAACTGGCCGAGGTCGACGGCAGCACCGCACGCATCTTCAGAAGCATGGCATCCCCTGACTGAACCCAACCTTCCAAATTGCCAAAAAGCCTGCGCCAGTTTCGATGCGGCACTCCATCAATGATGAGAAGTAAAAGCTTCGTATCCACGCCAGCACCTCCGTTTCACATTCAGATATTCTTTGACCACTTTACGAACGAAAGCCGGAGACGCAATTGCTGTGTCCCCGGCTCAGTCAAATTTTGAACAGATCAGTTGCCCGCGCTTTCCATCTTGCGATTCGTGACAACTTCCTCCAGCCAACCAAGGCGCATTTCCGGCACTGAGCTGAGCAAAAGGTCGGTATAGTCATCGAACGGGGGTGCTAGAACCTCGGCCTTCGGGCCATAGCGCACAACACGACCCTGATACATCACGGCGATGCTGTCCGCGATCGCTTTAACCGTTGCAAGGTCGTGCGTAATGAACAGATAGGCCACGTTTTCGATCTTCTGAAGGTTTTCCAGAAGCTTCAAAATGCCGTCCGCAACCAATGGATCGAGTGCCGAGGTGACCTCATCACAGATGATCACCTTGGGTTTCGCGGCCAGCGCACGAGCGATACAGACACGCTGTTTTTGTCCACCCGAAAGCTCGGCGGGGTAACGATCCATAAAGGCTTCGCCCAGCTCGATCTCATCCAGAAGTTCGATGATCCGCTTCTTCTTTTCAGCGCCCTTCATGCCGAAATAGAACTCTAGCGGGCGACCGATAATCGTTCCCACGGTTTGGCGCGGGTTCATCGCAACATCTGCCATCTGATAGATCATCTGAAGCTCGCGCAGATCATCGCGTGACCGGCCTTCCAGATCCGAAGACAGATCGCGACCATCAAAGATGATCTTGCCATCACGTGGCGGCAAAAGCCCTGTGATCACGCGCGCCGTCGTCGACTTGCCAGACCCGGATTCACCCACAACTGCCAAGGTTTGACCCGGATGAAGCTCCATCGTGACATTGTGCAGCACGTCGAAATTCGTGCCCTTGTAGCGGGCCGTCACATTCTGAACCGTCAGCACAGGGTTGTCGGTGGGCTGTTGCCCGTCATGTTGGGTCGAACGCACGGACACAAGGTCACGCGTATACTCTTCCTTGGGGTGGTTGATGATCTGATCCGTGGTGCCATGTTCAACCATCTCACCCATTTTTAGCACCATAATCTCGTCCGAGACTTGTGCGACAACGGCAAGGTCATGCGTGATATAAAGCGCGGCTACGCCTGTATCCCGAATGGCATCCTTGATGGCCATTAAAACATCGATCTGAGTCGTCACGTCCAACGCTGTGGTGGGTTCGTCGAACACCACCAAATCCGGCTCAGGGCAAAGCGCCAAAGCCGTCATGCAACGCTGAAGCTGACCACCCGACACTTGGTGGGGATAGCGATCGCCGATGTTTTCAGGATCCGGCAGACCCAGCTTAGTGAACAGCTCTACCGCGCGCGCTTCGGCCTCCTTCTTCGAGAACTTGCCCTGATGCAGCGAGGCTTCGATCACCTGCTCCATGATCTTCTTGGCGGGGTTAAAGCTGGCGGCAGCCGATTGGCTGACATAAGTCACTTCAGTTCCGCGAAGCTTGCGCAAATCACGAAGGCTGGTGCCTAGAATCTCGCGACCATTGACCCAGACCTTGCCACCGGTGATCTCGACCCCACCGCGGCCATAGGCCATCGAGGCCAGACCGATAGTAGATTTCCCGGCCCCGGATTCCCCGATCAGACCCAGCACCTTGCCCTTTTCAAGTTCAAAGGACACGCCGTGCACGATCTCGATATCGCGGGGCTTTTCGCCCGGCGGATAAATCCGCGCGCCGATTTTTAGATCTTCGACCTTCAGAAGTGTATCGCTCATCCGCGGCCTCCTTTCAGGCTGGTGGTGCGGTTCAGCACCCAGTCGGCAACAAGGTTCACGGAAATCGCTAGCGTCGCGATGGCCACGGCGGGCACAAGCGCTGCCGGGATGCCATAGACGATACCGTCTTTGTTTTCCTTCACGATGCCACCCCAGTCTGCGTTGGGCGGTTGCACGCCAAGGCCAAGGAACGAAAGCGTCGACACAAACAGCACCGCGAAGATGAAACGCAAGCCCATCTCGGCCACCAAGGGCGACAGCGCGTTGGGCAGGATTTCGCGGAAGATAATCCAGCCACGTCTTTCGCCACGCAGTTTCGCAGCTTCAACATAGTCCATGACGTTGATGTCCACGGCCACAGCGCGCGCCAAGCGGTACACCCGCGTGGAATCCAACAGACCCATCACAAGGATCAGGATCGGTAAGGTCACCGGCATAACCGACAACACCACAAGGGCGAAGATCAGCGTGGGAATTGACATGATCAGATCGACGAAACGGCTCATCAATTGATCGACCCATCCACCGATCACGGCAGCGGTCAGGCCCAAAACGGACCCTGTCACGAAGCTTAGAATGGTGGCGGCAGTGGCGATGAAGATCGTCGTGCGCCCGCCATAGATCATTCGGGTTAGCAGGTCGCGCCCGATGTTATCAGTGCCAAGCCAATGTTCGGAAGACGAGGGCTCCCACACATCACCGACGATTTCAGTCATCGAATAGGGCGCAATCAACGGGGCGAAAATCGCCATGAAGAAATAAAGCCCGGTGAAAAACAGACCAATTAAGGCCGCAGGAGGTATTCTTATCATTTCGGGTGCCTCAGCCTTGGGTTGGCCAGGATCGACACGATATCAGCAATCATGTTGAGCCCGATATAAACGGCGGCGAAGATCAGACCACAGGCCTGCACCACTGGCACGTCGCGTTTCGACACATGGTCAACCAAATACTGGCCCATGCCCGGATAGACGAAAACAACTTCGACCACGACAACGCCCACAACCAGATAGGCAAGGTTCAGCATGACCACGTTGACCACTGGCGCGACAGCGTTCGGAAACGCGTGGCGATAGATCACTTGGAAGCTGGTCAGCCCCTTAAGTTCAGCCGTTTCGATATAGGCTGATTGCATCACATTCAGGATGGCCGCGCGCGTCATACGCATCATATGCGCCAGAACCACCATCGTAAGAACCGCAACCGGCAAGGCAATCGCGTTGAGCTTCTGGCCCAGCGACATTGAATCATAGATTGTTGCCACAGTTGGTGCCCAGCCCAACTTCACGCCGACGTAGAACATCAGCACGTAACCGATCAGGAATTCTGGCACCGAGATCGACGCCAGCGTCACCGCAGAAATCAACTTGTCGGGCCAACGCTCGCGATAGCGCACAGCCAGAAGGCCAAGGAAAATCGCCAAAGGAACAGCGACAACCGCTGCCCAGAAGGCCAAGAACAGGGTGTTTTTCAGACGGCTTCCAAGGGATTTGGTGATCTCTTGTCCGTTGGTCAGTGCTGTACCCAGATCGCCTTGCAGGGCGTTGCCAAGCCAACTGAAGTATCGGCTGATGGCAGGTTCATCCAGACCCAGTTCCTTGCGCAGGTTGGCAAGGGCTTCAGGTGTTGCGGATTGACCAAGAATGGATTGTGCGACGTCCCCGGGAAGGATCTGCGTGCCTGCAAAAATCAGGATCGACGCGGCGAATAGCAACAGGATGCCCAGCGCTAAACGCTGGGCAACAAGTTTTAAGACGGGATGCATAGCGTAGCCTTACGCTAGCCACACACGTGAGGGGGCGAAGTTCGCCATCATTTCCCCGTTGGGATCCGGCTCAAAGCCAGCGACTTTATCACTGACTGCGTCAATGAAGTCATTGAACATCGGACAGATTACGCCGCCGTCGTCGCGCACGATGTTGCCCATCTGGCTGTACAGCGCCTTGCGTTTGGCCGGATCAAGCTCAGCTTTCGCCTGTCCCAGCAGTTCGTCAAACTTCGCATTATTGAAGCGCGTGTCGTTCCAGTCTGCGGTCGACAGATAGGCGGTCGAATACATCTGGTCCTGAACCGGACGGCCACCCCAGTAGGATGCACAGAACGGCTGTTTGTTCCAAACTTCCGACCAGTAACCGTCATTCGGCTCGCGCTTGATTTCCAACGGAATACCAGCGGCTGCCGCGCTTTGCTGGAACAACTGAGCAGCGTCAACTGCACCGGGGAACGCAGCATCCGCAACGCGTAGGATGATGGGGCTGCCATCATGGCCCGATGCCTTATAATGCTCTGCTGCCTTTTCAGGATCATAAGCGCGCTGAGGGATTGAATCATCAAACAGCGGATAAGACGCGTTGATTGGCATGTCGTTACCGACGCCCCCATAACCGCGTAGGATCTTATCAACCATTTCCTCGCGGTTGATTGCGTATTTCAGCGCAAGGCGCAGATCCTTGTTGTCAAACGGAGCCGTGTCAGTGTGCATGATGAACACATAGTGACCGCGACCTGATACGTTCTTCACCGAAAGACCCGGAGCACGGTCCAAAAGACCCGCAACCTTAGGGTCAACGCCGTTCACCATGTGAACTTGGCCAGATTGCAGCGCCGCCATACGGGCGGTTGCGTCGTTGATGATCAGAAGCTCTGATTCATCGACGTGACCAATGCTCTCATCCCAGTGGTTGGCAAATTTCTTGAAGCCATAACGAATGCCGGGCTCGTTCACCTCGACGGTAAAGGGACCAGTACCGATACCCGCGTTCGGGTCGTCCATGCCACCGTTCGGTTGGATCGCAAGGTGGTAGTCAGCCAGCAGGTAAGGAAGGTCAGCGTTGGGCGTGTCCAATGTGATCGAAAGCGTGTTGCCGCTTACGGCCATCGATTCGATGCCTTTCACAATGCCCAGAGCACCCGATTTCGATTCTTCGTTCGAATGGCGCTCGATGGTTTTCATCGCGTCTTCGGCGGTGACGGTTTTACCGTTGTGGAACTCGACACCCTGACGAATGTTAAAATGCCAGGTTTTCGCATCAGGAGAGCTGTCGATGCTTTCCGCAATGCGCATATCTAGCTCGCCGGTCGGAGAGGCGTTCACGAGCGTATCGCTCCAATGGCGCAATGCGTTCTGTGTCGCCTGCGAGGCAACAAGACCCGGATCAAGCGTATCGGTGCTGGCACCGCCGTTCATACCCAGTTTGATCATGCCACCTTTTTTCGGCCCCTCAGCCATAGCAGCCGTGGACAGCATTGCGGTAGCAGCGGCTGACGAAACGCCAAGCGCAGACGCACGCCCCATGAAATCACGGCGTGACATTTTGCTTTGTGCTACGCGTTTAGACAGAAATTCGAGTTCTTTTGACATTGATTGCTCCCTGAGTGGTCGGCGGCACACGATGGAACGCCGTATTTTTATTGGTTCCGGCTGATAGAGTTGCCCAGATGTCAGCACATCGCAAGGGTTGATACCGACTTGACATCACATGTTTACGACACAGGCGTCGCAAATAGCTGCTGAAATCCGCACCAAGCGTGTCGAAATCAAGCATCTATTTCAGAACAAAAAAGGCCGGGAAAACCCGGCCTTTTCAAAATCTTATGCGCCTTGTTAGAAATTCAGAGAGATGTCCCTGTGATACGCTGTACACGATGCCATGGCCAACGCTTGATCCCGCGTAAAGCGTTCTTGTTGGCGGACACCCAATGTTCCTTTGATGCTATCGACATAAGCCTCAAGGTCAGCACGCAGATTCGCGTTTGCGGTTGAACGCCAACCTTGCTGCGCTTCGAAAGCCTCGACCGCATTGTCGTATTCAGCAATCGCTTTTTCGCGATCTGGGGTCTTGGATTTCAACGCTTTGCGCGCTTTGCCCAGTGCCTTTTTAACGTCATCCGCCCCTTCGATTTTACCGAAGGCTTTCGACAGATCGTTGACCAAACCTTCTGCCTCCGCTTCCGGCGTTGTCATGATGGTCGCACGCATATCCTGAAGCGGCTGTTCCATCGCGGCGAATGCATCGTTCGCATCAAGAACGGCCAACACGGCCTGTGGCGCTTCATAGGCTCCGTCAGCAGCACGGCGGTATTTGTTACGTGCACCGTTTTCAGCCTTGGTCAGTGTAAGGAACTGCTTATTCACATCGGCCCATGTTCCAGGAATTTCTGCCTGAAGATGCTCGATCTCGGCCTCAAGCACTGCAACTTCAGCCTCAAGGGTGGCCTTCGCAGTTGCTTGGCTTTCATCGCGCATACGGCTGATCTGCGTTGAGTGTTCGTCAATCTCCGCTTGAGCACGTCGGATCTGCTTTTCGATTGAACGCACGAACTTCATCTGGGGACGATATTCACCAGCGGCGGCCTCAACCTCAGCAGCAGACGCAAATGCCTGTTCAAGTTCCGCAATCGCAGACTCCGCCTGATCGAACCCATCCATCAGATCGCCTGCAAGGCTTTTGGGAAGAACAGACAGATCCAACCCACGCGCCGTCGCAATGGCATCTCGTGTCGCTGAACTTTGCGAGAGCTGCTGTCCAACATAGTCCTCCAGACACAGCTGCAGCTTCGGGTTACGCGGCGGAGGGCTGCTTTCCGATAGGAAGCTTACGCGGTTGGGCAAGTAGTTCACTAATGGTGGGTACAGGCCAACAATCACAAGTGCTGCGATTTGAAGCGAGATGAAGGCGATCACGCCCTTATACATCTGCACCGTTTTCACAATCGCCGGAGCCACCCCACGCAGATAGAATAGCGCAAAACCAAACGGCGGCGTCAGGAAGCTGGTCTGAATGTTCAGACCAATCATCACACCCAGCCAAACTGCGGTGATATTTGCCTCGGGATCAGCCAGCAGGATTGGCGCCACAATCGGCACAACAACAACTGCGATCTCGATGAAGTCCAGGAAGAACCCCAGAATGAAGATCACCAGCATCACGATGAAGAACTGCATCCAGAACCCACCGGGCAGGCTTAACAAGAATTCTTTCACAAGCTCTTCGCCACCAAACGCACGGAACGCAGCGGTCAGCATGGCGGCACCCAACAGGATGATGAACACCAAAGACGTGGTCTTGGCTGTTTCCAGCATGACGCCCGCCAGCGTGTCTTCAATTTTAAGAACGCGCCAACACGACCAAACCAAAGCCACCAACAGCATAACAGAGCCAACAACACCCAGCGTGATGCCAAGCTTGTCCGTTCCGTCGTCGATCGACTTAACGTTCATGTCGAAATTCATCAGGGCGAAGGTCACGACAGCAAGGGCAGCGATGGCCAAAAGCGCAGGGTAGTAAAGCGACTTACCCCCTTTTGGCAGACGATAGCCCGCCATGATCATCGCACCAGCAGCACCGATCGCACCTGCTTGGTTAACCGTCGCGATGCCAGCAATGATCGACCCTAGAACAAGGAAGATCAGCGCCAATGGCGGCACGAGGGTAAGCATGACGTTTTTCAGGAATGCTGAATCATATTTGCCTTCGTATGGAACCGCCGGTGCGTTCTTCGGACGCAAGATCGCGTAAAACAGGATGTATGCCATATAAAGGCCAACCAGCAGCAATCCCGGAATGAAAGCACCCAAGAACATCTCGCCTGCCGAGGTCGATGCTACATCGAAGACCGACGGCATAGAGAGCTCGCCCGTGGCCTCTTTGTGCAGTGCCTTACGTGCAGTCGAAGCTTGGTCGGTCGCCGAGGCCAATTGGTCCGCCAGAATGATCAGCACGATCGAAGGCGGAATGATCTGACCCAGCGTGCCCGATGCTGCAATGGTCCCGGTCGCCAGCGATGGCGAATAGTTGTTGCGCAACATTGCGGGCAGCGAAATCAGGCCCATCGCCACAACGGTCGCGCCGACAATGCCGGTGGTGGCCGCAAGCAACGCACCCACGAACACGACCGAAATACCCAGACCGCCGGGTACTGGACCGAACAGCTGCGCCATTGTGACCAAAAGATCTTCGGCAATCTTTGAGCGTTGCAGCATGATGCCCATGAAGATGAACAATGGGATGGCGATAAGCGTATCCCTCTCAACCTCCCAATAGACGCCCCTAAGGTTCGTCACCCCCGCAGAAAGCCATTGGTTTGGCCCGCCCGAGTGGAAATAGGCATCAGTTGAGCCTGCAAAGATGTAACCAGCACCAGCCGCAAGGCCGATGGTGATGATGGCCGCGCCGGGAAGCGCAAATGCCACGGGATAGCCGGAGCCAAGGGCGGCGGCCATGATCAGAATGAGAAGGGCTAGGAAGTAGAATTCCATCTGTCGTGTCCTTAGTGCGCCGCCGGGGCGATATCTCGGTGTCCGGGCTCGTCACGTTTATCTGCGACGGCCTCAAGGAAGTAGCTAACGAACTGAATCAGCATGGTGATGGCAAACACGCCCAAGAAGGCAGCCATCTGGTATTTGATGAACATGCCAACGCCACCGGCTTGGCTGATCTCGAAGTTCACGATGGGGCTGTTGATGATCGCGGTCTTGCCGTTAAAGCCAACTGCCATGATCACCCAAACGGTGCTCATGCCCAGCGCGATCGACCCGAAGGCATTTACGAAACCACGGGTCGTACGGCCAAAACCTGCATAGAGAACATCGACGCGCACGTGGCCTTCTTCAAACAGCGTATAAGCTGAGGCGAACAGGAAAAGTGCTGCGTACCAATAACGCACAAGGTCACCCATCAATGCTTGCTCATAGCTAAAGACAAAGCGCGAGATCACGATCAACAGCTCAGCCGCAACGATCATCAGCGCAAGCCATGTGAAACCCAGTGTTCGCGTGAATGCCGCGATAACAAATCCCGCCACGATCAGCGGCATATGGATGTAAGGTCCAACCCAGCGCGCTTTGTTGAACAGCTTTGTGGTGTCCTCACTGAACATCCCGGCTAAGATTCCTTCGACGCGCATGAAGGCGATGGCGCTGTCAGCAATACCGACCAGCAGAACCGACCAGAACATGGCCCGGATCAAGTAGACATTGAAACGGTGGATCTTCATGGCATCCCACCGCAAAGACGTTGCTTTGCTGCTAATCACATAGAAGGCCGCAACCCCAACACAGGCGACATAAACAGCGACGTTTATCCAGCTTTCAGACGTTGCGCCGCCCTGAAAGATCGGCTTGGTTCCGGGCATTCCAAACCCCACAACCAGCGCATTGTTCACCAGAAACGCAAACAAAAATCCAAGCATACCCCAAGCAAACAACCGTGGCACAATCGCCGGGTCGCCGTTGCGTGGAATGTCAGAAAAATCGGTAGCCATGTGTCCCCCCGAAGTCGGATGACGCTGAATGGTCTATTAGCTTTGGACCCGTGCGCCTTGAAAAAGAGCGGGACCGAAGCCCCGCTCTGATTGATCGTATAAAGACCTGAGTTTAGCCCAGACCCAGCACGCGGTTACGCTGGTTCACGTAGCCAACTTCGAACTGAGCCATCATGTTGCCCATTTCGCGCAACTTGGCTTGGAAGTCGTCGTTGATGCGTGCAGCCAGCTCCGAGTGGTCGCGCGTTTCTTCGAACACTTCTTCTGCGGCTTCGCCGAAGCTGTCCCAAACGTCATCATTGAACGAACGAACCTGTACGCCTTGCTCGTCTACGAGCTTGGTAAGGTATTCACCGTTCTTCGCGATGGTTTCGTCGTGAGCATAGGCGTGCTCTTCCGCACAAGCTGCTTCGATCACAGCTTTCTCATAGTCGGACAGACCGCCCCACCATGCTGCGTTCATGCCGAAGGCAAGACCGCCACCCGGCTCGTGCATACCAGCGGTGTAGTAGAACTTGGCCGCTTCGTAGAACTTCATGAAGTAGTCGTTGTACGGACCAACCCATTCGGTTGCATCGATCGAACCCGAAACAAGGTTTTCATAGATCTGCGAACCCGGCAGCGACACGGTCGACGCGCCCAGTTTCGACAGAACCTGACCACCCAGGCCTGGCATACGCATTTTCAGACCTTTCAGGTCATCTGCGCTTTCGATTTCTTTGTTGAACCAGCCACCGGCTTGCGTACCGGTCGAACCACAAGCGAAGGCTTTCAGGCCAAACTCACCCGAAACTTCGTCCCACAGCTGCTGACCACCGCCAAAGCGGATCCAAGCGTTCCATTCAGGGGTCGACATGCCGAACGGCACCGAGGTGAAGTACGCAAAGCCAGGGTGCTTACCGGTCCAGTAGTAGTCGGCGGCGATATAGGCCTGAGCATTGCCCGAAGCGACTTCGTCAAACGAATCGAAGGCACCAACACGTTCGCCTGCTGCGAAGTACTCGACATTCAGCGCACCGTCAGACAGCTGGCCAATCCGTTCAGCCAGACGCTGAGCCGAAATGCCCAGGCCCGGGAAGTCCCGCGGCCAGGTCGATACGATGGTCAGGGTCTTACCACTTTGGGCAAGGGCGGGCGTTGCAAGTGCGGTTGCACCGGCGCCCAGCGCGGCACCCTTCAAAAACTTACGGCGTTCCATATTGGAAATTCCTCCTCCGAGTTCTCATTCTCTTTTTTCTTCTGAGACGCACAGACCAACCCACGGCCCGTCTGCGCTGCCACGCCAATTACTACGCAGCTAGAATGATATTTCAATTGGAATCTGCTCAACTGGTAAAAAAATCTTACCAATTCCGGTGCCAGACACTCTTCAACCACCCGTCAGGCCTATAGTTCTGCAGGAAATTGGATATCTCATCCCAAAGCAAGCATTTGTAGTTTTAGTGGATCAGTTTTCGTTTGCAACGAGCCTTTTGACGCAATGTCTGCTTGAACACCTTATCCGTGATCAACCGGCGCTTTCATCAAAGGCACAATACCGCAAGGTCACCTCAATCAGATGCGCAAAAAAGTCTTTTAGGTTTTGCTGCTAATGGCTCCAAACCATTGACGACAGAAATGGTCAGTTCGAGAAGCTCGGCAACACAAGCACGACAAGCGAAATCTAAGGCTTTCAGAACCTCAGCTTTCGCCCTTTAACTCGTACAGTTTGAACCTTGGGTGTTGTTCAATTTGGCGATAACGGCTGTTAATAAATTCAAGCAACTCGGGAAACTGTTGAAGCTGTTCTTCAGACGATCTGGGATTACCAGTTACCCAAGGTGTCGCATCTTGAGGCTGCACGACTATGCGAGTCGGAGGCGAGGCCTTCAATCGTCCAATAAGATCCTGATCATATCGTCCATCGTGGTGGTTGACCATGAACGGCCAGGAATAAGGATATTTATAACGTGGTGGCGTTTCTACCAAGAAGTACAACATCGTCGCGTACCCCCAGACAAAAAGCGTATCATCAGTCTTATGGTGTTCATTGAGCGTTTTGGCGAATTCGAGGGTCGCCAAAAGGTCAAAGTCCGAGGATGGGGCAATTCTGGCAATATAAACCTCATCTGGACTGTCAGAAACGAACGCCATGATTCCAAGCTTGTTCAACTTTGCAGCCATGCTCGGCAGGTAAAGCGAAAGCAGCAGCATGGTGGCGATTGCGTATGACCGCTTCCGATTTTCCGCAAGATCAGCAAAGTAGTCGACCACCACCCCGATCAGCAGAGCATAGGCGGGTACCAGAGGAAGAAAATGGTAGGAGAACCCTTTGCCTTGCGCTGCGCCAGATAACCAGCCGGCAGCAATCCACAAAACACATAGCACCAGCAGGGTGGACTTTTTGGATTTGATCCAGTCGGATATCGCACAGAGCAACCCGAAAAACACCACTACAAGTAAAAAGATCGAAGCCATTCCAGGCAGCAGGAAACCAATCAGTGCGCTCGGCGTATTCGAGCTTTTGTACCCAATATAGCTCATAATATACTGCTGGATTTCCGCGAAATCAGCCCAAGCGCCGAAGGAAATAAGGACACCGACCACCAGGGCAAGGGCAGATGCACCGCCAACAAAGCAGGCAAGAAAGTCATTTAGATAGAACCGTATCTGATCTTTCCCGATCAGAGTGGCAATCAACGGAACAAAGACAAGTACTCCTGTGCCACCAATTGTGTACTTAAAGCAAAAAGCGATGCCGAGGATTGCTCCGGCTCCGAACATGGCGATCGAACGTGACCTTCCTTTCGAACGTGCCCAGCCTTTGAGCATAAGTAGGACGGCGGGAATAACCAAAAACCCTGCCCACCCATCCGTTTGTGAGTGCGACCAATAACCGAAGCTATAGTATAAAACAGAGAACCCAATGGCAGTCGCAAGGCCAAAGGCCGGCTTTCTGCCCAATTGCTTTGCAATCTCAACCAGTCCAAGAGCCGCAAGCGCCGCGGCGACCAGGTCCAACGCACGGATCGCCATCATACTGTGCCCGAAAACTGCTTGTGACAACCAATGCATGGCAGTCGTAAGCGGCGGCTTGATGTTGTAAACGTCCCGATAAGTCACAAGCCCTTCATCCAATGCGAATGCAATGGTGGCGTGAATTCCTTGGTCACGACCAAAAGGTTCGAAAAGTGTATAAGAGCCGACGAAAGGCACAATGAACGCGGCGATTATCCGCACAGCCCACCAAGCTGACTGTCGTTCAATGTGATCTTGCATGGGCTGACCTGTTAAGAAAAAAACTTTATATTTTGATTTAATTGACCTTATAACCACTCCTATAGATCGAACAAGACTGGCCGGAATGCGAAAAATGGATCTCACCTCAACGGCTACAGCTGTAGATTTTCAATCGAATATCATCTCAGAGAATGCCAGTGTTTCAGTAGTTGTTCCGTTTCTTGACGAAATCGAGACACTCGAGAAGTTGTATGATCGTATTTACGCTGTTTTGGCGCCGATGGATCGTGACTGGGAATTGATCTTCGTGGACGATGGCAGCACCGATGGCGGCACGGACGTCGCCGCTGCTTTGGCGAAAAGCAAAGAGCACGTAAGGCTCGTTCGATTTACAAGGAACTTTGGTAAAGCATCCGCTTTGTCCGCAGGAATTGCGCAAGCACAAGGCGACATCATCGTCACTATGGATGCCGATCTTCAAGACGACCCCAAAGAGATCCCCCGTTTCCTGGAGCGAATCTCCGAAAACTACGACGTGGTTTCAGGATGGAAGCAGACGCGCCATGATCCGCTGGGGAAAACACTTCCTTCTCGGGTGTTTAACCGCATGACTGCCAAAATGTTCGATATCGACATTCATGACATCAACTGCGGATTTAAGGCCTATACCCGGCGCGCGGCAAAACGTCTGAACCTTTACGGAGAACTTCACCGTTTCACCCCCGCCCTTTTGCACGCCGTTGGCTTTAACTGCACCGAAATCGTAGTTGAGCACCATGCCCGAGAACATGGTCAGTCGAAGTATGGCATGATGCGAATGGTTAAGGGCTTTCTTGATCTGAGCACCGTGAAACTTTTGACGCGGTATCAATCGCGCCCCCTTCATTTCTTTGCAATGATAGGCCTTCCGCTTTTGCTGATCGGTCTAAGTTTCATTGCTTATCTGAGTGTCCTGTGGCTGCTCGGAATGGGACCAATTGGGACGCGCCCGCTGTTGTTCATTGGCATCTTGTTTACCGTCACTGGAACCCAAATATTGGGCGTCGGACTTGTGGCGGAGCTCTTACAAGCGTCGGGCCTGCGTGAACGCGATAAATATGTCATCGATGAAGTCATCGAGTCTTGATCAATAGTAGCAGGGTACCCTCGTGAAAAACGCCGTCCGTATCGTCTATGTGAAGATCATGCGATTGCTACGCATCCTGCTTTCTTCATTGGGAGTAACACGCTGGTTAGAGCGGCGCGACGGGCGGTGGGCCAAGTGGTTTAGATCCCTATTGGCGATCTATGATATCGACGACATGGTACATCTTGATATCCCGTGGTGGAGTTTTGATGCGATTGACGCCGTGGATAAGAAACTGTCTCAAACCCAGAATGCACGCGTGTTTGAATGGGGCTCTGGGGCCAGTACTGTCTGGTTGGCTAAGCGTGCGGGTGAAGTGATCTCGGTTGAACACGATCCCAGCTGGGCAGAAATTGTTAAACCTCGGCTTGAGCCATTCGATCATGTCCGTACGATCCAAGTACCGTCGCGGCCAAAAGGAGCGATTCCGTCTGGCAAGTTCGGCTTCGAAGGTCAGTATTTTGACGACTATGTTGCTGCGATAAACAACGTGGAAGGCGACTTTGATCTCATCGTGATTGACGGCCGAGCACGCGAAGCTTGCCTACAAGTTGCAATCAACCGACTGAAGCCTGGCGGGCACATCCTGTTCGATGATTTTAAACGCCGTCGCTATCAGGACGCCGTTTCTGCTTTGGGATTGAAAGCTGTTTCGCTTGATGGCTTAGCGGCCTGTCTTCCATTGCCCGACAGCACAGCACTCATATCTCAAGACGATTGATCCTGCCGCTCTCGCTTCTCGCGGCTTCGTATCAAGTGGATATTGTATAGCATCAAAAGCAGTGTTGCGCCCATCACCAATGAAATCGACACTGACCCGATCCGGATACCTTCGAAAGTAAGAAGTGCCGACGCCAGAGCACGAAGGGTGAAAAAGCTCTTAGATACAACGGCCTGATCTGCTTTGCGCGATTGCCAAGCTTGCAACAGCCAGGACCCAAAGAAAACTGCACCCCCAATCAGGCCCACTGCTTCATTGGCTAAAAAACTATTCACGTCCATCTTCAATTGTTCCTAACCTCATAGTAGCAGCGTCACTCTTTCCGGCTCCGGTTGCACACGAAAATTGGCCGCGTTCTTTAGCTTTTCCCCACCAGTAATTGATAAAACCCGTTCTTAATAGGGCTTTCTCGGAAGACGTTATGTGCCATTTGTTGACCCTCCTCAGCTTTGCGCAATGCAAATAAGATGAGGCGTCGCAAGTGGAATGAGAGCTTCTTCACTCGGCTAAATGAACACCTCGATCCGAATTCCCCCACCTCAAGCTCTTAACGCCCAGCAGCGCGTGAAATATGTCGTGATTTCTCTGCGCGGGTGTTGCGTAGAGGTAAGACCCTAGCCTTCAAAACTCATGACATATCGTTCCTTGAGTTACCTGCATCTGCAAAGCCATTCTTTTTGTTGGTGAAATTCTTGCAGGGATAATCCCTGAGTTTCATTTCAGTACCTACAAAAAACCGACGATTTAGCTCATGCAAAACGTACAGAGACTTTTCTCGCAAGCGGCCCCAGTCCAAAACTGGAACCAAAAGTCGACGTGAGAATGCTCTTAAAGACTGATTGCCGTAAAGCGGATGCAAATATTAATCCAAGCGATCAAATGTAAATATAGATTTCGTGTGCATGGGCTCGCCCGGTTCAAGCGTACACTGGCCGAACCAAGGCTGGTTCGGCGCATCAATCCAACAATGCGGTTCAAGCGCAAGTCCCGCGCGAGGACCATAGCTGACGCCGATCAATCCATCACCTCGGATTGCAAGCCCGCTTCCGTCGTAAACCTGAAGCCCCGGCGCGGTCGAACGAAGTTCCATCGCAGCCCCCGGCGCGTAGACCCGTGCCATTTGCTGCAAAGGTCCAGAGGCATCGCGAAAACAGAAATGGTGGTCGAGCCCGATGGGCACGGCTCTGGGTCCGGTGAAGTCAAAACCAAGTGTTTCGGCGTTGATTGGTCCTGAAACAGGGATGCCTTTGTCTGTGGGAATGACTTGATCACTGTCGATCTGCAGGCAGTGACCCCCAATATCTGCCTTTCCATCGAGGTTGAAATAGAAATGCGGAGCCGGATTACACACTGTAGAGGCATCCGAACACGCCGTCACCTCGACCTGCAAGCTGGCACCTTGCAGCCGGTAGGTCACCGTCAAGTCCAGACGACCTGGAAACCCCATATGGCCGTCGGGCAAGGCATGCCCCAATGTGACATGTGCAGGCCCACGATCAAGAACGTCCCAGTTTCGGTGGCTGCACCCGTCGCGCCCACCATGAAGTGTGGTAATGCCCTGTTCATTCTTGTCCAGCTCGTGAAGGGTGCCGTTGACGGTAATCTGACCGCCTGAAATCCGGTTCGCCACGCGTCCGACAATCACTCCAAGATAGGCAGGATTGGATAAGTAGTTCAGCGGATTGGCATACCCGAGTACAAGCGGGGAGTGGTGCCCTTCAAGACGCAGATCCTGCAAACCCGCACCGAAGCTCAGCACCTTGGCGCACAGTTGATCAGATCGAAGCTCCACCGCGAGTAACGGACTGCCATCCGGCAGGGTGGTGACCTGCGTAACTGTCATAACTTGCGGCGTGCGATACCAGCCGGGGGAAGCACTCCGGCAGGGGTTTCAACCACCTTGCTGGTGTGGTTGAACCAGAACTCTTCGGTTGCGGTGCGGCGGGTGCGGATGCCTTCGGGCAGGGCGCGGATTTCCAGACCCGAACGCTCTCCTAGCAGCCCTACAAGCCGGTCCATTCCGTCCTCATCCAACCACGCCCCGCAATAGCTCTGCCCAGCCGCGCCCATTAACACAGGCGCGCCCGCGTCGGTCTGCATCAAAACGGGCGCTGTACCTTCCAGCTCTTCCACATACCCTGACACAGCCCCACCACCATCAAGCGAGATTGGCATATCGGGACGAAGGCTTTCCAGACGGGCCACAGTCACGTCCAGCCCTTCGATTGCTGGGGGCAGCGGAATGGGGATCTTGAACCCAGCGTCCCGCGCCCCTGTACGGGGGCCATAGCAGACATGGCCTTCGGCTATGGCGAGCGCAGCGCGCAATCCACCGGTCAGATGCATCAATCCCGGCGCCATGATCAGCTTGTAGCCTTCGAAATCCTTACAATTGGGCGCGACGATATCGACCGTTAGTCCTGCGCGGCGCAGCGCTTTGTAGTGGTCAAACACCAGCCCGAAATAGCTCAACCCCGTACCATGTGGTTGCGTGGCCCATGCCCAGTCAGAATCATAATCAAAGACAAGCGCGACCGGGGCTTGTGCGGGCTGGACGTTGGGCGCATCGGCAAGCTCACGGGCAACTTCTTGCGCTTCGGCCATAGCAGGCGCGTCTTTGCTGTCAGGGCGCAGCATTCCCGCATGCAATTGCTCCTGCGCGAACGAGGCCTGACGCCAGCGGAAGTAACACACGGCCTCGGCCCCGTGGGCGAAGGCCTCCCACGTCCAAAGACGGACCATGCCGGGCAGAGGCGACGGGTTATAGGGTGCCCAGTTCACCGGGCCGGGCTGCTGCTCCATCACCCACCAACGTCCGCGCCCAACAGCGCGGTAGAGGTCGTGGTGGAAGGCCTGAAAATCAGGATCACCTTGACGGGCATAGGCGCGTTGGCGGGCAGCGTCGGCCCCGACACGGTCTTCCAGAAAGCCCAAGGGATAGCTGTCCCATGTGGCGATATCCAAGTCCTCGCCCACCTTGTAATGGTCGAAATCCGTAATGCGTCCCATGTAGTTGTGCGAGATTGGAGCGTCGGAACGCTCCTTGATCTCGCACACCTGCACTTTGTTGAACGCCACCACCATATCCGAGCTATACCGCCGGAAGTCCTGCACATGGGCGGGATTGGGCTCGGTCACGGTCAGGTTTGGCAGGTCGACCTCATCAAAGCTGCGATACTCCATCGACCAGAAAATGTTGCCCCATGCCCGGTTCAAGGCGTCGACGGATTGGTATCGCTGTGCCAACCAATCGCGAAACCCGTCGCGGGCGGACTCGGAGTAGGAAATCGTCGTATCATGGCACCCGTATTCATTGTCGGTCTGCCATGCAGCCACATTGGGGTTCCGCCCATAGCGTTCAGCCATTAGGCGAGTGATGCGGCGGCTTTCCTCACGATAGCCCAAATGGCTGAAGCAATAGTGCCGGCGCGAGCCGAATTTGCGCGGATTACCGTCTGCATCGACGGCCAGCATGGCCGGGTGCTTGTCGATCATCCAGCGCGGAGGTGTTGCAGTAGGTGTGCCCAACACGACTTTCAAACCAGCCTTGCCCAACACCTCAATGGCGCTATCTAGCCAATCCCAGTGCAAATCGCCGGGGGTGGGCTCGAGCCGCGACCACGAGAACTCTCCGATCCGGACCCATGTCAGACCCGCACGGACCATGCGGGCAGCATCATCCTCCCACATGTCTTCGGGCCAATGTTCTGGGTAGTAGCAGGTGCCAAGCGTGCGTTTCATTTGCGCCTCAGAGAATGACCCGGTGTTCGGGTTGTCCAGTCGTATTGGTTTCGATGGCAAATGTCTTGCCCGCCATGTCGTCGCCTGACAACCCATCAGCGGCGGTGGTCACGAACAAGGTGCTCA
The DNA here is from genome assembly GCF_023016155.1 of Aliiroseovarius sp. F20344. Taxonomy (GTDB): domain Bacteria; phylum Pseudomonadota; class Alphaproteobacteria; order Rhodobacterales; family Rhodobacteraceae; genus Aliiroseovarius. The sequence continues at coordinate 351,938 of NZ_JALKBG010000003.1, forward strand.
GATCAGCCCCACCAAAGCAAGGGCAGGAGGCTTGGGGCGTAGGCACCGAGCGGGCTTCGATCAGCGACCCATCGGGAGCATAACAGGCAACGCGTGACGCGCCCCATTGAGCGTTCCAGAAATTTCCACGGGCGTCGATCACTGCGCCGTCCGCGCCAAAATCCTGATCACGCAAGTCCAGATAGACCTGCGGATCACCTTTCGGCCAGCCGTCGGCATCCAAGGCCTGCTGCATCACCCGCCCGTCCTTAGTGTCGGTGAAGTAAGCCATCCCGCCATCCGGACTGAAACAGATCGCATTCGATATGGTGATCTTACCAAAAAGCCTACGAAGCTCTCCGCGATAGTAACGATAGATCGCCCCTGCACCCTGTTCAGCATTGTAGCCCATGGTTCCGATCCAAAATCCACCCTGTGGATCTGCACGCCCGTCGTTCGAGCGCGTGACGGGATTGTCGGCTTCAAGTTCAGTCAGCTTTTCGCGCTTGCCGGTCTTGATCTCAAACCGCCACAGCGCGTTGGCGCTGGCCATTATCAGCTTGTCGTGATCGACCCAACCGGCGGCCGACACGCAATCGTCGAACGCCCACACCTGTTCATCCTGACCCCGACGCGTCAGAAGCTTCTTGCCAAGAATGTCGAACCAAAAGAACTGGGCGCGCTCTGGATGCCAGAACGCGCCTTCGCCAAGCGTGCAGATCGTGTGGGAAAACACACGCGCCGTCATGAGACTGCCGCGTCATAGGATGTCACGATTTCAGCGGCCAGCGTCCCAACTTCTTCGGCAGAGAACCCCGGTTTGTAGATGTTAGAGCCCAGACCGAAACCAGTGATGCCAGCGCTCAGCCAGTCAGCAAAATCCGCAGGGCCTACCCCTCCAACCGCATAGGTGTTGGTGTCCTTGGGCAGAACGGCCGAGAGCGCTTTGAACCCGTCCAGTCCCAGCTTGAAGGCCGGGAAGAACTTCAGGCCGTCCGCACCAGAGCGCAAGGCTGAAAACGCCTCGGTCGGGGTCAGAACACCGGGATAGGACAGCATGCCATGCGCCTTGGTCGCCCCAATCACGTCGGGGTTTGCATCGGGCGAAACAACCATCTGCGCGCCGATTGATGCCAGCCGTTCGACCGAGGTCACGTCCAGCACGGTGCCCGCCCCCAAAAGCGCCCGGTCGCCCGCTGCCTGTACCATGCGCTCGATGCTGTTGAACGGGTCGGGCGAGTTCAACGGGACTTCGATCTTAGTGATGCCCGCATCGATAAGCGCATCTAGAATATCGACAGCTTCATCCGGCTCGATACCGCGCAAAATGGCGATTATTTCGCGGCTCATGTCTGTGCCTCTTTTGCTTTTTCATAGGCGGCGGTCAGCCCAGCCAGCGTCATATTTTCAGCATCCACGCAGCGCACCATCGCGCCTTGGCTGTTCAACGCAGTTTCATAGGCACGGGCCACGGATCCTTCGCCCAGAATGATCACTTGCTGCCCCAGCCAATAGGGTTTGGCCGCGGCCAGTTCCGCCCCAATTAGCAGAGCGGACATGCGCGCTTTGGCCTTTGCCGCAGACAGATCGTTCAGCAACCCTTCAGCCCGAAGCGAAAAGAGCTTCGCGGCAAGGTCAGCCGGGCGTGACATGGTATCCGCCAGCGCGTCGATGAACGCCGCTTCATCCCAGCCGTCGGTATCGACAGAATGGCGCAGCACAGATTGCGACGACAGCAATGCGAAAATCTCGCCCGTCATGAACGTGCGGAAACTGACGATCTCACCGGCGCTGATATGCACCCATTTGTTGTGGGTGCCGGGCAGACACAGGATGCCGTCGAAATCTGGTTCCGAGGCAAGAAAGCCCGCGATCTGCGTTTCTTCTCCACGCATCACATCAGCAGGGCTGGACTGTTTCACGCCGGGCAGAATGCGGACGTCCCAACGCTTCGAAGCAACAAGGGTGGCAGCTTCGCTACCGGGCGGAGCGCAAGGCACGGCAACATAGGGGGCTTCGGCCCAGCCTTGGCGCGATCCGGCCATACCGCAGACAATCACGGGCAACCGCGCGTCAGATGCCAAATCAGACAAAAGATCATTCAGTACCGGTTCAAACTGATCCCGAGACAGACCGCCCATGCCCTTGTCGCTGTCACGACGATCCAGCACAGTGCCGTCATTCAGCCTGAGCCACGCCCGCATATGCGTCGTTCCCCAATCTACGGCGATCCAGTCTGGTGTCTGTCCCATAGGCTTCATCCTGTTACGACCACGCCGCCGTCCACGACGAGCGCCTGACCTGTGATCATCCGGCTGGCTTTCGATGCAAGGAAAAGAGTCGAAGATACAATATCCTCGGGGTCCAGATGCTCCTTCAAGCACTGACGCTCCAAATGCGCCGCAAGTGCCGCCGGTTCGGCCCACATATCGAGTTGTTTCTGGGTCAATACCCACCCCGGCGCCAGTGCATTTACCCGGATCTTGTCTGGCCCAAACTCGCGCGCAAGCGAGCGTGTCATTCCGTTGATCCCACTATTCGCGGTCGTATAGGCAGGATAGCCCATGTTCCCCATCATGTAGCTGATCGAGGTGAAGTTGATGATCGAACCACCGCCCGCGGCCTTCATCCCCGCCATTACCGCCTGACAGGCAAAGAAATAGGCTTTCAGATTGATCGCTTGCGCCCAATCCCAAAATTCTTCGGTAACTTCTTCTGTCGTGTGGCGCTGATCATTCGCGGCATTGTTCACCAGAGTGGTGATCTGGCCATTCAATGCGGCGCATTCCGCCATCGCGGCCTTCAAAGCGGGAATATCTGTGATGTCGCATTGAACGAAATGCGGGCGGTTGCCGGTTTTGGCTTCCATCTGATCCACAAACTCCGTCGCGTCCGAGCGGCCGACGAACCCCACCTTAGCCCCTTGGCGAAGGAAGCCTTCGGTCAGCGCGGCTCCAATGCCAGACCCACCTCCGGTGATAAAGACTGAAGCGTCTTTCAGATCGTGAAACGTGGCGTGGCTCATCAGTGGCTTTCCCTTGTGACAAGGCGGGTGTCTTTTCCGACAAGGAAATCCAGATCTGCGCCGTACTCAGCTTGCATCACGGTATCAATGTAAAGTTTTGCATAGCCGCGCGTGTAATGGGGCGGATCGGGTTGCCACGCGTCGCGACGGGCGTCCAGCTCCGCCTCATCCACGATCAACTCCAACGCGCCTTCCGAGGCACTCACGCGGATGCGGTCACCGGTTTTGACCAGCGCCAAGGGACCCCCAGCTTGAGCCTCGGGCGAGACATGCAGTATCACTGTGCCAAATGCTGTGCCCGACATCCGACCATCCGAAACACGGATCATGTCACGCACGCCTTCACGAACGAGCTTGGCTGGGATCGGCATGTTGCCAACTTCCGGCATGCCTGGATAGCCTTTCGGTCCGACCCCTTTCAGCACAAGGATCGTATCCGGCGTGACTGGAAGATCATCGCGGTCGATGTTGGCTTTCATGTCCTCGATATTCTCAAAAACAAATGCTTCGCCTTCGTGCTCCAGCAGGCGGTCGGTGGCCGCTGAGGGCTTCACAATGGCACCGTTCGGCGCGAGGTTGCCGCGTAGAACGCGCAAACCTGCCGCCGGTTTCACGGGATCTGCAAACGACTTGATGACATCATCGTTGTAGCATTCAGCACCCTTTGCATACGCGCTGATGTCACCCGCCAGAACAGTTTTTGCGCTGCGAAGATACCCCGCCTGTGCGAGTTCCTTCAGCACAACCGGCATTCCACCAGCGTAGCAGAAATCTTCCATCAGGTATTTCCCCGATGGCATACAGTTAACCAACAATGGGATATCGCTTCCCAGCTCAAAATCTTGGAGCGACAGGTCAACGCCAACACGTCCTGCCATCGCGAGAAGGTGTACGACGGCGTTGGTGGATCCTCCGACGGCTGCGTTTGCCAGGATTGCATTTTCGAACGCTTCTTTCGTCATGATGTCTGAAGGCTTGAGGTCTTCATCGACCATCTCGACAATCCGCTTGCCGGTCAGATGAGCAAGGGCCGCGCGCCGTGCATCTACGGCAGGCAGGGCCGCATTCGTCGGCAGGCTTAATCCCATCGCTTCAACAAGTGAGGCCATTGTGGACGCGGTACCCATCGTCATGCACACGCCTTTTGAGCGGCTCATCCCGCTTTCGGCTGCCATAAAGTCTTGAAGGGTCATATCACCCGCGCGCACGGCTTCAGAAAACTTCCAGACGTCAGTGCCAGAGCCAATGTCTTTGCCCTTCCATTTGCCGTTCAGCATTGGGCCAGAACTGACAACAATCGACGGAAGATCAACGCTCGCGGCCCCCATCAATTGGCCTGGCGTGGTTTTGTCGCAACCACCCAAAAGAACAACGCCGTCGATGCCATAGGCACGGATCGATTCCTCGACATCCATCGCAAGTAGGTTGCGAAACAGCATTGCTGTGGGTTTCATCTGGGTTTCGCCCAGCGACATGACAGGGAATTCGACCGGGAATCCGCCAGCCTCCCACACGCCGCGCTTCACGCCCTCGGCCAGATCGCGTAGGCCCGAGTTGCAGGGCGTGAGTTCGGACCATGTGTTACAGATACCAATAACAGGGCGGCCATCAAACGCGTGGTCGGGAAACCCCTGGTTTTTCATCCATGAACGGTGAATAAACCCGTCTTTGTCGAGCTTCCCATACCAATGTTGGCTGCGGCGTTTCTTGTTCATGCTGCTTTCCTAATTCGCGCCCATTCGGGCACCCAATCACCATGGGCGACCAACAGGTCACTGACAAGCGATCGGATCTGGCGCAGATCCAATTCCGCAGCAGTGTGAGGGTCCATCATCGCGGCGTGATAAAGATGTTCTGGGTTTTCATCCAGCAAAGCCCGAACGGTCAGTTCCTGAACGTTGATTTGTGTGCGCATCAGCGCAATCAATTGTGGCGGGATGTCCGTCACGACACTGGGCTGGACACCATTCATATCCACCAAACAGGGCGTTTCGACCGCTGCCCCCAAAGGCAGTTGCGGGATCTGACCAGTATTCGGCAAGTTTCCGTAGGCCGTATAGGACTGCCCCGTGACAATCGCGTTCATCATCTCGGCGGCGAATTCGTGGCTTTTCGGTACGTCGATCCCGGCAGCAGATTTCAGTGCAACCGCTTGCTCTTTCCATTCGTCCTGTTGCTCAATGCAACGCTTGGGATACTCATCCAGCGGAATTCCAAACTCGGCAATCAAGTCGTCACGGCCGTCCTTGATGAACCAAGGGACATATTCCGCGAAATGCTCAGAGCTTTCGGTGCAGAAGTACCCCAATTGCTCCATCACCTCATAGCGCACTTTGTTGCCACAACGAGGCATAAGAAGCGGAGGCTTGGGGAAACGGCCTGCGTGATACCCTTCGCCGAGTTTCGGATAGAGGCTGTTGCCAGCCGCATCTTCCAAGCGAAGGAAGAAAGCGACGTGGTTCACGCCCGCGACTTTGTATCGGATGTCAGCCTCGGCCATGTCCAGATCATGCGCCAGTTCCTGGACCGTGTTTTGCACCGAATGGCAAAGCCCGACCTGTTTGATATGCGGGAAGCGTTCCGCAAGCGCCCAAGTGTTGATTGCCATCGGATTCACGTACTGCATCAATAGTGCATCCGGGCAGACTGCCTCCATGTCACGCGCAACGGACCACAGATGAGGCACGGTTCTCAGACCGCGCATGATGCCGCCAATACCCAGTGTATCGGCAATGGTTTGGCGCAAACCATACTGCTTGGGCAGCTCAAAATCTGTGATCGTGCACGGATCATAGCCCCCAATCTGGAATGCCGTGACGACGAAATCCGCTCCTTCCAAGGCGCGGCGTTGATCCGAATAGGTTTCAACAACAGCACCGGACCCCATGGTCGCGATCATTTTCCTCGCCACAAGCTCGCTTTCGGCAAGCCGAATGTGGTCGATATCCATCAGCGCAATCGTGGCGTCTTTCAGCGCCTCGAAATGCAGCATGTCGCCCACGATGTTCTTCATGAAAATCGTTGAGCCGGCACCAATGAAGGTGAGTTTGGTCATTTAACAGCTCCGAGTGTGAGACCAGCGATGAAATGGCGTTGCATCAGGAAGAACATGGCCACCGGCGGCAAGGCCGCGACGATGGAACCTGCGCTCATCAAATGATACTGCGCCACGAACTGCGAGTTGAACGATGTGATCCCGGCTGTCACGGGCTGTGCGTCCGGCCCCTGTGTCAGAACAATCGCCCAGAAATAATCGTTCCAGATGAAGGTGAAGATCAGGACAGACAGTGCGGCAATGGCAGGCTTCATCAGGGGCAGTACGACGTACCAGAAGATGCGCCATTCTGCGATACCTTCGACGCGAGCGGCTTCGATCAGTTCGAACGGCAATGCACGAATGAAGTTGCGCATGAAGAGTGTGCAGAACCCGGTTTGAAACGCAATGTGAAACAGGACCAGCCCCAGCTTGGTGTCATATAGGCCAGCCGATACGGTCAAGTCGCGCACCGGAACCATCAGGATCTGGAACGGAACGAAGTTGCCCGCGATGAACATGAAAAAGATCAGCAGGTTGCCACGAAAGCGGTAGATGCCCAGCGCGAACCCCGTCATGCAGGATAGGGCCACAGCGCCAATTACCGTCGGGACTGTGATCAGGACCGAGTTCAGCATGTATCGCGGCATGTCTGACTCAAGGAAAACCTTGCCGTAGTTGGTGAAGAACTCGAACGAGGTCGGCATCCCCCAATAGTTGCCATTGGTGAAATCTGCCAGCGGACGGACCGAGAAAAGCGCCACTGCCAGCAGGGGCAGAAGCCACATGATCAGAACGAGGGGTACCAGCGCCTGATAGGTAACCTGTGCGCCGCGCGACCGTTTTTCGATAGGTGTTGGAAACATCGTCTTACCTCCGCGCCGCTTTTTCGTCTTGGTACATCTGCCACAGGAAGTAGCCGATGAAGACCAGCATGATCAGGAACAGCACCACCGCGATGGCCGAGCCGTACCCCATGCGGAACCCGTATTCCGACAGCGCTTTTTCAAACATGTAGAAGCTAAGCACGCGGGTCGATCCGAATGGTCCACCATTGGTCATGATCGAAATCAGGTCGAACGAGCGCAGCGCGCCAATTATGGTCACCACGAACGCAATGAATGTTGCGGGTTTCAATTGTGGCAGGATCACATGCCAGAGCATCCTCCAGCCTTTCGCGCCATCCAAACGTCCAGCTTCGATCTGCTCGGGATCAACGGCATTCAGTCCGGTGAGATACAGGATCATGCAATACGCCGTCTGAGGCCAAAGGCCCGCGGCGATGATCCCATAGGTGGCGGTGTTTGGATTGCCCAGAATGCCGCCACGCACATCAATGCCGAACCAACCGGTGATGATGTCGAACAAGCCGACATTGGGCAGGTAGAACCAGCTGAACACCAAGCCGACGACCACTTGGCTGAGCACGAAAGGGAAGAAGAAGAGCGACTTGTAAAGCCGGATCCCCACAATGGTCTGATTCAGGAAGAGCGCGATGAACAGACCTGCCGGAATGGCCAGCAGATACAGCGCCAGCCATTTCACGTTGTTCCAAAGCGAGATCTCGAACGCGCGGTCACCGACAAGTTCTTGATAGTTGCCAATGCCTACATACGTTGCCTCTCCCAACCCGTCCCACTCGTAGAGCGAAATATTGAAGCTCTGTCCAATCGGAATGATCACGTAGATGGCGAAGAACAGAATGCCCGGAGCTAAGAACAGCAAGGGCGTCAAGATCATCCGGTTGCGCCGGGCCCAGCTCATGTCAGATTGCGCGGTAGACATCGCGTTCCTCCCTTGGACACGTCATGGGGAAGCCCCGTAAAGCTTGCCGATAGCGTGCGATGGTTGTGTTGATGCCGCAAGGGGCAAGCGCCCCACGCATGACACGTGGGGCACCTGTGAGAAATTATTTGTAGATACGCTGACGTGCGTCTTCCAAACGGTTCAGGATGTCTTCCAGATTGTCCGGGAACACCATGAACTCCTGCAGGCCTTCCATGCCAACCGACGCCATTTCGGCGGGGAAGTCACGGTCGAAGAACTGCGCGATTCCGCCTGTGGCGTTGTTCGACAGCATCTCGAAGCCCTGTTTGATGAACTCGTCATCTGCCACGGATGCATTCGCGTTCACGGGCAGCTGACCAAGGCCATCCGGGCCGTTGATCTTTGTCTGCACATCCGGCGACGTCACAAACTGCAGGAACGCACGCGCTGCTGCTTTGTTCTGCGCGTTCGATGCGATGTGGAACGTGTCGGTCGGGGCGTCTTCACCCATCGGCACGTCTGCGATCTTCGGGAACTGGTAGAAGTCGATTTGATCATCTGTCAGGCCAGCTTCACGCAAGTGAGGCACCACGAAGTTACCCATCAGGTAAGCCGTTGCTTCACCGTTCACGAAGAAGGGCAGAGCTTCCTGCCAGCTGTAGGTCTGGTGGTCGTCAATGAAGGCGCCCATATCGATCAGCTTGCGCCAGTTGGCGAAAGTTGCACGAACTTCGTCCGACGTCCATTCTGCCTCACCAGTCGCAAGCTTCATATGGAAGTCAAACCCATTGGTGCGCATGTTCAGATAGTCAAACCAGCCACCCGCAGTCCACAGGAACTTCGACCCGATGGTGTAGCACTTGCGGCCCGAATCGACGATCTTCTGACAGTTGGCAATCTCTTCATCGAATGTGGCGGGCTCGGTCAGGCCCAGCTCGTTAAAGATATCTTCGCGGTAGTAGATACCCCACTGATAGTACGTGTACGGCACGCCGTACTGCTTGCCGTCCATGGTCATCGCGCCTTTGACGCTGTCCAGTCCGGGCAGGTCGCCGTTTGCGTACATGTCCGAAATATCCTCGAACAGGCCAGCGTTCACATAGGGAGCCATACGGTTGGCCGCGTACCAGTTGATCACATCGGGCGGATTCGCCGTAAGTGCGTTACGAATCTGGCTTTTCCAGGCTTCGCGGTCCACGACTTCCAGCTCGACAGTCAGGCCGGAATGCATGGCGTCAAAGTCAGCCGCCAGGCCTTCCATGATCGCGCGCGGAGCCGGGTTAGACATATCCGAGATGATACGAAGTGTGCCCGACAAATCCTCGGCCATAGCCGAGGTCGCCAGACCTGCGGTGACAGCCACTGCAGCAACAGAAGCTTTCATTGAATTCAGCATGAGTTTCCTCCCAAGGTTTTCAGCCAATTCTTAGTTCCATATATTGAAACTTACGTTCAACTATTGAAACTATGCGAAATCAAGGTTACAGATGTCAACAGTTTCCTTAGGAGGACGGGAAACAGGAGGAGAGTCATATGGGTTCAATGGAGACGCCCCCAGAGGCCACCGGCGGCACAGTCGGGAAGGCACTGCACGTATTGGATATGGTTGCTGAAAAAATGCGGCCGGTCAGGTTCAATGACGTACTGGCCAATTCGCCCTATCCCAAAGCGACGCTGTATCGCCTGCTGCAAACCCTGACCACACAGGGGCTGCTTAGCTATGACGAAGAACGCCAGACCTATGCGCCCGGAATGCGCCTTGTACGTTTGGCGCATTCGGCGTGGCGTCAAAGCTCGCTTGCTCCGGTCGCACGACCGTTTCTGGACGCGCTGTCACAAGAGGTCGGCGAAACGATTCACTTGGCTCAGATCGACCACGGGCAGGTGCTATATGTCGACAAGCGAAACGCCGCCCAGCCGGTCGAGATGTTCTCGCAAGCGGGCAAGGTTGGCCCCGGATATTGTACCGGAGTTGGCAAAGCCATGATGGCGTTTCTAAAGCCCGCCGACCAAGAACAGGCCATCCAGAATCAGTCTTTCTTCAGACATACGGAACACACGCTAACTAACGCTGATGCACTGCGCTCCGAGTTTGCCGAGATTCGCGAAGAGGGCGTTGCCTACGACCGAGAAGAACACGAGCCCGGCATCATTTGTATTGCCGCGCCCATCCTGTCTTCAAACTCCCGCGTGATCGGAGCACTTTCGATCACAACCACCACTCACAAATACTCGCTGGAAGCACTGAACGAACTGCGTCCGCTGCTTCTGAACGCCGCAAATGAGATCGCCCAAGCTGCCGAAAACTGGCAGTTTCCCAGCTCGTAAATAGGAGAGTTCACCATGTCAGGCGTAACGCTCACGAATGCCATCAAGAAATACGGCGACATTCAGGTCATCCACGATATCGACCTGCAAATCGACAATGGCGAGTTTTGCGTCTTCGTCGGCCCATCAGGCTGCGGCAAGTCCACACTACTGCGGATGATCGCCGGGCTCGAGGAAACGACCGGTGGAGAAATCCGGATCGGCGAACGCGACGTGACCCATGTGGATGCCTCTGAACGTGGCGTGGCGATGGTTTTTCAAACCTATGCGTTGTACCCGCATATGTCGGTCGAAGAAAACATGGGGTTCGGCCTGAGGATGAACGGTCACCCCAAGGACGAGATTAAAGCCAAGGTTGGCGAGGCCAGTCGAATCCTGAAGCTGGATGACTATCTGAAGCGCAAGCCCAAGGCACTTTCTGGAGGGCAGCGTCAGCGCGTCGCCATCGGACGCGCAATTGTACGTGGCCCCGAGGTGTTCCTGTTTGACGAACCCCTGTCGAACCTCGACGCAGAGCTGCGGGTGGACATGCGCGTTGAAATTGCCCGCCTACACAAGGAAATCGGCGCCACGATGATCTACGTGACCCACGATCAGGTCGAAGCAATGACGCTTGCCGACAAGATCGTTGTTCTGCGCGCCGGTCTGATTGAACAGGTTGGCAGCCCGATGGACCTGTATAATGACCCAGACAACAAATTTGTAGCGGGCTTCATTGGTTCGCCCGCCATGAATTTCCTTGAAGGCGTCGTGAAGGGTGGCAGCGTTGTGTTGGAGAGCCTGGGTGAGCGCGTGGTGAACACCTCGGTTGCGTTGCCCGGTGACGGGTCGAAAGTGTTGGTGGGTGTGCGCCCGCAACACTTGAAGATTGAAGCCGGAGACGGTGGCGCACGCCTTGACCTGCGCGAACGACTTGGCGGTGTTTCATATGACTATCTGATCACCGGCACCGGTGAAAAAATCATTGTCGAAAACCGAACCGCAGACACCCTGCCCGAAGGCAGCAATGTGGTCGTTGGCTTTGATGACACGGATGCGATGTTCTTCGACGCCGCGACCGAGAAACGCCTCCGCTGACATCGGGCACATAGCACCTCTACCGCCTTAATGGGCGGTGGAGTCCGGCAATCCTGCGCCCAAGGTGGATTTGCACCCGCGCGTGACATCTGTCCTCATCACGGATGAGCCCAACACGGATATTTTGGATCGAAGATGATGGCGCGCGCGGTTTTCGCAATGCGGACAATGGTCAATCAGGACAAACACGGGTTAATCGAGCCTCAAATCCAGGCAGGAAATGTCGGCCACAACGCCCGCGCTATTGGCGCAGCCAGTAGCCCTATTTTCTCGCAATTCCTACTGAACACCAATGCCGGACTTTCAGCGATTTGACGCGGCACGTCAAATCCAACCTTTGTTCGCTTCTATACTCATAGCCGGGAGCCTAGGGTCAAAACCGGACGTTTGCACCGAAGAGGTGAATGGTAGCTCAGTCCCGCTCAGCAGACCTTAATGCAATGTGCAACGAATGTCCGTTCTCCGCCCCTTTTTATCATTCGATTGTCCACTCTTTTGATTTCCTATGTTGGGCACCCTTGACGCCCAGAAGCGCATGAAATATGTCCTATTTTCACTGCGCGGGCGTTGTGTAGTGGTAAGACCTTAGCCTTCCAAGCTAATGACGCGGGTTCGATTCCCGCCGCCCGCTCCAAACCTTCCCAACATTCTCGGATTTGCGTTCGTCAGGGTCTGGATATTGTGTTTAATACCACTATGGTAGCGCAACCAATATCTGGGGGATGCTCGTGAAACGATCGCGCATAAATACCATCATGGCGGAAGCAGACGCGTTGATCCGCCAACATGGATTTGCCTTGCCCCCGTTTGCGTATTGGTCGCCGGATAAATTCATGGCGCGCAAGGATGACGCCCAGCACCTGATCAACGCGCGTTGCGGGTGGGACATTACCGATTACGGAGATGGGCACTTTGACGAGATGGGCTTGTTCCTATTTACCCTCCGCAACGGGCGACTGGATGATCTGAAGCGCGGAACCGGCATGTGTTATGCAGAAAAGCTTCTAATCTCACGCCAGGATCAGCTCAGCCCCATGCACACCCATGTGATCAAGGCTGAGGATATCATCAATCGCGGCGGCGCTACCTTGGTGGTCGAGCTTTTCGGATCGGATGATGATGGCCGTTTTGCTGAAGACAAAGGTGGCACGGTGTTTTGTGACGGCATTCGACGCGACTTTGCACCAGGCGAGAAGCTGAAATTTGCACCCGGGGAAAGCGTGACCTTGATGCCCGGTGACTGGCACGCTTTCTGGGGTGAAGGAGGCGATGTCCTGATCGGCGAAGTCTCGACCGTAAATGACGACGAAACCGACAACATCTTCCGCGAGCCCATTGGCCGCTTCGCCGAGATCGAAGAGGACGAAGACCCGACCCACCTGTTGGTCAGCGATTATTCAAAGTGGTTGGGGTAAGCCAAAACGGCTTAAGCGCTGATAACAGGGCCAATCTTTACTGCCTCCGCCACCTTTGAGCCACACTAAGGCCCGAATATCGCACCGTGACAATTTGCGGCTGTCTTGCTATTTGCGGAACAGTTCTAGTCCGGGAGTCCATTCGTGAAGATTACTAAAACCGCCTTGCCCGGAGTGCTGCTTTTGGAACCCGCTCGGTTCGGAGATGACCGCGGATTTTTCTCGGAAAGCTGGAACCATCAACGTATGGCTGAGAATGGGGTCGACATAGATTTCGTGCAAGACAACCATTCCATGTCTAAACAAGTCGGCACGGTCCGTGGATTGCATTTCCAATCTCCCCCTCATGCACAGGCCAAACTTGTGCGTTGTGGGCGCGGGGCACTGTTCGATGTGGCAGTGGACATCCGCAAGGGCAGCCCGACTTATGGGCAATGGGTGGGCTATGAGCTGAGTTTTGAGAATGGTCTTCAACTTTTGGTGCCCGAAGGTTTCCTGCACGGATTCATCACCCGCACCTCGGATACGGAAATCGTTTATAAATGTTCGGACTATTACGCACCCGAATGTGACGGGGCAGTACGTTGGGACAGCTGTGGCATAGATTGGGGCTTCGATGGTGAGCCGCTTTTGTCACCAAAGGATCAGGACGCACCGACCTTGGCCGAATTTGACAGCCCTTTCACATGGGAGGCACCGGTATGAAAATCTTAGTCACTGGCGGTGCCGGCTTTATTGGTTCGGCAGTCGTAAGGCTTGCGGTTGAGCGTGGGCACCAAGTCGTAAACTTGGATGCGCTGACCTATGCCGGACGCTTGGAAAACGTGGCCAGCGTGTCAGACAGCCCGAACTATAGTTTCGAACATGCAGACATTCGTGACCGCGCTGCGCTAGACAGAATCTTTGCCGCACATAAGCCCGACGCCGTGATGCATCTCGCTGCTGAAAGCCACGTAGACCGCTCGATCGACGGACCCGGTGATTTCATCGAAACCAACATCACCGGCACTTACAATATGCTGGAAGCCGCCCGTGCCTATTGGGTGCGCGAAGATCGCTCAGACACTTTCCGCTTCCACCATATCTCGACAGACGAGGTGTATGGATCACTTGGCGACGAAGGTATGTTCACAGAACAAACGCCTTATGACCCCAGATCACCTTATTCGGCATCCAAGGCCAGTTCGGACCATCTGGTGCGTGCGTGGTTTCACACCTACGGGCTGCCGGTTGTGCTGACCAATTGCTCTAACAACTATGGCCCCTATCACTTCCCGGAAAAGCTGATCCCAAAGGTCATTTTGAACGCCCTTCAGGGCAAGGAAATTCCCGTCTACGGGCTGGGCCTAAACGTGCGCGATTGGCTGTATGTTGAAGACCACGCCGACGCGCTGCTGCTGGCTGTCACGAAAGGCACGCCCGGTGAAAGCTATAATGTGGGCGGCGAGAACGAGCGCCGCAATATTGATCTGGTCAACACTATATGCAGCCTTCTGGACGAACTACGTCCGGGCACCGCGCCTTACGCAGATCTAATCCGTTACGTTGAAGACCGCCCCGGCCATGACGCCCGTTACGCGATCGATCCGAGCTTCATTGGCGAAACACTGGGCTGGCGGCCTTCTGTCACTGTCGAAGAGGGCCTGCGCAAAACCGTTCAGTGGTATCTGGACAATCAAGCTTGGTGGAAGCCACTTCTGAACACTGATGGTGTTGGAACCCGCGTAGGGGTTGGCGCATGACGCTTTTGGTCTTTGGCAAAACCGGGCAAGTTGCGCTTGAACTTCAGGCGCGCACTGATGATGCCATCTTTCTGGGGCGCGATCAGGCGGACCTGACAGATGCCGAAGCCTGCGCCCAACTGATCCACCAACATGCGCCCAGCGCTGTGATCAACGCGGCCGCATACACCGCCGTGGACCGAGCCGAGGAAGACGAGGCAACCGCACTTGCCGTTAATGGCACCGCCCCCGGCGCAATGGCGCAGGCTTGTGCCGAACTTGGTGTCCCCTTTGTCCATATCTCAACCGACTATGTCTTTGTTGGGGATGGTGATGCGCCGTGGACACCGACAGATCCCGTGAACCCACCAAACGCCTATGGCCGCACCAAGTTGGTAGGTGAAAACAACGTGCGCAACGCGGGTGGAGCTTACGCCATTCTGCGGACCTCGTGGGTGGTATCAGCCCATGGCAACAACTTCGTGAAAACCATGCTGCGCCTTGGGACCGAGCGGGACAAGCTGACCATCGTCGGCGACCAGATCGGCGGACCGACACCCGCCAGTGCCATTGCTGACGCCTGCCTGTCCATCGCGGATCAGTTGCGCAGCCGACCGGAGCTTGCCGGCACCTATCATTTCTCGGGCGCAAATGACACCAGCTGGGCCAATTTCGCGCGTGCGATTTTTGAAGAAGCCGGGATTGACTGTGCGGTCGAGGATATTCCAACCTCATCCTACCCCACACCGGCAACGCGCCCCCTGAACTCGCGCCTTGACTGCACCACGACCCAACAAGCCTTTGACATTGAACGCCCGGACTGGCGCGAAGGTCTGACCACGATCCTTACCCAACTGGGAGAACGCACATGACATCTTCGACCACAGGGCGGAAAGGGATCATACTGGCAGGCGGCTCCGGCACACGGCTGTATCCGATCACCATTGGTATCTCGAAACAGCTTTTGCCAATCTATGACAAACCAATGATCTACTATCCGCTTTCGGTCCTAATGCTGGCCGGTATCCGCGAGATTGCGATGATAACCACCCCTCAGGATCAAGAGCAGTTCAAACGCACGCTTGGGGATGGCAGCCAATGGGGCGTATCACTTACCTATATCGTCCAGCCCTCGCCCGACGGGCTGGCGCAAGCCTATCTGCTGGCCGAGGAGTTTCTGGACGGCGCACCCTCGGCGATGGTTTTGGGCGACAACATCTTTTTCGGCCACGGCCTGCCCGATCTTCTGGGCGAAGCGGACCAGCGCACCGATGGCGGCACCGTGTTTGGCTACCATGTTGCCGACCCAGAACGTTATGGCGTGGTCAGTTTTGACGAAAATGGCGTGGCACAACAGATCATCGAAAAACCCGCCGTACCGCCATCACGCTATGCGGTGACAGGTCTGTATTTTCTGGATGGCGAAGCCCCCCGACTGGCGCGCGAGGTTCAGCCCTCGGAACGGGGCGAGCTTGAGATCACCACCTTGCTTGAAATGTATCTGAACGCTGGCAAGCTGGACGTTCAGCGCATGGGGCGTGGCTATGCCTGGTTGGACACAGGCACCCATGCCAGCCTTCTGGATGCCGGAAACTTTGTGCGTACACTTGAACGGCGGCAAGGCCTGCAAACCGGTTGCTTGGACGAGATCGCATACTTGTCTGGCTGGATCACCGCAGATCAGCTGTCAGAGCGTGCAGGCACGTTCGAAAAAAATGATTACGGCACTTACCTGAAGGGGCTTCTAAGCTAACCCCATGCACCAACGCACGCTTATCACCGCTGCCCGCAACGAAGGGCCTTATCTGGTCGAATGGATTGCGTGGCACCGAATGATCGGCTTCGATCAGATCGTTGTCTTCGACGAACCCTCGCAGGATCAATCGACACCTCTTTTGGATGCCTTGGCCAAGGCAGGTGTGATCACGCGCATCGACAATGCCGACCCTGATGCTGCGATGGATCACACAACTCGTGCGCTGAACAAGGCCGTGAACCTTCCCGAAGTACAGGGCGCAGACTGGGCCATGGTGCTGGACGTGGATGAGTTCCTGATGGTCCACACCGGTGATGGAAGCTTGGATGCGCTTCTTGATGCGACACCTGAAGCCCAAGCGATCAGCCCCTGTTGGCGGTACTTTGGGGACAGTGGCTTGACCACATTCACGGATGCACCGGTCACATTGCAATTCACCTACGCCGCGCCGGATGCTGCGCTTAAAGACAATCCACACCCGGGCATAAAAACTTTGTTCCGACCCGCCGTGGCTAATCAGCTAAAACCTCATCGACCGATCCTTCGCGAAGCTTTCCAAGCTGACCCTAACTTCATCTGGGTAAACGGATCGGGCGATCGTTTCGACACCACATTGCAGCAAAAAGGATGGCGGGCACCTGCCGGTCAGGATGGCCGCGATCTTTGCGAGGTGCATCACTACAAAATCCGCAGCACGGAAAGTTTTGTTCTACAATCACTAGGAACCACCCTGCCCGGCAGTGACACCCAAACCTATGACGCCAGCGCCTATGCCCGGTTTAACTGTAATGAACAGCATAGGCCGGTGATGCTGCCCTTCACCACCCGATTGGCAGCACAGATCGAGACACTGATGGCTCTGCCCGGTGTGCGCGATGCCCATCAAGCGTGCATCACAATACACGCCGACGCCATTTCCGAGATGCGCACAGGCCTTGATCTAGAAAACCCGAAAGATGCGGTCCTGTGGGCACTTCTATCCCCCACCCCTGACCAGGCCGAGGAGTTCGCCCCCGACGACATCCCCGCCGTTAAACATGATGATGCGGCTCCGCGCTGGTTGGCAGATCTACGCCGCAGCAAGCACCGCAAAGGGTTCTATCAATCCTTGCCCAAATGCGCGCTTCAGTTCTCAGACCGCAGCTCTGACATTTTGATCGTTTCGTTTGATAACCTCTCGAACGTAAACGACCCCGCACTTTCGCGCGAGACTTGGGGCTATCCCTTCTATCGCGACGAAGGTTGGTCCCATTTGGGTGTGCTAGCGTTCGAACGCTATTGGTATCGCGATGATGATCTGTTTGATGCGATCGAGAAGCTCGCCAAAGATGGGTTCTTTAAAGGCTACAAGAATGTCGTGCTGACTGGCACGTCAATGGGTGCCTATGCTGCGACAGCTTTTGCTGATCTGATACCGGGCTGTACGGTTCTGGCGTTTTCCCCCCAATCCACCCTGCATGAAAAACTGGTTCCTTGGGAAGAACGCTTCAACTCGGGCAGAAAGCAGGATTGGTCTGGCCGCTATGCTGACGCAACCCGCCATTGCAGCAAAGCTGATCAGGTCTTTGTGGTCTATGACCCGTATTTTGAACCCGACGCGAAACATGCTGCAAGGTATGAAGGTGCGAATATCCGCTTTCTGAAAAGCTGGTATTCATCGCATAAATCAGCACTGTTTTTGCGCCGCGCAAAAATACTGAAACAGATCATGCGCGATGCGGTGGCTAGGAAACTAACGCCTGCACGCTACTACGCCCTCTATCGTACCCGCCGTGATCTGCCCTGGTTCCTAAATGGTCTGGCCGACCGATTACACGCTCAGGGCCGGGATCGGCTTGCATTGCGGCTTGCAGGATGGCTATCTGAACACAACCACACCGCCATTGCGCATAAGGTAAAGCAGCGGCACCCTTCAGGCAAAACGGATAAAACAAACAAATGACCCTTAGCGCCCCCTCACTGGCTGACAGCATCGCCGACAAGATTGATATTCTGGACAACGCACTTGTGGTGCCTCCGCCCAAAGGGGACGCAAACCGGTCCGTTCAGAAATCTGGTGTGCTGGATGCCGACGGCAATTTCGTGGCCAACAGCATCACATGGCGCAATACCAACCAGATCAATCTGGAACCGCCGATGCCCGCAGAGGAAGATATTGTCGAGCTGAAGGGCAGCTATATGTTCGCGGGTCCTTTGTTTGGTCACTTTGGCCACTTTCTGGTGGAAAGCATCTGCCGCTTATGGGCCGTCGAGCAACTGCGTGACAAAATCGATGGCGTGGTTTGGGTGCCGAAGTTCCAAAACCGCCCACAACACGTTTTGGGCGTCTTCAAGCCGCTAAACGAAATGCTGGGCGTTGATGTTCCTTTGTTCAATCTTGAAGATCCCACCCGGGTCGAGAAACTATACGTGCCTCAGCAAGGTTTCGGGATGTTCGAGATGATCGAAGGCGCCCCCGAGTTTCGCGAGTTCGTAAGCCGTATCAGCGACCACGCTCCCGCCCCCAAAGGAGCCGAGAAGATCTATATCTCGCGCTCGCAACTGCCTCCTCAGCGTGGCAGCATTCTGGGCGAGAAAATTCTGGAAGAGAAGCTTGAGGCAGAAGGCTATGTTCCCTTCCACCCGCAAAAGCACAACTTTGAAGAACAGATCGAAGCCTATCGCGCTGCGCGTTACATTGTTTCTACAGATTGCTCACCTTTGCACCTTGCTGCTTTGGTGGGTGACGCGGATCAAAAAGTGGCCTGTATTGCGCGCCGCGCCGGAAATCTGGACGAAATCTTTGCCCGCCAGTTGAAAGCCTTTCAAGGCATCGACACCACCACAGTCAGCGGGCTTCTTCGTAACTGGATCCCGGAATCCGACAATCGCCCTAGCCGCGTATCTTTCGGCGAGGTTGATTTCACTGTGATGTACGAACGCCTAAAGGAAGGTGGCTTCATTGAAGAAACGACCCCATGGGTACACCTGACGGATGATCAGCGAAAAGAAGCTCTTGCCGAGTTGGAAGTCTCGCAAAAGCAGGCCTTCAAACCATTTGAGAAACGCTGATCGCAAAAAAACAGTGCTTTAACGAACAGGAGCAGCACACATTGACCGACCCCCTTTCTAAGTTTGCGATCCTGCACGGCACCGACAAGTTCGGCTATCACGACTACACACCAAACTATTTTAAGCTGCTGGCGCATTTGCGGGACAAACCTGTGAAGATCCTGGAAATTGGGGTTGGGGGATATGCAGATGATGACCGTGGCGGTCAGTCTTTGCGCATGTGGCGCGACTTCTTCGAGAACGGAGACGTGACCGGGATCGATATTCAGAAAAAGACCATGGACCTTGGGCCAAGGGTCAAAATCCTGCAAGGCAGTCAGGTTGATCCAGATTTCTTGGAAGAGCTGGTCAAAGATCGCGGCCCGTTCGACATAATTGTGGATGACGGGTCGCATCGGAATGAACACATTGTCGAAAGCTATCACATTCTGTTCCCCTCCCTAACGCCCGGTGGGATTTACATCGCAGAAGATGTTCAAACCTCGTTCCACCCTCGTTTTGGGGGCTCTTTGACGTTGGACGAACCCAACAGCGTCGGTTTCTTCGGGAACCTGCTGCGGAAACTGAACACTAAAAGTGATGATCCTTTGATCCGCGACGTGGCGGGCATCGAACGGTATCACAACATCATTGCTCTGCATAAACGCGACAAGGGTGGGTCGGACCGCGATGTGTTTACGTCATCTCTGTTCGACAGGTTCAAAGGGACGACACCCAAGCTGTTGAAGCTTGGGCGGAGTGATATTGACCTTACGGCTTTGGAAGAAATAACCGGCCCTGTCGCAACCTCTAAAAAGGACAGTACTGCAGACATTGCGATTTGGACTCTGTCAAAAGAAGATCCTTTTGACACTGGCACTTTGGAAACGCACCTGACCAATATGTGTAACAATAGCGTACTGGTCCTGCGCAGCGATGAACCGGCCAAAGAATTTGCGCCAGACGGTGCCGTTATGGCCTACGCCAAACACCGCTTCACTATGGTCGATCATGTCGAGATTATCGTGCATTTTCCCAAGGCTGAAATCGATGCGTTGGCGCCCATGATTTACTCGATTGAACGCACCAGTGACGCGCTGGTCTTCTACAAATCGCCGAATACCTACCCGTCGAACTTCGCTTATGATGCCGAGAATCCGCAGGCATCTGCTGCACTGGCCCAGATGGAAGCGGTGTTGGAAAAGGCAACCGAGGAAGGCGGGCTTGTTCAATACGCAGACATCCTAACCCGGCATCGATCACGTGAAGCTGCATCAGAAATCCTATCGCGATTGGAAAAGCTTGGGGCTACGTCTCGTGAGTTTTACCTGATGGCTGGCGCTCTGGCCCAACGCGAGCGACGTCTGGACGACGCAGAACAATTCTTCACAACTGCCTTGGCCAAGTTCAAAGATGATCCGCAGTTCAGCGTCATGTTGGCGGGCACTAAAATTGGCAAACGACAGTTCGACGAAGCTGAGGCAATCCTGCGCGGGGCCTACAAGACCTCGCCACGCACCCGCGCCGTAATCGTGCAGCTGACCAGAGTTTTGATGATCCGGGGTAACTTCGGCGAAGCCATCGCGCTTACGCGTGACTCGATCAATTTGTTCCCGATCCCCGCGCGACCATCCCAGTTCGCGCTATTGGGTCAACTGTTGCGCCTGGACAAACGTCCTGATGAGGCCCGTGCCGCAGTGGAGCAAGCGCTTGAGATGGCACCAGACAACGCCGATGCGCTGGTTGAGCTTGCTGAACAAGAACTTGCAGCCAACGATCCCGAAACCGCGCGGAGCATTGTCGAACGGGTTCAAAAAACACAGCCCAATAATCCACAAGTGGCATCCCTACTAAGACGCCTTTCAACTTGATCACTGCCGAGGTTTTTGGAGACCACCCGTCCATATACCTTTTTCCTTAAGCTCTTGAGGTGTATAACATTCTTAATGTTATACAAATTTCGAGTGACCGGATGACCGACAACCCCCTAGAGTCCATCTCTGGCGCAGAAGCCTTTAAGCGTATCCGACGCAATAGGCTGCGGCGCTATCCTTCGCCTGAAAGGGATGGGGAGCGGCTGTATCCTTTGGCCTCACCGGCCGCCAGCCCGACCTTCAGCATCCAACCAGACGACACGATCTTTACAATCGGCTCGTGCTTCGCGCGGAATGTGGAAAGTTCGCTTATCGACAATGGATTGACCGTTACCAGTCGCGAACTGGATCTTGGGCCAATTGGGGAAAGCCTTGGATTTGCAGCAAACTTCTACAACAAATACTCAATCCACTCGATCCTGAACGAAATCCGCTGGGCGCTTGAACCCGAAACCTTTCCCGGCAAGGACCTTATCTATCCCGTAAATAACGGTGAGGAATACGCAGATCTACAACTGGGTATGGCGCGTTTGAAATACCCGTTGGATGAGATCATGGACTTCCGGCAGCGCTTCACCAATGTCATGGGGCGGGTGAAGGATGCTGACGTCATTATCATCACGCTTGGCTATGTTGAAACATGGTACGACAACAAGCTTGGGATCTATTTGAACGTTTCCCCACCGCAACCGATGGTCAACGCTGATCCTGAACGGTTCGAATTTCGCGTGCTGAGTTTTCAAGACGTCATGGACGGGCTTGAGGAGATCTATGCCCTCCTTACAAAGCACCGCACAAAGCCCCTGAAAATGCTGCTCACGGTTTCCCCTGTGCCGCTTCTTTCGACCTTCCGTGACATGGATGTTCTGGTCGCCAACGCCTATTCCAAATCCGTGCAACGGGCAGCATTGGAACAATTCGTTTTGAACCGAGAGGGTGTGGACTATTTCCCATCTTACGAGTTCGTCACCTTATCAAACCCGACCGTCGCGTGGTCACGTGGTGACTATCGACACGTATCAGCAGACCTGGTCGCGCGGATCATGGCAGACGTGGTAAAAAGCTACATCGACAGTCCTGCTGCACAGCAAGCGGAAGACACGCTTGAGGCGCTGCTTGCATCGGCTCGCATGCTGGACAAGTTGGATGATAGCGACGGCCTGTTTGAATTGTTCGAGGCCAACAAAAAGGTGTTCACAACAAGCTCGGATGCTTTGGCTTTGGTTGGGAAACGCTATGTTCAGGCACGTGACTTTGAAAAAGCGTTTGAGTGTTTCGAAACCGCTAGCAAACTTGAACCCGCGACACCAAATTACCTTGAGCGCTTGATAACCTTGTGTCGTCCTTTGCGGTCACCTGACGCCGCCAAGAACTTGCTTCAGGAACACACCAATCGCTTCCCGGATCGGAAAGAATTCCGCGACCGGATTGATTGGGTCTAAGCATCTAGATGTAGAGCGATTGTGGCCCCGTCAGTCTTCGATCTTGCGCGCTTCATCCACCAGCATTACGGGGATGCCACCGCGGATCGGAAAGGCCAGATTGGCGGCTTTCGACAACAGCTCTTGCTTCTCGGCGTCATAGCTTAAAGGCGTTTGTGTCAGGGGGCAGACCAATGCCTCGATCATACGACGGTCGAACTTGGTTTCAGATGGCTCGTTCATTGCACTTTCTCCTCGCCTGCGCCTTTGCGTAACGCAAATTCCATAAGCGTTACAAGGGTTTCACGGCGCGTTTGCAGAGACGGGGCTTCAAGCAAAGCTTGTTTGTCCTCGGCGGCAAAAGGGCACAGCATGGACAGGGCGTTGATCAGCAGCTCGTCTTCGGCAGATTCAAGGCTTTCCCAATCTGTCTGGAGCTCCTGCAGATTGAAATAGCGCGTCAGTAGACCCAGAAATGCCTCGCGGTTCAGCCCTCTGTCATGCTCGGACTTCCCAAGATCTCGATCGAAGCTGTCCCAGCCCATCTGCGCCTTCAGGTACGGCGTGAAACCGGTTTCGATTTGCCCTAAACGAAAGCGAGACACCCCGGTCAGCGTGACCATATAGCGCCCATCATCCGTTTCTGTGAAAGACGTGATCCGCCCCGCGCAACCTATGCTGTGAAGCCTCGTATCTTCACCGCATTCCTCGCCCATGGGCTGGATCATACCGATCAAACGTTCGGGCGTTTTTAGCGCGTCATCAACCATCGCCAGATAACGAGGTTCAAACACGTGCAAGGGCAACCTGCCACGAGGCAACAGCAATGCCCCGGGCAATGGAAAGATCGGAAGCGTATCCGGCAGGTCAGCAGATGAGATCATAACCCCAGTCTAGCGCGACTTTCCCAATCACACAAAGATCATCGACGAAAGCTTGCGACGACCGGTCAGCGCGATGGGATCTTTGGCATCCAACGCGTCGAAAATAGTGAACAGTTGTTGCTTGGCGGCAGCGTCATTCCATTCGCGATCCCGACGGAAGAGCTCGAGCAATTCATCGACTGCGCCTTGAACATCGCCATCGGCATTCAGCGCCACGGCAAGATCAAAACGGGACTGGTGATCATCTGGGTTGGCGTCGACAGCAGCGCGCAGCTCGGTCAATGGACCTGCGCTTTCGGCTTGCCGCGCAAGTTCGATCTGCGCGCGCACGGCTTCCAATTCGGGCGCATCCGCGATCTCGGCCGGGGCGCCGTTCAGCGTGGCTTCGGCCTCGTCCACTTGACCTGCGGCCAGATGACAACGGGCCAGACCTGCAAAAGCGGCGGCAGATTTCGGATCTTCTTCTAAGATTGCTGCAAATGTCTGTGCGGCATCCTGAACGTCGCCTGCCTCCAACATCTCTTCCGCGGCAGCAATCGCATCGGCCAAACCACCATCACCTGCAAGTTCGGCCACTTTATCAACAAAGGCTTTGATCTCGGACGGCGGCAATGCGCCTTGGAACCCGTCGGCTGGTTGGCCTTGCCAGAAGGCATAGACCGTCGGGATCGATTGCACGCGCATCTGACCGGCGATCATCTGGTTTTCATCCACGTTCACTTTGACCATCCGGACCTTACCACCGGCTTCGGTCACGGCCGCCTCAAGCGCGGGGCCAAGCGTCTTGCAAGGGCCGCACCACGGCGCCCAGAAATCTACGATGATCGGAACCTCTTGCGACGCTTCGATCACGTCCTGCATGAAGGTCGCTTCGCCCACATCTTTGATCAGTTCCACGCCCTCAGACGCGCCGCCCAGTTCGATTTCCATGGCTTTGGCTCCGTTAAATTCCACGGGGACTATATGACCCCTGCGCGCCCAGATTTAAAGGTCGAAACTTGCAAAGACTGGCGCGTGGTCGGACGGTTTCTCCCACCCGCGTGCATCACGCATGACGCGCGATCCGTGGCCCGCATTGGAAATATCCGGCGTGGCCCAGATGTGATCCAGACGACGGCCCTTGTCGGCAGCATCCCAATCGCGCGCACGATAGGACCACCAGCTGTAAAGCTGACCCTCGGGGATGTCCTGCCGGGTGATATCGACCCAACCGGCGGCATCTTGCACCTCGGCCAGCGCTTCGACTTCAACTGGCGTGTGGCTGACCACTTTCAAAAGCTGCTTATGGGACCAAACATCATCTTCGCGCGGAGCGATGTTCAAATCACCCACCAAGATCGACTTGCCCGGTTTGTCCTTGAAGAAATGATCGCGCATGTCTGTGAGGTAATCGAGCTTCTGGCCAAATTTCTCGTTCACCTCGCGGTCCGCGACGTCGCCACCCGCAGGGACATAGAAGTTGTGCACCGTCACGCCGTTTTCCAGCTGACCCGCAATATGGCGGGCGTGGCCCAGATCAGCGAAATCGAAGCTCTCAGCCTCGACCATTGGGATGCGCGACAGGATTGCGACACCGTTGTAACCCTTCTGTCCGCGCGCAACCATGTGAGTGTAGCCCAGCGCCTTGAACCCATCGAGAGGGATCTTTTCAACAGGGCTTTTACACTCCTGAAGGCACAGCACATCGGGCGCTTCCTCTTCCAGAAGCTTCAGGACAATCGGCTCGCGCAGACGGACCGAGTTGATGTTCCAGGTGGCTAGGGTGAAGCTCATGATGTCCTCCGGTTTCGCGCGCTTGTGGCGACCCTACACCGAGAAACATAGGGTGAACAGGGGCGAGTTTCATCCCGCCCCCATTTCATCAGGCATAAGACACGACTTCCCATTCCACACCATCATGGTCGTCGAAATAGAAGCGTTTGCCCGGCTCATAGTCCCCGTGGTTATGAGGCTTGAACCCGGCAGCTTTCGCGCGTGCTTCAACCGCGTCAATGTCATCGACAACAACACCCACATGGTTCAACCCGGCGCGGGTCGTATAGGAATGTTGCGGGTCCTTCATTGTCATTTTGGGCGTGTATAAAGCCACATAGCTGCCCTCATCCCCCACATGGGCGGTATAGCCACCCGACATCGCGTCACCTTCCCAGCGGATCTTCCAGTCAAAGACAGCGCCCAACCATGCGGCTGTCGCTTTGGGGTCGCTTACAGTCACATTCACATGTTCTAGAATTGCCATTTTGGCCTCCTTGATTTCATTTGCGACTCAGTTGATAATTCCTAAAGCTAACTTTACCTCAAGCTTTTTCTTTCGGAGTTTTCAAATGGAACGCAGAAACGAGATCTCCATCGGCACCTTAGCCAATCGCACTGGGCTGGCCGTGTCAGCAATCCGGTATTACGAAACGCAGGGACTGGTCGCGCCGGAACGCAATGCAGGCGGGCAAAGGCGGTTTATACGATCCGACATTCGCCGCTTAAGCTTTGTCATGATCGCGCAAAAGTTCGGCTTCACTCTGGACCGCATCCGTGAGGTTCTGGGCCGCCTACCCCAAAACCGCACGCCAAATGCCAAGGACTGGACCGAAATCTCGCAAGACTTCCGCGCGGAACTTGATGAACAGATCGAGGCCCTAACCCGCCTGCGCGACAAGCTGGACGGCTGCATCGGCTGTGGCTGCCTGTCGCTGGACCGCTGCGCGCTGTACAACCCGGATGACGTTGCCGCGCAAAAGGGTGCAGGGCCACGCTATCTGATGGGGGATCAAGCCACACGCCCGGAAGACTAGGCTCTGTTTCGCCTATGACACGTCGCTTGATCTGCCTTAAGGCAACAAGTTCGCCGCGCCTTCACACTGGGATGAAGGAGACCAGACATGTCAGATCACGGACACAGCCCACAAGAAATTGCCGAGCGTATTGGCGCCCCCGTAGGACGGGGCGTGCTGCGCGATGCGGTCTATGGCGCCATCGACGGGGCGGTCACGACCTTTGCCATTGTGGCAGGCGTTGCCGGAGCTGGACTGTCACCCTTTATCATCGTCATCTTGGGGTTGGCCAACGTGCTGGCCGATGGATTTTCGATGGCGGCAGCAGCCTATTCAGGCACCAAAGCACAGCAAGACAACTACCGCCGCATCCGTAAGATTGAAGAGGAGCACATCAAGTCCTACCCGCGTGGAGAGTGGCTGGAAGTGCGCGAAATCCTCGCCAAAAAGGGACTAACCGACCGCATTCTGGACGAAGCAACCGATGCTGTGACCCAAGATAAAGAGCGGTGGATCAACATGATGATGGAGGGTGAATACGGGATGGGCGGAATTGATCCGCACCCATTGCCAGCGGCACTAACCACCTTCTTTTCATTCCTCGTCGCCGGAATGATCCCCCTGCTTCCCTTTATCTTCAAACTCGACTCCGCCTTCACCGTTTCGGCGTGGATGACAATGGCCAGCTTCTTTGCGATCGGCGCCCTGAAAAGCCGCTGGTCACTTAGCCCGTGGTGGCGCTCAGCGTTTGAAACACTTCTGATCGGAGGAGCGGCAGCGGCGTTGGCGTATGGTGTTGGGTCACTATTCAATGTGTGAGGGTATGGTGGGGTTACTACTAGAGCGGGGCGGTGGAGGTCCGCTTAGAGCCCAACGTGCTTGTTGGTCGGGGCGCAGCGAACGGCAGTTTTTTCGTTGACCCCTAGATTTTTCGCAGCCGTTTGACGCACCAAAGAGCAAGCCCAACGACCAGCGGCAACAGACCCAAAATCAGCAAGCCATTCTTGATAAGGCTCAGCGTCGAACTGACTGCAACAAGATCTTCGGAGATTTTGGGATATCCCCGCGCGAGAAGAAATAGGGATACATTCTCGGCGTAATCCCCGATGCCGCCCAGCAGGGGAGCGAGGCAGAGCCATTCAACTCCACGCCCCTTCCAAAGGATGTAGGTGAGCGCGGCGGCTATGAGCGAGTAGAGAGCGGGGTTGAGGATGTCGAGAAACTGGATGCGCCTGTACAATGCGAACCCTTGCTCACCATAACTTCCCCAAACTTCTGCCACCCTTTCAGCAGTATAGCCTTGGTCGAAATCAAGAATCCCGTAGCCACCACTCACCGTCGAGAGCTGTCCAAGCGTTATCAGGATCGCACCGAAAATCACGACATAGGTAACCAGGAGAGCGGCCAACCCTCGCCATGTTGCCAACCTTGCAATAAGTGAAATCACGATTGCCCCCATTAATTGACAGTTGCGTCAGTTAATAATGACAGGTATGTCAAAAATTGAACTCATGCAAGGCTCAAGATGAACATGAACACCGCAGATCTGACGCCGAAGGCACGTCGGACAAGATTGGCGCTGCTGGATGCGGCAAGGGCGGAGATTGGTCGTCAAGGCGTAGCCGGTATGACCGTGATGGCGGTTTGCGAAAAGGCCGGTGTTGGGCGGACATCCTTCTACAACTACTTTGAAGATATCGATGCTTTGGTGACGATCGTGGCGCGAGAGACCGCGACAGGCATAAAGACGCGATTTGACCGTCTCCATGAAGAAATGCCGCGAGGTCGAGATAGGTTGAAGGCCTGTCTGAGTATGATTTTGAAGGCAGCAGCCGATGAGCCAGAGGCCATTCTTCTTGTAATTTCGCTATCAAGCTCCCTACCGGAAATCATCGACTTGCTGCACAAGGAAATCTCTGCTGAACTTGCAGCTTTCGCAATAGGGACCGAAGAAGACCAATTGGCCTTGGAAAAGTACCTTGCCCAAACGCTCCTTTCCTTAGCGCGTCAGGTGGTCATGGGCAATATCCCAATGCAGGAAATTGATCGGCACGTCGAATTCATGATGCGTGCTTGCGGCTGATTCCACTCCCGGACTTTCGTTCAGGGTCCGCTATGTCCCGCATAGCCGATAGAAAAAACCGGACCCAATTGGGCCCGGCCAGTCTTACAGGGAGGAATGTGCCCTTAACCTCGGGCACAGGAGGAATGCTAAGCGTTCAGGCGATACCCACCGCTTTCCGTTACCAACAGCCGAGCATTCGAGGGATCGGGCTCGATCTTCTGGCGCAAGCGATAGATGTGGGTTTCAAGCGTGTGGGTGGTGACGCCGGCGTTATAGCCCCAGACCTCGTGCAGCAGCACGTCGCGGGGCACGACCCCATCGTTTGAGCGATAGAGGAACTTCAGGATGTTCGTCTCTTTCTCGGTCAGGCGGACCTTGCGGTCGTCATCGGTCACCAGCATCTTCACGGAAGGCTTGAACGTATACGGCCCAAGCTGGAACACGGCGTCTTCGGACTGTTCGTGCTGACGCAACTGGGCGCGGATACGGGCCAGAAGCACTGGGAATTTGAAAGGCTTTGACACGTAGTCGTTAGCGCCTGCATCCAGCCCCAGAATGGTGTCGGCATCGGTGTCGTGCCCCGTCAGCATCAGGATCGGGCATTTGACCCCCTGCTTGCGCATCACGCGGCACAGCTCGCGCCCATCCGTGTCGGGCAGGCCCACATCCAGGATCACAAGATCATAGAGCGCTTCCTTGGACTTGGTGATCGCCTCGGCCCCGTTTCCGGCTTCGAAGACGTCGAAATCTTCGGTCATCAGAAGCTGTTCGGCCAACGCGTCGCGCAGATCCTCGTCGTCATCTACCAGCAAAATCTTTTTCAGTGTGGACATGGTGCCCTCCTCCGTCGTGTTGCAATCAAATTTGTGGGCGCGCACGGAAATGACAAGATTTGCAACAAAACTCTCACGGCCTCGTGTCAATTCACCGGGAAATGTTTCATATCATGTCAGAACCGCCTATCTAAAGCGTGAAAGGACGCCCATGACGCTTGCCCCCAATCAGACCGAGCTTCTTGCCCGTGCCCGTGCCGATTTGCGCATGGGGGTGCCGGTTGTGCTGCATTTGGATGGACGTGGCGTACTGGCCGCTGCGGCCGAGACATTATCGCCGGGGCGATTGGCCGATCTGCGCGCCTTGGGGGATGCCGTTCTGGCGATCACGCCGCGCCGGGCCGAGACGCTGAAGGCGCGGGCATATTCGGATAAGGTGGCGCGGATTGAACTGCCCTCGGATGCGGATACCCGCTGGATTGCCTCGGTCGCGGATCCGGCAGACGACCTGTCGCACCCGATGAAAGGCCCGTTCCGCACCTGTCGTGGCGGAGATGATGCGCTTGAGGCGCATGCGATCGCGCTATGTAAAACGGCGCAGCTTTTGCCCTCGGCCTTGGTGGTCGAAACGCTGGATGCCAACGAGTTGACCCAAATGCATGGTCTGACGTCAGTGCATCTGAACCCAGAAACGCTCCGCGATTTGCATCTGGCCCCTGTAGTCCACGCCCGTCTGCCTATGCAGGTGTCAGAGGCTGGGCGACTACATATCTTCCGCCCTGAAGATGGGAGCGAGGAGCATTATGCCGTTGAAATCGGCCGCCCTGCTCGTGATGAACCAGTGCTGGCGCGTCTGCATTCGGCCTGTTTCACCGGTGACGTGCTGGGCAGCCTGAAATGCGATTGCGGCCCGCAGTTGAATGCCGCCTTAGCGGCGATGGGGGCGAACGGTGCGGGCGTGCTGCTCTATCTGAACCAGGAAGGCCGAGGCATTGGCCTGGCCAACAAAATGCGCGCCTATTCACTGCAAGATCAAGGATTTGACACGGTCGAAGCCAACCACCGGCTTGGCTTTGAAGATGATGAACGTGATTTCCGTATCGGGTCCGAAATCTTGAAATCGATGGGGTTCAGTCAGGTGAAGCTCATGACCAACAACCCACGCAAAGTGGCGATGATGGAAGAGAACGGGATAAAGGTGGCAGAGCGTGTGCCGCTGAAAGTCGGTGAAGGCGCACATAACGCGGGCTATCTGGCGACAAAAGCCGCGAAATCCGGACATCTGTTGTGATCACCCCGCGCCGCCATGACATGGTCGTGACCCGATGGGGTGCTCGTTTCATGGGCCGACAATTTCCCGTATCGATTGGCCGAGGCGGTATGACGGATGACAAACGCGAAGGCGACGGCGCGACCCCCCGTGGAGTCTGGCGGTTGGTTGGCGGTGGTTATCGTGCTGATCGCCTGCCCCACCCCGACAGCCCGCTGTCCCTAGGTGCTATTGGGCCCAAAGATATCTGGTCAGATGATCCCAATGACCCGGCCTATAATCACGGGTTACGTGCTTCTGACTATTCGCACAGTCATGAAAAGATGCGTATGACCGCACGGCTCTACGACGTGGTTCTGTTCAGCGACTGGAACTACCCAAACGTCACGCCCGGCAAGGGATCCGCGATTTTCGTGCATCAGTGGCGAAAACCACGGCATCCTACAGCAGGATGTCTGGCGTTTGCGCCCAAAGACCTTCACTGGATTATGCAGCGTTGGACAGTGCAGAGCCGGATTATCGTCCGCTAGCCATCAGCCATAGTCGCGTTCGCCAAAGATAGCTGATCCCACACGAACATAAGTCGCGCCCTGCGCTATTGCGCGTTCGAAGTCGCCGCTCATCCCCATCGAAAGCCCTTCTAAACCATGCTGTTTGGCGAGCTTTGCCAGTAGGGCGAAATGCAGGCTGGGTTCCTCTTCTGCCGGGGGGATACACATCAGCCCTTCAACGGGCAGCTTCAATTCACGACAGAGAGCAACAAGTTCTGCAAGATCATCAGGCAGCACACCTGCCTTTTGATCCTCTTCACCCGTGTTCACCTGAATGAAAAGGCGCGGGCAGTGGCCTTCTTCCTCGGCAATGCGGGCGATGGCGCGCGCAAGCTTCGGGCGATCCACTGAATGGATTACGTCAAACAGCCCCAAGGCTTGCCGGGTCTTGTTGGTTTGAAGCGGGCCTATTAGATGAAGCTCGACCTCATCGAACTGATCTTTCAGATCTGGCCATTTACCCGCGGCTTCCTGAACCTTGTTTTCACCAAAAACGCGGTGGCCTTCTTTCAACACCGCCACCACACGTTCCAATGGTTGCACCTTGGAAACGGCGATCAATTGCGCCGATCCGGGTGTACGCCCCATGCGCGCCTCTTCCTTGGCGATGCGGTCCTGAATGTCTGAAAGTGCCATGGGATATCCTGTGATTGTCTCAGACAGGTTTCCCAAAAGAAAAGAGCGGGCGCAAGGCCCGCTCTTCCCATACCAAATAATCCGTTAGGATTAGAAGGTCATGATGATGCCCAGGTCAGCAACGGTCACGCCGCCAACTTCGCCAACACCGGCGTTAACCGAAGCGCCACCGCCGAGGTCGTACGAAACGCCCAGGCCGTATGCGTCAGCAGATACACCAGCTACGTCAACTTCAGCGTATGCTGCGTTAACCGAAACTGCACCCATCGAGTAACCGGCGTTGATGCCGTACGAGGTGATGTCAGCGTCGTCTGCACGCGAGTACAGCAGGTCAACCGAAACGTCACCGATCGCGGCGCCAACTTTAGCGTGGATTGCGCTGCCAACTGCGATGTTGCCCCAGTCGTCATAACCCAGACCGAAGTTGTAGTCACCCATGGTGAAGGTGGCTGCGATCGAGGTGTTTTCTGCGCCGTTCAGGTCGTGCGAGATTGCGATACCGAAGTCACCAAAGGTACCTTCGTACATCATGTTACCAACGTCAGCAGCGTCAACCAGAGCTTCTGCAACGTTGTCTACACCCAGACCCGAGTAACCGATGTCACCGATGCCCAATTTTGCGTCAACAGCCGAACCAACGTCGCCAGCCGAGAACTTGCCGAAGCCGCCTTCGATGTAAGCCGACGAAGCGCCAACAGCGCCACCGGTGGTGCCGGTGGTGATGTCGAAGTCAGCACCGAACGACAGGCCACCATCGGTTTCGCCAGTCATGGCAACCGACAGAGTGGTGTAGTGGTCCAGAGCCCAGTCACCGGTCAGGTCGTTGTAGATCATACCAATGCCAGCTTCGCCCGAGAAGTTAACTTCTGCAGCAGCGATACCAGCGGTTGCGACCAGAGCGGTCGAAGCGAAGAGAATCTTTTTCATTTCGTTTTCCCTCATATTTCAAGAGTTAGCCTCAATTCAGGGGAATCCGAATTGAGTATGCTTGGGTAATTCCACCTTTCCGGCGGTCATTGCAAGCGGGCTGAAACGTTGAAAACCGTTTGCGGGTCGCATTGGTGCTTCTATGCCACAGTTTCTTTCACCCATCCGGCGAAAACCCTCAAAATCAAGCGATTCTTCGAAAAATCAGCTGTTTCATGACATTTGGGAAAACGCTTGCCCGCCCGCAGGTGCTTATATACTAACAAGAGGAATTTTTAGCATATGGGGCTGTTTCATGGGCATCCTTAAAACTTCTGCCTTCGGTCTGTCGTTGATTGCGATTCTTGGCTTGTCCGCCTGTGGCGGCAGCCGTGGATCCGCTGGATCGGGCAATATTTTTGGCGGAGGCTCAAACGCCCAACAGCAAGGTGGTGGGATACAACACACCCCACAAGCTGAAGAACCGCGTGAGACGATCTGGGATTTGTTCAAAAACGTGGACGATCCTAACACCACTGTCGAAGTAAACCGGTATATCTGGAACGCGTCGCTGGATGTTCTCAGCTTTATGCCCGTTCAAGCAGCTGATCCGTTCTCGGGCATCATCGTGTTCGGATATGGTCGTCCACCGGGTGGCGGTACTGCCTATAAAGCTACTGTATATGTTCGTGACCCCGCCTTAGACGCGCGTTCGCTGTCTGTTGCGCTTTATTCTCGCAGCGGTCCTGCCAGTGCCGAGGCTGTGCGTAAGATCGAAGATGCGATCCTCACACGGGCACGCCAGCTACGTATTCGTGACGGCAAGCTCTAGACCCGGATCGACCAGACTTATAAGACATGCGCCGGGCCCACTGCCCGGCGTTTTCACATCAAGGACCTGACGAATGTCGCGATACACTGCCGCCGATATTGAACCGAAATGGCAAAAAGCCTGGGACGAGGCCGGAATCTTCACCGCAAAGCGCGATGAATCGAAGCCCAAGTATTATGTGCTCGAGATGTTCCCCTATCCGTCAGGCCGGATTCATATGGGTCACGTGCGCAACTATACGATGGGCGACGTGATCTCGCGCTATAAGTCATCCTGCGGCTTCTCGGTTCTGCATCCGATGGGCTGGGACGCCTTCGGGATGCCCGCCGAAAACGCGGCGATGGCGCAGGGCGGCCACCCCGGCACTTGGACCTATGACAACATCAAGACCATGAAAGGTCAGATGAAGCCGCTTGGCCTGTCGATTGACTGGAGCCGCGAGTTTGCGACCTGTGATCCAGAGTATTACGGCCAACAGCAGTCCATGTTCATCGATTTTATGGAGCGTGGGCTGGTTTACCGTAAAAACGCCACGGTGAACTGGGATCCGGTTGATATGACCGTTTTGGCCAACGAGCAGGTGATTGACGGTTGCGGCTGGCGCTCGGGTGCGCCTGTTGAACGTCGCGACCTGACGCAATGGTTCTTCAGGATTTCGGATTATTCCAGCGAACTCTTGGACGCGTTGGACGGTTTGGACAACTGGCCCGAGAAAGTGCGCACCATGCAGGCCAACTGGATTGGCAAATCGCAAGGTCTGCAATTCAGCTTTGAACGTGTGGATGGTGGTGAAGGGATCGAGGTTTACACCACACGTCCCGACACCCTGAACGGCGCCAGCTTCATCGGCATCTCGCCCGATCATCCGATTTCCAAGGCGCTTGAGACCGAAAACCCTGAAATCGCAGCGCAGCTTGTCGAAATGCGCAAGGGCGGCACCACCGCCGAGGCCATCGAGACCGCCGAGAAGCTGGGCTATGACACTGGCATCCGCGTGAAACACCCGCTGAACCCGGATTGGGAGCTGCCGGTCTGGATCGCTAACTTCATTCTGATGGATTACGGCACCGGCGCGATTTTCGCATGTCCGGCGCATGACCAGCGCGATTTGGACTTCTGCCGCAAGTACGATCTGCCGGTTGTGGACACGTTCCTGTCTCTAGAAAACCCGGTACCCGTAGAAAACGAAGCCTTCGTGCCGCCGAAAACCGAAAAGGTGAAGTGGGTTGATCACTTCGCCGGTCTGGACGAGGCCACCGGAGAAGAGGCGATTGATGCAACGGTCAAGTTCGCCGAAAAGGCCGGCTGGGGCACAGGCGTCGAGAAATTCCGCCTGCGCGACTGGGGTCTGAGCCGCCAGCGCTATTGGGGCTGCCCGATTCCGGTCGTTCACTGTGACGATTGCGGAGTTGTGCCCGAGAAAAAAGAGAACCTACCGGTCAAACTGCCTGAGGATGTCAGCTTCGACGTGCCCGGCAACCCGCTGGACCGCCATCCGACATGGCGTGATTGCGCCTGCCCGTCCTGCGGCAAGCCCGCCAAACGTGAAACCGACACGATGGACACTTTCGTCGATTCATCTTGGTATTACGCACGCTTTACGTCTCCGAACGCGGCAACGCCGACTGATTTGGAAGAAGCGTCCTATTGGATGAACGTCGACCAGTATATCGGCGGCATCGAGCACGCGATCCTGCACCTGCTCTATTCGCGCTTCTTCGCCCGTGCGATGAACATCTGCGGCCACCTGCCAGAAAAAGCACGTGAGCCGTTTAATGCGCTGTTCACCCAAGGCATGGTGACGCACGCAATCTATAAGAACGCTGAACGCAAAGATGAACACGGCCGCGCGATCTATCACTATCCGGAAGAGGTGGAAGACCGCGACGGTGTAACCGTTGTTGCCTCGACCGGCGAAAAGGTGGACGTGATCCCCTCGGCCAAGATGTCGAAGTCGAAAAACAACGTGGTTGACCCGGTGAACATCATCGAAGCCTTCGGCGCCGACACCGCCCGTTGGTTTGTCCTCAGCGATTCGCCCCCTGAACGCGACGTGGAATGGACTGCATCCGGCGCAGAGGCTGCAGCAAAGCACTTGAGCCGAGTGTTTGCCACTGCCGTGAAAACTGCAGATATGGACGATGCGGACGGAAACGACGAAGAGCTGTTGCGCGCCATGCACAAGGCCATCCACGATGTGACCATGGGCATCGAAAGCTTCGGCTTTAACGCGGCAATCGCAAAGCTTTACGCCTTCCAGAACGCGATTTCGAAGTCGAAAGCCGGTGGGAATGCCCAAAAGCTCGCCATGCGCACCATGGCACAGCTAATGTCACCCATGACTCCGCACCTGTCCGAGGAAGTCTGGTCGATGCTGGGTGGCGAAGGGCTGGTGGCACAGGCCGCGTGGCCTGTCGCGGACGAAGCCATGCTGGTTGAAGACACGGTGACCATGCCGATCCAGATCAACGGCAAGCGCCGTGCGGAAATCAGCGTGCCCAAGGACATGGACAAAGCCGAGGTTGAAAAACTTGCGCTGGCCGAGGATGCTGTCGTCAGGGCGCTTGATGGTAAGGCCCCGAAGAAAGTCATCGTTGTTCCGGGACGTATTGTGAATGTCGTCGTCTAATCGCCGCCTCTTCCTGACCTTCGCCATTGCCGGGCTGGCTCTGGCGGGTTGCGGGTTCACGCCCGTGCATGGTCCGGGGGGATCGGCCGAAGGGTTGCGCGGTGCAGTGACTGTTACCGCGCCGAACGATGCCAACAGCTATGAGTTCGTGAAGCGGATGGAAGAGCGGATGGGCCGCAATCTGTCTGCGCCCTATCGGTTGGACTACACGATTACTACCAAATCCGAAGGTGTTGGTGTCACGCCCCGACAAGAAATCACCCGAAATCAAGTTCTGGGTGTGATCGAGTTTGCCGTGACTTCGATCGCGACGGGTGAGGTTGTGGATCGCGGGACGGTCACAAATTTCACGTCCTATTCGACAGAAGGGTCCACGGTGTCGACCGCCTCGGTCGAGCGTGATGCAAATCGGCGCTTGATGGTGCTTCTTGCTGACCAGATCACCACACGTTTCTTAGCCACCTTCGCAGGCTGGGGTAAATGAAACTTTCACCTCGGGATGCCAGCGGCTATTTCGCCAAACCCGATCCGAAACGGATGGGCATTCTGATTTTTGGGGCAGACGCCATGCGTGTGGCGTTGAAACGGCAAGAGCTGATTGCGAATCTGATTGGGCCCGAAGGCGAAGATGAAATGCGTCTGACACGCATTCCCGCCGCCGATCTGCGCAAAGACCCTGCCCTTTTGTCTGACGCGATCAAGGCGCAAGGGTTCTTTCCCGGTCCACGTGTGGCCTTCGTCGAAGATGCCACGGACGCGCTGGCCAAGATCATCACGCCTGCAATCGCAGATTGGCAAGACGGCGACGCACAAGTTGTGGTGACGGCAGGGTCGCTTACGGCGCGATCCGCTTTGCGCAAATTGTTCGAGGGCCATCCCAACGCTTTTGCTGCCGGGATCTATGACGATCCCCCATCGCGTGAAGATATCGAAGCTGACCTGAAACGCGCGGGCATTCAGCAAGTCAGCCCCGAGGCCATGACAGACCTCGTTGGTCTCTCGCGTGATCTGGACCCCGGCGATTTCCGGCAAACAGTAGAAAAGCTGGGCTTGTACAAACTGTCTGATCCAACTCCGGTGACCCCGGATGACGTGTTGGCTGTTGCGCCCGCATCAACCGAGGCCGCGTTGGACGATCTTCTGCATATCGTCGCCGAGGGAAAAGCGGGCGAAATAGGCCCTGTTCTTGCGAAACTGCAGGCGCAGGGTGTAGCAGCTGTTGGTCTTTGCATCGGGGCCACCCGACATTTCCGCGCGCTTCATGCGGCCAGCTCGGATCCCGCGGGACCGGGACAGGGCATCAATCGTTTGCGACCACCCGTACATTTCAAATCACGCGATCGCATGGTCCGGCAGGCCAACAAATGGGGGCTGAGGCGTCTGGAAAAGGCGCTGGAAGTACTGATCGACACGGACCTGACGCTGCGATCCGCCCAGAAAGCCCCGCAAATGGCGTTGATGGAGCGGACCTTGATCCGTTTGGCAATGATGGGCGGCCAGCGCTAGGCCAAGGCAAACGCCGCAGCAGCGCGACCAGCGTGACGCCCCGTGGCGAAGCAAGTGGTCAAAAGATATCCGCCGGTCGGAGCTTCCCAATCCAGCATCTCACCACATGCAAAGACGCCGGGCATCGACGTAATCATCAATCCGTCATCAAGCGCATTAAAGGACAGACCACCTGCGGTCGAAATCGCTTCGTCGATCGGGCGCGGTCCATGGTGTGAAACGGGAAGCGCTTTGATCAGTACTGCCAGTTTTGCAGGATCCGATGGCAAGGGCCGGGCAAATTCTTGCAAAAGCGCGATCTTTACTGGATCAAGTTTCAGCGTCTTTCGCAGATGGTTCGACAAGCTCGCTTTGCCGCGCGGACGGGACAAGCGGCCTGATACGTCTTGTAGGCTTCGGTTCGGCACCAAATCCAAGGTCAGCGCAGCACCCTCGCGCATCTCGCGGCTAACCGCATAGATCGCTGATCCTTCTAGCCCGCGCGAGGAAACGATGAATTCACCCAAAACCGATTGGTTCCCAGCCATAACGCGCACAGCTTTCACGGGCTGACCGAAATGGCGGGACATGTGGTCACTCCAATCCATAGCAAAACCCATGTTTGCGGGTTTGAAAGGCGCGAGGGGTACACCCTTTTCCGCAAGGATAGAGACCCATTTTCCATCAGATCCAAGCTTTGACCAGCTGGCCCCGCCCAGCGCCAAGACCGTAACATCGGGGGAAATCTGGGATGGCCCGTCTGGCGTATCGAATTGCATCGCGTCGCCCTCTACACCAACCCAACGCCAGTTTCGGTGAAGCTTAACGCCAAGACCGTCCAACCGCTCAAGCCACGCACGCAATAGGGGCGAGGCCTTCATGGCCTTGGGAAACACGCGGCCAGAGGAACCCGTGAAAACCTCTTGCCCCAAGCCCTGTGCCCACTCTTGCACAGCTTCAGGTCCAAACTCAGAGACGATGTTTCGAAGTCGGTCCGCACCGTGAATTTGGCTCAAGAACGCCGAAATAGGCTCTGATTTTGTAAGGTTCAGCCCCGATTTCCCTGCCATCAAAAACTTGCGCGCAGGCGATGGCTTGGCATCGGCCACGGTGACAGACAGCCCGGCCGTTGCCAGTTCTTCGGCGGCCATCAATCCTGCAGGGCCTGCGCCAATAACAAGTGCTGTTTTCACGAGGGTTTCGATCCGTCGCCCAACATCTCGACCACACGGTGGGGATAGGGGATTTCGATCTTGTTGGCCTTAAGCGTCTTCCAGATTTGCATCATCACACGAGGCGTGAATTTGTTGCGACCGTCATCAATACCGTTCACCCAAAACTCCAAAGCGAAATCGACGCCGCTATCACCGAAAGCGCGCAGCTCACAATCGGGCAAATGTTCTTTCGTGTCGGTAAGAACGAAGTCCAGCTCGGCAACGGCCTTTTCGACCAGCGCGGGCACAGCTTCGATGTCGGCCTTGTAGCTGACCGAGAACGGCGCCTCGTACCGATTAGCGCTGCCTGCATCCGAATAGTTCACAACACGGGTGGTGATGAAATGTTCGTTTGGGACAACGATCCAACGGCCGTCAAACGTCTCTAATATGGCGGCCCGGGCTGTCATCTTAACAATTGTGCCAGCTTCGCCGCCATCCAGTTCGACATAGTCGCCCACCGTCGCCTGGCCTTCCAACAAAAGGATGATCCCCGAAATGAAGTTCGAGGCAATCTGCTGCAACCCAAAGCCCAGCCCGACACCAATCGCACCGCCTAACACGGCCAGCGACGTCAAGTTGATGCCCATGATATTCATCAGCACAAGGAAGGCCGCGCCAAAGATACCAATCTCAGCCGCTTTCACCGCCAGCTCGCGCGTGGCGGGACGCATTTCTTCCTGTTTTTTAATGGCCTGTGCGGTCTGGTCGTTGGACCAACGGCCCAGCCAGAAAATCACACCCCCAACAACAGCAAACCGGATGGCAAACAGAAGCGAGAAGCTCATGTTGCCAAGCGGAACGACGGTTTCATCCAATTTAGCAGTGACCAAATCGAGCAGCCCTACAGCGTAGAGCGCAGCCATAGGAATCAGGATGTATTTGCCCAGAAGTTTCAGGAACGAGTCGCTGATGATCTTGTGCACGAAAGCGCGTACGGCAAGCAACAGGAAGACCCGTTTGCCAAAGGCAATAACCGCACCCGACCCAAAGATCGATCGGGTCACCTGTTCACCCAGCGCCGTATAGCCCCAAGCCAAAAGCGGCATGGTCAGAGGCAGAAAGATCAGGGCGAAAAGGCGAAGCTTTGCGATTGGATGGTTGCGATCCCCATTGGGCGTCAGGATACGCGTCAGAAATGGCTCGAGCTTCTTGTCGGTAAACCGCGCGGCCAGATAGGCAACGACCAGCAGCCCGAACTGGGACCAGGCCGCAGGGGACAAAAGCCAACCTTCGGCGATCGCCCACCCTTGGTTCAAATAATCGAGCGCCGTATCCACGATCTGAGGTCGATTTTCCATCTGCTTATCCTCGCCTTCACGCAAACCCTGATGAAACCTTTAAAGATGGATAGCGGTTTGGCCCCAAAGGGCAAGGGTTCCTTGGGGGTTTGAGCGTTGTTTGGACGGGCGATATCACGTGTAATGACTTAAAAAACTTACGACCGACAGCAGCGCAATGCCTATGTTTGGCTGGATTAGAGCCTGCTATGGAACCATCCGCTTCATCGCGGCCACATGATCTGCGCTTTGAGTACGTGCGTGATCTGCCAGCTCGAGCGCTGCACCCATTAGATCCTCTGGCTCAGCAACCCGATCAATCAGACCCCAGCTCAATGCCTCGTCCGTCAGGATCTTCTGCCCAGCCATCAGGATCATCTTAGCCCGCGCTGGACCTACGAGCGCTGACAGGCGCGCAGGATCAGACGGTTGCGGCAGATACCCCAACTTCATCACCGGATAGAAGAACTTGGAACTCGGTACGGAAATGCGCAAATCACAGGCTAAAGCCATGCCAAACGCGCCACCGGCAAGTGTACCGTTCAGGGCGGTAATGGTCAGGCAAGGTGCTGCAGCAATCGCCCCGGAGAGGCGTTCCCACACATCATCGGTGGCCAAACCTGCTTTCGCTTCGTCCAGATCAGCGCCGGCAGAAAACACCTTGCCCACACCAGTCAGGATAAGCACGCGCGCATCACCCGCAGCGTCCTGCGCGATTTGCGCCAGCTCTTCCAGCATCGCCTTGGTCAGCGAGTTTGCCTTGTCCGGTCGGTTAATTGACACCGTCCAGACACCGTTCTCCTTCGTAAGGTCAATCATCCGAATACGTTCGCCCGTTTTCTGATTTCTACATCACGAAGCGAGATTTCCTGACCCAGAAACTCATCCGCATCGGTCGAGCACATCCACAACAGCGTCCGCGCAGGCCATTCAGCAGGAATGTGATCATCCCAATTCAGTTGCGCCACGGCATTGATGCCAGAGGATTTGATCTCACGCTGCATTTGGGTCGCGACGGTGCCCGGAGACAGGCCAATGGCGCGGATGCCTTTGCCTGCGGTTTCAAGGTGCAGCGCTTCGTTGAACATATGCACGCCCGCTTTCGACGTGCAGTAATGCGCCCAGCCCTCTAAGGGATGATGCGCGGC
Organism: Aliiroseovarius sp. F20344; assembly: GCF_023016155.1. GTDB lineage: Bacteria > Pseudomonadota > Alphaproteobacteria > Rhodobacterales > Rhodobacteraceae > Aliiroseovarius. The sequence continues at coordinate 392,806 of NZ_JALKBG010000003.1, forward strand.
CCCCGAACTGATGGTCAGGATCGACCCGCCACCTTGTTCAATCATGTAAGGAAGGGCGGCTCTTGCGCCGTAATAGACACCTTTTAGGTTCACATCGATCACATGGCCCCAGTCGTCCGGGTTCGAGGTTTCCAGCGGCCCAATTGGTTCAATGACACCCGCATTGTTGATCAGCACATCGACAGCGCCAAAGCGTCCATGCGCCAGATCGACTGCGGCTTTCACCTGGCTCCAATTTGACACATCGCATGTCACGGCAAGTGCGCGTTCGCCAATCGACTCCGCAATCGCCTGAATCTGGGCGGCACTGCGGGCCGTCAGAACCACGTTTGCCCCAGCCTGCGCAAAGATGTGCGCCGCGGCTTCTCCGATCCCGCGACTGGCGCCGGTGATCAGTACGGTTTTTCCTGTCATATCATGCATATGGAGCCCTCCCTGCCTGTTATGCTAGCGCAGCATCGCCACAGAAGCCAGAGACACATCTTGCGAGCAAGAGGTGCAGAGGTTACCTGAAAGGCACGTAATCGAAAGGACGCCCCATGCGCGCATCGCTTGACAGCCTGACACAACAGCTTTTGGACGCCGCCCGTAAGGCGGGGGCCGACCGGGCTGACGCATTGGCCGTGGATGGAACCTCGGTTTCGATTGATGTCTTGAACGGCAAGCTGGAACATGCGGAACGGTCCGAGGGCGTGGATATCGGGCTGCGCGTCATGCTGGGTCAACGTCAGTCCTGCGTATCTGCCTCGGATGTCTCTGAGGCGACGATTGAAGCCATGGCCGAGCGTGCCGTGGCCATGGCCAAGGAAGCGCCTGAAGATCCCCATATTGCACAGGCTGATCCTGCTGATCTGGCAACGGATTGGGATCTGGACGCCTTGGAAATGGCCGACCCGAGTGCCGAACCAGACCCCGCCGCGCTGGAGCGTGATGCGTTAGAGGCTGAAGCCGCCGCGTTGGCTGTCGAAGGCGTGTCGCAGGTCAGCAGTTCGTCGGCCGGATATGGACGGCACCAGTTCCATCTGGCGTGCTCAAACGGGTTTACCGGCGGATATGGGCGCACAAACCGCGCGATCTCGACCGTGGCGATCACCGGCGAGGGCGCGACGATGGAACGTGACTATGCCGGCGAGATGCGCATCTATCAGGGCGATCTGCCCAGCGCCGAAGAAATTGGAACCAAGGCCGGAACCCGCACCGTCGAACGTCTGGGCGCAAAGAAACCCCTAACGGGTGCCTATCCTGTGCTCTACGACGAGCGTATTTCATCATCTCTGATCAGCCACCTTCTTTCCGCTTCCAACGGCATGATGATCGCGCGTGGGTCGTCATGGCTGTTGAATGCGTTGGGCGAACAGGTGCTGCCGGACGGGATTGATTTGATTGAAGACCCGCATCGCAAACGTATTTCCGGCTCGCGTCCATTCGACGGCGAAGGGCTGGCGACGAAGACCCGCAAAATCATCGACAACGGGCAGCTGACCGGCTGGACGCTGGACATCGCCACGGCGCGGCAATTGGGCATGACAAGCACCGCCAGCGCAACGCGTGGAACATCCTCTCCGCCCTCGCCTTCGATCTCAAATGTGGCTCTAACACAGGGTAATTCGACCAAAGAGGATCTGATCGCTCAGATGGGCACCGGTCTTTTGGTGACATCGATGATCGGGTCCACAATCAACCCGAACACGGGTGATTATTCCCGCGGGGCGTCAGGCTTCTGGATCGAAAACGGAGAGATCGCCTATCCCGTAAATGAATGCACAATCGCAGGAAATCTGCGCGACATGCTGATGCGGATCACGCCTGCCAATGATGCCGAACAGCATCTCAGCCGTATGATCCCCAGCCTGCTGGTCGAAGGGATGACCCTTGCCGGTGACTGATGATCTGTCCCTTCTAATCGACGCGGCACAGAACGCGGGAAAGATCGCCTCGGGCTTCTTTCACGGATCCGCCGAACGCTGGGACAAACCCGGCGGGCAAGGCCCTGTGACCGAGGCTGATCTGGCCGTAGATCGCATGTTGCGCGCCGAGCTCACTAGCTCGCGCCCCGGTTATGGCTGGCTGTCGGAAGAGACCGAGGATACTCCCGCGCGACTTGAAGCCGAGCAGGTGTTCATCGTCGACCCAATCGACGGAACACGGTCTTTCATCGAAGGCTCGACCACATGGGCACATTCACTGGCCATCGCCCGAAACGGCATCGTTGAGGCCGCTGTGGTGTACCTGCCCGAACGCGGCAAGCTTTATGCGGCCGCAAAAGGTCAGGGTGCGACACTGAATGGCAATGCCTTGAATGTCAGTCCCAAAGCAGAGATTGAAGGCGCCACCGTGTTGGCCGCGAAACCCAACTTCGACCCTACTTTCTGGCGAAACAGAGACGTTCCCCCGGTCGAGCGCGTGTTCAGAAGTTCGCTGGCTTATCGCCTTTCTCTGGTGGGCGAGGGTCGGTTTGACGCCATGATGACCTTGCGCCCCACATGGGAATGGGACGTCGCGGCAGGGTCATTGATCGTCGAAGAAGCAGGCGGCAAGGTAACGGATCAGATCAAAGGATTTGCGCGGTTCAACAACCCTCATCCGCAGTTGCACGGATTGGTGGCAGGCACCCCGCCCGTCCAGGATGCTCTGGTGAAACGGTTAGCGGAAACGTTAGCCTAACAATCCAGTGAAAAAAGGGCATTGCCAAGCGTTCGCTCATCGCTAACATATGAGAAACTTCATATGTTTAAGGATGCCTTCGTGACAGACACCCGTACCCCCCCGAACCGCCGCCCTCTGACCCTCCGTGACGTATCCGAAGCCTCGGGCGTCAGCGAAATGACGGTCAGCCGGGTGTTGCGAAACCGCGGGGATGTCAGTCAGGCCACGCGCGACCGCGTATTGGAGGCCTCGAAAGAGCTTGGTTATGTGCCCAACAAGATCGCGGGTGCGCTGGCCTCGCAACGGGTGAACCTTGTTGCTGTGATTATCCCGTCGCTTTCGAATATGGTCTTTCCCGAAGTGATGATGGGCATCAATGAGGTGCTGGACGAAACGCCTTTGCAGCCGGTCGTCGGGGTTACAAATTACGATCCAGTGCGCGAAGAAAAAGTGCTTTACGAAATGCTGTCTTGGCGTCCGTCTGGCGTGATCATCGCTGGGCTTGAGCATTCGGACGCTGCGAAGGCGATGCTGAAAGCCGCTGGCATTCCTGTGGTCGAGATCATGGATACGGATGGCGACGCGATCGACGCCTGCGTAGGCATCTCGCACCGTCGCGCAGGGCGCAAAATGGCCAAGTCGATCCTGAAGGCCGGGTACAAAAACATCGGCTTCCTTGGCACGAAAATGCCGCTGGATCACCGCGCCCGCAAACGGTTCGAGGGGTTCACCGAGGTGCTGGCCAAAGAAGGGATCGAGATTGCAGATCGCGAGTTCTACGAAGGCGGGTCCGCTCTGGCCAAAGGGCGCGAGATGACCGAAGTCATGCTGGAACGCACGCCTGAACTGGATTTCCTTTATTATTCCAATGACATGATCGGCGCGGGTGGGCTTCTCTATTGCCTCGACAAGGGAATTTCTGTTCCGGGCCAGATCGGCCTGGCGGGCTTTAACGGAGTTGAACTTCTGGACGGATTGCCGCGCCAGCTGGCCACCATGGATGCCTGCCGCAAAGAGATCGGCCGCGCTGCCGCAAAGATCATCGCGGATCGCAGCACTGAAAGCGGCGATACCGGAGGTGGCGAGCGTATCGAGCTTTCCCCCAAGATCGAAGCAGGCCAAACCCTAAAACGCCGCTGAACCCTTCTGGACAAGCCCAAACGGCTTGCCTATTTCCTGCATGAAAGGCCCCGTGGCTCAACTGGATAGAGCAGCCCCCTCCTAAGGGGCAGGTTGCAGGTTCGAATCCTGCCGGGGTCGCCATTTCGCTATCAGATCATCCGGATCACATCTTTATCGATCGAAAGCATGTAACCGCGCCGCGCGATGGTTTTCACCAGAAGTTCGCTCATCAACTGATTGCCCAGCGCGTCGCGCAGGCGTTTAATGCGGGTTGCTCCTGCGGCTTCGTCACATTCCGACGGATCGCGACCGGAAATCAGCCCTTCAAGCTCGGACCCAGACAGTACATCTTCGTCCATCCGTGCTTCTGCGAGAGCAGACAAGGTTTCGATGGCGGCCTCGGTCAGCGAGAACTCCATATTGTTCAGGTAAACCGTGCGTTCCTCGCGGCTGATCAGAAGCGAATTCACTTGGATGCCCGCGCGTTCGATCTCGCTCATCCGGCGGTTCAGGCTGAAGATCGTCAGAAGGAAAACAAGCGCCGCAATCAAAAGTGCTGTTGCGAAGATCAACAGCACGAAGATCACCATACGATAGCTGGTCAGAGTATCAGCAAAGGCCGTGCCGGATTGCGCCAGAATCTCAAGCAATTTGATTTCCGCCCCTGAGTTCAGACCGTCATTTTCGACAAAGATCTGCTCGACCCGGGCATTGAATGCGTTCGCATCCGGCAGGGTCATGAACAAGAAGACGGCAGCCACAAGCAGGATCACGACAATCGCCGTAATGCCCATCATAACCACACGGTTCGACCGCTTCAGCGTATCAGAAGCGTAGGAAGAATTTTCCGGCACTCTCTTTCCTTTCCTCAAGACCTCTGTCGTCAAATATGGATTGGACTTTCAAAAGGGACCAGCCATTTGCCCCGAGACGATCACTTATTTGCCGACGCGCGGCCTTGCGATCATCACAGACATCGTCTGACAGCTCGATCACACCATAGTGGAGCTTCAGCGGATCATCCCGTTTGGCTTTGTAATCAGCATAGCAGGCGGCTTGGGCCGTTGATGCCATGGCGATCAGAACAAGTGAGAGTGCGGTTTTTTTCATCATGCGTTGAACATGCTGTGGGACTGGCCGTTATTCAATAACAAACCCCTCTTCCAAGCCTTGATAGGCGATAGCAATCGCCCGTTATTGCCTGTCTTCCAGGGCCGGGCCCATGTTGGTTGCATCTTCCGCGCCTTGTTCGCGCTGCCCCAACAGAAAGGAGGATCCTATGATCCGCAACTCAATGCTCAGCTCTTTCGTGAAGCTTATTCTAAGTGGCGTACTGGCCGCGACACTGACAGCGATGCCTGTGCAAGCGCGGGATAAGACTTCCGGTGACGACAGTGCCGCAATCATTGCCGCTCTATTGGGACTGGTCACGCTAGGCGTCCTGTTGTCCGGGAACGACGATGAACCAAGCTATCCAGGTGGGCACATCACAAACCCTTACAAACCGACCCACCCGCACCGCCCACACGGCGTCACCACATTTCGCAAGCTGCCGTCCAATTGCCTACGTGAATACCGTACGCAGACGGGCCGCAAGATCATGTTCGGCAACAAATGCCTGCAAAAAAGATTCAAATACGCCCACGAACTTCCCCGCGCTTGTCAGAACACAGTTGTCGTTCGGAATCGCAAAGGTGTCTACGTCGCACGACGCGGGTATGTCCCCGCCTGCCTCAGCAAACGAGGCTACCGCGCGACCCGCAGATACTAAGGAACATCGAGCAGCGGCGCGCCGGTCCCTTTCACTTCACGCGCCGTTAAACTTGGCAGAGGCTTCGGTCTCTGCCCTTTTTACTTGCGGGACTGGGTAGATTGAGTCACCCCATGGGCATGACAAAACCTGTTCCTGATTTCAGTTTTGAAACCACCGCGATAGAGCGCGGTTATTGCTATATTGCTGGTGTGGACGAAGTTGGGCGCGGTCCGCTGGCCGGCCCCGTGACTGCCGCTGCCGTGATTCTAAACCCTGAAGATATTCCTGAAGGGCTAAACGATTCCAAAGCGCTGTCTGCAAAACGGCGTGAAGCGTTGTGGGAAACGATTCATGACAAAGCCTGTGTGTGCATTGCCCATGCATCGGTCGAAGAGATTGATGAGCTAAACATACTGCGCGCCAGCCATCTGGCGATGGAGCGCGCAGTCGCTGGGCTTTCTCAATCGGCGGACTATCTGCTAATCGACGGAAACCAGACGCCGCGCGACCTGACACTGCCATCCGAAACCATTGTGAAGGGCGACGCGCGGTCCGTGTCGATTTCTGCCGCGTCGATCGTGGCAAAAACTGCTCGTGATCGGATCATGGTGGATTTGGCGCAACAGTACCCCGGCTATGGCTGGGAGACGAACGCGGGATACCCATCAAAAAGTCACAGGTTGGCGCTTCAAAATCTTGGGGTAACCCCACACCATAGACGTTCGTTCAAGCCAGTACACAATATCTTGTATCAACAGAAAAATGTAAGTGACTGATTCAAAAAAGAATTTGACGACGAATCGTCTTTGAATCATCCTAACCTCATCAAAACGAGCGTGAAAACACGCCGCTGATAAGAGCGCAAAATGCGCCGGTACATGAGGCAGAAATGGTAACCAAAACCAAAGTAAAGGCGGCTGTAGAGCTGCCCCTGAATCAGATTCTTGACGGTGACTGCATCGAAGTGATGAACAGTCTGCCGGAAAACTCGGTCGATATGATTTTCGCCGATCCCCCCTATAACTTGCAGTTGAAAGGCGAACTTCATCGCCCCGACAATTCGAAAGTCGACGCCGTCGATGACGAATGGGACCAGTTCGACAGCTTCAAAGCGTATGACCATTTTACACGTTCTTGGCTGAAAGCCGCGCGCCGCATTCTAAAACCGAATGGCGCGATCTGGGTCATCGGCTCTTATCACAATGTCTTCCGTATGGGCGCCGAGCTACAGAACCAAGGCTATTGGATTCTGAACGATGTGGTTTGGCGCAAGTCGAACCCGATGCCGAATTTCCGCGGCAAGCGCTTTACCAATGCGCATGAAACGATGATCTGGGCTTCGAAATCCGAAGGGGCCAAGTACACCTTTAACTATGAAGCCCTGAAGGCGCTGAACGAAGGTATTCAGATGCGTTCCGACTGGGTTCTGCCAATCTGCACAGGCCACGAGCGCCTGAAAGACGAAAACGGCGACAAAGCACATCCGACTCAGAAACCGGAAAGCCTGCTGCATCGCGTTTTGGTTGGCTCGACCAACCCCGGCGATGTGATCCTTGATCCGTTCTTTGGGACCGGCACCACGGGTGCGGTTGCGAAGATGCTGGGCCGTGACTTCATTGGCATCGAACGCGAGGCCGCTTACCGCAAGGTCGCCGAGAAACGTATCGCCAAGGTACGCAAGTTCGACAAAGAAGCCCTGACCACCACACCATCGAAACGCGCAGAACCGCGTGTTCCCTTCGGTCAGCTGGTCGAACGCGGCATGCTGCGTCCGGGTGAAATCCTGTCCAGCCCGCGTGGTAAAACCGCGAAGGTCCGTGCTGACGGTACGCTGATTTCCGGCGAGGCCCGCGGCTCGATCCACCAGGTTGGCGCAGCGCTGGAAAGTGCGCCCAGCTGCAATGGCTGGACCTACTGGCACTTCAAGCAGGACGGAAAGAAGGTTCCGATCGACCTGCTGCGCCAACAAATCCGCGCGGAAATGAACTAATCCACAAAGAATTTGCGGTGCGCGCATCAGACGCGCCCGCACCATCAGGTACCGCCTGTGCCTGTGGCCCGCCGCCACAGCACAACCTGACTGGCCCTGCCTACTTGTTAGGCAGGGCTTTTTTTGCTTTCTGGGGGCATGACACCGATCCTTTATTCCTTCCGCCGCTGCCCCTATGCCATCCGCGCCCGTTTGGCGATTGCCAGCGCTGGTGTGCAGGTTGAGCTGCGCGAGATCCTTTTGCGCGACAAGCCACCCGCGTTTCTGGAGGCATCGCCAAGCGCGACGGTGCCCTGTCTTGTTCTGGAAGGCCGCGTGCTGGATGAAAGCTTTGACATCATGCGCTGGGCATTAGAGCAGTCCGATCCTGAAGGGCTTCTGCAGATGCCGGATGAAGGGTTGGAGCTGATCCAGATGTTTGATGGACCGTTCAAGCAGGCGTTAGATTTGACGAAATACGCGGTGCGGCACCCCGACAGTGATCCCGAAATCACGCGTGCTGATGCAATGGAAATGCTGAGAGGTTTGGAAAAGCAACTTTCAGAAGGATGGCTCTTTGGCGCCCGCCCCACATTGGCGGATCTGGCAACACTTCCGTTCCTGCGGCAGTTTGCGAATATCGACAAACCCCGCTTCAACAGCGAGGTCACACCCAACGTTTCAGCTTGGTTAGAGACGTTTTTGGCCAGTGATCGGCTTTCCTTCGTTATGAAGAAATACCCCGTCTGGACAGACAAAGACGCGCCGCTGCACTTCCCTTAACGGATCGCGGGCGGCGGCAAAGTTCCGGCCTTGTAAGCGCTCCAATCCTCAACTTCCGGGTAGTGCAGCTTCCGCCAAGCACGCACGCGCGGATTCATCACGCGCCGCCAGACGGGCGGGATCAGCGCGGCCATCGTCATTACCGGATAACCATAAGGAAGCTGCGGCGCTTCGGCGTCAGGATAGGTCTGCAACAGCGGAAAACGACGGGCGGGTTTGTAATGGTGATCCGAATGGCGCTGAAGATTAATCAGCAACCAATTTGACGCCTTGTGATCTGCGTTCCAGCTGTGATGCGGCATCACGCGCTCGTACTTCCCATCGCCTAGGTGCTTACGAGTCAGACCATAGTGCTCGACATAATTCGTCAGCTCCAGCTGCCAGATGGCAACAAATGCTTGAAAGGCAAATAGCGCAAGACCAATCCAGCCGCCCACCCAGACGGCCAGGATAATGGCGATCAGTTGCAACGACCCATAACGCCAAAAGGGGTTCGCTCGATCAGAAACGGCCAAGCCGCGACGCGCCAGCATCGCTTTCTCGGCTTTCCAGGCCGAGACCGGGGCCTCGAACAGCACGCGAAGGAAGAAACGGTGGAAGCCTTCATTGTACTTAGCCGTCACCGCATCGCGGGTTGTGCCCACATGGGGATGGTGAACCAGCAGATGCTCGGTGCGAAAGTGACTGTATAGGACGGTGGCTAAAAGTAGATCACCCAACCACCGTTCGAGCCGGTTGGATTGGTGCATCAGCTCGTGGCTATAGACAATCCCGACCGTGCCGGACAAAACACCAACGCCAAAAAACGCGCCGAACTTTTCGGCCGTGCTCAGATGCTCGGCCCCGGTGACGTACCAAATCATTCCGTAAATCATCACGAACTGGACCGGGAACCAGACCATCGTAATCGCGCGGTACCAAAACAGATCAGCATCCTCGATCGAGGGGTCCGCATTTTCCGTATACCGCCCCATCACCGCATCTAGGATCGTATAGAGCCACCATGTACCCAGTGGCGGCAGTAACAGAAACCAACCGCCCTGTGTTGCAGCAGCAATCACCAGAAAGGGCAGGACAATCGAAATCCCAAACGGGGCAGCGTTGCGAAACCGCGATACTGTGGGCGCAGAGAGCATAAGAAAGGTCCTTTTGTTGCCCTAAGACTAGCTGCGATTGCTGGTCCGCTCAATGCGGCAGATGCGCTATCGCCACGTCATATGCTTTGCGCATAACAGTCGGCAAATCTGTGCGTTGGACGTCTCTAAACAGACCCTGTTCCGCCTGAACTTTTCCTTCTACGTGAACAACACGTAGCGAGAGCCGAAGGTGAAAATGCGTAAAGGTGTGACGAACCTCGACACCTGGATCCTGCCAGTTTGCATTGAATGGGGGGTGCTCGATCGCATCCTCGCCCCACTCGGCACCGGGCCATCCCAGCATTCCGCCCAGCAATCCCTTTTCAGGTCGCCGTTCAACCAACCACTCCCCAGCTTCATTGCATGCCAGATACGCCACGCCATATCGCGTGGGTTTCTTTGCTTTGGGTTTCTTTCTGGGAAGCTCAGCCTGAATGTCCGCCTTACGAGCCAAACAGTCTCTATTCCAGGGGCAAATACCACAACCGGGGGATTTCGGCGTGCAAATGGTTGCCCCCAAATCCATCACAGCCTGCGCGTAATCTCCCGCGCGTTCCTGTGGAGTCAGCGTTTGCGCAAGCTCCGTCAGTTCTGCCTTCGAATCCGGCAGCGGGGTTGTCACTTCGAATATTCGGGACATGACCCGTTCAACGTTTCCATCCACAACGGTTTCAGGCAAATCATACGCGATGGCCGAGATTGCTGCTGATGTATATGGGCCAATCCCGGGCAATGACTGCAGGCCATCGCGGGTAGATGGAAAACCGCCCATGGCTGTAACTTCCCGCGCGCATTTCAGAAGATTGCGCGCCCGTGCATAGTATCCAAGCCCAGCCCATTCCCCCATGACGCGCTCGTCTTCAGCGCCGGCCAAATCTTGAACCGTTGGCCAAAGCGCCAGAAATCGGGTGAAATAGTCTCTTACCGCAGCCACGGTGGTTTGTTGCAGCATGATCTCGGACATCCACACGGCATAGGGGTCCGGAACCACGCCATTCGCACGATCCGCAGGGCTGACACGCCACGGAAGCACACGAGCATGGCGGTCATACCAAGCCAGTAGATCGGCAGTTTTCGGCGCGTCACACAAGTGTTATCCCCTATCAGTCGTTTGTTCTGGCATAGCAAACGGAACGGCCTAGAATAAGCAAAAATGCAAGAGTCCTTAAACCCACGAAAATGAGCACTGCACCCAAATATCCCCGTCGCAAAAAAGGGTTCGAGCGTACATCGTCCCTTTTGTCGACCCGAATTCGCAAAGCAAGCGAAACGCGGGGGTTTGCGGTGACACGTGTCTTGACCCATTGGGCCGAGATTGTGGGTGAAACTACGGCTAAGATTTCACGTCCTGTGGATATATCATACGGGCGCGGCGGAATGGGGGCCACGTTGACAGTCCTGACCACCGGAGCGCAAGCGCCCATGCTAGACATGCAAAAGGACCAACTGCGCGAGAAAGTGAATGCCGTTTATGGTTACAACGCCATTTCACGCATCCGCATCACGCAAACAGCGGCTACTGGATTTGCCGAAGGGCAAGCTCAGTTTACGCCCGCACCTAAGAAGCCATCACGCCCGGATCCCGAGGTCTTGGCGCGTGCAACAGACGAAACAAAAGACGTCGGAGATGACGGGCTAAGATCCGCGTTGGAACTTCTGGCGCGCAACGTCATAACAAAAAACAGACACAAACAAGGCTGAAAACCTATGAATCGTTTCCTTCCCATCCTGATCGCAGCAGTGATCGCCATCGGTGGCGCTGTTTACATGTCACAAAACAGCGGCTCGCTTCCAGGCGTTTCCGTCGCCGAGGCGCAAAGCACCGATACCGCAGTTGAACCTGCGGCTGATATGATCATTGGGGACGAAAACGCCCCAATCACCGTGATCGAATATGCCTCCTTCACCTGCCCCCACTGTGCAAACTTCCACGAGGATACGTTCAAGAAGCTGAAGCAGAACTTCATCGACACCGGGAAGGTGAAGTTCATCCACCGCGAAGTTTATTTCGACCAGTTTGGGCTGTGGGCCGGCATGATCGCACGCTGTGGTGGCGATATGCGCTACTACGGTTTGATTGACTTGATCTATGGCGGTCAGAAGGATTGGATCGCCGATGGTTCCCCTGCCACCATTGTTGCCAACCTGAAGAAACTGGGCCGCACCGCTGGCATGAATGATGACCAAATGGATGCTTGCCTTCAGGACGAAGCGTCCGCGCAAAGCCTTGTTGCTGCTTATCAGAAGAATGCCGGTGCGGATGAGATCACCGGAACCCCATCCTTCATCATTGATGGTACCAAGTATTCGAACATGGACTATGACGAGTTCGAAGCGATCCTAAATGAAAAACTAGGCTCGTAAGTAACCCAGCGGATTAGGGCCAACTAGACCCTAATCCGCCATAATCTCAGCGATTGCGCCGTCAATCACATCCCAATCCAGAAGCTCCAATCGCACTGGGACTGTCAAAACGCGCCGCCGGAAACTGTCCGGCAGCCTGACTGCATCTTTCTCGGTCGTAACCAGTTGAGCGCCCAATGCCGCTGCCTCAACCTCGAGCCGTTTCATAAGTGCTTCCGTCAGCGGCTGATGGTCCGCCAGTGCCTCGGCACGTAGAAGATTTGCACCCAGATCGCTGACCGTTGCAAAAAACTTATCGGGCAAACCAATTCCCGCGAAGGCCAGCACATCCATTCCCTGCCAATCCATTCCAGTTTGAAGCGGCACCAATTGCGCCGAGGAATGGGGGCAGGCGATTTCACCTCCCCAGTCCTGCACAAACTTGGCCTGCGCCCGTGAGTGTCCGATAGACAGCAGTATATCAGCGCGTTTCATCCCGGCACGCACCGGTTCACGCAAAGGTCCGGCCGGAATACAGCGTGCATTTCCAAACCCCTTAACAGCATCCACCACTACGATGGACAGTGTTTTGTGAACGCTGGGGTTTTGAAAGCCATCATCCATCAAGATGATTTCGGCCCCGGCATCTTCCGCAGCTTTGACGCCTTTGACACGATCCCTTGCAATCCAGGTAGGCGCAAATGCAGCCATCAGAAGTGGCTCATCGCCCACTTGATCGGCCTTATGTCGCCCTTCTTCTACGCGCAACGGCCCCTCTTCACTGCCGCGATGACCGCGAGAAACAATGTGGACTTCTATTCCTTTTGAAATCAGTCTCTGAGCCAGCGCAATTGTTGTTGGCGTTTTGCCGGTGCCACCTGCGTTGATGTTGCCAATACAGATCACGGGGACCGACGCATGATAGCCAGATCCCGCACGCGCCACGCGTCGCGCGGTTCCTAATCCGTAAAGCCACCCTAAAGGCGCAAGCAATCTTGCGCGCCAATCAAGGCTGTCGGGTGAGGTAAACCAATAACTGGGAGTGCGCATCAAACGACCTTTCGCCCTTCAGCTTCATCCAGCAACTCCAATAGATGGCTCACCAAATACTCGCTGACGTCAGCGCCTTTGGTGGTGACATCCCAAGCTGCGATCGCCATCTCTGCAGCCTTGTCGGGGGCAAGCAGATGCTCGATCTCTATGGCTAAAGTTGCCGCATCATTGACTTTGCGAGCGGCACCGGCATTTCGCAGCCGCTCAAACGATGCCGCATGGCGTCCGCCATTTGGTCCATAGAGCACAACAGAGCCTAATCCAGCTGATTCCAATGGATTCTGGTGCGCGCCGTCCGCTAGCGTTCCGCCAATAAAGCTGATCGAAGCCAGATGCATCCAAAGCCCACATTCATCCCCACGATCCACAACAAAGATCTGATCATCCCTATGCGGATAAGTGTCGCGATCACGCGTTGAGATGATCCAATTCTCTTGCTCCAGCGTTACTGCTAGGTCGCTGGCAAGGCTCGGTTCATTTGGAATAAGAACAAGCAACAACCGATGCGATTTTCGAATCAGAGTGCGATGTGCAGCAAGAATTGCATCTAGCTCTGCCTTATCGACACCAACGGCCAACCAAACCGGCCGCGCATCCATCTTCTGCGCGATCAGATCCCGTTCCTCGGCGTCACACCCGGGCACTTGGCTGAATGGCAGAAGCTGGCCTGTCATGCGAAGCTTGTCGGCTGTTACACCCAATCGAATGAACTCTTGTTTCGCGGCACCGTTCATTGGCAAAACAGTGTCTATCTTAGCCAAAAAGTCACGCATTGACCCCAGCTTGAACCGGTGTGTCAATCCGCGCTCTTGTGGTGGAACAGCATTCACCCAAAGCATCGGCGTGCTTTTTTCATCAAGCGTCGAGACAAACAGCGGCTCGATATCCGACCCAGCCCAAATCGCAATGTCAGGCTTCCAATGATCCAGAAACGCAGAAATCGAACTCGCATCCAGCTTGGGAGGGTTCTGTTGAACGAAACCCGGAGCATCTGGCCCAAGAAAATGTGCATCTTGCACTGTGACCAGAAATGTCACCTCTCCCATCTCGGCGCGTAGAGGGGATAGAAGAGAGATCAGTGCCTCGTTATCCTCTGGCTCATTCAGGCTTGCCCAAATGACAAGACCATTGGGCCTCGGCTGAAGCGGAACGATGGCTTGCGTTTTTTTGGGATCACCTGGCTGATGTCTGTTGACTGTTTCCGTTGGTGAGCTGCGATTGGAGTCTTTCTTGCCTTGCAAGGCCTGCAAGCCGCGAAGCAGAGTTGATCCAATGGGCGACATAATGTGTCTTCTCTTCCGAACGCTGGATTTGAGTGTGTTTTTCACGCGTCACATTAAGTGAATCCCTGAGCGGGTGAAAGGTGCGATCAATGATGCCATTCCCCGCGCGCCAGCATCGCTATCTCACGGTTTATTCGATCAAAACTGTCACGCGCACGCTTGGATTGATGCCGTGCGCGCAGATAGCCATGAACCAATCCTTTCTCATTGAACCAAACAGCTTTGCCGCCAGCCTTCTGAATAGCGTCGCGATAGGTTCCCCCATCATCCGCCAATGGATCACATTCTGCTGTAATAGAGACTGTTTGTGGCAAATTGCTAAAGTCGGTATCCTCCAGCGGGGCAGCGGTGGGATCTGGCCCAACTGGCGCTGTCGTAAAACGGATCTGATTGTAAAATTTCAGGTCCTCCATCGACAACATCGGGGCATTCGCATGATCGACATAGGACCCTTTGGTCATGTCGCCACCAAGGCCCGGATAAATAAGAACCTGCCCAGCAAGATCGACCGAGTCCCGAAGCGAATGACTGGCCGAAGCTGCCAGATTTCCGCCAGCACTATCCCCTACAAGAACAATTGGTTTGGGCTGTGTTAGAGCCACATGCTGAACAACCGTAACGGCGTCTTTAAAGGCCGCCGGGTGGCGATGCTCAGGACACAAACGATAGTCGACACTAACCACGCGCAAACCGGTTTCATGGGCAATTTCAGCGCAGACATCATCGTGGCTTTCAAGCCCACCGACCACGAATCCTCCTCCGTGGAAATAGACCACGGTGCCTTTCGGATCATTGGGTTCATAGATGCGGGTTGGGACCGTATCGATACGCTCATCCCAAACATTCAGCCCCGTTGGGTAGCCTGCGAAGAAGGCGCGGCACATGTTGTTATAAACCTCGCGTTGCTGGGCAACGGATCGGTTCACCGCATCGGGAGGGTAGTGGGCGTCCGTTTCGTGAATGAAACGCCAAATCTCGTCATCGATCAGTTCTGAATAATCCATGCAGGCAAGCTATGTGCCGGTATCCACTTTGACAAGCTGGCGTGCGCTTAACCAGCTTGCCAAAGCCATCGCCGCTGCGGTCGCAAGACAAAGTGGTAAGCCGCCAATCTGATAGGACAGCCCAGACAAAAGCGTTCCAATAAGACGTCCGGCAGCGTTGGACATATAATAGAAGCCCACATCCATCGTCACACGCTCGGCCTTTGTAAAAGCAAGGATCAGATACGAATGAAGCGAGCTGTTCACTGCGAAGACAAAACCGAAGATCATAAGCCCGGCGACCAGAACTGGGGTCAACCACGGACCCGGGAAAAGCGCTGTGACCGCCAGCGCGCCAACGACAATTGTTAGAAGCCCTACCCAGAACGTGGCCAAAACAGGGAACTCTTGCGGATCGCGATTTGCGGCATTCAGAAGTTTGGGCGCCCAGGCCTGCACCGCCCCGTAGGCGATGATCCAAAGCGCCATAAAACTGCCAATCATGAAGAACGCAGCGCGATCCCCTGCGTTCGAGCCATCTGATACGACAGCATGAAAATAGACGGGAATGCCCACGACAAACCAAACATCCCGCGCGCCAAACAGGAACATGCGGGCCAGTGACAAACGATTTATCCGTGTATCTTTTGACCAGACATGCGCGAATTTGGCTGATTTAGAGCCTTTGGGAAGCCCTTGCGGCATGAACGCGACCACGCCAATCAGGATCGCGCCCAGAACAATTGCCATCGCGATGACGGAGGGCGTAAAGCCGATCAGAGCCAGCAAAGCTGCGCCCAACAGGAAGCCAAACCCCTTTACGGCGTTCTTCGACCCAGTCAGGATCGCCACCCAACGGAACAGCCCGTCACCCTCGGGTGCGAGAAGCTTAACCGCGCTTTTCGATGACATTTTGGACAGGTCCTTGGCGACACCGGACATGCCTTGCACGATCATCACATAGATGACCGAGGTCACAACCGCCCAGTCTGCCGATAGCTGAGACAAAGCGATCAACGCTACAATCTGTAAAGACAAACCCGCGTAGAGCGTAGATGTCAGCCCAAATCGCGCTGCAATCCATCCTGCGGACAGGTTGGTTGCGACGCCCATGAATTCATAGAGAAGGAACAACCAAGCCAGCGTAAATGGCGAGAACCCCAGCGTATGAAAATGCAAGAGCACCAACATCCGCAGCGCCCCGTCGGACAGCATAAACGCCCAATAGGCAGCGGTTACCGCGACATAGGCCGCAAACCCCTCAGGCCGGTGGGTTAGAGTCACATTGAAGCTCCGACCATGCGGGCGACATCGGCCAATCGGCAGGCGTATCCCCACTCGTTATCGTACCAAGCATAGATCTTCACCTGCGTGCCATTGATCACCATGGTCGACAGCGCATCAATGATCGAGCTGCGTGGATCATTGGTGTAGTCAGCAGATACAAGCGGACGTTCTTCGTAACCAAGAATACCCTTCAGGCTGCCCTCGGACGCTTCTTTAAAGAAGCCGTTGATTTCTTCGGCGGTGGTTTCACGCTCGACCTCAAACACACAATCGGTGAGCGAGGCATTCAGAAGCGGAACGCGCACGGCGTGACCGTTCAGGCGGCCCGTAAGCTCGGGGAAGATTTGCGTGATAGCTTTGGCCGAGCCTGTGGACGTCGGAATAAGTGAATTCAGGGCGGACCGCGCGCGGCGCAGATCCTTTGCGGGGCGGTCCACGATGGTTTGGGTATTCGTTACGTCGTGAATCGTCGTCATCGAGCCATGTTTGATCCCAATCCGATCCAGAAGGACCTTCACGACGGGCGCTAGGCAGTTGGTCGTGCAAGACGCCGCAGTCACAAGGTCATGCCCGTCATACAGGTCATGATTCACGCCATACACGATGTTCAGGGCGTTCTCTTCCTTGACCGGGGCAGACACGATTACCTTCTTCACGCCTGCCGCATAGTAGTGGGCAAGTTTCTCGTTCGTTTTGAACACACCGGTGCAGTCGATCACCATATCCACGCCCAGATCCTCCAACGGTAAGGCATCAAGCGTCCAAGACCCGGTAAGCGCCATTTCTTGCCCGTTGATCATGATGCTGTTTTCGCCAAACGAGAACTCTGCAGGCCAGCGGCCATGCACAGTATCCCATTCAAACAGATGCGCATGTTGCTGTGCGTCGCCAACTGGATCATTCAATAGAACGATGTCACCAGGAGCGCCGTTATCCACAAGGTCCCGCAGAACCAGTTTGCCCATGCGTCCAAGCCCATTGATCGCGATGCGTGCCATTTCGTGCCCCTACTGTAAGATGCCGCCCAAGCGGGATATGTCGAAGGGGTAACAGTTTTATGACGCTGACAACAGCCGGTCTAAAGTGACGCGCGTGGGGACAAGCTCATCGCATGAGGGTTTTGATCAGAGGTTTGGCTGAGCGAGATAACATTGCCTTCGGAATGCGTAGAATAGCCTGAATTAGAGACACCTGGAACAACCTGAACCTCGGTTCCCTGCCCAGTCAAACGAACACTCCAAGACTTCGCATCAGCGCGTTGTGCAGGATCACCTGAAACAAGCCAGACCACACGGCGGCCGCTATTGGCAAGCTTTGCGTAGCTATCAATCTCGGCTTCCTCGGCGATCATCCGCGTCGCGTCACGACGGGTGAGAGCCAGAATGTCTTTGGACAGCTGTGGATCATGCAAGATCACGTCGGCGCGCTGCATAACCGACAAGGCGCGGAAGGTCAGAAGGTCCTGCGCACCTGACCCAATACCGACCAACCAAACACCACCCGTTTGATCCGGTCCTGAACCGGCCAGGCTTTGATCAATCAAATCCTCGGCACGAGTTTCATCCCCTGCCAGAAAGGCGTCACCAATGGGGCCTTCAATCATCTGCTCCCAGAACCGGCGACGCGCGCGCCCTCCGGTAATATGTGTCTCTATCACACCGCGAAAGCTGCTCAGAAAGCTCGCCAGCCGACCATAACCAGACGGCAAAAGTGACTCGATCCTTGCACGCAGAATGCGGGCAATTACAGGTGCCGCGCCACCGGTTGAGATCGCAATGGTGACGGGGCTGCGATCAACAATCGAAGGGGTGATGAAGTCGCATAAGGGCTTCACATCAGCGACGTTAACAAGCGCACCCTCTGCCTTTGCCGCAGCATGAAGAAATTCATCACGCTCAGGAACATCCGAAGCGCCATACGCAATGACACAGCCCGCGAAATCCGATTCCACTGGCAGTCGGGCGTAATGCGTTACACCCCGGCGGTTCAGCAAATCCAACACTTCACCCTCTGGCGCGGGATCAAACACATGAACCTGCGCGCCTGCATCCAAAGCACGCTCAACACGGCGGGCGGCAGTTGTCCCGCCGCCATCTATGACCACTTTTCGGCCTCTTATATCCAGAAAGATTGGCAGATGATCCATGTCGCGCCTCCGATGAGTTGCTGATCATATGTGCCCAAATGGGAAAAAGTTCCATAGTTTCAGTTGATTCGGAGCTCGCAAAAGGACGAACTCACCTTTCAGGGCGGTCCACTAGCACAAATTCCCGGATTTCCCCCGGATTAAGGTAGATTGGTTGCGGGTTTTTGACGAATCTTTCGATCATTCCAGATTGATTTTTTGGATATAAACGCAGGTTTTTCTGGACCTACCGACACCCCTGATACGTTCGTCATTTTGGGAACAAGCAAAACAGGGGAAATCCGCCAACTCGCAAAGCGAGGTTGTAGGACCAGCACAGCCATATGAGCACAGCCGAAAACAAACAGATCGACACATCCCCCGAGGTCTCGGACGAGATCCGGCAAACGACCTGCTACATGTGTGCTTGCCGATGCGGCATCAATGTACACATGAAAGATGGCAAGGTCGCCTATATCGAAGGCAACCGTGACCACCCCGTAAACAAAGGGGTTCTTTGCGGCAAAGGGTCTTCCGGGATCATGCAGCACTATGCTCCTTCACGTTTGCGCGCGCCTTTGAAACGGGTTGGCCCGCGTGGCTCTGGTGAGTTTGAAGAGATTTCGTGGGACGAAGCGCTGGACATCGCCGCCGGATGGATGGGGCCGCTTCGTGAAACTGATCCGTCGAAGCTGGCGTTCTTTACTGGTCGCGATCAAAGCCAAAGCTTCACTTCTTGGTTCGCGCAGTCCTATGGCACACCCAATTATGCAGCGCATGGTGGGTTTTGCTCGGTCAACATGGCGGCGGCGGGCATCTATACGATGGGCGGTGCATTTTGGGAGTTCGGACAGCCCGACTGGGACCGCACCAAATTGTTCATGCTGTTCGGCGTGGCCGAAGACCACGATTCCAACCCAATCAAAATCGGCCTGGGCAAACTGAAAGAGCGTGGCGCGCGTGTAATCGGCGTTAACCCAATCCGGTCAGGCTATAACGCGATTGCGGACGACTGGATTGGCATCACGCCCGGAACGGACGGTCTGTTCATCCTGGCCTTGGTGCACGAGCTGTTCCGCGCCGGCAAAGTCGATCTGAACTATCTGTCGCGCTACACCAACGCGGGCTTCATCGTAAATGAAGAGCCTAATTCGCCTGAAAAGGGACTTTTCTTGCGTGGCGAAACTGGCAAGCCACAGGTGCTCTGCCGCGAGACAGGCAAGCTAGAAGACTACGATGTGCCGGGTGTTATGCCGGATTTGGCGGCGACTTATCGTCATGCCGGTCAGTCTCACCGCCCAGTGTTCCAACTGATGGCGGAACGCTATCTCTCTGACGAATACGCGCCTGAGGCCGTCTCTGATCGGACAGGGATTCCCGCCGATAAGATCAAGTCAATCGCAGCCGAGCTGGCACATGTCGCCTTTGAAGAAGAGATTGTGCTGGATCAGCCTTGGACGGACTGGAAAGGCCAGAAGCACGACAAAATGATCGGGCGCCCGGTCAGTTTCCACGCAATGCGCGGCATTTCTGCACATTCGAACGGCTTCCAGACCTGTCGCGCACTTCATGTGCTGCAGATTCTGCTGGGATCGGTCGAGGTTCCCGGTGGTTTCCGCTTTAAACCGCCTTATCCTAAACCCTATGACGCACATCCTGTGCCACATGTTGGTGTGACCGTTGGCGGTCCGCTTGATGGACCTCATCTTGGGTTCGTGCGTGGACCAGAGCATCTGGCGCTTAAGAAAGATGGTACAGCTGCGCGGATCGACAAGGCATTTACTTGGGAAAACCCGATGTCCAGCCACGGGCTGATGCATATGGTCATCTCGAACGCACACGCTGGTGATCCGTATAAAATCGACACCTTGTTCCTTTATATGGCCAACATGGCATGGAACTCTTCGATGAACTCGTCCGAAGTTATGCGCATGCTGACAGACACGGATGAGAACGGCGATTATGTCATTCCGCACATCATTTATTCCGACGCATATAGCTCGGAAATGGTGGCATATGCGGATCTAATCCTGCCCGATACGACCTATTTGGAGCGTCACGACTGTATCAGCCTGCTGGATCGCCCGATCTGCGAGGCGGATGGCGCGGCAGATGCGATCCGTTGGCCAGTTGTTGAGCCTGACCGCGATGTGCGCGGGTTCCAGACTGTCCTGATCCAGCTGGGGGCCAAGATGGGCTTGCCGGGTTTTGTGAACGAAGACGGTAGCGCGAAATTCGAAGATTACGCCGATTACATCGTGAATCATGAACGGCGACCGGGTGTTGGTCCCTTGGCGGGATGGCGTGGTCCCGACGGCAACGGAAAAGGCCGAGGAGAGCCAAATCAAGCCCAACTCGACAAATACATCGAGAATGGCGGCTTTTGGGTTGATCATATCCCTGAGAACGCGACCTTCTATAAGCCGTGGAACAAGCACTACCAGGAATGGGCCGTGAAGCGCGGCATCTTTGATGTCGAAAGCCCATATGTGTTCAGCTTGTATGTTGAACCGATGCGGAAATTTCAACTGGCCGCTGAAGGTCATGGGGACCGTCAACCGCCCGACAATCTGCGTGAACGCATCGGTCGCACAATGGATCCTTTGCCAATCTGGTATGAACCGTTCGAGGACGGGAATGTAGACACTGAAGAATACCCGATCCACGCGCTGACCCAGCGTCCGATGCACATGTATCATTCGTGGGGAACGCAAAATGCTTGGTTGCGTCAGATCACGGGCAAAAACTACCTGTATCTGCCGACGAAGATCTGGGAAGCGAACGGGTTTGAAGATGGCGACTATGCCACGGTGTCTTCTGTCCACGGCTCGATCACCGTACCTGTTGCACATCACGCCGGGCTGAACGGTGACACCGTTTGGACCTGGAACGCGATCGGCAAACGCAAAGGCGCTTGGGCCCTTGATGAAGGCGCACCCGAAGCCAATGAAGGTTTCCTTTTGAACCACCTGATCAACGAGCTTCAGCCACCCAAAGGGGACGGGCTGCGCTGGTCGAACTCTGACCCGATTACAGGGCAAGCAGCGTGGTTTGATCTACGGGTAAAAATCGAAAAAGCAGTGACTAAACCGGCTGAAAGCCAGCCTTCTTATCCGCCAATCAAGTCTCCGGTTGGCAAAGGCCCTAAAACAGTGGCGAGGAAGATCTGATGACCGCTTTGCCTGCAAAAACCGATATGAAACTGGGTCTGGTCATCGACCTTGATACCTGCGTGGGCTGCCATGGGTGTGTGACCGCCTGTAAGGGTTGGAACACACAGAACTACGGCGCGCCACTTTCGGATCAGGATGCCTATGGCGCGGATCCGTCGGGCACGTTCTTGAACCGCGTGTTCAGCTACGAAGCGCAGCAAGAGGGCTGCGCCTCTCAAACCGTGCATATGCCGCGGTCTTGCCTACACTGTGAAGACGCGCCCTGCGTCACCGTTTGCCCAACCGGCGCAAGTTATAAGCGCGAGGAAGACGGCATCGTGTTGGTCGACGAAGACCGCTGCATCGGTTGCGGGTTATGCGCTTGGTCCTGCCCCTATGGTGCCCGTGAACTGGATCGCGAAGCTGGCATCATGAAGAAATGCACGCTCTGCGTGGATCGGATCTACAATGAAAACCTGCCCGAAGAGGACCGCGTGCCCGCTTGTGTGCGCACTTGCCCTTCTGGCGCACGCCATTTCGGAGATCTTGGCGATCCCGAAAGCGATGTGTCGAAACTGGTAGCAGATCGCGGTGGGTTTGACCTTATGCCCGACTTGGGCACCAAGCCCGTGAACAAATACCTGCCACCACGCCCAAAAGATCAGCTGGACACCACGCCTTTGAACACCGTTGCCGACGAGCCAAAGGGCTTTCTTGGCTGGTTGGACAAAGCGCTGGACAAGCTCTGACGGAGGAAACGGATGCATCCCGCACCCAGTGTTATCATCTTCACCACCTTTTCCGGGCTTGGCTTCGGGCTTTTGGCCTGGATGGGCCTTGGTATCCCCGATGTCGGCGGCATGACGCTTTTTGCGTTTTTTGTCATCGCCTATGTGCTGGCGGCGGGGGGGCTTTTGGCCTCGACCTTCCATTTGGGCAACAAAAAGAATGCGATCTATGCGTTCAGCCAATGGCGTACATCGTGGCTAAGCCGTGAAGGCGTGGCCGCAGTGGCCACGTTGCTTTTGTTTGGACTTGTCGCGCTTGCACGGATCTTCCTTGGGGCTGAAATGGCATTTTCAGGTGCAATAGGCTCTGTTTTTGCGCTGATCACAGTTTTCACGACCTCGATGATCTATACGCAGCTCAAGACGATCTCGCGTTGGAACCAGCCGCTAACTCCCATTCTATTTCTGCTTCATGCGATCGGAGGCGGCGCGCTTTTGGCCGGTGAGGCAAAGATCGCCGGCGTGTTGTTGGCGGCCTTGGCCGTCGTCATGTGGCTGCACTGGCAACAGGGCGATGCACGCGCGGCCAAACGTGGCACTTTGGGCGACGCGACCGGGCTTGGCCATCTGGGCGAAGTGCGCATGTTCGAAAGCGGTCACACCGCGCGCAACTATGTGCTGGACGAAATGGTTTATCGCGTGGGGCGCAAACACGCCCAGAAGCTGCGCCTGATCGCGCTGGGCCTTGCCGCCGTGCTGCCTGCTGCAATCCTGCTGCTGACCCCCGCGGGGCATGTTACGGCTTTCATCGCTTTGGCCCTGCACATCGCGGGCGCCATCATCGGCCGTTGGCTGTTCTTCGCCGAAGCTGAGCATGTTGTTGGGCTTTATTACGGCAAGTAACCCTTTTCATTGAACCTTCATCCTCGTGGGCCTATCACGGGGATGAATTATGAATGAGGGCGACATGGCCAACCATCTTTACAAGCGCGATCTTCCCGATGGGCTGGACCTTGGTCCGGTCGTAGCTATCGACTGTGAAACCATGGGACTAAACCCACATCGTGACCGCCTGTGTGTGGTGCAGATGTCAGGTGGCGACGGGAATGCGCATTTGGTGCAGGTCGAAAAGGGGCAGACCAGTGCGCCCAACCTGGAAAAGATGCTGACCGACCCGAATGTTCTGAAGATCTTCCATTTCGGTCGCTTTGACATTGCTGCGATGCTGAACGCCTTTGGTGTGGTCACAGCGCCCGTTTATTGCACCAAGATCGCCTCGAAACTGGTGCGCACCTATACGGATCGGCACGGGTTGAAGAACCTTCTGGATCAGCTTTTGAAAGTTGATGTCTCCAAACAGCAGCAGATGAGTGACTGGGGCGCAGAAGAACTGAGCCCGGCGCAACTGGACTATGCCGCGTCGGACGTCCTGTACCTGCATCGTTTGCGGGAAGAGCTGGACCAGCGCCTCGCCCGCGAAGGTCGGACTGAAATGGCGCAGGCCTGTTTCGACTTCCTGCCCATGCGGGCGCAGCTGGATTTGGCGGGCTGGCCCGAACAGGACATCTTTGCGCATTAAACGGTCAGACTTGGAATTCGGGTTCTGGACGCTAGATAACCAATAGACCCTAAGAAAGCCCTATTCATGTCCGGCACCGGAATCACATATTCGCGCATCGTGAACTGGCTGAAGATCATTCTGCCAGCCGCTGCGCTTGTGTTGCTGTCGCTCATGTTTCTGGTGTCAAAATCCGTCGACCCAACAACATCGCTGACCTATGCACGGATCAATCTGGATGAACTGACGGGCGAACAAAAGATCACCAATCCACGGTTTTCAAGCGTGACAGAAGATGGTGCGGCAATTCAGTTCAAAGCTGAAAGCGCTGCGCCTGATGCTGAAAGGTCTAATCACTTCAAGGCCTTGGCACTTGAGGCCGATATTGAGACACCGGACGGCGCGCAGGTGAACATCAAAGCTGCACATGCGGATATTGATGGGGAAACCAACCAGATCAATCTGTCTGGCGGTGTATCTTTGCACACGTCGACCGACTATTGGATTTCGACCGAAACCCTGACCACAGCCATGGATTCCACCTACGTTGCCAGCAACGGCCCTGTCGAAGCGACCGGCCCGATGGGTGACCTTTCCGCCGGTGATGCGGTCATTTCCCGCCAAGAGGGAGAGGGCGGCGGATATGTTCTTGTTTTCAAGGACGGGGTGAAGCTGGTATATGATCCAAAAGACAAGGGGGAAACCCGGTGATCAAACGCAGTATTCTTTATCCGCTTCTGGTGGCAATTTGCCTGCCTGTCACAGCCTATGCGCAAGCTCAGGTGGCGTTTGGCGGGTTGAAGCACGACAGCAGCCTGCCGATTGAAATCTCGGCCGATCAGTTGGCGGTGGACCAAGCAAGCGGCTCGGCTACTTTTTCCGGCAACGTGATGATCGGGCAGGGCGAAATGCGTTTGAGTGCAGGCAAAGTGCGCGTTGAATACGCCACCGGTACGGACACAACCGGCGAAATCTCGCGTTTGCATGCCACGGGCGGCGTTACTTTGGTAAATGGCGCTGAAGCTGCCGAAGCACGTGAAGCGGTTTACACCATTGCTTCTGGAGTTGTGGTCATGACGGGCGGAGTGATCCTGACACAGGGCCAAAACGCCTTGTCTTCAGAAAAGCTGACCGTGAACCTGAAATCCGGCACGGGCCAGATGGACGGACGCGTAAAATCAATCATTCAAACCGGGTCGAACTGATGGCCACCCCGAACCTTACAGTGGAACAGGGGGATGCCGGACTGCGCGTCATCGGATTGCGCAAGAGCTATCGCAAGAAGCCGGTAATCCGCGAAGTGAACCTAGAACTACACCGGGGTGAAGTTGTTGCGTTGTTGGGCCCGAACGGCTGCGGAAAATCCACGACATTTTATGCGATCGCAGGGCTGATTACGCCCGAAGCTGGTCAGGTCATCATTGACGGACAGGACGTGACGCTGTTGCCGATGTATCGCCGTGCACGCCGAGGTATCGGCTATTTGCCACAGGAAATGTCGATCTTCCGCGGCATGTCGGTTGAAGACAATATTCTATCGATTCTCGAAATTTCGACCAAGGACCGGCACAAGCGCCGTGAGCGACTGGAAGAACTTTTGAACGAGTTCTCGATCAGCCACCTGCGTCGGACACCGGCGCTGGCCCTGTCGGGGGGTGAGCGTCGCCGCTGTGAAATCGCGCGACTCTTGGCATCGAATCCCAAGTATTTGCTATTGGATGAACCCTTCGCGGGCGTCGATCCAATTGCTGTCGGAGAGATTCGGACCCTTGTTCACGACCTAAAAAATCGTGGCATCGGCGTTTTAATCACCGACCACAATGTGCGCGAAACGCTCGAGATCGTCGACCGCGCTTATATCCTTCATGACGGCCATGTTTTGATGAGCGGAACGACCGATGAAGTGGTGAAGGACGAGAACGTGCGCCGCGTCTATCTTGGTCAGAATTTCTCGATCAATTGACGAAAACGTCACCCGTTCGCTTGACATTCCCCACCGACTCGTCGCCAAATGTAGGTGATGCATGAACACGCAAAACTTCGTTCGTGCCGCGCCCAACTTGGGCACGCACATAGGATCGCCCCAGATTGGATCGGGCGGGCGGCTTCTTACAAAAATAGATCATCCCCATGTTTTAAAACGGTTTTATTGCCATGCGTCCGTGTGACTTATGGCGTCAATTCCTACAACGACCAAAGGAGATAGGATGCAATATCAAATCAGTGGCAAGCAGATCGACATTGGTGAAGCGCTTCAGGTTCATGTGAAAGATGAGCTTGGCGGGATTGTTCAAAAGTATGCTGAACGCCCCACCGATGCGCAGGTCATCTTCTCGAAAAATGCACATGAATATGTCTGCGAAACCATTGTTCACCTCTCCACCGGCCTGACCGCTCAGGCCAAGGGTCATGCGACAGAAATCTATGCCGCATTCGACCAATGTGCCGAGAAAATGGAGAAGCAACTACGCCGTTATAAGCGGAGGTTGAAGGATCATCACCGCGACCGCGTCGATCCGGTTGAAGTTTTCGGCGGATCCTCGTATATCCTCGCCAAAGAAGAAGGCCAGGAAGAGGCAGCGGACGCAACGCTCCAACCCATGATCATCGCCGAAATGGAAACGCGTATCCCATCGCTTTCCGTTGGCGAAGCCGTCATGCAGATGGAGCTGGCTCACGCACCTGTTTTGGTTTTCAAGAATGAGAAAACTCAGGGCATGAACGTCGTATACCGCCGCGAGGATGGTAATGTCGGCTGGATTGATCCCGTTAACAACGAAGCGTAGGCCCCCCGCCATGGCGGGCGGGAAATTGGTCAAAAATGGAACTAGCGAACATTTTGGCGCCGTCCGCCGTAAAGGTCATATCGACGGTATCGTCCAAGAAGCGCCTATTTCAGGACTTGGGCGATATCGCCTCTGATTGCTATGGCATCAATTCTGACGATGCTTTCTCGGCTCTGTCCGAGCGTGAAAACCTTGGCCCGACCGGCGTTGG
This sequence comes from Aliiroseovarius sp. F20344, assembly GCF_023016155.1. GTDB lineage: Bacteria > Pseudomonadota > Alphaproteobacteria > Rhodobacterales > Rhodobacteraceae > Aliiroseovarius. The sequence goes on from NZ_JALKBG010000003.1 coordinate 419,724, forward strand.
CCGTGGCGTAGCATTGCCGCATGCCCGTCTGTCCGGCGTGAACGAGGTTACTGGCTGTTTTGTCCGTGTGGAGAAGCCGTTCGATTTCGATGCCGTTGATCGTCAGCCCGTAGACCTGATTTTCGCTTTGTTTGCACCAGAGGGGTCGGGTGTAGATCACCTGAAAGCCTTGGCGCTTGTGTCGCGCTCCATGCGGGACGCGTCGATCTGCGCGAAGCTGCGGGCAAATTCGGACACGATGACGCTTCATGCACTTTTGACAGATAGCCTGTCGAACAAAGCGGCCTGATCTAACTCTTTTCAGGATTTATCCCACGGCTTGAAGCCAAACATCATGTAATCACGCTGATAGATCTTTCGTATCTCAGCTTCGATCTCTGGTGAATACACCTCGCCCAGACCATAGGGCTGGTCTTGCGCCTTATCTTTCCATTTGGGTGGCTTTTTATTGCTGACCTCACCCCACAGCGTTGCCAGCCCAGTGTCCAGAGTTTCCTCGCGCAGCAGATGGTCAGGCAGCGCAAAGCCCGCAAAACCGCTTACCACCGCATTTTGTGACACCCATGCCGGGTCAAGACGCAGACTGGTTTGCCCCTTCAGGTTCCGGTCGACAAACGCGATGAATTGCAAAAACGCAGCGCGATGCCGGTCGAGTGTCCATGAGGCATCCGGTTCGTTCTCTGGCAGGTCGATATCATAACGGTCGCGAACGGCTTCTTTGATGTCCCAGTACGTGTCCGGACCGTGGGTGACGAAGTATCGGCAGAACACAGAATGCAAACGCACAACGGGATGACGAAGGACAGTAAAGGTCCGGTGTTGTTTGTTCTGGTTTTTCCACGCTCGAAGAGTTTTCTGGTTCAGATCCTCGGTCAAGGGACCAGCCGCCTGGAGCCAGTTTACAACCTCGTCGGTTGGGCCGCCCTTAATAGGCATGAACAGCATCGGTGGCTTGTCCGAGGCGATATAGCTGGACACAGCAGCAGGCCTGCTTTGAGCAAAATTCGGGACACGGTCCAGATCAAACGGATCAACTTTAGCGACGGTTTGCTTTAGAACCTCATAATTCTCGACCTTCTCGGACATCGGTTCGGGATTTTGTTTCTTAAACTTACCCGCGAATTCTGTGATTTCGCCTTTGGCCCCCAGAAATTTCGCCAACCCGTTGATCACATCAAGGTTCTGCGCGTCTTCGTAATCAATATAGAAAGCGGTCTGTCCTGTTACTTGAAGCCGATTTTTGATTTTCAGCTGAAAGTCTTTCATCCGATAAAAGAGCTTCTCAAACTCGGCAGAGACGAACATCGCCTTTTTCTTAATCGCGTCATCCACATTGTTCAGTTGCCACTGATCGGTGGCCCACGCGATCTTACGCGAGACATAAGCCTCGAGCATATTGCGGGTCAGAATAACCTTGGCGCAGTGGGGATCGTCGATCAGTGCGTTAAACACGCGAGGGTCGTGGTCATGAAAGAACCTGAAACCCGGAATGCCTTTCGTGTTTTCCTTCATCTTCTCGACCAGAAGCATAGGATCTTCATCCCGCGCCTTCACGCTGACACCGAAAAGGTCCTTTAGTTCCGGCGAGACCATGAAATAGGGATTGAAGGTTTCCCCATAGCATTTCAGATCATCAAACTGATCCAGATTGCTTTCCAGAAAATTCGAGCCGGTGCGCATTTCAGCGAAGATGATGAAACAGTCAAACTTTTGGGTCATATCACTTGGTCACCAGATAAGGCGCTTGGCGCGAGGGTAGGGGCCGTTCAGCCACGTAGTCCGAGGGAAAATCGCCCACAAGATGCGGATGCATGCCCTGATTTTTCAGGTTCTGCAAAAACTGCCCGAACCCGCCTAGATGTACCATCTCGGGTGTTTCTTTCAGCTTTGGGCGTTCGCGAATGGCAAGCTGATCGACAACGTCTTGCAGTGGCTCGATCGGGTTCAGAACGAAATCCGACAGACTTTGGATTCTGATCCTTGCACGCGCATGGTCGGATTGCAGAATGCTTAGATGCTCACGCTCAATCCGTTGAAGCCGTGCGGCTTCGCGCCGAACCTGCGAAAACTTTCCATTCGACAGGAACAAAGGAACAGCCCATGCGCCGGTGATGACATGAATGCGCGCATTTGCATCGCGAGTCACATCCCAAGTGATGTCCTGATTGTCCGCAGGGCCGAATTGGAAGCACTGCCGTTCGCCGCGCGTATTCCAGATCAGGTTGGTCAGGAAGGCACCGGGGTTATAATCCCGCAAAGGAGCCGAAGAGGAGAGCGCGCCGAAATACTCGGTCTCGGCATTTTCGAAATGGACGCGGTCCGGGGCAAATAGGTGGCCATGTACGCGCACCTTTCCGAAGCTGGACAACCAAGGCTCAAACCCTTTGAACAGCTCGGTGAAGCCTTCAAGAACCACATAGGGTTCGGCGGTCATCGTAGCGCCCCACCTTCGGTGTGGGAAACGGCTTTGCATCTGCAACCCTGGGCGGCCCTTGGTCCGACGATCAACGGCTTTGGCAAATACGCGATCAATTTTGCCAGGATTAGGTTCGGCACTTGCGTTCAGGCTAGGTGCATCGGACAGGAAACTATCATACAGCCGATCTGCCTTGTGCCAAATTTTCCGCGCAATAAAGCAATCCGAACGCCGCAGCAGCTGAAGGTGGTCGTCGTAGAACATATGCGGCTTGCCCTGAAAATCGAATTTCGACAGCGTCAAAGATCGGCTTTCCACTTTCTTGGAATACTGCCGGGCGAGGGTCTGATAATAGCTCTCATCCGGGATCCAAACACGGCGAAAATACGCGTCATTTACCGGCCTACGTGGATCCTCGAGAATAGCGGAAAGGGTGGTGCGGGTCAGGCACCACCATTGGCTGCCCAGATGCGGCGGAGTGCTTAGCGGAATGCGCCGTTGATAGCCAAGCTTGCGTTGTAATTTGACATAGGCGTCAAAAAGTTTGCGCCGGTGTCTCCAGGAAAACGGAAACCGAAGGGTGAAACGTTCGGCGTTCAGCCCACCAACCGCCCAGGGGACATCTTCGGTTGTCACACTTTCTACAAAGTCCGTTGTAGGGCGATCCGCCAAATAGGCCTTCAGTTCAGAAATGGGGCGCAGGGGAAGACAGCTGCCGGAAGCTAACAAGACGTGCTGAACGTCCGGAAACCGATCCAACATCAGCTCGGACGCGGTCTGGCTGGCGGCGACCAACGACCACGTGCCCCATTCACATTGGTGACGCTCGCAAAACAGGATGTTGTCTAAGTCCGACAGTCCATCGGCAAACTGGTCATAGGTATCCTGATCGACCTTTTTGTCGACGTGGATCACAACTGGGCAGCCATGATTGGCCCAATGGCGGGCCAGCTGCGTCGCACGGTGCAACGCTTCGTGCACGATCATGACCACACCCAACGTCATGCCCAGTTCCCCTTGGACATCAGGCCCAGCACCTCAAGCTGTCGCCAGTTGATGTACTCTTCGCTCCACTTACACCAAAGAACGGGATCGTCCGCACTGCGCGCGCTATAGGCGCGGTATTCATGACTGTTGGCATAGTGCTGACGACGCTGAAGCTCTTCGTGTGACTTCTCGTGAAACGTATTCAGGAACTTTGTGTGCAGAAGACAGCCCGAGGCTTTCTCGCCTCCGCTTTCGTCATACACAAGATTCAGACCACGCGGCAAAAGCATGTGGGTCGAGCTGATGTAGGTATAGGACCGATCCCATTTGACCAATGGGATCTTGTTTAGAGCAGGGGCGCGTTCAGGATTGTCGTCAAAGAAAGCACGCGCGCGAACGCCGCCCTGAATCCATAAGTTTCTGAACCGGGAATTTTTCTTGATTGTGTAGTTTCCACTGTCGAACCATCCGGTGATTTCAAGCGGATCTTGGCCTGATTGATAAACCTCTTCCCCAATCGGTCCTTCCGGATACATATCCAGAAGCATCGCACCGAAGCTTCTGATCGCACTGGCGTCGAGCCAATCTGTCAAAGCTCGCAGCGGCCGCGTGTCACAAAATGGATAGACCAGAAGCTCGTCTGTATCGACGACAAGGCACCAATGGTTGTGACCATATTTGCGCTGCAGCCAGTTCAGCCAATCCACACCAAAATTTGCACGTTTATAGCTGGCCGGCGTGGTCCACAGGGACACGTCTTCTTGCTCTGCCAGATATTCCCGCGAGCCGTCATCCGATCCGTTGTCCACAATAACGAAGTGGTTCACACCCAGATCGCGGTAGTACTGAAGGAAAAAGGGCAACCGAACCAGCTCATTGCGAAGCGTTGAAAAGACAATGATATCTGATGGTGCGATCTGCTTGGTGCGGTTTTTCACGCATGTCAGCTCGCGACGTTTTCGAAACGCGCGGATTTGGCGACGCTTGCGCTTTAGCCTTAGGCGATATGAAGTCCAAGCGCCCAAATCATGTCCTGTCTGTTTTCACCTGTGTCTGCATTTGAGCGCGGTTTGATCCCATTTCAACCAACAGGAGCCCGCATCTTGTTATTGGTTTATATCCAACATCTTAATGTTCCGCCATACGTCGCGTAAACTCGCCACTTATGGTTGGATATTTGTGATTTCAGGTCCAATCGCCTGAAGACATAAGACCAAGCTTCTCAAGCTGTTGCCAGTTCTCATATCGACATGAATCTGCATGCCAAAGATCAGGTGCCTCGCCAACTGCGTCATAGTAGGCGTCAAACTGATCTGGCTGGCCGAAATGCTCGCGTCGGGCTTTTTCTTCTTCAGACCGCGCGATCACGCTGGGAAGGAATTTAGTGTGCAACAGCACGCCCGAAAGCTGATCCTTGCCGGAAACAGCAGGGGGGCCCGCCCATTCCATATTCAAGCGTGGCGGCAGAATGGTATGTGTCGAGTTCGCATAGGCAAACCGGCGGGACCATTTTACCAAGGGCAGCTTGTTAAGGGTCGGGCCGCGTGACGGGTTTTTGGGAAAGAACACACGCTCGCGCGCACCGCCCTGAAGCCATAGGTTCTGCATGGGCTGCTGTCTGACCGCACGATAGGGCTGGGCGTCAAACCATGGGAGCGCGTCGATGGGATTGCCGTCCACATCCACAGTATCGGACCCTAAAGGTCCTTTCGGATAAAGATCCAACATCAGAGCGCCCAGCGCCTGCGCCCCCACACGATCTAAATGCTGCGTCAGGGCCACAAGGTCGCGATCTTCATGGTGCGGATAGATCAGGATTTCGTCCACATCAACTGTCAAACACCACGCGCCATGCCCGTGGCGAAACTGAAGCCAGGTCAGCCAATCGACCCCAAACCGCGCGGATTTATAACTCGCATCCGAGGTCCACAAAGACACATCCGGTTGATCCGAAAGATATTCAATACTTCCATCGGTGCAGTCATTGGCCACCATCAGGAAGTGGCCCACGCCCAACCGTCGATAGTGTTCCAGAAAGAAAGGCAATCGCTGCACTTCGTTGCGCAACACCGTGAACGCCAAGACCTGCCCGGGCCGGATAGCCTCAGTGCGGTCTGTGACTTCTGTCAGTTGTCGTCTAGAGCGTATTGAGCGTAGCAACAGGCGGCGACGTTTTAGGCGCATCCGATAGGATGCCCATAAACCGGACACACCGCCCGTCACAGAAATTACTCGGCTGCTTTATTCTGGGCCATCAGATCATGCAGATAGCCTGTGAACTCATCCCGAAGCTCTTCACGAGCCATGCCGAACGCAACGGTGGCCTGAAGGAACCCGGCCTTTGACCCACAGTCGAAGCGCTGGCCACGGAAGCGGTACCCAAAAACGTCACGCCCCTGAGCGATCTCTTCAGCAATCGCATCGGTCAGCTGAATCTCTCCACCTGCGCCGGCTTTCATCTGGTTCAGGCTACGCAGCACATCAGGTGTCAGGATGTAACGACCGATAACAGCCAAATTCGACGGGGCTTCGTCAGGAGATGGTTTTTCGACCATCCCGCGGGTCGAAACCAAATCGCCCATATCCTCTTTCACATCGAGAACACCATAAGCGCTGGCTTTTTCAGCTGGGACTTCCATAGCAGCAACCATGCAGCCGCCAGTTTCTTCGTAGGATTCCACCATTTGCTGCAAGCATGGTTTTTCAGCTGCGATAACATCATCCGGCAAAATGACCGCAAAGGGTTCATTCGCGATCAAGCGGCGCGCACACCAGACAGCGTGACCAAGGCCCAGCGCCTTGTGCTGACGCATATAGGCGATGGCTCCGGATTCCATGTTGGTGTCTTTCAAAACCTCAAGAAGCTCGTCCTTGCCCTTTTTGCGCAGTTCCTGCTCTAACACCGGAGAGTTGTCAAAGTAGTCTTCCAACGCGCCTTTGCCGCGCGAGGTCACAAAGATGAATTCTTTGATACCTGCGGCACGGGCTTCATCGATGGCGTATTGAATCAAAGGCCGGTCAACCAGCGTCATGATCTCTTTCGGAATGGACTTCGTGGCGGGAAGAAATCGCGTGCCAAGTCCGGCCACAGGAAAGATCGCTTTGGTTACCTTACGCTTCATAATACTAGCCTTTTTACTATGCGACTTTCATTGTCCAATTGCCGAAATGGCAAATTCTAAGGATCAGGAAAGTGCTTATTTAATTATTCTGTAATTGATAAATTTGAAAACATCATGGTCTTTTTTCGCCTTTGTAAAGCAAGGCAAGACTTTTCTCGACTCTTTTCCGGGATCCACACGGCGCGATTGATGGGATTCTTTTTGGTTTCTCACACCTACTCGATGCCAAGCTCGTCCAAGATTGCTTCGATCCGAGGCACGTCTTCCGGGTTGTTCAGTTCCCAAAACTGGCGGGCGCGGGCGTCCACTTCGACGCACTGGATGGGTTTGTCACGCTCAAGGAAGCGAAGCTGTTCAAGACCCTCAAGCTGCTCCAATGGTCCCGATTTCCACAGGGGGTACGCGGCAAGGGCGGAAGGTCGATAGGCATACACGCCGACATGGTGGAAGACCGGAGATTGATCTTTGGCAGACCAGTCGTTTCCTTGCGTGTAGGGGATCACCTCTTTCGAGAAATAGAGCGCCTTGCCCTCAGCCCCAAAAACGGCAGTTGTTGCGCCGACACGGCCTGCTTTGCGATCTTCAAGGAATCCATTCAACGCCCGCCCGTCGCACCGCAACACCGGGGTCGCAACTTCGGCGGTTGGGTGGATGGTTAGCGCCTCGACAAGCTCTTCCACGAACCATGGCGGGGTCAAAGGCGCATCGCCTTGCAGGTTAACTACGATATCATAGTTGCCACCCAGTGCGGTCAGCGCCTCGGCACAGCGTTCGGTTCCGTTTTCGCAAGAAGACGATGTCATAACCACCTCGGCACCGAAGCTTTCAGCCTCGGTCCGTATGCGATCGTCATCGGTGGCAACCACGACGCGATCCACCCCGCGAACGGCCTGCGCAGCGTCCCAGCTGCGTTGGATCAGAGATTTGGAAACACCTGTCACCCCACGTAGCGGCGCAAGCGCCTTACCCGGATACCGGATCGAGGCATAGCGCGCAGGGATTACGATCAGCGTGGCCATGGCGGATCAAGCCTGTTTCAGGTCAACGCCCGGAGCATAGGCAATGAAAAACGGGTTTTCATAGATCGGCTTGCCGTAAGTCAGCGGGGTGTGATCGTCGAAACGAATGACATCACCGCCTGCACCTTTCAGAACGGCATGACCGGCTGCGGTGTCCCACTCCATTGTGCGGCCTACGCGGGGATAAAGATCCGCCTCGCCAGTGGCTACAAGGCAGAACTTCAACGAACTACCCGCCGACTTGCTGTCCTTCACGCTATATTTATTGATGTAATCCTCGGTCGCCTGATCGCGGTGCGATTTTGAAGCAACGATGAACAGCGCGTCATTGTCAGGGGTCGAGACCTTGATCGGGCTCAGTGCGCCCATAGTGTCCTTTTCAAACGGGCCTTGCTCTTCCACGCTCTCGCCGCCAGCGCGGGTGAAGAACATCCGCCCCTTGGCAGGTGCATAGACGACTCCGCGAACAGGGGTGCCATCAACTACGTAAGCGATATTCACGGTGAAATCGCCACGGCGGTGAATGAACTCTTTTGTACCATCCAACGGGTCAACAATCAGAAACTCGCTGGCCTGCTCGCTGTGGCTGTCTGCTTGTTCTTCCGTCACCAACAGCACATCCGGGAATGCCGCACGCAATCCAGCCGAGATCAGAGCGTCCGCCGCTTCGTCGGCAGCAGTTACAGGGCTGTCATCGGATTTGGCACGCACGTCGAAATCGTCCGAGTTGTAGATCTCCATGATCACGTCCCCGGCTTCCAGTGCCAAAGTACGCATAACGGTTTCCAGACGATCAAAATCCAAAGTGAAGCTCCTTAAATAAGGCCTAATGTGGCCCTGTTGATAACATTTTGCCGCCCCCTTATGATCAACCAGTAAAGGATCATCAAGAATTCCCTGCTAAAAAGTCAGCACCACGGTTCAAGGTAGCCACATGTTCGAGGCAAAGAAGAAACAATCGCGGCTGTCCGCGGCGCTTTCAATGTTCGAGGTCATTTATCACATGACCGCGCACAGCATTCGCAGCACGCATACAAATGCGCTGGCTGCTATTGCCCTGAACATGCTTCAGGTCGTGATGATGATTGCCGTGTTCTTTGCGATGTTTTCGTTGATTGGGCTGCGCGGTTCGTCTTTGCGTGGCGATTTTCTGCTCTACATCATGTCGGGCATTTTTATCTTCGTGACGAATGTGAAAGCCATGGGTGCTGTGGCCGGTTCTTCCGGTCCGTCGCACCCGATGATGCAACACGCACCGATGAACACCTTTGTTGCCATGGTCTCGGCTGCGTTGGGGTCTTTGTATATCCAGATCCTGACCATCACGGTAATTCTGGTCATCTATCATATCGGATTCACACCCGTTGAGGTTCATCAACCTTTTGAGGCCTTCCTCATGATCATCTTGGCATGGTTCAACGGTGTCTCAATTGGCTTGATCTTTCTTGCGATGAAACCCTGGCTTCCGCAGTTCACAAGTATTTCGCAAACCATCTATACGCGGGCAAACATGGTTGCATCCGGCAAGATGTTTGTTGCGAATTCGATGCCGTTTTACATCGTCGCAATGTTCAGCTGGAATCCACTGTTTCATATCGTAGACCAAACGCGCGGGTTTACCTTCATCAACTACAATCCCCACTACACAAACTGGATGTACCCTCTGGTCTTCTCTGCTGTGTTCACCTTGCTGGGACTGATGGGCGAAAACTATTCGCGCAAACATGTCTCCGCCAGTTGGGCTGCCCGTCAATAGGCATATTGAAGGGACAAAAGCCCCTTCATTTGCCCATTCTGGGCTAAAACCTCAAATTGACTCGTGTTTTTTAGCGCAATCGGGGCCTTCGACCGCTTGCAGGCCCCTATTTGCCTACTTATATACGCCGAGACGCCGGAGAAGGATCACTCCTAAACCGGTAAAAATTTGGGATCAGGGGCCGATGCTTTGCAAGGTCGGTTCCTTCAACATCGCCTAAGAGAGGATATTGAGCATGGCCAAAGTCATCGGTATCGACCTCGGCACCACGAACTCGTGTGTTGCCATCATGGACGGCTCGCAGCCGCGAGTCATTGAAAACGCAGAAGGTGCACGTACCACGCCTTCGATCGTCGCCTTCAAGGACGACGAACGCCTCGTTGGCCAGCCGGCTAAACGTCAGGCTGTCACCAACCCCGACAACACCGTCTTCGCCGTGAAGCGCCTTATTGGTCGCGACATGAACGATCCGGCTGTCGAGAAAGACAAAAAGCTGGTGCCTTATGCCATCGTAGATGGCGGCAATGGCGACGCATGGGTTGAAGCTGCTGGCGAAAAGTATTCGCCTTCGCAAATCTCGGCCTTCATTCTGGGCAAGATGAAAGAAACGGCAGAAAGCTATCTGGGTGAAGAAGTCACTCAGGCCGTGATCACCGTGCCTGCCTACTTCAACGACGCACAGCGTCAGGCCACCAAAGACGCCGGCAAGATTGCTGGTCTTGAAGTACTGCGTATCATCAACGAACCAACCGCAGCCGCACTGGCCTACGGTCTGGACAAGCAAGAGACCCAAACCATCGCGGTGTATGATCTTGGTGGTGGTACCTTCGACGTGACCATCCTGGAAATCGACGACGGCTTGTTTGAAGTGAAATCGACCAACGGCGACACGTTCCTTGGTGGTGAAGACTTCGACATGCGCATCGTTCAGTATCTGGTCGATGAGTTCAAAAAGGAAAACCAGGTTGATCTGTCGAAAGACAAAATGGCTCTGCAGCGCCTGAAAGAAGCCGCTGAGAAAGCCAAGATCGAACTGTCGTCGGCCTCGCAGACCGAAATCAACCAGCCCTTCATCTCGATGGGTGCTGATGGTGCACCGCTGCACATGGTCATGAAGCTGACTCGCGCCAAGCTGGAAAGCCTTGTGTCGGACCTGATCAAGCGTTCGATCAAGCCCTGTCAGGCTGCTCTGAAAGACGCTGGCCTGTCGACCGGCGACATCGACGAGGTGGTTCTGGTCGGTGGTATGACCCGCATGCCGAAAGTGATCGAAGAGGTCACCAAGTTCTTCGGTAAAGAGCCCCACAAGGGTGTGAACCCAGACGAAGTGGTTGCCATGGGTGCTGCCATTCAAGCCGGTGTTCTGCAGGGCGACGTGAAAGACGTTGTTCTTCTGGACGTAACACCGCTGTCGCTGGGCATCGAGACGCTGGGTGGCGTGTTCACTCGCCTGATCGACCGCAACACGACGATCCCGACCAAGAAGTCGCAGATCTTCTCGACCGCGGAAGACAATCAGAACGCCGTGACCCTGCGCGTGTTCCAAGGTGAACGTGAAATGGCTGCGGACAACAAGATCCTTGGCCAATTCAACTTGGAAGACATCCCGCCGGCACCGCGCGGCATGCCTCAGATCGAAGTGACCTTCGACATCGACGCCAACGGCATCGTTGAAGTGGGCGCCAAGGACAAAGGCACCGGCAAAGAGCAGAAGATCACCATCCAAGCTTCGGGCGGTTTGTCGGATGACGACATCGAAGCAATGGTGAAAGACGCCGAAGCCAACGCCGAAGCCGATAAGGACCGTAAAGAGCTTGTCGAAGCCCGCAACCAGGCCGAAAGCCTGATCCACTCGACCGAGAAGTCGATGGAAGAGCATGCGGACAAAGTCGACCCGACCACGATCGAAGCAATCGAGCTGGCAATTGCCGCTCTGAAGGACGATCTGGCCAAGGAAGACGCGTCGGCTGACAAGATCAAAGGCGGCGTTCAGAACGTGACCGAAGCGGCCATGAAACTGGGCGAAGCGATCTATAAGTCGCAGCAAGAAGAAGCTGCGGGGGAAGCCTCGGAAGAAGCTGATGGCCCCTCGGCTGTTGACGATGACATTGTTGACGCTGACTTCGAAGACCTCGACGACAACAAACGTTAAGTCGATTAGGTGAAAGGCGGGGCGGCACGGCTGCCCTGCCCCCCTCCCAAAGGGAGAAGACCCCATCATGGCAAAACGTGATTACTACGAGGTTCTTGGTGCCGCGAAAGGTGCTTCGGCGGACGAGCTGAAGAAAGCCTATCGCAAGAAAGCCAAAGAACTGCATCCAGACCGGAATTCGGACAATCCGAACGCCGAGGCTCAGTTCAAAGAAGTGAACGAAGCTTATGACGTTCTGAAAGACGCCGAAAAGAAAGCGGCTTATGACCGCTTTGGCCACGCTGCCTTTGAAGGTGGCATGGGCGGACGTCCCGGTGGTGGCCATCCCGGCCAAGGCGATTTCGCGAGCGCGTTTTCGGACGTGTTTGACGATCTGTTTGGCGACTTTATGGGCGGCCGTGGCGGTGGGCGTTCGCGCGCTCAGCGCGGATCGGATCTGCGCTATAATCTGCGTGTGAACTTGGAAGAAGCGTATTCGGGGCTGCAAAAGACAATCAACGTACCAACATCCGTTGCGTGCGATGAATGCGAGGGCAGCGGGTCAGAATCCGGGGCCGAACCCTCGGTCTGTCCGACGTGTCAGGGCATGGGCAAAGTCCGTGCACAGCAAGGCTTCTTTACTGTCGAACGTGCCTGCCCAACCTGTCAGGGCACGGGCCAGATGATCCAGAATCCGTGCAAATCCTGCCACGGTGCTGGACGCATCGAAAAAGAACGTTCGCTGGCCGTAAACATCCCTGCAGGTGTTGAAACCGGCACACGCATTCGTCTGGCTGGCGAGGGCGAAGCTGGCCTGCGTGGTGGACCCCCGGGTGATCTGTATATCTTCATCGAAGTGACAGAACACGCCATTTTCGATCGCGAAGGCACGCATCTGCATTGCCGCGTCCCCGTATCGATGAGCGCCGCTGCGCTTGGCGGTGACATCGAAGTTCCAACCATCGACGGTGGTCGGTCGCGTGTGAAAATCCCGTCGGGCAGCCAGTCCGGTCGCCAGATGCGTCTGCGCGCAAAGGGTATGCCCGGCCTGCGTGGCGGGCCAAACGGCGACATGTACATCGAACTGGCGGTGGAGACTCCGGTCAATCTGACGTCGAAGCAGAAAGAACTGCTGCGCGAATTCGAAAAACTGTCGGAAGAAAACAACCCTGAAAGCACGAACTTCTTTTCGAAGGTCAAGAATTTCTGGGATGGCATGAAAAGCTAAATGCCTTAAATGCAAACGGAATGCCCCGGTGTTGTCAAAACGCCGGGGCATTTTCTTCTGGGCGGACGTTAACACTTCGTTCACCACTTTTGGGGCAAGCTAATCCCATGACCAAGAGCAGTAATTTCCAGTTCGGCGAAATGCCCCAAGCCCTGTTTGATATGGACGAGGCACCTGTGCTGCCGATCGATATGAATGCTGGCAAGCTTCCATCTTACATCCAAGATCACCGCCAAAGACTGCGCGCCCGTTTCAATGAAGGCGGGGCGCAGGCCATGCCGGATTATGAGTTGCTTGAGCTTTTGCTGTTCCGATCCATTCCGCGCCGCGATGTGAAACCCATTGCGCGCGAGCTTCTGGACATTTTCGGGGATTTCAACCGCGTGGTCACAGCGCCAGCGGATCGTCTGAAGTCCGTGTCGGGCGTCGGGGAATCCGTCATCACGGACCTAAAGATCATCGAAGCTGCGGCACATCGCATGGCGCGTTCGAAAGTGATCCAACGGCACGTAATCTCAAGCTGGGATGCGGTGCTGGATTACTGCCACACCACCATGGCGCATCGTGACACTGAACAGTTCCGGGTTCTGTTCCTGGACCGCAAAAACGTGCTGATCGCGGATGAGGAACAATCCAAGGGCACGGTTGACCACGTTCCAGTTTATCCGCGCGAAGTGGTAAAGCGTGCTTTGGAGCTGAATGCCTCGGCTTTAATCCTTGTGCACAACCATCCTTCGGGGGATCCAACGCCATCGGAAAGCGATATCCAAATGACAGCGCAGGTGAATGATGCGGCCAAAGCGCTGGGCATCGCGCTTCATGATCATCTGATAATCGGAAAATCGACAGAGCTTAGTTTCCGTTCGGAAGGGTATCTTTAAGCGTGGATTGCAGAGCTTAATCCACCCAGATCTCAACCCGCCGATTAACGCTTCGTCCCCATGCGCTGTCGTCACAGGCCATAGGCATCGCTTCGCCAAACGCATCAATTTGCATATTTACACGGGCGGAATCAAAGGCCTCTAGCTGAGCCAGAACCAGATCGCGTACGGCTCTGGCGCGTCTTTCGGACAATGATCTGTTTTGCGCGGCAGCACCTTGCCCGTCTGAGAATCCAACGAATGACAAGCGCTTCCCATCAAATCGCCCGCTTTCCAGTGCTTCGGCCAGCAGTGCAACATTTGACCGTGACGGCGCATCCAGAAGCGTTGATCCACCCTGGAACCGGAAGCTTATGGAAAGCCGTTCCGATCCGGACAATGTGCCAATCATGCGCTGAAGTTCTGTCAGGGCAACCTCTTCCCCAGCAGATTTGATGGCATTTGCCATCCGGTCACCTTGTGCGCGGATGGGCTGCCGGGTCAGCGCTTGATCTACAAAGCCCGCACGACGGGTTACAAACTGCGCACTGTCGGTGCGGAGGTAGGCCAAGAACTCGCGCCCAATTTGCGGCAATCGGCGTTCGGGCAAGTACAGGAACATGGGCATGGTCAATGGATAGTCTTCTGACTTGATCGACGCACGCGAGGCATGGACCGAGAACCCGCAACTTCCCGACAGCTCTACCACCTCGCCACTGCCGCGCTGCGTATAGGTGGTGATCGCAATGCCATAAGGGTCACGCGCCACAGCGTCTGCCAAGGTGCGCATTGTTGGATGTGTGACGACGTTCTCGGACAGGGACACACCTTGCGCGGCGATCACATCTGTCATGAACACCGGGCCGAAACCTTCCTCAACATCCATCATATAGGGGGTTATGGGGGCATCCTCGCCACCAAGTTCGCTCCAATTTTGAATCCTGCCAGCATAGATCGCAGCCAGTTGAGAAATTGACATTTTGGTCACCGGATTGCCCGGCGAAACAATCGGTACAAGCGCATCTAGGGCAGCAACGCGACTTTGACGCGCAACACGCAGATCACCCAAACCGGCATCCCGCGCAAGGCTACGTTCGCGCGTGGTGGCCTGTCGCATCGACAGAACCATATCGGCTTGCTGACTGAGCAGATCGGCGAACCCTTCAGAGCTGGTGTTCAGCTTGATTGTAAAGCGCGCGACCTCTTGTCCGCTGCCGCCTTCCAGAAGGGTGTAGACTGTGCCAACGCCCTGCACTTCCTCGCGCTTCAGCGCATAGCCGTTTCGTAGCGCAAAGCCTTCAACCAACGCAGGGAATAGGACAGCGCCCATGTTGTGTGCGCCCGATATTGTCAGCTCTGCCACAAAAGGCCCAAGGCTGGGGCAGCCTGGCCCCTCGCAACTGACGCCAGAGCTGTCGACGGTCAGAATGCCGAACTCTGTATCAACACGATAAAACTCGCCATCAAAGGTCAGAAGCTGGCCGGTCAGTTCGATCGCTCCATCACGTGAAGTCAGGGTAACGTCTTGTGCCTGCGCAGCCGAACTGCCGATTAGGGCGACCACAAAGGCCACACGCAGAAGTCGCGCAAGGATATCAGGGAAAATTCTAGTCACAGAGGGACCATATGTATTTCCACGCACAGCGCCAGAACTTCCCACCCTAATCCATCATTTAGCGAATTCAGCGTGGCCATTCTGACAACGTCATAGGACAATTCAGGTGCGGTTATGGAGTGTTGTCACGCCGCGCAGCGACGTGACGTGGTTACAGTCGACCGTGACAGTGTTTGAACTTTTTGCCTGATCCACAAGGGCAGGGGTCGTTGCGCGACGGGTTGCCCCAAGTGCTCGGATCATTCTCATCAAAGCCTTCGATCGCATTTTCAGGCGCTTCCGCAGCCTGCGCCAGCGCTTGTTGCTGCTGAACCATTTGCTGCATCATTGCCTGCTGTTCTTCTTCTGACATGGGACGAATCTGAGACAGCTTCTGCGTCACATCGGACCGCAGACCATCCAGCAGGCTTTCAAACAGCTGGAAGGCTTCTGTCTTGTATTCATTCAACGGATCACGCTGAGCGTATCCACGGAATCCAACGACCGAGCGCAGGTGATCCAGTGTTAGAAGATGCTCACGCCATTTCGCGTCGATCGTTTGCAAGATCAGCTGCTTTTCGATCGAGCGCATAGTTTCAGGCCCGAAATCAGCGGCTTTCTTGGCCATGAACGCGTCCGAGGCATCATAAAGACGCTCGCGAATCAAGTCGTCATCCACACCTTCTTCGGCAGCCCAATCGACAACCGGCTCTTCAAAGCCCAGATGTTCGATCACGGCAGCCTGAAGCCCATGCGTGTCCCACTGATCGGCGTAGGATTTTGGGGGCATGTACTGATCAACCAGATCATCAATCACCTGATGACGCATGTCGCCAGCAATCTCGGACAGGTCTTCCGCTTCCATGATTTCCAGACGCTGACCAAAGATCGCCTTACGTTGATCGTTCATCACGTCATCGAATTTCAGAAGCTGTTTACGGATGTCGAAGTTGCGACCTTCGACCTTGGCTTGCGCGCGTTCGAGCGATTTGTTGACCCAAGGGTGAACAATGGCTTCGCCTTCATCCATGCCCAGGGTCGACAGAACTTTCTCAAGCCGTTCAGACCCGAAAATACGCATCAGATCGTCATCCAGAGACAGGAAGAAAGCCGAACGGCCCGGGTCACCCTGACGGCCCGAACGACCGCGCAGCTGATTGTCAATCCGGCGGCTTTCGTGGCGTTCTGTTGCCAGAACGAACAAACCACCGGCATCTTTCACGGCTTGTTCTTCCGCTTCGTGTTCCGTTTCAATGCGGGCACGGATTTCATCCGGGTTGCCGTCCGGGTTGGCCGCGATGGCCTCCATCACCTTGAATTCGACATTGCCGCCCAGCTTAATATCCGTACCACGACCCGCCATGTTAGTTGCGATGGTCACCGAACCCAGCTTGCCGGCGTCAGCGACAATCTGCGCCTCACGCTCGTGTTGGCGAGCGTTCAGGACGTCATGCTTGATCTTGGCGTCAGTCAGAAGCTGCGACAATTGCTCGGATTTCTCGATCGATGTCGTACCAACAAGAATTGGCTGACCTTTTTCATTTGCATCGCGGATTTCATTTACGATGGCCGCGTATTTCTCGCGTTCTGTACGATAAACAGCGTCATGTTCGTCAATCCGGGCAATCGGGCGGTTGGTTGGAACTTCAACCACACCAAGGCCGTAGATTTCGGCAAATTCCTCTGCTTCGGTCAGAGCGGTGCCCGTCATGCCGCCAAGCGTGTTGTAGAGACGGAAGTAGTTTTGAAACGTTACCGACGCCAAAGTGACGTTCTCCGGTTGCGTTTTGCAGCCTTCCTTAGCTTCGATCGCTTGGTGCAGGCCTTCGGACAGACGGCGCCCTGCCATCATGCGGCCTGTAAATTCGTCAATTAGGATCACTTCGCCATCGCGGACAATATAGTCCTTATCGCGCGTGAACAGTTTATGAGCGCGTAACCCCTGGTTCAGATGGTGCACAATCGTGGTGCTTTCTGGATCGTAAAGCGTTTGACCTTCCGGCAGCACACCGCGGGATAAAAGAAGTTCTTCCAAGAACTCGTTGCCTTCTTCAGTGAAGGTCACGCCACGGTTCTTTTCGTCGATCGTATAGTGCTCTTCCGTAAGCTCAGGAACCAGGGCGTCGATGGTCACATAAAGCTCGGAACGATCTTCGGACGGGCCCGAGATGATCAGCGGTGTCCGTGCTTCGTCGATCAGGATCGAGTCGACTTCGTCCACAATCGCGAAGTTGTGGCCGCGCTGTGACATGTCCTTCAGCTCGGACTTCATGTTGTCGCGCAGATAATCAAAACCAAGTTCGTTGTTCGTGGCATAAGTGACGTCGCAGGCATAGGCCTCGCGTTTCTCGTCGTCAGCCTGATGGGGATACACGACACCCGTGGTCATGCCCAATGCGGAAAAGACATTGCCCATCCATTCAGCATCACGTTTGGCAAGATAGTCGTTTACAGTAACGATGTGCACGCCCTTGTCGGTCAGTGCATTCAGATAAGCGGGGAAGGTCGCCACAAGAGTTTTGCCCTCGCCGGTCTTCATTTCAGCGATATTGCCCTGATGCAGGAAGATCCCACCCATCAACTGGGTGTCAAAGGCCCGCAGACCCAACGCACGCTTGGCAGCTTCGCGACAGTTGGCAAAAGCCTCTGGCAAGATGTCATCCAGCTTTTCGCCATCCGCCACGCGTTTCTTTAATTCTTCGGTCTTGGCGACGATGCCGTCATCCGACAGGGCGGAAAACTCGTCCTCAAGCGCGTTGACCTTTTCGACAATGGGTCGCGTGGCTTTGACCAATCGATCATTGGGTGTGCCAAAGACTTTGCGCGCGATTTTTCCAAGCATGTTTTTTGTGCCTCAATGCGGTTTAACGCTGGTGTGACCAGAGGAAACTTGTCCGTCGTGATCCAGCCGCCTATCTAAGAGCCCAAGAACCCACGCTCTTAAGCCCTTAGCGATGTAAGCGTCGGGTGGAAAACTGTCAATGTCGCCGGGTGTTCCGGCCTGTTTTAAAGGATATTTTCATGCTTAATCGCCACGCGGCCGCTTTCGGTATCGCCCTTTCGCTGACATTCGGCGCACCAGGCTTCGCGCAGGAAACTGCATCAGAAGACACTATGCCCAAGGTTGAGGTTCAGGCTGACACCGTTCTTGCAACCGTAAATGGCGAAGAAATCACCGTCTCGCACGTGATTGCTGCCCGTCAAGGGTTGGCTCAACAGTTCCAAACCCTGCCAGACGACGTTTTGTTCCCTGGCTTGATCGACCAGTTAATCCAGCAAACCGTCCTTGGTCAGGCTGTTGAAGAAATCAGCCGTCGCGGCGAAATCATTTTAGAAAATCAACGTCGTGAAATCGCGGCTGCCGAAAAAGTTGACGGAATCGTTGCAGATGCTGTGACGGACGATGCCCTTAAGGCTGCTTATGATGCCAAATATGCAAATGCCGAACCGACCAAGGAATTCAGCGCCGCGCATATTCTTGTCGCGACCGAGGATGAAGCCAAGGATTTGATCACCAAACTTGGAGGTGGTGCGGATTTCGCGGAACTGGCGAAAGAGTTTTCTACCGGACCGTCTGGCCCGAATGGTGGCGAACTGGGATGGTTTGGCCCCGGCATGATGGTGAAGCCATTTGAAGATGCCGCAATGGCTTTGGGTAAAGGCGAAATTTCGGCCCCGGTTCAGACGCAGTTTGGCTGGCACGTCGTCAAACTGAACGACACCCGCATGGTTGGCGCCCCCGAATTGGATGAGGTGCGTGCAGAACTGGCCGCGCAAATTGAAAACGACGCTGTGGAAGCAGCCCTGCAAACCCTGCTGGAAGGCGCAACAATCGAGCGTACGGATCTTGAAGGGATCGACCCTGCTGTCACACGTGATATGACACTGCTGGACAACTGATCGCAGAGGGCAGACATGGGCAAGACGGCGAAAATCAAGAAGCTGAAAAAGAAGGTCGCGAAGCTGAAGGCCAAATTGGTAAAGGCTCACGACCACACGCATAAGGTTTCGCCGCTTGCCCCAGCAAGCTTTCCTGACCTGCCCGTCATAGCGGGGGCACGATTTTCCGCAGTTAAGGCAGGCGTGAAATACAAAGATCGGCTAGATGTCATGCTGGCCGAGCTTCAACCCGGCACAACGATGGCAGGTGTTTTCACAACATCCGCCACACGTTCTGCCCCGGTTCTGGATTGTCAGGCCAAACTGGGCAAAGCGTCTGACAAAGGCGCTGCTATTCTTGTGAATGCAGGCAACTCCAATGCGTTCACTGGCGCGGCTGGCGATGGTTCGGTCGAGGCGATAACGTCGGCAGTGTCCAAGGCATTGCAGGTTCCACAAGACCGCGTGTTCACAGCATCCACTGGCGTTATCGGGGAACCGCTTCCTCACAACCGGATCACCGACAAAATCGACGAACTTAAGGGCCTTTTGGTTCCCGACGCCATGGAGGATGCAGCGCAGGCGATCCGCACCACCGACACATTCGCCAAAGGCGCGAAGGCCGAAGTGAAAATCGGGGATCGCATTGTGCATATCGCGGGCATCGCCAAGGGCTCAGGCATGATTGCGCCGGATATGGCGACCATGCTGGTGTTCATCTTCACGGATGCTCTGATTGATCAGGGCGATCTGCAAGCCATGCTTTCGGATCTGAACGAAGACAGCTTCAATGCCATCACGGTGGACAGCGACACTTCAACATCAGATACGCTTCTCCTAGCCGCAACCGGGGCATCCGAGGTTAGGGTGGATCAAGACAATGCCGCGTTCCGCGCCGCGCTGGACGACGTCATGCTGGATTTGGCCCATCAGGTTGTGCGCGACGGTGAGGGTGCCACGAAGTTTGTCGAGGTCCGCGTGACCGGCGCAAAATCAGATGCCGACGCTAAGGTCCATGCGCTGTCCATTGCCAACTCGCCTTTGGTGAAAACCGCCGTGGCTGGAGAGGACCCCAACTGGGGTCGCGTTGTCATGGCAATTGGTAAATCCGGGGCCTATGCAGACCGCGATCTGCTGACCATTCGTTTCGGGGATATCTTAGTCGCTGAAAAAGGCTGGGTCTCACCGAATTACCACGAGGATGCGGGGGCCGCTTATATGCAGCAAGATGATTTGCTGATTGATGTGGATCTGGGGGTCGGCAACGGCAAAGCCACCGTCTGGACTTGCGACCTGACCCACGCTTACATCCAGATCAACGCGGATTATCGGTCGTGAAGACAGTCCTGGTTTCCGCAGTAGCCCTGATCGACTCAGATGGGCGTATCCTTCTGGCCCAGCGCCCAGAAGGAAAATCCATGGCTGGCCTATGGGAGTTTCCGGGCGGCAAGATCGAACACGGTGAAACACCAGAAGCGGCTTTGGTGCGTGAGCTGCACGAGGAATTGGGCATCGACACTTGGTCGTCCTGTTTGGCCCCTCTGTCCTTCGCAAGTCATAGCTACGATGACTTCCACCTACTGATGCCGCTTTTCGCGTGCCGAAAGTGGAATGGAACCCCCATGCCGCGCGAGGGTCAGGTGCTTAAATGGGCGCGCGTTGATCAACTTCGCGAGTTTCCGATGCCTCCTGCAGACCTGCCATTGATCCCGATTCTACGCGATCTACTTTGACGCGCAGTTTGTTTACTCAGAGTTTACCTAAGGTGTGATATACTGAACCTGTTCAGATTCCTTTTTGGGGGTATCACATGCTCAGAACCATCATGATCGGTAACTACAGTATGGTGCAGGGCCAGTACGTAAGGACGCTCTCGGATGGGCGTATTGTGATCCGGGTTGGGCACCGCCTGCACACCGGATTTCCAGTATCCAGTGACATTGCTGCCTAAGGGACCGCACCACTCACCAACCAATGAAAAAGGGGACGGAAAACCGTCCCCTTTTTATTTCTTATCAAACAATTAGGACAGTTTAGTCCAGCGAGCGTTCGACTTCTTCACGTTCGAAGATCTCGATCACATCGCCCGGACGGATGTCGTCATAGTTTTCGAATGCCATACCGCATTCTTGACCAGATAGAACTTCCTTCACTTCGTCCTTGAAGCGTTTCAGAGTCTTCAGCGTGCCTTCGTGGATCACAACGTTGTCACGCAGCAAGCGCACACCAGCCGAACGGCGCGCAACGCCTTCGGTGACCAGACAGCCAGCAACCTTACCAACACCCGTAACCTTGAAGACTTCGCGGATTTCCGCGTATCCAATGAAGTTCTCGCGAACCTCGGCAGAGAGTAGGCCAGACGCCGCCGCTTTCACGTCATCCACAAGGTCATAAATGACCGAGTAATAGCGGATCTCGACGCCCTTTTGGTTGGCCGAGTTACGGGCCGACGCATTCGCACGAACGTTAAAGCCGATAACCGGAGCACCTGATGCTTCCGCCAGACCGACATCCGTTTCGGTGATCGCGCCCACACCATAGTGCAGCACACGAACACGCACTTCGTCGTTGCCGATTTTTTCCATCGCCTGAACGATGGCTTCGGCAGAACCCTGCACGTCGGCTTTGACCAGAATGGGCAGCTCGGCCACATCCTTGTCGGCTTTCGCCTTGGCCATCATCTGTTCCAAAGTGGTCGCAGCACCAGCGGCAGCACGTTTGTCCTTGGCAGCTTGTTCACGATACTCGGCGATTTCACGGGCCTGAGCTTCTGTATCCACCACGTTTAGAACGTCACCAGCTTCGGGTGTGCCGTTCAGGCCCAGAACCTCGACCGGAACCGAAGGACCAGCTTCTTTCACACGATCACCATGGTCGTTGACCAGCGCGCGGACTTTACCCCACTGCTCGCCTACAACGAAGATGTCGCCCTGCTTCAAAGTACCGTTCTGAACCAGAACGGTGGCAACCGGACCGCGGCCCACATCAAGCTGAGCTTCGATCACGGCACCAGATGCGGCACGTGTCGGGTTGGCCTTAAGCTCGAGGATTTCGGACTGCAGTGCGATGGCTTCCAGAAGTTCATCCAAACCCTGACCCGTGATGGCCGAGACTTCAACATCCTGCACTTCGCCAGACATCTTCTCGACGATGACTTCGTGCTGCAGAAGCTCTGCGCGAACGGTATCGGGGTTGGCTTCTGGTTTGTCGCATTTGTTGATCGCAACAATCATCGGAACACCCGCCGCTTTGGCGTGGTTGATGGCTTCGATGGTTTGCGGCATGACACTGTCGTCAGCAGCAACAACCAGAACAACGATATCCGTCACCTGCGCACCACGCGCCCGCATCGAGGTAAACGCGGCGTGGCCGGGTGTATCCAAGAAGCTCAGCGTTGTGCCGCTATCGGTTGTGACCTGATATGCACCGATGTGCTGTGTGATGCCGCCAGCTTCGCCAGCAGTTACTTTCGCATCTCGGATCGCATCCAGAAGCGAGGTCTTACCGTGGTCAACGTGGCCCATGATCGTGATGATCGGAGCGCGGTCCACAAGGTCTTCTTCCTTGTCTTCCACGGAATCAATCACGTCTTCCACGTCAGAATCCGAAACACGCACAATCTTGTGGCCGAATTCTTCGATGATCAGTTCTGCAGTGTCAGCGTCAACCGCCTGGTTCTGCGTGACCATCATGCCCATATTCATGAGCGACTTAACAACATCAGCGACGCGTTCCGCCATGCGGTTGGCCAATTCGGACACAATGATGGCTTCGGGGACTTGAACGTCGCGGATAACCTTTTCCCGCTCGACCGATTCACCCATGGCTTTTTGACGCGCGCGTTCTTGCTTACGGCGCATGGAAGCAACCGAACGTTGGCGCCCGTCACCGCCACGCATAGCTTGGTTCAGAGTCAACTTGCCCGAGCGGCGGCCATCGTCGCGACCACCTTTGTTGCCACGGTTCTGACGGTCATTTGCACCACCGCGGTCGTCTTTCTTACGAGGTGCCGACGAAGGCTTGGTCGTGCCACGTTGTTCAGCGGCCTGCGCAGCGGCCGGATCGGCGGCAGGGGCAGGCTTCGCACGTGTCTTAGCCTCTTCAGCTTCACGCTTCTTGCGTTCTTCTTCTTCGGCTTTGGCTTTCAGCGCTTCTTCGCGTTCGCGTTCGGCACGTTCTTTGGCCTCGGCTTCTTCGCGACGACGCTTGCGGTCTTCCTCGCGGGCCTTTTCTTCGGCTTCGCGCTTAGCCGCTTCTTCGACTTCGCGCGACTTTGCAGCCTGAAGCGCCTTCATACGGCGTTCCATCTCCGCATCCGAGATGCCAGCAGGACGTTTGCGTGGATCACCACCGGCAGGGGCTGCGCCCGCGCCACCAGCGCCCGCACCCGGCTTGGGCACGACAACACGCTTGCGTTTCGTTTCGACCACGACGTTTTTGGTGCGCCCGTGGCTGAAGCTTTGCTTCACCTGACCTGGGCGGCTTCCGCGCAGGCCAAGGGTCTTTTTGCCGTCATTATCGCTCATCTGGTCTTCGTACCTTTCCGGCGAGCCTTCCCGCCGTCGTTGTCTTGCACAACACGCATCGCTGTCAGTTTCTGGGCTTCCTCTACAACACGAGAGGCCAAACCGCCAGACGCAAGCGCGCCATGTATCACATTTTCACGTCCAAACGCCAAACCCAGCTCATCGCCGGTCAGACATTCAATAAACCGTCCCTCTTCGCGGGGCGGTCTGAGCTTCGATTTTCCGCGCTCGGACCCGTCCGAGGCTTGGATCAAAACGTGGGCCTGATCTTTCATCAGCCAGTCTTTAACTTTCTCATACCCAGCGATCGCTTGACCCGCTTTGCGCGCCATCGCAATCAAATGCACCACCCGATCTGCATAGCCACGCTCAAGCAACTCAAGCAGACCATCTGGCACGGTGACCGGCTTGCGCGCAGCGCGCGAAAACAGGCCTTTCTTGATCGCCGTGGCAATCGCCGCACGATTGGCGGCGACATAGATCCCACGACCCGGCAGTTTGCCCAACAGGTCAGGCACCACCATGTCATCCGGCCCCACGACAAAGCGGATCAGTCCGGCCTTTGGCTCGGTTTCTCCGGTTGCGATGCAACGCCGTTCGGGCTCATCCGGCCGCTTTTTATGTCCACCACGCGTCATGCGTCGCTACCTGAGACCTGAAATCAGGCCTCAGCTCCTTCTTCCGCGGCTTCGGCTTCTTCTTCGCCTTCGGCAGCTTCTGCTTCTAGTTCAGCCGGATCGACCCAGCCTAAAAGGATACGGGCAGTCATGACCATGTCCTGTGCTTCTTCCAGCGTCATGCCGAACTTCTCAAGCGACCCATCGTCTTTGATGCGCTCGCCGTCAACTGTGGTCCAACCACCGGCCAGTTCCCAGTCAGCACAGGTTGCGAAATCTTCCAGCGACTTCACACCATCTTCGGCCAAAGCTTCAACCATCTGAGCCGTCAGGCCTTCAAAAGCGATCAGGCTGTCTTCAACACCCATCGCTCGGGCGTTTTCCAGTGCCTTGGCGGCCTGAGCTTCCAGATATTCACGGGCACGAGTCTGCAATTCATTTGCGGTGCCTTCGTCAACACCGTCAATCACCAGCAGTTCATCGACCTCGACATAAGCGACTTCTTCCAAATTGGTGAAGCCCTCTGAGACCAATAGCTGGGCAAAGAACTCGTCCAGATCAAGGGTCTCCATGAACAAAGCGGTACGCACAGCGAATTCTTTCTGGCGACGTTCGCTTTCTTCAGCCTCAGTCATGATATCGATGTCGAGGTTGGTCAGTTGCGATGCAAGACGCACGTTCTGACCGCGGCGGCCAATGGCCAGCGACAGCTGCTCGTCGGGCACAACCACTTCGATTTTGCCAGCTTCTTCGTCCAGAACAACCTTCGAGACTTCAGCAGGCTGAAGAGCGTTCACAAGGAAGGTCGGTTGATCTTCATTCCATGGAATAATGTCAATCTTCTCGCCCTGAAGTTCGTTCACAACGGCTTGTACGCGCGAGCCACGCATACCAACACAGGCACCAACCGGGTCAATCGAACCGTCATAGGAAATCACGGCGATCTTTGCGCGCGAACCGGGATCACGGGCCACGGCCTTGATCTCGATGATGCCATCATAGATTTCCGGCACTTCCATCTTGAACAGTTCGGCCATGAATTCCGGCGCGGTGCGCGACAGGAAGATCTGCGGACCACGCGATTCACGACGAACGTCTTTGATGTAGCAGCGGATGCGATCGTTCGGGCGATAGCTTTCACGGCCGATCTTTTCATTGCGGCGCAGGATGGCTTCGCCAGCACCCACGTCCACGATGACGTTGCCATATTCTTCGCGTTTAACCTGACCATTGATGATGGTACCAGCGCGGTCTTTGAATTCTTCATACTGGCGATCACGCTCAGCTTCGCGAACCTTCTGCAGGATCACCTGCTTGGCGGACTGCGCTGCAATACGGCCCATTTCAACCGGTGGGACTTCTTCAACGAAGGTGTCGCCGACAGCCGGGTTTTCCATGTATTGCTTGGCTTGCTCGACCGTGAACTCAGCCTGATAGTTCTCAAGCTCATCGTCCTCAACCACTGTACGCACGCGGGTGAACGCGGCACGACCGGTCTTGCGGTCGATGGACACGCGAATGTCCATTTCCGCGCCGTAGCGCGACTTGGCTGCACGGGCCAAGCTTTCTTCCATCGCTTCGATGACCAACGCAGGGTCGATCATTTTTTCGCGGGCCACGGCCTCGGCGGTTTGCAAAAGCTCAAGCTGGTTTGCAGAAGTAATTGCCATGGTCAGTCCTCCTCGGAACCGGTGATTTCTTGAATTTCGTCAAATTGGGCTTCGTCGATCTGACCCGCATCTTTGCGCTGACGCAGTGCTTCACGGATCAGTTCGTCGGTCAAAACCAGCTTGGCATCTGCCAACCAGTCAAAATCAAGGCCAATGGTGACCTCTTCGCCCTGGTTCTCGATCTCGATCAGAACCTCATTTCCATCAACGCCCGCAAGGTTGCCCTTGAAGCGCTTGCGTCCATCAATCAATTCGGACGTTTCGATCTTGGCGACATAGCCGCTCCACGCATCGAAATCCTTCAGACGTGTCAGCGGACGGTCGATGCCGGGCGAGCCGACTTCAAGCGTATAGTTGTCCTCGATCGGGTCTTCCACATCGAGGATCGCACTGATCGCCGTTGAAATCTCGGCGCAATCATCAACCTCGATCCCGCCATCAGGGCGTTCCGCCATGATCTGCAGGGTCGCAGTCTTGCCGCCCATCAGGCGCAGACGCACAAGTTCAAAGCCCATGTCTTCGATCACAGGCCCGACAATGTCGGCCAGACGACGGTCAATCGCGGTATTGGCAACAAGGTTGCTCACTCGCATCTCCAAAACAAAAAAACGGGCCAGCGGGCCCGTCGGATTTTCCGGTGGAGCTTCGGGGGTGGAGACCGAAGCGCCGCTGTTGAATTGGGATATAGATACAATTCCGAGGAATAGCAAGAGAGCACAAAATTTAGGTGCTCTCTTGCATGGTACCTACTCGTAGACAGGGGCAGCAGATGAGCCCTTTACGAGATTGATCCCGTGCAGACAGTCGCTTTTGTTGCGGTAGCCCTCTGCAGAATCAGCAACGATATTTCCATTTGATGATTTCAAGCGCCAGCGCCAGTCACCTGCGAAGTCTTTATAGACAAAGTAGTGCATATCAGATCTCCTGTATGCGTTTCAGAAGTGCCGATTAGTGCTTGACGGAGTCCAACAATCCGTGAGATTCTCACTTTGTCTATACAAGACTGCCGTCGCACCAACGACGGTTAAGGCGCTCACCGAATCGCTAAACAGGTGAGCGCCTTAAGTTTAAACAACAAGAGCAAAACGAGTCCACCCTTCGACTATGCAAAGCCGCTTTATTTAGTAGTCTCTTGAACAAAGCGCACTACAAATGGTGCTACACCCCCAACGCCTCGCGCTGAGTCTCCAAGCGTTCCATTGTCAACACCAGCTCATCCGCGATACCACGTTCGGACAGGGCGTGCCCCGCAAGATGGATCATCCGCAGTTCGGACGACGGCCAGCGTTGGTGAAGTTCCCACGCCATTCTGGGTGGGCAAATCATATCGTGGCGTCCCTGCACAATCGTTCCGGGGATATGCGAGATCCGGCCCATATCGCGGAGGATCTTGCCATCTTCGTCTAAGAACGCGCTGTGGCGGAAATAGTGGTTTTCAAGCCGGGCAAAGGCGCGGGCGTATTCGGTCGGGCTGTCTATGATCGCACCCGCATTCTGGATCGAGGCCAGCGCGTTTTCCCATTCGGTCCAAGCGCGGGCGAATCGCGTTTCCTCGCCATAGTTTCCAGAAAACAGTCGCCGGTGATAGGCGCTGATCATATCGTGGCGTTCTTCATCCGGGACCAGTTTTTCAAATCGATCCCAAAGCTCGGGCCAGAACCGCCCAGCGCCGCCGCCATAGAACCAATCCAACTCGGACTTAGTGGCAAGGAAAACACCGCGCAGAACCAGATGGGCCACGCGCACAGGATGTGACTGCGCATAGACAAGCGCGAGGGTTGCCCCCCAGCTGCCGCCAAACACAATCCAACGGTCGATGCCCAAGGTCGCGCGAATTTGTTCGATGTCACGCACCAGATGCCACGTCGTGTTCGCATCAATACTGGCGTGCGGACGTGACCGCCCACAGCCGCGTTGGTCAAACAAGATGATATGGTATCGCTTGGGATCGAAGAAACGGCGCATGGCGGGGGACGACCCGCCGCCCGGACCACCGTGGAGCACAACAACCGGAATGCCATCCGGGTTGCCGCTTTGCTCAACATAAACCTTGTGACCGTCGCCCACATCCAGCATATGCCGATCAAACGGGTCGATCGGGGGAAAGAGCCGTGCGGCTGCGCTGTTTTTTCCTGCGGCCTTATCCATAAACCCTCTATATAGTGACCGTGACGCGCCTGCCATCAGAAAGAAGGTTCCCGATGACCGCCGAGACCCAGACCACCGTTGACCCTGCCGAAGTTGCCAAATTCGAGGCCATGGCCGCCGAATGGTGGGATCCCACGGGCAAGTTCAAACCGCTTCATATGATGAACCCGGTGCGGCTGGATTATATCACCAACCAGATCGCAGCGGAATTTGGGCGTGACCTGAATGATGTAGAGCCCTTTAAAGGGCTGCGTTTGCTGGACATCGGCTGTGGGGGCGGGCTTTTGTCAGAACCAATGGCGCGTCTTGGCGCCACAGTGATTGGCGCTGACGCCGCGACGCGCAACATCCCGGTCGCGCAGCTTCATGCAGAACAAATGGGTCTGGAGATTGATTACCGCAATTGCACTGCCGAAAGCCTTGCCGCCGCGGGCGAGCAGTTCGACGTCGTTCTGAACATGGAAGTGGTCGAACACGTTGCTGACCCACTGGCCTATCTGACCGCGTGCCAGCAACTTCTAAAACCGGGCGGGCTGATGGTCGCATCCACCATCAACCGCAATCCGAAAAGCTACATGGTGGCCATCATCGGGGCCGAGCACGTGATGCGCTGGCTTCCAAAAGGCACACATGAGTGGGGCAAATTCATCACCCCCGATGAGCTTGTCGATCTGATTGCAACTGCTGGTCTGAACGTGGTCGACCGCATGGGCATGGTCTTTAATCCCATTGCCTGGAGCTGGTCTTTGTCCTCTCAGGACCTATCGGTGAATTACGCAATCACGTCAGTAAAGCCCAAGGCCTGACTTAGTCCAAGGGCGCGCGATACGCGCTTATCGTGGTTTCGGCCAGTTCGAACCCGGCACGACGGTATAAGCGTCCCGCATCACTATCCGCCTGCGCAACAATCACCGGCTGCGCATTCGGGGCACGCCCGCGCGCCCAAACAAGACTTGTGCATAAAAGCGCCGAGCATATGCCGCGTCGACGATATGCCTCGTGCGTTTGAACGGACTGATAGCGGATCAACTGATCGTCATTGAAAATGCCCATGTCACCAGCCAACGTGTCGCCATCAAACGCGCCAAACCATTGACCCAACCCTTTCGCAATCTGCTCTTTCCGTGCAGTGGTTCTGTTTGCCAGATAAGTGTCTAACCCGGCCTCAGGCACATCCTCTTTCAGCAAATCCGCACGTCCGATGGCTTCGCTTTGATGCCAATCAGATGCAGATACTAAGGGCCTGATTTCGATCCCTTCCGGTGCTTCGGCGCGCTTCAGATCCTGTTTCAAGGCAAGAACATCGCCTTCTTCAATGCGCAGTCCCGTTGATCCAAAAACGTCCTTCACGGACTGAATGCTTAGGTTTGGAATATCCCAACTTATGCAGGTGTGTTTGGCCTCGGGAATATCCGAGTGGAATTGTGCGATCAGGTCATCCGCAGATTTCGGGGGCTCATAGAAAACGACACGGTTGCCGAACCAATAATTAGGCTCTTTGGGCGTGCGTTGAACAAATCGGTCGTGGTACCTCTGGATCTTGGTCTGACCATCCTGAACCATAAGGTCCGTGGCAAACTCCAGCGATTTCATTCGACTTCGCTTAGGATTTGACGCATCTCGCGCAGGACAGGCAGCGTGTTGCGCACTTTGTCCGCACCGATTTGCTTCACCATGTTCGAAATAATCGGCGTGATCGCCGCCAGCGCTGCATCGCGAGCAGCCTTTCCAGAGGGTGAGATTGTTACGAATTTGCGGCGCGCATCATCCCAGTCGGGCCGAATATGCACATGCCCGGCCCATTCCAGTTTGTTCAGCGTGTTGGTCATCGCGCCGCGTGTAACGTGAAAAGACTTCGCCAGTTGCGCAGGGCTCTTTTCTTCTCCCACGCGAGCCAGGTGATTCAGCACCGAAAAGTGGCTTAGCTCCATTCCCTTTGGCAGCGCCTTCGACAGACGGTTGCGCGCCAACTGGTCGGCCATGAACATCTCGCTGAACAGGGCGACGGACAGGGTTTCGGCAGAGCTTTCGGACATCAGGGGCCTTTGAATTCTCGGTCATGCGACAGCGATGGAACGCGTTGGCGCGACCTTCCCACGTCTGCAAGGTCAAGATCAACCATTGTGATGCCCGGAACGGTCCCGCCATCGGACAAAACCTCGCCCCAAGGCGACACAACCAAGGAATGTCCGTATGTCGCGCGCTTTGGGCTGTGCTGCCCGCACATCGCGGGGGCCAGGATAAAGACACCGTTTTCAATGGCGCGGGCGCGCAGCAGGCTTTCCCAATGCGCCACCCCTGTCACGGGCGAAAACGCGGCGGGCACTGTGATGATCTTGGCACCCGCCTTGGCCAAAGCGCGATAGAGATGCGGAAAGCGCATGTCGTAGCAGATGGTCATGCCGATATTGCAAAACTCAGTCTGTGCCACAACTGCACGATCACCGGGGCGATAGCCCGCGCTTTCGCGATAGCTTTCGGTGGCGTCGATCTGAACATCAAACATATGGATCTTGTCATAGCGCGCGACGATATCCCCAAGCGGAGAAATCATGAATGATCGGTTCGCAAACCTCCCATCCGGATCGTCAGTTTTCAGCGCCAAGGACCCAATCAACAGCCAGACGCCCATCGCGTGTGCCTCGTACCGCAGGGCGGCAAGTGTCGGATCGTCTGCTTCGTGATGAAGAACTTCGTTTTGGTGGCTGCGGCTGGTCGAGATGATGTTCGACACTTCGGGCGTCAGAACAAACTCCGCCCCGTCCGCCGCCGCCTGCCCTACCAAATCGCGCAGAGGGCCAAGATTTGCGGCCGGATCGTCCCCGGCCGTAAACTGGATCAGCGCGACACGCATGGCCTAACCTGCCAACAGCGGATCAAGTTTTCCGCCGCGTTCCAGATCAAACAAGTCATCGCACCCGCCGACATGAATCTCGCCGATAAAGATCTGCGGCACTGTGTGCCGACCATTCGCCCGCGACATCATTTCCTGCTTCTTTGCAGGCTTCATCATCACGTCGATTTCGTCAAACGCGACATCTTTGCTTTTCAGCAGACGTTTGGCCGCGTGGCAAAAACCGCAAAGCGGTGATGTATAAATCGTGACCGGTTGCATAGAGCTCTTCCTTCCGTGCCGCTCTGCCTGTGTGCAGAACTATAGGCAACTAGGCGTCCCGTGCAACGCGCGCAAGGGATAGAACCCGAACCGAGGCTGCGCCGGCCATCACAGCTGCGTGTGCGGCGGCGTGAAACGTGGCGCCTGATGTCATCACATCATCCAGAAGCAAAACATCCCGCCCCGCAAGGGCTTCAGCATGTTTGGGGTGCGGTGTGATCGCCTGATCCATGTTCAGGAACCGATCATCTGCGCTCAACCCGTCATGCATTGCGGTGCGGCGTGGGCGGATCAAAGCTTGCGGTGCATTTTCCAGACCCGTCACGCGCGCCAAGGCGCGTCCAAGCTCGGCCGATTGGTTGTATCGCCGCTTCAAACGGCGGGTCCAATGTATCGGGATTGGCGCAATCACCATATCATTGCGCAAGATATCCTCTGCTGCCTTGGCCAACCAAGGGGCAAAGCTACGCGCTAGTTCGGGCCGGTCGCCATGCTTTAGGGCAAGGATCATCCGACGTGCATTCCCGCGATAAAGCAGGGCAGAGCGCCCTTGCAGCCAAGGCCGCTGCCGCGCCATGCATGCATCGCAATGCACGATGCTGCCATCGTCCTCACCAGGCAGCGGCTCACCACACAGATCGCAAGTCAGACCGCTAAGAAATGGCGTATCGGCCCAGCAAGTCGCACAAAGACCAAAGTCCATATCCGTCGGTGCATCACAACTCACGCATTGTGGTGGATAGATCAGATGCAGCGCTGATTGCATTTTCGCCCTTTCCAACTATGGTCCGCGCCCATGAGATTGCCTGACGACACGCCCCAGAAACTGACCGACCGCCGACAGCTTGTGCAAAACCGCCGCCGCGCACGCGCGGAAGGTATGTTCCTGCAAGAGCTGGCCGCAGATGAGGTTAAGGATCGACTGACAGAGGTTAACAGAACGTTTACCAAGCCCGCGATTGTCACAGGTTTTCCGCAAGTGTGGTCGGAAATCTTCCCAGATGCGTTGATTGTGCCGGACGATGAGATTCTGTCACTTGAGCCCGGCGTGCATGATCTGGTGATTCACGGACTTTCACTGCATTGGGCCAATGATCCAGTTGGACAGATCATCCAAAGCCGGCGCGCGCTGATCAATGACGGAATGTTCATGGGGGTAATGTTTGGCGGGCAAACTCTGTCTGAACTTCGCGCTGTGATGTCCGAAGTTGAAGTCGCCCGAACTGGCGGCCTGTCCCCGCGCGTCCTGCCTATGGGCGAGATCCGCGACCTCGGCGCTCTGCTTCAACGCGCGGGCCTTGCGCTGCCTGTCGCCGACAGCGCTGTGCGCCAAGTGACCTATGCCGATGCCTTTGCTTTGATGCGCGATCTGCGTCTGATGGGAGAGCGGAACGCGCTGGATCAGAGACAGATTACACCGCAATCCCGCGCCCTCTTCCGTGATGTATGTGATCGCTACGCCGAACACTTCCCGACCGAAGATGGCCGCATCACCGCGAGCTTTGAAATGATCTTCCTGACCGGCTGGGCACCTGACGAAAGCCAGCAAAAACCCCTTCGTCCCGGTTCTGCCTCTGCACGTCTGGCCGATGCGCTGGGCACGGATGAGACCAAATTGTCCAATTGACCTGGAATTAATTCCGTTTAAGTGATCTGAAAAGCGAACAAGGACGTAGCCATGATTATGCAAATGCCCACGGACCACCCGAAACTCCCCGCCCGCAAAGTCGGCGTTCTGTTCGCCAATCTTGGTACGCCCGACGGATATGACTATTGGCCGATGCGCCGCTACTTGAACGAATTCCTCTCGGACAAGCGTGTCATCGACTATCCTGCATGGAAGTGGCAGCCAATCCTTCAGACCATCATTCTGACAAAGCGCCCGAAATCGTCGGGTGAAGCGTACAAGTCGATTTGGAATGAAGAGCTGAACGAAAGCCCTTTGATGACAATCACCAAGGCGCAAGTTGCCAAGCTTAAAGCCTCGTTCGAAGCCCAGTACGGCGCCGAGGTCATGGTGGATTTCTGTATGCGTTACGGTAACCCGTCAACCAAATCGAAGGTCGAGGAAATGGTGGCCGCAGGCTGTGATCGCATCCTCTTTTTCCCGCTCTATCCGCAATACGCAGGTGCCACGATGGGCACCGCAAACGACCAGTTCTTCCGCGCCCTGATGAGCGAGACCTGGCAACCCGCCGCGCGCACAATCGAACCATACTTCGACGATCCCGCATACGTGGATGCCTTGGCACAGACCGTGGAAAAGGGCTATGCCGCGATGGAAAAGAAGCCAGACCTGCTGGTTGTGTCCTATCACGGGATGCCAAAACGGTATCTGATGCAGGGCGACCCCTATCACTGCCAATGCCAGAAAAGCACGCGCCTGTTGAAAGAGCGTCTGGGCTGGGATGAAAGCGAAATCACTACGACGTTCCAATCGGTCTTTGGTCCAGAAGAATGGCTGAAGCCCTATACAGTAGAAGAAGTCGCGCGTCTGGCTGAAAGCGGTAAGAAAAACATCGCTGTCATCGCGCCCGCATTCTCGGCCGACTGCATCGAAACTCTGGAGGAAATCCAAGAGGAAATTCAGGAAGCCTTTGTCGAGGCCGGGGGCGAAAGCTTCACCTATATCCCGTGCCTGAACGACGATGATGCCCATATCGAGGCGCTGATGGGTGTCGCCAAGCGCAATTTGGGCGGCTGGCTGGGCTGATTATCCCGCAAAATCGCAAGAACTTCCACTTCGCACAGGCCTAAGCTTGTGCGCCGCGGCGCCCGTGTCCATATAGGATGAAACCAGATTTGGAGGCGATATGGCGGATACGGAATTTCCCGGCTGGCATGGCACGACAATTATTGGCGTGCGCAAAGGTGGCAAAGTTGTAATTGCGGGCGACGGGCAAGTCAGTCTTGGCCAAACCGTGATCAAGGGTACCGCACGGAAAGTGCGGCGTTTGTCGCCCGGCGGATTTGATGTTGTTGCCGGTTTCGCGGGATCAACTGCGGATGCATTCACTCTGCTGGAACGGCTTGAAACCAAGCTGGAAGCGACGCCCGGTCAATTGGCCCGCGCCTCGGTCGAGCTGGCGAAGGACTGGCGCACCGACAAGTATCTGCAAAAGCTTGAAGCCATGCTGATCGTCACCGACGGCAAGGATCTGTTCGTGATCACCGGTGCAGGTGACGTGTTGGAACCCGAACATGACGTGACCGCGATCGGTTCGGGTGGAAACTTCGCATTGGCCGCCGCGCGTGGATTGATGGAAAGCGATCTGGACGCGGAAGGCGTGGCACGCAAAGCAATGGCGATTGCCGCCGATATCTGTGTCTATACCAACGGAAACCTGACGGTTGAGGAGATCAGCCAATGACCGACCTGACCCCCCGTGAAATTGTCAGCGAGCTGGATCGCTTCATCATTGGGCAAAGCGATGCGAAACGCGCTGTGGCTGTTGCGCTGCGAAACCGCTGGCGCCGCAAGCAGTTGGCGGATGACCTGCGTGACGAAGTCTATCCTAAGAACATTCTGATGATCGGACCCACTGGTGTGGGCAAAACCGAGATCAGCCGGCGCCTGGCCAAACTGGCCCGCGCGCCGTTTTTGAAAGTTGAGGCAACCAAATTCACTGAGGTCGGTTATGTCGGTCGTGACGTGGAACAAATCGTACGTGATCTGGTCGACGCCGCCATCATCCAAACTCGTGAACATATGCGAGAGGATGTGAAGGCCCGCGCCGAAGAAGCCGCCGAGGATCGCGTCATCGAAGCTATCGCAGGGGAAGATGCTCGCGACGCAACGCGCGAGATGTTCCGTAAGAAACTTCGCACAGGTGAGTTGGACGACCACGAGATTGAATTGGAGGTCGCCGACACCTCGAACCCGATGCAGATGCTCGACGTGCCGGGACAACCGGGGCAGGGTATGGGAATGCTGAATCTTGGGGACATGTTCGGAAAAGCCTTTGGCGGTCGGACGGTCAAAAAGAAGATGACTGTGCGGGACAGCTATGAAGTTCTGATTTCCGATGAAGCCGACAAGCTGCTGGACGACGAAACAGTCACTAAATCGGCTCTGGAAGCTGTTGAACAGAACGGTATCGTCTTCTTGGACGAGATCGACAAAGTCTGCGCGCGCACCGAAAATCGGGGTGGTGATGTCAGCCGCGAAGGCGTTCAGCGCGACCTGCTTCCGCTGATCGAAGGCACTACAGTTTCCACCAAGCATGGTGCCGTGAAAACGGATCATATCCTGTTCATTGCCTCGGGTGCGTTCCACGTGGCAAAGCCTTCGGATTTGCTGCCTGAACTTCAAGGCCGCCTGCCCATACGGGTCGAGCTTCGCGCCCTAACCGAAGAAGACTTCGTCCGCATCCTGACCGAAACCGACAACGCACTTACCCGTCAATATACGGCTCTTATGGGCACCGAAGATGTCACAGTCGAGTTCACCGAAAACGGCATTGCGGCCCTTGCCAAGATCGCAGCCGAGGTGAACCAAAGCGTTGAAAACATTGGCGCGCGGAGGCTTTACACGGTTCTTGAACGTGTGTTCGAAGAGCTAAGCTTTACCGCCCCTGATCGCGGTGGCGAAAAAGTTGTCGTGGACAGCGCGTTTGTGGACACCCACCTTGGCGCGCTTATGACGTCGACCGATGTAAGCCGTTACGTGCTTTGATGGGCTTTGCATAGGCAGTTTCCTCGGCTATCCAGTGGATAGGTCCAGGGAGGCTGCCTTTGCGATTTCTAGCGTTTTTCTTTGTTTTCTTCATTGCTGCTTGTGCGCCGCGTGGAACCATCGTCTACCATCCCGGTGCTGGTCAAGTCGGTGCGCTTCAAAACATTTTTGTCACCTCTACCCGCGAGCAAGATGAAACGGGTGCGCCAACTAGAAATCGTGGTGGCGAGCTTCTTTTCGGTCAAGTTGGTGTCTCAATTCCAAAGACCCGCGAACCCGGCGAGATCAACTGGCCCGGTCGCGCAACACCCGATCCAGCACAACACTTCCTTGTCGACAATTATGAACAGTTTGCGGATCAACGCTCTTTCCAAAACGCTCTGTCGCGCGAAGTGCGTTCGCGACGCGGCGAAGGGCGTACCGCAGCCGTATTTGTGCACGGTTTCAACAACCGTTTCTCAGAAGGACTTTATCGCTTTGCGCAATTAAATGAAGATTTGGACCTTCCCTTCCTGCCAGTTCACTATTCATGGCCCAGCGCCGGACACCCGTTGGGATATGGGTACGACCGCGATTCCATGCTTTTTGCCCGCGATGGGCTTGAGACGACGCTGCGATCCGTTTCGCAATCCGGCGTAGACGAGGTGTTTCTGGTCGGCCATTCGATGGGCGCGCTGCTGGCGATGGAAGCAATGCGGCAGATGGCAATTGCTGACGGACAGAAAGGGCTGAACAAGATTAGCGGGGTTGTTTTGATTTCCCCCGATATCGATCTGGACCTATTCCGACAACAAGCCAAACGGATCGGTAAGCTTCCCCAGCCCTTCTTTATTTTCACTTCATCTCGTGACCGTGCTTTGAAGCTTTCTGCGCGTCTAATGGGTCAGAGCACGCGGCTTGGGAACAATACGGATGTTGCGGAATTAGCAAATCTGGATGTTACGCTAGTTGATCTTTCCGCCTTCAGCGATGGGGTGGCAGATCACAGCGTCGCCTTTGCATCGCCCGCGTTTTTGCGGTTGATCAACAGCATTCCGAACCTGTCCACGGCAATCAGTGATAGCCCAACGGTTCGCCCGGGCTTGCTGCCGGGAACAGTTTTGGTTGTTCAGAATGCAACGCGCCTAGTGATCCCAAACACGTCGCCCTAACGACGACGCCTTAGATAAACATAGTAGGCACCTTGCCCCCCATGCTTCAAATGCGCCTCAGAGATTTGCAGCACGTGTTGGCGAAGCGGGGCGGTGTGTAGCCAATGCGGCACTTGATGACGCAGAACCCCATGACGCACGGGGATGGGTCCGCCTTCATCTTTGTGTTTTCCCTTGCCGGTGATCACCAGAACCAGCCTGCAATCTGCCTCAACTGAACTTAGAATAAAGCGGGTTAAGACCGGATATGCCTGCGCAATTGTCATGCCGTGAAGGTCAATGCGCGCTTCCGGGGAAATGCGCCCTTTCTTCATCTTCCCGAATGTCTTTCGATCCATCGCAACAGGATTGGCTGCGATGCGGTCGCTCATGCTTGGGGCAAGGTCATGTGGATTTGGACGAGTCGCTGCACGCTCGCCCAGACGGAACTTCGCGTGCTCTACCTTTATCGGTTTGGGACGTTTTTGCCGCGGGCTTGATACCTCGGTGTGTTGTTCCACGGGTAAGTCAGGTTTTGCGGGGCGCAATCGTGTGGTGCTTTCGGCAACCTTTTTCCACAGCGCTTTGTCATCATCGCTGAGCGTCTTGGGCCGTTTCGCCATGTTACTGGTCCTCGGGCAAAAGCGCGTAAGCACGTTGGATCGGCAAAAGCACATACATGCGCCCCTGATCTTTGATTTTGCCAGCCAGTTTTCCTGCCAAATCGCCCGTGCCCCAGAAAATATCAGCCCGCTGCGCGCCTTTCACGCGCGATCCGGTGTCTTGTGCGACCATCAAACGCCGGAAGGGCTCGGCCCCATCCTTTTCCAGCCAGACCGGAGAACCAAGCGGTGTGTATTTTGGATCAACCGCCACCGATCGATGTGCTGTTATCGAGCGGTTCATCGCCCCAAGCGGTCCTTTGTTCGCGGAAACCGCCCCAATTTTTCGGAAGAACACATAGGACGGGTTCGACATCAGAAGGTCATGCCCGGCTTCTGGATTGCGCTTCACCCAGTTTCGGATCACAGCTTGCGAGACTTGGTGTTCGTTGTATACGCCACGCCGAACAAGCTCCTTGCCCAAAGACCGGAATGTGTGGCCATTTGATCCGCCATATCCCAGACGAATACTGCCACCATCAGGCAAACGAATACGGCCTGAGCCTTGAATTTGAAGGAACTGAAGATCCACCGGATCAGCTACCCACGCGATCTCAAGCCCTCGACCCTTTAGGGCGCCGCCTTCTTCAATGCTGCGTCGGGGCATCCATCTTTGACCGCTCGTCACCTCGGACGGCTTTGCATAAACCGGATACCGATAAGTCGATGTCTCAAACCGCGAGCCCCTAAGCTCGGGTTCGTAATAAGCGGTAAAAAGCGGAGTAGCCCCGTCTTCGATCAGCAAAGGACGGAAGAAAAGCTCGAAGAAAGCCTTTCCATCGCTTTGCGTCTGCGCCAATGCGCAAATCGGCTTCCATTGGGGTTCATCCAGATCCCGGCATGTATCCAGAAACACCTGCAACGCGTCTTGGTGGTTGTCATCCTCCCAACCATCCAGCTCGTCAAACGGCACAAGAGTGATACGCGCGTCGCTTAGGCCCGCATGGGCAGGCATGGCCAAAAGGGCCAGCGCAATTGCCAGCCCCCGAAGCATCAGCCACCCGTGGCGACGAGTTGCCAGTTGGGGTTGTCCGACCCCATGATGCGCGCGAAGGTCCAGATATCTTTCTGGCGCTTAACCTCGTTGGGGTTGCCTTCGATGATGTCACCACCTTTGTCGCGCACAACCGACGTCAGCTCACCCACAAATTTGACCGAGATTTCGCCCTCGCGGGTTGCATTGTCGAAGTCTGCGCTGTCCAGCTTCAGCTCACGCACACCAACGAATTTGGCGTCGACCGTCAAACCCTGAGCTTCACGGCTCTCTACAACTCCGGCGAAGGTTTCGTAAACATCATCTGCCAAGAAGGGTTTGATGCTGGCCATATCGCCCGCTTCGAATCCCATCAGGATCATTTCGTATGCGCCACGCGCGCCACCCAGAAATTCAGTTACATTAAATTCTGGTTCGGCCGCCTTCATTGCAGCAAGCGCAAGTGCGGTTGGGCTGTTTTCTTCGGCGTGATCCAGAATATCGCTGTCCAGCCCGCCCTCGATCACCTCAAGGTCTCGGGCGCCTAGGCGCCGGTCATCTTGACGCGGAACAACGGGCTTTTCAAAGCCTTCACGCGTGCCAAGCACGTCGCGCAGCCGTAAAATCAAAAACAGTGCAATACCGGCCAGTACAAGAAGCTGGATCAGGGAAGAGCTCATAGTTACCTCTTTTCAAGCGCCATATGGAAACGCGATCATCGGAGACATATGTAGGTGCAGTACCGGGCCAAGTCCACCGGTGTCACGAAAAGGAGACCATTGTCATGTGGCTTTTTGCATTGTTCATCGCAGTTCCATTGATCGAGATCGCCCTGTTCATCCAAATTGGCGGTGCAATCGGGTTGTGGCCAACCCTTGCTATTGTGATCATAACCGCTGTTGTGGGCACCCAATTGATGCGCGCACAGGGGGCTTTGGCCATGTCGCAACTGCGTGACAGCTTTGGTCAACTTAATGATCCAACCGAACCCTTAGCTCATGGGGCGATGATCCTGTTTTCCGGGGCTCTTTTGTTGACGCCTGGCTTTTTCACCGATTTCGTGGGGTTTGCATTGCTTATTCCTGCCGTTCGAAGCGCCGTTTTCAAATGGGCGCGATCGCGCGTTCAGGTGCAAAGTTTTACGATGGGTGGCCAAGAAGCACCGCGACGACCGCGACAGGATGACGACGTTATCGACGGGGATTTCACGGAAGTGACACCTGAAAAACGCCCAACCCATACCGGGGTTGAAGGCCCGTCAGGCTGGACCAAACACTGATTTCGAGTGTTTCGCCATGTAGATCTGAAGCCATGGCGTGAAATGCTCGGGTTGTGCTGCGATTTTGGTCTCTAACGCAGCGCAATCCAGCCAATCTACGGCCTGGACCTCTTCGGGATTCAGGTCCAGATTGGGCTTTGTTTCACAGTGAATGACAAAAAGATCGACGACTTCATGCTCGATGAGTCCGCCGCCGACATCGGCGCGATATTCCAGGTTCTCGACCCAGATCGGCTCAACGCCCTTTATCCCTAGCTCTTCATCCAGTCGACGGATGGCACAATCGCGCGGATCCTCGTCCCAATGCGGATGTGTGCAGCACGTATTCGCCCACAGGTTTGGCGTATGATATTTATCCGCCGCCCGCTGCTGGATCAGAACTTTTCCATCACAGATCAGAAACACCGACACAGCTTTGTGCCGCAGCCCTTTTTCATGGGCCTCCAGTTTCTCAACAGGTGTAAGGGTGCCGTCCACCCATGTTGGGATCATCGTCTTCATGGGGCGCTGATAGCGATTATTTTCCGTTGGTAAAACCCTTTGTTGAGGGTCCCTGCCCAACCTGATAAGGACGTTCCGACAGATTTTCCCGAAGGAGAAGACCATGGCCGAAGAAGCCACAGAACAAAAAATTCCCGTCCCGCCCAAGATGCAGGTGCTGGGCCAGTTCATCCGCGACATGTCGTTTGAAAACATTCTGGCGCAAAAAGGCGTTCAGGGTGAAGTTCAGCCCGACATCAGCGTTGAAGTTGCATTGGACGCCAAGACACGTCCCGTTGACCACCAATACGAGGTGATCACGAAGTACACGATCGGATCGAAAAACAAAGCGAATGGCGAACAGCTGTTCCTGATGGAGCTGGAGTACTCGGGCATTTTCCACGTGGAAAACGTGCCAGAGGAACAAATTCATCCGTTCCTGATGATCGAATGCCCCCGCATGTTGTTCCCATTTGTGCGCCGCATTGTGTCTGACGTCACGCGTGACGGTGGCTTCCCGCCGCTGAACCTGGACACCGTGGATTTCCTTGCCCTGTATCGTCAGGAAATCGAGCGCCGCGCGGCCGCCGAAAAGGCAGATGCTCCGGTGAGCTAATCCACCAAGAAGTTACTGAAACTTCTTCCACATTGCACCGTCGCCCAGCCTTTCTACGAAAGCGTCATGGGCGGCGGTTTCTTTTTCTGAAAGGCGTGATGGAAGGAGTTCTGGACGTGGGCGCGGGCGCCAATCGTCATTTGCGCCACCTTTGCCGGAAGAGGTTTGATTTCCTGCCAGCACAAGGTCAGGCTGACGACCCCCGATCAGTTCAAGATAGACTTCGGCCAGGATTTCACTGTCCAAAAGCGCGCCGTGCAGGGTCCGCGATGAGTTATCAATCGCATACCTTCGACAAAGTGCATCCAACGATGCCGGCGCACCGGGAAACTTGCTGCGCGCCATCGCCAGAGTATCCACTGCACGCTCCCAAGGAATCTGCGGCAGACCCATCCATTTCAACTCGGCATTTAGGAATTTCATATCAAAGCTGGCGTTGTGAATGACCAGCTTGGCATCACCAATGAAATCCAGAAACGCCTGACCCACTTGCTTGAAAACCGGCTTATCCCTTAACAGAACTTCGCCTTTTTCAGCAGCGCGTGGGCTGTCCAGAAGGTCCGGTCCAATTCCATGCACGCCGAAGGCTTCGTCCGGCATGCCCCGTTCCGGATTGATATACTGGTGATATGTCTCGCCGGTCGGCATGTGATTGAACAGCTCAAGACACCCGATTTCCACGATCCGATCCCCGCTTTCGGGATCAAATCCGGTGGTTTCCGTATCAAGTACAATTTCACGCATCGGCCAGACGTTCCTTTACATGGTCAATCACTTCTTGCACCGCAATCTGTGCGCCGTCCATTGTGACGGTCGGAATAATAACATCCGCGCGGGCGCGTTTGTCAGCATCTGGCACCTGTTTGGCCAAAATTGTATCGAATTGCTCTTCGGTCATGGTTCCACGTGCAAGAACACGTTCGCGCTGTATTTCAGCCGGCGCTGAGACAACCGCGATCAGATCGACATGCTCATGTGCTCCGATTTCAAACAAAAGCGGCATATCCAAAAGCACAATTGGCGCCGAGCTAATAGCGAGGAATTCCGCGCGATCTGCGGCCACCAACGGATGCACGACTTGCTCCAGCTTTGTTAAGGCATCCTGATCTTCTGACATCCAAACCTTCAAAGCGTCGCGACTAACGGCTCCGTCAATGATAGCGCTTGGGAAAAGTGCACGAATTGGCTCAACAGCGGCCCCTCCGACATCATAAATGCGATGAACAGCCGCATCTGCGTCCCACACGGGAACACCTGCGTCGGCAAACATTTTGGCCGTCGTGGATTTGCCCATACCGATTGAGCCGGTCAATCCGATGATAAACGGGCGGCTCATACCCCTAAGACCGCATGGCGCAGGGCATCATCCACTTGTGGACGCATGCCAAACCAGCGCTCAAAGCCGGGAACAGCTTGGTGAAGCAACATCCCAAGCCCATCGACGACGTGACAGCCCGCAGCCTCGGCTTGTTTAAGGAAATCTGTTTTCAGCGGCGTGTAGACCAAATCGTTCACGACCGCCCCACGTTTTAGCCCATCCAAAGGCACGCGGAACTCTGGCTTTCCGGTCATGCCCAAAGATGACGTGTTCACCACGGTCACCGCATCATCAAGCATGTTTCCCGCCTTGACCCAGTCATACACCACGATCCGCGCGCCAAATTCTGCGCGAAGAGCATCTGCGCGGGCGCGGGTTCGGTTGGACAGGCGGATTTCGGGAACACCAAGTTCGATCAGCGACGCCAGAATAGCGCGTGCTGCTCCGCCCGCGCCGAAAACAGCGGCTGGCCCGGTTTCCGGGGCCCAATCGGGAGCGGATTGACGCAAGTTTTGTGTAAACCCATATCCATCTGTGTTGTCTGCGTGGATCTTGCCATCTTCACGGAAAATCAGCGTATTCGCCGCCCCGATCAATGCCGCGCGATCCGTAACGATGTCTGCCAATTTCAACACGGCTTCTTTGTGCGGAATGGTGACATTCAGCCCAACGAAACCGGCCTTTGGAAGCGTCCGAATGATCGTTTCCAAATCATCCAGTTCTACCCGCATCGGAATATAGTGACCGGGTAACCCCATCGCGCGCAGCCAATGACCGTGCAGTCTTGGAGACAACGAGTGTTCAATCGGGTTTCCAATGACGCCCGCCAGGGGAATTCGTGTGTCGCTCATATCTTCAGATCTCCTCGCACGATCAGATATGACAGAAGCTCGGTCAGGGGCAAACCCAACACGTTGAAATAGTCGCCATCCACCTTAGCAAACAGGCGCACGCCCTCTTCTTCCAACTTATAGGCCCCGACAGAATGACGGATGCTTTCCCAGTTTCGATCTACATAGTCTTCAATGTAATCTGTTGATAAATCTCGCATTTTAAGGCGCACCAAGCCCACATGTCGCCAGATCGGCTTTCCATCTTCATACAGAACAGCAGCGGATAACAGCCGATGGGCCTTGCCGGACATCGCAGCAAGCTGCACGCGCGCGTCTTCGGGATCATTTGGCTTTGAAAGAACCTTTTGATCCAGCTCGGCCACTTGGTCACAGCCCAATACCAAAGCACCAGGATGTTTCTCGCTGATCTTGCGGGCTTTGAACTCGGCCAACGCATCTGCAAGGTCGCGTGGGCTTGCCCCTTCTGCTTCAAGCGAGGCGCGGATCATTTCTTCATCGATACGGGCAGGGATCACCTCAAACTCAATCGCTGCATTTCGAAGAAGATCAGCACGGATTTGCGAGGCAGACGCCAAGATCAGGGAAGCGGTCATATGATAACCCTGTGGAAAAACTCTGTGTAATCCTGTTCTGGAATCAGCAGATAACTCGGCCCGTACCAGAACAGATGGATAAGTCAGACCTTTACTAAGATGCTTTTCACATTTCTTCCACTGTTGGTTTCTTACGTAAGGTGCCCGTGAACGAATCCCTTTCACGATATTTCATCCCGTGATTTATCCCCAGACTGAAAACCGCAGATCCTCTAAGAAATATACGTTTTCAGATTCCATCCAGAATCCAGAACTTCACTTATCCACCTGTGAACAATTTGCGGGATAGATCATTAATCCCCATTATCCACAGGTCCTAACAACAACATCATCTTTCTTTCTTCTTTATTTATTTTATGAAGGTCGAAAGGGATCACGATAAAAAGGGCTAAGAATGAGTGAGTTTCTATCTGACGCGTATTTCTGGACGAAATCCCTTCATATCGTATCCGTGATCGCATGGATGGCGGGCTTGTTCTATCTGCCACGCCTGTTTGTTTATCATGTCGAGGTCGTAGGATCAGGCAATGAAACGGATGAGCTGTTTCAAACGATGGAGCGTCGGCTTTTGAAAGCGATCATGAACCCGGCCATGATCAGCAGCTGGATTTTCGGGCTATGCCTAGTTTTCACACCCGGTGTGGTCGATTGGACTTTGATCTGGCCTTGGACCAAAGGTGCGTCAATTCTTGCGATGACATGGTTTCACATGTGGCTGGGGGGACGGCGCAAAGATTTCATGTCGGGGGCGAACACTCTGACCGGTCGACGCTATCGTATGATGAACGAAGTTCCGACGCTTTTGATGATCGTCATCGTGTTCTCGGTCGTGTTCAAGTACTGAGTTTGTTGACTCAAAGATCGCCAGCGCCTATGTCTCCTGCCAAGCAGGCCGTCCGGCCATGTGTTTTTCCCAACCTGACATAGACCGCGTGAAAGCGCTGTCATGATCTATTTCCGAGCATTTCCATGTCTGAAAACCGTCTGAACCTAGCCGATCTGAAAGCCAAAAGCCCGAAAGAGCTTGTAAGCATTGCTGAAGAGCTTGAGATCGAAAATGCATCGACCATGCGTAAGGGCGAGATGATGTTCTCGATCCTGCGTGAGCGTGCGGATGAAGAATGGATCATCGGTGGGGATGGCGTTCTGGAAGTGCTGCAAGATGGCTTTGGCTTCCTGCGTTCGCCTGAAGCAAACTATCTGCCGGGCCCTGATG
Source organism: Aliiroseovarius sp. F20344 (assembly GCF_023016155.1). Lineage (GTDB taxonomy): Bacteria > Pseudomonadota > Alphaproteobacteria > Rhodobacterales > Rhodobacteraceae > Aliiroseovarius. The sequence continues at coordinate 464,588 of NZ_JALKBG010000003.1, forward strand.
ACATCTATGTCTCACCCGACATGATCCGTCAGTATTCGCTGCGCACCGGGGACACTGTTGAGGCTGTCATTCAAGCGCCGGGCGAGAACGAGAATTACTTTGCCATCACCAAGGTCGAACGGATAAACTTCGCCGATCCTGAAGATGCCAAACACAAGGTGGCCTTTGACAACCTGACGCCGCTCTATCCCGATGAACGTCTGAAGATGGAGATCGAAGATCCCACCATCAAAGACCGCTCGGCCCGCGTGATTGATCTGGTTGCACCGATCGGTAAAGGCCAGCGTTCGCTGATCGTGGCGCCGCCGCGTACGGGTAAGACGGTGATCTTGCAAAACATCGCCCACTCGATCGAAAAGAACCACCCAGAGTGCTATCTGATTGTTCTTCTGATCGACGAACGCCCAGAAGAGGTGACAGACATGCAGCGGTCCGTGAAAGGCGAGGTTGTATCTTCGACCTTCGACGAACCCGCAACCCGCCACGTGGCCGTGTCTGAGATGGTAATTGAAAAGGCCAAGCGACTGGTTGAACACAAGCGCGACGTTGTGATCTTGCTCGACTCGATCACCCGTCTGGGCCGAGCGTTCAACACGACCGTTCCGTCCTCGGGCAAGGTTCTGACTGGTGGTGTGGACGCGAACGCTTTGCAACGTCCTAAGCGCTTCTTTGGTGCTGCGCGGAACATCGAAGAGGGTGGCTCTCTGACCATCATCGCAACCGCGCTGATCGATACTGGATCGCGTATGGACGAAGTGATCTTTGAAGAATTCAAAGGCACGGGCAACAGCGAGATCGTTCTGGATCGCAAGATCGCCGACAAGCGCGTGTTCCCGGCCATCGACATTCTGAAATCCGGCACAAGGAAAGAGGACCTGTTGGTCAATCCAAAAGACCTACAGAAAACCTATGTTCTCCGTCGAATTCTGAACCCGATGGGCACCACAGATGCGATCGAGTTCCTGATTTCCAAGCTGAAACAGACCAAGTCGAATTCCGAGTTCTTCGACTCGATGAATGCTTAATATGTAACATAAACAATAGGTTAGTCCAATGGACACGATCTATGCTCTTGCCAGCGCCCGCGGGAAAGCGGGTGTCGCGGTGGTCCGGATTTCCGGGCCACAAGCGTTTTCGGCTGCGCGTGTATTGGCAGGAGATCTGCCAGCGCCGCGCCGCGCCGGTCTGCGCCGCCTGACAAGCGTGGATGGAGCGCTGTTGGATGAAGCCTTGGTTCTTCTGTTCGAGGCTGGTTCCAGCTTCACCGGCGAAGACGTGGCAGAGCTTCAGTTGCATGGGTCCACCGCTGTCGTCCGTGCTGTGCTGGCAGAGCTGTCAAAGCAAGATGGATTGCGACCCGCAGACCCCGGTGAATTCACTCGTCGCGCGCTTGAGAATGAATGCCTCGATCTGGCGCAGGTGGAGGGGTTAGCGGACCTATTGGATGCCGAGACCGAAGCACAGCGCAAGCAGGCTGTAGGCATGCTCTCTGGCGCTCTGGGGGAGCTGGCTGGGGCGTGGCGTACTGACTTGATCCGTGCAGCTGCCCTTCTGGAAGCGACGATTGATTTCGCAGATGAAGACGTGCCCGTCGATGTCTCGCCCGAGGTGAACGCGCTGCTCGATACAACGCTGACCAGTCTTGAGCGCGAGACCGCAGGCACGCGTATCGCTGAACGCATTCGCGACGGATTTGAGGTTGCCATCGTTGGCCGTCCCAACGCAGGCAAATCAACGCTTCTGAATGCGCTGGCAGGGCGTGAGGCGGCGATCACCTCGGATATTGCCGGAACGACCCGCGATGTGATCGAGGTGCATATGGAGCTTGCAGGGCTTCCTGTGACGGTGCTGGACACGGCAGGTGTTCGCGATACAGATGATCAGGTAGAAGCGATCGGTGTCGCCCGCGCGCGGGAACGGGCACGGGCCGCGGATCTGCGTGTTTTCTTGCTTGATGGGGCGGATGATCATCCCGCATTGGAGCCCCTGAAAGACGATCTTGTTGTGTATGGTAAGGCCGATCTGGGCGTGACCGGGGATCTGGTCGTCTCTGGCAAGACCGGGCAGGGCATGGATCTGTTGGTGCAAAAAATCTCAAACGTGTTGGAAACTCGCGTTCAAGGCGCTGGAATCGCCACGCGTGAACGGCATCGTATTGCGATGGAACGGGCGCTCTTTTCTTTGGAGGATGCGCGAATCGAGGTACAACACGGCCCCGAGCGCGCTGAATTTGCCGCAGAAGAGATCAGAACGGCCATCCGGGCCCTTGATAGTCTTGTCGGTCATGTCGATGTAGAGCATCTGCTTGACGAAATATTCTCGAGCTTTTGCTTGGGTAAATAGCGTGTGCGTAGTGATGGAGTGTTTCACGTGAAACATCTGGATTTCGATGTGATTGTTGTTGGGGGCGGGCACGCTGGTGCCGACGCCGCCCATGCCGCTGCTCGTATGGGTGCAAAGACTGCACTTATCACATTACGCAAAGAAGATCTGGGTGTGATGTCCTGTAATCCAGCCATCGGCGGTCTTGGAAAAGGACATCTGGTGCGCGAAATTGATGCACTGGATGGCTTGATGGGCCGTGTCGCTGACCAAGCGGGTATACAATTTCGCTTGCTGAATCGGCGTAAGGGCCCAGCTGTACAAGGGCCGCGCGCACAAGCAGACCGTGCGATTTATCGCAAAGTCATGTCGTTGGAGATCTTATCGACTGAGGGATTGACCTTGGTTGAAGGCGAAACCACTGACCTTCTGATGGAAGGCGGTAGAGTTGGTGGCGTGGTTCTGGAAGACGGATCGCAGATTCGTGCACACGCGGTCGTGCTGACCACGGGCACCTTCTTGCGCGGAATCATCCATATTGGGGATCAGCAAAAACAGGGCGGTCGCATGGGTGACAGGCCTTCAGTACGCTTGGCTGAACGCATTGATTCCTTTGGGCTTCCGCTTGGGCGTTTGAAAACCGGTACTCCTCCGCGCCTAAACGGGAAGACTATCAATTGGGATATTCTTGGTACACAGCCTGGTGACGATGATCCGACGATGTTTTCGTTCATGAACAAAACACCGTTTGCGCGTCAGATCTCGTGCGGAATTACGCATACGAATGCGAAAACCCATGACATCATTCGTGCAAATCTTGATCGTTCGGCCATGTATGGTGGGCAAATTGACGGTGTTGGCCCGCGTTATTGCCCCTCGATTGAAGACAAGGTTGTGCGATTTGCGGACAAGGAAAGCCATCAGGTGTTTCTTGAGCCCGAAAGCCTGAGTGATAACACGGTTTATCCGAATGGAATCAGTACATCTTTGCCCGTTGATGTGCAGGAAGACTATGTAAGATCGATTGAAGGCCTTGAAAACGTAGAGATTCTTCAGCCCGGATATGCGATTGAGTATGACTATGTCGACCCACGCGCTTTAACCGAAACGCTAGCACTTCGGGATGTGCCTGGCCTTTATTTGGCAGGGCAGATTAACGGAACAACCGGTTATGAAGAGGCCGCTGCTCAGGGCCTGGTGGCCGGAACCAATGCAGCACTCGCGGCACAGGGCAGGGATCCTGTGATCTTCTCGCGCTCCAATTCCTATATCGGCGTGATGATTGACGACTTGATCACCCGTGGCGTGACTGAACCTTACCGAATGTTCACATCCCGCGCGGAGTATCGGCTTTCTTTGCGCGCCGACAATGCAGACCAGCGGCTGACACCGATCGGCATTGATCTGGGATTGGTTAAAGAAGCGCGGGAAGCGGTGTTTGAGGCCAAACAGGAAGCTCTGGCGCAAGTGAAACAACGGCTTACGCAAGCAACATACACACCACAAGATATTGTGGGTCTTAATATAAAAGTGCGTATGGATGGTGTTCGTCGCACGGCTTATGAGCTTCTCGCTTTTCCTGATATGAGCTTCGAGAAGCTGACAAAGCTGGATCCAAGCCTGTCTGAGATTGACCACGATGTTCAGCTTCAAGTTGCCCGCGACGCGCTATATGCAAACTACATTGACCGTCAACAAAAGGACGTCGAAGCGCTGAAACGCGATGAGGCACAGATCATTCCCGAGGATTTTGACTATACGGGGTTAAGCGGGCTTTCAAATGAGCTCGCGTCGAAGCTTCAGGCTGCGCGACCCCGAACCTTGGCCCATGCAGGGCGGGTTGAGGGGATGACGCCGGCCGCGCTGACGCTGCTATTGTCGAAGATTCGCCAGTTTGAACGAAAGCGTAGTGCATGAACCACGCAGAGTTTTTGCGTCACGTCGATGTTTCACGTGAAACATTCGAACGTTTCGATGCTTACGTTGCCCTTCTTAAGAAGTGGAACCCTGCGATCAATCTGGTCGCACCAAGCACGCTTTCCGAGATTTGGTCGCGCCACATTCTGGATTCTGCCCAGATATTTGAAATTGCCCCCAAGGGCAGCACAAATTGGTGTGATTTGGGGTCAGGCGGTGGCCTTCCGGCCGTTGTTGTCGCGATTATGGCGAAAGAAAGCGCGCCAGAGCTGAAAGTTACCTGTATTGAGAGCGACACACGAAAGGCGACCTTCTTGCGCACAGCCGCCCGTGAGCTTGAACTGCCACTTACCGTGATCGCGAAGCGGATTGAAAATGCGGAGCCACAGAATGCGGACGTACTGTCTGCGCGGGCATTGGCGTCATTGGACCGTCTGTGCGGCTTTGCTGAACAGCACTTGAAAGCGAGCGGAGTGGCAATCTTTCCCAAAGGCGAAAACTATCACCAGGAAATACAGGAAGCTCTTGAAAACTGGACGTTTCAGCTTGATACATATCCAAGCAAGACTCATCCAAACGCCTTTATTTTGAAGATCGGAGAAATCTCACGTGTCTGACCCAATCCAAGAACGCGGGCCGAAGATTATTGCCATCACCAACCAAAAAGGCGGTGTTGGAAAGACAACATCGACGATCAACCTTGGGGCGGCGCTGGCTGAAGCCGGGAAAAGCGTTTTGCTGATTGATCTTGATCCGCAGGGGAATGCCTCGACCGGATTGGGGATCTCAGCGGATGATCGCGACATGAGCACATATGACCTTCTATTGGAAGAGGCATCGATTCTTGAGGTGGTTCAGGAAACGCAGTTTAAGAATCTGCTGATCTCACCCGCTACGACAGACCTTTCATCGGCGGATATTGAGTTGGTCTCGAACGAAAAGCGCAGCCACCTTTTGCGCGATGCACTGCGAGATGTAGCGTTGGCCAAGTTAAACCTCGACTACATCTTGATTGATTGCCCACCATCCCTGAACCTTTTGACAGTGAATGCTTTGGTCGCGGCCGACAGCGTTCTGATCCCGCTGCAAAGTGAGTTTTTTGCGCTGGAAGGTTTGTCGCAGCTTCTGTTGACCGTTCGTGAGATTCGGCAAGCCGCTAATCCGGACCTTCGAATCGAAGGTGTTGTGTTGACCATGTATGACAAACGCAACAACTTGTCCCGCCAGGTCGAAGCGGATGCCCGCGAGAATTTGGGAGAGTTGGTGTTTAAAACCGTAATTCCGCGCAATGTGCGGGTCAGCGAGGCGCCCTCTTTCGCGCTTCCAGTGTTGATGTATGATCCGATGTCCAAGGGCAGCCAGGCCTATCGTGATCTGGCAAAAGAGCTGATTAAACGATAGTCGGAGGCGCAGTATGAGCAAGTCACAGAAAAATCGCGGTTTGGGACGCGGATTGTCAGCGCTGATGGCTGATGTCGCAGTTGAAGAGCCGACTAAGGACGCATCGTCAGAGCCGCGTCGTGCTGATATGATGGTGCCGATCGAAAAGATCTCACCCAATCCGGAACAGCCGCGGCGTACCTTTACACAAGAACAGTTGGATGATTTAGCGGCGTCGATCAAAGAAAAAGGCGTCATTCAGCCACTTATCGTACGCCCAAAACCCCAATCTGACGACGAGTATGAAATCGTTGCTGGCGAGCGTCGTTGGCGAGCGTCGCAAATGGCGAAACTACACCAAGTCCCTGTAGTTATTAGAGAATATAACGACACAGAGGCGCTGGAAGTTGCGATTATTGAGAACATTCAGCGCGCTGATCTGAATGCGATCGAAGAGGCGGCAGGCTATCGCGACCTGATGGACCGCTTTGGGCATACACAAGAGAAAGTATCCGAAGCCCTTGGCAAAAGCCGCAGCTATATCGCCAACCTTCTTCGCCTTTTGAACCTTCCCGGGGACGTTCAGGCCTTTGTTCGCGATGGCAAGCTTTCCGCTGGGCACGCACGGACGCTGGTAACAGCCGAAAACCCGTCTGCTTTGGCGCGCGAGATCATCAGTAAGGGCCTGTCAGTGCGTGCAGCCGAGAAACTGGCAAAGGGTCCAAGCCTGTCAAAGCCCCGTCAGACAAACCCAAAGTCCGAAAAAGATGCTGATACCAAGGCGCTTGAGTCAGATCTGTCCGCTGCCACAGGAATGAAGGTTCAGATCGATCATAAGGCTGGGGGTGAAGCTGGGACAGTTACCATTCGCTACCAGAGCTTGGATCAGCTGGATGATATCTGCGGGAAGCTGTCCAGCTAAGCGTCAGTCAGGCAGCAATTCACGCAAGATGCCATTTAACACCGGGCGGCCATTTTCAGTCGCCCGAAGTGTTTTCCCATCAAGGTCAATCAAAGACAGTTCAATTAAGTCTTTGATTTTATTGTGATTAACTGCGTTATCATGAATTGACCCAAGTCGATCAAGGTCGATCCCTTCAGCCGTGCGCAATCCCATCAGAAGGAATTCGGTCGCCCATTCATCGGCTGGAATTGTGTCCCGCAGGCTTTCCCCGCTTCCACAAGATACAGCATCCAGCCAGGTATTGGGGGCAAGAGCGGTTTCTGTTGCGTATCGCGTACCGTTAAGGGTGATGCGGCCATGCGCCCCCGGTCCGATGCCCAACCAGTCACCTGACCGCCAGTAGATCAGGTTGTGACGGCTTTCATCGTCGATTTGGGCATGATTAGAGACTTCATAGGCCGGAATCCCAGCCTCGCGCGTGATGCGTTGGGTCAGGAAATACATGTCCGTCGCCATCTCATCAATCGGAAGGCCTTTCAGCTTTCCAGCTTCATGACGTGCCCCAAATGCCGTGCCGGGTTCGATTGTAAGCTGGTAGAGCGATAGATGCGCTGGATTGTAGCTGATCGCTTCGCGCAATTCAGCTTCCCATGCGTCTAGGCTTTGATCTTGTCTTGCGTAGATCAGATCAAAGCTGACGCGCTCAAACAGCGATTTCGCCAGTGTTAGAGCCTGTTTTGCCTCTTCAACGCTATGAAGACGACCAAGCTTGCGAAGATCATCGTTGTTCAGCGCTTGAATGCCCATGGACACACGATTGACCCCACCATCTTTATAGCCACGGAAGTTTTGCATCTCGATCGAACTTGGATTGGCCTCAAGCGTGATCTCGATATCGTTGGCAAACGTCCAATGTTGGCGCGCCTCTTCGATTATGGCGGCCACGATCTTAGGATTCATCAGGCTGGGCGTGCCGCCCCCGAAATAGATGCTGTCCAGCACGCGGCCCTGTGTTTCCGCGCCATAGCGTCGAAGCTCCGCCAAATAGGCGTCTTTCCACGCGTTATGGTCAATTGTCGCAGAAACATGGCTGTTGAAATCGCAATACGGGCATTTCGATGCGCAAAAGGGCCAGTGCACATAAAGGCCGAAGCCCCCGATTTGCCAATTCTCAAGCAAAAGCGCCCTTTACCAGTTTGGCGAACGCATCGGCGCGGTGGCTCATCTGGTGCTTTTTGTCTGGGTCCATTTCGCCGAATGTGATGTCAAATCCTTCGGGCATAAAAATCGGGTCATAGCCAAAGCCCAGATCCCCGCGCATGGGCCAGGTTAAAGATCCGTCTACCATGCCTTCGAAAAGCTCGTCATGACCATCGGGCCAAGCAAGGCAAAGCGTGCAGCAAAAACGAGCGGTGCGGGGAAGGGGCGCGTTCTTTTCTTCCAGAAGCGACCAGGTTTTGTCCATTGCCATTGGGAAATCACGACCGTTGGGGGTCTCTGCCCAATCCGCTGTGTAAACACCGGGCGCTCCGTCCAAAGCGTCGACCATAATTCCGCTGTCATCGGACAGGGCGGGCAGGCCGCTTTCTTTTGCGGCAAAATGTGCCTTGATGCGCGCGTTTCCAGCAAATGTATCTTCGGTTTCTTCTGGTTCCGGCAGGCCAAGTTCGCCCGCCGAAGTGACCTGAACCCCGAAGGGTTCAAGCAACGCAGAGATTTCGCGCAGCTTGCCCGCGTTATGCGTGGCGATCACCAGTTTTTTACCGTCGAAGCGACGCATTACGACGTGGCCTCGATCTGTGCGGCGACGAGCTCGTTCACGCCTTTATCTGCAAGGTCCATAAGTTGATTCATCTGATCACGGGTGAAAGTCGAACCTTCGGCCGACATCTGCACCTCAATCAGTTTTGGTCCGCAAAGAACAAAGTTGCCATCAACGCCAGCTTCGCTGTCTTCGGGGTAGTCCAGATCCAGCACTGGTTGACCTGCGTAAACTCCGCATGAAACAGCCGCAACGGGATCCATCAGAGGATCCGTGGTAACGTCGCCCGCTTTCAGAAGTTTGTTTACAGCAAGGCGAAGCGCGACCCAGCCGCCTGTGATTGCCGCACAGCGTGTGCCGCCATCGGCCTGAATGACATCACAATCAACTGTGATTTGGCGCTCGCCCAGTCCAACAAGATCAACACCGGCGCGCAAGCTGCGTCCGATAAGGCGCTGAATTTCAACAGTACGGCCGCCTTGTTTGCCAGCTGCTGCTTCGCGACGCATGCGCGACCCGGTAGAGCGGGGCAGCATCCCATATTCAGCCGTTACCCAACCCTTGCCAGAGTTGCGCAGAAAAGGCGGCACGCGCTCTTCCAGCGACGCGGTACACAGAACATGTGTATCGCCCACGCGGATCATGCAGGATCCTTCAGCGTGTTTTGTTACCCCGGTCTCGATTGAAATCGGGCGCATTTGATCTAAATTCCGACCAGAGGGACGCATGGCTTCTTCCTTTGTTTCCGCTTTTAAAGCGTGATAGCCATGGGTCTGGCAAAAAGGCAAGGCGTAAGCTGATGGCAGATGGCCCCGAATTGATGGAAGACATGAACGATCGCTCGCGCGAGGTGTTCCGCTGTATCGTTGAAAGCTATCTTGAAACGGGTGCGCCTGTGGGCTCGCGCAGCTTAACCCGCAGCCTGACCGAAAGCGTCAGCGCGGCGACCATTCGCAATGTTATGCAGGACTTAGAGTTCATGGGGCTCTTGGACAGCCCGCATGTGTCTGCTGGGCGTATTCCCACCGAACTTGGCCTGCGCATGTTTGTTGATGGGTTGTTAGAGGTGTCCGATCTGACGAAAGATGATCGTCAGAAAATCGATGCAACTGTCGGAAATGAAAGCAATATCAACTCGATGATGGACCGTGTGGGCGCGGCGCTTTCAGGGATAACGGCCGGGGCAAGCCTTGTTCTTACCCCCAAACACGAAGCCCCCATCAAACACATCGAATTCGTATCCCTTGGCCCGGATCGTGCGCTTGCCGTTTTGGTCTTTGCGGACGGGCATGTTGAAAACCGCGTGTTTGAACCCCCCGCGGGGCAAACGCCAAGCTCTATGCGCGAAGCCGCGAATTTTCTAAACGCGTTGGCCGAGGGCCGCACGATATCTGAGCTTCAGGGGATCGTTTCCAAAGAAATCGCCCATCGCCGGCAAGAGCTGGACGCGCTTGCGCAAGTGTTGATCGAAAGCGGTGCTGCGATTTGGGAAAACGAAGGCCAACCCTATGAGCGTTTGATCGTGCGCGGACGCTCGAATCTTTTGACCGAAGACGCCGAAGAAGTCGATTTGGATAAAATCCGCACGCTGTTTGATGACCTTGAACGCAAGCGAGATATCGCAGATTTCCTTGATCTGGCCGATCAGGGAGAGGGTGTGCGCATTTTTATTGGGTCTGAGAACAAACTTTTCTCACTTTCGGGTTCCTCTTTGGTGGTTTCACCTTATATGAACGCTGATCGAAAGATCATCGGTGCTGTCGGGGTGATTGGTCCGACACGGCTGAACTATGGGCGGATCGTTCCAATTGTGGACTATACAGCCCAGCTGATTGGCAAGATGATCTCGGATCGAGGATAAAGGCCGAGGATAGAGGCAAAGATATGACGGACGCGAAAACAGATTCCGCAGAGGAACTGGAACCGGGCATCGACAAACTGATGACCGAAGAAGTGACCGAAGACGACGAAGTAAGTCTTGAGGATCAGCTGGTCGCCCTGCGCGCCGAGCGTGACGAGATGAAAGATCGTTTCATGCGTGCGCTGGCAGACGCGGAAAACACTCGCAAGCGTGGAGAACGTGATCGCCGTGAGGCTGAGAATTACGGCGGGTCAAAACTGGCACGCGATATGCTTCCGGTTTACGACAATATGAAACGCGCGCTTGAGGCTTCAAGCGAAGCTGGCGAAGCCGACAAAGCGTTGTTGGAAGGCGTTCAGCTGACCATGCGGGCCCTTCTTGGCATCTTCGACAAGCACGGCATTCATCTTCTGGCCCCAGAAGTGGGTGATGAGTTCGACCCCGAAGTTCACGAAGCCATGTTCGAAGCCCCGGTGCCTGGCACCAAGGCTGGCGACATCATTCAGGTTATGGCCGAAGGTTTCATGTTGCACGATCGCCTTCTGCGTCCCGCACAAGTAGGCGTGTCGTCGACACCGAAGTAAGCTGTTTGCAAGCAAAAGATCAAAGCGCCCTCGGTTCTCCGGGGGCGTTTATTTTTCTGCTGCCAGGTCTTTCAGCTCGTAAAGCAAATTCAGCGCTTCGATTGGCTTAAGATCGTCGGGGTGTATGTCTTTAAGCGCGCGTTTAAGGTCACCGTCGCCTGAAGCTTTAATGGGAGTCGGCTCTGCAATGGCAGAGAACAGTGGAAGGTCATCAATAACGGCCTTCTGTCCTGACCCTTCACGTTCACCTTTCTCCAACGCCTCAAGAACAACATTGGCACGGGCGACGACGCTGTCTGGAAGACCAGCAAGCTTGGCGACTTGCACACCGTAGGACCGATCCGCGGCGCCCTTGCGAACCTCATGAAGGAAGATCACTTCGCCTTCCCATTCCTTCACGGCGATGGTCGCGTTTTCGACCCCATCCAGTTTGTCAGAAAGCTGGGTCATCTCGTGGTAATGGGTGGCAAACAAGGCGCGGGATTTGTTGACGTCGTGAAGGTGTTCCAACGTGGCCCATGCAATGGACAAGCCGTCATAGGTTGCCGTTCCGCGCCCGATCTCATCCAAAATAACAAGTGCGCGGTCATCTGCTTGGTTCAGAATGGCAGCGGTTTCGACCATTTCGACCATAAAGGTCGACCGCCCACGCGCCAAATCGTCCGATGCTCCCACGCGACTGAAAAGTTGTGACACCAATCCTATGTGAGCAGATTTTGCGGGAACAAAGCTGCCTGCTTGGGCCAATAGCGCGATCAAAGCGTTCTGGCGCAGGAAAGTCGACTTACCGGCCATGTTTGGACCAGTCAGAAGCCACACATCGGCAGCCCTTTCGCCATCCGCAAGGTCGCAATCATTGGCCACGAACGCCTCGCCCGACTTTCGCAGGGCAGCTTCGACAACCGGATGACGCCCGGCTTCCACGTGAAACACTCGGCTGTCATCAACCTTGGGTGCGGACCAGTTTTCAGACCGCGCAAGATCTGCAAAGCCGGTTGCGACATCAATCTCAGACAAAGCACGGGCGGTGTCTGAGATTTGGGCGACCCTGTCCAGAATAGCGCCTGTTAGGGCGGAATAGAGACGTTTTTCGATCTCAAGTGCCCTATTTCCGGCGTTCAGAATCTTCGTTTCCATATCGCTGAGCGCAACGGTGGTGAAGCGAACCGCGTTGGCTGTCGTTTGCCGGTGAATATAGGTTTCTGACAGCGGGGCGTTCAGCATCTTCTCGGCATGAGTCGCCGTGGTTTCAATGAAGTAGCCCAGCACGTTGTTGTGCTTGACCTTAAGCGAGCTGATCCCGGTGTGTTCGGCGTATTGCGCCTGCATTTTCGCAATGACACCACGCCCTTCATCACGAAGCTGCCGGGCTTCATCCAATTCTTCATTATAACCCGGCGCAATGTACCCCCCGTCACGCGCCAAAAGCGGAGGTTCCGCCACCAGCGCCTGATCAAGAAGCTCGATCAAATCATCATGGCCGCGCAGATTGGCCGAGGCTTCGGCCAGCTTTGATGGAAGATCTGACTGTGAAAGGCTATCTGCAAGGTCGTTTGCGGCGGCAAGCCCGTTGCGGATTGCCCCAAGATCCCTCGGGCCGCCGCGCTCTAACCCAAGGCGCGATAGGGCGCGGTCAATGTCTGGAACATTTCGCAGAAACTCGCGTGTATTCTCACAGATCAGTCTCTGTTCCACCAAAAAACGTACAGCATCAAGACGCGCGTTGATTTCGGGTAGGGTGCGTGAAGGGCTTGAAATCCGACGTTCCAGCAAACGCCCACCACCCGAAGTAACCGAACGATCGATGACAGACAGAAGTGAACCGTCACGCCCGCCCGACAAGCTGTGGGTCAGCTCTAGATTTCGACGCGTGGCTGCGTCGATTTGCATTGTGCCATGCGCAAGTTCTTTCACAGGCGCGCGCAGTAGGGGCAGTTTGCCTTTCTGTGTGATGTCTAAGTATTCGACAATCGCGCCCATCGCACCAAGTTCTGCACGCGAGAAGCTACCGAACGCATCAAGCGACCCGATCTTATACAGATCCAGCAGCCGTTTTTCGGCCCCGGTGCTGTCAAAGGCGGCACGTCCCAACTCCGTTGGCGAAGCCCCTGATTCAGTCATTATTCCGGCGTAATTTTGATACCCGGCCTCGGATACTAAAACTTCACGCGGGGCGAGCCGGGCAAGCTCTGGCCCAAGCCGAACCGGAGGGCAGGGCATCACGCGAAAGGCACCGGTTGAGATATCAACCCACGCTAAAGCGCCTTCGCCGCGAACTTCATTAAAGGCTGCCAGAAAGTTGTGACGGCGGGCGTCCAGCAGGCTTTCTTCGGTCAGAGTGCCTGGCGTGACAAGCCGCACCACGTCGCGTTTCACAACGGATTTTGACCCACGCTTCTTGGCTTCGGCGGGGTTTTCCATCTGTTCACAAACCGCAACACGGAAGCCTTTGCGGATCAGCGTCAGCAAATACCCTTCGGCGGCATGGAACGGTACGCCACACATTGGGATGTCTTCGCCCAGATGCTTGCCGCGTTTGGTCAGCGCAATATCAAGCGCTTCGGCCGCTGCGACGGCGTCATCAAAGAAAAGTTCGTAAAAATCGCCCATGCGATAGAACAAAAGGGCGTCTTGGTAGCCGTCTTTAATCTCAAGAAACTGCGCCATCATTGGCGTGATCTTGGCTGGTTTTTCGTTCACCTGCTGCCCCCCGGCGGATTGATTTGCGACAGACTAGGACGTCATGCGCCGGGGTGAAAGAGGGGTCAGGTGTTTTTGCGGCGCGAGACCCAGTTCCAACTGCTTTCGCACATCTCATCCAGGCCGCGTTCAGCTTCGAAACCCAGAATTTCCCGAGCTTTCGACGGATCGCCATAGACGCTGGCCACATCCCCCGCGCGACGCGGGGACATTTGATAGGGAAGCTCTTTTCCTGCGGCCTGTTCGTAGGCACGCAACATATCCATCACGGAATAGCCGGTGCCGGTGCCCAGATTTACAGTGTGACCTTCATTGGTTTCCAGCAAGGCCCCAACCGATTGGACGTGTCCGCGGGCCAAATCCATCACGTGGATATAGTCGCGAACCCCGGTTCCGTCGGGTGTGTCGTAGTCATCGCCAAAAACGGATAGCTTCTCAAGCTCGCCCGTCGCAACCTTGGCAATATAAGGCATCAGGTTGTTCGGAATATCATTGGGGTCTTCCCCGATCAGGCCTGTTTCATGCGCGCCGGCGGGATTGAAATAACGCAGGATGCCAAAGGCCCAGCGGTCATCAGCGGCAGCGACTTGCTCTAACGATTGTTCGCAAACCAGCTTGGTATAGCCATAGGGATTGTTGAAGCTGCGCGGGGCGGTTTCTGGGACGGGCAGTTGATCCGGCTGGCCGTAAACGGTGGCGGAAGACGAAAAGACCAAGCGGAAAACGCCAGCGGCCTTCATCACATTCAGCAGCGTGTACAGGCCCGAGATATTGGTCGTCAGATAATCCAACGGCTTCTCGGTGCTTTCACCAACTGCCTTCAAAGCGGCGAAGTGGACAACGGCATCGAACTTGTGCTGGGCGAAGACACGAGTCAGAAGCGCTTCGTCCAGAACGTCGCCGTCTACATGCACTACCTTTTCGTTGCTGATCACCTCTAGCCGGTCCAGCACATCCCGTTGCGCGTTTGAGAAGTTGTCGAGAATGACAACCTCGTACCCGGCTTTGGTCAATTCCACGAAAGTATGCGATCCAATGAAACCCGCACCGCCGGTTAGAAGGATTTTTTGTGCCACGTGACGCCTCCTGATCTTGTGGCTCACATATATGATGGATCGTCTTGAAAGGCACGAGGGAATGCAGTGCACCGGTGAAATTACGATTATTGCCGTAAACTTCACCAGATATTTTCAAGAATTACCAAAAAACCCCGGATAAAAGACACATTAATAGCCGAATACCGGTTGAGGACCTGTTTTTCCCCCTGTAAGGGTTTGACTTCGAATGAAGACGACAAAGGCCCGAGTTATGCCCAAAGCCAAGATCACCAATGAAGAAGCACTTGCCTTCCACATCGACCCGACACCGGGCAAGTTTGAGGTCACGCCATCCGTCCCGATGACCACGCAGCGCGATCTATCTTTGGCCTATTCGCCGGGCGTTGCGGTTCCGTGTGAGGCAATCGCCGACAACCCGCAAACGGCCTATGACTACACCAATAAGGGCAACCTTGTGGCGGTGATCTCAAACGGTACTGCGGTTTTGGGTCTGGGCAACCTGGGCGCGCTGGCGTCGAAGCCGGTGATGGAAGGCAAGGCCGTACTGTTCAAGCGCTTCGCGGACGTGAACTCGATCGATATCGAGCTGGACACCGAAGATCCCGAGGCGTTCATCAACGCAGTCAAGCTGATGGGCCCGACCTTCGGCGGCATCAACCTTGAGGACATTAAGGCGCCCGAGTGTTTCATCATCGAACAGCGCCTTAAGGAAGAGATGAATATCCCCGTCTTTCACGATGACCAGCACGGCACAGCGGTGATCTGCGCCGCAGGACTTCTGAACGCGCTGCATCTGTCGGGCAAAAAGATCGAAGATTGCCGGATTGTTTTGAACGGTGCCGGCGCCGCAGGCATCGCGTGTATCGAGCTGATCAAGGCAATGGGCGCGAAGCATGACAACTGCATCGTCTGCGATACTAAGGGCGTGATCTATCAGGGCCGTAAAGACGGCATGAACCAGTGGAAATCTGCCCACGCCGCCAACACCAAACTGCGCACGTTGGAAGAGGCGATGGACGGGGCGGATGTGTTCCTTGGTGTGTCAGTCAAAGGGGCTGTGACGCAGGACATGGTGGCCTCGATGGCGGACAATCCTGTGATCTTCGCGATGGCGAACCCCGATCCCGAGATTACTCCAGAAGAGGCTCACGAGGTGCGCAACGATGCGATTGTTGCGACTGGTCGTTCGGACTATCCGAACCAAGTAAACAACGTTCTGGGTTTCCCGTACCTGTTCCGTGGCGCGCTGGACATCAATGCGCGTGCAATCAACGACGAAATGAAAATTGCATGCGCACAGGCGCTGGCCGAGCTGGCACGTGAAGATGTGCCAGACGAGGTGGCCATGGCCTATGGCAAGAAGTTGAGTTTTGGCCGCGACTATATCATCCCGACGCCGTTTGATCCGCGCCTGATCCACGTGATCCCGCCAGCGGTTGCGAAAGCAGGTATGGACACTGGCGTTGCGCGCCGACCGATCATTGATATGGACGGATACGAGCAAAGCCTGAAGGCGCGGATGGACCCGACGGCCTCGATCTTGCGCGGCATTACTGCACGTGCCCGGAAGAACCAAGCGACTATGATTTTTGCCGAGGGAGACAACTCGCAAGCCCTGCGGGCCGCGGTCCAGTATCAACGCAACGGCTATGGTCAGGCGTTGGTTGTTGGGCGCGAGGATGATGTGAAAGCGAAGCTAACCGCCGACGGCTTGGGCGATGCGGTGCGCGAGCTGCGCGTGGTGAATGCTGCCAACACCGAGCATCTCGAGACCTATAAAGATTTCCTGTACAAACGCCTTCAGCGTCAGGGTTTTGATCATCACGACATTCACCGACTGGCTGCACGGGATCGGCACGTGTTCGCCTCGCTTATGTTGGCGCATGGGCATGGCGACGGTCTGATCACCGGCGCAACGCGCAAGTCGGCTTATGTTCTTGATCGGATCAACCATGTGTTTGACGCAACCGCAGCCGATGGTGCGGTGGGAGTGACGGCCGTTCTGCACAAAGGACGCATTGTTCTTATAGCGGATACGCTGGTGCACGAATGGCCCGAGACCGAAGATCTGGCCAACATCGCCGAACGTGCAGCCGCCGTAGCCCGTGGCTTGGGACTTGAGCCACGCGTTGCCTTCGTCAGCTTCTCGACCTTCGGCTATCCGGTGTCGGAACGCGCTTCGAAACTGCACGAAGCGCCAGCCATTTTGGAAGCACGCGGTGTGGACTTTGAATTCGAAGGTGAAATGACCGCCGACGTGGCACTAAACGCGGACGTCATGGCGCAATATCCGTTCTGCCGCCTGTCTGGCCCCGCCAACATTCTTGTGGTTCCGGCGCGCCACTCGGCTTCGATCTCGGTCAAGATGATGCAGGAACTGGCAGGCGCTACGGTCATTGGCCCAATCCTGTCCGGTATTGATCAACCGATCCAGATTTGTTCAACGAACTCGACATCGAACGACATTCTGAACATGGCGATGCTAGCGGCCACCCGACTGGGTAAAAAGTAAGCGTGAATTGACCTGATCGCATGGCGAGGTCTAGGCTTTGCCATGCGATATTTTCAGACCCATTGGCGTGGCGACCAGCCACCTATACAAAGCTTCTGGGTCAACGCAGTTGGACTGCGGCTATTCATCATTGCGACGTTCTTAGCCCTAACCAATTTCGCACCGCTTCCGATCGTGGTGGTGGTCACCCTATTTGCAAGCGACCTTCTTTTATTGGTTTGGCAAGCAACTGGTTATTTCAGATCGGTAGAGCGGCAAGGCACTGCGCTGGGCGCTCAACTCCCCATATGGGGCGGAGTACTAGGGCTTGTCGTGGCGGTTTTCATGATGATTTCTTTATGGTGGGGCCTGTGGCTTGCGACCGATGTGATAATCGAGCAGGAAAGCTATTCTGAAAGACGTGCCCGGGAAAACGCGCAACAATACGCTTTGTATGTTTCCCCATCCGGAACCGACATTCATTTAGAAGGCACAATAACGGGCGGCGTCACCAAAGCCTTCCGAACGATGATGGAAGCCCACCCGGGCGTTCAAACATTTCATTTGAGCAGTGAAGGGGGCAACATCTTCGAAGCGCGCGGATTGGTGAAACTGGTCGAAGCCCGTGCGCTGAACACCAATGCGGTCGATCAATGCAGTTCAGCCTGTACCTTGGTGTTCATGGCTGGAGCGGCCCGAACGGCGGCGCAGAATACGACCATCGGGTTTCACGGCTACACTTTGGAAAGCGCGGTCAATCTGGTGCTATTTGATGTTGAAGCAGAGGAAAAACGGGATCGGGCCTATCTGTCAGATCGGGGTCTTCCGTCGTGGTTTATAGAAAAAGCCTTTGCCACTCGACCGCCCGCGCTTTGGATGCCAAGCCGGGAAG
The DNA here is from genome assembly GCF_023016155.1 of Aliiroseovarius sp. F20344. GTDB lineage: Bacteria > Pseudomonadota > Alphaproteobacteria > Rhodobacterales > Rhodobacteraceae > Aliiroseovarius. The sequence continues at coordinate 482,459 of NZ_JALKBG010000003.1, forward strand.
AGCTTTTCCGCGCAGGCGTTCTGACCAAATAGAAAATGCCCCGCAGTTTTCACCGCAGGGCATCCAATTGTTTTGTTGACTAAGCTTAGTCGATGATCGCGTTCAGCGTGGCCGAGGGGCGCATCACTTTGGCTTTCATTTCGACCGAGGGTCGGAAGTAGCCGCCGATATCTGCTGACGGACCCTGAGCTGCGGCCAGCTCGGCCAGAATGGCCTCTTCACCGCCGGCCAGCGCCTTGGCAATCGGAGCGAACTCGGCGGCCAGATCGGCATCGTCCGACTGAGCTGCCAGAGCGTCGGCCCAGTACCTTGCAAACCAATAGTGGCTGTCGCGGTTATCCGGCTCACCAACTTTACGCGAAGGCGAGTTGTTGTTGTCCAAAATGCCTTGGGTCGCAGCTTCAGCAGCTGCTCCCAGCACGCCGGCTTTGGCGTTGCCTTTGACGTCAGCCAGGAAGTTCAGGCTTTCACCCAGTGCACAGAATTCGCCCATCGAGTCCCAACGCAGATGGTTTTCTTCAACCAGCTGCTGAACGTGCTTCGGTGCCGAACCACCAGCGCCGGTTTCAAACAGACCGCCGCCTTTCATCAGCTTCACAATCGAAAGCATTTTGGCCGAGGTGCCCAGCTCCAGGATCGGGAACAGGTCGGTCAGATAGTCACGCAGAACGTTGCCGGTGATGGCGATGCTATCGTTGCCAGCCGTGATGGTTTTCAGCGACTGCGCGGTTGCTTCACGCGGGGCCATGATCTGGAACAGGTCGGCTTTGCCAGCTGCTTCCAGGGCCGGTGTCACGTATTTGATCAGCTCGGCATCGTGGGCACGGTTTGCGTCCAGCCAGAAGATGGCTTCCGAACCGGTCAGACGCTGACGGTCAAGGGCCAGCTCGATCCAGTTTTCGATAGGAGCTTTCTTCACAGTGCACGAACGCCAGATATCACCAGCTTCAACCTCGTGGCTGTGCAGCGTGTCGCCATTGGCAGTAACGACGCGGATGGTTCCGTCTGCCGGGGCTTCAAACGTGGTCGGGTGCGATCCGTACTCTTCAGCCTTCTGAGCCATCAGGCCGACGTTGGCGACCGAACCCGCGGTGGTCACGTCCAGCGCGCCGTTGGCTTTGAAGAAGTTGATGGTTTCGTCATAGACGGTGGCATAGCAGCGGTCGGGGATCACACAGTTGGTGTCGCCCTTGGCGCCAGCTTCGTCCCAGCCTTTACCGCCTGCGCGGATCACGGCGGGCATCGAAGCGTCGATGATCACGTCCGACGGCACGTGCAGGTTGGTGATGCCTTTGTCACTGTCGACCATATACATCGATGGACGATCCAGCGCGGCGATTTCCGCTTTGATCTCGGCAGCGTTGCCCATGCTGTCGATAGCAGCCAGCACGTCACCCAGGCCCGAGTTGGGCGAACCACCAGCGGCGGCAATTGCTTCACCATGCTTGTCCCAAACCGGACCCAGCCAAGCTTTTACAGCGTGGCCGAAGATAATCGGGTCAGACACTTTCATCATGGTCGCTTTCATGTGAAGCGAGAACATGGTGCCGTCTTTTTTGGTGTCTTCGATGGCGTCAGCCAGGAAGGAACCAAGAGCTTTCGCCGACATGAAGGTTGCATCCGCGATGGTGCCTTCTTCCAGCGGCCAGCCGTCTTTCAGAACGGTGGTCGAGCCGTCTTTGCCGACGAATTCGATCTTCGCGTCACCGGCCTGAGCAGCCGAGATGGTGGCCGATACTTCGTTGGCGTAAAAATCGTTGCCCGGCATGGACGAGACTTTGGTCTTCGAAGACGATTCCCAAGCACCCATCGAGTGCGGGTTGTTCTGAGCAAAGTTCTTAACAGCGCGGGCCGAACGACGGTCCGAGTTGCCTTCACGCAGAACAGGGTTCACAGCTGAACCTTTGATGGCGTCGTAGCGGGCGCGGATGGCTTTTTCTTCGTCTGTCGAGGGATCTTCCGGATAGCTGGGCAGGTTATAGCCCTGAGCCTGAAGCTCTTCGATGGCGGCAACCAGCTGCGGGACCGAGGCCGAGATGTTCGGCAGCTTGATCACGTTTGCACCGGGGGTTTTCACCAGCTCGCCCAGCGCTGCCAGATCGTCCGACTGGCGCTGATCGTCGGTCAGGTTATCGGGGAAGGTTGCGATGATGCGGCCGGCCAACGAAATGTCCGGCGTGCCAACGGTGATTCCCGCGGCGGAAACGAACTTGCGGATGATCGGAAGAAACGAGGCCGAGGCCAGCTCGGGCGCTTCGTCTACAATTGTATACAGTATGTCTGCTTGCGATTTATCGGTCATTTTAGAACACCTCTTTTTTCGCGGAGAACTTCGCCAAAGGGTCAATGCCCTGAACGGCGAAAGGTGGGATTTCCCCTTTCCCATACACAAGATCGGCACGAAAAAAAAGGGACTTGAGGGTTATACAGGCCAAATTTGGCTATGATTGCGCAAGCAATGGCATGATCTGCTTCTTCAACAGATAATGCGAAGCGATTTGCCGCCCATCCAAGACCATCGAAAAAACTCCGTAAGGATTTGGAGCACGGTCTCGCAGGTCTTGTGCGCTGGTGATTTCAAAGGCGTTGAAGGGAATGCCAGCCTCTGCGGCTGCGTCTTTTGCGTGTTGGACCGCGTCCTCAAGATAAGGACATTGAGCAGAGTGTAGAACGGTTAGGCCGTTACCCAAAGCCTTGGCTTTTTCGTCCCAACGGCCAGCAAGACGAGGCAATGTTGCGTTGTTCTCAAATGGCAATGCCATAAGCGAGTAACCGGGTGCGGCTGTGTCAATTTCCGCGTAACCACGCGCCTCTAGAATGGGTCGGTCGACGATCCAGTTTCCTGAACTTGTCAGCGCAGCATTCCCGCGAAATCCGTTCTCGCGGGCGTAGCTTTCGGCCTCGTCCAGCAGGGCTTTGGCGTGGCCTTTGCCTTTGCTTTTGCCGACCACCCACAGGCAGTGAATGATCATAAACTCGGCTGCGTTTTCGACGCCGCGCCACGCGAAATCTCCGGGTGTAAACTCGATAAAGCCTCGTTCGCCTTCATCCAGAAGCCGCATTTGCAGGCCTTCATCAAAGCGATCAGAAAGCCACGCGCGCTTTCGCTTCCATGCCGAGCTTTTGCGCGCGGACATTTTGCAAAAGAAGCCGTGCTTCTCGACGTTCTCATTGGTGATGGTGATCAGATTTGTCATGCGAGCCTCCATACAAGAAGGCTCGCATGTTTTAAGTGACGCGTCTTTGCGACGCATCAAATCTTACAGGCGATCCATGATCGCTTCGGCAATCGACATCGTGTTGCCCGTGCCGCCCAGATCCGGGGTCACGCGGTCCTTGGCCTGAACCGTTTCAATCACGGCTTTCTTCAGGCGCTGGGCGTCATCGGTTTTGCCGACATGTTCCAGCATCAGGCCCGCCGCCATCAGGAAGGCGCAGGGGTTGGCTTTCTGTTGCCCGGCAATGTCAGGGGCTGATCCGTGGACCGCTTCGAAGATCGCTGCGTCTTCACCAATGTTGGCGCCGGGGGCCAGACCCAGACCGCCAACTAGTCCAGCAGCAAGGTCGGACAGGATGTCGCCAAACAGGTTGGTTGTGACGATCACGTCAAAGGCGTCCGGATACATGACCATTTGCATGGCGCAAGCATCGACGATGCGCTCGTCGAAATCGACGCGGCCTTCATATTCCTGCGCAATCTTGCGGGCTTCCTCAAGGAACATCCCCGATAGCAATTTCAGGATGTTGGCCTTGTGCACGATCGAAACCTTCTTGCGCCCATTTGCCACCGCATATTCAAACGCGGCGCGGGTGATGCGTTGGGCGCCTTCTTTGGTGTTGTACCCGGTCGAGAAGACTTTCCCTTCGGGGTCGCCATTGTGCTCCATATAGCCTTCGTCCGAGATGTAATAACCTTCCAAATTCTCGCGGAAGATCACCATATCAACGTTGTCATAGCGCCCATCTAACTTGATCGTCTTCGTGGGGCGGACGTTGGCATAGAGGTTAAACGCCTGACGCAGTTGCAGGTTGATCGACTTGAAACCGCCGCCAACGGGCGTGGTCAGCGGACCCTTCAGTGCCAACTTGGATTTGCGGATGCTTTCCAGCGTGGCTTCGGGCAGCGGGGTTCCAGTGGCATCAAAAGCGGTCATCCCCGCCTGCTGGACGTCCCATTCAAACGGGCTACCCATTTTATCAAGGATGGCTGTAACGGCTTCGGTGATTTCGGGGCCAATCCCATCGCCGGGAATCAGAGTGGCTTGGATCTTTGTCATGGTCGTCTCCATGCTAATGAGCGTATTGATGGCTCGTATAAACTGTATACAATGGAATACAATAGCAAAGTCTCATTCAAAAAGGTGAATAAAACAAGGCGCTTCCCCGTTACTCTAGGCCGCTCTTGCACCACGCCGCAAGCGCGTTAACCTGCGCTGACAAGGAGACGCCCCGTGACCATCTTCAACTTCGGTTCCATTAACATCGACAACTTCTATCATGTGTCGCACATGCCGGCGCCAGGCGAAACGCTTTCAGCGCAGGAGCATTCAGTCGGCCTTGGTGGAAAAGGTGCAAACCAGTCTGTGGCTGTGACCCGCGCGGGTTCAAATGTTCGCCACATTGGCGCAGTTGGACCGGAGGGTTCTTGGTGTGTTGAGACGCTGAAAGAAGCCGGGGTGGGCGTTAACCATGTTGCCACGCTGAATGTCCCGACAGGGCACGCAAATATTTTGGTGGATGCCGAAGGCGAGAACCAGATTGTTCTCTATTCCGGCGCGAACACTGCCATGACAGTGACATTTATCGAAGATGCGCTGAAGGATGCGGCTGCGGGTGATACCCTGATATTGCAGAACGAAACGAACCTGACGACCGAGGCCGCAAAACTGGCGCGTGCACGTGCAATGCGGGTGATTTACTCGGCCGCGCCGTTCACGGCTGAAGCTGCGAAGAAGATGCTCCCTGTCACAGATATGTTGGTTTTGAACCAGATCGAAGCCCAGCAGCTTACCGAAGCGCTGGGCGTTGCGCTCGCTGATCTTGAGGTGCCAGTTGTACTGATCACGAAAGGTGCTGATGGCGCGGTTTGGATCGAAAATGGTGTCGAAACCGCTCAGGTTCCTGCGTTTCCCGTCACGCCAGTGGATACTACGGGTGCGGGCGATTGCTTCATTGGATATGTTGCAGCCGGACTGGATCAGGGAATGATGCCGGAAGATGCCATGCGTTTTGGTGCTGCGGCCTCGGCCTTAAAAGTCACCCGTTTCGGGACGGCAGATGCCATCCCCAAACGGGATGAGGTTGATCGTTTTCTGCAAGGTTAGTGACTGTTCAGCCCTTAAGAAGCTGTCCAAGTCGCATGGCGATCGCAACCTCGCCTGAAACCTTGATCTTTCCCATCATGAACGCCGCCATCGGGTTCAAATCACCCTTCATAAGCTTCTCAAGATTTGAACGAGACATTGAAATTGTGCAGTCCGTTTCGGCATCTTCGCGTGACAGCACACCATCTTGCAGAACAATCACACCATCTTCGCCGCAATCAAGTTTTAGGCTTTCGTCAAACGGCACTTTGGTTAGGCCGCGTTCGATCTTTTCAGCGATAGGTGTCAGGGGCATGTCGGTCCTCATGTAAAAACGCCCCCGCGTGATACGGGGGCGATTGAAAACGGTCCACAGTTACGTGGCGCGAATTTACTTGAAGCGCTTGTTGCGCATCGCGATCAGCTTCAGGCGTAGGGCGTTCAACTGAATGAAGCCTGCCGCATCAGTCTGGTCATAAGCACCCATGTCTTCCTCAAAGGTCACGTGCTCTTCCGAGTACAGCGAGTGATCCGACCAGCGGCCAACCACGCGAGCAAGACCCTTGTACAGTTTCATACGGACGGTACCGGTCACGTGATCCTGGCTTGCGTCAATGGCGGCTTGCAGCATCTCGCGCTCGGGCGAGAACCAATAGCCGTTATAGATCAGCTCGGCGTATTTCGGCATCAGCTCGTCTTTCAGATGCATTGCGCCACGGTCCATGGTGATCGATTCGATGCCACGACGGGCGTCCAGCAGGATGGTGCCGCCGGGGGTTTCATAGATCCCACGCGATTTCATCCCGACGTAACGACCTTCGACCAAATCAAGACGGCCAATGCCGTGCTTGCGACCGTATTCGTTCAATTCGGTCAGGATGGTTGCGGGCGACATCTTTTCGCCGTTGATGCCAATGGGATCACCCTTTTCAAACTCGATCTCGATATACTCAGGCGCGTCCGGTGCATCTTCGGGGTGCACGGTGCGCTGATAGACGTAATCCGGTGCATCCTCAGCCGGATCTTCCAGAACCTTACCTTCCGACGACGTGTGCAAAAGGTTCGCGTCGACCGAGAACGGAGCCTCGCCACGCTTGTCTTTGGCGATCGGTATCTGGTTCTGCTCGGCAAACTCCAACAGCTTGGTGCGCGAGCCAAGATCCCATTCACGCCATGGGGCGATCACGACGATCTCGGGGTTCAGCGCATAGGCGGCCAGTTCGAAACGAACCTGATCGTTGCCTTTGCCGGTTGCACCATGGCTAACCGCGTCCGCACCATGTTCGGCTGCGATTTCAACCAAGCGCTTTGAGATCAGCGGACGTGCGATCGAGGTGCCCAGCAGATAAAGGCCTTCGTATTGCGCATTGGCGCGGAACATCGGGAAGACATAATCACGCACAAATTCTTCGCGCAGGTCTTCAATGTGGATGTTCTCTGGTTTGATGCCCAACATCTCGGCCTTCTTGCGCGCGGGCTCAAGCTCTTCCCCCTGACCAAGGTCAGCGGTGAAGGTGATCACTTCACAACCATATTCGGTCTGCAGCCATTTCAGGATGATCGAGGTATCAAGACCACCCGAATAAGCCAGAACAACTTTCTTTGGCGCAGACTGCGGCGCGGTGTTGGACGAAATCATCAAATTCCCTTTCACAGAGTATCGCACGATGAAGATACGGCGAGCTTACGGGGCGATTATCCTTTATTTAAAGGCGGGGCAAGCTTTGCTTGGCAGGATTCCACATGTCACAAGCGGCATTGTTGTCGCATGCCTGATCAAAGGTGCGTTTCGCGGCCATAGCCCGGCTTGACTGCGCAGACACAGATTTGTGCCCCAACGTCATTGTCATTTCGCCAAATGTCGGGAATGGTCTGCCAAATGCACGTAACCAAGCCAACCTAAGCGCAGGTTCACACCATGAGCGATTTTCTGAAACGGGCCCGTGTGGCCGAACAGCAGATGCGGGCACTGTTTCCCGCGACACCGCTTCAACGCAACGATCATCTTTCGGCTCAGTACGGGGCTGATATTTGGTTGAAGCGCGAGGATCTTAGCCCCGTACGCAGTTACAAGATCCGGGGTGCGCTTAATGCGATGGGCAAGGCGCTTGCTGCGGATCCGTCGCGTGATTTGTTTGTTTGTGCCTCAGCTGGCAATCACGCGCAGGGGGTTGCCTATACCAGCCGACATTTTGGTGTGCGCGGTGTGATCTTCATGCCCGTCACGACGCCTCAACAGAAGATCGAGAAAACCCGCATTTTTGGCGGCGATAGTATCGAAATCCGCTTGGTTGGGGACTATTTCGACGACACGCTGAAAGCGGCGCAGGAGTATTGCGCAGCCGAAGGCGGACATTTCCTCTCCCCGTTTGATGATCTGGACGTGATCGAAGGTCAGGCAAGCGTTGCCGCCGAGATCGTGTCGCAGCTTGGACGCTCACCTGACATGGTGATCCTGCCCGTCGGTGGCGGAGGTCTGTCTGCTGGGATCACAACATATCTCAGAGAGACTGCGCCGGGGACCGAGATTCGATATGTCGAACCAGCGGGCGGCGCGAGCCTTAAGGCCGCGTTGGATAAAGGTGAACCTGTTGCGCTTGATATGGTCGACAACTTTGTTGACGGTGCGGCCGTTGCGCGGATTGGTGCGCTGACCTTTGATGTCTTGAAGTCCGTTGATCCAGAACATGTGCTTGGCGTTCCCGAAGATCGCATTTGTCTGACCATACTCGACATGTTGAATGTGGAAGGCGTTGTGTTGGAACCTGCGGGTGCCCTTTCCATCGATGCGTTGAAAGATGTTCAGGATCAGATCAAAGGCAAAACGGTTATCTGCGTTACTTCGGGCGGAAATTTTGATTTCGAACGCTTGCCTGACGTCAAAGAGCGCGCGCAGCGCTTTGCGGGTTTGAAGAAGTACTTCCTTCTCCGGCTTCCTCAACGTCCCGGTGCGTTGAAAGACTTTCTTCAGATCCTGGGACCAGACGACAACATTGCCCGCTTTGAATATATGAAGAAAAGCGCAAGGAACTTTGGCTCAGTACTTTTGGGAATTGAGACCAGCAAGCCTGAGAACTTTGAAATTCTAGAACGGCGCCTGGAAGAACGTGGGTTCGCGTTCTCGGACATCACCGATGATGAGACCATTGCGGAATTCGTGGTTTGAGGCCTCAGCACTTGGCCAGAAATTCGGATTTTGATTGGGAATAGGCATCGAAAACCGGCCCGAGCTGAATGGAACTGACCTGACCCTGCGCAGCGGCCTGTTCGTTTTGCCCGCATATGTCGGACAGGTCACGAAACCCCAAGTTTAACGCCGATCCCTTCAGGAAATGCATGTCCTGTTCGTAGAGCTTTGGGTCGGGGCTGGCTTTAAGGCGTTCAATAACTTCTTCGACCTCCTCAAGAAAGATTTCGGCAATTTCACCAAAGTCTTCTTCGCCGATTTCATCCTTTAATTCGTTCACACGATTCCAATTGATCATTGCCCTCTCCTACACAGTTCGCAGGATCATGACTGAAGCCAGTTAACATACTGTTATAAATACACATCTATGAAAAATTTAGCTTTAAAGGGCTGTTAAATCGATTGCTCTAAGGCTGGGCCAAGATGTTATTTGCATATAGCGTTTTGGAGCAATTTTGAGTGTAGCAGAATCATACAATACTGGGTCTCTCGACAGAGATTCCATGCTGGGCGAATCTGTTCGGACGGATTCTGTGCAGCGCATTTTGGTTGTTGATGACAGCCGCGCCCAGCGAAGTCTCATGTCGAAATCATTGTCCCGACAAGGTTATGAGGTTGAAGAAGCGGATTCGGGACTCGAGGCGTTGAAGCTTTTCGCATCACAAGAATTCGATTTGGTCCTGAGTGACTGGATGATGCCGGGCATGGATGGGTTGGAGCTGTGCAAAGCAATCCGTGCACACAAGTCTTCGCGATACGTCTATTTTATTCTGCTTACATCGAAAACTGACAAAGGCGCAGTTGCACGCGGTCTGGATGTGGGCGCTGACGATTTTCTGGCCAAGCCCTTCAACCCCGATGAGCTTCGGGCGCGGATTGCTGCTGGCGGGCGCATCCTGTCGATGGAGCGTGAGCTGCAAGAAACCAACCGTCTTGTTTCATCGGCTCTGACAGAGCTGAAGACGCTCTATGATTCGGTGGACCGTGATTTGGTCGAAGCGCGGAAGATGCAGCAGTCTTTGGTGCGGGAGTCTTTCCGTGATTGGGGCCGGGCCGAGGTATCGCTTCTATTGAAACCCTGCGGGCATGTTGGGGGTGATCTGGTTGGTTTCTTCGATGCCGGGGAAGACCATATCGCATTCTATTCAATTGACGTGTCGGGGCATGGTATCGCGTCTGCGCTTCTGACGGCTCGATTGGCATCGTATCTTTCCGAAGGGTCACCCACGCACAACATTGCATTGATTGAAAACGAGGACGGCAACCACAAACGACAACCACCCGAGATCGTGGCGGCGCAGTTAAACACGCTTTTGACCAAGGACATGTTGTCGGAACATTATTTCACGATGCTGTTTGGGTATCTGGATATGACCGCAGGCAAGGTGGAGTTCACACAATGCGGCCACCCCAATGCGGTGGTTCTTAACAGGTCTGGCCAGGCTCAGTTTGTTGGGCAAGGTGGTATGCCCATCGGGCTGATCTCGGCGGCTGAATTTGAGCGTCAAATCATGACGCTTCAACCCGGAGAGCGGCTGATCTTCTATTCGGACGGCTTCACAGAATGCGAAGATACAAGTGGAAATCAGATTGAAGAACAAGGGTTTGGAGAAATTCTTGAGAAAAACAGTGGTCTGACGAATGACATGATGTTCGATGCCATGGTCTGGGATCTGGACCGGTTTGCTGGTGGCGAAGAGTTCGGTGACGATCTTTCCTGTGTGATGCTGACCTATAAATCACGCACATAGCTGCGAAGGAAGTGGCGATCACCCTCGCTGTGAAGAACTCTGGTTGCGGTAATGACGTTGCTCCAAACCGCTGTGTGATCTGCCTCAAGCGGATCGCTGATCCGTCTGACAGGAGTGGCCAAAAAGATATGGCAGACTTTCTCGGCCCATAAATCGTACTCGGGCATATAGGTGAATCTCCGATACGCCCCCAGTCGCCTTGGACTTTGGATTGACCAACCGGTTTCCTCCATCACCTCGCGATGCAGTGCCGCGATCGGGCTTTCACCTGAATCAATTCCACCACCGGGCAGTTGGTATTCATCAAACGGACCACCTTGATGGGTGATCAGCACGTCACGACCCAAGGCAAGTATCGCGTAAGCGCCCGGACGCGGTGTGTATTGCCGATTTCTTTGCTTTGGGGCTCCAAATCTTCGGATCATCCCTTTTCCATTCGGTTGCTGCCACCATATAGACGCGGTATGCCAAGCTGAACGCCGATAGGAAACCCCAATGACTCTTGGATCTCAAATCGCATGGGATGACACCATTCTGCCATTCCAACTGGACAACAGCGACATCCGCGGGCGCCTTCTGCGCCTTGACGGAGCGCTGGACACGATCCTGTCCCAACATAACTACCCCCCTGCGATCGAAGCGCTGGTGGCCGAAGCTGCTATGCTGACCGCCATGATTGGGCAGACGATCAAGCAAAGTTGGAAGCTGTCCCTGCAAATTCGCGGTGACGGCCCGGCACGATTGATCGCCACCGATTATTATGCGCCGAAGGTGGCAGGAGAACCCGCCGAAATCCGCGCCTATGCCAGTTATGACGAGGAACGTCTGGACCCAACCGGACCCAGCTTTCCGCAAATCGGCAAAGGCATCTTCGCGATCCTGATCCAGCAGAAGGAAGGCCAGCAACCCTATAAGGGTATGACGCCGCTTGCGGGCAATTCCTTGTCCGATTGCGCACAGGCCTATTTTGCTCAGTCCGAACAGCTTCCAACGCGCTTTCACCTGACCTTTGGCAAATCGGTCTGGGCCGGCGGGCAAGAAGGCTGGCGCGCGGGCGGCGTGATGCTGCAACATATGCCGAAATCCTCGCCGCATGTGACGGGTGAAGGCGGATCGGGCGAAGGCGGATTGCTGGCGCCCGGCGATCTTCTGACCGATGAAGACAGCGAAAACTGGAGCCGTGCCAACATCCTGTTGGATTCGGTGGAAGAGCTGGAACTTGTTGGTCCGTCGGTGCAACCAACTGAGCTTTTGGTGCGCCTGTTCCACGAAGAAGCGCCGCGTGTCTTTGATCCGCAGCCCGTCAATTTCGGGTGTCCCTGTTCGGAAGACCGTGTTCGCGAAAGCCTGTCGATCTACTCGGACCGTGATATCGGCCATATGACCAATGACGAAGGCCGCGTGACCGCGGATTGTCAGTTCTGCGGGGCGCATTACGATCTCGATCCCGCAACAGTGGGCAAGGATGCGAATGGCGACAGCGCCTGATCAAATCGCGCGCCTTCGGGCTGCCCTGTCCCTTCCCGGGATGGGAAGTTCGGATTTTGACTTGTCGCCCGACGTGAAACCCCTTGCCGGGCGAAAACTGCGCCCGGCTGGTGTGTTGATGCCCTTTATCGAGACACAAACCGGACTGGAACTGGTGCTGACCAAACGCTCTTCCGCGTTAAAGCATCATCCGGGCCAGATTGCCTTTCCGGGTGGAAAACGCGACGAGTTAGACACTGATATTACCGCAACCGCCCTTCGCGAAGCGCATGAAGAAATTGGATTGCCCCCAAGCAATGTCGAAGTTCTTGGACAGCTGCCCGCGCATGAGACCGTGACGGGGTTCACCGTTACGCCCGTTCTGGGATTGGTGACGGAAAGCTTTACGCCTATCGTCGAGCCGGGCGAAGTAGATGAAGCCTTTCGGGTTCCCTTCGATCACGTGACTAAGTTGGCGAATTTCAGTCAGCAAGGTCGATATTGGCAGGGACAAATGCGGTGGTATGAGACTGTTCCACATGGCCCCTACTATATCTGGGGCGCAACGGCGCGAATGCTGCGCGGTTTGGCTGAAAGGCTGGTATCATGACGCGCATTCAAGGCGACTGGATCACGGATTCCGGGGCTCAAAAAGTTTGTGGCCTACTGACTGATGCGGGATATCAGGTCTATTTTGTAGGCGGCTGCGTACGGAATGATCTTTTAGGGGTCGAGATTACTGATCTGGATATGAGCACAAATGCTCTTCCTGCGCGGGTTATGGAACTGGCTGAAGCGGCAGGTTTTCGCGCCCTACCCACTGGAATTGACCATGGCACTGTGACGATTGTCATCAATCACATCCCGTACGAAATCACGACGTTTCGAAAGGATGTGCAGACAGACGGTCGTCGCGCGGTCGTCGCGTTCTCGGACAAGATCGAAGATGACGCGCGGCGTCGGGACTTCACAATGAACGCACTTTATGCGGACGCTTCGGGTCAGATTATCGATCCCTTGGGCGGGCTTCCCGATATTCACACAAGGCGCGTTCGGTTCATCGACGATGCGGGCGAACGGATCCGCGAAGATTACTTGCGCACGCTGCGTTTCTTCAGGTTTCACGCTTGGTATGGCGATGAAACGGCGGGAATTGACGTTGATGGATTGGCCGCAATTTCAGCGAATTTGGATGGATTAGAGTCTCTTTCTAAAGAACGGGTCGGTTCTGAGATGCTTAAGATCCTGTCAGCCCCAGACCCCGCCCCGTCTATGGCGTCAATGGCGCAATCCGGAGTGTTGGCAAGGGTTCTTCCCGGTGCAGACGTGTCAAAGCTCGCAGTTCTTGTGCATCTTGAGCAAGGTTACCCAGCAGATCCAATCCGACGATTGAGTTTGCTTGGTGGACAGGATGTGGCCAAGGCGTTGCGTCTGTCCAAGAAGCACGCAAAGCACCTTGAAGATTTGCGCGATGGAATTGGGTCGACGGCGGGAATAGGCGAGCTTGCGTATAAGCTGGGGGCTGATGCCGCGCTGAATATCGCGCTGTTACGTGCTGCGATGTTTGAAACTCCCCTGCCCGACGGGTTTGAACAGGATATTGCGGCCGGAGCTGTGGCGTCATTCCCGATCAAACCTGCTGACTTGATGCCCGAGTTTTCCGGGCCTGAATTGGGGTCACAGCTGCGCAAGCTGGAAGCACGTTGGATCGCATCGGGCTTTTCCCTAACCCGCGAGGATCTTTTGAAATGAGCGACGTAACCCATCAGATCACACGTCTGGGGCATCTGGGTGACGGTATTGCTGATGGGCCAGTATATGCCGCCCGAACTTTGCCGGGCGAGGTTGTGCGTGGCGATGTGACAGGCGACCGGATTGAAGCGCCCAAAATCGTCACGCCGTCTGTGGACCGGGTCAAACCTGCCTGCCCGCATTACAATGCCTGTGGCGGGTGCTCTTTGATGCATGCCTCGGACGAATTTGTCGCGAATTGGAAAGCGGATATTGTCAAAAATGCGCTGATTTCCCATGGAATAGAGACTAGTTTTCGGCCAATTCACACCTCTCCAGCGAACTCAAGGCGGCGGGCTGTGTTGTCCGCGCGACGCGGAAAGAAGACGCCGATTGTCGGGTTTCATGGACGTCGTTCTGGCACGATTACCGATATATCCAACTGTCAGCTGATCGACCCGAAAATCCTTGAGGCACTGCCTGCCTTGGGCGAGCTGACCGGCTTGGGCGGGTCGCGCAAGGGTGAGCTGTCGATCAACGCAACAGTTTCAGATGCTGGTCTGGATGTTTCGGTTACGGGCGGCAAGCCGCTGGACCGTTCGCTTGAAGCTTCGCTGGGACAGGCCGTTCACCGGTTTGGGTTTGCCCGGCTGTCATGGGATGGCGAGGTCATCGCGATGGAAACCCCGCCTGCGCAATCATTTGGCCCCGCAAATGTAACCCCGCCCCCTGGCGCTTTCCTGCAAGCAACGCGCGAAGGCGAGACCACATTGTTGTCTGCTGTGCGTGAAGCTGTGGGGGATGCCGACCAGATTGTCGATCTGTTTGCAGGGTGTGGAACGTTCTCTTTGCCGCTTGCCGAAAAGGCATCAGTCCATGCGGTTGAAGGTGTTGGCAACATGTTGAAAGCCCTGGATGCTGGTTGGCGCCATGCAACAGGCCTGCACGAGATCACGACCGAGACCCGTGATCTGTTTCGAAACCCGCTTTACGCCGAAGACCTGAACCGCTTCGATGCTGCCGTGATCGATCCGCCGCGTGCGGGTGCTGAAGCACAGATTGCACAAATTGCGGCGTCGAACCTGCCTGTTGTGGCTATGGTGTCCTGCAGCGCTGTCAGCTTCGCACGCGATGCCAAGATTTTGCTTGATGCGGGATTTGAAATGGACTGGGTGCAAGTTGTGGACCAGTTCCGCTGGTCAACTCATACGGAACAAGTGGCGTATTTCCGTCGCAGATAAGCCAGAACCTGCAGCAATTGCGCGACCAGATGCGAATAGGTTTGAGTTGTCATTCAGACGCGTTACCATGTGGCCAAACAAAAAAGTACGGATGAAAAATGAGAACCGTCGTCGCAATCGCAGCAGTGCTTGCCCTTTTATTCACCGCCTCATGCGGGCCAAAGCGTCATCAATATGATGGACCCGAGGTCACGCGTATCGTTGTGAACAAGGGTGCCCGGAAGATGTACCTTCTTCATGGGACCGAAATTCTGAAAAGCTACAATATTGAACTGGGTTTTGCCCCCAATGGGCATAAACAGTTTGAAGGGGATGGTAAGACGCCTGAAGGGCGCTATGTCATCGATCGCCGCAATCCGAAAAGCTCGTTCTATCTGTCGATCGGGGTCTCGTATCCCAATCGGGCGGATGTGGAGTATGCCAAAGCCAACGGCAAGAAGCCGGGGGGCGAAATCTTCATACATGGCGAACGCCGCCCGCAGGACCCAAAAGGACCTGACTGGACGGCTGGCTGTATCTCGGTCGACAATGATGAAATGATTGAAGTCTTTACCATGGTGCGTTTGGGCACTGTGATTGACATCAACCCATAAGAAAAAGCCCGCCTGGAATAGGCGGGCTTTTGTCTAAATTCGTCTGTCGGATTAGGTGCCGACTTCAAGCACCCACCAGATTTTACCGTTGCGTTCCTGATGCCACGAGAAGCCCATGTTGCGGCCGCGTGGGTCCATGATGATCCGACGTGTGTTCGGATCTGCCATCCAAGCCGACAGGGTCTGAAGTTCGCTTTCGAAAGTTTCCGAAATTGTCTCACCCAAATAAGTGCCGGTAAACCCGACGCGGCGGGCGCGATCTAGGGGCGATGATCCATCTGATCCGAAATGCCATGGGCGGTTTTGAACCGACATGTCTTTGGCGTGGGTTGCTGCCGCTGCGTTCAGCTTGCTGTTCAACTGCATCGGACCAGCGCCGGCAGCCGCGCGCAGTTCATTCACCGAATCCAGCATCCGATATTGGATCGTCGATGTCTTCGCCGCGGAAATCCGATAGACCCTTACACCGTTTCCAGTTGTGGTTGTGCCGGATTCACAAGCGGCTAGTGTGGTTGCTGCGGCTAATGCCAACAAAATCGCGCGCATTTGTATCTCACCAATAAAAACTTGTTTACATGCTTCTCTATAGAGAGAATGTCATGAATTCAAACAACGCGTGTGTGATCTATGCGAATTCACGCTGGTTTGAATTGCGACTGATGCGAACGCGCAATATAGAAGCGTTGAATAGTGTTATTTTGTTTGGAGTTCTAAAATGAGTGACAAGACAGGATCAAAGATTGGTCGCCGCGCATTTCTTAGCGGTGCCGCTGCCGTAGCGGGCGGAGTTGCGACACCTGCCATCGCGCAGTTCAACAACTCGACCGAAGTTGAACGCGATCTGACCGAAGTGGTCAAACGCAATATCTCAAGCTTCCGGACATTGAACTGGCAGCCCTATTTCAGCAACACCCGTGGCGGCGTGATCTTGGTCGATATAAGCTCGCGTTGCTTGCACTTCTGGTCGGAAGATCAGTCGATCTATCGCCTGTATCCGACCTCGGTCCCGCTAAGCGAAGACCTGACGCGTCGTGGCCGGACAAGTGTGATCCGCAAAGTGGAAGGTCCTTCTTGGGCCCCTACCCCCGCGATGCGCAAGCGCAATCCGGAATGGCCTGCCTTTGTGGGTCCGGGTCCTGACAACCCGTTGGGCACTCACGCGCTGTATCTGGGGTGGAAGTACTATCGGATCCACGGAACTCACGACACGCGTAAAATCGGCCGCCAATCGTCGAATGGCTGTATCGGTCTGTATAACGAGCACATCAAAGAGCTTTACGGACTGGTCGGCAATGGCGCGCAGGTCCTGTTGATCTGAGTTCGATCAAATCAGAAACAAAAAAAGCCCCGCATCAAGCGGGGCTTTTCTTTTTGGCTACTACGCGGGATCAGACGCTTTCGTCGATCCAGCTTTGCAGGGCTGCTTTCGGAGCTGCGCCAACTTTGTTCGAAATCACCTGACCGTCTTTGAACATGAAAAGCGCCGGAATTCCGCGAACACCCATTTGCGCAGGCGAGTTCGGGTTTTCGTCAACGTTTACCTTAACGATTTTGACCTTGCCTTCGTATTCGGTCGACAGCTCTTCCAATGCCGGGCCGATCTGTTTGCAAGGGCCACACCATTCGGCCCAGAAATCTACAATAACGGGTACATCCGCGTTACGGACTTCTTCGTCAAAGGTGGCATCGGTGACAGCAACGGTTGCCATGGTAACTCTCCTGAAATTTTTGGTTGGTCAGAACCTAGGTAGCCAAGCCCTCAGCGTCAAGGCGGCCAAAGGCCTCATCGACAAGTTGATCGTCCAGCATCATCAGCTCACGGCTTTGTGTCCACAGGATCGCGGTGTGAACGGGTCGATCCTTGTAGATCGCGCGCAGCATCCATCGATAGGCTCCCATCTGGCGCAGCAACCCTTCCGGGGTTTGACTAGGAGCATCAGGAACCAGACGATTGGATTTGAAATCGATGGCGAGCACCTGATCATCTGTCACAATCAGGCGGTCAATATAGCCGTGCAGAAGCTGATTAGGCGCTTCAGGCAAATGCCCCGTAATGGGAGCTTCTGCAATGCTGTTTGCATCAAACAAATGCATTAAGGCTGGATCGGTGAGCAGCGCGGCGACCTCATCCGTCAACGCGCGCGTGGTTTCTGGTGTTGCTGAATCCGGACCCGACATCAAAAGGTACTCACCCACAGCGGCCCATCTGTCTTGGGCTATGCCCGGAAAGTGCTCCAGTAGAAGGTGGATTTGACGCCCGCGGATCAGCGGGTCCTGCCCTCCCGCAAGTTCCATTTCCCCCGGCAGCGCCTTCGCACCACCAAGATCAGATGGGGATAAGGGCTTGGGTGCGCTGACAGGTAAGGGCGCGTCTGACTTTAGCCACTCTGGCAGTTGGGGTTGCTGTGCTTCCCTGTCAGGCGCGTCGTTCACCCCCGGCTCTGGCCATTCACCAGTGTGATAGCGCTTCCCGGTACCCGTTGGAAAATCGCAATCCGCCCCGCCTGCCTGCTCCATCGCCGCTTCACAGATGCGGTACCATCCGGTGTCCGCTGTCCCAAGATCGCCTGCCGCAGCAAGGATCAGCCACTGCTCGGCGCGGGTCATCGCGACGTAAAGCAGCCGCGTACGTTCTTCGATCTCGGCCTCTTTCAGGCCTTCAGACACATCCTCAATCGCGTCTGTCCGATCTGGCTTTGACGGGAACCAAAACGGCTGATCCGGCGAGAACTTCCCAATCTGCGGCATGTCCGAGGCATTTCGCCTTGCCAGATCGGGCAGCAAAACAATCGGTGCCTCAAGCCCTTTCGAACCATGGATCGTCATGACCCGCACAAGATGACCCTTGCTGTCCACCTGTCGCTTGATCGTGATGTCGCCGGTTTCCAGCCACGAGATGAAACCTGTCAGGCTGGGGATCTCGAGCCGTTCATAATTCATCGCCTGATGCAGAAGTGCGTCGATGCCGTCCTCGGCCTCTTGTCCCAGTCGCGCGAGCAGCTTTTTGCGGCCATCATGGCGGGTCAGAATACGCTCTAAAAGTTCAAAGGGGCGCAAAAAATCCGCGCGGTTTCGCAGGTCATGAAGCGTCTCTAACGTTGCAGAGAATTGCTCAGGTTGATCTGACAAGGCCCGCCAAAGGAACGTCTTTTTTCCCCGGTAATGGGCCAGCCGGAACAGGTCGTCTTCGCTCCAGCCAAACAACGGGGACCTAAGCACCGTGGCAAGCGACAGATCATCTTCGGGTGTCGCCAGGAATGACAAAAGAGCCGTTAGATCTTTCACCGCCAGTTCAGCGCCGATGCGCAGCTGATCGGCCCCCGCGATGGGAATGTCACGCGCTTTGCAGGCGCGGATTAGCTCGTGAAACAATTCACTGCGCGAACGTACCAGAACAAGAATGTCGCCCGGATCAACGGGTCGCGACCCACCTTTGTCATCCGGCAACTTCTCTTCCCGTATCATGCGTTGGATTTCATTGGCCATGTGATCGGCCAGTTGGATTCGGTGATCACGCGGAGATGGCCGATCAACGGGGTCATTCCAGTCGCGATCTTCTTCGTGCTTCACAGGCTCGATGGATGGCCAGAGGTCTACTCGGCCGGGTTTGTCCCTGAAGAAGGCGCGGTGTTTGAAGCTGCCACCAAGGCCGGAACGCCCCTCCAGCGCCATATCCACAAAGCCCAGCACTGCGGGCGAGGATCGGAACGAGTAATCCAGCGGCTGAACCGCCAAAGCGCGCCCGACCTGTTGTAATCGATCGGTAAAACTGTGCTGCATGCGTTGGAACTCGGCCGGTTCTGCGCCTTGGAACGAATAGATGGACTGCTTTGGGTCCCCCACCACGAAAATCGTGCGTTCAATATCGTCCCGCGCACCTGAACCGGTGGTGAACTCGCGTGCAAGGCTGTCGATGACGCGCCATTGGACCGGGCTGGTATCTTGAGCTTCATCCACCAGAATGTGGTCGATGCCACCGTCGAGCTTGAACAAAACCCAAGCCGCAACAGAAGGATCAGTAAGAAGAGCCCCGGCCTTCAAAATCAGGTCGTCAAAGTCTAGCCAGCCGCGCGCCAACTTGGCGGCCTCGTATTCCTGCACAAATGCATGGGCAAAGCGGTACAGAGCCAGAGTACGTTGGGCGTTGTGTAGGGCCAGACGTTTGTGCCGAGCTGACTCGACCCGCGCCATCAACTCGTTCAGTTGATCCATGATTGGCGCACAAGCGCCCGTCTGTAGGGATTTGGTCGGAACAGAGCCTATCTTTGCGGAAAATGGCGGTTTTTGGAGCAGAAATATTCTCTCTAGTCGCTTCAACAGGTCCAAATTCGGCTGATCTAATTCAGCGCCTTGAAGTGCTTCTGCCCGCTTCTGATCCTGCGCGCTGCCGGTGGCCGAGTTTGCGCGGAACTTGGCCAGAACCTCAAGATCTTCCGGCTCAAAGCAATCTTCCAAAACACGTTGCAGATCATCCCCAGTTGCCAGATCGAACCAATCCTTGATCAGGGCATCTTCTTTCATTTCGGCAAACAACATCCGGGCCGAAGTTATGCCAGCTGTCAGGCGCGACAAATCCTCGCCCGTAAAGAGGGCGGCCAAACCTTGAACAAGGTCCTTTTGTGGCCCGTCGCTCATCTGTTCCAGAATAACAGCGCGCAGATCATTGGCCGCGCGGTCATCCATCTCGGTGAACTGTGGGGACACGCCCGCTTCGGTCGGAAAACGACGTAGAAGCGAGGCGCAGTAAGCGTGAATCGTCTGAATTTTCAGCCCGCCGGGGGTTTCAATGGCGCGGGCAAACAGCTGGCGCGCCAATGACAGGTCGCGTGCGCCTTCAACTCCAAGCTCGGCCAAAGCCTGCGTCAGGCTTTCATCGTCCTTCATCGCCCATTCACCAAGGCGCTGGAACAGGCGGTTCTGCATCTCGCTTGCCGCGGCTTTGGTATATGTCAGGCACAGGATGTTCTGCGGGGACACTCCGTCCAGCAACAACCGCGCCACGCGGTCGGTCAGAACGCGCGTTTTCCCCGACCCGGCATTGGCCGACAACCAGGTCGAGGCTGTTGGATCAGCCGCCCGAATTTGGGCGCGGGTTGCGTCGTTAAACTTCATCGTCCGACCTCCGCCACCACGGGGGTATCACTGTCATCCCATTCGCCAAACCGGGCCAGATGATCGTAGTCACCCGCGAAACGATGCATGTGCATTGCGCGACGTGATGTGTAACCCTGATCTTCTGAATAATAGGCACTAATAAGGCCCAAAAGCTCTTCCCTAACCCGCGTGATGTCTGCACTGCTTAGGTCGGTTTTTACTTCTTTCTGAGGCGTCAAACCAATGTAACTGACCGCGGAAACGGGTGATGGCTCAACATTCTCAAACCCGCTTATTTGGGCAATGACAGCTTCAAGAAGCAGCTGTTTGTCAAAGTGCTTTTGTTGCTTCGCATTGGGCGGCGTCCCTGTTTTGTAGTCGTAGATCAACAACGACCCTTCGTGATGGCGATCAATCCGGTCGGCCTTGGCGACCAGCGTGAAATCGGGATCGTCAAACTGCACACGCCCCCAGGTTTCGTTCGCCAGATTTCGAGACCAACCCTTTCGCAAAAGCTCCTGTTCAATGAACCACGGTGCGATCCGATCAATGCGGGCTTTCCAAAGGATCCGCGTGGCCAGATTGGGTACCTGTTCTTCCAGGACATTGTCAGCAACCCGACGAAGGCGTTCCAGCTCGTCTCTGGGGGCCGGGGTTTCGGGCAGGTCCTCGACGAAACGCTCGAACACATCGTGCAGAACGGTTCCGCGCATCAGGGCATCCGATCCGCGCATCAAGGGGTCCAGCGCGCGAAGGTGAAGAACCTTGTCGGCGTATATGGCAAACGGATCACGGATGAGCTTTGTGACACCTGTAGCAGAAAGCTGTCGCGGACGCGTAGACAGCGGTGGTGCTGGAGAAGGGCGATTTTCTGGTAGAATAGTCACACATGGTTGGTCAATTCGCTGTGCGTAGTCCAGCCACTGCCTACCCCGCTGGCGCATGTTTTGCAGGGCTTGCTGGCCTTCTTCCGAGATGCCCGCCATCAGGTTGCAGATGCGGTTCAACCATCGAGACGGGATTGTTTCGCTATCCTCGTCGCGGGTAGATCTGGTCAGAATAACCTCTTTTGTGGCGATGGCTTGCTGGAAGTCATGCGCGGACAAGCCGACGCGACGTTCTGGCAGGGACAAGCCAACTTGAATCCGCATCTGGCGGTTTAGCCATGGATCGGGGCCGGGCAATTCGGGCCAGATACCATCGTTCAGGCCTGCCAGAATTACCCTGTCTGCGCCCTGAACACGTGCCTCTAGGG
Organism: Aliiroseovarius sp. F20344; assembly: GCF_023016155.1. GTDB lineage: Bacteria > Pseudomonadota > Alphaproteobacteria > Rhodobacterales > Rhodobacteraceae > Aliiroseovarius. Next base: position 504,081 of record NZ_JALKBG010000003.1, read on the forward strand.
TGCCCCAAAACATCACGCCGGGATGGGGTGTGTTTGGGTCGCGCACCTCGCCTTTTGACAGGATTGATCGGAACAGATCCCGGTATGCCAGTGGGGATAGTTTGCCGCCATATATCGCGTTTTCAGCAAGGTTAGAGACCACTTCTTGGCACATTTGCCCCGCAGCGCGGTTCCAAAGTTCACCCGTCCCGTCGCCTGTTGGACCCTTCGCGATTGCGGTGGCGAGCTCATGGTGATGTTTCAGCAGATCGCTTAGGGAAAGTTCGCTCGCAATGGGTTCGCGCAGGCAAGTATTTACAACCCAGTCAGCCCAAACCGCACGTTCGGGCTCTTCCTCGAACCGCTTTGCCCACTCCATCAGAGCATCACGGTCCGGAACGGCAGCAGACCCCCGAAGCACCTGAAGCTCCAGATCGCGGGTCCAACGCAGATGATCCCCGCGGGCTTCTCCGCCGGTATTGGTCAGCGGGTGTTTCAAAAGCGCCAGCAAACGATCAGCGGCTGGCGCCTCGCACATCATGAGCGAGACCTGACGCAGAAAACGTCCTGGGGCAGAAAGCGCCAGTGGCCGGCCAGCGCTGTCATCTGGTTCGATATTCCAGCGATCCAATGCGGCCGTGACCTGCCGGGTCAGGTTCCGATCCGGCGTAATCAAGGCCACTGAAATCCCGTCATCAATCGAACGGCGCAGGATTGTTGCGATGGCTTGCGCCTCATCACGTGGTTTCGCGGCCTCGACCAGCGTTAAATCTTCCGTGGCTTTGTCGATGTCCTGAAGGCGACGCCCCTCGATCTGCCATTGATCTGTTACAGGCGCTGGGCGCAGAGCAAGTGAGATCAGCATGTTTCGCTCTGGAGCAACTGGCGTAGTGTCAGTCCACGCACAAACGTCGTTCCGCGAAAGCTCCAACCGTTTTAGAAGCGCGGCAAAGCGGTATTGTGGGTGATCTTCGGCTGAATGTGCGTCAACCAGACTGGACCAAGTCGTTTCAGGCAGATCAGTGTCGAAACCGGGTAGAGCCAACGCCCCGTTCGGCAGTTTTGAGACAGCCTGCATCAGCAGTGATGTAGTGCCACGCGACCCAGTTGAGCCAGCGATGAGAATTGGATGTTCAGGCGGTTTAGCCTCCCACCCCTCGATGATCTTTTTGACGACCAAACGTTGCCGGGTTTCCGCGTCGGGGGCGTGCCCGGTATCTGGATCAAAGAACGGATTGATGAGCGATAGAAACTGTAAGCTGCGCGCCCAGTGTTCGGACATATCTTGGACATCTAGTGTCTCTAACGCTGCAGGTTTTACGCCTTCCCCGTGCATTTCATCCATCAGTTTGGCGACGCTATCCGCCAGATCAAATGCAGCGCTTTTTGGGGCGAGATCAGGTTCTTGCTCTAGCAAAGCAAGGATAAGCTGATGCAATTCTAATTGTCTGCGCAGGGGCGCAACGGCTGTGGGAATCGAGCTGTCCAATGGCAGCTGCGCCAGGTCCGTAATCAATCGCAAGCGAGGTACAAAGCCGGGCTCATCATCAAACAAACTGCGCACGCGATTTAGCATTCTGCGCGAGTTTAGATAGAGCTCGATCTTGGCCATATCTTCGGGTGGGCTGTTGGTCATCCGTTCGCGCAAGCCCCGAACCAATGCCTTTGGAAAGTCGACCCCCAGTGGAACGTGGAAGACGCGTGATTTGGCGGAGGGTTCAAACATTTTGGGTTTCTAACAATCTTTCAGCCAACGTAATCCCGTCTGGGTGTCCAACGTCGCACCAAGACCCAGTATAGGAAAGCCCAAACAGGCGGTCCGATTTCTCGATAGCGTTCCACACGGTGTTCAGAGAAAATACATTCTCTTGTATCGCCGAGACCGGGCCAGTCTTAATGATCTGACAGCCAGTATAAACCAATCCAGGGCCGCGCGTTAGTCGGCCATCTGATGATTGGTGGAAATCCCCGGCACCCAAGTGACCAATCGCGTTTTCGGGTGGAACAAGCAACATCAGCGCGTCCATTTTGCTCGGTTGCCATGCGTCCAAAAGGGCCTGCATCGGGTTCGGACCGGACCACACAGCATCGGCGTTTAACGTATATACGGAACCTGTATTGTGCAGTGTTAGAGCCTGTTTTAGACCACCCCCTGTTTCTAGAAGCTCGTTTTCTGGTGAAAACAGAATCCGGCGATCGGAAAGGTGGTCCTCGATCTGGTTGGCCAGATAATGGGTGTTCACCATGATCTGCGAAATACCCGTGGCGTCGTCGACGATCTTCAATGCGTGATCCAATAGTGGTTTGCCAGCAACCGGGATCAAGGGTTTTGGCTTTGCTTCGGTCAAAGACCCCATACGCGTTCCACGTCCGGCGGCGAAAATCATTACGGTGTCGGGCATGGCTGTCTCAACTTGTTCAAATACGCGGTGTCAGGCTCGGGAAGGATAGCGTTTAGGTGCGTTTGCAACCCGGCAAGAGGCGGATGGCGGAGGTCCTCTTGAAGCAGCCCCCATACGCGGGGGATCAGATCGACATAGTGCGGCTTGCCAAGCTCGCGGGAAAGGCGGGCAAATATGCCCAGAATGCGAAGGTTTCGTTGTACGGCGACCATGTGGAATTCGTTCTGAAAGGCGCTTTGATCAAGACCACGACGATCCGCGAAGGCAATGCGCGCTGAATGCGCCAGATCCGGTGATACGTTCCGACGGACATCGCGCAACAGGGACACAAGATCGTAGCTTGGTAGCGTGTTTACGGCATCTTGAAAGTCCAACAACCCGATGCGCGCGATTCCTTTCCGGTTGGGCAGCCAATGGAGGTTCTCGGCGTGGTAATCACGCAAAGAAGTTCGAAGCGTTGCTTGAAAGGGGGTGAGGGCGGAATGGATCGCCGCGATCGCCTCATCCACTGTCATTTGTGATTGAGGGGCATAGTGCAGGAAAGCCAGGTCGCATGCACGAGCCATTTCGGGAATATCGTAGTCCGTGACATGGGCGGGCTCGGCATCCAGGACGGTGTGAGTAACCTCAATTGCTGTGGAATAGAGACTGTTTTCAAGCGAATTGTCTCTGCCGATCAGCGATGCGAAATCGTCGTCTTGGAAGTCCTCCAGCAGAAGGAAACCTGCCTGAAGATCGGCCTCGTAAATCTTGGGAGATGACAGCCCAAGCGCCGATAGATAGTTCGCCATGTCCACGAAGGGTTTCATCGAGCCGCAAGTTTGCGGAGGGGCGTCCATCAAGATCGCTGGCTTCGGTGTCGTTGCACGGAAATAGCGACGCGATGATGCGTCACCTGACAGCGGCGTAAAGGTCGAACCCGCCCAATCGGTTCCCTGCAAAAAGGCCAGCTGGTCGTCTTTGCGCCTATCGCTCATGGAATTGCCTTTCGAATTCGGCTTTCCCACTTTTCCGTAGGTCCGGACAGATGAAGCGCCCTGAAATCTGGATCGTCCGAGGCATTGCCAGTTGAAAACTCGATCACCAAGGCGTTTTCGGGGGTTAGTTCGCCCAGCCTGTCGGGCCATTCAACAAGGCAAATCGCAGTTTCGAAGGCGTCAATCAAGCCAAGTTCTTCGATCTCGTCCGGGTGGGTCAGGCGATATAGGTCGGAATGCCAGATCTCACAAATGGAATCGTCATAGGTCTGGACCAGTGTAAAGGTGGGCGAAGGCACGTCTTCGATCATACCGTTTTGGGCCAGTCTTGCTTGGATCAATGCCCGAGCAAAATGGGTTTTGCCCGCGCCAATACCGCCCGACAGCAAGATCACATCGCCGGGGGCTAAAAGACCTGCCAGTTTGGCCGCAAATGCGGTTGTTTGATCCGGGCTGGGAAATGAAAGATCAAGGTGAAAGCCGTGCGTCATGGCACGAGTTTTAGACGCCCAGCCCGTCGGCGCAAGACTGGATCAGGTTTAAAGCTTTACGGGGTCAGTGACAGCGCGGTTTTCTGTACGGGTTGTAGACCATGCTGGGCCGTTTTTACCCGAAACCGCGCCATTGTCGCCCCGCGCACCATCGGAACGAATTGGCAGTCCACTTGCCGCCCGTCCAACAGCGCGATGCGTTCGTCCCAGGCTTGCCGTTCGCCATGGGCTGCGACGAATTCCTTTAGCATGCGCCAAACGGGCGTGTCTCCGGCAGTTGTACGCCATGTGCGGATCGCGTCGCCCAAGTTGATGTCTTCCAGTGTGGTAGATGGGTCATTGCCCCAAAGCTTGATGTAAGCGGCATTCGACATGGACAGGACCCCGCCGGGCGAGAATATGGCGATGGCGTCTTCGATACAGTCCAAGGCAGACTGACCCATCTCTAACTCGCGGCGAAAACGGCGCGTCAGTGAGATTTCCGAGGTGATATCTTCAAATAGAAAGGCAACGGCCCCGTCGGGATGTGGGCGCCCCGTCACGCGGTAAGTTTGCCCGGTGGGAAGGGACCACGTTTCTTCGTAAGTGCCGTTTACCGCGGCGGTTTCAAGATCTGCCATTTGTTGCCGCCACGAGACATAGTCCTTTGGTTCGGGCATCAGACGTTTCTCACGCAAACGATCAAGGAATGTGAAAAGCGTGGGCTGGCCAACAAGGAACGACGCGCTCATCGCAAGAATGTCGGTCAAAGCAGGGTTGAACAGGCTGAGTTGGCGTTTGCGGTCGAAAATTGCCAATCCGATAGGAAGGTGCGCAAAAGTCTTGGTCAGCGTTGTTACAAAATCTGCCCGCGATTTCTCGGCATGGACAACACGATCTATGGGAATGGCGGTCAAAAGCATTTCATCACCCAAGGGGGCATCGTGAAGTTCATACCAATGGCGTTTCCCATCTGCTGGCAGCTGGATCGCAACGCGACGCGGTGTCTCTAGTGCAGCGGCATCTTCCAATTTGGGACGCTCAAAAAGCTTCTGGGGGGGCCAGCTGGCAACCGAATCTGGCGCATTTGGGTCGGTTGCTTGATCCAGATAGGTCCTGTTTGCCCAAGTGATTTTGCCGTTAACATCTTCGCGCCACATCATAATCGGCACGTGCTGTGCGGTGGCGCGCAATCCTTCCAGTTCATGGCGCATGGCATCGAAGCTCATTCTGTCAACCAAGGGGTTTTCTTGCCCCGTTTCCGCGCTGATCAGTTGAAGACGGGCCAACCCGTCACGCCATTCGGCTTTCACTTCATTCGCACCATCCGAGGAGGAGATTGTGAGTTTCCCCAGATCAGCAAGATCACCCATCTGTACCGACAAGTTAGGGAAACGACTTCCCAGGGTGTGGGCCAGGTGTTCCCAATCAGACCAAGAGCCGTTTCGCGGAAGGGCATCAAGAATCTGTCTCGCTGCGGGAGAGGCATCGATTAAGGACCGGTCATCAAACAGGAACACTACACTGTCTTTTTCCAGCGTTGATTGCTTTCGCAGTTTTCTATCCCGCGTCGGATCGAGCAAAGACAGAATGTAGAGCGCCGCAATGGCAATCAATAGGGCTGTCAGCACCAGCGCAACTGCATAAATAGAATTGACCATATTCACACCTGCCGTTTCGGCGGGGTATTCCCGCGCATTTCACAGGTCGACGTTAGGCCAGTGTGGTTAATGAAGCTTTAATCGCTCATGAACCTTTATTATCAAATGGTTCAAGACCGGCGTCATGGGTGAAATGGATGTTTTCACCCAATGCCCTGCCCGTATCGATGGCTTCAAGCCCTTGCGTACCGCGACGCCATTCGACTTGCGCGATTGCGCCCGATTTTTCGCGTGGGTGGGGGCGTCCGGTATAGGGTGAAGAAGCGTTAGCGAAGGTTAATGTGGCCCCCGTCCGCTCCAACAAGGTCTTTGCGATGAACAATCCCAAGCCCATTCCATTATACGCCTGACGTTGACCGCGTTCCGCAGATGACTTGCGGCGGCGGATGAACGGATCGCCGATCCAACCCAGCACTTGGGGCGAGTATCCCTTGCCGTCATCAAGAATGCGGATCGAAATACGTTCATCGTTCCAGCAAAGCTCAATCCAGACTTTGGTTGAGGCGAAATCAACGGCGTTCTGGATCAGATTGCGCAGGCCGTGAATAATCTCGGGGCGACGCATCAGAATTGGCTGAGCCTGTGGGGCGGATTCGATACAGGCGATTTCAATTTCAAGGGCTTTGCCGCGTTCGCGATGAGGCTCTGCGGCCTCTTCGATCAGGGCAATCAGCGGGGCATGTTTGACCAACATATCGTCTTTGCCGGCGCGGCCCATGGATTGCAGGATATCCCGGCACCGATCCGCCTGTTCACCGATCAGGCGCGCGTCGTCACGCAATTCGACCGAGCCTTCAAGCTCTTCCACCAGCTCTGAAGAGACAAGCTTGATGGTTGCAAGTGGTGTGCCAAGCTCATGCGCTGCGGCAGCCACCACGCCGCCCAAATCCGTCAGGCTTTGTTCACGCGACAGCGCCATTTGCGTTGCCAGAAGGGCTTCTGACATCGATCGCATCTCGGATGAAATCCGACGCGTATACAGGCCGATAAACCCGACCGAGATTGTGACAGCGACCCACATCCCGAACACAAACAATTCCGGCATGCGCAATGGACCAGCGAGCGTCTGCAGCGGGACGTTGATCCATGTGACAAGGCTTGTTGCAGCAATGGCGACCGCACCAACAATGATCGTGGATCGCGTTGATAGTGCTGTGGCGGCAACCGTGACGGGTGCGAGGATCAGCACCATGAAAGGGTTGTGGATGCCGCCGGTCAGGAACACCATTACGCCAAGCTGAAGTGTGTCGAAGACCAGAATGCCGGTGGCCTGAATCTCGTTCAAACGCGTGTTGCGCGGGAATAGAGCCGTGGAAACGAGGTTGGCGATGACGGCTGCGCCAATCGCGGCAGCAACAAATCCGAACTGAATCTGAACAGAAAAGAAGTAAACTGCAACGGCTATGGCAGCGATCTGACCTACAATGGCGGCCCAGCGCAACAGGATAAGCGTCCGAAGGCGCACCCAGCTGCGTTGCGAGCTGCTAAGCGCAGCGTCCGTTGCGGGATCTTTGTGTATTTCGACCATTTGTGATCAGCCAAAACCGATTAAGGGTTGCGTCAATGTGTTCTCTTGCTAGTCCTGAGCAAAGGCGGGATCAATGCCCGCGCGAATAAACCGGAGAGTTTCTATGCAACGCATCTATGCCATATCGGCCGCCACGGCAATTGCAGCCCTTGTTGGGGTGACTTGGTTTGTCACCAGCGGTGATGGTGGAAAAGATGCGTTTGCTGATTGTCGGTCCAGTGCCATTGGAACTGGCGCTGCCTCTATCGGTGGCCCGTTCGAGCTTGTGGATGAAACCGGAAAAACGGTGACCGAGAAAGATGTGATCACCAAGCCGACACTGGTTTATTTTGGGTACACTTTCTGCCCTGACGTTTGTCCGTTGGACAATGCTCGGAATGCTGCTGCGATGCGCATTCTGGATGAAAAGGGGTATGATGTGCAGGCGGCATTCGTCTCGGTCGATCCAGAGCGTGACACGCCAGAGCATCTGGCGGATTTCACCAGCTATATGCATGAAAACATGATCGGCCTGACCGGCACGCCCGAACAGGTGAAGGCAGCCAGCCAAGCCTACAAAACCTACTTCCGCAAACAAGAGCCGGAAGAAGGTCAGGAAGAATACTATCTGATCGACCATTCGACCTTCACATACCTGATGTTCCCAGAAAGTGGATTTGCGGATTTCTTCAAGCGTGATGAGACACCAGAATCGATGGCCCAACGCGTTGGATGCTTTATTGACGCTGGAGCATAGCAAACATCGCTGCGTCAAAATTGACCTTGCGGTCCAAAATACCTAGGTATCTTACAGCAAAAGCAAACCGGAGGTTGCTGCGATGACCGCTGAGGAATTGAAGCCGATAGGTGAAGACGCATCCCTTCTTTTGGTAGATGATGATGAACCGTTTCTGCGCCGCCTTGCACGGGCGATGGAAAAGCGGGGGTTTCAACCGGAAACCGCTGGATCAGTTGCCGCGGGCAAAGCGATCGCAACCGCGCGGCCCCCTGCCTATGCTGTCGTGGATCTGCGGCTTGATGATGGCAACGGGTTGGACGTTGTCGAAACCATTCGTGACAAACGCCCAGACGCCCGGATTGTAGTGCTTACCGGATATGGCGCGATTGCCACCGCTGTTGCGGCGGTCAAGCTTGGGGCGGCGGATTATCTGTCCAAGCCTGCGGATGCCAATGACATTACCGCCGCATTGCTGGCGCAACCTGATGAATTGCCCCCGCCCCCGGAAAATCCAATGTCCGCAGATCGGGTCCGTTGGGAACACATTCAGCGCGTTTACGAGCTGTGCGATCGCAATGTCTCGGAGACCGCACGTCGCCTGAACATGCACCGCCGTACGCTTCAGCGTATTCTCGCAAAACGCAGCCCGAAATGAGGGCTGCTTCTGTGGCAGTGGTTTGCATCGCCATGATGCTGACTGCTTGCGTGCAACCCGCCGCGAAGACAGGCCAAAGTCGCCAAGGGGTCGAATTTGCACCTGACGCCAACGGGCTGGCCGTTTTGCCCAGCGCGCAGCGTGTAGATTTCGGACGCTCCCCCAAGGGCGTGATCCCCGCTCTGACCCGCGAGCTTGGCAAGCCGAAGGTTTTGGGCCTGACAGGCTGTCCGCCTACCATCACCCGCCGGATGCAGTGGAATGATCTGGAACTGACATTCACGCAAGAGCGGTTTGTGGGGTGGACGCAAGGTGCTGCAACGGCTGGCACCACCTGCAACTCTATAAGCTGACCACATAGCATTTGCGATCAAGCGTGTCGGTCAGATCGTGAGTTCGAAACCCCATCGCCTGGTAATAGGCAAGGCCCAAGGGATTGTCCCGACCGATTGAGGCTTCGATCTTTTTGATCCCCGCGTCGCGCGCGGCGGCAAGGCTGTTCGCAAACAGCAAACGACCAACTCCGCCTCGCCCAGCATCCAGCGCCACATAGGTTCCGATTTCCCCCCAGCCATCCGGGGTGCCGTATGGATTGCGTGATGTGGGCAGGATCAGAGACTGAAATCCAACAATGCGCCCGGTTTCATCTTCGGCGACGGTGCAACGGATATTGTCTGGGTTCTGGATATAATTTGCCCGCATATGTTCTGGATCGCGCGGGCGTTTGCTGCCCCATTTGACCAAGATGGGGGTGATCAGTGCGCTCATGCCTTCTGCATCCGAGGCTTGGGCAGGGCGGGTGACAATCATCAGATTTCTTTCAACAATGCTTCGTGTCGGACGGTGAAGTCCCGGCGCACGTCTGCTGGCGGTCTCAGCGAAATTTCTAACCCTTTGGTGACATGAGGGTCTGGCACACCAAAGATCTTACCGGCTTCTTCGACACCGAAGCCAGCAATCTGCGTGGCCTCCAGAAAGGCAGATACCTTGTCTGCACGCTTGATCGCTTTCTTCACGGCCGCGGGGATCTTTGCAGGCAGGCCAAACCGGATATGGATGGCGGCGGTCAGGCGGTCGTCCAGCTCTCCGTACCCCGGTCCGACGGCGGCTTTCACGGGCGAGATCATGTCGCCAATCACGTATTCCGGTGCGTCATGCAAAAGCGCGGCCAGCTGCCATTTCACGGGCGTTTTTGGGTTCATGCGCGTGTATAGCGCCTCGACTAAAAGTGAGTGTTCGGCTACGGAATAGGGGTAGTCTCCAAAGGTTTGCCCATTCCAGCGCGCAACAAAGGCAAGGCCATGGGCGATGTCCTCGATCTCGATATCAACGGGGGTAGGATCAAGCAGATCCAGCCGCCGTCCGGAAAGCATCCGTTGCCAAGCACGTGGTTGAGCGGGCATTTTACGTCCTTCTTTGGGTTTCCGCCACGCAATGTCGCCTTTTTCCAGCGCGAGTCAATTGGCCTTCATTGCGCGCTTAAAGTTTGAGTGATAGGGCAAGTCGAACAGAAATGAGATTAGGACCGGAGAAATACCGTGACCAAAGACTATATCGTAAAAGACATCGCTCTGGCCGAGTTTGGCCGCAAAGAGCTGGACATTGCAGAAACCGAAATGCCGGGCCTGATGGCCCTGCGCGAAGAATATGGTGAAGCGAAACCTCTGGCTGGTTCGCGCATCGTCGGGTCGCTGCACATGACCATTCAGACCGCGGTCCTGATTGAAACTCTGGTTGCGCTGGGCGCCGATGTGCGCTGGGCGTCGTGCAACATCTTCTCGACCCAAGATCACGCCGCTGCCGCGATTGCGCAAGCTGGCGTTCCGGTCTTCGCCATCAAAGGTCAATCGCTGGAAGAGCACTGGGACTATCTGGACCTGTCGTTCCAATTCCCGGAAGGCCCCAACCTGATCCTGGACGATGGTGGTGATGCAACGCTGTACATTCTTCTGGGTGCGCGCGTCGAAAACGGCGAGACCAACCTGATCGAAACGCCGACTTCGGAAGAGGAAGTTGCGGTCTTCGCACAGATCAAGAAACGCATGGAAGCCAGCCCCGGTTGGTTCACCAAGATGCGCGATCAAATCAAAGGTGTTTCGGAAGAAACCACCACCGGCGTCCACCGCTTGTATGATCTGGTGAAGAACGGCCAGCTGCCCTTCCCGGCGATTAACGTGAACGACTCGGTCACCAAGTCGAAGTTCGACAACAAATACGGCTGTAAGGAATCGCTGGTCGACGGCATCCGCCGCGCCACCGACACGATGATGGCCGGTAAAGTTGCTGTTGTTTGTGGTTATGGTGACGTGGGTAAAGGTTCGGCCGCATCGCTGAGCGGTGCTGGCGCCCGTGTGAAAGTGACTGAAATCGACCCGATCTGCGCGCTGCAAGCTGCGATGGACGGGTTCGAAGTTGTGACACTGGAAGATGCGGTCGCCGACGCGGACATCTTCATCACCACAACTGGCAACAAAGACGTCATCCGCATCGAGCATATGCGCGCGATGAAGGACATGGCGATTGTTGGCAACATTGGTCACTTCGACAACGAAATTCAGGTGGCAAACCTGAAGAACCACAAGTGGACCAACATCAAGGACCAGGTAGATATGATCGAGATGCCCTCGGGCAACCGCATCATCCTGCTGTCGGAAGGCCGCTTGTTGAACCTTGGCAACGCCACCGGCCACCCGTCCTTCGTGATGTCGGCATCCTTCACCAACCAAGTTCTGGCGCAGATGGAGCTGTGGCTGAAAGGTGATGAGTACAAGAACGACGTCTACATCCTTCCCAAGCATCTGGACGAGAAAGTCGCCCGTCTGCATCTGGATCGGATCGGCGTGAAACTGTCGTCATTGGATAAAGAGCAAGCGGACTATATTGGCGTATCTGTCGATGGGCCGTTCAAACCGGAACATTACCGTTACTGATCGCCGGGATATGGAAGAAGAACAAAAGCGCCGCCCATTGCTGCAACGGGTGGCGCTTTTTCTTTTGTCATCGGCACTGTCGATCGCAGTGCTTTGCGTGTTCGCGATGTGGCTGTTTATCAGGCCGGACAGTGTTCTGCCTGATCATTGGAACCCGACACGACCCTTGGACATTAAAGCACCCGTGACACCCGTGACGCGTTGGCAGCTTTTTGCGGCCTCTCGTGATGGGGCGATGTGTCGGAGTGCATTGTCGAAGGCAGGTGTACAGTTCCGCAAGATGGAAGATCTTGTGACCGGTGGGCATTGCGGCATTTCGGTTCGTGGCAGCCTGTCGTCTGTTGTGACCGCCAAAGTCTCAGGGGTGGAAACACGCTGCGCAACCGCCTTGCGTCTTGCGATGTGGGAATACCACGACGTTCAACCAGCGGCGCGTCAGCTGTTGGGTACGGACGTGTCGCAGCTTTTGCATGTTGGCAGCTACAACTGCCGCAAGATGCGTACATCGCGTGGAACGGAAAGCGCGTGGAGCAGCCATGCAACGGCCTCGGCATTTGACATTACAGGTGTGCGTTTGTCGGATGGGCGCAAGCTGACGCTTTTGAAAGACTGGAAGGGCACCGGAAACGAAGCCGCATTCCTTCACCAGATTTGGCGCGGATCGTGTAAGTGGTTCCGACTTGTCCTGGGACCAGACTACAACCGCCTGCATGCAGATCATTTCCATCTGCAAAGCAACGGATGGGGATTCTGTCGTTAGTCGGATGGCTGTCCGCCCTTAGGCCAAAACGATTGGCCTTCAAGGGCTGGTCCATACAACTTTTTGAAATATTTCTTACATCGGCTCACTCCCGCAGATGCGATGGCGGCTATGTGCCAATTTGGCCTCCATCGGCGGATTTCCGACAATTGTTGCGCCTCTGACCAAGGGCTAGGCTATGGCTGCGTCTTGATGGCGCAAAGGCTATTCAGGCAGGAATAGTCTCGCTTTTCAGCGTTTGAGGAGAGAACAATGATAAGAAAAACAGTCGCAGCATTGGCTGTAGTAAGCTGTCTTCCCATCGCCGCTTCGGCACAAGATTGGTCGGGCTTTTATGGTGGTCTGGAAGCAGGAATTTCGAAACCATCTTCTGGTTTCGCAGATGACAACGAAACCATGTATGGCGGGTTTGCTGGTTACAATTATGACTTTGGTGGATCGGTTGCCGGTATCGAACTTGGGTACTCAAACCCCGAGATTGGTCTAAGCTCTGGCGGTCAGTTGGAGAACCAGTTGAAGGTAAAAGCCCGTTACGGGTTTGCGCTTGGTGAACAGGGGCTTCTTTACGGAACCGCCGGTTACCTGCGTAGCAAAGTGTCCACAGGCGGTGATGCCGAAGGCTATTTGGTTGGTGTTGGATATGACCACAAACTGTCAGACCACATGTTTGTTGGTGGTGAACTTACCCATAACCGATATGAAACGATCCCCGGTGGCGGCGAAGCGATCGCGAACCAAGCGTCGCTGCGCGTTGGTTTCCAGTTCTGAAGAAGCCGTGCATATCGGCAAAACAAAGGGGGCCTCAGCGGCCCCCTTTTTCGTACAGTGATCTACGGCGATCAGGCGTCTTCGCCAAAGCCGAAAGTTTCCGTCACATAGTCGATATCCTTGTCGCCGCGCCCTGACATGTTGATCAGGATCGACTTACCCGGATGTTTCGGCGCCTCGCGCATCGCAAAGGCAACGGCATGTGCGCTTTCAAGTGCGGGAATGATTCCTTCGTGGCGGCTGACCGAGAAGAACGCATTCAGCGCTTCTTTGTCGTCACACGCCGTATAGTTGGCCTTACCGGTGCGATAGAGGTGCGCATGCTCTGGCCCAACGCCCGGATAATCCAGACCCGAAGCAACCGTGTGAACCGGAGCAGGATCGCCGTTTTCGTCTTTCAGAACCATGGTGCGGAAACCGTGAATGTCTCCGTCTTCGCCGAAAGTGATCGTCGCGGCGTGTTCGCCCAGCTTGGACGAGGTGCCCATCGGCTCGACCCCGTGCAACGACACATCTTCGTCGTCAATGAAGCCTGAGAACAGACCCATCGCGTTCGATCCACCACCCACGCAGGCAGCAACCATGTCAGGTAGGCCGCCGGTCATCTCGATGAACTGCTCGCGCGCTTCGACGCCAACGATGTGCTGGAAGTCACGGACCATCATCGGGAACGGGTGTGGGCCGACGACCGAACCGATGGCGAACAGCGCTTGGTCGGCTTGTTCCATATAGCTGCCGAAACAGCTGTCCACAGCCTCTTTCAACGAACGACCGCCAAAGCCCACCGGAACAACTTCGGCGCCCAGCAGTTTCATGCGGGTCACGTTGGGCGCTTCTTTGGCGATGTCGATTTCGCCCATGTGGATTTCACATTCCAGGCCGAAATAGGCTGCGGCGGTCGCCAAGGCCACGCCATGTTGGCCCGCCCCGGTTTCGGCCATCAGCTTTTTCTTGCCCATGAATTTGGCAAGAAGTCCTTCGCCCATGCAGTGGTTCAGTTTGTGTGCGCCCGTGTGGTTCAGATCTTCCCGCTTGGCATAAATCTGCGCACCGCCGCAGATCTCGGACAGGTTCTTCAAGTAGGACACAGGAGTGGGGCGGCCTTGGAAGTGTTTGCGGATGTGGCGCAGCTCGGAAATGAAATCCGCCGACTTCGAGATCCGGTCATAGGCTTCGCGAATTTCTTTGAAATGCGGCTCAAGCGGGGGCGGCAGCATTGCACCACCATATTCGCCGAAATAGCCATCACGCGTCGGAGTTGATTTAAGATATGAAGCCATGTCCTGTGTTCCCTCGTTTATGTATTGTCCACGGAATGAGACAGGGAAACGCGCAGGGCCTCAAGCAGAAAGTTGCGATTTACAACGATTATCCAAAATAAAATTGCGGCCCCGCACATACGAGACCGCAATCAGATGTTTTTTCAGCGAGATCAGCTGGGAATGCGCAGGTTCTGGCCCGGGTAAATCAGGTCAGGATCCTTCAGCATTGGCTTGTTGGCTTCAAAGATCTCTTTGTAGCGCGCGCCATTGCCCAGCGTCTTTTCAGCGATCGCCCAAAGCGTGTCGCCTTTTTCAACCGTGTGGAATGTCGGTTCGTTTTCCAGGTCGGCTTCAACTTCGGCCACACCTTCAACGTTGCCAACCGCAAGAATGACCTTCTCGCGCTCTTCCGCGCTCAGGTTCTCGCCGCCTTTAACGACAACTTTCTCGCCTTCGACTTGGATGTCCAAACCGGAGGTGTCGATGCCAAGATCAGCAACCTCTTTGTTCAGGGTGTCTGCCGAAGCAGTTTCATCGCCGCCACCGAAAATCGACTTACCGGCGCCTTTTACGAAACTCCAAAGACCCATGTTTCTCTCCTTGAGCTATGTGTGTCGCAGACATCCTGCGCCAAGTAGGCGAAAAAACCTAGGGGGAATGCTGCGGCAAACTTTTCCTTTGAGGATGACAGTTTTGAGCCTAGTGTTTTGGTGGATTTATTAGACCACCAGCAAATTGGGAGACAAAAATGGGAAAGCGTGACGATCTGATCGCAAAATATGCAGATGATCTGAAGAACAAGTGCGGAATGTCACCGGACATGGACCTTCTGACAAAGGTAACCATCGGGTGTGGCCCGGCGATTTACAACGCCGATGCCTCGACCGTTGCCGGGGGTCAGCAAAGTGAGCTTGAAACCGTAAAAGACAACTTCTTGGTTAAGAAGCTTGGCCTTGCAGATGGTCCGCAGCTGATGGACGCGATCAATGCCGTCATCGAAACCTATGGCCGTAGCGAGCGTAACAAGTATCGTGCTGTGGTTTACTACATGCTGGTGAAGCATTTCGGGAAAGAATCTGTCTACGGCTAAATTCGCCTGACAGAGTTCCAAAAAAGTAAAGCGCGGCCCACTCGGTCGCGCTTTTGCATTTGTTAAAGATCTACTACCGTAACATGCTGCAATTGAAAGGTATTTTACACGCTAAACGCTTGAGATACTGGCGGCGTTCAAATAGCTTCATTTACGAAGACCAGGACGGTCGGACCTTAATTCAGAGACACGTGTGGTGCTGAGGGAGCACGTGGGGTGAGGAAGGGGTTCGAGACGTCGGACCCCTTCTTCTTTTATCACATCACACCCAGAACCAGCCCGATCACGGTGCAGCCGCCGACGGCATAACCGCCGTCCAGCCAGATCAGTGATTTCGAGCGGTCGCTGAACATGATGTTGTTAATCATCCACGGCAGTACGACAAATAATCCAAGCCCCAGACCCGTGACCAGTGCTTTTCCAACACCGTCAATGCCGGCCATCGCAAAGATGTGGCGCATCATTCCCGCAACCACAAGCGCGCCTATAAACGCAACGACATAGGGTTTTGGGTCTGAAGAGTTGTTTGGCTTGCCGTTTTCATCGACTTGAATGCCTGCCGCCTCGACCCATGGTTTTGAAAGCGTCATGTACCAAACTGCGCCGAATGCGTAGCCTGCAATGGCTGCTACTATGACTTCCAACATGAAACATTCCTCCTGTTCGCATGGCTCTATGCGATCAGAATGGCCGGTCGTTTGTCAACTGTCGCCAGCAAGCTCCATGACAATGTCCCATTCTTCTTTGGTAACGGGCTGAACCGACAGACGGGTGTTGTTCACCAAAACCATTTCGGCAAGTCGCGGATCTTCTTTGCACATGGCTAGGGTCACTGGCTCGGGGAGGCTTCGCACCGCCTTGATGTCCACGCAATCCCAGCGTTCGTCGTCGGTAGTGCTATCCTGATGACTTTCCGCGATCACTTCGACGATGCCGACGATCTCTTTTTCCTTTTGCGAGTGGTAAAAGAAGCCAAGATCCCCGACTTTCATCGTACGCATATGGTTGCGTGCCTGATAGTTGCGCACGCCATCCCATTCTTCGCCCACGTCACCTTTGGCAACTTGCTGGTCCCAACTCCAGGTCGAGACCTCGGATTTGAACAGCCAATATGCCATCAGCCTACAACCCTGTTCCATTGTACGATGCGCACATCGGCAAACAACCCGGCTTTCGCATAGGGATCGCCATCTGCCCACGCGTGTGCGGCGTCCATATCAGCGACATCCAGAATCAAGAGCGATCCACACATCATGCCATCGGCATCCAGAAATGGACCGGCCTGTGCAACCACGCCTGACTCCTTGAGATAGGCCAGATGCGCGTCGCGGTTGGCTTTTCGGGTTTCAAGAGCACCGGGTTTGTCGGTGCAGATCACGGCTACGAGCATCTATTCCTCCTTGAGCGGCCGGGCTAAAAGCATGTCCACAGCCTCATTGATGGTAAGGTGATTGTCCAGTACGGCGACCACCATTTGGGCGATAGGCATCTCAATATCGGCTTGTTGTGCAATGTTAGAGACTGCTTTGGCCGTTGCGCGCCCTTCAACAGTGGTGCCTTCTGGCAAAGGTTCGCCGCGACCCAAGGTCAGTCCAAAACAGTAGTTGCGGGATTTCTCGGACGAGCAGGTCAAGGTCAGATCACCAAATCCAGATAGCCCCGCCAATGTCTCGGGCTGCGCACCTTTAAGGGTCGCATAGCGCTGCATCTCTGCATAGCCGCGGGTCATTAGGGCTGCGCGCGCACTCTCGCCCAGACCCGCCCCTATAGCGATGCCGCAGGCGATGGCGACAACATTTTTCAGCGCTCCCCCGATCTCGACCCCAACAAGGTCAGTGCTGCGATAGAGGCGTAAATTGCTTGTGGACAAAGCTGCTTGAAGCGCTTCGCCGTCTTCGCAGGCCAAAGTCAGCGCGGTGGGCAATCCGGCCGCAATGTCGACGGCGAAACTGGGCCCCGACAAGATCGCAGGCGTTGCCGTTGGGCAGGTTCTTCGGATGATTTCAGCGGGACCAAGCCCGGATTTCAGATCAATCCCTTTGCAGCAAGCGACAAGCATTTTATGCTGAAATAGGGTCGCATTCTCCGTCAAAAAGTCAGCCAACTTCTGCATGGGAACTGCTAGGAGGATGATCTGGGAGTCTTGAGCATCTTCGATCTTGTTCAAAACTGTCAGGCTGTCAGGGAAGGCATGCCCCGGAAGACGCCGTGTATTCTCGCGCGCGGTGGCCATATCGCCAGGATCACGTGCCCAAAGCCCCACAGAACGTCCATCCTGCGCCAGCGAAATCGCCAAAGCGGTGCCAAATGCACCTGCGCCAAGAACCGCAATGCTCATGCCTTTGCCCCTTTCTTGCCCGATCCCAACATTGCCGGGGCTTGTTGGTCAAGCGGCCAGCGCGGGCGCGCTTTCAACGACATATCGTCTTGGTGTCCACCTCGGAACCGCTCGATCCCAGCCCAAGCAATCATGGCCGCATTGTCAGTGCAAAGAGCCAAGGGCGGAGCAAGAAATGTGGTATCATGATCCGCACAAACAGTCTCTAATTCACCGCGAATGGTCATGTTTGCGGCGACGCCCCCTGCGACAGCCAGAACGGGCTGGGCTGGGCCAAGTGTCAGGTAGTCAGTCAGGGCGCGGCGTGATTTCTCGGCTAGCACATCGCGCACAGAGGCTTGGAAACCAGCGCAGAGATCAGCGCGATCTTGCACACGTATCCCGCCATGCTCCGCAACCAAGCGATCTCGTTCACGCAGAAGGGCGGTCTTCAGACCTGAAAAGCTCATGTCGCAGCCTGGGCGGTCCAAAAGGGGACGTGGGAACTTGAAGCGGGTTGGATCACCGTTCTTTGCTTCGGCTTCGACTGATGGGCCGCCCGGTTGGGGCAAACCTAGAAGTTTTGCGGTTTTATCGAATGCCTCGCCGGGGGCATCGTCAATTGTTCCGCCAAGGCGGGTGAAATCCTCTGGTCCTTTGGCGATTAGAAACTGGCAATGCCCTCCAGATACCAAAAGCATAAGATAGGGAAACGCGGCCTGATCGGTCAAGCGCGGCGTCAGAGCGTGACCCGCAAGATGGTTCACCCCAATCAGCGGTTTGCCTGATCCAATCGACAGACCCTTTGCGCACATAACGCCTGCCAGAACCCCGCCGATCAGGCCGGGACCGGCGGTTACAGCAATCGCGTCCACATCGGAAAGGGTCATATTGGCCTGTGTTAGAGCCTGTTCTACGCACGTATCCAGCTTTTCCGTATGCGCACGGGCAGCGATTTCCGGCACGACGCCACCGAAATCTGCGTGCAGCTCTGTTTGACCTGCGACCACGGATGACAGCACTACAGGCGCCATCCCCGGCGCGTGATGCACTACCGCAGCGGCGGTATCATCACACGAGCTTTCCAGCCCGAGTACGGTAAGAGGTCGATCTGATTTGGTCATCTCTCAAGCGATCTGTTGCGGCGGTGGGTCGGGTCGGGGTAACACCAAGATAGTTTACAGACAATCCCGGCCGCCATTATGTCCCATGCTCCCATTCTTGTTCTGACGCGCCCCAAGGCGGCGGCGCTGCGTTTTTTGGAGCAAGTTGAACACGAGGTCGGGTATCCGGTTGCGCATGTGCTGTCGCCTGCCATTCAAATTCGAAGCTTTGGTGAATGGCCCCAATTATCGGCCGGCATAGAGGTTATCTTGACTTCGGAACAGGCCGTGCGCGGAGATCTGACCGACGTTGTAACCCATTGCGTCGGGGAACGCACCGCGCAAGCTGCCCAAGAAAACGGTTCGATTGTAAAAACCGTGGCCTTGGATGCCGAAGATTTGCTTCGGTCGGTGGATGCGCTGCCAGACAGTCACGCGTTTTTGCATCTCTGTGGGTCTCACAAAGCGGTCGATATTACTGCACGTTTGACTGCGCTGGGGCGGTCTTGCCGGGATATTCAGGTTTATGAACAAGCCGCGCAGCCACTTTCCGAACAAGCGCGGAGCGTTTTGGAAGGGGAAGAGCCAGCTGTGCTTCCCCTTTTCTCACCGCGTTCCGCACGATTGGTTGGGGAAAGCATTGCGAAACCGGGGCCGCATCTCCACGTAATTGGAATGAGCGCGGCGATTGCGACGGCATGGCACAAGGCGACAGGCACCTCCTGTGATGTCGTTAAAGAGCCAACCGGAGACGCCATGGTGAGAGGGATTGTCGCAGCCATTTGCGACTAGTCTGCTTGAGCGCCATGAACGCAGGCGGTAGGCTGCAATACGCAGCTGCAGCATTTTAGGTGAGATTCGAGAGGTTCGTTACATTGGCCAAATCCCCGAAAACAGCCAAGGCAAAGACGAAAGCGGTGGAAGATGCCGTTGTCGTCGAAGAAACCAAGCTGGACGAGGAACAGGGATCCGAACCCGAAACCCCCGCAGAAGGCGATGACGCGACCGGATCTGATCAAAAAGACATTTTGACTTTAGAAGATGCGATTACCCCTGATGGCGAAGAAACGCCTACGGGCAGTGATGCAGATCAACCCATCACCGCCCCAGAACCCGCCCCGGTGCAAAAACGGGATGGCTCTGGCTTTATGCCGATGCTTCTGGGTGGCGCGGTTGCTGCAGCCTTAGGATTTGCTGCTGCACGTTATCCCGACCAATGGCCGTTTGCGTCGAATGTCGAAGATCCGATGGTTGCTGAATTGGCGGCTTTAAAGGATCGCTTGGCCGGTTTGGAAAGCAACAGCTCGCAGCAAGCGGATAGCCTTAAGGTTTTGGAAGCTGATGACGCGGTGGACAAGTTACGAGGCGAGACCTCGGGCGCAATGGATCAGTTAAGAACGCAGTTTGACAGCGTGACCGCGAAACTGTCCGAGCTTGAGAACCGTGTACACACGGTTGAAAAGCTTCCTCAGGGTTCGGGCATGGAAGCTGCAGCCGCGGCTGCCACTGCGTATGAACGCGAATTGCAACAGATGCGCCAGATGCTGGATACAGAGCTTGCGCGTATCACGTCCCAGAAAGAAGACGCAAAAACGCTTGAGGTTTCGGCTGCCGAAACCGCCAAAGCTGCCGCAGCACGGGCCGCCATGTCGCGCGTTCATGCAGCCATTGAAACGGGCCAGCCTTTTGGCGACGCGTTGTTTGATCTGACAGAAAATGCCGAGCTGACTGCGCCTGCGTCTCTTGCCTCGGTCGCGGCGGATGGCGTCGCAACACAGCAGGGACTTCAGGCAAGTTTCCCCGAAGTTGCGCGGGCGTCTCTGGACGCCGCAATTCGCGCGGCTGTCGAGGAAGGCCAGATGGATCGGGTTTCCGCGTTTTTCCGCACTCAGCTGGGGACACGGTCCCTTGAGCCGAAAGAGGGCGATGACCCGGATGCGATCTTGTCGCGTGCCGAGGCTGCGTTGAAGTCAGGTCAGCTGGAAACAGCATTGGCTGAACTTGCAACCATGCCAGACGCGGGCAAACCAGCGCTTGAACCTTGGATCGCTCGCGCCACTGCGCGCCGTGATGCGCTGGCCGACGCAATGTCCCTGTCCCAGCAACTGAACACGAATTGAGGATACGCCGATGCTTTGGTCTTTGATTAAGATTGTCCTTTTCATCGCAGCGATCGCGCTTTTGACGCTGGGTGCTGGGATCCTCATGGAAACCGATGGCGGTGTTCGCATAGCCGTGGGTGGAACCGAATTTAACATGGAGCCGCTGCAAGCTGTGATTGCCGCTGTGCTTTTGGTTGTCGCGATTTGGTTGGCGATCATTGTGATCGGTTTGGTCATTGCTTTCATTCGGTTTGTGAATGGCGATGAAACAGCGATTTCGCGTTACTTTGATCGGTCGCGCGAACGCAAAGGATACGAAGCACTGGCCGAAGGCATGATGGCGATTGCGTCGGGCGAAAGCTCGACCGCGATGTCGAAAGCTGCCCGTGCCGAGAAATATCTGCGACGCCCCGAGTTGACCAACCTGCTGACCGCGCAAGCGGCCGAGATGTCGGGCGACAAGCGCAAAGCGGCTCAGGTCTATAAGCGTTTGCTGAAAGATGAACGCACGCAGTTTGTTGGCGTTCGCGGGATCATGAAGCAGAAGCTTGAAGAGGGTGACACCGATACGGCGATGAAGCTGGCGGAAAAGGCGTTTGCGCTGAAACCGCGTCATACGGAAACACAGGACGTTCTTCTGGGCCTTCAGGCACAGAACAATGATTGGGCTGGCGCTCGTAAGACTCTCAGCGCCAAGCTGAAATACGGCGCTCTGCCGCGTGATGTCCACAAACGCCGTGATGCGGTTCTGGCCTTGTCCGAAGCGAAAGGCGTGATGAAAGAAGGCAATCCCGTCGAAGCACGTGAAGCCGCTATTGAAGCCAACCGTTTGTCGCCCGACCTTGTCCCTGCGGCCGTGATGGCAGCGCGCGGATATATTGCGGATGGAAAGCCGAAATATGCTGCGCGCGTATTGGTGAAGGCATGGTCTGCGCAGCCGCATCCAGATTTGGCGGCGACATTTGCAGAGATTGCTCCGGATGAAAGCCCAGCAGAACGGATCAAGCGATTCCGTGCGCTGACAAAGCATCAGGACGGGAATCCTGAAACCAGAATGCTGGTGGCAGAATTGAATATTGCGGCCGAGGATTATCCGGCTGCCCGCAAGGCGCTGGGCGATTTGCCTGATACTCTTCCATCGCAACGTGCGCTGACACTTTTGGCTGCGATTGAACGTGGCGAAGGTGCATCGGACCATGAAGTCCGCGCAGTTCTTGCGCGTGCTGTGACTGCTCCGCGCGGGCCGCAATGGGTATGCGAAAGCTGCAACCACGTGCATGCGGCGTGGCTTCCGGTGTGTAACAACTGCGATGGGTTTGACACTCTGGCGTGGAAACAAGCACCCGAGGCCGAAGGCGCTGTGCCTTCAGGGGCTGAAATGCTTCCCTTGGTTGTTGGAGACGCTCCTGAGGCCGAGCTTGAGGATGAACTGGTCGACGGTGACGATGCCGAGCCGACTGTTCTGGAAGGTGAAGTTGTCAAAGAAGCCGACGAAAAGCCGGTCATCCACTGATCTGATCAGGCGGCGTCAGTTTGTTGCCGCTTGATACCACGCCACGATGGTTTGACGCTCTTCCGGCTCCATGAAACTGACATTGGCGGGCGGCATGGCTGTCGTGCGGCCAGAGTGCAAGTAGATCGCCTTAGCCCATTTCGCGACTTCTGGCGCTGTTTCAAGAAGCACGTTCTTGGGTGCGCGGTGGATGCCTTCATATCCCGGTTCGCGTGCATGGCACATCGAACAACGGCCCAAAACAATGTCCGTCACATCCTCGAACCCTTGCGCGTCGGCAAAGACTTGTTCGGTTTTCGTAAAGGCGCGCGCGTCTTCGTCGTCCCAGCTGCTTTGTTCCAACGGAGCGGTGGACAGCCACATGATCACAATAAAAAGAATTGTCGTCACGGCCCACGTCCATGTAGGTTTACCAAGTCGGGCATGCATTGAGTTGAAGTAGTGCCGGATCGTAACCCCCATCAGGAACACAAGTGCCGCGATGATCCAGTTGTATTGCGACGCAAAAGCCAGTGGATAGTGGTTGGACAGCATCAGGAAAACGACCGGAAGCGTCAGGTAGTTGTTGTGGGTCGACCGCAGTTTGGCAATTTTTCCGTATTTCGCGTCCGGGGCGCGGCCCTCTTGCAGGTCTTTCACGACGATCCGTTGGTTCGGCATGATGATTAGAAAGACGTTTGCGGTCATAATTGTCGCGGTGAACGCGCCAAGATGAAGCATCATCGCGCGGCCGGTGAAGATCTGGTTGTATCCCCAACCCATAGCGACCAAGAGGACAAACAAAAGCACCATCAGAACTGTTGGGCGTTCCGCCAAACCGGATTTGCACAGCGTGTCGTAAACCAGCCAACCGACCGTCAAGGAGGCCGCGGAAATCAGAATCCCCTGCCATAGGGCCAGATCCGATTTCGCCGCGTCGATCAGGTAAAGCTCGCCCCCGACCCAGTAGACAATCATCAGTAGCGCAGCGCCTGATAGCCAGGTTGCATAGCTCTCCCATTTGAACCAAGTCAGATGCTCGGGCATGTTTTCAGGTGCCACAAGAAACTTGCGAATGTGGTAGAAACCACCTCCGTGCACCTGCCATTCTTCCCCGTGCGCGCCTTTGGGAAGATCAGGGGCTTTGCGCAGACCCAAGTCCAGAGCGATGAAATAGAATGACGATCCGATCCATGCAATTGCTGTGATGACGTGCAGCCAACGCACGGCAAACCCCACCCACTCCCAGATAATCGCTGCTTCGGTCATGTCGCTGTCCCCTGATGTCTTGGGCGCAAAGCGCCATCGCCGAGACTAACCCGAAACCCGGGGGGAACGTCCATCTTTTTATGCGTCTGAGGGCTGGCCATTTTCGCTTGCGCAATGCTGGTGGCGAGTCTAAAACCCCCAACGCTGCCGGGCGATACGTCGCTGGAAAGCAAGTGGGCCGCTGTAGCTCAGCTGGTAGAGCACGTCATTCGTAATGATGGGGTCGGAGGTTCGAGTCCTCTCAGCGGCACCACCTTTTTAACGTCACAGCGCAATATTGGTTTTGGTGTCCTGATGTTGGTCTCAGAACGGCAAACTCTTTAGTTCACCATGATTACGTCACCGGCGCGCATGCTTTTTTCTGAGTTTCCAGTGCGGATCCAGATCTTGTCGCCGCGAATGCGTGATACGCGAAGTCCGCTTAGCTGTGTGCCTTTTGTAACCTTCACAATCTGACCGTTTTCAAGTGCCAGCAAAGCCCAGACGGCTGTGCGGGTTTGGAATACACCAACAATAGAAACGCGTTTGCTGCCAGCGACGGATACGTTGCTGATCTTAGGTGGTTTTGGGGTTACGACTTCCGGCTTAGGCGTCTGTGGCTTCTCAGCGACCACAGGCTTTTCGATCACGACAGGACGCGCTGGGCGTGGCTGCGGACGAAGGGTATATGTCGCGACCTGTGCCGGCTCCGGCACAGGTTGGATGGCGATCTCTGTCGGCTCAGCTGTAACCACTTCTTCCGTGATGACGGTTTCAGGTTCCGCCAAAGCAGGTTCCTTCTGCGCCGGCAGGGGATCCCTCAAAACGCTAGGGAACAGGATGTCAGATCGGGATGGACCGAATGACGCGAGCTTGGGACCAGCAAGTGGATATTCAATCTCGGGTTCTTTCGAACCAAGAAGACCAAGCAGATCAGTGCGGTCTGCAGTATCTGCAAACAGAAGTTCTGGCAAAACTGTCTCGACGGCCGCTGAGCGCGTGTCTGATAACTGAGGCACGACCTCACGCACTACTGGTGGTGCGACCTGAAGGCTTCCCAAGGATGCGAGAATCTCAGGGGCGCCTGTCGGATGTGTGCTTTCCCAACCTGTACTGCGCACGATTGGATTGAAGTCAGGTTTTAGTTTTGGTGCGGTGGTCGAAATCACAGGTGCAGATAACCCATTAGAAACGTCAACCAAACGCGCAGGTTCGATCAAGTTCACATACGTAACTTCGATCTCAACAGGCTTTTCGGGCACCACAGGTTCTGGCTGCACCTCGACGACGACTGGCGCTTTGGGCGTGCCTTCGACCTCGTCTATAGGAGAAAATGCTGCATAGTTATGTGTTGCCGAAAGCTCGCCATTGGGCAAAATCATGTTTGACGCGGCGATTGCCACGGTCAAAAACAGGCACCCCGCACCCGCAAAAACCGAAACTACCGAGATCGGAACATATCTCGTATCAGAAATTTCCATCAGCAATACCCACAAACCAGCAACAACATACGCAACTCCGATCCGCACCGTAATGTACGAAAAGGTATACTGGCAGTAATTCCACTACAGTTCGTTACTACAGCGCAATTACGTCAGAATTTGACGCAGAATGAGGCGAGTCTGGGTGGATTTCAACGATTTGGCCCTAATGGCAAGCAAGAATTATGACAAGTGTGACATTCGAATCTTTCAATCGAGGAA
This sequence comes from Aliiroseovarius sp. F20344, assembly GCF_023016155.1. Classification (GTDB taxonomy): domain Bacteria; phylum Pseudomonadota; class Alphaproteobacteria; order Rhodobacterales; family Rhodobacteraceae; genus Aliiroseovarius. Next base: position 529,246 of record NZ_JALKBG010000003.1, read on the forward strand.
TAGAATGCTTGTGTTTTTCCACTGATTCCGTATTTCAGTGTGAAAGCATTTCGCTGGATGGAACAAATATTACACAGGGTTTCTTGGGGATGAACTACCTACCAACATTAAGTCTTGCGGGAGCTGCGGTGACGTTGATGCTGAGCGGCTGCGTAAGCAACGAAGGCGCCAATAGTCAGGCGGATGTGGTCGCCGAAGTAGCACCAGAAACAAAAATGGCATCAAATTCGGCGCAGTTTCATGCGGTCGAAGACGCACAGGAATTGATCAGCGCGCGTGCTGGCGACTATGAAAAACTGACACGCGATGCCCAGCAAAAAGGGGCGATTGGCGGGGCTTTGCGTGGCGCGCTTCTTGGATTGATCATTGATGCAGATCCCGCACTGATCGTTGGCGGCGCAGTTATCGGCGGCATGATCGGGGCCGAAAGTGGCACTAAAGTCGCTTCGAACCTGATCTTGGAACATAAAAACTATCTGATCCGTCGCTGGTCGTTGGAGCAGGTACTGGCTTCGGTACGCACCGACAGCACGAACACGCGCTTTGATTTGATCCTGTCGAACAAGATGATCGACGCGACCAAAGGTGTTCCCACCCAATCCGTTGATGCCAAGACAGTGGCGCAACTGGGTGAGTTCAAGAACCATGCCGTTTCGCGCGCATTGGCGCTGAAAGAGATCCTGCCGATCTACGACGAACAACCAGTTGCACAAAAGCAATTGGAACAAGAGCTGAAGACCCAGCTTGCAATGATTTCCGAGTTTAACAAGAACCTGCTTCAGCTGGAGGCGCTCACATGACCTCGCCACGTTTTTTGAATGCAGTTTTGGCTGGGACCGTTTTGATGGCGGCTACTGCCTGCACACCGACCCAAACGCTGGAAGATCCCTGTGCCGCAGCAGATCGCCCGGTAACGTTGGCAAACCTTCTCGAGAACAGTTTCGCAAGCGCCTATGAGGCGTGCTTGGCCGAAGTTCGCGACGAGGCCGTTCAGGAACTGGAGAAATAAGGTGCGCAACAAGATCATCCTGATCGGGTTCTGCGCTGCCCTTTCTGCCTGCAGTGCACAGCACATGCCCCATAACACCAGCGGCGATTGTGCCGAAGGGCCGTGCGAGGTGACCCGCGCAGATGTTTCGGATCGTCATTGGTTGTACCAGTGGTACTACTTCTTGGCCTTCCCGTTCATCAGCGGTTCGTCCTGATCCCAGTATAAACAGATGAAATGAATAGGCAGGCGGGGTGAAAGCTCTGCCTGCTTTGTTTCGCAGTACCCGAATCTCACTCACGTGTCCTTTGTAAAGCCTCCGGCAATCAGAAACACGAAAGCCGCGTCTTTCGACGCGGCTCGCAACATCTTGATATTTAAGATGAAAGTGGTGAGCCGTGAAGGATTCGAACCTTCGACCCACTGATTAAAAGTCAGTTGCTCTACCAACTGAGCTAACGGCCCACTCTGTGAGCGCGGTGACTAAAGGGCGGGGCGTGCGGGGTCAACCCCATTTTCGAATGAATCTGCACGATCTCTGGCAAAAGTTTTCACAAGGGCTTATATCGCGGCTCATGGCTGATGCTGGTGCAGATATGAATGCCCTCGACTTCATGAAATGGCATGGGGCAGGCAATGACTTCGTGATGATCGATTCACGGGGGCGGGATGCTGTTGTGACTCGCGAACTGGCAGCTGGGCTGGGGGATCGCAATCGCGGCGTTGGCTTTGATCAACTGGCCGAGATTCGCAGCTCGGACGTGGCGGATGTCGATCTGGATTTCTGGAACAGTGATGGCAGTCGGGCCGGGGCATGTGGAAACGCAACGCGGTGTGTTGCGCGTTATATCATTGATCAGACTGGTAAGGACTCATTGACAATCCGCACCATGCGCGGCGTTTTGGAAGCGCGTGCAGATGGCGATCTGGTGGCCGTGAATATGGGGCAACCTCAGCTTACGTGGAACGAGGTGCCGCTTTCACAGGATGTGGACCTGCAACACCTGCCGCTGGACGGTGATCCTGTGGCAGTTGGCATGGGCAATCCCCATTGCGTGTTCTTTGTGGAAGATGCCGAAACTGTAGATGTAGCAGTCATTGGTCCACGGTTTGAAACCGATCCTTTGTTCCCCGAAGCCACGAATGTTGAATTTGCTGAGATTCGCGCACGAGACGAGATTCGCATGCGTGTTTGGGAACGTGGTACCGGCATCACGCTTGCCTGTGGATCGGGCGCCTGTGCGACCGCTGTAGCAGCCCATCAGCGCGGCCTCACCGATAAGCGCGTGCGGATGGAGCTGGATGGCGGCTGGCTGACGCTGGAGTGGCGCGAGGATGGCGTCTGGATGACCGGCCCCACCGCATTTGTCTATAGTGGCCAGCTGACGCAAGCCTTTCTGAAGGGGCTGTAAGATGTCTGCGAAAACTCCGGTCTTTGCGACGCTGGGCTGTCGCCTAAACGCCTATGAGACTGAGGCGATGAAACGTTTGGCTGAAGAAGCCGGCGTTGAAGGTGCTGTGGTGGTGAACACCTGCGCCGTGACGGCCGAGGCCGTGCGCAAAGCGCGTCAGGAAATCCGAAAGCTGCGCCGTGAAAACCCCGATGCAAAGGTGATCGTCACTGGCTGCGCTGCCCAGACCGAGCCCGAGACCTTCACCGCGATGGACGAAGTCGATGCTGTCATCGGCAACCACGAGAAGATGTCACGCGAGACATGGGCAGGGCTTGCCCCCGACCTGATTGGCGAGACAGAGCGCGTGCAGGTCAATGACATCATGTCCGTGACTGAAACGGCCAGTCATCTGATCGATGGGTTCGGTACGCGGTCTCGTGCTTATGTGCAGGTCCAAAATGGCTGCGATCACCGCTGCACGTTCTGCATTATCCCTTACGGCCGTGGAAACTCGCGGTCCGTACCTGCAGGTGTCGTGGTCGATCAGATCAAGCGTCTTGTGGATCGCGGCTTCAACGAGGTCGTGCTGACCGGTGTTGACCTGACCAGTTGGGGCGCTGATTTGCCAGGCGAACCGCGTCTGGGCGATTTGGTCATGCGCATCCTTCGTCTGGTGCCTGACCTACCGCGCCTTCGTATCAGTTCGATCGATTCCATCGAAGCCGATGAGAATCTGATGCTGGCGATTGCCTCTGAGCCGCGCCTGATGCCTCATCTACATCTGAGCCTTCAGCACGGGGATGACCTGATCCTGAAACGCATGGCGCGCCGCCATCTGCGCGATGATGCAATCGCGTTTTGTGAAGAAGCGCGCAAGCTGCGCCCCGGCATTACCTTCGGCGCAGACATTATCGCAGGCTTCCCCACCGAAACCGATGCGCATTTCGAAAACAGCCTGAAGCTGGTTGAAGACTGCGACCTGACATGGTTGCACGTCTTCCCGTACTCAAAGCGCGAAGGCACTCCGGCGGCGAAGATCCCCAACAAAGTGAACGGCAACGTAATCAAAGAGCGTGCGGCGCGGTTGCGTGCAGCCGGCGATGCGCAGGTTCAACGTCATTTGTCGGTACATGTCGGGCGTGAACATCGGGTTCTGATGGAAAACCCAACAATGGGACGCACCGAATTCTTCGCTGAAGTTGTCTTTGAGAAGCCGCAAGAAGAAGGCGCGCTGATCACGACCACACCAAGCCACATCGTGGACAAACAACTGATTGTCTGATCATCTTCCGGGCAGGACTGCCAGAGGATGACACATGCACCCCAACAAGATCTTTCGTGGCGCGGAGCAGGCCGCGAATATCAGTTTCGCGCAAACACGCGCATTCGGCACACTTTGCGTGACAGCGGATGAGGTTCTGTTGACTCACATCCCGTTTCTTCTGTCCGATGATGGCAAGATGGCCGAGTTCCATTTGGTCCGCTCCAACCCGATCGCGCGGCTGAAACAGGTGTCCCAAGCCGTCATCGCCGTGACCGGTCCGGATGGCTATGTCTCGCCCGATTGGTACGGGGCGGACGATCAAGTGCCCACTTGGAACTATGTTGCCGTGCATTTGCGAGGGCGGTTGGTGCCGCTGGAACAGGACGCGCTGCATGACATTCTGGTCCGTCAGGCAGCGGCTTACGAGGCGCGAATCGAAGGCAAAGCCCCATGGACGTTCGATAAGATGTCACCTGAAGCGGTTACTAAAATGGAGCGCATGATTGTTCCCATGCGGCTAGAGGTCGAAACCATCGATGGCACCTGGAAACTGGGGCAGAACAAGGACGATCCGGTACGCGAGGCGGCGGCGGCGCAGATGCACACGGGCATTGGGCAAGAGCTTGCCGAAATCGCAAAACTGATGGGCGAACCACCTGCATAAGTGGACATAGTGCCCTTGCCTCCCTACATTTCTATGTAAGGAGGATCTTATGGCTTTACCGCTTGCCCCAATTGCTGTCGTTGCACTGCGCTATGGCGCTGTCGCACTAACCACCTATGCCATCGCGCGTTCTGTGGAGCGTGGACGGCGGGATCAGCGTCACGAGGATGCCTTGGACGAAGCGCCCGAGGGGCTGACTGTGCGTCGTGAGAAAACCACAGAAAGCGAGCAAGTGAACGCCACCGCGCGGATGCGCCGGGTGATCCGCCTTGGGGAAAATGGACCGGGAATCGAAATAGATGCCGTCGGCCTGACCCGCATTCGATTCAAGAAAGTATAGCGATGCAGCTAATTTCATCCGTGACGTCCCCCTTCGCGCGCAAGGTGCGCGTGCTGTTGAAAGAGACCGGTCAGGAGGGCGACGTAGAGGAGATCCCGGCAGCCACCCTGCCGACAGCCCCCAATCCGACGGTGACAGCGGCGAATCCCTTGTCGAAAATCCCGGCGCTGATCCGGCCCGATGGTCCGTCGCTGTATGACAGCCGGGTAATCACACGCTTTCTGGACGCCCGCAGCGGCGGGAAGCTTTATCCCGACAGCCAGATTTGGGATGTCCTGACGCTTGAGGCAACGGCGGATGCGATGATGGATGCGGCCGTTCTGATGACCTACGAACTTCGCTTGCGCCCCGAAGGGATGCGGTTCGAGGACTGGATCGAAGGTCAGTGGGGCAAGATCGAAGGCGCGCTGGACGCGCTGAACACCCGCTGGATGAGCCACCTGTCCGGTCCTCTGGATATGGGTCAGATCGCTGTCGGCTGTGCGCTGGGCTATCTGGATTTCCGTCATGACGACCGTAGCTGGCGAAAGGGGCGTGATGCATTGGACGACTGGTTTGCCGTGTTTTGCGAGCGTGACAGCATGAAAGCGACAAAGCCGGTTTAGCGAGATCATAAACGCCCGATCCAACCCCAAACGACTCATGCGGCCAATTGTCATGTACCGTTTGATTAAAGTCATGGGTTTTGGCGCTAAGTTTGCGCGAAAACATCTCTGGCGTACCGGATGTTCGCGCCAACAATGCAGTTGCAGCATGTTTTCGAGGTATCAATCCCTTGAAAACCACCCCCTGCGCTCTAATGACTTCTGGACTGGGGGCGTTTCCTTAGATAAACAGCCGCGAAACGGACCGCTTTCGCCAGCGGTCTTCAGTCGTGTCGGTTGCCATATTGCAACCTAGCTAGGGAGATGCGCTCGTGTCACACGCCGACGACCACGAAGGAACCCGCCGGGATTTCCTTTATTATGCGACCGGTGGCGCCGCAGCCGTAACGGCTGGTGCTGCTGTTTGGCCGCTCGTCAATCAAATGAACCCCTCTGCCGATGTTCGGGCGCTTAGCTCGATCCGCGTTGATATTGCTGACGTCGCAGTCGGCAGCCAGATCACCGTGAAATGGCTGGGCAAGCCGGTGTTTATCCGCCGCCGTACTCAGGAAGAAATCGATGTTGCACGTGCTGACAACACCGCCGACAACCTGATCGACGCATATGCTCGAAACGACAACCGCTCGGCGGATCTGTCGGCGGACGACCAAAACCGTGCGATGGATGAAGCTGGCGAATGGCTGGTGATGATGGGTGTGTGTACGCACCTTGGCTGTGTGCCCCTGGGCGACGGCGCTGGTGAGTTCGGCGGCTGGTATTGCCCCTGCCACGGTTCGCACTACGACACCTCGGGCCGTATCCGCAAAGGTCCGGCACCTGAAAACCTGCCCGTTCCCGTCGCCGAGTTCGTCGACGAAACGACGATCAAACTGGGATAAGGGAGGCTTACATGTCTGGAATTCCTCACGATCACTACGAGCCCAAGTCGGGCTTTGAAAAGTGGCTGGACGAGCGTCTGCCTATCGTCGGCCTTGCTTATGGCACGCTGATGATCCCCACCCCGAAAAACCTGAACTGGTGGTGGATCTGGGGCATCGTACTTGCCTTCTGCCTGGTGATGCAGATTGTCACCGGCATTATTCTGGTAATGCACTACACTCCGCATGTTGATCTTGCGTTTGCCTCGGTCGAACACATCATGCGCAACGTGAACGGCGGTCACATGATCCGCTATATTCACATGAACGGCGCATCGCTGTTCTTCCTGGCGGTGTATATCCACATCTTCCGTGGCCTGTTCTACGGTTCGTATAAGGCACCCCGCGAAATCACGTGGATCGTCGGTATGATCATCTATCTTTTGATGATGGCAACCGGCTTCATGGGTTACGTTCTGCCTTGGGGTCAGATGTCCTTCTGGGGTGCTACGGTTATCACCGGCCTCTTTGGTGCGATCCCGTTCATCGGCGAACCGCTGCAGACCTTCCTTCTGGGCGGACCTGCTGTGGACAACGCCACGCTGAACCGCTTCTTCTCGCTGCACTATCTGCTGCCCTTCGTGATCGCCGCGCTTGTCGCCGTTCACATTTGGGCCTTCCACACCACGGGCAACAACAACCCAACCGGTGTTGAAGTACGTCGTGGTTCGAAAGAAGAAGCTAAGAAAGACACCCTGCCGTTCTGGCCTTACTTCGTGATCAAAGATCTGTTCGCGCTGGGCCTGATCCTGATCGGTTTCTTCGCAATCGTCGGCTTCATGCCGAACTACCTGGGTCACCCCGACAACTATATCGAGGCAAACGCTCTGGCGACGCCCGCACACATCGTTCCGGAATGGTACTTCCTGCCGTTCTACGCGATCCTGCGTGCTTTCACCGCGGACGTTTGGGTTGTGCAGCTGGTTAGCTTCCTGACCGGTGGCATCATCGACGCGAAGTTCTTCGGCGTGCTGGCCATGTTCGGCGCCATCATCGTGATGGCTCTGGCACCTTGGCTGGACACCTCGTCGGTCCGTTCGGGTCAATATCGCCCTGCCTTCAAATGGTGGTACCGCCTGCTGCTGATCGACTTCGTCGTTCTGATGTGGGTTGGCGCTCGTGACACGAACTTCCCGCATGACTGGATTTCGTTGATCGGGTCGACCTACTGGTTCGCCTACTTCCTGGTTATCCTGCCGCTACTGGGTCTGTTCGAGAAACCGAGCACGCCTCCGGCAACGATCGAGGAAGACTTCAACGCCCACTATCCCGGCGCAGCCGAGTGAGAGGATTGAGAACAATGATCAAACAACTCACAGCATCCGCGATCGTCGCTCTGGGTCTTGCCACTGGCGCGGCTCAGGCAGCTGGCGCAGGCGGCGAAGTCCATGACACAGCCTTCTCGTTCGAAGGTCCGTTCGGCAAGTATGACAAGGAACAACTGCGTCGTGGTCTGAAAGTGTACACCGAGGTCTGTGCGGCCTGTCACGGTCTGCGCTATGTGCCGCTGCGTACCCTGTCGGACAAAGGTGGCCCCGAGTACACCGAGGACGAAGTGCGCGCCTATGCAGCCGAAAACTTCACCATCTACGATCCGGAACTGGATGACGACCGCGCCCGCGTGCCGGCCGACTTCTTCCCGACCGTATCGGGTGAAGGCATGGGTCCCGACCTGTCCTTGATGGCGAAAGCCCGCGCTGGCTTCCACGGTCCTGCTGGCACCGGCATCAACCAGCTGGTCAAAGGCATGGGTGGCGCCGAGTACATCGCCTCGTTCCTGACGGCCTTTAACGGCAAGGAACAGGAAGTCGCTGGCCAGTACCTGAACGGAAACGACGTGTTCCCGGGTGGCTGGACATCGATGCCTCCGCAGTTGGAAGATGGCTCGGTCGAATTTGACGACGGCCACAACAACTCGGCCCACCACTTGGCCGAGGACGTTGCAGCGTTTCTGATGTGGACAGCTGAGCCCAAGATGATGGCCCGCAAACAAGCTGGCTTTATCTCGGTCCTGATGCTGGTCCTGCTGACCTCGCTTCTGTACCTGACGAACAAGAAGCTCTGGGCCCCGCACAAGGGCAAAAAATTTGACGCATAAGCGTTGGGTTTCGAGGAAATAGAAAAGGGCGCCGCAAGGCGCCCTTTTTCAATGATCGGTACCGTTTTTTCCAATGTATTGTTGAACTAGTTTTTCAAACGTGCCTCAATTTCAGTAAGGCCTGTCTCGTAGAATTCGGCTACTGCCTTCTCCATCTCGGGATCTTGCGAAGAGAATCGACCAGACCATGTGACGGTCGATTTCGCTCCCATAGTTATCGACACCGTTGCGGTGTATTTCTCCAGTGGTAGCGGAGAGCTGACGGTTTTGTAGGTGTACGAGAGCCCCGGTTCAACAGCGATGCGTTTTTCGACGAATTCCGCACCATCTGCGAGTACTAGGATGCGATGTAACGAGCCATCTATGACTTTTAGGGTGCAACTGTTCACCAAAGGGTGCCAGTCGTCTACGTCGCAAAAATCTCCAACGACATTCCAAGCTTCTTCTGGTGAAGACGCAAACTGAATTGCACGTTCAACAGTAAAATCGGCAGCAAGTGAACCTGATGCTGTAACGCTAATGATTCCAGCGAGCGCACATTCCTTTAAGTGTAACATCGATCGCCCCTTTTTTGAAAAAGTACAAACAACCAAAGACAACTCTAACATGTATTCGCCGCTCGTCAAAATGACCGGATGTTACCTGCACGGTAAAGCGCTTGACTCGGCGCCTTGGCAACCCAATCGCTAAAGGATCAGAGTTGCCCTTCCCCGCTAGCCCCCAAATACTCCCGCATCACCTCAGGCGGATTCGCAAACATCTCATCCGTCGCAACGGGCGCATGCGCTGCCCCATCCGCCACCAGAACCACCTGATCGCACAGCACGCGGGCGTCCTCAGGGTCGTGGCTGACCATCAGAAGGGTCGCACCTGTCTCGTCCAGCAGCGTGTGGACCAGCTCCAGCATTTCCGCTTTCAGCGCGGGGCCGAGTGCGCCAAAGGGTTCGTCTAGCAGCAGCACTGGGCGGTCACGCAGCAGCACGCGGGCAAGGGCAACGCGGGCGATCTGGCCGCCGGACAGCTGTGCGGGTTTGCGGTCTCCCATACCCTCCAGCCCTACGTGGGTCAGGGCTTGGGCGACGCGGGTGTGATCGTCAGTGGACAGGCGCAGGTTCGGGCGCAGACCCAGCCCCACGTTTTGCGCGACGGTTAGATGGGGAAACAGGTTGTTGTCCTGAAACACCATGCTGATTGGACGCGCGGCGGGGTCTTTGGGCATTGGCTTTGCATCCCAGTGGATCTGCCCCGCATCCAACGGCTGGAACCCGGCAATCGCCGCCAACAGGGTGGACTTCCCCGCGCCAGAGGGGCCAAGCACCGCAACGCGCGCTCCGGGTGTGATCGTAAAGTCCCCCGCAAGGCTGAAATCACCCAGCGCGATGCGCATGTTGTCAACGGTCAGCATCTACGCGACCTCCCTTATCGAAGACCCAAAACAGCGCCAGAGACAGGGCCAGAAGCAGAAGGGCGGCGGCGGCGGCGTCCTCCATTCGGTAGGCCGTCATCAGGCGGTAAAGCTGTAGGGGCAAAGTCGCATTTGATCCATCTGCAAACATGGCGATGACACCAAGGTCGCCCATCGAAAGGGCTGCGGCCAGCCCCAGTGCAAATCCCATCGGGCGGCGCAGGCGCGGCAGCCACAGGTGACGCAGCCGTGCCATGCCAGTCATCCCTAACCCATCCGCAAGCTTGCCATAGTCCCTCTCGATCGCAGTCAGGGCGGGCACCAGCGCGCGCAGGGTAAACGGCAGGCTCATGGCCGCGTTCACCACGGCGGTGATCGGCAACGCAAGGTCCGACGGTTTTACGAAAGGAAACACGATGATGAACAGCCCGGTGCCGATCACCAGAGGCGAAGCGGCGATGGTGAGATACCCGATGCCCTCGACCAACCGCGACGTACTGCGCACCGCGAAAGCCGCAATCGGCAGGGAGAGCATCAACGTCACAGCGGCCGAGAGCAGCGCGACCATGACGGAACGGGCCGCGGCGGAGAAGACCTCGGCCGGGAGGGTCAGTAGACGAGGCAACCCGTCCAGCACAACCATGGTCAGGGGCAGGATCAGGAAAAGGCTCGCCAGAAGGATTGCGGTGACGTCTTGCACGCGCAAAAGGCGGGTGTCGTCCCAGCGGGTCACGGCGCGGTCCAGCCCCGTGCCCATGTCGCCGGGGATCGCCACACGAAGGGCCAGAAGGGCTGCGGTGGCGCCAAGGGTGAACTGCACAAGTGCCAAAAGGGCCGCGCGGCCAAGGTCGAAGTCGAAGCGGAAGGCTTCATAGATGGCGAGTTCCACGGTGGTGGCTTTGGGGCCGCCGCCAAGGGCAAGAGCGACGGCGAAAGACGTCAGGCAGATCAGGAAGATGACAAGGAACGCGCCCGGCACGACCTCGCGCAGCATGGGGCGTTCCAGCGTGCGGGCGATGTCGGACGGGCCCATGCCGAGCGACGCGGCTAGGCGGAAGCGTTCGGACGGGATGGCCAGCCAGCCTTGCAGGATCAGGCGGGTGGCCAGCGGCAGGTTAAAGAACACATGGGCGAGGATGACGCCGTGGTAGCCGTAGACCGAGATCGGTTCGATCCCGAACACGCCCAACGCCTGCGAGATCAGCCCGGTGCGGCCAAAGACGGCGATCAGGCCCAGAATGGCGACGATGACTGGCAGGATAAACGGTGCACCCAGAAGGGTGATTAGCACAGAACGACCCGGAAAGCTGCGCCGCGCCAGTGCGCGCGCGACGGGGATCGCCAGAAGGATGCTGAGCGTGGCGGACGCAGCGGCCTGCCATAGCGTGAAGCGAATGGCGGCCCAATCGGCTGGGCCAAGCCTGCCCGCACCCTCGGCCCGCATCGCAACTGCGATCAGCGTGCCAAGGGTCAGGCAGACCACCACCCCAAGCGCCACGGCGCCAAGGATGGTGCGGTTTATTTGGACGCGGCGGCGAGCCATTCGTCCAGAGCCGGCTTGCGGATCGCCTCGGCTTCCTCTTCGCTGAACACCAGTGCCTTCGCAGGCACGGGCAGATTGGCGAAGCCTTCCGGCAGTTTTTCTGCGGCCAGTTTCGACGGGAAGGACCAGTTCGAGGTCGCGATACCCGACTGGAACTCTTCGCTTAGCACGTAGGCCATGAAGGCGTCGGCCAATTCAGGCTGGTCGGTGTTTGCGATTTTGCCCACGAGGTCCACATACAGATAGTGGCCTTCGTCGAAGATCGCTGCTGATTTGGTCAGGTCTTCTTCGGCGATGATGTGATACGCGGGCGAGGTCACGTAGGACAGCACCATATCGGCTTCGCCATCGGTGAACATGCCGTAGGCCTCGGACCAGCCTTTGGTGACGGTCAGGATCTTCGGGTATAGCTTGGCCCAAGCCTCGTCTGCTTTGTCGCCGTAGATTGATTTGACCCACAACAGAAGCGCTAGACCCGAGATTGAGCTGCGCGGGTCCTGAATGACGATCTTGGTGTCGTCAGGCATCGCCAGAAGCGCGTCAAAGCTGGTGGGCGCATCTGTGATCTTGGTGTTGTCATAGATGAAGGCGGTATAGCTGTAGTCGAACGGTACGAACGTGTCGTCAGTCCAGTCGACCGGCAGCGTCAGGCCGCTGACATCAAGCCCATGCGGGGCGAACAGGCCCGAGGCACGGGCACGAGCCGTCACATCTGTGTTCAGGCCGATCACAACGTCAGCTTCAGTGCGCTCGCCTTCCAGCATCAGGCGCGGCATGACGTCGCCGGTGACGAATTCCAGATCGCAGCCGCACTGGGCTTCAAAGCCTGCCTCGATCGACGGGCCGGGGCCCCACTCGGAAGCGAAATAGTCAGGAGCATAAACTTGCAGCACGGGTTTATCCGCAGCCAAGGCGGCGGTCGTGGTCAAAGCAAGTCCTGCGACAAATGAAAGGGCTGTCTTCATTGGGTCCTCCATATGCGCCGAACGGATGGGGGCATTTGGGACATCCAAATCACCTTCCCTCCGCCGGTGTTAGCCGGTTCAGGTTCTACGGGTCCGCGCGGATGCGCATCTCAGCTGTGGTGTCACAGCACCCCGAGGTGCCCCGTTCGTGCACAATGCGCGCGGAATTGGCAAGCAGATTTGCTGGGCGGTAGAGCGCAAGAGGGGTCACGGCGACGCAAGCCCATGAAAAGAATGCCATTTCACCCTAAGACCTGTTTCGTGAATCCGTAAGGCCAACAGCGCATAGCGGACATGCCCTTGACCATGGGGTAACAATCAGCAATGTGAACGCTAACACCATTAGCATCAGAGTCGGTCATGACGGACACATCACAAACACCCCTTCGCGGGCTTGGTTTTGCTTTTGCAGCCTTTGGACTTTTCGCTACGCACGACGCCGTGATCAAGGTGCTGGGCGCAAACTTTGCTGTGTTCCAGATCATCTTTTTTGCGATGCTGTTTGCCTTTGTGCCTATGGCTGTGATGATGCTGGCGGACCGGCAAGTGGATAACTTTCGCCCGCATCATCCGTGGCTGATCCTGATCCGGGCCACCACATCCGTCATCGCGATGTCGTCTGCTTTCTATGCCTTCACAGTTCTAACGTTGGCCGAGGTCTATGCGCTGCTTTTTGCAACGCCGCTTCTGATCACCGCAATGTCCGCTTGGCTGCTGGGAGAGCCCGTTCGTGGTCAGCGCTGGGCCGCTGTCATCGTCGGGTTGATCGGCGTTCTGATCGTTCTAAGGCCGGGTGTTACGGTCATTTCATTCGGTCACATTTGCGCGTTGATTGCCGCGTTCTGCTCCGCTCTTGGATCGGTTATCATGCGGAAAATTGGCGGGGAAGAACGGACCGCCGTGATGATCCTTTACCCTATGTTGTCTTCCATTGTGGTCATGGGTCTGATCTTGCCCTTCGTCTATGTCCCCATGCAGATCACGGATCTGGGTCTGGTTGCTAGTGTTGGTGTCATGTCGGTCTTTGCACAGATAATGATCATCGCTGCATATCGCGCCGCCCCTGCGGCTGTGGTTGCGCCGACGCAATACAGTCAGATCCTGTGGGCGACGGCTTTCGGAACCCTGTTTTTCGACGAGCTTCCAGACATGTGGGTCGGCGTAGGTGCATCGGTGATTATCGCGTCAGGTGTGTTTATTGTTTGGCGTGAAAGCCGTCCGTCGGTCTCGGTCCGCAGCCCGATCTTGCGCAACCCGAACCCGCGTTATGATGCTGGCCCCTCGCCGAAGCCAAAACATCGCAGGCCACAACAAAGCGAAAGCTGATCGCTTGGGGCGCTTCCCTTTCGTTTTCCCCTTCGCTATCACGCTGGGGAATGAAGGAGCGCACCCATGTCGATGAACAGCTTTGGTCATATTTTCCGTGTCACCACTTGGGGTGAAAGCCACGGGCCCGCATTGGGCGCGACTGTCGACGGGTGCCCTCCTGGAGTGCCGCTGGAACCTGAGATGATCCAGGTGTGGCTGGACAAACGCCGTCCGGGTCAGAATAAGCACACAACACAGCGCAATGAACCCGATCAGGTTCGTATTCTGTCTGGCGTTTACGAAGGTCAGACCACTGGCACGCCGATCCAGCTGATGATTGAGAACACGGATCAGCGCTCCAAGGACTACGGCGAGATCGAAAAGACCTTCCGCCCGGGTCATGCAGACATCACCTATTGGCAGAAATACGGCATCCGCGATCCGCGTGGTGGTGGACGCTCGTCTGCCCGCGAAACGGCCGCGCGTGTGGCTGCTGGTGGCGTGGCGCGTGAGGTGCTGAAGGCGCTTTTGCCGGGGCTCCAGATCAAGGGCTACATGACCCAGATGGGCGAGCTGCATCTGGACCGCGAGAAGTTCGATTGGGACGCAATTGACGGCAACGCCTTCTGGCTGCCGGACGCGAGCGCTGTGCAGGAGTGGGAAGACTATCTGCAACACTTGCGCACTAAGGAGAACGACTCCGTCGGGGCTGCGATTGAAGTTGTGGTGCGTGGCGCGCCAGCCGGACTGGGCGCGCCGGTTTATGCCAAGTTAGACACTGATTTGGCCGCTGCGATGATGTCGATTAACGCCGTAAAAGGCGTCGAGATTGGCGAAGGTATGGCCGCAGCCGGTCTGCGCGGAACTGAAAATGCGGACGAGATTTTCATGGGGAATGACGGGCAGCCCGTGTTCAGTTCGAACCACGCTGGCGGCATTCTGGGCGGCATCTCGTCAGGGCAGGATATTGTCGTGCGATTTGCGGTAAAACCAACGAGCTCGATCCTGACACCTCGCCAGTCGATCACCAAAACCGGTGAAGCGATTGAGGTGGTCACAAAGGGCCGTCATGACCCCTGCGTTGGCATTCGTGCCGTCCCCGTAGGAGAAGCAATGGCCGCCTGCGTGATCCTTGACCACCTGATGCTGCATCGCGCCCAGATAGGTGAAGGTCCACGTGGGAAAGTCGGCTAAGGTATCCCCTCAGCCGATTTCACTAAGATCGTTCTTAAGCTGAAGCCGCGTTGAGCGCTGTGTCCATTAATGCTTGGATGTCAGCTTTCGACGTGCCAGCAACAATGCGGCCAAGCTCTTCATCACCTTTCAGAACAACAAGCGTCGATCGACGTGGGATCTTTAGGGATTTGGCGAGCTCTGATTTGCCGTGTTTGTCCCAATCTACGTCAATGAACGTAATCGCTTCGTCATAGGCTGGATTTTCAGCCTTCAGCGCGTTGATCACACGTTCTTGTGCGGCGCAGGTGGAACACCAGCTGGCTTTGAAGTCCAGAAACACGATTTCGCCGTTTTCCAGTGCTTTAGTGACTAATCCCGGAGCGTATTCCATCGCACCAGCACGGGCCAGTGCAGGGACAAGGGACACTGCGGCGGTTAGGGAAAGAAAGTCGCGTCTGTTCATGTTGGTCTCCTTTCAAAGGGATACTGAGAGGTCGTTGAGCCAAGTAGGCAGGTTTTGCACCGCCCAAGCTTCAAGGATGTGGTGAAAACGGAACAGGATCATGATCCCGACCGTCAGGAATATTGCGCCCATAATCGGGCGTGATTTCTGCGCAATCTGCCGCATTAGAGCCTGTCTGCGCATGATTGCAGCCCGCGCGCCATAGCCAAGTGCGATGATGATTGTGGACACGCCAAGCGCAAAAGCAATCATGATGGCTGCGGCCCACGGGATCGACTTGCCTTGTGACGCGAGCGAGATCGCGCCGCCAAGGGTCGGGCCGATGCAGGGGCTCCAGACTGCGCCCAGAAGCATGCCACCAAGGAACTGCCCAGACAGGCCGTTTCGGTTCACGTCATCCAAAGTCATGTCTGCTTGTGCGGAAACGCCCGCCGTGGCAGTGGCAAAGCGTTCGGACAGGACAGGAGTCATCAAAATCAGGCCGAATCCGATCATCAGAATGGCGCCCGCGCGGGCGACCATGTCTTCGGTCAGACCGATTGTATAACCCAGCACGGTGACCAGAAGGCCAAGCGTCACGAAAGAGACGCTCATCCCGCCTGCAACGGCCAAAGGTCCAAACCGGCTGGCTTGCAATGCAGTTGCCAGCACAATGGGCAGCACTGGCAAAACGCAAGGGTTGATCAGGGTCAGAAGCCCCGCAAGGTATCCAAAGACAAGTTCCATGTGTGGAATGTCCGGGAAATTGCTGTGAATGTCATCTCACGAAGCGGGCAAGCAGCTTCACGTCTCTGTGGGGTTTTGTTTCGATAGCTGAACGGCAAGGATGCCGACGGTGATGATCGCAACGCCAATAAAATCCATCATGCTTAGGGCCTCGCCAAGCAGAAGCCACGCTATGGCAACGCCGAAAAATGGGTTCAGGAAGTGAAACGTTGCAGCTTTGACCGCGCCAATCCGGCCGACCAAAGTAAACCAGATCCACGTGGCCAGCAACCCAGGAACAAGCACGGTATAAGTAAAGGCCGCTCCAAGGCGCAGGCTTGGTGTAAATGCTGGGCTTTCCAGAAACAAAGCCGCGATAAACAAGGCAGCAGAACCTACAAACATCTGCAAGCCGACGATCATCATCAGATTGCCGCCGGAAGATGCCGTGCGGACCGACAGCGTTGCTGCAGTCAGCGCAGCCGCCGCGACAAAGCAGAATATCACACCCGTCAGATCAACACCGCCAGACAGGCGCGAACCCATGATCAGAGTAACCCCGACCACACCAGCCAATAGACCCGCAACCGCCATAGGACGCAGTCGGTCACCAAGAAGCGTCCATCCCGCAAAGGCCACCATCAAGGGCATCGTGGATGCAATGATTGATGCCAATCCAGCCTCGACCCACTGCATCGCAACGAAGTTCAGCCCAAGATAAAGCGCGTTTTGGCAGATCCCGAAGATGATAACCGCGCGCCATTGGTTTCGGGTAAGCGACCAGCTTTGGCCGAGGGCGCGCGCAATGATCACGCCCAACAAGCCCGAGATCAGGAAGCGCAAAGAGAGCGAATACAACGGGGGAGCTTCCGACACGATGATCCGGGCCGATGTGAAAGCCGAGCTCCACATCAAGGCAAAGCCCAGTCCCATGAAAATCGCGCGCAGGTCCATGTGATCTCCAAAATGAAAAGGGCCGCCAATCTGGCGACCCTTTCCGAATTCTGTCAGCGGGGCAAGGCCCCTTGTGACCAGATTAGCCGTTCACGCTGTCTTTCAGAGCTTTAGCGATGGTCATTTTCACGACCTTGTCGGCTTCTTTCTGGATCTGCTCGCCGGTGGCGGGGTTGCGCACCATGCGTGCCGGACGCTCGCGGCAGTAGATTTTACCAACGCCAGGCAGGGTCACAGCACCACCACCCGAAACTTCTTTGGTAATGATGTTGATGATACCTTCCAGGGCACCTGTTGCGGACTTCTTGTCCGAACCCATTTCTTCTGCCAGAGCGGCAACCAGTTGGGTCTTTGTCATCGGTTTCGACATGTATAACACTCCTCACTTTGCCCATTTGTTGGGCTTCATTGCGGGCATTTAACTGTATGTAGCGTGGCGACACAATCGTTTGTTGGTCCATTTTCCCTAGGAAATAGCGCTTTTTCGCCAAAAAATGGCACGGCTGACCTAGGGTTAAGTCGTAATTCGCCGCCAAAGGGCTAATTCGCCCCCTTTTAAAGGAACGCGGTTTCTTCGAAACTTCTAAGCTTCCGACTGTGAATTCGTTCGATCGGCATGTCTCGCAAGGTCTCCATTGCGCGAATTCCGATCTGCAAATGGCGTGCCACCTGTGTTTTGTAGAAGTCAGATGCCATGCCCGGCAGCTTCAGTTCTCCGTGCAGTGGTTTGTCCGAGACACATAGCAACGTGCCATAGGGCACACGGAACCGGAAACCATTGGCCGCGATGGTAGCGCTTTCCATATCCAACGCGATGGCGCGCGATTGGCTGAGGCGTTGCACCGGTCCGCGCTGGTCACGCAATTCCCAGTTTCGGTTGTCCAAAGTCGCAACCGTGCCTGTCCGCATAATGCGTTTCAGCTCGAAGCCTTCATATTCGGTGACCTGTGCCACGGCCTGTTCCAGCGCGATTTGAATCTCAGCCAGCGGCGGGATCGGCACCCAGATCGGCAGATCGTCATCCAGCACACGGTCTTCGCGAAGGTAGGCGTGGGCCAGAACGAAATCGCCCAGCCGCTGGCTGTTGCGAAGGCCGGCGCAGTGCCCAACCATCAGCCATGCATGGGGACGCAGAACGGCAATATGGTCGGTCGCTGTTTTCGCATTGGACGGACCAACACCAATGTTCACCAATGTGATCCCTGATCCATCGGGTCGGGTCAGGTGATAGCTGGGCATTTGCGGAAGCTTCGGTGGAACCGGCAGATCTTCATCCGCTTTGGTGATGCGATGATAGCCGGGCCCTACGAACGAGTCATATCCACTGTCTGGATCGGCTAGCATCTGGCGGGCATAGGCCTCGAACTCTTCCACGTAGAACTGATAGTTGGTGAACAGAACGTGGTTCTGAAAATCCTCGGGCATGGTGGCCGTATAATGTGACAGACGCGCCAGCGAGTAGTCAACGCGCTGTGCGGTGAACGGCGCCAGAGAGTTTGCGCCGCTATCATCAGGTTCGGCCACACCATTAACAATGTCGTCATTTGTGGTCGACAAATCGGGCACATCAAAGACATCACGCAGGGGATACGTCATCGCGCCTTCTTGTGGCACCGAGATACCGGGATTGCGCGACACCGCGAAATGCACCGGAATGGGGGTGGTTGAGTAGCCCACCTGCACAGGAACACCGTGGTTTTCCATTAACAGGTCGATTTGTTGGATCAGATAACCCTCGAAAAGATCTGGTCGCGTAATTGTGCTGGCATAATCGCCGGGCGCTGAAACGTGGCCAAAGCTTAGACGGCTGTCCTTTTGCGCGTGGCTGGTCGTGGTCAGGCGAATTTCCGGATAGAACGCGCGAAACCGCGTCGGCGGTTGTTCACCGGTCGCATTCTGCTCGAAAGCGTCACACAAAAATGCGCATGCATCATCATAGAGCATTTTCAGACGCTCAACAGCAGATTTTGGATCGGTGAATACCTCGTATGAGCCATTTCCGGGGCTTACAACGGGGATCGAGGGTGCGCTTGGGGTCATCAATTATCCTTCAACAAATCGGTCAGTTCGAATTTCGTTACGTCCACCAACCCCAGATCAGAGATCCGTAACTCGGGGATGACAACCAGCGCCAAGAAACTGTGCTGGATCGACGCATTGTTCAGTGTGCAGCCGCAGGTCTCCATCGCATCAATGATGCCTTTGGCTTTCTCGGCCACTTCGGTTGCAGGTGCGTCAGACATCAGGCCGGCTACGGGCAGCTCGACCAAAGCAAGCTCTTTTCCGCCTTGATAGACACACATACCGCCACCAACTTCGGCCAGTCGGTTGGCCGCCAAGGCCATGTCATCACGCGATGTACCGACCACAATCATGTGGTGGCTGTCATGGGCGACGGTGGATGCCATGGCCATGGATCCCTTGTATCCAAACCCATTCACAAACCCGTTCACAACGCCTCCTGTGCCTTTGTGCCGTTCGACAAGCGCAACTTGTGCAACGTCTTGCGCTTCATCCGTTTGCACGATGCCATCCGAGACGCCGAGGTCACTTATTAGCGCCTTGGTGGGGGCTTGGTTCTCGACAATGCCGATCACTTTGGCTGCGACCGAGTTCGCACCCTCGGGTGCTTCCACGATGAAATCTTCGGGCATAATGGTTTTGCCCAGATGCATGGTGGCTTTTGCATGGTCGGGCCAGTCCAGATGCGGGCAGTCGACGGTGATCTTGCCGCCCTCAGCAACGCTGATACCACGGGCGAAAACGCGGTTGATCGGCAGGGTGGTCAGGTCATTGGTGAAAATCAAATCCGCACGCCTTCCGGGTGTAATAGAGCCTAATTCACGCTCTAACCCGAAATGCGTGGCTGTGTTGATCGTCGCCATTTGCAGCGCAACCAATGGATTGCATCCATAGCTGATTGCATATCGCAGGGCGCGGTTCACGTGGCCTTCCTCGACCAAGGTGCCAGAATGGCAATCATCCGTACAGATGATGAAATTGCGCGGGTCCATGCCCTTTTCGGTGACCGCGGTGATCTGCTTCTCGACATCGAACCAAGCGGATCCAAGCCGCATCATCGACCGCATCCCCTGACGGACACGGGCAATGGCGTCTTCTTCACAAGTGCCTTCGTGATCGTCCGCCGGGCCACCCGCCGCATACGCATGGAAATTCGGGCCAAGATCGGGGCTGGCATAATGCCCACCGATGGTCTTGCCGGCGTTCTGGGTCGCGGCCATCTCGGCCAGCATCTTGGGGTCGCCGTTGATCACACCGGGGAAATTCATCATCTCGCCCAACCCGATGATACCGGGCCAGGTCATGGCTTCGGCCACGTTGTCAGGAGTGATTTCATAGCCCGTGGTCTCTAATCCCGGTGCAGACGGCGCACAGCTTGGCATCTGCATATAGATGTTAATGGGCTGGATTAGAGCCTCATCATGCATCAAGCGCACACCCTCCAACCCCAGCACATTCGCAATCTCGTGCGGATCCGTGAACATCGTGGTGGTGCCATGCGGAATGACGGCGCGGGCGAATTCAGCGGGGGTCAGCATGCCGCTTTCGATATGCATATGCCCGTCGCACAGACCGGGGATCAGGTATTGGCCACCCGCGTCGATCACCTGTGTGTCTGTGCCGATACAATGGCTGGCATCGGGGCCGACGTAGGCAAACCGCCCATCGGCCATGGCAACTTGCCAGTCCAGCACCTCGCGCGTGTGGACATTCACGACCCGGCCACCCTGAATCACGGTGTCCGCGGGCATGCGGCCAGCAGCGACTGCGATTAAGCGCGCCGCACTTTCCGGCCAAGTTTTGAAAGTTGGGTTTTCCATGAACCAATTGTTCTGAAATCCGATGTTAGCGCAACCCCAAAACGGGCCGGTGCAGATTGGGCTTTTAAATCCTGAAATCCATTGGATACTGCGCCCATGAAAAAGACGCTTTTTGTATTCGGTTATGGCTATTCGGCGCGCGCTTTGGTGCGCGAGTTGGGAGATGACTTCACCACCATCGGAACCTCACGAGAGGCTGGATCAGATGTGGTTAAGTGGCCGGGCTCGGATATCTCTGAACCTTTGTCATGCGCCACGCATCTGTTAATCTCGGCAGGGCCGGATGGTGACGGAGATCCCGTTTTACGCAAGGTTAGAGACGATATTTCACGCATCGCTCCGCAGCTGCAATGGGTGGGCTATTTGTCCACCACCGGCGTTTATGGCGACCATCAGGGCGGCTGGGTGGACGAGGACACGCCACTGACGCCTTCCACCAAACGCGGGCAACAGCGTGTTATTGCCGAGGCCGCTTGGCAGGAACTGGCTGATCAGGCTGGTCTGCCGCTGCATATCTTCCGGCTGGCGGGCATCTATGGCCCCGGTCGGGGCCCGTTTGCAAAAGTGCGCAAGGGCACGGCGCGGCGGATCATCAAGAAGGATCAGGTGTTCTCGCGCATTCATGTGGACGACATCGCACAGGTTCTGGCCGCGTCAATTGCGCAGCCGAATCCGGGGCGGGTCTATAATGTCTGCGATGACAACGCCGCCCCGCCCGAAGATGTACTGGAGCATGCCGCAAAGCTGCTTGGCTTACCAACCCCACCGTCCGAGGATTTCGAGACTGCCGAGATGACGCCGATGGCCCGCAGCTTCTATGCGGAATCAAAACGCGTGCGAAATGACCGCATCAAGGACGAGCTGGGCGTGAAGCTGCGTTATCCAACCTATCAGGATGGCTTGGCCTCTTTGCTTAAAGCCGAGGGTTAGGCCCGCTTTTCGCTGATCTGTGCGACGCCCAAAACATCCAGAACCTTGGCTTCGATGTCCTTGGCCGAAAGCTTGGCCTCTTCATACATCCGGGCTGGGGATGCGTGGTCAATGAATGTGTCGGGCAGAACCATCGAACGGAACTTGATCCCGCGATCGAACACACCTTCTTCGGCCAAAAGCTGCGCCACGTGACTGCCAAAACCACCGATTGCACCTTCTTCAATGGTAATCAGGGCCTCGTGGTTATTCGCAAGCAGCATGATCAGGTCACGATCCAAAGGCTTGGCAAACCGTGCATCTGCGACGGTTGGATTGATGCCGCGTGCGGACAGAGCCTCGGCAGCGGTTTCCGCTTCTGACAGGCGGGTGCCGAACGACAGGATTGCGACGCGCGCGCCTTCGCGCACGATGCGGCCTTTGCCGATGGGAAGCACCTCACCTTTTTCGGGCAAATCAATGCCAACACCTTCGCCGCGTGGATAGCGGAAGGCCGACGGGCCATCGTTGATCGAATGGGCCGTGGCGATCATGTGCATCAGCTCGGCCTCATCCGCGGCGGCCATTACGACGATGCCCGGCAGGTTGGCCAAATAAGCGATATCGAACGAACCAGCATGGGTGGCACCATCCGCGCCAACAAGACCGGCACGGTCAATGGCAAAGCGTACGGGAAGACGTTGCACCGCCACATCATGCACCACTTGGTCATAGCCACGCTGAAGGAAGGTCGAATACATCGCACAGAAGGGTTTCATACCTCCTGCGGCCAACCCGGCGGCAAAGGTCACGCCGTGCTGTTCGGCAATGCCGACGTCGAAACAACGCGATGGATAGCGCTCTGCCATCGGATTCAATCCAGTACCGTCCGGCATCGCGGCCGTTACGGCACAGACTTTGTCGTCTTCGGCAGCCAGCCGTACCAGTTCGTTCCCAAAGACAGACGTGTAGCTGGGTGCGTTTGACGGTGCCTTTTGCTGTTTGCCGCTGGCCACGTCGAACTTGGCAGTGGCGTGGCCACGGTCGCGCGCAGCCTCGGCGGGTGCGTATCCTTTGCCCTTCTTGGTGATCACATGGATCAGCATCGGGCCAGTGGCGCGGTCATGAACGGTGCGTAGGACCGACAGAAGGCTGTCCATATCGTGCCCGTCGATGGGGCCGACATAGGAAAAGCCCAGTTCTTCGAACAGAGTGCCGCCGACAGTCATCGACTTCACCATTTCCTTTGCGCGGCGCGCGCCTTCCTGGAATGGTTCGGGCAGCAGGCTAACCGCGCCTTTGGCAGCGGCTTTCAGTTCTTGAAACGGCTCTTCGGCGTAAAGGCGGCTGAGATAGCTGGACAGCGCGCCCACAGGTGGGGCGATCGACATGTCGTTGTCGTTCAGGATCACAAACAAGCGGCGGTTCAGGTGACCTGCGTTGTTCATCGCCTCGAATGCCATGCCAGCAGACATCGATCCGTCACCGATCACGGCAACCGCGTCGCCGATCCCATGTTCCGGCGCGCCACCAAGATCGCGGGCGACCGAGAAGCCAAGCGCCGCCGAGATCGAGGTCGAGCTGTGCCCGGCCCCAAACGGATCGAACGGGCTTTCCGAGCGTTTGGTGAAACCGGAGAGACCATCCTCCATCCGCAATGTGCGAATGCGGTCACGGCGACCGGTCAGAATTTTGTGTGGGTAGCACTGGTGACCTACGTCCCAGACAATCCGATCCTTGGGTGCATCAAAGACGGCGTGAAGCGCAACGGTCAGTTCAACAACACCAAGACCTGCGCCCAAATGCCCGCCAGTTTCCGATACGGCCGAGATCGTCTCGGCCCGTACCTCATGCGCCAGCCTTTCAAGCTCGCTATCCGACAAGGATTTCATGTCGGCGGGGACCGTTACGCGGTCAAGGATGGGTGTTTCGGGTCGGTCAGACATAATTGCCCCGTTTGCCTATCTATCGCGCTGGATAACGAAGCGCGCCGCCTCTCGCAAGGTATCGGCATCCTCACCATAGGGTGAAAGTGCATCACATGCTTGATTTACAAGCTCTTTTGCGCGGGATTTTGCCGCATCTAGTCCGAGAAGTGACACGAATGTCGCCTTTCCGGCGTCCTGATCTTTACCAACGGCTTTCCCAACGGCGGTTGCGTCGCCTTCGACATCCAAAATGTCGTCGGCAATCTGGAAGGCCAAACCAAGAGCAGTGGAGTAGTCACGCAAAGGCGTGATATCTGCACCTGCCAATACAGCGCCAGCTTCACCCGACCATCGGATCAAAGCGCCGGTTTTACCTGCCTGAAGCGCGGTGATTTCCTCGAGCGACAGGGGAGTGTCAGCGGTTTCAGCGGCAATGTCCAAAGCCTGCCCGTGCACCATTCCCAGCTGCCCAGCGGCACGGGCCATCGAAGCAACAAGCGGTACGCGGGCGTCACCAACGTCGCCATGGGTCAGCAATTCAAACGCCAGTGTTTGCAACGCATCGCCAACGAGCACGGCTGTGGCGTCATCCCATTTCTTGTGAACGGTTGGCAGGCCGCGCCGCAGGTTGTCATCATCCATACAGGGAAGATCATCATGAACCAGCGAATAGGCGTGAATGGCCTCGATCGCGGCAGCCGGCCAAAGTGCGCGGGTTTCTGACACGCCATGCAAGCGGGCCCCTTCAATGACCAGAAACGCCCGCAAGCCCTTCCCGCCAGCGGTGGCATAGCGCATGGGCTCTGCCAAGGCGCCTTTGGGATCAATTACGGCGTGCAGATGCGCCCGCGCAGCGCGGGCGGTTTCGTCCAGACGTGTCTTGAACATTTACTGCCCTTCGACAGGAGTGGTGCCGGTGGGGGTGCCGTTCTGATCCAGCGTGATCGTGGCAACCTTTTCTTCGGCTTCCTTGAGCTTCGTCTCGCAGCGCGCTTTCAGCTCGGCCCCGCGTTCATAAAGCTTGATCGAATCCTCAAGCGCGACGTCACCGCGTTCCAGCTGGCCAACGACGGTTTCAAGTTCCCGCATCGCCTCTTCAAAGGACATTTCGCTTACTGGTGTGTCGCTCATGCGCCCCGCTCCATCATCACATTGACATAGGCCCCGACGCTATCGCCAAGAGCTTGCAAATCATAACCGCCCTCAAGCGACGATACCACCCGTCCGTCACAGCATTTATCCGCAAGGTCACAGATGCGATGCGCTAGCCAGGCGAAGTCCTCGGTTTCCCATTGAAGGCCGGCCAAGGGATCGCGTCGGTGGGCGTCGAACCCGGCAGACACCAGCACAAGTTGCGGCTCATAAGGCTCTATTTCCTCGGAAATGACCTTTTCCCAAGCTTCCTGCATCACTTCACCGCCGGTGGCTTCCTCAAGCGGGATGTTGATCACCTGCCCAAACGCTCCTTTTTGATGAATGCCGCCAGATCCGGGATAGAGAGGCATTTGGTGCGACGATACGAACCGCACGCGGCTTTCATGCCACAGCACATCCTGTGTACCATTTCCGTGATGCACGTCGAAATCCAATACGGCGATACGATCCAAACTATGTGTGTTCGCTGCCTCAATCGCGGCAATTGCGACGGTCGAGAACAGGCAGAAGCCCATAGGCGTGGCTTTTTCGGCGTGGTGTCCGGGTGGGCGGCAGGCGACAAAGGCGTTTTGCGCATCACCCGACATCACGCGATCAACGGCATCAATGTTGCCTCCGATGGCACGCAAAGCCGCCTCGAACGATCCGGGGGCCATGAACGTGTCGCCATCCAACTGCGCCCAGCCTTCGACCGGCTGCGCGTTTTCAAGCCGTTCGAAATAGGCACGGGAATGCCCAAGGCGAACGTGATCAAGGGATGCAACCGGCGGTTCATGCCGGATCAGAGACTGAAACACCGATGCGGAAAGGGCGGTTTCGATCGCCTCTAACCGGGCCACCTGTTCCGGGTGTCCGGGCGGGGTGATGTGATCAAAGCAAACGGGGTGCGTATAAAGCAAAGTTGTCATGCGCCGACGCTAGGGCAATAGTGTGGGGACAACAAGGAGTGTTCCATGCGTTTGACCTTACCGCTTCTACTCGTCGCAGCACCCGTTTGGGCAGAGGGATTTGCAACCCAAGTCACTGGAGATTTCAACGAGGATGGCATCGCCGATCACGTCGCTGTCGTTGAGTTCGGAGGCTGGGGCCAAGCTGATCTTCTTTTGAAGATGGGCGATGGCTTGGAAACCATATGGGTGCAGAACATTATCTGGGTCGGCGGGATTGGTCAGCAACCGTCCTTGAAGATCACCCCGCACGGGTCGCTTCAAGTGATCGATCACAACAGCTCTATTGGGCGCAACCGATGGGAGCAGACCCATACCGTTGCCTGGCGTGATGGCGCGATGCGGGTCGTGGGCTATACCTATCATTGGTATGATACGCTGAACCTAGAGGATAGTGGCAGCTGTGATCTGAACTTTCTGACCGGAAAGGGTGAAGTCTCAAAGGGCCAAGATGGATCCGTAAAGATGATCCCCGTTAAGACCCCGGCGTTCCTTGCGCAGGACTGGACCTATGTGCTTCCCCCGGAATGCGAAGCACATATCAAATGACCGAGGTTTAGTCAGGCGCCAGCATATACCCCGCCCCACGCACTGTCTGAAGGTATCGTGGCTGTTTCGGGTCGGCTTCCAGTTTGCGACGCAGGCGGGTGATCTGCACATCCACCGCACGTTCTTGCGCTTGCCCTTGATCGCGTCCTAACTGTTCCACCAATGACGTGCGGCTAACCGGTTCGGCTGGGGTCGACGAAAAGATCTGCATGAGTTTTTGTTCCGTCGCCGTCAGCCGCACCAAGGTTTCC
This sequence comes from Aliiroseovarius sp. F20344, assembly GCF_023016155.1. Lineage (GTDB taxonomy): Bacteria > Pseudomonadota > Alphaproteobacteria > Rhodobacterales > Rhodobacteraceae > Aliiroseovarius. The sequence continues at coordinate 555,616 of NZ_JALKBG010000003.1, forward strand.
CCCTGCCACAGTTCACCGCGTTCGACGTCATAGGTCTTGTCGCCCAGCGCAAGGGATTTCGGGCTTTGGTCTTCTGTTGTGGTGGGAACACGCCTGAGGATCGCGTTGATCCGCAACAGCAGCTCTTTCGGCTCGAATGGCTTGGCCAGATAGTCGTCTGCGCCAGCCTCCAACCCCTTAATACGGTCTTCGGTCTCGCCTTTCGCGGTCAGCAGCAGGATCGGGGTGGTCAGGGTTTCACGCAAAGAACGTGTCAGGCTGATCCCGTCTTCGCCCGGCATCATGACATCTGTCACGATCAGATCAAAATCCAGGCCGCTCAAAAGCCGACGCGCATGTGCCGCATCACGCGCCGCACTGACCCAAAAGCCATTGCGCACCAGAAACTTCTGAAGCAGGCCGCGAATGCGTTCATCATCGTCGATGATCAAAAGATGAGACTCGGGTGCTTCACTCATGTTCAACATCTTTCATTCGGTTGAAATGTCTTCTCATATCTTGATCCATCATCGCCTCGAGGACCGTTCGAAACCCTTGTACCGCGTCTGGACCCGCCTCGCGATAGGCTTGTCGCATTCTTTCGCGCTGGGCGTTTGACAGCTCTTTTTCGAGCTCTGCGCCTTTGTCAGTCAGGAACAGATTTCGCTCTCGCTTGTCTTGCTTGCCGATCCGGCTTTCCACAAGCTCGTCTTCGATCAAGGTTCTCAGGACCCGATTCAGCGATTGTTTGGTGACCCCGAGAATGGACAGAAGGTTGTTCACCGTGGTGCCAGGTGTACGGCTGATGAAATGCAACGCGCGGTGATGGGCGCGGCCGTATCCATACTTGTTCAGAATGCGATCTGGGTCTGCGGTAAAGCCACGATAGGCAAAGAACATCGCCTCGATGCCTTTGCGCAATTGCTCGTCTGTTAGGAACAGCAGGCTTTGTCCCCCCGGAGAATGCCGGTCACTCATGACAAACCTCATCACAAATCATGTTACAGGTACCAGTTTTATGTCAGTGTTGTTGACTTTCCAAGAATCAATTGTTAGCGATTTGCGGATTTCGCGAAATATTATGTCCGATGCGGACCGATTTTGCGCAACAATTGGAAAAACTCACCGGGATATCTGGTGGCAAAAACTGGAAAGGACGGAAACATGAGCGGATATGATGATCGTGACGGCAAGATCTGGATGGACGGCCAGCTGGTCGAATGGCGCGATGCGAACGTCCACATTCTGACCCACGCGCTGCATTATGCGTCGTCTGTTTTTGAGGGCGAGCGCCTGTATGACGGTAAGATCTTCCTGTCGCGTAAGCATTCGGAACGCCTTCTGAAATCGGGCGAGATGATGGATATGCCGATCCCCTATTCGGTGGATGAAATTGAAGCTGCCAAGCAGGCTGTGGTCGAGGCCAATGACCTGACCAATGCTTACGTTCGTGTTGTGGCTTGGCGCGGCGCCGGGGAAGACATGGGCGTCAGCTCTGCCAAGAACCCGGTCCGGATGGCTGTGGCCGCGTGGGCTTGGGGCGACTATTACGGCGACGCCAAGATGAAAGGCGCTAAGCTGGATATCGCGAAGTGGAAACGCCCGTCGCCCGAAACCATTCCGACCGCGGCGAAAGCTGCTGGTCTTTACATGATCTGCACCATGTCCAAGCATGCGGCCGAGGCCAAAGGCTGCTCGGATGCTCTGTTCATGGATTATCGCGGCTATGTGGCTGAAGCGACCGGCGCGAACGTCTTCTTTGTGAAAGACGGTGAGGTTCATACCCCAATCCCCGACGCGATCCTGAACGGCCTGACCCGTCAGACGGTAATCGGTATGCTGAAGGAAAAAGGCATCACCGTACATGAGCGTCACATCATGCCCGAAGAGCTGGCTGATTTCGAACAGTGTTGGCTGACCGGTTCAGCGGCTGAAGTTACACCAGTCGGTCAAATCGGTGAGTACACATTCGAAGTGGGTGAGCTGACCCGTGACATTGCAGAAAGCTATGAAAAGCTTGTCAGAAGCTAAGACAAATTAACGTCTTGTGAACGCCCGGCTCTTACCTTGCAGTTACCGCAAGGGGGTCGGGCGTTTTGCTGTCCAGAAACCTTAAAATCCTAGTCACGATCATCACAGTCGTGGTCCTGCCAAGTGCGGCGGCCCTGACGTGGTACGCCATCACCAAGGATCCAACGATCCGGCCGCTTGGTATTACAAAGCGTGCGCTGGAACAGCGGGGGTCGACGGGCGGAACCGGTCTGATCATCTTAATCCAATACGATCCGGTGGAACACGCGATAGCGAGCGAAGCCTTGGGCAAAAGGATCATTTTTGCATTCGAAGCGAAAGGTGTGGCAGGCGAGGTTAAGCTTCGTCGCGTTCAGGGGCATGAGATGTCAGTGACCTATATTGTCGGCGCTTCGACAATTGGCCCATTTCGCGCATCGCAAGCCACCAGGGGAATTAATGCAGCCGCGGGGGCCTATCGCATGAATATGTCGCGAAACGAAACCGACGGCGGCGGTTAATCGGTCTACCCAATCAAACGCTGCTTCGCCCAACCTGCGGCATCGGCCACCACAGGATCTGGATCGATCAAATGAGGCTCTAACATGGGCAGAAACGCCGCATCGCCTGAATTTCCCACCGCGTATAGGACATTTCGAAGAAAGCGATTTCGCCCAATCCTTTTGACAGGACTGCCCGAGAATTTTTCGCGGAAAGCTGTATCATCAAGGGTCAACAGTTCGGACAGTTTCGGCGCCACCAGATCGTCGCGCGCGGCATAGCGTATTTCGGATGCCTCTACTGCGAACTTGTTCCACGGGCAGGCAGCAAGGCAGTCATCACAACCATAGATTCGATTTCCAAGCTTCGCACGAAGCTCTTCATCCACCGGCCCTTTGTGTTCAATCGTCAGATAGGAAATGCAGCGCCGCCCATCCAGTTGAAACGGCGCGGGGAACGCATCTGTGGGGCAGGCGTCCAAACACGATGTGCACGAGCCGCAGTTTTCCTGACCCGGCGCGTCAACTGGAAGCTCCAACGTTGTGAAAATCGCGCCTAGAAAGAACCAGTTTCCCAGCTCGCGGGACAGAAGGTTGGTGTGTTTGCCTTGCCACCCCAACCCAGCTGCTGCCCCCAAAGGTTTTTCCATGACCGGGGCTGTGTCGACGAAGACTTTGATCTCACCCCCAAAGTGGTCGATCATCCAACGCCCCACACGCTTCAGGCGCTTTTTTACGATGTCATGATAGTCTCTATTCTGGGCGTAAACGCTGATTGCAGCGCGATCTTTTTGGCCGATGACGGTCATCGGATCATGTGAGGGCGTATAAGGCTCTGCCAGCATGATCACCGATTTCGCTTCGGGCCAAAGTGCAGCGGGATTGCCGCGCCAATTCATCCGATCACCCATCCACGCCATGTCTCCGTGACGCCCTTCGGCCACGAACTGTTCAAGGCGCTCGGCGATTTCAGGGACTGAGTTCGGCGTACAGATGCGTGCGGCTGCGAACCCTTCAGTCAGCGCCTGCGAGACGATTTCAGTTTTCTGGGATGCGCCGTCTTTCGGTGGTAAGCGGCGCGATGTGCCGCCGCCTACGGTCAAAAGTCCAGGTCCGAGTAATGTGCTGGCTGCGGAAACCCTGCGATCTGATCTGCAAGGATGGAACGGAAGGCTGGGCGAGATTTGATCTTGGCATACCAATCGCGAACATTTGCGTTCCGGTTCCAATCCACATCGCTGATATAGTCCAGCGACGACAAATGCGCGGCTGCTGCAAAATCTGCCAGCGACATCGTGTTTCCTGCGAGCCAGCGACGTTGATCCAGAAGCCACCCCATATAGTCGAGGTGATATTTGATCGCCTTGGCCCCGGCCTTGATCGCACGGCTTTCGGGATAGCCCGCGCCCATGACCTTTTTGTTCACACGCTCGTAAAGCAGGTTCGCGGTGACTTCGTTGTGGAACTTGTCGTCAAACCAGCTGACCAGCCTGCGTACCTCGTATCGACCTTCGGGGTCTTTCGGGAGCAGGGCGGGTTCGGGAAACTTCTCTTCCAGATATTCGCAGATTGGCGCGCTTTCTGTCAGAAGTTGACCATCCATTTTCAGGATGGGCACTTTGCCTGCAGGGTTGCGGCGAAGGAATTCCGGGCTGCGTTCCCAATAGCGTTCCTCGACCAATTCAACCTCGACCTTTTTTTCGGCAAGGGACAACCGCACTTTGCGGCAGAAAGGAGAGAGCGGGACGTGGAAAAGGCGGTTCATTGGAAACTTCTGAATTTGGTGTTTCAACCGTATTGCCCCGAACCGGGCTTGGGATCAATCCTCGAAGCAGTCTGAGCGCCCATCCGCGCGGATCGTAGCCGCCCCTTCGACGATGGATTGGGCGCGTTTTCGCACGAATGGGGAAGGTCGCGCGGCGGATCGTTCTTTTGGGTTTGGCAGTAAGGCGGCCAATCGACCAGCTTGCACAGGTGTCAGTTCGTCCGGCCCAACGCCGAAATAGTGGCGCGCTGCGGCCTCCACCCCGAAGACGCCTTCGTCGAATTCTGCGACGTTTAGGTAGACCTCAATGATGCGGCGTTTGGTCCAGACAAGTTCGATTGCCGGGGTGAGTATGGCTTCCAAGGCTTTTCGTAGCCAAGAACGACCGTGCCAAAGGAATGTATTCTTCACGACCTGCTGTGACAGGGTCGAAGCTCCACGTCCCCCGCCGTCTTCGATGGCCGTCCGGATCGCGCCCATGTCGAAACCCCAATGGCGGCAGAAATTTGCGTCTTCGGCAGCGACAACCGACCGCGCCATCACGGGAGAGACTTCTTCAAGATCGACCCATTGTCGGTCCACGTCGCCCAAGCGCATTTTCTCAGCGATGATGTAGGGCGTGGTTGGCGGATTGATGAAAGCGTATCCCACAATCCCAAGGGCAAAGAACACCAGACAAGCGACCACGGCGCGGAAAAGCCAGCGCTTCACCCACTGAATGGGTTGAAACGGCTTGCGCTTCTTCGTGCTCTTCTTGCGCTTGGTCTTGGTTGGTTTCTTTTTTGCTCGTGCCACGGGTCTTTCACACCACGCGAAAGGGGTGTGGGTCAAGACCGGTTCCAAAATGAAAACGCCCACCAGGTGGTGGGCGTTCATCAAAAATTTAGGGCAGCTTACTCTGCCGGGATAGCGTCGGCTTCCAGCGAAAGCGGTGCTGGAAGCTTGTCCAACATCTCTTTCGGGCAGACTTGCAAGAAGTTGCGCTTCTCGCTGTCCCAGTGACGCAGAATTTCCGTGGCCTTCTGGCTGCGGGTTTCTTCGGCGTGGCGTTCGATCAGGCCTTTCAACTGGGCTTCCCAGTGATCGACCGTAACCGGGCAGGTCACAAGGCTTTCCATATTCATGTGGTCCTGTGCCTCGCCATCCGGGTCATAGAGGTAAGCCATGCCGCCGGTCATGCCCGCGCCAAAGTTCGACCCGATTGAGCCAAGGATCACAGCCACACCGCCTGTCGTATATTCACACCCATTCGACCCACAGCCTTCGATCACCACATTGGCGCCGGAGTTACGCACTGCGAAACGCTCGCCCGCGCGGCCTGCGGCGAACAAGTAACCATCGGTCGCACCGTAAAGCACCGTGTTGCCGATGATCGTGTTGTCCGATGCGGTCAATGGGCTGACCAGTGGCGGACGCACAACAACGGTACCGCCCGACAGACCTTTGCCGACATAGTCGTTGGCGTCACCCGATACCTCGATCTTCAGACCGGGGGCGGCGAAGGCACCCAGCGACTGCCCAGCCGAGCCTTGCAGCTTCACCGTCAGGTGATCCGGCTGCAGCGAGTTGCGCATGCCGAAGCGTTTCACGATGTGCGACGAAATCCGCGTGCCAACCGTCCGGTGCGTGTTCTGCACCGTATAGGACAGCTGCATTTTCTCGCCATCTTCCAAGAAGCGCTGCGCATCGCGTACGATCTCGGCGTCCAGAGTATCGGGCACGGCGTTGCGGTCACGGTCGCGGTTGTACTCGATCTTGTCAGCACCATCGACCACCAGCAGAAGCGGGTTGAGGTCGAGGTCATCCAAATGAGCCGACCCACGCGAAACCTGCGAAAGCAGATCAGCACGACCGATGACATCATCCAGCGACCGTGCGCCCAGCTCGGCCAGGATCTCACGGACTTCCTGAGCGTAGAAGGTGATTAGGTTCACAACCTTGTCGGCGTTGCCGGTGAACTTGGCGCGCAAGTCTTCGTCTTGCGTACAAACGCCAACGGGACAGGTGTTCGACTGACACTGACGGACCATGATACAGCCCATCGCGATCAGAGCGGCGGTGCCGATGCCGTATTCCTCGGCCCCCATCATCGCCGCCATGACGATGTCACGACCGGTGCGCAGGCCACCATCGGTCCGCAGCGTGACGCGCGAGCGCAGGTTGTTCATGGCCAGCACTTGGTGTGCTTCGGTCAGGCCCATTTCCCACGGCAGACCTGCGAACTTGATCGAGGTCGCGGGCGATGCACCCGTGCCGCCATTGTGGCCCGAGATCAGGATCACGTCGGCTTTCGCCTTCGCAACACCAGCCGCAATCGTACCAACACCGGAAGATGCCACCAGTTTCACTGTCACCTTACAGCGCGGGTTGATCTGCTTCAGGTCATAGATCAGCTGAGCCAGATCCTCGATCGAATAGATGTCGTGGTGCGGCGGCGGTGAAATCAGCGTCACACCCTTGGTCGAGTGGCGCAGACGGGCAATCAGGTCTGTGACCTTCATGCCGGGCAGCTGACCACCTTCACCGGGCTTGGCGCCTTGGGCGACCTTGATCTCAAGCTCTTCACACTGGTTCAGGTATTCGGCGGTCACACCGAAACGGCCCGATGCCACCTGTTTGATCTTGGCCGACGGGTTGTCACCATTGGGTTCCGGATGGAAATGCGCGGGATCTTCACCGCCCTCACCCGAATCCGACTTGGCACCGATACGGTTCATCGCAACGTTCAGGGTCTTGTGCGCCTCGGGCGACAGCGCCCCAAGCGACATGCCCGGCGTCACGAAACGCTTGCGGATCGCGTTGATGCTTTCCACTTCCTCGATTGGAACAGGCTTGCCCATTGGTTTGATGTCGAGCAGATCGCGCAGATGGATCGGCGGGTTCGACCGCATCTTGGCCGAATACTGCTTCCACATCTCGAACGAGGCACGGTCACAGGCCGATTGCATCAGGTGCATGGTTTGAGCTTCCCAGGCGTGCGTCTCACCCGTACGGCGTGCTTTGTAGAAACCACCCACCGGCAGCACTTTGTCGCCTCCACCAAAACCCGAGGCGTGGATTTTTTCCAGTTTGCGCTGGATGCCGCTGACACCAATGCCCGAGATGCGCGAGGTCATGCCGGGGAAGTATTCCGCCACCATGGCACGCGACAGGCCGACGGCCTCGAAGTTCAGGCCACCTCGATAGGATGAAATGACCGAGATACCCATCTTCGCCATGATCTTCAGAAGACCCTGGTTGATGGCTTCTCGATAACGGCTGACCGCTTCGCTGAGCGAGCAGTCCAGCAGGCCACGTTCGATACGATCAGCAAGCGAGTCTTCAGCCAGATAAGCGTTCACCGTGGTTGCGCCACAGCCCACCAGAACCGCGAAGTAATGCGGGTCGATACATTCGGCCGAGCGCACGTTTAGCGAGGTGAACGTGCGCAGACCTTTTTGCACCAGCCAGCTGTGAACCGCAGAAGTCGCAAGGATCATTGGCATGGCCACGCGGTCTTCGCCCTGCGCCTGATCAGTTAGGACAAGGTGGCCAGCGCCCGAGCGCACGGCCTCTTCCGCTTGTGCGCGGATGTCTTCCAGTGCGATGCGCAGCGCGCTTTCGTCGCCGCCTGCGGGGAAGGTACAGTCGATCTCGGTCACCGAGGTTTCGAAGGACTCGATCAGTTTCAAGAACTGCTCGTTGCCAACAAACGGACTTTCCAGCACGACGATTTCCGTCTGAGCGCCGCTTTCGTCCAGCACGTTCTTCAGGTTGCCGAAGCGCGTCTTCAACGACATCACGCGGAATTCACGTAGACTGTCGATCGGAGGGTTGGTAACCTGCGAAAAGTTCTGACGGAAGAAGTGGCTCAGCGGGCGGTATTTGTTCGACAGAACAGCTGATGGGGTATCATCGCCCATTGATGCCAGCGTTTCTTTGCCGTCTTCAGCCATCGGGGCCAGAATCTGCTCCAGCTCTTCCAGCGTGTAACCGGCAGCCACCTGACGGCGGCGCAGTTCGTCGCCTTGGAACAGCGGCTTTTCTTCGATCTGGGACAGGCTTTCTTCCATGTCGTTGATCTTGCCAACCCACTCCCCGAATGGCTGAGCAGCGGCCAGTTTGTTCTTGATTTCAACGTCGTGGTACAGCTTGCCTTCTTTGGTATCCACGGCCAGCAACTGACCTGGACCAAGCGCGCCTTTTTCGACAACTGTGGCTTCATCTGTGGGCACCATGCCCGCTTCCGAACCCGCGATGACCAGACCGTCACCGGTTACGACATAGCGCATCGGGCGCAGACCGTTACGGTCCAGACCGGCACAGACCCAGCGACCATCGGTCATGGCAAGGGCGGCGGGGCCGTCCCACGGTTCCATCACCGAGTTGCAATAGGAATACATGTCCTTCCACGCTTGCGGCAGGTCGATGGCTTGCTTGGACCAGCTTTCAGGTACCAGCATGGTTTTCGCCATCGGGGCAGAACGGCCCGCGCGCACCATAACCTCGAACACCGCATCAAGCGCGGCCGAGTCGGACGAGCCGTTTGGCACAATCGGTTTGATGTCTTCGGCAAGGTCACCAAAGAAGGACGAGGCCATGCGGATCTCGTGCGACTTCATCCAGTTCAGGTTGCCCTTCAGCGTGTTGATCTCGCCGTTATGAGCCAGCATGCGGAAGGGTTGAGCCAGCCACCATTGTGGGAAGGTGTTGGTCGAATAACGCTGGTGATAAATCGCAAAGGTCGATTTGAAGCGTTCGTCCATTAGGTCGGGATAGAACACCGCAACCTGCTCGGCCAGCATCATGCCTTTATAGATGATCGAGCGGCAGGACAGCGACGCGATGTATAGGTCGTTGATCTGCGACGCCGCAGCCGCTTTTTCGATACGACGGCGGATGACGTACAACTCGCGCTCAAATTGCTCTTCATCGACGCCTTTCGAGTTTGAGATCAAGATTTGCTCGATCTCGGGGCGCGTGGCGTTGGCTTTGTCACCTAGACAGTCGATGTCGACAGGAACGTGGCGCCAGCCATAAATGTAGTAGCCCATTTTCAGGACTTCGGTTTCCACAATCGTCCGGCAGGTTTCCTGTGCGCCGAAGTCCGTGCGGGGCAGGAAGACCTGACCAACCGCAATCAGTTGATCTTCGCGGGGCTCGTGACCCGTGCGACGGATCTGATCATAGAAGAACGGAACCGGGATTTGTACATGAATGCCCGCGCCGTCACCGGTCTTGCCGTCTGCGTCCACAGCCCCACGGTGCCAAATGGCTTTCAGCGCGTCGATACCCGCCTCAACAACTTTGCGTGTTGGCTTGCCATCGACGGCAACCACAAGACCCACACCGCACGAGCTGTGCTCTTCTTCTTCGCGATAGAGGCTGTGTTCGTTCATAAAGGCGCGCTTGGCTTCTTCGCGGCGGACCCAGTTTTCATCATATTTCGTCATATCGGTTCTCCTTGCGGATGGGCGCGGGCGACTTGGCCCGGCATGCCCAGAGGTGTGATTATTCGGCGGCGACAGCGGCGGATGCGTTCAGGCTGTCCAGTATGCTGGCACCTGCTTCGCGGCCGTCACGGATGGCCCAAACGACCAGCGATGCACCGCGCACGATGTCGCCAACAGCCCAAACGCCGTCCAGATCGGTCTTATGCGTGCCAAAGGAGGCTTTCACGGTGCCCCAACGGGTCACGGGCAGATCCTTTTCGCCCCAGAGGGTCGGCAGGTCTTCGGGCTCGAAACCCAGCGCCTTGATGACCAGATCGGCGTCTTCGGTGTAATCCGAGCCTTCGATCACTTCGGGGCTGCGACGACCCGAGGCATCGGGTGCGCCAAGACGCATCTTCTGCACGATCACGCCGTTCACGGGGTCGCCGGTGAAGCCTTTCGGGGCAGACAACCAAACGAATTCCACGCCTTCTTCCTCGGCGTTCTGCGTTTCGCGTTGAGAGCCGGGCATGTTGGCACGGTCACGGCGATACAGACACTTTACAGACTTGGCACCCTGACGGATCGCGGTACGAACACAGTCCATCGCGGTATCACCACCGCCGATGACGACGACGTTCTTGCCTTCAGCGTTCAGCTCGCCGCTCTCAAATTCCGGAACGGTGTCGCCAAAGCTTAGCTTGTTGGAGCAGGTCAGGTAGTCCAGAGCCGGAACGATGCCTTTGGCACCAGCGCCGGGGCCCGTCAGGTCGCGACCTTTGTAGACGCCCGTGGCCAGAAGAACGGCGTTGTTCTGAGCGCGGATGTCTTGGAAGGTGATGTCTTCGCCGACATTGCAGTTCAGAACGAACTCAACGCCCGCATCTTCCAACAGTTTCACGCGGCGCATGACCACGTCTTTTTCCAGCTTGAAACCGGGGATGCCATAGGTCAGCAGCCCACCCGCGCGATCGTGGCGGTCATAGACGGTGACTTTTACGCCAGCACGTACCAGCACGTCAGCCGCAGCCAGACCACCGGGGCCAGCGCCGATAATGGCAACTTTTTCCGAGCGATCCGCAACCGGGGTAATAGCTTCGACCCAGCCGTTATCCCAGGCGGTGTCTGTGATGTATTTCTCGACCGCGCCGATGGTGACGGTGCCGTGGCCCGACTGTTCAATCACGCAGTTGCCTTCGCACAGACGGTCCTGCGGGCAGATACGTCCGCAGATCTCGGGGAAGGTGTTGGTGGCTTGGCTCAGCTCATAGGCTTCTTTCAGGCGACCCGACGCGGTCATCCGCAGCCAATCGGGGATGTTGTTGTGCAGCGGGCAGTGCGACTGGCAATAAGGTACGCCGCATTGGCTACAGCGGCTGGCCTGTTCGGCTGCCTTCTGTTCTGCAAACTCCGCATAGATCTCGTTGAAGTCTTCTTTGCGGGTTTCGGCGGTGCGCTTTTTGGGCATATCCCGGTCGACCGTCACGAATTTCAACATAGGCTGCTTTGCCATCCTGGCTCTCCCTCGGCTGGCCCTTTGCGGGCAGGTCGTTGGCTTGGAGTTGTGCTTGTAAGAGGACTCGCATTGAATGAAAAGTCAATAGTACTGACCTAAATGAAGAAAAGTGACCTGAGTAGGAGGAAATTCGGCCAAATTTGGAAATTAATAAGGCAATAATACTTACCTAAATATCCTCTTCCCTTTCCGAACGGCTGCTTTAGCTTGCCGCACAGCCGCATTTCAAGGAACCGCGCATGTCGCTTGCCCATATTCTTCTGGTCGCCATCATTCAGGGAATCACCGAATTTCTGCCTGTTTCGTCTTCAGGTCACCTGGTTTTGGTGCCTCGCCTGACGGGCTTGCCGGATCAGGGCTTGGCAATTGATGTGGCAGTGCATCTGGGCACGCTGGGCGCGGTTGTTCTCTATTTCTGGAGAGATGTTCAAATCGGGCTTGCCGGTATTCCGCGCATGCTGACAGGTCGGATTGATACGCCGGGCGCAAAGCTGGCGTTTTTGCTGGTGATCGCAACAATCCCTGCTGTCATCCTTGGACTGATTTTCAAAATGACTGGGTTTAGCGATGCGATGCGGTCCATCAAGGTGATTGCTTGGACAATGATCATCTTTGGCTTGGTGTTGTACTGGGTCGACCAGAAAGGGGCGGTTCAGAAAACCGCAAATGATTGGAGCCTGAAGGACGCGGTGATCATGGGTTTGTGGCAGGCTTTGGCCTTGATCCCCGGAACGTCGCGTTCCGGTGCTACGATCTCGGGTGCGCGTGCGTTGGGCTATGAACGTTCGGATGGTGCGAAATTGGCAATGCTGATGTCGATCCCAACCATAATTGCTTCGGGCGTCCTCTTGGGGGCTGAAGTTGCAGCCACAGCTGACGCTCAAGTCGCCAAGGACGGCGCAATTGCCGCAATGTTTTCTTTCGTGGCAGCGCTTTTGGCGCTGAGCCTGATGATGCGCCTTTTGCGATCGGTCAGCTTCACGCCTTACGTGATCTACCGTATCGCGTTGGGGGTCGTGCTGTTGGGCATCGCATATCTGTAAAGAAAAAGGCGCGGGATGAACCGCGCCCTTCCAATCATTCACTCTGACAGTGTCAGCCGCCTGTGCGCAGGTTCTTGGCCGAGTTCTGGATCGCCGCATATTGCCCGCCCACGCGGAAGCGCCACAGATAGTCCGGCAAGATCGCAGACATGGCGCGTGGCGTAATACCCAGGTCCTCAAACCCCTTCGCATCGTCAGCGACAACGTTGTCATAACGCAGGCTTGTTACCTGATCACGAGTCAGAGGCGCCTTGATCAGGCCGCCAGAAATCCACTGAACAAAATCAAAGATCCCGGCTTGAAGTCGGGCGATGCCGAAAGGCAGGTTCAGCACAAGACGACGACGCTGCGTGATCTTCAGCATGCGGTTGATCGAATCGCGCAGCGTTTCGACATCCGGGCCGCCCAGCTCATAGATGCCGGCGTCGACCTGACCCAAAACAGCTTTCTCGGCGGCTTTGGCGATGTCATCCACATGGACCGGTTGGAACTTGGTGTCGCCACCGGTGATCGGCAGAACAGGTCCAAATCGTGTCATGCTGGCAAAGCGGTTGAAGAACTGATCTTCAGTTCCGAAAACCACGGAAGGGCGCAAAATGACTGCGCCCGGGAAGGCGGCTTTCACATCAGCCTCGCCTTGAGCCTTGGTGCGCGAATACTCGCTTTCGCTGTTCGCGTCAGCGCCGATGGCGGAAAGCTGAACAAGCTGTCCAACGCCTTCTTCGGCAGCGATGCGTGCCACACGCCCTGCCCCGTCGTGGTGAACGGCATCAAAGCTGTTCTTCCCGATTGAGTTCAAAACGCCCACGCAATTCACAACCGCATCGGCACCCTGCATGGCGGCACGAACGGAATTGTCATCGCGAATGTTGCACAGGATCGGTTCGACCTGACCTACGGCACCATAGGGTTTCACGAACAGGGCTTCATTCGGACGACGTACTGCAACGCGAACGCGCCAGCCCTGCTTGGCCATGCGGCGAGCAATATACCGTCCGATAAATCCTGAACCACCATAGATCGTCACCAGATTGGACATGGAAGCTCTCCTTGAATTTCTTAGCTTTTGAATAGCTTTCAAAGCGCCTTTGGGCAAGGCGCAAACGGAATCCGTTAAAAGCGGCGAAATGCGGTTGACACTCCATGCGGGTCGCTTTACATCCCCGCCTCACCAACCCGTGCCCAGATGGCGGAATTGGTAGACGCGCTAGCTTCAGGTGCTAGTGTCCGTATGGACGTGGAGGTTCGAGTCCTCTTCTGGGCACCAAATATCCCCGAAAACCGAATACTTGACGCATAGTTCGAATGACTAGCTGTCGTTTGTTGTCGTGTCGCTAATCCGCACATAGTCTCCAGCCGATACACCGCGGTACGCCTTTGTCAGCTCGTCCGAAACTTCTGTCCCATCTTTCATAAACGGCAAAATCCCACGGCGCATCGAATGGCCACGCCCGGCTTCGATCTGAGCGTCAGATTTGGTGACCCGTTGGCTCATCCGACGGCCCCATTGGCCCAGCATCTCGTATAAACGGGCGATCTGATCTTGGTGTGAGTTGCCGCGCGCCAGATCGTTCAGCTCGTCCGGGTCAGTTTCCAGATCAAACAGCATCGGGCGCAAGCCGCCCTCGGCATGCATCAGTTTGTAACGTCCGTCAAACACCATAAACAGCCGCGCATCGCGGGGGCTGACGCCCAGTTTCTCGCAGACGGGGGTCGACGAGTAGTCATATTCGCTGATCGCGAAGTCACGCCATTCCGGTGTCTCGCCGCGCAGCCATGGCATCAGGCTGCGGCCTTCAAGGATGTGATCGGCCACTTTGCCGTCCGCGACTTCGACAAAGGTGGGGGCAAGGTCGATTGCTTCGACCAAAGCATCACACGTGGTGCCGCGCGTGGCATCCGCCGAAGGGCGCGGGTCCGCGATGATCAGTGGCACTTTGACGGATGCCTCATGGAACAGGTCCTTTTCGCCCAGCCAGTGATCTCCCAGATAATCCCCGTGGTCCGAGGTCAGGACGATCATGGTGTTATCTGCCTGCCCGGTCGCTTCGAGATGATCCAAAATGCGCCCCAAATGATCATCGCATTGCTTGATTAGACCCATATAGGCAGGGATGACCTTGCGGCGCACTTCGTCCTGCTGGAAGGCAGCGGCGATCTTGTTGTGCATGAAGGCGTCAAACACCGGCTGCGCGTTCTGGCGTTCATCGTCCGAGCGAACTGCGGGCGGCACATCATCTGGTCCGAACATGTCGTGATAGGGCGCGGGCACGATATAGGGCCAGTGCGGTTTGATATAGCTGACATGCGCGCACCAAGGCCCCTTGGCCTGATCCATGAAGCTCAGGGTTTCACTGGTCAGCCACGCGGTTTCGCTGTCTTCTTCGCGGATATTGGCGGGTTTATCGGCGTTGTCGAACATCCAGCCGCTGGCGATCTCGCCATCCTCGACGCCTGCATTGGCGTTCACCGACCACGGGTTTTCGGCCTCGTAACCTTTGGACTTCAAATACGCATTATAGGGCGAGTGCTTTTCGTCATAGAATCCGTCTGGCCCTTCGGCCCAAAGGCCGTCGTCGCGGACCCAGACATCAAATCCGCACTCTGCTTGCCGCGCACCGATGACGCTGTCGGGTGCGATGCCAAGGCGCTTCATCCCTTCGGCATCGACCTTCATATGTGTCTTGCCCAGAAGCCAGCAGACCATCCCCGCTTCGCGCAGGTGATCGCCCATGGTGTGCTCGCCGACTCGCAGGGGAAAGCCGTTCCACTGCGCCCCATGGGACGAGGCATAGCGCCCGGTATAGGTGCTCATCCGGCTGGCGCCACAGATTGGGGATTGCACATAGCAGTTGGTGAACCGCACCCCGCGCGCGGCGACACGATCGAAATTTGGGGTCTTCAGCGTCGGGTGACCGGCACAGCTGAGGTAATCGAACCGCAGCTGATCATACATGATGAAAAGGATATTCATGCCGTTCCTCCCGTTGGCGTTAAGCGCACGGTAGGGCAGGTGGGTCAGTTCATCAATGACGGATCAGATCTGACGACCTTGCAGGAGGCGGGGCAGGTCTCCGGTCAGTCCAGCGGCCTCGCGGATGAAATTGCGACGCAGACCCGGCATGGCGTTCACAGCACCCAATCCAATGTCACGCGCGGCGCGCAGAATGGGATTATCGTTTGAAAACAGCCGGTTGGTGGCTTCGGTCATCATGACCATCTGCGAGACATCCCAGCGGCGCCACTGTTGATAGCGTTCCAGCACATCCAGACGGCCAATGTCTTCGCCACGACGGCGGGCGAGCGTCAGAACCTCGGCCAGAGCAGCTACGTCCTTTAGGCCGGCGTTCAATCCCTGCCCGGCAATCGGGTGCATCCCGTGGGCCGCGTCGCCGACCAAGGCCAGCCGGTCCGCAATGAAACTGTTCGCGACTGTCAGGTTCAACGGATAGGTAAACCGCTTACCCGCAAGGCTGATATCGCCAAGAAACGATCCGAAACGCGGGCGCAGTTCTTCGATGTAGCCAGCATCATCCAGCGCGTGGATGCGCGCGGCCTCGTCATGGGTTTCCGTCCACACGATCGAGCACTGATTGCCCGGTAACGGCAGGATCGCAAGCGGGCCCGACGGCATGAAAAACTGATGTGCAACACCGTTATGAGGCATCGCGTGATCAATCGCGCAAACCAGTGAGGTTTGCCCATAATCATGCCCGTGACGCTTGATCCCCGCACGTTCACCTGTGCCGGATTTGCGCCCGTCGCAGCCAACAACCATACGCCCCGTCAGCGACTTTCCTGACGCAAGTTCAAGCGTGACCGATGCAGCGCCAATGTCTTGCGCAATGACCGTATCTTGATCAATCAGCGTGACATTCGGGTGGGCCTCGACGGCGTCCAAAAAGGCGCGGGACAGGAAGCGATCTTCGATCATATAGCCCATCGGGCCTTCGTCGATCTCGGCGTGATCAAACTCTAACACGAAAGGGCCGGGGCCTTCACCGGGACGTCCGTCCGAGATGCGGATATCCAACAAAGGCTGGGCATTATCGACAACCTTGGGCCAAACTCCAAGGGCAGCCAGAAGACGTTGCGATGCAAGCGCAAGCGCGTATCCACGACCGTCAAAATTATCCCCACCCCGTGCGCCTTTGGGCAGCGCATCAATCATGGTGACCTTGAACCCGGTGTCTCCAAGAGCCAGCGCCAAGGCGGGTCCGTTCAGACCTCCGCCCACGATCAGGATATCGGCATCATAGTTCATATGCTCTTTCTGCCCCTCTCGTTTAGGATTGTCCATGCGTCGTCCTGTCGTTACCGTCTTTCGAGCACACAAAAACGGAGGCAGGGATGAGCAATACGTGGTTGACCATGAGCATGGCTGACTTAGGCCGGGGCATTGCCAAGGGCGAGATTGACCCCGAAGCCCTGACCCGCACCTATTTGGATGCCATCAAATCCCACCCGTTTGCCGACCGTATCTATGCTCGCGTCACTGAAGAACGCGCCCTATCAGAAGCCCGCGCCGCGGCTGAACGTGCGCGCACGGGGCATCGTTTGGGACTGCTGGATGGCGTTCCGATCAGTTGGAAAGACCTGTTCGACACCGCAGGAGTTGCGACCGAAGCAGGGTCTGCCTTGCTGAAAAACCGCGTTCCGACAGAGGATGCCGAGGTGCTGCGCAACGCTACAGCTGCGGGCCTTGTCTGCCTTGGCAAAACGCATATGAGCGAGCTGGCGTTCTCGGGCCTTGGATTGAACCCGGTGACAGCAACCAGCCCCTGCGTGAATGATCATGATGCGGTGTCTGGTGGCAGCTCGTCGGGTGCGGCGACGTCCGTGGCCTTCAATCTCGCACCTTGTGGAATTGGGTCCGACACGGGCGGATCGGTACGTATCCCGTCGGCATGGAATGATTTGGTTGGGTTAAAAACAACCTCGGGCCGGGTGTCGGCCAAAGGTGTCGTATCGCTTGCCGCGCGTTTCGACACAGTCGGCCCATTGTGTCGCACCGTGGAAGACGCCGCATTGATGCTCGCTGCATTGGAAGGCGGGCAGGCTGCTGATCTACGCGGCGCGTCTTTGAATAAAACGCGCCTTTTGGTGTTGGAAAACGGGTTTGAAGGCTGCCGTGACGAACCTATGGCGGGGTTCGACAGTGCGCTGGGCCGATTGATGGATGGCGGCGCTGAAGTCAAACGCATACATTTGCCCATCGTCGATGAAGCGCTGGCCTTGTCTGGAGTGTTGTTCACCACCGAAGCTTACGCGACATGGCGCACAGAAATTGAAGCGCAGCCCGATCTGATGTTCCCGGCCATCCGCGAACGGTTCATGTCGGGGGCGGCGTTTTCGGGCGCGGATTTTGTGGCTGCGTGGCAAAGATTGGATGCAATCCGCGCGGAGTTTATGTCTGAAATTGCGGGTTTCGACGCGGTTGTTTTGCCCACGTCTCCGATTATGCCCCCGAATGTGGAACGCTTGATGTCGGACCAAGACTATTATGTCGAAGAGAACCTTTGGGCGCTTAGAAATACACGCATTGGCAACCTTCTGGGCCTGTGCGGACTAAGCTTGCCAACGGGCCTTCCGTCGACCGGCATCATGCTTCTGGGTGCGCCATTTGGGGAAGAACGCTTGCTGCGCCTTGGAGCGGCCGCCGAGGCCGTGTTGTCCTAAAAGCCACAGCTTGGCCTCTCAAGCGCTGAATTTCACAGCGTATTTCTGGACCACACGGATAATGCAGGCTATCCTCAGTCCAAACGGGGCGACATGATCCCGATAATTGAGGCAGTAGCAAAGACGTTCCTATGACGTTTCCCGAGCGGTATTCCAGCTTGCCCGAATATGCATTTCCGCGTTTGCGGACCCTTCTCGACGCGCATGCGCCGGGGGGCGAAATCATGCATATGACGATTGGCGAACCCAAGCACCCGTTCCCGAACTGGGTGCCCGAGGTGTTGGCCCAAGCCGTTGATGGATTTGCGAAATACCCACCCAATGAGGGTGCGCCCGAGCTGCTGGATGCGATTTCCGGCTGGCTGGATCGCCGCTACGGCGTTGATGTTCCGGCTGATCAGATCATGGCCCTGAATGGCACACGTGAAGGGCTGTTCAATGCGCTGATCGCCTTGTGCCCAGAACAAACGTCGCGCGGCGAAAAGCCGGTCGTTTTGATCCCCAACCCGTTTTATCAGGTCTACGCAGTGGCTGCGATGACGGTCGGGGCGGAACCTGTGCTTTTGCCTGCAACGGCTGAAAACAACTTCCTGCCTGACTATTCGCAGCTCTCGCCCGAGATCTTGAACAGAACCGAAGTCGCATACATCTGTTCGCCCTCCAACCCGCAAGGGGCCGTGGCGGATCGTGATTATTGGGCGAACCTGATTGCGTTGGCCGAAAAGTATGATTTCCAGATATTCGCGGATGAATGCTATTCCGAGATCTACCGCGACACGCCGCCTCCTGGCGCGCTTGAGGTCGCCCGTGAAGGTGGGGCCGACCCCGAACGTGTGGCGATTTTCCATTCGCTGTCCAAACGCTCGAACCTGCCCGGTCTTCGATCGGGTTTTATCGCGGGTGGCCCAGAAAGCATTCGTCGTGTGCGTCAGTTGCGTGCTTTTTCGGGGGCTCCGCTGCCTTTGCCGCTGCAACGCGTGGCGGAACGGGCTTGGACGGACGAGGCGCACGTGGCTGAGAACCGCGCGCTGTACCAAGAAAAATACGCAATTGCGGACGAGATTTTTGCTGGTGTCGAGGGGTACAGGCCCCCCGAAGCCGGCTTTTTCCTGTGGCTTCCCGTCGAAGACGGCGAAGAGGCCGCAATGAAACTGTGGACCAAAACAGGCGTGCGGGTTTTGCCCGGTGCGTATCTGTCGCGGGATGTGAATGAAGAAAACCCCGGAAAGGGGTTCATTAGGGTCGCAATGGTGGCCCCAAAAGAAGACATGACGCGCGGGCTGATCCAGCTTCGCGACTGTCTGTATAAGTAAGGACGAGGTGGCATGGCGTACCAGGCGAAACAACGAGATCCGATTTTTGACAGCACGACACAAGCAGTGCTGGAACGACGTGGGAAAGAGCTTTTGGGCATTGGCCTGATTGCGCTGGGCGTCATGATCGCGCTGATCCTTGGAAGCTATTCACCAGAAGATCCGGGCTGGATGTCGGCAACAGATACGCCCGCGCAAAACGCGTTGGGTCGCTTTGGGGCGTTCATTGCATCGCCACTTTCGGTCATCGCCGGGCTGGGATCATGGGCTTTGCCATTGATCTTGGTTGTCTGGGGACTGCGCATGACGTTCCATTTCGGGGAAGAGCGCGCAATCGGACGTCTGATTTTTGCCCCGATCGCAGTTGCACTGTGTTCTGTCTATGCCTCGACCTTGGTTCCGGGCTCGGGTTGGACCCACTCGTTTGGCCTTGGTGGGCTGTTTGGCGACACTGTTCTTGGTGCCATGTTGGCCGCATTGCCTGTTAGTGCGGGCGCTGGTCTGAAAGTCATGTCGGCGATTGCCGCGGTGGCTGCGCTTGTCGCAACCATCTTTGTACTTGGATTGAACAAGGACGAGTTGAAACGGATTGGGCACTTTTTGGTCGTTGGCGTCGTCATGACCTATGCTGGTATCGTATCGCTGCTGGGCAAAGGCGCAAAAGGGGCCGCCACTGGTGCAGCCGCAACCGCCCGCCACATGCAGGAACGCCATGCCGCTCGCAAAGAAGAGCAGATGGCGCAGGAAGAATATCAAGAGCTGTATGAGGAAGAATTTTCGGCCCCGCCGCCGTTGCATAAGGCCCGTGTGTTGCGCCCCGAACCGCCTCTTCACGGAGCTTCGCAAGGGTTTGCTCAGGAAGAACCCGTGCCTGCACCTGCCCCGCAAAAACAAGGTTTGTTGGCGTCCCTAATGCGTCGGAATGTTGAGCCCGAACCGGAATTGGTTGAGCCCGCAACCTTCGAAGGTGACATCCCCGAAGGGCTGGGTGGCGAAGATCGCATCCGCGCCAAAATCGCGTCGGCCCTTAAGAACCGGTCACGTGAAATGCCGATTGCCAATCCAATGCGCGCCGAACCTCCTTTGGAACGTGCGGTTTCGCGTCACCGTCGCAGCCCGGATCCGATGATCTTGGATACGACCTCTCCTGCAGAGCCAGATATGGATGTGCCGGTTGAAGACTATGTTGACTACGCCCAGGCCGCGCCGATGGATGAGCAACCGGCGTCGCATGCTCAGGACATGGCCGCGCCATATGCGGATGATGCGCATTTTGCCAACGATGACGATCTGATCGTTGAGGATCTTATGGCACCCGAGGCAGAGCCTGAAGCCCGCGTATACACGCCACAGCATTCCGGGTTCACGCAGCCGTCCAAAAAGGTTGTTCAGCACCCACCGAAAAAGGCGACCCAGCCTTCGACCCGTGCCAAGGCCGAAGCGCAGCCTGCTTTGAAGTTCGAAGAAAGCCACCCGGGCTATGAGCTTCCGCCGCTGAACCTGTTGGCGAACCCAATTTCGATCGAGCGTCACCATTTGTCGGATGAAGCGCTGGAAGAAAATGCGCGTATGCTGGAAACCGTGCTGGATGACTATGGCGTGAAGGGCGAGATCGTATCGGTCCGTCCCGGCCCTGTTGTCACCATGTACGAGCTTGAACCCGCGCCAGGCTTGAAAGCCAGCCGTGTGATTGGTCTGGCTGACGATATCGCGCGTTCAATGTCTGCCCTGTCCGCCCGAGTTTCGACGGTTCCGGGGCGATCGGTGATTGGTATCGAACTGCCGAATGAAAAACGCGAAATGGTGTCCTTCCGCGAAATCCTGTCGACCCGCGATTTTGGTGACGGCAACCACCGCCTACCACTTGCTTTGGGGAAAGACATTGGCGGCGAGCCCGTCGTGGCGAACCTTGCCAAGATGCCTCACCTGCTGATCGCAGGGACAACAGGGTCAGGTAAATCCGTGGCGATCAACACCATGATCATGTCGCTGCTCTACAAGCTGACGCCCGAAGACTGTCGCATGATTATGATTGATCCGAAGATGCTGGAACTGTCTGTTTATGACGGCATTCCGCATCTGCTTTCCCCCGTCGTGACTGACCCGAAAAAGGCTGTTGTTGCCCTGAAATGGGTCGTAGGCGAGATGGAGGAACGGTATCGCAAGATGTCCAAAATGGGTGTGCGTAACATCGAAGGCTACAACAGCCGCGTTGCCGATACCCTTGCCAAAGGCGAAATGTTCGAGCGTACCGTTCAGACGGGTTTTGACGACGACACTGGCGAACCGATCTTCGAAACTGAAGAATTCGCACCTAAGAAACTGCCCTTCATCGTGGTGGTTGTCGACGAGATGGCCGACCTGATGATGGTCGCTGGTAAAGAAATTGAAGCCTGTATTCAGCGCCTGGCACAGATGGCGCGTGCCTCGGGCATTCACATTATCATGGCCACGCAGCGTCCGTCGGTTGACGTGATCACCGGCACGATCAAAGCGAACTTCCCCACCCGGATTTCGTTCCAGGTGACGTCGAAAGTCGACAGCCGTACCATTCTGGGTGAGCAAGGCGCCGAGCAGCTTTTGGGCATGGGTGACATGCTCTACATGGCTGGCGGATCGAAAATCACCCGTGTGCACGGTCCGTTTGTATCGGACGAAGAGGTCGAAGAGATCGTCACCTACCTGAAAAGCTTCGGTCCGCCAGAATATGTGGGCGGAGTTTCCGATGGACCGGCCGAAGACAAAGCCGACAATATCGACGCCGTTCTTGGCTTGAACACTGGTGGCAACACCGGTGGCGAAGATGCGCTTTACGATCAGGCGGTTGGGATTGTGATCAAGGATCGTAAATGCTCGACATCGTATATCCAGCGTAAGCTTGGCATCGGCTACAACAAGGCCGCGCGCCTTGTTGAACAGATGGAGGATCAAGGGCTTGTGTCGGCGTCTAACCACGTTGGCAAGCGTGAAATCCTAATCCCAGAACAGCAGTAAAACCCCGCCCGGACAACGATCCGGATTGCGTCGACCCTTCGGGGTCGGCGCGCTTTCAATAATAAGAAACTGAGGCAAACCAATGATTCAAAGACGTCATACAACCGACCGTATGAGCCAAAGCGTGACGCACAAAAGTGTCGTGTATCTGGCAGGTCAGGTCGGCAATCCCGGCGACAGCGTAGCGGACCAAACCCGTGAATGTCTGGCCCGTGTTGAAAAGCTTCTGGACGAAGCAGGCTCGTCCACCAAACACATGTTGCAAGCCATTATCTGGATGGCTGACATGAAGGACTTCGCCGAGATGAACGAGGTCTGGGATGCTTGGGTTCCCAAGGGCCATGCCCCTGCCCGCGCGACCGGTTCCGCTGAACTGGCCACCCCGGATCACAAGGTCGAAGTGATCGTGACCGCCGCTGTCACTGAATAACAGCGCCCCTTGAAAGGCGCGTTATCGCCTATCACCTACTGTTCGGGCTTAAACTTCCCACATCAAACGGGATAGAGTACGCCCGAGCAGTAAAGGTAGGATAGATGACCCCCTTACGTATGACTTTCGCCGCCGTTGTTTTGGTGGCCACAGCGCTTCCGGCTCAGGCCGAGAAGGTGAGCCTGAGTGCGATTTCCAAATATTTGAATGGTCTGACGACCGCCAAATCTCAGTTTACGCAGATCAATGACGACGGGACGATCTCGACCGGGACGATTTACTTGAAACGTCCGGGCCGTGCGCGTTTTGAATACAATCCTCCGATGGATGCATTGGTGGTTGCCGGTGGGTCTCAGGTTGCGATCTTCGACGGGAAATCAAATGCGGGTCCTCAGCAATACCCATTGAAACGCACGCCGCTAAACCTGATTTTGGCGCGAAATGTGAATCTGAATCGTGCAAAGATGGTGGTTGGCCATAAGTATGATGGCACCGCGACCACCGTGGTTGCGCAGGACCCCGAAAACCCCGAAGTTGGCACGATTGAACTGAAGTTCACGTCGAACCCGACCGAACTTCGTCAGTGGATCATCACCGACAATGCAGGTACAAAAACCACTGTTCTGTTGGGCGAGCTAGAAAAGGGCGCCCCCCTTGGGTCGTCACTTTTCTCGATCACTGCAGCAATCAAACAGCAATCTCGTAAATAGAACTTTGAATAGTCTGGCCCAGGTGTTGAGCCCAGGTCAGACAAAAACTTAGCGGCAGCTTGCGAGCTGTCGCTGATACATGGCCGAGCGCGACCCGACTTCGTCAGCGACACGGACCAACCAAGACTTGGAATTGTAGCTGCCACGCAGATAACCTGTCCGCCCTTCATGATAGGCTAGGTATTGATTGCGGGCATCGGACAGCGGGACGCCAGTCACATCACGCGTCTTGTTCATATACCAACCCATGAAATCTGTGGCGTCTCGAATGTTGGTGCGGCGTGCGCTGCGACCACCTTCGGCCTTTTGGTATTCTTTCCACGTGCCGTCCAGCGCCTGTGCATAGCCATACGCCGAGCTTTGACGCCCCATTGGAAGCACGCCCAACACGTATTTCATCGGGGTACGGGCATCACGCACGAATTTCGATTCCTGATGGATGATTGCCATCTGAACATGTACGGGAACGTTCCACTTGCGCTCAGCCTTTTTCATGGCACGCAACATCTTGGGTTGCTGCCGCACGATACTGCACGCATTGTCAAGGTTTCGAGGCGCTCTGGACTTGCCACCACACGACGCCACGAACGCAACAACCATGGTTGCGAGTATGAGTTTCTTCATCTGCCTACTGCTCTTATGTTTTTTGCAAGTCTAGCCGATTTTCGACGCGGTGTGAATCACCAGATATCCCTTTTTCGTGACCGTGGCGTATCTTTGCTGGCGCGGGCGATTTCTGATCACACGTGTCGAAAGTACCCAAACTGTTTCCAACTTTTCCAGTGAAGTTGCATGGACATTCCACCGTGATCGGCGGTAGTCATAAAGCCATGGTAAGGCCAATGCTGAAGACACACGCAAAATATCATTTGGGCCAAGTTGTCCGCCATCGGAAGCATCCCTTCCGGGGGGTCGTTTTTGATGTGGATGCGATGTTTTCGAACACCGAGGAATGGTATGACGCTATTCCCGAAGACAGCCGCCCATCAAAAGATCAGCCGTTTTATCATCTGCTTGCAGAGAATGATCAAAGCTACTACGTCGCCTACGTTTCCGAACAAAACCTAGTTGCCGACTACTCCGGTGAACCCGTCGAGCACCCTGATTTGGCAGATCTTTTTGGCGATTTTGAGGATGGACAATATCCTCTTCAGGTTCAGTTGAACTAAGCTCAAACAGTCGCATTTACTCAGCCATTGGACGTAGTGCGCGTTCGATTCGAAGGTCAACGTTTTCGTCGGTTGGCTACGCTGTGTCGCAGTTTGAGATGGCAATGCTGAAGGCCAGACAATTGCTCTGATCGACCCGCTTGTAGCTGAGATTATCCGTCAATTCTTGCACCAAAAGCCAGCCGAATCCCCCTTCGGGCAAGTCGTCCATCAGGCAATCAAGGTCGTGCTCTACCTTCCGGTCCAGCAGCCCATCAGGCAGAGGAACGCCTTCGTCAAGGACCTGAACATCTATTGCCTGATCAGTTCGTTTGACCGAAAGCTGGATCAAACCAGTAGGCCGTTCCTGATAGGCGTGTTCGACGATATTGTTCAGAACTTCGGCCAACACGATCTCGGCAACCGACTTCCCATCCGAAGGAAGATCAAGCGCCAGAACCTGATGCAAAGCCTGCCGTACAGACATTGCATCGCTTGGAAATTTCAGCTCAAGCGTATCGGTTTTGTGTGGCTTTGCCGCGCTATGCAAATTCTATGCACTCCTGTTGATACCAGTCGCTTCAGCTTGCGTTGGCCAGCCCACCATCAAGGGCGCTGGCAACATCGGCATGGATTGTAAAAACGGTGTCCATTCGCGTCAGGCTAAACACCTTTTTCACCGTACTCGACAAGCCAGCAAGCTCAAAACTGCGCCCGTCTGGCACCTGCTTTAAAGCGGCGACAATCGCGCCAAGACCGCTGGAATCAATGAAATCGACGCGAGACATATCGACCACAATGCGGTCTGGGCCATCCGCGGTCATCTCGCGCATGGTATCTTTGAAGCTGATTGCGATTGCGGCGTCGATTCTGTTGTTGTCGACGGTAATCAGACGGGCTTGTGGGCCATCTTGGAAACTGAGTTGCACGGGTTCGCTCCTTCACACGGTTAGTAGAACTACAGTCTAGACGGCGATCCTTACCATTCGGTAAGCGAGTACGGGAAAAGCATTGGCTGGAGGCAAAGATGAAAAACGTGGTTATCGCAGGGGCGGCGCGCACCCCCATGGGCGGATTTCAGGGCGCATTCTCGGGTGTGACAGCTTCCGAGCTGGGCGGCGCAGCAATCAAGGCCGCATTGGAAGATGCAGGCGCCGAGGCCAGCCAGATTGAAGAGCTTCTGATGGGCTGTGTTCTGCCCGCCGGTCAGGGTCAGGCACCCGCACGTCAGGCAGGTTTTGCTGGCGGTTTGGGCAAAGAGGTTCCGGCGACCACGCTGAACAAGATGTGCGGCTCGGGTATGAAGACTGCGATGATCGCCTATGATCAGGTCGCGCTGGGTGGCACCGACATCATGGTCGCTGGCGGTATGGAGAGCATGACCGAAGCTCCCTACATCCTGCCGAAAATGCGCAGCGGTGCACGGATCGGACACGGTGCGGTCGTGGACCACATGTTCCTGGACGGTCTGGAAGACGCCTATGACAAGGGTCGCTTGATGGGCACGTTTGCCGAAGATTGCGCAGAAAGCTTCCAGTTCACACGCGAAGCTCAGGATGAATACGCACTGAAGTCGCTGTCGAACTCTTTGGAAGCACAGAAGTCTGGTGCATTTGAAGGTGAGGTTGCCGCCGTCACCATCAAGACCCGCAAGGGCGATATTGTGGTGGCTGAAGATGAACAGCCTGGCAATGCGCGTCCGGACAAGATCCCGACCCTAAAACCTGCCTTCCGTAAGGATGGAACCGTTACAGCGGCCAACAGCTCGTCGATTTCGGATGGGGCTGCGGCGTTGGTTGTTGCATCGGAAGACGCGGCCAACGCGGCCGGCCTGAAGATTCGCGCGCGCATTCTGGGTCACGCGAGCCATGCTCAAGAGCCGAACTTGTTCACAACGGCCCCTGTCCCTGCGGCGCAAAAGCTGCTGGACCGTCTGGGCTGGACCAAAGACGACGTGGACCTGTGGGAAGTGAACGAGGCCTTCGCCGTCGTCCCCATGGCCTTCATGCACGAAATGGGTCTGGCGCGTGACATCGTGAACGTAAACGGCGGTGCTTGTGCGCTGGGCCACCCAATTGGGGCCTCGGGCACGCGCATCATGGTGACGCTGTTGAACGCGCTTGAGAAACGTGGTCTGAAACGTGGTGTAGCCGCGATTTGCATCGGGGGCGGTGAAGGCACTGCCATCGCGATTGAACGCGTGTAAGATCACCTAAGACCCGCAAGATTAGGGGCGCGGGTTTCCGCGCCCTTTTCATTTGGAAAACACCATGAAGATCAACTACGCCGAAACTGCCCAAATCATTGCATCGCTTACTGAAGGCGAGTCAGATGAGGTCGCCCTGATGGCCACCGTCACCTGCGAGCTGCACCACGCCGATGACCGGTTCGACTGGACGGGCTTCTATCGCGTGACCGAGCCCGAGTTGCTGAAGATTGGACCCTATCAAGGCGGACACGGCTGTTTACAGATCCCGTTTTCGCGCGGGGTCTGCGGCGCTGCCGCCCGCACGGGCGAGGTCCAGTTGGTGGACGACGTGGATGCATTTCCCGGCCATATCGCCTGCGCATCCTCAACACGGTCAGAAGTCGTGTTGCCAGTCTGGAACACCGAAGGTGCGCTGATCGCTGTGCTGGATATCGACAGTGATCAGCCCGCTGCGTTCGCACAGGAAGACGTGAATGCTCTGGCGAAAATTCTGTCAGACACGTTCGCGCGTTAACTGCGTAACCAAAGCAATCATTCATTTCAGACCCGTTTTCGCAGCCTGAACACGACAATTTTTCGTCGCTATCAGGCTTGCAACGAATCACCTTTCTGCCTCAACATGAAAAAAAACGTGAAAATTTCACGATATCGTTCATGGGAGGACCACATGCTTCACAGCGACCCACAGCACTTGCACCGAACCAGTCTTGGGGCTGATTTGCGGGCATTGCGCAAGTCGCGTGGCATGACCCTAACAGAAGTGTCCGAGGCTTTGGGTCGTTCCGTTGGATGGCTTAGCCAAGTGGAACGTGACAAATCCGAGCCGTCGATTTCGGACTTGCGTGAGATTGCCGAGGTGCTCGGCGTCCCTATGTCGCTTCTTTTCGCACATAAACCTGCACTAGAAGGCGAGAAAGGACGCATTGTCAGGGCTGGCAATCGACGTCCGATGGGTGCCGGTCATGAGGGCTTGATCGAAGAGCTGCTCTCGCCTGATCTGACCGATGATTTCGAAATGGTGCATTCCACCTTCGAGCCGCATTCGAAAACCGAATCCCCGGCCAGCCGTCCCACTCAGGAAGTTGGCTATGTGATTTCGGGCAAGCTGGACCTGACAATTGGGGGGCGTCCCTTCACCGTTCAATCCGGGGACAGCTTCCGCATCAAGCACGAAGCATTTGTATGGGCGAACCCATATGACGAACCGGCCGTGGTGATCTGGGTGATCGCTCCGCCGGTTTATTAAGGAGGGTCGGATGCTAAAAGGAAGCTGCCTATGCGGCGCGATAGAATTTGAGACCTCGGCCAATCCAAAAGGCGTCTCTATGTGCCACTGTAGCCAATGCCAGAAGCAATCCGGTGGCATCTGGGCCTCCGCTTACGTAGCAGAGGCCGACCTGACAATTGCTGGCGACGTCAAATGGTACGCCGCAAGTGACGCCGCCAAACGCGGTAGTTGTCCGACCTGCGGATCTTTCCTGTTCTGGAAAGCCAATGACGAAGACACGATCAGTTTTGCGCTGGGTGCAATTGACGGACCCACCGGCCTGAAGCTCGAGAAACACATCTTTATCGCCGACAAGGGCGACTATTACGAAATCGCTGACGGCTTGCCGCAAAGCGCGCAGTAACTCTTAGATAGACGGAGACCACCATGTCTGATTTCCCCACCAAAGCCCGCGTTGTCATCATCGGTGGCGGTGTCGTCGGCGCATCAACACTGTACCACCTTGGCCTGAAGGGCTGGACCGATTGTGTCCTGCTGGAAAAGAACGAGCTGACCGCAGGGTCGACCTGGCACGCGGCGGGCAATGTGCCGACGTTCTCGAACAGCTGGGCGATCATGAACATGCAGCGCTATTCGACCGAGCTGTATTCGCGTTTGGGTGAAGAGGTCGATTATCCAATGAACTATCACCAGTCGGGTTCAATCCGACTGGCGCACACCAAGGAGCGAATGCAGGAATTCGAGCGCGCCCGTTCCATGGGTCACTATCAGGGCATCGAGATGGAGATGTGGACGCCTGAGCAGGCGAAAGAGCGTTATCCGTTCCTTGAGATCCACGACCTTATGGGCGTGCTTTGGGATCCGTCGGATGGCGATATTGATCCCGCTCAGGTCACGCAGGCGCTGGCGAAGGGTGCGCGCGACATGGGGCAAAAGATCCTGCGCTTTACCCCGGCCACGGGTGTGACCCAGAAGGAAGACAAGACATGGGTTGTTCACACTGAAAAGGGTGACATCGAATGTGACTATGTGGTGAACGCCGCTGGTTACTATGCCCAACGCGTGGGCGAGATGTTCAAGCCCTATGGCGGACGCACCGTGCCGATGATGGTGATGGAGCACCAGTACCTTCTGACCGAACAGATCCCCGAAGTGGAAGCATGGTCCAAGGAACATGGCGGTAAGCTGCCTCTGATCCGCGACGTGGATGTGTCGTACTACCTGCGGCAGGAAAAGCACGGCTATAACCTTGGTCCGTATGAGCCGAACTGTAAGGCGCATTGGCTTGGCGACGATAAGATGCCTGAAGATTTCAGTTTCCAGCTTTGGCAGGAAGATCTGGACCGGATCGAAGATATCGTGGTCGATGCAATGGCGCGTGTGCCGCTGATGGAAACTTCAGGCGTGTCCAGTGTGATCAACGGCCCGATTCCCTATGCGCCGGATGGTTTGCCCCTTATTGGCCCCATGCCAGGCGTCGCGAATGCGTTTGAGGCCTGTGTGTTTACGTTCGGCATCGCCCAAGGCGGTGGCGCCGGGAAGGTCATGGCCGAATGGATCGTCGATGGCGGTACCGAATGGGACATGTGGGCAGTCGATCCGCGCCGCTATACCGACTACACCGATCAGGATTACTGCGATCAGAAAGGAATGGAGGTCTACGGCAACGAATACGCCATGCACTTCCCCCATCACGAATGGCCCGCTGCGCGCGACAAGAAACTGTCGCCGGTGCATGACCGTGTGATCGCTGCTGGTGGCGTCATGGGTGCCTATAACGGCTGGGAACGCGCCAACTGGTTTGCGCAAGACGGCGACGATACCTCGCTGGAAGCGACCCACACGTGGGGCCGCCAAGGACCTTGGACCCAGCGTGTGAAAGAAGAATGCGAGGCCGTGCGTGACGGTGTTGGTGTTCTGGATCTGCCGGGCTTCTCGCGGTTTGAACTGTCGGGTGAAGGTGCAGCGGAATGGCTTCGTGGCATGGTCACCGGCGCGCTGACCAAGGTGGGCCGGATGAACCTGATCTATTTCTCGGATGACCGCGGTCGCATCCTGACCGAGATGTCGTGCCAGCGTCACGCCGAGGATCACTTCACCCTGATCACCGCAGCCTCCGCACAGTGGCATGATTTCGAGGTGCTGAAGCGCAAACTGCCGGAAGGTCTGTCCTTGACCGACCACACGACCGAGAAAGACACCCTGATTGTGACCGGCCCCAAATCGCGTGACCTGATGACCGAAATTGGCACCGATGCCGACCTGTCGTTGGGCTGGTTGACCCATCAAGAGGCCACCGTCGCGGGCAAATCTGCCCGTGTCGTACGCGTGTCCTTCGCTGGTGAACTGGGTTGGGAAATCCACGCGACCAACGCCGACATGCCTGCCATCTATGACGCGGTCATAGCGGCAGGGGCCAAGCCCTTCGGCATGTATGCGCTGGACAGCTTGCGTCTGGAAAAGGGCTATCGCACTTGGAAAGGCGACCTGTCGACCGATTACTCAATGTTCGAAGGTGGTCTGGAACGCTTCGTGCGTCTGGACAAACCGCAGGACTTCCCGGGCAAAGCCGCGCTTCAGTCGGAAAAGCAGCAGGGGTCAAAGAAGGCCTTCGTCACCCTCACGGTTGATGCCGGTGACTGCGATGCGCCCTATATGTCCTGCATCTGGTCGGGCGATCAGATCGTCGGTGAAACCACCTCGGGCGGTTGGGGCTATCGCGTGAACGGCTCGATCGCGTTGGGCATGGTACGCACCGATCTGGCCGAACCCGGCACCGAGCTTGAGGTCGAAATCTACGGCCAAAAATACAAGGCCGTGGTTCAACCCGATCAACCGCTGTGGGATCCAGAAAACGAAAGGCTGCGTGCCTAAAACCCAATCACACCCCGCGCGCATTTGTGCGCGGGGCCGTCAATCAGCGAGGTGAAGAAGATGAAGGACATGATCCAGCATCCAATTCAGGTCGATATCCTGATGTCGGATGGTTTCGTTCTGACTGAACTGTCCGCCATTTTTGAACTTCTGCGCATCGCCAACCGGGTTACCGCGCGCGAGGTGTTTCGCTGGCAGAGCCTGTCACGTCACGGCGGCGCTGTCAGCTGTCGCGCTGGAATCGACGTGGCGACCCAGCCCTTTGATCCCAAGCCATCAGCACACTACGTCTTTGTGTTGGGCAATTCCAATCCGGACGCCAAAGAGCTGTCTCTGCAAAAAGAGATCAAGGCTTATCAATGGGCCGGTGCCCGCGTGATCCTGCTGTCCGAGGCAGCAAGCCGTCACATTGCCGAAACCGGCGAACAGTCGATGAGCCACACGACCCATTGGGAAAATCGCGCGGTTTTGAACGAGCGCGGTACGCCAGGCGTCGGGTCCTATGCTCTGGTCGCTGATGACGGACGCATCATTACGTCTGCGGGGATGGGATCGACACACGACCTTGTGCTGGCGTTGCTCGGCAGCCACCTGTCTGCTGCGTCAGTCGCGACAGTCGCTGATATCATGTTGCACGAAAACATCCGCACATTCGCAACTCTTCAACCCTTTGGCGGGAAAGAGCTTTCTTTGACAGGCAACCGGGCACTTGATCAGTGTGTCGAGTTGATGCAAGCCAATTTAGAGGAGCCCTTGCGCATCTCGGAACTGGTCTCGCTGCTCGGTATTTCGGAACGGTCCCTCGAACGTCACTTCCGCGCACATTTCCACACCACGCCCAATTCGTATTATCGCGAGTTACGTCTAAACCACGCCAACACGCTGCTTTTGAAAACAGCGATGAGCGTGCGGGATGTTGGGTTGGCTTGCGGCTTTCCCAATGGGTTTTCGTCGCTCTTCCGCCGCCATTTCGGCGTGACCCCGATGTCGCTGCGCAAGAACGGAAACTTGCCTGCCTACAATAACTAGATTCCGGCACTTTTGTCGGAAACACGATGTTTGGTCGCGGCATCTCGTGCCACCTTCAACCCGAATCCATCAAGGAGTGATGTCATGTCTCTGCCCACACAAGCCCGCGTTGTCATCATCGGTGGCGGCGTTATCGGCTGTTCTGTCGCCTATCACTTGACCAAGCTTGGCTGGAAGGATGTTGTCCTTCTTGAGCGTAAACAGCTGACCTCGGGCACCACATGGCACGCTGCAGGGCTGATCGCGCAGCTGCGGGCGACGGCGAATATGACGAAGCTCGCGAAATACTCGCAAGAGCTTTATGGTGAGTTAGAGACTGAAACTGGTGTTGCGACGGGCTTTAAACGTGTTGGCTCGATCAGTGTCGCGTTGACCGATGAACGTATGGAAGAACTGGCTCGTCAGGCCGGCATGGCGCGCTCTTTCGGCGTGGATGTAGAAGAGATCACGGCAGCAGAAGCCCTTTCACGTTATGAACACTTGAATATCGACGGCGTGGTCGGCGGCGTCTGGCTGCCCAAGGACGGGCAGGGCGACCCGGCCAACATCGCTTTGGCACTGGCAAAAGGCGCGCGTCAACGTGGGGCGCTGGTCAAAGAACGCACCAAAGTCACAGGGATCAAGCGCGACGGTCGCAAGGTGACGGGTGTCGATTGGGCGTCGGACGACGGCAAGGAACAGGGTCACATCGCCTGCGACATGATCGTGAACTGCGCGGGTATGTGGGGCCATGAAGTTGGACGCATGGCCGGTGTGAATGTGCCGCTTCACGCATGCGAGCACTTCTATATCGTGACCGAAGCCATTCCGAACCTGACCCAGATGCCGGTTCTGCGAGTGCCGGACGAATGCGCCTACTACAAGGAGGATGCGGGCAAGATGCTTCTGGGCGCGTTTGAGCCCAATGCCAAGCCGTGGGGCATGAAGGGCATCGCCGACACGTTCGAGTTCGACCAATTGCCCGAAGATTTCGATCATTTCGAGCCGATCTTGGAGGACGCTTGCAACCGTATGCCCATGCTCGCCGAAGCAGGTATTCACACCTTCTTCAATGGGCCGGAAAGCTTCACACCGGATGACGCCTATCACCTTGGCCTTGCGCCAGAGATGGACAATGTCTGGGTTGCTGCGGGCTTTAACTCGATCGGCATTCAATCGGCAGGCGGTGCAGGCATGGCGCTGGCCCAGTGGATGGAGGACGGCGACAAGCCTTTCGATTTGGGTGACGTGGACATCAGCCGGATGCAGCCCTTCCAAGGCAACAAGCACTACCTTTATGAACGCTCGAAAGAGACGCTGGGCCTGCTCTATGCCGACCACTTCCCATTTCGGCAAAAGGCCACCGCACGCGGTGTGCGCCGCACACCCTTTCATCACCACCTGAAGGAAAAGGGTGCCGTGTTTGGAGAGCTTGCGGGTTGGGAACGTGCCAACTGGTTCGCCAACGAGGGCCAGAAGGCCGAGTACGAATACACCTGGGGTCGCCCCAACTGGTTCGAAAACTCGGCTGCCGAGCACAAAGCCGTACGCGAGAATGTCGGCATGTACGACATGACTTCTTTCGGCAAGATTAGGGTCGAAGGACCGGACGCAGAAGCGTTCATGAACTATGTGGGTGGCGGCGATTATTCGGTGCCCAACGGCAAGATCGTCTATACCCAGTTCCTGAACCGTCGCGGAGGGATCGAGGCAGACGTGACCGTCACCCGCTTGGCCGAGACCGCTTATCTTGTCGTCGCCCCTGCTGCCACGCGTCTGGCAGACCAGACGTGGATGCAGCGCCATGTTGGCGATTACCGCGTGGTGATCACCGATGTAACCGCAGGCGAAGGCGTTCTGGCGATTATGGG
Source organism: Aliiroseovarius sp. F20344 (assembly GCF_023016155.1). GTDB lineage: Bacteria > Pseudomonadota > Alphaproteobacteria > Rhodobacterales > Rhodobacteraceae > Aliiroseovarius. Next base: position 589,304 of record NZ_JALKBG010000003.1, read on the forward strand.
GCCCAATGCGCGCAAGCTGCTTGAGAAAGTCAGCCCGAACGACTTCACCAACGCCACCAACCCCTTTGGCACGGCGCAGGAGATCGAGATCGGCATGGGCTTGGCCCGCGCCCATCGCGTGACCTATGTGGGCGAGCTGGGATGGGAAATCTATGCCTCGGCCGACATGGCTGGCCACGTGTTCGAAACGCTGTTTGAGGCTGGGCAGGACATGGATCTGAAACTCTGCGGCATGCATATGATGGATAGCTGCCGGATCGAAAAGGGCTTTCGCCATTTCGGGCACGACATCACCTGCGAAGACCACGTGCTGGAAGCCGGGCTTGGCTTTGCGGTGAAGACTGACAAGCCGGATTTCATCGGTCGCGAGGCTGTGCTGGCTAAGAAGGAAAGCGGGCTGGAAAACCGCTTGGTCCAATTCAAACTGAACGATCCCGAGCCGCTTCTCTATCACAACGAACCCGTCATTCGTGATGGCGAAATCGTGGGCTATCTCAGCTCTGGTTCTTATGGCCACCATTTGGGCGCTGCCATGGGTTTGGGCTATGTGCCGTGCAAAGGCGAAAGCGCTGCGGATGTTCTGGCTTCGAGCTACGAGATCGACGTGGCGGGCACGCGGGTGAAAGCGGAAGCATCGCTGAAACCTATGTATGACCCGAAATCGGAACGGGTTAAGGTATGACGTTCAACGACCAGCCTGAACTGGACGGGGAAACGCTGCGCTTGCGCGGGCTGCAGGAAGAGGACCGCGAAGCGCTCTTCCTTGCGGCCTGTGATCCCGAGACTTGGGCTGGTCACCCCGCGAAAGATCGCTATCAGCGCGCCGTGTTCGATCCCTATTTTGACATGCTTCTAGCCGCTGGAGGCACGCTGATCGTGTTCGACAAGACGACCGATCAGGCGATTGGGTGCTCACGCTACTATGTTGGCCCCGATGCGCCCGGTGACATCGCCATTGGCTTCACCTTCCTGAACCACCGCTATTGGGGCGGAGAGGTGAATTTTCGAATGAAGCAGCTGATGCTGAATCACGCATTCAAGCAGTTTGACCGGGTGTGGTTCCACATCGCCCCCGACAATATCCGTTCGCAAAAAGCGACGATGAAGATCGGTGCAGAGTTCACAAGTGACGAGGATCTGGACCTGTCAGGCAGTGTCCTGCCGTGGAAATGCTATCGCTTGGATCGCGCCGTTTGGGCGCGGGTCAAGGCCGAGCGTTTGGGGGATTAATCCATCACGCAGATTGATGTATCCGTTCAATGAAATCGCTCTACCCAATCGATGTGGTTGCCTGTCATAAAGGCGGGGTGAGGAGCGCGCGATGACAATGACAGCCAAACCCGAAAACATCGATACGCCACAAGGCCTTGCCTTTGCGATCACGGCCTATGTGTTGTGGGGGTTCTTGCCGCTGTATCTGAAGCTGCTGACCCATATGCCCGCGACCGAGGTTCTGGCCCACCGCGTTATCTGGTCAGTGCCTGTGGCCGGTGCTGTGTTGGTTGCCTTGGGGCGGACGCGGGATTTGAAAGCCGTTCTGACCCACCCACGCAGCTTGATGTTGGCACTGGTGACGGCAACTCTGATCTCGGTCAACTGGTGCATCTATATTTGGGCGATTGGGGCCGAGCAGACTGTCGAAGCGGCGCTGGGCTATTACATCAACCCGCTGTTTTCGATCGTGATGGGGGCGATGCTTTTGGGTGAACGCCTGTCGCGCGCGCAGTGGGTTTCTGTCCTGCTGGCCGCATTGGCAGTGATCGTCCTTACGGTCGATGCAGGTCGTTTGCCTATGGTGGCGCTGGGTTTAATGTTGACCTGGGGCTTCTACGCATATTTCAAGAAATCCCTTCCAATCGGCCCCAATCAGGGCTTCCTTCTTGAGGTGTTGATCCTGACGCCGCCTGCCTTGGGCTATGTCATCTGGCTTGCATATACCGGAGAGGGCCACCTGTTCACGGGCGCATGGGACACGGCGCTACTAATGGGCTGTGGAGTGGTCACCGCGGTACCTTTGATGTTCTACGCCAATGGCGCCAAGCTGTTGCGCCTGTCGACCATCGGAATCCTGCAATACATCGCGCCGACGATGATTTTCCTTGTTGCAGTTTTGATCTTCAAAGAGCCGTTCGGCGGGGCCAAGCTGATCGCCTTCCCTCTGATATGGTTGGCATTGATCATCTATACGACGTCCATGTATCGGCAGATGCGTCGCAAGCGGTGACTTGCGGCACTGGGCCTCAGCCGCTATCCCGCGCCTATGTCGTCTGATTATAACCCGCCCAATGATCCACTGGTGATCCTGCATCACGACCACGAGCTGTTGCTGGTCGACAAGCCCTCGGGCCTGTTGTCGGTGCCGGGTAAGGGTGAGCATTTGGCGGATTGCCAGATCGCGCGGGTTCAAGCTGTCTTCCCCGAAGCACTTTTGGTGCATCGGCTCGACCGTGACACGTCGGGCGTCATGATCTTTGCCCTGACGCCGCATGCGCAGCGCCATCTTGGTCTTCAGTTTGAAAAACGACAGGTCAAGAAAACCTATCTGGCGCGAGTGTTTGGGCGGGTGGAAGAACGTGAAGGCACCGTGGATTTGCCCCTGATCGTTGACTGGCCCAATCGCCCCAAACAGCATGTGGATTTTGAGAACGGCAAGCCGGCGGTGACCGATTGGAAGGTCCTGCGCTACGAAGAAAACGCCACGCGGATGAGGCTGTTTCCCCAGACCGGCCGAAGCCACCAATTGCGTGTGCATATGCTGGAATTGGGCCACCCCATTCTTGGCGATCCGTTCTATGCAACGGGCGAAGCGCGCGATGCGCCGCGCTTGATGTTGCATGCCGAAAGCCTGCGTCTGCGCCACCCAGATGGCGGAAAAGGGCTGACCATCAAGGCGAAATGCCCATTTTAGCAGGGATGACCTAGGGGCATCTCCCCTTGTCGTGCGCCTTGCTTCCTGCTTTTTTGGGAGAACCTGCAAGGAGCCCATCATGCATCAACCCGTCATTTCCGGAACCGGGGTGTTTACCCCAACCGAAATCATCTCGAATGCCGAACTTGTCGAGGCATTCAACGCCTATGCCGACAAGCAAAATGCAGCGCAGGCCGATGCGATTGCGGCGGGCGAAACTGATGCCATCGGACACTCGAGCGAAGAGTTCATCGTTTCGGCGTCGGGCATTCATCAACGCTATGTGATGGACAAATCCGGCGTTCTGGATCCGGATGTGATGCACCCATCTTTGCCGGAACGCGCGGATGACGAAATGGGCATCATGACCGAAATGAGTGTGGATGCTTGCAAGAAGGCTCTGGCGCAATCTGGTCGCGATGCCAGCGAGGTGGACCTGATCATCTGTGCTGCCTCGAACCACGAACGGGCCTATCCGGCGATTGCCATCGAAATTCAGCAGGCCTTGGGCGCAGGTGGGTTCGGTTTTGACATGAACGTCGCCTGTTCTTCGGCGACTTTTGGAATACAGGCCGCCGCGGATATGATCCGGTCGGGTTCTGTGCGACGCGCCCTAGTCGTGAATCCCGAGATCTGCTCGGCCCATCTGGAATGGCGTGACCGTGATTGTCATTTCATTTTCGGCGATGTGGCCACAGCGACGCTTCTGGAACGTAAAGAAGACGCCCAAGGCGATCATTTCGAAATCCTGTCGACCCGTTGTTTGACCCAGTTCTCAAACAACATTCGCAACAACAACGGCTTCCTGCGACGTACGCGTGAAGCCACAAACGACCTGCCGGATCGGCGCGATATGCAGTTTATGCAGAACGGCCGAAAGGTGTTTAAAGAGGTTTTGCCGATCGTCTCGAAACACATTCTGGAACATATCGCAGACATTAACGTATCGCAGGATGATCTGAAGCGGCTTTGGCTGCATCAGGCCAACAAGTCTATGAATGACTTCATCGGGAAGAAGGTACTTGGCCGTGTTCCCGAAGATGGTGAGCAGCCAAACATTCTGCAGGATTATGCCAACACCTCATCCGCAGGATCGATCATCGCTTTCTCGAAATTTTCTGATGATCTGGCTCCGGGTGACACAGGCGTCATCTGTTCCTTCGGTGCGGGCTATTCTGTCGGGTCAGTGGTGGTGCGCCGCGCTTGAATCGTGGCCCCACTTGGTCAGCGCTGTCACCGCACGATGAATTCCGCATGAAGCGCCCCCGCGGCCTTAATGCTTTTCAGAATGTCGATCATATCGCGTGGTGCGACGCCAAGCGCGTTTAGCCCAGCAACAAGTTCGGACAGGGATGCTCCGCCGCTGACTTCGGCAAGGCCGATACCGGGCTCTTCCTCAATCGCGGCATTGGTTCGCGGGACGACAATCGCCTCGCCGTCGGAGAATGGGTTGGGTTGCACAACGATGGGCTGCTCCTGAATGCGCAGTGTCAGGTTGCCCTGCGACACCGCCACCCGGCTGATGCGAACATCTTCACCCATGACGATTGTGCCGGAACGTTGATCGACCACCACCTTGGCTCGGCGTTCGGGTTCAACCCCGATATTCTCGATCGTGCCCAAGGCATGCGCGGGAGAGATAGCCCGCGTGGCTGTGATATCAACGACAACCGTCCCACTATCCAACATGCGGGACACGACGCGGCCATATTTGCCATTGATGGCGCGTTCGATGCGTTCTGCCGTGGTGAAGTCTGGGGTGCGTAAGGCCAGCCGGATGGACTTCAGCTTGGTGAAATCAAACTCGATCTCGCGTTCGACCCTTGCGCCGCTGGGGATCACGCCACTTGTCGGAACACCCTTGGTCACGGTGGCCCCATCGCCTTCGGCGCTGGCCCCGCCTGCGATCACCGTGCCTTGTCCCACGGCGTAGATCTCTCCATCTGCCGCATTCAAGGGCGTCATAATCAGCGTGCCACCCAACAGGCTTTTGGCGTCCCCAATTGCTGAAACGGTCACGTCAATTCGTGACCCCGATCGAGCGAAAGGGGGAAGGGCGGCGGTGACGAATACGGCAGCCACATTTTTTGGGCGGAACTGCTCACCTGTGATATTTACGCCCAAACGCTCCAGGATGTTGGACATGATGTCTTCGGTAAAGGGGGCGTTGCGAATGCCATCCCCGGTGCCGTTCAGGCCAACAACCAAACCGTATCCAACCAGATCATTTCCGCGTACTCCGTCGAATTCCACCAGATCTTTGATGCGCACGGAACTGGAATGGGCTGCAAAGGTCATCGTGAACAGCACCAATAAGAAGGAAATCAGGTATCTCATCGCATATAATCCGTGAATCTGAGTTTCGACAGGCGCGCCGTCGTGACATAGAGCGCCTCCATCTGGCCATAGAGCTCTTCCAATCGTGACGCCGTGTCATAGGGATCTGCGGCGGTTAGATCGTTGTATGAAAGCTCCAGCGCGTGTTTTTCCGCGGTGTTGTGGACCACTGCGTTTTCAATCCGTGCCTCGACCGCACCGACGCGGGCCTGAAGCATTGTGGTTTGATCAACGGCCTGCAGAAGCGCGTTGGACGCAAGCTCTGTCAGTGCTTTTTGTTGCTTCAAATCGCCAGCCAATGCGCCTTCGCTTAGAACAACAGTTTTTGCCACCGCGGAAAGCAGGTTTCGGACCTCGGTATCATTGGCGCGGACGGGCAGCGTTGCGGTTTCGCCGTTGCCCAACCTAATTGGGCCATAGCTTTCATCTGCCCCGAGATAGCCGAGTGATTCAAACCCGCCACCCGGTGTGTTGAACCAGTCGTCAATTTGCGAGGCCACGCCGCCGGCTGTCACTTCGCCAGCGATGGCGGTCATAAGCTCTGTTATGATCGTTTCTGCGTCGGCAAGGGCAGGTTGATCCGTCGCAGCCCCTGCAAACAAGGACCGCCCGCCAGCAACCGCATTCAGCTTTGAAATGATCGAAGCAAACTTCTGCCCGGCGTCCAAAGATGTGGTGTGAAGCAGGGTGGAGTTATTTGAACTTCTGGCAGCGATCAGCCCGTTCGATAAGTCCTGCGCCTGTGTGTGGATTGTTGTTAACGCAACCTGAGTTGTTTCTGCCATCAAGCGCGCCTCGGTCGTGGCTTGTTCGTGAGCGGACATGAGTTTCAGGCTATGTTCCAAGCCCGCAAGTGCACCGATACCGCCCGTGGTTTTCGAACCCAAATCCGTTTTCCGCCCCGTGGACATTTCGGTGCCCAGACGTGTGAGCTCCTGACGCATTTGACTGGACTGCCGCCGCGTGAAGAACGAACTGGCCAAATCTCCGTAAGTCGAAATGCTCATGCTATACCCCTTACAAACCCAAGATTAGTTGCATCATTTCGTCAGCGGTTGTGATGACCTGTGCGTTGGCGGCAAATGCCTGCTCGATCATCATGAGCTTCTGCATTTCAGCATCGGTATCCACACCATGAGACAGTTCCATTTGCCGCAGGCTGTCGTTCTGCGCGGTATCAAAGCTTAAGCGGGTGTCCATCTGTTCGCGGCCACTTGCCACGATGTTCAGAAGATCGGCTGCCAAGCCTGCGGTTGAGCGTGCAGTGCTAGAAAAACCGCCTGATGCTGCTGTTATCGGCGTGTTCAGGACTTCGATCTTGTCGTTCAACAACTGAGAATTGCCCACGTTCCCGGGGACAGCGGCCCCTAAACCATCACGCAAGCGCCAAATTACGCCGCCCTGTGATGGGTCAACGGCAGCGTTAACTGTCAGGCGTGTGGACAGTGCGACCTCATCCACCGGGTCAAAGGCCAGCCCAGCGTCGGTAAACAAGCCGGGCGCTCCCGGAGCACGTGTGGCGTCCAACGCCGGGTCCTGAAAACGTTCAACTAAGTTGCGTGCAAATCCATCGAGCTGTTCTTGAGCGGTCACAGCAAGCTCATCACGAACTTCAAAATGCGCGGCAAGAGAGCCGCCTGAGATTGCGCTTCGATTTGACGAAGTATCGACAGATTGACCATTGATGGTCAGTCCCGACAATGCGCCCCCGGCTTGGGTCATCTCAGGTACGATCAAGTTTACCGTCGAGAATTCCAGCTTTGCGGGTTTCCCATCCAGAAGAATCGCCCCCCCGGCTGAGATCAGGGCAACTCGCCCACCATCACGCGGAACTTGTTTGATTGGCACGATCGAAGACAAGGCATCGATTGCCTGTTGCCGTTGATCCATCAAGCCCGACGGATCAGCGCCGCGGGCCATTGCAGCCTGAATTTTGACATTCAGGTTTTGCACGTCTTCTAGGCCCTGATTCAGCTGCCCAACCTCCTGCGCGATGGCGCTGTCAGCGGACAGGCGCGCGGCCTGAATGTGGTCTGATGTGGCTTTGATATGCGACACAACGTTTTTCGCTGCGTTCAGGCTGGCGTTCAGAGCGGCTTCACTGTCTGGGCGCACGGCGGCTTCTGTAAGTGCGGCTTCGAATTGCGCCAATCTGCCTGACAATGATCCAGGTTGATCCGGTGTCCCGAGCGCTTTTTCCAGCCCCGCAAGGAATCCCGAGCGCGTGCTGCTATGGCCGATGGCAGCATCCGATAGGCGGCGCTCACCGACTAAAATCTCGTCGACGTTCCGGCGGACACCCTCAACTGCCACGCCAGAAGGCGCACCCCCCAAATTGCGCGATGACAGCTCAAGCGAGCGGGCACCATATCCTTCGGTCATCGCGTTGGCGACGTTGTTGGATACAAGATGGGCCGCGCGCGTATTGGCGTTAAGGCCGGTCAAAGCGTTGTGAAGGGCACCAGAGATGGTCATGAGATGTTACTTTCCAGCACGAGATCAGCGTTTGATATTCGTGGTTTCCTGAAGCATTTCGTCGACGGTTTGGATGACCTTGGCGTTGGAACTGTAAGCCCGCTGCGTTTGTATCAGGTTTGTCAGTTCGCCTGCCACATCAGTGGTAGATCCTTCCCGCGCAAAACCCACAACCTCACCCGTGGGGCCATCGCCTGCATTCCACATGAAAAACGATCCGCTTTCTGGGGACACCTGATAGGCTTGGTTCGAGAGAGAAGTGAGGCCATTAGGGTTTGAGACGTCAACCAGAGGCACTTGATAGATCGTGCGAATAAAACCCGTGTCATAAGTCGCTTTCAAAAATCCATGTTCATCGATCTGAACTGCGGTCAGGTTGCCCACTGGCGACCCGTTTTTGGTAATCGCAACGGGTGCAAAACTGTCGGACAATTGAGTTAACCCGTTCGGATCGCCAATGCCGCCAATTGTCAATGAAAGGGGACCGCCTGCAACGGTCAGATCCAGGGTGCCATCAGTTGCGTTGTATGCCCCGCCCGAAACAACGGACACTGAGGCAAGAGTACCACCGTCCGCCCGACTGTCGTCGAAGGCCAGCGTGTATTCCCCAATTACTGCCCCGCCCGATGCACTGTCGGTGATCTGCATTGTCCAAGTGTTCGATGAGCCCGTTCCGGGTACAGTCGGGGTAAAGCTGAAATCTAATGTTTCTGAGGTACCTAGGTTGCCGAAATACTCGACTGACAAGGGCAATGGGTTACCATCTGCGCCTGCTTCGGTTTCGACGGCTGGCAGGTTGACACCCAGCTTCATGTTGGTTGTCGGGTCGCCTGCGGTTTGGTTCGCGTTGATTACAACGGGTTCCAGCCCAACGCCGGTGTCCCTTGGGTAGGTTCCCACATTGCCATCTGCATCTGCTGGCCAACCCAACAACACCAGCCCCGTTTCGGTTTTCAGAACGCCTTCGGAATCTGTCCGAAATGACCCTGTGGTGGTCATCATCATTGGCCGCTCACCCGGGTTGGCGTCTGCGTAAACCTCTTGCGTGACAGGAAGCATGCCGCGTCCCGCGATCGCAATGTCCATGGGGTTCGATGTTGAAATTAGCGGACCGTGTTCGTCGATCAGGCGTTGTGTTGTTGTTCGCACGCCGCCCGCCGAATAGGTGCCAGCCCCGGCGTTGCCGCCGATGACCAGACTTTGGAAATCTGCGGTGGCCCGTTTGTAGCCGAATGTCGAAGAGTTCGCGATATTGTCCGAAATCGTTGCTAATTTCGTTGCATGCGCGTTCAGACCGGCCACGCCGGCACTTAGCGAAGAGGAAATCGTCATGGTGCGCCTTTCTGCTGCATCTACCTCTGGTTCGCATCAGCATGGCGGACGTGTCCTTAACAGGCGGCTAATTCCCTTCTATTTGGCGACTGATTTCCTTTGATCAACTGATTTCATTATCTTTTTGAGCGTAACAAGATCATCTCAATCCGATTGTTTCGGGCCGCCATCGCGTTTGGAATCACGGGCTCACGGTCGGCGTGGCCTGTCACGCGTTGCACTTTCTCAGGTGTTTGATCCAGTGATTCGAATAGCTTCCGCACTCGGTCAGCGCGCCCAGAGGACAGTTGCCATGCAGTGTTTTCTGCAATGACCACAGGCTGGGAAGCCACGTGCCCTTCGATTGCAATACCGTTCTTGGCCAATGCAAAGACCTCGGAGATCGTGGCGATGATCGCTTCCAAAAGGGGCGTCGGCGTATTGGTTCCGGCATGAAAGATTGGTGCGTGGTCCAGATCGAAAACCTCAACCAACAGCCCTTCATCGGTGACTCTGGTGACGATATGACGCTGCAACTTGTCGCTTGTCATGCTTTCGCCTGAACGGGCCAGCAAAAGCTCTTCGACCTCTTTCAGCTTGGCGGTTTCCTTTTCGCCCTCATTGCCCGCGCCGTCTGCCTGATTTCCATCCTTGGAACTAGACGGGTCGCGGGGCAATCCGCCGGTTCCGGTCTGTGACAGGGTTTCTTCGCTGAAGACACTATCGCCGCCGAAAGACCCACTTCCACCGCCGGAAACGCGCGTGATGGGAATGGTTGGGCTGAAGTAGTCCGCGATCCCTTTCCGCTGTTTCTCTGTCGTGGCGTTTAGAAGCCACATCAGAAGAAAGAACGCCATCATAGCGGTCACAAAGTCTGCATAGGCAACTTTCCACGCGCCACCATGATGACCGCCGCCACTGACTTTCTTAACTTTCTTAATAATTACTGGAGCCTGTTCATTCGAACGCATCCCACCACCTCATTTTTCACCCAAGGACATGGATATCAGCGGCAAGTTTCCATTGGCTTAACTATTCAAATTGTTGCCATTTCATTACTTCGCATGTGAAGCATCCCTTTTTCTTGACTTCATTTCACTTGCAACGATATTATGTTCAGGCAACAGGATTGGCCGTAACTGGCATTGAAACGGATGGAAGCATGAACAAGCACAGCCCGTCGCGCGATATGACGCGCGCGGTGTCAGCCGTTGGCACCGAAACCCACTATATGCCCGGTTGGGCCAATGACTTCGAAACCGAGGCTCTGCCCGGCGCTCTGCCGCAAGGCATGAACAGCCCGCAGAAGTGCGAATATGGCCTGTATGGCGAACAGCTGTCCGGCACCGCCTTCACCGCCAACCCGCCCGAGCGCACCTGGTGTTATCGCATCCGCCCGTCGGTGAAGCATTCAGCGCGCTATACCAAGATCGACATGCCTTACTGGAAGTCCGCGCCCTGCGTAGATCCTGACGTGATCTCGCTGGGTCAGTACCGTTGGGATCCGGTGCCGACAACCGAAGGTCTGAACTGGATCACCGGCATGCGCACGATGACCACGGCCGGCGACGTTAACACGCAGGTCGGCATGGCATCGCACATCTATCTGGTCACGGAATCAATGGTCGACGACTATTTCTTCTCGGCCGACAGTGAACTTCTGGTCGTGCCGCAGGAAGGCAAGCTGCGGTTCTATACAGAACTGGGCATCATCGACCTTGCCCCGCAGGAGATCGGCGTAATCCCACGCGGCTTGGTTTACCGTGTTGAGCTTCTGGAAGGCCCGGCGCGTGGCTTTGTCTGCGAAAACTACGGCCAGAAATTCGAGCTTCCGGGACGTGGCCCGATTGGTGCGAACTGCATGGCCAACCCGCGTGACTTCAAAGCTCCTGTTGCGGCATATGAAGACCGCGAAGTACCGTCGACCATCACCATCAAATGGTGCGGTCAGTTCCACAAGACCGAGATCGGCCAGTCGCCGCTGGACGTGGTTGCATGGCACGGCAACTACGCGCCTTACAAATACGATCTGACCACCTATTGCCCGGTTGGTGCGATCCTGTTTGACCACCCGGACCCCTCGATCTTTACCGTGCTGACAGCACCTTCGGGCCAGCCGGGTACTGCGAATATCGACTTCGTTCTGTTCCGCGAACGCTGGATGGTGGCTGAAAACACCTTCCGTCCGCCGTGGTATCACAAGAACATTATGTCCGAGCTGATGGGCAACATTTACGGCCAGTATGACGCCAAGCCGCAGGGCTTTGTCCCCGGCGGTGTCAGCCTGCACAATATGATGCTGCCGCATGGACCGGACCGTGATGCGTTTGAAGGTGCGTCGAATTCGAACCTTGGGCCCGAGAAGCTGGACAACACCATGTCCTTCATGTTCGAAACCCGCTTCCCGCAGCACCTAACCGCCTTCGCGGCCAATGAAGCGCCGCTTCAGGACGAATACATTGATTGCTGGGAAAGCCTTGAGAAGAAGTTCGACGGGACGCCGGGTAAGAAATGATGCGCAAGAAATGATGAAACTGTATGGATATTGGCGGTCCACGGCGGCCTATCGCGTGCGCATTGCGCTGAACCTGAAAGGGCTCAGCGCGGATCACGTGTCCGTCCATCTTGTGAAGGATGGCGGACAGCAGCACGCAGAAGACTATGCTGCCAAGAACCCGGCCCATCTGGTGCCCTCGTTGGAGCTGGAAGATGGCACTGTCCTGACCCAGTCGCTGGCGATCATTGATTATCTTGAGGCGGTGCAGCCAGAGCCTGCCTTGCTGCCTGCGGACCCGATCCAGCGTGCCAAGGTTCTGGCTGCAGCCCATGTCATCGCGATGGACATCCATCCGGTAAACAACTTGCGCGTAGCCAAGCATCTGGGCGACACGTTCGGTGCGGATGCCGAGGCCAAACGCCAATGGATGATCCACTGGATGGACACCGGCTTTGCCGCCCTTGAACAGATGGTCGGCAAGGACACGAAATACGCCTTTGGCGACACTCCGTCACTGGCGGATATCTGCCTTGTGGCCCAGTATTACAACGCACGGCGCTGGGGGGTGGACCTGTCCGCCTATCCACGCCTGACCGAAATCGAAGAAACCTGTCTGGCCCTGCCTGCCTTTGCCGCCGCAAGGCCCGAGGCACAGTCAGATGCCGAGTGAGGATCACATGAGCCAATTGAAAAAGTCGTGGGTGGACAGCGCGAACTCCGCCGAGACACCCTTTCCGCTGAACAACCTGCCATACGGCGTGTTCTCGACCGCTGACAGCGAACCGCGCTGCGGTGTCGCCATCGGGGATATGATCCTTGATATGCAAGCCGCAGAAGAGGCTGGTCTGATTGAGGTCGGCGAGGAACCTGTCTTTGATGTCCCGTTCTGGAACGAGCTGATGGAGCTGGGATCGGGCGCATGGGCCGCCTTGCGCGACCGTCTGGAACAGCTGCTGGGCGAAGGCGCGACCGAACAGGGCGCGGTTACACCGCTGCTGGTCGCGCAAGCCGACGCGGACCTGCATATGCCGTTCCTTGTCTCTGAATACACCGATTTCTATGCCGGTCGTCAGCACGCGGCGAACATGGGCGCGATCCTGCGTGGCTCGCCCGATCTGCCCGCCAACTGGCTGCACATCCCGATCGGCTATAACGGCCGTGCGTCGTCGGTCGTGATCTCGGGCACGCCGATCCATCGCCCGAACGGTCAGCGCAAAGCGCCCGACGCCGAGATGCCCAGCTTTGGCCCCTCGATGCGTCTGGATATCGAACTGGAAATGGGGGCCATCGTAGGCAAGCAATCTGACTTCGGTCAGCCGATCACCGTCGACGAAGCCGACGACATGATCTTTGGCTATGTGCTGCTGAACGACTGGTCCGCCCGCGACATCCAGGGCTGGGAATACCAGCCGCTCGGCCCGTTCCAGGGTAAAGCCTTCGGCACCTCTATCAGCCCATGGATCGTGACCGCTGCCGCGCTGGAAGAGTTCCGCGCGCCCACGCCAGAACGCGAGAAGGAATTGCTGCCTTACCTCGACGGTTCTAAGGACGGTCTTTACGACATCGACCTTCAGGTGCTGATGCAGCCCGAAGGGGCCGACAAGGCAAGCGTCGTTGGTGAAACCAACTACACCCGCATGTATTACTCGGCCGCCGAGCAGCTGTGCCACCACGCGATTGGCGGCTGTGCGATGAACGTGGGCGACCTTCTGGGGTCCGGCACCATCTCGGGTCCGACCAAGACCGAATACGGCTCGCTAATGGAGATGAGCTGGGCGGGACGCGAGCCATTCACGCTCGACACTGGCGAAACCCGTACCTTCATCGAGGACGGCGACACCCTGACCCTGCGCGGTGCCGCCAAGGGTGACGGCTTCCAGATCGGTTTTGGCGATTGCGTCGGGCAAATTCTGCCCGCCGTTAACTGGCCCAAGTAACAGACATTCAGGGGGGCGCCTGACGCGCCCTTCGACACAGAAACGCGCTACAAGGATACAACCCATGGCAAAAGCATTCGCATCGCAAGGCGACATGACGGAAAAGAAAATCACCTTCGACCAGATCGGTGACGGGCTCTATGCCTTCACCGCCGAGGGAGACCCCAACTCCGGTGTGATCATTGGCGACGACAGCGTCATGATCGTCGAGGCTCAGGCCACCCCGCGTCTGGCCAACAAAGTGATCGAATGCGTTCGCTCGGTGACCGACAAGCCAATCTCTCACGTGGTGCTGACCCACTATCACGCGGTGCGCGTGCTGGGCGCGTCGGCCTATGGCGCCGATCAGATCATTATGGGCGACCAAGCCCGTGCGATGGTTGTGGAACGCGGTCAGGAAGACTGGGACAGCGAATTCCAACGCTTCCCGCGCCTGTTTGAAGGCCACGAGTCGATCCCCGGTCTGACCTATCCTACGACCACATTCTCGGACGATATGACTGTCTATCTGGGTAACCGTCGCATCGATCTGATGCATCTGGGCCGCGCCCACACGTCGGGCGACATCGTGATTCACGTGCCGGATCAGAACGTCATGTTCACCGGTGACATCGTGGAAGATCACTCGGCCTGCTACTGCGGCGATGGTCACTTCGCCGATTGGGGCGACACGCTGGACAACATCGCGTCCTTCGACGTGGACGCCATCGCGCCCGGTCGTGGCGGCGCTTTGATCGGCAAGGAAGCCGTCGAGCGTGCGATCGAAAGCACCCGTGACTTCGTCTACAGCACCTACGCCCCCGCCGCGAAAGTGGCTGCCCGTGGCGGATCGCTGAAAGAAGCCTGGGACGCCGTGCGCGCCGAGTGCGACCCGAAATTCGCAGACTATGCCATCTACGAGCACTGCCTGCCCTTCAACGTCGCCCGCGCCTATGACGAAGCCCGCGGTATCGACACCCCCCGCATCTGGACCGCACAGCGCGATCTAGAGATGTGGGACGCCCTGCAGGGTTGATCATGGTCGAGGTTCTCACATTCTTTTTTATGGTAGGAGCTATGGTGTCGCTACTCGTGATGCTCATTGCGTCAAGTTTAGTTGCCGACAAAGCGCTGGACGAAACGCCAATGGAGATCGAGGAATTCATCAATCCTTACGGTGCCAAAAGGATCGAGAATCTCAACAAACGCTCTGCGGCGTTCGACAAGGCTGAACGCAGCTCAAAAGCCGGTCGTGTGGCTGATAAAGCCGCACGATATCTGACCTTCTTCGGTGTGATGCTCGCCATCTGTGCCGGAATCATTGCCATCTTCGGAACGTAGCGGAGGAGAACCCGATGTTCGACGACAGATACACGCTTGCCTACAAGCGTTACCCCTACAAGAAATCGGCCGATCAGGATGCCGCCGCGCCCGTGCGCCATCCGGTCGTCGTGATGGGAGGAGGACCCATTGGTGTGGCCACCGCCTTGGACCTTGGCCGTCAGGGCATCCCGACCCTTGTGTTGGATGACCACGAAGGCGTCGGCATGGGGTCGCGCGCGATCTGCTTTGCCAAGCGTTGTCTTGAGATCGCAGGCCGCTATGGCTGCGGCAAACCGATGGTGGATAAGGGCGTGGTGTGGAATCTTGGGAAGGTTTTTCACAAGGATGATCAGGTGTTCGAGTTCAACCTTCTACCCGAAGAAGGTCACGAGTACCCCGCTTTCATCAACATGCAGCAGCCCTATTACGAAAGCTTCCAACTGGACCGCTTTGAAGAGCTGCAAAAAGACGGAGCGCCGATTGAGATCCGCGGCAAGAACCGCGTGGATTCGGTTGAAGTGCATGACGACCATGTCACGCTTCAGATCATGACGCCCGACGGTCCCTATACGCTGGAAGCGGACTGGCTGATCGGTTGTGACGGCGCCTCATCGCCGCTGCGCACGATGCTGGATTTGGATTTCACCGGAAAGGTGTTCCAAGACAGCTTCCTGATCGCCGACATCAAGATGAAGAACGACGATTTCCCGACCGAGCGTTGGTTCTGGTTTGAACCAACCCATGGATCAGGCGCATCGACCTTGTTGCACAAGCAGCCTGACGATGTCTGGCGCGTCGACTTCCAGATCGGCTGGGATGTGGACCGCAAGGAAGAGATGAAAGAGGAAAACATCCGCCGTCGTCTGGACGCCTTCCTTGGCGAGGCCGTGGAATACGACATGGTTTGGTCCTCGATCTATACGTTCCAGTGCAAACGCATGGACAACTTCCGTCATGGTCGTGTGTTCTTTGCCGGCGATGCAGCCCACCAAGTGTCGCCGTTCGGTGCGCGCGGTGCGAACTCGGGCATGCAGGACGTGGACAATCTGGGTTGGAAGCTGGGCATGGTCATGCGTGGCGAAGCCCCAGAGAGCCTTCTGGATACCTACAACATGGAACGTATCCATGGTGCAGATGAAAACATCCTGAACTCGACCCGCTCGACCGATTTCATCACGCCTAAATCCGAGATGAGCCGCATACTACGCGACGCCGTTCTGGACCTGTCCGAAAAGCACGAATTCGCGCGTCCGCTGGTGAACTCGGGTCGTTTGTCGGTACCGTGCACCTATGATGGATCGCCGCTGAACTCGGCCGATGCTCTGGATGGACCTGCGCGGTCGCGTCCCGGTTCGGTCTGCCCGGATGTTCCGATGGGCGACGGGTATTTGCTGTCTGAATTGGGTGACACATTCACGCTTTTGACGATTGATGCCGATGCCCCGGACGAGATCGAGGAGTCTGGCGTCAAAGTCACACGCCTCGCGTTGTCGACGAAGGATGACAAAACGGGCGCGTTGAAAGAACGGTATCTGGGAGACACCGAAAGTGCGGTCTACCTGATCCGCCCGGATCAACACGTTGCAGCACGTCGCCCCAACTTTGATGACAACCTCATCCGCGCCGCCATTCGCCGCGCTATCGGTAAGGAGTAAGACCTATGACTGACCTCGTTCTGACACCGAATATCGAAAGCGCTGACGATTTCTATGCCGAGCTTCTGGCAGCCCATGAAGGTCTGAGCAAAGACGAAAGCGATGCGTTCAATGCACGCCTTGTCTTGGTCTTGGCCAACCATGTGGGCGATCGGGATGTTTTGTCCGATGCACTTAAGGCTGCAAGCGGTAAGGGCTAGACCTGCGCCATATGAATGAAAAGCCCGCTCGGATCAGAGCGGGCTTTTTTGTTTCGGTTTTTAACGGATCAGCTGGGGTCGGCGGTTGTGCGTAGATACGGCAGTTTGATGTCGACCTCGCCAAACTTTTCTTTCGCTTCGTCATCGCTCAGCGACAGGGCGACGATCACGTCCTGACCCTTCACCCAGTTCGCAGGGGTCGCGATGGGGGTGTTGTAGGTAGACTGCAATCCATCCAACGCGCGCAGAACTTCTGCAAAGTTGCGGCCGACCGACATGGGGTAGGTCATGATCAGCTGGACCTTCTTGTCGGGCGAAATGATGAAGACCGAACGGACTGATGCTGAATCGGCTGCGGTGCGCCCATCAGGCAGGTAGGCTTCTGCAGGCAGCATGTCGAATTGCTTGGACACAGCAAGATCTTCGTCTGCGATGATCGGGAAGCCGGCCTTTGCGCCCGAGTATCCTTCGATATCGGCTTTCCAGGTCACGTGTTCTTCCGCGCTGTCGACGGACAGACCGATGACTTTTGTGCCGCGTTTTTCCCATTCATCTGCCAGTTGTGCTACGGCGCCAAACTCGGTCGTGCAAACAGGGGTATAGTCTTTTGGGTGCGAAAACAGAATGGCCCAGCTGTCGCCAATCCAGTCATGGAATTTGATTTCTCCCTGATCTGTTTCGGCGGTGAAATTAGGCACGATATCGTTAATGCGAAGTCCCATTTGCTTTTCTCCTATGAGGCAATTTTCCGTTCACACATAGGGTATGTTCTTTGCAGAAATTTGAAACCCCGTGCGACAGTTTGCGTCAGCCTTGATTCTTCCGAAATAATTTGATCAAATTGTAAATCCACGGGTTGCGCTACCAGCGCCACGGTGCCACAGTGCCCGCAAACCCGTCCAAGGAGTCAGGAATATGATCGAGAAACGCGACTTTTACATCAACGGCAAATGGGTCGCCCCGGCTGCTGCAAATGATTGCAATGTGATTGACCCTTCGACCGAAGAGGTCTGTGCGGTCATCTCGCTTGGCGATCAGGCTGACACCGACGCCGCCGTTGCCGCTGCCAAGGAAGCCTTCAAAACCTGGGGCTTCTCGTCCAAGGCCGAACGTCTGGATCTGATCGAAAGCATTTTCGACATCTACAACCGCCGTTCCGAGGATTTGGCCGAAGCAATGAGCCTTGAGATGGGCGCGCCGATTGATCTGTCGCGCAGCTCGCAAGTGGGTGCGGGTAGCTGGCATATCAAAAACTTCATCCGTGCCTTCAAGGATTTTGAATTCGACAAGAAGCTGGGCGATCACGCGCCAAATGACCGTCTTTTGTATGAACCCGTCGGCGTCTGTGCCCTGATCACGCCATGGAACTGGCCGATGAACCAAGTCACGCTGAAGGTTGTGGCCGCCGCCGCTGCAGGCTGCACCATGGTTCTGAAACCGTCCGAGGTTGCGCCGCTATCGTCGATCGTCTGGTCCGAGATCATGGACGAGGCTGGCACCCCCGCCGGCGTTTACAACATGGTGAATGGCGACGGCATGGGCGTCGGCAGCCAGCTGACCTCGCATCCTGATGTGGACATGGTCAGCTTCACCGGCTCGACCCGCGCGGGTATCGCAATTTCGAAAGCCGCTGCTGAGACGATCAAACGCGTGGCGCTTGAGCTGGGCGGTAAAGGGGCCAACATCCTATTTGAAGATGCGGACGAGAAGGCCGTTAAACGTGGTGTGCTGCACATGATGCAGAACACAGGCCAAAGCTGTAATGCACCCTCGCGCATGCTGGTCCAAAGCTCGATCTATGATCGCGTGGTGGAAGAGGCCGCTGAAATGGCGAACAAGGTGCAGGTTGGCCCCGCGTCGGAAGAAGGCCGCCATATCGGCCCTGTCGTGAACGAGCTTCAGTGGAACAAAATCCAGGATCTGATCCAGAAGGGCATCGACGAAGGCGCACGTCTTGTCGCTGGTGGCACCGGTCGCCCGGATGGCCTGAACAAAGGCTACTTTGTCAAACCGACCGTCTTTGCGGACGTGACCAATGACATGACCATTGGACGCGAGGAAATCTTCGGCCCGGTCCTGTCGATCATGAAGTTCGACACGGAAGAAGAAGCCGTCGAGATCGCCAATGACACGGTTTACGGCCTGACCAACTACATCCAGACCCAAGACGGCGCCCGCGCCAATCGCGTAGCCCGTCAGATGCGTTCGGGCATGGTCGAGATGAATGGCACCTCGCGTGCTGCTGGGTCGCCATTTGGCGGCTACAAGCAGTCCGGCAACGGGCGCGAAGGTGGCATCCTGGGGATCGAGGACTTCCTGGAAGTTAAAGCGGTATCGGGCTGGTCGAACGACTGATCCGCGCCGCAGACTGAACACATTCACCCCCGGCAATTCCGGGGGTGTTTTTGTCCAACTGGTTTGATTTCAATCATAGCTCGCTCTGTCGCCACGTGGCTGTTACATCATTGGTATGAATGCATAACCAATGAACTGACGCAGGAAGGGGCATATGACCGATACGCTTGGAAAGCTGTTCGGCTATTTGGGCGGCACCGCCCGCGACCTTGCCCCGATCCTTCTGATTGTGGGCTTCTTCCAGCTGGTCGTGCTGCAACAACCCATCGACAATCTGGGCCAGTTCGCGCTGGGCTTTCTTTTTGTTCTTTTGGGTCTGACGATCTTTATCCGCGGCCTCGACATGGCTTTGTTTCCATTGGGCGAAGCACTGGCGAACGCCCTTGCCTTACGTGGTTCAATCCCGCTTCTTGTTGTCTTTGCGTTTAGCCTTGGTTTTGGAACCACAGTCGCCGAACCCGCACTGATCGCTGTCGGGGCCGAGGCTGCAACCGTGATGTCTGAGGCCGGCGTGATCGGTCAAGGCGAGGATGAGCTGAATTTCATGGCGACCGCCCTGCGCTATACCGTGGCTGCATCCGTTGGCGCGTCTTTGGTCTTGGGTGTTTTCCGTATCCTGATGGGCTGGCCCATCCAGTGGCTGATCATTGGGGGATATATCTGCGTTGTGGCCCTGACCCCCATCGCCCCGCGCGAGATCATCGGTATCGCTTATGACAGCGGAGGCGTCACGACCTCGACCATCACTGTGCCGCTTGTAACGGCTTTGGGCGTGGGTCTGGCTTCGGTCATCAAGGGACGGAACCCGATGATTGATGGCTTCGGGTTAATCGCCTTTGCGTCTCTGATGCCGATCATCTTTGTGCTGCTGTTCGGATTGGTGGTGGCGACATGATCACGATCCTGATGGACCTTCTGTGGACATTCCTAAGCGTTGTACGTGACGTGCTGCCCATCGCGGCGGTGCTGCTTCTGTTCCAGCTTGTCATCCTGCGCAAGCCGATCCCACATCCCCGCAAAGTGGCGATGGGAATGTTCTATGTGCTTCTTGGCCTTGCGTTGTTCTTGTCAGGGCTGGAGCTTGCCCTGTTCCCGCTGGGCCGCGAGATGGCGGCACAGTTGACCGACCCGGCTTTCTTAGGAATTGAACCCGGTGCGGCGGTCGAATGGCTGGATTACTATTGGGTCTATATCTTTGCTTTCGCCATCGGATTTGCGACCACGATTGCCGAGCCGTCCCTGATTGCCGTAGCCCTGAAGGCGCAAGAGGCATCTGGTGGGGCCGTGAAGGCCAATGGGTTGCGCATCGCCGTGGCCTTTGGCGTGGCGATTAGCCTTGCAGTTGGGACATTCCGTATTGTGACGGGAACGCCGCTCTATCAATATATGATCGTGGGCTATGTGATCGTGGTGATCCAGACGCTTATGGCCCCGCGCATGATCATCCCGCTGGCCTATGACAGCGGGGGCGTGACGACCTCAACTGTGACAGTTCCGCTTGTCGCAGCGCTTGGCCTTGGCCTTGCCAGCACAGTCCCCGGGCGTAGCCCGCTTCTTGATGGGTTTGGCCTGATCGCTCTGGCCAGCCTGTTTCCCATGATAACCGTGATGGGTTATGCCCAAATCAGCAGCTTGCTGTCCCGTCGCAAAACAGCGTCGGACGACGAAGGAGAAAACCATGAAGTTTAAACTGATCATTGTCATGACACAGGATGAACTGACGGACACCGCCATCGAAGCCGCCCGTGAAAAAGGGGCGACGGGGTGCACCGTTATCACGTCGGCGCGGGGCGAGGGTTTGAACCCAACCAAGACCTTCTTTGGGTTGACCGTTGCCGGGCAGCGGGATGTGATTTTGTTTTTGGTTGAAGAACACCACAGCCGCCTGATTCTGGAAACCATTGGCGAAGCGTGCCGGTTCGATGAAGACCCCGGGACAGGCGTGGCGTTCCAGCTTGATATCGAAGATGCGATTGGCCTGTCGGGTCAAATCGCTTCTATTCAACAGGAAATCAGCAAGGAGGACTTGTGATGGACGAAAACAATCTAAAGGTCCGCGATGTGATGCAAAGCACGATCTACATGATCAGCGGCTTGGCCACAGTGCGCGATGCCGTAAATGAGATGGACGCGAAAGGTGTGACCGCATTGGTAATCGAACGCCGCCATGACGAAGACGAATACGGCATCGTGTCGATCGAGATGATCGCCGAACGAGCTATCGCGTTGAACAAGTCTTTGGACCGCACGAATGTCTATGAAGTGATGGACAAACCTGCGCTGACCTTAAGTGACCATATGGCCGTGAAATACGCAGTTCGTCTGTTGTCGCGGCTAGATCATCGTCGCGCGTTGGTGGTGAACGAGGGAACAGCCTGTGGGCTGGCCACGCTGCGCGACATGGTGCTGAGCTATGCGGTCGAAAACGACAGCTAGAACATAGGACAAGATCCAACAAAAAACGGCCGGCGATTTGCCGGCCGTTTCTTTTTTTTGCAAGCGATAGATCAGTTGGCTGCAGCGGCCATCAGCTTTTCGTTATGCTCTCGTAGGGTGTCGGAAATGATGGCGTACCATTCGCCCGACTCACGCATCTCGTTCAGGCCAGCGTTCAACATTGCGATGTATTGGCGACCAAAGGGGTTGGTGCGGTGGGTCACAAAACGCAAACCCGCAACGGTGTTCACAAATGGGTTCTCGACGATATCTTTCGAGGTCAGCCCCATATCGCTCATTGCATCTGCTGCGAGTTGAACTTCGAATGAGGCAACATCGGCTTGGCCAGTAAGTACGGCATCCATACAGTCAGTAGCGCTGGTGGGCTGGACCATCGTCACCTTCGGTTCAAATACACCGTTCTCTTCAAGGTCATGTGTGAACCAACCAGACATACGACAAACACGAGCACCATCGAAGTCTTGGAATGTGCGTGCTTTGGCATAGTCGCTGTCAGGCAATGTATAGAAGCCGACAACGGTATCATAGACACTCACCGTAGCATCGAATTGTGTGCAACGCTTCTCGGTCTCGGCTGACCATTCATAGGTGCGGTTGCTACAGTCCGGGATGTACCAAGCCAGCGAAATGTCGAACGCGCCCAATGGCAGCAGTGTATCAAGGTGCGCGCTCCAATCGTTCACGAAGCTGACCGAATAATCACGGTTGTTCCCGGCGCGGTTCAGCGCTGTCGATACAAGACGAACGAGGAAACCACCGCCTTTAAGATCTTCATCCGCAAACGGTGCATAGTTGCTGCCCGTTACGATTTTCATGGGCGGTTCGTAGACGTTGGAAACCTTGTTGGTCGCGTTGCGCTCTTCCTCGGCCGCAATTAGTTCTTGGGCGGACTGTCCGTTGGGCAGGCTGCCGTCTTCACAAGGCAGTGCCAGCACAAGCCCGGTCTCAAGGTTGGATGGGTCCGAGATGATGTTCCGGTTCGCGTTAAAAATCGGCTGGTAGTTCGACGTGCCATAGGCAGTGATCGAGATCGTCGCCAGCGTGTCGCCATCCTCGATTGTATAGTTAGAACAGGCTTCCTGCGCTGATGCAGTGTGGGCGCTAATCGCGGTGAGGGTTACCGCGGCTGCCGCCAGTTTTTTGAGATCGAATTTAAACATTTCCACTTCCTCCAGAAATAAGATGTGCTGGCCTTCCGGGGCCTTAGCCGTTTTCCATTTGATGACGCAGGGCGGTCGCAACGATGTCGCGCCATTCGCCAGATTGCTGCATAATTCCAAGGCCTTGATTCAGGATCTCAAGGATCGCTTCGCCGTCGGCATTGGCTTTATGTGTCATGATGTTCAGGCCTTTGATGGCGGCCAGATTGGGGTTTTCGATGATCCGATGCTCGTATCCCAACCGCTTGATCGCCTCGACCGCTAGATGTGCTTCGACTGCCACGATGTCAGCTGTTCCTTCGGCCACTGCGTGGAAGCAATCGTCAGGTGATGTAGGACGCATCAGTGTGACCGCAGGTTCGTACAAACCCACGGCATCCATATGGGTCAAAGACCATCCTTCGGGGCGACAGATGGTTGCACCTGCAAAGTCTGCGTAGCTTAGGGTTTCTTCGTAACCTGATCCTTCCATTGCAAAGAAGGTATCAACCACCTCGTAGAAGGGTTTTGAGAAGTTGTAGGTCTCACACCGTTCGCGGTCGCTTTCCGACAGGGTGTCAGCCACTGAGCAATCAGGTTGTGACCAAGGGAAAGTCGCATCAAATGCAAGGGTCGGCATCAGAAGATCCAGATGCGAGTTCCAGTCGTTCACGAATTGGATCTTGTAGGATTGTTCGGGGGCAGCCCGAAGGAAAGCTGTCTCGACCAATTTTGTGTACAGCCCGCGATTGGGCAGGTTTTCGTCGGTGAACGGGGCATAGTTGCCACCGGTGATCATCAGGATCTGGCGTTCATTTACCGACGCCGCATTTGGGTTCGCTGCGTTGCGGATCAAGGCAGCACCTTCTGCACGGGCGGCTTCGATTGCTTTTTCAGCGTCGGCCTTAGCAGCGGCGACAGCTTCTTGGCTGGCTTTGACTGCTTCCGCTTCAGCATTGGCAACGCGTGCCTCGGCTTCCGCGATTGCAGCTGCGGCGCGGGCTTCTGCCTCTGCGATCAGTTCGGCAGACATGGCACGCGCCATTTTCTCGGCTTCAGCGTTGGTTGATACGGTCTGACCTGCGGGCTTCTCGGGGCAAGGCATCGAAAGGGTCATTCCAAGACGGATGATGTTTGGGTCCTTGCCAATGGCATCCTTGTTGGCGTTATAGATCGACCGGAAGTCCGAACTGCCGAACACACGCAGCGCGATTTCACGCAGACTGTCGCCACGTTTGACCACATAATCCGAGCATGCCTCTTGCGCAAAGGCGGTGCCTGTCATTGCGGTGATAGCCAAACCGGAAGCGATGAATAGCTTTCTCATATTCCCTGTTATTCCTCAGTTATAAGCTTATTTTCAGATGTTTAGCGGCTTGATGACCGCGATTGTGATGTTGTCCTGATCGGGATGGGCCTTGGCCCTTAACGCCTGAACCAGCGCAACAGCCAGGTCGCGGGCAGGCTGATCTTTGCAGCTGTTTGCAATCGACTGGATGTGATCATCGTCCAGATATTGAAGACCATCGCTGGCCGCGAGAAGCACATCTCCCTTGGCAAGTTCAACGGGTGCCTCGGGGCAATCCAGTTTGGGAACAGGCGCTCCCATGATGACCGAAGTTAGCTGATTGCGATCAGGATGGGCGCGGGCCTCTTCCTCGGACAAAGAGCCATCAGACACCTGCGCATCAATCATCGGCGCCATGGAGTGATCTTCGTTGATCCGCATCATGAAGCCGTTGCGGCACAGGTAAAGCGGGGAATCTCCAACCGACACCCAATGCAGGTGTTTGCCGCGCAGAAGGACACCCAGCAAGGTTGACCCCATTTGAAGGTCGGTCCCATTTTTCTGAAGATACTCGGCAACGGCATCGTTGGCGTGTAGGGCCACTTGGGTCAGATGCTCAGCGGCCGTACCGTCGTTAAACTCTTCACGCTCAAGGATATCATCCAGCTGGGATTGCCACGTGGCCTTCACCAGACCCGAGGCAACATCGCCCGCATCATGACCGCCCATGCCATCCGCGACAACGACATATCCCGCTTCTATCGCATCAAAGAAACGCGCAGCAATTGCGTCCTCTTGCGTGTCGCGTTTGCCCTGATCGGCCACCAGGGCAATGTCATATGCAGGATTAGCCAACATCGATCAGCCGTTCTGCCAGTCGAAGTTTTCGTCACAGAACGACACGAAACGCAGGGTCGTATCGCTGATGCGAATCTTATCACCCGTCGACAGGGGTACAGTGCTTAGAACAGGTCCGCCATTCAGGCGCACAAGGTTGGCCTTGCCACCATGCCCCAGATAACAGGTCTGATCTTCCGAGTTATAGGCAACCACAGCATGACCCGCGCGCGAGATGCCGTTGTCCCCGAAATCAAGCTGAACGGCCTGATCATCATTACGGCCGATCTGGGCAAGACCCTCGACCAAGGAAAAGCTGGTCCCGCGACCCGGCCCATCGGTGATTACCAACCAACCGACCGGGAAGGTGTTGGTGGCGACAACCTGTTTGGCAACAGGATCGGCTTCCATGCTGTCCTGAACCGGGTTTTCCGGGCGCTCGAAGCCAAGGAAGGTGGTCTTAACGCGGTCACTCCGATCCGATGATGGGGCAGGGGCCGCGGTAACTTCGGGTTCTTCGTCAGCTTCTGGCGCTTCAGTTAGAGCGATGTCTGAACCAGCATCGGGCAGATCGTCAGTCTGAACGGTTTTGACGACCTCGCTCATGACTGCCTCGTCAGCATCTTCTGTCATGACGGGGGTGGGTTGCTCAGCTTCCTCGGACACCTCGATCGGCGCAATGTCATCAACATTGATCTCTTCGATCTGAATCTCTTCTTCGGCGGGCACTTCAAGCTCAGCCTCAACCTCGGACGCTTGGTTGCCTCCGGCCAGAACCTGACGCAACGCAGTCAGATCCGCGATGGGTTCTTCAGCGGCTTCATCACGCTCTTCTTCTTCATGGGCCTCATCCTTGTCCGCTTTTTTAGCGCTACCTTCGAGAAGCCGACTTAGCGGGCTTTTGTACTTAAACATGGCACCTTCACCTTTCACTACACGCCAAGACACCTGCCTTGGCACATGACCGATCATTCCATCCGGGACATTCACCCGGGCAGAGTTTGACTTTGATACTCAGTTACTTGCTACTTTCTGCAGCGGGTCCAACGACCGCCCGAACCGATACAAGGTTCACAGATTACAGTTTCTGGCAGATGGATTTATTGAACAGTGTCAGGATCCCCCAGCGAGCTGCATGGGGACCTGAACCTCTCGGCTGTCGCGCAACACGGTCAGGCGGGCTTGGGGCACGCCATCAGCAACAAGAGCTTCCAGAATACGATCAAGGCTTTCAGCCTCGTTGATGGATTTTTCGGTTGTGGCTTCTGCCAGCAAAACATCACCTTGCTGCAACCCATCTGTCAATTCAGCCGGAACGCGGGTGACTTCGACATCCCACCCATCATTTGCGTTCTTACGTGCTGAAAGCCCGACGCCATTCTCAAGCCCAAAAATACGCACCGCAGGCAGGGCCAGAAGACCGTTTTGCGCACGTGTTGCCCCATTGGCGCGATAGCGCGCTACAGCGCGGACGTGGCCGTCCGGATCGACCTCAAGCTTCTCAAGCGCGCGCCCTGCAATGCCCGAGCTGTTGGAAACAGGTGTTCCATTGACAGCAAAGATCACGGTGCCGCGGCTTACCCAGTCGCCGATGATCGACATATCGCGCTTCGGATCAACGCCGGTGATGACAACCGCGTTGCCGGTGGACAGGCGGCGAACACTTGTTGCGAAAGGAATTTCAACATCCCAGTGCGCGAAGGACACTTGTTGTTCTTGCAGGTTTACCGGCTCAGTTGATGTGGGTTCTGCCGGGGCTTCGGTGACGACGGGTTCTGCCTCCACCTCGGGTGCGGCGGCAACGGCGGGCGCCTGAGAGGTCTCCGTTTCGGTTTCCGTTTCAACAGGCTCTGGCGCAGGGGCCTCTGTTGATGTCGCGGCGGGGCTATCAGTTGGACTGGGTTCGATCGTAGGCACAAGCGCAACCGGGGCGGTGTCTGCCGCAGCGATCTCGGTCGCAGGTGCGTCTTGAGCGTCGCCTGATCCCTTCAATGCGAAGTAGCCGCCAGCGCCGAGTGCCAGCAGTGCAACCACGCCGATGATCGCTTTGCTGCCCCCGCCTGAGTTGCTTTTAACAACAGTTACGGACGGGTCGCGTTCTGGCTCTGGTTGAGTGAGCCCTTCAGAGCGCGCGGCTGTTGTTAGGTCCTCTTCGCTGGCCAGAAGGGCGGATACGATTGCCTCTGCATTTTCATTGGTTTTTTCGGTTTCATCCGGGCGTTCCAACGCCACGATGACCGAACTTGGGCGATACCCGAATTCTTCAAATACAACTGCTGGACCGCGGTACATCCTCAGCCATTCGAGCGCTGATTGAACACGGTTGACGATGTGAACTTCCATCGCCTTGTCCAGCGCCTCAAGGAAGCCATCGGGATAGCCTTCAAAGCGTCCAGCCAGCGGGACATATGGGTCTTCCTGACCTGCATTGAAGGCATCTTGCCGGGTTTTTCCGTCGATTGGGCGTTCGCCACTGATCGCGTGATAAAGCGTTGCCGCCAGAACATACAAATCGCTGGTTGTGTCCTGATCCGCCCCACGCGCATAGAACTCATGAGGCGAGTATCCGTCTTTGATCACACGCAGTGTTAAAAGCGCAGCGGACCGATTTGCAGCCTGTTCGCGCGCCGCGCCGAAGTCGATCAGGATCGGCTCGCCGTTTTCGTCGATCAGGATATTGTCCGGCGAAATATCGCGGTGAAGCATTCCGTTGTCGTGGATGAAAGACACCGCCGACAACATCTTTTCCGTCACTTTGACAATGAAGTCTGGCGTGATGTTGTTTCGGTTATCTTGAACGTAATCAAGCAGATCACCGCCATTGATCAGATCCATCGCGATATAGGCGGTTTGGTTGTCTTCAAACACCTGATGGACGTTTACGATGTTCGGATGCACCAACCGGGCATGGTTGCGCGCTTCTTGGATGAACAAGTCGATAATCGAGCGCAGGTCTTCTGCGTAAGCGGGGTCCGCGGCTTCGACCTTCCCGTCAACACGGTGGCACAAAGCGCCGGGAAAGCATTCTTTGATAACGACATTCCGGTCCAGACTGTCGCGCGCAAGGTAGGTGATCCCGAACCCGCCATTGTTCAGGAAGCGAAGGATTTCATACTGACCACGCAGCAGTTTTTCACCCGGCTGCAATGCTGAAATCTGGGGATTTTCAAAATCCCGTCCCGAGGCCTGATTGTGGCTCATTTGGTTCTACCTGCGTCTCACTTTTCGGCAGAGGATTTTCTAACCAACGAACCAATTCAACACGGTAAACTCAACCTCTGATGCACCCGAAGTTAGACTTAGGAATTGGGACCAAACTGTGGCACCCCCATGACTTACGTATGACTCTGGGCGACAAAGGCGCGAGTATAGCGGCTTTGTTGCTCAAACGAAGAAGATCAGAAGGGTGATTTGCGCGTTTTTTGGCAGAGAATCAGGGTGAGATCGAAATTGCGCGTTAGCGGAAACGCCCGGAATCACTTCAGTGATTCTATCGGCTCTTTCCCCTTTGGCGGGTGCTATGCATCTGCCTTTTGCGTTCCGGCCCATGACAGGTTGTCACTCAGCTGTGCCAGCACGTTCAAAACGGCTTCCGAAGCGTTCGGCGTGTCTTCGAATTGCATCAGTGTCAGCAAGTCAGATGCATTTTCGAACTCACCCACAATCCAGTCGGCCGAGGCATCGATGTTCTTTCCGGGTTCCAGTTTCATGGTGAACTCGTCGACCATTTCCTGACACACGCGCAACAGTTCAGTTGCCTCAAGTTCGGGCTCTTCGCGCAATTGAGCCTGAAGGTCGCGCAGCTCGGCCTTCCATTCTTCAAGAACGGGGTTTTCCAAAGGAGCGTCATCTGTCGATGTGTTCGGCGTTGGCGCAGGCTTTGCTTCTTCCGGCTCAGACACAACTGTATCCGAGCCGCCCAAAGCGGCAAGCGCGGGGGTCAGCGTTTCATCCAGATCCTTACGGGCTTTCTCGATATCCCGCGTTTTGCGTGTGGCGGCGAGGTCCAGAATCCGTTTCGCCAGATCTTCACCCCCGCAGGATGCCCACAGCTCGTAATCCGGCTCGGGCTCTTGCTCCATCGCTTTCACAGCGACAGGGGTGCCAATTGGGACAACCGCTTGAAACAGGTCTTTGCTGTCACGTTCAAGTTGGGGAAGCAGACGGGGAAGCGTTTCGGCAACCACTGGCAAATCCGAATGCGTCACAGCCAGCAGGCTGTTTTCCTGCAGCTCCTTCGAAACATGCGACCATAGGAACCGTTCCGTTTCGCGCCATGCATTGGTGCCGTTGGTACACCAGATCGCGCAATCAACGAATTTCAGCAGCTCCAGCGTTTGCTTATAGCTCTCATCCAACGCGCCCGATCCCGGCAGATCAAAAAGAACCATTTCTTGCAGGGCTTCCGCAGGCAACCCGATCGAGATGAAGTCAGGCTCGAACCCGGCGGCTTTTTCAAGATCGATCCCGGCAAAAGTCTGTGGCGAATTTGCCCACCAGCCGACTGTGGTTTCCAAATCAGCTGCGTATTGCACGATGACCAAAGGAAGTTTCAGATGCTGTGGGCCAGTTGGCAAGATATCGGTGCCTGCCAGCATGTTTGCCAAGCTGGATTTTCCGGCCCCAAACTCACCCGCAAACCCAATGGTTACGGCACTTGTCAATTGGTCTAGATGGCTTTGCGCCTGCGACCGCATAGCATCCAGCGGGCCAGATTTCGGCGCAGCCTCAGTTTGGTTCAGAAAAGCTTCCAACTGCTGAATGACAGTATCTGCTTCTGGGAAATTGATCACTTTGCCGCC
Source organism: Aliiroseovarius sp. F20344 (assembly GCF_023016155.1). Lineage (GTDB taxonomy): Bacteria > Pseudomonadota > Alphaproteobacteria > Rhodobacterales > Rhodobacteraceae > Aliiroseovarius. The sequence continues at coordinate 618,804 of NZ_JALKBG010000003.1, forward strand.
TCGAGTCGCTGTTCAGGTTCGCTCCCCTCTTGGAACAACTCTTCCAGCTCATTTGCAACCCTCTTGGCGTTTTCCAGTGCGTCATGCGCATCAGGACGAGAGATCTCGGACGCGAAATCCATTTCCTCGAACCGAACGCCAAGAAGGGCAAGGTGGTGATCAATGACCGACTCCAAGCGCTGTTTCAGATCGGACTGGAAGCTTGTCGCCAAGTCTTCTGAGATGCTTTGAAATTCGCGCGTGATTAGGTTCTCGGCACGGGCAACAACGGATTTTTGTTTCAGAAGGCGTGCCAGCCACGACACCCGCAGTTCAATCGTGATCCCGCGCGTCAGGGCGCTTGTGTCGGGCCGATACCAACGCAAGGCGCTGGCATCCACATTCAGCTCGCTGTCCCAATGCCCATCGTTGAGGTCCTGAAGCGCCGTGTTAGATTGCAAGTCGAGCACGTAAAGTTCGTTCAACATGCTTTGCCGTTGGTCATGTGCTGCGTCCAGAAGCTGTTCACGCATGGCTTGACGCAACGGTCCAAACTCAAGTTCCGTCGCACCACCCGCACTCAGCAGCGGTGATTTTCCATTTGGCCCCTGAACCACTTCACGCACCAATGTCTGAACCGTTTCCCTTAGCTGTTCACGCAGCTTATCGACACACTGGTCAGCTTCTGCCGCCAATTTGTCCTGAGTTTCCAGAACCATCCTTGTCAACTGGGCAAGTGCACCGCTGTCGGTCTGTTTCGCGATGTGTTCATCAATCGTATCGTTATCAACGATTTTCAGATGGACACGGCGGCGTTCCAGCTCGTTTGTGGCAAAGTTTCGAAGTTGCTTTGCTGCAATCAAAAGGCGTTCTACGCGCGGACCCTCGGACACTTCACGCACAACATGGCTGCGCAGATCAGGAAGGCCCGATGCAATCATTGCAGCAAGGCGCAATGCGCTTTCGGATGCCCCTTCCTTCTGAGATTTCTTAAGCCGCTCGATCCCCTCAAGGAAGCGTTTCATTTTCCGGGGGTGCGCTTTGAGCCAAGCCAGAATTTGGTCGTGATCAATGCCGGTCTTGTCGCCGGTCAACGCATAATGCGCCCACTGCGCGCTGCCCATAATCACGGTCAGTTTGGCGCTGTCCAAGGTGCGTTCAAGCCCCGCGCGAACTTCGGCATGCACGTTTGCAGCGTCTTTGACCCCACGGTTCAGCTCGTCCACGCGGTTCACGAAGACAACCATCTGTCCTAGCTCAAGCGCCTGCATCAGCCGCAGAAGTTTCAGGTCAGCTTGCGATAATGCCTGATGCGCTGACAGAACCACCACAAAGAAATCGGCATTACGCAGATGTTGGTGCGAGATCTCTTCGCGGATCAAAAGCGGATCGTTGATGCCGGGCGTGTCGGTAACCGTCAGTGGAAAGGGAAACAGGCCCTGTTCAAAGAACACTTCTGCTTTCCGCGTCAGATCGCTGTAGTAGGGGGCCGCGTTTTCATCCGACTGCGCGGCTTCATCCTCCGGGTCTGCGCCTGCGCTGACATAACGGGCGAGGTCGTCTTGTGTCAGATCCTCGAAATCATGCGCCGTGCCCAGAAGTTCTTCATATTGCGAACCAAGGCGCTTTTGGGCGCGGGTCTTCATCGCCTCGATCTGTTCTTCGATGATCTGCCGCTTATAGTCGTCTTCGACATCCGGCAGCATGTCACGGATCTCATCCCCTTCGGTCAAAAGCGCCCGCCATTGCGCGTTGTCGAAGAAGTGAAAAAGACCACCTGACACACGTCCAGATGGGTGCCCGAAATGCATATCCGTCACGACGGTGGTCCAGGGGTTTACATCAGACGGCAGGAAATCTGCTTGGCCGGTAAAGCCATTGATCAGCCGGGATTTCCCGGCTTTGATCTGTCCAACAAAGGCGATGCCGGGTTTCAGCGATTGAAGGTCGGACAGGATTCGCGCAATGAACGGCTGCGTTTCTTCGCGTGCCGTTTCCGCCATTCTTTCGGCGACCCGAATTAAATCCTGTCGACGGACCTCATCCATTAATTGGCTTCCACCCCTAACTTAAAGAAACTCCATCCCCGTGCATCGCGCGTAAAAATGCGAGACGCTGAAGTATTCAGCTAAAATTTTACTTTGCAGTCAATGATTTCCACATTTGAACAACCGCACCAAGCCTTCGTGTGTGATGAACAACCATCGCCGTTGCATCAATATCACGGCAAATTGTCAAACTTGGCGTCTCTTCTCGACATGACCGCAGGATCACTAACTGAGGTGATGCTTCTTGGCCGCCATTTTCAGCATCCCAAGTTGCGAGATCATCCATCAACTGCCCAACTGCATCCAAATTTTGCGTCAGAACACCATCAGGTCCCGCGACTGCGGTGTCATCATGGCCAATCAGAATTCGTTGATCGGTAATTTTCTTGGCTTCAGAATGGAAGCTTGCCGCCAGTCCACACGCCTCGTTTAAGACAGCAGGTTTATCTAATGCTGTGTCAGCGTCAGGCGCTGCCTCGTCATGGAACAGCTCCATCACATCAAAGGCGCCTTCGATCTCAGAAGTTGGAATGCCAGTCGCGGCAACTTCGTCCGTGTTGTCGGGCGGGGTGCTGTGTAATTTCAAGCCTGTCCCCGAACAAATCATCGCCAGTATTTGCGCGACATGTTCCGCCGTAGTTTCGGGCGTGTTGGATTGCACGCCGTCCATAGCCGTGTCCGACATGGACGCAACACGGCCATTGTTTACAGAAAGCGTTACGGCATCTTCTTCATCATTGCTGATTTGGATCATGCGGGGAAGGATGGTGGCGTGGACAATCTCGATGGCAGCCAAGCATCGCGCCTCGGTTGATGTGTGGTTTAGGTGAATGCTTTGATCACCCCGTGCAACGGTGTTGTCCACGATGTCAGTGAGCCGAGAAAGAATATCGCTCTGTTCCATCACCATACCCATCCGCAATTAAACCGAAGCCGAAATAGCGTTCAGATTTGCCGCAGATTTAGCCAGCGCCAACCCAACATTTGTATCACCGTCAGAAACGAAACAGATCAGGTGGTCCGGCTGATCCTCTCGTCTGAGAAGCACGTAAAGCCGCCCGCCCGAATAGATCGCGATTTCACCAAACCCAGTACTCGAAGCGTCTTTGTCGTCGGACAACAACTCTTCGAATGTGCGCACACCTTGTCCCAAAATCAGATTGGCGACAGATGTCGACAGGGTTTCAAGCGCATCCATGCTGTCCTGATCCTGCCCCTGAAGCCCCAAAAGGAATCCGGTCTGCATATCGATATAGCCCGCCGCCAAACAATTCGGGACGGACTGCATTGCGGCCAGAAGAGTTTCATCAAGCGAGAGCGCCCCACCTGTCGGAGTGCCTTTGTGAAGCGCCTGCATCACAGAACGTGCCAGACTGTATCGGCCTCTGCGGTTTCTTCACCAAGGGCCTGAAGCCCATCTTGCGATTGGCGGGCGTGATGCTCGCGAGCCTTATCGTCAAAGGATTTCAGGAAGGCTTGAAATTCATCCATCAGATCTGACGTGTCGCTGATGCTGCCAAGGGATGCGAGGTGTTCAGCCCATGCGTCAGCAGCGCTCAGAGGCGCAGTCTCAGGCAAACTGTACAAAGCTTGTCTAGCGGGCTTCCCGATGGGTTCAACCACTGCGCTTTCATCTGCAGTTTCTTTCTGCTCGATTTCGGCTTCTTCCGAGATTGCGGTGTCGTCTTCTTCAGAGACCAGCCCACTGATGGACGCGATCAGGGCATCAGAATCTTGTTCCGGCTCTTCTGCCGTATCTTCGCTCGTGGGTTCTGACGCAGCCATGGGGGCCTCGTCTGCGTCCGGATGCTCCTCTTCCGGCGCGTCCTCTGCGGTGACTTCAAGATCATCAGTGATGTCTTCCAGATCAGGGGTTTCGGCAACCTCGACCTCATCCACTTCGGGCTCGTCCGAGACCTCAAAGACGGACTTTAGATCCTGTTCATCACTGTTGTCCTGCCCATCGGTGTGCACCTGCGCGCGTAGTTTGCTTGCCTCTTCGGCATCAATCCGTTCACGCGGTTCTCTGTCATCGCGGCGACTGACATCGCGGCGCGGACGCGCAGGGCGGATGCGGATCACGTTGGTATCGTCTTCGGGCTTCTCATCATCCGCAACGGATAGGACCGGAGGGCTCCAAACGCGGGAAGATGCCTCATCACCGCCAAGCTGCAAAGCGTCTGAACTTGTTTCCAGACTTGTTTCGTCTTTCGTATAGCGCGACCGCATGCCCGCGCGCGCTTCCATAATGTCCGCAGTAATGGCCAGGAAATTGTCCACCAGCTTGTCGCCGCCGCTGCTGGCCCAAAGATCCGCATGCTCAGGCTTATCTCGCGCCGTGATCGCATCGCGGGCGGAGATCATGATGGCTTTGCGGAACAGATCACCTGCTTCGCGATCAATGCGGCGCAATACTTTGGCCTGATCGTTTTGGTTCAGCGCGTCCGAACGCGTCACCAGCAATATTGAGTTCTGACGAAGCCGCTCGGGCAGAGAAACCCAGGTCGCACGTTCCGTTTCGCGCCATGCTTGGGTCGAGTGGGTACACCACAAAACACCATTGGCCTGACCTACGGCGCGTCGCCACACATCGGTCGAGATCTTGGGATCCGAAATGCCCGGCGTGTCGATCAGGTCAACCGCTTCCAGAATGTCAGCCTCAAGATAGACGCGGACGAAATGTGCGCCCTGAACCCCAATATCTCCGATCTGGTCCAGCTCGATAGGTTCGCGGCTTCCGTCCAGCATTTGCACATAGGCAGGTTTGTTGCCCCATGAAAACCAAATGGGCGGCAACTGTGTCGCCGTGACCTGCGTGGGCAGTGTGTTGTTTTTCAAAAGGAAATTCAGAAGTGTCGACTTGCCCGCGCTGAATTCACCCATCAAGGCAAAAACAGGTTTGCGATGTGACCAGCGCTTCAGGCGTGTCCACTGATCAGCTGTGACGGTGCGTGGTGAAGTGTTTTCAGTCATGCGAGCTACGCTGCCTCGGTTCCCAGATCTTTCAGGATGTCACCCAAAAGTTCGTCTGGTGATTTGGTAGGTTGCAGGCCTGCCGCTTTGATGGCTTCGTCGTCCATCTTCGCTTGCGCAGACTTTGAAATCCCCAATAGGGTTTCCTGCTGTTCCACCATGAATTCAGCCAAAGCTGCGCGGACATTTTCAAGGACCGCTGCGATCTGGTTTTCTTCGATGTCTTTGGTGATCGAGCTTGCTTCGGATGCAACCAACCGCGTGTAATCAGCCGCATAGCTTGCGATGCCTTTTCGGCGCTGCCACCAACGACGCCACCATGTGCTTTGCAAATCCAACGCAATCGTCCGACCAATGGCCAAAGGGGGCGGAACGTTCGGGACGATTGGGGGTTCGATAGTGAACTCGCCCAGATTCTGACCCAGAAGCTTGCGATAAACAGTTTCAATGTCGTGTGCTGCGGATTGATAAAGCGCGCCAACTTCTTTGCGCATGGACCGCGCAAAGTTGAAATACGCGGATTTTTGAAGCGCGCGGAAGCCGGCAGGGTCATACTGCCACGTGCCATCTTCGCCGTTCTTTTCCAAATGCTCGATCAACGACGCCGTTGCGCGTTTGATGAAGTTCTCTTCCGTACGTGCCAGACGCTGCATAACAGTGTCCCGCAGCGACGCAGTCAGCTCGGCTACGCGAGTTTCATAATCTGCGGCGACGGTTTTGATCGCGTCTTCTGGTGTCTTGCCGTCAAGGTCATAGACCATGGTGCCTGTGTCGGTCAGCGTCTTCGCGACCGAGGTTGCACGGATCTGGCTGGCCATGTTGCGCGCGCGGTTGCGAACACGGTTGCACAGGCGGGCACCTGCGCCTTCGGCGATCCGCTCGTTCATTGCAAGCAGCAGATCCGGAAGGCCAGACAGGGCCCAGATTTTCTCAAGCGAAACGTCTTCCGTATCGAAGCCGGCAGCGACGTAAAGCTTGTTCAGGGATTTTGCGGCGTCCTCGGACAGAAGATCAGAATTACCAGTCAGGGCCGCCTCGGCCCACATGGCGCTTCCGAAGATCACGCTGGCATCGGTGCCGATGCTGCTTTGCTTCAGCATCTCATTCACACGATCGCGGATTTCGGGAACTTCAGTAACTGGGTCGTGCAGCTCATCAATGCGGTTGATGAACAGAATGATCTGACGGTTCTCGAATTGCGAGATCATGCGCATCAGCGCAAGATCCATGGTGGTTAGTGCTTGGCTTGCAGCCATGACAACCACACAGACCTCGGACCCGCGTAGGCTGCGCAATGTAATCTGCTCGCGCACCATGAAGGTATCGTTCACGCCAGGGGTGTCGCTTAGGTTCAACGAGATCGGGTATTCGGGAATGTCCAAATATAGCTCGGCGGTTTTGGTCACATCTGCGAAGCGGCCGCTTTCCGCGCTGATATTCGGATCATCTTCGTCGCCCATGCAGACATAGCGCTGCACCAGATCGTCGTCGAAATAGTCATACGAGTGGCTCTGGCCCATGATCAGGTCGAAATGCTTGCCTAGCCGTTCTTCGGACCGGGCCTTCATTGTTTCGACCTGACGGCGGATGTCGTCCATTTCGTCATCCGCCCCAGCACGATTGGCCAGTTCACCTAGACGTCCGCCCCCGGCTGTCAGGTTCTGCCACTCGTCATGATCGAAGAAAGTGAATTTTGCTTTGGTATCGCCAGGCGTGCGCGTGTTGACGTGCAACGTTGTGGCGACGGATGTCCATGGGTTCACGTCCGAAGGCAACAGCCCCGGACGCCCCGCTAAAACGTTCACAAGCGAGGATTTCCCCGCTTTGACCTGCCCAACGAAAGTTACGTTGGCGGTGAACTCCTCCATCCGCGTGGTCAGTTTGGCCAATCGGGCCGAACTGCGCGCATCCGCGATGGCAGTCAGTTGATCAATTGTCGCGTTCAAGCTGCTGAATGCATCATTCAACGGCTCAAGCGCCTCATTGCCCGTGGCAAGGAGATGGACATTGCGGGTCACGACTTAGCCCTCCGTGCCGTTCAGGGCGTCAATTAGAATGGTTTCACCGAAGACACGACCTGCGGGCAATCTCGAAGGTGCATCGATAAGCTCGATCAGTTCGATGACGTCACGGATCAGCTTTGTCTCGGGCAATGTTCGCTCAACAAGGGCTTCCGGCACATCTGCGAAAACACTCACGCATTGAAAGCGATCCCCGCTTTCAAGTTTTGCGATCTGTTCGCCATTCGGAAAGCCATCGGCTTTGTTTTCTGGAAGCTGCATGTTGGCGTTCGCCAGCATGTAATGCTCGTCGTCCTGTGTCATCAGCGAGATGCCAAACCCGATTCCGGGATAGGCCGCGCTAAGATATTGCAAGCGGTCGCTTAATTCCCGTCTTAAGACAAAAACGGCATGTTTCTGAATATCTACAATGTTGGATACAGCGTTCACGGTTGGGGCCTTTGGTTTAGGTAGAGTGGGATACCAGACAGGCCTCTGAAAAAAGAGAGGACAGGAACTCATAAACACAACACTTAACGAGCTTGACCCAGAACCGGGCGGTAATTAGACCCAATTGAGGGTTCTTGGTGTCTCAAATGAGGCAGAAATGAGGCGCCCCAAAATTTGCTTACATTTCCATTGTTAAGAGAAATTAAGAATTTGCAATATGTCCAAAGAATCTGAGCCTAAATCCGCATTTGTCAGTATTGGATCCCATATTCTGATCGATTCCACATTGGGTCATGTGATTCTTTCTTCAGAATCCGAATCGTATTCGGATGCATTAGGTGTCCGGAATATATAGATATAATTCGTGTCAATTACGCAGGTCGTCAAAGTTGGCAGTTTTCGTAACTCGATCAGGATCAAAGCAATAACGATGCACTGCGAACGAATTCACAGCAAAATTGCGTCACGAAATGTGATTGATGCGGGTTGGTCACTGAAAGAAATTACAACTTAATAGTGTAATCTTTTAGTCGAATTGATCTGTGACAAATTGGGTTATCCAGACCTCGGATAGGTGTCGCAAGACACCACCACTCGAGGCCTTCCTGATGACCAAAACTATCCACCTACTGGCTGCCTTCCTACTGGCCCCCATACACTCCTATGCCGACGGTGATCCCTTGCGCGGCGAAAAACTCTACAACCGCTGCTCTTCCTGCCACGCCATCATAAGCCCGGAAGGTGAGGTGTTGATGAAAGGCGGGATTACCGGGCCAAACCTTTATGGCGTCATCGGACGACAGGCCGGGACCGAAGGCGATTATCGGAATGGGAGCGAGCGTTTGCCGATTGGTATGTTCACAGACGACATGATCCGCGCGGGCGAACAGGGTCTGGTTTGGACATCCGAAAACCTGATCGAATACGCCAAAGACCCAATAGGTTTCATTCGCGTTTTTCTGAATGATCCCAAAGCGCGTCCGAACATGTCGGTCAAACTGCGAAAGGGCGCGGATGATATCGTAGCCTTTATCGCGACGTACTCGGAGTAAAAGCGCATGGAAGCATCCATGCGTCCAAAACAACAAAAGGCCCCGCGAGGGACCTTTGTATTTGGTCGGGCTGAGAGGATTCGAACCTCCGACCCCCTGCTCCCGAAGCAGGTGCGCTACCAGGCTGCGCTACAGCCCGACCGTGGCGGGTGACCTATACCTCACAGGGTCAATTTGCAAGCGCCTTTTGCCGCATGAGAAGCAAGCCGTTACGCTTGAGAAGCACATCGTATTGCGACAAACTGGGCTGGAACTGAGCTGGGGCAAAAGCGTGCAGATCTACTATGCCATCGGTGGCATCGGAATGTTTCTGGTCGGGATGGAGATCCTGACAAATGCCCTACGTGATGCGGCAGGATCCAACCTGCGTCGATTGCTTGCTCAATTTACCACCACCCCGTTGCGAGGCGTCATCACCGGGGCGCTGGGCACAGCCGTGATCCAATCCTCCAGTGCGACGACCGTGTTGACAGTTGGGTTTGTTGGGGCGGGGTTGCTGACCATGGTTCAGGCGCTGGGAATTATCTACGGCGCCAATATCGGCACAACTGCGACCGGCTGGTTGGTGTCGCTTGTTGGGTTCAAGCTTGATCTGGAAATCGCGGCAATGGCGCTTCTTTTACCGGCGAGCCTTCTGGACCTTTTGGGCAATGGCATGTGGAAGCGCATTGGGCGTGGGTTTGCAGGGCTTTGTCTTTTGATCATCGGGCTTGAGCTGATGCAGACCGGCCTTGGGGGTTTCAAAGATACGGTCACACCGGACATCCTTCCGGGCACTGGTATCAGCGGCTTGCTGTTCCTGGTTGGGGTCGGGTTGGTCATGACGATTGTTATGCAATCCTCCAGCGCAGCCATGGCCTTGGCTTTGGTCCTTCTTCAAGGTGGCGCGATTGAGCTGGTCCAGGCTGCAGCCCTTGTGATCGGGATGAATATCGGCACGACCTTTACGGCCATTCTGGCGTCGGTCGGGGGCTCACTGCCAATGCGCCAAACGGCTATCGCGAACCTGATCTTCAACTGTGTGACCGCCGCATTTGCCTTTCCCCTGCTTCTGCTCATCCTTCCGTTTCTGGGCTGGGTGGCCGAAAGCTTTGATGCGCTGACCGCGCTTTTAGTTTTCCACACCGGATTCAATCTGATTGGTGCAGCGGCGTTCCTGCCGGTGACCAAGAGCTTTGCGGCCATGGTGTCGCAATTGGTGCCTGATAAGGGTGAAGGCAGGCTGATCGCATTGGATCGTAACTTGCTTGCGGATACGGACGCCGCGTTGGTGGCGGCGCAAGGGGCAAGCGACAAGATCGCCTCACGGCTATTCGCGGCCTTGGGGCGCGCGATGCAGGTTGACCCCGACTACCGCGGCATATCCGCTTTGGTTCCGTATCAAGAAGCATTGGCCGAACTGTCCGAGTTCCTGTCCCATATCCATCCCGAGCGGGACAATCCGGTTGAAGAAGAGACCTATTCCGCGCTGTTGCATCAGACCGACCACATGTCACGGCTGATCAATCGCGCAAGCCAGACCACCCATATCGACGAACTGCTTGAGGATCGCGTTCTGCGTCGTCCTACGCTGGCTGTTGGTGCGGCTCTTAGGCGATCTACCGATGCCGCGCGTCTTGCACGACTACACGCAATTATTCGGCACAGGAAAGACAAGCACCGCCGTGGGCTTTTGCTGGGCGAACATGCTGGGATCTATGAGTTGCACGAGGTATTTGCGCATACAGATGCGATGAGGTGGCTTGATCGAAGCCTGCATCATGCCGAACGCGTGGCGCATTATCAGTCGGTCGCGCGGCAGGGGTTCCCCTCGGCCCCGGAAAAGGCCGAGGGGGAAAGTTCTTAAAGGCTCGCGTCCAGTGCAGCAATTACTGCGTCGCCCATTTCTGAGGTCGATACTGGTTTCACGCCTGCATCGTTCAGAAGGTCGCCGGTACGCACACCGTCTGCCAATACCTTCTCAACTGCAGTTTCCAGACGGTCGGCTTCTGCGCCCATGTCAAAGCTGTAACGCAGGGCCATCGCGAAGCTCAGGATACAAGCGCAGGGGTTGGCTTTGCCTTCGCCAGCGATATCCGGGGCGGATCCGTGGACGGGTTCGTACATTGCTTTCGGGCGTCCGTTCTCCATCGGCGCACCCAGCGAGGCCGAGGGCAACATGCCCAGCGAGCCGGTAAGCATGGCGGCACAATCCGACAGGATGTCGCCGAACAGGTTGTCGGTATAGATCACGTCAAACTGCTTGGGCGCGCGGACCAGCTGCATGGCACCGTTGTCGGCATACATGTGGCTCAGCTCGACCTCTGGATAGTCTTTCGACACCTCGGTGACCACGTCGCGCCACAGAATGCCCGATTCCATCACATTGGCTTTTTCCATCGAGCACAGACGCTTGTCGCGCTTCATCGCCAGTTCGAAAGCAGCACGTGCGCCGCGTTCAATCTCGGCTTCGGTGTAGCGCTGGGTGTTCACGCCCACGCGCTGGCCGTCGACTTCGGAAATGCCGCGCGGCTCGCCGAAGTAAACGCCCGAGGTCAGCTCGCGCACAATCATGATGTCCAGACCCGACACGATATCTTTTTTCAGGGACGAGAAGTCGGCTAAGGCGTCAAAGCACTGTGCCGGGCGCAGGTTGGCAAACAGGTCCATTTCCTTGCGCAGGCGCAAGAGGCCGCGCTCGGGCTTCACCGAAAAGTCCAGATCGTCATACTGCGGACCACCAACGGCACCCAACAAAACGGCATCAACTTCTTGGGCTTTCGCCATGGTTTCGTCGGCCAGCGGCACGCCATGTTTGTCATAGGCAGCACCACCCACCAGATCCTCGCTCACGTCAAAGTTCACGCCACGCTTGTCACCGATCCAGTCGATTACTTTGCGCACTTCGGCCATCACTTCCTGGCCGATACCGTCACCGGGCAGAATTAGCAGAGAGGGGTTCGTCATGGGGGCATTCCTTGCACTGAATTCGTCGCAGATGGGCCTAGCCTGCTGGGCGCTCAGGGTCAAGAAAACAACGGCCTAAAAGTCGATATCGACCCAGACGAGCCGGTGGCGGGATGCGGTTTCCACAGTTTGTGCGAAAGGGTCGTCTGGCGTGGGCCAGATCACCCCGCTGTCGGTTACCTGCAATCGGGCATCTGGCAGGACGTAGCTGACCCGCAGATTGCCCGGTTTTCCATCGGGCCAGTCGACCGTATCAAACGCCGGGTTGGCCTGATGGTTTTGATCTGCAGCAACCATCCCCCCGGCGCTTTGCGGGGTTGGGTCTTGTAGTTTCGGGTGGGTTAGAAGCTCGCTGATCGCCTTGTGCCGCCCATCGCCATCCACCGGGTCTAGATTGGCATTGCCTGCGATGATCACCGGGGCCACCGGGGCAGGAACTGATAGAACGCCATCCAGATATTTTGCCCAGAACGTAACCTCGTCATGATTGCGGCGGCCGTTACGGTCTGCGGGCCCATCAAAAACAGGCGTGTTGGCGTGGAAGGTTAGCAGATGGAACGCAGGCGCGTTTTCAGGTCGCAGTTCGACATCCCAATGTGCCACGCTGCTTAGTCGCAGAACTGTCAGCGAGTCCGGTGCGGGCAGTTGATCTTCTTCGGGCTTGGGCAAAAGCGGGTTGGGTATGTCTTTCCACAATTGGTCCGAGAAGTTGCGCACTTGGCCGATTGGAACACGGGACAGCACCGCCATGCCGCCTTGCCCGGTGTATTTTCCGAAGCTTTGCGCATCCCCGGGCTCGGCAAGTCGTCCGTCGCCATCAAGGTCATAACCTGTGTCGATCCCGGTGTTTGGGGCGGCAGCAAAGCTGTGCGGCATAGGATAGCCGATTTGATCCAGTTGGGCCTGAAATGCCGCCAACGCGTGCCCTTGAAGATCATAGTCAAACCCCTGAAGCGCTAAGACATCAGGTTGCGCGTGGAAAATCACCTTTGCCAGCGCAACGATTTGTGGATCCTCTTTCAAGATGTCGCGCAAAAGAAGCCCCGGCCCCTTTTTGCGCAGGTCAGCGTGATATGTCGCTATACGTAAACTGTCGGACGCAGCCATGCCGGGCAAAAGTATCAACCACAACGCCAGAAAGGGTCGTATCATGCGGTTACAAGTTGTCCATTGCGGGCAGGCGTGCCATTGCGCTTGCGTTCGTCGCTGATCATCACAGCAATGCGCTGCATGGCGATCCCACGCATGAACAAGCTCGCGGGCAGAAAGGCCCAAGCAGTGACGGTCCAGATCATCGTTTGAAGCTCGATGACTTCGAACGTGTCGAAAAGGGCAGCGGTTTCTAAGACTAAGAACGGTGTCAGGAAGGGCAATAGGAACCCAAGCGCAATGTTCCAGCGAGCGTCGCGTTTCAAACGGCGCACGATGTCGCCCCCGCTGGTTGGGTCAAACGTGGGTAGGTTTACCCAGACATTGAAACTGGATTGACGATAGAAAGGCCAGTTGGTCAGGCGAAGTGCGATCAGAAATATCGCAACGGACACAAGAGAAATCAGATAGCTCATCCCCGCAAAGGCCCGTAGCTGCACAAGATCTGCAAACGGAGCGTCGGGCGGGAGGAGAGATACCACCGCACGAACGGGGCTATAGGGGAAATCAATCGCTTGCCCAACAAGAATGCCAATCGCGGTCAGAAACTCGACCGGGAGCGATGGATCGATTGGCGAGCGGGCGATAATGGAAAGGCACAGTATTGACGCAAACAGCGACAAGAAACGGATGCGGTTAAAGGGACGAGCGTCTCGGAATTCGACAATGCTGGGATAGGTGGATGCGTATTCGAACGTGGTCAGCGCCGCACCCGCAAGGGCAAGAATAGCTACAATTTGACCACCCTCTTGGCTTACTCCTGGAACCAGGATTGAGGGTGTCGCAATCAACATCACTATGAGACAAGCACGCACAATGGCGCCTATCAGTCGTTTTACCAATGCCTCTTCCTCCGCTATACGGACGGTGCGATTCATGCCGCATCCTTGTTCCGTCGCTTGCCCCTTTGGGGTTCAAGCCAGGGTGGTTGAGCTTGATACTGCGCGGGATCAGTTGATTTCGCAAGTTTTGCACGCATTTGGTGTCCAGATTGTGTTCAGACAGCAAAAAATGATGCTGGATTGCACCAAATGAGCAGCAAAAAGGGGCCAGAAATGCCAACTGACCCCTAATCTTTAGTATGTTTTTGTCTCAGACCCAAGGGCGAGCGGCAGAGGCCTTGGCCTCAAATGCATCGATTGATGCTTTCTTCTCCATTGTCAGACCGATGTCATCCAAACCTTCGAGCAGGCAGTGTTTCTTGAATGCATCGACTTCGAACGCCATGGTTTCGCCATCCGAAGTTGTGATTTCCTGCGCTTCCAGATCCACGGTCATGCGGGCGTTTGCGCCTTTCTCTGCATCGGCCATCAGCGTGTCGACTTGCTCTTGCGGTAGGACGATCGGCAGGATGCCGTTCTTGAAGCAGTTGTTAAAGAAAATGTCGGCGAAGCTGGTCGAAACCACGCATTTGATTCCAAAATCAGCAATCGCCCATGGCGCGTGTTCGCGCGACGAGCCACAGCCGAAGTTGTCGCCGGCGATTAGGATTTCTGCGTCGCGATACTGCGGTTTGTTCAGCACGAAATCTTCGATTTCAGTGCCGTCGCGGTTGTAGCGCATCTCATCAAACAGGTTCTTGCCAAAACCTGTGCGTTGGATCGACTTCAGGAACACTTTCGGAATGATCATGTCCGTGTCGATGTTTACCAGCGGCATAGGGGCCGCGATGCCTTGGAGTTTTTCAAACTTTTCCATTTTCGGTCTCCTGCGTCGCCTCATCGGGCGCGCTTTGAATTTCTGTCGCGTCTTGCGGGGGCACATTGTCCCCGCCTTCTGTCAGAGTATCGCGCATCATTTGGCACGCTTTATTCGCCAGTCGCTCGGTGACCGAGCGTGGATCGGCGCTGTTTGGGCTGATCGCCCGCATAGCACCGGCTGCCGAATTCAGAACGGGCGAGATGATGCCCGAGGCTTTCATTTCCGCCATCATCGCTTCGGCAGTTGCGCCGGTCACGTTCAGACGGGACATCAGATCAGCGACGCCTAAGGATGCGCGGGTGCGGGCGTGAAAGACCGCCAGACCGTATTGATACCGGTTGTAACCAACAGCCGCCGTAGGGGCAGCCGCTAATACACGGGCCGGGATCAGGGGCGCCGTTGCGGCAGCCCCAAGCATCGTCAGGAAATTTCGTCGCTTGATCGTCATGAAAACCTCTTCACTCTTTGCTTACATCAGCTCCCGAACATCGGTCAGCTTGCCGGTCAGCGCGGCTGCAGCGGCCATGGCGGGCGACACAAGGTGGGTGCGGCCTTTATAGCCCTGACGACCCTCGAAGTTACGGTTCGAGGTCGAGGCGCAGCGTTCGTTCTCGGACAGCTGGTCGGGGTTCATGGCAAGGCACATGGAACATCCTGCCAGACGCCACTCGAAACCAGCATCCTTGAAGATATCGGCCAAGCCTTCTTCTTCCGCCTGTGCGCGGACCAGACCCGAACCGGGGACGACCATGGCGCGCATGCCGTCTTTGATCTTCTTGCCTTTGACCACTTCGGCCACGGCGCGCAGGTCTTCGATACGGCCGTTGGTGCAGGAGCCGATAAAGACCGTGTCGATCTCGATATCGGTCAGTTTCTGGCCCGGGGTTAGACCCATATAGTCGATCGAACGCGCTGCCGCATCGACCTTGCCGCCTTCGAAATCCGAAGGGCTGGGCACAACGCCAGAGATCGGCAGAACATCCTCGGGCGAAGTGCCCCAGGTGACAACCGGCTCGATCTCTTCGCCTTTCAGTGTGACGACCTTGTCGAAATGCGCGCCTTCGTCGGTGAAGAGCGTCTTCCAGTATTCCAAAGCCTGCTCGAACTGGCCACCTTTCGGGGCGTGCGGGCGGCCTTTGACGTATTCAAAGGTGGTCTCGTCGGGCGCAATCAGGCCAGCGCGCGCGCCGCCTTCGATGGCCATGTTGCAGACGGTCATGCGACCTTCCATCGACAGATCGCGGATCGCTTCGCCGCAGTATTCGATGACATAGCCGGTGCCACCGCCGGTGCCGGTCTCGCCGATCACGGCCAACGTGATGTCTTTAGCGGTCACGCCCGGCTTCAGCTTACCGGTGATTTCCACCTTCATGTTCTTGGACTTCTTCTGGATCAGCGTTTGCGTCGCCAGTACGTGCTCCACTTCCGAAGTGCCGATCCCGTGGGCCAGCGCGCCGAACGCACCGTGGGTCGCGGTGTGGCTGTCGCCACAAACAACAGTCATGCCGGGCAGGGTCCAGCCCTGTTCCGGGCCAACGATATGCACGATGCCCTGACGGACGTCGTTCATCGGGTAATAGTTGATGCCGAACTCTTTGGCGTTCGTGTCCAGAGCAGCCACCTGAATGCGGCTTTCCTCGGTCATCTGTGCCGGGTCCTCGCGGCCTGCTGTGGTCGGAACGTTGTGATCCGGTACAGCGATGGTTTTGTCCGGCGCGTGTACTTTGCGGCCCGCCATACGCAGGCCTTCAAACGCCTGTGGGCTGGTCACTTCGTGAACCAGGTGGCGGTCGATATAAAGCAAGCAGGTGCCGTCATCAGCTTCATGGGCTACGTGGGCATCCCAGATTTTATCATAGAGTGTCTTCGGGGCGGTCATATCGCTCTCCGTGGATATCGTGTGGATGGTCATAGGGGTAAGGTGACAGGGATTGCTCGCCCGCGTGAACGGGCGTCAAAGGCTTATAGGCAGGCAAGCACCGCGTTCTGGGCGCCGAAGAAGCGCCACGGCAAGAACGCGTGGTCATCCATGTCAAAAATCCGAGTCATGCTGGTCAGATAACCCTTCCCGGTCGTCAGGGCAAGGGGAGAGCCTCTGGACCTTTCGCGCCCGCCCGTGTCATGCTGCCAAAAAGGAGGTGGAATGGAGCAGGATCCCGCAGCCGAAGTCAAACCCGAAGCCCCGGCGGAAACTCCGGGGCAGAACCTGACCGAACAGTTGAAATCGCTGTGGGAAGACGGGGGTGACTTCATTCTTAGTCTTGGCCAGACATGGCGGCTTTATCAGGTCCTGATCATGTTGGGGCTTGTGGCAGCGGCGTTCATTGCCTCGCGTCTGTTGCGTCCAAAAGTCGAAGATTGGCTAAGGGCGCGTGAAGGTTGGTCCAAGCGGAAGCTTCGTTTCGCCATCCATCTTCGCAATCGCATCGCGATGATGATCTATATCGTGCTTTCATGGGGAACGGTTTCCGTGATGCGCGAGGTCACGTGGCCCTCGCGGAGTTATCTGATCGCCCTTGTGGCCACCATCGTCACGGCATGGCTGTTGGTTGGTCTGGCTGCTTTCGTGATCGAAAACCGTCCCATCCGCCGGATGGCGATGTGGGGCATGTGGATCTACGTCACGCTCTATTTTCTGGGCATAACGCAGGAAACCGCCAGTGTTCTGGACAACCTCGCGCTTGAGGTTGGGGACTTCCGAATTTCCCTGTGGACTGTCCTCCGCGTGGTCGTGATCCTTGGCATTCTGTTTGCGCTTGCCCGAATGTTCAGCCGAGGAACTGCGGCCCGCATTCAGGAGAATGAGGACATTTCCCCCTCGATGAAGGTGCTGGCCGTCAAGTTCCTGCAGATGGGGCTTTATGGTGCTGCGTTCTTCATAGCGCTGAAAGCGGTGGGCGTTGATTTGACCGGGCTCGCCTTCCTGTCGGGTGCCATCGGTTTGGGCCTTGGTTTTGGTCTGCAGAAAGTCGTATCGAACCTTGTTTCGGGTGTGATCATTCTGTTGGACAAGTCGATCAAGCCCGGCGACGTGATCAGCCTTGGCGACACGTTTGGCTGGATCGAACAGCTGGGCGCGCGCTATGTGTCGGTGGTGACGCGGGACGGGCGCGAATATCTGATCCCGAACGAGGATCTGATCACCGGGCAGGTGGTGAACTGGTCCCACACCAACGCCTTCGTGCGCTTGGATATCTTTTTTGGCACCGCCTATGACGACGACCCCCACCAAGTGCGCCGCATCGCGATCGAGGCAGCCCGAAGCGTGGATCGCGTGCTCAGTTTCCGCCCGCCCGTTTGTCATATCGTCGGATTTGGCGACAGCTCGGTGGATTATATCCTCAGGTTCTGGATTGATGATCCGTCTGGCGGGCTGACCAATATTCGGGGCAATGTCTATCTGGCGCTTTGGGATGCGTTCCAAGAGAACGGCATCTCGATCCCGTTCCCGCAGCGCGAGGTGCGGATGCTGGAAGATGCGGGTCCGAAAATCGACCCGTGACCTGTTTACACACCCTTCACGCGAGCTTGAAATAGTGTGGATTGAGCTTATGTGCTGCCGGTGTTACGATTCTTCTATGCCCAGCACCGGGGCGGAACGGTGTGCTATGTTTAGGAGGACAATGTCCTGTCTTTGCCAACAGAGGTCGCAACAGGCGCGACCGCAGGGGAAACCGCAATGACGGCTAACCCCCGAAAAACCGCCAGCGAGCAGATGCTGGCCCTTGTCCTGAAGTCCCTTGAAGATGACAAAGCCGAAGACGTTGTGGTGATCAGCCTCAACGGCAAGTCGCAAATTGCCGACAATATGGTGGTTTGCTCGGGCCGTTCGACACGTCAGGTGGCTGCAATCTCGGAAAAGCTTAAGGATAAGCTGAAACAAGAGATGGACGTCATTTCAAAGGTTGAAGGAAAAGGTCAGGGCGACTGGGTGCTGATCGACGGGGGCGATGTGATCGTTCACGTCTTCCGCCCAGAAGTGCGCGAGTTCTATCAGCTTGAGAAGATGTGGATGGAACCTGGCGCGGCCGACGCCGCAACCTGATAAGGGGCGGATGAATGCGCGTGCATCTCTGCGCAGTCGGACGGCTGCGCAAATCCCCTGAACTTGAGCTGATCGATGACTACGTCACTCGGTTCGACCGAACCGGGCGCGCTTTGGGTCTTGGCCCGCTTACCATACATGAAGTCGAAGACAAGAAGGGTGGCGGCATGCCCGCCGAAGCGCCCCTGTTAGAGCGTGCTATCCCCAAAGGCGCGTTGATCTGCACGATGGATGAGCGCGGTAAGGTCATGTCCTCGCCCGATTTTGCCAATCTACTTGGCCGCTGGCGCGACGAAGGGCGCGGGGATGTTGCCTTTGTCATCGGTGGCGCGGATGGGATCGACCCAAGCCTGCGTGCGAAGGCGGATGCCAGTGTTTCATTCGGAAAAATGGTCTGGCCCCATATGCTGGTGCGGGTCATGCTGACCGAACAGCTGTACCGTGCGGCTTCGATTTTGGCGGGAAGTCCGTATCATCGGGTGTAGGCGGAGCCTCAAACATTGCACACGCCCCTCTGACCCCATAGATATACGCGTGAGCAGCCAAAGGACCCCGCAATGACCACCCCAAAACCTGTTGTTTTGTGCATTCTTGACGGATGGGGTCTGCGCGAGGACACCGCCTTCAACGCCCCCGCTTTGGCGAAGACGCCGAATTTCGATCGACTGATAGCGACGTGCCCCAACAACACGCTTATCACCCATGGGCCGGATGTGGGTCTGCCCACCGGCCAAATGGGCAACTCCGAAGTTGGCCACACCAATATCGGTGCGGGCCGCGTGGTGGCAATGGATCTGGGCCAAATCGACCTGGCGATCGAGGATGGCAGCTTCTTCAAGAACCAAGCACTTCAGGACTTTGCGGCCAAAGTCAAAGCGGCTGGCGGCACGGCCCATATCGCAGGGCTTGTCAGCCCCGGCGGCGTTCACAGCCATCAGGATCACTTGGTTGCTGCGGCGAAGGCATTGACGGAGGCGGGCCTAGCGGTTGCCATTCATGCCATCACCGATGGGCGCGACGTGGCACCTCAGTCCGCCCGCAAACAGTTGGCTGCGTTTCAAGCAGACCTGCCAGAAGGCGCGCGCATCGTTACCTTGTCAGGGCGCTATTTCGCAATGGATCGCGACAATCGGTGGGAACGTGTTTCGCTGGCGTATAAAGCCATCACCCATGGGGCTGGAAACATCTTCAGCTCGGTCGATGCGGCGATTTCCTCGGCTTACAACAACGAAACAACGGATGAATTCATCCGCCCGGTGATCATTGACGAATACGTCGGCCTGCAAGATGGCGATGGCCTGTTCTTCATCAACTTCCGCGCCGACCGGGCTCGTGAGCTTCTGCGCGCCATTGGCGAGCCGGAATTTGATGAATTTGACGTGGGCACACGACCGAACCTCTCTGCGCTGTTGGGCATGGTCGAATACTCGGATAGCCACAACGCCTACATGACCACCTGCTTTCCCAAGCGGGATATTGCGAACACGCTGGCCGAATGGGTCGCCAAACACGGCAAGACCCAGTTCCACACGGCCGAGACCGAGAAATATCCCCATGTCACCTTCTTCCTGAACGGTGGCAAGGAGGACCCGGTCGAGGGTGAGACGCGCTATATGGCCGCCAGTCCCAAGGTTGCGACCTATGACCTGCAGCCCGAGATGTCGGCGCCAGATGTGACCGAGCATTTTGTGGGTGCGATCCGCGAAGGCTATGACCTGATCGTGACCAACTATGCAAATCCGGATATGGTTGGGCATACGGGTGATCTGGACGCAGCGATTGCTGCCTGTGAAGCCGTTGATGAAGGATTGGGTCGGGTGATTGCAGCGCTGGAAGATGTTGGAGGCGCGATGATCGTCACCGCAGACCACGGCAACTGCGAAACCATGTGGGATGATGCAACGAACGGTCCGCATACCGCACACACCACAAACCCCGTGCCTGTGGTGCTTTTCGGTGGACCGGACGGCATATCGCTGAACCACGGCCGCCTTGCTGATTTGGCCCCAACGTTGTTGGAGCTAATGGACCTTCCGAAACCCGCCGAAATGACTGGCGAAAGCCTGATCAGCCGGTGAGCTTGCGGCGTACCCTCCAGCCCCTTATTGCGGGCGTTGGTTTGGCGCTATGCGCTGTGCTTCCCGTTCAGGCGCAAACTGACCCAAGCCACACAGCCCGCGCGGCCATGGCGATGCTGGAAGAGGCGACCATTGCCTTGCAAGAGGCTGAGAAATCCGGGGATCGGATCGCGGCCTTGACCCAAACTGTTCAAGCCTATGAAGAAGGTCTTTCCTCGCTTCGGACCGGCCTGCGGCGGATCAACCTGCGTGAGGCGGCTTTGCAAGCTGCGTTTGACGCGGAAAGCGACCGGTTGGGCCAGTTGCTGGGCGTTTTGCAAACCATTGGAAAAGCGCCCGCGCTTCTTGTGCATCCATCAGGCCCCGTAGGCACCGCGCGTTCTGGCATGATTTTGTCCGAAGTGACCCCGGCACTGCAAGCGCAGGCCGAAGATCTACGCGCCCGTTTGGAAGAACAACGCACCCTTCGCGCGCTACAGGAAAGTGCGGTCGAAACGCTGCAGGCCGGTCTGGCGGGCGTTCAGGAAGCACGCTTTGAACTTAGCCTTGCCATTGCGCGCCGCACGGAATTGCCGCGCCGTTTCATCGCGGATGAGGCGCGGATGAAAACTCTGGTGGAAAGCGCAGATACTCTTGCAAGTTTTGCACAAGGCCTGATGTCAGACCCTGACGCGACAGCCAGTGCGACGTCTCTGCCCAGCTTTCAATCCGTTCGCGGGCGATTGGAGATGCCCGTTCTGGGTCGCGTGATCCGTGGGTTTGGCGAACGCGATGCGGCAGGCATTCAACGCCCCGGTTTGATCGTCGCGACACGCCCTCTGTCCATCGTGACAACGCCTTGGCCCGCTACGATTCGCTATCTTGGTCCGCTTCTGGACTATGGAAATGTTGCGATTCTTGAACCCGGAGACGGTTACCTACTGGTCTTTGCTGGGCTCGGTCAGTTGTATGGCGATGTGGGCGAAGTTCTGTCCGAAGGTGCCCCGGTGGGGCTTATGGGCGGGGCAGAACCTTCTGGTGAGGCCGAAGGTGATCAAGCGTTTTTGATCGCTGCGGAGGAAGGAACTGGCGCAGAACGCACGGAAACGCTTTATATAGAGCTTAGAAAAGATGGAACGCCCGTGGATCCCACGAACTGGTTCGCGGCAGGCAAGGATTGATGGTATGAAGAAATTCGTGATGGCGGCACTGGGCGGAACCTTGGCAGGCGCCATTCTAACCACTCAGATCGCAGGCCCCTTGGTGGCACAAGACGCAAGCGAGAACGCGAGCGTTTACGAGCAGCTTGATCTATTCGGCGATATCTTTGAGCGTATTCGCGCCCAGTATGTTGAAGAAGTTGATTCCGCCGATCTGATCGAAGCGGCAATTGACGGCATGCTGTCATCGCTTGATCCGCACTCCAGTTATCTGTCGCCCAAGGACGCAGCGGACATGCGCGTGCAAACCCGTGGGTCTTTCGGCGGGCTTGGTATCGAAGTGACGCAGGAAGAAGGTTTCGTGCGTGTTGTGTCCCCGATGGACGGCACTCCGGCTGATGATGCTGGGATGGAGACCGGCGACTACATCACTCATGTCGACGGTGAAAGCCTGCTGGGTCTGACACTGGACGAGGCGGTGAACAAACTGCGCGGCCCTGTCGGATCCGAGATCATAATCACTGTCGTGCGCGAAGGTGTGGACGAACCTTTTGATGTTTCGATTATTCGTGACACCATCAAGCTGACTGCCGCCACTGCGCGTTCTGTTGGGAATACCGTTGTTCTGCGCGTCACCACCTTTAACGACCAAACCTATTCCAACATGGCCGAAGGTCTGGCCCGCGAAGTCGAGACCCTTGGCGGGTTTGAGAATGTCGATGGTGTCGTTTTGGATCTGCGGAACAATCCGGGCGGCCTGCTGAACCAAGCCATCGCTGTGTCCGATGCGTTCCTTGAAACCGGCGAGATTGTTTCGACCCGTGGCCGCACACCGGAAGAAAGCGAACGCGTAAATGCAGAAGCCGGCGATCTGGCAGAGGACAAGCCGATGGTTGTACTGATCAACGGCGGTTCGGCTTCCGCATCCGAGATTGTGGCCGGCGCCCTTCAGGATCACCGCCGTGCGATCGTCGTGGGCACAAAAAGCTTCGGCAAAGGTTCGGTCCAAACTGTGATGCCGGTTGCGTCCGAAGGGGCCATGCGCCTGACGACCGCGCGGTATTACACACCGTCGGGTCGTTCGATCCAGGCGCTGGGCGTGTCGCCTGATATCGTCGTTGAACAGCCTCCGCGTCAGCCCGAAAGCGAAGATGGCGAAGAAGAGAACGGTCGCCAACGGACCGAGGCTGATCTGCGTGGCAGCCTGAACAATGACAGCCTGTCCGATGACGAACGCCGCCAGATTGAGGAAGAACGCGAAGCCGCAGAAGAAGCAGCAAAGCTGCGCGATGACGACTTCCAGCTGTCTTATGCGGTTGATCTGATCAAGGGTCTGTCGACCATCGCTTTGGCCGATTGATCTGTCGAGATTGTGTTGAAAGGGCCTCCTTCGGGTGGCCCTTTTTCATTTTCCTGCTCTGGTCATTTCTGCCCCGATCCGTAGGATCGCGCTGAATGTATGAGGTCCAAATGACACCCGAAGAAATCAACAACCTTCCTTACCGTCCCTGCGTGGGCATCATGATCCTGAACGCCGAAGGCAAAGCCTTTGTCGGTCAACGTCTTGATGCACCGAAACTGGGCACCCAAACTGCGTGGCAAATGCCGCAAGGTGGGGTGGATGACGGCGAAGAACCCCGCGAAGCGGCTTTGCGCGAGCTGTGGGAAGAAACGGGCATTACGGCGGACCTTGTGTCCATCGAGGCCGAACTGCCTGATTGGCTTCCCTACGATCTGCCGCATGACATTGTGCCCAAGATCTGGAAAGGGCGGTATCGTGGGCAGAAGCAGCGCTGGTTCCTTCTTCGCTTTCACGGGGATGATGCTCAGGTAAACATTGAAACCGATCACCCTGAGTTCAGCCGTTGGCAATGGATGGCCACAAATGAGGTGGTCGAAAATATCGTACCCTTTAAACGTGCGCTTTATGCCAAAGTGATGAAAGGATTTCAGGAGTATTTGTAATGCGTGCTTTGTTCGTCGCCCCGCTTGTCGCTGCGTTTTTGGCTGTTCCAAGCGCGGGGTTTGCTCTGTCTTGTATGCCCTATAACGCAATCGCGGCCTATAATGATGCGGCCAAGTCGGATGACAGCTATGTCGTGGCGCTGGGCAAATTAACCTTCGACGAAAGCAAGCTGCCGCAAGTAGACTGGGATCGTCAGGAAGACGTCAAGCCAGACAATCTCCTGACGGGCCGTATCGACGGCCAAAGCCTGACCAAAGCCGGTTTTGCCGCGCAGTTTGTGCGTGACATCGACATCAATGTGCAATGCTATGGCCCGTGGTGCGGCGGCCTTGTGAATGGTGTCGAGTACCTCATTTTCCTGAAGCGAGAGGGTGGCCGGTACTTGCTGGAAACCAATCCTTGCGGCGGGTTTGCATTTGGTGAACCCGATCGCGAAACACTTCGGAAAGTGACTGCCTGCATCCAAGGCAAGCGTTGTGATCCGGAGTTGCCTAGGCGGTAATCACGCGCTCGCTTTCTCTCTTCGCAAATGCGCGAAACTCTCTATAAGGGCGGCAACGCATAGCTGCCCGGAGACCCGCCATGTCCTTTGATCGTTCCATCAAGATCGCGCCGTCGATCCTTTCCGCCGATTTCGCCAATTTCGGGCAGGAAATTCAGGCCATCGAAGCGCAAGGCGCGGATTGGGTGCATGTGGACGTGATGGACGGGCATTTCGTGCCGAACCTGACCTTTGGTCCGCCCGCTGTGAAAGCCTTCCGCCCGCATGTGAAGACCTTCATGGACGTGCACCTAATGATCGCGCCTGTTGATCCATATATCGAAGCCTATGCCGAAGCTGGTGCCGATATGATCGTCGCACATTACGAGGCTGGCCCACACCCGCACCGCACGCTTCAGGCCATCAAGGCCACCGGCACCAAGGCTGGTATCAGTCTGAACCCGGGCACGCCTGCTTCGGTGATCGAACACCTGCTGCCGCTCTGCGATATGGTTCTGGTGATGAGCGTGAATCCCGGTTTTGGCGGGCAAAAATTTATCCCGTCTTCAGTGGATAAAGTACGACAGGTACGCGAGATGATCGGAGATCGCGACATTCACATCCAAGTGGACGGCGGCGTAGACCCCACCACCATCGGTCCGCTGGTCGAAGCTGGCGCTGATTGCTTCGTCGCAGGCTCGGCGGTGTTCAAAGGCGGCTCGGTCGACACGCCCGAAGTCTATGGCGACAACATCCGCGCCCTGCGCGCCGCTGCTGAAGCTGTGAATGGCTAAGCTTTTTCTTGTCGAAAGCATCCCTGCCGGAGGCATGAAATCCCCCGGCAAAAGGGTGTTCTCTTTCCACTAGAACAACACATGCGAATGTGACAATCTATCCGAGACTTATTTCCGGAGGACCCACATGTTTCGCATCACGACCGCCATCCTGACCTGCCTCGCCCTACCTGCGCTTGCAGATGAAGACATCGCAGATCAGTATCCCGACTCGGTGCTGTACGAGAAACCGGTTGAAGTGATCCCGGATGTCTGGTCCGCGATCGGTGCGACAGCTCCTCCGACCTATGAAAACGTAGGCCACAACAACAACTTGTCGTTCATCGTGACAGGTGACGGCGTAGTCGTTGTGAATGCAGGTGCGAACTACAAACTGGCCGAAGCGCTCCATGCCGAGATCAAAACGGTGACCGATCAGCCGGTTAAGCTTGTGATCAACGAAAACGGGCAGGGTCACGCGATGCTGGGTAATAACTATTGGATCGGACAGGGGGTCGAGGTTTTGGCCCATGCGGATGCTGCACATGAATTCGAAGAATACTCGGGCCAGATTTTCGAAGGTATGAAGCGCTATGCGCAGGAAAACTGGGAAGGGACCGAGCCGATGGGCCCGACCCGTACCTTCGAGGAAAAAGAGGTCATCACGATGGGTGGTAAAACCATCGAGGTGCTTTATTCAGGCCCAGCCCACAGCCCCGGTGACATTCAGGTCTGGCTGCCCGAGGAAAGCCTGATGATCGCGGGCGACATGGCCTTTCACAATCGCATCCCGCCGATTTTTGAGGACACCTGCACCAGTTGCTGGATTGAGACCTGGGAAACCGTGTTTGCCCCCATCGGTGCGACCTATATCATCCCCGGCCATGGCTACCCGACCAACATGGCGCAGGTGGAAGACCACACAATTGGATACCTCAAGCATCTGCGCGGCGAAGTTGGCAAGCTTTTGGAAGAGGGCGGCACGCTGGACGAAGCTTATTACGTCGACCAATCGCCATTCGCCCATCACGACACCTTCGAAGAGCTGGCCACCAAAAACGCTGGCCAAGTCTATGCTGAGATGGAGTTCGAATAAGACCGATTAGGTTTTTGAGCGCAGCTGATTCAATAGCGTTTCTGTCGCGAAACCATCCGGGATCAGCCCGGCATGATTTTGATAGTCTCGCAATGCAGACCTTGTATTGGGGCCGGTGAAACCATCGGCCCCTTGCGTGTCAAATCCTGCTTTGGTCAGAAGGGTTTGCAGCTCCGTCATCAGGCTGCGGGTCAGGGGCGTCAGATTTTCAGGGCAGCGCGAGATTGCTGTGCGCGACCCGGCAAGGCGATCCGACAAATGCCCAACGGCAATGCCGTAAGCCTCGGCCCGGTTATAGGTTAGGATCACGCGGAAATTGTGATTGACCACAAAGGCAGGGCCGGTCGCGCCAGACGGACAAAGTACGGATGCTTCGCCATAGTCCGGTAGTTTGGAGGCGTCCCGCGTGCGCAGACCCATGTTGTTCAGATCACTGATTGAGTGCCTGTGTTCAGGTCCGGTCAACGAAAAGTCAAACCCGTCGGGCAAGGTAACTTCGATGCCCCAAGGCTGGCTTTCGCGCCATCCGTGTTTGGCCAGATAATTGGCAATCGAGGCCAACCCATCGGTCGGGTCGCTAGACCAGATATCCCGCTTGCCATCCTGATCGTGGTCCACGGCAAAATCCAGAAAACTTGAAGGCATGAACTGCCCGTGTCCCATGGCCCCTGCCCAAGACCCAAGCATGTCTCTTGGTTTGATATCGCTGTTCTGAATGATGGTCAGTGCAGCGGTCAGTTCGCCTTCAAAGAAAGCGGCGCGATGTCCGGAATGCGCCAAGGTCGAAAGCGCGGACAACACCGAATGCTCGCCTCGAACCCGCCCGTAATCCGTTTCAACACCCCAGATCGCCAAAATCGCCTGAGCATCTACGTGATAGGTCTCGGCAATTTCGTTCAGTATCTGGCGCTGATTTCTGAAACTTGCGCGGCCTTTGCTGACCCGTTCAGGCGTGACGACACGATCAAGATAGTCGGTGATGGTCAGGACGAATTCGGATTGGTTGGATTGCTTTTCGTGAATCTTTGGATCCAGCACCATAAGCTTTCGGCTGCTTTTGATGACATTTGGGGAAATGCCATCTGCTGAAACGCGTCCGATATAGTCAGACAGCCATGTATCAAAGCTGCCCTGTGCCGCCCCAATTGCTTCCGTCACGTTGCCCTCGCATCCCCAACCGGCGTTATCGCCGGGATCGTTTCACCTTTCGTTTGACCTTGGCGTTCTTCTTGGCGCTGGTCATGGGTTTTCGTCGGCCAGATTTCCCCCCTTTTCGCCCTGAGGTTCTCGGCAGTTTTCGCCCCTCAACCTCTAATAACTCAAGCGCAAGCCCGCCGGTGGTTGGAATGGCTTCGGTAAGGCGGACAACAACGCGCTGTCCCAGACCTAAAGTGAAGTTCGAACGCTCTCCGGTCAGGGTCTGATCGTCGGCATTGAAGCGGAAGAATTCGTTGCCCAATGTGCTAAGCGGGACGAGCCCATCAGCACCGCTTTCGTCCAGCTTCACGAACATCCCAAACCGGGCAATACCGGATATGCGGCCCGTGAATTCGCCGCCGATCCGTTCCGAAAGATAGGCTGCCAAATAGCGGTCCGTCGTGTCACGCTCGGCCAGCATCGACCGGCGTTCCGTTTCCGAAATATGCTGTGCGGTGGCTTCCAGCGTCTCGACGTCTTGAGGTGACAAACCATCATCCCCCCACCCGTGACCCGACACCAAAGCCCGGTGCACAATCAGGTCGGAATAGCGACGGATGGGCGATGTGAAATGCGCGTAGGACTTAAGCGACAGTCCGAAATGGCCAAAATTCTGCGGGAAGTAATAGGCCTGCGTCATTGACCGCAGGGTCGAGATGTTGATCAGTTCATCAAACTCACTGCCTTCTGCCTGCGCCAGCAGATTGTTCAGGTGGCGCGTTTGCAAGACTTGCCCTTTGGCCAAGGTAAAGCCAGACGCCTGAGCAACCTCGCGCAATGCTTCCAGCTTTTCGGGGCTGGGTTCTTCATGCACGCGGAACAGGAGCGGGCGTTGAAGGTGCATCAGTTCTTCTGCGGCTGAGACATTCGCGAGGATCATGAATTCTTCGATCAGACGATGCGCATCGAAGCGGTCTGCAAACGCAATCGAGGCAACTTTGCCGTCCTCATCCAAAATGATTTTGCGTTCGGGAAGGTCCAGATCCAACGGCTGCCGCGCCTCACGTCCCAGCTTGGCAGAGCGATAGGCCGCGTAAAGCGGAGCGATCACATCATCCATCAAAGGCGCACATTTTTCGTTCGGCTGGCCATCCTGTGCGGCCTGAACCTCGGCATAGTTCAGAGATGCATGGGACTTCATCAGCCCCCTAATAAAACTATGGCTTTTCTTGTTGCCTTGGGCGTCCAACACCATACGCACCGCCAGACAGGCACGCGGAACACCTTCGTGCAAACTGCACAGATCGCCCGACAGACGGTCGGGCAGCATGGGCACCACGCGGTCGGGGAAATAGCTGGAGTTGCCGCGCTTGCGTGCCTCGTGATCCAGTGCCGATCCGGGTGTCACGTAATGTGCCACATCGGCAATGGCGACCCAGACCACGTGGCCGCCGGGGTTTCCGGGCGTGTCGTCGGCATGGGCATAAACTGCGTCATCGTGGTCGCGCGCATCTGCCGGGTCGATGGTGATTAAGGGCAGGTGGCGCAGGTCTTCGCGGTCCTTCAAACCTGCGGGTTTCTGAGCGTCCGCTTCTTCGATTACCTTGTCAGGGAAGGCATCAGGAATGCCATGCTGATGGATGGCGATCAGGCTGACGGCCTTGGGGGCGGTTGGATCGCCCAAACGAGCCACAATGCGCGCACGGGGCAGGCCCATGCGGGATTTCGGGCCGGATTGCTGTGCCTCGACCAGTTCCCCATCCTTGGCACCTTCATCCGCGCCGGGATCAACCCGCCATTCCTTGTCCGCACCTTTGTCGATGGGCACAATGCGACCACCTTCAGAACCTTTTCGGAATATCCCCAAGATGCGGATGGGATTAGACCCGATCCGACGGATCAGTCGACCTTCATAGGTGTGGGTATCCTCTTTCACCTCGGTCAGACGGGCCAAAATGCGCTCGCCCTGGGCCAAGGCCGGATCGCCGTCTTTCGTGATCAAAAGAACGCAGGGTGCCGGGCCTTCGCCTTCCCACTCGGTCGGAGTTGCAAACAGATCACCATCGGCGTCAGGCGCTTCAATACGCAAAACCGATACCGGGGGCAGCTTGTCCTTCTCGCGGTAGGTCTTCTTGCGTTTCTGAAGGTGACCTTCCGCCTCGAGCTCTTTCAGGATGCGTTTCAGATCAATTCGGGCAGCACCTCGGATGCCGAACGCACGCGCAATGTCGCGTTTGCCAGTCTGAGTCGGATGTTCCGCGATCCAGTCCAGAATGTCTTTCTTGGTGGGCAGTTTGCTCATGCGAAGTAATCCTGAATGATGCGACTGTAGATGGATTTAAGCTGCGGGATCAGGGCGACTTCGACCCGTTCATCCACCGCATGCATGGTTTTCCCGACAAGGCCGAATTCGACCACAGGACAATGATGTTGGACGAAGCGGGCATCCGAAGTTCCACCCGATGTCGACGCTTCGGGCTCACGACCCGTTTCAGACTGAACGGCATCCGCAATTAACTGCGACAGCTCACCCGGAGGAGTCACGAAGCTTTCGCCGGACACCTTCACGACCATCTCGATATCTACGCCAGTGTCCTTGCCGACCCGTTCGGCCTCGGCCTGCAACCACTTAGTCAGGCTGTCGGAGCTATGGGCGTCATTGAAGCGAACATTCACGGTCGCACGGCTTTCGGCGGGGATCACGTTGGTTGCTGGGTTGCCGGTGTCGATGGTGGTCACGGCCAATGTCGAGGCATCGAAGTGATCGGTGCCGTTGTCCAGCTCATGCGCAGCAAGGTCGGCCATCAGACGCGCCAAGGCTGGCACGGGGTTCAGCGCACGATGTGGATAGGCCGCGTGGCCCTGCACTCCACGCGCGGTGAAATAAGCTGTCATCGAACCGCGACGCCCGATCTTCATCATCTCACCCATGTCATTGGGGCAGGTGGGTTCACCGACGATGCAATCGTTCATCTGTTCGCCTTGTGCGGCCATCCAGTCCAGAATAGCCACAGTGCCATCTGTGGCCGGGCCTTCTTCGTCGCCAGTGATGGTGATGACAAGCGATGCATCCTCGGGCGCATTGCGGGTGAAATCTACGGCAGCAGCCACCCATGCGGCCACGCCGGATTTCATGTCCGTCGCTCCACGGCCGTATAGATATCCATCGCGAATTTCCGCACCGAAGGGATCAACGCTCCACGCATCCGCATCCCCGACCGGCACCACATCGGTGTGCCCGTTGAAGCCCAATGTGCGCGCGTTCTTCGATCCCCACCGGGCAAACAGGTTCGACACCTCACCCCGGTCAATGCGGGTGCAGGTAAATCCAGCCCCGGTCAGGATGCCCTCAAGTAACGTCAGTGCACCCCCTTCGTCCGGCGTAACCGAAGCGCAGCGCACAAGTCTTTGGGTCAAATCTACCGGGTCCAGCGGAGCAGGTTGGGTGTTCGTCATCGAAATCTCCATTCCCACCTTTCTTAGCAGGTGCAGCGACCGGTGAAAACGGGCCTTGCCTGCGAAACACCGCGTATCAAGCTTTCGCATCATAGCGCGCTGGACCCGCCGCGCCTGCGCCGCTAACCTGCAGGCGAATTCAAACCATTGATCGGAGCGCCCTATGCGTAAACTCCTGTTCCTTTTATGCCTTTTGCCACTAACGGCTTGTGTTGATGCTGACATGAAGCTGAGCATCGAGGACGACACGGCCACTGTGTCATCGGTTATCGTGATGGGCCCCGATGGGTATCAGATGATAGCGGCAAGTGGCCAAGACCTGTGTAAAGACGGTGTAGGCACGCCGCTTGATGATGGCGGATACAGATGCGAGATCGAACAGACTGGAACGATCGACGAAGTGATTGCCGAACTTGATTCCGCCAAAGACAACTCTGACGGCATGGCGCCGGACGAATCCGCACGGATCGAACGTCTGGATAATGGTGATGTTCGCGTGTCTTTCGATCTGGCCGAGATGAAAGCTCAGATTTCGGAAGGTGGGATTGACCCGGCAATGATCGCGATGATGCAGCAGGCCTTTGTAGGTCGCCGGATCAAGATGGAGATCGAGGGCAACATCATCGAGACGAATGGCGAGAAGGCCATGAACGGGCGGAAAGCAGCCATTACGATCCCGCTGGATAAGCTGTTGATGCAGGATCCATCGGTTCCAGACAGCTTTGTCACGATTGTAAGGCCCTAACGCTTTACCCGATAAGTGATCCAACAGCGCCCGGCAATTCGTCGGGCGTTTGCACATGGGCATCGGCATCAGACAGATCATCCTGCCCTCCATAGCCCCAGCCCACCGCGATGAACGCCATGTTGTTGGCGCGCGCGGCGTTCATGTCATAGTGCCTATCCCCGATCATCACGCAGTTCGCAGGGTCGTTTCCGGTAATGGTCAACGCATGGGCTAAAAGCTCGGCCTTGTCGTTTCGGGTGCCATCCAGTTCCGGCCCGAATTCATGCGTCATGTGTTTCGACAGTCCGAAATGTTCGGTGATCTTTCGCGCATAAGCATGTGGTTTGGCCGTCGCGATGTGCATCGCGCGTGATTGCACAAGTTGATCTAGAACCTCGGGGATGCGGTCATAGACCATGCAGTTATACATTCCACCGCCCGTGGTGTAATGCCGACGATAGGCCGCCAGCGCGGCGTCAGGGTCTGGGGCACCAAGTTTCTCGAAGCTCCAAAGCAAGGCAGGACCAATCACCCATTCAAGATCGTCCGCCTTTGGTGCGGCGATGCCCAAGTCTTGCAGCGCCTTGATGACACTGCCTGTAATTCCGGGCTTAGGGTCAGTTAGGGTTCCATCCAGATCCCAAAAGATGGTGCCCATCTTCAATCCTCGTCGAAGAACGGTGTCATCTGCGCGACGATCACGCTGTTTTCGGCCAATGCGCGGCCCATCAACTTGCGCTCTTCCGGGGGGATGTCATGACCTTCGGCCAAACGATCATCCAGCGATCCGTATCCG
This sequence comes from Aliiroseovarius sp. F20344, assembly GCF_023016155.1. Classification (GTDB taxonomy): domain Bacteria; phylum Pseudomonadota; class Alphaproteobacteria; order Rhodobacterales; family Rhodobacteraceae; genus Aliiroseovarius. Next base: position 650,796 of record NZ_JALKBG010000003.1, read on the forward strand.
CTGACATCCAGCGGCGCCAAATCCGCCTGCTTCAGAATCGCAACGGTCTCGCGCACAGCTTCCGCTTCATCAATGCCTGAGGCATAGCAAACCAACGCAGCGCCGGTTGCGCCATCGGGCAATCCATCATCGTCTTTACGGCCCACCTCAACCAGGAGTGTATATACCTTGTGAGGTTTCTTTGTTTTGGTGGTCTTGGTCATGAAAAATGCGTGGCAGAACGCCACGGAAAGCGCAAGTGACAAACGCAAACAGTTGGCAGTTCGCATCGGTCAGGGTATTGGGGGAATGTAGTTTGGGGAATAAGCGCGATGATTGCACAAAGGCTGCGCCACTTGGCCGCTGTGTGTCTGGCAACGATTTGTATGACCACGGTGTCATATGCACAGGCATCTGATCTGGATTTTGTAACGGTTGAACGACCGCCTTTTGCCATGTCTGGCGAGGAAGGCCCGACAGGGTTTGCGATCGACCTAATGACAGCCATCGCCTCCGAGATGGGACAGACTGTCAGTTTCGAAATCACAGAGAGCTTCCCAGAAATGCTGGGCCAAGTTGAAAGCATTGAGGCGGACGGGGCGATCGCCAACATCTCGATCACCCGAGATCGCGAAGCGCGTATGGATTTCTCGCAGCCGATCTATCACGGCGGATTGCGGATTATGGTGCCACGCAATCAAGACGGCATCAGCATCTGGTCGACGCTGCTTAGCCTCGATCTCGCCTTGGCCATTCTAGCCGCATTTGCGCTGCTTCTGGGCGGTGGCATGTTGATGTGGTTCTTCGAGCGCGACAAACAGCCCTATTTCGAAGGAAGCGCGCGCCAAGCCATGTTCCCGTCCTTTTGGTGGGCGCTTAATCTGGTTGTGAATGGTGGCTTTGAAGAACGCATGCCGCGTTCGACATTCGGACGCCTGTTCGGCACTTTCTTGGTGATCTCAAGCTTGTTTGTCGTGTCGGTCTTCGTGGCCCACATCACCGCATCTATCACGGTCAGCGCGATTTCTGGGTCGATCCATTCGGTGTCTGATCTGGACGGGAAACGCGTTGGCACCACCGAAGGATCAACCGCCGCCATGTTCTTGGAAGAGCGCAGCATGGTCTACGCGGGCTACGATTCGCTCGACGCGCTATTGGGCGACTTCGAGCAAGGAGAGTTGGACGCCGTGATTTTTGACGGTCCCATTTTGGCGTATTACGCGCAGAATGAAGGTGCGCGATATGGCGAGGTTTTGGGCAGTGTTTTCCGCCCGGAAAGCTACGGTATCGCTTTGCCGACGGGCAGCCCCTTGCGTGAAGAGATCAACGTCGCGCTACTACGCCTGATCGAGACTGGCGCTTATTCTGATCTATCTGAAAAATGGTTCGGCGGCCCGCGCTAAGGCCAGAGTAATGAGCCTCTTGTAGCGTTGAGAGCTCCTGAAATCTGAATTGCATATTTGTTATGAAATAACGTAACGAACAATTGCAAAGTATTTCCCCAGATGAACAATCTGCGATCATCCTTAAAACCACGCAAGCGGGTGGCAAATCCAATGCGTGAGTATGATGCCCTGCCTGTGTCGCTGCGCCGCTGGCTTCAAGAGGCTGCTCTGCCATGGTCTACGCCTTCCGCAAAACGCGCGTGGCGTAATGCGATGAAGTGCTCAGGTGGATGTGAAAAACGCGCCATGCATCACATGGCGCGCCTTGAGACGAAGTCTCTTCAAAAAGACGCCCCAAATGTTTGGGGCGATCACTATCCCGAGATCAGTCGCGCAGCAGCTCGTTGATACCCGTCTTCGAACGGGTCTTGGCGTCCACGCGTTTCACGATCACGGCGCAATAGAGGTTGATGTTGTTTTTCGAGGGCATCGAACCGGCAACAACCACCGAATAAGGCGGCACTTCGCCGTACATCACTTCGCCGGTTTCGCGGTCAACGATCTTGGTCGACTGGCCGATGAAAACGCCCATGCCCAGAACCGAGCCTTCGCGAACGATGCAGCCTTCTACGACTTCTGAACGCGCACCGATGAAACAGTTATCCTCGATGATGGTCGGGCCGGCCTGCATGGGTTCCAGCACGCCGCCGATGCCAACACCACCTGACAGGTGTACGTTTTTACCAATCTGGGCACAGGAACCAACGGTGGCCCAAGTGTCGACCATGGTGCCTTCATCAACGTGAGCACCAAGGTTCACGAAAGACGGCATCAGGACCACTCCTGGCGCAATATAGGCCGACTTGCGGACCACGGCGTTTGGCACGGCGCGGAAGCCCGCGGCTTTCCACTGATTGTCGCCCCAGCCTTTGAACTTGCTGTCGACCTTGTCCCACCAGCCGCCGCCTTGCGGGCCGCCTGTTTGCTCTTCCATATCCTTGATGCGGAAACCCAGCAGTACAGCCTTCTTGGCCCACTGGTTTACGTGCCAGTCACCATTGTCCTGACGCTCGGCCACGCGCAATTTGCCGCTATCCAGAGCGTTCAGCGTATCCTCGATGGCTTCACGGGTTTCGCCCGTTGTTGCGGGGGTAATTGTGTCGCGCGCCTCCCAGGCGGCTTCAATGGCAGATTCGAGTTGGGCGTTCGACATGTCTGTATCTCCGTAGGCGCGTGAATGTTGCACAAGGCCTATAAGGCCCATACCCCTTTTTCGCAATGAAGATTGGGGGCGGTGCGCCAATCTGCGGCGTCAAGCACACCCCAAGCGACCTTTTCATCGCGCAACAGTGAGCATGTTGGACTGGTCCTTTAGCGCTAAAGCCGCTACCCCTTGGGGAAGAAACGCAAATGTGACAGGACCAGTTTAATGAAAGACGACCGCAACCATCCGCTTCGCGATAGCCATCAAGACCGCGAGGCAGCACACCAAATTCCGGACACCCCCCAAACACGGGCGCCCGCCTATAAGCTGGCTTTTGATGATCCCGAATTTCTGTGCCGTGATGAGCTGCGCCCAGTTCGTTTACAGCTGGAACTTTTGAAGCCGGAACTGATGATGCAGGAATACGGTGTTGAAACGACCGTTGTCCTATTCGGTGGTGCGCGCATTCCCGAACCTGCTAAGAAAGACGCTGCTCGAACGAAGACTCTGGCTGATTTGTCCAAGTTTTACGACGAAGCACGCGAGTTCGCCCGCCTTTTGACACTGCGCTCGAAGGTGAACAATCACCGCGAGAACGTGGTGGTCACCGGCGGCGGCCCCGGTGTGATGGAAGCTGGAAACCGCGGCGCCGAAGACGCGGGTGGCGTGTCCATAGGCCTGAACATCGTGCTGCCACACGAACAGGCGCCCAACGAATATGTAACACCGGACCTGTGCTTCAACTTTCACTATTTCGCCATCCGTAAGATGCACTTCCTGATGCGGGCGGAAGCCATCGCTATCTTCCCCGGTGGTTTTGGCACCTTGGACGAACTTTTCGAAAGCCTGACGCTGATCCAGACCGGACGCATGAAGAAGGTTCCGATCCTGCTGTTCGGTAAAGAGTTCTGGACCACGATTGTGAACTGGGAAGCGCTGTCTGATGCCGGAACCATCAGCGCCGAGGATCTGGACCTGTTCCGGTTCGTGGAAACCGCTCAAGAAGCTGTGGATGCGATGGACAACTGGCCAAACCGTGATGCACGGGATGCTTTGCCGGGGCGGTGATCAACTGGGCCTAATCTAAGAATCTGCAAACGCACGGATGTGGGCAGGGCTAGACGCATGCCAGCGCCTTGTTGTTCTTTTTGTGCCTCTTGAGCATACGGTTTACCCTCTTGTTTGATGGCACAAGAGCCGCCGGGCCCTGATTTGAAATCCTCTCAAGTATTTCGGGGAATAGGGTATTGATCTCATCAATTGCTTCTGGGGACAGTGATTTCATCGCTTCCGGCCCGGTAAACAGGCTTTCCGCGGGGGCGCCGTTTGCCAGCAGGATTTCATGCCTGTCGAGAAGGATGTGGAAGTACTCGATTGGCCGGGGGCGGTCGTCAATATCGATGCCCGAGCACTCGATAAGTTTGACGGCGGGGATCAAAACCTCATTCGTGCCAAACATGCGTTCAGCGACTTTGGATTTAATCAGGATCCTGTGTTGGCGGCTAACCAGCAGATCCCGCACCGGAAGCTGATTTCCCAACGCGCCAGCGCGGATGCGCACGGGGCAGAGCTTTGGGGCATGAAGCAATTCAAAAGCGGATACTTCGCGGCGACCGATCCAGCGTACCCTGTGGGCTTCGCCATTGGCAGTCAGAACTTTGTCGCCTTCGTGGAGGGTTTCGATCAATTGGTGACCCTCGGGCGTTGCGATCCGTGTTCCCTTTACAAAGCAGACAACGGCAGAGACATCTGCCTCGAAATGGTTCGACATATTGTGGCGGATGTCGGTGACATCTTCGCCAACAGTGAATGTCGTGGTACCATTGGTGGCATAAAGGAAACCTGAGGTGCCGCCGCCCTGATACAGAAAGCCGGCATCGCCAATGTCATTGCCGTTTCCAGATACGGCAGCGTCCCATTCATCGTCTGAAATCGTGCCATCATTGTCGGCATCGTCGACAATGATGACCACATCCGTCGTATTGACAGAGTCGACATACCAGTCGCCACTCGACTTGGACACCGCTGCAACGGTTCCAGGCGGGAAGGTCAGCGTCAAAAGCGCCATGGGTCCTGCTCTCGCTTTCACTCTCGCTGGGGTTGAGCCTGCCTCTCCCCATTCTTTAAGAAAGCCTTAGTATCTAGCCAGTTCGCGCGCGTTCTGTCAATTTTCGCTACATTTTCACTAAATGTGATGTGAAGTTGTGACAGGGATGGCGACGAGCAATCCAGCTTTTCCGCAAGACGCGAAGAGGTGGATCAATCAGTTTGTCTGGTCATGAGAGTAGAAAAGCGCAGGGTTGGTCTGCGCTTCACTGATTGTCAGCGGACTTTTGGATACCGGTTCTAACTTAGTTCAACCCAGCCTCAGCCTCGATCTGCTTACGCGATTTGCGCGCGCGTTCGGTGGCTGATTTCAACTGACCGCAAGCCGCCATGATGTCCTCGCCGCGGGTTTTGCGGATCGGGCTGGCGTAACCTGCCTGATAGATGATGTTGGCAAAGGCGCGAATGCGGTTGTTTGATGACCGCTTATAGGGCGCGCCGGGCCATTCGTTGAACGGGATCAGGTTGATCTTGGCGGGGATGTTGTGGCGTTTGATGTGCGCGATCAAACGATGCGCGTCGTCGTCCGAGTCATTCACGCCGTCAAGCATCACGTATTCAAATGTGATCCGCTCGCTGTTCGACACTTTTGGATAGGCCGCCAGCGAGCCCAACAGCTCTTCAATGTTCCAGCGCTTGTTGATCGGCACCAGCACGTCACGGACCTCATCCGTTGTGGCGTGGAAACTGATGGCCAACAGGCAGCCTATTTCTTCGGCGGTGCGGGCGATTTCGGGCACGACGCCCGAAGTAGACAATGTAATGCGGCGGCGCGATAGCTGAATGCCCTCGGCGTCCATCGCGATCTTCATCGCGTCGCGTACGTTGTCGAAGTTGTACAAAGGCTCGCCCATGCCCATCAGAACGATGTTGGACAGAAGACGTGTTTCGTCTTTGGGGGCGCCGGGGACAGGCCATTCATCCAGATCATCGCGCGCCATCATCACTTGGCCGACGATCTCGCCGGCAGTCAGATTGCGCACCAGTTTCTGAGTGCCTGTGTGGCAGAAGGAACAGGTCAGCGTGCAGCCCACTTGGCTGCTGATGCACAGCGTGCCGCGGCCTTCTTCGGGGATATACACGACCTCGACCTCGTGGCCGCCTGCGATACGGACAAGGTATTTGCGTGTGCCATCCTCGGACACTTGGCGGCTGACAACCTCGGGGACTTCGATCACGAAGTGCTCGTCCAGTTGTGCGCGGTAGGCTTTGGCAAGGTTCGTCATGTCGGCAAAGTCGCGTTTGCCCCACTGATAAATCCACTGCCAGATCTGGCCGGTGCGCATCTTGGCCTGCTTTTCCGGCGTGCCGATTTCGATCAACGCATCACGCATCTGGTCACGCGTCAGACCCACGAGGTTGCGTTTGCCACCTTCAACGGTCTTGCGGGGGATGGTCATCACATCCTGAGTAATCGGGGCCTTGGTATCCATGTCGCGTTCCTTACCGTGCAGGGCGGCAGTCTATAGGGCAACATATATAGCTTGTCACGCCACGGATTTCACCATGGCGTGTTGAAATAGATTTCTGACCTAGAGGATCAGTTGGTGCAGCGCTTTCCGGCTTCGTCCACGGCGGCGGTAAAACCAAGCAGGCTGAACGTGTCCTGCGTTTTGGTGCCGCGCGAAGATTGTGCCGATGCAACTGCTTTGGCACCGCCCTTCATCGCCTTGATGATCTTTGCATCATCTGCGGGGCTTGCGGCCCATGCCCATTCGCCATCGGTGAACAGTTGGAAGTTGTTGCTGCCAATGGTCAGATCGACCGTTGAGCCAGGAGCGAACGGATAGCCACCAGTGAACGACACTTCGCCTTTCACATTTTTGCCCGGGCGATAGCTGACAAACAGCAGAATATCACTGCGTTTTACTGCAACCGCGCGACCGTTTTTGGTATTCACGGTCTCTTTCGGGCTGGAAACGCTCCAGCACTCGGTCGGGTTTTTCTCGACGAAAACGCTCCAATCGGTGTTCGCGGCCACCCGGTTCGAGCTTTGTTGCGCCATGACACCTGTCGCTGCCACCGACAAGCCAAAGGCGCCAATTGCACCCAAGATCAAACGATTCATGTCTAATACAGCCTCCGCTGCCTCTGCCTCGGACCGTTGCGTTGTCCCTGCCATCTTAAGTGGCCCTTGACCAGACCGCTCAGGTCGTTTCCATGTCTGCAGGCGCAGTTTAGCGTGAAAAGACAGGGTAATGAAAGCCCCGGCGGCGGATTTTCGCGAGTTTCCGGGCGGAAGGAGAAAAGAATGGGTAAGGCAGAGCGGCTGGTCGAGGTCTGGCGCGGCGATATCCTTGAAAGTCAACACCGTGGGCATGCGGTTGTGGTGGACAAGACAGGAGGGATTGTTCACGCGTGGGGGGACCCGGATCAAGTGATCCTGCCACGGTCCTCTGCCAAGATGTTGCAGGCCTTGCCGCTGGTTGAAAGTGGCGCTGCGGATGCGGCTGGCCTGACGACCGAACAGCTTGCATTGTCGTGTGCCAGCCATCAGGGCGCGGCCATTCACACAGATCGTGTGACGCGCTGGTTGACGGATATGGGATTGCGTGATGACGATCTGCGCTGTGGCCCGCAATGGCCCGCTGACAAGCCAGCCAAGGTCGGGTTGATCAAAACCGATGACAGCCCCTGCCGCATTCACAACAATTGTTCGGGTAAGCATGCAGGGTTCCTGACGCTCAGCCGCCACATGGGTGTTAGCGACCCGGAATACGTCGAGGTGGATCACCCCATTCAGGTGGCAATCAAACAAGCATTCGAAGAGGTGACTGACGAGGTCAGCCCCGGTTTCGGCATCGACGGCTGTTCCGCACCGAACCACGCCAGTACGCTTTTGGGCATGGGGCGGGCAATGGCCGGTTTCGCGAGCGCGAAAGAAAGCGGAGATGCGCGCGCGAGGGCTTCGGTCCGATTGCGCGAAGCGATGATGCTTCACCCCGATCTTGTGGCCGGTGAAACCCGTGCTTGTACCGAGCTGATGCGCTCAGCGCCGGGGAAGGTTGCTTTGAAGACTGGGGCCGAAGCCTTCTTCGTCGCCATTATTCCAGAACTCGAGATGGGAGTGGCGCTGAAGATCGAAGATGGATCAACCCGCGCATCTGAATGTGCCATCGCGGCCATTCTTGTGAAGCTTGGTGTGTTGGACCTGGCGCATCCGGATGTGAAGAAGCGCCTGAACCCAGATGTTCTGAATTTTGCTGGGCTGAACACGGGCTTTATCCGCCCGTCTGAAGCCGTGCTGGCGCTTTAACCCGCCGCTCACATCAAGTCGGTGATCAGCTTCAGCGCCATAGCGGATGAGGCGATCACCAGAAGCGGCTTAATCAGACGCGCGCCGATGCGGGACGCCAGCGACGAGCCGACATAGGCCCCAGCCATCTGCGCCACACCCATCGCCAGTCCGATCAGCCAAAGCGGCGAGAGCACCAGCAAAAACCCGGCCAGTCCGCCCACGTTCGAGGCGAAGTTCAGAAGCTTCGTATGCGCCGTGGCTTTCAGGATCCCGTGACCGGCCATCGCGACGAAGGCCAGCATATAGAAAGCACCAGCCCCCGGCCCCAAGAGCCCATCGTAGAAGGCAACAGCAGGGACGAAAGTCAGCGAGAACAAAACCGGTGTCAGCCTTTGGAGACGATCTACGTCGTCCAAGCCCGGTTTCAGCGCGAAGAACAGCGCGATGGCGACCATCAGGATGGGCAGGATCCAGCGGATCAATTCGGTCGGAAGAGCGTTGACCGACAACGCGCCGACCAAAGAGGCTGCAAAGGATATGGCGGCTGGTCTCATCTGCCTACGCAGATTGACATGCCCTTTGCGTGCATAGGTCACCGCGGCCATGCCTGCGCCAAACAACCCCTGCACTTTGTTCGTTGCCAGCGCAGTTACGGGGGGAACGCCCGCCAGAAGAAGGGCCGGGACAGTGATCAAGCCACCGCCGCCCGCGATGCTGTCGATAAAGCCCGCAACAAAACCTGCCGCCAGCAGGAACAGCAAGATTTCCGTTGAGAACTCAGCCATTTACGAAGTCTGACTGGGCATAGCCTTGGATATAGAGCAGTGCGGTCAGGTCGCCGTGGTTGATGCGGATATCGCATTCGGCCGCGACCGAGGGCTTGGCATGCAGCGCAACACCCGCGCCTGCCAGCCCCAGCATGCCCAGATCATTGGCACCATCGCCCACGGCCATCACATCATCATGGGATAGGCCAAGGCGGGTGGTGATCTCTTTCAGCGCCTGTACTTTGGCCTCGCGTCCTAAGATGGGCATGCCCACCGTGCCGGTCAGCGCGCCGCCGTCGACGTTCAGCGTGTTGGCGCGGTTTTCGTCAAAGCCAAGTGTCTCGGCGATATGGGCGGTGAAGGCTGTGAAACCGCCGGACACCAGCGCCGCGTAAGCGCCGTTTGCTTTCATCGTGGACAGCAGCGCCTTGCCTCCGGGCATCAAGGTGATGCGATTGGCCAGAACGTCGCCGATGACGCTTTCCGGCAGACCTTTCAGAAGCCCGACACGTTCTGTCAGGGCGCCTTCGAAGTCCAGCTCGCCATTCATCGCACGCGCGGTAATGTCTTTGACGCGTTCGCCGACGCCAGCCTCGTCCGCCAGCTCGTCGATGCATTCCTGCTGGATCATGGTCGAGTCCATATCCGCCAGAAGCATCTTCTTCTTGCGCCCTTCAGCGGGTAGCACGATCAGGTCGACGCCCAATTTTTGCAGGTCTTCCCACACGTCCCATTGATTGTCAGGCAGTGCGTCCAGCGAAAACTCGGCGGCTTCGTCCGGTGCCAGCCACACGGCATCCCCTCCGCCCCACGCGTTGCGCAGGTTTTCGACCAATGCGGGCTCGAGGTTGCGGGCAGTGGGCGAGGCGATCAGCGTGGCGATGAACATGGATGGGCCTTTGTCTGGGCAATTCAGTTAGGCGTTTCATGCGGCAGATCACGTCCGGATCACAAGCTCTAATCAGCAATTCTTAGGCGATTGCGGCGTTTCCAGCTGGGGCGCAAGTTTCCGATAGTGGTCTTTCGGCGTCTGAATTCGACACATCACATGCAAATTCCGACGCTTTTATGCTTGTGCAGAAAAGCGCTGCGCCTTACCTCGGTCAGTGGGACACCCTTCCCCAACGAAGGGCACATATCTGTGAGGGTATCATGACTGATATTACAAAACCGGCGACGCGGCCGGCAAATCCGCGTTTTTCTTCTGGCCCCTGTGCCAAACCCCCCACATGGAATCTTGATGCCTTGGCCGACGCCGCCTTGGGTCGCTCGCACCGTGCCGCCATCGGCAAGGACAAGCTGAAAGCGGCCATCGAAGGCACGCGCGAGGTTCTGGGCATCCCCGCGGATTACAAAATCGGCATCGTTCCTGCGTCCGACACCGGCGCGGTTGAAATGGCCCTTTGGTCGCTTCTGGGCGCCCGCAAGGTCGAGATGCTGGCATGGGAATCTTTCGGTTCGGGCTGGGTCACCGATGTTGTGAAGCAGCTGAAAATCGACGCCGTCGCGAAGACCGCTGATTACGGCCAACTGCCTGATCTGGCGTCTGTTGATTTCGCCAATGACGTTGTTTTCACCTGGAACGGCACCACATCGGGCGTGCGCGTTCCGAACGGTGACTGGATTGCGGACGACCGAGAAGGTCTGACCATCTGCGACGCGACCTCGGCTGCGTTTGCGATGGACCTGCCGTGGGACAAGCTGGATGTGACCACATTCTCTTGGCAGAAAGTGCTGGGCGGCGAGGCTGCACACGGCATCCTGATCCTTTCCCCGCGCGCTGTAGAGCGTCTGGAAAGTTACACGCCTGCATGGCCGCTGCCGAAAATCTTCCGCCTGACCAAAGGCGGTAAGCTGATCGAAGGCATCTTCACCGGCGCAACGATTAACACGCCGTCGATGCTGGCCGTCGAAGACTACCTATTCGCCCTCGATTGGGCGCGTTCGGTTGGTGGGCTGGAAGGTCTGATCCACCGCGCAGACGCCAACACCAAGGCCGTCGCTGACTTCGTCGAGATGCGTGACTGGGTCGATTTCCTTGCCGAAGATGCGACCACGCTGTCGAACACTTCGGTCTGCCTGAAGTTCACCGATGACCGCATCAAAGATGGCGCAACCTTCGCCAAGGCCGTTGCCAAACGTCTGGAAGCAGAAGGTGTGGCGTTGGACGTTGGTGCCTATCGTGACGCGCCTGCCGGTCTGCGCATCTGGTGCGGTGGCACGGTCGAGACGTCGGACGTCGAGGCCCTGATGCCGTGGCTTGATTGGGCGTTTAACGCCGAAATCGAAGCCCAATAAGCTTTCCGTCCCGCGCAAGGGCGCGCGGGACTTTCCCCTACATCTTTGAAGAAGGACCAACACCATGGCCCCCAAAGTACTCGTATCCGACAAGCTTTCGGAAACCGCCGTTCAGATTTTCCGTGATCGCGGCATCGAAGTTGATTTCGAACCCAACCTTGGCAAAGACAAGGACGCACTTGCCGCCAAGATCGGCGATTATGACGGTCTGGCGATCCGCTCGGCCACCAAAGTGACCGAGAAGATCCTTGAAGCCGCGACCAACCTGAAGGTTGTCGCGCGCGCCGGGATTGGTACTGACAATGTAGACAAAGTCGCCGCGTCGAAAGCCGGTGTGATTGTGATGAACACGCCGTTTGGCAACATGATCACCACCGCTGAACACGCCATCGCGATGATGTTCGCCGTAGCACGTCAGATCCCCGAGGCCTCGGCCTCGACCCATGCTGGGAAGTGGGAAAAGTCGAAATTCATGGGTGTCGAGCTGACCAACAAGACGCTTGGCGTCATTGGTGCAGGCAACATCGGTGGCATCGTCTGTGACCGCGCGCTGGGTCTGAAGATGAAAGTGGTCGCCTATGATCCCTTCCTGTCGGAAGAGAAAGCAGACGCGATGGGTGTTGAGAAGGTCGAGCTGGACGAACTTCTGGCCCGCGCAGACTTCATCACATTGCACGTGCCTTTGATTGACGCGACCCGCAACATCCTGAGCCGCGAGAATCTGCTGAAAACCAAAGCTGGTGTGCGGATCATCAACTGTGCCCGCGGTGGTCTGGTGGACGAAGAAGCCTTGGCTGACCTGCTGAGATCCGCTCACGTTGCTGGTGCGGCATTCGATGTGTTCGCCGAAGAACCCGCGACCGAGAACCCTTTGTTCAACCTGCCCAACGTTGTCTGCACCCCGCACCTTGGCGCTGCGACAACCGAAGCGCAGGAAAACGTGGCGCTTCAGGTGGCTGAACAGATGTCGGATTACCTGCTTACCGGCGCCGTTCAGAACGCGCTGAACATGCCGTCTGTGACTGCCGAGGAAGCCAAGGTCATGGGTCCGTGGATCAAACTGGCCGAGCATCTGGGTGCATTCGTAGGTCAGATGACGGACGAACCGGTGAAAGCCGTGAACATCCTTTACGATGGTGTCGCGTCTGAAATGAACCTGAAGGCCCTGGATTGCGCTGTGATCGCGGGTTTGATGAAACCGCAAACGCCCGATGTGAACATGGTGTCGGCACCTGTTATTGCTGCGGATCGTGGTATCAAGACCTCGACCACCACTCAGGCAAAGGGCGGCACGTTTGACGGCTATATCAAGGTGACTGTGGTTACGGAAAACCGCGAGCGTTCGATCGCGGGTACCGTGTTCTCGGACGGCAAGCCGCGTTTCATCCAGATCAAAGGCATCAACATCGACGCCGAGATCGGTCATCATATGCTTTACACCACCAACAATGACGTGCCGGGCATCATCGGCACGCTGGGGAAAACCATGGGCGAGAACGGCGTGAATATCGCCAACTTTACTCTGGGCCGGAAAGAAACCGGTGGCGATGCGATTGCGCTGCTTTACGTAGACAATGCGATCCCTGAACCTATTTTGAAGAAGCTCACCGACACGGGCCTTTTCAATTCGGTCAGTCCGCTAGAGTTCGACGTTTAAGCGTCAATCATACTCAGGAAAGCCCCGGTCCTACGCCGGGGCTTTTCTTTTTGGGCCATATGCCTAGGGTGGCGACAAAAGAAGGAAGACTGCCCATGCGCGCCTATGCGATCGGAGACATTCACGGCCATCTCGACAAGCTGCAAACGGCACATACACTGATCGCAGAAGACCGCGCGCGCTGCTGCGATAAGGATGCGCCGGTAGTGCATATCGGAGACCTCGTGGATCGTGGACCGGACAGCAAGGGTGTGATCCAGTATCTGATGGATGGCCAAGCGCGTGGCGAAAACTGGGTGGTGCTGAAGGGCAATCACGACCGCATGATGGAGATGTTCCTGCGCGAACAGCCCATGGTGGATACACAGCTTCTATATAATTACAACTGGCTGCATGAACGCCTTGGCGGGATCGAAACTCTGGCCAGCTACGGCGTTGAGGTGCCCGATGGGATCCGCACCTTTCAGCTACACCCAAAGGCCCGCGCGGCTGTGCCCGAAAGTCACCGAGGCTATCTAGCGAACCTGCCAACAAGCTATCAGCTCGGTGATCTCTACTTCGCCCATGCTGGCATCCGCCCGGGCGTCGCGCTTGACGACCAGACTGAAGATGACCTGTGCTGGATCCGCAAGGAGTTCCACACCTCAGACGTAGACCACGGCCCGCTGATCGTGCATGGTCACACGCCTGTGGATGCGGTCACGCATTACGGCAACCGGGTGAACATTGATACCGGCGCGGGGCATGGCAAAGACATCGCAGCCGTGGTGATCGAAGGGCGGGATGTGTGGTTGTTGGGGGCCGAGGGACGTGAAGCGGTAGTGCGTAGATAACGACGGGATCAGGCCAAGTTTCGATGGCTGCTATGCGGACCCTTGTTCCGGATGCTGCACAATGCACCAATGGCCGCTTACATGATTTCAGGCTGGCATCGCCTCAAACACATGGTCATGTTTCGGCGACAATGTAATCTATCAACAGTCGAGTGAGAGAACTGCGGCGGCTGGTGTCGGGCCAGACACCGTAGGTGCCTAGATCGGGGATCTTCCAATCGGGTAGTATCTCGGCTAGTGCGCCGGACTTCAGGTCTGTGTCAGCGACCAAGGCCGGTAGCCGTTGAATGCCCAATCCGGCGCAGAGGGCGGATCGCAATGCTGCGAAATTGTCCACAAGAACACGCCCGCGGCCCGTGTGCAGCACCTTCTCTTCATCGTCTTTCAGCAGTGAAATTTGTTCCTGCAACCCCTCCATGGCCACAAAGTCCGCGTTCTTGAGGTCATCTGGCGACCGTATCGGAGGAAGCGTTTGCAGATACGATGGCGCGCAGACGAGTTTGCGACCGAAGCTACCCAGGCGGCGTGATCGGAGGGCCGAATCCGGTAGTTCACCCATGCGCAGGGCAAGGTCGATCCCCTCGGCAACCAGGTCAAAGTTGCGGTCCAGATACCTGATCGTGACTGCGACAGCCTGATGCTGCCGGGTGAAGCTCCAGATGGCTTGCTCATAGGTGCTGCCCGCCATGAAGGCCGGTAGAGTAATGATGAGCGCACCAGCTGGTTCATTGCTGATGTCGACAATACTGTTCAGCCCATCTTCTGCGGCGGTGATCATTCGTTGGGCATGCTCCAACAAGCGCTTGCCTTCGTTCGTGAGCGAAAGCGACCGCGTGGATCGGTAGAACAACGTTACGCCTAGCCGATCCTCAAGCTTGGTAACATGCTGGCTGATCCCGGATGTTGCCAGCCGCAACTGCCGCCCCGCCGCTGAGAAACTGCCGGTTTCGGCAACGGTCGCGAATATTGCCATCGCGCGTAGATCATCAATCATCTTTTATCCTGACTGAATAATGATTTCACTTATCTCCATATTATTGAAAGGCACAGGAATGGCTAGTTTGTTCTCACGAAAGGACGACAAATGATCATATCCACCAGCCAATTCGGAACGAAGCATGGCGCTGAGTATCTCAAACGGCTTTGTGCGCATTTTTCAAAACGCGTGCCCGTTCAAGCCAGATCGGACCAGGCGCAAGTGACGTTGCCGATCGGAACTTGCGATCTTATCGCAAGCGGCGATGGCTTCGCCGCATGCATCCAATCCTGCCCGGATCATATCGACCGAATGGAAGAGGTGTTTGGTGGATGGATAGAACGCATCGCCTTTCGTGAGAACGCAATCCTGACGTGGCACCGCGCCGCGCATCAACCAAAGGACTAACCCATGTTTCATAAGTCAATTCTGGCCGCCGCGGTGGCCCTGACGGCTGGTGCAGCTTCTGCCGACACCATGTTTACCGTTGCGAACACTTTCCAAGACCCGCAAATGACTGGTGGGAACGAAATCTCGACCATCGCCTTCAGCGCCGATGTCTACGCCAATCAGGCCGCAACGGTGAGCGCAGATGTCGAAATCCCGAACTTCGTCAATTTCTATGAGATCGACGTGGCGGAAGATATGTCCACACTGACCATGACTGTCAGTGATATGGCCAAGCCCGCCAACAACCCGATGCCACCCGAGCGCTTTGATCGCTATTACTACACCTTCACTGGTGCAGGCCCGGCTTCGGCGAACATCGACGCTGACGCTTCCACAGCTGCGATTGCTGATGGCGCAACCGCTACTGTTACAACAACTGGGCGTCTTGTTGTGGCCTTTGGCGAAGGCGCCGATTTCACGCCGGGCAACAAGGTGGTTATCAACCTTCAATAATGCAAATTGCTGGCTCCAGAACGGGGCCAGCACTCTCAAAACGGAACTCCCACATGACCCTAATCACCATCTTTATTGGCCTCTTGTCTGCCTTCTTCCTGTTCGCCAGCTCAATCAAGATTTTCGGTTGGCAAAAGATGATCTTTGAGACCCAGCTGGCAATGTTCATCAAATATGGTCTGAACCGCCAGATCATGGCTTTGACTGGCGTGGTTGAGCTGTTTGGCGCGATTGCCATTTGGTTCCAGGGGTCGTGGATCGGTACCTTGGGTGCGCTGGCACTACTTGGGACTTCGGTCGGTGCAATCGGATGTCACCTGATTTGGGACACTTGGAAAGAGGGTGTTCCTGCGATGATCACAGGCACTTTGTCCGCCATCGTTGCATGGTCAGGGCGGGCAGCCTTACTCGGGTTCTTAGGGCTCATCTAATTCCAACATTGGAGAAAGAACATGACAGACAGCATCCGCGTCTCGAACGCAAAAGGCCTATATCTGGAAGGCATCCGCGACGGCAAAATGGTCGAAGCCTTGGATAAATACACCGGCGACCGCTACACCCAGCACTCGACTGGTGTGCGCGATGGGAAGGACGGGTTCATTGAGTTCTTCACGCCATTTCTAGAACGCAATCCAATCCGCGACATTCAGGTTTTGCGCACAATTGAAGACGGTAATTTTGTCTTTTGCCACGTCCATCAGAACCTTGGTAACGGTGAAGCGCAGTGGGTCACAGCGGACATCTTCGATACTGACGAAAACGGCAAGATCGTCGAGCATTGGGACGTCATCGCCGAATACAAATGGCCCACGGTTTCGGGGCGCACAATGGTTGATGGCCCGATCGAGATCGAAGACCTCGATCAAACCGAAGCCAACAAGGCGGTGGTGCAAGGATTTGTCGACAACGTGCTGATGGGCGGGCGCGCAGATCTGGTGACCGACTACATCTCGACCGAACAATACGACCAGCACAATCCCGAAGTGGGCAATGGGCTGGAGGGCTTTGGCAAGCACCTCAAGCAAGTGATGGAGAGTGGTCAAGCCGCGCAATACGTCAAGGTTCATCACTTGTTGGGGCAAGGCAACTTTGTCGTGATCTACAGCCATGTGAAACAGGGCGGCGATGACTGGGCATTCTTTGATCTGTTCAGGCTCAAGGGCGGCAAGATCGTCGAGCACTGGGATGTTCAGGAAAAGATTGGGCCGAAAGAAACCTGGAACAACTCAGGCAAATTCTAAGCAAATTGCGGTCCCCGATATGGGGCCCGCGCATCTCCCTATTGCAGGAGCCGCGACATGGCGCTTCAAATCCACGAAACCACTGCAAAGTCCATCATCGCCAGCACCAAGGTGCCGAGTGCGGATTTTGTGATAAATCCCTACACGGGTTGCCAGTTTGCTTGCATGTACTGCTTTGCCAGCTTCATGGGGCGCTTCGTTGGTGAGAGTAACGGCAATTGGGGTAACTACGTCTACGTGAAAACCAACGCTATTGAGTTGATGGAAAAGCAAATCCACCGGCTGCTCAAGAAAGACCCACATCCACGGATCGCGATCAGCACGGTTACGGACCCCTATCAGGGAGTGGAACGCAAATATCGTCTGACGCGCGGTATTCTAAAGGTCTTTGCCGAACATGACTATCAGGGGCGTGTCAGCATCCTGACCAAATCCCCAAATGTTCTGGATGACCTTGAAACCTTGAAGCGGATCAAACACGCAGAAGTTGGTCTGAGCATCACCACCTCTGACGACAATCTGAGCCGACAGTTAGATGCAATGGCCCCGCTAGCCCGTGCGCGGCTTGATACGTTGCGCAAGCTGACGGATGTGGGGATCAAGTCCTACGTCTTTGTCGGGCCGTTCCTGCCTCACATGTACCTGCGACCAGAACTGATTGATGAGCTGTTTGCGGGCATTCGCGCCGCGGGCGCGACAGAGGTAAAAGTCGAATACCTGAACTTGCCATCCTATGTGCGGCCACGTTTGCGCGAATTCCTCAAGGATCAACCCGCCGACATACAGGCCGTCTATGCCAAATCGCAGAATTTCGAATATCGCGACATGCTGGAACCCGTGATCCGCGAAGCGCTGGCCAACAATGGCCTGCAACTTCGCTTCAACGAAATCGTTCATCACGTCAGTGATCAAGACCTGAAGGAAACATCATGACCGCAACGAAACTCGCCGCAGGGGAGACCTTTCCAGTTTTGAAAATTGCCCGTTTGGGCGGTGGAGACCTCAGCCTTGGGAAGCCGTCAGGCTCCCATGATTGGCAAATGGTTGTCGTCTATCGCGGGAAACACTGCCCCTATTGCAGCCGTTATCTACAAGAGCTGGAACCACTCATTCCGCGCCTGAATGGGATCGGCATTGACGTCGCTGCAGTTTCTGCCGACAGCCTGGACCGCGCGGAACCCCATATCGCCAAACTGGGGGTCGATCTGACGATTGGTTATGATCTGTCAGTTGCGCAAATGAAATCGCTGGGATTGTATATTTCCGAACCACGTTCGGATGCCGAAAGCCCGCGACCATTCGCAGAACCCGGGCTTTTCATCATCAATGGTGATGGCACGCTGCAAGTGACTGATATCTCCAACGGCCCGTTCGTGCGCCCGCATCTGGAAACACTTGTCGGCGGGCTGGAGTTCATTCGGAACCCAGAACACAAATATCCAATCAGAGGATTGTTGACGTAGTTCGGCCTCGAGATGGAATTGCTGCCGTTCACAAGTGCTGGGTGAACTGCAGCTTCGTCCGCAATTTGCCCCTTCGCCATCGAACTCTCGCTGCGAATTGCCTGAATGGCCGGATTTTACGTCGCGTGGTAGCGTTTGGAATTACGCAACCGCGGCAATTCTCGTGCCGCGAGCGCACGCAGCGAGAAATT
The DNA here is from genome assembly GCF_023016155.1 of Aliiroseovarius sp. F20344. Lineage (GTDB taxonomy): Bacteria > Pseudomonadota > Alphaproteobacteria > Rhodobacterales > Rhodobacteraceae > Aliiroseovarius. The sequence goes on from NZ_JALKBG010000003.1 coordinate 669,037, forward strand.
CGATTTCACGGTGAGGGCTCAGAGCGGTCGTCGGATGCGCCGCAGCATCTACCAAAATCCCCCGGCGTTCGTCACTCACGGCCCAGAGCTGCCGTTGGTCACCGGACCCCATCGCTGCGGTACGGCCCGTCGAACCCGCCATTCGCTGCGCAAGCGAAATCACGAGTTAGGCGAACTAACACAACGCGGAACAAAGTCGCCGTTAGTTTTGCCTCAATCGAGGTCCGCTATCGTGGCCTTAAGCCACCCCAGTCGTTAGTTGTCGGTCGTGGCTCCATTGGCGGGGTGACTGGCCGTAGATCCGCTTGAACTCGCGGCTGAATTGAGATGAGCTTTGATAGCCCACTTCCCAGGCCGCCTCCGACACGGTCTTTCCTTCGGCGATCTTCATCGCGGCGTTGTTCAGCCGCATCGATTTCACGAACTGGATAGGGGACATTGTCGTGGCCTCTTTGAAGCGCCGATGAAAGACCGCGCGGCTCATACCCACATTGTCGGCCATATCGTCGATGGTGACCTGCTCTGTTAAGTGGTTTGAGAGATAGTCGATGGTGCGTGCGATTTCGTTGCCGACACCAAAGGCACGTCTTGCGGCGGTCCCTGCCTCGCCCATGAGAACCGCATAACACAATTCGCGTAGTCGCCCCGGTCCCAGCACCTCCAGATCAACCGAATTCTCGAGCAGCTCGAGAAGCCGCAGCAAAGCCTCGGTGAACCCAGCATCCCAAGAAGCCAATGCCAAAGCCGACGGCGCTACTCCCCGAGACTGTCTGCCGCTGCCGGCAGCGGACTCTATCTCCATAGTGAGCTCGCGCATCATTCTTGGCTCCAAAGTGATTACTACGCCGAGCAGAGGATCTTCTTCGGAAGCCTGTGGCGTGCCCGCCTCGACCGGCAGAGTCATTGGGCACAGCAGGTAATTGTCACAGTCATAGATGTGGTGCTCACCATCCAGTATAGCTTCCTTGGTGCCGTTAAGTATTGCCACGACTGCGGGCTCGTAGACGGCGGGGGCGCAGGGCATGGCCTCGGTTACTCGGAAAAGCTGGACGCCCCTCAGCGCGGTATCGACAAGGCCTGCCGCGGGCAGACGGCGCTCAATAATGGCTTTGATCTGTTCTTTGCTCATGCTCTTTAGCTGGCAGAAGACCTTCATCTTTGCAACGGAGTTGAGACGATTAGGCAAGTAATCGAGAGGATATCGCCTGTTTCATGGCCCTGACAGGTTCTATCTGTGTTTTCAATCGACGACACCCCAAACCGCCAGCTTTGGCTGGCAGGAGACAGAAAATGGCAGATGCGACATTTGGACCAAAAGGTTGGACACCCGAGCGCCTCGATGACCAGTCAGGCAAGACCTACATAATCACTGGCGCCAACGCGGGCGCAGGCTTTCAAGCCGCGCGCATTCTTCTGAAGAAGAACGCCAAGGTGGTGATGCTGAACCGCTCGCCCGAGAAATCCGAAGCGGCAATCGTGGACCTGAAACAGGAAATCGGCGCGAAAGCCGACGTGAGCTTCATCCGGATTGACCTGTCCGTCTTGGACAGCGTGCGCGAGGCCGCCGAAGAGGTCCTTAAGACGGTGCCTCGCATCGACGCATTGATCAATAACGCGGCTATCGCGCAGGTGCCGACACGCAAGCTGACCGTAGATGGGTTTGAAAGTCAGCTTGGCACCAACCACTACGGTCATTTTCTGCTCAATGGTCTGCTCTTTGACCGCATCGCCGAATGCAAAGGCCGGATCGTGGTTGTTGCCAGCCTCGGCTACAACATGGGCCTGAAGACCATCAAGTTCGACGATATTAACTGGGATGATGGCTACGGCGCAAACACCGCCTATTCGCAAAGCAAGTTGGCGCAGATGATGTTCGCATACGAATTGCAGGACCGGCTGGCCGCTGCAGGGCGCAAAGATGTCGAGGTTTTCGTCTGCCATCCTGGCTCATCAGCGACATCTCTGATCACAACAAGCGGCAGCCGCACGATGCGTTTCATCTGGTGGCTGATGACCAAGACGCCAATGGTCCAGACTGCAGAACAAGGCTCATATCCTGAAGTCATGTGCGCGACCGAACAAGCCCTATCCGAGCAACGCGCCCTCTACGGTCCGACGGGCCGCATGGAAGCGGTCGGCCCAGTCGATAAAGGCACACTGAATGTTCACGCTCATGATAAAACTGTCATGGAAAGGCTTTGGCAAGTGTCTGAAAAAGCCGTCGGGTTCGAGTGGAAACTCTGACAGATTGATAGAATTCGGCTGTCAACACACCAGTCCGGAGAGCTGAAACTGGTGCGCCGTGCAGGTTTCGACACTCTGGGCTCACAGCAGGCATTCAATCCCAAGAAAAAGCCCCGGTGTTTCCACCGGGGCTTTCTAATTCGGAAGACTAAGGATTAGTCGTCGTCTTTTTTCTTCGGCTCAGGGGCGATCTCTTCGCCGGTTTCCTGATCGACGATCTTCATCGACAGGCGAACTTTGCCGCGGTCGTCGAAGCCAAGCAGTTTGACTTTGACTTCCTGGCCTTCCTTCAGAACGTCCGAAGGGTGGTTCAGGCGGCGGTTCTCGATCTGGCTGACGTGCACAAGGCCGTCGCGCTTGCCGAAGAAGTTCACGAAGGCGCCGAAGTCGACGATCTTCACAACTTTACCGGTGTAGATCGCGCCTTCTTCGGGCTCTGCGACGATCGCGTGGATCATCTCGTAAGCCTTGGCGATGGCGTCGCCGTTGGGCGATGCGATCTTGATCACGCCGTCGTCGTTGATGTCGACCTTAGCGCCCGAAACTTCCACGATCTCGCGGATGACTTTACCGCCCGAGCCGATCACTTCACGGATCTTGTCGGTCGGGATGTTCATGGTCTCGATGCGCGGGGCGTGAGCCGAGAACTCGGTCCGGCCAGCGGTCAGGGCTTTGCCCATCTCTTCCAGGATGTGCATACGGCCATCCTTGGCTTGTGCCAGGGCTTTCTCCATGATCTCGGGCGTGATGCCTGCGACCTTGATGTCCATCTGCAGCGAGGTGATGCCGTTTTCGGTACCAGCCACTTTGAAGTCCATGTCGCCCAGATGATCTTCGTCACCCAGGATGTCGGTCAGAACAGCGTAGGAACCGTCATCTTCCAGGATCAGACCCATGGCCACACCAGCAACAGGTGCCTTTAGCGGAACAGCCGCGTCCATCATGGACAGCGACCCACCACAGACCGACGCCATCGAGGACGAGCCGTTCGATTCAGTGATCTCTGACACCAGACGGATGGTGTAAGGGAAGTCGGTTGCCGACGGCAGAACAGCCTGCAGTGCACGCCAAGCCAGCTTACCGTGACCAATCTCACGACGACCCGGAGGGCCAAAGCGGCCTACTTCACCAACCGAATAGGGAGGGAAGTTGTAGTGCAGCAGGAAGTTCGATTTGTAGGTGCCGGTCAGCGCGTCGATCATTTGTTCGTCGTCGCCGGTGCCCAGTGTGGTTACAACCAGACCTTGGGTCTCACCACGGGTGAACAGGGCCGAACCGTGCGTACGCGGCAGGATGCCAACCGAGCTGTCGATGCCACGGACAGTGTCCAGTGCGCGACCGTCGATACGCTTGCCGGTTTTCACTACATCGCCACGTACAACAGCCGATTCCAGATTCTTCAGCGCGGTGCCGAGGTTTGCATCTTCTTGCTGCTCTTCGGTCAGCGAGGCGATGATGTCTTCCTTGGCGGCCGAAACAGCTGCAACACGTTCTTGCTTGTCGGTGTTGCCGTAAGCTGCGCGGATCTTGTCTTCGCCGGCAGCTTTCACAGCGGCGTAGAGGTCCGAGTAGTCGGCAGGCTGGAAGTCAAACGGCTCTTTCGCGGCGTCTTCGGCCAGATCAATGATCAGGTCGATGACCGGCTGGATCTGCTCGTGTGCGAACTTAACTGCGCCCAGCATTTCAGCTTCCGACAGTTCGTAGGCTTCCGATTCCACCATCATCACGGCGTCTTTGGTGCCGGCGACAACAAGGTCCAGACGCTGGTCTGGGTTGTTGCGTAGATCGTGCATGTCATCGCAGGTCGGGTTCAGGATGTATTCGCCATCCTCGAAACCAACGCGGCAAGCGCCGATCGGACCCATGAAAGGTGCGCCCGAAATTGTCAGGGCTGCAGAGGCTGCGATCATTGCAACCATGTCGGGGTCGTTGACCAGGTCGTGAGACAGCACGGTGCAGATCACCAGAACTTCGTTTTTGAAGCCGGGAACGAACAGCGGGCGGATCGGACGGTCGATCAGGCGCGAGGTCAGCGTCTCTTTTTCGGTCGGACGCGCTTCGCGCTTGAAAAAGCCACCGGGGATTTTACCAGCGGCATAATATTTCTCATTGTAGTGAACCGTCAGCGGGAAAAAGTCCTGACCGGGCTTTTGCTGGCGCGCGAAGGTCACGTTGGCCATGACAGAGGTCTCGCCCAGAGTGGCGATGACCGAACCGTCGGCCTGACGGGCAACCTTGCCCGTTTCCAGAGTGAGGGTTTCTTCGCCCCACTCCATCGATTTTTTAGTTACGTCAAACATCATGTTTTCCTAAGTAGGAGCACTCCCGGCCCTCCGGGTCTCCAGTGTCATGGTGGCCCCATTGCCACCGACCCCTCTACCTTTTTCATGCGCCGGGGTCAGAGCGTCACGTCTCAGATGCGTGCGCCTTACAGGAAAACAAGGGGTTTGGAAAGCAAAACCGTTAGCGCTGAAGCACCCTAACTTTGCCGGCGGCGTGGGTGTTTGGTGATGCCGAACGCCTTGCGGGCCGTGACAAGGCGCAGATCCTCGGGGTCCATGCCCATGGACAGGATGGTTTCACGATCAAAGCGTTCGCGCGCGACATCTGGATCGTGTTTGGTGCCAAACAATTTGTCGATCCAAGTCATGCCGAAACTGACATGAAACGTTGCCTCGTGATCCTGAAAGTGATGCGCCAAATGTGACCGGGTTACCCTGCGCCCAAACCAGCCTTTGGGAACGCTAAGATGCGCCAGCGTGTGGCAGTATTCATAAAAAGTGAACGCGCTGACGGATCCGACGAATAAGGCCACGTAAGAAAATAGAGCCGCAGGTCCAAGCCCAATGAAAGGCCACAGCAATACGGTGTGAATCACACATGAAATGGCCCCGAACCGAAGCGGATACCAGTGATCACCGCCGGTGAAAAACTCAGGATCGCTAGGGAATTCGTGGTGCCCGATATGGCTGCGGTAAAGCTCGTTAAAGACGCCTTGATCGGTTGGGGGCTCGCGATGCAGAAGGAAGCGATGCATGGCGTATTCGACAAAGAACTGAGCCATCACGCCGTAGACAAGGGCCAGAAGCAGCCAGGGATTAAACCAGTTCACCACCGCAAAAAGACCCAAGAGCCAGAACGGAAACAGCCTGTGAAGGGTGCCCATATTCATCAGGACGCGGATTGCTTCTGTCATCGGTTTTCTCCTCACCTTGCCACAGGCTGGGCGATGAAGACGGATGATTTCAAGCAAAACCAAACGTCAATTTGTTGATTGTCTCAGTTTGCGAATAGGTTTGGTGATGCAATCCAAAGTTGACATGCGGATGTGGTATACTTCACAGTTGAAGTGTTTCGCCTGGGGCCATTGGCTCTGCGGGGCATGACTTTTCAAGCCCGGAAACCTTATGATGAAAAAGCATTTAACACTTCTATTGTGCCTGTTTTTCATGGCCAGCCCAGCATTGGCAGAAAAACGATCTGCACGCATTCTTGTGATGGGTGATAGCTTGATGGCGTGGCACAAAGCCACGAACCGATCTATCGGGGATATGTTGGGCCGCTACTTGCACGAACCCGTGGTCAATAGATCCATTGGCGGCGCGCGCATCATGTATAACCTGCCGATCTCAGGCAGTATGGGCATGAAGATTGACCGCCAGTTTCGGGGCGGTCGTTGGGATTGGGTGGTTCTGAACGGTGGTGGCAATGACCTCTGGTTCGGGTGTGGTTGTCATAGATGCGGTCGGAAACTTAATCTGATGGTCACAATCAACGGGCAGTACGGTTACGTCCCCAATCTGATCAATCGCATTCGAGCAACCGGTGCAAAAGTGATTGTGATCGGCTATCTGCGCACACCCGGAGTGGATTCCGCGATCGAGCATTGCCGCGACGATGGTGACGCCTATGAGGCACGGCTTCAGAAAATGGCCCGCCAGATGAAGGATGTTTATTTTCTATCCAACAAGGATTTGGTGCCGCATGGCGACAAAACCTTTCACACAAAGGATATGATCCATCCGTCTTTCAAGGGCAGTGCGGTGATCGCCAAACGTCTGGCCGTGATGATCAGGAAGCTGGATCGCGGCAGGTAGCTATAGCGCAAAAGAAAACGCCCGCCTCTTTCGAGACGGGCGTATCTGTTCAAACAGGGCGGGCCTTAGCGGCGCAGGCCCAGACGCTTGATCAGGTCCTGGTAACGCGCTTCGTCTTTACCGCGCACATAGTCCAGCAGCTTACGGCGCAGGGCAACCATCTTCAAAAGGCCACGGCGACCGTGGTTGTCTTTCTTGTGGGTTTTGAAGTGCTCGGTCAGGGTCGCGATGCGCGACGACAGGATGGCAACCTGAACTTCAGGCGAACCGGTGTCGCCTTCTTTGGTTCCGAATTCTTTGATCAGGCGGTTCTTTTCTTCAGCAGTAATCGACATCGGGGTCTCCTTCATAGGTTAGAGTGGATGGCGCAGACCGGGATGTCGTCCAGCAAGGCCCATGGAGATATCCGCAGTTTTCATGCGGATGTGGGCGTATAGAAGGAATCTGCGTCAAACGCAAAGGAAATCATTGCTCAGGTGGTAAGACCTGAATTTCGTCGATGATCTGGTTGGCCCAATCCCCCAGAACCGGGATAAAATCGATCGACCCCAGCATGTAAATCAGCCAGGAAACAAGGATGGTCGCCCCCAATACGGACCCAAGACCAAAGGCCAATCCGCGATACAGCTGAAAAAGGCCCAGCTTATACAGGCTGTCATGCAGGCGGATGAAACGATGATTGTTCATGCGCTCGACCTCGGCCCGTAGGGCGCGAACCTCTAGCGCAAGCTGCTCTTCGCGGTGGGTCAATTGATCAGAGGTTTCAGTGTCCGAATTTGACATCACATGGTCCCTATTATGGCGGCATGCCGGGCCGTTAACACATTGTTAACTTTTGGAATTGATTAGACTTGTCGACATTATCCTATCGAAGAATGCGTGCTGTTTCATACATTCGCAAGCGGTGAACAGCATCATCAGGCTGGATGACATGTGAACCGAGTTTAAAACGGGCGGCGTATTGAATGCTATTTGGACTGTTGTTTCTAAGCCTTTTGCCAGTTGCTTTCATGACCGAAAGCTTCACCGAGTTGTTGGATGATGACACCGAAGGAAATGGGGGCGGTGGCGACCTGTATGACACAGGCAACAAAATTCCCGTAGGAGGTGGTGAAACTGGGATTTTGACGCCGAATTCGGGTCTTGGGGATGGCGACAGCCCGGAAAAAGAACAGACCTTACTGGATCAGCTTTTAGGAACTGAAACCGATTCGCATTACGGGCGTGAACATCTGGACCATTTTGTGCCGGATACGGATGAGCGTGTTCTGACTGATGGCGATGACCACGTGATACTCGACACATCCGATGACAATGCGGAACCGGGTGAGATCTCGAACTTTCATGGAACTCCTGTGGTGTCCGGCGATGGCGCTGTTGATGTTATTGATGCAGGTGCGGGGGACGACACGATCGTTGCGGGGGATGAGGCGGCTTATCTATTCGGCAACTCTGGCGATGATACGATCATAGCTGGTGATGGTGCACTGGCAGCGTTTGGCGGGCAGGGTGCGGATACGCTGGATGCCACGGAAAGTGCGGATAGCTATTTGGATGGTGGGTCTGGTGATGACATTCTGATCGGCGGCGACGGGGATGATCAGCTGTTTGGCGGCAGTCATGAAGACGACCTGTCTGGGGCTTTGGATGCAACGGACGATGATGTTCTGAGCGGCGGCGCAGGGAATGATGATCTGAAAGGCGGTTTGGGCGCTGATGTGCTTTCCGGTGGCGAAGGGGATGACGTAATTGATCACTTCGGGCACGCGATGGAAGAAAGCGGCGCTGAACGCCATGACTATGACTGGCACAATGATCACGCATCCGACGTTTTGGATGGAGGGGATGGCAACGACACCCTGATTTTTGGCGCGTCAGATGTGGCGACTGGTGGTGAAGGGGATGATGTCTTCTGGCTGTATCCCGAAGGTGATGATCGTGCGCACGTGGCCGAGATCACGGATTTCGAAACCGGAAAGGACTTTCTGAGAATTTCACTGGACCCAGAATCGGACAATTCTGATCTAAGCGTCGCGGTTCAGACGTCAGACAATGGCGAAGATGGTGTGGTAACGGTTGGCGGTCAGGTGGTTGCCATCCTGAAAGGGGCTCCGACCGCATCGGTGCATGACATTTACGTCGAAGTGCGGCCTGACGTATTTGTCTAGGAGATGCGCTTAGAACCAGTGTTCTGGTTGTTGAGCGTAGGCAATATAGAGCGGATGTTTTGGATGCCCTGCTTTGGTTAATCCAAGATGAAATGCCGGGCGGTTTGCGCTGCGCAATAATGCCTCAACTTGCGGGCCGCGCGATAGGTGCTCTCCGTGTGTGCCCCAACCGCAAATGATCTGATCCGCCCACGGGCAACTGTCCAGAATTGCAGCGTCATTCTGTGGCCCAACCGGATCAGACGCTGCCCGCATCTTTCGCGGATCTGTGTCGCGCCAGGCGAAAATATTGGTGACCCGAAACGCCCCAAACCCCAGCGTGCGTGCGCGACGCTCGCAACGCTCGACCGTTGGATCGTTCTGCACCTCGGTCGCGGTTGAGGGGTTCAGCATGATGAACAGCGCCTTGCGTCCGTCGGGGTCCCAAACACGGGTCAGAGTATAGCGATACTTCTCGCAATCCGAGTAAACGGCGGTGGATTGGGCATCGCCCTTTTGAAACTCTCGCGTAATCATGATTGCTTTGTGATGGGGGACTTGTTCCTTGGCAACCCCTTGCGTTGCTGTGATTTTGGTCCGAAGGTGAAGAAAAACGGAGCAGACAATGCTGATTTCCGAAGTCATCCGCAAGAAACGTGATGGTCAAATCCTGACCGGTGAAGACATCTCTGCAATGGTAGGCGGTATCGCTGATGGCGAGGCCAGCGATGCGCAGGTCGCGGCCTTTGCAATGGCCAGTTGGTTGAAGGGCCTGACGCCCGACGAAACCGCTGCGCTGACTTTGGCAATGCGCGACAGCGGAGACGTGTTTTCGTGGCCCGACCTGCCCGGTCCGGTTGTCGATAAACACTCGACAGGCGGCGTGGGGGACAATGTCAGTCTGATGCTGGCCCCAATTCTGGCGGCTTGTGGCGCCTTCGTGCCCATGATCTCGGGGCGCGGCCTTGGTCATACAGGTGGCACGCTGGACAAAATGGATGCCATCCCGGGGTATGTTTCGCAGCCGGACAACGATCTGTTCGACCGTGTGGTGCGCGATGTGGGCTGTGCCATCATTGGTCAGACTGGCGACTTGGCCCCGGCTGACAAACGCCTTTATGCGATTCGCGATGTGACAGCGACGGTCGAGAGCATTCCGTTGATCACGGCCTCGATCCTTTCGAAGAAACTGGCAGCTGGGTTGGGTTCTTTGGTGATGGATGTGAAATTCGGCAGTGGCGCGTTCATGTCCAACTATGATGACGCGCGTGAACTGGCGCAGTCAATCCAGCGTGTATCGAACCTGGCCGGGCTTCCGTGCCATGCCGTTCTGACGGATATGAATGAACCCCTAGCGGACGCTGCTGGAAACGCGGTCGAGACGTTGAATGCGATCGAGTTTCTGACGGGTGTACGACGGACCGAGCGGTTAGAGGCCGTCGTAATAGCACTTTGCGCGCAGATGCTTTTGGCGTCTGAGCTTGAGACAGACCCAGCGCAGGCGCAAGATCGCGTCCGTGTGGCATTGGACAGCGGCGCGGCAGCGGAGAAATTTGCCGCGATGGTGGTTGCTCTTGGCGGTCCGGCGGATGTAATTGATAGGCCGGAAAAGCACTTTGCCGCCGCATCGGTAGTCACCGAATTGCGCGCCACAAAGGCCGGTTTCATCAACACCATCGATACAAGAGCTGTCGGCATGAGCGTGGTTGAACTTGGGGGTGGGCGTCGCCGGTCATCTGATCTGATAGATCCTGCCGTGGGGCTGACCCGATTAGCGCCTTTGGGTACGCAACTTGAACGCGGCGATACCATCGCGGTGATCCATGCGGCAAACATGGATGACGCAGAGGTGGCCATGGAACAGCTTTTGGCGGCCTATCACATTGGGGAGTCACCGAAAGCGACCCCGGTTGTGAATGAAATCCTGACCTGATCGTATGTGTTTCGGTCTGGGCTTAAAGGCCCAGAACATCCAACATACTGTATTCGCCGGGCTTTTTATCCTGACCCCAAAGCGCTGCCTTAACCGCGCCGCGCGCAAAGATGGCGCGATCTGTGGCCAGATGGCGCAGGACAATCCGTTCGCCAGGGGCGGCAAACATCACGTCATGTTCGCCCACGATATCGCCGCCACGCACGGCATGGAACCCGATGTCTCCGCGTTTGCGAGCACCCGTGATGCCGTCACGGCCACGATCCGAGACTTTGGTCAAATCCACACCGCGCCCTTCGGCGGCAGCTTCGCCTAGCATCAACGCGGTGCCAGAAGGCGCGTCGACCTTGTGGTGGTGGTGGGCCTCAATGATCTCGATATCGAAATCCTCGTCCAAGGCGGCGGCGACCTGTTTGGTGAGTTGAACCAGAAGGTTCACACCAAGGCTCATATTGCCAGCGCGCACGATGGTTGCGTGACGCCCCGCCAGCGCAATCTGCTCAAGATCGGCATCCGATAATCCGGTTGTTCCGATCACATGCACAGCGCGGGCTTGGGCGGCGATCTCAGCCATGTCGACGGTTGCGGAAGGCGCCGTGAAATCGATCACGGCTTGCGCTTTTGCCATGGTTTCCAACGCGTCATCGGAAACCGTGACTCCAATGGGCTGGCCACCCATACATTCACCTACGTCACGGCCAACCCAGTCATTCCCCGGTCGTTCCAGTGCCCCGACCAGACGTGCGCCGTCGTTGGCCCGCACCTCTTTGATCAGCATCTGACCCATACGGCCCGAGGCCCCCATCACCACAATGCCCGGCAAATCGCTCATGATTGGTCTCCGTTTTTCGTTGAAGCTGTCTAACCTGCGCAAGGCCGGTTGGCAAAGCCCTGTTGCACCCGCGTCTTTCAACGCATAAATGGCGCATATGGCAAAGAACCGTTTTGAAGACCAACGTGGCCCCAACCAGCGACAGCTGCGCGTGGCTGAACTGATCCGCCGGACCCTGTCCGAAGCCCTGATGCGTGGCGATGTGCACGACCCTGACCTGTCTCGCATGTCCATCACTATTGGCGAGGTGCGGGTGACTGCGGACCTGTCGATCGCAACCGTCTATGCGCTGCCTTTGGGTGGCAAGGGCGGGGAAGAGGCCGTGAAGGCTTTGGCGCGCAACAAGGGCGAACTGCGTCGCCTAGTTGGCCGTGCGATCAAGATTAAGCACACACCTGAACTGCGCTTCATGGTGGATGAGACGTTTGACCAGATGGATCACACGCACCGCCTGTTGCAGCAAGAAGACGTGCAGCGCGATCTGCGTAAGCCCGACAGCGACGAGGCCGGAGAAGACTGATGGGACGCCGCAAAAAGGGGCGCGATATCCATGGCTGGCTGGTCGTGGACAAGCCAGCTGGTATCAGCTCGAATGCTGTGGTGAACAAGGTGCGCTGGGCGATGGACGCTAAGAAAGCGGGCCACGCTGGGACGTTGGACCCGGAGGCGACCGGTGTTTTGGCTGTTGCACTGGGCGAGGCGACGAAGACCGTGCCGTACATCACCGACGCGCTGAAGGCCTATGAATTTACCGTGCGTCTGGGGAAAGCCACCAACACCGATGACGCCGAGGGCGAGGTGATATTGGAAAGCGATGCGCGCCCTTCGGACGAGGAAATTCAGGCCGCACTGGCACAGTTCACCGGCGACATCATGCAGGTGCCGCCGAAGTTCTCTGCCGTGAAGATTGATGGCGAACGTGCCTATAAACTGGCCCGCGATGGCGAGGATGTCGAGATTGCTGCCCGCCCGTTGTGGGTCGAAGAGCTGGTGATGGTGTCCCGCCCGGATGCTGATCACGTCACGCTGGAAATGACCTGCGGCAAGGGCGGGTACGTGCGCTCGATCGCCCGTGATTTAGGCGACGCACTGGGCTGCCACGGCCACGTGCGCAACCTGCGCCGGATTTGGTCCGGGCCGTTTGACGCGGAAGATGGTGTGACCATCGAGCTGATTGAAGAGCTGGCCAAGACCGGAGAGCTGGACGCCTATCTGCGCCCGCTCGAGGAAGGATTGCAGGACTTGCCCGAGCTGAAAGCGAGTGCTGAAGGCGCAACGCGTTTGAAGCATGGCAATCCCGGTATGGTTTTGACGTCAGACGCGGAATATGGCGACGAGGCTTGGGCATCGTACGAGGGCAAGGCTGTCGCGGTCGGCACCTATCGGGCCGGTGAGCTGCACCCCAGTCGGGTGTTCAACCAGTAAAACCATCACCAACGATCAGAAATCGATGGCGATGCCTTTCTTTTCCCAATCACCAAAGCGCACAGGCTCGGGCCCATCGCGTCCACCCAGTTCGGTGGGCAGGGTTTTCGCCTCGGCTTCGGCCTTCTTGCGACGCTCTTCGGCTTCGGCAAGAGCGCGAATTGCGGCGGGAGGCAAGTCGCGTTTCGGGCTTTCAGGTGCGGCTTCTTCCGATTGCGGGTCCTTGGGGCTATCGTCTGACATGCGGCGATCCTTGTGATGGTGTTGGGGATGATATAGGCCGCAACACAGCGAAACGCAAAGGACAGGCAATGAGCGACCCGAAAGACGTGCGATATGTTGTGGTGGATCTTCTGGATGACGTCACAATCGAAAAAAGGTTGTTGTCCGAAGCTTTGCCCAAACGGTTGGCGAAACTGTCCGGGGAAGAACGCGCGCGGGCTCAACGCCTGGTTATGCAGACACTACGTGACATGGACCGGTGCGACCGGATGCTTGGACCGTTTCTGCGTCAGCGTCCGGTACTTCGGGTTTTGAATATCCTGCGGCTTGGCGTGTCCGAGATCTGCAATGGTGGTGCGGCGCATGGTGTAGTGAATGCTTGTGTCGAAATTGCGAAAGCACAGGCGGAAACGGAACATGCGCGCGGCTTGGTGAACGCCGTGTTGCGCAAGATCGACCGCGATCGTTCTAAGTGGGATACGCTGCCTATTCCCCGTCTGCCAAAGTGGCTGCGCAAGCCGTTGCTGGCGGATTATGGAAAGGACGCTGTTGCCGCGATGGAAGCGGTGCAGTTTGCCGGGGCTCCTGTTGATCTAACTGCGAAAACCGATGCCGGGGCGTTGGCAAAAGCTCTGAAGGGTATCCTTCTTCCCACTGGATCGGTGCGGCTGGCGGACCATGGCCAGATCACCAACCTGCCGGGATACGAGGCTGGCGATTGGTGGGTACAGGACGTCGCTGCGGCTTTGCCTGCCAAGGTTTTGGCTGCGAAAGCGGGCGAGGCCGTACTGGATATGTGCGCCGCGCCGGGTGGTAAAACCATGCAACTGGCCGCGATGGGGGCAAAAGTCACGGCGCTTGATGTTTCGGCCGGACGGATGAAACGGGTCGAGGAAAACCTGACGCGGACCAAGCTATCAGCAGAACTTGTGACCAGTGATGCCTTGGAATACGAGGGCGGGCCGTTTGATGCGATCTTGCTGGATGCGCCCTGTACCGCGACGGGCACGATCCGGCGTCATCCTGATTTGCCTTACGCGAAAGACGGAAGCGAATTTCCGGGGCTTTTTGAACTTCAGGAGCATCTGATCGATCGTGCGCTTGGGCTTTTAAAGCCCGGCGGGCGGCTGGTTTATTGCACGTGCAGTCTGTTGATTGACGAAGGTGAAGAGCAAGTGCGAGATGCGATGGGGCGACATGCAGATTTGTCTTTGGACCTTGATGCTTTGCGTTTGCCGGGCGTTGACCCCGATTGGATTGGGCCCGAAGGCTTGCGCCTTTTCCCGCATTACATGGCGGATCAAGGCGGTATGGACGGGTTCTTTATTACGTGTTTTCGCCGGAAATAATCACGCGGCCTTGATTTCGTCATGACAGGCGCGGGCGAGCATAGTATGCTTACCTCAAGCTCCCACAGAGGGGTGGACCAAAAGGTCCGGGCAAGATGAATGAGGCGAGGCAGTCGCAGTGGCTCCACAGATCGGTTCTTCCGGGTTAAGCACCCGTTTTGCAAATCGTTGGCACGCAATGCGCGCGGCCAAAGCGCGGTCTGCGGCCGGGTTTGTGTCGCAGCCAGAGCCGCGCACCATCGGTTCCTTTGCGCGTGGCAGGCAGCTTCTGGCTGGGAATTTTCTGTTTGCGGGTCACTTGGTCAATGCGCCGGATCATATGTTGTGGGACATCAAGCCACCCAACCCGGCTTTCATTGAAGAGACACAAGGGTTTGCCTGGCTGGATGATCTGGCGAGCGTCGGTGATCACGAGGCACGTAGCCGTGCCCAAGACTGGGTCTTTGGTTGGATTGACGCATATGGCAACGGGCGCGGCGAAGGTTGGACACCCGATCTGACTGGCAGGCGCTTGATCCGATGGATCAGCCATGCCCTGTTCCTGATGGGCGGCATGACATCTGAGCAAAGCGAAAGGTTCTTCCGATCTCTTGGCCAGCAGACATTGTTTTTGGCGCGCCGTTGGGGTGGTGCGACCCCGGGATTGCCCAGGTTCGAGGCGCTTACGGGCCTGATCTATGCCGGTTTCAGCCTGACGGGCGTGAAGGTGCGGGTGGATGCCGCCATCCGCGCATTGGCGCAGGAATGTGTGGAACAAATTGATAAGCAAGGCGGGATTCCTACGCGAAACCCGGAAGAGCTTCTTGAAGTGTTCACATTGTTGAACTGGGCAGCTTTGACATTGCGCGAAGTTGGGCGCGAGCCCGAGCCAGAACATCTGGAAGCCATCAATCGTATTGCACCTACGCTGCGGGCCTTGCGCCATTCAGATGGTAGCCTTGCGCGATTCCACGGCGGCGGGCGCGGATTGGATGGTCGGCTGGATCATGCTTTGGCGAATTCCGGCGTGCGCGCCACTGCGAACGAGGATCTTTCGATGGGCTATGCCCGTCTATCCGCTGGCCGGACCAGTGTGATTATCGACGGTGCGCCGCCTCCTGTCGGGAATGCGTCTGCCAATGGCCACGCATCGACCTTGGCATTCGAGCTGACATCAGGACGCAGGCCGGTGATCGTGAACTGTGGATCGGGGCTGCAGTTCGGTCAGGAATGGCACAAGGCCGGTCGCGCGACCCCTTCGCATTCCGTTTTGGGGCTGTCCGGCCAGTCTTCTTCGCGCTTATCTCAGCCGATGGTTTTGGACGGGATCGAGCGTACTTTCCTTGTACAAACACCCAAGCAAGTTCCCTTGCAGTACGTTGTTGGAACGGGAACGACTGGGATCGTTGCCGCCCATGACGGTTATATCGGTTCGCATGGATTGACCCATATGCGCAAGCTAGAGCTTGCCGTGTCAGGACGTGAGCTGTCAGGTGAAGACACGCTGACGGCTGTATCCGAAGCGGATCAGCAGAAGTTCGACACCATGCTGGACGAAACCTCGCTTCAGGGGGTGCCCTATTCGGTACGGTTTCATCTGCATCCCGAAGTCGACGCCACTTTGGATATGGGCGGAACGGCAGTGTCGCTGGCGCTCAGATCTGGTGAGATTTGGGTATTCCGCTTCGAAGGGCGCGGCGAATTGGCGCTGGAAAGCAGTGTTTATTTAGAAAAGACGCGTCTTAAGCCCCGAAAAACAAAACAAGTGGTTCTATCTGGCGTCGCAATGGACTATGCGACACGCATCCGCTGGACGCTGGCCAAGGCGCAAGACACCCCAACGGTTTTGCGGGACCTTGAAACGGGCGACCGGGCGGAGCTGCCAGATTAACAGACTTCAGGCCTTGGGGGGCCAACTGATATGACCGACCTTCATCCCGTGCGCCGCGCGCTGATTTCCGTATCCGATAAGACTGGCTTGATTGAGCTGGGACAAGCGCTGGAGGCCCGTGGGGTCGAAATCCTGTCCACCGGTGGTTCCGCCAAAGCGTTGCGTGACGCTGGCGTCGCCGTGAAAGACGTGGCCGAGGTCACCGGCTTTCCCGAGATGATGGATGGTCGTGTGAAGACACTTCACCCGATGGTACATGGTGGTCTGCTGGCGCTGCGAGACAACGATGCGCATGTTGCGTCGATGGATGAACACGGTATCGGTGCAATCGACCTTCTGGTGGTGAACCTTTATCCGTTTGAAGAAACCGTCGCCAAGGGTGCCGACTATGACACCTGTATCGAAAACATCGATATTGGCGGCCCGGCGATGATCCGTGCAGCGGCCAAGAACCATGCTTTCGTGAATGTGGTTGTGGACGTGCAGGACTATGACAAGCTGCTGGGCGACATGGACCAGCACGGTGGCGCAACCTGTCCGAAATTCCGTAAGAAACTGGCCCAAACTGCCTATGCCCGCACCGGAGCCTATGACGCCGCCGTGTCCACGTGGATGGCAAATGCACTGGAGCTTGAAGCCCCGCGCCGCCGCGCATTCGCTGGCGAGCTGAAACAGACCCTGCGCTATGGTGAGAACAGCCACCAGAAAGCTGCGTTCTATACCGACGGGTCGAACCGTCCCGGAGTGGCCACCGCGACCCAACTGCAGGGCAAGGAACTGTCCTACAACAACATCAACGATACCGACGCTGCGTTTGAACTGGTTGCCGAGTTCGACCCCGCCGTTAGCCCCGCCGTTGCGATCATCAAGCACGCCAACCCCTGTGGCGTGGCCCAGGGCGCGACACTGGTCGAGGCCTACCAGAAGGCGTTTGACTGTGACCGTACCTCGGCCTTTGGTGGTATCGTTGCGTTGAACCAGCCGCTGGATGCAGAAACCGCCACCAAGATTGTCGAGATCTTCACCGAGGTCGTGATCGCCCCCGGTGCTTCCGATGAAGCTAAGGAAATCTTCGCTGCCAAGAAAAACCTGCGTCTGCTGCTGACCGATGGTCTGCCCGACACACGTGCAGCTCTGACTGCTTACAAGCAGGTGGCTGGCGGTCTTCTGGTTCAAGACAAAGACGTGGGCTATGTAGGCATCGATGACCTGAAAGTGGTGACCGAGAAAGCGCCGACCGATGAGCAGATGAAAGATATGTTGTTCGCTTGGAAAGTTGCCAAGCACGTCAAGTCGAACGCCATCGTGTACGTGAAAGATCAAGCCACTGTGGGCGTGGGTGCCGGCCAGATGAGCCGTTTGGACAGTGCCAATGTCGCCGCCTCGAAAGCCGAACGTATGGCCGCCGAACTGGGGTTGGACGAAAGTCTAGCCAAAGGTTCCGCCGTGGCATCGGATGCGTTCTTCCCCTTCCCCGACGGTCTTTTGGAAGCCGCAGCCGCTGGTGGTACATGCGTGATCCAGCCGGGCGGCTCGATGCGCGATCAGGAAGTGATTGATGCTGCAAACGAAGCAGGCCTTGCCATGGTTTTCACCGGCATGCGTCACTTCCGGCACTAAATTATGATGCGTGTGATCGGCATATCGGCACTGGTGGCGTTCCTTCTGGATCAGCTAACCAAATATCACGCGCTGTATATTCTGGATCTGGACCGCGTTGGTGTGGTCCAGATTTGGCCGCCATATCTGGTCTACCAAATGGGCTGGAACACCGGGATCAACTTTGGCCTTTTCGGCGGCGCGGATCCAAGTGTCACACGCTGGATCTTGATCGCGTTGGCCCTAGTGATTGCTATATGGGTGGTTTGGTGGGTCCGCAAAGAACAAGTCGGCAAATTGGGCCAGATATCAGCCGGTTTGCTGATCGGCGGGGCGCTCGGCAATGTGGTGGACCGCATCTATTACGGGGCTGTGGTTGATTTTTTGAACACCTCGTGCTGCGGAATCCAAAACCCATATTCCTTCAATGTTGCGGATGTTTTTGTCTTTGCGGGGGCAATTGGGCTGGTTCTTTTTACATCATCCAACAAGACCCCGTGACGCGGCTTTCTATATGGGCTAATAAACCCATAGATTACCTTGGGGATTGGACGTGGAATGCGTGTATCGTCTGTGAAATTTCTGACACTTAGCGCCATTATTCTAGGGCTCGCTGCTTGTGCTGATCGCGATCCTTCGCTGATGAACTTGCGTGCAACACAGGATGGGCCGGATGAATTCGCCATTCTGCCAACCAAACCTTTGCAGGAACCCAAAAGCTACTCGGACCTTCCAACGCCGACGCCCGGAAAGGCCAATCTGACCGATCCGACGCCAAAAGCCGATGCCGTTGCTGCGCTGGGTGGAAATCTGGGGTCCGGAAAACTGCGTGGTGGCGAAGGCGCTTTGGTCAGCGCGGCGAGCCGGTACGGAGTCTCCTCGAATATTCGCGAAGTTCTGGCGGCCTCGGACCTTGAGTGGCGCAAAGATAATCGCGGCCGCGTGTTGGAGCGGTTGTTCAACGTGAACGTCTACTATCGCGCCTATGAAGCCATGCATCTTGATCAACATCGCGAGCTTGAACGCCTTCGTCGTTTGGGGCTGTGGACCCCGGCTGCTCCACCTGAAGCGGTGACCGATCAGTAAAAAGGGGCCTTCGGGCCCTTTTTCATTATGTGGCGCTCATGCGGGGATTATTGATCACATCTGCGTTGCCAAGGCTTGAAGAGCCCGCAATCACACGTAGATTTAACCCGTCATTGAAGGAGCACTATATGCGTTTCATTTTAGCAGGCTTGCTGGCGCTCGGGTTGGCATCACCATTGTCAGCGAAAGACGATGTGAGCAGCTATACGCTGGATAACGGGTTGGAAGTTGTCGTTATCGAAGATCGTCGGGCTCCGGTTGTCGTGCATATGCTCTGGTACCGGGCTGGTGCGGCGGATGAGACACCCGGCGTTTCAGGCGTCGCACATTTTCTTGAGCACCTTTTGTTCAAGGAAACCGAGAATTATGAGGCCGGGGCGCTAAGCCGAATTGTGGCCGAGAACGGTGGCTCCGACAACGCCTTCACCTCGCAAGACTACACGGCATATTTTCAGCGCGTCGCATCTGATCGTCTTGGCTTGATGATGGAAATGGAATCGGGCCGTGTACGTGATCTGATCCTGTCCGAAGATGACATTGCCACCGAACGCGACGTGATTTTGGAAGAGCGCGCCCAGCGTACCGATAGTGAACCAGGCGCTTTGTTTCGCGAGCAGATGAATGCTGCGTCTTATCTGAATCACCCTTACGGCATTCCGGTGATCGGCTGGCGTCATGAAATGGAGCAACTGTCCCGCGAAGACGCATTGGCGTTTTATGAGCGGTTCTATGCTCCTAACAATGCGGTGCTTGTTGTGGCAGGTGATGTCGCGCCGGAAGAGGTTTTGGAGCTGGCCAAAACACATTACGGTCCTTTGGCGCCCACTCACGATTTGGGCAAGCGCGAGCGTGTCCAAGAACCCCCGCAATTGGCGGAAAGACGCCTTCGCTTCGCTGATCCACGTGTTGCGCAGCCTTATGTGTTGCGGACCTATCAAGCCCCTGAACGCGACAGCGGTGCGCAGGAAGAAGCTGCGGCGCTTGTCTATCTGGCCGAAATTCTGGGCGGAAACGGAGCGACTTCGGTTCTGGGGCGTGCGCTGCAATTTGACGAACAGATCGCAGTGTATGCAGCTGCTGGGTATCGATCTGTTTCGCTAGACGACACCAGTTTCACTCTGATTGTTGTTCCTACTGCTGAGGTTTCCTTGAAAGACGCCGAAGCCGCTTTGGACCGCGAGATTGCAGAGTTCTTGGAAACCGGCATTGACCCCGAACAATTCGAGCGCGTGAAGTTCCAAATCCGTGCGGGCGACGTCTATTCGCAAGACAATGTCATGTCGCGCGCCGAACGGTACGGAGAGGCACTGACCTCGGGTTTGACAGTCGAAGATGTCATGGCATGGCCGGATGTGCTTCAGGCCGTCACCCCCGAAGACGTAATGAAGGCAGCGCGCGCGTTGTTTGACGACCGCAAAGCGGTGACCGGGTGGCTTGTGCCCGAAGGCGGAGACGAAATGTAATGAAACAAATTGCACTCATCTTGGTGGCCTTAGTCACCTTTACCCTGCCCGCACGCGCAGAAGTCCCGATTCAGGAAGTAACGTCCGAAAACGGCCATACGGCTTGGTTGGTTGAGGAACCTGCGCTGCCCTTCACCGCACTTGAGATTCGGTTTCGCGGAGGGACGGTTTTGGACCGTCCCGGCAAGCGCGGGTCCGTGAACCTGATGATGGGTTTGTTGGAAGAGGGCGCGGATGATCTGGACGCGCAGGGATTTGCCGAAGTACGCGAGGCTTTGGCTGCGTCTTATGGATTTGATGCCGGGGAAGACACGATCGGAATTTCGGCTCAGTTCCTGACGGAAAACCGGGACGAGGCTGTAGCGCTTTTGCACAAGGCGCTGACAGCGCCCCGGTTTGATGTCACCGCGATTGATCGGGTGCGCGGACAGATTCTGTCCCACCTGTCATCACGTGCAACCGATCCCAACTCGATCGTCGGTGACGCCTTCGATGCCGCGGCCTATGGGGACCATCCCTATGGCAGCTACGATGGAGGAACGGTTGAAAGCGTAACAGCGCTGACGCGTGAAGACATCCTGAATGCGTACAAGGATACACTCGCGTTGGATCGCATCTATGTTGCCGCTGTTGGGGACATCACGGCCGAGCAGCTTGGCCCCATTCTGGATCGCCTGTTCGATGGATTGCCTCAGACCGGCGCGGCCTTGCCTGATAGGGTCGAGTTTGGATTGCCCGGCGGAACCACTGTTGTGCCGTTCGATACCCCGCAATCCGTTGCCCTTTTCGGACATGACGGAATCAAACGCGAAGATCCCGACTTCTTCGCCGCCTATGTGGTGAACACAGTTCTTGGTGGCCCAAGCTCTATCTCGCGTCTGATGAACGAGGTACGTGAAGAGCGCGGTTTGACCTATGGGATCGGCTCGTATCTGGTGCCGGCGGAATGGACTGAAAGCGTGCTGGGGCAGTTCTCAAGCCAAAACGCGGTGATCGGTGAAGCAATCGACGTGGTGCGTGATGAGTGGGCGAAAATTGCCAGCGAAGGCATCACGCAAGAGGAACTGACGGCGGCGCAAACCTATCTGACAGGGTCGTACCCGCTGCGCTTTGATGGCAACGCCAACATTGCCAACATCATGGTCGCGATGCAATTAGAGGGGCTTCCGATTGACTACATCGCGACCCGGAATGATCAGGTCATGGCGGTTACCTTGGACGAAGCAAATCGCGTCGCGTCAGAGCTTTACCACCCTGACACGCTGCATTTCGTGGTTGTCGGTCAGCCGGACGGTGTTGTGTCGAATTAGCCTTTTTCCGCAATGGTCGAATCGGGCGTGGATATGCTAAGTTTTGTGCCATGCCCGAAGGAAACCCCCAGATAAGCCCGGATTCTGCCGTGAACCGCCCTGTTATCCGCCAATTGGATGATGCTGCAATCAATCGGATTGCAGCAGGTGAAGTGGTGGAACGTCCGGCTTCGGCGGTGAAAGAACTGGTGGAAAACGCCATCGATGCAGGGGCGACCCGGATCGAGGTTTCTTATGCTGATGGCGGCAAAACACTGATCCGCGTGACCGATGATGGTTGTGGCATTGCACCGGATGATCTGGAGCTGGCGTTGTCACGTCATGCGACGTCAAAGATTGATGGTTCTGATCTTCTGGACATCCACACATTTGGGTTTCGGGGCGAGGCGCTGCCGTCGCTCGGCGCGGTGGGGCGTCTGACCATAACCTCGCGTGCTGACGGCTTTGACGCGGCAGTGATCCGCGTGGCTGGCGGCAAGACGGACCCGGTGAAACCCGCGGCCTTGTCCGGCGGCACGGTGGTCGAGCTGCGTGACCTTTTCTACGCCACGCCCGCCCGCCTGAAGTTCTTGCGCACTGACCGGGCCGAGGCTCAGGCGATCAGCGATGTGGTGAAACGTCTGGCGATGGCCGAGCCGCACATCGGCTTCACATTGCGAGATGTCTCGGGTGGGCGCGAGGGACGTGTGACCTTCCGGGCAGATCCCGAAACTGGCGACATGTTCGACGCGCTGTCGGGCCGTTTGGCGACAATCTTGGGTCGGGATTTCGCGGAAAATGCAATCCCGATTGATGCCGAACGCGAGGGGCTGCGGCTGACCGGGTTTGCCGCGCTGCCGACCTATTCACGGGGCGCTGCTGTTGCGCAGTTTCTGTTCGTGAATGGCCGCCCAGTTAAGGACAAGCTGCTGACCGGCGCGCTTCGGGCCGCCTATTTCGATTTCCTGTCCCGCGACCGCCATCCCGCAGCGGCTCTGTTCGTCTCGTGTGATCCGCATCTGGTTGACGTAAACGTCCACCCCGCGAAATCCGAGGTCAGGTTCCGCGAACCCGGCATCGCGCGCGGGCTGATCGTCTCGGGACTGCGTCACGCATTGGCGAATGCAGGGCATCGGGCGTCGACTACAGTGGCGGGTGCGACGCTGGGCGCGATGCGACCGGAGCAGACCGAACCGCGCGTTTATCAGATGGACCGGCCCAGCCTTGGGGCGATGCGCTCCTCCTATCAGGCGCAGGCGCCCACACCTGAGGCGCCCGGTTTCGCTGAAATGTCCACGCCCTCGGCCCGGTTTGACCCGGTTGTCGAGCCCGAACAAGACGCCCCGCAAGAGGCGCTTCCCTTGGGTGCCGCCCGCGCGCAGGTGCACGAGAACTACATCGTCGCTCAAACCGAGACCGGTATGGTGATCGTCGATCAACATGCGGCGCATGAGCGGCTTGTGTATGAGAAGCTTAAACGCCAGATGGCCGAAAACGGCGTGGCCCGTCAGGCGCTTCTGATCCCCGAGATTGTCGAGCTGTCAGCAGGTGATGTGGCGCGGCTGCTCGAAGTGTCCGAAAACCTTGCCGCCATGGGTCTGGTCATCGAGCCCTTCGGCGGGGACGCCGTCGCCGTGCGCGAAACCCCCGCCATACTGGGCGAGATCAATGCCACTGCGATGATCAAGGATGTGCTGGACGAATTGGCAGACCTTGGCGATAGCAATATGGTGCAGGCCAAGATCGAGGCCGTCCTGTCCCGCGTCGCCTGTCACGGATCAATCCGCTCTGGCCGCTGGATGCGCCCCGAAGAAATGAACGCCCTTCTGCGCGAAATGGAGGCCACGCCCCATTCCGGCCAGTGCAACCACGGGCGCCCCACTTATGTGGAGCTGAAACTTGCAGATATCGAAAGGCTGTTTGGACGCACATGATCCAGATCGGTGACAAGACCTATGACCTCTCTGACCCGTTGGTGTTGTTGACGCTGGGGGGTATTGCGCTGGCTGTTCTGATGTTCATCTTACTGGTGGTCGTTCTGCGCCGTGCGGGCCGGTCGACCCAAGTGACCGAGGATCTGGCCCGCCAGATGGGTGGCCTTGGACAGGCGGTTCAGGTGCTGGGTGCAGGGCAAGATCAGCTGTCGGGCGGGCTGCGCACTGTGTCGGATGCGCAGGCGACCGGGCAAACGCAGGTCTTGCAAGCGATGGAGAGCCGTCTGGCGCATGTACAGCAGCAGATGAATGACCGTCTGCACGACAACGCGATGAAATCCGCGCGCGCCATGTCCGAGCTGCAAGAGCGCATGAAGGAAAGCCTTCAGGGCAACACGGTCAAGACGACCCAAAGCCTGACGCAGTTGCAGGAACGGCTGGCCGTGATTGACAAAGCGCAGGACAACATCACGCGGCTGTCGGGCGATGTGCTAAGCCTTCAGGACATCCTGTCGAACAAGCAAACCCGCGGCGCGTTTGGGGAAATCCAGCTGACCGATATCGTGTCCAAGGCATTGCCGAAAGACAGCTATGACCTGCAACAGACACTCTCGAACGGCAAACGGGCGGATTGTCTGATCCACCTGCCGAACCCTCCGGGGCCGATTGTGATCGACTCGAAATTTCCGTTGGAGGCCTATGAGGCACTGCGCAAAGCTGACACGCAATACGAGTTGAACGAGGCCGCCAAGGCGATGAAGGTCGCGGTGAAGGCCCACATCAAAGCAATCTCGGAAAAATACATCATCGAAGGCGAAACCGCCGATGGCGCGCTGATGTTCCTGCCGTCCGAAGCCGTCTATGCCGAGCTGCACGCGAACTTCCCCGAACTGGTCCGCGAAGGGTTCGAGGCGCGCGTCTGGATCGTCTCGCCGACCACCTGCATGGCGACGCTGAACACCATGCGCGCGATCCTGAAAGACGCGCGAATGCGCGAACAGGCGGGCGAGATCCGCAAGATGCTGAAAAACCTACACCGCGACGTGGAGCTGGTGGTGGAACGCGCTGGCAAGTTGGAGACTCATTTCGATCAGGCCCGCCGGGATGTCGAGGGGATTACCACGGCGGCCGAGCGTGCAGGGAAACGCGCTGCGCGGCTGGATAACTTTGATTTTGAAGAGCTGTCCGACGGGGCCGAGAACGTGGTGCCGATTGGGAAGGGGTAGTACGCGTTGCTGAGAAGGGTGAAGCGGATACTGTACAATCTCCGATTATTGAGAGCTCATGATTTTGTTGTGAAACGAGAATTCGAGAAAGCAAATAAGATAGCTTTCAAGCTTGTTGGAAAATACCCGAACGCAGTGGTCTGCAACTTGCACTTGGCAGAAACCACTTTGTTTATGGGCGACACTGAACAGGCCAAGCTGCGATACGAAAAAACGCGCCAGCTTCTCGAAAGCAACACTCAGCTAAGCAAAGAAAATCGACGCTTCTTTGCTGCGGTCATTAATTTCAGAATGATGGCGATTGAGTACAAAACCGCGGGGCACGTGTGGGCGAAAGCTGGTGGATTTGCGAAGGCAATCAATGAACTTGAAGCGGATGCGCTCGCGAAGAGGCTCTTTCTATTGCCGGAATAGTCGTTTCTGCAAGTTCATTGCTGCTTGTTCACCCGTCTTCTTTGCCCAAACCTCAGTTTCTGTCCATTCTTCGGATTTAGCTTTTATAGCCTCAACGCTCCAAAGCTTGACGACCCCTTCATCTGGGATGTCATCGGTTTCACTTTCAATTACGACGAATGTGCTTCGGTCGGGGTCATTCGGTGCCATGCCCGCTCGTAGACAAAGGTCAACAATCTGGCGACTTCCTTGAATATAGCTGCATTCGCCAGAAAGCATTTTTGTACAAAGATCTAATAATCGTTGTTCTGCTTTCGCGGTGCGATGTGAATCTTGATCCATTTCAATAACCTACCAGATCTTGCACGAACCGCCAGACAGCTGACAGTACTTGAATTTCTTTCACCCCTCCCATACCACATTCAACCCCATTTACCCCTGTGATCGGCTGACGACCTTCAGACTGGCCTCCGCCTATCTGTCCGCCCCTTCTGGTTCAACGCAGTGATACGCCCGCCCATCAGGTAGCTTACACAACGCCTCGTAAAACCCGGTTTCGAGCGTGTGATAAAGGGGGATCTGGTGGTTGGCTTCTTGCCAATCCAGATAGTTGCTGCAGGCTTCGATGTAGTAAATCTCTCGTCGTTTTGGCGAGACATACCATTGGTCGAACGCGGCCGACACTGCGGCTCCGGCATCCTGCGTGTCTGACATGGTCTGTTCGAAACGCGCGGCGATATCTGACTGGGACGCCCAGTCGGACAGGGCTGTCCAAACCGTCTCGTCCCCGGTCTCTTTCATATCCCAAGCGATCAGAAGCGTGATTGCACTGGCGTCGGCCTCAAGCGCGAAAGTGGCGTGGGCATATTCCTTCATGGCCAGATCGGTAGAGGGGCAGGTTCCGTTCATGGACTGCCACAAGTGGCGCAACTCGTGCAGCAAAACGGCACGCTGAAGGCTCAGGGGGAGGTCGGGTTCGATGACAATCCGATTGCCCTCGGTATCCAGAAATCCGATCGCATTGTTCATCTGGTCTGAAAAACATAGCGAGGTGTCGGTTGCGCTGATGGTCCGGCCGATCGTGGGGAAACGGGCAAAGGTTGGCTGCAGGCTGTCGAGCAGATGCGTCAGTTTCTTCTGGTCTTCCGTTTCGGGTGCGGGATTGACCAGATTGATGCAAGGCTCTGCTGAAAGCGTCGCAGGCATTACGAGCGAAAGGATCAGAAAGAGAGCTGACAGTCGGGGCATGGCCGAGATGTTGTCCACTATCGTTTGCATTGTCCAGCTTTACGCAGTGGGTCAAGCAGTCCGCTTAAGCGTCCCGCACCTCATTCAGCTCCATATGACCCTCTGACCGGCTGAACACGCGGCGGAGTATCGGCTCGAAGAACTCCAAAGGTTTCGTCGGATAGTTCGGGTCGAACGAGTTCTGGTCGTACTCGTGGCAGAATTTCACGCAGGCGTCATAGTGCGGGTTGTCTTTGTACTTTTCGCGGGCGTGGCGGTCTCCGCCAAGGTGGTGGTTGTAGTAGTAGCCTTGGAAAACGCAGTGGTGTTTCAGGATCCAGTGGGTGCGCTCGGACACATAGGGTTTCACGATGGCGGCGGCCAGTTCTCCGTGGTTAAAAGGCGATAGCGTGTCGCCCAGATCGTGCAGAAGGGCAGCGATAACAAGGTCTTCCGGTTCGCCTGCTTCATGGGCACGGGTCGCTGATTGCAGCGAGTGTTGATAGCGGTTGATCGGATAAGGAGTGTCTTCCTCGTCCAGCTCTTTCAGCGCATCCAGAAGGCGGTCGGCGACGGCG
This sequence comes from Aliiroseovarius sp. F20344, assembly GCF_023016155.1. Lineage (GTDB taxonomy): Bacteria > Pseudomonadota > Alphaproteobacteria > Rhodobacterales > Rhodobacteraceae > Aliiroseovarius. The sequence continues at coordinate 695,951 of NZ_JALKBG010000003.1, forward strand.
TTCGCATAGGCCTCGTCATATTCCATGACGGCAAGGAAATCTTCCTTGGTGGCGTTCTCGAAACTTGTCCAAGTGGGTTTGCGTTTGTCCAGCATGGCGGCCTCCCTTTTGGGTCAGCCTAGCATGGCTTATCCGCCATGCTGGTCATTTTGCGACGTCGCGATCAGGCGGTGTGATCGACCACGGCGACGTGTTGGGCCAGTTCATTCACGTGACCCATCCAAGTCTCGATCAGTTCGGGATCGGCGGTGGCTGCGGTGACGCCTGCAGGCGCCTTGCCGTCAAGGATCATGTCGATGGCAAGCGATACGGGGGTCGAAACAAGCCGCGCCATGGCGGTGCCACGATCGTCGCCCCAAGCGTCCATGACATAAGTTTTGTGATAGGCATCAGCGCCGTTTTTCTGAGCCTTCAACGCGACGCACATGATCACGCGGTCGGGTTCGCCATCTTCATATGAGTTTTCATCCCAGAATTGGTCGGACATTTCCTTCAGGCGGGCGTCACCGGCGTCACCTTCCAGCGTTTCGACCTCGGCAAACACGTCTTTCCACGCATCCGCCCAGCCGTTCAGACGCAGGGTGCCGCGCACGAAGGTGTCGACGTCCCATGCGGGGTCAAACTTGTAGTCCTCCATGAAGGGGATCGAGTCGCGGTTCGGGTAAACCTCGAAGCTTTCGGATTGTTGAAGCGGCGCGTCGTAGCTGCTGATCGCGTCCCATGGGCGGGCGACGTCGTAGGGCTTGCCGTCTTTGATGGATTTTGACGGGGAGCGCAGGGCTTTAAGAACGCCCAAAGGCGACCAGCTGAACTTATACCGAAACGGGTTCGGGATTTTTGGGACGCCGCCGCAATAGGATATGAAGCTCAGCTTGTTGCCCACATCATAGGCGTCCGAGGCGCGGTAGTCCGCGACCAGCCAGTGCGCCATTAGGTGGTCGATGCCGGGGTCCAGACCGATCTCGTTTATGCAGGCCAGCCCGGCTTCTTTGAACGCGCCATCCAGCGCCTTCATTTCGGGCGCGATATAGCTGGAGGACACGAAATGCGCGCCCTTCTCGAGGCAGAGTTTGGCGACGGGGACATGCAGGTCTCCGGGCAGCATTGACACGGCGATGTCGCCAGGTTTCAGGGCGTCGGCCAGAGCGTCCAGCGAAAACGCGCGGATGTCTTTGGTCAGATCGCCCATGGCTTCTTGTGCTTTTTCGACGGTCCGGTTCCAGACGGTGACCTCTCGTCCATTCTCAATCAGACGACGCAGGCCGGGGATGGCCGACAGGCCGGTGCCACACCAGTGGATAGTCATAAGGTTTCCTTTCAGCCGAATTTCAGTTTCGCAACGATGATGGACCCCACCAGCGCTATTGCGATTGCATTTGCGATGACCATCGGCCACGCGGCTAGCATGACGCCATAAATCAGCCACAGCGTGACCGACAAAAGCACCAGAAGGTTGGTGGATAGCGACAGATCTTTGGTTTGCCGCGTGCGCCATGTGCGGATGGTTTGTGGCATCCAGCAGATCGTGCTGATGATCCCAGCTAGGCTGCCAATCAAGGTTTCCATCTTAGATGTCCTTCATGTGGGTATGGAAGGTCGCCTCGGCTCGGCCCCAGACGCCTGTGGTCAGATCGGTGAGAGTCGCGAGTGACGGCAGGAGCTGCCCGGCGTAGTCAATCGAGCTTTCTAAGGGCAGCATTGAGGGCAGATTGTCGATGGCCATAACGTCCAACACGGGGTCTTCGGCCACGCGCAGGGCAGGGGCATCCCAGCTGGTCGCTTTGTCATAGACGGGCACTGGGTTGTAGTCGCTGTCCGGGTCGCATGCCACGTCGCCGATGGCGGTCAGATTGCAGTTTGCGCTCATTGCGTCTTTGGGGACGAAAACCGGAGTTTGTGGACCCGCAAGAATACAGTTGATGAAGAGGTTATGGTCGAGGATTTCGGGGAAAGGCCCCCCGCTTGCGGTTTCGGCCATGTCCCATTTGGTTACAGAAACGCCCATCGCCTCCATCAGGTCCGAGGCGCCGGTGCCGACGCGGCCAAGGGCTCCGATGACAATGGCATTCGGACGGGCGATGCCGGTGGCGTCCAACTCGGCGCGCAGCTCGTCTATCAGGGCGTCTTTGTTTTTGTACGCGCCGACCGGGCCGCAAAGCTTGCCGTGTTGTTGGGCCGCCCAGGCTTTCAGCGTAACGGCCGCGCCCGCAAATCCAGCCCAATAGCCAAACGCTGCCACACGGCGGCCCGTTTCATCCACCAGATACTCAAGGTCATAGAGCGTTCCGCCGCCCGCTTTGAAGCGCTCCAGCAGCGCACGACCCGAGTGCTGGCCCTTGAAGGCATGGCCGAACATGATGTGGCGGTGGGGAAGGGGGGTGCCGTCCTCGGGCAGCTCTTTCAAGCCGAAAATAATCGCATCGCGGGGCGCATCGGGCCAGCTGTTCTCGGCCGCGATCTTGCAGCCTGCATCCTTGTAGCCGTCAATGCCAATAGCTCGAACACTGCTTTCTTCGACCGTCACGCGGATGCCCGCTTTGATCAGTTCTGCCGCCCCTTCCGGCGTCAGACCAACCCGGTCTTCGTTTTCACGTTGCTCTGCACGGACCCACAGATGTGTCATGGGGCGAACTCCTTAGAAATGTGTTTGGGCGTGGTGGCGGTCTTTGGCTTCCAGATGCGGCACCGCGTTGAATTGCGTCAGTGTCAGCCCGGCATCCATCAAGCGCATTCGATGGATCGAGCTGTTCATAATCGGAAGGATCGCGCGGGTGAACGGGGCCAAATCCAGCCCCATCACGACCCGCGTGGCCATGCCGATGAAACCGCCCGAAGTGAAGATAATCGCATCCTCACCGCGTTCGGCAATCTCGTGAATGACGTCCGAGACTCGGGTCTGGAAATCATGAAAGCTCTCTGGAGCACCTTCGATTTTCCCTTCCTGCCAGGCGGCGAAGGTCAGGGGCAGGTGGTCAATAAAATCTGTGTGCCCGGTTGGGTGTGGAATGCCAAACTGCGCATGCATCCGTTCGGACAAATCGAAATACCGCACTTCGTCCAGACGGGCGTCGGCGGTGAAGCTTTCGGCCCCCCATTCTTCGGCAGTTTGTTGATGGCGGGTTAGCGTGCCTGCGTAAATCCGTTCATATCTTTGACCGGTGTCGCGCATATGCTGTCCCAACCAACGCGCCTGTTGGCGACCCAAATCGGACAGCCGGTCATAGCCCGCTTCGTCGGTGGCCGTGTTGTTGGCTTGTCCGTGGCGGATCAAGGTGATGGTGGTCATAGAAGACTCCTTTGACCCATTGCTAGAGAATTGGATCCAATTCGAAAAGGGGGGCTGGCGCAAAAACGATGACTTGCGTCGGGAATGACGAACTGACGTCGCGCCGCACATGGTTTATACTACACCTCGGATAACGGAGGAACAGATGAGCGACGGTATCAAATTCACCCTTGATGGGCGCGAAGTTGTGGCTCGCGAAGGCGAAAGTATCTGGGATGTGGCCAAGCGTGAAGGTACGCTGATTCCGCATCTGTGCCACAAGGATGTTCCGAATCTGCGCGCCGACGGTAATTGCCGCGCTTGTGTGGTCGAGATCGAAGGCGAGCGTACTCTGGCGGCTTCGTGCATCCGTGAACCCGCTGATGGCATGGTGGTCGTCACTGACAATGCTCGCGCGAAATCGGCCCGGAAAATGGTGGTCGAACTTCTGATGACCGACCAGCCGGATCAGGCGCATGATACCTCGTCGCATTTGCTGGACATGGCCACGCTTAACGAAGTTGAACAAAGCCGTTTTCCGAAGCTGGAAGAAGGCCGCGTGCCGCTTTTGGATGACAGCCACGTCGCGATGAGCGTCAATCTGGACGCCTGTATCCAATGTAACCTCTGCGTGCGTGCCTGTCGCGAAGTACAGGTGAATGACGTGATCGGCATGGCCGGACGTGGTCATGATGCCTATCCGGTCTTCGATATCGATGATCCAATGGGCGCGTCGACCTGTGTGGCTTGCGGTGAATGCGTGCAGGCCTGCCCCACAGGCGCTTTGATGCCGGCCAAGGTTCAAGACACCTCCGATTTCGACAAAGAAGTCGAGAGCATTTGCCCCTTCTGCGGTGTTGGCTGTCAGGTCAGTCTGAAGGTGAAGGGCGACAAGGTGGTTTATGCCGAGGGCATCAACGGTCCTGCAAACGAAGGGCGTCTATGTGTGAAGGGGCGCTTTGGTTTTGATTACATCAACCACCCGCATCGCTTGACCAAGCCGCTGATTCGAAAAGAGGGCGCCGAGAAGGGCCTGAATGTCGATCCAGCCGACCCGTTCACCCATTTCCGCGAAGCGACTTGGGACGAGGCGCTGGATGTCGCCGCCAACGGACTGTTGAAGCTGCGCGACGAACATGGTGGCGAAGCGGTTGCCGGGTTTGGCTCGGCCAAATGCACAAACGAGGAAGCGTACCTTTTCCAGAAGTTCATCCGTCAGGGCTTTACCCACAACAACGTCGACCACTGCACGCGTCTGTGCCACGCTTCGTCCGTTTCGGCGCTTTTGGAAAATGTCGGCTCGGGCGCTGTGACCGCGACCTTTAACGAGATCGAAAACGCGGACGTGGCTATCGTTATTGGGTCGAACCCGATCGAAAACCACCCGGTTGCGGCGACCTATTTCAAGCAGTTCACCCAACGTGGTGGAAAGCTGATTGTCATGGACCCTCGTGGCGTTGGTATGGGCCGCTTCGCGACTCACCGTTTGCAGTTCAAGCCGGGCGCGGACGTTTCGATGCTGAACGCGATCATGCATGTGATCGCCGAAGAAGGTTTGCAAGACGACACCTATATCGCCGAGCACACTGAAAACTGGGAAGCGATGCGCGAGCATCTGAAGGCCTTCTCGCCCGAAGAAATGGCCCCCATCTGCGGTATCGACGCGGACGAGCTGCGTGCCGCTGCCCGCACCTTTGCAGCTGGCAAGAATGGCATGATTTTCTGGGGTATGGGCATCAGCCAGCACGTGCACGGCACCGACAACTCACGTTGCCTGATCGCACTGGCGTTGATGACCGGCAATGTGGGGCGACCCGGCACGGGTCTGCACCCGTTGCGCGGCCAGAACAACGTGCAAGGCGCGTCGGATGCGGGCCTGATCCCGATGTTCTATCCGGACTACAAGTCGGTGAAGGACGAAGGCGTACAGGCACTCTATCGTGACGTTTGGGGCGTTGAGGAACTGAACCCGAACCCCGGTCTGACTGTGGTTGAAATCATGGACGCGGTTTACGATCGCAAGATCAAGGGTATGTATATTCTGGGTGAAAACCCGGCCATGTCTGACCCGGATGTGAACCACGTGCGTGAAGCGTTGCGCCGGATGGAGTTCCTTGTCAGCCAAGACATTTTCCTGACCGAAACTGCCTGCTATGCGGATGTGATTTTCCCGGCGGCTGCGCTGGCGGAAAAAACGGGTACGACTTCGAATACCAACCGTCAGGTTCAGATGTGCCGCCCGGCCGTTCCCGCCCCGGGCGAGGCGAAAGAGGATTGGTGGATCACCACCGAACTGGCCAATCGGATGGGCATGGGGTGGACTTATGACCATCCAAGCCAGGTTTACGCCGAGATGGAACTGGTTATGCCGTCGCTGTCCCACATCACATGGGACCGATTGGAAACGCAGAATGCTGTGACCTATCCGTCGCTTTCACCGGAAGATCCGGGGCAAGCGGTCGTGTTTGGTGACAAGTTCCCGCGCGAAAATGGGCGCGCGCGCTTTGCGCCTGCGTCGATCATCCCGCCGGATGAAGTGCCGGATGACGAATACCCGATGGTTCTGACGACAGGTCGTCAGCTGGAGCACTGGCACACTGGATCGATGACACGTCGTGCCACGGTGCTCGACGCGATCGAACCCGAGGCCAATTGCTCACTGAACCCGAAGACTCTGCGCGACATGGGTTTGGAGGCTGGTGACATGGTGCGCCTGACAACCCGGCGCGGCACCATCGAGGTTATGGCGCGGGCGGATTATGCGGTCGCTGAAAATATGGTCTTCCTGCCGTTTGCCTTTGTTGAAGCAGCAGCAAACCTTTTGACCAATCCGGCGCTCGACCCTTACGGTAAGATCGCCGAGATGAAGTTCTGTGCTGTGAAGGTCGAGAAAACCAACCAGATCGCCGCTGAGTGATCCAGAGACACTCGGAAAACGCCGGCCTTTAAGTCGGCGTTTTTCGTTCCACCTGCATCCACGCGTCGATGCGCTCGATTTGGTCCGTATCCAACAACAGACCTAGCTTGCTGCGCCGCCAGATCACGTCCTCGACCCGCTGAGCGTATTCTTTATCCATCAACCAGCGAAGCTCGGCTTCGGTCAGTGTTGCGCCGAAGTCTTTGCCGAGATCTTCGGCCGACCTCGCATCGCCCAGGATCAGCTTTGCATCCGTTCCGTATGCACGAGCAAGCCGTTTGGCGTGGCGCGGGGTCAGGAAGGGATAGTCTTTCTGAAGGCCAGCCACCAATGCGTCAAAGCCATCCACGGGGAAATCGCCGCCGGGCAAGGCCACTCCGGCGGTCCAGTTGTCTGATACCGGGCCCAGTTCAGCTCCGACCTTTTTCAGCGCGCTTTCGGCAAGGCGACGATAGGTGGTGATCTTGCCGCCAAAGATGTTCAGAACCGGTGCGCCCTGCACGTGATCGGTCCGTAGAACGTAGTCGCGCGTCGCGGCGCTTGCGTCACCTTCGCCATCATTGAAAAGAGGACGAACACCCGAATAGGTCCAGACAACATCATCTTTGGAGATATCGTCTTTTATATACTGGTTGATGAAGGTGATCAGATAATCACGTTCCTCGTCGCTACATTTGGGTGGCGTGTCGGGGTCCACATGATCAGCATCGGTGGTGCCGATCAGGGTGAAATCGGTCTCATACGGGATGGCAAAAATGATGCGCCCGTCCTGGCCTTGGAAGAAATAGCATTTGTCGTGCTTGAAAAGGCGTTTGGTGACGATATGACTGCCGCGCACAAGCCGGATATTGGCCTTCGCGTTGCTGCCGAGTGTCTGACCCAAGGTGTCCGCCACCCAAGGTCCGGCCGCGTTAACAAGCATTCGGGCCGTAACCTGCCGTTCTGCCCCGGTGTCCGAGTTGGTGAGTGTCGCATGCCAAATGCCATCTTTCACCAAGGCCTGAGTGACCTTGTGGCGTGGATTGATCTCGGCCCCGCGGTCATCCGCGTCACGGGCATTCAGGGCGACCAGTCGTGCGTCTTCGACCCAGCAGTCCGAATACTCAAACGCGTTTTCAAACATCGGGTTTAAGGGATGCCCTTCCGGGCTGTCTCGCAGGTCCACCCGCGTCGTGCCGGGCAGTATTTTACGCCCTCCAAGATTGTCGTAAAGGAACAACCCCAAGCGCACCAACCAACCGGGGCGGCGGCCTTTCATCCACGGCACTACGGTGTTCAACAGGCGCGATGTGGGTGTTGAACTATCGAACCGCATGGAGTGGTGATAGGGCAGGACAAATCGCATCGGCCACGAGATATGTGGCATGGCGCGCAGAAGGGTCTCACGTTCGACCAGCGCTTCGCGCACAAGGCGGATTTCGAAATACTCCAGATATCGCAAACCACCGTGAAACAATTTGGTCGAGGCCGAGGACGTCGCGCCGCCGATATCCCCCATCTCGGCCAAACAGACGGACAGGCCACGGCCTGCCGCATCGCGGGCAATCCCGCAGCCGTTGATTCCGCCGCCGATGATCAAAAGATCGAAGTCGCTTTGCATGGCATTGCCTTCACATGAGTCGTGGTTACGCGGAAAATGCGCGAAAATGACGTAAATTAGAAGGGTAAAATGTTCGTTTGCGTTCGTTTTGGTGGGGTTTTATGTCGAAAAACACAGTTTAAAGGCTTCAGAAACTGTGAAAAAGCTGGATTTTCAATGCTCCCACGGCGCATATGTGCTCGAAACGAACATGAAGCTTTTCGAATTGGTGTCGAATGACCATCACATTGCGCAAGCCAGAAATAATCGCGATCGCCCGGCGTGAGGGGAAAGTGACTGTCGATATGCTGGTCGATCATTTTGGCGTGACGCCCCAGACAATTCGCCGAGACCTGACCGAACTTGCGGATGAAGGCGCACTGGAACGGGTGCATGGCGGGGCCATTTTGCCCTCGACCACAGCGAACATTGGTTATGATGAGCGTCGCCAGCTGAACCAGTCCGCCAAGGTTGATATCGCACGGGCGTGTGCGCGGCAGATCCCAAATGATTGCTCGGTCTTCCTAAACATCGGCACCACGACCGAGGCTGTTGCCGCTGAGCTTCTGCATCACAAGGGACTGCTGGTTGTGACCAACAACCTGAACATCGCTGTGATCCTGTCCGCCAACCCGGATATTCAGGTTATAGTCTCGGGGGGAAGCCTGCGCAGGTCCGATGGCGGGCTGGTCGGAGAGCTTGCCACGGACCTGATCCGAAACTTCAGGTTCGATATCTCGGTGATCGGGTGCTCTGCCTTGAATGATGCGGGCGACATTTTGGATTTCGACCTTCACGAGGTCAGTGTCAGCCAAGCCATCATCGCGCAAAGCGACAAGGTGTGGCTGGTGGCTGATCACAGCAAATTTGACCGCAAGGCGCCCGTTCGCATTGGCACTCTGGCGGATGTGGATGTGATGTTCACGGATCAGTCGTTGCCAGAAGCCAGTGCGAACCTGTGCACGACAAGCGGAACCAAGATTGCGATTGTGGCGGGTTAACCCCAGCGCACATCGCCCAGAAAGATATACCCCGCCCCGTAGATTGTTTTGATCAGTCGCGGGTTCTTGGGGTCTTCGCGCAGTTTAGTGCGAAGGCGGGAAATGCGAACGTCCATTGCGCGGTCGAAGCTTTCCCCTGCCATGCCGCCTAATGTTTCTTGCATTTGCGCCCGAGAGATCAGGCGTTTGGGGGCGTCGAGGAACAGGCGCAGGACCTCTCCTTCGGCGTGCGAGAAGGCGGTTTCTTCACCGCTTTCATCTTCAAGCACATAGCGGTCGAAATGGGCGGTCCAGCCGTTGAAATGTGCGGTGTTCAACGATGTGTTGCCCGGCTTCTGATCGCGCAGGCGTGCGCGGACGCGGGCGACGACCTCGGCAGGTTCAAAGGGTTTGACGATGTAATCATCCGCCCCAAGTTCTAAACCGGTGACCCGATCTTGCACCATTGAACGGCCCGAGATGATGATGATCGACGCCCCACTTTCCAACGCCAGCCGGTGGACAAGCGTCAGACCGTCCCGATCAGGTAGCCCCAGATCTACCAGACAGACATCTGGTGACATGGTGTTCAACGCGGCTTCGAACTCGGTCGCGCGGGCGAATGCGGCGGTGCGAAATCCGGCCTCTTCTAACGCGTGGGACAGCATGCGGCGGATTTCGGGTTCGTCATCCAGAATGGCGATCATGTGTTGGGTCAAGATGGAACCTCTTGCGACAGGAAAGTGGCGAGTTCACCTGTGGTGAACGGCTTGGGCAGGACCGGGAATGGTGTGTCTTTGCGGCGCGCGTCATCTGGTGGAAGCGATGTCATAAGCAACATGGGCACGGTTACCCCGGCCTGAGATAGCGCGTCCAGAAACTCCGGCCCCGTTTGCGCGCCTTCAAGTATAACATCTGACAAGATGAGGCCCAGCCCTTCAATCCCAGTCAGGCCCAGTGCTTCTTCGGCCGAGCTTGCTTCGATCACCTGATGGCCCATGCTGATCAGCATTTCACGGACCGAGATGCGGATGTCATCGCTGTCTTCGATAAGAAGGACAAGGCGCGGAGAGATTGGTTGCGCCGGAATGCGAAGTGGTAAGCGGATCGAGACAACCGCCCCGCCGGTTTCATCGCTGTTGAAAACTTTCACGCGACCCCCTGCAACAGTGGTTTGGTCATAAACCATGGACAGACCCAACCCGGAACCTTCCCCGCCCTTTGTGGTGAAAAACGGGTCCAGAGCGTGCTCAAGCGCTTCGGGGGCAAAGCCCGGCCCGGTATCGGTCACGCGAAACTCGATCCAGGTTTCGCGGATCGGGCGGGCGGTCAGAAGAATGTCACCACCCGTTTCACCCAACGCATGGGTTGCGTTGATAATCAGGTTTAGAAGTCCATCCTGAATGGCCCCGGCATCCAAAACAACGAGCTTGTCCAGATCGGATGCGCTGATGGTCAGGTTGATGTTTTGCGGAAGTGTTGGCCCCGCGAGGCTTTCCAGCCCTATCAACATTTCGGGGACGTTGACCGGCTCCATATGCACATCCCGTCGGCCCGAAATCGTGGCGATACGTTCCAGCAGTGTGCCGCCACGGCGCACGGCGGCATTGGTAGCCTGAACCAGTTCCTGCGCGTCATCACCAATCTTCATCTGCGCCAAACGGCTTTGCAGCCCCATGATGATGGTCAGCAGGTTCGAAAAATCATGCGCCACGCCAGATGTCAGCTGTGCCGCCAGCTCGCGTTTGCGGGTCTGGGCAAGGGCGGCGCGCGACTGGGCTTCTTCTGTGACATCCATCGACAGGATGTAGACGCCAGTGATTTGGTCTTCGTCTCGATCCGGAGTCAGCGCAACACGAATTCGGCGGCCTGAAGTTTCATGCGTGAATTCAAACACGCTGGATTCACCTTCGAAGGCGCGCGCGAAATAGGGGCTGATTTGCGCATAGGCCTCAGTGCCCAAGGCTTCGCTTGCGTGAAGACCCAGCAGGTCCGTTGGGCGGCCTGGAATGACCTTCCCCAGTCTGCGATTGGAAAAGGTGTAGTGAAGATCGTGATCAATGCGCGCGATATGTGCTGGCATCATCTCGGCGGTTAGGCGCGTGCGGCTTTCCATCTCGGTCAGCTGCCGTTTGGTTTCTTCCAACGCGGTGTTGGCGGACGCCAGCGCCCTGTTGGTTTGGCCCAGTTCTTCGGTGTAGTTCAGAACTTGATCTGACAGCTCTTCAGACCGGGCGCGCAGAAGACTTTCCTGCCGTTTGATCGGGGTGATGTCGGTGTAAACAGTTACCCAGCCGCCTTGAGGGATCGGGTGCCCCTCGACCGAGATCACGCGACCATTGGCGCGCGTGCGTTCCATGTAGTGCGGTTCAAAGTCCAGCGCTTGATCGACACGAGACTGCACAAACTCGTCGATATCATCGACCTCGCCATAGTCGCCACGCTCGGCCAGATAGCGGATTGTTTCGGAGAAAGCCGCGCCGGGGCGGACAAGCTGATCGGGCAGGTCGAACATGTCCTGAAACTGTCGATTTCCAATCACCAGCGTCAGCCGTCGGTCATAGATGGACAGCGCCTGTTGGATCAGGTTCAGCCCGGCTTGGGTCAAAATGGCCGTTTCTGTCGATTGTAAAGGCAAGCGGTGTTCTCCTGCCCCTATCGCTAGCACCTGATTTACTAAGGTAAAAGAGGAATGACAGCGGAGTTTCGTATTAAAACGGGTCCTGTAACAATTCGATAGAATTGGGAAAAAGTGCCGAAACCTTTGACCGCGAGTTTTTTTTAGTCAGGGTTGTCAGGCAAGAATCGCTTGGCGACCGGGAACGTCGGCCAACCGACGGTGGGAGGAAAATTTGGCACAGGATCAAGTCGCTTCAGGGGCATACGCCTCTATTCCGGCACTACTCGCGCGGAATGTGAAGGAATATGGAGATCGCCCGGCCTATCGGGAGAAAGAATTCGGTATCTGGCAAAGCTGGACCTGGGCAGAGGCCGCTGAAGAAATTCAGAACCTCGCGCTGGGTCTGTTGGCTTTGGGGATCAACCGCGGAGACCACGTGGCCATTATTGGCCGCAACCGTCCGGCCCACTACTGGGCCATGGTCGCAGCACAGAAAGTGGGCGCTGTCCCGGTGCCGCTGTATCAAGACGCCGTGGTCGAAGAGATGGAATACGTGCTGGACCATTGCGGTGCGCGTTTCGTCATCTGTGGGGATCAGGAACAAGTCGATAAAGTGATCGAGGTGCAGGACAAGATCCATCACATCGAACACGTGCTCTACTATGACAAACGTGGCTTGCGGAAATACGACCACAGCCACCTACATTGGTATGCCGACATTCAGGAAGAAGGTCGCGTGGCCCATGCCCGTCTGGAAGACGAGATGGCCGCCCGCGAAGCCGAACTTGACTACGACAGCACCTGCGTGATGCTTTACACTTCGGGCACCACTGGTCGCCCGAAAGGCGTGGTTCTGTCGAACCGCAACATCATCGAAAGCGCTAAGAACTCGTCCGAGTTCGATAACTTGGGTCTGAACGAAGACATCCTTGCTTATCTTCCGATGGCGTGGGTGGGTGACTTCATCTTCTCGCTTGGTCAGGCCATGTGGACTGGTTTCTGCGTGAACTGCCCGGAATCGGCGGACACAATGATGACCGATCTGCGCGAAATTGGGCCAACATACTATTTCGCTCCGCCACGTGTTTTTGAGACTCAGCTGACCAACGTGATGATCCGGATGGAAGACAGTGGCGATCTGAAATACGCCTTGTTCCACCACTTCATGGAATACGCAAAAGGTGGCGCCGGCGAGAAATTCGGCATGCCGAAGCGCAAGGTCACGACCGAGAAGAAGACGCTGGAACAAAAACTCCGCCACGGCTTTAACTACGCCATGGGGATCGGGTTTGCTGCCGAGGCAATCATCGAGAACAGCATCCGTCTGGGCTTCGCCAAGCTGCGTCACGGAAAGAACGTCCGCAAGCACTTCAAAGCGAAGGACCCGATTGGTCTGAAGCTGTATCGCGGCAATCTGCAGGAATACTTCAAGTATCGCTGTGGTGATGTGCTGGTGTACGGCCCGCTGAAAGACACATTAGGCTTTGGCCGCATTCGTGTTGGCTACACCGCCGGTGAAGCGATTGGTCCGGAAATCTTCGCGTTCTATCGCTCGATGGGGATCAACCTCAAACAGCTCTACGGTCAAACCGAAGCCACCGTGTTCATCACCGTCCAGCCGGATGGAGAAGTGCGCAATGACACTGTTGGTGTCCCGGCTCCGGGTGTCGAAGTTCGCATAGAAGACAATGGCGAGATTTTCTATCGCTCGCCAGGCACGTTTGTTGAGTACTACAACAACGCGGAAAGCACGGCAGACACCAAAGACCCCGAGGGTTGGGTGGCAACAGGCGACGCTGGTTTCTTCGACAAGAACAATGGTCACCTGCGCATCATCGACCGTGCAAAGGACGTTGGAAAAATGGCCGATGGCCGGATGTTCGCGCCGAAATATGTCGAGAACAAACTAAAGTTCTACCCGGACATTCTGGAGGCAGTTGTCTTCGGCAATGACCGCAACATGTGTACGGCCTTCATCAACATCGACCTGACCGCCGTCGGCAACTGGGCCGAGCGTAACAACGTGGCTTATGGTTCCTATCAGGAACTTGCTGGGCACCCGGATGTGGTTTCGACCATTCAGGAACACGTTGAAACGGTCAATAAATCGGTTGCTGAAGACGAAATGCTTTCGGGCTGTCAGATTCACCGCTTCCTTATCCTGCACAAGGAACTGGACGCCGATGATGGCGAAATGACCCGTACCCGTAAGGTGCGCCGCAAGATCGTCGAAGAGAAGTATGCTCCGCTGATCGAAGCGCTCTATGGCGGGAAGTCCGAGCAATATATCGAAACTGAGGTCACCTATGAGGACGGCCGTAAGGGATCGATCAACGCCACCCTGGAAATCCGCGATGCGGCTGTGGTGGGTAACACTCAGGGGATGGCGGCAGAATGACGACCGATATGAACGCCGACAGCTACGTCACCGAAGACGGGCGCACCATTGGCCCCGTGGTCATGGACCTCAAGAACATCACGCTGCGCTTTGGCGGTGTGGTTGCGATCAAGGACATCAGCTTTGACATCCGCGAAGGCGAGATCCGCGCGATCATCGGCCCGAACGGCGCTGGTAAATCCTCGATGCTGAACGTCATCTCGGGGTTCTATAAACCCCAAGAAGGCGAGGTTTACTTCCGCGGATCGAAACGCCCACAGATGAAACCGTATCAGGTCGCCCAGCAAGGTTTGGCCCGGACATTCCAAAATATCGCGCTGTTTGACGGTATGACTGTTCTGGACAACATCATGACGGGCCGTCTGAACAAGATGAAAGCAAACATCTTCCAGCAGGCGATCTGGAAAGGCAAAGCGGAACGTGAAGAGATCGAAAACCGCGAAGCGTGCGAGAAAGTCATCGACTTTCTTGAAATTCAGCACATCCGCAAAACGCCCGTTGGGCGCCTGCCTTATGGTCTGAAAAAACGTGTGGAACTTGCCCGCGCTCTGGCCGCGGAGCCGTCGCTGCTTTTGCTCGACGAACCGATGGCCGGCATGAACGTTGAGGAAAAAGAGGACATGTCCCGCTTTATCCTCGACATGAATGACGAGTTCGGAACCACCATCGCCCTGATCGAACACGATATGGGCGTGGTCATGGACCTGTCCGACCGCGTGGTCGTGATGGATTACGGCAAGAAAATTGGGGACGGCACACCCGACGAGGTGCGCAACAACCAGGATGTGATCGACGCCTATCTCGGCGTGTCGCACGACTAAAGGGGGAGATCATGCCTGAACAATTACTCTTTGCGATTGAGGTTACCCTAAACGGTCTGATGGCCGGGGTTCTCTACGCACTCGTCGCGCTGGGCTTTGTCTTGATCTTCAAGGCGTCCGGTATCTTTAACTACGCCCAAGGTGTTATGGCGCTGTTCGCAGCACTGACGCTGGTGGGCATTCAGCAGGGCCAAGTGCCTTTCAGCCACCTGATCAACGCAATCTTTGGCACTCACATCCACCACTTCCCGTGGCAAGTACCATCGATCATCGCGATCATATTGGCGGCAGGGGTCATGGTGTTCTTTGCATGGCTGGTTGAGAAATACATCCTGCAACACCTGATCGGTCAGCCTGACATCATTCTGTTCATGGCGACCATTGGTCTGGCCTATTTCATGGAAGGCTTCGGCGACATGATGTGGGGGTCCGAGATCAAGACGCTTGACGTTGGACTGCCTCAGGGCCTGAACGTGGCCATCGACGAAACGACCTATGGCTGGTTTGGTTATGGCTTCTTTATCGACAACCTCGATCTTGTGGCAACGTTGGTGGCGATCGTCCTTGTGACTGTGCTGGTGATCTTCTCACAATACACCAAGCAGGGCCGCGCGCTTCGTGCGGTGGCAGATGACCACTCGGCAGCTTTGTCGGTCGGCATCTCGCTGCGCTTCATCTGGGTTTTGGTCTGGTCGATCGCAGGATTTGTGGCTCTGGTCGCGGGTATCATGTGGGGCGCCAAGTCGGGTGTGCAGTTCTCGCTGTCGCTGATTGCTCTGAAAGCTTTGCCGGTTCTGATGCTGGGTGGCTTTACCTCAATCCCGGGCGCTATCATCGGCGGTCTGATCATCGGCGTGGGCGAGCAGCTTTTCGAATTCGCTATCGGCCCGATGGTCGGCGGCGCAACCCAGAACTGGTTTGCCTATGTGCTGGCTCTGGTCTTCCTGATCTTCAGGCCTCAAGGCCTGTTTGGCGAAAAAATCATCGAGAGGGTCTGATCAATGTTCTACCGTGAAGCCGGTGATTTCAAAACGTCCTACAAAGACGACAACCAGACCTTCCCGATCCGTCTTGATCGGATGGGCTACTATATCGTGATGTTCGTGGCCTTCTGCGTCGTTCCGTTCTTCGTGAATGACTACTGGGTGAACTCGGTCTTTGCGCCATTCCTGATCTACGCGATCGCGGCGCTGGGCCTGAACATTCTGACCGGGTATGCCGGTCAGGTGTCGCTGGGGACGGGCGGGTTCATGGCTGTGGGCGCTTATGCGGTCTACAAGCTGATGGTTGCCTTCCCTGACGTCTCGATCGTGATCCACGTTCTGCTGGCCGGTGGCATCACCGCCGTGGTTGGTGTGCTGTTCGGTCTGCCGTCGTTGCGCATCAAGGGGTTCTATCTGGCGGTGGCCACGCTTGCCGCTCAGTTCTTCCTTGTATGGGTCTTCAACAAGGTGCCGTGGTTCTACAACTACTCGGCATCGGGTCAGATCAACGCACCAGAGCGTTCTGTCTTTGGCGTGATCGTTACAGGCCCTAATACTGAAGCTTGGGCAAAATATATGATCTGTCTTGTCTTCGTTGTGGTGCTGGCATGGGTTGCGCGCAACCTGACTCGCGGCATGATGGGGCGTAAGTGGATGGGCATCCGTGATATGGACATCGCGGCCGAGATCATCGGGGTGAACCCGCTGATGGCCAAGCTGACTGCATTCGCAGTATCGTCCTTCTTCGTTGGTGTCGCTGGCGCTCTGTTCTTTGCAGTTTATCTTGGGGCTGCCGAGGCTGGCGAAAGCTTTGGTATCGCCAAGTCGTTCCTGATCCTCTTCATGATCATCATCGGTGGTCTGGGATCGATCTTCGGATCCTTTGCGGGCGCGGCTTTCATGGTACTGTTGCCCGTACTTCTGAAGAACGTGCTGGTGGGTGGTCTTGGATGGCCAACCGATCTGGCAGCTCACCTTGAGTTCATGGTGGTTGGCGGATTGATTGTGATCTTCTTGATCCTTGAGCCACATGGCTTGGCGCAACTGTGGCGCCTGACGAAAGAAAAACTACGCTTGTGGCCCTTCCCGCACTAAGGGCCCATGCACTCCAACATCCTGCGCGTCACGAGGAGACGGCGCGCAGGGTTTAACCAACGTGACCCATAACGGGCACAGAAATTTGCTAATCTAGGGAGGAAGCAAATGAAATTTACGAAAATCGCCGCGGCCAGTGTTACGGCCCTTATGGTGGCAACCCCGGTTCTTGCTGACCTGGTGTTCCCGTCGCTGTCTTACCGCACCGGCCCTTACGCTGCTGGCGGCATTCCTTACGCAGACGGTTTTGCCGATTACTTCACCCTGCTGAACGAACGTGACGGTGGCATCGGTGGCGTTGCCATCCAGGTGCCCGAGTGTGAAACCGCCTACAACACCGAAAAGGGTGTTGAATGCTATGAATCGACCAAAGGTCAGGGCGCACTTGTCTATAACCCGCTGTCGACTGGCATCACCTACCAGCTGATCCCCAAAGTGACCGCTGACAACATCCCGCTGTACACCCCCGGTTACGGTCGTACCTCGGCTGCAAACGGTAAAGTGTTCTCGAACGTCTTTAACTTCCCGGCCAACTACTGGAACGCGGCTTCGTTGGCTGTGAACCACCTGCTGGAAATCAACGGTGGCGACATCAAGGGCAAGAAAATTGCTCTGGTTTATCACAACTCTGCTTACGGCAAAGAGCCGATCCGCACCTTGGAAGGTCTGGCCGAAAAGCACGGTTTCGAACTTCTGGCGATCCCAGTTGATCACCCCGGTCAGGAACAGAAAGCTCAGTGGCTGCAGATCCGCCGTGAGAAGCCTGACAATGTCCTGATGTGGGGCTGGGGCGTTATGAACCAGGTTGCCATTCAGGAAGCCGCAAACATCCGCTTCCCGATGGAAAACTTCATCGGCGTATGGTGGTCAGGTGGTGACCATGACGTGACGCCGGCTGGCGACAAGTCGAACGGTTATAAGGCTGTTACCTTCCACGGTGTTGGTGACGACTATCCGGTCTTTGGTGACATCCAGAAATATGTAGTGGATTCTGGCAAGGCTGCTGGTGCTGGCGACAACATCGGTAAAGCGATCTACAACCGTGGTGTTTACGCCGCGATGTTGCTGGCTGAAGCCGCCAAGACAGCTCAGGAAATCCATGGCACTGCCGATATCACCGCAGCGCAAATGCGTGACGGTATGGAAGCACTGGAGATCACCGAAGAGCGTATGGTCGAGCTGGGCATGGGCGGCTTTGGCCCCTCGTTCACAGTTAGCTGTGAAAACCACGGTGGCCCGGGTACCGGTGCGATCCAGCAATGGGACGCTGCTGCCGGTTCGTGGAAGCTGATCTCTGACTTCGGTGGTTCGGACATGGATGTGATCCAGCCGCTGATCGACGCTGACTCGGCTGCATATGCTTCGGAAAACAACATCACCGAGCGCTGTAACTAAGCCGTCTTGATACGGAAACGTCCGGGCCTTCGGGCCCGGACGACCCCTACGAAACGAATTCAAACAGGACGACCTGATATGCTGGACGCTGCAAAGACCGACGAGACCCTGCTTGAGGTCAACAATATCGAGGTCATCTACAATCACGTGATCCTCGTGCTGAAAGGCGTAAGCCTGTCTGTTCCCAAGGGCGGTATCACCGCATTGCTTGGTGGTAACGGGGCAGGGAAGACCACGACCCTTAAGGCGATTTCGAACCTGCTTCAGGCAGAACGCGGTGAGGTGACCAAAGGTACGATCGACCACATGGGCGAAAACATCGCCGAACTAAACCCATCCGATCTGGTGAAGCGTGGTGTCATTCAGGTGATGGAAGGCCGTCACTGTTTTGAGCACCTGACTGTGGAAGAAAACCTTCTGACTGGCGCTTACACACGCACCGATGGTCGCGCTGCAATCGCTAAAGATCTGGAAATGGTCTACGAATACTTCCCGCGCTTGGCGGAACGCCGCAAGTCGCAGGCTGGTTACACCTCGGGTGGTGAACAACAGATGGTGGCCATGGGCCGCGCGCTGATGTCGAACCCGGAGATGATCCTTTTGGACGAACCATCGATGGGTCTGGCCCCACAGCTGGTGGAGCAGATCTTTGAGATTGTGAAACGTCTGAATGAAGAGCAGGGCGTGACCTTCCTGCTGGCTGAACAAAACACCAACGTGGCTCTGAAATATGCGCACTATGGTTACATCCTCGAAAACGGTCGCATCGTGATGGACGGTCCCGCCGCCGAACTTCGCGAGAATCCTGACGTTAAAGAATTCTACCTGGGTATGTCGGATGAAGGTCGTAAGAGCTTCCGCGATGTGCGCTCGTACCGCCGCCGTAAGCGTTGGCTGGCCTAATCTAGCCCGCCATCCATGGCGACCCAATTATTCATGATTAAACCGCCGATCTCCGTCGGCGCAGACAGAGGCTATGCTCATGTCCAATTATTTTGACGCGCTCGAGACCCGCTCGGAAGATGAACGCACAGCAGGCATTTCGGCCGCTTTGCCCGAACAGATTGCCCGCGCGAAAGCGCTGCCCGGATATGCAAGCCTTCTGGCGGATGTAGATGCGGCAAGCGTGACCTCGTCTGGGGTGCTGGCGAAGTTGCCGGTGCTGCGCAAATCCGAGATCGGCAAAGCTCAGGCAGCCAGCGGTCCGCTGGGTGGGTTCGGAGCACTGCCAACCCACGAGTTTGCACATATCTTCCAAAGCCCCGGCCCGATTTACGAACCCGGTGGTGTGGGACATGATTGGTGGCGCATGGGGCGTTTCTTGAGTGCCTGTGGCATCGGCAAGGGTGACATTGTTCAGAACTGCTTTGGGTATCATCTGACCCCGGCTGGCATGATCTTTGAAAACGGTGCGCGCGCTGTCGGGGCGGCTGTTGTGCCTGCTGGCGTTGGTCAGACAGAACTGCAAGTGCGTGCGGCTGCCGACATTGGCACCACTGCTTATGCAGGTACGCCGGATTACCTGAAAATCATTCTAGATCGTGCTGATGCAGATGGCGTGAAGCTGAAAATCACGAAAGCTGCCGTTGGCGGTGGGGCGCTGTTCCCCAGCCTGCGTCAGGAATATGCAGATCGCGGCATCACCTGCCTGCAAAGCTATGCGACGGCCGATCTAGGAAATGTTGCTTATGAAAGCGACGCTATGGAAGGCATGATTGTGGATGAGGGCGTGATCGTCGAGATCGTGCGTCCCGGCACAGGCGACCCCGTTGCGCCGGGCGAAGTGGGCGAGGTTGTTGTGACCACGCTGAACCCTGATTATCCACTGATCCGCTTTGCCACTGGCGATCTGTCGGCTGTGCTACCGGGCGTCAGCCCCTGTGGTCGCACCAACATGCGGATCAAGGGCTGGATGGGACGCGCTGATCAGACCGCCAAGATCAAGGGCATGTTTGTGCGCCCCGAGCAGGTCGCGGATTTCGTTTCCAAACACGCCGAGATCTCGAAGGCGCGTGTGGTTGCCACGCGTGAAGGCGAGATGGACGCCATGACCGTGAAAGTCGAAGCTGACGGTGGCAATGTGGACGCCTATGCCAAATCCGTCGCGGAGACGTTGAAGCTGAAAGGCAAAATCGAACTGGTCGCACCGGGCAGCCTGCCCAATGATGGCATCGTCATCGATGATCAACGCGTCTACGACTGATCTTAGGAGCACTGGCCAAATCCTTGTTTGGCCAGCCCTTCGGGCTTCAGGGCTGATAACTGAGTTGTTTTCCCCTTTGAGATAATCGGGAATGCCGCCACTATGTTTAAGAAAGGCGCTTTCGGGCGCTTTAGTTTGGTGGAGGCATTCAGTATGAACATTCGGAAAACTATCGTAATTGCCGCGCTTTTGGGCGCTGCAACACAGGCTAGCGCTCGGGATGCAGCGCTGATCGTTTCACAAGAAGACTATCGCTACTATGACGATGTATCGGGTGTGGAGGGTAGTGACATGCTTGTGGATCGCTTGGATCAAGCGGGATTTGACCTTCAGCTCAGCGAATCCGAACGGGCCGAGAACACTTGGGATAGCATCGCGGAGTTTCGCGAAGATGCTCAAGACGCCGAGCGCATTTTGATTATGCTTGCAGGTCGATTTGCAACGGATGGCGAGGAAACGTGGCTGATCACACGTTATGGTGATGTGCCATCTGATCTTAGCATCGGGGCAACAGCGGTACCGCTGAGCGCCATTTTGAACACGGCTTCAGACTTCCCGGAAAGCGCTTTGGTTTTGCTTGCGCCTCAAGGCGAGGGAACTGAGCTTGGCCACGGATTAACACCCGGGATTGGCGAGATCGATGCCCCTGAAGGTGTGACGGTTCTGGTTGGCCCAGCAAACAGATTGGCGCGCTATGTTGATCGGGTTGCCTTGGCCGAAGGGGCGCGTATGGCAAGTAGATTGCGTGCGCGGTATCCGGCTGTGACACCCTATGGTCACCTATCTGATTTCTCTCCGTTCACGAAACCTGAAGTCTCTAAGGCCGAGCGGGCAGAACGCGAGCTGAATTTGACACGCAACGACCGTCGAAATGTTCAGCGCGATTTGGCTCTGCTTGGCTTCGACCCAGGATCAATTGACGGAATTTTCGGGCGTGGAACGCGGGCTGCCATTACGGATTGGCAGCGAGATGCCGGTAAAAAGGAAAGTGGTTTTTTGAACCTACGGCAGATCCGTTTGTTGGGATCTATGGCCGACAAACGCGCAGCAATCCTTGAGGAAGAAGCGCGTAAGCGTCAGGAAGCACTCGAGAAAGAAGACCGCGATTACTGGGATCAGACCGGGAAAAACGGTGATGTGCGCGGTTTGTTTGCCTATCTGAAGCGCTACCCGGATGGCCTGTATGCGGAACAAGCGCAGACCAAGCTGGATGAATGGGAGCAGAGCTCTGAATCGAGCCTTGGTGAAAAAGAGCGGCAAGCTTGGAACAAAGCAAAGCAGGCAAATTCGATCAAGTCTTACCAAGCTTATCTTAAAGGCTACCCGAAAGGTGACTTTGCAGAGCTTGCCAGTAAGAGAGTTGCAGAGCTGAAGCAGAAGCAAGCGCGTAAGGCTGCTCTGGCGGTCGAGAAGAAGGTGGTAAAGAATTCGCAGATGCGATTGTTCGTTGAAACCCGCCTGGCCAAACTAGGTATCAATCCCGGTATTGCCGACGGGACTTTCGATGCAAAAACACGCAAAGCCATACGGCAGTTCCAGAAAAGCCGGGGTCTTCAAGCTACTGGGTTTGTTGACAAGGCGACACTCGTAAGACTGCTCATTGGTACTAGATGATTGGCTGTTACGGATTTGTAAGAACAAAAAAGCCGCCCACTGGGCGGCTTTTTCTGTAACGCTGCTGAAGCGATTAGCCCTGACGGGCTTTGAACCGGCGCTGCGTCTTGTTGATCACATACACGCGGCCTTTACGGCGCACGATGCGGCAATCGCGGTGACGGTTTTTCAGCGAGCGGAGCGAGTTGCGAACTTTCATGGTCCTTCTCCTTCTACGCGGCGCTGCGGTTGCGCCTTGGCTTCAGTTTACCTTTCGACCTTATGGCCGTCGGGCGGTTCATGGTGGGCGATACTGGGATCGAACCAGTGACCCCTTCGATGTCAACGAAGTGCTCTACCGCTGAGCTAATCGCCCTGAAATCTTCTTTGAACCAGCCACCGAAGACCAATCCAAACAACGAGACGCGGGAATTCCCGCGCCGGTTCGGGTTCCTATAAAAGGAGTCGGAGTGCTGCGCAAGGGCTTTTGGCAAGAGATTTTTACTTTATAAAGAGCGCAGGAGGTAAAGATGCTCGATCAGACATTTTCGTTGTATCGCCCGAGGTTCCGGGACACGAGCGTCATTTTTGCGTCGCCTCATAGCGGTCGGAATTACGAGGTTTCATTTCTGAATGAAACCATTCTGGATGAACGTACCATCCGATCTTCCGAGGACGCCTATGTCGATCAGCTTTTCGCGTTTGCAACCGAATGCGGCGCCCCCTTTCTGTGCGCAAATACCCCACGTGCTTATGTGGATCTGAATCGTGGGGCAGATGAGCTTGATCCAGCATTGATTGCGGGGTTGCGGCGGACGACATTGAACCCGCGTATTTCGTCCGGGCTTGGCGTGATCCCTCGTGTCGTTGCGGGTGGGCGTGCGATTTATCGCGGCAAGATGACATTAGGAGCTGCTCAAAAACGTTTGAACACGCATTGGCATCCATATCACAACATGCTGCGGCAGCTTATGGACCAAAGCCTGTCCCAACATGGTCAATCCGTTTTGCTGGATTGTCATTCGATGCCGAACGAGGCGTTGTCGAGCTTGTGCCGGGCCAAGATGGAGGTTCCAGAAGTTGTCTTGGGCGATCGGTTCGGGGCCTCTGCCAGTTCTGACATCGTGGATGCCGTCGAAGTGGCGTTCCAAGCCGCTGGTTTCAGGACTGCACGCAACACTCCGTTTGCCGGTGCGTTTATGGCCCAGCATTATGGACGTCCAAATCGCGGGCATCATGTTGTGCAGATTGAAATTGACCGGTCTCTTTACATGGATGAAGAGACAATCAAGCCGAATGATCGATTTGTAGAGGTGCAGCAACGACTGCAAGCTGTGATTGCTCAGATTACTGAGATCGGCCGCCAAGACACGGCACTTGCAGCAGAGTAGCGTGGTTAACGCAACCCCCGACCTTTGATGATTGCATCCTTGCCAAATCGCGACCGTATCTTGTCGGTTGCTTTTTCGGCCTGACGCCGCTTTTCAGCATTGGGATCCAGAAGGTCTTGTGTGACGTCGGTTTCAGTAGCGGGGCCGATATGGCTTAGACCAACCCCAATCAGGCGAAATGGCCCGTTATCCAACACGGTGTCCAACAGGGCTCGAGCGGTGCGGTAAATACGATCAGCGGATTGCGTCATGTCGCCTAAATTGCTCTGGCGACTAAGCGCCCGAAAGTCAGCACGTTTCAGTTTCAGTGTCACCACCTGCCCAGCCATGTCGCGCGCCTTTGCGCGGTCCGAGACTTTCTCGGACAAGCGCCAAAGGTGTCCGTCCAGCAAATCCAGGTCAGCAGTATCCTCAAAGAATGTGGTTTCGTTCGAGATCGATTTGATGGGTGTATGAGCCGAAACACGCCGCTTGTCTTGCCCACGCGCCAGATGCCACAGGCGTTCACCCATGCCTCCGAAACGAGCCACCAGATCTTCCTTGTCCCAACGCAGAAGGTCTTCGAATGTGTGGACACCAGCTTTGTCCAATTGAGCCTGACTGACACCGCCCACGCCCCAGATCAGACCCACGGGCTTGTCACGCAGAAAATCCATCGTCTCGGCCTTACCAATCACCGAAAACCCGCGTGGTTTGTCCAGATCAGATGCGACCTTGGCCAGAAACTTGTTGTGGCTTAACCCGATAGAGCCCGTCAGGCCCAATTCATCTTCCATCCGGTTCACCAACCGCGCAAGCATGACTGCGGGCGGTGCGCCGTGTAATTGCGCCGTTCCGGTCATATCCAGAAAGGCTTCGTCCAGTGAGAGGGGTTCGATGGCAGGGGAAAGCTCGTCCATCATCGCCCGGATCTGTTTGGAAACGGCGGCATAGTGGCTACCGCGCGGGCGGATCACCACGGCGTCCGGGCAAAGCTTAAGCGCCTGAAACATCGGCATTGCAGATTTAACGCCACGAATGCGTGCGACATAGCACGCGGTCGAAACGACCCCACGCTTGCCGCCCCCAATGACCACCGGTTTATCCGCCAGATCCGGGTTGTCGCGCTTTTCGACCGAGGCATAGAAGGCGTCGCAATCCATATGCGCGATGTTCAGGTCAAACAGCTCCGGGTGCGACAGCACGCGCGGGCTGAGGCAGGACGGGCAACGGCGGCCCGTGTCAAACTGGGTAAGGCATTTACGGCAAAGCGACGGCATAGCGCGAAATTAGCGGATGCAGGGCGCAGGGAACAGGCCTAGTCTGCAGTCCATGAGCGACAATGACTTCATAGGGGCAAAACTGATTTTGCTGATCGACGGGAAGCTCGTCTCGATTCTAAGGGATGATCGTTCAGATATTCCGTTTCCCGACATGTGGGACCTGCCCGGTGGCGGACCAGAGGGCAGCGAGAGCCCGGAAGCCTGTGTGCTGCGCGAAACCGAGGAAGAGCTTTCGTTGCGCATCGAGCCGGATCAGTTGATTTGGAAGAAACGCTTTGAAAGCCCGTTTGAGCCGGGGCGGCATTCATGGTGGTTCGGGGCCATCTTGCCCAGCGAAGCTCGAGATCAAATAAAGCTGGGAGACGAGGGCCAATGCTGGCGCTTTTTTACTCCAGAAGACTGGCTGAACGACCCGCGCGCGATTGCGCATTTCAAGCCGCGAGTTCAGGTGGGTTTAAAGGCGATTTCGCGCATTAGCAGTTGAAATTCGGGCATTTCATCCCCATCTATCAACCAGACGTGGACAGTGAAAGGCAATCTTAATGGACGAGATTATTACCGGTATGAGCGGCGGCAATATTGTTTTGCTACTGCTGGCCGCATTTCTAGTTATTACTGTACTTCGGGGCGTAAAAATCGTTCCGCAAAGTGAAAAATACGTGGTCGAGCGTTTCGGCCGCCTACAGTCCGTTCTTGGGCCGGGAATTAACTTTATCGTGCCGTTTCTGGATCGTGTGCGCCACAAGGTGTCGATCCTTGAGCGTCAGCTTCCGACAGCCAGTCAGGATGCGATCACCTCGGACAACGTATTGGTGCAGGTGGAAACCAGTGTGTTCTACCGCATTCTTGAGCCGGAAAAGACGGTATATCGAATCCGCGATGTAGATGCGGCGATTGCCACCACCGTGGCGGGCATCGTGCGTGCCGGCATTGGTGAAATGGAGCTGGATGAAGTTCAGTCCAACCGCCAGCAGCTGATCTCGCAAATCAAGCAACAGGTGGCAGACGCCGTGGATGACTGGGGTATCGAAGTAACGCGCGCCGAGATTTTGGACGTGAACCTTGATGCGGCCACCCGCGAAGCGATGTTGCAGCAGCTAAACGCCGAACGCGCCCGTCGTGCGCAAGTGACCGAGGCCGAAGGTACTCGTCGCGCCGTCGAGCTTCAGGCAGACGCCGAGCTTTATGCCGCGCAGAAAGAGGCCGAAGCCCGCCGTGTTTCTGCAGATGCCGAAGCCTATGCGACCGAAGTCGTGGCGAAAGCAATCAAGGAAAACGGTATCGAGGCCGCGCAATACCAGGTTGCCCTGAAACAGGTTGAAGCTTTGACCGCTGTGGGCGCAGGAGAAGGGAAGCAGACCGTGCTTCTGCCTGCCAACGCGCTGGATGCCTTTGGCGATGCGTTTAACATGCTGAAAGGAAAATCGTGATGCTTTGGTCAGTCTGGTGGGCGTGGATCGGTGGGGCGATCGCGCTAGTCATCCTCGAAATCCTCGCGCCGGGCTACATTTTCCTTGGCTTCGCGATTGGTGCAACGGCGGTCGGCGTGCTTCTGGCGCTCGGTGCAAGCCTTAGCCTGCCCATCCTGTTGGTGATCTTCGGCGCGGTGTCACTGTTGTCATGGTTGGGACTGCGGCTGTTCTTTGGTGTACGTAAAGGACAGACCAAAACCTGGGACACCGATATCAACGAGATGTAGGGCCTGCCGACCTATTGAAACGAAAACACCCCGCTCTGATCCGAGCGGGGTGTTTTGTTTTAGATCGCTGCAAGCTCGGCGAGCACAGCTTGTGCTGCTACGCGTGGGTCGGCGGCATTTCGGATCGGGCGGCCAACCACAATGTGGTCGGCCCCGTCCTTGATGGCTTGGGCTGGAGTTGCCACACGTTTCTGATCCCCAAGCTCCGCACCAGCAGGGCGTACGCCGGGGGTGACGATCAGCTTGCCTTCCGCTTCAGGAAGGGCGCGGATTAACGCAGCCTCTTGCGGCGATGCGATGACGCCATCGGCACCGGCCTCCATCGCGCGAGCGGCACGTTCCAGAACCAGATCCTGCACGTCGCCGGGCTTGATCAGGCCCGCATCCAGATCGGAGCGGTCTAGCGAAGTCAGGATGGTTACGGCCAGGATCTTCATGTCCTTGCCGCCTTTGCCTTCCGCCGCGGCGCGCACCACATGCGGGTCGCCATGCACGGTTAAGAAATCCAGATCAAACTGGGCCAGCCCACGCACTGCCGCCTCGACCGTATTGCCGATGTCGAAAAGCTTCATGTCCAGAAATATCTTCTTGCCAAACTCGTCCTTCAGCTCGTTCGCCAAGGCCAGCCCGCCGCCGGTCAGCATCCCCAACCCGATCTTGTAGAAATTCACGGCATCGCCAAGCGTTTCGGCCAGTTTCAGCCCTTCCAGCGCGTTGGGCACATCGAGGGCTACAATCAAACGATCATCGGTCATGTCTGGGGTCTCCGTTCCGGTTGGCGAGTTCCTACGCTTACGCGGCGAAAAACGCAAATCTGTCGCGCTTAATCGACTTGAATATCTCCCTCAAAACCCCATTTTAATCCCGAGGCCCAATAAGATGTGCTGCAAGGGCGGGCATCTGAACAATAGGGCGCTTGAAAAGGAGAGTGACATGGATTTGTCGAAGTTCACTGAACGGTCGCGCGGCTTCATTCAGGCTGCACAGACCATCGCCATGCGCGAAAACCACCAGAGACTGGTACCCGAACATTTGTTGAAAGCCCTCATGGATGATGAGGAAGGCATGAGCGCCAACCTGATCACCAAAGCAGGGGGCGCGCCGGATCGCGTACGCGCGGCTGTGGATGCGGCCATTGGCAAGCTGTCCAAAGTGACGGGCGATGGGGCTCAGGTCTATATGGATAATAAGACAGCCAGCGTGATCGACGAAGCGCAGAAGCTGGCCAAGAAAGCTGGCGATAGCTTTGTGCCGGTTGAACGCCTGCTGACAGCTTTGGCTGTCGTGAAATCCGGTGCGCGTGAAGCGTTGGATGCAGGTGCCGTGGATGCTATGAAGCTGAACGCGGCCATCAATCAGGTGCGCCAAGGCCGTACTGCGGACAGTGCAAGTGCCGAAGACAGCTATGAGGCGCTGTCGAAATACGCGCGCGACCTGACCGAGGCTGCCGCGGAAGGCAAAATTGACCCAATTATTGGGCGTGATGAAGAAATTCGCCGCACTATGCAGGTGCTTAGCCGCCGCACCAAGAATAACCCGGTTTTGATCGGGGAACCTGGCGTAGGTAAAACCGCGATTGCCGAGGGCTTGGCCTTGCGTATCATCAATGGCGACGTGCCCGAAAGCCTGCGCAACAAAAAGCTGATGGCGTTGGATATGGGTGCGCTGATTGCGGGTGCAAAATACCGCGGTGAGTTCGAAGAACGTCTGAAGGCGGTTCTGAACGAGGTTACCGATGCTGCCGGCGAAATCATCCTGTTCATCGACGAAATGCACACGCTAGTGGGCGCCGGTAAATCTGATGGTGCGATGGATGCGGCCAATCTGATTAAACCCGCGCTGGCCCGCGGTGAGCTTCACTGTGTCGGCGCTACGACGCTGGATGAATACCGCAAGTATGTCGAAAAAGACGCCGCACTTGCCCGTCGCTTCCAGCCTGTGATGGTTGAGGAGCCGACGGTCGAGGACACGATCTCGATCCTGCGGGGCATCAAAGAAAAATACGAGCTGCACCACGGCGTGCGGATTTCGGATAGCGCTTTGGTGGCTGCATCGACCCTGTCGCATCGATATATCACCGACCGTTTCTTGCCGGATAAGGCCATCGACCTTGTGGACGAGGCCGCCAGTCGTCTGCGGATGGAAGTGGATTCGAAACCAGAAGAGCTGGACGCTCTGGACCGTCAGATCCTGCAAATGCAGATCGAGGCCGAAGCGCTGCGTCTGGAAGATGACAAGGCGTCGAAAGAACGGCTTGAGAAGCTCGAGGCCGAACTGTCGGATCTGAATGAAAAGTCTGCGTCACTCACTGCCAAGTGGCAGTCCGAACGTGACAAGCTGGAAGGCGCACGCGAGCTGAAGGAACAGCTGGACCGCGCACGTGCCGAACTGGATGGTGCCAAGCGTGAAGGCAATCTGGCGAAAGCGGGTGAGCTGTCTTATGGCGTCATCCCTGAGCTTGAGAAAAAGCTCGAGGAAGCCGAAGGCGCTGAGGCCGACATGATGGTTGAAGAGGCCGTGCGTCCGGAACAGATTGCCTCGGTCGTCGAGCGTTGGACAGGTATTCCCACCTCGAAAATGCTGGAAGGCGAGCGCGAGAAGCTTCTGCGTATGGAAGAAGAGCTTGGCCGTCGTGTGATTGGGCAGGACTCGGCTGTGACCGCGTTGTCCAACGCGGTGCGCCGTGCGCGGGCTGGTTTGAATGATGAAAACCGCCCCTTGGGATCGTTCTTGTTCCTTGGGCCGACCGGCGTGGGTAAGACTGAGCTGACCAAGGCCGTGGCTGAGTATCTGTTTGATGACGACAGCGCGATGGTGCGCATCGATATGTCCGAATTCATGGAGAAACACGCAGTCGCCCGTCTGATTGGCGCGCCTCCGGGCTATGTCGGTTATGACGAAGGTGGCGTACTGACTGAAGCCGTGCGGCGTCGGCCCTATCAGGTCGTGCTGTTTGACGAGGTCGAGAAGGCGCACCCAGACGTGTTCAACGTGTTGTTGCAGGTTCTGGACGATGGTGTCCTGACCGACGGGCAGGGACGCACCGTGGACTTCAAGCAGACGCTGATCATCCTGACGTCGAACCTTGGCGCACAGGCGCTGAGCCAGCTGCCGGATGGGGCCGATGCCTCGGACGCGAAGCGTGACGTGATGGATGCGGTACGGGCACATTTCCGTCCCGAGTTCCTGAACCGACTGGATGAAACGATCATCTTCGATCGTCTCAGCCGCGAGGACATGGACGGCATCGTTGAAATCCAACTGGGCCGCCTGACCAAACGTTTGGGCCGCCGCAATATCTCGCTTCAGCTAGATGAAGCAGCCATGAAGTGGTTGGCCGATGAAGGCTATGACCCTGTCTTTGGCGCACGTCCGCTGAAGCGCGTGATTCAACGGGCACTTCAGAACCAATTGGCTGAGATGCTGCTGGCGGGCGATGTTATGGATGGAGATACCATTTCGGTCAGCGCCGGGGCCGACGGGCTGCTGGTCGGGGATCGGGTGTCGAGTTCAAACCGACAACCGCCCGAGGATGCGGTGGTGCACTGACTTAAGAAGTGTATGAGCCCGTCTTATCGGCGGGCTCTTACTTTTTTGGTGGAATGGCGGCATCGAGCCCATAGCGGCCATCATATTTTCGTCAGATTTTCCAGGCATCCTATATCCGGAAAGGCAGGATACGCGCATGAAGTACGTACAAGCAGCAATCGTTCTCGGCCTATTTGGCTGGCTCAGTTACGCCGTTTTTACCGATACGTTTCCAGGTGGCGACGGCGGCTCAAGCAAGACCCGCGCCCTGAGGGGTATGGTAACGTCTGCGACTGAGAAGTTTGGCGTGTTCGAGACCTCAATTGGCCTCGCTGTCTTTGGTATCCTTTTGGCCGCTTTCTTTCTGATGCGCAGAAATGAAGAAGACGAATACTGATTAAGTTCGGCCTTCGCCTACGCTCGCGAAGGCCCGGTTCGTCCCGCAAAGCCAAGGTAGGCCTAGGAAAGGTTCCCGCAATGTTGCGGTGTTACTCAACCACTGCTCACAGATTCGCAAAAAAACACGCCCGCCGATTTCCACCGGCGGGCGCTTACTTTTGTGAGTGGTGGGCTGAAGATCAGGTTTCGTTCGGGATGAGGCCAGCTTCCAGTGCAGCGGCCAGTTCCTCGGCGTCCAGCACGCCATCATCATTGGCATCTGCGGTCGAAAACGCCTCGGGCGTCAGGTCCGGGTGCATTGCAACGGCTTCATCTACCGTCACCACACCGTCACCATCGGCATCAATGCCTTCGGCAAAAGCGGCGGTTGCTGCGGTCATTACGATGACGCTGGTCAGTGTTGCGAGTTTCATGTGTAGCTCCATGAGTTAGGATTATGTCTGTTGCGCTTGAGTAAACGCAGGGGCAAGACAACACGGCGATCTGTGGGATGCAGGGGCAATCGAGAAAACGTATGAAACCGGCAGAGCATTGCGATTTTCATATCTACCGATAGGCGAAGATCGGCACGTGCAAACATCGGATGCGGTCGAAAGCGGGGCTCCACCGACCCTTGAACGGGTTTTCGGCAAGGCATTGCCCAACAATCCCCGTGTGCTGGAGTAAGCGGAAATCGCCACCGCCGAATCCCCTCAACGTAAAAGTCAGCATCTGTGTCTTTCCCCCACGGATCAGCGCGTTACACTTGCGGCCAACACGGAGGAAATGTGATGCAGTCGATGTTCTGGGCGATCGAGCTTTTGGCGCAGGTTTTGATATTTGCAGTTGGCGTTTTGCTGGCGGTTATCATTGTGCTGTTTCTTGTTGATCGGTTCCAAACACATGATGCGGTGCGCAGGAACTATCCGGTGATTGGGCGTTTCCGGGCGTTGTTCTCAAATCTAGGTGAATTCTTCAGACAGTATTTCTTTGCGATGGATCGTGAAGAACTGCCCTTCAACCGCGCGCAACGTCATTGGGTCGAACATACAGCGGCCGGGCACAGCAATACCTTGGCCTTTGGATCGACCCGGAACCTGAATGTGGTGGGAACGCCGGTTTTCGTGAATGCCGCATTTCCACCTTTGGACAATCAGTTCGCGCAAACTGCACCTATGATTGTCGGCCCCAACGCGCGTTCGCCTTATGAGGCGCGGTCCATCTTTAATCTGTCCGGAATGAGCTATGGTGCCTTATCGCGGCCCGCGATCGAGGCTTTGTCTATCGGCACCGCCAAGGCCGGTGTGTGGATGAATACCGGAGAGGGCGGCATGTCCCCGTTTCATCTGACAGGCGGTGGTGACATCGTGTTCCAAATTGGCACGGCGAAATATGGTGTGCGTGATCACGATGGGAATCTCTCGGATGACAAATTGCGCGAGGCTGCGGGGCATCCCGAGGTTAAGTTGTTCGAATTGAAACTGGCGCAGGGGGCGAAGCCGGGCAAGGGTGGTATTCTGCCCGCCGAGAAGGTGTCGCCCGAGATTGCCGATATTCGAGGCATTCGCGAGGGTGAGGCCTCGATCTCGCCTAACCGGCATCCTGAGATTGATGATTGGGATGATTTGCTGGACATGTTGGCCCACATTCGTGAGGTCACCGGGAAACCAGTCGGGTTTAAAACTGTTGTGGGTGCGACCCAACCCTTCGAGGATTTGTTTGACCGGATCACGGCGCGCGGTCCCGACGCCGCACCTGACTTCATTACGATTGATGGCGGCGAAGGGGGGACCGGGGCTGCCCCCATGCCGCTGATGGATTTGGTTGGCATGCCCATCCGCGAAGCTCTGCCGCTGATCGTTGATCTGCGGGACAAACATGGGCTGCACGATCGGATCAGGATCGTGGCGTCAGGTAAACTGGTCAATCCGGGTGATGTGGCCTGGGCGATTTGCGCTGGAGCGGATTTTGTCGTCTCGGCGCGCGGTTTCATGTTCTCGCTTGGCTGCATTCAGGCGCTGAAGTGCAACAAGAACACCTGCCCGACAGGCATTACCACGCACGATCCCCGTTTTCAGAAAGGTTTGGTTCCGGAGGACAAATGCATAAAGGTCGCGCGCTATGCCAAAGGTATCGTGAAAGAGGTCGAAACCATCGCGCATTCCGTCGGGGTGGCTGAACCCCGCCAGATGCGTCGCCGTCACGTGCGATTGATGCAGGACAACGGGCGGTCGGTGCCTATGAACGAAATCTATCCCTCGGTCCAGTTGCCGGCAGAGTGAATTGTTACAATCCTCTGGCGCGGACGTGAGCCATTGTGCTTTGGCTTTGTGCGCTCGGCATCTTAGATCAGAATAAGATCAAAAGACGAGGTGCCCGCGATGGCCTATAAGAATGTGCTGAAATATTCGGATGTGACGCCCAAAGCGGACTATATGAATCGCCGCCAGTTGATGGGTGGGGCCGCAGGGTTGTTTGCCGGCATGGCAATCGGCCCGGCGTTGGGTGCGTCGAAGTATTCGACCGATGCTGAACCAAATACGTTTGAAGAGATCTCGGGCTACAACAACTTTTATGAGTTTGGCACAGGCAAAGAAGATCCTGCACGTAATGCCCATCGTCTGACGATTGACCCTTGGTCTGTTCAGATAGATGGCATGGTCGACAAACCGGGCAGCTATGGGCTTGAGGATATTCTGAAGGCCGTCACGCAAGAGGAACGTATCTATCGTTTCCGCTGTGTTGAGGCCTGGTCGATGGTGATCCCGTGGTATGGATTCGAGCTGAACCAGCTTCTGAAAATGGCGGGCGTGCAATCCGGCGCGAAGTATGTGGCGTTTGAAACGCTTGTGCGCGAAGAAGAGATGCCGGGCATCCGCTCGGTCAATATCGAGTGGCCGTATCGCGAAGGCCTGCGTCTGGACGAGGCGATGCACCCGCTGACCATTATGGCGACCGGCATTTATGACAAGCCCATGCCGAAGCAAAACGGTGCGCCGTTGCGTCTGGTGGTGCCGTGGAAATACGGGTTCAAATCGATCAAGTCGATTGTGCGCGTCACACTGACCGATAAGCAGCCGCAAACCACATGGAACATGTTGCAGCCGCGCGAGTATGGATTCTATTCGAACGTTAACCCCGAGGTCAGCCACCCACGCTGGTCACAAGCCACCGAGCGCACGATTGGTGGTGGGGTGTTTGCCAAGCGCAAAGAGACTTTGATGTTCAATGGCTACGAACAAGAAGTCGCGGGCCTGTACTCTGGCATGGATCTGGCCAAGAATTTCTGATGGGTGTCGTTGATCACATCAATACTGCTGCGCGTAAGGTGCCGGTTTGGGGTGTCTATGCGGCGGGCCTGCTGTGGCCTGCTTGGTTGTTTTACTTGGCAGTAAGCGGTGCAATAGGCATCGACCCGGTCAAGTCACTTGAGCACGAGCTGGGCGAGCTGGGTCTTCAGGCCCTGATTTTCGGGTTGGCGATCACGCCACTCAGGTCAATTATCGGTATCAACCTGATCCGTTTTCGGCGGGCCATCGGTGTTCTGACCTTCTACTTTGTCTCGGCGCATCTTTTGGTGTGGCTCGTTCTGGATGTTCAGATCCTGTCCGAGATCTGGAAGGACATCGTCAAGCGGCCCTACATTACTGTGGGCATGGCGGCATTCATTCTGATGACGCCTTTGGCGATCACTTCGAACAATATGTCTGTCCGCAAGTTGGGGCCACGGTGGCGCAAGCTTCATAAGCTGGTCTACCCAAGCGCGGCGCTGGGCGGCATTCACTACATTATGGTTGGCAAGACGTGGGAGCTGGAGTCACTTCTATATATGGCCGTCATTCTCTCGCTTCTGGGCTGGCGAGTATATGACTCGCGCCGAAAACAGCGTGCGCGTGATTTGCCGACCCGCGATTCAGCCAATCCTGCTTAGAACCTGGCAAGC
>NZ_JALKBG010000003.1:732500-736073 GCF_023016155.1 Aliiroseovarius sp. F20344
TCCTAGGCTCCACCATTACCTTCCTGTCGATTTGACCGTTAAGAGCCTTTGGGTTTTTAACCGTCCAATCGGACGTCTTTTACATCGTTTAGAGAGAATACAATAAACAACACTGTTGGTGCCACAAGTGGGTGGTTGCCTCAGCGGTTCTTCCTTCGGGAAGCGGTTGATTTTGGTCCCTTTCCTCGGACCTTCTTCGATATCGCTGCTGAAACGATGGTGTTGTCCAAGTCAAGTACACTAACCAAGCTGCATTCGAAAGAATGTCAGCTCGTTCGAACGCAAGTTCGAACATGTGCTTCTTAACGGATCAAAGACCGACATCTGCGATCCAGTTCTTCGGAACAGTTAGGAAGCGCGGGAAAGTATGCTTTTGGTCCAGTTTGCCCTTCGGGGTAAGATGGCAGATATACAAAAGGTCTGTCTTCTTCTGGATCAAATCAAGCGCGAGAAGGGCGTTTGGTGAATGCCTTGGCAGTAAGAGGCGATGAAGGACGTGATACTCTGCGATAAGCTTCGGGAAGGTGAGAATAGCCGTTATACCCGAAGATTTCCGAATGGGGGAACCCACCTGACAGTTCATTATAATAACTTCGGTTATTTATAGTGTTCTGAAACAGGTATTTATAGACTGAATACATAGGTTTATAAAAGCAAACCCGGGGAACTGAAACATCTAAGTACCCGGAGGAAAGGAAATCAATTGATACTCCCCTAGTAGCGGCGAGCGAACGGGGACCAGCCGAGCCATGAGTGTGGATAGAATGCGTTGGGAAGCGCAACCATAGTGGGTGACAGTCCCGTATATGAAGCACAATTGGACGTATTAAGTAGGGCGGAACACGTGAAATTCTGTCTGAAGATCGGAGGACCACCTTCGAAGGCTAAGTACTCCTTACTGACCGATAGTGAACCAGTACCGTGAGGGAAAGGTGAAAAGCACCCCGACGAGGGGAGTGAAACAGTACCTGAAACCGAACGCCTACAATCAGTCGGAGGCCCCTTGAGGGCTGACGGCGTACCTTTTGTATAATGGGTCATCGACTTGGTCTATCTAGCAAGCTTAAGCCGTTAGGTGTAGGCGCAGCGAAAGCGAGTCTTAATAGGGCGAATGAGTTAGGTGGATCAGACCCGAAACCGAGTGATCTAGGCATGGCCAGGTTGAAGGTGCGGTAACACGCACTGGAGGACCGAACCCACATCTGTTGAAAAAGATCGGGATGAGCTGTGCCTAGGGGTGAAAGGCCAATCAAACTCGGAGATAGCTGGTTCTCTGCGAAATCTATTTAGGTAGAGCGTCATACGAATACTCCCGGGGGTAGAGCACTGAATGGGTAATGGGGGCATACAGCCTTACTGATCCTAATCAAACTCCGAATACCGGGAAGTACTATATGGCAGACACACAGCGGATGCTAACGTCCGTTGTGGAGAGGGAAACAACCCTGACCTACAGCTAAGGCCCCTAATTCATGGCTAAGTGGGAAAGCAGGTGAGACGACCAAAACAACCAGGAGGTTGGCTTAGAAGCAGCCATCCTTTAAAGATAGCGTAACAGCTCACTGGTCTAAATAAGTTGTCTTGCGGCGAAGATGTACCGGGGCTCAAGCCATGAGCCGAAGCTTAGGGTGTGCACTTATGTGTACGCGGTAGCAGAGCGTAGTGTGACATAGTTCCATTCCTCATTAGATCTGTTCGCAGATCCTTTGAGGATAGGAGCTTTCGATGAAGCGGGCGTGTGAGCGATCCCGTGGAGAGATCACTAGTGAGAATGATGACATGAGTAGCGACAAAGGGGGTGAGAGACCCCCTCGCCGAAAATCCAAGGGTTCCTGCTTAAAGCTAATCTGAGCAGGGTAAGCCGGCCCCTAAGCCGAGGCCGAAAGGCGTAGGCGATGGGAACCAGGTTAATATTCCTGGGCCGTGGAGTGGTGACGGATCTCGAAGGTAGTTCATCCTTATCGGATTGAATGGGCTGCTAAGAGGTTCCTGGAAATAGCCCTCCTGTAAGACCGTACCCTAAACCGACACAGGTGGATAGGTAGAGTATACCAAGGCGCTTGAGAGAACGATGTTGAAGGAACTCGGCAAAATACCTCCGTAAGTTCGCGAGAAGGAGGCCCAGTTTCTACGCAAGTATTGACTGGGGGCACAAACTAGGGGGTGGCGACTGTTTACTAAAAACACAGGGCTCTGCGAAGTCGCAAGACGACGTATAGGGTCTGACGCCTGCCCGGTGCCTGAAGGTTAAAAGGAGGAGTGCAAGCTCCGAATTGAAGCCCAGGTAAACGGCGGCCGTAACTATAACGGTCCTAAGGTAGCGAAATTCCTTGTCGGGTAAGTTCCGACCTGCACGAATGGCGTAACGACTTCCCCGCTGTCTCCAACATCGACTCAGCGAAATTGAATTGCCTGTCAAGATGCAGGCTTCCCGCGGTTAGACGGAAAGACCCCGTGCACCTTTACTACAGCTTCACATTGGCATCAGACACAACATGTGCAGAATAGGTGGTAGGCTTTGAACCAGAGACGCCAGTTTTTGGGGAGCCTCCTTTGAGATACCACCCTTGTTCTGTTTGATGTCTAACCGCGGTCCGTTATCCGGATCCGGGACCCTGTGTGGCGGGTAGTTTGACTGGGGCGGTCGCCTCCTAAAGAGTAACGGAGGCGCGCGAAGGTTGGCTCAGAGCGGTCGGAAATCGCTCGTTGAGTGCAATGGCAGAAGCCAGCCTGACTGCGAGACTGACAAGTCGAGCAGAGTCGAAAGACGGCCATAGTGATCCGGTGGTCCCGAGTGGAAGGGCCATCGCTCAACGGATAAAAGGTACGCCGGGGATAACAGGCTGATACTGCCCAAGAGTCCATATCGACGGCAGTGTTTGGCACCTCGATGTCGGCTCATCTCATCCTGGGGCTGGAGCAGGTCCCAAGGGTACGGCTGTTCGCCGTTTAAAGAGGTACGTGAGCTGGGTTTAGAACGTCGTGAGACAGTTCGGTCCCTATCTGCCGTGGGTGTAGGATACTTGAGAGGAGTTGCCCCTAGTACGAGAGGACCGGGGTGAACGTTCCACTGGTGGACCAGTTATCGTGCCAACGGTAGTGCTGGGTAGCTATGAACGGACAGGATAACCGCTGAAGGCATCTAAGCGGGAAGCCCCCCTCAAAACAAGGTATCCCTGAGGACCGAGGAAGACTACCTCGTCGATAGGCCAGAGGTGTAAGCGTGGTAACACGTTCAGCTGACTGGTACTAATGGTCCGATAGGCTTGATTTGATCCAGTAGAAGTTAGATCTCTACGGATAATCAAAAGCATACATCACAGTAGCACTTGACTTGGAAATTGCTCTTTATTCGGTTTGGTGGTCACAGCACCAGTGAAACACCCGATCCCTTCCCGAACTCGGCCGTTAAGCACGGTTGCGCCAATGGTACTGCATCTTAAGGTGTGGGAGAGTAGGTCACCGCCAAACCTAATAAAGAGCAAGAAAACGTATCCTCTCTAAACGATGATAAAAACAAACAAAACGCCGCCGAGCAGAAATGCCGGCGGCGTTCTGCGTTCAGGGGGGGAA
>NZ_JALKBG010000004.1 GCF_023016155.1 Aliiroseovarius sp. F20344
AAAAGGGGCGCTCCTGCGAGCGCCCCTTTCTATTCATTTCTCTCTCTGGCTCTCGGCGATTTGACTTCGTAAATGCACCTGTCGCCCAAAAAGATAAGGCCCTTCGTGTTGCGGGGCCTTTTTTAGTTTGTGAGCAGGTGGGTTCTCGGCGATTTGCTTCGCAATTCACCTGCCACCCACTCAATGCGTTTCGCTGACGCAAAAAAGGGCCGCCTGATGGCAGCCCTTTTCTTATCTTCTGTCTCTTTGGCTCTCGGGACATTCGCGCGATTGCGCGAATACCCTGTCGCCCTAAGAACGCTGGGTGTTCTTAGTCGATGATTTTCGAGACAACGCCCGAACCAACGGTACGGCCGCCTTCGCGGATCGCGAAGCGCAGTTTCTCTTCCATCGCGATCGGAGCGATCAGTTCAACGTTGAACTTCAGGTTGTCGCCCGGCATCACCATCTCGGTGCCAGCAGGCAGTTCAACCGTGCCGGTCACGTCAGTCGTACGGAAGTAGAACTGCGGACGGTAGTTCGCGAAGAACGGCGTGTGACGGCCACCCTCTTCCTTGGTCAGGATATAGACCTCGGCTTCGAACTTGGTGTGCGGGTTAACCGAACCCGGCTTACACAGAACCTGGCCACGCTCAACAGCTTCACGGTCGATACCGCGCAGAAGAACACCAACGTTGTCGCCTGCTTCACCGCGATCAAGCAGCTTGCGGAACATTTCAACACCGGTACAGGTGGTTTTCTGAGTGTCCTTGATGCCAACGATTTCAATCTCGTCGCCAACATTCACAACGCCACGCTCAACACGGCCGGTTACAACAGTACCGCGGCCCGAAATCGAGAACACGTCTTCGATCGGCAGCAGGAAGTCGCCGTCAACCGGACGATCCGGGGTCGGGATGTACTCGTCCACAGCAGCCATCAGCTCGCGGATTTTGTTCTCACCGATTTCAGGGTCACGATCTTCCATAGCGGCCAGCGCGGAACCCGCGATGATCGGCATGTCGTCGCCCGGGAAGTCGTATTCGTTCATCAGTTCACGAACTTCCATCTCAACCAGCTCGAGCAGCTCTTCGTCGTCTACCTGGTCAACTTTGTTCATGAAAACAACCAGCGCAGGTACACCAACCTGACGCGCCAGCAGGATGTGCTCGCGGGTCTGAGGCATGGGGCCATCAGCTGCGTTCACAACCAGAATGCCGCCGTCCATCTGGGCCGCACCGGTGATCATGTTCTTGACGTAGTCGGCGTGGCCGGGGCAGTCAACGTGCGCATAGTGACGGTTCTCGGTCTCGTACTCAACGTGAGCGGTCGAGATGGTGATGCCGCGAGCTTTCTCTTCCGGTGCGCCGTCGATTTCGTCGTACGCTTTGAAGTCACCAAAGAACTTGGTGATGGCAGCCGTCAGAGTGGTCTTGCCGTGGTCAACGTGACCAATCGTGCCGATGTTAACGTGCGGTTTACCGCGTTCAAACTTTTCCTTAGCCATGATGGCCTCCTGTTAATCTAAGGGGCCGGGCAGCAATGGGTCACTGCCCGGCTATTTCGATTAGGCGAATTTCGCCTGAATTTCGTCCGAGATGTTCTGCGGAACCGGATCGTAATGCGAGAACTGCATCGTGAACTGCGCGCGGCCCGAAGACATGGAACGCAGCGTGTTGATGTAGCCAAACATGTTTGCCAGCGGCACGTTGGCGTCAATTGCCACGGCGTTGCCGCGCGGCTCTTGACCCGAAACCTGACCGCGACGCGAGGTCAAATCGCCGATGATACCACCGGTGTATTCCTCGGGCGTGATCACTTCCACTTTCATGATCGGCTCAAGCAGCTTGGCGCCAGCCAAACGCATACCTTCGCGCATACACATACGTGCAGCGATTTCGAAGGCTAGGACCGACGAGTCAACGTCGTGGAACTTACCGTCGTTCAAGGCAACCTTGAAGTCGATTACGGGGAAGCCTGCCAGGGGGCCGCTATCCATAACCGAGTTGATGCCTTTTTCAACACCCGGGATGTATTCCTTCGGAACAGCACCACCAACGATGCGGCTTTCGAACGAATAGCCTTCGCCCGCTTCAGTCGGCATGATTTCCATTTTGACTTCAGCGTACTGACCCGAACCACCCGACTGTTTCTTGTGGGTGTAGGTGTGCTCGATCGCTTTCGAGATCGTC
This sequence comes from Aliiroseovarius sp. F20344, assembly GCF_023016155.1. Taxonomy (GTDB): domain Bacteria; phylum Pseudomonadota; class Alphaproteobacteria; order Rhodobacterales; family Rhodobacteraceae; genus Aliiroseovarius. Next base: position 2,172 of record NZ_JALKBG010000004.1, read on the forward strand.
TCGCGATAAGCAACCTGAGGGGCACCAATGTTGGCTTCCACTTTGAACTCGCGCTTCAGACGGTCCACCAGGATGTCCAGGTGAAGTTCGCCCATGCCCTTCATGATGGTCTGACCGCTTTCGATGTCAGTTTCCACACGGAACGAGGGATCTTCAGCAGCCAGACGGCCCAGACCTTGGCTCATCTTCTCTTGGTCAGCCTTTGTTTTAGGCTCAACCGCGATCTCGATGACCGGATCGGGGAAAGTCATGGTTTCCAGAACCACCGGATCGTTGACGGCACAGATTGTGTCGCCAGTGGTGGTGTCTTTCAGACCTGCCAGGGCAATAATGTCACCTGCGAACGCTTCCGTGATTTCCTCACGATCGTTCGAGTGCATCATCATCATACGACCTACGCGCTCTTTCTTACCTTTGGTCGAGTTCAAAAGCGTGTCGCCTTTGTTCAGGACACCCGAATAGATGCGGGTAAAGGTCAGCGAGCCAACGAACGGGTCGTTCATGATTTTGAACGCCAGCGCCGAGAAAGCCATGTCGTCGTCCGCACGGCGGGCGATGTCACGGGTTTCAGTTTCGTCACCGGGTTTGAAGCCCATGTAATCAACAACGTCCAGCGGGCTGGGCAGATAATCGATCACGGCGTTCAGCAGCGGCTGTACACCCTTGTTCTTGAACGCCGAACCACCCAGAACTGGAACGAAGTCCAGTGCCAGGGTACCTTTACGCAGCAATTTACGCAGCGTGTCAGCATCAGGTTCGTTGCCTTCAAGATAAGCTTCCATGGCGTCGTCGTCTTGTTCGACGGCGGCTTCGACCATCTTTTCGCGCCACTCGTTGGCCATGTCCGACAGGCTATCGCGGATCGGTGCTTTGATCCACGATGCACCAAGGTCTTCACCCTGCCACAGCCATTCTTCCATGTTCACCAGGTCGATCAGGCCTTCCAGCTCGGTTTCTGCACCGATCGGAATGCCAACCGGAACAGCGCGCGCGCCGGTACGGTCTTCGATCATGTTAACGCAGTTGAAGAAGTCAGCGCCGATTTTGTCCATCTTGTTGACAAAAACCATACGCGGAACCTTGTAGCGGTCAGCCTGACGCCACACGGTTTCGGTCTGCGGTTCAACACCTGCGTTGGCGTCAAGAACACAAACAGCACCATCGAGAACCGCCAGCGAACGCTCAACTTCAATCGTGAAGTCAACGTGGCCGGGGGTGTCGATGATGTTCATGCGGTGCTTGGGCGTCTGAGCGGTTTCACCGTCTTCGGTGCGTTCCCAGAAAGTGGTCGTCGCAGCCGAGGTGATGGTGATGCCGCGTTCCTGCTCCTGCTCCATCCAGTCCATGGTGGCCGCACCATCGTGCACCTCACCAATGTTGTGGGACTTGCCGGTGTAGTAGAGGATACGCTCGGAACAGGTGGTCTTACCTGCATCGATGTGAGCCATAATACCGAAGTTACGGTACAGCTCGAGCGGATATTCGCGTGCCATGGTTGTTTTCCTTCCTTGGCGTTACCAGCGGTAATGGCTGAACGCTTTGTTAGCGTCGGCCATCTTGTGGGTGTCTTCGCGTTTCTTAACGGCAGTACCGCGCGAGTTCACAGCATCCAGAAGCTCGCCAGCAAGACGCTCTTCCATGGTGTTCTCGTTGCGGTTACGGGCCGCGGTGATCAGCCAACGGATGGCCAGAGCTTCGCGGCGCTCGGGGCGTACTTCGACCGGAACCTGGTAGGTGGCACCACCTACACGACGCGAACGAACCTCGACCGAGGGTTTCACGTTGTCCAGCGCTTCGTGGAAGACTTCCACGGGAGCACGCTTGATTTTGTCTTCAACGCGATCCAGCGCGTTGTAAACGATTTTCTCTGCAACCGATTTCTTACCATCGATCATCAGGTTGTTCATGAATTTGGTCAGCACCAGATCACCAAACTTGGCATCGGGCAGGACCTGGCGCTTCTCAGCGGCGTGACGACGAGACATATCTGACTCTCCTTACTTCGGACGCTTGGCGCCGTATTTCGAACGACGTTGCTTACGGTCTTTGACGCCTTGGGTATCCAACACACCACGCAGGATGTGGTAACGGACACCCGGAAGGTCTTTCACACGACCGCCACGGATCAGAACCACAGAGTGCTCCTGAAGGTTGTGGCTTTCACCGGGGATGTAGGAGATAACCTCGAAACCGTTGGTCAGGCGAACCTTCGCAACTTTACGCATAGCCGAGTTCGGCTTTTTCGGGGTCGTGGTGTAAACGCGGGTACATACACCGCGCTTTTGGGGGCAAGATTCCAGGTGCTGCGACTTGGAACGCTTGACTTTGGGCTGACGCGGCTTGCGGATCAGCTGTTGGATCGTTGGCATAGGGCTCTTTTCCCGTTTCTCAACTCATTCGGCGCAGGTTGCCCCACGCGGTTAAATCTTTTCCGTGTTACAGACTTGTGAAAGTCCACAAAACGAAAACCCGCGAGCGTTCCCATTCCGAGGCAAACGTCGCGGTTGGTTCACAGAGGATCGGGGCTTCAAAGTAGCTCCGAACTTGATCCCTCAATTCTGGATAGCCGGGTCGAACCCAGCTGGATGATCGCGCGTATAGTTGGAGTCGTTCCCGCTGTCAACAGCTGGCCAAGATGCGTTGCCGCTTGGCTTTCCCTATAGTAGCGTGCAGCAAAATACACGTCGAACCTATTTGCTTCACTTCGGGACGATTTCATGAAGGGCACATTGCTTTTGTCCTGTATGCGCAACCAAGGGCCATTCATTTTGGAATGGTTGGCATGGAACCGCATGTTGGGCTTCGAAAAAATCCTGATTATGCACAATGATTGTACGGATCGGTCCCCGCAGCTTCTGCGTCTGTTGGAGCGCCACGGAATCTTAGCCGCAAAACGGCATCAGCCAGAACCAAAGCAGACGCCCCTCGGATCTGCCTATCGCGCCGCACGGTCTCATCCCTACGTCAAATCCTGTGACTGGATGTTTTCATGTGATGTGGATGAGTTTCTGGTCATCCGAAAAGGCAAAGGCACGATCGACGAGCTTATTGGCAATGGCGCTGAAAACAGATTTCGCGGCATGGCCATTCACTGGCTGATATTCGGCACCGGCGACGAAGATCAGTGGGAAGACCGCTTTGTCCACCAACGCTTCCTGAATTGCGCACCTGAGAAAGCCAGACAAAACAACTGCGTGAAAAGCTTTGTCTATAAGCCGCTGGATTTCGGAACACTTGAATCGCACACGCCACGGTTCTGGAGGGGTGATGGAGCGTGGTACACAGGTGCAAACCAATGGGTGTTGTCCGATGAAAGCTGGTTCGAAGATTACCACCCCACCAAAAAGTCCATGAACAGCACCGACCCCAAACTGATCACACACACGGTCGCCCATCTGAACCACTACATTTTACTAACCAAAGAGCAGTTTGAATTTAAGAAAGGTAGCCCAAGCCCTGCCGCTTCCATCAATCGATATACCGATGACTTTTTCAATCGGTTTGATCACACCAGTGTTTCCAATCAATCCGCACTGGCGTTCAAAGATCGTTTCGATGCGCAATACGCGCAGCTGGTTGAGATCCCAGGAGTGCTACGCCTACACCACCTCTGCTGCGCAGATCTGATCGAGGCCATGTGCGCCAAACGTGGGGATGATCACCGCAAGGATCCCCGCTTTGAGTTTCATATGGACAATGCCCGTAGCCTTCCAACGCCTGGAACAAATAAGGTTGGCACATAACAATGGCCCCTACCGTACCTGATCAGAAACCTGCCTCGATGCCGGGCACGCTGGCTTTCACCGCGATCCGGAATGAAGGGCCATTCCTGCTGGAATGGATCGCATGGTATCGAATGCTTGGGTTCGAAAACATCCTGATCGCGCATAATGACTGCACAGATCATTCACCACAGCTTTTGCGGCTTCTTGCACGCAATGGGGTGCTATCCGTAAAGCGCCATTCACCGCCGGAAAACGCACCACCGCAGATTGCTGGTTATAGGGCGGTGCGCTCTCACCCCCTAACCAACTCCTGTGACTGGTTGTATTGCTGCGACATTGACGAGTTTCTGGTTGTACACAAAGGGGATCGTACGATCCGGGCCCTGTTTGAGGGAGCCGAGAAGTTTTGCTGCGGGATTGCTGTGCATTGGTTGGCGTTCGGAAGCGACGGCCATAAGGGCTGGAGTGACGAGTTCGTGCATCAACGTTTTCTGCGCACCGGTCGTGGAAAATCATCCCAAAACTGCTGCTTCAAAAGCTTCATCTATAAACCGCAGGATTTCGGCAACTGGCGCCCTCACGGTTTCAAAGACTGGAAAGGCGACGGCACTTGGGGTGAAGGGTCCAATCACTGGGTGATGTCAGATTATAGCCCGTTCAAAGAATATGATCCAAATGGCCGACGCATAAGTAGTTCCAATTGGCAACAGATCACCCATGAGGCCGCGCAACTAAACCACTACATCCTGCAATCACACGAACAGTTCGCCTTTAAGAAGGGGCGGCCTTCACCATTGAATTTCGTTGATCGTCACACAGATGACTTCTTCGACCGGTTTGACGTGAACCACCAAGAAGACCGTTCGGCGTTGGATTATATGACTTGGTTCGATGCAGAATATGCGCGCCTGGTCGCCATTCCGGGCGTGTTGCGGCTGCACCATCTTTGTTGTGCCGACTATTTGGCATCTATGCACGAAAAACACGGCAGCAATCCCAGAGACGATCCGCGATGGCATTTTCACCGGCTCACGGCTCAGTCGCTACCCAAGCCCGAACGCCCAACCTAAACGTCGTGCTTCTCTGATGTCTTGACTTTGCGTCTAGATATCATCGCCCGTCAGCTTAGGATCGATGTGGCCCTACGCGCCAGACGTTGCTCACGAAACAAAGTGAAAAGGCCCGTGGAGACGACGATCCCCGCCCCGAATAGCGTTAACGTGTTCGGCCATTCCCCAAACAAAACCAGACCCAGAAGGAGCGCCCACAAAAGGCCCGTGTAGCGAAACGGCGCTGCGAACGCGATATCACCCACGCGCATCACCATGACAGAAAACAGATAGCCTAGGAAAATGAAGAATGCGGCCAGTCCGATAAGTGCGATTGATGCTCCCTGAACCGGTTGCCATTCCACGAAAAGACTGGCCGCACCGAACCCAATCGTGATCGAGATCGCCGCCATCAGTGCCACAGTCATGGATGGGGTGTTCGATGACATTTTTCGCACCACAAGATCCCGCAGAGTTATGAAACCCACCGCTGTCAGCGCGTAAATCGACCAAACCGAAAACCCTGCCCCGGGTTGGACGATCAGTAAAACGCCGATAAGGCCAATGCCGATGGCCACCAATCGCCTCCAGCCCAGCGGTTCGGACAGGAACAACCAAGCGGCCAATGCGATCACCAAGGGCAGCACCTGAAGGATTGCGGTCACATTGGCAATTGGCATGTGAAACAATGCCGTTAGGAAGCAATAGGTCGCTCCGATCTCACCCAGGCACCGAAGGCCGATCAGTTTCCATTCCCGACGGGGAAGATTGAAGCGTAGTGTTCCCAGCCAACGCCCCAGGAAATACAGAAAGGCACAGGTCACCACGCCGCGAAGAAACACGGCCTGCTCCAACGGGAGCGTCCCAGCCAAGGCCTTCATGCACGCGTCATTGAAGGTGTAGCCCGCCATGGAAGCCGACATGAGTGCGGCCGCTTTGAAGTTGTCAGACTGCATATTGGGAGGGTGTCCTTGAGGTCTCTTGGACACCTAATCAGCGTTTGCCAAACAGGCCAAGCCAAAAAGAAAAGCCCCGCACAAAGCGGGGCTTTTCAAATCTCATATCAGCGCTGATTAAGGCTGCTCATCGCCACCCATTTCGGGAGTGTCGACCAGACCCAGATCATCCTCTGGCGCATCGCCGAACACGTCTTCGGCAGGCGCAGCCAGTGCGGCAGCTGCTTCAGCCTCGGCACGGGCTTCTTCGATCACCTTCAGGTCGCGTTTCTGCGCGATGGCGCGGACTTGCTGGGTTGCCCCACCGGTACCGGCCGGGATCAAACGACCCACGATCACGTTTTCTTTCAGGCCAACCAGTTTGTCGCGCTTACCCTGAACCGAAGCTTCGGTAAGAACGCGGGTGGTTTCCTGGAACGACGCAGCCGAGATGAACGATCGGGTCTGCAGCGAAGCCTTGGTGATCCCCAGAAGGATCGGCTCGGCCGAGGCCAGACGACGCCCTTCGGCGGCGGCTTTCTCGTTCGCGGCCATGTATTCGGCTTTGTCCACATGCTCGCCTTTCAGCAGCGTCGTTTCGCCTGAATCCTGGATCTCCCACTTTTGCAGCATCTGGCGAACAATCACCTCGATGTGCTTGTCGTTGATCTTCACGCCCTGCAAACGATAAACGTCCTGAACTTCGTCGATCATGTAGTCGGCCAAAGCCTCGACACCCATAATGGACAGGATGTCATGCGGTGCCGGGTTACCGTCCATCAGGTATTCACCTTTCTGGATGAAGTCACCTTCGGCAACCGGGATGTGTTTACCTTTGGGCACCATGTATTCGACGGTGTCCATCGTTTCATCCGCAGGCTCGATCGAGATGCGACGCTTGTTCTTGTAGTCACGGCCAAAGCGCACATAACCATCGATTTCGGCGATGATAGCGTGATCTTTCGGACGACGTGCCTCGAAGAGTTCAGCAACACGCGGCAGACCACCGGTGATGTCCTTGGTCTTGGCGCCTTCACGCGGGATACGCGCAATAACGTCACCAGCTTTGACATTCGAGCTTTCTTCAACCGACAAAATGGCGTCTACCGACATGGTATAGGTCACCGGGTTGCCCGCATCATTGCGGACCGGTTCGCCATCTTCAGCCACCAAGATCACCTCGGGCTTCAGTTCGTTACCTTTCGGTGCCGAACGCCAGTCAGACACGATCTTCTGTGTCATGCCGGTTGCGTCATCGGTTTCGTCACGAACCGAAATACCGCTGATCAGGTCGACGAATTTAACGGTACCATCCTTTTCAGCGATCATCGGAAGTGTGAACGGATCCCATTCGAACAGCTTGTCGCCACGGGCAACGGTTGCGCCATCCTTAACGAACAGTTTCGATCCGTAGCCGATCTTGAACGAAGCACGCTCTTCACCGTTGTCGCCCATGATTGCCATGACCATGTTCCGGCCCATAACAACGATCTCGCCGTCACGGTTTTCAAGCACCGACGCGTTGCGATACTCGATCTTGCCTTCTTGGTTGGCTTCCTGGAACGACTGCTGACCACCTTGTGCAACACCACCAATGTGGAACGTACGCATGGTCAGCTGAGTACCAGGTTCACCAATCGACTGCGCCGCGATGATGCCCACAGCTTCACCGGTGTTCACCTTCGTACCGCGCGCCAGGTCACGACCATAGCAGTTGGCACAAACGCCTTCTTCGGCTTCACATGTCAGCGGGCTGCGGATGCGGATGGCTGTCAGGCCAGCTTCTTCCACAGCGTCTGCTTTGCGTTCGTCGATCAGCTCGTTCTTAGCAACCAGAACTTCTTCTGTGCCCGGAACCAGAACGTCCTCGGCCGCAACACGACCCAGAATGCGCTCACTAAGCGACGAGACAACTTCACCGTCGTTCACCGCAGCTTCTGCAGTAATCGAGTTTTCGGTGCCGCAGTCATCTTCGCGCACGATGCAGTCTTGTGCCACGTCAACCAGACGACGGGTCAGATAACCCGAGTTCGCAGTTTTCAGAGCAGTATCCGACAGACCCTTACGGGCACCGTGAGTCGAGTTGAAGTACTCAAGCACGGTCAGACCTTCTTTAAAGTTCGAGATAATCGGCGTTTCGATAATCTCGCCCGAAGGTTTGGCCATCAGGCCGCGCATGCCGCCCAGCTGCTTCATCTGCGTGACCGAGCCACGCGCACCGGAGTGGGCCATCATGTAAACCGAGTTCGGTTCAGCTTCGGCGCCATTCTCGTCACGCTTGTTGGACGAAATCGTGTCCATCATGGCGTCGGTGACCTTGTCGTTACACTTCGACCACGCATCAACAACTTTGTTGTACTTCTCGCCCAAAGTGATCAAGCCGTCCATGTACTGCTGTTCGAACCCTTTCACCTGATCGCGGGTTTCATCCACGATTGGCCATTTGGTGTCCGGAATAACCATGTCGTCCTTACCGAACGAGATGCCAGCTTTGAACGCTTCTTTGAAGCCCATCGACATGATCTGGTCACAGAAGATAACCGACTCTTTCTGACCGCAGTAACGGTAGACAGTGTCGATGACCTGCTGCACTTCTTTCTTACGCAGCAAACGGTTCACAAGGCTAAATGGCGCCTTGTTGTTCTGCGGCAGAAGCGCGCCCAGACGGATACGACCCGGCGTGGTCTCGAAGCGGGTCATGACGGTGTTGCCTTCGCCATCGACCTGCGGCAGACGCGCCTGAACTTTGGCGTGCAGATGCACTTCGCCAGCGTCCAGAGCATGGATCACTTCGTCCACGTCGGAGAAGATCATGCCTTCGCCCTTCATGCCGTCGCGTTCCATCGAGATGTAGTAAAGACCAAGGATCATATCCTGCGAAGGAACGATGATCGGCGCGCCGTTTGCAGGCGAGAGAACATTGTTCGTCGACATCATCAGGACACGCGCTTCCAGCTGGGCTTCCAGCGAAAGCGGTACGTGAACAGCCATTTGGTCACCGTCGAAGTCAGCGTTGAACGCCGAACATACAAGCGGGTGCAACTGGATGGCTTTACCTTCGATCAGAACCGGTTCGAACGCCTGAATGCCAAGACGGTGCAACGTAGGCGCACGGTTCAGCATAACGGGGTGTTCGCGGATCACTTCGTCCAAGATATCCCATACTTCGGGACGCTCTTTTTCCACCAGTTTCTTGGCTTGCTTCACGGTGGAAGACAGACCTTTGGCTTCAAGACGCGAATAGATAAACGGCTTGAACAGCTCCAGCGCCATCTTCTTGGGCAAACCACATTGGTGCAGCTTCAATTCCGGGCCGGTCACAATGACCGAACGACCCGAGAAGTCGACGCGTTTACCCAAAAGGTTTTGACGGAAGCGACCCTGCTTACCTTTCAGCATATCCGAGAGCGATTTCAGCGGACGCTTGTTGGCGCCGGTGATAACGCGGCCACGACGACCGTTGTCGAACAGAGCATCCACGGATTCCTGCAGCATCCGCTTTTCGTTGCGGACGATGATGTCAGGGGCGCGCAGCTCGATCAGACGCTTCAAACGGTTGTTCCGGTTAATCACGCGGCGATACAGATCGTTCAGATCCGAGGTCGCGAAACGGCCACCATCCAGCGGCACCAGCGGGCGCAGCTCGGGCGGGATTACCGGGATCACGGTCAGGATCATCCACTCGGGACGGTTGCCCGATTCAATGAAGCTTTCCACGATCTTCAGACGTTTGATGATCTTCTTAGGCTTTAGTTCACCGGTGGCTTCGGCCAGATCAGCGCGCAGCTGCTCGGCTTCGGCTTCCAGATCAATCGCCGCCAGCATTTCGCGGATCGCTTCAGCACCAATGTTCGCTGTGAAGGCGTCCATGCCGTAGGTGTCCTGGGCGTCCATGAACTCTTCTTCGGTCATCAGCTGACCATACTGAAGGTCCGTCAGACCCGGCTCGATCACAACGTAGTTTTCGAAGTACAGGATGCGTTCCAGATCACGCAGGGTCATATCCAGCATGAGGCCGATGCGCGACGGCAGCGACTTCAGGAACCAGATGTGAGCGACAGGGGCTGCCAGCTCGATATGGCCCATACGCTCGCGGCGTACTTTCTGAAGGGTAACTTCAACACCACATTTCTCGCAGACAACGCCGCGATACTTCATGCGCTTGTATTTACCGCACAGGCATTCGTAGTCTTTGACCGGGCCAAAGATACGGGCACAGAACAGGCCGTCACGCTCGGGCTTGAACGTACGATAGTTGATGGTCTCGGGCTTCTTAATCTCGCCATACGACCACGAGAGGATCCGTTCCGGGCTAGCCAGCGAGACTTTGATTTCATCAAAGACCTTCGGGGCGGCCAGCGGGTTGAACGGGTTTGTTGTCAGTTCCTGGTTCATTTTGCGTTTCCTTTAATCAGGGGAAGGGTGGGAGGGGTAAGGCGGGCGCCTTACTCCTCGCCCTCCGCATCCAGGAGTTCCATGTTAAGGCCGAGGCCGCGGACTTCTTTGACAAGAACGTTGAACGATTCCGGTACACCGGCTTCGAAGTTGTCCTCGCCTTTGACGATGCTCTCGTACACTTTGGTACGGCCAGCAACGTCATCCGACTTGACGGTAAGCATCTCTTGCAGCGTGTAGGCCGCGCCATATGCTTCCAGAGCCCAGACTTCCATCTCACCGAAGCGCTGACCACCGAACTGCGCCTTACCACCCAGCGGCTGCTGAGTAACAAGCGAGTACGGACCGGTCGAACGCGCGTGGATTTTGTCGTCCACCAGGTGGTGCAGTTTCAGCAGGTACTTCACGCCAACAGTAACTTCGCGCGAGAACTGTTCACCGGTACGGCCGTCAAACAGAACCGACTGGCCCGAGGTGTCGAACCCGGCACGCGTCAGCGCGTCGTTTACGTCAGCCTCTTTGGCACCGTCGAAGACCGGGGTCGCGATCGGCACACCATTGGTCACGTTGGACGCTGCATCCACCAGATCGTCTTCGCCCATACCAGCGATGCCTTCTTCGTAGACATCGTCGCCATAAGCGATGCGCATGGCTTCGCGAACCGGGGTCAAATCGCCAGAGCGGCGGTATTCACCCAGGGCTTCGTCCACGTTCAGACCCAGACCGCGTGCGGCCCAACCCATGTGGGTTTCAAGGATCTGACCAACGTTCATACGTGAAGGCACGCCCAGCGGGTTCAGACAGAAGTCAACCGGAGTACCATCGGCCAGGAACGGCATGTCTTCCATCGGTACAACCTTGGAAATAACACCTTTGTTCCCGTGACGACCGGCCATCTTATCGCCCGGCTGAAGCTTACGCTTCACGGCAACGAAGACTTTAACCATCTTCATCACACCCGGCGGCAGATCGTCGCCACGACGGACTTTCTCGACCTTGTCTTCAAAGCGTGCATCCAGCGCACGTTTCTGAGCTTCGAACTGTTCGTTCAGGGCTTCAACGATTTTCGCATCGTCTTCGTCCTCAAGTGCCAGTTGCCACCACTGCCCGCGCGACAGACCTTCCAGCAGTTCTTCCGAGATGGTCGAACCGGCTTTCACGCCTTTCGGGCCTTTTACAGCAGCTTTGCCCAGGATCATGTCCTTCAGACGGGCATAGGTGTTACGCTCCAGAATGTGCAGCTCGTCGTCACGGTCGCGTGCAAGGCTTTCGACCTCTTCGCGCTCGATCTGCAGGGCACGTTCGTCTTTTTCAACGCCGTGGCGGTTGAAGACGCGGACCTCAACAACAGTACCAAAGTCACCAGGCTTTACACGCAGCGATGTATCGCGAACATCCGATGCCTTTTCACCGAAGATGGCGCGCAGAAGTTTTTCTTCCGGCGTCATCGGGCTTTCGCCCTTCGGAGTGATTTTACCGACCAGAATATCGCCCGGTTCAACGTCCGCACCGATGTAAACAACACCAGCTTCGTCGAGGTTGCGCAGCGCTTCTTCACCGACGTTCGGAATATCGCGGGTGATTTCTTCCGGCCCAAGCTTGGTATCACGGGCAGCCACTTCGAACTCTTCGATGTGAACCGAAGTGAAGACGTCGTCACGCGCGATACGCTCAGAGATCAGGATCGAGTCTTCGTAGTTGTAGCCGTTCCAAGGCATAAACGCGACGACCACGTTTTTACCCAAAGCCAATTCACCGATGTCGGTCGAAGGACCGTCGCCGATGATTTCGCCTTTCGAAACCTTCTGACCCACTTTCACCAGCGGACGCTGGTTGATGCAGGTGTTTTGGTTCGAACGCTGGAACTTGCGCAGACGGTAGATGTCCACGCCCGCGTCACCCAGACCAAGGTCTTCGGTGGCACGCACAACGATACGTGTTGCGTCAACTTGGTCGATCACACCGCCACGTTTGGCCTGAATGGCCGCGCCAGAGTCGATGGCCACTTTGCCTTCGATTCCGGTGCCCACAAACGGAGCCTCTGCCCGCAGAAGCGGAACAGCCTGACGTTGCATGTTCGAACCCATAAGGGCGCGGTTAGCATCGTCGTTCTCAAGGAACGGGATCAGCGAGGCAGCAACCGAAACCAGCTGCTTGGGCGACACGTCAATGAGGTCAACGCTTTCGCGCTGCGCCATGGTGTATTCGCCCGACTGACGGGTGTTCACCAGATCGTTTTCAAACCGACCTTCTTCGTCCAGATGCGCGTTGGCCTGAGCCACAGTGTGACGCATCTCTTCGGTGGCGGACATGTAGTTCACTTCGTCAGTGACCTTGCCATCCACAACCTTACGATAAGGCGTTTCGATGAAGCCGTATTTGTTCACGCGGGCAAAGGTGGCCAGCGAGTTGATCAGACCAATGTTTGGCCCTTCCGGCGTTTCAATCGGACACATGCGGCCATAGTGGGTGGCGTGAACGTCACGCACCTCGAAGCCAGCGCGTTCGCGGGTCAGACCACCCGGCCCAAGCGCCGACAGGCGGCGTTTGTGGGTGACTTCCGACAGCGGGTTCGTTTGGTCCATGAACTGCGACAGCTGCGAGGAACCGAAGAACTCGCGAACAGCGGCAGCAGCCGGTTTCGCGTTGATCAGATCTTGCGGCATAACCGTGTCGATCTCGACCGAGGACATACGTTCCTTGATCGCACGTTCCATACGCAACAGGCCCACACGGTACTGGTTTTCCATCAATTCGCCGACCGAGCGCACACGACGGTTGCCCAAGTGGTCGATGTCGTCGACGTCACCACGACCATCACGCAAATCGACCAGCGCCTTGATACAGGCGATGATGTCTTCGCGACGCAGGGTACGTTGCGTGTCTTCGGCGTCCAGATCCAGACGCATGTTCATCTTCACGCGACCAACAGCCGACAGGTCGTAACGCTCGCTGTCAAAGAACAGCGTGTCGAACAGGTTCGAGGCTGCCTCAACCGTGGGCGGCTCACCCGGGCGCATCACGCGGTAGATGTCCATAAGCGCGGTGTCGCGACCCATGTTCTTGTCTACGGCAAGCGTGTTGCGGATGTAGGGACCAACATTCACGTTGTCGATGTCCAGAACCGGAATGTTCGTGATGCCTGCGTCCAGTAGGTCCTTCAGCGTACCACCGATCAGCTCGCCATCTTTGTCGTGCTCAAGCGTCAGCTCGTCACCGGCTTCCACATAGATCGCGCCATTGTCTTCGTTGATGATGTCTTTGGCAGCATAACGGCCAACGATTGCATCAAACGGTACCAGAAGATTCGCGACCTCGCCCGACTCCATCAGTTTCTTAACTGCGCGGGGTGTGATCTTCTTGCCAGCTTCGGCAATCACTTCGCCAGTTTTGGCGTCGATCAGATCCTGCACCGGACGGGTGCCGGCAACGCGCTCTGGGAAGAACTTGGTGACCCAACCTTTGTTCTTCTTCAGCTTGAACTGAACCGTGTCGTAATACGCATCACAGATACCTTCCTGGTCCAGACCCAGCGCATACAACAGGGTGGTCACAGGCAGTTTGCGGCGACGGTCGATACGGGCAAAGACGATGTCCTTGGCGTCGAATTCGAAATCCAACCACGAACCACGGTAAGGAATGATGCGGCAGGCGAACAGAAGCTTGCCCGAGGCATGCGTCTTGCCTTTGTCGTGATCAAAGAACACGCCCGGCGAACGGTGCATCTGCGATACGATCACACGCTCGGTGCCGTTCACAACAAATGTGCCGTTCGGCGTCATCAAAGGCATGTCGCCCATGAACACGTCTTGTTCTTTGATGTCTTTAACCGATTTCGCACCGGTATCTTCGTCCACATCAAATACGATCAGACGCAGGGTGACTTTCAGCGGTGCCGAATAGGTCAAGTCGCGCTGCTGGCACTCCTCAACGTCAAATTTCGGCTCTTCAAGCTCATACTTTACGAACTCGAGAATGGAGGTTTCGTTAAAATCTTTAATCGGGAAAACCGACTGGAAAACGGCATTAATGCCTTCGCCGTCCATAGGTTCCAGCTGATCGCCGGAATTCAGGAAAAGATCGTACGAGCTTTTCTGAACCTCAATAAGGTTCGGCATTTCCAGAACTTCACGGATTTTACCGTAATACTTACGCAAGCGTTTCTGGCCAAGGTAGGTCTGCGCCATAAGGTATTTACCTTTCATTTCTCAACTGAGGCGCCAACCGTTGGGTCGCCGGCGACACCTCGTCCGAGACGGGGGTTCGAACCAATTCCCGGAAACCCGCCCAAGGGTTTCCTCCCGATCCATTGAACCTTTCCCAGAACAGGGTCTGATATCAGGCCCTCTTCAAGACAGGTTCGGCTGGACCCGGATTTCTCCGGGCCCAGCCTTGATTTTGCAGGCCACCGAGGGCCCAAAAGCGTAAAGCTTAAGCCAGTTCGACTTCGGCGCCAGCTGCTTCCAGCTTGCCTTTGATGTCTTCTGCTTCTGCTTTGTCGACGCCTTCTTTGATCTTGCCGCCGCCTTCAACCAGCTCTTTGGCTTCTTTCAGGCCAAGACCGGTGATGCCACGAACTTCTTTGATGACGTTGATTTTCGAAGCGCCAGCGTTCTTCAGAACGACGTCGAACTCCGACTTTTCTTCAGCCGCACCGCCAGCGTCGCCGCCAGCTGCACCAGCTACCATTACAGCGCCGCCAGCTGCGGGCTCGATGCCATACTCATCTTTGAGGATGGTTTTCAGTTCTTGTGCTTCGAGAAGGGTCAGACCCACGATCTCTTCTGCAAGTTTTTTCAGATCAGCCATTTGACTTCTTTCCGTTATTAGATGTGTTCCAACGTGAGGCGATTTTTCGCTACGCTGGTCTCAGATTGCTTAAGCAGCCTTGTCCTCGATTGTGGACAAGATAGATGCGATGTTCGAAGCAGGCGCGCCAATGGCACCAGCGATGTTCGAAGCAGGTGCGCCAATACAGCCAGCGATCGAAGCAATAAGCTCTTCACGCGACGGCATAGCAGCAACGGCTTTAACACCAGCAGGGTCCAGTGCGTCCTCGCCCATAGCACCACCAAGGATAACGAGCTTCTCGTTGTCTTTGGCGTACTTATCCATGACCTTGGCCGCAGCCACAGGATCTTCAGAATAGGCAAGAACAGTCATACCCGTCAGATAGTCGGCGATCGAAGCGGCCGGCTTACCTTCAAGGGCGATTTTGGCGAGCTTGTTCTTGGCAACGCGTACAGACCCACCAGCTTCGCGCATTTGCGAACGCAGGTCCTGCATTTCAGCAACCGTGAGACCGGCATAGTGGGCAACCACTACAACGCCAGAGCTTTCAAAGATCTGGCCGAGTTCATCGACCACTTTTTCTTTTTGTGCTCTATCCACAGTTTCACTCCAAGTATGGAGGGTTTGACCCCTCCGGCTCATATTTTACCAAGTTTTCAAGGAAAACCCGGCAATCGGGTCCGCGATAAGGGTCCTTCGCAAAATCGCCCCAAGGCCAAGCGGCCGTGAGAATTCTTTTGTTCATTTCCCATCTCAGGCAGGAATTATGACACTTGCGCGCGGTCGCTTTTCAGCTTGGCCCACCGGCATCACCCACCGTCTCGGACGAAACGCAAAACAGCGCACGACGAATCGCACGCTGGGTTGCAAGAGTGTCTTTAGAGTGTTTGTCTGGGTTTTCCAACCCTAAAACGGGCGTACGATCCCCTACGCCCTTGGTCTGCTTTCGCCACACTATCACAAATCTTGATACAACGCAAAAGGGCGCCCCAAGGGACGCCCTTTCAAAACTCTGTAACTCTGGCTTAGTTGCCGGTGGCGTTGTCTACGTCCAGCGTTACACCCGGGCCCATTGTCGAGCTCAGCGAGATTTTCTTCATATAGGTGCCTTTGGCGCCCGAAGGTTTGGCTTTCTGAACGGCGTCGATGAACGCTTTTACGTTTTCGACCAGCTTGGCTTCGTCGAACGAGGCTTTGCCAAGGCCAGCGTGAACCACGCCACCTTTTTCCGCCTTGAACTGAACTTCGCCGCCTTTGGCAGCTTCAACAGCTTCTTTGACGTCCATGGTCACGGTGCCAACTTTCGGGTTCGGCATCAGGTTGCGCGGACCCAGAACTTTACCCAGACGGCCAACGATCGGCATCATGTCAGGTGTGGCAATACAGCGATCAAACTCAATGGTGCCGCCTTGAACGGTTTCCATCAGATCTTCTGCACCCACGATGTCTGCACCAGCGGCCTGAGCTTCTTCAGCTTTCGGGCCGCGAGCGAATACAGCAACGCGCATGGTTTTACCGGTGCCGTTCGGCAGGCCGATGACGCCACGAACCATCTGGTCAGCGTGACGGGTGTCAACACCCAGCGCCAGTGCGATCTCGATGGTTTCGTCGAACTTGGCTTTTGCGTTGCCCTTAACCAGTGCAACAGCTTCTTCCACGCTCAGGTTCTCTTTGCCGGCGAAAGCTTCGCGAGCGGCAGTGGTACGTTTTCCCAGTTTTGCCATCTTACTTCACCTCAATGCCCATAGAGCGGGCTGAGCCCAGAATGATCTGCATCGCAGCTTCGATGTCGTTTGCGTTCAGATCTTTCATTTTTGCTTCGGCGATTTCTTTCACCTGAGCAGCGGTTACCGAACCAACAGTCTCGCGACCGGGGTTGTTTGCACCCGACTTAAGGCCAGCGGCTTTGATCAGGAAGTACGACGCGGGGGGCGTCTTGATGTCCATCGAGAAGGACTTGTCCTGATAGTAAGTGATCACGGTCGGGCACGGTGCGCCGGGCTCCAGATCCTGTGTCTTGGCGTTAAACGCCTTACAGAATTCCATGATGTTGATACCGCGTTGACCCAGTGCGGGGCCGACGGGCGGGCTGGGGTTGGCTTGACCTGCAGGAACCTGCAGCTTCATTGTGCCAGCTAGTTTCTTAGCCATTTGGCTTCTCCTTTAACAACAGCTCCGGGACGCGTCCCTTTGCCTCTCATTGCCGCGGTCTGGATTGGTGATCGCGATCACCGCCCCTCCCACGTTCTCAACACGTCAGCCCTGCTTCGAGACCTGCGTGTAATCCAATTCGACCGGGGTTTCCCGGCCAAAGATCGACACAGCCACCTTCAGGCGCTGGCCTTCTTCGTCCACTTCTTCGACCAGACCGTCAAAGCCTTCGAAGGCTCCATCGGTCACAGCAACCTTTTCGCCCACTTCGAAGCTGATCATCAGCTTCGGAGCTTCAGCGCCCTCTTCGACGCGGCCCAGGATGCCCTGCACTTCTGCGTCACGCATCGGCATCGGGCGGCCTTGCGGCCCCAGGAAGCCAGTGACGCGGTTGATCGAGGTGATCAGGTGATAGCCTTCATCCGACATTTCCATGTGGACCAAAACGTAGCCGGGCATGAAGCGACGCTCGGTCGGCACCTTCTTGCCGCGACGTACCTCGATGACCTCTTCGGTCGGCACCAGAACTTCGTCGATCTGGTCCTCAAGACCCTTTTCCTCGACCGAGGCCCGGATTGCCTCTGCGATCTTCTTTTCGAAGTTCGACAGCACGCTTACCGAATACCACCGTTTCGCCATGTCAGCCTCTGCATTCCTGCGCCCCGAAGGGACATTTCAAATTTCGTTTCCGGGAACAAAAAATCGGCGTGCAACTTGATTCGCCGCACGCCCGTCCCGAAGTGGTGTCCGAACTACCCCCGAAACACTCTCATTTCAAGGGCAAAGACGGTACGTTAGCCGAAGTAGCTTAGCACTGCAGACAGACCGCTGCGGATCCCAAGATCCGCAAGCGAAAAGAACAATGCCGTAAGAGCAGCCAGCACGAAGACCATGCCGGTGGTCAGGATAACCTCACGGCGGGTCGGCCAGGTGACTTTGGACACCTCGGCGCGCACTTGCTGGATGAATTGCAACGGATTGGTCATCTGTTTTCGGCCTTTCATAAGATAGGCGGTCAATTACGCAATGCGCGCAGGGTTTTCAAGCCTTCACCGTCAAACCACGCCTAAAAGACCCAAAGCGACAAGCATAACCATCAATCCTGCAGCGATTTCCAAAAGCGGAACGGCACGCACAGCCAAGGTGCCTCCGCCCTCAAGAAGCCCTGCAAGCAGCCCACCGCGCAGACCCACAGCAACGAGCGCGGTCACAATGGTGACGCTTGCCGTGCCAAGAGCCATTGCCACGACGCCAAAGATGCCCTGCCAAACCAGACCCATCTGCCATGTCAAAACCAACAAGAACAAAGCCCCCGTACAGGGACGGATGGCGACGCCAGCGATCAGGACAAGAAGCTCGCGCCAGCTTCCGGCGGCTTCGACATCATGGAGGTCCGGCGCATGTGCATGGCCGCATTCGTGGCAATGGGAGTGCCCGGCGTGATGGTCGTGATCGTGATGATCGTGGTGGTTGTCATGGTCATGCGCCTGGTTTTTTTTCACCCGTAGCAGTTTCCGCGCGCCCCGGAGCAGCAGATACAGACCAATCAACGCAATCGCCGCATAGCTTGCATCGGCGAACCAATCTTCGGCCAATCCAACCATTTGCTGTCGTGTCAGGTTCAAGACAAGCACACCTGCGAAAACAAGCAAGATGGCACTCAGCCCCTGTGCAAGGGACGAAAGCAACGCCACCAGCGACATCCGCCACATCGTCGCCTTTGATGCCAAGGAGTAGCCTCCAATAAGGACCTTGCCATGCCCCGGTCCAACCGCATGAAAGAACCCATAGGAAAAGCAAATGGTCAGAAGCGCAAGTAGGGCGCCGGGCTCGCCCGCCCTAAGCGCACGCAACCCGCGCGCCATCGACGTCTGAACGTCTCGCTGCCAGTCGGCTGCCCAAGCAGCCACGCCATTCAGCGCGCCAGTGGCCCACAGCAAAACGACGACAACAATCACCGCAAATGACAGGAGAGAGATTACTCGGAGCATGTCAGCAACAACTGGTCGGCGAATAGGTCGCCAACTTCGGGATAGCTGTCTTCGGAATACTCAACGCTGTCCGGGCCATAGAGGAGGCTTTCCACTTTGTCGTATGCTGCGTTCAAATCGGCGGGGACATGCGCGACAGCACAGCCCTCGCGCCCTTCGACTGTGACGGGCAACCGCACGTCATAGGCCACAAAAAATGTTGGGTCATAGATCTGCACAAGCACTGGATCTGCGGTAACCGCGACTCTGTTTTCCAATGGACGAATGTGCCAGCTGACGATGCGCCCGTCCTCGTATCGCATCCCGTGCTCTACCGGGCGTGCAAGCTCCACGTCATTGCTTAGTGCCTGCAGATAAAGATCACCGGGAAAGCCAGCGGCCCAGTCTACATCCTGACCGGCAAAGGCATCCAAGGCCTCTTGCTCGGGCGTTCCGTCCCCGTCAGCGTCAAGTGCATTGTCTTCGACCATAAGCAGCGAATAGAACTCATCATACGCCCAAAACACCCGCACAGCGGCCAGCTGCCCAGTGTCATCGAAAATCAAGTTGGCCCCAGCGTCGATGAACACATGCGGATGGCTGGCCAAGGGCAAGGCCGAAGCTGCAACCACAGGCAGCGACAGAAAGGTTGATCGCAAGAACGTCATGTCCCGGATGTAGCGCGCCCGCGACGTGACGACAACCGGGGCTGAACAGCTAAGCGGGGCTTCGCTGGAACCGGAATGTGTTTGTTGGATGATGGTGGCAGGGGCACCAGGGTTCGAACCCGGGACCTACGGTTTTGGAGACCGTCGCTCTACCAACTGAGCTATACCCCTATGACCGAGAAAGCGATTATTCCAGCACGGCCGGATTATCAAGGGCTTTCGTTGACATTTTTAGCTCTATCTTTCGCTCCAACCCTGAAACAGGCCGACATGTGGGTGGTATAACAATCGCCATATCCCCGCCATATGCATTAATTCATCGTGCTTTGCGTGCGCCGCGACAGAGCCGACCACCCCGAAACGCAAAACGCGGCCCTCGGAGGAGAACCGCGTTTCAAGAACTTATTCGAAAAGGCTTATGCCAGTTCGATGTTCACAGCCGATTCACGACCGTCGCGGCCGGGTTCGATGTCGAACGTAACTTTCTGGTCGTCAGCAAGGCCAGTCAGGCCCGAACGCTCAACAGCCGAGATGTGTACAAACACGTCTTTGCCGCCAGTTTCTGGTGCGATGAAGCCGAAGCCTTTAGTTGCGTTGAACCATTTTACGGTGCCGTTAGCCATATCCGTAGTCTCCAATAATTATTGCCGCTCGCGGATTTGCAGCGGCCTGGCGTGGTCGGTCTGGATCGAAAGACTGAGCGCCAGAGTAGGAGACAGTTGGTCGAAAAAGAAAAACGTTAGCACCGTGCAAATGGGGGGCTAGAGGGTAAATTGCAATAGGTTTCTTTGAAATACGGTGTTTTGCGCGGAAGTTTGCGGCTGTTAAGGCGGGATCCATACTACGCAGCTTAGAAAACAGCGCTGTTCCCGAGGATCAACCAGCACCTACGCGGCTGTGGCGCTCCAGTTCAGGTTGGTGAGCTTGGCTCCAGTGCCTCTTTAATTCGCCCATCCAACCAAAGCTTGCCTGACTTGTATCCACCGCGAATGAGAAAACCCGGTTCCTGGACTTCTGGATAGTCCTCAGCCCAGTCGCGATAGCGGTCATTGGTCACGACGATGGCCTTTAGATCTCTTGCCGCCGCAAGAATGATCGGATCCGCAGGGCTTCCTTTTGCCACCACAACCACAGCGTCTTCGGGAAGATCTAACCGCTTCGCGAGTTTGTCATCGTCTTGATATTTGCCGATTAGAAGGTGTCCTGCATTGGCATCGAATATGACGCCCGGATCAAATCCAAGTGTTTTCAACTCCTGAACGACGTCGTGAAGGGGGGTAAAACATGGCTCCCCATTTCGCCAGTGCATAACATTCGAACCGTCGATTACCGCCCGCATTTTCGCGTCAGATTTGTCGCTTCCTCGTTGGGATTGGACAAGCAGCAGAAAGACAGCTGCAACTGCACATGGTGCAGCAATTAGTGCAACTTCAGACCAAGCCGGAACCAAAAAAGAAACGATGACAAGGGCCAATGAGAAGGCAGCAACAATAAGTAGAAACATCAAAAAACGAAATCCAAACGTACGAACAGTTTTGTCTGGCACATGTATCGCGCAGGGCTAAACACTGTTCAACCTCTCGCGTGTAAATTGAGCTGGTTCGCAATTCCTTTTCTGTGTGTGTCGAAGAGTGCTCTCAAAAAGCCCCTCCGCAAAGCAAAAGGGGCGCTCCTGCGAGCGCCCCTTTCTATTCATTTCTCTCTCTGGCTCTCGGCGATTTGACTTCGTAAATGCACCTGTCGCCCAAAAAGATAAGGCCCTTCGTGTTGCGGGGCCTTTTTTAGTTTGTGAGCAGGTGGGTTCTCGGCGATTTGCTTCGCAATTCACCTGCCACCCACTCAATGCGTTTCGCTGACGCAAAAAAGGGCCGCCTGATGGCAGCCCTTTTCTTATCTTCTGTCTCTTTGGCTCTCGGGACATTCGCGCGATTGCGCGAATACCCTGTCGCCCTAAGAACGCTGGGTGTTCTTAGTCGATGATTTTCGAGACAACGCCCGAACCAACGGTACGGCCGCCTTCGCGGATCGCGAAGCGCAGTTTCTCTTCCATCGCGATCGGAGCGATCAGTTCAACGTTGAACTTCAGGTTGTCGCCCGGCATCACCATCTCGGTGCCAGCAGGCAGTTCAACCGTGCCGGTCACGTCAGTCGTACGGAAGTAGAACTGCGGACGGTAGTTCGCGAAGAACGGCGTGTGACGGCCACCCTCTTCCTTGGTCAGGATATAGACCTCGGCTTCGAACTTGGTGTGCGGGTTAACCGAACCCGGCTTACACAGAACCTGGCCACGCTCAACAGCTTCACGGTCGATACCGCGCAGAAGAACACCAACGTTGTCGCCTGCTTCACCGCGATCAAGCAGCTTGCGGAACATTTCAACACCGGTACAGGTGGTTTTCTGAGTGTCCTTGATGCCAACGATTTCAATCTCGTCGCCAACATTCACAACGCCACGCTCAACACGGCCGGTTACAACAGTACCGCGGCCCGAAATCGAGAACACGTCTTCGATCGGCAGCAGGAAGTCGCCGTCAACCGGACGATCCGGGGTCGGGATGTACTCGTCCACAGCAGCCATCAGCTCGCGGATTTTGTTCTCACCGATTTCAGGGTCACGATCTTCCATAGCGGCCAGCGCGGAACCCGCGATGATCGGCATGTCGTCGCCCGGGAAGTCGTATTCGTTCATCAGTTCACGAACTTCCATCTCAACCAGCTCGAGCAGCTCTTCGTCGTCTACCTGGTCAACTTTGTTCATGAAAACAACCAGCGCAGGTACACCAACCTGACGCGCCAGCAGGATGTGCTCGCGGGTCTGAGGCATGGGGCCATCAGCTGCGTTCACAACCAGAATGCCGCCGTCCATCTGGGCCGCACCGGTGATCATGTTCTTGACGTAGTCGGCGTGGCCGGGGCAGTCAACGTGCGCATAGTG
>NZ_JALKBG010000005.1:0-310548 GCF_023016155.1 Aliiroseovarius sp. F20344
ATGATCGTCTTGTCAGTTGTTCTGATGGTGCCCGTAGCGGGTGCGTTTACAGGCTTGTTTCTGGACGAGGTCGCCGACGCGGTCGAGGCCAAGCACTATCCCCATCTTGCCCCCAACGCGGAACAGCCCCTTATGGTTGCAGTACGCGAAAGCCTTGGGTTCTTCGGGGTGATCGTGGGCGTGAACCTGATCGCACTGATAATGTTCTTCTTCGTCGGCCCGCTTGCACCGATCCTGTTTTACGCCGTGAACGGCTACCTTCTGGGACGCGAGTATTTCACAATGGCCGCCATGCGGCGCATTGGGCGGCACGAAGCCCATCTTCTGCGCAAACGCCACAACGCCCAGATCTGGCTGGCTGGCTGTTTGATGGCAGTGCCGCTATCCATCCCTTTGGTGAATCTTTTGATCCCAATCTTAGGTGCGGCGAGCTTTACACACATGTTCCACCGTCTTGCGGGGCGTTAGAAGTCGGCGAAGTGCTTGCCGTGCGCCTTCAGAGGGCTGAGTAAGGCTGGGCTTGCTACTATTTGTAGCCCAGCGTTCTTGTGGAATTTAGGTTATGAACCCAAATCTACGATCATCCAAATTTGCAAGAAGTCCCATTTGGATGATATCGGAACGCCTATGACCGAGATTTCAATTTATCAGTTCGTCAAAGAAAAACTCGTCACCCACGGTGTTGAAAATACCGAGGATGGCGCGCTGACGTTGCAAGATCGGTATTTGTTCTCTCTATTTGTTGATCTTGAACGTGCGGTGCGAAACAGTAGTTTCGATGCTACTCAATCCGCAGTGCAGAAAATTGAAAACTATCTAGTTTCAATCGAAAAGCGCCAGATCATGGCTTTTGCATACCTGTATCTGAAGTTTTCTGAATTCACGCCAGCACTAATAGAAGCCGATGAGTATCTACAGAATGGCCGCGTCCGAAAAACTAAAGAGTTTTTGAGACAGATCTCAGATGAGGAGATGCTGATTGGGCTGTGGGCGACAGTTAAGTACGATCAGGAGGGCAAAAGGCTTCTCGGTGCGGTTCACGCAACCTCTTGAAGATCGACTGGAAACGAACTGCCGCATAGTTCACACATACTAAGGGCGCCCGCTGGGCGCCCTTTTCTTACCCACGCACATCCTCATACCGATCAAACCAGTCGATATCTTCAATCCCGATCCAGCCCGAGACGATGATCCCCGCGATAATCGCGAAGACGATGGTACCAACGATGGTCACGATGATCAGTGTGCGCCCGAGTTTGAAATTGGCGGGGGCACCGGCATGTGTACCGGGCACGATTTCGCCCTCGTCGCCTTGGGTGCGCAAGCGGATTGGAAGGACCACGAACATGGTCACGAACCAGATCACCACATAAAGAACGATGGCGGCGGTGATGGACATCAGACTTGTTCCAGCTCGACCAAAGTGCCGGTGAAGTCTTTCGGGTGCAGGAACAGGACCGGCTTGCCGTGCGCGCCGATCTTGGGTTCGCCAGTGCCCAGAACGCGTGCGCCTGACGCCTGCAGCTGATCACGTGCGGCAAGAATATCGTCTACTTCATAGCAGATGTGGTGAATGCCGCCCGACGGGTTCTTTTCCAGAAAGCCCGCGATGGGAGAATTGTCGCCCAGCGGATAAAGCAGCTCGATCTTGGTGTTCGGTAGCTCGATGAACACAACGGTCACGCCATGATCGGGTTCGTCCTGAGGGGCGTTTACCTTTGCGCCCAGCGTGTCGCGATATTGCGCGGCGGCGGCCTCAAGGTCCGGTACAGCGATGGCTACGTGGTTCAGGCGTCCGATCATCTTGTCTCTCCCGTTTCGAATGCTGTGCTGCTTATGCCCAAGCGACCGGGTTTGGGCAAGCGGCACGGTGCCACAGGTGCGTGTTGTGTTCACGGATGCCAGTTTAACCTCCTGTTAGGCAGTTCTGAGCCATGGTGACCGTGAAAGGAGCCAGAAGATGAGCGACGATCTTGAAACCTTTATGATGACCCAACCCCCAACGGCAGACCGACCCCTGAATGGGATGACGGTGCTTGTGGTGGAGGACAGTCGATTTGCGTCAGAGGCGATCCGCCTGTTGTGCCTGCGCTCTGGCGCGCGCATTCGCAGGGCCGACAATCTTGCAGCTGCACATCGGCATCTCCGGGTTTATCGTCCTACCGCCGTCATTATTGATATGGGGCTGCCTGATGGATCCGGAGCGGAGCTGATTGAGGAGCTGACCAACGATGCAATTCGCGTTCCGGTGATCCTTGGGATGAGCGGTGATGCAGGAACGCAAGAAGTAGCTCTGGGAGCTGGTGCAGACGGGTTTCTTGTGAAGCCGGTCGAATCTCTGGCGGAGTTTCAACAGGCGATCTTGTCGGTTTTACCTCCACAAGAAGGACCGGTAAGCCTAAAGGTTTTGCCAAGCGAGATTGTTCAGCCAGATGAACTGGCGCTTCAGGATGATCTGTCACATCTGGCAAGGATAATCCATGATCGCGATGATGGGCCAGCACAGGACTATGTTGCGCAATTTCTGGGTGGCCTTGCGCTCAGCGCCCATGATCAGCCGATGGCGGTTGCCGCCCAAAGCCTTGCGGCTTCTCGGGTTGCAGGGCGTTCAACAAGCGCAGCTATGGCCCGCGTGATTCATCTGGTCGAAGATCGATTGAAGGATCGAAGGCAGCTCTAGGCTCAGAAATTAACCTGTTCGGCACGAAATGGACCCCCGGCTTCCTCATTTCCGCCCTTTTTCAGATGCAGATTGGGTCTCGAGGAAGGGTGAATTTAATCAATTGCGAGGTTGATAGTATGAAAGACCTGATCAAGAAGTTTGCTGATGAAGAGCTTGGAAACGCTGTTGTTGACTGGACTGTACTAATTGCTGGTGCAGTTATGATGGTTACCGCGGTTGTTTTAGCTGTTGTTGAGCCCGGCACGCCGGTAAGCGAAGCAGTAAGTGAAATCATCGAGACGCAGCCCTTGGCAGGTTAGCCTGACCTTATTGTAGCGTTCTGTTGTTATGAGTATCGGGCGCGCTTCGCAGCGCGCCCTGTTATATTTTAAGCTATGATTTTTGGCAGGCCGGGAGACAAATCCAAGCCCGGGAAGACCGTCCCCTCAATGTCGGATGTACTTGCGCTGAACAGGCCCTGCATGGCCGAAGCCGCATAAAGGCGAATGTCCGCAGTCGGCATCAAATCACGCCGATTATAAAGCGCCTCTTCTTCCAGCCCCGGCCAGTTTCCATAGACCTGTCCCCCTCGGATGGCGCCGCCAGCCATTACGATGGCCCCGCCAGTTCCGTGATCGGTTCCTTTGCTGCCATTCTGGCGCACGGTGCGCCCGAATTCGGTCATGGCCATGACGGTGGTCTTTTCCCATACCGGTCCCAGATCCGCTTTCAGTGTCATAATCGCGTCTTGCAGTTTGGACAAAGCACGCTTGAAGTTCCGCGCTTGACCGACATGTGTATCCCACCCGCCGATCGAAAAAGAAGCAATCCGCGTATCGTGTCTCAGCATTTCGGCGGTGAACGACGCAATGCCAGAGATGCTTCCATGCTCACGTGCCATTCTCATGGCGTCGGACATCATTTCGGCCGGATCGTCGGCGGCCTCCTCGGTGGTTATCAGCATCTCTGGGTGCAGAACCTCGGTCAGGTCCACAGCTTCGCTCAATGCGGACGAAAACAATGGATCATTTTGGTGGACCTTCTTCATCAAAAGGCGCGTGGCTTCTGACAGGGACAAAGTCACATCTGGTGACCAGCCCGAAGTAGCAGCGTCCCCGTTGAGGATCAGCAGATCCTCGCGCCCGACCGCGAAGGCTGTGCGCAAACTGCTGTTGGGTATGGTTTGCACCAGCCGATTCAACCAGCCGTCACGGATCGCTCCGTTCGCGTCTACGCCTGCTTCCAATATGTCTTGCCCATCAAAATGGCTCCGTTTGTCGCGATATGGTGTCGAAACAGCTTGGCCAAAGGCCAATTCCCCAGATTTCCACAAGCTGTGCAACCGATCAGCCGCCGGGTGCAGAGCATAGAAATCGTTCAGTGGAAGCGCATTCTGATCTGCGGAAAGATCGGGTCTGAGGCTGGAGAACAGAGGGTCCCCAACCGGACGCACAAGATCCAACCCGTCCATCCCGCCGCGCAGTACGATGACCACCAGCCGATGGTCGCCGGGCGTTGATGCAAGACTGACCGGTGTCAGCAAAGGGCTTGCCGCAAGTGAACAGCCAAGGATACCTGCGTTCTTCAGAAAGCCGCGACGTGAGAGAGAAGTATGTTTCGTCATAATCGGTTTCCTTGTTAACGGCGCTGGAATTCGGGCGAAGACAGAATGATCCCAATCCCCTCCCACCGTGTTTCCGCTGCTCGGGCGGCAAAATCGGTGGCGTCCGAAGCCTGCCCGGCCAATGCAGTTTCTACGAAGTCACGCGGATCAGGCAGTTTGAAGTCCAAAGCAGATGGGGCAGAAACGGCCCACTGAATGCGCGCTGCCAGGCCCTGCGGTGTGATCCAATGGGCCGAATCTTCGGGCCAGCCATCAGGACCATTTGGGGTTTCCCATTGCTGGCCCATTAATTTCAATGGCCCAAAGAATACAAGATTGCGTTGTTTGCGCTTCATGGCGGTGAGGGTGCCTTCGGGCACGCCCAGTGCGCGAACCGAAGACGCAACAAAATCAAACGGCTGCTTGACCTTATTACGTTCCGGTGCCCATGCAGCTGGATGGTTCAACAAAACCTCGTAAAGCGCCATCAGGTCGCCATCGCTTTCTATGAAGCTTCCGGACAAAGCTCGAACCAAATCTGGATCAGGAATGTCGGACACGAAATGCGTTGCCAGTTTGGTCGCGATGTAGCGCGCTGTGTCCGGGTGCCGGGCGATGTCTTCCAGCGCCTCAAATACATCGTCAACCCGCGGTTTTTTTCGGCCATAACGTTTGCCCAAAACCACCTCGGGACCCGGGTTGCCTTTGCGGGGGTGAAACCTGTAGCGGCCGTCTTCCCCCAACGCAAAACCCGCAAGAAGATTGGCAAATGAACGCACGTCTTTCTGCGTATAGGCTCCGTCGACGCCAAGCGTGTGAAGTTCTAGAATCTCGCGTGCCAAGTTTTCGTTTAGGCTACGCTTGCCTTGCATCGCCAGCTTGCTGCCTTCCCCGGCGGAAGCAAATTGGTCAAGAAAATGCAGCATCACCGGGTGGGTGCTGCTGGCCTTCAGCATGTCCACGAAACGGCCATTTACATGTGGCCGCACAACGTCTTCGGAGAAGGTCGAGGCTACGCTTCTGAACTGAGGCCCTTTGCCGATAACGGTGAAGTGGTCGGTCCAAAATCGCACCAGACGTTCACGGAAAGCGTCCTCGGTTGTGGTGCATCGGTTCAGTGTCGATATGAACCAGGCCTCTCGCTTGCGGTTCATCTGGGCGTATTTCTTCTTACGCGCAGCTATGGTTTTTTCGACAGCTGGCCCACCTTTGTTACGTGCTTTACGGACGGCAATGGTCAGTTGCTTAACTTCTTTCAGGTGGTCGTAAATATCGACGAACCCGGGGATGGGAAAGCGTTCTGCCTGAGTGTCTGGACCAGCCAGCATATCCAGCATCTGTGAAACAGATTTCGGCGCATCCAAACCAAGTCTTGGCCCATAGCCAAAACGGGTCTGTGCAATATTTGGATCAAATGACATCAAGTTCTCCTGGCACCAGACTGGCCCTCACATGTTGTGTGGGCAAGCCTGTTTATGCCAGGGGAATTATTGATATGCGATGACGGTGGTCAAATCACTCTTGTGGAATGACGCGCAGATGCAGTTCACGCAGCTGTTCGTTCTGCGGCTCGGATGGCGCATTCATCATCAGGTCTTCGGCGCGCTGGTTCATCGGGAACATCATTACTTCGCGGATGTTGTCTTGATCGGCCAGCAGCATCACGATGCGGTCGACGCCAGCGGCACAGCCACCGTGCGGGGGGGCACCATACTGGAACGCGTTGACCATGCCGCCGAAACGCTTGATCACTTCGCTCTTGCCATAGCCAGCCAGTTCAAAGGCTTTGAACATGATTTCAGGCTGATGATTTCGGATTGCGCCCGACACCAGTTCATAGCCGTTACAGGCCAAGTCGTACTGGAAACCCTTTACGTGCAGCGGATCGCCCAGAAGCGCGTCCAACCCGCCTTGCGGCATCGAGAACGGGTTGTGGTCGAAGTCTAGGCCGCCATTTTCTTCGTCCAGCTGGAAGATCGGGAAGTCGACGATCCAAGCGAAGGCGAAACGGTCCTTGTCAGTTAGACCCAGCTCGTCGCCGATGACGGATCGGGCACGGCCTGCGACGCCTTCGAAGGCTTTAGGTTTGCCGCCGAGGAAGAAGGCTGCGTCCCCGATGTCCAGACCCAGTTGCTGGCGGATCGCCTCGGTACGCTCGGGGCCAATGTTCTTGGCCAGCGGACCGGCGGCTTCCATTCCGCCTTCGACTTCACCGGATTTCAGCTTGGCCTGAGCTTCTTTCACCGTGATGGCTAGCTCTTGCGCCACGGCATCTGCGGTCTTCTCGCGCCAGAAGATATAACCCATGCCGGGCAAACCTTCTTGCTGTGCAAACTTGTTCATCCGGTCGCAGAACTTCCGCGAGCCACCTTTCGGGGCGGGAATGGCGCGAATCTCGGTGCCGTCCTGCTCCAGCAATTTGGCGAAGATTGCAAATCCCGAACCACGGAAGTGGTCCGAGACGATCTGCATCTTGATCGGGTTGCGTAGGTCCGGCTTGTCGGTGCCGTACCACAGAGCTGAGTTCGCATAGGAAATCTGTTCCCATGTCTGGTCGACTTTCCGGCCGCCGCCGAACTCTTCAAAGACACCGCGCAGAACCGGTTCGATCGTGTCGAACACATCTTGCTGTTCTACAAAGGACATTTCCATATCCAGCTGATAGAAGTCGGTCGGCGAACGGTCAGCGCGCGGGTCTTCGTCGCGGAAGCAAGGCGCAATCTGGAAATACTTGTCGAAACCGGCAACCATCATCAGCTGTTTGAATTGCTGAGGAGCCTGCGGCAGAGCATAGAATTTGCCCGGGTGCAAACGCGATGGCACTAGAAAGTCACGCGCACCTTCCGGCGACGAGGCCGTAATGATCGGCGTCTGATACTCGCGGAACCCTTGATCCCACATGCGCTTTCGCATCGAGGCCACTACGTCCGACCGCAGCTTCATGTTTTCCTGCATCACCTCGCGGCGCAGGTCGAGGAAGCGGTACTTCAGGCGAGTTTCTTCCGGGTATTCCTGATCGCCGAAGACCATCAGAGGCAGTTCGTCAGCGGCGCCCAGAACCTCAAGGTCACGGACGAAGACTTCAACTTCGCCGGTCGGGATCTTTTCGTTCACCAGATCGGTGTCACGCGCTTTGACGTTGCCGTCGATACGGATACACCATTCCGAGCGTACCTTCTCCATTTCCGCAAAGACGGGGCTATCAGGGTCGCACAGAACCTGCGTCATGCCGTAATGGTCGCGAAGGTCGATGAACAGGATGCCGCCATGATCGCGGACACGGTGGACCCAGCCCGACAGGCGGACGGTGTCACCGACGTTGGATTTGTTCAGTTCAGCACAGGTGTGGCTGCGATAGGCGTGCATGTCAGGCTCCCACGAGCATTTGTAAGTCTCGGGCCGATACACCTGCCTTGGCGGGCAAAGTCAAGCCGCAGCGGCGCCAAGAGCGTAAAAGATCATCAACTAGGCGCAATTTTCTTGGTCTTCGCCGGATCACTGGATAAAAAGCATCTATTCCAACCTGCGCGAAGGCAGGCAAAAGTATAAAGGCAAAGACCGAATGGTCGCGCGAATTGAGCACGCAGAGACTTCTAACGGGCACCGCACCGCATATCTGGCCATGTTGATATTGGGCGGTTTTCTGGTGTTTTTGCACTGGGGTCATTACCCACCCGATTTCGCGGCGCTTTATTTCGCAGGCCAGTTCTTTGCCGAAGGAACGCCGGCTTCGATCTATCCCAAAGGTGAGACATTTTTTTGGGATGTGCCTCCGCACGAGTGGCAGTTGAAAGCAGATGCCGCAAGTCAGTTTTATGATCGACCTGCCCGTATCGTGACGCCTTACATCTATCCGCCGATATGGGTGTTGCCGTTGTCTTGGCTGTCCAAAGTCTTGGATTTCAAGCAGGCGTCGCACGCCATGCTTTTGCTGAATGTCGCTTCTCTTTTAGCCATGCTCCGGATCGTTTTCGATTTGATACAGCCGCGTCGGATCACACTGTTTCATTGGGTTTTGATCCTGACCTTGCTTCTTGTCACCAGCACGATATCCCGGCTTGCGCTGCATCTTGGGCAGCCGCAGGTTTTGGTGTCTTTGCTAACCTTACTGGCTTTTGTGGATCTTGTGAAAAACCGCCCCGTACGCGCGGGGGCATGGTTGGCGCTTGCAGCCTCGATCAAGTTGGCGCCAGCGCTTTTTGTGGTGATTTTCTTAATGGAAAGGAACTGGAAAGCTTTAGGGAGCTTCACAGTGTTTGGCAGTGTTCTTGCCGGTCTATCGGTCATGTTGATGGGCTGGCCAATACACGAGGCATTCTTGACCAAGCTCTCACAAGTCGAAGGGCAAGTGTTGGTTTCGCGCTTGAACCTAAGTCTAGAGCTTGCCCTGTTTCAAATTGATCAATTTATACGCGGAGAATTCGTATTTTCGATTTATGAGCCTGACACGTTTCCCAAACCCATTTGGGTTACGTGGGCCACGCGATTGCTATTGGTTTTTGGGGTGGTACTTATTGCTTTTCAGACCCGCATCGAAGATTTGCGTTGTCGCATCTGGGCGCGCTTGTTGTTGGTTGCAATACTTCTGCTGCTCACCAGCCCACTGGGTTGGCTGCACTATATGATCTTGCCGCTTGTACTTTTGCCCGGCTTGATTGAGCTTGCGCGCCCGCCGCTTGTGGCAACTCTGATCGCAGTCACAGGCATTGGCTATGCTCTGCCGCTGTATCTACGATTGACTGACCATGCAGAAACCTTCCTGTTGCAGTCTTTCCTTTACACCACAGTTAGCCTTTTGATTTTCTGGACCGTTGTTGCTGCCCTTCGCCCCCTGCGAGGAGAAGCAGCATGAGAGACAACAAAGACAAAGCCCTGAGTTTTGCCATTGTGTGTATTTTTGTCGTTTGGACTGTGAAAATCTATTGGGGAAACTGGCCAGTCGATTTGTCAGCACTTTATTTTGCAGCCTATTTCTTTGATGCGGGTGCGTATGAACTTGTTTACGCGCCCGATGGCCAAGCCTTTTGGAGGCAAGCTCACCTCGAGTGGCGCGAACTGGCGCACTCACAGGGGTATTACTCGGATCTAATCCCTGCTTATATCTATCCGCCTCTTTGGACGGCTTTGCTGGGCCCTGTTGCGCGTGCGGTTGATTTCGTGAGCTTCGCGAATGCGTTTTTTGTCCTGTTCATCGGTTCGATCCTCGGCATGATTGGATTGGCGTATGCCATCGCAGGGCGCATTGCGGCATCGTTAGGCAAGCTGGGGCCGCCAATCTGGGTCTTCTGTCTGTCCGGAGCTTTCGTCGCGGGTTTCACCTCTTACGGCGCGTTGTCTTTTCAGTTGGGGCAGCCTCAAATCATCGTGTCTTTCTTGATGATGCTCAGCTTGCACCTGCTGATTGCAGGTCGTGATCTTTCGGCGGGTGGAGTGCTGGCCTTGGCCGCTGCGATCAAGCTGATGCCGACCATGCTGGTGATTGTGTTTGTCTTTGAACGACGCTGGCGCGCTTTATTTTGGTTTTTGGGAATAGGCGGCGCGCTTGGGTTGCTTTCGATCTTTCTGTGTGGATGGCCTTTGCATCAAGCCTTGTTGGTGCGGATCGACTATCTTGGCAATCATGTCTCTGTCAGTAGGCTGTCCACAGGATTCGAGACTTTAGCTTATCACCTGGAAAACCTGTGGCATGGGTTTGTCTTTTGGGACATTTCTGGACCGTCGAAAGAGCCCAAATCCGCGTTTGTATCGCTGTTTGGACGGGCGGTCCTTTTCTTTGGATTGGTGGGTGTTTGGTGGACGACACGTGAAATCGGGCAATCGATCCGCATTTGGCTGCGTTTTACATTGGTTCTTGCGCTTGTTAACGCGACATCGCCGCTTGCTTGGCTGCATTACATGCTTCTGCCAGCGATGCTCGCCTTGGTAGCGTATGGATTGATTGTGCCCCAAATCCCGGGGATCGTCTTGTTTGCAATGGCAGTTTTAACTTCACTACCGGTCTACCTGTTCTTCGCATTTAGCCCGATTGCAGGATTCGGAGAGGTCTATCTGCATTTCAGCCTGCTTGTTGTGACATGTATTACTCTACTGCAGTTAGGGCGCAATCAACGCGAATGAATCCACAAACAGGGCTTGCACAAACCCCGTTCGTGTCTATAACCCACGACAATTTGCGCGCGGTTGGGATTCCCGCGTGTGTCCAGTCTGCCGATGGGGGTTACCATGCCAAAGAGAACCGATATCAACTCGATTATGATCATCGGCGCGGGGCCCATTATTATTGGGCAGGCCTGCGAGTTCGATTATTCGGGTGCGCAAGCCTGTAAGGCGCTGCGCGAAGAAGGTTACCGTGTCATTCTGGTGAACTCGAACCCGGCGACGATCATGACGGACCCCGGCCTTGCCGATGCGACTTATATCGAGCCGATCACCGCCGAGGTTGTCGCCAAGATCATCGAGAAAGAGCGCCCGGATGCGTTGCTGCCCACGATGGGCGGTCAGACTGGTCTAAACACCGCGCTGGAGCTGGACGATCTGGGTGTTCTGGACAAGTTCAACGTCGAACTGATCGGCGCCAAGCGCGACGCCATCGAGATGGCAGAAGACCGTAAACTGTTCCGCGAAGCAATGGACCGTCTGGGGATCGAAAATCCACGCGCGACCATCGTTACCGCACCGACCAACGAAAAGGGTCACGCTGATCTAGATGCAGGTGTGAAAACTGCGTTGGAAACGCTCGACGACATTGGTCTGCCAGCCATCATTCGTCCCGCTTTCACCTTGGGTGGCACCGGTGGTGGTGTGGCTTATAACCGCGAGGAATACGAACACTACTGCCGCACCGGTATGGACGCCTCGCCCGTGAACCAGATCCTTGTGGATGAAAGCCTACTGGGCTGGAAAGAATACGAGATGGAGGTTGTGCGCGACACTGCCGACAATGCCATCATCGTTTGCTCGATTGAAAACGTAGACCCGATGGGGGTTCACACTGGTGACTCGATCACTGTCGCGCCCGCGCTGACGCTGACCGACAAGGAATACCAGCTCATGCGCACGCATTCGATCAACGTGCTGCGTGAGATCGGTGTGGAAACAGGCGGGTCAAACGTACAGTGGGCCGTGAACCCAGAAGATGGTCGTATGGTTGTCATCGAGATGAACCCACGTGTGTCGCGTTCGTCGGCGCTGGCTTCAAAAGCCACCGGTTTCCCGATCGCCAAGATCGCTGCGAAGCTAGCCGTGGGTTACACTTTGGACGAGCTGGACAATGACATCACCAAGGTCACGCCCGCCTCGTTCGAGCCGACCATCGATTATGTGGTCACCAAGATCCCGCGTTTTGCGTTCGAGAAGTTCCCCGGAGCAAAGCCCGAACTGACCACCGCGATGAAATCGGTGGGTGAGGTCATGTCGATCGGTCGGACCATCCATGAGAGCCTACAAAAAGCGCTGGCCTCGATGGAAACCGGGCTGACTGGATTTGATGAGATCGAGATCGAAGGCGCTCCGGAAGAAGCAGCTATCGTGAAGGCCATTTCCGAACAGCGTCCGGACCGCATCCTGAAAATCGCGCAAGCCATGCGTCATGGCATGTCGAATGCCGACATTCAGCGCGTGACCGCATTTGACCCATGGTTCCTAGATCGCATCCGCGAGATCGTGGATGCTGAAAACGTGGTCCGCGGAAATGGCCTGCCGTTGGACGCTGAAGGTCTGCGTAAACTTAAGATGCTGGGCTTTACAGACGCCCGTCTGGCCAAGCTCTCGGGTCGCACCGAGAAAGATGTACGTGATGTGCGTCGTGGGGCTGGCGTGAAGGCAGTTTTCAAACGCATTGACACCTGCGCCGCCGAATTCGAAGCGCAGACTCCTTACATGTATTCGACCTACGAAGTCCCGATGATGGGTGAAGTAGAATGCGAAGCACGCCCCTCGGACCGCAAAAAAGTGGTCATCTTGGGTGGTGGCCCGAACCGGATCGGCCAGGGGATCGAGTTTGACTATTGCTGCTGTCACGCATGTTTTGCGCTGACGGATCAGGGCTATGAAACCATCATGGTCAACTGCAATCCAGAAACCGTGTCCACGGACTATGACACATCTGATCGTCTGTACTTTGAGCCGCTGACCTTCGAACACGTCATGGAAATTCTGCGCACCGAGCAGGAAAACGGCGAATTGCACGGCGTAATCGTTCAGTTTGGCGGGCAGACCCCGCTGAAGCTGGCCAATGCGCTGGAAGAAGAAGGTATCCCGATCCTTGGCACCACGCCGGATGCCATCGATCTTGCTGAAGACCGCGAACGGTTCCAGGATCTGGTCAACAAGCTTGGCCTGAAGCAACCCCACAACGGCATCGCCTCGACCGATGAGCAGGCGCTTGAGATAGCACAAGAGATCGGCTTCCCGCTGGTGATCCGCCCGTCTTACGTTCTGGGTGGCCGCGCGATGGAGATTGTCCGCGATATGGGGCAGTTGAAACGCTATATCGCGGAAGCGGTGGTTGTGTCAGGTGACAGCCCCGTGCTGTTGGACAGCTATTTGTCCGGCGCGATCGAGGTTGACGTGGATGCGCTTTGCGATGGTGAAAACGTGCACGTTGCGGGCATCATGCAGCACATCGAAGAGGCTGGCGTACACTCGGGCGACAGTGGTTGTTCGCTGCCGCCTTACAGCCTGTCGGAAGACATCATCGCCGAGCTGCGCCGCCAATCGCGCGAACTGGCGCTGGCCTTGAATGTCGTCGGTCTGATGAACGTGCAATTTGCCGTGAAAGACGGCGAGATCTATTTGATCGAGGTGAACCCGCGTGCCTCGCGCACTGTGCCGTTCGTGGCTAAAGCAGTTCTGTCGCCCATCGCGTCCATCGCTGCGCGTGTTATGGCGGGCGAAAAGCTGGACGCCTTTGATCTGGTTGACCCCAACATCGATACATTCGCTGTGAAAGAGGCGGTGCTGCCCTTCGCCCGCTTCCCCGGTGTCGATACAATCCTAGGTCCTGAAATGCGTTCTACCGGCGAGGTGATGGGGGCGGACAAGGATTTCGCAATGGCGTTCCTGAAGGCTCAGTTGGGCGCGGGTACTTTGCTGCCGACCGAAGGCACTGTGTTCCTGTCGATTAAGGACGGCGATAAGACCGGGCAGTTGGTTGAGACAGCCGCACTTCTGACCCAGCAGGGCTTCCGCATTCTGGCAACCTCGGGCACCGCCAAGTTCCTTGCAGAAAATGGGGTTGAAGCAGATGTGGTCGCCAAAGCGTATGAGCCCGGCCGTATGATCATCGACATTATGAAAGACGGTGAAGTGCATCTGGTTATGAACACGACCGAGGGTGCTCAGTCGGTTAATGATAGCCGTGAAATGCGCAATGTCGCGTTGATGGACAAGATCCCATATTTCACCACGCTGGCTGGCAGCCATGCGGCAGCTCGTGCCATGATGATCCGCGGCGAACGCGAAATCACAGTGAAGGCGCTGCAAGAGGTCTAACCCTATTGCAAGTCCAAGTTCTAAGGGCGCGGCAACTCCGCGCCCTTTTTCGTGTTCAGGGTGAAAACCTCACCCAATTTGCGCGACTTGTGATATGCTCTTCGCAAACAGAAGGAGAGCAGTAATGAAACCCTTTGCACCAATGATTGCCCCGCTTGCCTTTGTCGGTCTATTGACCGGATGCGAGGCATTCAACCCGACAACTACGCCCACCACCAACGTTACCGATCTTCCGTTGATGGGCGGATATCGCAGCCCGGCAGACGAATGCGAAAAGTTGGGTGAGAATGAACTTACCATCAACTATCTGGACCACACCGCCGATCTGGTCGGGTGCCCCGAAGACTACGAAGGCTTGGGGGTTTTCCAGACTGACACCGGCGGCGTCGAGGTCGCACGGATTGATGGTTGGGTTCTTTTCAGCGTACCCAGCGGGATTTGACCTGCAAGATAGCGTCGGGCGCGATCAGCCGTAAAGCTGCCGCGCCTGCGCAAATGACATCAGCGTCCTGCTTTTTTCATCCCACAGGTGCAAACGCACACTGGCCAAGCTTTCGCGAATGGTCATGCGGTTGATCGTTGCCAGATACTCATGATCCTTAAGGACCTCTGTCAGCCGATAGAACGGGATGCGGCTGTGCAGGTGATGCACGTGGTGAATGCCGATGTTGGCGCTGAACCATTGCAGCACTGACGGCATCACGTAGTGCGAACTGCCATGCAGGGCAGAATCGTGGAGCTGCCAATCTTCTTCAACATTCCAGTGGGTCTCTTCGAACTGGTGCTGGACATAGAACAGCCACATGCCTGCGGTCGCCGCCAAAAGGGTGGTTGGCAAGAAGATCAGAAGCACAGGCATCAGGCCTCCGAAATACCAGATCAATATAAGCGCGGCGACGATGGCAAAGTTCGTCCCCATGGCGCTAATCCAGTAGCGGGCGGCGTTCATCAACCCAATGGGCAGGCGATTTTGCAGCAAGAACAGGTAACCGGGGGCGAATCCGAACAGAGTTATCGGGTTGCGATACAAGCGGTATTGGAACTGACGCATTGGTGACAGGGCTTTGTATTCCTCAACGGTCAGGGTCATGATGTCCCCGATGCCGCGTTTGCCCAGATTGCCGGCCGAGTTGTGGTGGATGGAGTGGGTGCGTCGCCAGACGTCATAGGGCGTCAAGGTGACCACGCCGATCACCCGACCAACCCAATCGCTTACACTCCGGCTTTTGAAAACCGAACCGTGCCCACAATCATGCTGAATCGCAAACAGGCGCAGTAGAAAGGCAGAGTTGAATATCGCAATCGCAAGGCTCAGCCACGGGCTGATGGACAAGCAATACCACGCAAGCGCCCAGAGAAGGATGAACGGCCCGGCACTGACGACAAGTTCAAACGAACTGCGAAACGCACTTGGTTCGCGGTACTTCGCAAGGGTTCTGACCCAATCGCGTGCTGAGGTTGCATCTTGTTCGGGCTGCGGGATCTTTGAAAGCTCTGTCATGGGCCTGCTTTTGTGGTGTTAGGCCATTCGGATAGACTATCGGGTCAACATAGCAAGTGAATAATGGAATATGTTGAAAACTCGCGCTTAGCGAGTGGCTTTCGAGGCGTTATGCACTAAGCCCGGGGGGATCAATCCGATAGACACCGTTGATCCGCCAGTTTCCATTCACCATGATCATTTCATAAGCGAACCAATGGTCTTCGCCAGCTTGGTCTTGGATGCGCAGACGCTGCAGCGTGTAAGATCCATTTGTGATCTGGTCGAGATGCTCAACTTTCGCAGGGTTCATTACCATTGGATACCCATTTTGCACCATCTCTCCGAACACGTCGGGCGTTCCAAAGAGGCGTTGAATATTGGGCGAGGCAAACGAAAAAGCCCCCTCCACATCACCCGCTTTCAGCGCGCTGATCTGGTCCGAAATGACGTCTTCGATCGTGTTTTCCTGAGCGTAAGCACCAAAACCTAGCGTGCTGATCAGGCCAACGGCGATAAATACATGTCGCATGTCCTTCTCCTTGTACTGTTATAATACGCGGGAAGGGGGTGCTTGGATCAATCTCGGGGATTGCTCTCTATCGTAGTTGGCCCCACAGGTCGTATTCGCCTGCTTCGTCAACTTCGACCGACACAATATCTCCGACCGACAGTCCTTCGGTGCCGTCGTCGATAAACAGGTTCCCGTCGATCTCGGGCGCGTCGGCTTTGGTGCGGCAGGTTGCGATGCCGTCTGCGTCGATGTCGTCAACAATCACGTCGATCACCTGACCGACTTTCGCGGCCAGCTTGGTTTCTGAAATCGCCTGTGCCTTCTCCATAAAGCGTTCCCAGCGTTCCTGTTTGATCTCGGCGGGGACGTGGTCAGGCAGATCGTTTGAGCGCGCGCCGTCTACGTTTTCGTATTGGAAGCAGCCGACACGATCCAGTTGCGCCTCATCCATCCAGTCCAGAAGGGTTTGGAATTCTTCCTCGGTCTCGCCGGGATAGCCGACGATGAAGGTCGAGCGCAGGGTGATGTCCGGGCAATCCGCGCGCCACGCGGCGATCTCGTCCAGCGTTTTGGATGCCGCCGCCGGGCGGGCCATGCGTTTCAGCGTGTCCGGGTGGGCGTGTTGGAACGGTATGTCCAAATAGGGCAGGATCAACCCCTCGGCCATTAGTGGGATCAGATTGCGCACATGCGGATAAGGATAGACATAGTGCAAACGGACCCACAGGTCCTTGCCGGCACCCAGCGCCCCAAGATCGCGCGCCAGATCGGTGATATGTGCGCGGTGCCCACGCTCTTCTGCGTATTTGATGTCGACGCCATAGGCCGACGTGTCCTGTGAAATCACCAAGAGCTCTTTCACGCCAGCGTCTACCAGTTTGCCAGCCTCGCGAACGACCGCGTGGGCGGGGCGGCTGGCCAGCTTTCCGCGCATGTCCGGGATGATGCAGAACTTGCATTTGTGGTTACAGCCCTCGGAGATCTTCAGATAGCTGTAGTGGCGCGGGGTCAGGCTAACGCCGGTTGCAGGTAGAAGGTCGATGAACGGGTCCGGGCTGGGCGGCACGGCGCCATGAACAGCGTCCAGAACCTGCTCGTACTGATGCGGGCCGGTGACGGCCAACACGCTGGGATGGGTCCCGCGGATGTAATCCTCTTCCGCACCCAGACAACCGGTGACAATCACCTTGCCGTTTTCGTTCAAAGCTTCGCCGATCGCTTCAAGGCTCTCGGCCTTGGCGCTATCCAAAAACCCGCAGGTGTTCACGATCACCGCATCCGCGCCGGAATAATCCGGGCTGATCGCATAGCCCTCGGCACGCAGGCGCGTCAGGATGCGCTCACTGTCGACCAGCGCCTTGGGGCAGCCAAGGCTGACCATGCCAACAGTGGGCTGACCGTCGCGGGCGGGGTCAGAGAAGCGTGGCTTCGGGGCAAGGTCGGGACGTAGGTTGGGCGGATTTACTGGATCAGTCATGGCGGGCCGTATAGCTAAAGCTGTGCGTTATGGGAAGGGCGCGGGTGTGGAATGAAAAAGCGCGCCCGGTGGGACGCGCTTTCGAAAATCTATGCGATGCGGGTTTACCGCTTGCGGTCGCGTCGCGAGGACATCGGCTGGAATGCCACGCCCACATGGGCCTCACAGTAGGGTTTGCCTTGCTGTACGGCCAGTCCGCAGAACCAGAAATCGTCGGTGGCCGGGTCACCCACGGGCCATTTGCAGGTTTTCTCGGTCAGTTCCATCAGGTTCAGGCGCTTTGCGTCCTTTTCGATTTCGCTGACTTTCGCCAAAGCCTCGGGGCTGATCTCATTCGCTGAGGGCTGCGGAGGCAAGGGTTGGCCTGCCGGAATGATGGCTTTGCGCGCAGGCGACATTGGCTTCGCCTCGGCGGCCTCTGCCTTTGGTGCAGCGGCTTCCTTTTTCGGCGCGGCCTTGGGCTTGGCGGCTGCCTTGGGCTTGGCCGCTGCTTTTGGTGCGGCTTTTTCCTTGGCGGGTGCTTTGGTGCTGCTGGACCTGTTCGACAGGCCCAAACGGTGCACTTTGCCAATCACCGCATTGCGGGTCACTCCACCCAGTTCCTTTGCGATAACCGAGGCCGATTGGCCCTCGCCCCACATCTTCTTCAGGATTTCAACGCGCTCGTCGGTCCAGGACATGCTTTCTTCCCGTCTGCTTGGGGCAAGCCGTCATCGGCCAATGCCCCTGTGAATTCACAAGCCCCTATACTAATCACCCACGCGCTGGATACAAGCGCAGATCGGACTCTAGCGACGGTGAACACCTTCGCGCCACGCCAAAATGGCCCCTCCGGCGATAATGATAGCGGCACCAAGCAGGCTTGTGAGGCCCGGACGCACGTCGAACACCCCAAAATCGTACAAGGCAGCGAAGATCAAAGTGGCGTAGGAGAACGGCACGACAAAGCTTGCATCCGCGCGGCGGATCGCTTGCACATAGCACGCCTGCGCAGCGGCCATCATAAAGCCAAGCGCTGCCAACACGCCCCATTGGGCAGGTGTCGGGGATTGCCAGACAAACAGCACCGCACACGAGGCGATGGT
Organism: Aliiroseovarius sp. F20344; assembly: GCF_023016155.1. Lineage (GTDB taxonomy): Bacteria > Pseudomonadota > Alphaproteobacteria > Rhodobacterales > Rhodobacteraceae > Aliiroseovarius. The sequence goes on from NZ_JALKBG010000005.1 coordinate 18,314, forward strand.
TAGGCCGATGGCGTTGTTGACCACAAGGATCTGCAAAGGTGCCTCGCGCCCGGCAAGCCGTTTGATGAAGATCGTCTCGAGCCCCAAAAGGGCGGCGGCCCCCAAGGCCAGAAGGGCAGCGGGATCAAAGCTGGTTGCGCCTGGCTTGATCAGGATCAGTGCCCCAACAAGGGCCATCGCTACGGACAGCCAGCGCCATGGACCAACGCGCTCTCCCAAAAGGGGGATGGCTAGCAGCATTGCAAAGACGGGGTTCAGGAAACTAATCGCAGTCGCATCCGCCAGCGGGATCAGCGTGGCGGCGGCAAACATTAGGGTCACGCCCGCAAACCCTGCCGCTGATCGCGCCACATGCAGCTTCAGACTGGGTCGAGTGATGCGAAGGCGTTTAAACAGCGCGAAGCTGCCAATGGCTAAAAATGCAAATGTGAAGCGGCCGTGGGTAATCTGGAACGGGTGCAGTGGCTCGCCCAACAGGTCCTTACCCGCCAGCTTTGCCATCAGGGTTGTGCCTGCGACGAAGACGGTGGCCACCAGCATGAAGCCAACGGCGGCTAAAGGGGAGTTGCGCGTTTCCATCCCTTCCACCTACGCGCCCTTGTTCGGATTGAAAAGGCTGGACAGAACCCGCGTGATCCCCTATCCCGCCCCCATGATCAAACGCACTCATATCGCTGACACCCGACGCCGACGCACCCGCGCCTGACGTCCGTCCCCGTTTGATCCTGCGCTATAGGCGCAACACACCTTCAAAAACACCTGAAATTGTTGACTTGGCGTCGCCCATCCGGCACCCAAAGGCTTCTTTTACAAAGGATACCGACATGATCCCGTCGCTTCTTCCCACCTATAACCGTGTTGACCTTGCTTTCGAGCGGGGCCAGGGCAGCTGGCTTATCACGGATGGGGGCGAGCGATACCTGGATCTGGGTGCGGGCATCGCGGTGAACGCGCTGGGCCACGCCCATCCAACATTGGTCGAGGTTCTGGCTGAGCAGGGCGCGAAGCTTTGGCATGTGTCGAACCTTTATAAGATCCCGCAGCAGCAAAAATTGGCGGACCAATTGGTCGATCTGAGTTTTGCGGACACCGTGTTCTTTACCAATTCAGGTACGGAAGCTTGTGAGCTTGCTGTGAAAATGGCGCGGAAATACTGGCACGACAAAGACCAGCATGAACGCACGCAAATCATTGGCTTTGATGGCTCATTCCACGGTCGGTCGTCGGCGGGGATTGCTGCGGCGGGTGGCGAGAAACTGACCACTGGTTTCGGCCCGCTTCTGCCCGGCTTTACTCATTTACCGTTCGGGGACCTTGATGGCCTGACCGATGCGCTTGCCGAAGGCAACGTCGCGGCTGTGATCATCGAACCCGTACAGGGCGAGGGCGGTATCCGTCCCGTGCCCGACGACGAACTGAAGGCCATCCGAGCCGCCTGTGACGACGCAGGCGCACTTTTGATCTTTGACGAAGTGCAATGCGGCATGGGCCGGACCGGCAAGCTGTTTGCACATGAATTCTCGGGTATCACACCTGATATCATGATGGTCGCCAAGGGCATTGGCGGCGGCTTCCCCTTGGGCGCCGTTCTCGCGACGGAAGAGGCTGCAAGCGGCATGGTCGCAGGTACGCATGGGTCCACTTATGGCGGTAACCCGCTGGCCTGTGCCGTTGGCTCGAAAGTAACCGAGATCGTCGCCGATCCCGAATTCCTTGCAGATGTCAGCCGCAAGGCAGGTCTGTTCCGTCAGAAGCTAGAAGGCCTAGTGGCTGCCCACCCGGACGTCTTTGACAGCGTACGTGGATCGGGCCTGATGCTGGGTTTAAAATGCAAAGCCACCAACATGGATGTGCTGGCGAAATGCTATGACGCGGGCGTCCTGTGCGTGCCCGCCGCAGACAACGTGCTGCGCATCCTGCCCGCACTGACAATTGAAGATGAAGACATTGCCGAGGCCATCACCCGCCTTGAAACCGCTGCCAAGGCTGTGGAGGGCCAGAGCACATGAAACATTTCCTCGATATCAACGCCACATCGCCTGAAGACCTGAAAGGCATCATTTCGGAAGCGCACCGGATCAAAGCTGCGCGCAATGGACAGCCCAAAGCGGCGCTTGACGCAGAAACGCCCTTGGACGGCCACATGGTCGCGCTGATCTTTGAAAAGCCCTCGACCCGGACGCGCGTCAGCTTTGACGTAGGCGTGCGCCAAATGGGCGGCGAAACCATGGTTCTGTCGGGTTCGGAAATGCAGCTGGGTCATGGTGAAACTGTTGCGGATACCGCCAAGGTTCTGTCCCGTTATGTCGACATGATAATGATCCGTACCTTTGAAGAGGCAACGCTTCAGGAAATGGCGGAATACGCCGATGTGCCGGTGATCAACGGGCTGACCAACCGTTCGCACCCATGCCAGATCATGGCCGATATTCTGACCTACGAAGAGCATCGAGGGTCGATCAAAGGCAAGAAAGTGGTCTGGGCGGGTGACGGCAACAATGTCTGCGCGTCTTTCCTGCATGCCGCTGGGCAGTTCGGGTTCGACCTGACCTTCACAGGACCAGAGCCCTTAGATCCGGAAGCGCTGTTCGTTGAAGAAGCCCGCGCCAAGGGCGTGAATGTCGACATCATCCGTGACCCCGTTGAAGCGGTTCAAGGTGCGGACCTTCTGGTCTCAGACACTTGGGTTTCGATGCACGACGCGCCTTCAGCCCGCGAGCGTCGCCATAACCTGCTGCGTCCTTACCAGATCAACGACGAACTGATGGCACACACCAAACCCGACGCGTTGTTCATGCACTGCCTTCCGGCCCATCGGGAAGAGGAAGTGACAAGCTCGGTGATGGACGGCCCGCAATCGGTAATCTTTGATGAGGCTGAGAACAGGCTTCATGCACAGAAGGCCGTGATGCGGTGGTGTTTGGGGAAGTAAGTTAGGTGAGTCTCAAAAGAAGGGCGCTCAAATCGAGCGCCCTTCTTTTTCCGTTTTCCATCAATTAAGCCATGACGGCATTCAAGACAAAGAAGATCGCAGCCGACATCAGAGCCGCAGCGGGGACTGTGATCACCCAAGCGGCTACGATGGTCATGAAGTGCGAACGGCGCACCAATTTGCGGCGACGGCGCTCCTCGGGCGCGATGCGCTTGGCTTCTGGCCGGGCAGCGCGTGAATTGCGCAACCGGCGCTCCATGTGGAACTCGCGATAGAAGCCCACGCCAAAAACACCACCCACCGCGATGTGGGTCGAGCTGACGGGCAGGCCCAGCCAGCTGGCAACAATCACGGTGATGGCGGCAGACAACGCCACGCAATAGGCGCGCATTGGGTTCAACTTTGTGATCTGGCTGCCCACCATGCGGATCAGTTTGGGGCCGAACAGCATCAGGCCAAAGCTGATGCCGAACGCGCCAATGACCATGACCCATGTTGGGATCGTAACTTTCGCGGCGAAATCACCGACGCTTTCCACGTGTACGATGGCCGCCAGCGGACCAACGGCGTTTGCCACATCATTGGCACCATGTGCAAATGACAGCAGAGCGGCCGAAAAGATCAGCGGCAGTGCGAACAGGGTTTTCAGGGATTTGGTGCGGTTCTCAAGCCCCTCAGCCTGACGGGCGATCAGTGGTGCGGTGACCACATAGGCCACAGCGCCAACGCCAGCACCGATCAACAAAGCGGTTCCCAGATCAATCTTAACAATCCGCTTCAAGCCTTTGATTGACAGATACGCGCCAAAAGCAGCAGCCATGATCCCGATCAGGATTGGGACCCAGCGTTTGGCGGCGGCAATCTTGTCTTCTTGGTAGACAATTTTGTGCTTGATCAGGGCCAGGAACAGGGCGGCAACCACACCGCCCAGAACGGGCGAGATGACCCAAGAAGCAGCGATCTTGCCCATGGTCGGCCAGTTCACAGCGGCGAAGCCTGCTGCCGCAATACCAGCCCCCATAACGCCACCCACAACCGAGTGTGTGGTCGATACCGGTGCGCCAACCCACGTAGCAAGGTTTACCCAAAGCGCAGACGAGATCAGCGCGGCCATCATAGCCCACACAAACGTGCGCGATTGGTCAAATCCCGCAGGATCAATGATCCCTTTCGAAATGGTCGAGACCACATCGCCACCTGCTAACAACGCACCTGCGCTTTCAAATAGGGCAGCGATTACAATGGCACCGCCCATGGTCAGTGCGTTTGCACCCACTGCAGGACCCATGTTGTTGGCAACGTCATTGGCGCCGATGTTAAGCGCCATATAGGCACCGAAGGCCGCGGCGATTACGACAACCAGCGAGGTTGGTGTTTGTCCAAAGAACACAGCTGCCCCAAGGGCTGCCAGCACGATGAAGGCCAATGCGACGCCCATGCCCACCAAGGGGCGCGCAACATATTGCGTGGCGTACTCGACCTGACTGATCCGGTTCAGGTCTTTATCCAGTGTTTTCCACTGGTTGCCGTTATTCTCGCCGCTCATGGTCTGTCCCCCGCGCTGCAGCTGTCATCTGGCTGTAACTTAGACGTTACAATTCAGCGCCTGCGCTAGCTTGTCGGCGCTTCAAATGCAACAGATTCGATAGGGGGTTGGGGCGGAAACCGCTACGCGCGTCTTAGAAGTCGCGTAGAAGTTGGCTCAGGTCCTTTTCGTCGACCATTTCGGCAGCTTCTTCGGGGGATACCCACTTGCGCGTGCGTTCATCGGCTTCTGGGAACTCTTCAGCCAGCTTTTCCACCTTCAGCGGATAAACCGATGCCGAACACCGGGCCACGCCGCCTGTGTCGAGCTCTTTGTCATAGAAATACTCACCAATCGGTGCGCGGTCGAGCTGACCTTCGCAAACGCCAGCCTCTTCCCACGCTTCTTCGCGTGCGGCTTCGGCGGCGTTTTTGCCGTCCATTGGCCAACCTTTGGGCAGGATCCAACGACCTGTGCCGCGGGATGTAACCAGAAGCACTTCTTTGTCATCACCCGTGCCGCGATAGCAGAGCGCCGCCACCTGCAATCGGTTGGGACGTTTGAACATAGGAGAGACAACCTCTTCCCAGGCTTGTTTGAAAAGCGATGACATTTTGGGCCTGCATTCGTTTTTGAACGTTATTGATTAGACGTCATTATATGGGGAAACGAAGGAAAAATGCAAGCAAACGCCAGATTTAGCAGGGATTCATCACGGTGAAGTGACTTCGATCAGGTGCCTTTTCGCTTCGCTCGCAGGGTGGGATCGGCTTGCGTGGGGTCCTCGGGCCAAGGGTGTTTTGGGTAGCGTCCGCGCATGTCCTTGCGCACGTCCGCGTAACTTGTCGCCCAGAAATTCGGGATGTCGGTTGTTGTCTGAACCGGTCGACGCGCGGGTGACAGAAGCGTCACGCGCAGAGGTGTTCTGCCCACCATTGGGTGGCGGGTGACGCCGAACAACTCTTGCAGGCGCAGGCTGATTTCGGGTGTTTCGCCGGAATAGTCGATGGGGGTCTTGTGCCCCAAAGGCGTGGTGAAGTGGGCGGGCGCTTCTTGATCAAGTCGCGACATCTGGTTCCAGTCCAGCCACGCGCGCAGGGCCTCTAGGATGTCGAACTTCTTCCAGTCGGCAGAGGTCTTTACCCCAGACAGATGCGGCAACAACCAATCTTCGAGCGTCGCCATCAGCGCCTCTGCACGCATGTCTGGCAGCGTTTCGCCACCAGCACGCACCAATTCAACCCGCGCGATGAACCGCTTGGCGGCATCTGAAGGGCGCAGCCCCAGATCGCGCACCCCATCAAGCATCGCTTGCGCAACAGTGTCAGCGGGTGCGTCTTTCCAAATGCGATCATCCAGCACCACCGCGCCCAGACATTCCTGTCGCCGCGCCACCACCCGTCCGTCGCGTTTCGACCATGCGCAGCTGTCAATCCAACTGATTTGATCTGCGAACAATTCCCGAAGCTCGCCCTCACCCATCTGGATCGCCTGACGTATCCGCGCCTCGCGCGGGTTGCCGTCAGTGTCGGTCACCACGATAAGTCGTGCACCTGCCAGCGCGTCACCTTCGTCGATGATCCCGCCTTTGCCGCCAGACATGACGAAACGTGGAATATCACCGGGGCGGCGCAGCGCCACGCGGTCTGGATAGGCCAACGCGGCCATCTGCGCTGGGCTGCAGTCCGGGGGCGCGTCGCCAGCCATGCGGCGCAAGCGTTTTGCCTCGGTGCGTATATGCTCGATCCCGCCGCGGTTCGCTTGAATACCCCGTTTCGCAGCAAAGCCTTTCGGGTCGCGGATCGCCTCAAGCCTCAGCGATAAATCCATCGGGGCGCCGCGGGGCAGGGGGTCGCGGTCGCTCCAGAGCGCGGCAAGGTCGGCAGCGTCCGGACCTGCGGTCAGAAGCATGTGTCCAAGGCGCGGGTGTAGCGGCAGGCGGGCGAGCTTTGTCCCATGATCGGTGATCCTGCCGCCATCATCCAGCGCGCCGAGGTTTTTCAGAAGGCTCTGTGCCTCGGCCAGTACGCCCGTGTTTGGCGGCGTCAGAAACGCTAACCCGGCCGCGTCCGAGCTGCCCCACCCGGCAAGCTCCAACGCCAAAGGCGCAAGGTCTGCGGTTTCGATCTCGGCAGGTGCAAAGGGCGGCATTCCGCCCTCCTCGCCTTTGGTCCAAAGCCGATAGCAGGTGCCCGGAGCGACACGCCCTGCGCGGCCCCGCCGTTGTTCAGCTTCGGCCTTGGAAACGCGTTCGGTTACAAGTCGGGACATGCCGCTGCCCGGGTCGAACCGCGCGCGCCGCGCCTGTCCTGCATCGACAACAACACGGATGTCCTGAATGGTCAAAGACGTCTCGGCAATCGCGGTTGCTAGTACGATCTTGCGACCCTCTTTGGCAGGCTGAATGGCTGCGCGTTGGGCAGTGAAATCCATTGCGCCGAACAGAGTGTGCAACTGGCAGTCACCGGGCAAGCGGCCCTTGAGCACCCCTTCGCATCGCCGGATTTCACCTTCGCCGGGCAAGAAGACCAAGACGCCGCCTTTGGTTTCGCTCAGCGCGGTCAGAACCAGATCCGCTGTCGTATCGGGCAGTCGTGCACCTTTTGCCAAGGGGCGATCCAGATGCTTGGTCTCGACCGGAAAGGCCCGCCCTTCCGAACGCACGATGGGTGCGTCGTCCAACAGCTTTGCCACAGGGTCCGCATCCAGCGTGGCCGACATCACGACGAGCCTCAGATCATCGCGCAGCGCGCCCATCGCTTCCCATGTGAGCGCGAGCCCCAGGTCTGCATTCAAGGAACGTTCGTGAAATTCATCAAAGATCACCGCGCCGATGCCCTCAAGCGATGGGTCGGATTGCAGCATTCGCGTCAGGATGCCCTCGGTCACCACCTCGATCCGGGTGGCCTTTGACACTTTGGCTTCGCCACGAATGCGATAACCGACGGTCTCGCCCGTTTTCTCGCCTAATGTCTGCGCCATGCGTTCGGCCGCTCCGCGTGCCGCCAGACGGCGGGGTTCCAACATGACCAGCCGCCCGGAAAACGCACCGGCCTTCAGCATCTCAAGCGGTACGACCGTGGTCTTACCGGCGCCCGGCGGCGCCATCAGAACAGCGCGGCCGTGATCCGCCAGCGCTGAAAGCAGCGCAGGGATGGCATCATGGATGGGCAATTGATCCGTCATCCTGCCCTTATCCGATGCCCCGCGCGTCGGGTCCAGCCCGGAACTCTGCCGCAATCGGCGCTAACATGTCAGTGGCCTCTGGACAGGCGCAGGTGCAGGCGTCAGAAACGGTGCGAACAGGCGGAGGCGACATGGACATTCAGGATCTGGCCAAACGAGTGATCGCGGGCGAACGCCGTGCTTTGGCGCGTGCCATTACGCTGGTGGAAAGTGGACGTGCGGATCACCGCGAACAAGCGGTAGAGCTTCTGGAAGCGACTGCACCGGAAAACCGCCAAGCCCTGCGCATCGGTCTGTCGGGCACACCCGGAGTGGGTAAGTCCACGTTTATCGAAGCGTTTGGCATGTTCCTGATCGAAAAGGGTCTGAAGGTAGCTGTGTTGGCGGTGGATCCCAGCTCGGCCCGGTCGGGTGGCTCTATTCTGGGTGACAAAACCCGCATGGAAAGCCTGAGCCGCGAGAAGAACGCCTTCATCCGTCCATCCCCTTCGCAGGCGCAAATGGGCGGAGTTGCCCGTCGAACCCGCGAGGCTGTGGCCCTGTGCGAGGCTGCTGGTTTTGACATCGTGCTGATCGAAACTGTGGGCGTTGGGCAGTCCGAAACCATGGTGGCTGAGATGTCGGATCTGTTCCTTTTGCTTCTCGCCCCGGCAGGCGGCGATGAATTGCAAGGCGTGAAGCGCGGTATCATGGAGATCGCCGACCTAATCCTGGTGAACAAGGCCGATGGCCCGCTGAAAGAAACCGCGATGCGCACCTGTGCCGACTATGCGGGTGCGCTGCGCCTGTTGCGCAAACGTGTCTATGATCCCGAAGGCTTCCCGAAAGCTCTGATGGTCTCTGCCGTCACGCAGGACGGTCTGCCCGAGGCATGGGAGACGATGGAAGAGCTTGTCGCATGGCGTCGCGAACATGGCCACTGGGAAAAGCGTCGCGCCGCGCAGGCCCGTCACTGGTTCGAGGAAGACCTGCGTATCGGCCTTTTGTCTGCGCTGGAAACAGGTGACGCACGCGCACGAATTGACGCGCTGGGCGGGCAGGTTGCGGCGGGCGAATTGTCAGCTTCGCGCGCTGCGGATCAGATGCTTGCTTACCTGAAAATGGCATCTGACAGCTGAATTCTGACGCTCTGCTGTCGGGGGTTGATATGCGCTAATAGCTGGGTTAGCGTGACTTTGAAACATGCAGGAGAATGCAGGATGATTCAATTCAGGACCCCACCGCGACGCTAGACGCTGGTCCTGTTGGGCTCACGTCAGCCCCGATTATCCTTTGTATTTTCCTTTAGCGCACGGAGCGCATCATGTTTCGATTTTTCGAAAACCTTATCGACCCATTCCGTTCTTTTTCGGACGAAACTCCGCCCACAAAACTGTGGCCCTATCTGAAGTCGCAATATGACGGCTTTGGCAAACTGATGGCGCTTATGGCGCTGTCAGGTGTTGTGGTGGCCCTGATCGAAACTGGGCTGATCTTCTACTCCGGTCGCGTGATTGACTTGATGGACGGCTCTGACGCCGCGACATTCTTCCAGACGCACGGGCTGGAACTGCTGTTGGCGGCGCTGTTCATCTTGTTTCTCCGTCCCGCCATGATCGGCCTTAACCACCTGCTGCTTGAACAAACCCTCGTGGGCAACCTGCATGATCAGGTTCGCTGGCGTGCGCATAAGCACCTGCTGGGTCAGAGCATGGGGTTCTTCCAGAACGACTTTGCCGGGCGGCTGTCTAATCGCGTGATGCAATTGGGCGGCGCGGTCGAGGACGGAACCTATATGGCGTTCGAGGGCATTTGGTACGCGCTGACCTATGTTATCGCGGCCGCGTTGATCCTCAGCCAGATTGATCCGCGATTGGCCCTGCCGCTGGTGATCTGGCTGGTGCTCTATATTTTCTATACCCGTTGGGTCGCGCTGCGTGTTGCAGCAGCGTCCGAAAAATGGTCGGACGCGCGGTCGCTTCTGTCCGGGCGGATCGTGGATGCTTATGCCAATATCGAAAGCGTCAAGCTGTTTAGCCAAGGCGAAAGCGAAGAGCGCTATGTTCTATCGGCACTGAAACGCCACCGTCTGCGTCTGCAACGGTTCCTGCGCCTGATGACGGAGCTTAGCTTCGGCCTGAACATCCTGAACGGGCTTCTGATCACGGGCGTCCTGGGCACTTCGATCTATTTCTGGAGCCGCGGTGCCGTATCCGTGGGCGAGGTTGCCGCCGCATCCGCCCTGACCATTCGCCTAAATGGTATGTCCGGTTGGATCATGTGGGTCACCGTGCGGCTGTTTGAGCATGCGGGCGTGATCCGTGAAGGCCTGCGCTCGATCTCGGTCGAGCACGAGGTGACCGACGCGCCAAATGCCCCCGCACTTCAGTTGTCGAAAGGAGAGATCCGATTTGACGATCTAACCCATCACTATGGGAAGGGGTCTGGCGGTTTGGATGGCGTGAACTTGTCCGTGAAACCCGGTGAGAAAGTGGGCTTGGTTGGACGTTCGGGTGCTGGAAAATCCAGCCTTGTGAATCTTCTCTTGCGGTTTCGCGATCCCGAGGGTGGGCGCATTCTGATCGACGGTCAGGACGTGGCAGGTGTCACGCAAGACAGCCTGCGCGCACAGATCGGGATGGTCACGCAAGACAGCTCGCTTCTGCACCGATCTGTGCGGGCGAACCTGCTCTATGGCCGCCCCTCAGCCACCGAGGCCGAGATGATTGCTGCCGCCGAACGGGCCGAGGCGCACGACTTCATCCATTCGCTGGAAGACCCGAAAGGGCGTACTGGCTATGATGCCCATGTTGGCGAGCGTGGCGTGAAACTGTCCGGAGGCCAGCGCCAAAGGGTGGCCATCGCCCGCGTGATGCTGAAGAACGCTCCCATTCTGGTGCTGGACGAGGCGACATCTGCCTTGGACAGCGAAGTCGAGGCCGCCATTCAGAAAACTCTTTATGGTATGATGGAGGGCAAAACCGTGATCGCCATCGCGCACCGCTTGTCCACCATCGCCCAGATGGACCGGATCGTCGTGCTGGATGAAGGCCGGGTGATCGAGGGCGGCAGCCATGATGAACTTCTGGCCACCAAGGGCATCTATGCAGGTCTATGGGAACGTCAATCAGGCGGTTTCTTGGCCGAGGAGTAATCAATTGCAGTGGGGCAGAAATTTCCTGTCCCACCGCCCCGCGACTCACTTGACGTCCCCTCTGAAGGCGTCTATTCACCGCGGACGGAATTCGGGGCGCTGCCGTGGCAGTGCCCGTTTGTATTGACCGGCTGGACGTGAGCGGCGCGAGGGCGCGCTGAAAATCTCACCAATCTGGCCCGAGTGAGCAAGGAAAAGAGCCATGTCGCGTGTTTGCGAACTGACCGGAAAAGGCCCGATGACTGGCAACAATGTCAGCCACGCCAAAAACAGAACCCGCCGCCGGTTTCTGCCGAACCTGAACGACGTGACGCTTCAGTCGGAAGCACTGGGCCGCGCATTCAAACTGCGCATCTCGGCTGCTGCCCTGCGTTCGGTTGACCACCGTGGTGGTCTGGACGCGTTCCTGGCAAAAGCCAAGAACGACGAACTGTCGGCCAACGCCCTGAAGATCAAGAAAGAAGTTGCGAAAGCTCTGGCAGCCGCCTAAGCCCCGCGCCTTTCTGGATCGACCAGATTTTGAACCGCCCCGGCCTTTGGCTGTGGGCGGTTTTCGCGTGTGCTGCACCTGTTACATTTTGTCACTTGTCCCTCCTGAAAAAGGGGCATAGCTAAGTGGCATGATCCGTGCGGTATTTGCATATGTTCTGGCTTTTGCGCTGACCATCACCAGCTTTGCGCTGGCAGATGCCCGTGGTGATCATCCTGATATTGGCGGGTCATTTGAAACGGTGCTGTGTACGGGCACCGGCATGACAACTATTACGCTTGGCCCGGATGGCGAGCCCATCGAATCGGTGCATCTGTGCCCCGATGGCACATCGATTTTTGCGGCCTCGTTCGCGCTTCCAGCCATGGATACGCCAGTTTCCCGATTTGTGGCCTATATTGTCCCTTCACAAGTCACTCCGCCTGCTGGTCGCGATGAACTGTCCCCGTCTGCCCGAGGTCCCCCGGCGCTGGTCTGAACCCTTCAATCAAGACCAACCCAAAGACCTAAGGAAAAGACTATGTCCCCTATGAAAACCGTTTTGGCTGCCGGTGCAGCTGCCCTTTTTGCTCTGCCTGCTTTGGCTGGCGACATCATGATCAACGATGCATATGCACGCGCCTCGGGCATGAATGCCAAGGCCGGTGCCGCCTTCTTCCAGATCATGAACCACGGCGCGGAAGATGACCGCCTGATTGCCGCGAAATCTGACGCCTCCAAACGGGTCGAGCTGCACACCCACAAGGATATGGGTGATGGCGTGATGAAAATGATGGAAGTCGAAGAAGGCTTCGCGATTGCAGCAGGCGGCATGCACGCCCTGCAACGTGGTGGCGACCACGTGATGTTCATGGGCTTGAACGAACCCTTTGTGGATGGTGGAACCGTGACCGTCACGCTGGTGTTTGAAAAAGCCGGTGAAATGACTGTTGAGATCCCCGTGGATCTGAAACGCAACCCGATGGGTGGCGGCATGCAGCATGGCAAGCCTGAAGATGGCAAGATGGGCGAAGGCCATGGCGCCACGCACCAAGGTGGCACCAAAACCAACTGAGGATAAGGGGTGCGGGGCGGTGAATGCGTCCCCATCCCCGCACCCTGAATAGGGGTTTCGTCACCCCGGACGGCCGTAGCGTTTCGCTGCGGCCTTTCCTGTCTCAGCTTTTCAAAACGTCTTCTACCCAGCCCGGCACAATTTGCGTTGCAGGTCCGAACCGCGCTTCGTTAAAAGCGCTGGCCGTGTCCGAAGGTTCTAGGTTTAGCTCCAGGGTCGGAATGCCCATGGCGCGGGCTTCCATTACAAATCCTGCGGCGGGATAGACATTGCCCGAAGTACCAATGGCGACAAAAAGATCAGCCTCGCTGAGCGCCGCATAGATATCCTCCATCCGATAAGGCATTTCGCCAAACCAGACGATGTCAGGTCGTGTGTTTGGTTCCGCGCAACTGGGGCAGGGTGCCTCGGCCGACATTTCGCGAGGTGCTGGCCAACGGTGATCGCAATTGGCACATAGGGCGGATCGCAACTCTCCGTGCATATGGATGATATCCGTTGCGCCGCCGCGTTCGTGCAGGTCATCAACATTTTGGGTGATAATCGTCACCCGCCCGGCATGTTCGGACTGCAACCGACCAAGTGCGGTGTGGGCCGCATTGGGCGTAGCATCAAAGCAATTTGCACGCCGCGCGTTGTAAAATTCATGAACCAAGGTCGGATTGCGGGCGAAGCCTTCGGGCGTGGCAACCTCGTCCAGATCATATTTTGTCCAAAGCCCATCGACATCCCGAAACGTCCCCAACCCGCTTTCAGCTGAAATGCCAGCGCCGGTCAGGATCAGGATATGTGTCATTTAAAGCCGCCGTATATGTCCATTGCCTTTTGCAACAGATCAAGCAACGCGGCCACTTGCAAGGGATCTTGCGCCTCAATCTCGCCTTGTGCTGCGAAGTTGGCGACCCTTTGTTGGCCCTCGGCCACGGCCTCAAGGTCGCTCCAGGAAAAACCAAGCCGCACGGGGGCAAGCGGCATTTGCCCGGCGAGCATCGCTGCGCGCCCTTTGGAAACCGTCAGGGCGAACGGCGCTTCATCAAGCCAGATTTCGGCGCGCAGTTCGTCCAAAGGACCGGCAGCCCGTTCAATGGCTCCGGCAAGAATAGCAACGCGAGAGGACGGGGCATTCATCGAAACGCCCCCTTCTGGCAAAGGAAGATCGCGTCCAAACCGCGCCAATTCGAACAGGATGCCACGTGTCGCATTCCCGCGATCAGTCAAGGCATAGGTGCGCCCGTTTTTGGAAACGAGACCCGCCTCGACCAGTTCTGCCAAGCGGGAGGACAACATATTCGTAGCGATCCCCGGCAAACCCTCTCGCAGTTTGCCAAAGCCAGATGGACCCGCGTGCAGCTCGCGCAGGACATGCATGGCCCAGCGGTTGCCCAGAAGGTCAAGGGATAGGGAAATCGGACAGTTCAAAGAGTAAGGTTTAGCGCGCGACATGGGGTGCTTTTGGCGCAGTGCCAACCGGCCTGCAAGAGAGGATGTGAAGTTTAAGCGAAACAGCGCCCGTGGCGCTGAGTTGACCGGTTTTGACGGGCGGTGCATCCTAAGATCATGGCACTGATACGCCCAATCCAACCTATGCCCCCGGATATTGCCGCTCGGCTGCAATCCGACGGGTTGCAACACGCTTATGATCAGCGTCCGCCCTATCAGCGAAATGATTATCTTGGGTGGATCGCGCAGGCTAAACGGCTCGAGACGCGGCAAAAGCGTATTGATCAAATGTGCGAAGAGCTTGCAGGCGGACGCTTGTATATGAAGATGATCTGGCGCGATATACCGTCTGGACCGTGACAGTCTGGGGCGCCATCGCTACAACCGCCTTATGACCACACGTGTTCTTTTCGTTTGCCTTGGTAATATCTGCCGTTCCCCCAGCGCCGAGGGTGTATTTCGCGCCCTTGCAACCAAAGCTGGGTTGGATGTGATCACTGACAGTGCAGGCACATCAAACTGGCATGTTGGCGACCCGCCTTACACGCCGATGCAAGCTGCTGCGAAACTCCGGGGGGTTGATCTGTCTGATCTGCGCGCACGGCAATTCACGGCTCGTGATTTTGATCAGTTCGATCTAATCATCGGCATGGATGACAGCAATATCGACAATATCGAACATTTGCGCCCGACGGGGTCCCAGACACCGGTTCGATTGTTCACCGATTTCGCGCCCGAGGCTGGCATGGATCACGTTCCTGATCCCTATTATACGCGCGACTTCGACCAGACGTTGGATCTGGTTCAGGTGGCGTCAGTTGGGTTGATCAAGCACTTGGGTTAGCTGCAGTGTTTGGCGACCAAAGCGCCGAACTTCTTGTATTTCTTCCAGAACTTCTCGTCCGTGCGGCGGTCAGATTGACGGGTCGATTGGCTTTTGTGCGGGTCCTTGAAGAACTTGGCAACTTTCGAACGCTCTCCGCCCGTCAGTGTCGCATTGGCCACTTTCTGAATGCAGCTGCAAAGGCTACGTGACGCGCTGGGGCGATCAGCCTTTATGCAGGCGCGTTCGATGGTGCCACCGGCAATTGCGGATTGTCCTGGTAAAAGCGCCGCTACCAGCGTCGCCGCAAGAACCACTCGTTTCATCTTAACCTCTTAAATTTCCGCCTCTGGCTGCAGATCTGATTTGCCCGCTTGGGCTTCAGAATACAGGTTGGATCGGACGAATGCAATTTCCGCAATGGGTCAAAGTTTTGTGACCGAGACCTCGGGCAGCAGGCGGGCGACATCCGATGCTCTGCAAAGCTCTGTTGCGGGGCTCATAACCGCTGCGCTTGCCGATGCAACCCCGGATCGCAGCGCATCTTCCCAGCTCTTACCCCTTGCACACGACAGTATGAAGCCGCCCATGAAACTGTCGCCAGCGCCCACTTTGCTTTGAACCGGAACAGGGGGCGTTTGCGCATGCAGGGCTTGGTCTGACGTCACAAGCACTGATCCTTCCGCCCCACGCGCAAGCACGACGCAATGCGCTTTGCCGGATTCAATCAGTTTTTGAGCGAACTGCACGGCGTCCTCGATTGTCTCAAGCGCTCGTCCCGCCAATGCTTCGCTTTCTGCACTATCCAATCGTAGAACATCAGGTGCGAGCGACCCAACTTCCTGCAAAGCCATCATGGCCGGGCCGGACGTGTCCAAATACACCAAAGCCCCTTTGGCATGTGCCAGTTTGATGAAATCGGACGGAAACTGCGGCGAAAGTCCAGGTGGCTGCGATCCAGACAGGACGACATGAGTTCCTTCGCGAAGCTCGCCTTTAAGCCGCTCACATAGCTTTGCCACATGCTCTTCCGTCCATTCTGGGCCGGGCATCACGAAGCGGTATTGGGTCTGCGCCGATTGTTCGGTGACGGCCAATGAGATCCGGGTTTCCCCCGGAAGCTCCAGCACCAGCTGTGGCACACCTTCTTGTTCCAAGAGGGCAGAAAGCTGTTGTCCCCGCAACCCCGCCAAAGCGACAAAGGCCGTTGCGTAGCCCCCAAGACGTTGGATAGCCCGGGCCACGTTGATGCCCCCACCTCCGGGGTCGATGGCGGGGGTATCACAGCGCAGTTTCTCGTTCGCGCGCACCTGACCCATTTGCGTGGATAGGTCCAACGCCGGGTTCAGCGTGATGGTCAGAATGTCAGATTGTTGTGTGATCATGTCTCTCTGGCTTTCAACCAGAGACTAAGCCGAGAATGGGGGCGCCACAACGCCCCCTTCAGGTTTACGCTGCGCGCGAGGTCATCGATTGCGCCACAACATCCTGCGCGACCACGGCCGGGCTGACGCCTGCGTCTTTGGCCGAAGTCAGAATGTTGTTCATCGTATCGTCCAAGGCACGCAGTTTTTCATCAACCCAATCGACGCGGGTTTCGATCTCGAGGATCTCGGCGGCTGCGTTGATGATACCACCGCCATTGGCAACGTAATCCGGCGCATAAAGAATGCCGCGCCCGTGCAGAAGCTCTGCGTCTTGTGGTGTCGCCAGCTGGTTGTTGGCCCCACCGGCCACAGCTTTCACATTCAGGTTGGGAATGGTCTGAGCATTCAGAATGCCGCCGATTGCACAGGGTGCAAAGATGTCAGCTTCGACGCCGTAGATATCGTCCAGAGATACAGCTTCCGCCCCAATCCCAGTCACGGCGGCTTTGACGCGGTCAGCGTCGATATCCGTGACCACCAAATTGGCACCCGCCGCCTTCAGGCGATGACACAGATGCCAGCCAACATGCCCCAAGCCTTGAACGGACACGGTACGGCCCTTCAACCGGGCGTCCCCCAAGCCATGACGGGCGACCTGACGGATCGAGTTGAAAATCCCGCGTGCGGTGATGGGGGAGGGATCGCCGGACGCGAACTTGCCATCTGCCAAACCCGCAACAAACCGGGTTTCCTTGGCCACTTCGGCCATGTCCGCAGGCGTCATGCCCATGTCTTCGGCGGTCCAGTACCGACCTTCGCAAGCGTCAACGGCCTTGCCAAACGCGCGCAGAAGCTTTGGCGTCTTCAGGCTTGTCGGATCACCCATGATGACGGATTTTCCGCCACCCAAAGGCAGCCCGGCCGCCGCGTTCTTATAGGTCATGCCCTCGGACAAGCGCAGCGCATCTGTCAGCGCCTCGTCCTCGGACCCGTAAGGTTTCATCCGCAAACCGCCCGCCGCAGGGCCAAGCGTTGTGGAGTGAATGGCGATAAATCCGACCAAGCCGAACTCGGCTGCTTCGACGCGATACACTCCTTCGTGGGTGGGCGTTGCCACTTGTGTGATATTCATGATGTCCTCCGTGTTCCGCACAAGCTAACAACGCGACATGGGGGAAATTCACCAAAATTAGGCGTAGACTCGTGAAATCTTGGAGATTATCTGATGACAGGCACGCAAAAACGAGAATTATCTAATGGACGCCATCGACCACCGCATCATCGCCGCCCTGCAAGAGAACGGCCGCCAAAAGCTTGGCGACCTCGCTGATTCCGTCGGCCTGTCCCCCACACCCTGCGCCCGCCGGATCGCTGCGTTAGAGCAAAACGGGATCATCACCGGCTATGGCGCGCGGGTGGATCAGTCAAAGCTGGGCCTTCCGGTGACGGTCTTCATCTCGGTCGAGCTGGAAAGCCAAAACCGCGAGGCCGTCACCAAATTCGAACGTGCCGTTTCGCGCATGGACGAGGTGATGGAATGCCATTTGATGAGCGGCAACCGAGACATCCTTCTGCGCGTCGCCGTCGCCGACCTGACCGCCTTTGACCGCTTCATGGAGGAGAAACTCATGCGCGTAGACGGCATCGCACGCATGCGGTCGAGCTTCACCTTGCGGACGATGGTGACACGGAATGTGCTGCCCGTAGAGTAGGGGATGCATCGAAGTCCTTGACGGCCCTTTAAAACCACATCATATCCGGCCCATGACCGACCTGAAACACATCCGCAATTTCTCGATCGTCGCACATATCGACCACGGGAAATCCACGCTTGCTGATCGCCTCATTCAAGAGACGAACACCGTTGCTGACCGTGACATGAAAGAGCAGATGCTCGACAGTATGGATATCGAGCGGGAGCGCGGGATTACCATCAAGGCGAACACTGTTCGGATCGAATACACCGCCGATAACGGCGAGGAGTATATCCTCAACCTAATCGACACCCCCGGCCACGTGGATTTCGCCTATGAGGTCAGCCGCTCGATGCGCGCAGTTGAAGGGTCTCTGCTGGTCGTCGACAGCACCCAAGGGGTCGAGGCGCAGACGCTGGCGAACGTGTATCAAGCCATCGACGCGGACCACGACATCGTGCCGGTTCTGAACAAGATCGATTTGCCCGCCTCTGACTGTGACCGCGTGGCGGAACAGATCGAGGATGTGATCGGCATTGATGCGTCTGGCGCCATTCAGGTCTCGGCCAAGACCGGGCAGGGTATCCACGAAACGCTGGAAGCTGTCGTGAACGATTTGCCCGCGCCGACCGGCGATCCCGATGCGCCGCTGAAGGCGATGCTGGTGGACAGCTGGTATGACGCCTACCTCGGCGTGATTGTTCTGATCCGGGTGATTGACGGTAAACTGAAAAAGGGCGAGCGGATCCGCATGCTCTCGACCAATGCCGTTTATCCCGTCGACCGCGTGGGTGTTTTCACGCCCGAGATGAAACCGATTGATGTTTTGGGCCCGGGCGAGATTGGCTTCCTGACCGCCTCTATCAAGCAGGTGCGCGACACGCGTGTGGGCGATACGATCACCCATGAACGCAAAGGCACCGAAGACGCGCTGCCGGGCTTTAAGCCTTCGCAGCCCGTGGTGTTCTGTGGTCTGTTCCCGGTCGACAGCGCCGAGTTCGAGGACCTGCGTGACTCGATCGAAAAGCTCGCACTGAATGACGCGTCGTTCAGTTACGAGATGGAGACCTCGGCCGCGCTGGGCTTTGGCTTCCGCTGTGGTTTCCTTGGCCTTCTGCACCTCGAGGTCATCCGCGACCGGATTGAACGCGAATACAATATCGAGCTCATCACCACCGCGCCTTCGGTGATCTATCATGTCTACATGAAGGGCAAGGACAACGAGCCCGGCGAAATGATCGAGCTGCACAACCCCGCCGACATGCCCGATCTGTCCAAAGTCGACCACATGGAAGAGCCGCGCATCAAGGCGACCATTCTAGTGCCCGACGAATATCTGGGCGACGTGCTGAAGCTGTGTCAGGACCGCCGCGGAATCCAGCTGGACCTGACCTATGCAGGGTCGCGCGCCATGGTCGTTTATGACCTGCCGCTGAACGAGGTGGTGTTCGACTTCTATGATCGACTGAAATCGGTCACGAAGGGCTACGCGTCGTTTGACTATCAGATGGAGGGCTACCGCGAGGATAACCTTGTGAAGATGTCCATCCTTGTGAACGACGAACCCGTCGACGCGCTGTCCACCATGGTGCATCGTGACCGCGCCGAGATGCGGGGCCGGGCGATGTGCGAGAAACTAAAAGACCTGATCCCCCGCCACATGTTCAAAATTCCGATCCAGGCGGCGATTGGCGGCAAGGTCATCGCGCGCGAGACGCTTTCGGCGCTGCGTAAAGACGTGACGGCGAAATGCTATGGCGGCGACGCGACCCGGAAGAAGAAACTGCTTGAAAAGCAGAAGGCCGGTAAGAAGAAGATGCGCCAGTTCGGCAAGGTGGACATCCCGCAGGAAGCCTTCATCAGTGCTCTGAAAATGGACGATTAAGAATGAAATGGCCGCGAAAGTGGCCCTTTCATCAGTGCGCGGCAGCGAATTTCGCAGAAAATCGCGTGCGTACCCCTTTGCGGCTCTATCCACATCCCAACCCATTGGGATCGCGGCGCAATCTGGTATCTGTCCACAGCTTTTCCACAGATAAAACGCTGCATTATCAACAGCTTATCCCCAAGAAATTTGCCTGAATCGCAGTTTTTTCCTTGAGGGAATCGCACCCCAATGCAACAGTTTCCTTACAGCAAGACTTCTTCGGAAGACGCGCTGGACGCCAAGGCCTTCGGGTCAGGGTGGGCTGGAAAGGGTCCTCGGATCAAGACTGGTAGCTGGGAAAGATCTTCGGATTAGAACTGGCAGGTGAAGGTTCTTTCGAACCGGAACCAATGATCGGGAAAGCCCTCGGGCGGAACCGTTCAGGAAGGCGTCAGGAGGTCGCAAGACCAATGCAAAGACCGCGTCTGAGCACCTGGCGCCTTTTCCTATTCTACCCCCTCACATCGCATCCCCCCAAACGCGAAGCGGAGCCCGTTTGCCGTCTGGCCTCCGAACTCCGCTTGCTGCGTCAGTATGCATTCCGCGTCTAGCACCTGTGGGGTGATCTATAAGGGGCATGCGGGGTTTGGGCAACAATATATTGTGGGGGCTGGGTGCGGAACCGCTATATTGTTGCAAGCCTGCAAGATATGGGGGCCAACGCAGATTGCCCCAGTGCGCGGCAGCGAATTGCGAAACAAATCGCGTGCGCATCCCGTCGCAACTCCTTCGATTCCGTGTCCACACATTGCATCCATCTAGCTCCCACCCAGAGCGCTAACCCGTCGGAATTTCCACGCCCCTTCCGTCCGGTCGACAGACCGGACAACGCCCGACCCTCCCTACGGGAGGGCGTTCCGCCCACCTAGGGTAAGGCGATGTCCGCCTGTTAGATTCTGAGATGCAATTATTGATTGAATGCTTTCCTGCATTCGGGTGAACTGTGCCCATGAAGACCGCTGTCAAATAATGGCTCTTAGTTCACTCGATGGGTTTGAGTGTCTGATTGAGGTTGAATGATAATTGTGCGTGAAAGTGTTGATCTATGAGAATAGCTCTGTTCTCGGTTTTGATTGTGAGCTTGGCGATTGATCTTTCGCTTCACTTCTTCGACCCCGCGCCCGAAGCGTGGTCGTCAGACTTCACTCAAGAAAGCTATACCGAAATACGCACGAAACTAGGTCAACCGATCCATACCCATGGTTTATTGTATGGCGAAGGGGAGCTCACAGCGATTCCGCAGGACTGGGTGGGTGCGGTTGGTAAGACACCGATGTTCTTCTATGACGTTTGGGTCGCGGGATGGGAGGTGGGGGACTTTTTGTTTTTCCCCAAGGTGCTGGCGGTCGAGTACTCGCGTTTTCTTGAGTATTGTAAGCACAATGACACGCCCAACCCTTGCGATGAAAAAAACATTGTCACGAGGTTCAGGTGGTTTTGGATGCGGCCTGCTGACGCGGACAGGTACGAATATGGGGTCTCGGGTTTCAAGATCTAGCTTCAATTGAGGTTGACTGGGCGGCTTTACACCCCGGTAAAAAATCTTCCGCGTGACTCCTCCTACCAATCCCCCCTATAGCTCCCTCACCCAACCTCGGAGCCCCAATGCATTGCCCCCTCTGCGCCTCAGACGCGCCTCTTTCCTCCTTCCCCGTTCCCGGCGGACCCGCTGACGCCTCGGCAGATATCTGCGCCACATGCGCCGTTCAGATCGAAGGCACGCCGGACGAAAATCACTGGCGGGGGCTGGCGTCCTCGATGTGGTCCGAGGATGCGGCGGTGCAGGTGTTGTCGGTGCGGATGTTGAAGCGGTTGGAGGCGGCGTGGGCGCGGGATTTGCTGGATCAGGTCTATCTGGACGAAGATACGCAGGCGTGGGTCGACAATGTGGCCGCGGCCTCAAACCACAAGGACAGCAACGGGGTCACGCTGAATGCGGGGGATAACGTGGTGTTGATCAAGGATCTGCCGGTGAAGGGGGCTGGGTTCACGGCGAAGCGCGGGACGGC
The DNA here is from genome assembly GCF_023016155.1 of Aliiroseovarius sp. F20344. Lineage (GTDB taxonomy): Bacteria > Pseudomonadota > Alphaproteobacteria > Rhodobacterales > Rhodobacteraceae > Aliiroseovarius. The sequence goes on from NZ_JALKBG010000005.1 coordinate 39,894, forward strand.
GGTGCGAGGGATCAGCCTTGTCGCGGACAATCCCGAGCATATCGAGGGCCGCGTGGAAGGTCAGCGCATTGTCATTCTGACGCAGTTTGTGAAGAAGAAGTAGGCAGCCCGGGCCCCGTGGGCTATGCCGCCCGCGAAGGAGACCCACCATGCGCGCACCGCTTTGGAAAATCGTCGCCACGTTCTACGGCATCATCGGTTCGACCGTCGCGTCGGTGCTGGTGGTGATCGCATTGGTGAACGGCGTATCCGGCTTGTGGCCCTTGCTGGGCGCTGCGGCGGTGGGCTTCGTAGTCGGCCTTCCGGTGAGTTACTATGTCGCGCGTGCGATGGCCGGCGATTGATCCGGATCAAAGCGCCGTAAGTTGGACGGGCAGAATGTCCCCCTGCAAATATAATGCAAGGAGATTAACATGTTACGTCTTGCTGCCGTGATTTACATCCTGTTGGGTGCCACTCTGGCCGGCATTTTCATGGTCGCCGCATTGACCATCGGACAGGACACATTGCAGCCGATCCTGTGGTCAGCCATGGCTGGCTTCGTCGTCGCACTGCCCGTTTCGTGGTTCGTGGCCAAACAGATCAACAGCTGACACGCGATTTCAGGTTGAAACTGCACCGCACGCGGGGGTAATGCTCTGGCGTGCGGTCCCTTAGCTCAACTGGATAGAGCAGCTGACTTCTAATCAGCAGGTTGAGGGTTCGAGTCCTTCAGGGATCGCCAAGTTGCCAAGATATCTTCGAACGCTGCACCCAACTGTTCTCTTCCGTTAGGTGTGGGGGCACTGGGTTTCTTTTCTTCTGTGACCCTTGAACAAAAAAAGCCGCCGAGAAAACTCGGCGGCTTTGTGTTCCAATCACTCGTTAAAGGGATGCAACTACACTAGTGGAACTTTTTGATTTCGCCTGACTTGAGGCGCGACAGGTAACTGTCCAGTTCGCCTTTCACCACGGGCATCAGGAAGTACAGCGCTACGATGTTCACAACAGCCATGGCAAAGATCGCTGCGTCCGAGAAGTCGATTACTGGGCCAAGGTTGGCCGAGGCACCGATCACCACGAAGATGCAGAAGATGATCTTGAACACCAGTTCTTTGGTCTGTCCTTCGCCGAACAGGAAGGTCCAGGCCTTAAGGCCGTAGTAGGACCAGCTGATCATGGTCGAGAAGGCAAACAAGATTACCGCAATCGCCAGGATGTACTTGAAGAACGGAATGGCTGACGAGAATGCTGCAGATGTCAGCGCGACGCCTTTGTTGCCATCAACCGTTTGAATGGTCGATGCACCTTCGTCCAGCAGATACAGGCCTGTGTTCGGATCGCTGACCAACTGGCCAGTGATGATGATCACCAAAGCGGTCATCGTACAGATCACAACGGTGTCAATGAACGGCTCAAGCAAGGACACGAAGCCCTCGGTGATGGGCTCTTTCGTACGAACTGCCGAGTGGGCGATCGCGGCCGAACCCACGCCTGCTTCGTTCGAGAATGCGGCCCGTTTGAAGCCCTGGATCAGGGCGCCGACCATGCCGCCAGCAACACCGGCTCCGGTAAAGGCACCAGAGAAGATTTCGCCAAACGCCCAACCGATCATGTTTGCGTTCATGATCAGGATAACCAGTGCAGTCAGCACATAAAGCACGCCCATGAAAGGCACGACTTTCTCGGTTACTTTGGCGATGGATTTCAGACCACCAACGATCACTAAGAATACGATGATGGCAAAGATCAGACCAGTGATCCAACCCGGGAAGTCACCAACAACGTTTGCGATCTGAGCATGCGCTTGGTTGGCCTGGAACATGTTGCCGCCACCAAAGGCACCTAAGATACAGAAGACCGAGAATAGGACCGCCATGAAGCCGCCTGCTGGCAGACCACGTTCGGCAAAGCCTTTGGTCATGTAGTACATAGGGCCCCCGGATACGGTGCCGTCTTCGTACTCATTGCGGTACTTCACGCCCAGCGTACATTCGGTGAATTTCGACGCCATGCCCATGAGGCCAGCGAGGATCATCCAGAATGTTGCACCGGGTCCACCGATGCCTACCGCGACTGCAACGCCGGCAATGTTGCCAAGACCCACGGTGCCGGAAAGGGCGGTTGCAAGTGCTTGGAAGTGGCTAACCTCGCCCGCGTCATTGGGGTCGGAATAGTCACCTTTGACCAGCGAGATAGAGTGAGGGAAAGCCCGGAACTGGATAAAGCCGAAGTAAAGCGTAAATACAGTTGCGGCGATCACCAGCCACATCACGATCCACGGGAAGGAAGTTCCGGGGAACGGGCTGAAGATAAGTGTAACAAACCATCCGGTCGCGCTTGCGAAGCCTTCATTGATGGTCTGGTCCAATGATTGTGCCATGGCTGGCGCAGATGCTGCCAACATGGCGGGTGCAGCGAGAGCTGCCGCCTTAATTTGATTGGTCATGATGTTTCCTGTTCGCTTATGGCACAATGGTCACTGGCACCGGCGCTGCCTGCGCCAGGCTGATGGCCGCTGACCCGAAAACGCGGGATGAAAGGCCAGGTTCGCCATTGCGACCGATCACAATCTGATTGGCTCCGCATTCCCCGGCAATTTCTCCAAGGGTTGTTGCGATGTTTCCGTATTTCAGCGCCGTGTCGATCTGCAGCCCGCTGTCTTTCAGGCTTTCAACGGCTGGGGCAAGAATAGCAGCCTCAGCACGGGCCAATTCTTCACCGCGTCGCTTATGACGTTCTTCCAATTCAGTTGGTGTCAAAAACGAATATGGCGACCATTCCAGTACGTGAGCAACAACGATGCTGCCCCCCAGAGTTTTGGCCAGATCCGTAGCGAATGCGAGCGCCGCATTGGCGCTGTCACTGCCGTCATAACCGACGACGATCTTATGGGACATGTTTCCCTCCCTTAGTTGTAGCGTCCGTTTCAGGACAGTTTCAGGTTAGCGCAACCAAGATAAGAAAGGTTCTTCCATTTCTTGATTTACAGGAAAATTTCTGGAAATATTTCCATCTGAGCGCCTCAAAAGAGAAAATTTCCTATGGACCAACTCGATATCCACATTCTTTCCATCCTTCAGAAGGACGGTCAGATATCGATGGCACGACTATCCGACAAGGTCGGCCTGTCGTTGTCTGCGTGCCATAGGCGCGTCAAACTGCTTGAGGCTGAGGGGAAAATTTCCCACTACGCTGCCCGTTTGAATCGCAAGTCCGTGGGGCTTGAAATACAAATTTTCATCGAGGTCAAACTGGTAAGTGCACGGCGGACCGATATTTCGGCATTTGAAGAGGCCATTTGCCAGATGCCTGAGGTTCTGGAATGCCATCTGATTTCGGGTGAATTTGACTATCTCATCCGGGTGGCCGCCCGAAATACCGAGGATTACGAAGCGCTTTATCGTGAGCGGTTGTCGCTAATCCCATCGGTCGCGCAGATGAAGACCTTGCTGTGCCTTTCGACGGTGAAGGAATTCCGGGGGTTCCACCTGACAGCGTGACAACCGTTTGGTGGGCGCAATCCTTGTGGGGCGGACACTAAGACGCTGGCGGGAAGACCGCTGTCTTCTTGACCGTCCCGTAGACAAAGCTGGTGTCGATTGAAGCGATGCCTCCGATTGGGTGGATCCGGGTGCGGATGAAATCCTCGTATGCGTTCAGGTCAGGCACCAGAACCCGAAGCTGATAGTCCATCGCGCCCGTCATCACGTGACATTCCAGAACTTCGTCAATCAGGCGGACGCGTTTTTCGAAATTCTGCACATCTGCTTCGTTATGTCGTTCAAGCCGAACACGCACGAAGACTGTGATGGACAGGCCGTAGGCAGCTGGATCCACTTCAGCGCTGTATCCTTGGATCACGCCATCGGCTTCCAGATTGCGCACTCTGCGCAGGCATGGCGAGGGCGACAGGTTCACTTCCTGTGCAAGATCTTGATTGGTCATACGGCCATCTTTTTGCAATGCGCGTATGATCTGCCTGTCTTTCGCGTCCATCTCGGGTCCTCTATTGGCATATTATGCCAATATTTTACTAAATGGTGGCATAGTTGGCAATTCATTGCTGCTCAAAGGGGTTCATTATGTCTCAAAATGAATCAGGAGCTTCCCATGACCCAATCGCCAGGTTTCGCAACCCGTGCCATCCATCACGGCTATGACCCAAGATCCGAGCAGGGGGCACTGAATCCACCGATCTACATGACGTCGACCTTCACCTTTGAAAATGCCGAGGCAGGTGGCGAGATGTTTGCCGGCGAACGCGAAGGACATTTCTATTCGCGGATCTCAAACCCGACGCTGGATCATCTGGAACAGCGCATTGCAAATCTTGAAGGTGGTGAAGCGGGGCTGTGTACTGCTTCGGGCATGGGCGCGATCACCTCGACCCTTTGGTCGTTTCTAAGCGCGGGCGATGAGGTGATCATCGACAAAACGCTTTATGGCTGCACCTTTGCCTTTATGACCCATGGCTTGCCGCGCTTTGGGGTGAAGGTGAACTTGGTTGATTTGACGGACCCAGCCAACTTGAGCGCGGCCATCAGCGACAAAACCAAGATCGTCTATTTCGAAACGCCTGCCAACCCGAACAACCGATTGATCGACATTGAAGCGATTTCCGCAATCGCGCACCGCGCTGGGGCCAAGGTCATCGTTGATAATACTTATGCAACGCCAGTGCTGACCCGGCCGATTGAACATGGCGCGGATATCGTTGTGCATTCTGCGACCAAGTTTCTGGGCGGGCATGGTGATGTCATTGCCGGTCTTGTGGTCGGAAGCGAGGAAGACATCACTCAGATCCGTCTGGTCGGCCTGAAGGATATGACCGGCGCGGTTATGTCGCCGATAACTGCCATGCTTCTGCTACGTGGGATCAAAACGCTTGAGCTGCGGGTCGCGCGACACAGTGAAAGCGCCATGAAAGTGGCACAAGCACTTGAGGCTCATCCCGCGGTGCTGAAGGTTTCCTATCCTGGGCTGGACAGCTTTGAGCAGCGCGAGCTTGCAGGACGGCAGATGTCTGCTTTCGGGGGTATGATCCCGTTTGAAGTGAAAGGCGGGAAGGCCGGAGGGATCGCGGTGATGAACCGTCTGAAACTGATCCAGCGCGCTGTCAGCCTTGGCGATGCGGAAAGCCTTATCCAACACCCTGCGTCCATGACGCATTCCACCTACACGCCTGAAGAACGCGCCGAACATGGCATCGCAGAAGGTCTGGTCCGCTTGTCTGTTGGATTGGAAGCCTCTGATGACATCATTGACGATCTTTATGCCGCGCTTGGTGCGCACAACGCACAGGCAGCCTGATACAAGAAACAGGCGGACAGGCAGTGCGGGTTTTAGTCACGCCGTCATTCTTTTAGGGAGAAATCGGAGTTCACCATGTCGAATAAGAATATTCTGGGCGATCCGTCCAGCATAGCACCCGACTATTTAAATGATGGCTGGCTGAACGAGCTGGGCCGCACCCGTGGTGCTGGTCCGTTTCTGGCCAATCACCCAGCACCGGGCAGAGGAATGTCCACGACTTGCGTTCATGCAGGTACCCATGACGATCCACGCACTGGTGCCGTTGGAACCCCGATTTATCAGGCGTCGACCTTTGTGCTGAATGACAATCAGTATCAGTCCGTCGAAGATGGGTTTGCACGTGACCGCTTCATTTACTCGCGTTATGGCAACCCGTCGCAATGGGCGGTGCAGGAAAAGCTGGCGGCGCTGGAAGGCGCTGAATCCGCGATCGTATTCAGCTCGGGCATGGCGGCCATTACCAGCACTGTGATGGCGTTGGTGGACAAGGGCGCGCATGTCGTGGCCTCAAGCGACCTGTATGGCGGCACGTTCAACCTGTTTAATCAGGAATTCCCGACATTCGGAATGTCCTGCACCATGGTCGATTCTTATGATTTTGATGCGATCGAAGCCGCCATTCAGCCCAATACTCAGCTGATGTATTTCGAAGCGATCACCAACCCGCTTCTGAAGGTGATCGACATTCCGCGGCTGGTTGAGATCGCGAAACGTCGCAACGTGCGGCTGGTGGTAGACGCCACTTTTGCCCCGCCTGTCGCAATGCGCACGCTGGAGCATGGCGTTGATGTCGTGGTGCACTCAGCGTCGAAATACCTGAACGGGCACAGTGACCTGATTGCCGGTGTTGCCGCTGGTCCGCGAAAGCTGATCGACATGATCTGGCCACGGTTGCTGAACTACGGTGGCTCGCTGGATCCGCATGCCTGTTTCCTGTTGGAGCGCGGGTTGAAAACGCTTGATGTACGCATGCGCGCCCACGAGGAAAGCGCAACCGCTTTGGCAAAGTTCCTAGAGACACATCCACGGGTGAAAAAGGTCTTCTACCCGTTCTTGGAAAGCCATCCTGACTATGACACGGCCAAACGGCTTTTGAAGAACGGGATGGGCAATATCACCTTCGTCATTGAAGGCGGGGACAAGGCTGCACTGCGATTGGTGGATGCGTTGCGCATTCCGAAACAGGCCACCAGCCTAGGCGGTGTGGAAAGCTTGATCAGCCTGCCATTCAACACATCGCAAGCCACGTTCACCACCCGTCAGCGGGCCGATATCGGCATTGATCCCGGATGTGTACGCCTGTCTGTCGGCATTGAGGATGCAGACGATCTTATCGCCGATTTTGACCGCGCATTTGCCACCATATACTCATCAAAGGAACCCGCCCATGCGTAACAATATCCCTGTAGCCGCTCTTAGCGAATTCGTGAATGAAGTGGCCGACGTCCCCGAAGAGGCGTTGATGGACTATGGATTGGAAATCAAATGGGAAAGCGGCACCCGCTCGCGCAGCGAAACCAAACCGATGAAAGTTGGACCGCATCAGATCAGCCGCTCGTTCACCTGGAAATCGGATGAACCGCGCCAGTTGATGGGCAACAATCATGGGCCAAACCCGCAAGAACTTCTGCTGTCGGGGCTGGGGTCGTGCATGATGGTTAGCTTTGTGGCTGGTGCCACAGCTGCCGGTATTCAGCTGGAAACCGTGCGTATTGATTTTGATGCCACGCTGGACCTGCGCGGATTTATGGGGTTGGGTACCAACAGCACCGTTGGATTTCCAGAAGTCAAATACCGCATCTACGTGACGGGCGACGGGACAGAAGAACAATTCGCCGAACTTCACCGCAAGTCGGTTTCACACAGCCCGAATGCCCAGACGATCATGAACCCCGTGCAGATGACGGGCGAGATCATAAGCACCCAAATCGAAAGCTGACCGGCACGGTCCTGCCACGCCAAAACAGCTCTGCCAGAAAGTTCCAATATGACGACCACAGACCATCACCACCTTAAGACCATTGAACAGCGCCTGCTTTGGCTGTCGCATTGGATGATCCATCACGCCAACCACGTACGTCCCAAAGTGGACGGGATCAAAGTAGGCGGGCACCAGGCCAGCTCGGCCTCGATGGTGTCGATTATGACTGCGCTGTATTTCTCAACCCTGAAGCCGGAAGATCGTGTGGCGGTAAAGCCGCACGCTTCGCCCGTGTTTCACGCCATTCAGTATCTGATGGGCAACCAGACTCGCGAGAAGATGGAAAACTTCCGTGGTTATGGTGGGGTGCAGAGCTATCCCAGCCGGACCAAGGATATTGACGACGTTGATTTCTCGACGGGTTCGGTAGGCCTGGGTGTGGCGGTGACCTCGTTTGCGTCGCTGATCCAAGATTACATCAAGGCAAAAAGCTGGGGTGCGGATGCGCCGATGGGTCGTATGGTGGCGCTGGTTGGTGACGCTGAATTGGACGAGGGCAACATCTACGAAGCCCTTCAGGAAGGTTGGAAAAACGACCTGCGTAACACGTGGTGGATTATCGACTATAACCGCCAATCGCTGGACGGGATCGTGCGCGAAGGCCTGTTCGAGCGTGTCGAGAAGATCTTTGACGCCTTCGGCTGGGTCGTTGTGCGCATCAAGCATGGCGCGCTGCAACGTGCGGCGTTTGAAGAACCGGGCGGCGACAAGCTGCGCGACTGGATCGATAGTTGCCCGAACCAAGACTACTCGGCCCTGACGTTCATGGGTGGCGAAGTTTGGCGCAAGCGGCTGATGGATGATCTGGGCGATCAAGGCGACGTCACTGCGCTGATTGAAAAGCGCAGCGATGAAGAGCTGGCCGCCCTTATGGAAAACCTCGGCGGTAACTGCGTCGAGACGATGGCCCAGACCTTTGACGCCATCGACCACGACCGTCCTACTTGTTTCCTGGCCTATACGATCAAGGGCTGGGGCACGCCGATTGCAGGCCATAAGGACAACCACGGCGGCTTGATGAACAACACGCAGTTTGGCGCGTGGCAGAAGCACATGGGCGTGGCTGAAGATGATGAATGGGAGCCTCTGGCCACCGTCGAAGATCAGGCCGCCATGCGAGATTTCTTGTCGAAAGTGCCGTTCTTTGCCCAAGGTCCGCGCCGACTTTCCGATGAAAAGATCGAAGTGCCTGCGATCGAGATGGATACCTCGCGCGAGATCTCGACCCAGATGGCGTTTGGTAAGGTGCTCGATGACCTGTCCAAGGGTGACAGCAAGCTAGCGGAGCGGATTGTAACGACTTCCCCTGACGTGACGGGCACCACGAACCTTGGTCCGTGGGTGAACCGCCGCAAGCTGTTCGCCCGCACCGCTCAGGCAGATGCGTTTATCGAAAACCGCATCCCCTCGACCGCGAAGTGGGAATTCAAACCGGAAGGGCAACATATCGAACTTGGCATTGCCGAGATGAACCTGATGCTTCTTCTGGGGGCTGCGGGCCTGAGCCACAGCTTGTTTGGTAAGCGATTGATTCCGGTTGGTACCGTCTACGATCCCTTCGTGGCGCGCGGGTTGGATGCGTTGAACTATGCTTGTTATCAGGATGCGCGATTCCTGCTGGTCGGCACCCCATCAGGCGTCACGCTGGCCCCAGAAGGTGGCGCGCACCAGTCGATTGGTTCGCCGCTGATCGGCATGTCGCAAGATGGGCTTGCATCGTTCGAGCCAGCCTTTGCAGACGAATTGGCGGTGATCATGGAGTGGGCGTTTGACTACCTTCAGCGTGATGGCGAAGGCGATCCGGACGAGCGCACATGGCTGCGTGACGAGACCGGCGGCTCGGTCTATCTGCGTCTGACCACCAACCCAATTGAGCAGCCCGGTAAACGGGTGGACGAGGACTTCCGCCAAGGGGCCATCGATGGTGCCTATTGGATGCGCAAACCTGGTCCCAATTGCGAGGTCGTGATTGCCTATCAAGGTTCGGTCGCCCCAGAAGCGATCAAGGCCGCTGGCAGGATCGGTGAAGGGCGTCGCGATGTCGGCGTTCTCTCTGTCACCTCGGCAGATCGTTTGAACGCAGGCTGGACAGCAGCGCAACGTGCGCGGTCGCGTGGCAATACCGACGCGCAATCTCACATCGAAGCGCTGTTGGCCACGTTGCCCCCCCATTGCAAGATCATCACGGTGATCGACGGCCACCCCGCGACGCTTTCGTGGTTGGGTTCAGTGGCTGGTCATCAGACGATCCCGCTGGGTATCGAGCATTTCGGCCAAACCGGAACGATCGGCGATCTGTATCGCCATCACGGGATTGATGCCCAAGCGATTGTCGAGAAGGTGAACGGCTTGACCGTAGGACGGCGGCTTTTGCGAGGCGCAAACGCGCCTGCTTGATGCGACCGTTCAAAAGTCGCCACACTCAGCGCTTTGCTGTGAGCGGCGACCACAAGAAACTCTTAGGGCGTTGTGCTTCTTGGTGAAGAAGTCGACGCCCTTTGCACAAGCCGAAGTTCGCAATTCGTGGCAGTTGTCCCTTCGGTTTCGCCTGTCACCGTTTTGATAATCTGCTCAGCTGCCAACGTGCCGATACGCCGTGCTGGAATGCGGATGGTGGACAGCGATGGTTCGATCTCGCCAGAGCCTTTGAAGTCCCCGATCCCCATGATCGACAGATCATCTGGCACATGAAGGCCTAGCTGAAGCGCGGCATATAGAACGCCTTGCGCAATGATGTCATTGCCACACAGGATTGCTGTCGGTCGTTGGGGCCCGGACAGCAGTGTCAGACTCGCCTGTTTGGCGTCTGCAATATTGTAGGGGGCTTCAAGTCGCCAGTCATCCGGGATCGCAATCTGATCTTGCTGAAACGTATCAGAGGCCCCTTGCAGGCGGTCGCGGGCACGGTCATTTCCATCCGGATCTGGAAAGATAAGCGCGATGTCGCGATGACCTAAGTCCAATAGATGCCGCGCGGCCAATCGACCTGCTTCTGAGTTCTGAACACCAACACAGGATAGCCGTGCATCTGTTTCGTAGTTCCAGATTGCGACGCTTGGAATGGCTTGCTGTTCGATCAGTTGATAGGTCGCTTCGCTGTGCTCAAGGCCAATAACTGCAAGCCCATCAACCCGGTGCTCAAGAAGTTTTCGCAGCATCGCATATTCACGATCAAGGTCGAAGCCGTGCGACACAATAAGCATCGTAAATCCCAGCTGATCCAGCGCTTCGGAAAACGATTGGATGAGCTCTGCAAAGATTGCATTGTCGATTGTCGGGACTACCAATCCGATAGTCCCGGTCCTGCGACCATGCATAACCTGCGCGGCCCGGTTGCGGATATATCCCAGCTTTTGCACCGCCCGATCGATTTTCTTGCGAGTCGCTGGCTTCAACAAATCCGGGTGATTGAAGCTTCGCGACACGGTCGAGATTGATACCCCAGCCGCCTTCGCAACATCGACAATATCTGGCTTACTCTTTTGTTTTTGATTCATATTTCGGGTTTTTCACGCTAAAAAATGAAAACATTTGCAAAACTATTTTCATGTCTTAGCTTAAATTGTCAACGCGTGATCAACAACGGGACTGCATCTTGGAATTTCTCTACTACTTCGGTGATGTGTTCACCCCCATCTCATTTGGCCTTTTGCTTTTGGGCACGATTGGGGGGCTCATCCTTGGTGCCACACCAGGGCTTTCGCCCACGATGGCTGTCGCGCTGTTAATTCCTTTCACTTTTCATCTGGCGCCCGTTCAGGGTCTGATCCTTCTAGGGGCAGCCTACACGTCGACTGTGGCGGGTGGCGCGGTCAGTGCAATCCTTCTGAAAATTCCCGGCGCGCCTGCAAACATCGCGACAACGCTGGATGGCCACACAATGGCGAAGCAAGGCAAAGGCGCACAGGCACTTCAGCTAAGCTTCCTTGCGTCGGCGGTTGGGGGCGTGATTGGTGTGCTTCTCTTGATCTTCTTGACGCCTGTTCTGGCACAATGGGCACTGGCTTTCGGTCCCAGCCATCTGTTCTGGCTCGCCATCCTTGGCGTTACCGTCATTGGATCGCTGGACAGCGCTTCGGTGGTGAAGGGTCTGCTGTCGGGTTGCATTGGCCTGTGGCTCGCAACCATTGGATTTGACGACATCATGGGTGCACAGCGGTTTATCTTCCACCCGGCTTTAGGTGGTGGGATCAACATCATCGCCGCGCTGATCGGGCTGTTTGCCATTCCTCAGGTTCTGACCATGTTCGCCAAAGGGCGCAGCGCGACGAATGCGGAGGTGATCGAAGTCGAGAAGCATTCGATCATGGATGCGGTGAGAGAGCTTCTTCGTCGTCCTAAAGCCCTGACCATCGGAACCATCACAGGTTCGGTCATCGGACTTATACCGGGTGTTGGTGGCCAGATTGCGGGCCTTGTCGCCTATGACCAAACCAAGAAATTCAGCTCGGAGCGAGAGAAATTCGGTAAGGGCCACAGCGAAGGCGTGATCGCGGCCGAAAGCGCAAACAACGCGATGGTTGGACCCAGTCTTGTGCCGCTTTTGACGCTTTCGATCCCTGGTTCACCCACTGCGGCGGTGCTGCTCGGCGGTTTGCTGATCCACGGCATTTTCCCGGGCACTGACCTCTTTGATAATCACCCAGACGTGGCGTGGACCTTCATCAATTCGATGCTGATCGGACAAATCCTGATGTGCATCTTCGGTCTTTACGTCGCTGGCCTTGCCGCCCGTGTGGCGCAGGTCCCGCAAAGCGTCATGGCTGCGGTCGTGCTTGGGCTTGCTGTCTTCGGCAGCTACTCGGTCCAGTCCAGCATGGGCGACGTTTACGTTATGGCGACGCTGGGCGTCATGATGTACTTCCTTGAACGCTTCGGATTTTCGGCCGCACCACTGGTGCTCGGCCTGATCCTTGGCCCGATCGCCGAGGCAAACTTCATCCAAGGATCGATGATTGCAGGGGCCACCGATGGCATGGCCAGCTATTTCCTGACCGGCACGCTGAACATCGTCCTGATCGCAATCGTCGTCGCTTCCATTGCCTATTCGGTTTGGATGGAACTTCGCAGCCGCCGCTACACGTCGAAAGAGGAGATCATGGGATGAGCTATGTAAGTCTTCCCCGCGTTCAACACATCGTGGCCTCTGGCTTTATTGCAGCAGTTGGGATGTGGGTGGCTTGGATAAGCTATACCCAGCAACCGTCCGAGGCATTCCTGTTCCCGCGCCTCATCTCGACAGTCTTCGTCGTGTTGGCCTTGTGGACGTTTGTCAAAGCAATCCTTGGCTGGACAAAGGTCGGTAACGGAGTTTCGCGACGGGATTTCGTCTGGCTGCTTCCGGGTTTGATCATCGCGCTCATTTACATTTTCTGGGGGGCAAAGGCGCTGGGCTTCTACACAGCTGGCACCATCGCCTTCTTCATCTTGCTAAGCTTTTACGACCCTTCACCACATGGCGTAGCCAAAACCTGGATCAAGCGGGTGATCATCACCGCTGGGTTTCTGGCCGTGATGTATGGGCTCTTCGCCATGCTGCTCAAGGTTTACACACCACGAGAGATATTTTTCTGAACAAGACCGCGCAAAAGCGGCAAACGCACATCCAAGGGAGGATCTAAAATGAAACATCTACTGGCAGGCGCCGCATTGGCGCTGATGTCCCTAACCGGTGGCGTAGCCATCGCCGAGGACTACCCTGAACGTCCCATCATGATGATGGTTAGCTATGGTGCAGGCGGCGCAACCGACTTCCAAGCGCGTATCGTCACCATGACAGCGGGAAACGAAGACGCGCTTGGCATGCCCATCGCGATCATCAACAAGCCGGGCGCGGGTGGCCGCGTGGGTTGGAACTGGTTTGCAACTCAGGCCGAGGCTGATGGCTACACGCTGGGTGCCTACAACATCCCGCACTTCATCGCACAGTCGATCAAAGGCGGTGTCGAGTATTCGGCAGACAGCTTTGAGCCGATCGCCAACTGGGGTGCAGACCCTGCGGTCTTCGTCGTCGGTAAAGACAGCCCGATGAACTCGATGGAAGACGTTGTGAACTACGCCAAGGAAAACCCAGGCAAGTTGACCTTCTCAGGTGCAGGCCTGTTTGTGGGTCACCACATTGCAGCCCTTCAGCTTGAGAAAGCCGCAGGCGTGAAAATGGCTTACATCCCGACCAAAGGTGGCGGCGCAGCAGCCATGAAAGCCGTGATCGCAGGTGACGTCATGGGCGGGGTGAACAACTTGTCCGACGCATTCCGCGCTCAGGAAGCAGGCAACGTCAAAATTCTTGGCGTGTTCGACCTGGAACGCAACGAGTTCCTGCCCGACGTTCCAACCCTGAAAGAGCAGGGATTTGACATCGACAACGCCAGCGTGAACTTCCGCGGTGTTATGGTGCCCAAAGGCACCCCGCAAGAGGTCATCGACAAGCTTGCCGCTGCCGTGCCTGAAATGTTCAAGAATTCGCGCGTGGCAGGTAAAATGAAAGCCGGTGGTTCGCCCATGCACATCATGACCCGTGAAGAGGTTCAAGCGATGTGGGCAGCCCGTCAAGAGACCCTGAAAGAGCTTCTGGCAGGTCTTTAACAAGTAGAGCAGTACCAACGGATAGGGCGGATGGCGCCCTATCCACTTCAATAGGATTTTCGTGATGAATGCACATGATGATGTAGCCCAAGTAAGCGCGATTGTGGCCAGTGCGCGTGCTGCCCAGAAAGCTTACGAGTCTGGCGCCAACCAAGCACGATATGACCGCGCGGCCGAAGCCGCCGCTTGGGCGATCATGGAGCCTTCACGCAACAAGGCTTTGGCCGAGCTTGCGGTCGAGACGACCGGGCTTGGCAACGTGCCCGACAAGATCATCAAAAACCATCGCAAGACGCTTGGCCTTATGCGCGACATCAAGGGCGTGAAAACGCATGGGATCATCAGCGATGACGCGGCCACCGGCATCACCGAGATCGCCCGCCCCATAGGGGTGATTGGCGCTGTGGTGCCTTCGACCAATCCGGCGGCGACGCCCGCCAACAACATCATCAACGCTTTGAAGTGTGGCAACGCGGTGGTTGTTGCCCCGTCGCCCAAAGGTGTGGCAAGCTGCGAGCTGCTTCTGTCCTACATTCACGCCGAGTTCGACAAGCTGGGGCTGGATCATGATCTGGTCCAGATGATCCCCGCGCCGGGCTCCAAAGCAAAAACACAAGCGATGATGGAGCTGAGCGACCGTGTGATCTGCACTGGGAGCCAAAACAACGTTCATCGTGCGCAAACTTGTGGGACACCCGCCGTGGCCGTTGGTGCGGGCAATGTCACCGTGATCGTGGATGAGACCGCAGATCTGACCGCCGCAGCCCAGAAGATCACCGCGTCTAAGACCTTTGACAACGCGACCTCGTGTTCGTCGGAAAACTCGATGATCGTGGTCGATGCGATCTATGACGACTTCATCTCAGCGCTCGCCGAAGAAGGAGGAGCGCTGGTGGTAGACGAAGCGCAGATCGTTTCGAAGCTTTGGCCCGACGGGCACCTGAACCGCGAAGTCATCGCGCAGGATGCAGACAAAATGATCGAGGCACTGGGCCTGTCCGGTCAAGTGCCGGATGATACCAAGTTCCTTGCGGTCGAAACGCAAGGGATCGGCGCGGACCATCCGCTTTCGGGCGAAAAACTCAGCCGTGTCGCGGCGCTGTATCGCGCGAGGGACTATGAGGACGCGCAGGCCATCGCAACGCGTATTCTGGAGTATCAAGGGGCAGGGCATTCCATCGGCATTCACACCGCTGATGATGCACGCGCCGTGTCGCTGGGGGCGTCGATGCCGACCTGCCGGGTCATCGTCAATCAGGCGCATACCTTTGCGACCGGAGGGTCTTTCAACAACGGCATGCCCTTCTCGCTTTCGATGGGATGCGGCAGTTGGGGCGGCAATGCGATAGATGAAAACCTACATTGGAAGCACTTCATCCAGAGCACAAAGATCGTGCGAGAGATCCCACCCGTTGAACCGGCCGTCGAAGACATCTTCGCGGATTACTGGGCCGACGCCGGGAAATGATCGCGAACGATCATACGCCCCCCAATGGCACCGTCCGAGACTGGCTGGATGATCGGGCAGGCACCATCGGTGATCGTGACGCCTATCTGTTTTTCGACGGAGAGCCTGCGCTGACATGGTCAGAGTTGCAGGGTAGGGCGCGGCAGTTGGCCGGGCATTTGACAGCGTTGGGACTGGAAAAGGGGGCCAGTGTTGCGATCCTTCAGCCTAACGGGCGCGAGGCAGTCGAATGCCTTTATGGTGCGCTCTATGGCGGGTTCCGCGCGACCGTGATCAACCTTGTCGCTGGGGACGAGGCAATTGGATATGCGCTGGACCATTGCGAGGCACGTATCGCGCTTGTTGGTGACGCCCAGCTGGAGTTGTTCGAAAGAGTTCGCCCCAAAGATATGTCACGGTTCTCTGTTGCTTGCACGAGCGAGAGCGCGACATTGCACCCGCTCGGCCCCGAAGACGATGCGCTTTTGATGTATACATCGGGCACGACTGGCCGCCCAAAGGGTGTTGTTCACAGCCACGCGAGTCTGCTGGCCGGCGGTTGGACGCCCACTGTGGCCCACAAGCTGACGCCAAAAGATCGTGGCCTTTGCGTGCTTCCGATTTATCATATCAACGGGCTATGCGTGACCGTCTTGAGCGCGCTGGTTTCGGGTGGGTCATTGGCTGTGTCCGAGAAGTTTTCGGCAAGCAAATTCTGGGACCAGTGCGAAACTGCCAAGGTGACGTGGTTCTCGGTCGTGCCGACGATCATCTCTCATCTACTGCATTCGGATATCACACCTTCATCCGAAACCCGTGCCGGTCTGCGCTTTGGGCGTTCAGCCTCTTCTCCGCTATCGCCGGATGTTCAAACCGCGTTCGAAACCCGCTTCGAGGTCCCGATTGTCGAGACGATGGGGCTGACGGAAACTGCGGCACAGATCCTATCCAATCCTTTGCCTCCGGGTGTGCGCAAAATAGGGTCACCGGGAAAGGCCTATGGGAATGAAGCGTGTATTTTGTCTTCTGACCTGAAACCCCTGCCGCCGAACACCAAAGGTGAGATCGCAGTGCGTGGTCCAAATGTGATGCGCGAGTATCTGAAGAACCCCGAAGCCACGCGTGAAACGTTCACCTCCGACGGATGGTTGCGCACCGGGGATCTTGGGCATGTGGATGAAGACGGGTATTTCTTTGTCACGGGGCGTTTGAAAGAGTTGATCATCAAAGGCGGCGAAAACATCGCCCCACGTGAGATCGACGAGGCGCTTTATTCGCACCCAGATGTGGTTGAAGCTGCCGCGTTTGCCCGTCCCTGCGAAACCTATGGTGAGCGGGTCGAGGCGGCCGTTAAACTGCGCGATGGATCAGAGCTGTCGACCGAGCAGCTGGTGAATATCTGTGTCGAGAAGCTGGGCAAGTTTAAATCCCCCGATGCCATCTATGTGCTGGAAGATTTGCCCAAGGGACCCTCGGGGAAGATCCAAAGGATCAAACTGATTGAGATGGTGTAGGGGGCGCTGAAACCTACCTTAGTTCTTGCAAATCCTCTGTTCCACAATCCTGATCTAGCAAGTTCTGGAAGGTCTGATTGGTGCGCTCCCTTGGCATCCACAAAACCAAACCTTCGAATGAACTCGGCCTTTCGTTAAGGGTGGGCTGTTAGCTGGCTTGGTTTTAGTGATCAGAAATTAAAAGATAAAATCAACTTGTCGCGCGGCAATCAGGCCAAAGGACGGCCCTGTTTTTCAACGCTCTTAGGCGTCAATTGTATTTCTACTAATTTATTAGTTGACTGTTAGCGCTGTCTTTGCAAACGTTAAGCATCCGGCGGGAGGCCGGTTTATAAAAAAACTGGGAGGACAAGATGCGGACGTATCTTATGTCCGCAGTTGCGGCGACTGCCGTGATTGCGGGGACACACTCGATTTATGCCGATGAAGCGGCTGCAACGCGCTGGATCGACAGCGAGTTTCAACCTTCGTCGCTAAGCAAAGACGAACAAATGGCCGAGATGAAATGGTTCATCGACGCCGCTCAACCCTATGCTGGGATGGAGATCAACGTGCTGTCGGAAGGTATTCCGACCCACGGTTACGAGGCCGAGGTTCTAACCAAGGCGTTCGAAGAAATCACCGGCATCAAGGTCAATCACCAGATCCTGGGTGAAGGCGAGGTTGTGCAAGCTGTGCAGACACAGATGCAGACCAAGCGGAACCTATATGATGGTTACGTGAATGACTCGGATCTGATCGGGACGCATTCGCGCCTGCAACTGGCCTATAACCTGACGGATCAGATGACTGGCGATTGGGCCGCGACAACGTCGCCCACGCTGGATCTGGATGACTTTATGGGCACGCAATTCACCACCGGTCCGGATGGTGATCTGTACCAGCTGCCAGATCAGCAATTTGCGAACCTTTATTGGTTCCGCAAAGACTGGTTTGACCGTGAGGACTTGCAAGCTGCCTTTAAGGAAAAATACGGCTATGACCTTGGCGTTCCCGTCAACTGGTCGGCTTATGAAGACATTGCCGAGTTCTTCTCGAAAGACGTGAAGAACATCGACGGTGTCGATATCTACGGCCATATGGATTACGGCAAACGTGCGCCTGACCTTGGCTGGCGTATGACAGACGCTTGGCTGTCGATGGCCGGTGCCGGTTCGAAAGGTGAACCCAACGGTGTGCCGATCGACGAATGGGGTATCCGCATGGAAGCCGGTTCGTGTAACCCAGCAGGTGCAAGCGTTTCCCGTGGTGGAGCAGCAAACGGCCCTGCGGCTGTTTATGCGATCCGCAAATGGGATGAATGGCTGCGCAACTATGCTCCTCCGGGTGCTGCAAGCTATGACTTCTATCAGTCGCTGCCAGCACTTGCACAGGGCAACGTGGCCCAACAAATCTTCTGGTACACTGCCTTCACCGCAGACATGGTGAAGCCGCAGTCAGAAGGCAACAACACGGTTGACGGCGACGGCAACCCGCTGTGGCGTATGGCACCAAGCCCGCATGGTCCCTATTGGGAAGAAGGCCAGAAGGTTGGATATCAGGACGTTGGATCTTGGACCTTCTTGAAGTCGACCCCGTCGGATCGTGCACAAGCGGCTTGGCTCTATGCTCAGTTCGTGACCTCGAAAACCGTGGATGTGAAGAAGTCGCATGTGGGTCTAACCTTCATCCGCGACAGCTCGGTCAACCACGAGAGCTTCTCGGAACGCGCATCGAAGCTGGGTGGATTGGTAGAATTCTACCGCTCGCCTGACCGCGTTGCATGGTCGCCGACTGGCGTCAACGTGCCTGACTATCCGAAGCTGGCCCAGATTTGGTGGCAGCAGATCGGTGACGTGAACTCGGGTGCGTTTACCCCGCAGGAAGCGATGAACCGTCTGGCCGAGGAGATGGATATTACCATGGCGCGTATGCAGCGTGCAGACGAAGCCCAGAATGTTTATGGCGGCTGTGGTCCTCGTCTGAACGAAGAGAAAGACGCAGAGTGGTGGTATGCCAATGGCGGCGCCAAGCCTCCGTTGGACAACGAAAAGCCGCAAGGTCAGACCGTCAACTATGACGAGCTGGTAGCGCGCTGGAGTGCCAACTAACATTCTCCCGCGTCACGGGATCTATCCCTCGTGACCAAGCAAGGGCTGGGGCCTAATCAGGCCTCAGCCCCCCTTTCCGCCCACTGGCGCGTATTCAATCAAGGACGAACGATGGCACTTGTGCTGAAAGACATCACCAAGGTGGTTCAAGGGGTGACGCATATCAAACCCACCAGCCTGACGTTGGAAAAAGGGCACTTCAATGTGCTTTTAGGCGAAACCGGAGCGGGCAAAACATCGTTGATCAAGATGATGGCGGGGTTGGACCCAATCGCATCCGGGCAGATCGTTATGGACGGAGTGAATGTAACGAAACTGACGACGCAAAAGCGCAAGATCAGCTTGGTGCACCAGTTCTTCGTCAACTATCCCCATATGACAGTTTACGACAACATCGCCTCGCCGCTGAAAGTGGCTGGGATGGCGAAATCCGAAATTCAGGGCCGCGTGGAAGAGGCCGCAGATATTCTGAAGCTGCGCCCGATGCTGCATCGCCGCCCACATGAATTGTCGGGCGGACAACAGCAACGCTGCGCACTTGCGCGTGCAATCGCAAAAGACAGCCAAGCCGTGTTCTTGGACGAGCCATTGGCGAACCTCGACTACAAGCTGCGCGAGGAATTGCGCGAGCTGCTGCCCGAGCTGTTTGCCGGGCGCGGGGCCGTGGTGGTCTATGCGACTTCGGAACCGGAAGAGGCGCTGCTTCTAGGCGGGCAAACCGCACTGATGGCCGACGGGTACGTCGCACAATTCGGAACAACCGCAGAAATCTATCGTGCTCCTGACACGTTGGCAGCTGCGCGCATATTCTCGGACCCACCGATCAACTATGCGCCTGTGGTGAAGCAGGGTGGCAGTTTCCGGATGGGGGATATCAATTGGACTGCCAATTCTGAAACGTCTGGTCTTGCTGACGGTGAATACACGGTCGCCGTGCGCCCCAATCACATCGTGCCGCAGCCAAATGACATGGCAACCGTCCCACTTGAGGGCCGCATCGCTGTGACGGAACTCAGCGGTTCCGAAAGCTCAGCGCATTTTGAATTTGACAACCATGCCTGGGTTTCACTTGCCCACGGCGCCCACCCGTATGAGGTCGGCGAAAACCACACATTCTTCATGGATGCCAACGCGTGCCTTTACTTTGCACCCGATGGCAGCCGCGCCGTCTAAGGGGGACGAGATGGCCAAGATCACACTAAAGAACCTACGGCATTCTTACATGCCGGACCCGCAAGGTCCCGAGGACTACGCGCTGAAGCACCTCGATATTGATTGGGAAGACGGCGGGGCCTATGCGCTGCTTGGCCCGTCAGGCTGCGGTAAATCCACGCTTCTGAACATCATTTCAGGGCTTCTGATGCCGTCCGATGGTCAGATATTGTTTGACGATCAGGACGTAACACCATTGCCGCCCGATCAACGCAACATCGCGCAGGTTTTCCAGTTTCCGGTCATCTACGACACGATGACGGTCTATGATAATCTCGCGTTCCCACTGCGCAACCGGGGCAGGGACGAAGCCACTGTGCGCGAACGAGTGCTCGCGATTGCCGAGATGTTGGAGGTCACTGACATGCTGGATCGTCGCGCGGCCGGGCTGTCACCTGACAACAAACAAAAGATCTCGATGGGGCGCGGATTGGTGCGTAACGACGTGAATGTCGTGATGTTCGATGAACCACTGACCGTGATCGACCCGCATCTGAAATGGAAGCTACGATCAAAGTTGAAAGAGCTACATCAGCGCGTCAAAGCGACGATGATCTACGTCACCCATGACCAGACCGAGGCTCTGACCTTTGCCGATCAGGTCGTGGTGATGGAAGACGGCGAAGTGGTTCAAATCGGCACCCCGGTCGAGCTGTTCGAACGACCGGCTCACACCTTTGTCGGCCACTTTATCGGGTCGCCCGGCATGAACGTTATTCCGGCTGAATTGCGTGACGGAGGCGCCTTCTTCCAAGGTCAGAATGTGCCACTGGAAGGTGCTGTGAAGCCCGGCACGGATGGCCGAATTGAAATCGGTGTCCGTCCCGAATTTGTGGCCGTTGGTGATACTGGCATCGAAGCACGGGTCAACCGTGTGGCTGACGTTGGTCGCCACAACGTGGTCGAAGCGATGGTGGGCGACCAAAAGGTCTCGGCCATTCTGAACGGTCCTGCACCGGCGCAAGGTGACAAAGTTCATTTGCAGTTTCAGCAAAGCCAGACCCGAGTTTATTCCGATGGCTGGATCGCAACCGATCCCGCCCCGCAGGAGGTTTCAGCATGAAAACCGAAAACCAAAAGGCGTGGTTCTTTGTGCTCCCGGTGTTGATCCTGGTGGCGTTCAACGCCCTGATCCCGATGATGACCGTGGTGAACTACTCGGTTCAAGAAACCTTCGGTAACAACCTTTTCTTCTGGGAAGGGCTGACTTGGTTTGAACAGATCCTGCGATCTGAACGGTTCCACGCCGCCCTTGGTCGCCAGTTCCTGTTCACCTTCCTGATCCTAATCATCGAGGTCCCACTGGGTATTGCCATCGCGCTTTCAATGCCCCGCAAAGGCTTCTGGGTGCCGGTCTGTCTGGTCCTAATGGCCCTTCCGATGTTGATCCCGTGGAACGTGGTTGGCGCAATGTGGAACATCTTTGCGCTGCCTGATATTGGGCTGCTGGGCTACTTCATTAACCATGTTCTGGGCATCAGTTATGACATGACCCAAAACCCGTTCGCGGCTTGGGTGACCATCATTACGATGGACGTGTGGCATTGGACATCCCTTGTGGTGCTGCTGGCCTATGCGGGTCTCGTCTCGATTCCGGATGCTTACTATCAAGCGGCCAAGATTGATGGCGCATCTAACTGGTCGGTGTTTCGCTATATCCAATTGCCGAAGATGAAAAACGTGCTGACCATCGCGATCCTGCTGAGGTTCATGGACAGCTTCAACATCTATACCGAACCCTTCGTCCTAACCGGCGGTGGCCCCGGCAACTCGACGACGCTTTTGTCCATCGACTTGGTGAAAATCGCCCTTGGGCAGTTCGACCTTGGACCGGCAGCGGCGATGTCTCTGATCTATTTCGCAATCACGCTTTTGGTGTCTTGGGTGTTCTACACCGTGATGACCAAAGACGACCTGAATTAAGGGCGAAACCATGAAGAAACGATCCCTCGTCCCGATCATCTACATCATCTTCCTGATGTTGCCGATCTATTGGCTTGTCGCGATGAGCTTCAAGACCACGAATGAAATCCTCGCCGGGTTCTCGCTGTTCCCGCAAACCTTCACACTGGATGCTTACCGGACAATCTTTACCGATCCGACATGGTACTGGGGATACATAAACTCGATCCTCTATGTGTCGATCAACACCGTCATCTCGATCGCGGTGGCCTTGCCCGCAGCCTATGCATTCTCGCGCTATCGCTTTCTTGGTGACAAGCATTTGTTCTTTTGGCTGCTGACAAACCGGATGGCCCCGGCGGCGGTGTTCGCCCTGCCGTTCTTCCAGCTCTATTCGGCGGTGGGTATCTTTGACACGCACCTTGCAGTGGCGCTGGCGCATTGCCTGTTTAACATCCCGCTGGCTGTGTGGATCTTGGAGGGCTTCATGGGTGGTGTCCCGAAAGAACTGGACGAGACAGCCTATGTCGATGGCTATTCCTTCCCGCGTTTCTTCGTGTCGATCTTCATCCCGACGATTAAAGCCGGTGTCGGTGTGGCTGCCTTCTTCTGCTTCATGTTCTCGTGGGTCGAGCTGCTGCTGGCCAAGACGCTGACGGCGGTCGCCGCCAAGCCTATTGCCGCCACCATGACCAAAACCGCCTCAAGCGCAGGGTATGAACTGGGACTGCTAGCAGCCGCTGGCACCTTGACCATCATTCCGGGCGCAATCGTGATTTACTTCGTCCGCAACTACATCGCGAAGGGCTTCGCGATGGGAAGGGTTTGATATGCTAAGTTGGATGGCTTGGACGTGGCCCACAGCGTTCGTCTTCATTGGAATTTTCACTGGGATCGCAATCCTGACAATCACCGAGATCAAATACCCGGGCGGGGCAGAGCGTCAGGGCGTGCTGGGACTGACCACCACCCGCGGTGATCGCTATTTCTTAAGCCTTCTGGGCACCAGTTTCATCTTTCTGATCTGGTTGGGCCTTATCGGAATGCCGCTTTGGGGGCCGCTGGCAATTTCAATCGCATGGGGCGTCTTCTGCTTCTGGAAAGTCTAGGTTTACATTCCACCACTCACGAAAACCAAAAAACGGCCCAGTTTTCTGGGCCGTTTTCTTTTCACCTAAAGTAGTGATGACTACCAGCTTCGCTGTGCCATTGTGTTCAGCTGGTTCAGCCGCTCAAGATTGGCAACCGTCGACAGCATAATCCGCTCGTGGCTCCAATCCGCGGGTTGCGCAAGCGAGGTCGCCCCAACAAACACACAAGCGGTCATCACGATGGACATAGCGATACCCACAAAGCGACGTTCGCGTGTTGGGTTGGCCTGATCGCGAGCAATCTCAAGAATGCGATCTTTCAGCATCGAGCGACGCCCCATGAACGGAATAGAACGCCCAACCAACGGCACACCAAAAGCGCGGGGCTGACCGCGAGTGTTTCGGTTGCGGCGGGCGATACTGAGAAGACGGATCGAGTAGCCATGTGCGTCAAATCCACGGCGTGCCAGATAGGCGCGATCGCAAGCCAGTTCACCCAGTTTGCGCAGGCGACCTGACAGGAACCAAAAGCCGGGGTTCAGAACAGCCAAGGGTGAGATCAACGACAAGATCACTTCGGCATCCACGTCACCCTGACGGATGTGCTGCATTTCGTGCCCGATGGACATCTGCATCGCATCGCGATCTCGGTACAGGTTTTCTGGAAGTACGACATAGTAATACCACAGCCCGCGCGTCGAGAACGGCACAGTGATTTCGGGGCTGAGCACCACACGTACGCGCCGGCTTTGCCCCATGACGCGTCCCGCGCGGATGGACCGATGAATTCGCGCGACATTGATGGCTAGGTAAAAGCTTCGACCGATGAGTGTCGCCAGAAACGCTGCGACCAGCATCATAGCCAGTGTCGAGCCACCGCCGGTGACAAGGTCAACGATCTGGGGTTTGACCGAGATTAAGGCGCTCATTTCACTGGCGCTGACGGAAAGATTGCCCTTCAAATATTGCGCCACAATCGCGTCCGTCGCATTCACTGATGTCGCCAGCGGCGATGACACCAGAAATGGCAGAAGAATTGGCAATACGGCAAGGCTGGCACAGGCGGTCACGCCCAAACGGCGGCGCGTCAGGAAGCATCGCCGTTGTCCGCACAGCATGAATGCTGCTTCGAAAACGGCAAAGACCAACGCGGCCAGCAAGATCATGGATTGAATCCAGATCACCCCCCCTACGATTTGTTCAATCGTCATCCTTTCTGATCCTTGTATCAATGATCTCTTTTATTTCCTGGATCATTTCGTCCGTCAGATCTTCGTTATCCACCAACCTCGCTACAAGCGCGGTTGGTGTTCCTCCAAACAAAGCATCTGATAAATTTTTGAGGGACCGTCCCTCGTATTCATCACGTTGAATGGCGGGCATATACACCAGGCTTCTGGCCTGCCGCTCGGACGTTACATACCCTTTGTCATCCAAGATCTTCATGATGGTCGCCACGGACGTATAGGCCCGCTTGGTTTCACCATTTAGGGCGCCCATGATATCACGCACCGAACCAGAGCCTAAGCTCCAGAGGGCGATCATAAATTCTAGCTCAACATCTGTGAGCAACTCGCTGCGTCGGCGCGCCACGGCATATCTCCGTCTGTGACAACTAGAGAATTAGTACAGCATTCCGTCCTGCAGACAAAGCAGAATCCCACCTTTCAATTCTAACAGGTCCGAGGCTGACTGAATCTGGCTAATGAACGAAGGTGGACTGTGGCATTGGTAAGCATCCAGCCAGACCAGCCGGAAGGACAAACCACGCCCCCTTCTTGTACAAAGACTTTGCGAACCCGGACTGTTCTGAGCTGACTGATACTGTGAAGTGGGACCTAGAGATCACGGATGTGTCCGATGCCAGATTTCCCAGAAGAGACTGGCTTGGAAACACGACGACATAGGCAGGCGCTTCATCGGTGACCAATGCAACCGCAAGCAACACTGAAATCCATCCCAGAAACATCAGCGGGATGGCGACCAGAAAGCGCCTAATAGTCATGGATATGTTCCAAGATCAGACCGGTGTCGGATAGGCTGCGCAGGCGGGCCGCCAGATCGACAGTTTTGACAACGATGAGGTGGCGATGATCGTCAGCCCCTTGCCGCGCACGACTGTAAATCGCGCCCGGTTCAGCGGTGTTCGCGGACAGGGCGGTAAACATAATGTCGTCATTTCCTGCAATTTCCACGAAGTCGATCTCATCTTCCGCGAACTTCGTTAAAAGATGCGTCAATGCGCGGTAGCGGGGCGTCTCGATCTCAAGCCCTTCCGCGTGGTCGCCGACGACCTGTACATCCCTGATCCTGTCGAAATACGCAGCATTCACTCCGGATACGATCATCCTGAGTGTTAGAGCATCTTCGCCAACCTGCGCGACTGCGTTGGCAATCACGTCGGCATATGCGGCCTTGGTCCCATACTCGGTGCCAAGTGCGAAACGACGTTCCTGATCGCGCAAGCTGCCGGTCGCGGCTGTTTTCAATTCCTCTTCATCCGTTTGAAAGTCCCACTTGTACCATGGGACTTGCTGAAGGAACTCCGCATAGGCCGAGGCCTGACGCGCCGATACATCGTCGAGCGGAGCGCGCTCGGCCCCGCGAAGGGCAGTAAACAAGCGCCCAATGGTTTCTTCATAAGCGGCTTTAAGCAACAGCTCGGCGGTGAAACTGACGCCGATCACATAGACCATTTGCTTTGTTTCACCATCGACATGGCCGTGTTTTGATGCCTCACGAGTAAGCGAGCAAAGGGATGACCAGAACCCACCAATTGATTGAAAAAAGCTAAAATCATGCGGATCAGCGGTATTGATGACCCGCGCATAATCCTCATACGCATGAACGATATCCCATTCAGGATAGGTCATAAGCGTTCGGGATTCCGGTCGGTGATGGGCAGGTGCAATCAGGGCGGTGTAGGCCTTAGGCTCAGCGTCACCGCGGCACATCGTTTCGACATAGCCCACCGGCAGCAGCAATCCCACAATCATCAGGGTGCCAAGCAGCAACAGCCGCTTCGTATATCGCCAGATCCGCTTCAACCTGCGCGCCCCATACGTCCGAAGCCCGCCCAAACGGCGAATCCACCCAAAGCCAGATGGGGAAGGTTGGCCAACACGCGCGGCAGTGAAAACTCCATCCCCGCCGATCCGTTGGTGAAGATCCCAAGATCAAGGTATCCATAGCCGATGAAGAAGCCGAAAACCCCGTCGCCAAGATAAGCCAGTCCAAACAGGATCAGAAAGCTTCTGGCTGCCTTGTGCGACAAAAGCCCCGCAACCAGCGCCCAAATGGCCGAGGCCACATGAAGCGCATCGTCATAAATATCAAGCGCAAATATCCCAAACGCTAGACCGTCTTCGTCAGTCAGGCCGGGTATGTAATTCAGGGATGCAGCACCCATCAATGCCAAGAAATACCCCATGCAAAGTTTTTGTAGATTGGTCATAAACGCCCCAGATACTGGTCCCATAAATTGTTGCGCAAAACGAGGTCAGGATCGACCTCGCGTTTCGCACGTACGAATTGGCCTACATTCGCATAGGCATCAGAGAGTTGTTCTAACCGCGCATGTGGTCGATAGGGCAAGTAATAGGCCCCGCCGACCTCTACAACACGATCAATTAGTTCTTGTGTCATTCGCGTCATGTCCGCCTCGGCCCGCTGTGTCAGCTCTTGGCTGAATGACATGACGGCCGCAATGCGCGGTTCTGGTGCAAAAGACAAAACACTTTGGTCGTCCTGCGCTACGTATCGAAGCGTCACATTCAGAAACTCTTGATACGAGGCAGGAATGACCTCTTGGCAGGCGCCCACGAAAGCATCGAACGCGTCAAAGCCGACAAAGTGCTCGTGCAAAATGTCAGTCCGATCGGGGTTTCGATCATCCAACGTGACAACAGGTTCGTTGATCAGTGAGTTTCGCGTGACATCCCCGCCGCCAAGTGCCGGCCCCACGCTGGTTTCATTCCACCACCGAAATGATTTGAACGTCTCATTGCCCAACTGCGCACGGTAAAGGCGGCTGGCGGCGTGGGCCATCCAGCCTGAGCTCGGTGCAACGGGCAGGTCGGATTGGTCATCGGTCTCGCGATAGGTGACCAGCAGGGCTTTCTCGAAGAACGTCTCGCGTTCGACGTTCAAGCGCCCATAGGCCATGGTGACTGAAGGGTCTTCGACGGCCTTTTTAAATGCAGCGGCAAATTCACTTGTCGCCATCACCTTAAAGCTGGGGGAAAGGCGCGTGTTCTTCACCATCTCGATTTCCATATCGATGATGACGCCAATCAGCCCGTATCCCCCCATTGCGAGGTTGAACAGGTCGGCATTTTCGGTTTTCGAACATGTCACCAGATCGCCGGACGGCAAGATCATCCGCAACGAACGAACGGTTGACCCCATCGGACCAAAGGGGACGGGCCAGCCATGTGCGTTCACGGAATATGTGGCCGCCAGCCCAAAGTCGTTGTTGGATTGCATAACTTTCGGTGAGAAGCCCGCTGGATCAAGCGCGGCAATCACATCGGACCAACGTGCGCCTGCATGCGCGCGATAGGCCAATGCGGTGCTGTCCAGCTCAACCTCTGTGTTGTCAAAGGTGATTGCTGTCCCGTCGCGGGGAATGGCTTGGCCACCCATGGAATGCCGCGCTGCACCAACATTAAGCGGGCGGTTTTCGGATTTTGCCTCGGTAATTTCGCGGCGGATGGCGTCAATCAAATTGTCATTAGCAGAGCTGCTGAGGCGTAGGTGCTTGTTGATCGGCGTTGCCGACAATCCGCTTGCGTCATTCAGTATCTTGTCACCAGCGGGAACAACTATGCGGCGGGTTCCCTCATAGACGGGTAATTGCGCACGGATCAAGGAAGACATTACCCAGCCTGCGGCACCTCCAGCACCAATAAGCGCCGCGCGCCGTGTGAAATTCTTCATAGCTCAAATACTCCTGCTGCGCGCATGGAAATGCAATTCTTGATTGAGTGCAAGAGGCCTACGGCATGTTGAATGCTTTACTAAGGCGCCTTCCTGCACATTTCCTGCACACCTTGCAGCGCTGATCTGCACAACTGTCTGCGCAAAACGATGGCATGGAACAAAAACGCGATACCCTGTTGTGGATTGGCCTGTCGACTGCATCGGCTCTTCTGGCCATCGAACCCTTGCGATGGCTGATTACCAGTTGGCGCGATCCCTCATACCAATCCAATGGCGGATTGTATGGCGCTTTGATTATCGGGCTTGCAGTCCTGTCCCTTTGGAGCTCCCGTCCAAATGGCCCTGACACGCGGGGGCGCGTTTTTGTTCTATTCCTTTTTGCTGCCGGGGTCCGGCTTGCGGGTCAGATGCTCGCCATCAACATCCTAAGCGCGTTGGCGCTGGCGATTGATGTGTTTGCACTGGCGACGTTCCTGCGGCTGGATCAGCGCCGCATTGCGCTTTCGCCGCTTTGGCTTTCAGTGTTCTTCCTGTTCTGCTTGCCATTGGCCCCCATCCTTCAACGCGTCGCAGGCTTTCCGCTTCAGATGATGTCAGCCGACGTTGCCTGCGCGATGTTGTCCCCGTTCTTTGCGGACCTGACTTGCGAGGGCGTGCGCCTGCAACTGAACGGCGTGGATGTCTTGGTAGACCTTCCCTGTTCTGGCGCGTCCGGCCTTCTGTTGATGGTCAGCCTCTGGGCCTTCATTAATGTCCTGTTTCGTCCCGCATTCTTCCATGCGCTGCTTGCGGGTGTTGTGATCGCTCTGGCCACTGTGATTGGCAATGGTGTGCGGATTACGCTTCTTGCGGCTGGGCTTGGCCAAGGCGTGAATACGATGGAACCGGGCCTGCATTCAACAATCGGGCTTGTGTCATTAGCGCTGGTTGCCCTGCCCGTTGTGGTGCTCTACCGCCCGCAACCTGCCAAAGCCCGTGGGCATTGGTTGCCTGCTTTCAGATTGCCGCGCGTGCTACATTTTCCTATCGCTTGTTTGGCGCTTGTGATGGCCGTAGCCGTGGTTAACGCACCGCGCACGCCGTTGGATCGGTCCGATACCGTGGCGCAGATAAATTTGCCCGGCCAGCTTCTTGGGAAACCCGCGCAGGCCGTGCCGCTGAGCGCAACTGAGAAGCTGTATTTCGCAAGCTATGGTGGCTTTGCGCAGAAGGCGCAGTTTGGCCCCATGGGATTGAATGTGGTGCGCACATCATCGCCCTTGCGGCACCTTCATTCACCGGCAACCTGCCTGCTTGGGATGGGCTACGACGTTCGCTTTCTGGGCACGCGGTTCGATCCGCTTCCCACATCCGTTTACGAAGCCACGTCGCCTGATGGGCAGGTCTGGACCGTCGCTGTCAGCTTTGTCTCGCAAGACGGCGCGCAGACCGCAGGTGTCGGCGAAGCTGTCTGGAGCTGGCTGAACGGCTCTTCACGCGTGTGGCAATCCATCCAACGCATCACCCCAAAATCCATGCCCGAGCCCGAGCGTGCTGCCTATGAGCAGGCGGCCCTTGCAGCTTTGGACCTTTGACCATTGTTCGACAGAAGGAGTTTCCCATGTCCATCACAAGACCACGCCGATCACCGCATAGTTTTAGCCGCAGATTTCCCCGGATCAATCGCGCGACGCTGCTGATTGTAGCCGTGGCCTTTGCGATCTCGTTGCCAATTTCGGCGTTTGCTCAAGCGGTATTGGATGACGTCGCGGGGCGGGTGATTGCGCAGGTGAATGGCGAAACAGTTGAGCTGCCCATGCTGGACAGCGCTTACAAGGTCAATATCGAGGGCGACATGGCAACGGTTGAGCTGCGTCAGGTTTTTTCGAACCCCTCCGAGGTGCCGTTAGAGGCAGAATATCTATTCCCGCTGAACCAGAATGCGGCCGTATTCGGGATGACCATGGAGGTCGGGGACGAGATTGTGCAGGCCGTAATCCGCGAAAAAGCAACCGCGGAAGCCGAGTACAAACAAGCCGCATCCGAGGGCAAAGCAGCTGCGTTGCTGACCCAACACCGCCCGAACATGTTCACTCAGAAGATCGCCAATTTGATGCCGGGTCTGCCGGTCGAGGTCACGCTGAAATACGTGCAAATGGTGCCCAAGGTAGACGGGCAGTTTGAGCTGGTTGTGCCGATGATCGTTGGGCCGCGCTATGAAAGCCCGGCTTCGAGCGATGAAGAGCGCACCTCCGACCTCGACGGGCCTGTGCAGAACGCCACTTGGTCGGTCAGCCCCGTGCCTGCATATCCAGCTGTGGCCGGTTTGGACCTGCCCAAAAACATCCTATCGGAACGCGTTTCGCTGGACCTGAACATGGTCGCCGGGGTTGAGATGTCGCAATTTGCAAGCCCAACGCATCCACTGGACATCGTCGAAACACAAGCCGGTCTAAGCGCTCAGTTTTCGCAGGGAAAGGTCATGGACAACAAAGACTTGATCCTGCGCTACATGCTGGGCGGTGACTCGTTGCAGGCAGCAACGCTGACCCATCATGACGAACGTGGTGGCTTCCTGTCAGTCATGATCGAACCGCCCGCCATGCCTGATGAAACCACAGCCACCCCGCGCGAGCTGGTTTTTGTGTTGGACACCTCAGGCTCAATGTCCGGGCAACCGTTGGCTGCAAGCAAACGATTCATGGACGCCGCCCTAAAGGGTCTGCGCCCCGACGACTATTTCCGGATCATCCCATTTTCCAGAACCGCCCGGCATTTCGCGGAAGACGCTACCCCAGCAACCACTTTCAACGTTGAAGCAGGCCGCAAGTTCGTCTCGCGCCTATCTGCCAGCGGCGGGACCGAGATCGACAGGGCCATCCGCACGGCCTTCGCAACCGACAACCCTGACAACACAATGCGCATCGTGGTTTTCCTATCTGATGGATATATCGGGGACGAGGCTACGGTGCTGCGCACCATTCGTGAACAAATCGGGCAATCGCGTATTTACGCGTTTGGGATCGGAAGCTCGACCAACAGGTATCTGCTGGATGCCATGGCAGATGAGGGTCGCGGATACGCACGCTATGTGGGCTTAGACGAAGACGCCATGGACGTGGCCGAGGTTATGGCCGCGAACCTGAAGACACCCCTTTTGACAGACATTGAAATTGACTGGGGTGATCTGGAAGTCACCGATATGACGCCTTCGCGCCTGCCGGACCTTTTCGCGGGAAGCAGTTTGCGTGTCTATGCACGCTACAAAGGCAGTGATCAGGGGCAGGTTACATTGAAAGGCCTTGTAAAGGGTCGGAAGGCGGAGATGCCTGTGAAACTGATCCTGTCAGATCAGGAAGGTGAAGCGGCACTTCCATTGATCTGGGCACGCAATCAGATTTCAACACTCGATCGCCGCATTGCTGTGCGTGATCAGGCGGACGCTGCTGACAAGGAAATCACCCGGCTGGGGTTAGAGTTCTCACTGCAAACCCGCAACACTTCATTCGTCGCAGTGTCTCAGAAAGTGGTGAACACATCTGGGAAAGCTGCGAAACAAGCCAGCGTTCCGTTGCCGATGGTATCGGGCGTGTCCAAGAATGCCTATCCGCAGGGGTTCGCAGGATCATCATCGCCCGAGCCGGAAGCTATGCTTGGAATGATCATGATCGCTGTGATGACACTGTTGGGGCTGCGACCCCGGCGCAAAGTGGGGGGTCTGAGGGATGATCCACAACCAAGTTAGACTGGACAACGGCTCTGCCCCTTGCAAGACATCAAACATGGTTACGCATATTCTGATCGTAGACGATGATCCCAAGATCCGCGACATCACCCGTATCGCCGTGGAAGCTGCCGGAATGCGCACAACCGAGGCCGCGAACGGTGAAATCGCATTGACCCATATCGGGCGCGAGAAAATCGATCTGGTGGTGTTGGATATTGGTATGCCGAATATGGACGGGTTCGATTGCTGCAAAGCGATCAGGGCGCGATCAGATGTGCCGGTCCTGTTTCTGACCGCGCGCGATGATGAGATCGATAGGGTTCTGGGCTTTCAATTGGGGGCGGATGATTTCGTCCCCAAACCCTTCAGCCCGCGCGAGCTTGTGCTGCGGATCAAGGCGATCTTATCGCGCGCAAGTGCGGCCACCCGGCGCCAGCATTACGGCGAATTGTCGTTGGATGCGGCGGGGCATGTTTGCCAAGTGGCCGGGCAGGCGCTGGACCTGACCGCAACTGAATTTCAGCTTCTGGCAAGCTTATTGGCCCGGCCGGATCACGTGCATGACCGCAATCAGTTGATACAGGCCATATACGGAGCGAATTCAACCATGTCGGGCCGCACAATCGACAGCCATGTTCGCAACATACGCGCCAAGGCTGCGCAGGCGGGGTGTGATGATGTCATTGTGACCGTTCATGGCGTCGGTATTAAGCTTGGGCCATGCAACACGTGACGCGTATTCACCAAAAATGGCGCCCTTCGATGGCTCTGGTGGTGGTGTTCATCTGTGTTGCACTGGTGTCGATCCCACTTGCCGCGATGCTGACCGTGCAGTTGACGTCCAATCAGTTCGTAAGAGAAACAGAGCAATCGCTTGTGAAGCAAGGCGCCATCTACGCCGAGGTCTACCGCACTCAGTTCGAGACATTGGAAGGCCCCGAAATCGGCTCTATCCCCGACAAGGATGTTTTGGCGTTCTGGAATGCGTCCCTTCATCCGCTGTCTTCCAAGATTGATGTCCGCAATCATCCGGTTCTGCCGCCTTTGCCTGAGGGCGATCTGGTTAAAGCGCGTGTTGATCCCAGACACGACACAATCATGCCAACCCTTGGCGAGCTGGCCCAATTCGCAGGAAAAACCACGCTGGCGGGCGTCATTTTTCTGGATCATCAGGGGGTCGGTGTTGGGGAAGCGGGGTTGCGCAATATCTCGACCCTGCCCGAGGTTAAGGCGGCGCTGGCAGGAGAGGTCGGGGTCGCACTGCGCGCCCGTGACGATGACTATAGTCGCCATCCTTTAAACTCGATCAGTCGTGACACAGGGTTTCGCGTGTTCGTGGCCTATCCGGTCTTGTCCAAGGATCGCGTCATTGGCGCGGTTCTGTTATCCCGCACGCCGCTTAGCCTTCGAAAGTTTGTCTTCCGCGAGCGCGATCCGTTGATGATCATGGGAATCTTCACCCTGTCGGGGGCTTTACTGCTTGGCTTCCTTTTGTTGCGACTCATGTCGCGCCCCGTACGCGGGCTGCGCGATGAGGCGCGGGCAATTGCCGCGGGTGAAAAGCCCAAGTCGGAGCCTTTGCGACACTACGGTATGCGCGAACTAGCGGATCTTGGTGAAAGTATGCTGTCGATGGCTGATACCTTGGATCAAAGATCGCAAGAGATTGCGACCTATACGGACCATGTCACCCATGAACTGAAATCTCCGGTCACCTCGATATCGGGTGCTGCTGAGCTGCTTCAAAGCGAAGAAATGAGTCCAGAAAACCGCGCCAAATTGCTTGGAAATATCCACAGCGAAAGCGAGCGGATGAACACCTTGCTAACCCGACTGCGCGAGATGTCTCAGCTACGTCAGGAAGCGCAAAAAGGACCTGGGTCGCTGCCGACGATGCTGCCGGATCTTGACGGTCTGACCATTCGAATTGTCGAGCCCAGTGAAGACGAGCTTCCGCTTTCGAATGATCATGGCGAAATCATACTTCTGCACATGGCGCAGAATGCTTTGGCTCACGGCGCGCAGAATTTGGAACTGCAGTATCAGAATGGGGTTCTGCGAATTTCTGATGACGGCGAAGGCATTTCGGAAAATGATACCGCAAAACTCGCTGATCCTTTCTTCACCACACGTCGCGCGCAGGGGGGAACCGGGATGGGGTTGGCCATAGTCTCGGCCCTTTTAGAGATCTATGGTGCGCGTTTGCACATCACGCCCCACAGCTCCGCTTCGAAAACGGTTGGCGCTGAGTTTGAGATACGCTTTTAGGCCTGATCAGTGCACCACATGTGGCGGGGTTGTCGGTTTTATACACACAATTGTCAGAAACCGCGCTGTCGGTTTCCCTTATGGAGCGGATCAATAGACACAGGCGATAATTGGATTTGCGATGAAATACTCTGCTTTCAGGCTGATCAAAGAAGCACTGACCGGGCATAAAGGTTGGGGACCGCAATGGCGTGATCCTGACCCGCACGATGCCTATGACTATGTGATCATCGGCGGCGGCGGGCATGGTTTGGCGACCGCTTACTATTTGGCGAAAGAATTCAATGGCGCGCGGATCGCGGTGTTGGAAAAGGGCTGGATCGGTGGCGGGAATGTCGGCCGTAACACGACGATTATCCGCTCGAACTATCTGCTGGATGGGAACGAGCCGTTCTATGAGTTTTCGCTGAAACTTTGGGAAGGGCTCGAACAGGATCTGAACTATAACGCGATGGTCAGCCAGCGCGGCATTCTGAACCTTGTGCATACGGACGCGCAACGGGATGCGGCGCGCAGACGAGGCAACGCGATGATCCTGAACGGATCGGATGCCGAGCTTCTGGACACGGATGGCGTACGCGCCATGTACCCTTTCCTGAACTTCGACAATGCCCGTTTCCCCATTAAGGGCGGGCTGTTGCACCGGCGCGGCGGCACCGTGCGCCACGACGCGGTCGCTTGGGGCTATGCACGAGGCGCGGACCAGCGCGGCGTGGACATCATTCAGAATTGCGAGGTCACGGGCTTCAAGATCGAAAACGGTCGCGTGCTGGGTGTTGAAACCTCGCGCGGGTTCATCGGCGCTAAGAAAGTGGGTGTCTCTGTCGCGGGAAGCTCCAGCCGTGTGATGGCAATGGCGGGGATGCGTTTGCCAATAGAAAGCCATGTGCTGCAGGCCTTCGTGTCCGAAGGGCTGAAACCCTTCATTCCAGGCGTGATCACCTATGGCGCTGGGCATTTCTATTGCAGCCAGTCCGACAAGGGTGGGCTGGTCTTTGGTGGCGATATCGACGGCTACAACTCTTACGCCCAACGCGGCAACCTGCCGGTGGTCGAGGACGTGATTGAAAGCGGCATGTCGCTGATCCCGGGTCTTGGGCGCGCGCGGCTTCTGCGCAGCTGGGGTGGCATTATGGACATGTCGATGGATGGCTCACCCTTCATAGACAAGACCCATATCGAGGGGCTCTATTTCAATGGCGGCTGGTGCTATGGCGGCTTTAAAGCCACGCCCGCTGCGGGGTATTGCTTTGCCCATCTTCTGAAAACCGACCGTCCGCATGAGACCGCCACGGCGTATCGGCTGGATCGATTCATGACCGGGCACATGATTGACGAAAAAGGGCAGGGCGCCCAACCATACCTGCACTGAGGACGACGAGATGATCATCAACCATCCGCTTCTGGGGCCGCGCGACGCGCAGGAATTCACCTATCTGGGTGACGCGAGCCTGATCAATCGACCGTATTGGTTGTCAGAAAATGCGCTTCGAGAATTTCACGACTATCTGCATCTGCGCGACAACCCTGCTGGTTTGCATCGCGAGCTGTGGTTTCACGAACAGGGCGATCGGTCATGGCTGGTCGTAACCCGCGATACCACCACACATGAAATCACCAAGGTCGAGCTGGCCCGTGATGTAGCCCGCGTGAACCGAGCCGCTGAGGTGGGTGCATGACACAGCTTAACCGCCTTTCCGGTGGGCTGATCGATCGGTCAGCCACGCTTAATTTCTCGTTTGATGGCAATAGCTATCAGGGGCATGCAGGCGACACGCTGGCCTCTGCGCTGTTGGCCAATGGCGTGCGCTTGATGGGACGGTCGTTCAAATATCACCGTCCGCGCGGCGTGCTGACCGCCGGGTCCGAGGAACCCAATGCGCTGGTCGAACTGCGGTCGGGCGGGCGTCAGGAACCGAACACGCGCGCCACCGTGGCTGAGATCTATGATGGGCTTGTCGCCAACTCGCAAAATCGCTGGCCGTCGCTGGAGCGCGATATGATGGCGATCAATGATCGCTTCTCGAACTTCCTAAGTGCCGGTTTTTATTACAAAACCTTCATGTGGCCGAAGGCGTTTTGGGAGAAACTCTATGAGCCGATCATCCGTAAAGCTGCCGGTCTGGGTAGCCTGACGGGTGAAGATGATCCAGATGTCTATGACAAGGGCTTCCTGCATTGTGATCTGCTGGTGATCGGGGCAGGACCTGCGGGTCTGGCTGCGGCGCTAACCGCGGGTCGAGCGGGTGCACAAGTCATTATCGCGGACGAGGATTTCCGGCTGGGTGGGCGTCTGCTCATGGAAGCCGCACCGCTGTCCGACATGTCCGGCGTCGAGTGGGTCGAACAGGCACAGACCGAGCTTGCCTCGTCGCCGAATGTCCGTGTGATGCCACGCACCACCGTGTTCGGAGCCTATGATCATGGTATCTATGGCGCGGTGGAGCGCAACGCGGATCACCTGATCGCCCCCGAGACAGACAAGCCGCGCCAGACGCTTTGGCGGATCTACTCCAAGCGGGCGTTGGTTGCAGCCGGAGCGATTGAACGACCGATTGGGTTTGAGAACAACGACCGTCCCGGCGTGATGCTGGCCGGGGCCACCCGCGCCTATGCCAACCGCTATGCGGTTACGCCCGCGCAGTCGGTGGCGGTCTTTGCCAACAATGACGACGCACATCAGGCCGCCCGTGACCTGATCGCAAAAGGGGTCGAAGTGCCCGCCGTGGTGGATATTCGCCCGGATGCCCCCAAGATCGACGGGACCGAAGTGCTGGCCGGTGCGCAAATCGTGGACACGAAGGGCCGTTTGGGTTTGACGTCTGTCACCGTGCGGCTGGCCGACGGCCAGACCCGCGTGATCCCCTGCGGTGCGCTTGCCATGTCCGGCGGCTGGAACCCCAACCTTAGCCTGACCTGCCACCAGCGCGGTCGCCCGGTTTGGAATGAAGATATCCACGCCTTTGTCCCGGGAAAGGACCTACCGCCCGGCCAATGCGTTGCCGGGGCAGCAATGGGCGAGATGTCGACGCATGCGGCACTGACTTCGGGCGCGGCGAAGGCTGTCGAGGCTCTGTCCGATCTTGGTATCACCGTGTCCCCCGTAGTTCTGCCCAAGGCGGAAGATGGCCCGGTGTCGCTCACCCCGTTTTGGCACGTCTCGGGCGCGAAACGCGCGTGGCTGGACTTCCAGAATGACGTGACTGTCAAGGACGTGAAGCTGGCGCATCAGGAAAACTTCACATCCGTAGAACACTTGAAACGCTACACCACGCTGGGCATGGCAACCGATCAGGGCAAGACGTCGAACATGGGCGCGCTGGCTGTAATGGCCGAGCTGACCGGCAAGTCGATCCCCGACACCGGCACCACCATTTTCCGCCCACCCTATACGCCCGTGTCGATGGGTGCGTTTGCGGGCCGTGCGGTGGGCAAGGAATTCCATCCGACCCGCCTGACCCCCAGCCACAAATGGGCCGAGGAGCAGGGCGCCGTGTTTGTTGAGGTCGGCAACTGGCTGCGCGCGCAATGGTTCCCACAGAAAGGTGAGACACACTGGCGTCAATCCGTGGATCGCGAGGTTCTGGCGACCCGCAGCTCTGTCGGTATTTGCGACGTAACCACGCTGGGCAAGATCGACGTGCAGGGGGTGGATGCCGCCGAATTCCTGAACAAAATCTATGCCAACGGGTTTGCGAAACTGCCTGTGGGTAAGGTGCGCTATGGCCTGATGCTGCGCGAAGATGGCGTGGCCTATGACGACGGCACCGCCGCGCGTCTGGCCGAGGATCACTTCGTTGTCACCACCACCACTGCCAACGCGGTTCTGGTCTATCGCAACATGGAATTCGCCCGCCAATGCCTGTGGCCGGATCTAGACGTACAGCTGATTTCCACCACCGAGGCCTGGGCGCAATACGCCGTGGCCGGTCCCAATGCGCGCAGGCTTCTGCAAAAGATCGTGGAC
This sequence comes from Aliiroseovarius sp. F20344, assembly GCF_023016155.1. Classification (GTDB taxonomy): domain Bacteria; phylum Pseudomonadota; class Alphaproteobacteria; order Rhodobacterales; family Rhodobacteraceae; genus Aliiroseovarius. The sequence continues at coordinate 77,893 of NZ_JALKBG010000005.1, forward strand.
CCCGAGTTCGACATCTCGAACGAGGCATTCCCCTTCATGTCCTGCGGTGAAATCACCGTCTGCGGTGGCTGCCGCGCGCGGCTCTTCCGCATCTCGTTCTCGGGCGAGCTGGCCTATGAAATCGCTGTCCCCACCCGATATGGTGACGCCTTGATGCGCGAGATGATGGCGGCAGGTGAAGAGTTCGACGTGACCCCCTACGGCACCGAGGCGCTGGGTGTCATGCGGATCGAAAAGGGCCACGCGGCAGGGAATGAACTGAACGGGACCACCACCGCGCTGAACCTTGGGCTTGGGCGTATGGTCTCGACCAAGAAGGATTTTGTTGGAAGTGTGCTGGCGCGGCGAGAGGGCATGAACACTGAGGACGCGCTGAACCTTGTGGGCCTGCGCCCGGTGGATGCGTCGAAACCCGTGCCTGCCGGAGGGCATTTGATGGGCACATTGGGTCCCATCGATGCGGCGCATGATCAGGGCTATGTCACCTCGGCAGCCTATTCGCCGATCCTTGAAAGTGCGATCGGGCTTGGCTTCGTGAAGTCTGGCTTCGAACGTATAGGCGAACAGCTGCGGCTGGTTAATCCCTTGGAAGGGCATGAAGTTCTGGTCGAAATAGTCAGTCCGCACTTCGTCGATCCGGAAGGAGAGAAGCTCCGTGCATAAGTTGAAACCCATCACCCCTCTGGGCGCGGACACTCCGCGCGTGGACCAAATCGGAACGCAGACCATCACCGAGGTTGTGGATCAGGCACTGGCGTCTGTGGCCGCGCGCGATGGCCGACGGGATGCGCTGCAAAAAGTACTGCCACTGATCCTTCCAGGCGTGGGAAAAACCGAGTCTCAAAGCGACTTCACCGCGTTATGGACCGGCCCCGATCAGTGGATGATCTCTGCCAGTCACGACCAGCATGAACTGCTGGCGGCTGAGTTAAAGCAGATGGTCGGCGACACGGCCTCGGTCGTGGAACAGACCGACGGCTGGTGCCGGTTCGACGTTTCAGGCGCCGCGCTCTGCGACCTGTTTGAACGGCTGTCCAACGTCCGACTGCGCACAATGGCCGCCGGAGATGTCACCCGTGGCACGATCGAGCATCTGGGCGCGTTCCTGTGGCGTCTGGATGACGACCGCGTGGCGGTGATTGCCCCGCGCTCCTCGGCGGCGTCATTGCATCATGCGCTGATGGCGGCGGCCCAGTCGATCGCCTGATCAACCGATGGGCAGCGCATCGCTGGATCCAACACGCATCGAATTCTTGGCACGTCGATCTGCAATCGGCGTTCGACCAAAGCTTTCGCGATAGTGACGCAGGAACGCGCTGGGCGTGGAATAGCCAACCATGAAAGCCACCTCGGTCACAGGAGTGTTTGAGTAAAGCACAAGCTGCCGCGCTTGGTTCATACGCATCCTACGATAATACTTCAGAGGACTCTGTCCTGTCGCCTCTTTGAAGTTCCGTTCAAGCGATCGGGTGGAAACCCCGACGGCCTCGGCGACATCGCTGATTTGTATCGGACTTTCGATATGCTCTGCAAAGTGCTCGATGGCCTTCGCCACCTGTTGAGGAAGCTGGTCTCGACTTTTTGCAGTCGTGTGCGCAGGCGTTTTCTGAGCAGCCGTTGCGCTTCGGATATAGGGGTGCTGAAACCAGCAGGCGACCTCGGCCATGATGTCGCCGCCCAAACGCTCTTCGATCAGAGTAAGCATTTGATCGAAAACTGCCGAGGCACCTGAAATTGTGGTCAGCGGTCCATCCTGACAAATCACCGTGTTCTGGATTGGGATGTCTGGAAATTCCGCCTGAAACGCGGCTTCATAGCACCAATGCACAGACATTGGCGTGTCACCGCTTAGCCCTGTGCGGGCAAGAGCAAAGACACCGCCGCTAATCGCACCCAGCCGGGTTTTTCGGCGTGACAAACGTTGCAGCGCTGCGTGTGCCCGGGCTGGCGTTTTGAAGCTTTCATTTGGGCTGGACGTAAACAACAACAGGTCAATGTCTTGGACCTCGAACAGGGCCATGTCGGGTGCGAAGCTGACACCCGCAGAGGAAGGAACAGGCGTGTTTGTTTCGGCAATCACCTGCCATCGAAACGCCTTACGTCCAGATATCTCGTTGGCAGCGCGGAGGGGTTCGATACAGGATGTCAGGCACGCCATTGGAAAGCCTGGAAAGATCAGAATGCCAAGGGTAAGAGGTGTGTCGGTCATGGCTCCGCTCCAAACCCATCCTGTTGAGTCAACTCGCTGGCGCAATCGAGGATGTGACGTTCCAGTCGCCGGGCGGTCGGGGACTGCGTGGCCCCAGCTTTGCGCAGCAAGTGGATTCGCCGTTTCGCAACGGGATCGGTGAGTGGTCGAAACGCAAGGTCTGTGGAATTTGATGCCCTGACTGCCATTTCCGGCAGGATTGTGATTCCAATTCCCGCTCGAACCATCGCGGTCAGGGACGTCAGGTTTTGTGCCGTCAGCAGTGCTTTTTGGTGCAACTCGTGCGAGGGGGCGGCATCGATCCCGGCGGACAGGCTGTTGGCAATCAACCGTTCGTTCCACAGTGCATCCCAAGTTATCGGCCCTTGCTGTTTCGCCAGCGGGTGGTCTTTTGGACAGATCACACCAAAGGCGTCAGACAGCAGAAACTGACTGTGAAGCCCTGCGTTGTTTTCACCAAGGGTTGCAATGCCGATATCGATGCGATCACGGGAAAGCTCGTGCAAGATGGAATGGGAATCCATGTCTCGCAGTTCGATATCCACATTGCTTAGTTCATTGATATAGCGCAGGAAAACCTGTGGAATGATTGACCCTGCGACGGACGGAACCGCTGCGATCCGCACGTGTCCATGCGTAGCCTTTGCAAAGCCTTCGATGGCTCGAACGGTGCTGTCAAACTGAGACAGCTCGCGTTCTGCCTGTTCAAGAACGTATTCGCCAAGGGCGGTCAATTTGTTCTTGCGGTCCGTTTCGAACAGCGGTTCACCCAGGTGTATTTCAAGCTGTTTAAGCATCATAGATACAGCCGATGGCGTGCGTCCCAACGCATGTGCTGCGTCACTTAGATTTCCACGTCGCGCAACGGTCGCGAAGCCCCGGAGCATTTCGATTTTCAGCGTCATTGATCAACATTCAAAATTATTGAAACTTACTTCAGTAATTTGAGTTTGATTGAAGTGATGTAAAAAGTCCATACTGGATGAAATTGACTTCTGTGTAAGGCGACTCTTCCATGACTGATATCCAAAAAAACCTGATTGCTGGCGAATGGCAGACTGGCGAAAGCGAGATCGAAAACCGCAACCCGTCAGACCTATCCGATCTTGTCGGTATGTTTGCACAAGCCAGCGGTGACCAGCTTGAAGCGACCTTGGATCAGGCCCGTGTCGCCCAGCGCGAGTGGGAAGCCTATGGCATGGAGCGTAAGCAAGCGGTTCTGATGGCCATCGGCAACGAACTGATCGCACGCTGTGAAGAGCTGGGGACGCTTCTGGCCCGTGAAGAAGGTAAGCCGTTTGCAGAAGGTAAAGGCGAGGTGTATCGCGCCGGTCAATTCTTCACCTACTACGCCGCCGAATGTCTGCGCCAATTGGGCGAGAACGCCGACAGCGTCCGTCCGGGTGTTGAGATTGACGTGCGTCGCGAAGCCGTTGGGACCGTGGCCATCATCAGCCCGTGGAACTTCCCAACCGCCACCGCGTCATGGAAAATTGCGCCTGCGCTTTGCTATGGCAACGCTGTGATTTGGAAGCCGGCCAATGCGACGCCTGCATCGGCCGTTGCTTTGGCCGAGATCATCAACCGTCAGGACATCCCAAAGGGACTGTTCAGCCTTGTAATGGGCGCTGGCCGCTCGATTGGGCAGCGTCTGGTGGAAAGCCCGAAAGTGAACGCGATTTCCTTTACGGGCTCTGTGCCGGTGGGCAAAGGTATTGCCGCCGCCGCCATCCAGAACTTGACCAAAGTGCAGATGGAGATGGGATCGAAGAACGCGCTGGCCGTAATGGACGACGCCGATTTGGATTTGGCGGTCACGCTGGCGCTTGGTGGCGCCTTTGGCGGCACCGGCCAGAAATGTACCGCGTCTTCGCGCCTTGTTGTCCATGAAGTCATTCACGACGCCTTTGTCGAAAAGCTGGTGGCAGGCACACAAGCGATGAAAGTTGGCCACGCGCTGGAAGAGGGTACCCAGATGGGTCCGGTCGTCAGCGAACAGCAGCTGAGCGAAAACCTTGCTTATGTCGATCTGGGCAAGTCGGAAGGGGCTGAACTGGCCTGTGGTGGTGCACGTCTGGAAATGCCGACTGAAGGTTTCTACATGTCACCGGGCGTGTTCCTGAACTCCACCAATGACATGCGCATCAACCGCGAGGAAATGTTTGCGCCCCTGACCAGTGTGATCAAAGTGGGCAGTTACGACGAAGCGCTGGCCACAGTGAATGACACCAATTTCGGTTTGACTTCAGGCATCGTCACGAAATCGCTGGCTCGCGCCACGCATTTCCGCCGCAACGCGCGCACCGGTGTTGTTACCGTGAACCTGCCAACCGCAGGCACGGATTACCACGTGCCTTTCGGTGGCCGTGGTGACAGCTCTTACGGACCACGCGAACAGGGCAAGGCAGCCGCCGAGTTCTACACCACCGTTAAGACCGCTTACATCAGCGCCGGTCCCGTCTGATGCGGATTGACGGTCTTCAATACGCCAACTGGTCCGAGAAGATTTTTCGCCAGCTTCGTGAAGGGGGCGTGGACGCGATCCACGTCACCATCTCGTATCACGAGAACTTCCGCGAGACCGTCCTGAATTTTGAAAAGTGGAACCGCTGGTTCGAGACCTATCCCGATCTGATCATGAAAGGTCAGTGGGCCAGCGACATCGACGTGGCCCGCGAAACTGGCCGCACTGCCGTGTTCTTTGGCTTCCAAAACCCGTCGCCGATTGAAGACGACATCGGTCTGGTTGAAATCGTACACACATTGGGTGCGCGTTTTATGCAGCTGACCTATAACAACCAATCGCTTCTTGCGACGGGCTGTTACGAGGCAGAAGATACCGGCATCACCCGCATGGGCAAACAGGTCATCAAAGAGATGAACCGGGTAGGCCTTGTGGTCGACATGAGCCATTCGGCTGATCGGTCTACCATCGAGGCCGCCGAAATGTCCGAGCGTCCCATCGCCATCACTCACGCGAATCCGTATGATTGGTCGCCTGCCTTGCGCAACAAGCGCGATGCGGTGATCCGCGCGGTGACCGAACATGGTGGAATGCTCGGCTTTTCGATCTATCCGCATCACCTGAAGGACAAGTCCGATTGCACGCTCGAAAGCTTCTGCGAGATGATTGCCCGGACGGCAGAAAAGTACGGGGTAGAGCATCTGGGGATTGGCACCGATCTGTGTCAGGATCAGCCCGACAGTATTGTGGAATGGATGCGTGTTGGCCGCTGGACGAAAGAAATCGACTATGGCGAAGGATCCAAATCCGCGCCCGGCTTCCCTCCCATGCCAAGCTGGTTTGAGGACAATCGTGACTTCGGAAATATCGAAGACGGATTGCGCGCAACGGGGATGAACACAGACGAGGTTGCCGGCATTATGGGCGGCAATTGGTACCGCTTCTTCGATAACAATTTCGGGCCACAATCCAAATGAGACAAGCAGCCGATCATATCACGCGCCGCGCCCCTGAAGATGTGATGAGGTTGAAACGGCTAGGGTCTTTGCATCAGTGCCGGCTTAGCTTCATGCGCGTGTTGACCCGTCGCATGGCACGCGAAAACTGGAAGTTCACTCGCCCGGTATTTAACATCAATGCCGATGGCGTAGGGAATGCAGTTTACACAGCGCAAGGTCCCGATCGCGCTTATTCGCTTGTTGCGTTTGCACATGACCTTCCCCCCGAAATGCGTTCAGACCGAGTGATTGCGACCGCATGGGATGCAACATTTACGCTGTTTGATGGAGTGCCAGATGCGGCGGACATCCAACGTCTGTCTCAGAATGTGCCGCTGCAGGAAGCCGGTCGAGTCAGCGGGCGTGAAATCTCGGTGTCTCGCGCCAACAGGTCCGTGCGTCTGTGGGCACATTTTGTCGATGCACTGGCAGCGGGGCAGCAGCCTGATCAGGAGAAGATCGACGCGGTTGGCTATTTGATGCGTACGACGGCGGTCTATGGATCGGGCAAGCTTGGTGCATCGGACCGCGAAGGTATCGCTGATCGTGAAGAGATGGCCGTTCCTTTCCAGGCCGAGATGCTGTCGGTGTTTCTGACCCGGACATTTGTGCGTGATCTAGTGCAGCACGTGGCGAATGCGAAAGGGGGCGACCAAGCTGTTGCTCTTGATCCCAACATCGCGCGCCAGCTTGGCATCGGAAATTCAACGGGCTTGGGTATGGCGCCGTTCATCGTCAACCACCCGGTCTTGTTCAACAACTGGATCATGGTGAGGGAAGAGGCGATTGCACGCGTGCGTGCATTGAAATCTGCAAGTGCGGATGAGCGCGACGTCTTCACCTCGCTTCTGCAACGAAGCGCTAAGTCGGTTGATCAGTGGCGATCCGAACACCCAATTCAGATTAAGAAGCTTAATGAGCTGAAAGCTGACTTGAAGCTTTTGAACGCCTATCTTTCCGGAGGTGCGCTCGCAGGGGATGCCCCGTGGGACAAGCTTATGAACTGGGCTGCAACTGCACTTACCGAAGAAGGGCAAGAGCTTGTCGCGTCTTTGATGCTTGAGCCTTATGGCGATCTTGTTGACGGACTGACCACTTGCATGGCGGACAGCAATAAAGAGGCTTTCGTGATCGACGGGGCCGCCACGATTGCGCAGACCCGTGCCTTGATCAAAGACAGTTTTGGTTGGGCGTTTGACACCGATTGGACCGAAAAGGAAAACCAAGCGCGGGCTTGGTATGTGTCGGAGGAGAAGCTTGAACCGCGTCTTGGGGAGCGTTTCGAGGAACCCATCGCGGAATATGAGCAACCGCTTGCCCCTGCCCGGGATGCCGTTGCTGCGTTCAATGCGCTGGCCTCGTATGACGCGGATCAGCCGATTGCTGAGTTTCTTTTGCAGCACCCAGAACATCGCCACACCATTCGGCGGGCGCAGATCAGCCAAATCGCGCCTTACGGGGAAATTCGCGATAATACGATCTCGGCTTCGGTTCTACCCATCGACATGTTGCGGGCGAAGCTGTCGTTTTTCGGGGCAACCCGTTTTGACCCACGATCAGATCGTTGGGTCCGGATTTGTATGTATGCCGGTGCGCCCTATCCCGACGAGCTGACCCACGAGAACGCGGATCTTTGGGTTTACCCGGAGGTCGCGCAATGAGCTATTCCCTGAACGAAATGGAAGCCACCGCCAAACGCGCCGCACGTGGCGCAGGATATTCCTGGGGCTTGGCCGAAGAGGCTTCAAAGGCTGCACGCTGGCTGTGTGTTCAGGGCCAAAACGGCAGCGCAGAACTGCTGCATGTTCTTGATCGTGAACTTACGGATCGGTTGGACGACCACCGACCGCATGCAATTGAAGGTGTCTGGAAAAGTGAAGGTGATCTGTGCCCAGTCGTTGTCGGGGCTCTGCTGTCTGATTGCGCACGGCATCTGACGGATACGTCGATCGAGATGCAAAATGTGGCCGTTCCGTCCCTCCTTCTGCCCTTTGCCGCAAATGTCGCAAAGCTTACGCAGCAAACGGTGAGTGTCGACTGTGACGGGGCCGTTGCCAAGACTGATGGCGTTTGCTTGGAGCTGGCCGGGGATTTTCCTGACACCGCTCGGCGCGTTGTGGTGTCCCTCACGTCCGACGCCGTTAAGGCCCACCAAAGACAAACACGTGCGCATCCCGACAAAGCAAGTTGGGACGCTTTGAACCGATTTGCACACCGAACCTATGCCCCTGCAACCGAGGAATCCCGAAAGCTGGGTGCCGGTGCGGGGCTGTCCGACAATGATTGAGAAGGCAACACTATGGTAGAGACGAAAACACTTACACTGGCTGAAATCGAAGACCTGTCCTTTCGTGCGCTTGTGGCGGCCGGAACGTCAGAGGAAAATGCACGGCCGCTGGCCGTTGCCACCGCAGCGACCGAAGCTGACGGCGTTGCCAGCCACGGGTTGGCCTATATCCCAATTTACTGTGAGCACGTTCAGTGCGGGAAAGTTGATGGACAAGCCAAGCCTGTTCTGGAGCGCCCAAAGCCGGGCGTCATCACTGTTGATGCGGCCACTGGTTTTGCGCATTCCGCAATTGATCAGGGGTTCGAAGCCTTGATCCCCGCTGCGCGCGAGCAAGGCATTGCCGCGCTGGCGATCCGCAATAGTTATAACTGTGGTGTTCTGGGCTATCACACACACAGACTGGCACAGGCGGGTTTGTTGGGGATTGGTTTCACCAATGCGCCAGCCTCGATTGCGCCGTCTGGCGGTGCCAAGCCTGTTGTTGGCACAAACCCTTTCTCGATTGCTGCGCCGGGTTCTGATGGGCAGCCAGCGGTGCTGATCGACCAAAGCGCCAGCACCATCGCCAAAAGCGAAGTGATGAAGCATGCCCGCGAAGGCAAACCCATCCCCGTCGGCTGGGCGCTCGATGCAGAAGGCAATCCAACAACCGATCCTGAAGTTGGCCTGAAAGGCTCCATGGCGCCGTCTGGGGGCTACAAAGGTGTTGGTGTCGCCTTGATGACCGAAATCATGGCAGCCGCTATGACCGGAGCCACTCTGGGCATCAATGCGTCACCGTTTTCGGGGACAGCAGGCGGCCCACCGAAAACCGGACAATTCTTTTTGGCAGTTGATCCAGGGACGACTTCGGGTGACGCTTATTCCACAGGTGTTGTCGGTTTGGTCGAAGCAATCCACCAACAAGAAGGCGCACATTTGCCCGGTGATGGACGCCGTAACAAACGGCTGTCCGCCAAGGATAATGGTGTTGCTGTGAATGTGGCGACACTGGCTAAAATCGAGTCTATCCTGAATTAAACCGAGCGGAAACCATCCGGGGGGCCGCCATCGGAAAATCAACTAACCCGGAAAAATTCACGTGCGAACAGGGAGGAGACGCATGTCTTTAAAGCAACCATTCACCGATTTGCAGGTCAAAAGGGCCGCAAGTGGGTTCTACGAGGGGCACAGCGTTGAAATCGCGCTTCTCAGCAAAGCAATCATGGTTGGCCTGGTTATCTGGGCCCTTGTCTGGCCTGCCAACGCCAATGGCGTTCTTGGCAGCCTGAACTGGAAGCTTCTGGAAAGCTTCAACTCGTTCTACATCGTCATCGTTGGCCTTTTCTCGTTCTTCCTGCTGGTGGTGGCATTGTTGCCGCAAACTGGTCGCAGGATCATGGGACGCGCAGGCGAAGCCCCTGAGTTCTCAAATTTCTCATGGTTCTCGATGATGTTTGGCGCTGGTCTGGGCGTAGGCCTGATGGTCTTCGCCACGGCCGAGCCTCTTGGCCTTTGGGGATCCAACCCCGAAGTGCTCGCAGGCAGCGTAGGTGCCAACAGCCCAGAGGCCGTTCAATCCGGCTTCCGCTACACGTTCCTGCACTATGGCTTCCATGCCTGGGCAATCTACGTCGCGACTGGACTATCGCTGGCTTATTACGCCTACACGCGTGACATGCCGCTGACGATCCGTTCTGCCCTGACACCGCTTTTCGGTAAGATGATGAACGGCTTTCTTGGCCATGTTGTGGATGTTCTTGGGGTTGTTGCAACAATCCTTGGTGTATCCGTAACTATCGGTTTTGGCGTGTCACAGTTTATCGATGGTCTTTATGCGATCACCGGTGCTGAATGGATGATGGACATGACAGGTGATGCACCTGCGCCGGGCACAGTTGGCCTGATCGTCGGTCTTGTTGTGATCATGGGCCTTTCCATTCTGTCTGCAGTTTCCGGTGTTGGACGCGGGGTGAAATACCTGTCGAACCTTAACCTGGTTCTGTCGATCATCCTGCTGATGACCTTTGTCATTTTCGGATCGTTCATGTTCGCCATGACAACTTATGCAACCGCATTTGTTGACTACATCCTGCACTACGTTTCGCTAAGCTTCGGCGCATTTGGTCCGCAATCTGCGACTGACTTCGCGGCGTCTTTGCCCGCCGAGGCCGTTCCATATGCGGACGCTCTGCGTGGTGGGGCAACCAATGCTTGGGGTTCTTTTGCAGGCTTCAAGTCTGGTCTTGAAGGCGAAGCTGCAGCCTTGCCTGACGAAGTTCTGACAGCCGCATATGCTGCGGGTGAGCAAGGTCGTCAGTTCGGCTGGCAAGCTGGCTGGACCACCTTCTACTGGGCTTGGTGGATCGCGTTCTCACCCTTCGTTGGGTTGTTCCTTGCGCGTATCTCGAAAGGCCGCACAGTGCGTGAATTCATCGTAGGCTGCGTTCTGGCCCCTGCACTTGTCTGCTTTGCGTGGATGACTGTTCTGGGTGGCACTGCCATCGATATGGAACTGAGCGGTGCTGCCGAAGGTGCAATCATCGGTGCGTCGAACACCGCCAAACTGTTCGTGACACTTGAGCAGATCATCTCGGGCGGGCTTCTGACCGGCATCACCGTGATGTGTGTGGTTCTGATCATGACCTTCCTGGTGACCTCTGCTGACTCGGGCATTCTGGTGATGAACACCATCATGTCTGGCGGTGATCAGAACATCGGCAACAAGCACAAAATCGTTTGGGGTCTTATCCTGACGTTTGTGATTGGCACGTTGTTGATCGCAGGTAAGACCAACGGTGGAGCTGATCCCATGGAAGCTCTGAAAAGCGCCATGATCATCGGCGCTTTGCCGTTCACGATGGTGATGGGCCTGATGTGTATCTCGCTCACGAAAGCACTGTACCGTGATGGCTTGCGCGACAAGTCGGCACGTGCAGAGCAAGCTTCGGCTGCTGAGTAGGCACCTAAACAAATGGACCAGACAGCGTATCAATGTTGTCTGGTCCTTTTCTATCCGGAACGAATGAAGTTGTTTGCCGGGTGTCAGATTCCCCGACATTTCTTGACCAGCTGATCAGCGCGCCTCAGCGTCTCGCAGTGCTGTGATTACGGTCAGAAGTTCGTCTTTGGTATTTTGGATATGCTGGGTCAGTAATGCTGTTGCTGCGTCCACGTCACCGGCTTTCGCGAGTTCCAAAAGACGGCTGTGTTCGTCCTTTGCGCCATCGCGCTGTTCCATAAGACTGAGATGCATCCGCACATAGCGATCGGATTGTAGGTTCACACGATGCAACAGCTCGTTCGTCAGTCCGCGCTCTGCCGCTGCATAAAGCGCTGTGTGATATTCAAAATTTAGGGCACCCCAATGGGCCACATCATCCGCATCATAGGATGTTTCCATTTGCGCCAGGATCATCTCGCATTTGTCGAAATCGGCCTGCGTCATGTTTGGGATGGCACGTTTGAACAAATCCACTTCGATCAGAATACGAAGATCAAAGATCTCACCAATTTCCGCGATCGAGTGTTTCACAACGGATGCACCGCGGTTGTTTGTCAGATGGACAAGACCTTCTGCGTCCAACCGTTTCAAGGCTTCACGGATCGGCATGCGCGATACGTCATATTCATCCGCCAAAGCTTCCTGACGGATTACCGTCCCTTCGATAAGGTCGCCGCTTAGAATACGCTCACGCAGGTCATTGGTGATCACATCCGGAAGGCTTTGTCGTGCGATCTTGCGTTTGACGGTCATTGTTGGCCCTGAGTTTGGTTGCGCGGCATTTTGGAACCGGTGTGCCAGATGTTCAAGTGGGATGCACCTATTGTTTCCTTGACCAATTGGTCAGATACGCCTGCCTTAAGCGCCCCATGTGTCGCTTAGGCGATACCCGCCCGGCCAAGGATCATCAGGATCAAGCATGTGTTGGTGTGTGCCGGTGATCCACCCGCGGCCCGAGATTTCGGGGATGATTGCAGCGGTGTTTCCAATTTTCGTGGTTTCAATCAGCTTTCCTGAAAAGCGTGATCCAATAATCGACACCGCGTCGAAGGTTTGCCCCACCTGCATCTGACCTTTCGCGGACATCAGCGCAATGCGGGCTGAAACAGCTGTGCCGGTGGGCGAGCGATCAACTTTCCCCGGTTGGATCGCAACGGCTGATTTGCCGGTGAGCCCCGTTTCCGTTTGCGAGAGCGGACCGCAAAAGGCGCAAAACGAGATGTGGTTCCAATCTGGATTTTCAGGGTGTGAGAAGCCCAGTTGGTCGTTCGCAGCATTGGTGATTTTTACACCCAGTCTGGCGATGTCTTTGGCTTCGCTTTCGACGATTTCGAAGCCGAGTGATTGCGCATCGACAACGACAAAGCTGTCACCACCATAAGCCGTATCAACGGTCAATGTGCCCACCCCTTCCACCTCAAGCGGCACCGCGATCTTGTCCGCAAAGCTGGGCACATTCCGCACGTGTATCCGTTCAGCTTTGCCATTCCTGCATTCGGCACGCACACGAACCAACCCACCCGGAGCTTCCAGTGTCAGGTGTGTTTCGGGCTCGTTCATTGGCAGAATGCCACTGTCCAGCAGCACGGTAGACACGCAGATCGAGTTTGATCCCGACATGGGCGGCGTGTCTTCAGGCTCCATGATGATCCAGGCCGCGTCGGCATCCGGGTGCTTGGGTGGAACCAGAAGGTTCACGTGGCGAAACACGCCGCCACGTGGTTCGTTTAACACGAAGTTGCGCAGGGTCTGATCTTCGGCAATGAAATTGCGCTGTTCCCAAACTGTGTCTCCGGGCGGAGGGGCGACGCCACCGACGATCACATCGCCAACCTCGCCCTCGGCATGGGCGGATACGACATGAATGGTTTTGCTGCTGCGCATTTTGATCCTGTTGGGTTGCGGATTGGCTTACATGCACTCGGCGATGATGCCACCCTGTGTTGACCAGTCAGCATACCATGCTTTGAACAAAGCGTATTGTTGTTCGCAGTAGTTTCGCTGGGCATCTGACAGGGCGTCAGTTTCGTTGAAGTGCAGGCGGTATTCCTCTTCGCCATTCAGGACCAGAAGGTGCTTATAGTACAGCACCAAATCGGTGCCTTCGTCGAAGCTGGCTAGAACTCCAAAGGCATCTTCCAGTTCAAGCGCGCGCTTGCGAGCTTCTGCATGACCTTCTGCAGCTTTCTGCGACAAGGCTGCCAGCAGAAGTGCCTCTCTCGGAAGGGCAGTGCCAATCCCGGTGATGGAACCCGTCGCGCCGCAATTGACGAAGCCATGATAGACCTCGGTATCGACACCAACCATCAGCGTTACGCTGTCATCTTGGCTGGTGATGTGCTCCGCCGCATAGCGCAGGTCATCTTTGCCGCCGAACTCTTTGAAGCCAATCAGGTTGGGGTGCTCGGCGCGCAGAGCGAAAAACAGGTCTGCTTTGGTCGCGAAACCATAAACGGGGCTGTTGTAGATGATGGCGGGCACATCCGGTGCAGCAGACAGGATCGCCTTGAAGTGGTTTTTCTGGGCAGCCATCGATGATCCGCGTGACAGAACCCGCGGAATAACCATCAACCCAACCGCACCGATCTTCTGCGCGTGCGCCGCAAGGGCTACCGCAGATTTCGAGTTGATTGCACCCGTTCCCACAACAACCGGGATGCCTGCTTCAACAAGGCGTTCAACACCTGTCATGCGCTCTTCATCTGTCAGAAGCGGCCAATCGCCCATGGACCCGCAATAAACCACAGCGGACATGCCGGTCGCGATCATCTCGTGCCCCTTTTTGACCAACGCGTCGTAGTCGGGCGTGCGATCGGCTGTGCATGGGGTCATCAAAGCGGGCATGGTGCCCGAGAACACGGATTGCGACATGGGATTTCCTTTTGCGGAACAGGGTTGGAACTCAGGGTTAGATCGTCACTAACGGATACTGTATCCAAAAGCCAGAAAAACCTTAGCCTCGAGAAAACTGGCGACACTCTTCTTTAGGGTGTGTTTTGACATGAAATGCAGTTATAGCGAGATGAAAATTGCAAGCTTTTGATTAATGTACTACTATCGGACAAGTATTTATGTTGCGAACAGGACTGAAATTGTTGAGCTGCCGATAGCTATATTGGATTGCTCTCAGTCAGCGATGAAAGCCTGTGTGTTGAGTGGAGGTGAGCTATGCCCACCTATAACGTACAAGGTTGGATATGGTCGGGGACCGGTTCGCCCACCACTTTGCTGCCTGTTACCATTGAAGATGATGACCCCAACATGTCCCCTTACTTCACCGATGATTTCACAGAAGAGATCACGATCGGTGGAACGACATACACCAATCCACGCGGCGGCACCTACGAACTGACGTTCACGGATTCGGGCGGTACCACACATACCGAAGATTTTTATCTTTGGTCGACAGGTAGCAATTTTATTTTTGTACCAGCACCGGGGTCTGCTTTTGATGACGGGGCTGTCGTTGACAGTCTAGGGGGCTGGCAAGACTGGACTTCTGGGTTCCCATGGGATGATGTCACCTGTTTTACCACAGGGACACTTATCGAAACCGAACGCGGCCCCGTTGCGATTGAGGATGTTCAAGTTGGTGATCTGGTTCTGACCGCCGAAGGTAAGAAACCTGTGCGATGGATCGGAAAAAGCCCGGTGACGGTCGAGAAGCTTCTTAGCAACCCAAAGCTGTTCCCGATCCGCATTACCGCGGGTGCGTTGGGCGATGGCTTGCCGAACCGCGATCTTATGGTTTCCCGTCAACACCGGATGCTGGTCAGGTCGCCCATTGCGCAGCGCATGTTTGGAACGACGGATGTATTGGTGCATGCGATCAAGTTGACGCATCTTCCGGGCATTTACATTGACCAATCGATGACCGAAGTGACCTACTATCACATGCTGTTTGACGACCATCAGGTGGTCTATGCCGAAGGGGCACCCAGCGAAAGCTTGTACACCGGGCCAGAAGCCTTGAAGGCGATTAGTGATGAAGCCCGAAATGAGGTTCTGACGTTGTTCCCGGAACTGGCGGATCGGGACTATAGCCCAAGTTTTGCCAAGTTCACGCCTGATGCGAAGCGCCAAATGAAGCTTGTTGAGCGTCATTTCAAAAACAAGAAACCGCTGCTGGTTTAGGCCGGGCTATGCGTCGTCAGATTTGATGGACGGTGCACCTCCTTCAAACTGATTTTCCTGATCATAGCTGCAGGGGTCTTCCTGCATCTCCAAATGTAATCCGCTTCCCGTGTAAGGATGTGCTCGCATCAGGGCTTCGTCCGGTTCAATCCCAAGTCCCGGTGCGTCCGGTGGTATAACAAACCCGTCTTCCCAGCGGATCGTGTTGCCGGTCAGGGCAAGGTGGAAGTCGCCCCCCTGTTCGATGGTTTCCACCATTAATAGGTTCGGAATGGACGCGCCCAGTTGCAGGTTGGCGGCCCATTCAATTGGTCCTGCATATAGGTGCGGAGCAATCAAAGCGTTGTGCACTTCGGCGATGGTAGCGATTTTTTTGGCTTCCCAAATCCCGCCTGCGCGACCAAGTGCAGGCTGCAGGATTGAAGCGGCGCCTCGTCGTAACACTTCTGCAAACTCGGCTTTGGTCGACAGACGCTCACCGGTGGCAACGGGCACCGTGCTGGCGTGCGCGACCTTCGCCATTTCCGCCAAGTTGTCAGGTGGGATCGGTTCTTCAAACCAAAGCGGCTGATAGGGGGCGATGGCTTCGGCCATGCGGATTGCACCGCCCGTGGTGAATTGGCCGTGCGTGCCGAATAGAAGGTCGGCGCGGTCGCCGACGGCTTCGCGGATCGCCTTGCAGAACGCCACTGACCGCGAGATGTCTTTCATGGAAGGCATGTGGCCCGACCGGATCGTGTAAGGTCCGGCAGGATCGAACTTCAGTGCGGTGAAACCTTGTTCGACGCGGGTGAGGGCAGCCTCGGCAGCCATTTCCGGCGAGGTCCAGAATTCGGGCAGGGCGTGATGTGGATCGGGATAAAGATAAGTGTAGGACCGCAACCGTTCGTTCATCTTGCCGCCCAGCAGCGCCCAGATGGGACGCTCACGTGCTTTACCCAAAATGTCCCAGCAGGCGATCTCGAGCCCCGAGAACGCCCCCATCACAGTGGGATCGGGGCGTTGTGTGAACCCGGCGGAATAAGAGCGGCGGAACATCAACTCGATATTCTCAGGGTTTTCGTCCTGCATATGGCGGGCAAACACATCCTCGATCACAGCGAGCATGGCGTCGGGGCCAACGGCGCTGGCATAAACCTCGCCCCATCCAGTGATCCCGTTGTCCGTCGTGACTTTCACAAAGATCCAATAGCGTCCACCCCAGCCAGGGGCAGGCGGGGCGGTTACGATGATGTCGAGATCTTGGAGCTTCATGCGATCAGACCTTATCGAACAGGATGACGTTGCGCCGCGCAGCCCCGGTTTTGGTGTCGGCAATCGCCTCGTTGATCTGATCAAAGGACCATCGGCCCGAGATCAGCTCGTCCAATTTCAGACGCCCCTGTTGATAGAGGTCGATCATCCACGGGATGTCGCGCTGGATGACCACATCGCCCATTTTGGACCCAACCATGCCCTGACCAAGGGCTGCCAGAACCACGGGTTCATAGCTGGACATGTCTCCGGAATGGGGCATGCCGACCATCACCACCTTACCGCCGGGGGCCAGATAGCGCGGGGCGCTGTCATAGGCGGGGATCGCGCCCACGGTGACCAGTACAGCGTCGGCTCCACGCCCCGTCGCCTTCATCGCGGCTTTCCACGGCTTTTCTGAGGTGGCGAGTACTCCGTCCGTGGCGCCAAATTCCATCGCGACGTCCAGCTTCTCTTCCGACATGTCGACAGCGATGATCCGCGAGGCACCGGCGATACGTGCGCCCTGAATGGCATTAAGGCCAACGCCGCCTGCGCCGATGACCACGACAACATCGCCTGCGCGCACATTGCCTGCGTTGACAGCAGCGCCAACCCCGGTGATCACACCGCAGGCCAATAGGGATGCGATGTCCATCGCCATATTCTCGGGCAGTTTGACCACTTGGCTTTGTTCGACCACAACCCTTTCAGCAAACGCGCCAGTGGCCATCGCTTGATGCATCTTGCCGCCGTCTACATCCGTGATCGGCCCGTGATCCCCATCATAGGGCGTGCCGCAAGCAGTTGGCGTGCCAGACGCACAGCTGGGGCAGGTTTGGCAGGCACGGATCAGGGTCACGACGACGGGATCGCCCACGGACAGACCCTTTACGTGATCGCCGACATTGGTGATCCGCCCGGCGGCCTCGTGGCCATAGACGGCGGGCAAGGATCCACCCCAAGCGCCATCTGCATAGGAGATATCACTGTGACAGATGGCGACGGCGTCCAGCGTCACTTCAACCTCGCTGCCCTCTGGCGGGCGGATCGAGATCTCCTCGATCACCAGCGGTTTCCCAAACTCGTGGCAGACGGCGGCTTTGATCCGGTCCATGGCGGCTCCTGTTGGCATGGTTTTCAAGCAAGCTTGCGCGGAAACCGCGGACTTGCCAACAGAGTTGCGACAGGAATGGCGGAAAACGACGCGGCGTTTCCTAGAAATGTCCGATGGAACGCAGGAAGTCCGTCAAAAGCGCGGCATACTCGGCGGATTTCTCGACCGGGGACATGTGGCCCGTGCCGCGGATCAGTTCAAAGCGCGCGCCAGGGATCAGGGCAGCGGTTTCCCGGACCATGTCGGCAGGGGTCGAGCCATCTTCGCTGCCTGCAATCGCTAGCGTTGGCAGCCGCAGCCGTGCAGTGCTTTCGTATAAATCAGTGTCCGCGATGGCTTCCATGCAGCCTAGATAGCCCTGAAGCGGGGTGGCGCGCATGCGGGCGCGAGCGTCCTCCAGCAGTTCCGGGTGATCCCGTTTGCTGGCGCGCGAAAACCAACGGTCGATATTGGCATCAACCACAGCGTCGATCCCGCTGTCGTGAACCTTCTTAATACGTGCAGCCCAGATCCACGGTGTGCCGATCTTGGCCGCGCTGTTCGAAATCACCAACCCGCGGACCAGATCCAGCCGTTCGGCCGCCAGCCCTTGTGCGATGATACCGCCGATCGAGAGGCCTACGAAGACGCAGTCTTTCACGCCCAGCTGGTCCAATGCGCGGCCAGCGTCACCCACAAGGTCCCCCATCGGATAGGGACCGTCGGGGCATCGGCTTTGGCCATGTCCGCGCATGTCCATTCGGATCAGGCGCAGGTGGTCTGGCAGTTCCGACGTCAGCGCGTCCCACATAGTCAAGTCAGACCCTAGCGCATGGGCAAACACCACGGCGGGACCGTCCTTTGGCCCGCTGTCAACCACGTGAAGCGCCACGCCGTTGTCATTGGGTATGATGATCATTCCTCATCATCCAGCAGGGTCAAATGTGCCATGATCTGACCGTGATCCGAGGCGAGCTTGTTATACGGTGCCTCGGGATGAGAGCCATCGGTGATATGGTCATTCAAGACGCTGAAATACGTCATGTCGGCGATCCGCTTGGGATTGTCCGGGTGGAAATGGCGGCTGAGGAAAATCTGGTCGATGCTTTCAAACACACCTCCAAAGGCCGAGGTATAGACCATATCGCGCAACGACTTGCGCACGAAAAGCTTTTCGGCCGAATGTAGGCGCACGGCCTCGACCGCGGCGGTGATCTGCTTGTTCTCTTCACGGCTATACCGGTCGCGATCGGTTTTGGCATCGTGGCGTAGCATCCAGGAATAGTTCTTGAACGGCACTTCGCCCGCGATAATTTCCGAGCTGACTGCATGTTCGCCGTCGTTGAAATCTCCGGCAACCGCGACGGGATGGCCAACTTTAATTTCCGCGACCACAAGCTTGCGCAATACCCATGCCTCAGCCATTCGACGCATGGCGGAGCGGGCAGACCCAAGGGCACGGCCCACCGGGTCATAGCGGGTCAGATCAACTTCGGGTGCATAGGGGGCACCTTCGGGTCGAATGAACTCGCCCAGTTTAGATTTCAGGTGGCAGTTGAAGATGGTGATGACCTGATCCCCAACGGGCACGCGGACCTTGAGGATTGGGCGTGACAGGCGGGTCAACGTGTAGTGCCCCGCATCCCCTTCATCCCCACGCAGTGCAGGGAAGGGAATGGTCACGGGCTCGGGCAGATCCTGAATAATCTCGGGCTCGCCCACAAAGCCAAAGCGCGACAGCACCGCTACGCCAGGGCGACGTTCCCCGGGGCCACCATCGGCCGAGTTCGCCGCGAAAGCCAACCCGTCTTTGGGCCAAGGATGTGTGGCAAGCTTTCGAAAGATCGCCTTGCGGTGATAGCGTTTGCTTTCGTCCGGAATGGTTGCCGCGTTCAATTCGTGAGCGCGGATGTTGGCCTCGCCGATCACGTCAAGAAGAGCGTCTTCTTCGAAAATCTCTTGAAAAGCGATGATGTCGGCATCCAGAGACATCATCTGATCCGCCATCCAGTCGCGCTTCCACGCATATTCTTCTGGGGTGTAGCTGAGGAACTGGTAAAACTCCTGGTCTGCGCCAATTAGGTTTTTGACATTGAACGAGGCAATCGTGAAATCAGTCATAGGGGTCTCCGGTCAGGCAAAACGGTTTAGGGCATCGGCGAATACTGGGGCATCAACATTGCCCCCGGTGGCCACTACAATCACCGCGTCGCCTTCGATCTGGTCGGGATGGAATAGGGCCGCAGCCAGGGCAATGGCCGCCCCGGGTTCGATCACCAGCTTCAACCGGGTGAATCCTTGCGCCATGGCACGCAGGCAGTTTTCATCCGGCACAACAATGCCGGGTCCGCACAGGCGTTTCATGATGGGAAAGGTGATCTCACCGGGCGAGGGCGTGATAATCGCATCGCAGATCGACCCGGCGCGCTGGGCGTTTTCTTCAATCTGACCGCTGATAAGCGAGCGTGTCACATCGTCGAACCCCGCAGGCTCAACGGGACGTACCTTCATGCCGGGAGCTTCATGCTCCAATGCAAGCGCAATGCCCGAGGTCAAACCACCCCCACCGCAAGGGACCAGCACCTGTGCATTTGAAATGCATTCTTCACGAACCTGATTGGCAACCTCAAGCCCAACAGTGCCTTGGCCTGCAATTACGGCCTCGTTGTCGAAGGGTTTGATCAGAGTAAGTTCGCGTTCTTCTGCAATCTGGGCGCCGATGGCGTCGCGGTCTTCATTGGTGCGGTCATAGAGCACCACCTCGGCCCCAAGCGCGCGGGTGTTGTCAATTTTCATGCGCGGGGCGTCTGATGGCATCACGATCACAGAAGGTGCGCCGTTTTGGCGGGCCGCAAGCGCGATGCCTTGCGCGTGATTGCCGGATGAGAAGGCGATCACACCCATCTCGCGTTGATCGGCAGTCAGTTGGGAAATCGCGTTATGTGCACCGCGATACTTGAAGCTTCCCGTATGTTGCAGGCATTCGGGCTTCACGAATATGCGCCGCCCTGCGATTTCATCCAGAAACGGCGAAGACAAAAGTGGCGTGCGCCGGACATGCCCTGCACAGCGTTGGGCTGCGTTTCTGATCTCGTTGATGTTCATCTCATCTTCCCTAGCCATTCTGTGATGGTTGCAAGGGCTTCGGGTTCGTCAAGGAAGGGCACGTGGCCGCGGTTGGGCACCTTTGCATAACCCATATCTGGGCGGCGCTTTTGCATTTCGGCGACGGTGTCATTGGACAAAAGGTCCGAATTTTCACCATGGATCAAGGCCAGCGGCAGGCTATCCATCGCGTCAAAGAAGGGCCAAAGGTCCGGAGCGGGTTGGGCACCAGCGGCTTCGACCGCATCGCGCAGGGCAGGGTCATAGCGGTTGGTAAGGACTTTATCGTCCTGTTCGAACAGGTTGTGGCATTCTTCGATCCAGCGCTCCATCGGCACATCTTTAAAGCCAAAATCAGCCATGAGTTTCGAACGCGCCTCGGCGGCCTCTTCGATGGTTTTGGTGCGCGGTTTGCGCCCCAGATACCCCATGATGTTGTCCAGCCCGTTTGGGGCAAGTTCGGGACCAATGTCGTTCATGCAAACGCCCAGAAGTTTGTCCCTTACTGTGGCTGCCAACCCCATCGCGATCAGACCGCCACGCGAGGTGCCAAGGATGGCGGCTTTTTCGATTCCCAGATGGTTCATCAGGAAAAGCGCATCCAGCCCTTCTTGCGGCACCGTATAGGTTTTGTGGTCACCCCAGTCAGATTGTCCGCGCCCGCGATAATCCATGCGGATCAGGCGGACGCCTTGCAGATGAGGCGCAACGAAGTTGAAGTCGTCTGAGTTGCGCGTGAGTCCGGACAGGGCCAGCACCGGCAGACCTTCACCTTCGTCCCGATAGGCAAGTTCAAGACCGTCATTGGCGGTGAATGTTTGCATGTTGCGGGTCCTCATCTTGTTTGGCGCAGTAAGCACCAGATCAGGGATAGGGTCCAGAGCCAGATCTGAAACAAAAAAGGCTCCCGATTGGGAGCCTTCTTGGTGAGGGCCGCAGTGCCCGTCAGAGATTGTCCGGCTGAGGCATGCCCAGAACGTGGAAGCCGCTGTCCACGGTGATAATCTCGCCAGTGGTGCAGTTGCCGTAATCGCTTGCCAAATAAACAGCGGTGCCGCCCACGGCTTCAAGCGTTGCGTTCTGGCGCAGCGGAGCGTTTTGTTCCGTGTGGCGGAAGGTTTTGCGCGCGCCGCCAATGGCTGCGCCAGCCAGCGTTTTCATCGGACCGGGTGAGATCGCGTTGACGCGGATGCCATCAGGGCCAAGGTCGTTGGCCAGATAACGCACGGAAGATTCCAGTGCGGCTTTGGCGACACCCATTACGTTGTAGAATGGCGTCACGCGGTTCGACCCGCCATAAGTCAGGGTCAGGATTGTGCCGCCTTCGGTCATCTTTGGGGCCACGCGACGCGCGACTTCGATCAGGGAATAGCAACTGATGTCCATCGAGTGCTTGAAGTTCGCGCGTGACGTGTCGACGAAGCGGCCGGTCAGCTCGTTCTTGTCCGAATAGGCAATTGCGTGAACAAGGAAATCGATTGAGTCCCATTTTGACCACAGGTCGTTGAACCCTTTGTCCAGTGCCGCGTCATCAGTCACGTCCATGTCGACGAGAATGTCCGACCCAACAGATTCAGCCAGCGGAGCAACCCGCCCGCCAAACGCATCGCCTTGATAGGAAAACGCCAGTTCTGCGCCTTCGTTTGCCATTGCCTGCGCAATGCCCCAAGCGATCGAGCGTTGGTTTGCAACCCCCATGATGAGGCCGCGTTTACCTTGCATAAGCCCTGCCATGTCAGTCCCTCAATTCTGTTTGTGTCAAATTCGTCGTCGTATCAGTCTTGGTATTTGCTCATGATCATCGAGCCATTGGTGCCGCCAAAGCCAAAACTGTTGGTCATCACCGAATCCAGACCAGCGTTTTCTACAAGCGCCGTGGCGATCTCGCCTTCATTGATGCCGGGATCAAGGTTTTCAACATTGATCGAGGGCGCGATGAAGTCATTTTCCAACATCAGCAAGCAATAGACCGCTTCCTGAGCACCGGTGGCGCCCTGGCTGTGACCTGTCATCGATTTGGTCGAGCTGATCGGAGGTGTTGTGCCTTCGCCGAAGACGCGTCGTACGGCTTCAACCTCGCCCACATCACCGACGGGGGTCGATGTGCCATGGGCGTTGATATAGCCGACCTTGCGGCCCTCGGGCAGCATGTCCATGGCCAAGCGCATTGCGCGCTCGCCGCCTTCACCGGACGGTGCCACCATGTCGTGGCCGTCCGAGGTCGCGCCGTAACCAGTGACTTCAGCGTAAACCTTCGCGCCACGTGCTTTGGCGTGTTCCAAATCTTCCAGCACCAGAATGGCACCGCCGCCGCCAATCACGAACCCGTCGCGATCCGCGTCGAAGGCGCGCGAGGCTTTCTCGGGCGTGTCGTTGTATTTCGAGGACATCGCGCCCATTGCGTCAAAGAGGCACGAAAGCGTCCAATCCAGCTCCTCGCCGCCGCCGGCAAACATCACATCCTGCTTGCCCATCATGATCTGTTCGGCCGCGTTGCCAATGCAGTGCAGGCTGGTCGAACAGGCCGAGGTGATCGAATAGTTGATGCCCTTGATTTTAAAGGCAGTTGCAAGGTTCGCGGAAATGGTCGACCCCATGCATTTCGGAACCGCAAACGGTCCAATCCGCTTCGTGGCGCCGGTTTTCAGGGCGGTCTGGTGGGCTGCAAACATTGCGCTGGTCGATGGACCACCTGAACCCGCCACAAGGCCGGTGCGTGGATTCACCACGTCATCTTCAGCAAGGCCAGCATCTTCGATCGCTTGGCTCATGGCAATATGGGCATAGGCCGCACCCGGCCCCATAAAACGCAGCGTGCGCTTATCCACATGTGCCGCAATGTCGATGTCAGGCATACCCGCAATTTGGCTGCGGAACCCATGATCAATCATGTCCTGATTGGCGGAAATGCCGGACTTGCCAGCCTTGAGCGAGGTCAGAACCTCGTCCTTGTTGTTCCCGATGGCCGAGACGATGCCCAGACCGGTAACGACGACACGACGCATACGCGCACTCCTCCGTGTAGCGGTGCCTTCGGGCACCGATAGTAAGTCGGATCAGCTCTCGGACAGAGCGACCTTCATATCTTTGACCTGATAGATAACCTCTCCATCAGCTTCCACAATACCGTCGGCCACACCCATTGTCAGGCGGCGCGTTTGGATCGCTTTAGTGAAGTCGATTTTGTAGGTCAGCATCTTGCGATCTGGGCGGACCATACCGGTCAGTTTGACCTCGCCCACGCCCAGTGCGTAGCCACGACCCAGCCAGCCGCGCCAACCTAGGTTGAAGCCGGTCAGTTGCCACAGGCCGTCCAGGCCAAGACAGCCGGGCATGATCGGATTGCCGGGGAAGTGGCACTCAAAGAACCAAAGGTCGGGCGTGATGTCGAATTCGGCCAGAACGTGACCTTTCCCATGTGCGCCGCCATCACCCGAGATTTCGGTAATGCGGTCCATCATCAACATGGGGGGCGCTGGAAGCTGCGCATTGCCGGGGCCAAAAAGCTCTCCGCGCGCGCATTTCAAAAGGTCTTCCTTGCCAAAGCTCGTCGGGTAGTCCGCCATTCACTCCGCCCCATATCTTGTGTCTTCAGTTACATCACCCTCTAGCACCCGGGGAAAGCTTGGCGCAAGGGTAGCTGATCGCTCAGAAAGGGTATGTTGTTCACAAAAGCCAGTTTTTATTGGCGCTTGGTGCCCAGACCCCCTATATTCGTTTGGAAACGCCCTGCAGGTACCAAGAGTTCCAGAATATGACGCAGCAAGAAAAACATACCGAAGCCAATTGGTTGACGAGTGCCGGATTGCGCCCGACCAGGCAGCGATTGGCCTTGGCTCAGCTGTTGATTGGGGACGGTAATCACCGCCACGTCACCGCAGAAAGCCTGTACGAGGCAACCCGCGACGGAGTGGATAAGGTGTCACTTGCAACGGTCTACAACACGCTGCGCGTTTTCTCGGACGCCGGACTTCTGCGCGAGATTACAGTGAATGGTGCGCGCAGCTATTTTGACACCAATGTTTCGAACCACCCGCATTTCTTCTGGGAAGATACGGAAGAATTGATGGATGCGCCGGATGAAGACCTGAAGATCGCGCAACTGCCGGAAGCGCCGGAAGGTGCCGAGATCTCGAAAGTCGATGTGGTGATCCGTCTGCGCCGTAGCTGAGCCGCACGTTTCAGCGCGCGACCCAGCGATGCGCACTATCGTTAACCGATCGACAAAACCTCAAAATCAAAGATTAATGTCTTACCTGCCAGCGCGTGGTTTGCGTCCAGCGTGACGGTGTCATCGGTCAGGTTGGTGACGGTCACGGGGACCGGTTGGCCTTGTGGGCCGGACATCTGCAACTGAATGCCAACTTCCAACGGAATTTCAGCAGGAATGTCGCTGCGCGGGACTTCCAAAATTGCCTGATCTTGACGTGGGCCATAGGCCTCTTCTGGGGCGATGGAGACCTTTTTCTTCTCACCAACCGTCATGCCGGGCAGGGCTTTGTCGAGGCCGGGAATAATCATGCCGGACCCTACTTCGAACTCCAGCGGGTCGCGCCCTTCCGAGCTGTCAAAAACGCTGCCGTCTTCAAGCGAACCAGTATAGTGAATGCGCACCTTCGCGCCTTGCGTGACTTCGGTCATCAGTACCTCGTGATGTCTTGGGATGAATAAACGAGGCCGAGGCGTTGTCGCGGCGGGTGCTCGCTTGGTGATCCGCCATGTTTATCGTGAAACGGAGTAAGTTGGAATGCTGGTCAAAACCACTGACCGGGCTCCATAAGGCCAAGATCCAGCAATTGCTGCGAATTCCACTGAAACTTCGTGGTATTGTGCCATTTGAAGTTCGGAATATCGTGTTTTGAACCGGCGTTTGTTTTCAGAGCCTTGGCCGCTCGGAAGCTTGTGATTGCAACGGTGATGTTGTGGTGCCAGGGGCAGGAAAAGGTGTTGTATTCTTCGTCGTTGAACGTGTGGTTGTCGCGTAATTTGAGCCCGGGTTTGGCCCGAAAAAGGGATACACGATCAATCTTGTGACCGTTCACCGGTACATGTTCTTCGAATCGCCAACGCAGCCCGCCGTAGAAATCCAACTGACGCTCGTGGGGATTTCCGTCTGGGTCGTTTCGTCCGTGCGCATAGTAACCGGATTTGTCCAGGTGAGCGTTCTCTATCGAAACCGCATTTGGGAATTGTTCCAAATCATCAGCATATAGGTCGACAACATAACTTAAGATCGCATCGCGGCGTTCTTCTGTTTGGAAGGTAATCAGCTCTCCCACTGTGCGGGATTCACAGAAGGGGTGGAAAAGGTATTCGGCGTTGTAGCAGTAGTATATCCAGGTTCCCGGTGCGGCTTCGATCACCTGATTGACAGCCTCTACCACGGCACCCGGCGCGGATGTGTTGAAGCTGATCCGATGTACAGAACCTTCCATTTCGGCGGTCAACTCTAAGGCGTCAGGCGCAAATACCAGTACCTGCCGAAATCCAGCATCCTGATGGTGCTGAATTGTGCTTTCAACTTCAACCAAATCCTCGACAAAGATCAGCGCAACAGGGCCTTGGGATAGGACATCACCTGAGGTTTCTAGGAACTGACTAAGATCGCTATGCCGCATGATATGTTCCCATTTATCTGTGCTCTTTGCAGATTGCCGTCAGAAACTTCCCGAAAACAACAGGTTTTGCAAGCGTTGCGGGCCTGATCCCTTTGCTGTAGGAGGCGGGGACTTGAACACGTGCTGCAAAATCTTGGGAAACGCGCCATGTCCGACAAGAAAAAACTCTACATCCGCACCTATGGGTGCCAGATGAATGTTTATGACAGCGAACGCATGGCCGAAGCGCTGGGCGCGGATGGGTACGTTGAGACGGACACGCCTGATGATGCGGATATGATCTTGATGAACACATGTCATATTCGGGAAAAGGCCGCCGAGAAAGTCTATTCCGAACTGGGCCGTTTCAAAGGGCTGAAGGCTGAGAACCCTGACTTGAAAATCGGTGTGGCTGGATGCGTGGCACAGGCGGAAGGCGAAGAGATTATGCGCCGCCAGCCGATGGTCGATTTGGTGGTTGGACCCCAAACTTACCACCGTCTGCCAGAAATGATGGAGCAGGTGGCCAAGGGTGAGAAAGCGCTCGATACGGACTTTCCCGAAGAAGACAAGTTTGAACATCTGCCAAAACTGCGTAGACAGAAGGCCAAGCGTAATCCGACGGCGTTTCTGACGGTACAGGAAGGCTGCGACAAGTTCTGTGCCTTCTGCGTGGTGCCTTATACGCGCGGGGCAGAAGTCAGCCGCCCGGTCGAACGTATCCTGCGTGAGGCGCGGGATCTGGTTGAACGCGGCGTGCGCGAAATCACTCTGCTGGGGCAGAACGTCAACGCCTATCACGGCGCTGGGCCAGATGGGGACTGGTCATTGGCCAAGCTCATTTGGGCACTAGACGAGGTTGACGGGCTGGAGCGTATTCGCTTCACCACATCGCACCCCAATGACATGACCGACGATCTGATTGAAGCACACGGCACCTGCAAGAAGCTAATGCCCTATCTGCACCTGCCGGTTCAGTCGGGATCGGATAAGATCCTTAAGCGGATGAACCGGAGCCATACAGCCGAAAGCTATCTGCGCTTGATTGAGCGCATCCGCGAGGCGCGCCCGGACATCTTGATCTCGGGCGACTTCATCGTTGGCTTCCCGGAAGAGGACGATCAGGATTTCGAAGACACCATGAACCTGATCCGCGAAGTTAACTATGGTCAGGCCTACAGCTTCAAATACTCGTCCCGCCCCGGCACGCCGGCCGCTGAGCGCGCATTGGTCGATGATGCTGCCGCCACGGACCGGCTGCATCGCCTGCAAGCATTGCTGACCGAACAGCAACGTGCCGTTCAAAGCGCGATGGTTGGGCAGGAAGTCGGCGTTCTGTTTGAAAAGAAGGGCCGGTTTGAGGGGCAAATGGTCGGGAAATCGGATCACCTACATGCCGTTCATGTGCAAAGTGATGCGCCCGTTGGCGCGTTGCGTCGCGTCAAGATCGTGGAAAGCCGCACCAATTCTTTGAAGGGCGAACTGCTGGACTAATCTTTAAAGCGTTTCCAGTCATTGTTGGATCTCAGCAATAGCTTGAAACGGTTTAGTTGGCCCAAAAAACGCGCGACTTCATGACAATCACATGAAGAATTAACGTGGGGGCTTGCGTGTCCCCTCGGCTCTTGGCACCATCAGGGCATACATCTGACAGGAGACCCCATTTGGGAATAGCAGACCTGACCGCAGCAACAGAAGCCGAAACGGCCCCTGAAATGCTGCTGGAATTTCCCGACAACCGCCTTCTCATTGACCTGTGCGGCGAGTTTGATCGCAATCTTACCCATATCGAAAGCCACTTGGGCGTTCAGATCATCCGGCGCGGCAATCTGCTTGCGGTCATGGGTGAAAACAGTGCGCGCGAGAAGGCTGGCGAAGTTCTGCGCGCGTTGTACGAGCGGCTTGAGGCTGGAAAGGCAGTGGAGCCGGGTGACATTGACGCCGAAATCCGCATGGGCGGAACGCAGGATGGCACGGGCACCCGCGATGGCGACCAGATGGAGATGTTCAAGGGTAGCGCGGTCGAGATTAAGACCCGCAAAAAGACCATTGAACCGCGCACCGATGCGCAAAAGGCCTATGTCCAAAGCCTATTTAACAAAGAGCTTGCCTTCGGGATCGGCCCTGCGGGCACCGGCAAAACCTACTTGGCCGTGGCGGTTGGCGTGAACATGTTCCTTGGCGGGCATGTGGACCGTCTGATCCTGTCACGCCCAGCGGTCGAGGCTGGTGAAAAACTTGGCTATCTGCCAGGTGACATGAAGGACAAGGTCGATCCCTATATGCAGCCGCTTTATGACGCGCTGAATGATTTTCTGCCTTCGAAACAGGTCACCAAGCTGATCGAAGAGAAAAAGATCGAGATTGCGCCGCTGGCCTTTATGCGAGGACGTACCTTGGCGAATGCCTTTGTCGTGCTGGACGAGGCGCAGAATGCTACCACCATGCAGATGAAGATGTTTCTGACTCGTTTGGGCGAAGGCTCGCGCATGGTGATCACGGGCGATCGGTCTCAGGTCGATTTGCCGCGCGGTGTAGACAGCGGCTTGCGTGATGCAGAGGGTCTTTTGAAGGGCATTGATCAGATCGCCTTTAACTATTTTACATCGAAAGACGTCGTGCGTCATCCGCTGGTGGCCAAGATCATTGAGGCCTATGACGACGCTTCGCAAAAAGCTATGGCGCGGGCAACAAAGCAGGCGCACGATACCTGAAATGCTGATTGATATCGTTTTTGAAGATCCCCGCTGGGAAGAAGGGGGGCTTCAGCATTTGGCGCAGACGGCAGCCGAGGCGGTGACAAGCCATCTGAAGCTTCAGCCCACCAATGGGGGTGAGTTCGAGATCGGTGTCTTGGCGTGTAATGACGCGCGTATCGCAGAGCTAAATGGCGACTTCCGCGACAAGCAAAGTGCAACCAACGTGTTGTCTTGGCCATCAGAGGAACGTGCAGCGGGCGATGCGGGCGGCAATCCGGCGCCCCCTCAGGATCCGGAACTTGGCGATATAGCCATCGCCTATGAGACGTGCCTGCGCGAAGCGGGTGAGCAGGGTAAGGATTTTCCCCAACACGTAAGCCATCTTTTGGTGCATGGCGTGCTTCATCTGTTGGGTTATGATCACATAGACGACAAAGATGCAGCATTGATGGAGGGGTTGGAGGTTGAAATCCTTGGCAAGATGAGCATTTCCAATCCATATGAAGAGTAACAGCGCAATTTTTGCGCGAAACTGGAAAAGGACTAATGGGCGACACCGCAGACGGA
The DNA here is from genome assembly GCF_023016155.1 of Aliiroseovarius sp. F20344. GTDB lineage: Bacteria > Pseudomonadota > Alphaproteobacteria > Rhodobacterales > Rhodobacteraceae > Aliiroseovarius. The sequence goes on from NZ_JALKBG010000005.1 coordinate 107,268, forward strand.
TCTTCTAACGCAGCGCATAGCGCGCTGAAGGATGAAGCAAGACATCACAGACCGGGATTTTTCAGCCGCATCTTTGGTATGCGCAAACCAGTCGAACCTGAACAGATCGTGCCCGCGAGCATTGCGCCCGTGGGAAACGGAACGGCCCCTGTCGCTGTTCCCGGCATGATGAACCTACGTCGCCTGCGCGTCGAAGATGTCATGATCCCGAAATCCGAGATCGTATCCGCCCCTGTTGATATCCTTAAAGACGAGCTGGTTGATGAGTTCCGCGAAAGTGGTTTGTCTCGTTTGCCTGTGTTCGACGGGACTTTGGACAGCCCCATTGGCATGGTGCACCTGAAAGACTTGGCGCTGAACCATGGGTTCAATGGCAAGCCCGGTAAGAAATCCGCGCGCTTTGTTCTGCGGAAGCTGATCCGCCCACTGCTGTTTGTTCCCCCCTCGATGCCGATCGGGGTGCTGCTGCAAAAGATGCAAACCGAGCGGATCCATATGGCTCTGGTGATCGACGAATACGGCGGCGTGGATGGCCTTGTGACCATCGAGGATTTGATCGAGCAGGTAATCGGCGAGATCGAAGACGAACACGACCTTGAAGAAGGCGCGCTGTGGGTTGAAGAAAAGCCCGGGTGGTATCTGATTGAAGCCAAAACTCCGCTTGATGAGTTTGAAGCCGCAACTGGGTTTCAGCTTCAACATGAAGAAGCCGATGGGGACGAGATCGAAACGCTTGGCGGGTTGGTGTTTGTTCTGTGCGGGCAGGTGCCAGCGCGAGGGGAAGTGATCTCGCATCCTGGTGGGGCCGAGATCGAGGTTGTGGACGCTGATCCGCGTCGCATAAAACGATTGCGCCTGCGCGTGCCCGGCCCATTGCCTGCCGAAGACGCAGCGGATGAAAATCCCGACGCAAATGACACTGCAAAACAGAATGCCTGACATTGACGCCTGTGCGGCGCGCATTGCGGCCCATCCAAGCTGGCGTGTTGTCGTCCTGATAGTGGCGGGTGTGATCGCGGCGCTTGGGCAAGCTCCGTTTCAGATCTGGGCTGCTACGCTTGCTGGACTTCTTGTCGGCTATTTGATCTGGCGTCACAGCCATTCCCCACGCATTGCAGCACTTCATGGCTGGCTACTTGGGCTTGGCTATTTCACCGTCACGATGAGTTGGCTGGTCAATCCCTTCTTCGTTGAGCCCGATCGTCATGGCTGGATGGCCCCCTTCGCCCTTCTCGGGATGGCAGGCGGTCTTTCCTTGCTATGGGCGCTGGGCTGGGTAGTCGCGCGCTGGTTGGCTGGGCCACAACGCCGACTTGAATGGCTGCTCTGGCCTGCTGGAATGACCGCAGCCGAGCTTTTGCGCGGCACGTTGTTCACCGGATTTCCATGGGGTGGCCCGGGCCTTGCATGGATCGACACATCTGTTGCGCAGCTTGCCTCGTGGATTGGTGTGGCGGGTCTGACATTTTTATCCTTGATATGGGTCTGTCTCCTCGCAGCCTTTATCGTTGGTCGCACAGCCAAAGGATTGTGGGCACTCGGGGGCCTGACTGCGGTGCTCGGATTGGCAACGTTTCTGGTGTCAACTGAGCCCCCCGGGAACACCGAACATACGCTTAGACTGGTGCAGCCAAATGCACCCCAACATCAGAAATGGGATCCGGACTACGCAGAGAGTTTCGTAGAGCGGCAGTTGCAGTTTACGGCTGCCGAACCCGAAGGCGCGGACCTCGATTTGATCATCTGGCCAGAAACTTCGGTCCCGTCGCTGCTCGAACACGTCCAGTGGTTGCTGCCACATGTGGCTGATGCGGCAAATGGAAAGCCGGTTCTGCTGGGCATTCAACGAGCTGACGGGCAGCGCTATTTCAACAGTTTGGCAATGGTTGAGCCAGATGGGAGCGCCCATCCCGTCTACGACAAGCATCACTTGGTCCCATTCGGAGAGTACATTCCATTTGGGGATGCCATGCTTCGTTTTGGCATTCGGGCCTTTGCGTCGCAACTTGGGCAAGGGTACTCTGCCGGACCGGGACCCGTAGTATTGGACTTAGGGCCGCTTGGTACAGTGTTGCCACTGATCTGCTATGAGGCGGTTTTCCCGCGGGATATCCGGAATGCGCCCACCCGACCGGACTGGTTGCTTCAGGTCACAAATGATGCTTGGTTCGGTGACTTTTCAGGCCCCCAGCAGCACCTTGTACAAGCCAGGTTTCGAGCCATCGAATTTGGCCTGCCGATCATACGCGTTGCGAATACTGGGATCAGCGCTTCGATCAATGCACATGGGCGTGTGATGAAATCTCTTCCACTTGGACAGGCAGGGTTTCTCGATGTCACGCTGCCCGATGCCCAACCCGAAACTATTTACGCCCGTTTCGGCGATATCCCACTTTTTCTGTTGCTGGCCTGTGTCGCACTCGCCGCCATTTCAACCCGCAGTCGCTTTTCACGTTGACCTTTGCAGCAATAGGCCGGATACCACTTTGGACCACCGTCACAACGGCTTCCTGGCGTGACGGGCAGATTCAAATGGAGCATGTTTCATGTCACGTCAGAACTACACTTTCACTTCGGAATCCGTTTCTGAAGGCCACCCCGATAAGGTTTGCGACCGTATCTCAGATGCGGTGCTGGATGCATTTTTGGCGGAAGAACCCCAAGCCCGCGTGGCCTGCGAAACCTTTGCCACCAGTGGTATGGTTGTCATCGGCGGTGAAGTTGGCCTAACTGATCAGGATCGTCTGAAGGCCATGATGGGCTCGATCGGCCAAATTGCGCGCGATTGCATCCGCGACATCGGGTATGAGCAGGAACAGTTCCACTGGAATACCTGCCGCGTGCTGAACTTCTTGCATGAACAATCCGCCCATATCGCACAGGGCGTGGATCGCGATGGAGCAGGGGATCAGGGCATCATGTTCGGCTATGCCGTAAATGAAACGCCCGAGCTGATGCCGGCGCCAATTCAGTACTCGCACGCGATCCTGAAGCGATTGGCAGAGGTGCGCAAGAACGGTACGGAACCGACACTTGGCCCCGATGCGAAATCGCAGCTTTCACTGCGGTATGAGAACGGGAAACCGGTTGAGGTGACCTCGATTGTGTTGTCGACCCAGCATCTGGATGAAACGATGACCAGCAACGACGTGCGCGCCGTGGTAGAACCCTACATTCGTGAAGTCGTTCCGTCGGACTGGATCAACGGTGGCACAGAATGGCACGTGAACCCGACAGGAAAATTCGTGATTGGGGGACCTGATGGCGACGCTGGCCTGACCGGCCGTAAAATCATCGTGGACACTTATGGCGGCGCGGCGCCTCATGGTGGCGGTGCGTTCTCAGGCAAAGATCCAACAAAGGTGGACCGCTCGGCCGCATACGCTGCGCGCTATCTGGCGAAGAACATTGTCGCCGCGGGTATGGCTGAACGCTGCACCTTGCAATTGTCCTATGCCATCGGTGTGGCTAAACCGCTGTCGATTTACGTCGATACGCACGGCACAGGCGAAGTGCCCGAGGCCGAGATTGAACGCGCCGTTGCGCAGGAAATGGACCTGACCCCGCGCGGAATTCGCGAGCATCTGGACCTGAACAAACCTATTTACCAACGCACGGCCGCTTACGGTCACTTCGGCCGCGCACCTGAAGCAGATGGTGGCTTTAGCTGGGAAAAAACCGATTTGGTGGATGCGCTGAAGAAAGCGGTCTGAACCACATACCAAGAACACAAAAGGGCGGGCCGTCACTTGACGCGCCCGCCCTTTGCACGGCATAGGCCCGGCCATGACACAAGATGATGCATCGCAAAACAAACACCGCTCGGGCGCGCCATGGCGCAATTTTTATGGCCGCTTGAAAGGTAAAGGGCTGCGCGACAGTCAGAAGACCTATCTGGACGAAGATCTGAAAGCGCTCAGCCCCGGTGCTGTGGATTGGGAGGAGAACCCCGATCGTACACCGCTAGACCTGAACGCTCTGTTTGGTGGCAAGCCAGTTTGGCTCGAAACCGGCTTTGGCGGCGGTGAGCATATGGTGCATCAGGCCGCCACCTATCCGGACATCGGCATCATCGGGTGTGAACCTTACATCAATGGCGTGGCCATGCTTCTGGGTAAAATCCGCGCGGCCGGTTGCGAAAATGTTGCTGTTCATCCGGGGGATGTGCGCGACCTATTTGACGTGCTGCCGCCGGAAAGCATCGACAAGGCGTTCCTGCTCTATCCAGATCCGTGGCCCAAGAAACGCCACCACCGCCGCCGTTTTGTCACGCCCGAATACCTTGAGCCCTTCCATAAGGTGCTGAAACCCGGTGCCGAGTTCCGCGTCGCCACAGACATTCCCGACTATGTGCGCCAAACGCTGGAAGAGGTTCCGCGCGCGGGCTTTGAATGGCTGGGCGAACATGCTGAAGACTGGCGCAAACCTTGGAGCGACTGGATCTCGACGCGCTATGAGCAAAAAGCTCTGCGCGAAGGCCGTACACCGCACTATCTGACTTTCCGCCGCATCTAATCTTTCGGGGTTGTCTAGCAAGCCCAATAGCTCTGGCTTCGTTGGAATGTCTGCGCTATCAGCATTCTAAGAATACAGGAGACCCTCTATGTCCGGACACGGCCCCGCCATCCCCATGACCGCTCGCAAATCTGGCCCGCTGAAAGGCGAGGCCCGTGTGCCCGGCGATAAGTCGATCAGCCACCGCTCGCTGATCCTTGGGGCGATGGCCGTGGGCGAAACACACATCACTGGCCTCTTGGAAGGCGAGGATGTGTTGGGTACCGCGGATGCCATGCGCGCTTTCGGTGCTGATGTGGAACGTTTGGGCGAAGGCGAATGGCGCGTGAATGGCGTGGGCGTTGGTGGGTTTGCCGAACCCGAAGACGTGATCGACTGTGGCAACGCAGGCACCGGCGTGCGTCTGATCATGGGCGCGATGGCGACATCTCCGATCACTGCGACCTTTACCGGGGATGCTTCGCTTCGCTCGCGCCCGATGGGTCGCGTGACAGACCCCATCGCGCAGTTTGGTGCGCAAAGTTATGGCCGCGAAGGTGGCCGCATCCCGATGACCATCGTTGGTGCGCGCGAACCTGTGAATGTGACCTACACCACTCCGATGGCCTCGGCGCAGGTGAAATCCGCTGTGTTGTTGGCTGGCTTGAACGTGCCGGGCAAAACCGTGGTGATCGAAAAAGAAGCCACCCGCGACCACACCGAACGGATGCTAGCGGGTTTCGGGGCTGATATCACGGTTGAGGACACCGACGAGGGTCACAAGATCACTTTGACTGGTCAGCCGGAACTGAAACCGCAAACGATTACCGTTCCGCGCGATCCAAGCTCGGCCGCATTTCCCGTCTGTGCAGCCCTGATTGTGCCTGGATCGGACGTGCTAGTCCCGAACATTGGCCTGAACCCAACCCGTGCAGGCCTGTTTTATACGCTGCAAGACATGGGCGCGGATCTGACGTTCGAGAACGAACGTACGGAAGGCGGCGAGCCCGTCGCGGATCTGCGTGCGAAATACTCGCCCAACATGAAGGGCATCGTGGTGCCGCCGGAACGGGCTGCCAGCATGATCGACGAATACCCGATCTTGTCGGTTGTGGCGTCCTTTGCCACTGGCAAGACCGAAATGCCTGGCGTTCACGAACTGCGCGTGAAGGAAAGCGATCGGATCGACGCGATGGCCAAAGGTCTGCGTGCCGCAGGTGTCACCGTGGATGAAGGCGTAGACTGGTGGAGCGTTGAAGGCCTTGGTCCCGATGGTGTCCCCGGCGGCTGCACTGTTGCCACAGTGTTGGATCACCGCATCGCGATGAGCTTTGCCTGCCTTGGTTTTGCCTCGCAAAAGCCAGTCAATTTGGATGATGGCGGCCCCATCGCCACCAGCTTCCCGGTATTTGAGCCGCTGATGTCGGACCTTGGCGCACAGATGGTGCGCAACAACGGATGAGCTTGAAGAGAACCTTCTGGGCGGTGTTTGCCGCAACGGTACTTGTGTACTGTGCCATGGTGCTTTGGTCCTTACCGATCATTATGGGCGATGCGAATGGATTGATGCCGTTCGATCTGCGCCCAAGTGGATATACGACTGACGACGCGCGCGAATTTCTGATGGCTCTAAACGAAAACGGGAAAGCACATTATTTGGGTGTGCAGCACAAGCTGGATACGCTTTACCCCGGTCTGATGGCCCTCTCTTTGATCTTGGCCTATCTCTTGTTGTTTCCAACGAAATGGGCTGCAGGATTTTCGGGTCTTGCTGTTCTGGCCGCTGTTTTTGACTGGAATGAAAACGGTGCCGTAGCGGATCTGTTGCGTCTGGGTGCGAATGGCATTGACGAAGAAGTGGTCTCGATCGCAGCACTTCTCACCATGTTGAAATCGGGCTTTGTGACCGTCGCTTTGACCATACTCCTTGCAGGGGTTGCCGGCATGATGTGGCGTCGTTGGAAGGGACAAACGGGATGACATTCATCGTTGCGATTGACGGGCCTGCCGCGGCAGGAAAGGGAACAATTTCCAAAGCAGTCGCTGCCCATTTCGGATTTGCCCATCTTGATACTGGACTGCTGTACCGGGCTGTTGGCGCGAAAACGCTGTCTGACATCGACCCGATTGAAGCTGCCAAGACGCTCACCCCTGCCGACATGCAAGGCGATCTGCGCACGCCCGAAGTGGCGCAGGCAGCATCAAAAGTCGCAGTGATTTCTGAAGTGCGCGCCGCACTTGTAGACTTTCAACGCAATTTCGCAGCCCGCAATGGTGGAGCAGTGCTGGATGGGCGCGATATCGGAACGGTGATTTGTCCGGACGCAGATGTGAAGCTGTTCGTGACCGCCAGCGCCGAAGTGCGGGCCGAGCGCCGGTTTCTGGAGCTTTCGGCCAAGGAACATGATGTGACACGCGATCAAGTTCTGGCCGACGTGATCGCCCGCGACAAACGTGACAGCGAACGGAAAGAGGCGCCTTTGAAACCCGCCGGGGATGCGGTGACTATTGATACCTCGGAGCTGTCGATCGAGGATGCCGTGGCGGCTGCCTTGTCGGTGGTCGATCAGGCACGCGGGTAGATTTTCAACACCCTCAAAGCCAACAATGTGACCCAATAGCTGGGCCCGGGTCCTTTCTCAGGGCCTAAAGTGTCGCCTTTCTGGGAGGCGTAAATCGGCCAGCGCCCATCGGCACGGCGTTTCGACGCGATCACGTCCAGTGCGTCTTTCATCCGTGGATCATAAGCGCATCCAGCATTGCGGAAATGGTCCAACGCGCGCAGCACGTTGTATCTCCAGCGCGGTGGATAGGGAAATCGTAGGAACTCTGACTTGATGATCCGCCCGGTTCGGTCCGAGCGATAAAACCGGTGCTGTAGGATGAATTCCCGGCCAGCTTCGGCTGCAGCGCGTGCCTCTGCTACTCGATACGAATGTCCGGCGCAGATGTATTCATGCAAGCCTTCAACGATCGACAGCGTAGAATGCAGGGACGAATGTACTGCTCCCGAGCGGTTTTTGCGACAATTCCAGCCGCCATCGAACATCTGTTGCGACAGAAGCCAATCTAGAACCTCTGCAGCGTGCGTTTCCTCTAACCCAAATGCGCATCCAAAATTCAGAAACATGCCATTGATACAAACATCCGCCTTGGCAACGCCGGGTGCATGACCCAGCCCGCCTTCGCCCGCCATATGCGTGCACGCCACCTGATTGAGCAGCGCCGCAATTTCTGGGAGAGCAACCAAACCCATCTCTTTCAATTCTAGCAGGATGTAATGGGTGCAGGCCCAACGGGGACGATAATATCCGTCACCCCAACCGCCATCCGTGCCGCGCAATGCCAATAGCCTCTCAACCTGACCGCCTTTCAACATTGCGTGACGCATTTTAAACCTGTCTTCTCCCAACAGGTCACGTGAGGTTTGGTACGCGATGGCAGGATCCCCTGCCATCAACCATTTGATGATGTCGCCTTGATCCATTCTGCCTTTATAGGCTTCCCTCGCCATCCCGCTATGATCTGCATCAGCCCTTGATTTACAGGCAGAATCCGCGTAATCCCCGCCCTTGTCGACAAGGTGTAAATGCCGCGACTCAGGGAAAGACAGGCAGGGTCGGTGCTCCGGCCCTCTTTGTTTTGCGTCTAACCTGTTGACCAAATTGGGAAATCCAAGACCGGCGGAGACAACCGCTCGGCCCGTGAAAATGACTGTAAAGGAATGAAACGCCACATGGCTAACGCAACTATGGAGGAATTCGAAGCCCTCCTTAATGAAAGCTTCGAAATGGACACGCCCGATGAGGGTTCTGTTGTCAAAGGTAAAGTCATCGCTATTGAAGCTGGCCAAGCCATCATCGACGTAGGCTACAAAATGGAAGGCCGCGTTGATTTAAAAGAATTCGCAAACCCGGGTGAAGCCCCTGAAATCGCTGTAGGCGACGAAGTGGAAGTCTACCTGCGCGCGGCTGAAAACGCCCGCGGCGAAGCTGTTATCTCGCGCGAGATGGCCCGCCGTGAAGAAGCATGGGACCGCCTGGAAAAAGCATACGCAGACGATGCACGCGTCGAAGGCGCGATCTTCGGTCGCGTCAAAGGCGGCTTCACCGTCGATCTGGGCGGCGCTGTTGCGTTCCTGCCCGGCTCGCAGGTTGACGTGCGCCCCGTACGCGACGCTGGCCCGCTGATGGGTCTGAAGCAACCATTCCAGATCCTGAAAATGGACCGTCGCCGTGGCAACATCGTTGTTTCGCGTCGCGCAATCCTGGAAGAGTCGCGTGCTGAACAGCGTGCTGAAGTCATCGGCAACCTGTCCGAGGGCCAAGCTGTTGACGGCGTCGTCAAGAACATCACCGAATATGGTGCGTTTGTTGACCTGGGCGGCGTAGACGGTCTGCTGCACGTCACTGACATGGCATGGCGCCGTGTGAACCATCCTTCTGAGATCCTGACGATCGGCGAAACCATCAAGGTTCAGGTCATCAAGATCAACAAAGAGACCCACCGTATCTCGCTTGGTATGAAGCAGCTGCAGGACGATCCGTGGGATCTGGTTGCTGGCAAGTACCCGCTGGAATCGGTGCACACTGGCCGCGTGACCAACATCACCGACTACGGTGCATTTGTTGAGCTGGAGCCGGGTGTTGAAGGTCTGGTGCACGTATCCGAAATGTCGTGGACCAAGAAGAACGTTCACCCAGGCAAGATCGTGTCGACCTCGCAAGAAGTCGAAGTCATGGTTCTGGAAATCGACGGCGCCAAGCGTCGCGTATCTCTGGGCCTGAAGCAGACCATGCGTAACCCATGGGAAGTGTTCGCAGAAACACACCCCGAGGGCACCGAGGTCGAAGGCGAAGTCAAGAACATCACCGAATTCGGTCTGTTCATTGGTCTCGACGGCGAAATCGACGGCATGGTTCACCTGTCGGACATCTCGTGGGACCAGCGTGGCGAAGAAGCCATTCAGGACTTCAAAAAGGGCGACATCGTCAAAGCTGTTGTGTCGGAAGTTGACACCGACAAAGAGCGTATCTCTCTGTCGATCAAAGCACTGGACGGCGACCCCTTCGCAGAAGCTGTTGGCGGCGTGAAGCGCGGCTCGATCGTGACTGTTGAAGTGACCGCGATTGAAGATGGCGGCATCGAAGTCGAGTATGAAGGCATGAAATCCTTCATCCGTCGTTCGGACCTGTCGCGTGACCGTGCTGAGCAGCGCCCCGAGCGCTTCCAGGTCGGTGACAAGATGGACGTTCGCGTGACCAATGTTGACGCGAAGTCGCGTCGTCTGGGTCTGTCGATCAAGGCACGCGAGATCGCGGAAGAGAAAGAAGCCGTAGAACAGTATGGTTCGTCGGATTCGGGTGCATCGCTGGGTGATATCCTGGGCGCCGCTCTGAAGCAGGACGACTAAGTCCTCTGCCAAATTGATGAAACGGCCCTGCGCAATGCGTGGGGCCGTTTTCTTTTCGGATGCCTCGAATCACAAGGGTTGCTTGCGACCGAGCAAAGCATTGACCCGCAGTGTGGGTGCCATGTGCATTTGCAGCATGCTGGAAATCCCGCGGAAAACGGCAAAAATTTGTTAGATTCAGGCTTTCTTGCCTGCCAAGACTTGTATCCTAGGGCTTGGTTTGCTCCTATACTTGGACAGAATAAGGATGCAAAATCCATTAGATAGACCAATTTGGGGGGACCAGGATGATCCGGTCTGAACTGATCCAGAAGATCGCGGATGAAAATCCGCACCTCTATCAGCGTGATGTCGAACGCATTGTGAACAGCATTTTCGAAGAGATCATTGAAGCTATGGCTCGTGGTGATCGGGTCGAACTGCGCGGCTTTGGCGCATTTTCAGTCAAGAAAAGAGATGCTCGTATCGGCCGCAATCCACGCACGGGTGAGTCGGTGCAAGTCGAAGAAAAACATGTGCCGTTTTTCAAAACCGGCAAGCTTTTGCGGGACCGGCTAAACGGCAAGTAAGAGGTTCTACATGCGGTATATCCGTTACGCCTTTTTGGCGGCACTTGGTGTTGTTCTGATCACGGTCGCGCTGGCCAATCGGGGCAGCGTGACTTTGAACATCCTTCCCAGCGAGCTTTCTGGCTTTTTGGGGTGGAGCTGGTCCATCACGCTTCCACTTTTCGTCGTCATCTTCGGAGGCGTCGTGGCAGGTATCTTGATTGGGTTCGTTTGGGAATGGCTTCGCGAGCATAAGCTGCGCGCTGAAAGCGCCCGCAATCGCCGCGAGCGTGACCAGTTGGCGCGCGAAGTGAAATCTCTGCGTGAACCCAAAGCCCGCACCGGCGATGATGTGTTGGCTTTGCTGGATAAGACCAGCTGAAACAGATGAGCATTTCGGTAAAGATCTGTGGGCTGAAAGACCCCGCACAGCTAGCGGCTGCGGTTGACGCAGGTGCGCGCTATATCGGGTTCAATTTCTTTCCCAAAAGCCCGCGCTCGGTTACCTTAGATCAGGCAGCCGCGCTGATGTTGGACGTGCCGACGGGCGTGGCCAAAGTTTCTTTGGTCGTGGATATGGATAACGCCGGGATTGAGGATATCGTCAAACACACGACGACTGACATGATCCAGTTGCACGGCTCTGAAAGCCCTGAACGTGTGGCCGAAGTGAAGGCCATTTTTGGACTGCCGGTGATCAAGGCCATTGGGATTTCGGGCCCGGATGACGTGGCGCAAATTGAGCGCTTTGCCGGAGTTGCCGATCAGTTGCTGATTGATGCAAAAGCGCCCAAAGGGGCCGATCTGCCCGGTGGCAATGGTGTCACGTTTGACTGGAGACTGGTGCAGCGGAAATACTGGCCGTGTCCTTGGATGCTGGCGGGGGGGCTGACGCCTGAAAATGTCGCTGAAGCCATCCGTTTGACGGGTGCAAATCAGGTCGATGTATCGTCAGGGGTTGAAACCGCGCCCGGTATCAAGGATGAGGGACTGATTGCGGCCTTCTGCGCCGCTGCACACGGTGCCGGTTAAGGCAAAAGGGGGGTATGCCCATGTCCAACGATCTGTTCAACAGCTTCATGAATGGCCCTGATGAAAAGGGCCGGTTTGGTGATTTCGGCGGGCGTTTCGTCTCGGAAACGTTGATGCCGCTGATCCTTGATCTTGAAGCAGAGTATGAAAAAGCCAAGACTGACGACAGTTTCTGGGCGGAAATGCAGGATCTTTGGACCCACTATGTCGGCCGCCCCAGCCCGCTTTACTTTGCAGAAGGTCTGACCAAGCATCTGGGCGGCGCAAAGGTCTATATGAAGCGGGACGAGCTGAACCACACCGGTGCGCATAAGATCAACAATGTACTTGGCCAAATTCTGTTGGCGCGCCGTATGGGCAAAACGCGTATCATCGCCGAGACCGGGGCAGGCCAACACGGTGTTGCGACAGCCACGGTTTGTGCGAAATTTGGTCTTAAGTGTATCGTCTATATGGGTGCGCATGACGTGCAGCGTCAGGCCCCGAATGTTTTCCGCATGCGTCTTTTGGGCGCTGAAGTGATCGCCGTTGAAAGCGGTCGCGGAACGTTGAAAGATGCTATGAACGACGCGTTGCGCGATTGGGTAACCAACGTGGCCGACACGTTCTATTGCATCGGCACCGCTGCTGGCCCCCATCCTTATCCAGCTATGGTTCGCGATTTCCAGTCGATCATCGGTAAGGAAACCAAAGAACAGATGCAGAAGGCCGAAGGGCGTCTGCCTGACACCATCATCGCGGCCATCGGTGGCGGGTCGAACGCGATTGGTCTGTTCTATCCGTTCCTCGACGACAAAAGCGTAAACATCATTGGTGTCGAGGCTGGCGGCAAAGGTGTGAATGACGACATGGAGCACTGCGCATCGCTGACCGGTGGTCGCCCCGGCGTGCTGCATGGCAACCGCACCTTCCTGTTGCAGGATGATGATGGGCAGATCCTTGACGGCTATTCAATCTCAGCAGGGCTGGACTATCCGGGCATCGGACCCGAACATAGCTGGCTGCACGAGATTGGGCGCGCAGAATATGTTGCTATCACCGACAAGGAAGCTCTGGATGCGTTCCAGCTTTGCTGTTCGACCGAAGGGATCATCCCTGCGCTTGAGCCCTGCCACGCGCTGGCTCATGTAACGAAGATCGCCCCGAAGCTGCCCAAGGACCACATAATCTGCATGAATATGTGCGGACGTGGTGACAAGGACATCTTTACGGTCGCCAAGTATCTGGGCTTTGACATGTCCGACACTGAAGGACGTTCGGTGGACTAACTGGGTTCAGTCCATCGACGATGCGATCTTACGAAACATCGCGATGTTGGTGTCATTCACGCCGTCTTCTCGGAACCCGCGATCTGCGGCATTTGTGGCGATCACCACGTCGCGATTTGTGTCGATATAGATGTACTGACCATAGATGCCGCGCCCGAAATACTCACCCTCGGGCGCATCGGAGGCCATCCACCATTGATAGCCGTATTTCTGTTCTCCAGCGGCTGTCGGGGCAGAGGGGGTGGTAGAGGTTGCAACCCAATCTGCCGGAACGATTTGTTGGCCATTCCACTGCCCGTCCTGAAGGAACATCTGCCCGAACCGGGCATAATCACGTGTGCGCAAATTCAATCCGCCTAGCACAAAGGCAACTCCATATCCGTCTGTCAGATAATACGGGGCGTCTTCTAACCCCATCGGTTCGATTATCCGGGTTTGCAGAAGCTCCGAGATGGATTTCCCAGTGGCCCCCCGGATCACCATGCCGATGATATGCGTGTCGATCGAGACATATTGCCAAGTTTCACCGGGGCCTGTGAACGTCTCGGTCAGTCCGGCGGCAAATTCATCCATGGATTGCCCAAGGGCCAGCACACGGCCCATGCGGTTGATGTCAGAATTGAAGTCCAGATAGTCCTCGTCAAACACGACACCAGAAGACATGTTCAGTACGTTTCGGATCGTCGCACCTTCATATGCACTGCCATTTAGGGCCGGTACATAAAGCTCAACCGGATCATCAAGCGATGCGATAGCGCCGTCGGCCAGAACAATACCGGTCAGCGCTGAAAGGAAGCTTTTCGCCACGGACCAGCTGATCCTGCGATCCTCTGCACCGGTGCCAAGATAATAGTCTTCAAACCGCAGCCTGCCGTTCTTCAGCACCACCAATGACGTCACGCTGCGCGTCTTGATCCAATTGTCGCTACCTTCAGGCAGCGTAATCGCATCACCGATGGGAAGTTCCGAGACAGGGCCGTCGCCGCGCGCCAAACTTTGGGTTAGAAAAGCACCATCCATATGCGAGAAGTTTTGGACAATTTTCTCTTCTGAAAACAATGAGTTCACAGCAAGCAGCCGCGAGATTTCTTCGCGTTTCCAGATCGCAGCAACCACTGCCAGAACAACAACAACCAGCAAGATCTGCAACAGTCGTTTCAAGATATGACGCATTTTGGACCTCATTTACCTTTGGGTTAAGGTGCCGCCCAATCCACCCATCGTCCATGGAAATCGACACGACCAAGCGTCAACTTGCGATCCTCTGGCAGCAAGAAAAGCGTGATGGCCGCACCTTCCCCTTTGCGTTCATCTGCTTCCATTGACAGATGTGCGACCGGTCCGTTTTGCGAAGCGGATTTCATAGCGGCCAAACAGCGGGATTGAGTTTCTGCTGGGAAATACTGCCACGCGATCGTGTGATAGATCAGGGTCAGGTGGTCCGGCTCGACAGCTTCTAGCTGTGCTTCCAACCAATCGGCCGCGTCGCCCGGATCAACATGCGCGTCGAAAATGGACGCGGCGGCTCTGCTGCGTTCCAGGCGTTCGGGTTGATCAGCCCAAAGATATGATGACATGCGCAACAGATCATCTGGGTCTTCGACATCCATCGGCATCAGATCGACACCACGGCGTGACAAAACCGTCGGGACAGACCCTGACGGAAAATCCCCGCGCCAGTCGGGGGACAACACCACAGGCGCATCTTCTGGCCCCAACTGAACACTGCCTGCTTGAAGCGCGAACCTATCCCACATCAGGTTTAGCCCCGCGCTCGCGCCAAGTTCCAGCACGCGCATTGGCAGCGCGTAGCTCTCTGCCAACCAGTGGCCGGCTGCGATCATAACGGCTGCGCGGCGGACTTCGTTTGTCTGAGGGGGCATGTCCAACCAGCGATCCAGCGTATCTGTGTGGTCGGTAAGGGCCACTTGAAGTGCCTCTTCAATTTGCGCGTCACTTGGATAAGGATGGGGTGGGTAAATGGCCACCAGCTCTGGACAGTCTTCTGTTAGCACCAGCGCATGAAGTCCGGCCAGAAACCGAAGGGGCAAAGACTGACCAAATGCTCCGACATTCCCTTCCCATTTCAGCATTCGATCAGCGATCGGGGATCCAGAGGTCAGAATGCGCCCGGCAACACGCAATATGCGCGCCGTGAAGGGGCTGTCCAAACGTTCATTGTTGCCTGCCTGAACCTCGAATGCGTCGCGCAAGCTCAAGAAAACTTGTCCATCAACTTCTGCAGCGGGCTGCGTGTGTCCTCAGCGGCAGGCTCATTTTTGGCTATGGGTCGAGGCTCTGGCGGTGCTTTCTTCGGCGGCACTTCGTTCCCGCCCGAAGACCGGGGAGGGTTCACGCGCCGGCCAATGGCATTCATGAACTTACCGCTGTCACCTGCGGCCAAATCGGCAGCCCCATCTGAACACCCGCGTAAAACATCATCCAGCCAATCCTGTTCCGACTTCGCGAAGTCCCGCAGCACATATCCGGCGACGGCATTTTTGTTACCCGGATGACCAATCCCCATCCGCACGCGGTGATATTCAGCACCAATATGGGCGTGAATCGACCGCAAGCCATTGTGCCCGGCATGTCCTCCCCCGGTTTTCACGCGGCATTTGCCCGGTGCAAGGTCCAGCTCATCGTGGAAGACATACACGTCGTCAGGGGTGAGCTTGTAGAACCGCATGGCCTCCCCGACCGACTGGCCGGACAGGTTCATGAAGGTCTCAGGGCGCAGCAAGATCACCTTCTCGGCGTTAAGCTTGCCTTCACTGACGCTTCCTTGGAACTTGCCGCGCCAAGGGGCGAACCCGTGATCCTCGGCGATATGTTCAACTGCCATGAAGCCAATATTATGCCGATTGCCTGCATATTTCGCGCCTGGATTTCCAAGGCCGACGAACAGTTTCATATGCGTTTTTCCTTCTGGACATCAGGGGGGGAGAACCTGAAATTATCATTTTAGGTAATCTACTTGGCCTGATCCAGAGTGGCAAATACTCCCATGTGGCCGTTTATTTGCCAAATTGGGACATACTTCGGGTCAAAAAAAACGGGACCCCGAAGGATCCCGTTTCCAAATACCTTTTCAGGTCTTGTTTATTCTTCTGCAGCGGGTGCCTCTTCGGCAGCTGTTTCTTCTGCTTCACCTTCAGCTTCGCCGTCATCTTCAGAGCGCAGCGAACTTGGTGCCGAAATGTTGGCAATGACGAAGTCACGGTCAATAGTCGTTTTGGCGCCTTCAGGCAGCGTCACGTCCGAGATGTGGATTACGTCACCAACTTCACGACCGGTCAGATCAACAACGATCTTCTCAGGAATTTCGCCGGCCAGAACGTTCAGCTCGACTTCTGGACGCACGATGGTCAGAACGCCACCGCGTTTCAGGCCGGGTGCTTCTTCTTCGTTCTCGAAATCAACGTGGATGAACAGGCTGATCCGGCTGGTGCGGCGTAGGCGCATCAGGTCCAGATGGGTCGGCAGATCTTTAACAACATCACGCTGTACGTTGCGGCAGATCACACGAACGTCTTCATGACCGTCAACCTTCAGGTTCCACAGGGTCGAAAGGAAACGACCGGCCTTCAGCTTTTTGAACAGCTCGTTGAAGGGGATGTTGATAGCGAGCGGCTCTTCGCCACCGCCGTATACGATACCCGGTACCTGGCCTTCGCGGCGAGCTTGACGAGCGGCCCCCTTGCCTGTCCCCGTACGTACCGTGGCGTCAAGATTCGGAATCTCACGTGCCATTGGTTTTCTCCATTAACAATTAGGTGCGGGAATCCTCCAAGGGTGTAAGCCCCGCAGTGAAGCCGTGCCTATAGACCGGATTGGTTCCAATGAAAAGAGGAGAAACGCGTCTGACGCGTGGTTTCATTGGTGTTCCACCCGTCTTCGCTGCATGTCTTGCTGCGCGCGCAGTGTTTTATCTTGGATAGCTTTGGCCGCAGAATCGCGCCCAAAGGCCAATCGAGCGCTCGAAGTCATCTCTTCATGCTTGGCCCGCGCCAGAGCAAGTTGGATATTTAGGTGACGCAACTGCCCCTCGGCCTGTTTTTGCCATCGGTCAAAATGCCCGCACGAGAGGGCTGGATTCTGCCCCGTTTCGGCATCAAGTCCCGGTAGGTGTAGTAGGCGATCCCGAAGGTCTGCAATCAGCCCTTCAAGATGCACAATTGTCGCCGCGCTGGCAGAAAGTTCTGCCATGGCGTGATCAAGTTTCATCGCGGTCAGATCCGCAAGTTGCGCGATAGGTTCAGCCATCAGGGTTCCTCAAGGATTTTTTGGCGCGTTGACGCATGTTTTCAGCAAAGCGAATGGCCGCTGCGACAGCTTGGTATTGGTCTGGTGGCACTTCGCTGCCAATTTCGACCGTGGCGTAAAGTGCGCGCGCGGTTGGCGGGTCGCGATGAATCGGCACACCGTTTTCGGATGCGACCTCGCGGATACGGGCTGCGATTTCGTCCACGCCTTTCGCCACACAGATCGGAGCATCCCCGGGCGAACGCGACCATTTCAAAGCCACCGCGTAGTGGGTCGGGTTGACAACAATAACATCAGCATCAGGAACATCCTGAAACATCTGGTTTGTGGCAATGTCATACCCCTTTTGCCGCCTTTGGTTTTTCATGTGCGGATCGCCTTCATTTTGCTTGATCTCGTCCATGAGCTCTTTGTGCGACATGCGGTTCTTGCGCAGGTGCTCTTGCTTCTGCCACATGAAGTCTATGCCCCCGATGATCACTGCGACCAGAAGGACGATGGCGAAGAATTCGATCGATAGATCCAACAGTAAGACCGAGACCATGCCGGGGTTCAGGGCAAGCGCCGCCAGCATGAGTGGGAGCTTGATCCAAATGAAGATCCCCAAAATCACGCCGTAGATTGAAAGCTTCACAAAGCTTTTAAAGAACTCAAACAGCCCCGAGCGTCCGAATTTGTTTTTGGCATTGGAGAGAGGGGACACGCGGTTAAGCTTGGGCATCAGTTTTTCTGGGGAAACGACGAAGCTGCGCGTGGCTACTGTTAAACCCAGAACGCCAACCATCGGCACCAAAAGCCAAGGCGCCAGATGCCAAGCGATCAACGTCATAGCATTTGCCAGAACGGGCCCACCCCGGCCTTGAAAGGCGGTTTTTGCAAGTTGATCCGATTGCTCAAGGATACTGGAAAACACACTGCCCAAGCCGCTCATCGTTGATGCGCCAATCGTCGTCGCGAGCAGAAGTAGGACCATGTAGGACATCGCAGTATTCAGGTCTGTCGACCGCGCGATTTCACCTCGTTTCCGGGCATCGTCCAGCTTCTTCTGCGTCGGCTCGTGTTGTTTGCTGTCATCTTCTTCGTCGGCCATCTACCATCCCCCGAACGGATCAAGCAGCAAAGCTTCGAGTGCATTTTGCCAGATCGGCAATAACACGGGCGTTGTCAGTGCTAGCAGAATAAGTCCCCCCGCTGTAATGGCCGGGGCGCCCACAAAGGCCACCATTAACTGGGGCATAGCACGGTTAATGATCCCCAGCGCCACGTTGTAGAGCAGTGAAACGATGACGAAGGGGGCCGCCAGCGTGAACGCAAACCCGAAGCTGCGCGCAATATGCATGACGCCCCAGTCTGAAAAGCCCTTGGGAGTGGGAAGCTGCCCAATGGGGAATGCCTGATAGGACAGTATGAAGCCTTCGACGATCCGCACATGCAGGTCCAACATAACCGCAAGGGCCAAACCCGAGATCATAAGGACATGCCCAATGGCGGGTTGTGGGTCAGAATTGTTGCCCCCCATGAGCTGGGCAAGAGAGGTTGATTGAGCCGCAATGCTGCCTGCCACCTGAAGGGAGACGATCGCAAGGCGTAAGACAAATCCAAACCCAAGCCCGATGATCGGCTCGCTCAGTAAATATATCGGCGAGGTCAATTGGCTAAGTGAAAGCTCAACATTGGACGCGACGGTGGGTGTGACGATCGCAGTAAAGGCCAACCCCATGAACAAACGTACCCGTACTGGAACCATGGTTTCGCCAAAGGCCGGAAGAAACGCCATGGCTGCGCCCACGCGAAGAAACACAACAAAGCCCAACATGAAAAACGCCTGAGACTGTTCGAGAAGCTGGGCATATTGCGCGTTCATGCGGGCACCAATCCGACAAGTGACGGTCGCGCCTCGGTCCCGATTTCTTCGAATGACAGGACCGGGTTTGCGATCCCTTTTGCAGAAAGGACGGTTCGGAGAAAGCGCCTCCTGCGTGAGGAGGTGACAACAGCCGGGTAAATGCCGGTTTCACCAGCGCGCGCAATCTTGTCTGCGACAGCGTTTGCAAGACGGTTGAACTCCTCTGGTGGCAAGGCCACTTCTCCACGTTCCGGGTCCAGTTGATACGACTGAAAACAGGCTTCCCATTCCGGGGCCAACTGGATCAGTGGGACGGTTCCATCCTCTCGCTTCAATTCTGAGAGGAGTTGAAAGTTCAACCGCTGTCTAACGTGGTCGCAAATGGCCTCGGGGGTTCCGAATACGGGACGGGCTTCGGCGACACTTTCCAGAATGACGGGCAGATTTCGAATGGATACCCGTTCTTCCAAAAGCAGACGCAACACTGAGTGCAGCAAGTCCAGAGGAACCTTGTCGGGAACCAGTTCGTCCAATAGCCGCCTATTGGCTTCGGCCCGCGCCGGGTCCGAGAGGTTCACGAATTCGTCCAAAAGCCTGCGTAGGGCCTTTAGTCCCAGTAACCGTGGGAAGTTCTGCTTCATGATCTCAAGCAAGTGGGTCGCAAGGACTTCAGTAGGTGAAACAACAGCACAGCCTGCCAATGCGGCCTGTTCCTGGTCGTCGTTTGATATCCAGCGCGCCGGTGCTTGGTAAACGGGCTCTTGCACGTCTTCCCCGTCAGGCAGCAAGGCTTCATCTCCGCTGAGAATGACCAAGGCCCGATCAGGGTGAAGCCGATTTCGAGCTTGTTCCACGCCTTGTATCTTGATCGTGTAAGTTCCGGGCGGAAGTGATCCATTATCCGTCAAACGGATCTCAGGCAGGATCAACCCAAATGCGCTGGCGGTGTGATTTCGGATGCTGGATATACGCGCATCCAAGCCCGTGGCCGGGTCTAGAACCATCGCGACCAAATCGGCGGCAAACTCCACGTGGATATCATCTAGATCTAGAATGTCACCGATACTTTCCTGAGGAGTATCAGCCTCGACATCGTCATGGTCTTGCGCCTGCTCCGCAGAAGCAGCGCTCTGTTTGGCCGCTGACCAAGCCGCAAAACCAAGCGCCGCTGATCCAAGAACAAATGGTATGAATGGCAGACCGGGGACCAAGCCAAACAGCCCCATTAGAAAGGCAACGGTTGCGAGTGCAGACGGGTGTTTGGCGAACTGTGAGAACAGTGCCAGATCGGTTGATCCCGACGTGCCACCCCGCGCAAGCAACAAGGCGGAGGCGATCGAGATGATTACCGCGGGAATTTGCGTAACAAGCCCATCTCCTACCGTCAGAATTGCATAGGTTTGAAACGCAAGGGACAGGTCCATCCCGTGAATGACAACACCGATGATTAGGCCCATCACAAGGTTCAGGAAAGTTATCAGAAGCCCCGCGACGGCATCCCCCTTCACGAATTTTGAAGCACCATCAAGCGACCCAAAAAATGTTGTTTCAGCTTGTTCACGTTCGCGCCGCGCTTTCGCCTCCGCGTGATCAATAGCACCAGCGGACATGTCGCTGTCGATGGCGAGTTGCTTACCAGGCATGCCGTCCAACGCGAACCGAGCGCCGACCTCAGCCATACGTGTGGCACCCTTTGTGATAACGATGAAGTTCACGATCAACAGCACACAAAAGACGACAAGCCCCAGAAGGATGCTGCCGCCCATGACAAAGCTGGCAAAGCCCTCGATGACGCTTCCAGCGGCGGAGGTTCCAGTATGCCCATTTCCAATAATGAGTTTTGTTGAAGAAACATTCAGCGACAATCTCAGCATGAGCGACGCGAGCAGCACCGTTGGGAATGCCGAGAAATCCAAAGGTCGCTCAATAAACAAAGTGACCGTGAACATCAGGATGGCCAGTGCAAAAGACGCGGCCAATCCCAGATCCAAAACCCATGCGGGCATGGGCAAAATCATCATCACGATGATCGCCATCAGCGCCAATGCAAGCAGGA
The DNA here is from genome assembly GCF_023016155.1 of Aliiroseovarius sp. F20344. GTDB lineage: Bacteria > Pseudomonadota > Alphaproteobacteria > Rhodobacterales > Rhodobacteraceae > Aliiroseovarius. Next base: position 128,191 of record NZ_JALKBG010000005.1, read on the forward strand.
TTGTCGGGCGGAATATGTCCTTGGCCGCACGCAAGATCATCTTGGCGTGTTCGCAATTGGCGGCAATTCAATCCGAGCGACGTTGCTCAATTGTTGCTGGAGCACGAGTGGGGAAACCCAAATTTTGAGTGTAATGCTTACGTTGCGGGTGCTGCTATCGTGCTCAGAATAGAGAGGTGTTTTGCATTGGATCTTCATTGACGCGCATTTCTTGCTGCTGATTTCGAAACGAGCCTAGAAGATCATGCTTAATGATCAGTTACTTGCCGTCTACGAGTGACGGATAAAGATCAAGAAGGGTGTTCAAGGCACTTCGTGTGGATTGGCTGCTATCCAATACCGCTTGATACGTTTGTAGATCTGATTGCGGATCAGGCTGGGGAGGGTCGTTTAAACCGCTTAGGATCGCTGAAACCTTGTCCGAGATTGCTCCCGTGGGGCCGTCGCGCATTTGTGAGGCCGTTACTAAATCTGATGTTTGGGCAGATGAAATAGCGGGGCCGTAGCTTTCCTGCTGCTCTAGATTGGGTTTAGGGCGCCGTTTTAAGGCCTGCTGCCGTAAAGCAATTGCAGATTTCGTATTTAAGCCAGCCAGATAACCCAGCGCCACATCAGGTTTCTGTTGCTGCAAGGCCAACTCTGCTAAGAATTCGCGCGTTGCCCTAGTTGGGGTGTTTGGGCTTGCCAGTACAAAGCTCCGCGCTTTTTCCGCAAACCCTAACCGCATAAGGCGCTTAGCGAGTTTTAATCTGGTTTCATCGGAGACAGCGTCCCAATCGTTGCGCGTCATGATGAAGGTTAAAAACTCGGCGTCTGCACTGATATGCAGTAAATTCGAGCTCGCTTTTTCAAGTGTAGTTTGTAATTGAACTTGTTTCAGGTCGCTCCTGATATCGTCAAATTGCGCATACCCTTGTGCAAATCGCCCCATGTGAAATAGGGCGCGGATGTGTAGTGTCTGCAGCTCGAGTCCAACTGGGCTTTTCCCGTGTTCAAACGCAATGGACTGGAGCAACGTAAGGTCCTGATCTGATATTCCGCGATCATTTTCTATCTTGCTTTCAATCAACGCTGTTACCGCGGGTTGGGTTTGTGAAAGGTCATCCTGAACTGCGGCGGCAAGATCGTTTTCCGCTTCATTCGGTATTCCCGTTGCGATTTTGATATCTGCTTCAAGTTGCGCTTCTTTCAGGGGGCGTTCACGTCCGGACCTTGCCGCGATGTTTCGGATTTCGATCGCGGTATTTGTTTCGCCAGCATCCAAGAATTTACGTGCCAATATGGTTCCCAAGTGATTTCTCAGGTGTGAGGGCAGCTCCGAGTAGGACCTTAATAGGGCAGACGTGTTAACTCCTTCAGGTAGCGTTTTTTGCGCAAGTGCCGCCCACAGGGCGCTTCTGGTATTGCACCCGATTTGAGCAAGCCATTGGTCAGCATTTTCTGAGTGCCCGAATTCCATAACTTGCGCCATCATACTTAGACTGGAAATGTCCGGCAGTACCCCATCATAGCTTTCGATGAGTTGTAGCGCTTCATGTCCGAATGTCATAAAAATTGTCTGTCTGATGTGTGCGAGAAGTAGGTTTTTATTTGGGCGATCGAACTCCTCCAAATAGCCTTGCGAGTAACCGATTGGTTGGGTGGTTGTGGGGGCTATTTGACCCCAGGTTGCAATATCAAACTGATCATCGGGCAGGCATGCTTGTGTCGCAATTGTCTGACCTGGACCCACAGAGCGCGCGATATCATGCGCTGTTTGCATTTTAACGTGATCATTTGGGGAATGTGGCAGCGGTTGATACGCGGGGTCTTCAGGCTTTGGGTCTGGGTCAGATGTTGCGTTTGGTGGTTCAGGTTGATCGATATCCGCTTCGATCAAGCCCTCGGCCACGGCTTTTGAGAGCTGAACAAGGAGCCGTTGTTTATCTACCAAAGACTGTTCAGTCCCAGCCGGTGTCGGATTCGATTGCGGTGTATAGTCCTTAGGGTTGTTTTGTTTTTCAGAGCTTTTGTGTTCGTGCCCTGAGCCAAAAAGAGGCAAGAGACTTCTGTTCTCAGCGGATTGAACAAAACCCTCTTCATTTGTGAGTGGGGAGTGCTGCTCAGTTTCGACACTTGGACCAGCGCCATCTACCAAGTCGATAACCAATTCTCCGGAGGGAAGACGAAGTTCTTTAATGTGGCAGTCGCAGGATCTGAGTATGAGGATCTCTCCCTCCCCGCCGGATATCAAATCCCCAACGCGTGTGCGGGGGATCAGGTTGAAAACCCGGGTCGCATCAAATCCTGAAACATCAGTGGGAAACGTAAGCCGATACCCATCATCGACCCGGGATAAGATATATGTGTCAGTCGGCGCGGTATAAAAAACCAAGCGCGAGAAATTCGGATGCTCGCCCGATCGGATCGTGATGTCACGCGCTGCAGCAGGCGTCACAAGCAAAAGGATCGCTGTTGTCAGGACAAGCCAATTCCTCATGCGGCAGCTTTCTTGATCTCTTTCAGCGCCTCTTCTAGATCGGTGAAGCTGGGCCGGTGCGAGCCGGGGGTGTTTTGGCGGCCAACTTCAATGCAGATGTTGACCGAGTGGTTGTAGAGATTGGCCACCAGAACCTCTCGGATGAGTTGATAGAAATGTGCTTCTTCCTCGGTCACGGTTTTCACCTTCGCGGAAAACGGGCCAACCAACCCGTAGGCCAGGAAAACACCCAAGAATGTGCCCACGAGAGCACCACCAATCATTTTCCCGAGGATTTCAGGCGGCTGATCAATCGAACCCATGGTTTTGATCACACCAAGAACAGCGGCCACAATTCCAAGTGCAGGTAGGCCATCGGCAACGGCTTGCAAGGCGTGGCTGGAATGCAGGGCGTGATGGAGGTTCGCTTCCATTCGTTTTTCAAGCACCTCTTCCACTTGATGGGGATCATCATAGTTCATTGAGGCAGAGCGGAGCGTGTCACAGATGAGCTCAATCGCTTCTTTGTCCGCTAGAATATTGGGGTATCGCTGGAAAATCGGGCTATCCTCTGGCGCCTCAATATGTTCCTCAAGCGCAACTGCGTTCAGGCGCGCTTGGCGGATCAATTCGAACAAAAGGCAGAGCAGGTCGCGGTAGTCATCGGGGTGCCATTTTGGTCCCTTGAACACCTTTTTGATGTCTTTGAGTGTATGCTTGATGGCCGACATGTCATTCGAGATCACGAAAGCGCCGGCCGCAGCGCCACCAATCATTGTGAATTCAAAAGGTAGGGATTTCAGAATGATCCCCATTTTTCCGCCAGCAGCCAGATAGCCACCAAAAACCATTACGAAAATCAGAGCGATGCCAACGAAACCAATCATAAAAAAACCTCTGCTATTCTAAGCCTGTCCCCAACTTTCATCGCATGGCTGGGTTAAAACTTGATTAGTCGCTTATTTGGTCGGGGCTGAAGCATTCCGACCTGCCAGAACCACGCTGATTGCATAAGAGGATTGGGGGTCGAGCCCGGCCATGATTTGGGCCGCCGCCGCAGGCTTCATCTTGGCGATAAAACCTGCCGCGAAATCTGGTTCCATTGCTGCGAAGAGTGGGATCGCCTGCTTTGGTTTCATATTTTCGTAAAGAGTGGTCAACCGATCCAGATCGTCTGCTGCGGCGGTTTTGGCCATGGCCATGGTGGAAGCCAGCACCTCTTCCGCCTTGGTGAGTTCTTGGAGCTTCTCTGTGACCCGAACTTCTGCAATGCTAAGAGCGGTAAGCCGTTGCGAAAGTTTTTGCTCTCTTTCCTCCAGCAGCGCCTCTCTTTCTTGCAGGGCAGCCAGTACGACAGCCACGTCCGGTTGCGCCGGCTGTGACGTGGTTGAACTCGTATCCGCAGATGTTCCAGACAGCAGTTCGGACAAATCTTCTGCGAATGCCGCTGTAACAGGTCCGAGCCTGAGCACACCAGACGCTACCAAGGTCACGGCAAGCAGCACCAGAATGCTACGTTTGCGAATCCGGGGTATTCTTTTGGGCTTGCGGGTGATCTGGGGTGCGTCCGTCATTCCGCGGCCTCCACAATGCGATTGCTGAGAAAGAGCGGGGAATTTGCGTGGCGCGACGATGTGAAGCCAACCTCATCTGTGGTCGGATCCGGAACGCTTTCAGGGGCGGAGAAAGATGGGTCCGGCAAGTCATGAAGGCTTGCCATCATCAATTCCAACTTGCGCGCGGAAACTTCGGCGCGCTCGGTGAGCTCCGTCAGAACAGAAGCGCTGTGACCCGCGGCCGATTGTGCCTGATTGAGGGACTTTGTCATGTCGTCAACTTGCGCGCTCAGGACGGCAACTGCGCCGCCCATACCGTCTTGCAAGTTGTTGAACCGTTTCAGACGGCGCGAAAGGATCAGGCAATAGATGCCTGCACCAAAGGCACCCAGACCAAGGATAATATCGGCGATGTAGTCCATGTCCTACTCCAGTTTAGTTGAGCACGAATTCGAGAATTAACAAGTTGCGTACGCGGCCTTCGCCGGTCACCAGCTGTATGCGGCGCAGCATTTGTGCGCGCAGCTTCACCAAGGCCTGAGGGTCTTCCAGCATCGCAGTGTCTACGGCCCGCAAATACGAATTCAGAATGTCCACGACGCGCGGCTTCAGCTTCACGACATCCTCTTCATAGGTCGGCTCGACCTCAAGCGACGCTCGAAACCTTAGATGGCGATTGCTGGTGTTTGGCCCGAGCGATACGACAAGCGGGTCAAGATCCACGAAGCTGACCGCAGGCAACTCCTGAACGTCCGGCGTTTCTTCCCCTACCGTTTCAGGTGAGGGCTTGGAGCCGACAAGGCCTGCGTAGGTCGCATAGAACGCGCCGCCGCCAAGCAACAATGCGCCAACGAGTCCGATCGCCAGACCCTTCTTCGATTTCTTTCCCGAGGTTTGTTCATCCTCGGAGCCCTGAGTGGTTTCGTCGTCAGACATGCGATCCCCGAATCCATTTGTATTGGGTCGATATAAACTGATGGGCACTAACCAATTATTAAGGGCGATGGGGGAAACAGGTTGACATGACGGGGGTAGAAGCCCGCTCGGAAAAGGAGTTACGTCTTGCAGCACTTGATCTCGGTTTGGGGGGCGATGGACCTACGTAAAAGGGGTATCGTCGTTGCGGCAACTTTGGCCATGTTTATGGCCGTGATTGGCCTGTCCCGCATGGCCACAAGCACGCAGATGACGCTTTTATATGCGGGACTGGAAAGCAGTGCAGCGGGTGACGTGGTTCAGGCGCTTGAGGGTCGAAACGTGGCCTTTGAAATTCGCGGGGATTCCATATTTGTCGACGCAACCCAGCGAGATTCGCTGCGCATGACTTTGGCCAGCGAAGGGCTGCCTGCGAACTCCGGCAAAGGGTACGAACTGCTTGATGGACTCAGCGGTTTTGGCACCACGTCTCAAATGTTCGATGCCGCCTATTGGCGGGCGAAAGAAGGAGAGATTGCCCGCACTATTGTTGCCAGCCCCATGGTGCGAAATGCACGAGTACACATTGCAAACGCGTCGTCCCGACAGTTTAGGCAACGCAACGATCCCACGGCGTCTGTCACGATCACAACCGCAAGCGGCACACTGCCAACCCACCAGATCAAGGCGTTCAAGTTTCTGGTTGCATCCGCAGTTCCTGGATTGTCGCCAGAGAAGGTCTCGGTGATCGATAGCCGTGCTGGATTGATGGGGGGCGACGAGGTAACGGCGGACGGGCTTTTCGGCGCGCAGGACCGTGCCGAACGCCTAAAGCAAAATGTTGAACGGCTTCTGGAAGCCCGCGTGGGCTTTGGAAATGCCGTTGTTGAGTTGAACCTGGAAACGGCGACCGAGCAAGAATCCATCCGTGAACGACGGTTTGATCCTGAAAGCCGTGTGGCGATTTCGACGGATACGTCTGAAAGCTCCAACGCCGCCAATGACAGTGAAGCGGGTGGCGTCAGCGTGGCTTCAAACCTACCAGACGGGGATGCCGCAGGTGGCAGCGGATCGTCATCCTCCAACACTTCAGAGACACGCGAACGCGTGAACTATGAAGTGTCCGAAACGACGCGCGAAGTGTTGAAAACACCGGGTGCGGTGAAAAGGCTGACCGTTGCAGTGTTGGTGGATGGAATTCGAACGCTGCAGGAAGATGGCTCAATCGAATGGGCGCCTCGTACAGAGGCGGAGCTTGAAGGCTTACGCGAGCTTGTTGCTGGGGCTGTAGGGTTCAATGAACAGCGTGGTGACATCATCACCATCAAGACTATGGAGTTTGAGGCCATCGCTGATGTGGGAAGTGATGCTTCGCCGGGGCTTCTAAGCTCGCTCAATATTGATGTTATGTCGCTGATCAAGCTTGTCGTGTTGGCGATCGTCACACTTGGTTTGGGGCTTTTTGTTCTGCGGCCGATGTTGACCGCTCAGGCGACCGAATCCGAGGCGTCAGGTGCTGGGCCCGCACTTGGGTTGCCTAATGCATCTATCGATCGGCCGAGCGGAGTTAACCAACCCAACTTCGACGAGATGCCAGCGCAGTCTGCAACACCAGCTTTGGTTTCGGAGGTTCAGCCCATTCAGAATGCCGCAGACGCCGTGGTCGCGGTGGAAGCGGCAGCTGACCCAGTGCAACGGCTCCGTGACCTCATTTCCGAGCGTCAAACCGAAACGGTTGAGATCCTGCGCGGCTGGATGGAAGAAGATGAGGAGGCGGCAGGATGAGCCTTCGATACTCCTTAGAAGATTTTGGCGACGCAACATCTGTTGTTGGACATTCGGCAGAAGATGCCGCGCTGACACTAAAACAATCGGACCTGAACGCTCAGTTCGAGGCTCGCAAGCTTGAGGGCTACGAGGCGGGATATAAAACGGGTTGGGATGACGCCGCGGCATCGATGGAGGAAGGCAGCGACCGTGTGAAAGCAGAATTCGCGCGCAATCTCGAGGATTTGGGTTTTACCTATCAAGAGGCGCGCAGCCATGTGTTGTCTACACTTGAGCCTCTGTTGACCCAGTTGCTTACGGTGGTTTTGCCTAAGGCGCTTGAAACAGCCATCGGCCCCATCGTTTCTGAGGCCATGATGCCCATGGCCGAAGAATTGGCTGATGGGCCCATTCAGGTTCTTATCTCACCCATCAATAGGGCTTCATTGGAAGTGTTTCTGGAAAAAGCCGTTTCGGTACCTTTCGAGATTATAGAGAAAGATACGTTGCCAGATGGGCAGATCTATTTGCGGTCCGGTAAAAGCGAATGCTGCGTCGATCTTTCAGAGGCTGTTTCGCGGATCACACAAGCCGTCGAAACGTTATACCACGTGAACGAGAAGGCATTTCAACATGGCTGAACCCTCACTCCATCCAGACCTTGAAACCGACGGCAGCCCGTTTGCTCGTGTTCCCATCGCGGTGACGATTTCGGTCGGCGTGGCGCGACCAACAGTGAAAGAGCTTTTGCGCCTGAAGCAAGACGACGTTCTGCCGCTGGACAAACGGATAGAAGATCCCGTCGAGCTATACGTCGGCGATCGACTGATTGCCCATGGCGAGCTCGAGGAGGTCGAGGGCGACCCAGCCGGGCAGATCGCTGTGCGTTTGACCAAGATCGTTGACCTGAAGTCGGGGTTGTGAACGCAATGCCGGGGCGGATGTTTGGGTTGTGTTTGCTGGTCGCCGGATCGATTTGGGTTGGGTCCGGATCCGAGCTGATGGCACAAGAAATCTCGATCTCGCTGGGGGAAGACGGATCGCTTGCCACCCGAACCATTCAGATTTTCTTGCTGGTTACAGTGCTTAGCTTGGTTCCCGGTTTGGCGATCATGATCACGTGCTTTCCATTCATCGTAACTGTTCTGTCCATCCTCAGGCAAGCAATTGGCCTGCAGCAATCACCTCCGAATATGTTGATCATTTGCCTCGCGTTGTTTCTGACGTATTTCATCATGGAACCGGTGTTCATGGAGGCTTGGACCGCAGGTGCCAAACCATTCTCGGAAGGGGCGATGGAGCTTGAACCCGCATTCAATGCCGCAATAGAACCCTTTCGTTTTTTCATGGCCAACCGCATTGATCCGGAAACCTTCACCCATCTGGCCACGTTGCGCGAGGAAACGGCAGGGGCTGATCTTGCTGGTTCGTCGCCTCTGTCACTTTTAGTGCCGTCTTTCCTTCTGTCCGAAGTCGAACGCGCCTTTCAGATCGGTTTTCTGATCTTTCTACCGTTCCTGGTCATTGATCTGGTTGTCGCAGCGATCCTGATGTCCATGGGGATGATGATGGTTCCACCGGCAATCGTATCGCTACCGTTTAAACTGGCGTTTTTCGTAGTTGCTGATGGGTGGGTGTTGATATCAGGTGCGTTGGTGCGCAGCTATTTTTGAGGGTTGGCCAATTCGAAATCGGCCAACCTCGATTCCAGAACGGGAAAACAGATCAGTCTTGCCAATCGCCGGAAAACCCTTTGGGAATCCGAAGAATGCTTCTGTTGACTTTTTCAATGTCCGTATGGCCACAGAAAGCCATCGAGATATCGAGCTCCTTGTGAAGCACCTCTAGCGCGCGAGTGACTCCCGCTTGTCCCATTGCACCCAGCCCATATGTGTAGGCGCGGCCGATATAGGTGCCTTTGGCGCCCATCGCGATTGCTTTTAGGACGTCCTGACCGGACCGGATGCCGCTGTCCAGATGGACCTCAACCTTGTCGCCCACGGCGTCCAGAATGGCGGGTAGCGCCCGAATGGAACTGAGTGCTCCATCTAACTGTCGCCCACCATGATTGGACACGATGATCGCATCTGCCCCTGCATTCACGGCGGCGATGGCATCTTCAGGTTCCATGATGCCTTTAACGATCATGGGGCCATTCCACATCTTTTTGAATTGCCTGATCCGATCCCAGTCCAAGGACGGATCAAATGCCTGCGCGGTCCAGGTGTGCAGAGACGATGGATCCTCGACGCCTTCGGCATGCCCGACAATGTTGCCAAAGAAGCGGCGCTTGGTGCCCAGCATGCCAAGCCCCCACTGAACCTTTGTCATCATGTCGGCGACAGATTTGACGGTCAATTTGGGTGGGGCCGAAAGCCCGTTTTTCAGGTCCTTATGACGCTGACCAAGGACCTGTAAATCTACGGTGACAACGATGGCGGGGCAATTGGCGGCCCGCGCACGATCGAACAAACGACGCATGAAGTCATCGTCCTTCAAGGTGTAAACCTGAAACCAGAAAGGAGCGCTGGTGTTTTCGGCGACATCTTCGATCGAGCAAATGGACATTGTCGACAGCGTGTAGGGAACGCCAAATGCCTCGGCCGCACGTGCCGCTTTAATCTCTCCATCAGCGTTTTGCATGCCTGTCAGACCAACCGGTGCCAGCGCCACTGGCATCGAAACGTCTTGCCCCAACATCGTGGTTTTGGTCGAGCGGTTGTCCATATCCACAGCGACACGCTGCCTAAGATAGATCTTTTCGAAGTCCGTGCTGTTCTCGCGAAAGGTTTGTTCAGTCCAGCTGCCGCTCTCGGCGTAGTCATAGAACATTTTCGGCACACGTCGTTTATAGATGCGGCGAAGGTCTTCGATTTCGGTGATGACGGGCATAAAACGCTCCTGAGAATTGGTAAGAAAATATTACCAATCGTGGGGCGTCTGTGCAAGGGCTCTGATGTGGCCATGATTTCAACGCCTGAGACCCGACTTGTTACCCATCTGCGACAGGTGCGATCCGCGCGCCACAAAACCTTTACCAAGGTGATTCGCGCGTGCTACCGTTTTGGAAAAACAAATATAATGGCAGGTATATAGGCATGAAGAAGGGCTACGAGGGCACTTTTGTCATCTCTTGGGCGCAGACGAAGGTCGACATGGCGGACAATGCTCCGCTTAGGGCTTTGGTTGCGGGTTCAGATTGGCAATGGAGTGGCAAAGCACTGAGAGTTGATCGATCACGAGAGCTCGAATTGCTTCAGAATGTAGGTGAGCAATCAGACATACGAAAACGCGCAGCGGTGTTTGTGCATCAGCTGGTTGGCGCCGCAACGATTGGGGCAGATGGCCTCGATATGTTGGCAGAAGACGATCCGCGACTGAATGTCGGGTTCGAAGTTACCGATGGTTATGAAAGCTATCTGGTTTCGTTGGTGGTTTCACCAAATGGCGGATGTCCCTTGTTGGTATTCGCGGGCGCTGTTCCGCCGTCAGAAACAACCTTGCGTGTTGTGCGCGCCAATATGGTTGCGACATTCAATGATGTGCTGACCGAACAACCATCAGGCATGGCGGTTCTGACGCAAGGCACACGGGTGCGCACACCGTCTGGTGAGTGCCCTGTTGAAAAACTGCGCGAGGGCAGCATCGTGCTGACCCGCGAACATGGCGGCCAGCCCGTTTTGTGGGTTGGGCGTCGTCAGGTTTCGGCTGCGCGCATGTTGGTTAATCCAGAAACCAAGCCGGTCCGCTTACGTGCCGGTGCGATCCGATCTGGCCAGCCAGATGCGGATCTATTGGTTTCACCCCATCAGCAGATTTTAGTCTCGGGCATGCGGGCGCAAAAACTGATTGGTCAGGATGAAGTTCTTGCCAGTGCTGCGGATCTTGTTGATGGCAGCCTGATTTCAACGGATCGTATCGCGGAAGAAACCAGCTACTATCAGGTCCTGTTGGGGCGGCACGAGGTGATTTGGGCCAATGGTGTTCCATTGGAAAGCCAGCATCCGGCCTTTTCCGATTTGGGCTCCACACAGTCCGACCATCAAAGCAGGCTGACCAGCCTTTTCCCGGGACTTGGTGGGTTCACAGCGCAATCCGACGATAATGTTCATGAAATCCATGGTGCCAAAGGGCAAATCGGTGTCGCCTAGTCATTGACTCCGCTGTTCATGGCGCTATAAGCCCCAAATCCGGTCCCGCGAGGGGCCGGTTTTCATTGGTGTTGGTGGCCCCCGCAAGGGGATCCCTGTCAGGCGCAAGCCAGAGGACAACGCCCTTCGAAACTTTTAGAAGGAGATCAGCAGATGACCAAAAGAACTGCTGCCAAGTACAAAATTGACCGCCGTATGGGCGAAAACATCTGGGGACGTCCGAAGTCGCCAGTTAACCGTCGTGAATACGGCCCCGGCCAGCACGGCCAGCGCCGCAAGGGCAAACTGTCGGACTTCGGTCTGCAGCTGCGCGCCAAGCAAAAGCTGAAAGGCTACTACGGCGACCTGACCGAGAAACAGTTCCGTCGCATCTATGGCGAAGCCGAGCGTGTTAAAGGCGATACCGGTGAAAACCTGATCGGTCTGCTGGAGCGCCGTCTGGACGCTGTTGTTTACCGTGCCAAGTTCGTTCCGACCGTGTTTGCTGCGCGTCAGTTCGTGAACCACGGCCACGTGAAAGTGAACGGCAAGAAAGTGAACATTCCTTCGTACCGCGTCCAAGAAGGCGACGTGATCGAAGTGCGTGACAAGTCCAAGCAGATGGCCTTGGTTCTGGAAGCTGTTGGTCTGGCTGAACGTGATGTTCCTGACTATATCGAAGCTGACCATTCGAAAATGACCGCCACATTCACCCGCACTCCCGGCCTGTCGGACGTGCCTTATCCGGTGATGATGGAACCCAACCTGGTCGTCGAATTCTACGCCAAGAACTGATCTTTACGGATCATTCGAATTTGGAAAGGGTCGCGCCAGTCGCGGCCCTTTCTGCTTTTCTGGGTCACTGCGACTTTGGATATGCGGCCAAAATACAATCCTGCTTCAAAATCTCGGAACGGCCCAAACATCGCTGGTCTTGAATTTGGAGTAGGTCTAAAACCGCGCTTACGAAGGAAAGGCGACGTCATGACAAAACCTGTGCCCCAGCCGGGGATCATGAAGATCAAGCCCTATGTAGGTGGTGCCTCGGGGATCGAGGGGGTGACGAACGTCATCAAGCTCAGCTCGAACGAAAACCCATTCGGGCCAAGCCCGCTGGCTGTCGAGGCGTTCCAAAAAGCCGGTCATGAGTTGCATCGCTATCCGAACACGGATCACGCCAGCCTTCGTGCGGCCATCGGGTCGCTGCACGGACTTGATCCTGAACGCATCATCTGTGGCGTCGGTTCGGACGAGATCATTACGTTTCTGTGTCAGTGCTACAGCGGTCCGGAAACGGAAGTGATTTACACCGAGCACGGGTTTTCGATGTACAAGATTTCGGCTTTAGCGGCGGGTGCGACCCCTGTCAAAGTGCCCGAACGTGAACGTATGGTCGATGTGAATGAGATCTTGCAGGCCGTGACCCCTAAGACGTCGCTGGTTTTTGTCACGAACCCGGGCAACCCAACGGGCACTATGGTCAGCCGCGCTGATCTTTCACGCCTTGCCCGCGAGCTGCCAGATGACGTTCTGTTGGTCATTGATGGCGCTTATGCTGAATATGTTGATGGGTTTGATGGCGGCGCTTCGCTTGTTGAAAAGCATCAAAATGTGGTCATGACGCGCACGTTCTCGAAGATGTATGGGTTGGGCGGTCTGCGCATTGGTTGGGGCTATGGTTCGGCCGAGATAATCGGAGTTCTGAACCGCGTGAGGGGACCGTTCAATTTGTCGATGCCTCAGCTCGATGCCGCAGAAACTGCGCTGGGCGACCGCGAACATGTTGCACGTTGCCTGCAAGAAAACACTCGTCTCAGGGCTTGGCTGGCTGAATCGTTGGCGGAACTGGGCGTTCCGTCGGACACGTCATGTGCCAACTTTATACTCGCACGCTTCGCGGATGAGGATGAAGCAAACGCTTGTGATGAGTTTCTTCAAAGTGAAGGCATTATCGTGCGCCGGGTTGCGGGCTATGGTTTACCGAACTGCTTGCGCATCACGGTTGGCGATGAGGCCTCCTGCCGCCGGGTGGCGCATATGATTGGGCGGTTCAAGGGCGTACCTCCGAAAGCCGAGGGCAACCCAAAGAACGGGGGCGCATTATGAGTGTGATATATCAACGTGTGGCCTTGATTGGGCTGGGTCTGATCGCCTCGTCGATGGCACATGCTATGCGCCGTGGCGGTTTGGCTGGCGAAATCGTAGGGACCGCGCGATCTGCGGAAACGCGCGAAACGGCCAAAGAGCTGGGGTTCTGTGACCGCATTGTGGATACGGCTGCCGAAGCCGCCGAAGGTGCTGACCTTGTCGTCCTGGCGGTTCCCGTCGGTGCGATGGGGGCTGTTGCGCAGGAAATAGGTCCGGTTCTCGCCAAAGGCGCGACCGTGACGGATGTGGGATCTGTGAAGGGTGCCGTCATTGACGCCGTATCCCCGCATCTGCCCGAAGGTGTTCATTTCATCCCGGGCCACCCCCTTGCAGGGACCGAGCATAGCGGACCGCGATCTGGCTTTGCCGAGCTTTATGACAATCGCTGGTGCATTCTTGTGCCCAACGGTGCTGATGAAACAGCAACTCAGCGACTTTCAGATTTGTGGCGCGGCATGGGCGCAAATGTCGAAATGATGGATGCGGACCATCACGACCTCGTTCTTGCCGTAACCAGCCACGCGCCGCACCTGATTGCCTACACGATGGTCGGGGTCGCAGACGATCTTGGTCGTGTGACCGATACCGAAGTGATCAACTATTCAGCGGCGGGTTTCCGCGACTTTACGCGCATCGCCGCATCGGACCCTACCATGTGGCGAGATGTGTTTTTGTCCAACAAAGACGCAACCTTAGAGATCCTTGGCCGCTTCACAGAAGAGCTGTTTGCCTTGCAACGCGCCATTCGCCAGGGGGATGGTGACCACCTGTTTGACTATTTCACTCGAACCCGCGCGATCCGGCGTGGTATCATTGAAGCCGGACAGGACACGGATGCACCAGATTTTGGGCGCTCTGCAAAACACGACTAAGCCATACACGAGGGTATGATGACGAGTTTGATTGGCTGCAAGTATCCCATGCGGATCGGGGCGATTGCGTTTTGGATGGTGTTCAACGCTGGTGTCGCAGCAGCCGAGACCACGCGGCCTGAGCCGCGCCCGGAAACGCAGGAAGAACCCGAGGCGTTAACGCTTCAACGCCCGCAAGCGCGCCCAACCCAAGCTGACGCTGTGATCGTGCCCGTGGTGTCTATTGCGCCAACGAAACTTGCCGTCGCACGTTCGTTGCGGCCAGCCAAACGCCCCAAGGGTTTTGCACGGAAAATCGCATCTTCAACGCCCAAACCCGCAACCTCAGGCAAGCGTGGCAGAATTTGTGGTGTGAACGAAATCAAGGGGCAGGCGGTTTCGTCGGTTCCGGGAAAGATCAAGGGTTGTGGCATTGCTTCCCCCGTCCGCGTGACCGAGGTCTCAGGCGTGAAGCTAAGTCAGGCAGCGTTGATGGACTGCACGACGGCCAAAGCGTTGAACAACTGGGTGCGCAATGGCGTGTTTCCGTCGGTTGGTCGTTTGGGGGGCGGGCCGTCGTCGCTTCGCGTCGTGGCGCATTACGCCTGCCGCACGCGCAACAACAAGCGCGGGGCGAGGATCAGTGAACACGGCAAGGGTCGCGCGGTGGATATCGCGGGGATCCGTCTGAAGAATGGCACCGAGTTATCTGTTCTGCGCGGGTGGCGCGATCCGGTGCATAGCAAAGTTCTGAAGAAGATGCACAAAGCCGCATGCGGACCATTTGGAACCGTATTGGGCCCCAATGCAGACCGGTATCATCAGGACCATTTCCATTTTGATACGGCCCGCTATCGCAGTGGTTCATATTGCCGTTGAGGTTGTGCCTTAGCGAATTTTGATAATCGGAGCTGTCCCGATGGGGATTGGCCCAAGGAACACGGCCCCGCCGGACAGGCGCAGCGTCACGTCCAGCGTTTCCGAGTTGCCTGATAGTCCTGCCACAAACTGAAGCGCTCCCGTCACGGTGCTGACCAGTTCAGGTGCAAGGCTGCCCGAGGCTTCGGCGATTTGCACCATCGTGCGCCAATTCTTGGCTTTGATTGCAACTTCGCCGGTTGGGATGCCGCGTTCATCAACATCAACCGTTCCCACGGCTTTCAGCCCTAGCTCTCCCCATTTTGCATCTAGTTCTTGCAGATCAATCCGTGTGATCTGCGGCCGCGCATCTTCAACTGCGTGCCGATTCCAAGGGCTGGTAAAATCAACGCTGGCTTTCAGCAACGCGTTCTCAAAAACCGGGGGCAGCAGCTCTCCATCCGCAAAACTTTGGATGAACGAAGAAGCGGGCAATAGGTCGGAGGCTTCGAAATGAATGTCATACCGATTGGGAGCTACCGAGGACTTTCGCGTGGCGATCTGCCCGCTCATAAGTCCCGAGGTCCAACCCGCACTGGATTGCATCGACAGGTTCTCAATCACAATCGAGCTGCGATCCAAAGGAAGGTCCGGATGGGCATCAAATACCAACGAGCCTTTGAACTCGTCTGCTTCGAAGGTGATATTTTGTTCAGGGGATGACAGCACTTGCTGTCCCGGCCACACCGCAATCACATGATTGGGTTGATAGGAAAGCGCGAGGATCTGAAACTCGTCCGCGCGCCACGCCAGACCGGTTTCGGGATCGGCAAGCTCTAGCCCCGTGAAGATCGTATCAAAGCGATTGGGGAATCCTTGGGTCGAGATATCTTGTGTTTGTGATACCCAGCCTTCACTGCGGCGATCGTCGATCCATGTGTTGAATGCAGTTTCGACCCCCTTGGCACCGATAGACCAATAGCCAGCCCAAAGACCGGCCAGAACAACCGCAATCACAACCAACTTGCGCATGACACTTTCCCTTTTGCACAACACGTGTTTATAGGCGTGTTTAATCTGCGTGAAACAGAAGGGCGAGCAAAATGAGCAATGATGACTTGTGGGTGTTCGGATACGGTTCCTTGATGTGGAATCCCGGCTTCGATCACGACGAAGCTGTTGTCGCGACATTGCCTGAATATCATCGAAGCTTTTGCATGCGCTCGATCCATCATCGGGGAACGGAAGAACACCCGGGGCTGGTTCTGGCCTTGGATGAGCTTGCTGGTGCGCATTGCCAAGGCTTGGCTTTTCGGGCGCGTGCCGGCACCTACGATAAGACCATGGCGGACCTGCGCGAACGCGAGCTTGTCTCGTCTGCCTATCTTGAGAAGCAATTGACGATTAATTTGCAAGACGGGCGACGGGTGCAAGCAGTGACTTATGTTATTGATCCAGATCACGTCCAATACTGCCAGATTGAGTTGGTGGAGCAGGCCCGAATTATTGCCTCTGCTATTGGTGGACGAGGGCCAAACACAGAGTATCTGTACAACACAGCCAGCCACTTGACCGAACTTGGTATCGAGGATGAAGATTTGTCTTGGCTGTCACGTAAGGTCCGGGCGCTAACGGGCAATTGATATCTGCAGACAGAAAGCTTGGCAGGGGCTGAAAACCTGCCTATCCTGTCGCCAATAACAATGGCGACAAGGACCTTCCCCGCATGGATCAACCGGATCGCGGGACGCTGACTGCGCCCAAAAGAAAAGGCATCGAGCCGTCTTTCACTCATCCCGTACGCCAGATCTTCTTGATGCTGGTTGCATTGGGGCTTGTGGGCTTTGGCACGTTTGTTGCCTTGCCGCATGTTTTGCCTGTCTTCATGGCAAATCTCTATCTGAACGGGTTTATCCTGTTTGTCTTCGTGATCGGGCTTTTGGCTTGTTTTTGGCAAGTTTGGCAGGTGTTTGCTTCGGTCGGTTGGATCGAAGGCTTTGTGCAAAAGCGCGAACATCACGATCCGGAACGCGCACCGCGCCTTCTGGCATCTTTGGCAGCGCTGCTGCGTTCAAATCGCGGATCACAGCTTCAGATCGGCTCCGCGTCGTCACGCTCGATCTTGGACAGTATCGCCACGCGAATTGATGAAGCGCGCGACATCACGCGCTATATCGTCAACCTTTTGATTTTCCTTGGCCTGTTGGGCACGTTCTTTGGACTGGCCACCACGGTTCCAGCCGTGGTCGAAACCATCCGATCCCTCGCTCCGGGCGAAGGGGAAGGCGGGGTCGAGGTGTTCAACCGTCTGATGACCGGATTGGAAGAACAGCTTGGCGGCATGGGCACGGCGTTCTCGTCTTCGCTTCTTGGGCTTGCAGGATCGTTGGTCGTTGGGCTGATGGAGCTTTTCGCAGGACACGGCCAGAATCGCTTCTATCGCGAATTGGAAGAATGGCTGTCGACCATCACCAAGCTAAGTTACGCGGGCGGAGATGGAGATGACGCGGCCGAAGCTGGCGCCTATCTGGGCATTCTGGCTGAGCAGATTGAAACCATGCAAACCATGTTCGTCCAGTCAGACGCGCAGCGCACGATGATGGACGAACGTTTGCGGTCGCTTGCGACCAATATCGAAGCTTTGACCACACAGCTTGCGCAGGATGATGGGCAGACGCAGGCGCTGATGCAGATTGCCGAAAGCCAAGAGGCCGTGCGCGGGATCCTTGAAGCGAATGCGCAAGAAGATGAAGAAACGCAGGTGGATGCGGAAAGTCGAATGCGCCTGCGCTCGATCGATGTGCAGCTTTTGCGCATCCTGGAAGAGATGCAGGCCGGACGGCAGGAAAGTCTGTCCGATCTTCGTGGCGATTTGGCAACCTTGACCCACGCGATCCGTGTCGCTTCGGGTCAGGAGCAGGACTAAGCCATGGCGTTGAGCCGCCGATCTACCCAACGCATAAGCGGGTCAATCTGGCCCGGCTTTGTGGATGCCATGACGGCATTGCTGTTGGTGCTGATGTTCGTTCTGACCATCTTCATGATCGTTCAGTTTATCTTGCGTGAAACCATTTCCGGTCAGGCGGATGAACTTGATTCACTTTCCGCTCAGGTGTCCGAACTTGCGGATGCCTTGGGGCTTGAGCGCAACCGGACCGAAGCGCTTCAGGGCGAAGTTGGGACGTTGAATGCAACGCTGAGCGAGGCGCGATCGATCTCGGATGCACAGGCCGCGCTTATTGCGCAACTGACTACGCAGACGGAAGATCAGGCTGCAGAGCTGACCGCACAGGCAGCACGGATCACAAGCTTTGAGGCGCAGGTTGCGACCTTGTTGTCGGAACGTGATCGGGCCCTAGCAGAGGGTGAAGCTCTAAGTGCCTCAGTTGCAGAGCTTGAGGAAGCCCGTACGAAGCTAATTACGGAACAGGAAGCGCTGAATCTGGCACTTGCGAAAGCGCGTGATGAGATCGATGCGGGCACCGAGGCCGCACGATTGGCCGCCGCGAAGCGCGAGGCGTTGGAAGCGCTGGTCGCAGATCTGGAAGTCAAAGTTGAAGATGGCCAGAAAGCCCTCAGCGATGAAGAGGCTGGAAAGCTCGCCGAAGCAGCAGCTGCCGAGGCGTTGCGTGAGCGATTGAAGAACGCTGATACAGAGCTGACGGCCATGACGCTTGCGCTGGAAGAAGAGCGCAAGCGGGCGGAAGAAACGCTTACTTTGTTGGCAGCAGCAAAGGCTGCGGGTGTCGATATGGACAAGCGGTTGGCGGTGGCCTTGTTGCAACTGGAAGAACAGGCGGAAGCGGGTGCGGACACGGCCAATTTGCGCGACCGTTTGGAAGACGAATTGGCTGCACGGTTGGAAGCGGAACGCATTTCAGCAGATGCCTTGAGCGAATCCGAGGAGCGTGCACGCTTGTTGGCAGCCGCAAACCTGGCACTTGCCGAGGAAGAGGCGCAAAGCGCTGAAAGCCAGCGCAAGATCGCACTGTTAAACGAACAGGTCGCGGCATTGCGGACCCAACTTGGCAGCCTGCAAGCCATTCTGGACGAAGGTTCAACACGCGATCAGCAAGCTCAGGTGCAAATTCAGAAACTCGGGTCCGAGCTGAATGCCGCATTGGCGCGTGTCGCTGCCGAGGAACGCAAACGCGCCGAACTGGAAGAGGCTGAACGCAAACGGCTGGAAGAAGAAGCCAAAGAGCTTTCGGCCTATCGGTCTGAATTTTTTGGAAAGCTCCGTTCTGTTCTTGGAAATCGCGAAGGCGTTCAGATTGTCGGAGACCGATTTGTGTTCTCGTCGGAAGTGTTGTTCGCCAGCGCCCGGGCGGAGCTGCAGCCAGAAGGTAAAGCGCAAGTCGCACGGGTTGCCACGCTTTTGTCAGAGGTCGCTGGTGAAATCCCAAACGAAGTGGATTGGGTAATCCGCGTTGATGGGCACACTGACAACGTTCCATTGTCCGGCACGGGTGAATTCCGCAACAACTGGGCGCTCAGTCAAGCCCGTGCATTGTCGGTTGTGGAGTACATGATCGACGAATTGGGCTTCCCACCAGAACGGTTGGCCGCCACCGGGTTTGGGGAATACCGTCCGGTCAATCCCGCCAACACCATTGAAGCCCGCGCGCAAAACCGCCGGATCGAATTGAAATTGACCGAACGCTAAGGCGCGCTTTTCAGAGTGGTTGAGGACGCGGCGCGATCGACAACTTTCCCGTTGCGTAGCAACGTGGCCGTCCCGTGATAGGAACCGGGAGTTGAGTTTGCTTGGTGCAGCTTTCGCCCAACTGCGCGCATCGCGCGGGCTTGTGTGGATGTCAGCGTTTCGGTGTGATCAACGAAAACGCCATTCGGGCCGCGAATGAGAAGATGCATTATGTCGCCTGCTTGTGCCCCAAACAGGTGTGCCCAAAACACCAGCCCACCTTCCGAGATTTCGATTGTCGGCCGATGCGCCTGCCCCCATTTGATGACTTCGAAATCCGGGACGTTGAAACGAAATCCCGCATTCACGAAACCGCTGGGCTGATATTCTGGTTCTGTGGCCCAGAGAGATGTCGTCTGATCGTCACCGCAATAGATCAAAGCGTCCGCATTAAACGGATCAACCACGCGGCCGTTTTTGCGCAGTGTTAGATGAAGGTGGGGGAACTCGGTCAGTCCCGACATGCCGATTTGTCCTAACGCCGACTGAAGCCCGACTTTCTGGCCGATGGACACCGGCACGCTGCCTTTGCGTAGGTGGCAATACTGGCTTTCCCAACCACCCCCATGATCCACGATCAAACCGTTTCCGCATTCCTGGCCATCGGGATAGTCCAAAGGGGCAGAGAAGAAATGATCGTCAGCGTCGTTTCGGATGTGCCGAACAACTCCGGGTGCGACGGGTGTAATGTTTACCCCGCCCTTGGCTGCCATGTCCGAGATTAGCGCAATGTCCGTGCCGTCATGGCCGTCATAGCTAAGTGATCCGCAGGTAAAATCCGAAGCCCCTGCGCTTGGGTCAGCATCTACATAGTTCTGAATGAAGCAGTCGTCGCCCAGTTTGCAGTCAACCGGAAAGCTTAAGATTGGATCGCGCGCCGCAACCTGGGTTGCGGCGCTGATCAATGTGATTGCCGCCCAAAGGGCGCGCATCAATCTGCAGGCAGAAGCGGGGGCTTCTTGCGGCGACCAATACGCGGGGTTTTCGGCTCTTCGTAACGGATGTCCAGCTTGCCTGCTTTGACACCCACCTGAACCAGTCCGCCCTTGGCCAGCTTGCCGAACAACAGTTCTTCGGCCAATGGTTTCTTGATGTGCTCTTGAATGACACGACCCAGCGGACGTGCCCCCATGCGATCATCATAGCCCTTGTCTGCAATCCATTCGGCTGCAGCGCGTGTCAGTTCAATGTGAACGCCACGGTCCATCAGCTGAGCTTCCAGCTGCAACACAAACTTCTCGACCACTTGCAGGATTACTTCTTTGCCAAGAGGCGCGAAACTGATCACCGCATCCAAGCGGTTGCGGAATTCCGGCGTAAAGGTGCGTTCGATGGCGGCAGTGTCTTCGCCTTCGCGACGGTCACGACCAAAGCCGATGGCAGATTTAGCTTGCTCAGCGGCACCCGCGTTTGAGGTCATGATCAAGACCACGTTGCGGAAGCTTACTGTGCGACCGTTGTGGTCCGTCAGCTCGCCATTATCCATGACCTGCAGCAGGATGTTGTAGACATCCGGATGTGCTTTTTCGATCTCGTCCAGCAGCAACACGCAATGCGGATGCTGATCGACGCCATCGGTCAGAAGCCCACCCTGATCAAATCCAACATAGCCCGGAGGGGCCCCGATCAGGCGCGAAACGGCGTGTTTTTCCATGTATTCGGACATGTCGAAACGCAAAAGCTCTACACCAAGATTGTCGGCCAGTTGTTTGGCGACCTCGGTTTTACCCACACCTGTCGGCCCGGCGAACAGATAGTTGCCGATGGGTTTTTCGGGTTCGCGCAGACCTGCGCGCGCCAGTTTGATGGCTGATGACAATGCGTCGATCGCATTGTCCTGACCGAACACGACGCGCTTCAGGGATTTCTCCAGATCACGCAGGGTTTCTGCATCGTCCTTCGAAACGCTCTTTGGCGGAATGCGAGCGATCTTGGCAACCACGGCCTCGATTTCTTTCGTGCCGATGGTTTTGCGTCGTTTCGAAGCAATCAGCAGATGTTGGGCTGCGCCCGCCTCATCGATCACGTCGATCGCCTTGTCTGGCAGTTTGCGGTCATTCACGTAGCGATCAGACAGTTCAACGGCTGATTTGATGGCATCGGCCGTGTACTTTACGCCGTGATGCTCTTCGAAATACGGTTTCAGTCCCTGAAGGATCTTCACCGCGTCATCGACTGTCGGCTCATTCACGTCGATTTTTTGGAACCGGCGGCTGAGCGCACGGTCTTTTTCGAAATGCTGGCGGAACTCTTTATAGGTGGTCGACCCCATGCAGCGCAGTTTGCCGCCTTGAAGGGCAGGCTTCAGCAAGTTCGAGGCGTCCATCGCCCCACCAGATGTCGCACCAGCGCCGATGACCGTGTGGATTTCGTCGATGAACAAGACGGCGTCCGGGTGATCCTCAAGCTCTTTCATGACGGCTTTCAGACGCTCTTCGAAGTCACCGCGATAGCGTGTGCCAGCCAGAAGGGCGCCCATGTCGAGCGAGTAAATTGTGGTTTCTGAAAGGATATCAGGTGTATCGCCAGCAACGATCTTCGTTGCCAGACCTTCCGCGATTGCGGTTTTACCAACGCCGGGATCGCCCACCAGTAGGGGATTGTTCTTGCGGCGGCGGCACAGCACCTGAATGCAGCGCTCAACCTCGTGGGCGCGCCCGATCAGCGGGTCGATATCCCCTTCGCGAGCTTTTGCGTTCAGGTCGACACAGTATTTTGCGAGCGCGCTGTCATTTTCTTCAGCGGGCTGGGCGTCTTGAACATCCTCATCGTCAAATTCAGGAGAACCGGAAACCTGCCGAGCTTCGCCAAAGCCGGGTTCTTTCGCCACGCCATGGGCAATGTAGTTCACGGCATCATAGCGGGTCATATCCTGTTCTTGCAGGAAGAAGGCCGCGTTCGATTCGCGTTCGGCAAAGATTGCGACAAGCACATTGGCGCCAGTGACTTCGGTCCGGCCTGAGCTTTGAACATGGATTGCTGCACGTTGAATCACGCGCTGAAAGGCGGCAGTTGGCACCGCTTCATTGCCTTCGATGTCGGTGATCAGCGTTGTCAGTTCTTCATCGATGAATTCGATCAGAACTTTGCGCAACACCTCAACATCAACGGAACACGCTTTCATCACGCGCGCCGCATCAGGTTCGTCCAGAAGCGCCAGAAGCAGATGTTCAAGCGTTGCCAGTTCGTGCTTGCGGTCATTGGCTATCGCCAAAGCCTGATGAATGGCTTCTTCGAGGGGTTTTGAAAAAGATGGCATGTTGCGCACTCCTCGTAAGTTCTGCGGATTTCCCGCCGGCGATTGCTTCGCCTTTTACCGTTGCCTCATAGTGTTAAGGTTCGGTTGTCCTTGCGTCGCTATCAAGACCCTTTTGGTCAATTTTTGCTCGCACAAGCGTGATTTTGCGGATTTTTGCTTAGAAATTGTCTTTCCGAGCCCGAATTTCGGCAAAGACTTCAGCGTCTGTTGCGGTTTCCATATGTAGGGATGCTTTGACCGAGGGCAAGTGCGCCCGCAAAAAAGGATTGGTTTCCAGCTCTTCCGATAGCAAAGACGGGACGGTTGGCAATCCCTGCGCGCGGGCAGCTTCAATGCGTTCCCGACGGGCGCGCAGGGCCTGATTGTCCGGTTCAATGGTGATCGCGAAGGATGCATTTCCGCCGGTGTATTCGTGGCCCGAACAGATTTGCGTATCTGGTGGCAACTTAGAAAGGCGCTGCAAACTGTCCCACATCTGCTCTGGGCGGCCTTCGAACAGACGACCGCATCCCATAGCCATCAAGCTATCGCCGGTGAAGGCGGCTTTTGCATCTGGCACGTAGTACGCGATGTGCCCGATGGTATGACCTGATACGTCCGAGACCAGTACATCGTGACCTGAAAAACCGAAGCTCTGCCCAGCCGTGACAGCTTGATCAAGCGGCGGCAGGCGATGCTGATCCACTTCCGCCCCGACGACGCGCGCCCCGGTCGAGGCGACCAGATCTGCAACCCCATCAATATGGTCCCAGTGATGGTGCGTTAACCAGATTTCCGACAAGGTCCAACCGCGCGTTTCAAGTTCATCCTCAATCGGCAGTGGGTCTGGGGTGTCGATAAGCGCCGTTTTTCCTGTCTTGGCGTCGTGCAGTAAAAATGCATAATTATCCGAAAGGCAGGGAATTGTGACGAGTTCGAGCATTCTGGTCCTCCGTATTGGTTAATCAGTCTTGCTCAAACTATCCCGAGCCTCAATACTGGTTATGCGCCCGAGGGATAAAAATGGCAGGAGAGAAGCCCCATTCAACAGCGCATCAGCATTCTGATAGCCGCTTGTCTGCGCCCTCTGCCGCGCGCAACCTATCACCGATCCTTGAAGCCATGGGGCCGTTTGTTCCCAAACAGGGTGTTGCGTTAGAGCTGGCTTCGGGAACGGGTGAGCATATCGTGGAATATGCCCGCGCTTTTCCAGATGTGATTTGGCAACCAACAGACATCGAACCGACCCGTTTAAACAGCATTGATGCTTGGAGGGCTGAGAAAGGTGTCCAAAATATGCGGATGGCGCAGTTTCTGGATGCAAGTGCACCGTCATGGCGTACGGGACCGATGTCGATGATCGTGACCGTAAATTTGATGCATTTGATTGATACACAGACGGCACGCGCCGTGATTGCTGGCGTGTCGCGCAATCTTGCCCCCGGTGCCAGTTGGTTCCTATACGGCCCGTTTCGGACGGGTGGAGCCTTTCGCAGCGAAGGGGACGAGGCGTTTCACGCATCCCTTACAGCTCATGATGCGCAGATCGGCTATAAGGATCTCGAGAAAATTGAAGCGTGGAGTGCAGAAGTTGGTTTGCGTCAGGCTGATTTGATCGAAATGCCCGCCAATAACTTGGCGATCGTGTTGCGTAAAACCGGGGGCGACTCATAGGACACTTGGCATGCAGATCGGGCATTCCAATTTGCAGGTGTTCAGGTAGTCTCGGCCCTCAACAGACCTGGGTCGAGTGACGTTTCATGCATCTTGATGTGCAAGATCTCAGAAATTTCTATTACCGCAGCATGCTGGGGCGTGCGGCCCAAAAGGCGATCCGCGACAAAGTCGTTGCGTTGTGGCCTGAAACTCAGTGCAAGGGGCAAACCGTCGCTGGATTTGGCTTCGCCGTCCCCCTGTTGCGCCCCTATCTAAAAACAGCGCGCCGTGTCGTTGGGTTGATGCCCGCCCCGCAAGGGGTAATGCCTTGGCCCGCGGGGCTTCCGAATGTCTCGGTGCTGGTTGAAGACACGCTTTGGCCTCTGGATACCGGAATCGTGGACCGGCTGGTTGTGATGCATGGGCTCGAGACATCCGAGACGCCCAGCCAGCTGCTTGATGAATGCTATCGCGTGCTTGGTCCCGGGGGGAGCGCTTTGTTCATCGCACCTAACCGGGCGGGATTGTGGGCGCGTTCAGATGCGACACCGTTTGGATATGGCCGTCCGTATTCCCTTGGACAGCTCGAGGCGCAATTGCGTGAGCATGGCTTCCAAGTCGAACGGCATCTGTCGTCGCTCTATCAACCCCCATCGGCAAAACGCTTCTGGCGCAAGACCGGAGCGTTTTGGGAAAGGGCAGGGCATCAAGTGCCGGTGATCCTTGCTGGGGGGGTGTTGATGGTGGAGGTCACCAAGCAGGTTCCTGCACCCAAACGACCGGGTCTGGCACAAGCCGTTCGCCGCCCTCTGAAAGTGCTGGAGGGATTGGCTGTGCCGGAGCCAAGCACGCCACGACATGGTGGGTTGTAACCAACAGAATCAGTTGTGTTTGTCAGGGACCGTTCAGCGCCAAAAACGTTACTGGCACAAAGGAATCGCGATTGATGGGCAATTCGGTATGCGATGGTATTCCGAATTGAGAGCCCGGAAATTCACACCTCGATCACGAATTTGTCCCTAGGGTTAAGGGGTATGGACGAAATGAGGCTGGAATCTTACGAAACCTACGTCCAGAATGTTGGCGTTAAACCCACTCAAGCCTGTTGCGGGGTGGGGTATTCCCTGCTACATGCGACGACGATTTAGATAGCACGCGCGAAAACGCGGCTTCTGTAGGCCGCCCCGGTTTGTCCAGCAGACCATAATGGGGCTTAGTACATCGGAAGGGTGGACGTGTCCGAACCAGTCTCGATCTCAACTGGCATTGCCCAACGTTATGCCACGGCCATCTTTGAGTTGGCCAAAGAGGGTAAGAAACTGAAAGCAGTTGAGGCGGATGTTACCGCTCTTGACGCTGCTCTCGCCGATAGCTCTGATCTTGTTGACCTGATCAATTCGCCGGTTCACACCCGCGATGAACAGGCCGCCGTGATCGCAGCTGTCGCCAAGAAAATGAAACTTTCGCCAATGGTCGCGAACGCGTTGGGGCTGATGGCCCAGAAACGTCGCTTGTTCGTACTGCCTCAGCTTCTGGGTGCTATGCGCGCCTTGATCGCCGAGGACAAAGGTGAGGTGACAGCAGATGTCACCGCAGCCAAAGCCATGACCAAGGCACAGCAAGACAAACTTGCCAAGGCTTTGAAAGCCTCGATTGGCAAGGATGTGAACATCAACCTGGCTGTCGATGAATCGCTCATCGGTGGCTTGGTGGTCAAAGTGGGCTCGCGGATGATCGATACGTCGGTCAAAGCCAAGCTCGATGCACTTCAGAATTCCATGAAAGAGGTCGGATAATGGGTATCCAAGCAGCAGAAATTTCTGCGATACTGAAAGACCAGATCAAGAACTTCGGCCAAGATGCCGAAGTGGCCGAAGTTGGCCGCGTTCTGTCGGTCGGTGACGGTATCGCCCGTGTATACGGTCTGGACAATGTTCAGGCAGGTGAGATGGTTGAATTCCCCGGTGGTATCCGCGGGATGGCTCTGAACCTTGAAGCCGACAACGTTGGTGTTGTTATCTTCGGTTCGGACCGCGACATTAAAGAAGGCGACACTGTTAAGCGTACGAACTCCATTGTGGACGTTCCTGCTGGTGACGAACTGCTTGGTCGCGTTGTTGACGGTCTGGGTAACCCGATCGACGGCAAAGGCCCGATCAAAACCAAAAAGCGCAACGTTGCTGACGTTAAAGCACCGGGCATCATCCCGCGTAAATCGGTTCACGAACCGATGGCAACCGGCCTGAAGTCGGTTGATGCGATGATTCCAATTGGCCGTGGCCAGCGTGAGCTGATCATTGGTGACCGTCAGACCGGTAAAACTGCCGTTGCTCTGGACGCGATCCTGAACCAGAAGTCCTACAACGAAGCCGCTGGCGACGACGAGAGCAAGAAGCTCTACTGCGTCTACGTAGCTGTTGGCCAGAAGCGCTCGACTGTTGCGCAGCTGGTGAAAAAGCTGGAAGAAACCGGCGCGATTGAATACTCGATCGTTGTTGCTGCAACCGCTTCGGACCCCGCTCCGATGCAGTTCCTGGCACCCTATGCAGCAACCGCGATGGCCGAGCACTTCCGTGACAACGGCCGCCACGCCCTGATCATCTATGATGACCTGTCGAAACAGGCTGTGTCCTATCGTCAGATGTCGCTTCTGCTGCGCCGCCCGCCGGGCCGTGAAGCTTATCCGGGTGACGTTTTCTATCTACACTCGCGCCTGCTGGAACGTTCGGCCAAGCTGAACGAAGACTATGGTGCAGGTTCGCTGACTGCTCTGCCGGTTATTGAAACCCAAGGTGGCGACGTTTCCGCGTTTATTCCGACCAACGTGATCTCGATCACCGACGGCCAGATCTTTCTGGAAACCGAACTGTTCTATCAGGGTATCCGCCCTGCTGTGAACACCGGTCTGTCGGTATCGCGTGTTGGCTCAAGCGCTCAGACGAAAGCAATGTCGTCGGTTGCTGGCCCGGTTAAATTGTCGCTGGCTCAGTATCGTGAGATGGCTGCATTCGCCCAGTTTGGTTCCGACCTCGACGCCTCGACCCAGCAGCTGCTGAACCGTGGTGCGCGTCTGACGGAACTGATGAAGCAGGCACAGTATTCGCCGCTGACCAATGCTGAAATCGTCTGCGTGATCTACGCTGGTACCAACGGCTATCTCGACAAGATCGACGTATCCGAGGTTGGCCGCTTTGAAGCTGGTCTTCTGAACCACCTGCGTCAGAAACACGCCGATCTTCTTGCCGATATCACCGACAATGACCGCAAGGTTAAAGGTGAGCTTGAGGACAAGGTCAAAGCAGCGCTGGACGCGTTCGCCGCTGACTTCGCTTAAGGGGGCTCAGACAGATGCCCAACCTTAAGGACCTCAAAAATCGGATCGAAAGCGTCAAGTCGACGCGGAAGATCACGAAGGCCATGCAGATGGTGGCCGCCGCAAAATTGCGGCGGGCACAGGAAGCGGCCGAAGCAGGTCGTCCCTATGCAGAACGGTTCAACGCCGTTCTGGGTGGGCTGGCAGCTTCGTCGGGGGGCGACAGCGCTCCGAAACTGCTTTCGGGTACGGGTTCGGATCAGGTCCACTTGCTTGTGGTCATGACTGCCGAGCGCGGCCTGTGCGGTGGCTTCAACTCGTCGATCGCCAAACTGGCGCGTGCGAAAGCGGAAGAGCTGACAGCTTCTGGCAAAACGGTCAAAATGCTGACCGTAGGCAAGAAGGGTCGCGAGCAACTGAAGCGTGAATTCGAAGATCAGATGATTAATCATGTTGATCTGTCGGGCGTGCGCAATGTTGGTTACGACAACGCTCAGTCCATCGCCAGCGACCTTATCCATCGTTTTAACGAGGGTGAGTTCGACGTCGCGACGATCTTCTACAACAAGTTCGAAAGCGTGATCAGCCAGATCCCGACTGCACAGCAGGTCATCCCGGCCAGCTTTGAAGCCCCCGAAGAGGGTGCTGAAGAAGCTTCGACCGTTTATGACTATGAGCCGTCGGAAGAAGGCATTCTTGCAACGCTGCTGCCTTCGGGTGTGGCCACGCAGGTCTTCACAGCGCTGTTGGAAAACGGTGCCTCAGAGCAGGGCGCGCGGATGTCCGCCATGGACAACGCAACCCGCAACGCAGGCGACATGATCGACAAACTGACCATTCAGTTCAACCGTTCGCGTCAGGCCGTGATCACCAACGAACTTATCGAAATCATTTCGGGCGCCGAGGCGCTCTAAGGAACCGGAGAAACAACAATGGCTAACGCTAAAGGTAAGATCACCCAGGTGATTGGCGCCGTTGTCGACGTTCAATTCGAGGATGCCCTTCCCGAAATTCTGAACGCGCTCAACACCGACAACAATGGCAACAAACTTGTCCTCGAAGTGGCACAGCACCTTGGTGAAAACACCGTTCGCTGTATCGCTATGGACGCATCCGAAGGTCTGGTCCGCGGCCAGGAAGTCACCGACACCGGTGCTCCGATCGCTGTTCCGATCGGCAACGCAACTCTGGGCCGTATCCTGAACGTCATCGGCGAACCCGTTGACGAAAAAGGCCCCGTGAAATCGAAAGCAACTCGCCCCATCCACGGCGATGCGCCTGCGTTCGAAGACCAGTCGACTGAAACCGAAATCCTGACCACGGGTATTAAGGTTATCGACCTGCTGGCCCCCTACACCAAGGGTGGTAAAATTGGTCTGTTCGGCGGTGCCGGCGTGGGTAAAACCGTTCTGATCATGGAGCTGATCAACAACATCGCAAAAGTGCACTCGGGTGTGTCCGTGTTCGCTGGTGTTGGTGAGCGGACCCGTGAAGGCAACGACCTGTACCACGAGATGATCGAATCCGGCGTTATTGTTCCCGATAACCTGGAAGAGTCGAAAATTGCTCTGGTTTACGGCCAGATGAACGAGCCTCCCGGAGCACGTATGCGAGTTGCTCTGTCGGGTCTGACCCTGGCGGAACAGTTCCGTGATGACACCGGTTCTGACGTTCTGTTCTTCGTCGACAACATCTTCCGCTTTACCCAAGCTGGTTCGGAAGTTTCGGCTCTGCTGGGCCGTATTCCTTCGGCGGTTGGTTATCAGCCGACACTGGCGACCGACATGGGTGCCATGCAGGAACGCATCTCATCGACCAAATCGGGTTCGATTACTTCGGTTCAGGCCGTATACGTTCCCGCAGATGACTTGACCGACCCTGCACCTGCAACCTCGTTTGCTCACCTTGACGCTACGACCGTTCTGGATCGTGCGATCTCGGAAAAAGGCATCTACCCGGCTGTGGATCCGCTTGGTTCGACCTCGCGTCTGCTTGACCCGCTGGTCATCGGTGAAGAGCACTACAAAGTTGCGACCGACGTTCAAGAAATCCTTCAGCGCTACAAGTCGCTGCAGGACATCATCGCCATCCTTGGCATGGACGAACTGTCGGAAGAAGATAAGCTGACTGTTGCGCGCGCTCGTAAGATCGAACGCTTCCTGTCGCAGCCCTTCGACGTGGCAAAAGTGTTCACCGGCTCGGACGGTGTTCAGGTTCCGCTGGAAGACACCATTGCTTCGTTCAAAGCAGTTGTGGCCGGCGAATACGACCACCTGCCCGAAGGCGCCTTCTACATGGTTGGCGGCATCGACGAAGTGATCGCCAAAGCCGAAAAGATGGCGGCAGACGCTGCTTAAGCTGAACCGCTGAAGGAGGGCCTCTGATGGCTGATACGATGCAATTCGACCTGGTGTCGCCGGAACGGAGCTTGGCTTCGCTTCAAGCGACCGCGGTCCAGCTGCCGGGTGCCGATGGCGACCTGACGGCGATGCCGAACCACGCACCGACGATCACGACGTTGCGCCCCGGTATCGTTCGCGTCGAGTCTCCGGAAGGCAACGCCGAATTTGCAGTCACTGGCGGTTTCGCCGAAGTGACCGCGGCTGGCACCTCGGTTCTGGCTGAACGTGCCCTGCCTGTTTCGGAAGTGACACAGGACGTTCTGGACGGGTTCGTTTCCGATGCGGCTGCCGCATCCGAAAACGCAACCGCTGAAAATCTGGACGAGCTGGCCAAACGCACGGTGGATATCGCTGCCATGGCAAGCGAACTGGGTCTGTCCGTGAAGGGCTAAGCCCACGGTACATGAGAATTAGAAAGCCCCGCCCAATCGGCGGGGCTTTTTGCATTTGCGCTTTGGTCCGCCACAGGTCACAGATGTGAGCAGAGGAGCAAAACATGCAAAAGCGCGGAGCGATCTGGTTCATCTTGGCCACCATCCTTCTGGATGCAGTGGGGATCGGCATTGTCTTCCCGATCATGCCAGACCTGATGGAGCGCGTGGGCGCGGCCAACACGGCTGACGGTGCGTTCTGGGGCGGTATTTTGATGGCCTCCTATGCTGCGATGCAGTTCCTGTTTGCTCCTATCATCGGCGGGATCTCGGACAGCCTTGGGCGTCGACCGGTGTTGCTTTTGGCATTGGTTACCCTTGCGGTGGATTACGTGATCATGGCACTGGCCACGACTTTCTGGTGGTTGTTGCTGGGACGCGTGCTCGCTGGGATAGCTGGGGCGACCTATATCACGGCGACTGCTTACCTGGCTGACATCTCGAAGCCCGAGGACCGGGCAACCAATTTCGGCCTAATCGGGGCCACCTTCGGCATCGGTTTTGTTATGGGACCTGCAATCGGCGGGTTGATCGCCAGTGTGCATATCACGGCACCCTTCTGGCTTGCCGCAGGACTGGCCGCAGCAAATGTCGCGTTTGGCCTATTCCTGCTGCCAGAAAGCCTTTCCGCGGAAAAACGCAGGCGTTTTTCGCGTCGCGATCTGAACCCTTTTGGCTCCATCCTGGACGCATTCCGCCTGCCAGGGTTGGGGCTGCCATTGCTTCTGATCTTCGCCTTTGAATTCGCGAACATGGTTTATCCAACCCTTTGGGCCTTCTGGACACGCGAGGTCTTTGGCTGGGGGACGGCTCTGATCGGCTTAACACTCGCCTCCTATGGTATTGGGGTCGCTTTCACGCAAGGCGTGGTTATGCGTTTTCTGATCCCGAATTGGGGTGAGTATAAAACCCTCATCTTCTCGGTCATATGCGCAATCGCGGCGCTGATTGCCTTTGGAGTTACAGCAAGCGTCTATGTTTTGTTTATTGGGATCGCTGTGGCGGCATTGGCAGACATGGCGCCCCCGACAATGACTGCCATGATGGCAAATATGGTGTCTGAAGATCGTCAGGGATTGCTACAAGGCGTGATCGCCAGCCTTGGTTCAATTGCTGCGGTTATTGCGCCGATGGCTGTCACTGGGATCTTCCAAGTTTTTGCCGATTCTGACGCGAGTTTTTACCTTCCTGGCGCGCCATTCCTGATTTCAGGCGTTATCATATTGGCACTACTACCACTTTTTTTGAGACTGAAGACGCAACCCTAACTTGATTTGGCCATAATTGTTGGGCATTAACTGATTGAATTTTTTAGAATAAGATAAGTTATGAGACGAATTCGACCCCAAATGCTGGGTGTAGACCGCGGCAGCAAAGTGCTGTTTTCGGATTTTGAGCACGACGGAGAAATGTGGACCGGAACCGGCCCGCGCAAGCTGCGCTGCCCAATCAAATTCTCAGAACCTTTTCTGTCCCCACCCATCGTAACCGTGTCGATGTCCATGTGGGACATTGCAGGGGAAAGCAATCAACGGGCAGATGTGACCACCGACAACGTGACGATCGAAGGATTTGACATCGTGTTTCGAACCTGGGGCGATACCCGGGTTGCCCGCGTGCGCACAGATTGGTTTGCGATGGGCGAAGTCGCAGATGATGAAATCTGGGACGTCTAGATCTCGATCTGCGCAACTAAAAAAGGGCCCCGCGGGGCCCTTTCGTGTGTTTGAAAGCAGTGATTAAGAATACATGCCTTCGTACAAGGGCTCGAGCGTGTCGTGATCAAACAGGGACGAGACAGAAGTGCCGCCCCAGATGTTCAGGATCGCTTGTGCGAACATGGGGGCGGTGGGAACCACGCGAATGTTCTTGGCGTCGAGTACGGGCTGGGTTGGTTCAATCGAATCCGTGATAACCAGAGATTTCATGACCGAGTTCTGGACACGCTCAACCGCAGGGCCAGACATGACGCCGTGGGTGATATAGGAATGCACTTCCTGCGCACCATTCTCCATCAGCACCTCGGCGGCTTTGCAAAGTGTGCCGGCTGTGTCGCAGATGTCGTCGATGATGATGCAGCGTTTGCCTTCAACATTCCCGATCACGGTCATTTCGGCAATCTCGCCCGGCTTTTCGCGGCGTTTGTCGACGATGGCCAGCGGTGCATTAATCCGCTTTGCAAGCTCACGGGCTCGCGCAACCCCGCCAACGTCAGGCGAAATCACCATCACTTCGTCCATGCAATCTTTAAAGTGATGTTTCAGGTCCAGTGCGAAGATGGGGCTGGCATACAGGTTGTCCACGGGCATATCGAAAAAGCCCTGAATCTGGGCGGCGTGAAGGTCCATGGTCAGAACGCGCTCGATGCCGGATTGTGCAATCAAGTTGGCCACCAGTTTGGCCGAGATCGGCGTTCGGGCCTTGGTGCGACGATCCTGTCGGGCATAGCCGAAGTATGGGATTACTGCGGTGGTTGTGCGCGCCGACGAACGGCGCAAGGTGTCGGCCATGATCAGCAGTTCCATCAGGTTGTCATTAGCCGGGTTCGAGGTGGGCTGGATGATGAACATATCCTCGCCGCGCACGTTCTCGTAGATCTCGACAAAGACCTCTTGGTCGTTGAAGCGCTCGACCCGGGCATCTACCAGCCCGACGTTAGAGCCGCGATGCATAGACATGCGTTTTGCGACGGCTTCGGCCAACGGACGGTTGGCATTGCCCGAGATAAGTTTCGGTTCGGTGATGGAAGGCATGGCAGCAGACCCCAGAGTTGCTCTGTATGACAGAATCGTGACGTTGACACCCCATAGCATCGGGATAGATTCCTTGAAACAGTTCAGGTGTCACAGGGAAGAAAAATGAGCCATATCGACTATTATTTCACAGTGCTGTCGCCATGGGCCTACTTTGGTGGGCACCGTTTTACGGAAATTGCTGGTAAGCACGGCGTTTCAGTCACCTACAAGCCTGTTGATATCGGGCAGTTGTTTGGCCGCACGGGTGGTCAATTGCCGAAAGATCGCCACCCATCCCGCATGGAATACCGCATGCAGGAGCTGAAGCGCTGGTCGAAGGCGTTGGATATGCCGATCAACTTCACCCCGGCGCATTGGCCGACGAACGGTGCGCCCGCATCTTATGCCGTCATCGCAGCACAAAGTGCAGGGACAGGAGATGTCGGCGCGCTGGTGAACGCGCTGATGCGCTCGATCTGGGTTGATGAAAAGGACATCGCAGATGATGCGGTGATCAAGGCGTGTCTAAGTGAGGCTGGATTTGATCCATCGCTGGCGGACAGTGGGCTGTTGATGGGGGCGGAAACCTACGCCACCAACACAGATGATGCCGTCAATGCGGGCGTCTTTGGATCGCCATTCTATGTTTGCGATGATGGCGAGAAATTCTGGGGGCAGGATCGGCTTGATCTGCTCGACGCGCATTTGTCTGCGTAAGGGTAAGTATGTTGGAAGACTTCGCAGGGCATGCGACCTACTGGGATCGCTTGGGACAAGGCACGCGCGATACGCTGTTCATTCATTGCTCTTTGGCCCATTCAGGTGCGTGGCGCGGTGTGCGCAAAGAGCTTGAGGATGTCCTATCGTCGCTCGCTTTTGATCTGCCGGGACATGGTCGCAGCGCAGATTGGGACGGGCAGGGCGACTATCAAGACGCCGCGACGCAAGTGGCGCTGGATCTCATGAAGCGCTTCGCGTCCGGCCAAGCTGACCTGATCGGTCACAGCTTTGGGGGAACAATTGCGTTGCGCGTGGCGCAGATCGCGCCTGATTTGGTGCGCAGCCTGACCCTTTATGAGCCGGTATTGTTCACGACAGCAAAATCCGATCCCTCGTATGAAGAAAACCACCGCTACATGAACGGTGTCTTTGCTGATGCAATGCGTGCGGGCGACCGGATGGAGGCTGCGCGGTTGTTCAATTGTCAGTGGGGAAGCGACACTGCGTGGGAAGCCCTGCCAGATCGATTAAAAGCAGACATGGCGGACCGCATTCACCTGATCCCCGCAGGCCGAAGCGTCACGCATGAGGATGTGCATGGGCAAGTGGCACCGAGGGCCTTGGAGAAGGTGCAGATACCGGTGCTGCTCATGGAAGGGGAACACTCACCCGATTTGGTGCGTGCCGTACATGACCGGATGCAGGCACGCTTTCCAAATGTCAGCCGCAGTATCATTGCCGGCGCTGGTCATATGGGCCCTATCAGCCACTCGAAAGTGGTGGCCGAAAGGATCCGTGCATTTCTAGACAAGCACCGATGATCAGCCGCGGATCAATGCGATAAACTGGTCGATATTCTCGTCGGTCATCGACCAATCTGCAACCATGCGCGCGGTCAGAATCTCGTTCGGGTCATCCCCTTCAAGGTTGTCATCCCAAACGTAGTATGCGGCCCCAGCGTCGTGCAGGCGTCGGTGACCCGCGCGGGACCACCCGGCAAAGCTGATATTGGCCTGCGGCTCATACAGGAAGGTGATGCCCTCAATCTGCTTCAATCCGCGGACAAGGCGCGCATTGGCATTATTGGCGCGGGCGGCGAGGTCCAGCCAAAGATTGCCTTCCAGATAGGCCAGCATCTGCGCGGCTAGGTAGCGGTTCTTCGAAAAGAGGTGCCCGCCCCGTTTGCGACGCAGTTCGAATTCCCATGCGTGTTTCGGGTCAAAGAAAATAACTGCCTCAACACCCATACAGCCGTTCTTTGTGCCACCAAAACTGACCACATCCACGCCAGCTTTCCACGTCATCTCGGCCGGAGTGCAGCCAAGCGAAACCAAAGCATTTGCAAAACGTGCACCATCCAGGTGAACGGGAAGGTTGAACCCTTTTGCCACGTCGCAAAGCGTTTTCAGTTCAGCGACGGAGTAAACCGTGCCGCGCTCGGTCACATTGGTGATCGAAACTGCCCCGCGTTGAGGTCCATGCACGCCACGGGACTCTTCCCCGCCGATGCTGGCCGCCAAAGCTTCTGCCGATATCTTCGCGTCCACCGCAGGCACCAGCGTCAGCTTGGCGCCGCCCGTATAGAACTCTGGCGCATTGCATTCGTCTTCGTGGATATGCGCCTCGGGTGAGCAGAAGATGGTGTCAAAGGGCTGCGTCAGCGTCGCCAGTGAAATCGAGTTCGCTGCCGTGCCGGTGGCCACAAGATAAACCGCGGCTTCAGGCGTTTCAAAAATTTCACGAATGCTGGCTGTGACCTGCTCCATCACACTGTCTGCACCATAGGGCATGGCATAGCCCTCATTCTCACGCATAAGCGCGTCCATGATCTTGGGGTGCACGGGGCCAGTATTGTCAGAGGCAAGATACATTAGTGAGGCTCCTCGATCAGGTGGTCTTCCCATTCGTCTTCTGGGACTTCAAATTCTGGCACGGTCCACCCCTGCACGCTGCGCCCGGCTTTGTGTACGCTGTCGGGATCACCCGACACCAGCGGATGCCAGTCATGAAGCGGCTTGCCTTCGTGGCGCAGTCGATAGGCGCAAGAGGCTGGCATGAAATATGCGGTCTCGCCGATGTTTTCTGGCGTCAGGTGGATGCATTCGGGAACGAATTGTAGCCGGATATCATATTGCGAACACTGGCACGTGTCGCCATCCAGAAGACGGCAGGCCACGCGGGTAAAGACCACATCACCAGTGTCTTCATCTTCAAGCTTGTTCAGACAGCATTTCCCACAGCCATCACACAGCGCTTCCCACTCAGCCGGGGTTAGTTCGCCCAAAGGACGTTCCCAAAAGCGTTTGCGCAGAGCGGCGGCCATCAGTCGGCTTCGAAATCTGCTGCAATGCGCATCTCACGCAAGGGCCGCACGCGGGTGATGGATTGCTGGTAAAGCGGATGTGCTTTGTAGGCGGCGAGCTGCGCTTCGTCCTCGAACTCACCATAGACAATGACGTCAGGCGAGGGGCCGGGGATCGGGTCTTCGAACCGGTTTTCTGCAATCTCAAGTCGGATGCAATCAGGGATACCTTTCAGAAGCTCCAATCCTTCGCGGACAGCGCTGCGGTCATTCGGGTTCTTCGCAGTGAAAAAGACGATGTGACGGATCATGGGGCGCTCTTTAGGTTTGATAGGATGTCACGGGCGCGGGCGCAGTCTGCGTCCATCTGGTTGATCAGCGCGTCTAGACCGTCAAAGACCTCTTCCGGGCGCAGATAGTCGATCAATGCGACCGAGATCTGTTCGCCATAAATGTCGCCCTTGAAATCAAAAATGAAGCTTTCGAGGTTCGGAAGGTTTTCGCCAAACATCGGGCGCGTGCCCATCGAAGCTGCACCGCCGTAGCTGCCTTTGTGCGGGCCGGTCAGTATGTCGACTTCCACCACGTAGACACCGAATTTCGGCGGGTGTAGCCCAGCGATGGACATATTGGCGGTGGGATAGCCCAGATCGCGCCCACGCTGGTCACCCCGGATCACTTCACCGTCGATGCGGTGCCAGTGGCCCAACATGCGGGCAGCGTCGCGCGGGCGGCCTTCAGTCAAAGCAGTGCGAATGGCGGTTGAGCTCACTTCGCCCACGTCGTCAGACATAAGGGGTGCGACGGTGACGCCAAATCCCAGCTTCTTGCCAAGTGCCTCTAGGTCGGCGGGCGTTCCAGCACGACCTTTGCCGAAATGAAAATCAGCGCCGATGAAAACATGGGTCAGGCCGAGGCCGTCCACGATAACTTCTCGGGCAAATTCCTCTGGGGTCAATGCAGACAGCGTATCGTTAAAGCTCAGCTCGAACAGTGCTTCGATCCCCAGCTTCTCTAGCCGGTGCGCACGGGTGTCGGTGTTCATCAGGCGAAAAGGCGGGGCCTTCGGGGCGAAGTATTCGCGTGGATGCGGCTCAAACGTCATGATGCCCAAAGGCGCGCCAAGCTCGCTTGCTTTTGCACGGGCAATGTCGATCACATATTGATGGCCCAGATGCACACCATCGAAATTACCGATGACGGCTGTGGCGCCCCGGTCGGATGGATCAACAAACTGATAGTCACGAATAATCCGCATATGCTGGCATTATCGTGCGGGGCAACAGGGTGCAAGTCTGCGCTTTGGAACAGGCTTCGATCGCAACAGAAAACGGCGTGATCAGTCCAATTTCGCGGACGGTGCCAGAACCTTCGCTTCACCCTTCAAAACGGGTTTTCCATCCACCAGACACTCGGTTTTCAGGGTCACGCGGCGTTTGGAATGGTCAATGTCCAGCACGGTCACTTCTGCACGCACGACATCGCCGGGGCGCACAGGGGCAAGAAACGTCAGTTGCTGACCCATATAGATGGTGCCGTGACCCGGAAGCTGCTCGCCAATCACGGCTGAGATCAACCCGGCGGTCAGCATGCCATGGGCAATGCGGCCCTGAAAAATCGTGTCTTTCGCGTAGTCATCATCCAAATGCACCGGATTGCGGTCGGTCGAGACCTCGGCGAACAGCTCGATATCGCGGTCTGTCACCTCTTTGATGACGTGCCGTGACATGCCGATTTCCAGCTCTTCAATGCAGATCGTTCCGCGTGGGAAGTTGTCCAACATTTTGTCCTCCGGGTAACAAATGGATTACTTAGCCGTTCGTATCGGTAATAACATTACTTTGCAACCGCAGAAAATCAAGGGGAAATTGGTGCAGTTGATGGCAGCAAGCGTGCGAAACAAGGCCGCATCAAACCCTGCTCGTGTCGGCACGGTGATCTAAAAGATAATTTATTATCAAAGGGATGCGCTAACGCAGATAGCCGATTGCAAAGGTCGGAGTGATCATCTGCGACTGGATATACTGATCCAGCGCGTCTGGATCCGGCTGCGTGCGGGTATTTGTCTCTTCCCGGGCCAAGCCGCCAGTGATGAAGAGGGAATCGATATCCTCGCCCAATGCGCCTTTGATGTCCGTGGCGATCCCGTCACCAATGGCGAGGATCCGGTTGTCTTGGGTGGCGCGTCCGTCCGCAATCATCCGACGTCGCGCCAGATCATAGATCGGGGGGTGCGGTTTGCCGAAATACAGGCTCTCGCCCCCCATTTCGGTATACATCTTGGCGATCGCGCCGGCGCACCATTCCCGCTCTTCACCTCGGTCAACGATGATGTCCGGGTTGGCGCAAAGAAGCTTTTGCCCCATCTGTTTGGCCATCAGCAGGGCAGGGCGCAGCTCTTCCAGATCAGCCATAGGATCGAAGGGGCCGCAACAGGCGATGCCTTCGGCCTGATCGACGGGAACGCGGGTGATTTCGACCGGATTGTCGATGACGTGCAAAGGCTCAAAGAACCCCTCGTCACGTTCCCATTCACCCATGAAATAGACCTTGTTGCCAATGGCTCCGGTGAACATCGCTGCGCGGGCGCTGTCGCCCGAGGTTGCGATGGTGTCATAGCAATCCGAGGGCACACCGAAGTCCGGCAACTGCTCCACCACACCCGCGCGGGGTTTGGGAGAATTCGTGACCAGCACGACATAGCCTCCATTTGCGCGGTAGGCTTGCAGGGCTGCCACAGCCTCGTCAAACGCTGTGATCCCGTTGTGCACACAGCCCCAGAGGTCGACGAACAGCGCGCCGTAGTTCGCGGAAATCTCAGACAGGCTGGTGATGATACGGGTCATGGCGCGGTCTCCTTGGGTGTCATGGGAGATATGGCAGAGGGGAGGCGGGGTGACTAGGGGGAGTTCGAAGGTTTGGAAGCCATTGGGACGGGCTCGTCGTTCGTTGTTCATCAAGATTAGTGCTAGTGTGGCGGTTATTTGATGGTGTGGGAGGGAACCATGGCAATTCACTTGATCGGTTTGGCGCTGCTAATGGGCGCAATAATTTCTATTTATCTTCCGATGATTTCGCAAACCGCTAAAATTCTGGGTTCGGGGCCGATGGCCAACATACCCTTTTTCGCAGTCGCTCTGGTTTCGTCGATTGTTATTGCGATCAGCACGGGAAGTCGGGGAGGAGAGTTCCAGAAAATTGGCGCTTTGCCACTTGGGCTCCTAACCGCGGGTGTGATGAGTGCAGGAATGATCATCGGATCAAGCTATCTCATCCCAAGAATCGGCATCGGCGCGTTTTTTGTGCTTCTGGTTTCTGGTCAGGTTTTGGCAGGAATGGTGTTCGGCTATTTCGGCATGTTCGGCGTGCCCGCAAGCGCAATGACAACGGGAAAGGTTTTAGGGGCGTTGCTCGTTATTGCCGGCGTGTATTTGGTAACTTTCAAATAGGCATTACAGGCACTTTCCCCGGTAATCGTGTACGCATGTCCGATGTGGCGGGCACAGCTAAGTACGTATTGACCTGCGTTTTGCGGCTCACGAAGTACCGCTTCAGTTCCCAGAGCGTTGCATCATCATCATGTGCACCGCATGCATCCCTTGGGACGCCATGGCTGAAACTTCCTGCGCATGAAGCTGCAAGGCGGCAACGACCTCTGGATCGTCTGACGTCTGGGTCACCACAATGCCCTCGTCCGTCACCTCGATGGTGTTTGAAATCGTCTCGGCGCGGTCAAAGAAGATGTCCAATGTCGGGCTTTGAATGATGATTTTCGGATCGTCCTGACGCTCCACCCGATCGATCATGCCGACGACATGACTGACAAGCACCTCCATAACCGCGGGGTCGCTTGATAGTGTCACCGTGCGAATGCCGTTTGGTAGATTTTCAACCGTCCGTTCAAGTGTAGTGAAGTTGCGAAACAGGATCGCCAATTCCTGGCTTTCCTCTGGCGTTGCATTTTCGCCGCGCAACCCCGGCATGCGCATTTCGTCATGTCCGGTGCCATCTGCGCCATGACCATGACCGTGGCTCATTTGGGCATTGGCGCCAAAACCGGTTGCCACGCAGACCAATGCGCTTAGCACGATTGATTTCATTTTTGAGGAAAAGGGGAAATTGGTTGAGGGGTGACGCATCTAAGTTCTTTCAGTGATGTATGCAGGATCATTTATCACATTCGGAATGTCGAATGAATGAACTTCCTGTGAAGAGCCACACAACAAAAAAAGCCCGCATGTACATGCGGGCTTCTTCGGTTCTATTGGCCAAACTGGCTTACACAGCCAAGTTCGGAATGATCTGTTTTTTGCGGCTCATGATGCCGGGCAGGACAACGGCGTCGCCCTCGACAGTGGCGCCAAAGCTCTTTTCAGCTACGCTTTTGACCACGTCGTTCGGGATCAGCAGGGTGGCTTCTTCCTTCAGGATGTCCACGACGAAGAGCAGAACCTGATCCACACCGTCTTCGGCTGCAACGGTTTTGAAGGTTTCCATCAGGCTTGCTTTACGGCCTAGTGGGATTTCCGGTGCGGTGGTTTCAAGAACCGAAACGCGGAATTTGGTGCCCGACACTTCGTACTCTTTCGAATCCATGCGGATCAGTTCGGCGTCCGAGAACTCGGACACATCCGACTTGGCGGCGAACATCTCGGCTGCGTATTCGGTGACATTGATGCCCAGATCAGCGGCCAGCGCGGCCACGACTTCGCGGTCGCGGTCGGTGGTGGTGGGCGAGCGGAATTCCAGCGTGTCCGACAGGATACAGGTCAGGGCCGCGCCTTTGACCCAATCGGGCATCTTTGCAACATCGTCACCCATCAGGTCGTACATGATGGTCGCGGTGCAGGCCAGCGGACGAATTGTGATGTCGATGGGCCCTTTGGTTTCCAGACCGCCGACCAGTTTGTGGTGGTCGATGATGGCCTGAACGTCGGCGCCATTGATGTTGGCTGGCAGCTCGGCGGGATTGTTGGTGTCAACGATCACGCAGGTTTGGTCGTCGGCTACATCGTCGATGATGCGCGGTTTGGGCAGGTCCCAGCGTTCGAGCATCCAAGCAGCTTCGGTATTGGGTTCGCCCAACAAAACAGCTTCGGCATTACCGCCCTTCACTTCGTTGAGGTACCAGGCCCAAATGATGGGCGAACCGGTCGAGTCGGTGTCAGGCGATTTGTGGCCAAATACGAGGGTTGTCATAAGCATCATCCGTCTTTGTGTGATCGAGGTTACGCGCCTTATAAGTAGGCGCTTGCGCCTTGTCATCCCTGATAGGGCCAACATTTGTGCAGATGCAGAAACCCCGCTATGCGTTTGGGGTAAGGCGCGACCCCTTGCGGATCGCTGGTCCGGACGCGAAACTGAGGGAAATCTGTTCAGGAAAGCCACTAAGTGAGCAAACCCGCCGAAACCGAGCTGTATGCGCCTGTCAAATCGTGGCTTGAAGATTTGGGCTACGAAGTGAAGTCCGAGATCGGACCGGCTGATGTTGTTGCGCTTCGGAATGATGAAGAGCCTGTGATTGTCGAGCTGAAGGCGGGGTTTTCGCTGACGCTGTTGCAGCAGGCGGTGGCGCGACAATCCATTACCGATCTGGTCTATGTGGCTGTACCGCGTTGGAAGGGCAAACCCGGTTGGCGAGCGTTCAAGGGA
Organism: Aliiroseovarius sp. F20344; assembly: GCF_023016155.1. Taxonomy (GTDB): domain Bacteria; phylum Pseudomonadota; class Alphaproteobacteria; order Rhodobacterales; family Rhodobacteraceae; genus Aliiroseovarius. The sequence goes on from NZ_JALKBG010000005.1 coordinate 170,028, forward strand.
AATGTCGGATTGTGCAAGCGTTTGGGCTTGGGCGTAGTGTCTGTGCGGCTAAAAGATGGGTTTGTGCAAGTTCACTCTGATCCGATCCCATTTCGGCCAAGAAAATCTAAGGTCAAATCCCGCCGGTTGCTTTCCGAATTTGCTCGACGCGAGGGGGATCCGAATACCGGGGGAACCCGGGGCAAGCTTGTGACAGCCTATCGACAGGACGCCGAGAAGCTTAGGAATCATCTGGCGCAGCATGGTCCCTGTAAGGGGGCTGAAGTTGCGAAGACCACCGGAGTGACACGCGCGACCAATATCATGGCGATCAATCACTATGGCTGGTTCAAGCGGGTCGAGCGTGGTGTTTACGATCTGACAGAAACGGGTCGTGCTGGTGGATAGCTACGTCACGTGACTGTTGCATTTGCGGTGTATTCTCGGAAATGCAATAAATCTGACTAATTTGATCGGAATCAAATTGCGTGACCACAAAAACGCGCTATGAGTGCCGAAAAAAGGAAATCAGACGTGCGCCCATTCATTTCGATAGTTGCCCTTCTGGCTATGTCCTCTCCCGCAATGGCTTTTGATAGCTTGGAGCAGTTGGGCGAAGCACTGTTCTTTGATGTTAATTTGTCAAAGAACCGCACACAGTCCTGCGCAACCTGCCACGATCCGGATTTCGCCTTCGTCGATCCACGAGAAACTGAAGTTGGATCCGCCGTGTCGTTGGGTGATGACGGAGAAAGCCTTGGGGATCGATCAGCCCCCACAGCAGCCTATGCAATGTTCACACCGGGGTTTGAGCAGCTGGACGAAGCTGCATGGCGCGGGGGCATGTTCTGGGATGGTCGGTCTGCTGGCTTGGCAGGGCAGGCGGGTGGCCCGCCCTTGAACCCGATCGAGATGGGTATGCCAGACAAAGCGTCTGTTGTCGTTCGGCTGAAGGAAAACCAAGATTATGTGGATGCGTTTAGCACGCAATTCGGGGACGACATCTGGGCCTCGGACGACGCAGCCTATGACGCAATGACCCAAGCGATTGCGGCGTTTGAAAGCACGTCTCTTTTCGCGCCTTTCGACAGCAAATATGATCGCTTCTTACGGGGGGAAGTTCGGCTGACGGCGGAGGAAGAGCTCGGCCGGGTTTTGTTCACGTCACAGCAATTCACCAACTGTAATTTGTGCCACCAGCTGCGCACGTCACCGATTGCGCAGGACGAGACATTTACAAACTACGAATATCACAACATCGGTGTTCCAAAGAATTTGGTCGTCCGCGAAGCAAACGGTGTCAAAAGTCCGGATCTTGGGCTGCAGGCAAACCCAAGCGTAGACAGCCCAAAAGCCGCAGGGCGGTACAAAGTGCCCACACTGCGCAACGTCGCGGTGACGGGGCCGTATATGCACAACGGCGTGTTTGAAGACCTTCGAACAGTTGTCTTGTTTTACAACAAGTACAACACCACCAGCCCCGATCGGCAGATCAATCCGGAAACGGGAAAGAACTGGGCGATGCCAGAAATTCCACAAAATCTCTCGGTCATGGTGCTGACCGAAGGCCCGGCGCTGGATGATAGACGTATTGATGCTTTGGTTGCGTTTATGAAGACGCTTACCGATCAGCGGTATGAACATTTGCTTGAGGAGTGAAGGGTTTGCTGCATTGCGGCAACGAATTTCCACCCCACTTTGTTGACTCCCCCTTTTCGCACCCCTAACTATGCGCCGTTAGCACTCGCATTAGGTGAGTGCTAAAGGAACGTTAACTGAGCTTAGGGAGCTTAGAATATGGCTTTTACCCCGCTACATGACCGCGTGCTTGTTCGCCGCGTTGAGAGCGACGAAAAAACCGCTGGCGGTCTGATCATTCCGGACAGTGCCAAGGAAAAACCCGCAGAAGGTCTGGTTGTGGCCGTAGGCGCTGGCGCTAAGGACGACGATGGCGATCGTATCGCTATGGACGTCAAAGAAGGCGACAAGATCCTTTTCGGCAAATGGTCGGGCACTGAAATCACCATCGACGGTGAAGAGCTGCTGATCATGAAAGAATCCGACATCATGGGCATTCTTGCCTGATCGTCTGACTGAATTACACGATTTTACTGGAGTAAGCTAAATGGCTGCTAAGGACGTAAAGTTCGACACCGATGCCCGCAATGCAATGCTGCGTGGCGTTAATATCCTTGCTGACGCTGTCAAAGTGACCTTGGGCCCGAAAGGCCGCAACGTGGTTCTGGACAAGTCGTTCGGCGCACCCCGCATCACCAAAGACGGTGTATCGGTTGCCAAAGAGATCGAGCTGGAAGACAAGTTCGAAAACATGGGCGCGCAGATGGTCAAAGAAGTGGCTTCGCGCACCAATGACGAAGCTGGCGACGGCACCACCACTGCTACTGTTCTGGCCCAAGCGATTGTTCGCGAAGGTCTGAAGCAGGTCGCAGCTGGCCTGAACCCGATGGACCTGAAGCGCGGCATCGACCTGGCAACTGCCAAGGTTGTTGAAGGCATCAAAGCCTCGGCGCGTCCCGTTGCGGACAGCGACGAAGTTGCGCAGGTTGGTACCATCTCGGCCAACGGCGAAGCTGAAATCGGCCAACAGATCGCAGACGCGATGCAAAAAGTTGGCAACGAAGGTGTTATCACTGTTGAAGAAAACAAGGGTCTGGAAACCGAGACCACTGTAGTTGAAGGCATGCAGTTCGACCGCGGCTACCTGTCGCCTTACTTCGTGACCAACCCTGACAAGATGATAGCTGATCTGGACGACTGTCTGGTTCTGCTGCACGAGAAGAAACTTTCGTCGCTGCAGCCGATGGTTCCGCTGTTGGAGCAAGTGATCCAGTCGCAAAAACCGCTTCTGATCATCGCAGAAGATGTTGAAGGCGAAGCGCTGGCGACTCTGGTTGTTAACAAACTGCGCGGCGGCCTGAAAATCGCTGCTGTTAAGGCTCCGGGTTTCGGCGATCGTCGTAAAGCCATGCTGCAAGACATCGCGATCCTGACCGGCGGTCAAGTGATCTCGGAAGATCTGGGCATGAAGCTTGAATCGGTCACCATGGACATGCTGGGTTCGGCTAAGAAAATCGAAATCACCAAAGACGAAACCACCATCGTCGACGGTGCTGGCGAGAAAGCCGAAATCGAAGCACGCGTTACTCAGATTCGCGCCCAAGCTGAAGAAACCACCTCGGATTACGACCGTGAGAAGCTGCAAGAGCGTGTTGCCAAACTGGCAGGCGGTGTTGCTGTGATCCGTGTTGGCGGCATGACCGAAGTTGAAGTGAAAGAGCGTAAAGACCGTGTGGACGATGCTCTGAACGCGACCCGCGCTGCTGTGCAAGAAGGCGTTATCGTTGGTGGTGGTGTTGCTCTGGTTCAGGCTGGCAAAGCGCTGGAAGGTTTGGAAGGTGCAAACTCTGACCAGAACGCTGGTATTGTCATCGTACAGAAAGCCATCGAAGCGCCTCTGCGTCAGATCGCTGAGAACGCTGGTGTAGACGGTGCGGTTGTTGCGGGCAAAGTCCGCGAGAGCGACGACACGTCGTTCGGTTTCAACGCTCAGACCGAAGAATATGGCGATATGTTCTCGTTCGGCGTGATTGACCCAGCCAAAGTGGCCCGTACCGCTCTGGAAGATGCAGCTTCGGTTGCAGGCCTTCTGATCACCACGGAAGCCATGGTTGCTGACAAGCCGGCTAAAGAAGGCGCAGCTGCTGGCGGCATGCCCGACATGGGCGGCATGGGCGGCATGGGCGGCATGATGTAAACTGAATTCCGTCAGGAATTCGGCTGCGTCAGGTGAATTCTCACCCGAGAAATCACCGAAAGCCTACTGCAGAGAAAATTCTACCAAGTCTGGTAGTGCAAAGGCCTCCATCTGGGGGCCTTTGTTGCGTTCAGGCGTTGCGACTCCAGTTAGAGCGTCAATGTAAAAACTTGATGACCATCGCAGCTCGCGCTCTCCAATATCCGCCGCAAACAACCTCAAAGTGCATTGCGCATAGAAATCTTGATTATCTCCCTTACAATTAGATCGACAGCTCTTATGTTAAGGGTAGTAACATTAATTCAATGGCGGGGGACAGCCATGCTTCGATCCATATTTCTAATATTAGCCTCTCTTCTAACGCTGCCAGCGCACGCGCAAGAGGAATACCGCTTCGCCGATGACGCTTATATCGCCGGGGACAATGTAACTTTGTCTGGCAACGCGGTGGATGACGCTTTCGTTGCGGGCAACACCGTCGTCATTTCCGCGCCGGTTGAAGGCAGCGCACATGCTGGCGGGCGGTCGGTGTCGATCTCTGGTCCGGTTGGGCAAAGCCTTTATGCGGCAGGTATGAATGTCAGCGTATCCGCGCCAGTTGGTGGTGATGCGCAGATGTTGGGGGATACGGTGCTGGTCACGGCTCCTGTTTCAGGCGATCTGCGTATTGCAGCGCAACGCGCCGAAATCACGGCCCCCATTGGGGAAAGCGCTTTGATTGCGGCTGAGCATATCTTGCTGACAGAAGCGATTGCCGGTGATGCGAGCATCTCGACCAAATCCGTGAGCTTTGGTGAAAACGCGCGCATTGAAGGCACGCTTTACATCTACGCTGAAGACGCAGACGATATCGTTATTCCGGCGCATGTCGCTCCGCCCGAGCGGATTGAACGTCATGATGCGGATGATTTTGACCCAACAGCGGACCCAGAAGGGGGCGCTACAGTTCAGCCAGAATCTGGCGGCTGGGCGTCGTGGTTTGGAGGTAAGGTCAGTTCGATCTTGATCCTGACGGCTTTGGCAACCTTGATTGCTGCGATGGCGCCAGCGTTCCTGATGAACCTGCGCGAGCGGACGCTTGAGACACCGATGCGCGCGCTGTGGATGGGGTTCCTGTCTATCTCGGCTGTGGCGGGTTCGCTGTTTCTGTTTGCCCTGACCGGATACGGCATTTTGCTTATCCCGGCTTCGATAATCCTGGCGCTGCTCTTGGGCATCGCGGGCTACGTGATCGGCACCTATATCCTTGGTGTCGGAGTGCTGGGTGTGATGAGCCGGCCGCTTCCTGAAACGCTGGGCGAGCGTGCGATTGCAGCACTGATAGGAGCCGTTGCAATCACAATTATGGCAATGATCCCTGTGATCGGATGGTTGGCTGTATTGGCTGTTGCGATTGCTGGAGCAGGTGCCTTGATCATCCGGTGGTTTGCACCGGGGTTCCATACCGAGATCCGGTAAGCCAATCAAAAAGAACACAACGCCCTCTGCCAAAAGCAGGGGGCGTTTGTTGTTACTGCTCCTGAAGTTTCCACGTGCGCTAAGAATTGCCAGTCACTGGGGCGTGGCGTCATGTCACTCGAAACTCCGCGTTGTTGTGACTATCTAAACCGCATGAGATTGATATTCGGCTTCTCAATTCTTGCTTTGCTTAGCAGCATGTTGCCTGCCCGTGCAGACTGCGTGGTGATGCTGCATGGCCTTGCACGATCTCCATCTTCGCTTTGGGTGATGGAAGAGACGCTTGAAGCAGAAGGCTATCAAGTTGTGAACCTTGGCTATCCTTCAACCTCTGCCGAAATCTCAGTTCTGGTGAATGAGGCTATTCCGCCTGCGATCCAGGCCTGTGGAGACGACAAGATTCATTTTGTTACCCACTCGATGGGAGGCATTTTGGCGCGCGTGTGGCTTGAAACAAACCGTCCCGCCAAAATGGGTCGCGTTGTGATGCTGGCGCCTCCTAATCAGGGGTCGGAATTGGTGGATGAGTTCGCAGGGCTTGAACCGTTCGAATGGCTTAACGGACCTGCCGGATTGCAATTGGGCACCGATAAAGACTCGGTTCCCAATCAGGTTGGATTTCCACGGTTTGAGCTTGGTGTGATTGCAGGAAACCGATCGCTGAACCCCATCTATTCAGCGATCATCGAAGGGGCTGATGACGGGAAAGTCTCGGTCGAGAGCACGCGCATTAAAGGCATGGATGACCATATCACTTTGCCTGTGACCCATACGTTCATGATGGTGAACCCGCTGGTGATCGCACAGGTCGAAAACTTCCTACGCGAAGGCGCGTTTGAGCATGGGTTAACTTTGGCACAGGTGCTTGATCGCATCGCTGTCGAAGCGGGCTATCGCAAAAAGAACTGAAGCGTCGCGTAGGCAGCTCAGGGCGACCAAAAACCAAATCGAGCTTGATTGATCAGACTGCCTGACTGTGACCGCTTTCGTTCACTTCATACGCATCGAAATGCCTTGCAATCATCCGCGCCAAGGGCCGTGCATGATCTTCAATGGACAATGTATTACCATCCAGCTTGGTTGTGCCCGGCAGGACGTTTTCAAGCCCATCCACCCAGCCGTGGAAGGTTTCAATTGGCAAATCAAGCTCGGCTGACAAAGCATCAAAGTCCGCGCGGAAATAGCAAAGCAGCTCTTCAATCACGCGCCCGCGGGAGATGTCATCGCCCGTAAAGGCGTGACCTTTCGCGGCAGCCAGTTTTCCGTCACGCGCTGCGGCTTGATACTTCGCGGTGGCGGGTTCGTTCTGAACATATCCTTGCGGGTAGCGTGCAATCGAACTGGCGCCAATGCCCATCAGCACTTCGGACACATCTTCAGTATACCCTTGGAAGTTTCGTTTCATGGTGCCCGCGTTATGCGCCTTGGCCAAGCCGTCGGACGGAAGGGCGAAGTGATCAATGCCGATCTCGTCATATCCGTTGGCGACAAACAGATCGCGAGCGGTGTTGTAAAGCTCCAACCGTTCTTCTGCAGACGGAAGCGCTTCGGTCGGGATCAGCGTCTGACGGCGCGCCATCCAAGGCACATGTGCGTATCCAAACAGTGCCACGCGGTCCGGACCAAGGCTGATCAGTTTCTCAACAGAATCCGTTATCCGCGCTGCATTCTGGTGGGGAAGCCCATAAAGGATGTCCATGTTCAGACTCTCGATGCCGCGGGTCCGCAGTCCATCAACAGCTTCTTTTGTGATTTCGTAGCTTTGAGGGCGTCCGATCACCTCTTGGATCATGGGGTCGAAATCCTGCACGCCAATTGACGCCCGGTTCATCCCCGCCTTTGCCAACGCATCCAAACGGACCCCGTCAACTTCAGAGGGGTCGATCTCGACTGAAAATTGTGCGCCATCGGCAAGAGGCATTGTGTCCAAAATAGCCTTGGTCAGATCGGTGATCATCTCGGGTTGCAATAGCGTCGGCGTGCCGCCACCCCAGTGCAGATGTTCGATCTCGATCCCCTGGGCCAAAAGGGCTTTGATGGTTGCAAGCTCTTGTTTCAAGCTTTCGACATACGCAGCTACAGGCTCGGCAGTTGATGTGCCTTGTGTCCGGCAGGCACAAAACCAGCATAAGCGTCGGCAGAACGGAATGTGGACGTAAAGCGAAACCTTGTTGCCTGCTGGGATCGCACTGATCCAGTTTGCAAGTGTCTCGGATCCGAAACCAGCCTTGAAATGTGGCGCGGTCGGATAACTTGTGTAACGGGGCACGCGCGCGTCAAAAAGACCAAGGCGTTTGAGTTGCGTAAGTGTATGCATTCGAATACGCTGTAACACCAAATGCGCAACATACTTTGATCAGGATCAAAGCAGGATACTTATCTTGTTTAGGAAGCCATGAACCATTCAAGTTTCAACTCCAGAGATTGCGGAACGTGTCCGATTCGCCATCGGGCCGTCTGTTCACGGTGTGAGCCGGATGAGTTGGAGCATCTGGATGAAATTAAGTATTACCGCACCTACGAAGCGGGTCAGCCAGTCATTTGGGCCGGCGATCCGATGGAATTCGTTGCTAGTGTGGTGACAGGCATCGCCACGCTGAGCCAAACCATGGAAGACGGCCGGACACAGATGGTTGGGTTGCTTTTGCCTTCCGACTTTATCGGTCGTCCGGGTCGGGAAATCGCCCCGTTTGATGTGGTGGCCGTCACGGATCTGACCCTGTGCTGTTTCCGCAAAAAACCGTTCGAAGATCTGATGGGGTCCACTCCGTCAATCGGCACGCGTTTGTTACAGATGACATTGGACGAACTGGACAGTGCGCGGGAATGGATGCTTGTACTGGGCCGCAAAACTGCGCGTGAGAAGATTGCCAGCCTTCTTTTGATCATCGCGCGCCGGGATGCAGCGCTTTACAAACGTTTGCCCGCGGATGGAATGGCGTTTGATCTTCCTTTGACCCGTGAAGCCATGGCGGACTATTTGGGACTGACGCTGGAAACGGTAAGCCGTCAGATATCGGCCTTGAAGAAGTCAGGTGTTATTCAGCTGCAGGGTAAGCGCCAGGTACACATCCCCGATCTGCAAAGACTCGTGTCTGAGACCGGGGATGATTTGGATGGCGGTCCAATCTTTTAACGCCGAATGCGTCGTATGGCTTAGTGCGCCATAAGGACAGGAACCGCAGCAATTTCAAGCATATGCCGGGTGGCTCCGCCCAAAATGGATTCGCGGAATCGCGAATGACCATAGGCGCCCATGACAATCAGATCAGCGTTCTTATCGCTTGCATGTCGGTTCAGGATATCCGCCACGCGAGGCATGGTTTTTGCAAGGACTGATACCTCGGCCCGAACGCCGTGACGCGCCAACATCTGGCTGAGAGCACCCCCGGGGTCGGATCGCTCCGGTCCGTGTTCTGGTGGATCAATGATCGCAATGGAAACCGTATCAGCAGCTTGCAGAAATGGCATGGCTGCACGGATTGCGCGCAACGACTCAGAGCTTTCATTCCATGCGATGACCACGTTCGATGGGCATTGCTCGAGGGAAACCTCATCCGGCAATACCAACACAGGAACGCCACCATCGAACATTGCGCTTTCGATGACGGCCTCGGATTCGTGGCCGCGCCCTTCGCCATAGGGTCGCGGTAAGACGACCAGATCAGCGAATCTGCTACGATGCGCGACAACGTGGTTCAGAGTGACAGATTGCGTCGCCACAGCGGTTGATGACCACGGAAGGACGTTTGACGCGAGAATTTGCCTGACTTCAGCCTCAAGGGCTTCGGTGTTTTCGCGGACTTGCGCCAGATTGTCCTGAATCATCATTGCGGATGCTCCAGCATAGTAAAACCCTTGCTGAGAAGGGTCGATGCCCAAGCAAACTGCTTCAAGATGGGCGTCAAATCGCTCGGATAAACAGCGCGCTGTGTCCAGTGCAGGACGGTAGGGTGCGTTTTCCGAGATGATCGTCATAATGGTCTTGTAGTTCATATCAGGCCTCCAGACGGTGTTATCTGAGGGTGCCAAGGCTTTGCCTGCGACGCTTTGACATGGGTCAATTGATGAATTCTGCCCGGGTGCGGCAAGTTTTGACATGGATCAAAGCGAAGCGTGGGGGTTAAGTCCAAACCGACACAAGTCGAAAGATGCCCCGAGTCTATTTTGGGTCGAGTGGGCATATGACAATGACGAAGGGACGCAAAATGTGGGATTACCTCAAATTGGCGATCTACGGCCTGCTTGCAGTGCTGGCCGCAATCGCCGCAAGCTATGCCCGCGACGTAGCCTACCAAGTACACGCAGTTTTGGTGGTTTTGATCGCGGCAGGCCTGTTCGTTTACACGCTTCGCGGCGTGGGGGACGAAAAGGTCGTTGAAACCGGATATATGGATGGGCCTGTTCGCGTGGGCGTCGCCTTGACCGCCTTCTGGGGCGTGGTGGGCTTCTTGGTCGGGACGTTTATTGCGTTCCAGCTGGCCTTTCCGGACCTGAACTTTGCCTGGGCTGATGGCTATCTGAACTTTGGCCGCCTGCGCCCACTGCACACCTCTGCAGTGATTTTTGCATTTGGTGGTACGGCTCTGATCTCCAGCTCGTTTTATGTTGTGCAGCGCACATCAGGAGCGCGCCTTTGGGGCGGCAATCTGGCTTGGTTCGTTTTCTGGGGATATCAGATTGTAATCCTGCTGGCTGCGACCGGCTATTTGCTGGGTGCAACACAGTCGAAAGAATACGCTGAACCCGAATGGTACACTGACCTGTGGCTGACAATTGTCTGGGTTGCTTACCTTCTGGTGTTCATGGGCACTCTGATGAAGCGGAAAGAGCCGCACATCTATGTGGCTAACTGGTTTTACCTGTCCTTCATCGTCACCATCGCGATGTTGCACGTTGTGAACAACCTGAGCATTCCGGTCTCGATCTTCGGTTCGAAATCAGTTCAGCTTTTCGCCGGTGTGCAAGACGCGATGACGCAGTGGTGGTATGGCCACAACGCAGTTGGCTTCTTCCTGACCGCTGGTTTCCTGGGCATGATGTACTACTTCGTACCGAAGCAGGCTGAACGCCCGGTCTTCTCGTACAAGCTGTCGATCATCCACTTCTGGGCTCTGATCTTCCTGTACATCTGGGCTGGTCCGCACCACCTTCACTACACCGCTCTGCCGGATTGGGCATCGACCCTTGGCATGGTGTTCTCGATCGTACTGTGGATGCCCAGCTGGGGTGGTATGATCAACGGTCTGATGACCCTGTCTGGCGCGTGGGACAAACTGCGCACCGACCCGGTTATCCGTATGATGGTTGTGTCCATCGGCTTCTACGGCATGTCGACTTTTGAGGGACCGATGATGTCGATCCGCGCCGTAAACTCGCTGTCGCACTACACTGACTGGACCATTGGCCACGTACACTCTGGTGCTCTTGGCTGGAACGGTATGATCACCTTCGGGATGCTGTACTTCCTGGTCCCCAAACTGTGGAACCGCGCAGGCCTGTACAGCCAGAAACTGGTAAGCTGGCACTTCTGGCTCGCCACCATCGGTATCGTGCTCTACGCCGCTTCGATGTGGGTAACCGGTATTATGGAAGGCCTGATGTGGCGTGAAGTCGATGCGCAAGGTTTCCTTGTGAACTCGTTCGCTGACACCGTTGCTGCCAAGTTCCCGATGTATGTGGTTCGCGGCCTGGGTGGGGTTCTGTTCCTCGGCGGTGCAGTGATCATGTGCTACAACCTCTGGATGACCGTGAAGCGTGCACCGGCTGCTGAAGCAGCAGGCGACGCAACTGCGGCACCGGCAGAATAAGGAGGGAATGACTGATGGGAATTCTCGACAAACACGTCGTTCTTGAAAAGAACGCAACGCTTCTTCTGGTCGGTAGCCTTTTGGTTGTCACCGTGGGTGGCATCGTAGAGATCGCACCGCTCTTCTACCTCGAAAACACGATCGAGGATGTGGAAGGTGTGCGCCCCTACTCGCCGCTCGAGCTTGAGGGTCGGAACATCTATATCCGCGAGGGCTGCTATGTCTGTCACTCGCAGATGATCCGCCCGATGCGCGACGAAGTTGAGCGTTACGGCCACTACAGCCTTGCGGCTGAAAGCCAGTACGACCACCCGTTCCAGTGGGGCTCCAAGCGGACAGGTCCGGACCTTGCCCGCGTCGGTGGCCGCTACTCGGACGAATGGCATGTGGACCACTTGGTGGATCCGCAGTCGGTTGTGCCGGAATCGGTGATGCCGAAATACGCTTTCCTTTTGGATAAGTTGATCGAGCCGAAATACATCCAGGATGTGATGAAGACGAACCGGATCGTAGGTGTACCTTACACCGACGAGCAGATCGCAAATGCGGAAGCAGACTGGCTTAGCCAAGCTGATCCCGATGGCGACAATTCGGACGTCGATGCGCTTCTGGCACGTTATCCGAAGGCGCAAGCACGCAACTTCGATGGCAAGCCGGGTGTGTCCGAGATGGATGCTTTGGTCGCCTATATGCAGATGTTGGGTACTCTGGTCGACTTCTCGACCTTCACACCTGACGCAAGCCGGTAAGGAGTAGGGATGATGGACACCTATGGCATTATGCGAGCCTTCGCAGACAGCTGGTTCCTGATTGCAATGTTCGCCTTTTTCGTAGGGGCAGCACTGTTTGCGTTCCGCCCGGGATCGAACAAGGTCCACAAGGACATTGCGAACATCCCCTTCCGCCATGAAGACAAACCTGCCGGTGACCGGGACTGATGTCCTCGGGCGCTCAGCTCAAAAGGAGTTGCGGCAATGAGTAAAAAACCTGTTGAAAAGAAAGAGCCTGAAACGACGGGCCACGAATGGGACGGCATTCAGGAGTTTAACAATCCGCTGCCTCGTTGGTGGGTCTGGGTGTTCTACCTGACCATTATCTGGGGTGTTTGGTACACCATCGCCTATCCCGCATGGCCGCTGATCAAAGGGGCCACCGCTGGCTACCTTGGTTTCTCGACCCGTGCCGAAGTTGCGGAAGAAATTGACCGCTTCAAAGGCATGAACAGCGAACTTGAGGCGCAGTTGGCGTCCGCTGATCTGACCGCGCTGACCCAAGGGTCTGACCTGCACAACTACGCCATTCAGTCGGGTCGTGCGACCTTCGCGACTTGGTGTTCGCAGTGTCACGGTTCGGGTGCAGCTGGCAACGTTGGCTACCCCAATCTCTTGGACAATGACTGGCTTTGGGGCGGTTCGCTGGAAGACATCCAGATGACGATCGCCCACGGCATTCGGTCTGAAGATGACGAAGACACGCGGTATTCGGAAATGCCCGCATTCGGTGACGACTATCTAAGCGATGAAGAAATCGCACAGGTTGTGGCCTATGCCATGTCACTGTCGCCGGTGACCAAGGATGCGGCTGACATGACATTGGTCAAGGCTGGCGCAGTTGTTTTCGAAGACAATTGCTCGTCCTGCCACATGGAAGACGGAACGGGCGACCGTGCGCAAGGCGCGCCGAACCTGACCGACGCCATCTGGCTGTTCGGCGAGGACAAAGACACAATCACCTCGATCGTGTCAGAAGGCCCCTATGGCGTCATGCCGGCCTGGAAAGGCAAGCTGACTGACAGCCAAATCAATGCTGTGTCGGCCTATATCCACCAGCTGGGCGGCGGCGAATAAGCCACCGGCTCTGGCCAAAGAACTTTGCCCACGCGCATCCGCGCTGGGGCAGCCCAAGATCCGGGGCCTCACTCCCCGGTCAAAGGCACCGACCTCTGATCCTGTTCGCGCGTTTCTCCGAGGTCGGTGCCGACAAATTAGAAACCCGGGTGCGTTGCGCCCGGGTTTTTTGTTGAGACCTGATGGCCAGTGCGACTCACTGGTTCTGGTGAAAGGTGCGCTATAACGCCACCTGCGACCAGTTGGCACTGCGACACTGTGCAAACTCGTCGTTGCACAAGGGTTTAGATACTCAAGCAATGCAGATCTGCCAAAATGTCTTTTGATCCACATCAAGGCTATGATCTGGAATTATTCTTACTTGAATAACCTAGCGAAACACAGGATCCGAGAAACAGTCATGACTGACGCCCCCGAACAGCTATACGCCCCGCGCGAGCCAATTTTCCCCAAACGGGTAAAGGGCACATTCCGTAGCCTTAAATGGTGGATTATGGGGATTACGCTTGGGATCTACTATCTCGCCCCTTGGATCCGCTGGGATCGCGGGCCAAATTTGCCGGATCAGGCGATCTTGGTGGATATGGCAAGCCGTCGTTTCTTCTTTTTCTGGATCGAGATTTGGCCGCATGAATTCTACTTCATTGCGGGTCTGCTCATCATGGCAGGGCTTGGGTTGTTCCTTTTCACGTCGGCTGCAGGCCGGGTATGGTGCGGATATGCCTGTCCGCAGACCGTGTGGACCGACCTGATGATCCTTGTGGAACGCTGGATTGAAGGCGACCGGAACGCACGGATCCGTCTGCATCGACAGAAATGGGATGCCGAGAAGATCCGCAAACGTATCATCAAATTCACGGCGTGGATGCTGATCGCAGTCGCCACTGGTGGTGCATGGGTGTTCTATTTTGCCGATGCTCCGACGCTTTTGATGGATTTGGTAACCGGTCAAGCGCACCCCTTGGCTTATTCAACGATCTTGGTTTTGGCGCTGACGACGTTCTTCTTCGGCGGTATCGCACGGGAACAGATCTGTATTTATGCCTGTCCGTGGCCCCGTATTCAGGCCGCGATGATGGATGAAGACACCATCACAATTGCCTATCGTGAGTGGCGCGGAGAGCCGCGCGGCAAAGGCAAGAACCGCGATGATCTGGGCGATTGCATTGACTGTAATGCATGTGTGAACGTCTGCCCGATGGGGATCGACATTCGAGACGGTCAACAGCTGGAATGCATCACCTGTGCACTGTGTATCGATGCCTGCGACGAGATGATGGACAAGGTCGGAAAAGAACGCGGCCTGATCGATTATCTGGCGCTGAAAGACGAAGCATATGAACGTGCCGGGAACACAAAAATCCCTGTGATGAAGCACCTGATGCGTCCGCGCACCATTCTGTATACTTCGCTTTGGGCGCTTGTCGGGGTGGCTCTGACCGTGGCCTTGTTCGCCCGTCCCAAGGTGGACGTCACAATTCGCCCCGTACGTAACCCAACTTATGTGACGCTGGCCGATGGCTCAATCCGCAACACCTATGACGTGGGTGTGCGCAACCGGCACGGCGAAGAATGGCCCTATTACTTCACGCTGACCGATGGCAGCCCGCTGACGGTAGAACTGGAAGGCAGCGACAAACTTGTGCTAGTAGCTCCGCCTGACACTGAGGCCAAACAACGTGTCTACGTAATTGCGCCTCCGGGTTCGGAACCTGCCAAACTGGACCGTACGGATTTGCGTCTGTGGGTTGTGGATGGCGTCACCGGGGATCGTGCCCACCTTGATACGATCTTCAATGGAAGAGGGCGTTAAGTATGGTTGATCAGTCTCAGAAGAAAGAGTTCGAACTGACGGGCAAACATGTTTTGGCCATCGTGGTCACGGCGTTTTCGATCATTATCGGTGTGAATATTTTCATGGCTTATTCGGCCGTGGGAACCTTCCCTGGGCTCGAGACCAAGAACTCATATGTCGCCAGCCAGAAATTTGACGCCCAACGCGCAGCGCAAGAGGCGCTGGCTTGGGACGTCTCAGCCCGGATCGAGGGCGAGACGCTGTTTCTGGACATCAAAGATGCGAACGGCGATCCCGTTGCTGTCTCGTCGCTTTACGGCCTTTTGGGGCGGGCGACCCATGTGAATGAAGACCAAGAGCCAGACTTCAGCCAAAGCTCGACAGGTGCCTATGTCGCCCAAGTCGGCAAGCTGGGGGAAGGCAATTGGAACCTGCGCATGAATGCGGTGGCGGAAGATGGCACCACATTCCAACAACGCATCCCGATCTATCTGAAGGCCAATTAGGCCTTCACCTAACGCGCGAACAAGGAACACATTATGGCTGCTCCGATCTCTGCCTGTCCGGCGTGTGACGCTGCCCCTCTTGCGGAAGAGCAAGCGGGCAAGGGCTATCGCGGCAATGGCATGGAAGCGAAGCGGATCATGCTGTCGCTGCCCCAGATCTATTGTGCGGCCTGTATCGCGGGTGTTGAGCGTGGTTTGGCTAAGCAGGACGGTGTGCGCGCGGCGCGCGTGAACCTGACCTTGAAACGTGCTGTTGTGGATGTGGATCCAAATGTCGAAGCCCAGGACTTGGCTGACTATCTGACCGGAGTTGGGTTTGAAGCATACGAGCTTGATCCGGGGCAGTTGACCGCGACTGCCACTGATAAACACGGCAAAGATCTTTTGATGCGTTTGGGCGTATCTGGCTTTGCCATGATGAACGTGATGCTGCTGAGTGTTGCGGTCTGGTCCGGTGCCACAGACGCAACGCGGGATCTGTTCCACTGGATCAGTGCGGGCATTGCCATACCGACAGTTGGGTTTTCAAGCCAAGTGTTCTTCCGGTCGGCTTGGTCGGCCTTGAAAGTGCGCCGCCTGAACATGGATGTGCCGATTTCACTCGCTATCCTTCTGGCGCTGGGCATGTCGATTTACGAGACGATGAACTCAGGTGAGCATGCGTATTTTGACGCGGCCCTGTCGCTAACTTTCTTCCTTCTGGCGGGCCGTTACCTGGACTACCGCACCCGCGCTGTTGCCCGGTCTGCCGCTGAGGAGCTGGCCGCGTTGGAAGTCCCGCGAGCTCTGCGCGTCATTGATGGCCAAGCCGATGAACAGGTTCCCGTATCCGAGTTGGAGCCGGGGCAGATCGTGCGCGTCGTTCCCGGATCCCGTGTGCCTGTAGACGGCATCGTGACTGGCGGCGAAAGCGAGCTGGACCGCTCTCTTCTGACCGGTGAAAGCCTACCTGTGGCCGCGTCACCCGACAGCATTGTCTCGGCGGGTGAAGTCAACCTGACCGGCCCCCTGACAGTGCGCGTGACCGCCGCCGGGCGTGACAGCTCGCTGCACCGGATGGCGGATCTGGTTGCCATCGCCGAAACCGCGCGCAATCGTTACACGTCGCTGGCTGACAAAGCCGCTGCTGTCTATGCGCCGGTCGTGCATCTGCTGTCCTTCGCGGCCTTCTTGTTTTGGTTCTGGTATTCCGGCGACTGGCGCATGTCGATGAATATCGCGGTGGCCACTCTGATTATTACCTGTCCTTGTGCGCTGGGCCTTGCTGTTCCGGCCGTGACCACAGCGGCGTCGGGTCGCTTGTTTAAACAGGGCATGTTGTTGAAATCAGCCACGGCAATGGAGCGTCTGGCCGAGGTTGATCATGTCGTGTTCGATAAAACCGGCACTCTGACAGAAGGCAAACCCGCGCTGGATGCGCAGAGCCGTCATAAACCGCGCGATCTTGAAATCGCTCTGGCGCTGGCCGAAGGCTCCAGCCACCCGCTGGCGCAGTCCCTAACCCAAGCCGCCCGTACCGCTGGGATACAGCCAGCCGAAGTGGCGCAAGTCACCGAAGTGCCGGGTAAGGGCATCGAAGGGCAGTGGAACGGAAAAACCGTCCGCCTAGGCCGTGCCGAGTGGCTGGGGGCAAACGCTGTTGGGCAGACGGCCACATATCTGTCGATTTCGGGTGCCAAGCCAGTGGCCTTCACGTTCACTGACGCGCTGCGTCCAGGGGTTGAAGAAGCTGTCACCGCCCTGAAGGCCAAGGGAATGGGCGTCACGCTGATTTCAGGTGATGTGCCAGCCGCTGTGGCTGATATTGCTGGCCGCGTGGGTGTCGAAGACTGGAAGGCTGACACTCTGCCAGAAGACAAGGCCGAGTTCGTGGCTCGTCTAGGCAAATCTGGTCGCAAGGTTCTGATGGTTGGCGACGGTCTGAATGACACCGCTGCCTTGGCTGCGGCGCATGTCTCGATCTCGCCCGCGTCCGCGCTCGAGGCCGCTCGCGTGGTGTCGGACATCGTGCTTCTGGGCAAATCAATGGAGCCGCTGGCTGGTGCAATCGATATGTCAAAATCGGCCACCCGCCGTATCAAAGAAAACTTTGCGATTGCTGCCGGCTATAATGCCATCGCTATCCCGATTGCCTTGATGGGATTCGCCACGCCTTTGGCTGCAGCCCTTGCCATGTCGACCTCATCAGTGACAGTGTCATTGAACGCGCTGCGTTTGAAGAAAGGCTAGGCTGATGAACGTCCTTGTATACCTGATCCCTATATCTCTGCTTTTGGGCGGGCTGGGTCTGGCTGCGTTCTTCTGGACTTTAAAGACGGAACAATACGACGATCCAGACGGGGATGGTCAGCGCATTCTCAGTGATCGGTGGGACGACGAACCGCCTGAGGGTTGAGCCGGGTCAAACCAAGTCGTTGCGCAATGCAATCATGGCGGCGTGCGTGCGGTTCTTTGCACCCAGTTTATTGATGATGGCGCGCATATGCATCTTCACCGTGACTTCCTGAATGCCAAACATATGTGCGATCTCTTTGTTTTGCTGCCCCTCGCACAAAGAGGTCAGAATTTGAAGTTCGCGGCGCGAAAGCCCGGTTGTATCTTGTTTTAGATCTGGCTTGGCTTGTTTAGGATAGACCATCATCCCAAGGTCTTCGTCAATCAGGGTCAAAATGCTAGCGAGCGCTTTGTCGGAAAGCTCGACTGGCGCTCCGGCACAGATACCAGTTCGCAGCGCATGACGAGCGAGGTCCACGTCTTGTTTGGGTAAAAGCAGCACAACCGCCAATTTCTTTTTGCGGCGGCAAAGCTTCTCGACCGTTTTCAGACCGCCAAGGTCCGCTAGGCGGAAGTCGATGATGACGCAGTTGTATTCCGGAGGGTTCTCAAGCGCGGCCAAAGCTTTTTGCATAGTGTCAAACCCAGCTGGGGCTGGCATGCCACATATGTCTGCAGCCGTAAGAGCCTTGCGCTGTAGCGCAGGATCGTCTGAGGCGATCATTATCTTCAAAATGGCGCTCCGCACCTTCGCATCGGGCCTAGGCCCAAGCTGCTACAACGGGTCGTCAGATTGGCACAGTCAGAAAACCCCGCATAGGTGTCTCAAGGGATAGGTTTTGTTAATCTTGGCCAACCGTCAGAGACTACTCGATGACACGTTCAACCACTCATTGCGGGATCTGAGATTTACGGCATTAAGGATACCACGGAAGGGGCCATTTTGTCCACTATTCTCGCGACTCCCTGCTTGTTGGGGTGCAGCCCATCCGCTTGAAGATAAAGGCGTCGAGCATCTGCAAACGATCCGGCTGCGGTAATTCCCTCTAGGAAATTCGGAAACAGATCCACGCTGAATTCTTGAGCTAGATCCTGATATACATTTTCAAAATCTGTACGGTATCCATCGCCGAAGTTTGAGGATGCCAGAACGCCAATCAACAGGGTGCGAATGCCCTTTGCCTCAAGTTCGGTCAGGATCGCAGAAAGGTTGCGCCGCGTTTCATCAGGAGAGATGCCGCGCAGCATGTCATTACCGCCCAAAGCGACCAGAGCAAAATCTACCTCATCTGTCAGGATCCATCCAAGTCGCGCAGCACCACCGGCCGAGGTGTCACCAGACACGCCCGCATTGATCACCTGAACATCCAACCCTTGTTTGGTTAGCGCAGCTTGAAGTTGCGGTACAAAACCGTCCCCCAACGGAAGTCCGTATCCTGCGGTCAGGCTGTCCCCTAAGGCCAAAATTGTCGTAGTTTCGGCCTGAGCGGTACCCATCATGAAAACGGATAGAACTAACCCCTTGAGACCGCGCAGCAAAACCCCATATGCACTCGATACCATGCTATTCTCCTAAAGAAGGTCCGCTTATGACGACCCCGGTTCTTTCACTGCGCGATGTGCGCCTGACGCTCGGCAATAATGCAGGCCGGACCGAGATCCTCAAGGGCATTGACCTAAATGTGACCGCGGGTGAGACATTGGGGCTAACAGGACCTTCTGGTTCGGGCAAGTCATCGCTTTTGATGTTGATGGGTGGGTTGGATCGGGCGACTGGCGGTTCGGTTAAGGCTTTGGGTGAAGATCTTGGGTCCATGAACGAAGACCAGCTGGCCCGGTTCCGCCGCGATCATATGGGGGTTGTGTTCCAGTCCTTCCACCTGATCCCGACCATGACTGCGTTGGAAAACGTGGCAACGCCCTTGGAACTCGCCGGAAATTCCGACGCATTTGAGCTGGCCACGCAGGAGCTGGAAGCCGTTGGTTTGGCGCATCGCCTTCATCACTACCCCAGTCAGATGTCTGGGGGGGAGCAACAACGCGTTGCCTTAGCGCGGGCCGCTGCGCCGCGTCCTGAAATTCTTCTGGCAGATGAACCCACCGGCAACCTGGATGGCACCACGGGGGCTGCGATCATGGATCTGCTCTTTGGTCTTCGGGATCGGCACGGATCGACATTGATCCTTGTGACCCACGCCCCGGAACTTGCCGAGCGCTGCGACCGCATCGTCCATATTCAAGATGGGCAGCTTGCATGACCCATAGCGTTGCGATGGCATGGCGACTGACCCGTCGGGAATTGCGCGGCGGTATCAAAGGATTTCGCATCTTCCTTGCGTGTTTAATCCTTGGGGTCGCTGCGATTGCTGCTGTCGGATCAGTGCGCGAGGCTTTGCGCGCTGGATTGTCCAGCCAAGGGGCGGTTTTGCTGGGGGGCGATGCGTCGGTCTCGTTCACATATCGCTTCGCTGAAGACAGCGAACTGGAGCTTTTAACCGACACTGCCGAGGTGCTATCTGCAATCGCAGATTTCCGGTCGATGATTGTGGTTGGGGACGAGCGTGCATTGACGCAGGTGAAGGCGGTGGATGATGCCTATCCGCTTTATGGTCGCGCGGAGCTAGACCCACCAATGCCATTGGCCACGGCGCTGGATGGTTCAAACGGGCAGCCGGGCATTGTGCTTGATGATCTATTGATTGATCGTCTTGGTTTGCAGATTGGAGACACCCTGACAGTGGGTGAGGTGCCTTTTGTTCTGATGGCCGAACTGGTCAGCGAGCCAGACAATGCCACAGCAGGTTTTGGGCTGGGTCCGCGGTCTATCCTGCGACGCTCGGCGCTTGAAGGCTCCAGCCTTCTGTCCGAAGGTACACTGTTTGACAGCCATTATCGCATGCGTTTGACCACAGGTGGTATCGATCAAGCCTTTGCGGAGCTTATGCCGAAACTGGAAGCGAACGGAGCACGTTGGCAAGATGCCCGCAACGGGGCACCGGGAATGCGGCGTTTGATCGATCGATTGGGGGCTTTCTTGGTCTTGGTTGGGCTGGCAGGACTTGCTGTTGGCGGCGTCGGGATTTCGGCGGCCATCCGATCTTATCTTGATGAGAAAACCGGAACGATCGCGATCCTGCGCGCTTTGGGGGCAGAGCGGCGCGTGATCTTCCTGACTTACTTTCTGCAGATCGGCATTCTAACGCTGGTGGGATTGGCGCTGGGTGTTGCTCTTGGTGCTTTGATCCCTGTTGTGATGGTGCCCATGATTGCGCAATCGCTTCCGATTTCAGCCGAGCTAACACTGTATCCCGGCCCCTTGGCGGAAGCCACGCTCTACGGCGTTTTGGCCGCTTTGCTGTTCACGTTGTGGCCTCTTGCCAGAACAGAAGAGGTGAAGGCCGCTGATCTGTTTCGCGATGCGGCATTGGGGTCAAATCGGCTTCCACGCCCGCTGTTCATTGGCTTATGCGTCGGCATTCTGGCCCTTTTGGTTTGGGTTGCAGCGAAACTCTCGGGCATGGAAGCGCTCGCGATGTGGAGCTTCATTGGATTGGGTGGCGCCTTTGCCACGCTGGTCCTGACCGGCATTGCTGTACGGTTCGCGGCGCGCTGGCTGGGGCACCGCAAACTCCTGCGTCGTGTTCCCACAATGCGCATGGCATTCACCGCGGTTGGTGGCCCCGGGGGCGAAGCCGGGGCGGTTGTTCTGTCACTTGGCCTTGGGTTGGCGGTGCTGGCTGCGGTGGGGCAGATCGACAACAATTTACGCGGTTCGATTTCGCGCGACCTTCCCGATGTGGCGCCAAGTTTCTTCGTGGTGGATATTCAGCCTGATCAGATTGATGCCGTGAAAGATCGTTTAGAAAGCGACCCCTTCGTCAGCCGTATCGATACGGCCCCCATGCTGCGCGGCATCATCACCAAGATCAACGATCGCCCCGCACGCGAGGTGGCAGGAGGGCATTGGGTTGTTCAGGGTGACCGGGGCCTGACTTATTCGGCGCAACCCACGCGCACCACCGTGGTCGACGGGGAATGGTGGCCTGAGGATTATCAAGGCCCGCCGCAAATTAGTTTCGCTGCAGAAGAAGCACGCGAGATGGGGATTGGCATCGGGGATAAGCTGACCATCAACATTCTCGGTCGGGATATCACGGGCGATATTACTTCACTGCGTGAAGTCGACTTTAGCCAAGCAGGTATGGGGTTTGTGCTGACCATGAACCCCTCCGCACTGGCAGGGGCACCGCATAGCTATATCGCGACGATTTACTCCGAGAAGGAAGGCGAAGCCGCGATCTTGCGCGATCTTGGCAATGCCCATCCAAACATCACGCTAATCTCAGTTCGCGATGCAATCACCCAGATCACCGGGCTGATGGGACAAGTGGCGGCGGCGATCACCTATGGTGCATTGGCAACTTTGGTCACTGGGTTTGTTGTGCTGATGGGGGCCGCCGCCGCAGGTGAACGGGCACGCACTTACGAGGCAGCTATTTTGAAAACCCTTGGCGCGACACGTGCTGGCATCTTGCTGAACTTCGCAATCCGCTCGGCCGTGTTGGGGGCTGCGGCGGGTGTCGTGGCGGTGGCCGCAGGAGGCGTCGCCGGTTGGGCCGTCACCCACTACATCATGGAAGAGAGTTTCGTCTTTGACCTGCCAAATGCGCTTGCCATCGTGATGGGTGGGGTCTTTGCCACAGTGATCGCCGGGATGCTTTTCGCATTCCGACCGCTCTCGACCAAACCCGCGCGAGTGTTGCGGGCTCGGGAATAACGTCTAGCTTACACCGATCAAAAGCTCTTCCAGCACCAGCGCCATGACTCCCGCGCTGTCTTCCATATCTTGCACGCCGACCCATTCATCGGGCTGGTGCGCCAAGTCCAGAATGCCTGGCCCATAGGCGATGCAATTCTTTAGCTTGCCAATTCTGTCGATGTGCTTCTGATCATAGGTGCCGGGGCTTACCACATAAGATGGCTGAGCCCCCAACACCTTTTCGATGGCGGCTGCGGTTGTCGTGACCACCGGTGCATCCTTGTCGGTCATGGTCGGGATGACTTCGTGCATGTTGCGGATTTCATATTCGAAATCAGGCCGGTCGGCGCGAATGGCTTCCAGCATACGTGTGACTTCGGCTTTCACCTCGGTGATGTCCTCTTCCATCAAGAACCGGCGATCGATGACGATGCGGCAGCGATCAGCAACGCAAGGGGCTGGCAAACCGGTGAAATCGGGATCTTGCTCTGGCTCCCCGCCATGGATTGAATTGATGTTCAATGTCGACTGCTTTGCGCCTTCGGGCACCACCGGCATTTCGGTCCTTTTGGTGGCAAGAAGTGGGAAAAGATGGCGCTCCATCTCTTCCAGAACAGCCCCCATATGGCGGATCGCTGAATCACCCAGAAACGGCATGGAGCCATGGGCGATCCGTCCCTTGGTCTCAATTTCGGCCCACCATACACCGCGATGTCCAAGGCAGATGCGGTCTTTGTTTAAAGGCTCAGGGATGATCACATGTTGCACCCGATCCGGATCGAAGCAGCCTTTCTCTGCTAGATAAGCGACGCCGCCATAGCCGCCGCTTTCTTCGTCTGCTGTGGCGCTGATTTCCACCGCCCCCTTATGATCTGGGTAGAGCGCGACAAAGGCTTCGGCCGCAATGATCGATGCCGCCAACCCGCCTTTCATGTCACATGCGCCGCGCCCATAGATGCGCCCGTCCACCAGTTCTCCCCCGAACGGATCTTTGGTCCAGCCATGCCCAACCTCGACTACGTCATGGTGGCTGTTGAAATGCACGCAATCGCCGGGAGCAGCCCCTTCATGGCGGCAAATCACATTCCACCGGGGATATTCTGCGCTGTCACCCGGCGTGCCTTCCGCCCGGATCAGCTCGACCTGCCAGCCTTGCGCGCCCATGCGTTCAGCGATGTAGGAGCAAATCCTGCGATACTCACGCCCCGGCGGGTTCAATGTCGGAATGCGGATCAGATCCTGCGTCAGCGCAATAAGGTCATCACGCCTGCGCGCGATTTCTTCCAAGAGGGGGGCAATATCGTCAGTCATGACAGAAACCTAGGGGCCAAACTGGCGCCACACAATATTAGAATGCGCAAGCACCGATTTCACGCCTCTGGCGAGCGAAAACGCTGTTGTGGGTCTTTAAATCGCGCTAAACTCAACCTAAATGACAATGTAACAGTGATTAACTTTCCTGCACAGGCGTCAAGACCTGATCAGGCTATTTGGTGGAAATAAAAGGAGGGCATATGTCCAGTTTTGATAAGCAGATTCGTGAAAGCCAAGAGCAAGTGCAAGAAGCACAGGCCAAAATTTCCGAACTGACCACACGGATTGAGACCGCGCGCGCCAAGGCCGCGACCGGAGAAGACATTTCAATCGACATCGAAAACGCAACGCTGGACGACGTGCATGCCCACACCGAAGCGATGAATGCCAATATCGCCGAGCTGATCATGGGTCTGGATGATGTGACCTCGGGTTTTTCATCGGACTTCGATCAGATGCGGTCGAAAACCGGTTGGGAGACCTTTGTTGGCATCTTCTCGAAGGGGAAATCCGAAAGCATGCGTCAGGAACGGATGCGCACGGCTTCGATCGACGACAAGCTGCAAGAACTGATCGCGCAATCGGATTCGATTGTGAACCTTCTGGAGGGTCAGCTGGCCATGCTAAACGAGCAGAAGGAAAAGGTGGGTGCGAACCTGTCCACCACACTGGACGAGCGCGAAATGACTGTGGGCGAGCTGGAGAGCCTGCGCGCCGAGATCCTTGGCATGGACCCCAAAATCATCGAGCTTGAGGGCAAGATTGCCAACGAACAAGATGCGGCCAAGCGCACTCAGCTTGAGACCGAACTGGCCGATCTGAACACTCAGTACAACGAGATGGTGCAGGAAGAGCAAGTAAAGCTCGCCAAGTCGCAGACGTTGGAACGCTATATCGAGAAAGGTAAGACCTGGGTCGACTCGCTGCAGAACCAAGCCGCGACACAGATGGTGCTGATCAACAAACTGCAGACCGACACCAAGCAACGTGTGGTTCTGTATGATGCGCTGACCAAGTCGTTGAAGACCGCGCAGCAACAGGATGTGGCGCACCGGATCAACGAGATTGGCGTCGAGACTGACAAGGAAGCCCAAGCCGCGATGGCTGCGATTGGCACGGCAACGAACCAGCGCATGGCCGACATGATGGAAGCCCACGAAGACCAGATGGTCTTTGCCCGCGACGTGCTGGAGCAGAAGGCCAAAGCCGACGAACGCTTCGCCCGCCGCTTCGCCGAGATCGTCGAGAAGCACGACAAGAACCTGTATGGGGGGTGATGCCCCTCGTGGTCTGGCGTGCGCTCAAAAGCTTCTTTGCCGTGTATTTCGCAGCTCAGTTCGGGGGTGCGGATAAAATATGGGCTTGGTGTGTGATTCACATTCCCTTTGCGCTTGCCGCCCTGTTCTTCGTTATGACTGAGGAATTCGGCGCGAGCGATATTTGGCCGCTCGCTTTGTACTTCGTGATTTCTTTCTTTGGTGTTTTGTACCGAGGACGGAAACTGGATCGAGAAAAGAAAACCCATGTCTGACATCAAAACCTTTGATCGCGCATTTGCGTGGCTTTTTGTGAGCTTTCCGATCTTGATCACAGTCCTGGTTGCCGTGTCGTTTGCTTTGGAATGGCTGCTTTATGGAGCGATCCAGATTGACAGCTTCTGGACGGTCTTGCGGGGATTTTGGATTGCATATTTGTTGATTGGTGAGGTTCTTTGCTACCTGCAGCTATTTTGGGATTTTGTGAAATGGGTTTGGTCTTGGTTTGTGCCCAAAAAGGAATCCGATGAGCGATAACATCAAAACCTCCGAACGCGCCTCGGCTGGCTTCGCCCCCCGCGACCATGCCGAGCTGACGGACACGCAGATCACGCGGCGCTATTTCTCGAAGTTCGAGAAGATCACCGCGCATCTTGCCCGTGTGGCCGGACAGATGGAAGTCGAGGGCAAGCTTGCGCGCGACGAGGTCGAAGTTCTCGCCCGCTATCTGATCAAGCTTGGCATCAGTTTCAAGGCGCTGGCCAACAAGTATCATATGTCCGAAACGGCCTATGGGTTGGGTGGCAAAACGCTGACCTTTGATCGGCGCGATAGTGGGTTTCCGATCCATGCGGAGCTGTTGCAGATGGCCTCGGATGCCGCGCAAGCGGATACGCATTTGAAGGGTATGGCGTCGGCGGGGGACCTGAAAAGCCAGATGGTCAGCCAGATCGTTGGCGATCTGACCGTGCCGAAAAAGCTGCAATATGCTCTTTCGCAGCGGCTCTATTACGAAGAACTTCAGCGCGGCGATCTGTTCTGGCCCCAGATGCACCCGGATGTGGCCTGGCGCCACAACAAGGGTGAAGGGCGCGACACCCGTCGCGCCTATCTGGCCCATTGGGCGGTTTATGACAGCGAAGTCAACCTGCCTACCATCTATCTGATGGAACTTGAGGATACGGGCCGCACGGCATTGCCCAAGGACGAACGTCGCTGGCCGCAAATGCAGTCGCATCTAATGGCGCAGTCGATGGCCGGGTTGCAGTTGGTTACCATTGCGACCGGGTTCGACAAGGATTTTGACGACCTGCACCCTAAACGTCTGCGTCGTTTCCACGTGGGACCGATGTACAGCCATACCTTCACGCGCCAAACCGGCCCGCTGCGCGAGGTGTTGGAGCAGGCGAAAAGCCCGCCCGGCGAGGACTGGGCGCTGGCCTGGACTGTGGAAGAATTGAAAAGCGCGTCGGTGAAGGAAGAAAAGTCCGGTTGGTTCGGCAAGGTAGAGCGCGAGATTTTTGCACTCGACCCGTTTGCCGGGTCTGGGTCCGGGATTGGTGCGACCAGCATGGAACGCGCCATCATCATGCCCGAGCGCCCCTTTCAGGTGCTCGCCGAGAAGAACCCAGCCGGGTTCAACGACGTGCGCAAATTTGTTGTCAGCCCGGGTGGCCGGGTTCTGTCCTACCGTTGATTTTAGGAGTATTCGATGTCTTTACCCGCTGATCTGATGGAACTTCGCGAAGAGGAAATCCGTGCGCATTATAGCGCGGCTGCGGGGCATTTGGATGGGTTTGATCACACGCCCCGGATTGCCAAGCCGAAGGAAGCACCCAAGGCGGAACGCAGCCCCGGCATCGGGCGCGCGCGGCGGTTCCGGTCCACCACGCCGGGTCTGGTCACCCGTTCAACTGCGCGGCCAGAAGGCGTGCATCTGGTCGAACGGATCGAGGGCTCGGACGGGGACGACCCGCTTGTTTCTCCGATGCAGGCGACGGTTCTGCACACGTTGCGCCGCGCCATCGCGATTGCGCTTGCCGTGGGCGAGGGGTTCGCAGAGCAGACCGAATTGGCAGCTCTCCGTCGCGCGAACCTTGAGGGGCGTCTGGGTGCGGACAAATCCACCGCGTTCTCGGAACTTCTGACCGCCGAGGCGCTGATCGTCCTGTACGTCTTCGGAAACGCAACATCCTATCTGTTGGCTGACCACGCCAGCGAAACCCCGATCGAGGTTGGCGCGGTCGAGGAAATCTTGACAGACAACGCGCCCCTGGCGCTGAACGGCGCCCTGTGGGAGCTGGATCAGGAACTGGCGACTTTTGTGACGTCCGAAGACAAGCTGGTTCCCACGGTGCTGGCTTATGTCGAACAACTGATGGAGAAGGTTGTGCTGCGCGCCCAGACCGCCAGCCACCTTGGCCCGTTCACCTCGGCCAACTACCGGGTTGAAGCGGATGACCTGACTATCTCTGGCTTCACGCCGTCGCGCGCGCATCGTGGGTCAAAAATCACGATGACGTTCAAGAAACCCAATGAAGTTGTCGGCAACCACATCGCCAAATACCAAGCGATGAAGCTCAGCAAAATGCTGATGGCCTATGACTTCGACCGCAAACTGAACCCGTTCGCGGAACTGGGCGGCTTCATTTTCACCTTCATGGGCGACGGCAAGCCGGGCACCGGGAAAACCACACTGATCCAGATGATGGCCGGGTTGATCAACGACTACTGCGCGGTGGCGGGCTATCCGTTCCGCTATCAGAACTTCGGCATCGACAATATCGACAGCTATCAGGGTAAATCGGGCCAGAACGCGAAGGCCTTCATCAACAATGTGCTCGACCCGAACGTGATCGGCTTCGGCACCGTGGATGATATCGACCAGATCGCGGGCAAACGCGGGGATCGTCAGTCCAGCGCGGGCCAGCAAGAGGTCACGGCGGTCCTGATGGAAAGCTTCGCGGGCGCCAACACCGTGGTGCGCGGCAACTGCACCTTCGGCATGTTCTCGAACTATCCCGAGAATGTGGACGACGCCCTGCGACAACGCGCCGGCGCGCGCTTCTTGGTGGACGGACCCCAAACGCGCGAGGACTATATCGACATCCTGCATCTGCTTATGGGCAAGAACCATAACATCCCGCTGGGCAAGCATGACCTTTACGGCGCGCAGGAAATCAAATCCGCTGTCGCCCGTAGCTTCGAGGCGCATAACAAGCCCCAAGAGGCTGGGCTGATGAACGTCTTTGACAAGGTCTATGACCAGATCGGAGAACTGGACGATATCGCCAAGATCGGCACCTATCTGAAAGGCATTCAGGAAGCCGACGAACGCTTCACGGGCCGCTCGATCAAGAACATTACCGACGCGGTGAAAGTCCGCGCGATGGACTTTGAACTGCCCGACGAATGGATGGAAAACCCCGAGCTGTTCCTGGTCAAAGACTATGACACCAAGAAAGACATGATTTCTGAACTGCGCGTGCCCATCACCACCGAAATGGTGATCCAAGAGGTCAACCGCTACGCCGATTCAGAGTTCCGCTATGCCGATAAGTCGGACGAGGTCGCCATCGAGGCGATGGTGCGCGACTTTGGCCGTCAGGAAGAGGCGAAGAAGCGGTATTTGGAGGGGAAATAGATGAGAATACTACTGCAAAGCTGTGTGTTCATTCTGCTGTCGATGCCACTTGCCGCACAGCCGACGTATGGGACCCTGATCGGTGAAAGGGATGGGGACACGCTTAACTATGAGTGTCGCGAACTTTCTGCTGACACAATAGAGTGTGAGTTTGTTCAAATTCTCATGTCGAAAGATACGCCTGAGCATGTCTCGAAAGAGGCCGTTGACCAAATTCTCGCCGACATGAATACCGAGAGTACTGAGGAGGTCTGCGGCGATTTTAAAAGAGTTAAGGCTATTCTCGATGGCAAAGCAGACCGGTCAATTTGGCCAGAAAAAAGTGATGAAGAGATTGAGGCTATACTCACTTCTGTGAGAAGTGCGCCATTCGGGCTTGCTTCACTTAAGGCACTTTCTGACTTGTGTGAAACTCCCACAGACAAAGCCGCTGCTCGGTTTATCGAAGTATCCAACCAAAGCAAGGATGTTGTTTGCAAGCCACTTGTGAACAAGTACACGCAAAATTTCGTGCGAGTTTCCCCGAAAACTTGGGTCGTGAAAAGTGAGCCATCGGGTGCGTGCGGCCTCGTAAATACCAGCAAATTTGTCGGGCACCCTGAGTTTGGTTCTCTTTGGAGTTACTATGCAAGTAAGGTCGTGACCAACAAAGATGGCAAAGGTTTGGTGGATTGCAATGAACTTGACGAACGGGAGCAGCCCTACAAATGGGATCAAGGCCCTGTCTACAAAAACTGCCAGTATTTTGACTAAGGTTCTTCAATGAAACGCCTCATCCAACGCGGCCTCATGTTTGGCAATCTGATCCGGGTCGATAGCCCCGCGCTGATCGAACGCTATAACCGTGCGCTCAAGGGGCTGGCGGGCAAGCAGACGAAGCTGACCGAATTCCACATCGATATTTCCGGTTTCTCGCCCGAGATCGGCGACGAGTTCAAAGATCCGCTCTATCTCAACCCCAATGGCTGCAACCGGCAGTTCATCATTCTGACGGTGGACCAGAAGAAGGCGCCGCTGCTGAATGCCATGTTCTCGACCTCGCGCGGCATCCTGCGGCAGTTCATTGCGGACAACGAGGCGAAGCTTTTCGCGCTGACCGCCCATGACGCGGTGGCGGGCGAGCTGATGAACTCGGTCTACGACATCTCGGACCCTGCGCGTCTCTTCGACATCCGCAAGATCGTGATCGAGGCCGACACGACCCAAAGCCACGTCAAGAACGCCCGTGAACTGGCCGAGAAGATCGACCATTTTCAGACCGCGCCGAACGCATGGTATGACGACGATCTGATCGCCGAGATGATTGATCTGGCCCGCGAAACCGGGGACGTGACTCGTGTTCCGGTCGATCTGGGTGTTCAGGAGTTCGAGCAGGGCAATTTCTGGACCGCGCATTTCGGCGGGCTTTACGTCTTTCGCGATGTCGAGGCCCCCGTGGTCATTGTGTCTGGTGACAAGGACCGGATGGAGCGGTTCCCTCGCCTGCCTTTCATCGACACGTCCGAACCAAACCGGATTGCCAGTTTCCTGCGGAAAAACGATTTGGTTGAACCTTTGGTCAAGGCCCGTGGGGAAGTTGGCGCGCGGATTTTGCGACAGAAGATGGAGTTCATACTGGTCGATGTGGCAACAAGTGCGGGTCTGGATATTGGCGACATGTCCTCGCGCACACTGCGTCATGTTGCGCAGCGATTGGGTTCAAGCCTGCCTGCCGCGTTTCACGGGTTGGCAGCACTTGTGCGCTGGGCCGAGGCGGGCGGGCAGTGGCCCCGGATCGACAGCCGTCATCCGGCCTATTTCTATACCCTCCGCGCGCGGCCCGATCATCCGGATCGCGACCTGATCAACCGGCTGTTGTCTGAGTTGGCTCCGATGGATTTCCGCCAGCTGTTCATCTGCCATAAAGAGCTTTTCTATGCTTCCTATGCCACGTGGCCTGACGAAAAGCGCGAATTTGTGGCAGAATTCCTGCATCGTGACTATATGGCAAATAAGGCCGGCGCTCGTGATAAGCTGTTTGGCGGGCGCAAGGAAAGCTTCAAGGCTCCGCGAACGACGCGCAAACGTACGCGCGAGCAAGTGATCGAAATGGTTGGCCCATGGGGCGCTATTAAGGGGAGGGATTGATGGTTGCTGCACTACGACTGATCGTATTTGGATTTATCGGGCTAAGTATTGTCTATGTCCTGGTCAGCCTGTATTCCCGCTCGGTCCGGTTGGAAAAGCTGGAAGAGAAATGGGCCGAAGAGCATCCCAATGGCAATGAAAGTGATCGCGAGGCGTGGTTGCGTGAAGGGATGGAGGCGTATCAAAAAAGCTTCCGGCCCAAGCTGATCCTGCTGGTCTATGTCGTGCCTGCGCTGCTTGTTTTGCTGTCTATCATTCTAATAAACTGAGGTTCATCATGCGCCGTTTCCGTATCATCATTCGAACCCTGATCGCGCTGATCCTTTTCAGCGTGCTGCATTACACACTGCCGCAGCATGACGTCGTGCGCGTTGTGAACACCTATCAGGAACGTCAGGACCTTGGCGACTGGACGCGGATATTCTGGTCGAAGCCAGATGATCAGGCCAGCGGGCTGATCAACCGGGATGTTCAGTTCGTCCAAACCGTGAAAAAGAAAACCTATCTGCTGGGCTTCATTCGCTCTGATGCGGAAGAGGTGATGGTGTACCGGAACGAGGACACCGGATGGTCGTGGCCGTTCTATTTTAAGTTCGATACAGCCAGCCTTCAGACCGAGGTTGACGATCTACGCTCGACCCCCGAAAGCCCAAAATGGGCGGTGGTCACGCATTATGGGTGGCGCAATGAGCTGATCTCGGCTTTCCCGAACGCGGTCGCGATCCGCCCGGTGGCTGGGCCAGATGTCACCATCATCCCGTGGTTCAACATCATGTTCTTTTTGGTTCTGGCCGTTGCAATCGGATTTGTCCGTGCGTTGTGGCGTCAGTTCCGCGAACGCTCGATTGATCCAGCATTGCAAGATGCGGGCGAAGCTTGGGACGCCGTGGACGCGCGTGCCGACGAAGCGAAAGGCCGCTTTTCACGCTGGCGGGACAGCTGGCGCAGCAAGTAGGTCAGAGCGCCTCGATGAAGGCGTGGTTGTTCTTGCGCAGGCGGCGTACCAGATTGCGCTGGGGCGCGTTGTCCGGGATCGGATGCGCGGGATGAGGTGGTTCTGAACCGTCGACCAGTTCTGGGAAGATCGCGCGGATCTCATCCAGCGCCTCTGGACTCATCGCGGCTTTGCTGTGTTTGCCCAGATACAGCGTTTCGGATGGTGTTCCGTTGGCAAAGACGACCTCGTGATTATCACACAGGATGTGGCAGTAGGTGATCTTGTCCAAGCTGTCATCTTCGCGTACGCCTGAAAGCACGGTCAGTTTGTTGGCTGCTATTAGGACATCTGGCGTATCAAACATTCGTGCTGCAACGCGCGATCGGCAAAGCATGCGGTGCTGACGTGATACCCACAGATCACGCTCGGGAAGGCCTTGCCCCAAGGCTCCGGCTTTGATGCGGATCGGAACAAGTCTGCCTGTCACGGGTACTTCACGCACGCCGACCCACCGCACAACCTGATCGCCGCTGTTCAGCGTGCAGACCGTATCGCCAGGGGTAAGTTGTTCGACCGGAACCACACCCGCCGGGGTTCGGATCATGGTGCCATTGCGGAAGCAAGTTACGTAGTTCCACGTTTCACGTGTGCCGGTCAGGCCCGAATAGGTCCCGCCGATAAGGCTGTCCAAAGTGATGGACCGCATTGCACCAGACTCGTACAGCGCCTGATCAGCGTTCGAAGAAAACTCCGGTGCAAGATAAGTGTTGCCGGCGGTATCCTGAAAGACAACCGCTGTCACAGTCGCGGTCGAGCCGTCAATGAAAGTGATCGTCGCATTGTAGGGGGCTACCGCATCGAAGGTCTGAGCAGCACCGCCATCGATAGAAAACTGGTCGTTCGAGTTGCTGTTGTTGTTGTCATAGGCGGTAGAATTGCCGCCACCGAAACCACTGCCCGCTGAAGAGAAGGAAGAAAACCCATCAAGAAGCGGGTCGCCCAAACTGCCAACAGTCAGCCCGACCAGCGCCGATGCATTTTCAATAACATCGTTGCCTTCAGTTGGGTCAATTAGGGCGTGGTTGCCCAATGAGATCACATTAAATGTGGTCGGCATTGCCTTCCCTGCGTAACTGTATGTGTTTGCCTCAATGGCGACTTATCTGGTCACTTTTGCAGGATAATAAAGGAATTTTTTAGGAATTCCTGCAAAAAAGAAGCTGAGTTCAGCAAAATTATCGATTCTCAATGTATTTTCGCCCGAAATGCGGTCACACTTCGGGCAAATTTCACCTTAAGCGGTAACTTCACTTGGGTTATTCGCCGTAAGGCACCCAGACGGTCTTAACCTCGGTCGCGTGGGTCAGGAACTCACGCCCTTCACCATCAGCTCCCATCCAATTACGTGCCAGCGCATTGTTGACCCAGCTGCGTTTCAGGTTGCCAGCGCTTTCAACTTCGGCAATGGCTGAAATATCCGCGCCTGAATGGGACCAAACTGCGTCTACACCCAGATGGCCGGCGAGGGGGGCGGCTAGCTCTGCGTGACTGCCGGTGACGATGTTAACAACGCCCCCCGGCACGTCCGAGGTCTCGAGAACTTGATAGAAATCGGTGGCGGCCATCGGGAAAGGCTCGCTTGCGGCCAGCACCACCCGGTTGCCCATGGCAATGGCCGGGGCCATCAGCGATACAAGGCCAAGCAGGGGGACATTATCCGGGCAGAAACCGCCAATCACGCCAACGGGTTCGTTCATGGCAAGCGCCACGCCGCGCATGGGCACGGGCTTGGCAGCCCCGTCGAACTTGTCTGCCCAAGCGGCATAGGTGAAGAGGCGCGAGATTGAAGTTTCGACCTCCTTCACGCCTTGTTTGCCACCCATCATGGCATCTATCCGTGCAGCGAACTCATCCGCGCGGGCCGAGAGGTTTTCTCCGATATAGTACAGGATCTGTGCGCGGGTGTGGCCTGTGGTCTTCGCCCAACCTTTGACGGCTGCTGCAGCCTCGACCGCGTTGCGGATGTCTTTGCGGTTGGCCAATCCGACATGCCCAAGAAGCGCGCCTTGCTTGGACCAAACGGCTTGGCTATAGCCGCCATCCGGACGGGCCTGTTTGCCACCAATATAGAACTTAGCCGTGCGGTCCAAAGCATCAACCTTGGCGTCTTTCGGGGCGGGCATGGGGGCGATGGGTTTCAAAGCCACGGATTTGCCGCTTGGCTTGGTATAGGCCAAAAGCCCTTCCCATCCGCCTTCGCGCCCAAAGCCGCTTTCGCGTACGCCGCCAAAACCTGCGGCCGCGTCGAACATGTTGGTGCCATTCACCCACACGACTCCGGCCACTAGTTTCGGCGCGACATCCAGAGCAAGGTTAACGTTCTCAGACCAGACAGTTGCCGCCAATCCGTAACGTGTGTTGTTGGCAATCTCGACGGCTTCGGACGGAGTGCGGAATGTCGTGGCGGCCAGCACGGGCCCGAATATTTCCTCTTGCATCAATGTCGAGGCGGTCGACAGCCCAGTGATCAGCGTGGGCGGGTAAAAGCATCCCTGATCAGGCAGCGGGCAGGAGGCTTGGTAAAGCTCGCCCTCGGGCGCGCCAAGCTTGACCATTTCTGCAATGCGCTGGTGTTGTACGGGGTCCACCACAGCACCAACGTCGATGGATTTGTCCAGCGGGTCACCGATGCGCAGCTTGTCCATACGGGCCTTGAGCTTGGCATAGAAGCGATCCGCGATACCTTCCTGCACAATCAAGCGCGAGCCAGCACAGCAGACCTGACCCTGATTGAACCAGATTGCATCGACCAGCCCTTCGACCGCTGAATCCAGGTCCGCATC
This sequence comes from Aliiroseovarius sp. F20344, assembly GCF_023016155.1. GTDB lineage: Bacteria > Pseudomonadota > Alphaproteobacteria > Rhodobacterales > Rhodobacteraceae > Aliiroseovarius. The sequence continues at coordinate 204,351 of NZ_JALKBG010000005.1, forward strand.
GTCAAAGACAATATAAGGTGACTTGCCACCAAGCTCGAGCGTCAGAGACTTGCCTGACCCGGCGGTCTGACGACGAATATGACGCCCCACGGCTGTTGAGCCAGTGAAGGCGATCTTGTCGATATCTTCATGGGTCACGATGGCTTCGCCCACGCGCCCATCGCCGGTCACGATGTTGACGACACCTTCGGGTAGTCCGGCCTCGTCACAGATTTGCGCAAACAAAAGCGCGGTTAGGGACGTATATTCAGCAGGCTTCAGCACCACCGTGTTACCCATTGCAATCGCGGGCGCGATTTTCCACGCCAGCATTAAAAGCGGAAAGTTCCATGGGATGATCTGGCCGCAGACTCCCAGCGCCTCGCGATCTGGCAATTCAGCGTCCTGAAGCTGCGCCATGCCCGCGTGATAATAGAAATGGCGAGCAACCAATGGAATGTCGATATCGCGGCTTTCGCGAATGGGCTTGCCGTTGTCCATGGTTTCCAAAACGGCAAACAGGCGCGCGTGTTTTTGCACCAATCGCGCCAAGGCATACAGGTATTTGGCGCGGGTATGACCCGGCAAGGCAGCCCAGCTTTTTTGCGCTTTGCGCGCGGCCGTCACGGCTGCGTCTACATCGTCTGACGTGGCTTGGGTCACTTGTGCCAGAACTTCGCCTGTGGCGGGATTCCGGCTTTCAAACGGATCACCGGCAGCGGTCATCTTACCGTTTACATAGAGCCCGAAGTTGCCGTTGCGTTCGGCGATCCAGTTTTCCGCTTCCTTGGCATTTTCCGGGGCAAGGCCGTAATCCATGCTTTCGAAGATTTCTTTCACGGTCATATTCGTATCCTTAACCCATCGGATGGCGGTAAGTGGCCGAGTAGTGGCCGGTCACATGGTGTTCCAACTGGCGTTCTATGTCGCCCAGAAGCGAACTTGCACCGAAGCGGAAGAGATGTGGATTGAGCCAGTCGTTGCCCAGCTCTTCTTTGATCAGCGACAGGTAAACCAACGCGTCCTTGGCTTTCGAGATGCCGCCGGCGGGCTTATAGCCGACCTTGTATCCGGTGGCGTCGAAATAATCGCGGATGGCGCGGATCATCACCAGGCTCACGGGCAAGGTCGCGTTTACACTTTCCTTGCCGGTTGAGGTTTTGATGAAGTCAGCGCCTGCCATCATGCAGACAAGCGAGGCGCGCGCGACATTGCGCAGGCTGCCCAGCTCTCCGGTCGCAAGAATGGCTTTTACATGGGCATCACCGCAGGCTTCGCGGAAGTCGCGCATCTCGTCATACAGGGCCTGCCAGTTTCCGGTCAGCACGTGACGGCGTGAGATGACGATATCGATCTCTTCAGCGCCAGCGCGCACGCTTTCGCGGATCTCTTCTACGCGCAAATGATAAGGGCTAAGGCCCGCCGGAAAGCCGGTGGACACAGCGGCAACTGGCATGTGGACGTCCAGACCTTTCAGGGTCGCAACGGCAGTCTCGATCATTTCGTGATAGACACAGACAGCCCCGGTGGTGACAGGATCCATACCAAGGGCGGTCATGATCTCGGGGCGGACAGGGTTGGCGGCCTTTGCGCACAAGCGGCGCACACGGCCTTCGGTGTCGTCGCCCGAAAGGGTGGTCAAGTCGATCATTGTGATCGCCTTAAGAAGCCATGCAGCCTGATGGGTTTTCTTGACGCTGCGGCGCGCGCCAAGGGTTGCGGCCCGGCGTTCGATTGCCGACGTGTTGGCCTGCGCAGAGCGTACCCAATTCATATCAAGCGGCATCCCAGGATTTCGCGGTACAGTGACCTGCGGAAGCTGAGAAGAGACAGCAGAAGTCTGTCCTGTTTTCGATGTTTCTGTCTGCAAGGGATTTCCTCTGAATCTCTTAAGCCTACAAAACTCGCACGGCAGGCGGGCTTTGGCAATGATTTTACCAGTTTGTAAAACTTATAAAACGCAAAGTGGGAATATCAGGCTTCAATCTGAAGCCACTCAATTTTAACGAGCTGCTGGATCGCGGCCTGGACGTTCGATGAGTTCGGAGAACGCTGACTGGAATGTCGAACCAGTTCGAGATTGAGACTGGGTTTTAACCGAATCCACTTGGTTTCAAGCGCCTCGATGTAAGGGGTAATGATGTTCAATTAGGTGGCATAGTGCATTCAAAATGCCCTCAAAACGACCAAATACATCGTGATAACGACGAAGAGGCGGACGTTCTCCGACGAAATGACGATGATAGTTAGAGGATGTTTGGTCAAGCGGTTAAGTGTTGTCTCTTTTAAAGCGATGAGCTTAGGATGCCTCACTGACAAAGGCCGGGGGCAGTGAGTCTTTCGCTGTACACGTGTGTTAAACCTTGGCGCATTTGTCTAAAAAAATAATTGGGAGATCCTTCATGAACATATCAATCAAAGCAGCACTGCTGACTTCGGCCTTCGCCCTGGCGAGCCCGGCACTTGCCGCTGGCACCCACCCGGCGACCGGAGAGCAGCTATCTGACAACCAGACTTATACTTATCGTATGCTGGACGACATCAAGTCGTTTGACCCGCAGATCAACACCGACGTCGAAGGCTCGCACGTTCTGCGCGACCTGTTCGAAGGTTTGGTGAACTCGGATGCAGATGGTAACGCAGTTCCGGGTGCGGCTGAAAGCTGGGAAGTCTCGGAAGACGGCCTGACTTACACCTTCAAAATCCGCGATGCCAAATGGTCCAACGGCGACCCTGTCACCGCTGGTGATTTTGTTTATGCTTGGCGCCGCTTGGCAGATCCGGCTACCGCTTCGGAATATGCTTGGTACATGGAACTGATGGGCGTTGAGAACGGCGCTAAAGTTGTCGCAGGCGAAATGGCCCCAGACACCATGGGTGTAACCGCTGCTGATGACAAAACTCTGGTCGTAAAAATCGACGCTCCGCGCCCCTACTTCCCAGGCATGCTGACCCACGCATCGACGTTCCCTGTGAACCAGAAGGTTCTGGAAGCACATGGTGCCGATTGGACCAAGCCGGGCAACTTGGTTGGCAACGGTGCTTATGTTCTGACCGACTACACCTCGGGCGTACAGGTTACACGTGAGCGTAACCCGATGTATTGGGACAACGACAATACCATCATCGAGAAGGTTGTCGCCTTGGTCATCAACGATGAAAACATCGCACTGACCCGTTACGACGCTGGTGAAGTTGACAAAACCGAAGTGCCAGCTGGCCAGTTCCCGGCCCTGAAGGCAAAACTGCCGGACGAGACCTATTCGACCCCGCGCTCGTGCTCCTACATCTACATGTTCAATCTGGGTGAAAACGGCCCTGAAGAGCTGAAAGACGTTCGTGTTCGTAAGGCGATGTCATACGCTCTGAACCGTGACGTGATTGTTGGCAGCATCCTGAAGGGTGGTCAGTATCCGTCGTACAACTGGACCCACCAGAAGACTGCTGGTTTCGAAATGCCCGACATCGAGTATTCGAAATGGACCCAGGCAGAGCGTGATGCCAAAGCCAAGGAACTGCTGGCAGAAGCTGGTTACGGCGAAGGTGGCAAGCCGCTTAAGCTGACCCTGAACTACAACACCTCGGAAGCTCACAAGAAGATCGCGATCGCAGCATCGCAAATGTGGAAGCAGACGCTGGGTGTGGAAGTTGAACTGGCAAACTTCGAGTGGAAAGTTCACCTGGACAAACTGCGTAATGGCGACTTCGGTATGGCCCGTTATGCTTGGTGTGGTGACTACAACGAACCGTCGACCTATACCGACCTGTTCACGTCGACGTCGGGCCACAACAACGGCAAGTATTCGAACCCCAAATTTGACGAGCTGGCGAAAGCTGCGAAAACTTCGGACAACCCTGCCGAAGACTACAAGCAGATGGAACAGCTTCTGGCCGACGATATGCCTATCGCTCCTGTTTACCAGTATACTCAGGTGATCATGGTGAAACCGGACATGAAGGGCTATCCTTTCAATGACCTGATGAACAACATCTATTCGCGCCGGATGTACCGCGTTGCCGAATAAAATCGTGTTGTTTTAATCAACTAGGGCGCGTGCGGGAAACCGCACGCGCCCGCATATCTGCGGGGTTTCCAAAATGCTTGGGTTTGTACTTCGTCGCATAGCGATGGCAATACCTGTTATCCTAATCTTGATCGTGTTTTCCTTTGTGCTGATGCGCGCCGCCCCTGGCGGCCCCTTCACAAAAGAACGTGCACTTCCACCGGTCGTGCTTGAAAACATCAACGCCAAATACGGGCTGGATGACCCGTTCCTTGTACAAATTGGCACCTACCTGAAAAACATCGTGTTTCATTTCGATTTCGGTCCAAGCTTTGTTTATCAAGATCGGACAGTAAACCAGATCATCGCGGAAGGGTTCCCGGTAACGCTGACCTACGGATTTTGGTCCTTTGTTCTGGCGGTGGTGATCGGAGGAGGCCTTGGTATCCTTGCGGCTCTCAAGCAAAATACATGGCTAGACTACCTTGCCGTCGGGTTTTCGATCGGCGCGCAGGCGATGCCGAACTTCATCATGGCTCCGATCCTTGTTTTGATTTTCACGCTCGGCCTTGGCTGGCTGCCCGGAGGGGGGTGGTACACCGGCCCAGGAGACCCAAACACATACTCAGCTTACTTGGTCATGCCAGTGATTGCGCTGTCGACCTCTTACCTCGCGTCGATTGCGCGTCTGACGCGATCATCGATGCTCGAGGTGTTGCACTCCAACTTCATTCGCACCGCAAGGGCGAAAGGCCTACCTAACCGGGTCATCATTTTCCGCCATACGCTGAAGCCTGCGTTGATCCCAGTGATCTCTTATCTTGGGCCGGCATTTGTTGGAATGATCACCGGATCAGTTGTTGTGGATATGTTCTTGTCCACCGGTGGCATTGGCAAAGACTTCGTCCAAGCAGCGCTGAACCGCGACTATTCGGTTATCATGGGCATCACCATTCTGGTTGGGATGCTGACAATCCTGTTCAACCTGATCGTAGACGTACTTTACGCGTGGATCGATCCACGTATTCGGTACTAAGGGGGGAACAATGAATTTAGATACAAATATGGAAAGTGCAGAGTTCCTGAAAGGGCGATCGCTCTGGGGTGATGCACGCGCAAGGTTCTTCCGAAACAAGGCGGCAGTCGCATCTCTGATCATCTTGATCCTGATCTCACTGTTCGCAATCTTTGGAAGCTATGTAACTCCTTGGTCCAACGAAGAGATCGATTGGAACCTGATGGGGGACGTGCAGACTTTGGGCGGTCCGTCTATCGAAACGGGCCACTATTTTGGCCTTGATCCGCTTGGACGTGATCTCTTTGCCCGTGTCGTGCAGGGGACGCAGATTTCGCTGATGATTGGGGTTGTCGGAGCGCTGATCTCGGTGATCGTGGGAACACTCTATGGGGCCACAGCAGGATTTGTCGGTGGACGCATTGACAACATCATGATGCGGATCGTCGATATCTTGATGGCTATCCCTTACATGTTCGTCCTGATTTTGCTTCTGGTGGTTTTCGGGCGTTCGATCTTCATGCTTTTTGTCGGGATCGGGATGATTTCCTGGTTGGATATGGCGCGGATCGCGCGTGGTCAGACCCTGTCGATCAAGAACAAAGAGTTCGTTGAGGCCGCAGTGGCCACAGGTGTCTCGACTCCTGCGATCATTTTGCGCCACATCGTGCCGAACCTTTTGGGTGTGGTTATCGTCTATGCGACACTTCTGGTGCCGCAAATGATCATGTTCGAAAGCTTCATCTCGTTCCTTGGCCTTGGGGTTCAGGAGCCGCTGACAAGCTGGGGTGCATTGATCAACGAGGGCGCAGGACAGATGCGATATGGAACACTGTGGATGCTGGGATTCCCGCTCTTCTTCTTCCTTATTTCGCTGTTTGCATTTTTCTTTCTGGGTGATGGTCTGCGTGATGCGCTTGACCCCAAAGACCGCTAAGGGAGGCGTGAGTTATGGCACTACTTGAAGTCCGTGACCTGAGCGTCAAGTTCGATACGCCGGATGGCACCGTGACCGCCGTTGACAAGATCAGCTTTGATCTTGATGCCGGGGAAACCCTTGGTGTGGTTGGGGAAAGCGGGTCGGGCAAGAGCCAGACTGTGTTCGCCATTATGGGTCTGTTGGCCGCGAACGGCCAAGCGACCGGGTCGGTGAAGCTTGAGGGGAATGAAATCCTCAACATGCCGCTGGCACAGCTGAACAAGATCCGCGCTGAACGCATTGCGATGATCTTTCAGGATCCGATGACCTGTCTGAACCCGTTCTTGCGGGTCTCTGATCAGATGGCCGAAGTGTTGACCCACCATAAGGGCATTTCAAAGGGCGAAGCGGTGAAACAGTCCGTTGAGCTTTTGGACGCGGTACGCATTCCCGAAGCCAAGAAGCGCGTGAACATGTACCCACATGAGTTCTCGGGAGGGATGCGCCAGCGCGTGATGATCGCAATGTCGCTTCTGTGTAAGCCAGATATACTGGTGGCAGACGAGCCGACAACAGCGCTGGACGTGACTGTTCAGGCGCAGATCATGAAGCTTCTGGAGGATCTCCAGAAAGAGTTCAACATGGCCATTATCCTTATCACGCACGACCTTGGTGTTGTGGCGGGATCATGTAAGGAAACGCTGGTTATGTATGGCGGGCAGCAGATGGAATACGGCACCACAAAGGGCCTGTTCGAAATGCCGACACACCCCTACACGATGGGTTTGTTGCAAGCCGTTCCACGTCTGGACATTGAAAGCGAGCGCTTGGAAACCATTCCGGGCAGCCCGCCCAACATGATGAACATGCCCAAGGGCTGCCCCTTCTCGCCGCGTTGCGCGTTTGCGGATGATCGCTGTGCTGTGGAGCGTCCGACATTGGACGGTGTTGTTGGTCGTGCGGTGCGTCGTCGGGCGTGCCTGAAATCCTTGGAGGAGCTGTCATGAACGTGCAATCCCCACTTTTGTCCGTGCGCGATCTGAAGGTCTGGTTTGACATTCGTGCGAAAGGCGCGCTGCCATGGACGCCGTCACAAAAGCTGAAAGCTGTGGATGGGGTCGATTTTGATCTAATGCCGGGCGAAACGCTTGGGATCGTGGGTGAAAGTGGCTGTGGCAAGTCTACACTCGCCCGCGCCATCATGCGTATGGTCCCCGCCGAGGCCGGAACGGTCATGTGGCTGGGTGATAGCCTGCTTGAGCTGAACAAGCAGGACATGCGCGAGCACCGCAAAGAGATGCAGATGATCTTTCAGGATCCACTGGCATCTCTGAACCCGCGCATGACCATCGGCCAGATCGTGGCTGAGCCTTTGAAAACCCATTTCCCGGACATCCCTGCGTCCGAGGTTAAGGAGCGAGTACGCGAAGTGTTACAGCGTGTGGGCATCCTGCCCAACATGATCAACCGCTACCCGCACGAGTTTTCGGGCGGGCAATGTCAGCGGATCGGGATTGCCCGTGCGTTGATCGTGAAGCCGCAGCTGATCATTTGTGACGAGCCTGTGTCCGCGCTGGACGTGTCCATTCAGGCGCAGGTGATCAACCTCTTGATGGACATTCAGGAAGAGATGGGGCTGAGCCTGATCTTTATTGCGCATGACCTATCTGTGGTGAAACACATCTCGACCCGCGTGATGGTGCTTTATCTGGGTAATGTGGTTGAAATCAGCGAGGCCGAGCAACTTTATCGCGCGCCAGGCCATCCATATACGGAAGCTTTGATTTCGGCAGTGCCGATCCCGGATCCTGAAGCGGAGGCCTCGAAAGAGGTAATGATTTTGGATGCGGATTTGCCGTCGCCTTTGAACCCGCCATCAGGCTGTGTGTTCCGCACACGTTGCCTAATTGCCGGGCCAGAATGCGCGCAAAGCAAGCCGCCGCTTAAGGATCTTGGCAACCAACAGCTGGTCGCCTGCCACAAACGCTAACGAAATCCCCGGCCCTTGCGCCGGGGTTTTACTTTTTAGTGCTCGGAAAGCCGATATCTTCCAATGTCGCGATGACCTTGGCTGGTGCTAGCCCCTGCACCTGAACCTCGCGCGCCTCCATATCGAAACTCAGGTGAACGCTGCCCAACCCTTCCAACGCTTCCGTGATGGCGGCTTTGCAATGGCCGCAGCTCATGTCGGGAACTAGGAATGTGGTCATCTGCTGTCCTTTCATAGGGTGTTTTCTGAATACAGTGCAGATTTGTCGGGTCAATGCGTCAAATCTTCTGGACTCCTCTTGACCTTCCAGTGACTGGAAGCCCTATGTAAGGGGTGATACAGCGGAGATCACCATGGCTACCCCGAACACTCTGACACTTGAGCTGCAAAATCTGTCCTGCGCGTCTTGCGTCGGGCGGGCGCAACGCGCGCTTGAAAGTGTTGATGGCGTGGCGGAGGCGCCCGTGAACCTTGCGACCGAAACGGCGCGGGTTTCCCTGTCCGCTCCTGCAACGACGGGGGACTTGGCGAACGCATTGGACCGGGCAGGCTATCCGGCCCAGCGTGACACAGTGGTTTTGGATGTTCAGTCGATGTCATGCGCGGCCTGTGTCGGGCGCGTGGAACGCCTGCTGAAAGCCACCTACGGAGTGTTGGAGGCGCGTGTGAACCTTGCCTCGGAACGGGCATTTGTGACCTATCTGTCTGGATCGACCACAGCGGATGCGTTGGCTGCAAAGATAACCAAAGCAGGGTTCCCATCAACGCTGCGCGAAGACAGCGCAACGACCGGGCCACGCGACAAAGAGGGCGAGGCGCGCGCCCTTAAGCACAAGGCCCTACTGGCCGCCGCCCTGACCCTTCCCGTCTTTTTGATCGAGATGGGCGGACATCTCTATCCCCCGTTCCATCATTGGGTTGCGCGCAATATCGGGCAGACCAATTCGCATTGGTTCCAGATGATCCTGACAACGATTGTTCTGTTTGGTCCGGGGCGACTGTTCTTCGCCAAAGGCATTCCCGCGCTGTTGCGTGGCGCGCCCGAGATGAACGCGCTTGTCGCGCTGGGGGCGTCGGCGGCGTATCTCTATTCGCTCATCTCAGTTTTCGCCCCGGACGTGCTGCCTCCGGGTACGGCCAATGTCTATTTCGAAGCCGCGGCGGTCATCGTGACCTTGATCCTTGTTGGCCGTTGGATGGAAACCCGCGCCAAAGGTCGCACGGGGGAAGCCATCCGTGCGTTGGTTGAGCTTGCCCCAGATGAAGCCACGGTTGAGGTCGAAGGGCGCATGATCACGCGTCCCGTCGCACAGGTCATCACCGACGAGGTCATCGTGATCCGCCCCGGCGAACGTGTGCCATTGGACGCCGAGGTGCTGCACGGCAATAGTCTTGTGGATGAAAGCATGATCACTGGCGAACCCGTGCCGGTAGCCAAAGCACAGGGCGACACGATCACTGCGGGCACCGTCAATGGAACGGGCGCGCTGAAAGCCCGCGTGACCGCCATTGGCCCTGATACGATGCTGGCCCAGATCGTACGCATGGTCGAAGACGCCCAAGGTGCGCGCCTGCCAATTCAGGCGCTGGTTGACCGGATCACCTCGGTTTTCGTGCCTGTGGTCATTGCCGTGGCCCTGTTGACCGTTGCTGTCTGGATACTGTTCGGTCCGGATCCTGCGTTGGGCTTGGCGCTGGTCGCAGGTGTATCAGTCCTCATCATCGCCTGCCCCTGTGCGATGGGTCTGGCCACGCCAACCTCGATTATGGTGGGGACTGGGCGTGCGGCGCAGTTGGGGGTGCTCTTCCGGCGCGGCGACGCCCTGCAAACACTGCAAGCGGTGGATGTGGTGGCGTTTGATAAAACCGGGACTTTGACTGAGGGAAGGCCCGAGTTGGTCGCTTTCGATGTGCTCAACAACATGCCCGAAGACGAGCTTCTGGGGCTAGTCGCAGGTGCCGAACTGCTTAGCGAACACCCCTTGGCTCAAGCGGTTTTGCGTGGTGCAGAGAAACGTGGAGCGACACCAGCGAAGCTCGAAAACCCCAAAGTGTTTGTCGGTAAAGGCGTGGTGGCCGAGACAGAGTACGGGCAGCTTGCAGTCGGCAGTTATCATTTCATGCATGATCAAGGCATCTCGATGTCAAAGATTGGCGAAAGGACATATGCGCTTCGAAAGAGCGGACATACAGTTTTCTTTGCTGCGCTTGGAAAGCGGTTGGTCGCGAACATTGGGGTAATGGATCCCATTAAGAAAGAGGCGAAGCAGATTGTGCAGCGACTTGAAAATGATGGGCTCGAGGTCGCGATTGTCACAGGTGATGACGCCACCACGGCTGGGGCAGTGGCATCACAACTTGGGATTGCGACGACTTGTGTTGAAGCCCTTCCAGAAGGCAAGGCTAAGATGGTTGCCCAATTACAAGCCGGGGGTCAGAAAGTCGCCTTCGTTGGCGACGGTATCAACGACGCCCCCGCACTTGCGCAAGCGGATGTGGGCATTGCCATCGGCACCGGCACGGATGTAGCGATCGAGGCGGCGGATGTTGTCCTTTCCTCGGGCGCTTTGTCCGGGGTGGTGAACGCGTTTGAAATCAGCCGCCGCACCATGACCAACATCCGGCAAAACCTCTTTTGGGCATTTGGCTACAACGTCGCTTTGGTGCCGGTGGCAGCAGGTGTCCTTTACCCTGTATGGGGGCTGCTTTTGTCACCAATGCTGGGGGCAGGGGCCATGGCCGCGTCCTCGGTGTTGGTTCTAAGCAATGCGCTAAGGCTGCGCTTCATAAAACCCGCCCTTAAGGAGGCCACATGAACATTTCTGACGCCGCCAAACAAACGGGCCTGCCCGCCAAAACCATCCGTTACTACGAAGATATCGGGTTGGTAACCCCCCTGCGCGACACAAATGGCTACCGTGTGTTTGGCGAGACTGACCTGCATAAATTGACCTTCCTTGCGCGTTCCCGCGCGTTGGGGTTTTCCATCGAAGATTGCCGTGCCCTTCTGGCCCTTTACGAGGATCAGTCCCGTGCCAGTTCTGACGTGAAACTCATCGCGCGCGCCCATCTGGATGAGATCGAGGCGAAAATCACCGACCTAAACGCCATGCGCGATACGCTTTCCCATCTTGTGCGTGAATGCGCGGGGGATGATCGCCCGGATTGTCCGATCCTGAAGGGAATAGAAACAACTTCTCTGTCAGAAGGTTGAGGCACATCAAAGACTGACAGGGCATTGTCGCGTTTACCCAAAGGTACGCTACTATACTGCCTTGAAAGCAATTTTCTAAGGAAGCTTCCGATGGACAAAAGTCCTTTAACACCGCTTTTTGACCCGACATCTGTTGCCGTGTTTGGTGCCAGCCCGACTGGCACATCTGTTGGGGCGATGGCATGGCGCAATTTGAAAGCAGGTGGCTTTAAGGGAACGCTTTTCCCGATCAATCCCAAGCATAAAGCGATCGAAGAAGACGAGTGTTTTTCCCGGATATCGGACCTGCCTGAGGAAGTAGACTTAGCGGTCATCGCCACCCCCGCCCGTACCGTGCCGCGCATCATGCGCGATTGCTCGGATGCAGGGGTGAAATCCGCGATCATCCTTTCCGCCGGGTTCGGCGAGGGCGATGGGCGCGGCAAGGATTTGGAAGAGCAAGTCAAAGCCGCGGCGCGCAAAGGCAGTATTCGCTTCATGGGGCCGAACTGCGTAGGTCTGGTGCGCCCGTGGCTGGGCCTTGATGCTACTTTTCTGCGTTCGGACCCACCCAAAGGGCGCTTGGCATTTGTATCACAATCCGGCGCTTTGGTGTCTGCGATTGCAGATTGGGCCGGGCCGCATCACTCAGGCTTCTCGGCCATGGTCAGCCTGGGCAATTCGACCAATATCGATTTCGGGGATGTGCTGGATTTTCTGGCAATGGACCAGCGCACTGATGCGATCCTTTTGTATATCGAAGGTATCAAGGATGCGCAGAACTTCATGTCAGCACTGCGCCGTGCATCGCGGCTGAAGCCGGTGATCGTGCTGAAGTCTGGACGCCATGCCAGCAGCTCGAAAGCGGCGCATACCCACACAGGCGCGCTTATCGGATCGGACGAGGTTTTTGATGCAGCACTGGAACGTGCAGGTGCAGTACGGGTTGGCACGCTTGGTCAACTTTTCGCAGCGGCCGAGGTTCTGGCAAACACGCGCAAAGTATATGGCGAACGTCTGTGCATCATCACAAATGGTGGCGGCGCCGGGGTGCTTGCGGCGGATCGGGCCGGTGATCTTGGCTTACCGTTGCCACCACTTTCTGACGCGATAAAAGCCGTGTTGGACAAAGCCCTTCCTGCGTATTGGAGCCATGCCAACCCCGTCGATATTCTAGGGGATGCAGATCCAAAAGCCTATGCTGCGGCAGTTAAAGCTGCGCTTGCAGACGATAACAATGACGGGGTTTTGGTGATGTTGACCCCGCAAGCCATGACCGATGCGGTGGCTACGGCTCAAGCCGTAGTGGACGCGTTGCCCAAGCGGCGTCGCAAACCTGTTTTGGCGTGCTGGATGGGGGAACCATCGGTTGAAGCTGGTCGCGCAATCCTTTCAAAGGCTGGTGTGCCTGATTTCGAAACACCCGAACGCGCGGTCGAAGGGTTCAGCTATTTGGTGCAGCACCGACGCAACCGGAAACTGGCATTAGAAGTGCCACGCGCACGGGCATTCGAGAAAGGTCTTGATCTGGACGGCGCACGGTTGATCATCGCTTCGGCTTTGTCGGACGGGCGTAGCATGTTGTCGGACACTGAAAGCAAGGCGCTTTTAAGGGCTTTCAACATCCCCGTTAACATGACGATCGAGGCACAAACCCCATCACAAGCATTGGTTGCCGCAGAAACCGTTGGATACCCGGTGGCGATGAAGATCTCATCACCCGACATAACCCACAAAACAAATGTGGGGGGTGTGCGGGTCAACGTCGCGCATGCAACATCGGTCACGCGCGTGTTTCATGAACTTGTGAACTCGGCCAAATCTGCCCGGCCTGATGCGCAGATCAACGGCATAACGGTCGAGCCGATGGCGAACCTGAAAGATCCGCGAGAGCTTGTCATTGGCGCCAGCCGCGATCCTGTCTTTGGGCCGACGGTTCTGTTTGGCGCAGGTGGCACAATGGTTGAGGTTATGAAAGACAGTGCTGTTGCTTTGCCACCCTTGAACGCCGTTTTGTCAGAGCGACTGATCAACAAAACGCGGGTCTCCAACGCGTTGGAGGAATTTAGGGATGCCGCTCCGGTGGATCGCGAAGCCTTGATTGACGTCCTAAAACGCGTGTCGATCATCGTGAGTGAATTGCCCGAGATCACCGAACTGGATATCAACCCGCTGTTTGTCAGCCCCGACGGTGTGCTGGCGGTTGATGCGCGGATTTCCGTCAAGCGGGCGCCTGCCAAGGATGGCCCTTATGACCACATGGCCATTCACCCCTATCCGCGCCATCTGGCACGCGAGACGTATTTGTCGGACGGCACGCCCCTTGTGATCCGTCCCATCCGGCCCGAGGATGCAGAGTATCTTCAAACCTTCATGCGGGACTTATCACCCGAGGCAAAACAGATGCGCTTTATGGGGTCTGTGAATGAACTCAGCCCCGAATTGCTCGCGCAGTTCTCAGCCATCGATTATCGCCGGGAAATGGCCTTGGTCGCCATGGCCGAGATTGACGGGAAAGACGTTCTGGTCGGGGTGGCGCGCTACGTGATCAACCCTGATCAAAAGAGCTGCGAGTTTGCCATCGTGGTGTCCGACCGCATTCAGCACCAAGGGCTTGGTACGCGCCTGATGAAGGGCCTCTTTGGGGCTGCGCAGGACCATGATCTGGACGTGATCGAAGGCACCGTTCTGAAAAAGAACGAACCGATGTTGCGCTTGATGAAAGAGCTGGGCTTCACACAACGGCCTGATCCAGATGACCGCGACGTGGTGATCGTCGAACGTTGGCTTTGAAAAGATATCAAACGAGGGATTGGGGGAGGAGACCATATGCTGTCCATCATTTCGCATAATGAATGTCGCGACCATGACGCGGGGCCATTGCACCCGGAAAGCAAGGCGCGGCTGGATGCGATCAACAACCAGCTTATTATGTCGGGCATGGATTACGTGGTGCGCCATCACGATGCGCCGCTGGTCACGCGTGAACAGTTGGAGCGTGTACATGACAGCGACTACCTTGATCGCGTTTATGCACTGGCGCCGGGGCAGGGTATGGAAAGCGTCGAAGTGGATGGCGATACAGTAATGAGCCCGGGCACGTTGAAAGCTGCCGAGCGGTCTGCCGGGTCTGGCTGCATGGGTGTCGATCTTGTCATGTCGAAAGAGGCCAACCCGATTTTTTGCATGGTTCGCCCACCCGGCCACCACGCGGAAAGCGACAAGGCGATGGGGTTTTGTCTGTTCAACAATATCGCCGTAGCCGCGGCCCATGCGTTAGAAGCCCACAGGCTTTCCCGCGTGGCGATCATCGATTTCGACGTGCATCACGGCAATGGCACTGAGGAGATCTTCAAGGCAGAACCGCGTGTGCTGTTTTGCTCCAGCTTCCAGCACCCGTTCTATCCCTTTACCGGGCATGAGAAAGAGACTGACAATCTGGTCGATATTCCGCTGTCCGCCGGCGCTGGAAGTGCCGAGTTTCGCGAGGCTGTGTCTGGTCACTGGATCCCTCACCTGCGCGATTTCAAACCAGAATTCGTTTTCATCTCGGCAGGGTTTGACGCCCATGTGGCTGACGACATGTCCAGCGTTCAGCTGACCGATGCTGATTATGAATGGGTCACGCGCGAGCTAAAATCCGTGGCAGATGAGTTCGCCGAGGGTCGGATCGTTTCGATGTTGGAAGGTGGGTACGAGCCAGACGTTCTGGCCCGTTCCGTGGTCAAGCATTTGGATGTTTTGCTGGGTTAACCAAACCGCGCGGCGCTGAGGCTTCTGACAGTCTCGGCGTCCAGCTCAGACGGCCTTCCGCCCACAATGTCCGCCAGCAACTGCGACGCGGCGGGGCTGGACTGCATGCCGTATCCGCCCTGTCCAGCAAACCAGATGAAGTCGGGATCGTCCGATGCGGGACCGATCGCAAGGTTTCCGTCAGGCGTGAAACTGCGTAACCCAGCCCAGTTCGAAATCACGCGGGTCACCGGCTCGGTCACCATTTCCTCATACCGCGCAAGCCCTTCGGCCAGCACCATGTCATCGGCCCATGCGTCATGCGGCGTTGTCGGATCTGCATCAGCGGGCGACACGATCAAAGCGCCCGCGTCAGGCTTTGCATACCAAGTCTCGCCTGCATTGAGCACCATTGGCCAACTGGACACATCCAGTCCACCCGGCGCCGGAATGCGCGCCATGGAACGGCGTAAGGGGCGAATGCCGATAGGACGAACACCTGCGATGTTGGCGACCTCATCCACCCAAGCCCCTGCTGCGTTCACCAGCTTGTGACCTGTGAATTCACCTTTTGTGGTTTTAACCTGCCAACCATCCTTCAGGCGTGTAATGCCGGTGACCTTAGCCCCCGTTACAACCTCGCCATTCTGGCGCGTATCCCGTGCGAAGCCTTGCACCAATCGGTCTGTGTCGATGTCCCACGCATCGGCGTGATACCCTGCACCGCATAGCTCATCAGGCTTCAGGATCGGCATTAATATGCAGGCTTCCTGAATGCTGATGGCCTCAAGTTTCATTTTCGCCAGATCCTGCGCCAATACGTCGTCCTGACCTGTTGCACCAACCACCATGAAACCACGCGGGGACAGAACCTTGTTGACCTCGTGATAGCTGCGCGAGGCATGGTTCAGAGCGACCACCGCAGGGGTTCCATAGCTTTCTTCAAACAAGGCAGCCGACCGTCCTGATGCGTGATACGCAAGCGCGTCTTCGGCTTCCAACAGCCGCACTGTGCCAAGCTGGGCCAACCGAGCACCTGCCGAGGTGCCCGCAATGCCGCCCCCAATGATCAGAAAATCATCCATGTTCTTCAATCCTGTCTGTGGCTGGCGCAGGTGTCGGAGTCAACGCGGTTAGGCGATCCCGAAGCTCCGGCGATATCTTGTAACTCAATGCATCCAGCGAGGGTTGGAGTTGCTTAAGCGATCGCGCTGACAAAATGGGTGCTGGGCGCGCGGGGTGAGAAGCGGCCCAAGCCACGGCAAGCGTGGCGGGATGCATCTCCAGATCTGCTGCAATCTTGGGAAGCTCCGCCGCAGCCTTATGCATCCAATCCAACCCATAGCGTGCTCCATAACGCTGGTCTTCCGTCAGTCGCCCTTTGCCGCCGCTTGCATATTTGCCGGTCAACAACCCGCCACCCAGCGGAGAGTAGGTTGCGGCCAAAATACATTCCGAGCCGCACATGGGCAAAAGTTCGACCTCTGCCTGTCGTTTCACAAGGCTGTACATCGGTTGAACCACGTCGATCCGGGTGCCCATCGATTGGGCAATGGCTTGCGCTTTCATCACCTGCCACGCCGCGAAATTGGACAGGGCCAGATGGCGGGTCAGCCCTTTGGCTTGCAAATCCGCCAAGAACTCGATCTGTGCTTCAAAGGCCAAATTGGGATTAAAGCGGTGCAGATAAAGGATATCGACGCAATCCAGCCCTAGCCGGCCGCGCGACGTGCCGAATTGCCTGTGCAATGTATCGATGTTGTCTGGTGCGTCGTAACCGATTTTCGTGGCGATTATTAGGCGGTCGCGCTGGGCATTTATGAACCGCCCCAAAAACTCTTCCGCCACACCGCCAGTATAAAGATACGCCGTGTCGAAATGCGTGATGCCCGCGTCAAGACAGGCGTCGAACATCGCACGGGAGGCGGCTTCGTCGGCTTGGTCGCCAAACTGCATGGTACCGAAGGCGAACCGGGGGGCGAGGGTGCCATCAAGTGAAATCAAATCGGTCATGACGCGACCCTGCCACGCAGACCCGGAAAGGAAAAGGCCCCGCTTTCGCAGGGCCTGAACTTCGGACGGTTTACCCGAAAGGCAAACGAAGGAACGCAGTTACATCCGTCCGAAATCGTCTGAGGTCAGTTTTCCGTCGCCATTGCGATCTTGCTTGGGGAACCAGATGTCGACACCTGCAAGGAATTCCTCTCGCGTCACCTGACCATCTCCATCTTGATCCGCGTTTTCGCGGGTCATGGCCATGGCTGCGCTGTGTTCGCCCATGCCTTGTCCCATGCCTTTTCCTTGGCCTTTGCCGTGACCCTGACCCTGACCTTTGCCCTTGCCTTGGCCCATTCCTTTGCCGCCACCCTGACCTTGGCTGATGCCATGTTCCTTCATGTCAGCCTCGCGGGCTTCGTCAAACAACACGTATTCTTCGGCGGTCAGGATGCCGTCATCATCGGCATCAAAGGTCGTGAAAATATCGCCGCGCCGTTCGCGTACTTCTTCGATCGAGACCGACCCGTTTTCATCCAGGTCCCACATCTCGAGGAAATGCGCGCCGGGCTGATTTCCAGCCAGTGCGGGAAGGGCGACGACCAGTGCTGCGACGATCAGGATAGGGGTAGATTTGCGCATGGTAACGCTCCGTTTGTTGTCAATATATGCATTAAACGGAATGCGAATGGGTTTCCGTCGCGAAGTGCGCAAAAAAAGAGCCCCACCAATGGCAGGGCTCTTTCATGATCAGGTTTTCAGTCGATTAGTTCGACGGAATTTCACCTTCGATGCCTTCGACATAGAAGCCCATGCCAGCCAGCGTGCCGTCATCGGCGGTTTCGCCTTCAGCCAGCCATGCGCTGCCGTCTTGCTTGTTCAGCGGGCCGGTGAATGCGTGGTAGCTTCCGTCGGCCAGTGCATCACGCAGGGCTTCAGCTTCGGCTTTCACGTCAGCCGGTACGGCGTCCGAAATCTCGCCGATGCCAACCATGCCAGCGCCGATGCCGTCCCAGGTCGAGACGCTTTCCCATGTGCCATCCATAACCGCTTTGGTGCGCGCAACGTAGTAGGGGCCCCAATCGTCGATGATCGAAGACACGCGCGGGAACGGGGCATAGTCACCCATGTCCGACGCCTGACCAAAGGTCACGACATTGCCAGCTTCTTTCGCAGCGGCCTGCGGCGCGGTCGAGTCCGTGTGCTGCAGCACAACGTCCGCGCCTTGCTCGATCAAAGCTTTGGCCGCGTCAGCTTCCTTGGCCGGATCAAACCATGTATAGGCCCAGATGATTTTGAACTGAACGTCCGGGTTCACCTTTTTGGCGTGGATGTAAGCCGAGTTGATGCCACGGATAACTTCCGGGATCGGGAAAGACGCGATGTAGCCTACTATGTTCGACTTGGTCATTTTGCCTGCAATGTGACCTTGCACGGCGCGGCCTTCATAGAAACGGGCCGAGTAAACAGACACGTTGTCGGCTTGCTTGTAGCCTGTTGCGTGTTCGAATTTCACGTCCGGGAATTTTTCAGCCACGGCAATCGTTGGGTCCATATAGCCAAACGATGTGGTGAAGATCAGGTCAGCACCCGCCAGCGCCATCTGCGTGATCGCGCGTTCTGCGTCAGCACCTTCCGGCACGCTTTCCTGATAGATGGTTTCGACCTTGTCGCCAAACTCGGCCACAACCGCTTTGCGGCCTTGGTCGTGTTCGTAGGTCCAGCCGCCATCGCCAACTGGGCCAACATAGATGAAGCCGACTTTGGTTTTGTCTTCTGCGATCGCTGCGGTGCCCAGGCCGGTGGCCAGAGCAGCAGTCGCCAGAAGTGTTTTCAATACACGCATATTAGTCTCCCTTGGTGTCTTGAGCAGTTTCGTTGTTGTTCTCTTCCCCGTTCTCGCGGGCCTCGCGAATGCGGCGTTGAATATTGGTTTCGCTTTCCAATAGCGCCGTCGTCACGATGGCCGAGGGCACGGCGATCACGCCAAGCCCAATGAACAGGACAAAGGTGGTGAAGATCCGCCCGCCGGGCGTGATCGGAAACATGTCGCCATAGCCCACGGTGGTAAAGCTTGCCACCGCCCACCACAGGCTGTTGGGGATCGAGGAGAAGACCTCGGGCTGGGCGTCATGTTCGAAAATGTAGATGCCAACGGCGGACACATAAAGCATCAGCCCTGAGATCACGCCGAAAATGGCAAGTTCTCCGCGCACTTGCCGGAACGCCACGACCATCCGTTCCATCGCATGGCTGCCCCGAAACAGTTTCAGCAGGCGCACAAGGCGGAGCAGTCGGAAAGCGCGTAGCACCTGCCATTGTGGGGTCAGGAAGGCGATGGCCGGAGCAAAGGCGAGAAAATCGACTATGCCCCAAAAGCTGAACGCATACCGCGCTGGGCGCGGGGCGGTCGCAAGGCGCAGCACATACTCGGCCGCAAAAACGACGAGAAGCAGAATTTCGAACTTGAACAGAAGATTGCGAACCTGCCCGGGAAGCTCCGGCATGGTTTCCAGTGCGATTGCGACCGCCGACAAAAGGATCAGAACATCCATCACACGCCCGACATTCACACCGCCCAATGGGGTGTGCCCGTCTAGAATGTCGTGGATCTCGGCTTTTGTCATAGACATCCCTTAATGCGTTGCGTGGAAACTGCGACCCAGTGATCCGGGCGCGCCGTGGTTCCCTTTGAACGAGATACCGACAAGCACAAGGATTGTCACCACATAGGGGCTCATTGCCAAGACCTCGACGGGAAGTGCGACCCCGGCTGCCTGCAAGTTCAGCTGCAAAACCGTGATGCCGCCAAAGAGGTAGGCACCCAGCAAAACACGCCATGGCCGCCAGCTTGCAAAGACAACGATTGCCAAGGCGATCCAACCAGCGCCAGCGGTCATGCCTTCGACCCATTGCGGGACGCGCACAAGGCTGATGTAAGCCCCACCAAGGCCCGCACAAGCACCCCCGAACGCAATCGCAATCAGGCGCACACGGTTCACTTTGTAGCCAAGCGCATGGGCCGCGTCGTGGTTTTCACCGACGCCGCGCAGGATGAGGCCAGCACGGGTTTTGGTCAGCACATACCACGTGGCTGCGACGATGATCAGGCTGACATAGACCATAGGATCGTGTTTGAAGAGGATCGGGCCAAGCACTGGGATATCGGAAAGAAGCGGGATGTCCCACTTCGCCATGGTGGGCGCTTTGATGCCTTCGTAGGGTTTGCCGATCAGGGCCGACAGACCAAGGCCGAAAAGTGTGAGCCCAAGTCCCGTCGCCACTTGGTTGGACTTAAGGTAAAGCACCAGAAGGCCAAAAAGCATCGACAGGGCCGCGCCTGCCACCGCTGCTGCAACAAAGCCAAGGGCCGGGGTTTGGGTGTTTACTCCAATGGCAAAACCCACCACCGCACCGGTGATCATCATGCCTTCGACGCCAAGGTTCAGGACGCCGGATTTCTCGACGACGGCTTCGCCTATGGCTGCCAATAGGATCGGAGTGGCCGCCACCATGAGAGAGGCCAAAAGCAGGATCGGATTGATTTGTCCTAGGTCCATGATTGTCGCTCCTATTGTGCCGCTACTGGGCGTTTAAGCCGCAGCCGGTAGTGGGTCAGCATGTCCATCGCCAGAAGGAAGAACATCAACATGCCTTGGAACATCTGGATCGCCGCACCAGGAAGACCCAGCATCAGTTGCGCCAGCTCACCGCCAATATAGGTCAGCGCCATCAGTAGGCCCGCCAGCAAGATGCCGACCGGATGCAAGCGACCAAGGAAAGCCACGATGATCGCGGTGAACCCATAGCCAGAGTTGAAGTCGATCGTGACCTGACCGGACGGACCCGATACTTCGAACAAACCAGCAAGACCTGCAAGTGCCCCGGAAGTGCCCAGACAAAACAGCACCAGCCGCGTCGGGTTCACGCCTGCAAACCGTGCTGCGCGTGGGGCTTCGCCTGCCAGTCGCACCTGAAAGCCCAGCATGTGGCGGGTCAGAAGGATATAGGCAAGGATCACCGCGATGAACGCTGCCGCCACACCCCAGTGCATGCCTGTGCCCTCGATTATATCGGTGTTATAAGCGGCCGGGAAGTCGCGGAAGTTGCGCGATCCGGGAAAGCCCATCCCATCTGGGTTTTTCAAGAGCCCCTGACTGACCGATGCCAAAAGGTTCTCGGCCACATAAACCAACATCAGGCTGACAAGGATTTCGTTGGTGCCGAACTTCACTTTCAAAAACCCGGGGATCATTGCCCAAGCCCAGCCACCAATCGCACCCGCAAGCACCATGGCCGGGAATAGAAGAATGCTCTCAGATGGATAGAAGGCCAGCCCAACAGCGGCGCCACAGATGGCCCCCATGATGTACTGACCTTCGGCCCCGATGTTCCAGATACCTGCACGAAAGCCCAGAGACAGACCGATGGCAATCAGGATCAAGGGAGCGGCTTTTACCAGAAGCTGAGGCCGCGAGTAGGGTCCAAAAGTTTCATGAAACAATGGGTCCCAGAAGATCGTGCGAATGGCCTCGAACGGGTCCTTGCCCAGCATCCAGAACATGATGCCGCCTGCAATCATAGTTGCGATCACCGCCAGAACCGGAGTCATCGTTGCCCATAACTTTGAGGGCTGCGGTCGTTTCTCAAGACGGATCATGCGGCCACCTCACCTTCTCCACCACCCATCATCAGGCCGATCTCCTCGACGCTCAGGTTTTGGGTTGGCACGGGGTTGGCCACGCGCCCTTCGTTTAATGCCGTGAAGCGGTCGGCAATTTCCATCAGTTCGTCCAGATCCTGGCTGATCACGATCACGGCGGCGCCCTTGTGGGCGAGATCCAGCAATGATTGCCGGATCGAGGCCGCAGCCGCCGCATCCACGCCCCAAGTGGGCTGGTTTACCACCAAGACGTCTGGGTCTTGCAACACTTCACGGCCAATGACGAATTTCTGCAGGTTGCCACCAGACAGCGATCCCGCTGCGTTTTCCGTGCCTGGCGTGCGCACATCAAACGCTTCGATGATGCGGCGGGCGAAGCTTTCAGCTTTGCCCCAGCGCAAGAACCCGCGTTCCACAAGGTTCTCGCGTACAGCGCCGGTAAGCAGAGCGTTTTCAGTCAAGCTCATTTCGGGGGCTGCTGAATGGCCCAGCCGTTCTTCGGGTGCCGTTAGCAATCCGCGTGTGCGTCGTGCATTGGGTGGCAGGGTGTTAATCTCGTCCCCGGACAGCTTGATTGCCCCTGCGCTGGCCCGGGCTTCGCCAGATAAAACCGCCAGAAGCTCGTCCTGCCCATTGCCTGCCACACCGCCAATGCCCAGCACTTCGCCCTTGCGCACGCTCAGGCTGACGTTTCTTAGGTTCACGCCAAATTCGTTGGGCGAGGTCATGGAAACGCCCTCGAGCGACAGCGCCTCGTCGCCCGGTTCCCAGTGTTCGCGTGATGGCACGTGCAGCGTATCGCCCACCATCATCTCGGCCAATTCGCGGGCCGATTTCTCGCGGGGATCGCAGGTGTCCACCACCACGCCATGGCGCAGGATCGTCGCGTGTTCACACAGGCTGCGGATTTCTTCCAACTTGTGCGAGATATAAAGGATCGCGGTGCCTTCATCCGTCAGCTTGCGCAGGGTTTCGAATAGAATTTCAACCTCTTGCGGGGTCAGAACGCTGGTCGGTTCGTCCATGATCAGAAGCTTGGGGTTTTGCAAAAGGCAGCGAATGATCTCGACCCGTTGACGTTCGCCTGCCGACAGATCGCCCACGGTCCGCTCGGGGTCCAATGGCAACCCATACGCTTGGCTTACTTCGCGGATGCGGGCAGACAGTTCGCGCGGCGTCGGCGGGTTGTCCATGCCAAGCGCGATGTTTTCGGCGACAGACAATGCGTCAAACAGGCTGAAATGCTGGAACACCATTGCCACACCTGCCGCGCGTGCAGCAGCGGGATTCACAGGGGTAAAAGTCTCGCCCTTCAGGGTCATTTGGCCCGCGTCAGGTTTCACCAAACCGTAGATCATTTTAACGAGGGTGGATTTACCCGCCCCGTTTTCACCCAAAAGGGCGTGAACTTCGCCGGGTAGCAGCGAAAACGAGACCTGATCGTTGGCGACAACGCCGGGATAGGCCTTTGTCAGACCCTCCAGCGTCATCAGCGCATCAGCTTGGCGCAAATCCCCTGTCAAATGACATCCCCCTGTCGTGGTGTGTGGTGTTCGATTTATTGTTATATGCCACGCTCTTAAGTAGCGCGGACGCAACCCCTACGGCAATGGCCTGCGGGTGTTTTCCAAGGCTTGGATCGCCAATTGGGCAGGCAATCCGGTCGATTTCACCTATGCCGTGTCCCAACGCGGTGAGGCGACGACGGAAACGGGCCCATTTTGTTGCCGATCCGATCAAGCCTGCGGTGGCAAAGTCGCGTGATAGAATCGCATGGCAGATCTCAAGATCCATGACGTGGCTATAGGTCAGCACAAGGTGATGTGCGCTGTCAGGCGCAAGGCGAACCGCTTTGGCGGGGTCCGGCGCAGGAAGACAGGTGACATCTTCGGGCGGTGTTTCTGGAAAGCGGTCTGCCGCCACATCGACCCATGTGATGGCAAGGTCCGGCAATGGGGATAGAGTGGCGACAAGCGCCCGTCCCACATGGCCAGCGCCGTAGATCCAAACGGGTTCGGTCGGATGTGCGATCGGCTCCACCATCCAGCCTTGCAGTAACTCGGCGGTGGGCGTTACGCCTTGATTGCGTGCGGCCGCGATCAAACGTTTTACAGCAAGGGGCATGTCGGATTGGCCTCCGACGGCGCGTGCGTGCAAGGGCACGTCCTTAAGATTGGTTAGGTCATCCGCCCTGTAGATCTCGGACAAAATAGTGACCGCACCGCCGCAGCACTGACCCAAAGCTGGGCCAAGGGGCAAACGTTCGATTGTCTGCTGCGTTCCATCAGCCAATTGTTGGCGGGCTGCTTTCGCTGCACGGAACTCCAACTCTCCGCCACCGATTGTGCCAGTTTGTCCGTCCTTCCAAACCAGCATCGCTGCGCCAACCTCGCGCGGGGTTGATCCGGCAGTATCAGCCACCACCACGCGCACCACGGCGAGGTGATCCGCAAGTGCGGAGCGAAGGGAGGTCAGATCAATCGCCATCGCGCACTCTCTCGACGGCTGCCAGAACCTCTTCCGCCGTTGCTGGCGCGTTCATGTCGTGAAATCCATCGCCGCATGCGGACACGGCATCCGCCAAAGCCAACCAGGCCGAGATGCCAAGCATGAAGGGTGGCTCCCCCACTGCTTTTGAACGAAAGATCGTTTCTTCGTGGTTGGGTTGGTCCCACAGATCCACGTTGAAAACACGCGGGCGGTCTGAACAGGCCGGAATCTTATACGTCGACGGTGCATGGGTGCGCAGCACGCCTTTGTCATCCCAGACAAGTTCCTCTGTCGTCAGCCACCCCACGCCTTGCACATAGCCGCCTTCGACCTGACCGATATCCAGCGCCGGGTTCAGACTGGTGCCTGTGTCATGCAAGATATCGGCACGCAACACGCGGTTCTCGCCCGTCAACGTGTCGATCACCACTTCGGATAGGGCGACGCCATGGGCGAAATAGAAAAACGGCCGCCCTTGCCCTTTGACCCGGTCCCACGTGATTTCGGGTGTTTTGTAAAAACCAGTCGCTGACAGACTAACTCGTGCTTCGTAGGAAAGCTTTGCGGCTTCCTGAAATGGAATGCTTTGCGCTGGGCCGTGGACTTCGCCGTCTGCGAAGGTGATTTCGGCGGCAGTACATTGCCAGATCTGCGCCAGATGTTTGGCCATACGATCCCGTATGGCAAGGCAGGCCGATTGCACGGCCATCCCGTTCAGGTCGGACCCCGACGAGGCCGCAGTGGCCGAGGTATTGGGCACCTTACCCGTATCCGTCGCCGTGATTTTCACGAAATCCAGCGGCACGCCAAAACTGCGGGCTGCAACCTGAGCGACTTTCTGGAACAACCCTTGCCCCATTTCGGTGCCGCCGTGGTTCATTTGGATCGAGCCATCCTGATACACATGTACCAGTGCGCCCGCTTGGTTCAGATGGGTCAGCGTGAAACTGATCCCGAACTTAACGGGTGAAAACGCCAGCCCTTTTTTTAAGAGCGGGTTCTCCGCATTGAAGGTAGCGATCTCGTCTTTTCGGCGCGTGTAATCTGCGCGTTCAAGCAACGCATCGGTCATGGCCGGTATGTGAAAGCCCTGAATCTCCTGCCCATAATGGGTTGTTTGGCCGTCGCGATAGTAATTCACGCGCCGCACATCCTTGGGGTCCAATCCGCGTGCTTGCGCCACGTGATCCAAGATCCGTTCGATCCCGAATACCCCCTGCGGGCCACCAAAGCCACGAAATGCAGTGGCCGAAGCCGTGTGGGTTTTCAACCGGTGGCTTTCGATCCGCACATCGGACAGGAAATAGGCGTTATCGGCATGCAGCATGGCGCGATCTGCGACGGGCAGGGACAGGTCTTGCGCCCACCCGCAGCGGGTCATTTGTGTGACATCCAGCGCCACCAGTCGACCGTTTTCATCGACACCCGCGCGATAGGAAATGCGAAAGTCATGTCGCTTGCCGGTGATGACCATGTCATCATCCCGATCATAGCGCATTTTGCAGGGTTGCCCGGTCTGTCGTGCTGCGATGGCACAGGATACGGCCAGCGCGTTGCCTTGGCTTTCCTTGCCGCCAAAACCCCCGCCCATGCGCCGTGTCTCGACACGGACGGCATGCATCGGCTTGCCAATGGCCTCGGCCACTTTGTGCTGAATTTCAGTTGGGTGTTGGGTCGAGCTATGGACCAACATATCCCCATCTTCTTGCGGCACGGCCAGCGCGGCCTGCCCCTCAAGATAAAAGTGTTCCTGTCCGCCCATCTCGAAGCTGCCTTCGATGATATAGGGCGCTGTTGAAAGCCCGCTTTCGGCGTTCCCTCGTGACCAGATAACTGGCCCGTCTTCGAACCGGCTGTTTGCGGCCAATGCGTCATCAATGGTTAGAATTGCCGGACGAGGATCGATTATAATTTCGCCCAAACGCGCCGCCTTTCGCGCAGCCAAATGGCTGGTCGCGACCACAAGGAAAATGGGTTGCCCGTGATAGAAGACTTCGCCCTGCGCCAAAAGCGGTTCGTCATGGGCCGATGGCGAGACGTCGTTGTCAAATGGCAGGTCCGCAGCAGTCAGCACCGCGACCACGCCCTCAGCGGCCCGTACCTTGGACAGGTCCGCCCGCGTGATGATCCCGCGCGCTGTATCGCTTAGGCCAAAGGCCAGATGCAGGCAGTTGGAAGGCGTGGGGATGTCGTCGACATAGCGCGCAGCGCCGGTCACATGAAGGGCGGCTGCGTCGTGGGGCAGGGAGGTTCCGGCGCTCATGACGTCACCTCCAGTACAGAAGAGGCTGTGCCCTGATCCTCGTGGTAACAGCGGATCAACATGTTCTGGCAAGCCTTCAGTCGGTAATCCGCCGAGGCTCGCATATCCGTTAAGGGCTCATAGTCCTTGGCAAATTCTTTGGCTGCGGACTGGACGGTTTCAAGAGTCCACGGCTGCCCAATCAATGAGGCTTCGACATGCGTGGCACGCTTAGGTGTCCCGGCCATGCCGCCAAACGCAATTCGAGCGGTCGTGACTTTATCGTCCTCAACACCGATGTTGAACGCGCCCAGAACGGCCGAGATATCCTGATCGAAACGTTTTGAGAGTTTATAGACCCGAAGCTGATCCGCCTGACGCGGAATCGAGATTGCCTCGACAAACTCGCCTGCCTGACGGTCCTGTTTGCCATAGTCGATGAAGAAGTCCTCCAACGCGATCTGACGGCGTATGTCCCCGCGACGCAAATGAAGCGTTGCACCTAGAGCGATCAGCGGCGGCGGGCCATCACCGATTGGAGAGCCATTGGCAATATTGCCCCCAATCGTCGCGACATTGCGCACTTGAAGTGATGCAAAACGGCGCAGCATTTCCGCGAAATGGGGATGGCGACCCAGCATCAGTTGACGCAGATCCTCGATACTGACGCCTGCGCCGATATGGATTTGCGCATCCGTGACTTCGACCTGTTTTAGGTCGGATACGCCCCCTAGAAAGATTGCAGGCCGGATGTCCCGCAACGCCTTTGTGGTCCAAAGCCCAACATCCGTCGCCCCCGCCACAAGTGTCGCGTGCGGGTGCTCCATCAACGCCTGCGCCAGACCGTCACTATCCTTCGGCTGCATAGGGTCGTGGCCATCCACTTCGGGCAGATCTGGCGCTTGGGTAATTCCTGCGGGGGCAGGCAGCTTGCTTGCCTTTTCAGCGGCACGGACAATCGGCGCGTACCCCGTGCATCGGCACAGATTCCCGGCCAGCACATCATCATGCGCCATGTCGCCATTCAAATGCGCGGTCGCCAATGACACAGCGATCCCCGGCGTGCAGAACCCGCACTGCGATCCATGTTCTTCGATTAGGGCGGTTTGCACTGGGTGCAGGCCATCGTCACCCGCCAGTGCCTCGACCGTGGTGACGGATTTTCCATCCAACTGGCCCAAAAAGAGAATGCAGGCATTGACGGCTTTTGCCCCGCCTGCATCCCGCACCATGACGGTACAGGCGCCGCAATCACCTTCATTGCAGCCTTCCTTGGTTCCGGTCAGACCGCGGTTCTCGCGCAGCCAATTCAGCGTGGATTGCGTCGGGTCGACATCGCGCAGGGTCACGCTCTCTCCATTCAGAAGAAAGGTGATAGTCATTTCATAGTCCTGCCGCCTTACCCTGTTGGTGGCCCCGCTATTGGCGTCCTCGATGCGGCGTAGAAAACGCGCGGGGTTATTCTTGAAGTCAGATCAGAAAAACCGAGAATCGCTTTTGAAGCAAGAAAATCCTTGATCACGATCAACGCGAACCTTCCAGTTGGATACTAAATTTCAGGCGGAGGCGGAGATGAAGACATTTGGACTGATACTGCTGCTGATTGCGCTTATCCTTTTGATTGGACAAATTTTTCTGGGGATGCGGTTTGCCGCGAAGGTCCATGAACTTTCTGACCAGTTGCGGCGTGAAGCAACCGGTAAGATACGTACTGACTTGCCTGAAATCGTTGCCGCGTTCGCACAGAAGGGCATGGTGGGCGATGAACATATCAGGACAAGCCACTGTGTGTCCCAAGATGTTGAAATGCGCCTTTCCAAAGGGGCTGATTGGCAACCAATAACAGCACGTCAGATCGTGTCCACCACAGAACCCGGCTTTGTTTGGTCCGCCACTATGCGGCTTGGCCCGGTGCCCGTGGTCCGAGTTTTAGACCGGTTTGTGCAAGGGGTCGGCGAACTTGAGGTGCGGCTTCTGGGCGCTTGGCCCATGGGACGCGAAACCGGGGCCGAAGCAGACCGGGGCGAGGCGATGCGTTACCTTTCGGAGCTGCCATGGTTCCCCGACGCGATCCTTGCCAATCATCAAATCAATTGGCAGCAGGATTCCGATGATCGCGTCGACGTCAGCTTGCCAGTTGGCGGCAAAGAAGCACGCGTGACGCTGCTATTCAATGCCGAGGGCGACATTGTTGGGATGCAGGCGAGTAATCGTCTTGCAAAAGATGAGAATGGCGAACCGGTTTTGTTGGATTGGCGCGGAAGCTACTCGAACTATGCAATGCTTGATGGGCGGCGTGTGCCAATTACTGGCGAAGTTGGCTATGTTTATTCAGATGGGTATGAAGGCTATTGGCGGGGCCGGCTAGGTCCCTGTCAGAATAGGTCGAGTTGATATTTGCAGTTCGGTATGCAATAGTATACCGAAAAGAGGAGTGCCAATGCCATGCTTCTAAATCTCCATCACGTACAACTCGCGATGCCCAAAGGGCACGAAGACGAAGCCCGCGCGTTTTACGCTGACTTGCTTGGTCTTTCAGAAGAACCCAAACCTGATGCCTTGCTTGGACGTGGGGGCGTCTGGTTTTGTCTGGGCGACCTGCGTGTTCATCTCGGCGTCGAAACCCCATTTCAGCCAGCTCGCAAAGCACATCCAGCTTTCGAAGTCGCGGATCTGGATGCTTTGGGGGAGCGATTGAAGCAGGCGGGATGCCGCGTTCGGATCGATGAAAAGCTGCCCGATTATAACCGGTTCTACACCGAAGACCCATTCGGAAACCGGATCGAATGCCTCGAGCGCGCCAAAACGTAATCGGTCTCTTTCAGAACTCCGTCCGCTCGTCTAACTTGTGGCAATGAGCAGCCAACCCCGATTCATTCACCTTCGCACGCACACCCAGTATTCGCTTCTGGAAGGCGCCGTTCCTGTCAAAAAACTGCCCGGTCTTTGCGCCGCGCATGACATGCCCGCCGTCGCGATGACTGACACAAATAACATGTTTGCGGCACTGGAGTTTTCCGTGACCGCTGCTGACGAAGGCGTGCAGCCCATTATCGGGTGTCAGGTTGATGTCTGCTTTGATCCTTCTGAGCCGGGCGAGGCCCCAAAAGCCCCAGCCGCCGTTGTTTTGCTGGCCCAAACCGAGGCAGGGTACGAGGGGCTGATGCGACTTAACACCTGCCTCTATGTTGATAAAAACGGCGCGCTGCCTCAGGTGACATTAGAGGACCTTGAGGCCAATTCTGAAGGCGTGATTTGCCTGACGGGTGGGGCGGAAGGCCCTGTAGGGCAGCTTCTGCAGAACGGTCAGCGCGACAAGGCCGAGGCGCTGATGCGCAGGCTTCACACGATCTACGGTGACCGCCTTTATATGGAATTGCAACGTCACCCCGGCGAGGGTGGCCAACCCACCGAACCCGAACGTCTGACGGAACGCGGCTTTGTTGAGATGGCCTATCAGATGGGCATTCCCCTGGTCGCCACCAATGATGTCTATTTCCCCGCGCAAAAACTATACGAGGCGCATGACGCTCTGATCTGTATAAAAGAAGGCGCTTATGTGGATCAGCAGGACGGTCGCCGCCGCCTGACACCGCAGCACTATTTCAAAAGCCCTGAGGAAATGATCACGCTTTTTGCTGATATTCCGGAAGCGATTGAAAACACGGTGGAGATCGCAAAGCGCTGTGCTTTCATGGCCTATCGTCGCGATCCGATCTTGCCGAAATTCGCGGATGATGAGGTGGCCGAACTGCGGCGACAGGCCGAGGCCGGTCTGGAATACCGCCTTTCAATGATCCCGCATGCTGTCAGCGTCGAAGAATACAAGGAACGGCTTAATTTTGAGCTCGATATCATCGAGGGCATGGGCTTCCCCGGCTACTTCCTGATCGTTGCCGACTTCATCAAATGGGGCAAGGACCAAGGTATTCCTGTGGGGCCGGGCCGGGGGTCCGGTGCAGGCAGCCTCGTCGCCTATGCCCTGTTGATCACCGACCTTGATCCGCTGCGCTATTCACTGCTGTTCGAACGCTTCCTGAACCCGGAACGTGTGTCGATGCCAGACTTCGACATCGACTTCTGCATGGATCGACGGGAAGAGGTGATCCGCTACGTTCAGGAAAAATATGGCCGAGACAAAGTCGGGCAGATCATCACCTTCGGCGCGCTTCTTTCCAAGGCCGCCGTGCGCGACGTGGGCCGGGTGCTGCAAATGCCTTACGGGCAAGTGGACCGTCTGTCGAAGATGATCCCGGTTGAGGGCGTGAAGCCCGTGTCGATCGAGAAAGCGCTGGCTGACGAACCGCGCCTGCGCGAAGAAGCCCGCGCCGAGGAAGTGGTCGATCGGCTGCTCACTTATGGCCAGCAGATCGAAGGGCTATTGCGCAACGCATCAACCCATGCGGCGGGGGTTGTGATCGGAGATCGTCCGCTAGACGCGCTTGTGCCGCTCTATCAGGATCCGCGTTCTGACATGCCCGCCACCCAGTTCAACATGAAATGGGTCGAGCAGGCCGGTCTTGTGAAGTTCGACTTCTTGGGTCTGAAAACACTGACCGTCATTCAGAACGCTGTGGACCTGATCCGGGGACAGGGGCGCGACATCCATACGGGACCGAATGGCGATCAACTCTACGATCCGCCCGAAGGCGCGGTGAATGAAATCAACGCCATCCCGCTGGATGACGAACCAACCTACAAGCTCTATGCCGCCGCGAAAACAGTCGCTGTATTCCAGGTGGAA
Organism: Aliiroseovarius sp. F20344; assembly: GCF_023016155.1. Lineage (GTDB taxonomy): Bacteria > Pseudomonadota > Alphaproteobacteria > Rhodobacterales > Rhodobacteraceae > Aliiroseovarius. The sequence continues at coordinate 235,317 of NZ_JALKBG010000005.1, forward strand.
TCTACCGGCATGATGGATGCGCTACGGCGCATGAAACCCACCTGTATCGAAGATATCGTGGCCCTTGTGGCGCTGTATCGTCCCGGCCCGATGGAGAACATCCCGACCTATTGCGAGGTCAAAAATGGCTTGAAAGAAATCGAGTCCGTTCATCCTCTGATCGACCATATTCTCGAGGAAACTCAAGGGATTATTGTTTATCAGGAACAGGTTATGCAGATCGCGCAGGTCATGGCGGGTTATTCGCTTGGCGGCGCGGATTTGTTGCGCCGGGCCATGGGTAAGAAGATCAAAGAGGCGATGGACGCCGAGCGTCCGAAGTTCGAAAAGGGTGCTGCCGAAAACGGTGTGCCTGCCAAGAAAGCCTCGGAAGTCTTCGACCTTCTGGAAAAATTCGCCAACTACGGCTTCAACAAATCCCACGCCGCTGCCTATGCGGTCGTCAGCTATCAAACCGCATGGCTGAAAGCGAACCACCCGGTCGAGTTTATGGCTGGTGTGATGAATTGCGATATCCACCTGACCGACAAGCTGGCGGTTTACGCCAACGAAGTGCGCCGCGGTATGGATCTCGAGATCGTACCGCCTTGCGTGAACCGCTCGCTCGAGACCTTCAGCGTGAAGGATGGCAAAGTTGTCTACGGTCTGGGCGCTCTGAAAAACGTCGGTATCGAAGCGATGAAGCTGGTGGTCGAGGGTCGCAAAGTGGACGGCGCCGACAAGCCCTTCGCCACGCTCTTTGATTTCGCCCGCCGCGTGGATCTGAAACGCGTTGGCAAGCGCCCGATGGAGATGCTGGCCCGTGCAGGTGCCTTTGATCAGCTCGACAAGAACCGCCGCCGTATTTTCGACAGCCTCGATGGTCTGGTCAACTATTCGGCGGCCATTCACGAACAGCGCGCCTCGAACCAGGTGTCTCTGTTTGGAGAAGCGGGGGATGACCTGCCTGAACCACGCCTTTCCCCTGTTGGCGACTGGCTGCCAAGCGAACGTCTGGCGGAAGAGCAGAAAGCGATTGGTTTCTACCTGTCAGGCCACCCACTGGACGACTACATGGCAGCGCTGAAGCGCAAGCAGGTCATGTCACTGGCCGAGCTTGAAAAGAAATCTGAACGCGGGGCGTCCATCGCCAAGATCGCGGGCACTGTGGCCGGACGGCAGGAACGTAAATCCGCGCGCGGAAACCGCTTTGCCTTTGCGCAACTGACGGATCCGACAGGGCAATATGAGGTCACGATCTTCTCAGACGTGTTAGAGAAATGCCGCGATTATCTGGAAACCGGGGCCAACGTGGTCGTAACGGTCGAAGCGACGATGGAGGCCGATCAGTTGAAGCTTCTGGCCCGCTCAATCTCGCCCATCGACAATGTGGTGTCGGATGTGGGGGGCATGGCGTTGAAGCTCTACCTGGAAGAGCCGACCGTTTTGGAACAAGTCGCATCCCTTCTGAATGATGCCGCTGAAAAGGCCCGCAACGTGCGGCCGGGCGAAATCTCGATCTGTCTGATGGACCCCAGTTTGCCGGGTGAGGTCGAAATGACACTTGGGCAATCCTACCCGCTTAACCCGCAGATCAAAGGAGCGCTGAAGTCACTGAATGGCGTGATTGATGTGGAAGAGGTTTGATTGAAGCTTAGATGGCGGGTTGACCGCAACGTGCCTCAGTAATGTGGCGGGCGTTCGTCACCTAAGATCACGCCGCCCGTTCCCGCGTTCTCACGTTGGGCTTCGCGCTCCATCAGCATCTTCACGCGATGCGCCATCGTTGACAGCTCCGTATCCTGCCGCGCGACGACGTCGTTCAATTCCTCGACCTGACGGGTCAGGTGGGAAACGGTTTCTTCAAGTTGGGTCAGGCGATCATCTGTCATAGCGCCCTCATAGCGCGGCTTGCGGCTAAGACCCAGCGCTTTTCGCATGTGGCGGTAAATCGTGAAGAAAAGCAGGCTTTCCTTGCCCCCAAGCCGCCCATCCGCTAGACCGCCCGCGAACCTTATCGGAACTGGGACCAGTCATGGCCAAGCAGAAAAAACAGCCCCGCCCCAAGGCAATCACGCCCAAGGGATTTCGCGACTATTTCGGAGCGGAAGTGGACGAGCGTAAACATATGCTCGACCAGATTGCGGCTGTGTACCATCGCTATGGGTTTGACGCGCTGGAAAGCTCGGCTGTCGAAACGGTCGAGGCGCTGGGTAAATTCCTGCCCGATGTGGATCGTCCGAACGAAGGCGTCTTCGCGTGGCAGGAGTTCGATGAAAAGGACAATGGCGACTGGATGGCCCTGCGCTATGATCTGACCGCGCCGTTGGCGCGTGTCTATGCGCAACATCGCAATGACCTGCCTTCCCCCTATCGTCGCTATGCGATGGGTCCGGTCTGGCGCAACGAAAAGCCCGGTCCGGGTCGTTTTCGGCAGTTTTATCAATGTGATGCGGACACGGTGGGCACGGCTTCGATGGCCGCGGATGCCGAGATTTGCGCGCTTCTGGCAGACACGCTGGAAACCGTTGGTATCCCGCGTGGCGACTATCTGGTCCGGGTGAATAACCGCAAGGTTATGAATGGCGTTCTGGAAGTTATGGGCGTGGGCGAAGGTCCTGAACGTGACGCGGTTCTGCGCACCATCGACAAGTTCGACAAGGTGGGCGAAGCAGGCGTGCGCGAGCTTTTGGGCAAGGGGCGTTTGGATGCGTCGGGTGCTTATATTGACGGTGTGGGTCTGTCGGATGAACAGGCAGAACCGGTGCTGGCCTTCCTCACCTCGAAGGGTGCGACGGCCGCCGAGACGCTTGCGAACCTTCGCGCTGCAGTAGGTGAAAGCGCGATTGGTGCTGAAGGCATTGCAGAGCTTGAACAGATCGCCGAGCTTCTGACCGCTCAAGGATATGGCCCTGATCGGATCGAGATTGACCCCTCGGTCGTGCGCGGGCTGGGCTACTACACCGGTCCCGTGTTCGAGGCCGAACTGACCTTCGAAATCCTCGACGAGAAGGGCCGCCCGCGCCAGTTCGGGTCCGTGGCTGGTGGTGGCCGCTACGACGATCTGGTCAAGCGCTTCACAGGCCAAGCGGTTCCCGCAACCGGCATTTCCATCGGCGTGGATCGCCTGCTTGCCGCGCTGCGTGCCAAGGGTCGTATGAGCGGCAAGGCCGTTGGCCCCGTGGTGGTTACCGTCATGGATAAGGCGCGTCTGGCGGAGTATCAGTCGATGGTGTCCGAGCTGCGCAACGCTGGTATCCGGGCCGAGGTTTATTTGGGTAATCCCAAGAATTTCGGCAACCAGTTGAAATATGCTGACAAGCGCAAATCACCCGTCGCGGTGATTGCGGGTTCAGACGAGTTTGACGCCGGCAAGGTCCAGATCAAGGACCTCGTTCTGGGAGCGAAGATCGCTGAAAGCGCCACGCTTGAAGAATGGAAAGAGCGACCAAGCCAATTCGAATGCAACCGTTCGGAACTGGTCGCCAAGGTGCGCGAGATCATCGAGGCATCCGATGACTGACAAGGCACTGATCAGGGCCGAAGCAACACGGCTAAGGGGCTTTTTTGAAACGAAGGGCGCTCAGGTTGTCGAGGCTGACATTCTGCAGCCCGCTGGCACACTTCTGGACCTCTATGGCGAAGACATTCGCGGCCGCGCGTTTGTAAGCCATGACCCGATGCGTGGCGAGGTTATGCTGCGCCCAGATTTCACCGTGCCCGTGGTGCAAATGCACATGGCCGAGGGGGCAGAACCCGCGCGCTACACATATATGGGCGAAGTTTTCCGAGCTCAGGAGCAAGTGGCCGAACGGGCGCCTGAGTATTTCCAAGTGGGATACGAGGTGTTCGACCGCGACGCGCCGATTGATGCGGATGCTGAGGTGTTTGCACTGATCCGTGGAGCATTGGAACCTTTGTCGCTGCGTGCGGCAACCGGGGATATGGGCCTTCTGTTGGCTGCTGTGCGCGGCTTGAAAACAACCGATCGCCGCAAAGCAGCCCTTCTGCGCCACATCTGGCGTCCGCGCCGTTTCCGCGCGCTTCTGGACCGTTTTGCAGGCCGCGCACCGCTGCCAGAAGGCCGCGAAGCGTTGTTGGCGAAAGAAGATCCGATGATCGATGCCGGGCCACAAATCGGTCTGCGCAGCGCTGCCGAAATTTCTGAGCGTGTTGACGCTTTGCGCGAAGACGCTGCTGCCGCCGCGATCTCAACGCAAGAGGTCGAGCTGCTGGATGACCTTCTGGCCCTGCGCGAGTCCACATCGAATGTACTGGAGCATCTGCGCGACATCGCCGTGGACATGCCCGCAATCGCAGATGCCGTGGATCGCTTGGAAGCGCGTGCCGAAGCGCTGGTTAAGCGTGGCGTGAATGTCGATACACTCGATTTCGAAGGCAGTTATGGGCGCACTTCGATGGAATACTATGACGGGTTTGTCTTTGGTTTCTACGCCGAAGCGCGCCCAGACCTGCCACCTGTTGCAACTGGCGGGCGCTACGATGCGCTGACCCGTGTTTTGGGCAATCAAAATGGCAGCGGTGAGATCCCAGCAGTGGGCGGGGTCATCCGGCCCGAGCTACTGTTGGAACTTGGTGCGGGGGACAAAGCATGACGTTGAAGCTTGGAGTGCCCTCGAAGGGCCGCCTGATGGAGAAAACTTTTGATTGGTTCGGCGCGCGTGGCGTTGAATTGTCCCGCACTGGGTCTGACCGCGAATACGCGGCGGCCGTAAAGGGGATCGAAGGTGTCGAGCTTGTGTTGCTTTCAGCCGGTGAAATCCCGCGCGAGCTGGCCGCGGGCCGTATCCATCTGGGCGTGACCGGATCGGATCTTGTGCGTGAGAAACTGGCCGCTTGGCCCGATAAGGTGTCAGAGCTTGCTCTTATGGGCTTTGGCCATGCGGATCTGGTGATTGCAGTACCGAAATGCTGGGTCGATGTGAACACACTGGACGACTTGGATGCGGTGGCAGCGGCTTTCCGCGCCAAACACGGATTCCGGCTGCGCATCGCCACCAAGTATCACCGTTTGATCCGCGATCACCTGCGTGATCACGGCGTGGCGGATTATCAGCTTGTGGACAGTCAGGGCGCAACGGAAGGCACCGTGAAAAACGAAACGGCCGAGGCGATTGCCGATATCACCTCGACCGGGGAAACTCTGCGCGCCAATCACCTGAAGATTCTGGCGGGCGCACCAGTTCACAAATCACAAGCGACCCTGTTCAAAGCGCGGGGTGCAGATTGGAACGACAAGACCCGTGCGACCTTCGCTGTGCTCACTGACAAGCTGGGCATCAACGCCTGAGTGATCTTACCTAATGCGTCGGGTCCAGTGCCAGTTTCATCCAGTCATGTAAGGGATCCATCGCGACCAGTTCACCCGCGATGGCCTTTGGCGCGTTCTGTCCGAAGATCTCGTGCTGCGGGACATGATCGTTCCACCAGACAATCCCTTTGCGGCGAAGCAATGCACCTTGAGGATGGTCAGCGTCCCATGCCAGAGGAATACGTTTCAGCTCTGGCTCGGAGAGTCTCAGACCACCTTTGATGGCTTTGGCATTCAGCTCTGTCAAAATTTCACCCTGGGGGCCCGCCACGGTCTCGCGCCAATGCTCAAGCATATCGTGGTCAAACGCGAATTGCCCAAAGCCGACCACAAGGTGATCCGTTTGCAGACCCACCATCCAGCTGGCTCCGGTTTGTGCATCTGAAAAACTGATATGAATATGCGTGTTGTAGGGTGTTTTGTCTTTTGAGAACCGCAAGTCGCGATGCATACGAAAGATCCGGGTGGTGACTTCGGTCTCATATTTGGCTGCGAGCAACTGATTTAACGCATCCGCGAACCTTTGGCCGGCATCTTTGACATGGTCCGTGTATCGCTGCTTGTTGGCTTCGAACCACTCGCGGCGATTGTTTTGGGACAGGTCACGAAGAAACGACAGGGTTTCATCGCTGAACCAATTCATGATGCCGGTTCCTGCGGGTCAAAAAACCCAGCCGCCTTGTGGCTTCCATCACAGAACGGCTTGTTCTTTGATGCTCCACATCGGCAGAGGAACGCTTTTCCAACCGTGCCAATCCGTCGACCGGTACCCGAGCAGATCTCGAGATTTCCATCGACAACCAAAGGGCCATCAGGACGGCGCGAGACATTGGCAGGGCCGCCAACATCTTCGCTTTGCTTTGGTGTTTTAGGGGCTGGTTCCCCGGTTGCTTCGAACCCTCCTTCCACATGGCTGTAGTCACAAAAAGGTTTGTTCTTGGACAAGCCACAGCGACAAAGGGCAACGCGGTTTTCGCGTGCGCCGTCTTCAACGCAGACGTCTCCGGCCAAGATCAACGGGCCGTTCTCCAAAACCGCCAGCCGATTGATCTTGGGTGCGCGTTCTTCCACGCCGCTTGGCCGTTTGAAGGCCAATGCCCCGGACGGGCAAGTGCGGATCATTGCGGCGATTTCTTCAGCGCTAGCGTTGTCAGGCTGCACCCAAGGGCGCTTTGACGGGTCGAATACTTCGGGCAATTGAAGGAAGCAATTTCGTGCGTGAATACATCGCCCTAGGTCAAATGTGACGGTTATGTCCTGTCCAGAGTACTCTTTACGTTTCATACGTGGCTCCCCCGCTGCGTGTGATCAGCCTAACGCCAATCACAAAATTCGCAAAATCACGAAAAAGGGCGCCGGTGGTCCGACGCCCTTCGTTCATGTTGCTGGTTGTGTTGTGCGTTAGCGTTTGCGCGAGCGCAAGAAGCCCGTGATGTCATAGGCTTGGTCAAGGATAGGCTGCGCAATCGCATCAGCTTTGTCCGCGCCTTCGCCCAGAATGCGGTCAATCTCGGCCTTATCGTTCATCAGGCGCGACATCTCGGTCGAGATCGGTGCCAACTTATCGACCGCCAGATCTGCCAATGCTGGCTTGAACTTGCCCCAGCCAGCGCCAGCGTATTCCGTGATCACCTGTTCGTTCGTCATACCCGACAGGCCCGCATAGATGTCCACAAGGTTCTTCGCCTCGGGACGGTCTTTTAAGCCGTCCAAAGTCTCGGGCAGAGGCTCCGGGTCGGTCTTTGCCTTCTTGAACTTCTTGGCGATTTTGTCTGCATCATCTGTCATGTTGATGCGTTCCATATCGCTCTCGCCCGATTTCGACATCTTCTTGGTGCCGTCACGCAGGTTCATCACGCGGGTTGCCGGGCCTTCGATGATTGGCTCGGGCTGCGGGAAGAAACCTTCAGCCTTGAAATCGTGATTGAACTTCGCTGCTATATCGCGCGTTAGCTCGACGTGCTGTTTCTGATCCTCGCCCACGGGCACGTGGGTCGCGTGATAGAGCAGAATGTCGGCAGCCATCAGCGACGGATAGGCGTAAAGCCCAAGCGAGCTTTGCTCGGCGTTCTTGCCAGCCTTGTCCTTGAACTGTGTCATGCGGTTCATCCAACCCACGCGGGCCACGCAGTTGAACAGCCAAGCAAGCTCTGCATGAGCCGAAACTTGGCTTTGATTGAACAGGATCGACTGGCTAGGATCAATGCCTGCGGCCAGAAACCCGGCGGCCACTTCGCGGGTTGCGTCGGTCAGCTCTTTTGGGTCTTGCCAGACGGTGATGGCATGCAGGTCGACGACGCAATAAATGGTCTCGAAATCCTGTGCCTGCATGTCCACGAAACGCTTGATGGCGCCAAGGTAGTTGCCCAGCGTCAGCCCGCCCGAGGGTTTGATCCCCGAAAATACGCGCGGCGTGTGATTGGTCATGTGTTTGCTCCGTCTGGAATAATGTGCCCTTGTCGATTACCTAGCTGTGTAGAGACCGTCAAGGAATGCCCGGACAAACCCCGGGGTAGGAGCAGTGAATGAGCCATTTTCAAGAAGAAAGCCCCGTGAACCCATTGCCGCCGGTGGTCATCGCTCTGTCCGTGTTCTTGGTTGGGATCGAACTTGTGTTTTGGGTGGGGCACAAGGGGTTGTTTGGCGGTCCGGAGGCGGCGGGTTGGCGTATTACCACGATCCAGAACTGGGGCTTTCATGAGCCTCTGTTCTCGTGGATGGTCGAAAACGGGCGCTTTCCCCTGAAGGACGTGGCGCGGTTCTTTACCTATTCCTTCCTGCATCTCAGCTTTACGCATCTTCTATTCGTTCTGGTTTTTCTTCTGGCGCTTGGCAAAATGGTTGGTGAGGTGTTTTCAGCCTTCGCCTTTTTGGTCGTGTTTTTTGGGTCCGCCACTATCGGAGCGCTGGCCTATTGGCTGGTTTGGGATACTGGGGTGGTTCTATTCGGGGGATACCCGGCAGTGTATGGCTTGATTGGGGCCTACACCTTCATCCTGTGGGCCCAACTGGGCGCGACCGGAGGCAACCAGCTTTCAGCCTTTCGGATCATCGCTTTCCTTCTGGGGATCCAGTTGACCTTCGGACTGCTGTTTGGAGCGGGGCTGAACTGGGTCGCCGAGATTGCTGGCTTTGTCGCAGGCTTTGGACTGAGTTTTCTGGTCAGCCCCGGTGGCTGGTCGCGCGTATTGAAGCGGTTGCGCCAGCGATAGTGGTGTGACGGGGGCGTCACCCAAATAGATTTCGGGCCATAAGACGCGTGTATGGAATCAGCCGCGGCGGAAAGCGGCCTTGATTTCTGACAAGCGGAATGCCCCGAGAAGTTGGCCGAAGATGCCGTAGACGATGATGCCTCCAATGACGAGGATCAGAAGGGCGATGATCTTTAGTCCGGCCAATCCGAACATTGGCCCCATTACGATCAGCATGGCCCAAATAACAGCCCCCATTGCCCAGCTCGCAGCGATGATGCGCCAGAAACGGGACCAGAAGCGCGCGTCAAAGCGGGTCTCTTCGCCCATGCGGGCAGCACCTATCCACGTGAGCAATGCAATTGTCCAACCCGCGAACGTAGTGGCGATGGCTGCGGCGATGAAGCCGATGTAGTAGCTAAGCCCAATCGCAAGGACGGCGTTCACGACCATGCCGACCAGCGCAAAGTAGAACGGTGTTTTTGTGTTTTCTCGTGCGAAATAGACTGAAACCAGAACCTTTTGCAGCACAAACGCAGGAAGCCCCGCGCCGTAGATGGCTGTGGCAAGTGCGGTCCAGGCCGTGTCATCGGCCGTGAAGGCTCCGCGTTGAAACAGAACTTCGATCAACTGAGTTGGTACCACCATCAGCGCAACAGCGGCCGGGATGGTCAGCGCCAACGACATCTCACCCGCTCGGCTAAGGGCTTCGCGGCTTGCTATTGCATCACCTGCACGCAGGTTGCGCGACAGTTCGGGTAGAAGTACGACGCCAATGGCAATGCCCACCACACCCAAGGGCAGCTGGTACAGCCGGTCCGCATAGTAGAGCCATGCGACCGCGCCTTCGAAGAAACTGGCGACCTGACGGCCCACCAGTAGGTTGATCTGGGTCACGCCGCCTGCAAGGGCCGCAGGGGCTGCAATGATGGCAAGACGTTTTAGCTCGGGCGTCATATGCGGCATGCGCGGGATCAAGCGATAGCCTGCACGGCTGGCCGCAATCCAAACGAGGGCCACTTGGGCAATCCCGGCGACGGGCACCGTCCATGCAAGGGCGGTTCCGATGTCGAAACCCGACACATTGGCCATGAACATCGCACCGATCAGGATCACGTTTAGTAGCACAGGAGCCGCGGCTGCAGCCATGAAGCGCCCCGTGGCGTTTAGAACCCCGGACAGGAGCGCAGCCAGCGAGATGAATAAGATGTAGGGGAAGACGATGCGCCCATAGGTCACCGCCAGATCAAAGCGGCTGTCTTCGGTGAAACCAGACGCCATCGCATAGACCAAAGCTGGCATGAAAATCTGCGCAATGATCGAGAAGATCACAAGAATGAATGCAAGACCCGCGAACGCATCACGGGCAAATTCAAACGCGCCTTCTCCGCCTTCATGTTTCTTGGCGAACATTGGCACAAATGCCACGTTCAGCGTGCCTTCGGCAAAGAAACGACGGAACATATTGGGAAGCGAGAAGGCGATCAGGAAGGCTTCGGCCACAGCAGAAGACCCCAGAAAGGCGCCAATCATAATGTCGCGAACGAAGCCCAGAATGCGGCTAGCCATGGTCCAACCACCAACGGTCATGAAGCCTCGCGCCAGTCTCGATGCCATTATGAGGTTGCCCTTTCCACGCCTTTTTCGATGGCTGCACGCAGCTTGTCTTCTAAAAGCTTCTGTTTGTGTTCAGCGTAGAATTTCAAACCGAACATGTCTTTGACATAGAAGCTGTCCACCACCTGTTCGCCATATGTCGCGATCACGGCCGAGGCAATATAAACATTGGTGTTGGCCAGTGTGCGTGTCAGGTCATACAGAAGACCGGGACGGTCGCGGGTGTCGACCTCGATGATGGTGTAAATCTCAGAACCGTCATTGTCGAAAGTGATCGTGGTGGGCACTTTAAAGGCGCGCTCGCGCTTTTTGATTTTGTCGCGCCCGGCGATGGCTTCATGTGCGACGACCTCACCTTTCAGCATCTTGTGGATCATGCGCGTTAGTCTGGGTTTGCGGTCCACGTCATAGGGGCTTCCATCTGCATCCTGCAGCCAGAAACAGGCGGTCGCAAACCCGTCCTTCGACGTATAGGTGCGCGCGTCGACAATATTGGCTCCAACAGCTGATAAGGCGCCTGCCAGACGCGAGAAGATGCCCGGGTGGTCGGCCAGCACCACATAAGCGCGGGTCACGTCACGTTCTTCGTCCGGCTCCAGCTCAATGCGCACCTCATCCACGCCGATGTCCTTCAGCATGCGGGCAAACACCGTATGGGCCGAGACATGTAGCCCTTGCCAATACGCGTCGTAGTGACGGGCCGTTTCGGTTTTAAGATCTTTGGGCTTCCAGTCGGTCAGTGCCTGACGCAAAGCGCGCTTTGCTTCAGCCCCGCGGCTTTCCCGATTCAGTGCTTCCATCCCGTCTTCCAGCGCCCGGCGGGTCTGGTTGTACAGCGTACGGATCAGCGTTGCTTTCCAATTGTTCCATGTATCTGGCCCAACGCCCCGAATGTCACACACCGTCAAAACGGTCAGCAGGTCCAGCCGCCTGACCGAGCGCACAGCTTTCGCGAAATCCTGCACCGTGCGCGGGTCGGCAATGTCGCGTTTCTGCGCCATATCGGACATCAATAGGTGATAGCGCACCAGCCATTCGACGGTCTCGCATTCCCGCTGCGTCATCCCAAGACGTGGGGCCACTTTGCGGGCAATTTGCGCACCTAGTATAGAGTGGTCCTGTGGACGTCCTTTGCCGATATCATGCAGCAGCATCGCAACCATCAGCGTCTTGCGATTGACGCCTTTGTCGAGGATTTCCGAGCTGATTGGCAGCTCGTCTTCCAGCTCATGCCTCTCAATCTGCGCGAAATTCGAGATCACCTGAATCGTGTGCTCGTCCACTGTGTAGCTGTGATACATGTTGAACTGCATCATCGCGACAATCGGCTCGAACTCGGGAATGAATGCGGACAATACGCCAAGTTCATTCATTCGGCGCAACGCGCGTTCCGGGTTGCCGTGTTTCAGCAGAAGATCAAGGAAGATGCGGATGGCTTCCTTATCCTTGCGCATCTCATCATCGATCAGATCGAGGTTATGAGACACCAGCCGCATGGCGTGGGGATGGATCAACAGCCCCGTACGCAAACCTTCTTCGAAGATGCGCAGAAGGTTCAATTTGTTGGATAGGAATTCGGTCTCGTCGCCCACGTCAAGGCGCCCGTGTTTCTCGACAAACCCGTGTTTCAGCTTCTTTCGCCGTTTCAAAAGCCGCATCAGACGCGGCTCTTGCTTCAGGTGCTGGGCTTCCAACGCAGTCAGCACAATTCGGGTCAGATCACCCACTTGGGTCGCGTGGCGGAAGTAGGCTTGCATGAAATGCTCAACGCCCCGGCGCCCTTCGGTGTCTTTGAAACCCAGCCGATCCGCTACTTCCACCTGCAAGTCGAAGGTCAGTTGGTCCGAGGGGCGGTTGGTCACCAAATGCAACTGGCAACGCACGGCCCAAAGAAAACCCTCGGCTTCGCGGAAGGTCTCGAATTCATCCTCGGTAAACACACCTTTTGAGACCAGCTCGGAGGGATGAGACACATGATGCTGATATTTCGCGACCCAAAACAGCGTCTGTAGGTCTCGCAAACCGCCTTTGCCTTCTTTCACATTGGGCTCAACTACATAGCGCTGGCCTTGCTTGATATGACGCGCATCACGCTCGGCCAACTTCGCCTCAATGAAGTCGCCCAAGGTGTCGTTGAACAAATCGCTCCAAAGGCGGTCTTCCAGTTCAGCCGCCAAGGCTTGATCGCCACAGATGGGCCGCTGTTCCAGCAATGCAGTGCGGATCGTATAGTCTTCACGCCCCAGTCGCAGGCAATCTTCGATTGTCCGTGCTGCGTGGCCCACCTTCAGGCGCAGATCCCATAGCATATAGAGCATGCTTTCGATGACGCTTTCCGCCCATGGGGTGATTTTGTAAGGCGTCAGAAACAGCAGATCCACATCCGATTGCGGTGCCATCTCGCCACGTCCGCATCCCCCGACGGCAATGACGGCTATCCGTTCAGATGTTGTCGGCAGTTGCAGGGGATGAAGCTTTTCAGTCGCCACTCGATGAACGCATCGCACAATGCCGTCGGTCAAATGGCTGTAGGCAGCAATTGCAGGATGTGCGTTCAGCGGATCTTTCGACAGCGCCTCGGCAATTCGCGCGCGTCCGGCTTTGATGCTGTCGCGAAGTGCGGACACCGTCGATTTGCGAATGTCTGACGCATCTTTGGCATCTTCAAACGAATGCTCCAGCTTTAGCCAAAGCGCATCTTCATTCAGGATTTCTTCGGCAGGGCAAATAAGATGCCCCGCCGTTTGGGCCGGAAGGATCCGGTCAGCTTCAGAACCCGGCACCGGCAAAGCTTCTGGGCGCAGGATCGATGATTGCCAGTTGCCCATTTTGAATTTGCGCAATAGCAAGACCGCGCTGATTGGTTCCGTTGGCGCGCAGGCGGAACACACCGTTCACGCCAACAAACCCTTGCGGTTGGGTCAACGCCGTTGTGGTCAATGCGTTGGATTTGCCAGCTTTTACAAGTGCGCCGATGGCGGCAATGCCGTCATACGCCAAACCCGCGATAGGGTGTGGTGACGCACCATACCGTGCTTGGTAACGACCGGCGAACCGATTGCTGAGTGCTGGATCTGGGATAGCGAACCAGCCGCCTTGCAGACCGGGAAGCGACATTGCATTGGCGGGGATATCCCAGCGTTGCAGGCCGATAAACTGGACCTTTGCAGGATCAACACCGTTTTCAGGCAGCAGACCAGCCAGGAACGGCAGCGCACCTGAAGTGCCAGAGGTCAGAAAGACCGATTGCGCACCCGAACTGCGGACTTTGGAGCTGATGCCGGGCAGCGCGTTAACGATGCCGTTCTGCGAAAGTTCAAACGAGGCGGAGCCAGCAAGTGTTGCGCCCGAATTCTGGATCGCAGTCTCGATTGCAGCGCGCCCCTGAGCTTCGGCTTGATCATTTCCGTTCAAGACCATGATGCGACCTTTGCCTTGGCGCGCAGCAAAGCGTGTCAGGCGGTCGGCGGTGTTTTGGAAGGTGTTGCCCAGAATAAAGACGTTGCCGCCTGCGATGCTTGGATTGTTCGAAAAGCTCAGAACATTCACGTTGCGGCGTGCAACGGCGACACCGGCTGCATTGGCGCTTTGGGCAAAAACCGGGCCAATAATGATCTTCGCACCATCGTTCACAGCTTTGGTCGCCATCGAAGCGGCCTGATTCGCGCTGCCAGCAGTGCTGTAGACGCGCAGATCGATCTTGACCCCGGACAATTCGGACATGGCCAAGCGGGCTGCATTTTCCAGCGACTGAGCAAGGTTGGCATCATTGGCCGACCCCGATCCCGACGGTACCAGAAGGGCAACAGGCACGGGTTTATTGGTGTTAATACTTTGGCCAACTTGCGGGGCTGCGACGTTACAGGCAACAAGGGCAGAAAGAGACGCAAGGGCGGTAAGTGCACCCAGCGCCTTGCGGGTGCGTGCGAAAACAGCAAACATATAATATCCTTTCCCGAGCGAGGCAGAACGCACCCCGACAGACCGCGCCATAATAACCCTAAGAACAGACAGGTCCAGAGTGAAACCCCTGATAGCCCCCCTTGAACCCGGACTTTATCTGGTCGCGACGCCGATTGGGAACGCCCGAGACATAACTCTGCGCGCATTGGATGTGCTGGCCTCGGCGGATGTGATCGCGGCCGAGGACACTCGAACCACACGTAAACTGTTGGAGATTCACGGGGTATCTCTGGGAGACAGAAAAGTAATCGCCTATCACGACCATTCCGGAGAGGCTGGCCGTGCGGGTATCCTTAAGCTGATCGCGCAGGGAAAATCGGTGGCGTACGCAAGCGAAGCGGGCAGTCCACTTATTGCCGATCCGGGCTTTGCGCTGGCCCGGGATGTTGCGAATGAAGGCCATCACGTCACCGCGCTGCCCGGTCCAACGGCGGCGATCACGGCGATCAGCCTGTCTGGTCTGCCCTCGGACCGCTTCTGCTTTGCAGGTTTCGCACCCTCGGCGAAAGGTGCGCGCCAGAAATGGCTGACCGAGCTTTTGGCCATACCGGCCACGCTGATCATTTACGAAAGCCCCAAACGCGTTAACCGGTTGTTAGAGGAGCTGTGTTCCACTGAAGCAAAGTCACGTCCGGCGGCCTTGTGCCGGGAGCTGACAAAGAAGTTCGAAGAAATCAGGCGTGGGACGGTTCAGGATCTTTCTGACCAGATCCCTGAGATGACTTTGAAAGGCGAAATCGCGCTAGTGCTCGGACAGGCCGCAGCGGGCGAGGATGAGGTTGATCTGGAACAGATGTTAAGCAACGCGTTGCAGGATATGAGCATGAAAGACGCCGTTGCCATGGTGACACAGGCAACTGGGCTACCGCGCCGAAAAGTTTATCAGACAGCGTTGGGCATGGACCGTAACCAATGAGCGGGATGGTTTCATATCTTTCTGGCATCGCTGCCGAAGACTCTGTGGCGCAGGCGTACGAGCTGGGCGGGCGGCAGGTGGCTTTTCGTCGTTGGCGCGGCAAACGTGGTGAGATTGACCTGATCGTGCGGGATCAGGACGAAATTATCTTTGTGGAAGTGAAGAAATCCCGAGATTTTCTTCGTGCCGCCGAAGCCTTGTCGAAGGCGCAAATCAAGCGACTATATCAAACGGCTTCTGAATTTCTGACGAGCGAACCCAAGGGCGACCTTACGCCGACTCGCTTTGATGTCGCACTTGTGAACGGTTCAGGTGAAATCCAGATCATTGAAAACGCATTGGGATACTGATCCCCATTGCGCCACGGGCTGCTCTGCCCCATCTATGGGGAACTGAATTCAGAAGGAGCCCCCATGTCGCTTAAAGTTGCCATTCAAATGGACCCGATCGATCACGTCGATATCAACGCTGACAGTTCCTTTCGCATTGCCGAAGAGGCGCAGGCGCGTGGGCATATCCTTTTTTACTACACACCAGATCAGCTCAGCTATCGCGAAGGGCGTGTTATGGCACGGGGCTGGCCTTTGACCGTGCGTCGCGAGCAGGGAAATCACTTCACCCTTGGTGAATTGCAGGACGTGGATTTGGCCGAAATGGACGTGGTCTGGCTTCGGCAGGATCCGCCCTTTGACATGGGCTACATCACGACAACGCATATTCTGGATATGGTTCACCCTGACACGTTGGTTGTGAACGACCCGTTTTGGGTACGGAACTACCCTGAGAAACTGTTAGTTCTTGAGTTTCCTGACCTAACACCCCCAACAATGATCGCCCGTGATTTCTCCACTTTGAAATCCTTCAAAGACACGCATGGCGACATCATTTTGAAGCCGCTTTACGGTAATGGCGGCGCGGGCGTGTTCCGTCTGGATGACAATGACCGCAACCTTGCCTCGTTGCACGAGCTCTTCGCAGGAATCAACCGAGAGCCGTTGATTGCTCAGAAATTCCTGCCTGACGTCTCGAACGGGGATAAGCGCATCATCTTGGTGGATGGCGAGCCGGTTGGCGCGATCAACCGTGTGCCAGCTGCGGGCGAAACGCGTTCAAATATGCATGTGGGCGGACGCCCTGAAAAGATCGGGCTGACCGAACGCGACCTTGAGATCTGTGCCGCCATTGGCCCGCTTCTGCGTGATAAAGGGCAGGTATTCGTCGGCATCGACGTGATCGGCGACTACCTGACCGAGATCAACGTCACATCACCCACGGGCATTCAAGAGCTTGAGCGGTTTGACGGAACCAATGTGGCCGAAAAGATCTGGCAAGCGATCGAGGCACGCCGCGCATGAGCTGGTTGCGCCGCCCACTGAACCTGTGGCTGCGCTTGACCGAGCGGCCAGCGCTGACCCGCGCCACTCCGGAAACGGTGGACCGGGTGCGTCGGCGGTTCGAGAGGGTGACGCGCCTGTCTCTGCATCCTCCGCGCGGGTTGCGGTATGCATGGCACGACATGGCCCGCCCGGTGATGGAAATCGATCCTGACGTGGCTGAGGATGCGCATATCCTTCTTTATTTTCATGGTGGCGGGTATTTCTTTGGCTCGCCTCGCACTGTACGCAACATGGTTGGGCGCATTGCGCGGGCTGCGGGCGCGCGCGCCTTGCTGCCTGCCTATCGTCTTGCGCCGGAGCATCCGTTCCCCGCCGCCCCCGATGATGCGCTTGCGATCTATCAAGAAGTCGTTGCGGCCCATCCGGATCAAGCCATCATCATCGGAGGGGACAGTGCTGGCGGTGGGTTGGCCTTGGCTTTGCTTGCGCAGATTGTGGCGCTGGACCTGCCGAAGCCAGCTCTGACAATCGCACTGTCGCCGCTGACCGATCTGACCACCAGCGGTGCATCGATCCGTGACAATGACAAGACCGAAGTGGTCCTGCCCGCCGAACGCATGGCAGAGCTTGCCGCCTATTATCTTGATGGCGCAGATGCGCGTGATCCACGCGCTAGCCCACTGTTCGCAACATTTTCAGGGGCAACACCTGTCCTGATCACCGTAAGCCGGTCCGAGATCTTCTTGGACGATGCGCTCCGTATGGCTGCGTCTTTGGAAGAACAGGGCGTGTCTGTGGATCTACAAGAAGATGATGGTCTTCCACATGTTTGGCAGATGTTTGCAGGACCATTGCCCGAAGCCAATCAATCCATCAGCCGAATTGCAAACGCGATGAAGAGCGCCGTGGAAGATCACGGAAACGGCGTGACAAGGCGATAACCCAAGGCTTCGGCAATATGGCCACGTTCAACGCAATCCGCCCCGTCCAAATCAGCGATTGTGCGCGCCACGCGCAGCACGCGGTGATATCCGCGGGCGGATAGGCCAAACCGATCTGCGGCCTTGTTCAGGATCTCGCGCCCTTCAGCATCCGGTGTGGCAACGCGTGTCAGCAGATCCCCTTCGATATCGCAATTCGTCGTCACATCTGGCTGGTCAACGTAGCGCTGCGTTTGTCGCGCGCGCGCCGTGGCTACGCGTTCGGCAATGGCCGATGACGGCTCTCCGGTCGCGGGTAGGTCGAGGTCTTGGAAGCTGACAGGCGGCACGTCCAAACGCAGGTCAAAGCGATCCAAAAGAGGCCCCGAGATTTTCTTCATGTAATCCTCGCCACAAATCGGGGCACGGTTACATGCGCGCCCTGCATCCGTCAGGTATCCGCATTTGCAGGGATTTGCGGCAGCCACCAGCAGGAAACGGCTGGGATAGCGCAGATGCGCATTTGCTCGGGCTACTGTCACGTCGCCCGTTTCCAATGGCTGGCGCAGTGTTTCGAGCGTTTGGCGATTGAACTCGGGAAATTCGTCCATGAACAAGACGCCGTTATGGGCCAAGCTGATCTCGCCGGGTTTGGCCCCGCGGCCCCCGCCAACAATCGCAGCCATCGAGGCCGTATGATGCGGCGCGCGAAAGGGCCGCGTTTGCGAGATGCCGCCCGCATCCAATAGCCCGGACACCGAGTGGATCATCGAGGTTTCAAGCGCCTCGCGTGCAGACAGGGGCGGCATGATGCCGGGCAAACGCGCGGCCAGCATTGATTTGCCCGAGCCGGGCGTCCCGACCAACAGCAGGTGATGGCGGCCAGCCGCTGCGATTTCCAGCGCACGTTTGGCGCGTTCCTGGTCTTTCACCTCGGCCATGTCTTTTGAGGACTTCTGGACCTTGACCTGCCCTGCAACGGCGGGAGCGATGGGCGATTGTCCGGTGAAATGCTGAAGCACGGCCGCCAGACTATCCGCAGCCAGAACCTTGGTGGCATCAATCCACGCTGCTTCCGCCCCGCAGGATTTCGGGCAAATCAGGTCCAATTCGCGTTCTGCGGCTGCCAGCGCTGCGGACAGGGCACCCAGAACAGGTATCAGCGAGCCATCCAAAGACAGCTCGCCAATGGCCAACGTATTTGCCAGCTCATCCCGATCCAGCATTCCGGCTTCGGCCAAAAGCGCCAAAGCGATGGGCAGATCAAAGTGGGACCCTTCCTTAGGTAGGTCTGCCGGGGACATGTTGATTGTTATTTTACGCGGGGGCAGTGCGACGGACATGGCGGCAAGGGCCGATCGCACACGCTCGCGCGCCTCAGACACCGCCTTGTCTGGCAGTCCAACGATCGAGAATCCCGGCAATCCGGGGGATAGGGCGCATTCGACTTCGACGATACGCGCGTCTATGCCTTCAAATGCCACCGTGCTGATACGTGCCACCATGATCCAGCCTGCCCCTTAGTTTTTGGCAGGCTAGATTGTCATGGTTAGCAAAACGTTAACTCCGGCGTTCAGGTGTTGTGTGTAGTCACCATGTCCATGAAGGCGGGCCACGCCTCTGGGTCATTTATGGTCTTGTCGCGACAGCCGGGATTGCAGAAACCCCAAATTCGCCCATTCAGCTCAAGGAAGTCCGTGACGGGTTTGCCTGAATAAGGGCACGCGTCGTTGATCGAAGGGCCGTCGGATATCACGGCGTTTAGCGGAGCGGGGCCGGGCCAGTCTGCCAGAGGCAATCCATCGATATAAGGCACCGGGTCATAGGATTTCAGAAGCCCAATGGCCCGCCAGCGACGAAACGCCGGGTCGGAAAGATGAGCGGCAACATAATTCTGCGCAGCCTCACCAACGGGCAAACCAAAACCCGCGATCCGCGCTGCAACTGGCGCATAGAACACATCAGCCAGCGAATAATCACCGAAAAGCCATGGGCTGCTTTCGCGACCAAATTGGGTCCATGCCGTATTCCAGAGCTCTTCAATCCGAAGCAGGTCAGCTTTCACCTCTTTGGAGGGTTCAAACCCTTCGACAGTTCCCAAAAGCTGCATTGGGCAGGCATCGCGCAGGGCATCAAAACCTGAATGCATCTCGGCCACCAGCCAGCGGGCCAAGGCGCGGGCGGCGGGGTCTTTGGGCCACAACCCAGCTTCCGGGTGGCGTTCTGCCAGTGTTTCAGCGATCGCCAGACTGTCGCCGACGGGGGTTCCCTCGGGTGTGCAGATCGCGGGAACAAACCGGGCCGGAGCAAGCTTTTCAAGATCTTGCTTCAACGTGCCGCTGTATAATCCGGCCATATGTGTGCGGTAGGGGACGCCGAATTTCTCAAACATCAGCCAGCCGCGTAATGACCAGCTCGAAAAACTCTGGTCGCCAATATAAAGGTCATAAATCATTGGCATAGGTTACCAATGAACGCGACCGGCGCAATTTCCATTTTGTGACGGATTGGATCACGGCAGGTGATTGATCTGCCCAACAGACCAGCGTCCTCCGTCCCAATCCAGCCGCGTGACCGAGAGATTGTCGATCTTGTGACCCAGAGCTTGGTAGGCGGTCATGTCACCCGCCATTGCAATCTGAGTTAGGATCACGCCGAAATGAGCGACCGCCACGATGTGGCGATGACCGCGTTCGTTTAAGTCATCTACGACAGCCGTCACGCGCGCAGAAAGCTGGTTCCAGCTTTCGCCCCCTGGGGCTTGGTGGTCACCCGGTGCTTCCCAAAAGGCCCGCGACAGGTTTGGGTCACGCTCTGACACCTCTTGCCAGCCCAGACCGTCCCATTCTCCAAAGTGAAACTCGCGCAGGTCGGGGTGGTGCGGTAAACGAAACCGCTTGCATTCAATCGCATCGGCTGTGGCCGTGGCCCGGATAAGATCGGACGAAATCACGGCCGCATCGTGTGGCAAGTGGTCCGATAGGCGCGAAATAGCGGCATAGTCAGAAATGTCAGCGGGCAAATCCCGCCAGCCCACCATGTTTTTAGCATGCGTAGGACCGTGACGTACCCACCACCAAGTGACGGGTTTGGTCATGGCGCCCCCTCGGGCAAGGCCCCCTTCAGGGCAATCGGCAACCCGGCCATCACGGTGATGGCAAGATCCGCCTTTGCCGCGATGCGCTGGTTCAGCTCGCCCTGAGCTTGACGGAATCGCCGCGCCAAGGCGTTTTCAGGGACAATCCCTGCGCCGACCTCGTTTGAAACAACGACCACCGGGGCCGCGCAGCCAGCTATGCCCTTGAACAACGCGCTTTCCGCATCGCCCAGATTGTTTTCGGCAAACAATTGGTTCGACAGCCACATGGTCGCGCAATCAAACAGAACCACCTCGTTTTCCTGTGCGCAGGCAAAGGCATCCGAGGCTTCCAAGGGTGCTTCGATAGTGCGCCATCCGTTCCCCCGTCGCGCTTGATGACGGGCGATTTTGTCGTCCATCTCGGCGTCAAATGACTGTGCGGTGGCGATATACAGCATCGGGCGCCCAGTGCTTACGACCAACCGTTCCGCATAGTCCGATTTGCCCGAAGCCGCGCCGCCCAATACGAGGGTCAGGGGAGGAAGTTTCATACTCATAACTCCGAGGTGACATTGCGGCATATGGCGCGTCAAGTTGAAAGCCCTTGCGAGAAGGGATTGTCGCGGCCTAGCTTGCCAGCATGAAAGCCTTTTTATGTGCCTTGATCGCATGTGTATCTCCAGCGATTGCTCAGCCTCTTGCGGTCAGCGCAGACGAGATGTCGCGCTTGGCAGCGGCGGATGTCGTCATCATTGGCGAGGTGCACGACAACCCCTCACATCACGCAACGCAGGCGCAAATCGTCGAGGAGCTGCAACCCGCAGCGCTGGTGGTTGAGATGTTAATCCAGTCAGATGCTGATGCTCTGGCGCAAGACCCAAAGGCCTTTGCCGCGCGCTGGGCGGAAATTGGGTGGCCTGATTTTCAGATGTATTTGCCGATCTTCGATGCGGTTCGCAGTCAAGAGCTCCCCGGAAAGATCGTAGGCGGGGCGGTGCCACGTGACGTCGCAAAGGCCACGTATTCGGATGGGGTGGCCGCGCATTTCGCGGGGGATGCGGTGGCCTATGGGCTGACCGAAACACTGCCGAAAAACCAATATGCACAACGGATCGAGCTTCAGTTTGCAGCCCATTGCGAAGCCATGCCACGCGAGATGCTTGGTGGCATGATCGAAGTGCAGCGCCTGCGCGATGCCACTTTGGCCGCCGGGGTGATGAAGGCTCTGGCCGACACGGACGGCCAAGTGGTGGTCATCACCGGCAACGGCCATGCGCGCAAAGATTGGGGTGTTCCGGCTTACTTGGCGCGAGTTGCGCCAGAACTGAAGGTTATCTCTATCGGACAGGGCGAAGATGGTGTGCTGACCGAGGGTGGGTTTGACATCGTTTTGGATGCTCCCGCGCCGGATCGCCCTGATCCTTGTGATCAGTTCAAATAGCACCTGCCCATTGAAAGGCAGGCCATGCTCCCGTAACTGTTTGATTGTACTTCAAAGGGGATCCCTATGCTGGCTGGCAAACACATCCTTCTGATCATCGGTGGTGGCATCGCCGCCTTCAAATCTTTGGACCTGATCCGACGGCTGCGCGAACGCGGGGCCGAGGTGACGCCCGTGATCACCAAAGCAGGGCAGGAATTCGTAACGCCTCTTTCCGCGTCTGGGTTGGCGGCGAACAAGGTCTACACCGATCTGTTTGATCTGACCGACGAGGCCGAGATGGGCCATATCGAGCTGTCGCGCGCAGCTGATCTGGTTGTCGCCGCCCCCGCGACGGCGGATCTTCTGGGCAAGATGGCCGGTGGTCTCGCCAATGATTTGGCATCGACGCTTCTGATGGCAACGGACAAACGGGTGCTGGTGGCACCTGCCATGAATGTCCGCATGTGGGAACACCCTGCCTGTCAGCGCAATGTTGAAACCTTGAAAGGTGATGGCGTTCTGTTCGTTGGCCCGAATGAAGGCGCAATGGCCTGTGGCGAGTTTGGCCCCGGCCGCATGTCCGAACCGCTCGAAATCGTTGCCGCGGTCGAGGCCGCCTTGATGGATGGTCCCCTGAAGGGCAAGCACATCCTTGTAACCTCTGGCCCAACTCATGAACCAATCGACCCTGTGCGCTATATCGCCAACCGATCCTCAGGTGCACAGGGCACCGCGCTGGGCCGTGCTCTGGCCGCATTGGGGGCCGATGTCACCTTTGTCACAGGGCCGGCGGACGTGCCGCCGCCTGAAGGTGTGAATGTGGTGAAAGTGCAATCTGCGAAAGAGATGCTGAAAGCCGTGAAAGCCGCTTTGCCTGCGGACGCCGCAGTTTTCGCCGCTGCCGTTGCCGATTGGCGCGTGGCATCTGCATCGAGGAGCAAAATCAAGAAAGACGCAAAAGGCAGCTTGCCAGTGCTGAAATTCGCAGAAAACGCGGACATTCTGGCCACCGTCGCGCAGATGAAAAAGGGCCGACCGTCTTTGGTTGTCGGCTTTGCCGCCGAAACAGATGAAGTGATGGTCAATGCGACCTCGAAGCGGGAGCGCAAGAAGTGCGACTGGATTGTCGCCAATGACGTCAGCCCGGAAACCGGGATCATGGGTGGCAGCGAAAATGCTGTGACTCTGATCACCGAAGAAGGCGCAGATGTCTGGCCGCGCATGGGCAAAGATGACGTAGCGCGTCAACTGGCGGCGCGTATTGCGGATGCATTGAAGGGAAACGAATGATGCCCGCAATCAAGGTTCTGCGCGACGAGGGCAGTGACCCCACAATCGCTCTGCCGTCTTACGAGACTTCAGGCGCGGCAGGGGCCGATTTGCGTGCCAACTTGCCCGCAGATGATCGTGCCAATGGCTGGGTGCTTGCACCGATGGAGCGCCGCATTGTGCCCACTGGCTTGCGGGTGGAAATCCCGGGCGGGTTTGAGATGCAGATCCGTCCGCGTTCTGGCCTTGCGGCCAAACATGGTGTGACGCTGGCCAACGCGCCGGGCACAATCGACAGCGACTATCGTGGCCCATTGGGTGTCATCCTGATCAACTTGGGGGCCGAGCCCTTCACCGTGGGTCACGGAGACCGCATTGCACAAGCCGTGATCGCGCCCGTTGTTCAGGCTGAATACGCTCAGGTTGACGCGCTAGGCGACACCACGCGCGGCGCTGGCGGCTTTGGTTCCACAGGCCGGGGCTGACATGCATTGGGTTCTTCTGGCGCTTTTGCTGATATGGCTCGGGGGCAGCTATCTAAGCTTCTCGAAATCACAGCGTTGGATCCTGACAGGGCTTCTGGCCGGGGTGATCCTGCTTAGCTTCTCGGTCTTACCAGAGGGAAATCCGATCACGGCCGGACTGGGTGGCAACTTTACCATCTGGGCCGTGTTCTTTGCAGGTATTGGATTGGCCGCGCTTTATGGTCGGGGTTTGGCTTGGCTTAAGGCACGTGTGCCGGAAGCGCCAAACTCCAGCGCTGCGGACGAAGGCCCTTTCAAAGATACAGAGCTTGACCGCTATGCGCGCCACATTGTGTTGCGCGAAATCGGTGGCCCCGGACAGGTGGCGCTGAAAAACGCGCGCGTTTTGGTGGTGGGGGCAGGCGGGCTTGGCTCGCCCGTCCTTTTGTATCTGGCGGCAGCGGGCGTAGGCACGATTGGCGTGATTGACGACGACGTTGTCGACAATTCGAACCTACAACGTCAGGTGATCCACCGCGATGCGGATATTGGAGTGCCCAAGGTGTTCTCGGCCGAGGCTGCCATGCGAGCCCAAAACCCCGCGATCGAGGTCCGCCCCTATAATCGGCGCTTGACCGAGGACGTCGCAGACGGACTTCTGGCGGACTATGACCTGATCCTCGAAGGTTCGGACAATTTCGAAACCCGTTACCTGGTGAATCGCGTGGCCGCCAAGCTGGGCAAACCCGTTATCGGAGGCGCGCTCAGCCAGTGGGAAGGGCAGGTGTCGACCTTTGACCCAGCCAATGGCGCGCCCTGCTATCAATGCATCTTCCCCGAAGCGCCCGCCCCCGGTCTGGCGCCGTCCTGTTCCGAAGCTGGCGTCGTCGGCCCGCTGCCCGCCATCATCGGTGGCATCATGGCGACCGAAGCCGTGAAAGAGATCACTGGCGCGGGCGAGGGTCTGCGTGGTCGAATGCTGATCTATGATGCGATGTATGCCGAGACGCGGGTGATCAAGACGAAGCGGCGTGCGGGATGTGAGTGCTGTGGCTGATCTGTCTTTGGAACGTCTGTCCATCGCGGATGCCCCGGCGCTGTTCTTGTTTGAAAAGCACAACAAGGCATGGTTCGAAGCACATGTTGGCCCGCGCCCAGATATCTACTGGGACTTGTTCCGCCTGACCGAATTGGTTCAGGAACAGGTCGAAGCAGGCGAGCTGATGTTTCTTTTGAAAGACAGGGGCCGGATCGTTGGACGCGTGAACCTGACCGGGGTCGAGGCACGCGTGGCGCAGCTTGGCTATCGGATTGGGCAGGAACAGGCGGGGCGTGGCACGGCCTCACGTGGAGTCGCACTGCTGATCGATGAAGCGCGCAGGCTTGGCCTTTGGGCGATAGAGGCACGTGTGAAACTGGACAACCCGGCCTCAATGCGGGTTCTGGAAAAGAACGGCTTTCATGTGACCGGAAGCGATGTGATTGCCGAGTTTGAATGCAAGACTTTTCGGCGGGATCTGGATCTGGACTGATAATATCACGGTCGCATCTGGCAATTCTGCAAATGGCCCCATAGGTTTCGGGCAAAGGAGACCCCCATGACCAACCCGCTTCTGTCCGCTTGGGACACGCCCTTTGAACTGCCTCCGTTTGACAAGATCACGGATACCGATTTCGAACCGGCATTCCACGCCGCATTGGACGAGACACGCGCGGCGATTTCTGCGATCACGGACAACAAAGATGCGCCAACATTTACCAATACGATCGAGGCTTTGGAACTTGCCGATGCACCGCTCGACCGCGTTTTGGGCGTGTTCTACAACGTGGCGGGGGCTGACAGCAGCCCCGCGCGCGAGGAATTGCAGCGCACGTTCTCGCCCCTTTTGGCGGCGTTTTCGTCTGAGGTGACGATGAATGCAGCCCTGTTTCAACGGATTGAAACCCTTTGGCAAGCTCGTGAAACGCTGGATCTGACCGACGAACAGGCGCGCGTGTTGATGCTGACCCGTCGGCGGTTTGTACGCTCGGGTGCGCTACTGGAAGGGGCGGATCGGGATCGGTTGAAAGAGGTGTTGGAACGTCTTGCCACGTTGGGCACCGATTTCACCCAGAACCTTCTTGCGGATGAGCGCGCGTGGCATATGGAACTGTCCGAGGATGATCTGGAAGGTTTGCCAGGCTTTGTTGTGGACGCCGCGCGCGGGGCAGGGGCGGATAAAGGTCTGGATGGCCCGGCAATCACCTTGGCCCGTTCCGTTATCACCCCGTTTTTGCAGCACTCACCTCGTCGCGACCTGCGCAAGCGTGCGTATGAGGCATACGTGGCGCGTGGTGCAAACGGGGGCGACACCGACAATCGGGCCATTGCTTCGGAAACACTTGCTTTGCGCGAAGAACGTGCGCGTTTGTTGGGATATGACAGCTTTGCGGCGTTTAAGCTGGAGACTGAAATGGCGCGCACACCGGATCGGGTGCGTGGTTTGCTGATGCAGGTATGGGAGCCTGCCCGTGCCGCTGCCAACAAAGATGCGGTCAAAATGACAGAAATGCTGCATGCGGACGGCCATAATGGCGATCTAGAGCCGTGGGACTGGCACTTTTACGCGGAACGCCGCCGCGAGGCCGAGCATGATCTGGATGAGGCCGAGATAAAGCCGTACCTACAGCTCGACCGGATGATCGAGGCGTCGTTCGACACCGCGAACCGCCTGTTCGGGCTGGAGTTCGCACCCTTGGACGTGACGCTTTACCACCCCGATGCCCGCTCATGGGAAGTCACCCGCGATGGCAAACATATCGCGGTTTTCGTGGGCGATTACTTTGCGCGCGGGTCGAAACGGTCCGGCGCGTGGTGTTCTGCAATGCGCAGCCAGCAAAAGCTGGAAGGTGACATTAGCCCGATCGTCGTAAATGTCTGTAACTTTGCCAAACCCGAAGAAGGGCGTCCGGGGCTTCTGTCTTGGGACGATGCTCGTACGTTGTTTCACGAATTCGGCCACGCCTTGCACCAGATGCTGTCCGATGTGACCTATCCGTCAATCTCGGGCACCTCGGTTGCTCGTGATTTCGTCGAGCTGCCTAGCCAGCTTTACGAGCACTGGATGGAAGTGCCCGAGGTTCTGGGCAAGTTTGCGACCCATGCGGACTCCGGCGAGGCGATGCCGAAAGCTCTGCTGGACAAACTGATTGCGGCCTCGACCCATGACACAGGGTTCCAAACAGTGGAGTTCCTGTCCTCGGCCTTGGTGGATCTTGATTTCCACGATGGTGCCGCCCCTGCTGATCCGATGCAGGCGCAGGCTGAAACGCTTCAGCGGATCGGTATGCCGGATGCGATCAGAATGCGTCACGCAACCCCGCATTTTGCGCATGTCTTTGCAGGCGATGGCTATTCGTCAGGCTACTACAGCTACATGTGGTCCGAGGTCATGGATGCCGACGCGTTTGAAGCCTTCACTGAAACGGGCGATGCGTTTGATCCGGCGATGGCTGAAAAGCTGGAAGAACACATCCTGTCCAAAGGCGGCTCGGTCGAGGCTGAGGACCTTTACACAGCTTTCCGTGGACGCATGCCCGGCGTTGAGCCGCTTTTGAAAGGTCGCGGATTGGCTTAACTTTTTTGGGGGTCGTCCGGATGCGTTTCGACCCCCACCGGATCCTTGTGGATCAGCACATCCGTGTTGGGATAAGCGCGCAATATGGCGCGGCGCAGGCTGGCACCGATGGAATGCGCATCGTCCAGTGTTTGGGCGCCATCCAGTTCGATATGCAGGTTGATAAAGGTGATTGAGCCGGACCGGCGGGTTTTCAAGTCGTGAAAACCGTAGATTCCGGGATGATCACGCGCGATGGCCTCGATGCCGTGTACCATTTCATCCGGCGCGGCGCGGTCCATCAGCCCATCCCATGCGGTTTTGAAGATACGCAATGCTCCCACCGCCAACATGATCGCGGCCCCAATGGCGACAACGCTGTCAATCTGTTCCATTCCGAACCAGGCGGCCGCCCACAGCGATAGGATTGCGCCGATATTGGGGATGAGGTCGCCCAGGTAATGAAGGCTGTCAGCCTTAACCACAGCAGATCCGGTGCGCGTGGCCACGTGGCGCTGCCATAGTACCAACGCCAATGTCAGCACGATGGATATCACCATGACCACAATGCCGCTTTCATGCGACATGATCGGGGCTGGCTCCCCTGACAACAGCCGGGCAATCGCAGCCCATGCGATAATGCCAGCCGAAACTAGAATGAACAGGCTTTGCCCCAAGGCCGCCAAATCCTCGGCCGAAGAATGACCGAAGGCGTGATCCTCGTCCGCTGGGCGGGCGGCGTACCAAATTGCAGCCAGCGCCCCAAGCGACACCATCAGGTCCATCGCACTGTCCGCAAGCGAGGCCGCAACCGACAAGGCCTGCGTTTCGCCAAGCGCCCACAGCTTCAACGCCACAAGCGTTACCGCCACAAGCGCAGATGCCGCCCCGGCGGACAGGTTCAGTTTGGTGCTGACTGAGTTGCTCATGTCACTGGGCTAGCGTATTGCCTGCCTGATACGCAAGGTGAAGACGCGGCTACTTGATCTCTTCATCCGCGCCGACGCCCCAGATGGTGTCTTTTATGGTCCAGCCCCGGATACCATCGGCCTTAAGTCGGCACCAAACGGGCCCACAGTTTTCAATTCGGGCAACGACACCCGCTTCGAGATAGGCGTTGATTTGGCTTTCTGGGTCCGCGCGGCTGTAAAGCGGCGTCAGATCGTTGTCGACAATCGCCGTGCGTACACCAGACAGAAGCGAGTAATGAACCCACCCCCCGACGCCGTCACGGTCTTGCACCTGACGCCAGTGTTCGAACTCTCCAATGACGCGCAAGGGCATCCCGCGTTGCTTGAATACCCAGTCAATCCGGTGTCGCAATGACGGGCCACGCCGGACATTGCCTTCTTTCCCCTTAAGGGACACGAAACGCGGAATCGGAAGGTTGGTGACAGTGCCACGTTCCTGCTGAACCTCTGGCTGCTCAGCGGACTGAGCATGGGCAGATTGCGCGCCCAGAAAAACCGCCAGCACACAGGCCGCGAAACTACTGCTAAATCGAATACTCACACCGATCTCCTGCCGCTCATCACCGCCCGCGCAATTTTATTTCGTTTGCGATCCGGAGAGAGCTTGTACCTTGCCTCGTTACTTGTCACTTTGGCAGGGAGACGCGCAAAAGAAAAGCCGCAGGGAGGGCTGGCATGAGTGCTGAACGTCTGAGTGTTGTCGTGACGCGACGGTTGCCCAAGGTCGTTGAGACCCGGATGATGGAACTGTTCGACGTTGAACTTCGGGATAATGACCAACCGATGAGTCAGGCAGAGCTCGCAGATGCCATGAAGCGTTGCGATGTTTTGGTGCCGACAATCAATGACCAGATTGATGCAAATATGTTGGCAGGGGCCGGTGAACGACTGCGCCTGATTGCCAATTATGGTGCTGGCGTCGATCACATCGATATTGGAACGGCCCGACAACGTGGCATATTGGTGTCCAACACGCCGGGTGTGTCCGCGGATGACACCGCAGATATGGCCATCGCGCTGATTCTTGCGGTCACACGCCGTTTCCCGGAAGGCATTCGGGTCATGTCCTCCGGCAAGTGGGAGGGCTGGTCGCCCACCGCGATGCTGGGCCACCGCATTCAAGGCCGACGCGTTGGGATTCTTGGGATGGGCCGCATTGGTCAGGCCGTCGCTGCCCGCGCCCGTGTTTTCGGCATGCAGGTGCATTATCACAACCGCAAACGGCTGCATCCTCAGATCGAGGAACAGTTCGAGGCAACCTATTGGGAAAGCCTGGATCAGATGGTTGCACGGATGGATGTGATTTCCATCAACTGTCCGCATACTCCGTCAACGTTCCATCTGATGAATGCGCGGCGTTTGAAACTGATGAAGCCGGATGCGGTGATCGTGAACACCTCGCGCGGGGAAGTGATCGACGAAAACGCGCTGACGCGAATGTTGCGCGCGGGTGAAATCGCTGGGGCCGGGCTGGACGTTTATGAACACGGGAACGAAATCAATCCCCGCCTGCGTGATCTGCCCAACGTTGTGGCGCTGCCGCATATGGGTTCCGCCACGGTCGAAGGTCGTGTCGAAATGGGAGAGAAGGTTCTGATCAACATCAAGACCTTTGCAGATGGCCATCGCCCGCCCGATCAGGTTGTGCCGGGGCTGCTTTAATCAGTCATGCGACGTGTGCTGCAACTTCCTTTGCTGGTCGGCTTTGCATGCGTTTTGGCTGGCATCTATGGAATGGTGCACAACCAAATCAGCTACTCGGTCGGGCCAGACTACTTTCGCGCACTGAAGTTTACTCAGTTCCGTATGCCAGAGTATTTCCACGACCGTATTGGTGCGGCGCTGGTCGGTTGGCAGGCAAGCTGGTGGATGGGGCTGGTGATTGGCATTCCAATCTCAGTCATGTCGCTGGGCATTCCTTCGCCGACTTTGGCGACGAAAGTGTTCTTTCGGGCGGCATTTCTTGTGGTCTCGATCACGCTTGCACTGGGGTTGGTAAGCCTTTTGGTGGCCCCGCCGATGGACCACATTCCGGTACCCGCCGCTGCCAAAGATCCGATCGGATATGGGCGCGCGGCGATGCTTCACGACACATCCTATTTGGCGGGCATCATCGGGCTGGTGATTGGTTTGATTTATGTCGGTGCGCAGGTGCGCAAAGCGCGTCGGAAGGCGCCAGCATCTGCATCCGAGGGGCGTTAAAATGCTCAAACAAGCTACCCTTGTCGCCCTTGTCTGCTTAACGGCCTGTTCACGTCCCCTGTCCAACAATGAAGCCGAGATGTCGCGCGTTCTGTTCGGGGATACTCTGGACACCACCAAGGTGCGCGTGCGTGCTGGGGTTGGAGTGTTGCCGCTTCCAAACCCTGAACCGATCACGCAAGACACTCCAAAGGCGACGCCGCGCGAAATTCCTAACACCGTTTGTGACCGCGTGCCGCAGCCTGACCGTAAATGGACCTTCCCGGCGGGCTTTGTGCTTTGGAATCAGATCTACCTGAAACGCGAGTTCTATCGTGATGACATGTTCGAAGGCTGGCCGAAAAGCCTGCCCATGCCGCACGCACTTTTGATGGCGCACGAGCTGGTGCATGTCTGGCAATGGCAAAATCGCGAACGCACGGGCTACACGCCGTGGAAATCAGGGGCCGAGAGCTTTCAGCCGGGCGACCCCTATTACTGGCCGGGGCGGGAACAGGGCGCTTACCTAAGCTACAATTTCGAGGCGCAGGCGGCGTTGGTCGAAGACTACATGTGCATGACGTTGTTTGTACCAGATCATCCCCGGCGCAAGGAAATCGAAGCCTTTATCACGCCGGTGATCCCCGTCGATACCTTGGCAGACGCCTTGGCGCGCTGATTTTGAAGGATATGTCGTTTTCATTCCGCGTTAGGTCGGGAGGGATTGGCACGTTTCGCGACCTTTTGGCATGTATACTGCAACAGATTATTCCCAAGGGAGTCGCCCCATGAAAACCAATGTAAAAGCGCTTGTCGTCGGCGGTGGTGCCGTCGGTACGTCGATCGCCTATCACCTGGCCAAAGCAGGCTGGGACGATGTGATGCTGATCGAGAGGGACGAGCTTACCTCGGGCTCGACCTGGCACGCTGCCGGTCTGCTGCCGCTCTTTAACATGTCCTATGCGACGACCCACATCCACGACTACTCGGTCAAGTTCTATAAGCAGCTTGAAGAAGAAACCGGCCTGAATGCGGGTTTCGCGGTGGTCGGCAACCTGCGTATGGCACAGACTGACGAGCGTATGGATGAATACCAGCTCTATGCGTCGACCGCGGATACCGTTGGCATCAACTATGAATTCCTGTCTCCAGATCAGATCAAAGAGCGTTGGCCTTTAATCGAGACGTCGGACCTGAAGGGCGCGCTGTATCACACCGAAGATGGGTACATTAACCCGGCAGACGTCACGCAAGCGATGGCCAAAGGCGCCCGTCAGCGTGGCGTTGAGATCGTGCGCAAGATGCAAGCGGACGATTTCCACTGGAATGGCACTCACTGGGAAGTTACCTGCACCAAGATGGTGGAAAAGGGCGGCAACCTGATCGAGAGCGACGAGAAGGTCGTGATCACTGCCGAGCACGTCGTGACTGCTTCGGGCAACCACGCACAGCGCACTGCCAAGATGCTGGGCATCAAGATGCCCGCCATCCCGGTCGAGCACACGTTCATCGTCATGGACAAAGATCCCGAGCTGGTCAAATGGCGCGAAGCGGGCAACCCCGAACACCCGGTTGTGCGTGACGCCGACAACGAATCCTATGCCCGTGAAGAGCGTGGTGGCTGGATCCTTGGTATCTATGAGCGCGGCGCTCCCGCCCGTTTTGAGCATGGCGTGCCGGACAGCTTCCGCGCCGACCTGTTCCCACTGGATCTGGACCGGATCGCGGATCAATACATGGCGATGGCCGAGCGCGTGCCGTCCTGTGCCGAAAGTGGCCTGAAAGACGACTTCAACGGTCCGATCTGCTACACCCCCGACGGCAACCCGCTGGTGGGTCCGGCGCCGGGTCTGCGCAACATGTGGCTGGCTGAAGGTTTCTCGTTCGGGATCACCGCGGCTGGTGGCACCGGCTATTACCTTGCCCAGATGATGGTCGATGGTGAGGCCGAGATCGACATGGCATCGCTTGACCCCAAACGGTATTCGTCGAACTGGATGACCACCGAGTTCGCCGCGCGCAAAAACGAAGAGTGCTACGAGCACGTCTATATCCTGCACCACCCGGACGAAGAGCGCCCGGCATGTCGTCCGCTGCGTACGTCGCCTGCCTATGACCGACAGAAAGAAAAAGGCGCGCAGTTTGGCTGGGTGAATGGTTGGGAGCGCCCGAACTACTATGGCCCCGTGGACGCACCGTCGAACTTCGACGAAGAAAGCCGTTCGTTCCGCCGTGGTGGTTGGTGGCAATATGCCGTGGATGAAGCCAAGGCCGTGCGTGAAGGCGTTGGCCTGATCGACGCAACCGCGTTCACCAAGCACGTCGTTAAAGGCCCCGGTGCGACCCAGTTCCTTGACTGGTTCACCTGTAACAAACTGCCGCGCGTTGGCCGGATAAACCTGACTTATGCGCTGACCTCGCACGGCACCACCCGCACGGAATACACCATCGTCCGCAACGGCGAGAACAACTACTACCTCGTCTCGGCCGGTGCATGGACCGAGTACGACGCCGACTTCCTGCGCAAAGCGGCCGAGGACAAGATGGAGGAATTCGGCTATATCGAGATCCAGGACGTAACCACGCAGTGGGGCGTCTTCGCCATCGCAGGTCCGAAATCGCGTGACGTTCTGAAAGAGATCATCGTCGATGCAGACCCGGAAACCGCGCTGACCAACAAGGCGTTCCCGTGGCTGTCTGCCAAGCAGATCGAGCTGGGCATGTGCCCGGTGAATGCAATCCGTGTGGCCTATACTGGCGAGCTGGGTTGGGAACTTCACCACCCGATCGAGATGCAGAACTATCTGTGGGATCTGTTGGTGAATGCAGGCGAAAAGCACGGTATGAAGCTGGTCGGCGCACGTGCACAGAACTGGCTGCGTCAAGAGAAATCCTATCGTGCGTTTGGCACCGAACTGGGCCGCGATGCGACCCCAGCCGAGGCCGACCTGCCGCGCTTCATCGATCTGGAAAAAGACTTCCACGGCAAGGATGCGATGGTGAAAACCGGCGTGCGCGTGAAGTGCTGTACGCTTTTGATCGACGGACCCGATGATGCGGATCCGTGGGGCCGCGAAGCGCTGTTCCTTGATGGCAAGAAAGTCGGACGTCTGACGTCGGGCGGCTATTCGGTCGCGTTCGAGAAATCGATCGGCATGGGCTATCTGCCGCCGGAACTGGCAGTGCCGGGTCAGAAGCTTAAGGTCAAGATCATGGGCGCGCTTTATGACGCCGAGGTCACTGTCGACAGCCCCTATGACCCGAAAAACGAAACGATCCGCGTCAACGGCTGATCAGTTCGGAAAGTCTTGAAAAGGCCTTGCTGTTGCGGGGCCTTCTCATTTTTTCGGGGATTAAACCGCAACCAGATGGTTGTCCCACGCCCACTCACCTGCGACAGGGATCAAGCGATCTGTCCCGTGATGCCGATGAACTAACCCAACGTCGCAGGTGAT
The DNA here is from genome assembly GCF_023016155.1 of Aliiroseovarius sp. F20344. Lineage (GTDB taxonomy): Bacteria > Pseudomonadota > Alphaproteobacteria > Rhodobacterales > Rhodobacteraceae > Aliiroseovarius. The sequence continues at coordinate 269,010 of NZ_JALKBG010000005.1, forward strand.
CATTAGTCCGCCAGATTTTGATCGTGCGACACCTGCAGCGGTGCTGTGTGGAGCGGATCTGTTCGGGGTGCCATCGCCGTTGAAAAACAAGACATGGCCGCCTTTTGGGCCGGTAACGGCAATTTCTCCGCTATCAGCGCAAGTGGCTATGGACCCGGCATAATTCTTCAGGAGTTCTTCGTCGGGGTGAGAAAGAAGGTGCGGGTCCGCCCCTCTTGTGTGTGTAAGAACCAGAGCAACCTTCATCGTTGGAGCACCTTGCCATTGTAGGGCAGCGACAACATGGCCACCCCTGTCGACTGCAATGTGACGGATGGAGTTCTGGTGCATCTTTCCAGTCAATGCGACCGTTTCCGTGATGACGCCATTCGTTTCCAGATAGGTCAGATTGGTTCGCATGTCAGGCAGGTTCAGTTTAGCGCGTCCCATGTCGGGATGGGTCTGGATGCCGCCATTGGCGACCACCAACCCGCCATCAGGTAGGGTCAGAACCTCATGTGGCCCGATGCCGCCGGAAGAGATTTCACCCAATCGCGCATATCCATTCTTAGTGTCCCAGATGCCCAAAACACCCGCTGGCGCGTCATAGTCATTTTCCGTGGTGAAAAGCAGCGTGCCATCGGCGGAGTAAGCCCCGTGCCCGTAAAAATGCCGCCCTTCGGGGCTGTCCAGCCGCGCAACCTCCCGCCCTTTGGCGCAATCGATGATCACTGCAAACCGACCCGGTCTGCGGGCAAAGGCGACGGCTTCGGGCCGTTCAGGATGCAGGGCAGCGGCGTGGCCGCGTCCGGGGATTGGGATTTCAAACCGAACGTGACCGGTGTCACTAAGCCCAACCAACCAGGTTGAGTTGTCGGGCTTGTTCCCGGCGCTCACGAAATCAGGTGCGCCTGCATCAGCCCAAACAGGTACGGGCAGGGCGGCAGTGCCGATCCCGGCCGCCATCCTGCCAAAAAAATCGCGACGTTTCATTGGATCAGTCCCCATCGCCTGCGCTGAAGCCCGTTTCGACGCCCAAACCGGGGCCGATATCTTCGTCCATCTGGACCTTCAGGTAGTCCAGTTTGGTTTGAATGCCTTCGACTCGCACGCGCATCAACGGATCCAAGACGGCTTCGGATACGGGCGCGCCAATCGCTTCAATTCTGGTTTGGGTATCCTTGATAACCTTCACCACCCAAGCGCGGGAGGGGTTGAAGACCGATCCGGCAAATCCAAGATTCACAACCTCGATCATGCCATCCAATTGGGCGATCATAATCTGGTTGGAGAGGCCAGCACGCCATGCCTCGGCCCGTTTGGGAAAGGCGCGTTCATAAGTGCCGAGCGGTCGACCGATGCGGTGTTCCCGTAGGCGCTGGATCGAAAAGCCAAGTGCGGTATAGACCTGTTTGGTGAATTCGACGTCATTTAGATAAACGGGATTGTCGGGTCCGGCAGTTCTTACCAGATCGGCCCAGCCAGCGGGGCTGAACCATCCATCATGCAAATCCTGCGCTATACGCGCCAGATTTCCAGTGATGCCGACAAGCGACGGGCAGGTTGGCAGATCCTCAAAGAGCAAACGCTCGACCGCGGGCAACCCTTGAAGTGCTGCGCTGGAGGATGCAACGACCGCGGGATCCCCTTGTTCTGCTGCGGGACGCTTCAAATGCTGGCGCAATGCGCGGCCCGTGAAGTTCTTTTTGTCCGGGAAGAAATTCACGGTTAGTGCCGCGGCCTGCTGCTCAATCGGGCCGAACTGATAGGCATCGAGTGGCGCCCAAGCCAGCCAAGTCTGCTGCAAGGCATCAAGAACAGGTTCGCGTGTACCGCCCTCACAGTATGCTTCCGAAACTTCGGCCAGTAAGGCGCTTTGGTCGCGAAACGCTCCAAACTGGGTGTCGAATACGGTCAATACGCGTTCGGCGATTTCCGAATGGTCAACACGGGGGGCGACCTGAGCGGTCAAGACCTGCGCGGGCAACATGCAGGTGGCAACAATTGTCATAAGGCGCATCAAAGCGACTCCAGAAATGTGATCAGCGCAGCACGATCCGACGCGTCCATCAGGCGTACGGTTTCCCGTGCTGCCTCCGCTTCGCCGCCATGCCACAGGATGGCTTCAAGAAGGGATCGCGCGCGCCCGTCGTGAAGAAAGGTCGAGTGCCCGCTCACCTGGCCCGTTAGGCCGATTCCCCACAATGGCGGCGTGCGCCATTCTTGGCCGCTAGCTTGCCATTCTGGCCGGCGATCCGCCAGCCCTTCCCCCATGTCGTGCAGCAACATGTCGCTATAGGGCCAGATCAACTGAAATGAACGGGCAGGGTCGTCCGGCAGACGGTGGGTGACAAAGGCCGGAGTGTGGCAACCCGTGCAGCCTGATTGATAGAAAAGGGCTTTCCCACGCAACACTTCCGGGTTCGACACATCACGACGAGCGGGCGGGGCCAAGGTTGCAGCATAAGTGGTCAGCACGTCCAAAGCTTTGTTCCCAAGCTCCACCCCATCCTGAGCTTCGGTGCCGCCATGTCGTTCGTGAATGCAGTTTTTCTGCCGTTCGGTACAGTCGCCCGAATGCGCGGGAAACAGTGTCGACGACAGACCGATATCACCGTTGGCAGCATCCGCTGATTGCTGGCGGAGCGTTGGATTGCCCGCCTTGTGGCCGAACCGTCCCAACATGTTTTGGTCAAATTCGCGAGACCACACAACATTGGGCCTGCCAGAAATCCCGTCGCCGTCTGCATCCATCGGGTCTGCCAGCGCCAGAATGTCTGCTTCTGGGATCGCCTCAAGCAACCCAAGTCCGATCATTTGCGGGGCGATTCGTGGAGAGGTCATTGTACCTGCTGCCAAATCCCCAAAGGTGCCGTCCTGAACCGAATAGCGCGGCGCGCGCAGAGTTATAGTGGCACCGTCACCCAGTTCGACCGGTTGTTCCTCATAAACGATGCCTAATCGCCCCTCGGATTCATGCCCTGCAATCGCCCGTGTTTGCAGCTGGAATCCATAGTTTGGCTCTGGCTGCATCCCGGTGGCGGGGACAGAAAGACGCAAGACCAACCCCTTGTGATCATCGGGGCTTGCGACAAACCCGCGTCCATCATTGATGTGGCAGGCTGAACAGGCGCGCGTGTTGTAAAGCGGTCCCAATCCGTCCGACGAAACCGTCGACGATGGCGCTTGTACCCAAAGCTTCTCAAACATCGCTTCGCCTAGGCTGAAGTCGAGTTTCTTGTCGTCAGACAAAGTGGGAAGCGGGGATGAGAACAAGGTTCCTGGTTGAGGGGCCATTTGCGTTGCGGCCCCGGCACTGCGTGTTTCAAATGCCGAAGGCTCATCAAACGTCGTCGGCGCAGCGGTGGCTGCTTTAATGCGCTCTGCTTCGGCTTGGGATCTTGGCTGGGGCGACAGATGTGGTTCACCCCATGGTCCGATTTCATGTGCGTATAAGGGCGAGCTGATTATCGCTAAAGTGGCAAATAGTGGTGCGATGCGCATCTGGTCAGCTCCTTTGACAAGGGCGTTTTAGGGCGCACGAAAGAAGAGGTAAAGATTAGTTGATAAAAATACTCTGAATTAAACGACTTCGTTCGGATCCAGCGCTTGATCGCCAGATTTTGCGTTTCAGGACAATTGGGTTAGGCTCAACAAAGTTTATGGGGCAATTATTATGTCTGAACATATTTCGAAAACAGAAGTGACCATGGGGTCCGACAAGAATTTCGGGTTGGTCTTTGGCAGTGTGGCGGCTCTGATCGCCCTGTATATGTTGATCCGGGGTGGTGCATATTGGCCAATACCCGCGTTGTTTGCGCTGGTCTTTTTCGCACTGGCATTCATACGCCCGGCGATCCTGAATCCGCTGAACAGGCTTTGGTTTAGATTCGGTCTGCTGCTGCATTCGATCATTTCGCCCTTGGTGATGTTTCTTGTTTTCTTGATTGCATTTGTGCCGATCGCATTGATTTTCCGCCTAAAGGGTACTGATCCTCTGTCGCGAGATTTTGACAAATCGGCAAAGTCATATTGGAAGCCGCGCACATCCAAGCCTGAAAGCATGTTGCGGCAGTATTAGGCTAACGCGTTTCATTTGGTGGAGGGGAAACAGTGTCATTTCTAGCAGAGCTTTGGTCATTTTTAAGAGTCAGAAAGAAATTCTGGCTGGCGCCGGTGTTCCTTATTCTTGTGATTTTCGGAGGGTTGATTGTGCTCAGCCAAGGCTCTGCGATCGCTCCTTTCCTGTATCCTCTGTTCTAGGGGCATCATGACCTACATCCTTGGTATATCTGGGCTTTATCACGACAGTGCTGCGGCGTTGATCCGTGACGGTGAAATTGTGGCTGCGGCACAGGAAGAACGATTCACGCGCCAAAAACACGATGCGCGTTTTCCTGAGCACGCAATCAGGTTTGTACTTGAGGAAGCCGGAATCGCGCTTTCTGATGTCGAACATGTAGCGTTTTATGACAAGCCGTTCCTCAAGTTCGAGCGGCTGTTGGAAACCTATGTTGCAACAGCGCCGAAAGGGTTCGCATCCTTCCGGGTGGCGATGCCCATCTGGCTGAAGGAAAAGCTGTTTCTACGCAGGTTCTTGGTGAAAGAGCTGCAAAAACTATCGCCTGACTTCGATATGGCACAGCTTTTGTTTGCCGAACATCACATCAGCCATGCCGCCAGTGCTTACTATCCCTCGCCATTTGACGAGGCTGTGGTGCTTACCATTGACGGTGTGGGTGAATGGGCGACGACAACGCTGGGCATTGGGCGCGGAAGCGAGCTGGAGATCCTTAAGGAAATCCACTTCCCGCATTCGCTTGGCCTGCTTTATTCAGCATTCACTCACTACACCGGGTTCAAGGTAAACTCGGGTGAGTACAAGGTCATGGGATTGGCGCCTTATGGCGTACCCAAGTACAAAGACTTGATCCTTGAAACCATGGTGGATTTGAAAGAGGACGGGTCATTTAAACTTGATCAGACCTATTTCAACTACACTGCCGGTCTGACGATGACCAACAATGCTTTTGCGAAAGTGTTTGGGGAACCTCATCGCGCGCCTGAGACCGACCAGCTGACGCAGTTCCACATGGACATCGCCGCTTCGATCCAAGCCGTTACGGAAGAAGTTGTGTTGCGTATGGCCCGCGCGGCGGCTGCGGAATACGGCATCGAGAATCTGTGTATGGCAGGCGGGGTTGCCTTGAACTGCGTTGCAAACGGCAAAATCCTGCGCGATGGCGCATTCAAACAGCTTTGGGTGCAGCCCGCAGCGGGCGATGCGGGTGGCGCTGTCGGTACGGCTTTGGCTGCTTGGCATCAAGAACTTGGAAAACCTCGTCCATCGCAAGCTGGCGATCGGATGAAGGGTTCTTATCTTGGGCCTTTGTATGAAACCGATCAGATTTGTTCCGAACTGGACAAGCTTGGCGCGGTTTATACCGTGCACTCTCAGGACGAGATGATCGAGCAAGCCGCCAGCGCAATTGCGGATGGGAATGCCATCGGATGGTTCCAGGGCCGGATGGAGTTTGGACCGCGAGCTTTAGGGGGACGCTCGATCCTTGGCGATCCACGCTCGCCTGAGATGCAGAAGACCCTGAACTTGAAGGTAAAGTACCGCGAAAGCTTCCGCCCCTTTGCCCCATCGGTCCTACGCGAGGATGTCGGAGACTGGTTCCAGCTGAACGATGACAGCCCATATATGTTGATCGTGGCCGATGTGGTCGAGTCGCGTCGCAAGCCCATGAGCGCCGAGGAGGAGGCACTATTTGGAATTGAAAAACTGAATGTCCCACGGTCCGAAATTCCGGCCGTGACGCATGTCGACTATTCCGCGCGCATCCAAACCGTGCATGCCGATACGAACCCGCTATATCACCAACTGATCTCGCGCTTCAAAGACAAGTCAGGATGCCCGGTGGTTGTGAACACGTCATTCAACGTTCGCGGTGAACCGATTGTCTGCACACCCGAAGATGCCTTCCGCTGCTTCATGGGGACCGAAATGGACATGCTTGCCATCGGCAATGTCATTTTACGCAAGCCGGATCAGGATCCATCTCTGAAAGAGGATTACACGTCGAAGTACGAATTGGACTAAGGATTTTAGGTCAAGAATTGGGGGCTGAATATGATCTCGCGGATTGGGTCAATCTTGTGTTTCATCGTCGCAGGGTACTTTCTGGCTATTTCCGGATATGCCCTGTTGAACGCTTCAGACTATGCAGTTGGCACCGCAAGATTGATACGATACGTGATTGCACCCGGCGCAATTGGGGTCGTATTCCTGCTGGTCGCATTGTTCGTGAAAAGCGATCGCAAACTGCTGATCGGGATCTATGCATTTTCGGCGCTGGTGGCATTGTTTGCCTTTGAAGCTCTTCTGACCTGGCGATCAATTCAAGGAGCTGTCGGGCTCGCTGGATACATTCAAGGTGAAGATGCATCATATGAGCGCTACAATCGCTCAATTCCACCGTCCTATACTCTAAAGGCGCTGAACCGGGATTTGGGCGCAGGCAACATGTCTGAGATGCTGACCGGTGCAGTCCCCGGCGAAGAAGTTCTTCTGTGTACGCGGGATAATCAGCCTGTGTCCTACATCGCGGATCGCCACGGATTGCGAAACCCAGATGACGTGCATGATGCGCCAGTTAAGCTTTTGCTTGTAGGGGATTCCTTTACGGAAGGCATTTGCCTGCCCAATGGTGAAGATATCGCCAGCTACATTCGCGCCGGCGAGCCTGCGATGGTCAATACTGGAACTCGAGGGGCGGGGCCGCTTTACGAACTTGCGGTTTTGCGCCGGTGGGGTGCGCAGTTGGCGCCTGAACACTCGGTCATCTTCTTCTTTGAAGGCAATGACTGGCAGAACCTGAAGCGCGAAGGGGACTTTGCATTCTTGAGTGACGCGTTGGATCTAACAAGTCCGGTTGGGCCGGTCATCAGCGAAGTGAACAGTCCCGAAGCCGTAAAAAGCATCATTGCTGGCTGGTGGAAAGAGCAGAACCAATCACTTGAGGGGTTCCTTGGGCGCCGTTCTTGGCGAAGGAACTTTCTGGCGTTGCAACAGTCTGCGCTTGTAATGGGAATTCACTACCCCAAAGCCACGGTGGATAACCCGGATTTCTTAAAGATCTTAAAGGCTGCGCGTACCACGGTGGATAAATGGGGTGGTACGCTGACTTTGGTTTATATCCCACAAGTTGACCGATTTGTGGGTCTATTGCCAAGTGCGTCCGTTTATGACGAACTTCGCGATCTGGTACGGGCTGCTGCGGGCACTGCTGGGCTGGAGTTTGTTGATCTGGTGCCCCTCATTTCCGACCAAGCGTCGCCACGCTCTGTGTACGCAGCCGATGGGCATTTTAATGCTGTCGGGGCCAAGTTAACCGCCGAAGCGGTGCTATCGCATTTGAACAAGTATTAGGATTAAAGCCGCGCTTTTCTACGCACAAATTGCTCAATCGCTGGAGCTGGAACTGCGCCCGCCTGACGTGCAATCTCTTTCCCGTTTTGAAACAAGATCAGCGCGGGAATGCCGCGAATGCCGAATTTGCCCGATACATTTGGGTGATCTTCGGTATTGATTTTCGCAAACCTGGCCTGAGGAGAAATTGAGCGTGCAGCCTGTTCAAAGGCAGGGGCCATCATCCGACATGGTCCACACCATGGCGCCCAGAAATCTACCAGAAGCGGGACATCATCGTTGCGTTGAGCTTTGGCCAATGTAGCAGGGTCCAGTGCGCGAACCTTGCCGTCGTTTAAGCGAGCGCCGCAGGTGCCGCATTTTGCACCGGCTGAGAGTTTGTCAGCAGGTACGCGATTCACCGCGCTGCATTCTAGGCAGGTCATTTTCAGGGCAGAGGACATCATGGACTCCATTCATATATCGCAAACCGCATATGTGTCGTGCCCGTTACAAGGTCAAGGTCAGACCGTGCTAAGAAGGATGCTGGTTTCGCTGTTGGTTATCCCCTCAACCACGCGCACTTCCCGCAAAACGCGATCAAAATCAGGCAAGCTTTCTGCGGTGAGCTGCGCAACCAAGTCCCATTTGCCGTTTGTCGAGTGCAAGGACCTTAATTCAGGTAGTCCACGTAAACGCTTGATCACCGAAAGCGTTGATCTTCCTGACACCTCGATCATCATGATTGCCTGCACCCCATCTGGCCCATGATCTTCCCGCGCACGGATTGTGAAACCGAGGACGGCCCCACTGTCCTGCAGTCGGTCCAGCCGGGCCTGTACGGTGGCGCGGGTGACGCCAAGAATCGTTGCCAGTTTAGAAACCGGCGCACGTCCATCTTCGCGCAGGATTGCGATTAGGTTTCGATCGAGGTCATCAAAAATGTGCATAGCAAAATGGTAAACAACTATGATCAAAATAGCAAAAAATATCTACCATAATGAATATTTAGATCATTATCTATGAAAACATGTAAATGTTAAGCTCGGGTATTCCTCAGGACAATGAGAGCAGAAATGCCCCAAACCTCGCTTCAGGCACCAAGTGCCGTGATCATGATACGGCCCCATCATTTTCGCCCCAACACGCAAACTGCGCGTGACAATGGATTTCAGGTGTCCGCTCCAAAGGGGGGCGAGGCTGATCTGTCTAAGCGGGCATTTGAAGAGGTGACCACAGCGGTTGAGGCTCTCCGTTGCGAAGGGGTTGAAGTGAACCTTTTTGAAGATCCACGCGATGACCGGCCCGATGCCGTGTTCCCAAACAACTGGTTTTCGACCCATCCGGGTGGGCATGTTGCGGTTTATCCCATGTACTCGCAGAACCGTCGGATTGAGCGGCGTCAGGATGTGCTCGAAATGCTAAAGGCGCGCTACCGCGTGCAGGACATCATTGATTATTCGGGCTTGGAACAAGACGCGCTGTATCTGGAAGGGACCGGCGCGATGGTTCTGGATCACGTTGAACGCGTGGCCTATGCCGCACGCTCGAAACGCACCAGCGAGGTGTTGTTGGAGCGGTTTTGCACGCATTTTAACTATGAACCCATGGTGTTTGATGCCCATGATGCGCAGGGGCTTCCGATCTATCATACGAATGTGCTGATGTGTGTGGGCACGGATGTCGCGTTGATCGGGTTGGACACGATCTTGGACGCTGGCCGGCGGGAAGAGCTGCGCAAGCGTCTCGCACATAATGGGCGAGATGTGATTGAGCTGAGCCACGACCAAATTGCGAATTTCGCCGGGAATGCCATCGAACTGCAGGGCAAAGACGGGCGCCTTCTGGCGATGTCTCGCCGCGCGTTTGATGCACTGTCGCCTGAACAGCGCGGGCGGATTGAAGCACATCTGAAGATCCTGCCATTGGACATTCCCACCATCGAAATGGCGGGCGGATCGGTGCGCTGTACCATTGCGGGCATTCACCTTAGCCCACGACCCAACCCCGAAACCGAAGGAGAAGCTGCATGACCAATATCCATCTGCTTGGCGTGCCCATGGAGGAAGGCGCAGGACGCCGGGGCTGTATCATGGGTCCGGACGCCTATCGAACCGCTGGGCTGACCGAAGAACTGGCCGCGCTGGGCCACCCCGTCACCGATTTGGGCGATGCCGCGCGCGACACCGTGGACGCGATCCATACCGATCACGACCATCTGAAATTCCTGCCCGAGGTCGCGGGCTGGACCCGTAGCCTGCACCGGCACGCTTTTGATTTGGCCAAGCAGGACGTGCTGCCGATCTATATGGGGGGCGACCACGCTTTGGCCTTGGGGACCGTTACAGGGCACGTGGCCGCCGCTGCCGAAATCGGTCGCCCGCAATTCGTTCTTTGGCTGGATGCGCATTCCGATTTTAACACGCCCGCCAGTTCGCCCAGCGGCAACATCCACGGTATGCCGATGGCATTTGCCTGTGGGCTGGATGGCTTCCCGGATCTGTTGGGCAAGCCGCTGCCAGCGCAGCTTGATCCGACGAAACTGTGTATGTTGGGCTTGCGGTCGGTGGATCGCGGCGAACGCGAGCTTTTGCAGTCCTCAGGTGTGCAAGCGCATGACATGCGCGCAATTGATGAACATGGCATCGTGACGCTTCTGCGCCCTTTCCTTGATCAAGTTGCGCAGGCAAACGGGCTTTTGCACGTCAGTCTTGATGTCGATTTCATTGAACCCGATATTGCCCCTGCCGTTGGCACAACTGTCCCCGGTGGTGCCACCTTCCGCGAGGCGCATCTGATCATGGAGATGTTGCATGACAGCGGGTTGATGACGTCGCTCGATCTGGTCGAGCTGAACCCCTTCCTTGACGAACGTGGCCGCACCGCGCGGCTGATGGTTGATCTTACGGCAAGCCTATTTGGCCGCCGCGTGCTTGACCGTTTCACCACCAGCTATTGAGGCTCAAATATGCCCCCACTTCCCTCTGAACTAGCCTATGTCCCCTTCGTGTCGGTCGAACACATGATGGGTCTGGTCCACCATATCGGCATTGAAACAGTCCTGCGCGAGTTGGCAGCCGAAATCGAGAATGATTTCAAGCGTTGGGAGCTTTTCGACAAAACCCCGCGTGTGGCCAGCCATTCGGATGTTGGCGTGATCGAGCTGATGCCGACCTCGGACGGCGAGATGTATGGATTCAAATATGTGAACGGCCACCCCAAGAACACGAAAGAGGGGCTGCAAACCGTGACAGCCTTTGGTCTTCTGGCCGACGTGAACTCGGGCTACCCGCAGCTTCTGTCCGAGATGACAGTCCTGACCGCCCTGCGCACGGCTGCCACCAGCGCGATGGTAGCGAAACATCTAGCGCCCAAAGGGGCAAAGACGATGGCGATGATCGGCAATGGCGCGCAGTCTGAATTCCAGTGCCTGGCCTTCAAAGCGATCTGCGGTATCGATACCGTGCGGCTTTATGACATCGACCCGGTGGCGACTGATAAGGCCGCGCGTAATCTGAAGGGCCACGGGCTGCACGTCGTATCCTGCAAAACCGGCGAGGAAAGCATGGAAGGGGCTGAGATCATCACAACCTGCACCGCCGACAAGCAGTATGCCACGATCCTGACCGATAACATGGTCGGCGAAGGTGTGCATATCAACGCCATCGGCGGAGACTGTCCCGGCAAGACAGAGCTGCACAAAGACATCCTGTTGCGTTCGAAAATCTTTGTGGAGTACCCGGAGCAGACCTGGGTCGAAGGCGAGATCCAGCAGCTTGAAAAAGACCACCCGATCACCGAGATGTGGCAGGTGATTACCGGTAAAACGCAAGGGCGAACGGATGACAAGCAAATCACTTTGTTTGACAGCGTGGGCTTCGCGATCGAAGACTTCTCAGCGCTCCGCTATATCTCGAAAGCGATTGAGGGCACAGCCTATTTCACGCGGCTGGACATGTTGGCGGATCCGGATGATCCTCGCGATTTGTTTGGCATGTTGGAACGTTCGAAAGCGTAGCGAACTCTGAAACGAAGAAGGGGCGCGAACCGATTTGGTCCGCGCCCCTTTTCATGAATTGGTGTAATCAGGCGATGAAATCTTTGTAGCCAGCTTCGTCCATGTAATCGTCCAGCGGGCTGGTGTCGGACGCTTTGATCTTGAACAGCCAAGCATCTCCCTCCGGGTCGTCGTTGACCTTGCCGGGTTCGTCCACCATGGTTTCGTTCACTTCAGTGATCTCGCCGTCCAGCGGGCTTAGAATGTCGGATGCGGCTTTCACGCTTTCGATCACCACAACCTCGTCATCCTTTGAAACTGTGTCGCCTGCTTCGGGCAGTTCCAGAAAAACCACGTCGCCCAGCTGTTCTGCCGCGTGCGCGGTGATGCCAACCACGTAAACGCCGTCCTCTTCGCGCAGCCATTCGTGTTCTTCGGTGTATTTCATTTGGGTCACTCCTCAGGGATTTAAACCGACCGTAGCGCTGCCCGCACGTGGCGGCAAGAGCTTGTGTCCAACGGCATGCAGGTGCAGGTTGGGCGCATGAGCGATACCACAGGCGACCCGCATTTCTTCGGTTATGGTTCCTTGGTGAACCGTCAAACGCACAGCTATGACAACCCGCGTGCAGCGCGCGTCACCGGGTGGCACCGTGCGTGGCGTCGGTCGCCGCATCGGGCGCTGTGCTACCTGACGGCAGTGCCAGACAGTGCAGACTATATTGAAGGGTTGATTGCTTCAGTCCCAAGTGCAGATTGGGGCGCACTGGATCAACGTGAACACGCGTATGCACGGGTCGCGTTGGGATCTGAGATAAGCCATGATGGAGGTGATCTGGATGTGGCGATCTACGCGATTGCGCCTGGCGATCACCTGCCGCCAACTGAAGAGAACCCAGTTCTGCTGAGTTACCTTGACGTGGTGGTGCAGGGTTACTTCCGCGAGTTTGGCCTCGACGGCGTAACTCACTTCTTTGAGACGACAGAAGGCTGGAACGCGCCGATCCTGAACGACCGTTCCGATCCAATTTATCCGCGTGCGCAGATGCTGTCTGCGGAAGAAATCGCGCTTGTGGACGAGGGCCTCTCGCGCTTATCGGCGGTTGTGAAAGAGCGAGATGAGACGGGTCTGTCGTTGGAACGGATGCGCGGCACCGGGGCATAGCCCGACCTCGGCCTTACGCATAACGCGGGCAGACAAGATCAGTGCGATACCCGCGAAAATCAACCCTCCGGCGGCTTGGCCGATAAGGACACCCGGTGCGCCCCAATAGGCCGCGCCAAGCATGACCAGCGGGATGGTGCCCAAGGTCTGACGCCCCCAATTGATCCATGTGGAATAGAAAGGGTGGCCAAGGTTGTTGAAACTCGCGTTGGTCACGAAGATCACCCCGTTGAAATACCACGCCAGTGCCAGTGGGCCGCAGAAAAGGAAGATCAACTCGCGGCTCAGGCCTTCGGCGTTGAACAGGTCCGCGATTGGGCCGCGCAGAAGGAACAAGATCGCAGTAACCAGAAGGATCACGACCGCGACAAAGATCAGCCCATCACGGATCGCCTGTCTGACCCGGTCGATGCGGCCAGCCCCGAAATTTTGTCCGACAATAGGGCCGATCGCTCCGGACAGGGCAAAGATTGTTCCAAAAGCTACTGGTATAAGTCTGCCAATCACGGCCATTCCGGCCACGGCGTCTTCGCCATATTCAGCCATTGCGCGGGTGACATAGGCCTGTCCGATTGGTGTGGCAAATTGAGTCAGGATCGCAGGAAGTGCGATGGTAGCAATGGCGGTGAAATCCACGCGGAACTCTGCGCGGGTCGGGCGGTCCAGCCCGCCGTAGTAGCGGATGACCGGATAGATCGACATGATGGCCATGGTGATGCGCGCCGCCACTGATGCCAAAGCGGCACCCGTTAGGTCTAGGTTCAGACCAAAGATCAGAATGGGGTCGAGGATGGCGTTCACCACACCCGCGCCAATGGTCGCCATCATCGCGCGGCGGGCATCGCCATGGGCGCGCAGGATGGCACCACCCACCATACCGATGATCAGCACCGGCAGGCTGGGCAGGATGATCCGCAGGTAGGATGTCGCCAGAGCGAGTGTGTTGTCAGATGCGCCCAAAAGCGCGACCAGTTGTGGCGCGTAGGTCCACACAATTGCAGTGAAAATCGCCCCGATCACCACGCCATATAAAAGCGCGGTAGAGGCCCGTCGGCGGGCTGTTTGGGGGTCTCCTTCCCCTAAGGCTCGGGCCACCAAAGCACCCGCTGCGATCGACATGCCAATCCCGAAGGATGAGGTGAAAAAGAGGATGCCGCCTGCATAGCCCACGGCTGCTGCCAGTTCATCCCGGCCCAGCATCGAGATGAAGATCATGTCGACCAGATCCACAAGGAAGATCGCCATCAATCCAACCGACGCGGTCAGGGACATGACCGAGATGTGCCTAAAGAGGTTCCCTTCAAGGAATTTCGCTTGCGCCTCGGCCATGGTGGTCACCTTCACTGTTCGCTTGGATCACCATGACGCAGAACAGTGGGCAGCACCAGTGCGTGCTGTGCACAGGTGGTGTGCGGAAACTGACGATGCGCGGTCAAGCTTTGCGTATCAAAACAATGCCGATAGCAGCGAACCACACAATGAAGCCAAGTCCAAAGATCATACCAAACGCCTCAAGCGCTGGGATGATGGTCAACAGGCCACTGGCCCCAATGACATAACCAAACAGGTTTAGTGCGCGCGGTAGAATGCCTGCCGACCATGCGGCAAGACTGATAGTGATCACCCAGACAGAACCTGCGATCTCATTCCCGCCACCAAGGCCATTTTCGATTGTTGTGATGGTGGTCCACAAATGCGCGGCAAGCTCCGGCGAGCCCGTCATTGATAGAGTGGCTGCAAGCCCCACGTTGGCGATCATACCCGCGCCCATGACAAGTGTGGCCCAGATTAGACCAAAGCCAGCGCTCAAGTCGGATAGGACCGGAGCAGAGGGCTTAAGCAACGCGCGCAAGGCAACTACCAACGCGGCAAGCGCGATGGCGTTCACCACATAAATCACAAGATACCAAATCGACAGAACCGATTGCTGTGCGGCGAGAAAGTCCAGACGTTCTTGTGGAGAGGTCTCGGTCGCGCCAAAGCCAGCAGGTTCAAGCACTGCGACCATGATCACGATGCCAAACAGATATGTCGCCGCACAAATCAGCGCTGCAATGCCGCCTGCTTTTCGAAATCTAATCATGCTTCACCTCGCCGAAATTCTTCAACCAATGGCGAAGTTTACCCCTTGGCGCGTACAACTTGCAACAGAGGCATCAGCGATGACATGTCCGGGCCGCGTTCCATGCCGGTGACGGCTTTACGCAGCGGCATGAACAGGCCCTTACCTTTGCGGCCGGTCGCCTCTTTCACGGCCGTGGTCCAGTTGGACCAGCTGTCGGAGTCATAGGGGGCATCGGGCAGAAGGGTCATGGCTTCGGCGACGAAGTCCTTGTCCTCATCGTCGATCAGCGGTTCAGCGCCGTCGCGGCACAGGGACCACCAGCCGTCGAGATCACCCAACGTTGTGATGTTTTCACGTGCAACGTTCCAGAGGGCCTCGGCCATTTCGGAAGGTACGCCGATTTCGTCCAGCTTGGTTTTCACAGCACTTAACGGCAGAGATGCCAGATGGCGTGCAGTCAGCGGGAAAAGGTCTTGCACGTCGAACTTGGTTGGGGCCGAGCCGAAGGTCGACAGGTCGAAGCCTTCAATGATCTCATCCAGCGAGCTGCGCAATTCGACAGGTTGAGACGACCCCAATCGGGCCAGCAGGCTCAGCAACGCCATCGGCTGCACGCCCTGATCGCGCAGATCGCGGATGGCAAGCGTGCCAAGACGTTTGGACAGAGCCTCGCCCTGCGGGCCGGTTAGAAGCGAATGGTGCGCAAAGCTGGGAACCGTCCCCCGCAGTGCTTCGATTATCTGAATTTGCGTGCCGGTGTTGGTCACGTGATCCGACCCGCGCACGACGTTTGTGATCCCGAAGTCGATATCGTCACAAACCGAAGCGAGCGTATACAGGAACTGCCCGTCGCCACGGATCAGCACCGGGTCCGAGACCGAGGCCGCGTCGATCGAGATGTCGCCCAGAATGCCGTCGGTCCAGTTGATCCGCTCGTGATCCAACTTGAAGCGCCAGTGGCCCTGACCACGCTCCTCGCGCAGGGCAGTTTTTTCGTCATCCGACAGCGCCAGCGCCGAGCGGTCATAGACCGGCGGCTTGCCCATGTTCAGCTGCTTTTTGCGCTTCAGATCCAGCTCGGTCGGGGTCTCGAAACACTCGTAGAAACGGCCCATGTCGCGCAGTTCTTGCGCGGCGGCCTCGTACCGGTCCAGACGATCCGATTGCTTTTCAACGCGGTCCCATGTCAGGCCCAACCATTCCAGATCTTCCATGATCGCATCCGCATATTCCTGCTTCGAGCGCTCTGGATCCGTGTCATCCAAACGCAGGATGAACTGGCCACCCGATTTGGCAGCAATCAGATAGTTAAAAAGCGCGGTGCGCAGGTTGCCCACATGGATGTAGCCGGTGGGCGAGGGGGCGAAGCGGGTGGTGGTCATGGGTTGATCTCCTTGGCGGTCCCTCTTTCATATTGGCCCGGATTTGTCCATAATATTCCCTATGGAGAATTCATCTGCACCCAGTTTGGCGCAGATCGAGCAATTGGCGCTGGAAGCGCGTGCCCATCTGCCCGACCCGTTTGCCGAGCCCGCCTTGGATGTTGGCATCCACGTGGCCGAGATCCCGGATGCCAGCATACTGGCCGATCATGACATTGCTGATCCCTATGAACTGACTGGCATGTATGTCGGCGTGCCTTTGACGGAAAAGGTGCCAAGCGATCAGCCCTTGTCGTTGGATGCGATTTGGCTGTTCCGACGTCCAATTCTGGATGAATTGGCACGGCGCGGGGATGTGACCATCTCTGAACTGGTGACACATATCGTTGTGCATGAGTTTGCCCATCATTTCGGCTGGACCGACGAACAAATTGCGGCGATTGATCACTGGTGGGAATAGCTGCCGATCAAGTTGGTAGAACCGGCCATTTCTTGTTCAGGTCTGCCAGTCCGGCGCGGATCAGCTCGGCCAATACATCCAGGTCAATGTCGGCCAGTTTGTTCACATACAGGCAGGATTTGCCCATTTTATGTTTTCCCAAGCGGGACAAAATGTCGTCGTAATCGGCATAACCGGGCATAATGTAGATCGAATGCTTGGCTTTCCGAGGTGAAAAGCCGGTTGCAAGAAAATCACCCTCGCGTCCGCTGTCATAGACATAGTGATACTGTCCATAGCCGATGATCGTCGGGCCCCACATGATGGGCTGATACCCGGTGACGTCCCGAAACAGGCTGTCGAGTATCTGTGCATCTTTCTGTTTTGCTGCGGGTTCGACACCTGCAATGAAGGCCTGCACGGTCTGATCCGTTGGGGCTGTTTTGTTCTGGGCCATGGGCGGGTCTCACAATCTTGTGACGGTGCGTCTTTGGTGGGCAATTCTGAGTATACTCTCTTCACTCGTTTCAACAAAACTCACAGGGAGGCTTCGATGTCCGAATTCCCAATTCCTATGCTGTCACGCCGTCATTTTATCGCACTGGGCGCGGCGGCTCCGGCCCTTGGGCTGGCCTCGCAGGCGCAGGCAATGGCGCCACAGCTCGGCGCGCAAACCATAGATGCCCGTCGTTTCAAGCTGGGCGCGTTCGAGGTGACGACCTTGCTGGCAGGTGCACGCACCGTTCCGGACCCTCAAACGATTTTCGGAATGAATGTTGGTGAGGATGACTTCGCCAAGGCCAGCGCAAGCGCCAATATCCCGACCGATGCGGCGCAGTTCTTCTTTACGCCCACTTTGGTCAACACGGGCGTGGATCTGGTGTTGTTTGACACTGGTTTGAACCCCGAGGGGATCAGTGCGGCGGTGGCTGCGGCTGGATACTCACCCGATGATGTCGATATTGTTGTTGTCACCCATATGCATGGTGATCACATCGGCGGCTTAATGGGAGATGCAGGCGCGACTTTCCCAAACGCGCGCTATGTCACTGGCGCGGTCGAGTTCGATCACTGGGCTGCCGCCGGCAATGATGGTTTCAATGCCAAGATGGCCCCGCTGGCAGAGCAGACGACCATGCTGACCCCTGGCGATGCTGTCCTGTCAGGGATTGAAGCGGTCGAAGCCTTTGGCCATACGCCCGGCCACATGGCTTATCGGTTGGACAGCGACGGACAGTCGCTGCTGATCGCTGCTGATTTCGCCAACCACTATGTCTGGTCGCTGGGTTATCCCGATTGGGAGGTAAAGTTCGATATGGACAAATCAGCGGCTGCTGCTACGCGCAAATCGCTGCTCGGGATGTTGGCTGCGGAGAAGATGCCATTCATCGGTTACCACATGCCGTTCCCCGCGCTGGGTTATATCGAAGCCCGTGATGCCGGGTTCCAATACGTGCCGCACAGCTATCAGCTGTTGATGTGATATATCGCGCAGGCGGGGTGGCTTAAGTGCCGTCCCGCCAGCGGTTCACGATCGGATAGCGACGATCCAGCCAGAAGCTGCGCATGGTCAGGCGGGTGCCTGGTGCGGACTGGAAGCGTTTGTATTCGCTGATGAAAACAAGGTGCTCGATCTTTTTGACCGTTGCCTTGTCGAACCCTTCCGCGACCAGCTCGGCCACCGATTTCTCGTCATCTATCAGCCCCTTAAGGATCGCATCCAGCACGTCATAGGGAGGCAGGCTGTCTTCGTCTTTTTGATCCGGGCGCAGCTCTGCAGACGGGGGTTTGTCGATGATTGAGACCGGGATGACTTCGCCTTCCGGGCCTTTCATCCAATCGCGGTGATTGGCGTTGCGCCATCGGCATTGTTCAAACACGCGGGTCTTGTAAAGATCCTTGATCGGGTTATAGCCACCCGACATATCCCCATAGATCGTGGCATAGCCCACGGCGACTTCGGATTTGTTGCCAGTGGTAAGAAGCATCGCGCCCGTCTTGTTGGACAAAGCCATCAGAAGCAGCCCACGAAGGCGGGACTGAATGTTTTCTTCGGTCACGTCGGGCTCGGTGCCTGCGAAGAATGGGGCGAGCGTATTGGTGATCGCGTCGCGGCCTTCCTTGATCGGCACGAAATCATAGGTGCAGCCAAGACGGTTCGCGATGTCTTTGGCGTCGTCCAATGACCCTTGCGATGTGTATTCAGAGGGCAACATCACGCAACGCACGTTTTCCGGCCCAAGCGCATCTGCGGCAATGGTGGCGACAATCGCGCTGTCGATCCCGCCGGACAGACCCAGCAGCACCTGCTTGAACCCTGTCTTGCCCATATAGTCACGCAGGCTTTCAACCATTGCGCGGTAATCTTGCTCCCACTCATTGCCCAGACTGGCAATCGGACCGGGTTGGATGCGCCAACCGTCATCGGTGTTGATCAGGTCCACGTGCCGGATCTCTTCATCGAAATCGGCCATGCGGAAGGCGAGCTCTCCGCCCGGGTTCAAGGCGAAAGACGCTCCGTCAAACACTTGGTCATCCTGCCCTCCGACCATGTTCAGGTAGATTAGCGGCAGTTCGGTTTCGACCACACGACCCACCATGTGGTTCAGGCGCACGTCGAACTTGTTGCGATAGTAAGGCGAACCATTGGGGATGAGCAGAAACTCGGCACCGCTTTCGGCCAGCGTCTCGCAGACGTCCTCGGCATGCCAGGCGTCTTCGCAAATCGGCGTGCCAATGCGGATCGGTCCCATGGAATACGGGCCTTGCGGGTCAGCCGAGGTGAAGTGACGTTCTTCGTCGAAGACGGTCTCGTTGGGCAGGCGTTGCTTCAGGATTCGCGTGGCGATCTTGCCACCTTTAAGGATATAGTAGGCGTTATAAAGGTCCTTGCCATCGTGATACGGCGCTCCGATCCCGATTGCTGGGCCGTCTGCGCAGTCTTTCGTCAACGCCCCTATTGCATTCATCGCGTCGCGATAAAACTGCGGGCGCATTACCAAGTCCTGCGTCTGATAGCCCGTCACAAATGCTTCGGGCAGGGCCAGCATGTCGCTGCCAGCTTCTTTCGCCGCCTTCCACGCGGCGCGCGCCTTATCAGCATTTGCCGCAATTGCGCCCACGGTTGGGTTCAGTTGTGCCAGTGTCAGGCTAAATTTCTCACTCATCACGCCAGTCCTTCTGTCCGGCCATTGCCAGAGATGGTTCGGCACAGATGTAGCAGGTTTGTCCGCAGGATAAAGAGGCTGCGCTTGAAAAGCGTTGTCTCGGCTTTTGGGACGTCATAGTCTAGGCGCAGTCTTGCTTCGGCAGTCCAATAACAAGTCAAAGAATTTGAACGAGGTTTCGAGATGCAACGCCCATTTGCCGGAATTCTAGTATTGACCGCTTTGGCGCTGAGTTTGCCGATGGCGGCGGCTGCGCAGGTTGAAACCAAACAATATGATGATGGTTCGGTCTATGAGGGGACGTTCAAGGGCGGTTTGCAGCACGGAATGGGAACGCTCAGCCTTCCCTCGGGCTATGAATACACCGGCGAATTCATTGACGGAGAGATCCTTGGGCAAGGCGTGGCACGTTTTCCCAATGGGTCTGTCTACGAAGGCAACTTCGTAAAAGGAAAGCCGGAAGGGTTCGGCAAAATCACGTTTGCCGATGGGGCCAGCTTTGAAGGTGACTGGGTGGATGGCAAGATCAACGGGTCAGGTCAGGCGCTCTATGCCAACGGCATCCAGTACGAAGGCGGGTTTCGCAACGCGATGCATCACGGCCAAGGACGCCTGCAAAGCCCATCGGGCTATATTTACGAAGGCGATTGGGTTGCGGGTGTAAAAGAGGGGCGTGGCCGGTCCACCTATCCGGACGGGTCCGTCTATGAGGGCGGCATGCGGGCCGGAGAGCGCGACGGCGCAGGCAAGCTGACCCAACCTGACGGTATGATGTACGAAGGCAACTGGGCCAAGGGCCAGATGCATGGCGAAGGTGTTCTGACGCAAGCCAATGGCGACGTGTATTCCGGGCAGTTCCAGGCCGGGTCGCGTCAAGGGGCCGGCATAGTCACCTATGCCAATGGCGATCGTTACGAAGGCAGTTTTGACGGGGATCAACGACACGGGCGGGGTGTTTTCGTCGGAGGTGACGGTTACCGATATGATGGCAATTGGGTTGCCGGTGTGATTGAGGGGGATGGCAACGTGACCTACCCCGATGGCTCTGTTTACAAAGGCCAGTTCCGCGCTGGATTGGCGGATGGTGTCGGAATGATAACTTATCCAGATGGAAGCAACTTTGAAGGTGACTGGAAAGGCGGCGTGATTGAGGGCAAAGGGATTGCACTTCTTGCCGATGGCGCACGCTATGAAGGGATGTTCAAGGACGCATTGTTTGATGGCGAAGGAACCTTGGTGACGTCCGATGGTGCCAGCCATGTGGGCGGATGGCAATCCGGCATGCCACATGGGCAGGGCGTATCAAAACTGGCAGATGGCTCGATTTACGAAGGCGAGTTTGTTGGGGGTGAACGCGAAGGGCGCGGTAAATTCGTCACTGCGGACGGATTCAGCTACGAAGGTCAATGGCTGTCAGGTTTGTTCCACGGTCCGGGCGTTGCGTTCTATCCGGGTGGCGACCGCTATGAAGGTAACTTCGAGAACGGAAAGCGCCATGGCTCAGGTGTTGTCTACCGTGCAGACGGCAGTCAGGAAGAGGGCACATGGGAAGACGGCGTGATTGCGGAAGCGGTCGAAACAGCGCCCGCCCCGGCCGTTGACAGCGAAGCAGCTGCGGAAGCTGCCGAGGCCGCCGGAGCTGCATCTGCAGCTGGAACTGCACCTGCCGCAACAGAAGAACAACCGAGCACCGAATAAACAGCTTCGCGACGGCCCTTTGGGCAGTTTTCCGAAAAAAGGGCTTTAACTCGGCGTAAAGCGCCGTATATTCACGCGCATGGTTACGCAGAAACATATTATCAACTCCCGCCCCGCGCTGGGTCTTCTGCTACTTCTTAGCCGCCTCTGAGCGTGCCGTTATGGCGCGACCGCTCAGGGGACACGCCAGCCGCGCCACGAACCAGCCCAACATGACGGGCTACCTAGGCTAAGACACTCATATCAAAGAGATAAGACAATGAACAAACCCTCGGATCACGTGTTGATTTTCGACACCACTTTGCGTGACGGCGAACAAAGTCCCGGCGCAACCATGACGCATGATGAGAAGCTTGAGATCGCCGAGATGCTGGACGAGATGGGCGTGGATATCATCGAAGCGGGTTTCCCGATTGCCTCGGAAGGTGATTTCGCGGCTGTGTCCGAAATTGCTGAGCGCTCGACCAATTCTGTCATCTGTGGTCTGTCGCGTGCAAACTTCAAAGATATCGACCGCTGCGCCGAAGCTGTGCGCAAGGCCGCGAAGCCACGCATTCACACTTTCATCGGCACCTCGCCCCTGCACCGCGCCATTCCGAACCTGACACAGGATGAAATGGCTGACCTGATCCATGAAACCGTCAGCCATGCGCGCAATCTGGTGGATGATGTCCAGTGGTCGCCAATGGATGCGACACGAACCGAGCATGACTATCTGTGCCGTGTGATCGAGATCGCGATCAAGGCAGGTGCCACCACAATCAACATTCCAGACACGGTGGGCTACACTGCGCCGCGTGAAAGTGCGGATCTGATCCGTATGCTGATCGAGAAGGTGCCCGGCGCGGATGAGATCATCTTTGCGACCCACTGCCACAATGACTTGGGCATGGCGACCGCCAACGCCTTGGCTGCCGTCGAGGCAGGTGCGCGCCAGATCGAATGCACCATTAATGGCTTGGGTGAACGGGCTGGTAATACCGCGCTGGAAGAGGTTGTCATGGCGCTGAAAGTGCGCAACGACATCATGCCTTATCAAACCCAGATCGACACCACGAAGATCATGAACATCTCGCGCCGCGTGGCGCAGGTCTCGGGCTTTGCGGTTCAATATAACAAAGCCATCGTCGGCAAAAACGCTTTCGCCCATGAAAGCGGCATCCACCAGGATGGTATGCTGAAAAACCCCGAGAACTTCGAGATTATGCGCCCCGAAGACGTGGGTTTGTCCGGCACATCGTTGCCGTTGGGCAAGCACTCGGGTCGCGCTGCATTGAAAGCCAAGCTGAATGAACTGGGCTTTGATGTAGGTGACAACCAGTTGAAGGACGTCTTTGTGCGCTTCAAGGAATTGGCGGATACGAAGAAAGAAGTGTTCGATGACGACCTGATCGCGTTGATGACCGACGGAACGGATGACGCCAATGACCGTTTGCAGGTCAAGTCACTGCATGTGGTCGCGGGAACGGAAGAAAAGAACACTGCCGACCTGACCATGACTGTGGATGGGGTTGAACACAAAGTCAGCTCGGAAGGTGATGGTCCTGTGGATGCGGCGTTCAATTGCGTGAAGCAGATCTTCCCGCATGAAGCAAAATTGCAGCTGTATCAGGTGCATGCTGTGACCGAAGGAACCGATGCGCAAGCCACTGTGTCGGTTCGGATGGAAGAGAACGGCAAGATCGTAAGTGGGCAATCGTCCCACACCGACACGATTCTGGCGTCTGTTCGTGCCTATGTGAACGCGCTGAACAACCTGATCACGCGCCGCGAAAAGACCAAACCCGAGAGCGTTTGATCGAAGACACCCATACGGGCAAAATTCTTTTTGCCCGTATGGGAGCTGTTTGGTTCGATAAGTGAAAGCCCGATGCGGGACAGTGCGGGTATTCTATCGCCAAATGTATGAATTTCCTTGGTTCTTGGCGATAAGCCGCTTGCCCGTTTGCATTAGGGCTTTCACCACAAGGCTTGGACGCTTATATATCCACCGGTCCGCTCCTTAGGGGAGTCGCGGGCACTGAAGGGTATTTGAACGGGATAGGCATCCAAATGGTAGGGCTTTCGAGTTTGTTTTCGTCGGATATGGCGATTGACCTTGGGACCGCGAACACGCTGGTCTACGTGAAGGGCAAGGGCGTCATTCTGAACGAACCCTCGGTTGTGGCATATCACGTCAAAGACGGTGTGAAAAAAGTTCTGGCCGTGGGTGAAGACGCCAAGTTGATGCTGGGCCGTACGCCCGGCTCGATCGAGGCGATCCGCCCGATGCGCGAAGGGGTCATTGCTGACTTTGACAGCGCGGAAGAGATGATCAAACACTTCATTCGCAAAGTGCATAAGCGCACGACCTTCTCGAAGCCGAAAATCATCGTTTGTGTGCCGCATGGCGCGACCCCGGTTGAAAAGCGGGCCATTCGTCAGTCGGTTCTGTCGGCAGGTGCGCGTCGCGCTGGTCTGGTCGCCGAACCCATTGCTGCGGCCATCGGAGCAGGCATGCCAATCACTGACCCAACCGGGAATATGGTTGTGGACATCGGTGGTGGTACGACCGAAGTCGCCGTTCTGTCATTGGGTGACATTGTATATGCGCGCTCGGTTCGTGTGGGTGGTGACCGCATGGATGATGCGATCATCAGCTACCTACGTCGTCAGCAGAACCTGCTGGTCGGTGAAACCACCGCTGAACGCATCAAAACCACCATCGGTGCTGCGCGTATGCCCGATGATGGACGTGGTACCTCGTTGCAAATTCGTGGGCGTGACCTTCTGAACGGTGTGCCTAAGGAAACCGAGATCAACCAGGCACAAGTCGCAGAAGCGCTGGCAGAACCGGTGCAGCAAATCTGCGAAGCCGTAATGACCGCACTTGAAGCCACGCCGCCCGATCTGGCCGCGGATATTGTGGATCGCGGTGTCATGCTGACTGGTGGCGGTGCTTTGTTGGGCGAGCTGGATCTTGCCCTGCGTGAGCAGACAGGCCTATCCATCTCGGTCGCAGATGAAAGCTTGAATTGTGTGGCATTGGGCACTGGCAAGGCGCTGGAGTTCGAAAAGCAACTGCGCCACGTGATCGACTACGACAGCTGATCGGGTCTGCCCCGCCGGTGGGGCGCGCCCGTCGGGTAACCGGAGGCCAGATTGGCACGTAAACCAAACCAGACGGAGGACTATGCACGTCCACTGCGCAGGCTGTTTGTCAGCCTGTTGGTGCTGTGCTTGTTTCTGGTGTTTCTGGTCTGGCGGATCGACAGCCCAAGGGTTGAACGTTTCCGTTCCAACTTGATTGACGCCGTTGTCCCCAGCTTTGATTGGGCGTTGGTGCCGGTTACGAAGATGGTCGGAATGGTTGAGAATTTCCAATCCTACACGCGCATCTACGAACAAAATCAGGAACTGCGCCGCGAGCTTCAGCAAATGAAAGCGTGGAAGGAAGCGGCCCTGCAGTTAGAGCAGGAAAACGCCCAGCTTTTGAACCTGAACAACGTTCGGTTGGACGCCCAGCTCAGCTATGTGACGGGTGTGGTTCTGGCGGATAGTGGATCCCCGTTTCGCCAATCCGTTCTTTTAAATATCGGCACCCGTGACGGGCTTGTAGACGGTTGGGCGGCAACGGATGGTCTTGGACTGGCGGGCCGGATTTCAGGCGTTGGAAAACGAACAAGCCGAGTGATCCTACTGACCGACAGCAACAGCCGCATCCCGATCATGGTGCAGCCGTCCGGTCAAAACGCACTTTTAGTTGGTGACAACTCGGCCGCGCCCCCGATCGAGTTTTTGGAGAGCCCCGAGAAAGTCCGCCCCGGAGACCGCGTCGTGTCATCGGGTGATGGTGGTGTGTTCCCGGCAGGCCTTCTGGTGGGGCATGTGGCTTTGGGCAGTGACCGTCGTTTGCGCGTGCGCTTGGCCGCCGATTACGAACGCTTAGAGTTTCTGCGGGTTCTACGTAGCCATCCGGGCGAGATGGTCGAAGGTGAGGGCAGTCTGATCGTCTCGACCCCCGCTGCGCCGCCCATACCTGTGGCGGCCACGGACGGCGAGGAACACGCGCCGGAAACCACAGAAGAAGGGCAGGAGGAATGAC
This sequence comes from Aliiroseovarius sp. F20344, assembly GCF_023016155.1. GTDB lineage: Bacteria > Pseudomonadota > Alphaproteobacteria > Rhodobacterales > Rhodobacteraceae > Aliiroseovarius. Next base: position 294,400 of record NZ_JALKBG010000005.1, read on the forward strand.
CGATCGCATTACCTTGCTGCGCTGGGCGTTTTGGAGCCTGCTGGTCGTGATCTCGGTTGGGCTACTATTTGTGCGGCTTCTTCCTCTGGACCTCAGCGCTGGACGGTTTCCCGGTCCTGACATCTTCATGGCGATCGTCATGGCATGGATGCTCCGCCGCCCGGATTATGTTCCGATTTTCCTTGTGGCTGCTATAGTCTTCCTGACCGACCTACTGTTTCAGGACATACCTGCGGTCGGAGCGTTGATTGCAGTCCTTGGCTTGGAAGTTCTTCGCCGCCGCGAGACAGGCCTTCGTGAGCAGCCCTTTTTGGTAGAGATGGGCGTCGTCGCTGCTGTGCTGCTGGCCATGCTTTTGGGGGAGAGAATTCTGCTGATGGTGTTCTTTGTTGACCAAATTCCCTTTGGCCGTGCCCTCATGCAGTTCCTAGCCACGATCGCCGTTTATCCCGTTGTTGTGTTCATCTCGGTCTTTGTTTTGGGGATCGAAAAGCTGCAACCGGGTGATGATCCCGTTCGGAGCCAAGCAGCATGAAGCGGTCCCCAGCAGATACCGAAACAAGTGCACGCAAAATCACGCGGCGTGGTCTTCTGCTGGGCGGGCTTCAAGTGTCTTTTGCGGCCATGTTGGTTGGTCGCATGCGTTACATGCAGGTCGAACAGGCTGACGAATACCGAGATCTTGCTGAAGAAAACCGCGTCAAGTTTCAGCTGATCCCACCTGCGCGTGGTCTGATCTATGATCGCAACGGCGTGCTGATCGCTGGGAACGAACAGAACTACCGCATTGTTATGGTCCGCGAAGATGCCGAAGACCCCGAGCAGGTCTTGGATCGCCTACGTAAAATCGTTTGGATTTCGGATGAGGATGTAACGCGCGCATTGGATGAGATGCGCCGCCGCAGCCCCTTTGTCCCGGTCACCGTTGCGGATCGCATCGCATGGGAGGACGTGGCCGAGGTTGCTGTGAATGCACCGGCCTTGCCCGGCATCACGGCAGATGTGGGCCTTTCCCGCAGCTACCCGCGGGCAGATGATTTTGCCCATGTGATAGGATATGTCGGCCCCGTATCGGATTATGACCTGTCGAAACTGGAAGACCCTGATCCGCTTTTGCAGATCCCGCGCTTCCAGATTGGCAAAAGCGGCGTTGAAGCAAAGATGGAACTGGATCTGCGTGGGGCGGCAGGAACACGTGAGGTCGAAGTCAATGCGGTTGGGCGCGAGATGCGGGAGCTGGGTCGCGAAGAAGGGCGCGCGGGTGACAATGTTCAGCTGACAATTGACGCCGATCTTCAGGCTTATGTGCAAGCGCGTCTTGCGGGCGAAAGCGCGGCGGCAGTGGTGATGGATACGATCACGGGGGATGTGTTGGCTATCGGGTCCGCCCCAACCTTTGATCCCAACAAGTTTGTGCGCGGTATCTCTAGCGCTGACTACAAAACCCTTTTGGACGATCCCTATCGCCCGCTGGCGGCCAAGCCCGCGCAGGGGACTTATCCCCCCGGCTCAACCTTCAAGATGGTCACCGCTTTGGCCGCGTTGGAAGAGGGCGTTATCGACCTGAATGAAACCATCCGCTGCGTTGGTCGGGTCGAGGTGCATTCGCGAAACTTCCACTGCTGGAAGCGCGGGGGGCACGGGCAAGTTGATCTGGTCAAAAGCCTGCGCGAAAGCTGCGATATATATTATTACGAAATCGCGCAAAGGGTTGGAATCGAAAAAATATCGGCCATGGCCCGCAAGCTTGGGCTGGGGGAACGGCATGACTTGCCGCTATCGGCCATTGCAAAGGGTTTGATCCCGACGAAAGCTTGGAAACGCGAAGCGCGGCAAGCTGATTGGGTTGTGGGTGACAGCCTGAACGCCGGTATTGGTCAGGGCTTTGTGTTGGCCTCCCCGTTGCAGTTGGCCGTCATGACCTCGCGCTTGGCAACCGGGCAGGCGATCTATCCAAGGCTTGTGCGATCCGTCAACGGGGTCGAGACCGAGATACGCAATGACGGGGATTTGGGAATCAGCACCACGAACCTCGAAGCGATCCGAAAAGGCATGTACGAGGTTGTGAATGCACGGCGCGGCACCGCAGGACGATCCAAAGTCGTCGGGGATGAACTCCGCATGGCGGGCAAGACCGGTACAAGCCAGGTGCGCAACATCACCGCCGCTGAACGCGCGCGTGGTGTGACGCGAAACGAAGATTTGCCGTGGGAACGCCGCGATCACGCTCTGTTCGTGTGTTACGCGCCGCATGACAACCCGCGCTATGCGGTTTCTGTGGTTGTTGAACACGGCGGAGGCGGATCAAAAGCCGCCGCGCCCATTGCCCGCGATATCATGTTGCAAACCTATTTTGAGGGTCAGCCTCCGCTTGAAGCATATCCCTCAAGCCAACGTGGGACGATCCGGTCCCGTCAGCGTGACATCGAAGAGATGCTCGAGATGCCGCATGCCGAGCGCCTGAAAGCGGCCGAGGGGCGCGCATGAGCTATCTTGAATATAACGTAAAATATGTTCCGTCAGGGTTTCGTAAAATTCTCTACCTGAATTGGGCACTTGTCTTGCTTTTGACTGCCGTGGCGAGTGTTGGGTTTCTTATGCTGTTTTCCGTCGCTGGCGGAAATCTGGACCCGTGGGCGATGGCGCAGATGAAGCGTTTTGCGTTGGGCATGGGGATGATGTTTATCATCGCCATGGTGCCCATCTGGTTTTGGCGCAACATGGCAGGGCTTGGATATCTGGTGTCTCTGGTCCTTTTGGTTTTGGTCGAGATCATCGGAACAACCGGTATGGGCGCCCAACGATGGATTGACCTTGGATTCATGCGGTTGCAGCCCTCCGAGCTGATGAAAATCACTTTGGTGATGATGTTGGCGGCTTACTATGACTGGTTGGACATCAAGAAAGTCTCGCGCCCGCTTTGGGTGCTAATTCCACTCATCTTGATCATGCTGCCAACCCTTCTGGTTTTGAGGCAGCCGGACCTTGGTACTTCGATCCTGCTGGTGACAGGCGGGGGCGTGATCATGTTTCTTGCCGGGGTTAGCCTTTGGTATTTCGGTGCGGTCATTGCGTCTGGTGTCGGCTTGGTGACATCTGTTTTCATGTCACGGGGTACGGAATGGCAGCTTCTGAAAGACTATCAGTTCCGCCGGATCGACACGTTCCTTGATCCCTCGTCGGACCCACTGGGAGCGGGCTACCACATCACGCAATCCAAGATCGCTTTGGGGTCCGGTGGCTGGACCGGACGCGGCTTTATGCAAGGCACGCAATCGCGACTGAACTTCCTGCCCGAAAAGCATACCGACTTTATCTTCACGACTTTGGCGGAAGAGTTTGGGTTTTTAGGCGGCGTTTCGCTTTTAACCCTTTATGTGCTCATTCTTGCGTTTTGCGCATTCTCCGCTTTCCAAAACAAAGACCGCTTCAGCTCGCTTTTGACCCTTGGCGTTGCAGTCACCTTTTTCTTGTTCTTTGCGGTGAACATGTCCATGGTGATGGGCCTTGCCCCAGTGGTCGGGGTGCCGTTGCCGATGGTAAGCTATGGCGGCTCGGCCATGCTGGTTTTGCTGGTTGGCTTCGGTCTGGTCCAAAGCGCACATGTTCACAGAGCGAGACAAAAGTGATGAGCATCAACATTCTTTATGCGGGCAATCCCAAACGTTGGGACGTCTATCAGAATGAAATCACCAAAGCCCTGAATGAGATCGAGATCGACGCGAACTTGTCATGCGACATCCCAGCGGACCAGGTGGATTACATCATCTACGATCCCAACAGCGAGCTTCAAGACTTTACGCCTTTTACCCGAACCAAAGCCATTCTGGGCTTGTGGGCAGGGGTTGAAAGGATCGTCTACAATCGAACCCTGACGCAGCCTTACACACGCATGGTTGATCAAGGGCTCAGCGAAGGTATGACCGAATGGGTCGTGGGCCACGTTCTGCGCCATCACCTTGAAATGGATCAGGATATCCATCGCACGAAACCTGCTTGGGGCCGACTTGCCCCTCCGCTCGCTCGGGATCGGCGTGTTGGCATTCTGGGTTTGGGCGAGCTGGGCCGCGTTGCTGCCAAAGCCCTGACCAATCTGAATTTCCCCGTGTCAGGGTGGAGCCGTGGTGCGAAAGCAATTGATGGTGTGACCTGTCTTCATGGTGATGAAGGGTTGGAGCAGGTTTTGCGAACATCAGATATTCTGGTTTTGCTCCTGCCCGCCACAAAAGCCACCGAGAATGTCTTGGATGCAGACCACATAGCGATGCTTCCTGAAGGGGCTGTGATCATCAACCCAGGGCGCGGACCGCTGATTGATGACAAGGCTTTGCTTGAGGCGCTTGATCGGGGTCACATCGGGCATGCAACGCTTGATGTTTTCCGGGTAGAACCCCTGCCGGATGATGATCCGTATTGGGCACATCCGAAAGTGACGGTCACACCGCATATCGCTTCTGATACGCGACCGGATACCGCCGCCAAGGTCATTGCAGAAAACATTCGTCGCGGCGAATCCAGGGAACCTTTCTTGCATTTGGTCGATAAGAAAGCTGGCTACTAAGACCTACGGCTATTTGAGCGTCTAGAACTCCATCCAAATCGTCACTGGCCCATCGTTCAGAAGTGACACTTTCATGTCGGCGCCAAACTGGCCTTGCGCAACCTCAATCCCGTGCCCACGCAATTGATCTGCGAAGTATTCATACAGGCGTTCGCCCTCATCCGGGCGGGCGGCGGTCGAGAATCCCGGACGGTTCCCGCGCGAGGTATCGGCGGCCAGCGTAAACTGGCTGACAACAAGCGCGGACCCGTCGGTATCAAGCAGTGACCGGTTCATCTTGTCCGCGTCATCCTTGAAAATCCGCAGTTTCGAGATCTTGGCAGCAAGCGTATCTGCATTCGCCTCGACGTCGCCCTCCATGGCGCAGACCAGCACCAAAAGGCCCGGACCGATTTCACCGACCGTTACGCCATCGACGCGGACGGACGCTTCGCTGACGCGCTGGATCAAAGCTCTCATTCAGTGTCCTTTCCATGCCAATGCACCCATTCGTCCAAATCTGCCCGTCCGGTGCGGAAACTGTTGGCGGGATGGTCCTCGTCGCGGCGCCCGAAGGCAATGCCGCATAGGATCACGCGATCCTCGGGCAAGTTAAACCAGTCGCGCAGGAAGGGCGCGAAGGCTGCCACTGCGGCTTGCGGGATTGTCGCCACGCCTTGCGCAGTGGCGGCCAGACAGAAACCGGTCACGAAGCCTCCGCAATCTAGATAGGCATAGGGGCCAAGTTCAGCCGGAGCCGAGATTAGAGCGATATGCGGCGCCCCGAAGAAGCGGAAGTTCTCTAACATCTGCTGGCCGGATGCGGCACGATCCCCGGGCGTGACGCCCACGCTTTTGTAAAGCTGTGACCCACAGGTCTTGCGCCGACGTTGATGCAGGCCTGTATAGGCACTGGGCCAGTCCACATCCGGTGTCTGCGCGTTGCTACGCGCATGGGCATATAAGGCATCACGCAGACGGTCGGTCTGGGACGCGGTGGTGACCTCGACCTGCCAAGGCTGCGCATTGCACCAGCTTGGCACCTTCTGCGCTGACAGCAGGATTTCTTCGATCACCGGTGTTGGAATCGGATCCGCGCGGAAGGCGCGGCAGGAGTGGCGGGCGCCCAGAAGCGCGTCAAACGTATCGGGATCCATAGGCACCTTCTATTGGCTTTGCGCGGACAGATAGCCGATGATACCTGCTGCTATCAGCCCCAAGACGACGGCAAAGGCGATTTTCCAGGCAGAATACGGGCGTTCGCCTTGAACGCGGCCATTTTGACCGTTCACCACAAAACGATAGGTGCGCCCGCGGTATTTGTAGGCGGCAAGCCACACGGGAAGAAGGATGTGTTTGAAGGTCAGATCGGACATATCCGTATCCATGGACGAGATCCTCTGGCGATCGCCGCCGATGTCAAACTTCACATCCCTCACAATGATCCGGTTCATGTAATCACGCGCTTCGGCAAACCCCTCATCCAACTCGATGGTATAGCCCTCTGCCCGGAAGCCTGCCAAATATTCTGGGCGGTAGGGCTCAAGCCGCGACAAATCCCATGGTTCGAGCGCATCGGTGTATTTCTTGGGCAAGCCTTTGGACGCCAAGACCAATACGTCATCAAAGAACCGCGCGACCCGACCCGAGACTGATGTCCAACGGACATGGCGCGTGGTTTTCTGTTCGCGTTTGCCGTTTACCATGACGGTTCGGGTGCGTTCATGCACGATGCCACGCTGCCCTGCATAGCGGGTTTTGGTGTCTGCATCGAAGGTCCAATAGGGAACGTAGATGCCCGTCATCTTGCGACCCTTGCGGGCATATTCTTTCAATCCGTTCGGTGCAAACCACAACCGCCCCAACCAGTCGGTCATGGCTTTGCGTGCCTCACGTTCTTCGATTTCGAACGGGGCCAGCCCTTTGGGTTTGATGTGCCGATGAGTGCCCGTATCAGTGACGACGGGTGTCGCGCAAAATGGGCATTCGGCGGCATGTGTTGTGCTGTCAAATTCAGTCTGCGCCGCACAGTTTGGACATGTCAGAACACGGGTTTCTTCCAACTCGTGATCCGGAAGGTCGGCACGCAAGGCGCGCTTCAGGTCCAGCTCCCGAATGACCATTTGGGCTGCTTGCCGATCTTCAATCGGAGCTTTGAACCCACAATGGTCACAGGTCAGTTGATTGTGTTCCGGATCAAACCGAAGATCAGCGCCGCATTGATCACAGGGAAAGCGGTGCTCTTCGATATTCGTCTGGGTATCTTCGCGCGGAAAGGCCATCCGGGAAAAACCTCGTGAAGTGTTGATGTTCGGTCAGTTGGGCGACCCGTGTGGACCGCCCATACTTGATCATGCGCCGGGCGGTGGGGGCGGCAGAATTGTGAATAGTTGCGCCAGTTCGGCCACATCTTCCGCGCGCATCCAACCGTCCTGACCGGGGGTCCAAACGTGGGTATCGCGCGTCAGCTCACCATCTGCAGCCATTCGGCCCATCGCAGCTTTCGAATATGGGCCCTTTGTCTTGCCACTCTCGGCCACGTGCCAGACGTGCTCAACAGGCGGCGGAGGAGGGGTCTGAACCGCGGCAGGGGCTGCGCCCCAAGGTCCAGCCTGTGCTGTCATCTGACCCGCCATGCCCATACCCATTGCGGCCCCCATGCCAGCGCCCATCGAGGACGCCATGGCCGAGTTCTCAGACCCCATGGCTTCGGCTGCGTTGAACTTCATGTAGTTGTCGAGGTTGCCGGCAATCCCCATCGAGGTACGCTTGTCCAACACCTCTTCCACGGCGGGCGGAAGCGATATGTTTTCGATATAGAACTCGGGGATCGTCAGGCCGTATTCGGCAACGATACCACTGATTTCGGCAGCAACAATTTTGCCCAGATCGGCGGTGTTGGCCGCCATATCAAGAACCGGAATGCCCGCGCTTGCGATGACACGGCTGAAGGCCTGAACGATGATGTTGCGGATTTGATAGCTGATCTCATCCATCGTGAATTCGCCATCGGTGCCAACGATTTCAACAAGGAAACGGGCCGGGTCCGAAACGCGCACCGAATAGGTGCCAAATGCGCGGATGCGGGTCGGGCCAAATTCGGGATCACGCAGCATGATCGGGTTCTTGGTACCCCATTTCAGATCGTTGAAACGCGTCGTGTTGACGTAATAGATCTCGGACTTGAAGGGCGATTTGAAGCCATGATCCCAATGGTTGATCGTGGTCAGGATCGGCATGTTGTTGGTCTCGAGCATGTACAGACCGGGCGTGAACACATCCGCCAACTGCCCTTCATGTACAAACACGGCGGCTTGGCCTTCGCGAACAGTCAGCTTCGCGCCGTACTTAATCTCGTGGTCTTCGCGCTCAAATCGCCAAACCATCGTGTCGCGGGTGTCATCCACCCAATGAATGACGTCGATGAATTCACCGGTTAGAAAATCTAGAATTCCCATGGTTAATTCCTCCTTGGGGTCACACAGTGCCGTCTACAAGTTCGGCAGCAATTTTGTTGATTGTCAAACGTGCTTCGTCCGCGCTCATACCGGGGCGTAAACGACGGTCGTAAAGCATCTGAAGCAACAGTTCGTCATGCGAGGTCAGAAGCCCGAACTCGTCAGAATCGTTGAAGATAGATGGGCGGGCGACTGGGCTGTCATTGGGCAGGCCAAGCCCTTGGGCCATTTCTTCGTGCAAGCAAGCCGTGCGCATCCGGTCTGGCAGTTCCGCCCGTATGACGGCGATAGCGCGTTCGATCCGGTTGTCATCATCACGATCAACGGCAAGAACGACGCATTGCGTATCACGACGAAGCCCGGTGATCTCGCGCTGGTCAGACAGGCTGATGCCGGGAACGAAGCTTTGCAGCTGAGCACCGAAATTGCGCCGCTCATCTTCTGTCAGGATGAACACGTTGAAATTGGCGCCGCTTTGGGAGGCACTGATCGGGTGGCGTGTGTGACGCGCCAGACGCGACACGTATTTTGAAAAGGTCTGCTGATCCTTGGCCCGGTCCTCTTCGGGGACCGCTTCCCCGAAATTCAGGGCGTAACGAACGGGCTTGGTCCAGCGAGTCAATTTCACAGCGCGCTCTTCCGAGACACGGCGATTGCCAATCGTGCTGTATTCGCTGTTGAATGCGATGCGTTCGAAGTTGCGGGCCAACATCTCGGCCGTGTAGGGCGTGTCTGGGCCGCCTCCATCCCGCCTTAGCTGGTCATGGACCAAAAGACTGTGTTGGATCTTGGCATAGTAGTTCTTGTAATACGCGCTGCCCCCGGTAGGAGCCGGTGCAGTAAGCTGAGCCAGAGGCTTCTCAGTAGCCGGCCGCTGGGAGGGTGGCGCAGGGGTGTCGGTCTGCATGGTGCAGGCTGCAGCAGCAGTCAGGGCCGTCAATGCAATGACGGCCCCTTTGATGTTCTGGAATGCAAATATGCTCACAGATATTTACCTTCTGGGTTCGTCGCCCCGATCAGCTGTTCGAGACGCTTTCGGCCAGATTGTGACCCGAAGCTGTGCCTCGCGCTTTGGCTGATGCCAAAGTCTCTTTCAACTCAGCTTCCATCTTGATCAGCTCTTCCTCGGCAGCAGCGCGTTTGGCTTTGCCTTCGTCCGCAATTGCCAGGCTTTCCTCGATCGTAGCGATCAAAGTGGCGTTGGCGGATTTCACGGCTTCGATGTCAAAGACACCGCGCTCCATTTCCTGACGGACCATACGGTTAGCTTCTTGCAGGTTCTCGGCATTGGCAGTCAGCAGCTCGTTCGTCAGATCCGTGGCGTCTTTCACTGCCACCGCAGCTTCTGCCGAGCGCTGAATGGTCACGGCCTGCGCCAACTGGGTTTCCCAAAGCGGCACGGTGTTCACCAATGTCGAGTTGATCTTGGTCACCAGCGACTTGTCATTTTCCTGCACAAGACGGATCGATGGCAGCGACTGCATGGTGACTTGGCGCGTGAGCTTCAGATCATGCACGCGGCGTTCCAGATCGTCACGCGCGGCACGCAGGTCGCGCAGTTCTTGGGCTTTGACGACGCCTTGCTCCTCTGGGGCAGCCTCAACTTCGGCCACTTTGGCAGGGATGATGGTTTCGTCCAGCTCGGTCAATTTGGCTTCGCCCGCGGCAATGTACAGCGCCAACTCATCATAGAAATCGAGCGTTTTCTCATAGAGTTTGTCCAGAGATTTGATGTCTTTCAGAAGCACATGCTCGTGGTTCAGAAGGTTGTCCGTGATCTTGTCGATCTGACCTTGTACGGTTTCATAGCGCGCCATGAATTTCGCGGCAGGGGCCATGCGGCCCAGTAGCTTTTCCCACCAACTGCGCTTGCGGCGCATATCCAGTTCGCTGATCGAAAAGCCACGGATCGTGGTGACGATATTGCGCAGACTGTCGCCCGCCGGACCTGCATCCTTGTTACGCACGCCTTGGAGCATGTCCTGGCTGATCACCTGAAGTTCGGACTGCGCAGCCGAGCCGAACTCGATGATCGACTGGCTGTTGGCCATGTCGATCTCGTCCATGCGCTTTTGAATTTCGGCGCTGGTTGGTTTGTCGGCCTCAGCCAAGGGAACCAGAGCGTTCGAAGGCTCGGGCAGAATGACGGCAGTTGCGGCTTCAATGTCTTTCAGAGCGGCTTGCGCCTGCTCGCGTGTGGATTGGGTCATGGAATGGTCCTCGTACTTAATCTTCTGTTCGCACGCCTTCGCGTGCCAGTCGCTCTCGCAGTACTTCGATCTCAACATCAAGATCACTGCGATCATCGTTCAGGAACTGCCGGGTTTTCGCGGCGAAGTTTGCCTCGAGATCATCCAGCAGGTTTTCATAATCGTTAAGTGCACCGCTATGTGGATCGCGCAGATGAATGTCGACGAATTTGGTCGTCGCGTCGCGCGCACCAAGCAAATAAACCCCTAAATATTTTCGGGCCGATGTCAGGTCACGCGGGTCATCTTCTACCGTGCGGAACATATCGCGGGCGGTGGCAATAAACTGATCAAGGCGGGCTTCGATTTGGCGGTTGCGAATGCGGCCAACGGTGTCACGCATCACGTTCAGATGCTTCTCAGCCTCACCAACAGCGCGTGCCACGCGGTCCGTCTGAAACTCATCAATGCCTTCAGCCGATTTGTTGCGCATAGGGTCCGGGCCAAAGGCAGCAAGATGTAAGCCTGCGCCCAATGCGCCGTAAATCACCGCGTTCAGGACCGATCCGCCAGCAAATCCAACCAGTGCCAACCCGGCACCCATCAAAACCGTTCCGAACAGCTTTCTGGGTAGGGCAGGTCGGCGCGCGATCTTGCGTGCATCATAAGCTTGATGTGCCACCACGCCTTCGCGGGTCAACCAGGCAGAGCCGATCAACAAGCCGAAAGCCACCAGTGTCAAAGCCATTTCCGTTGGAGGTTGGAAAAACGCCCGGATCGCCAGCGGTAGCGGGGCCAAGAATAGAAAGTTCACGCGACCCGCACTGCGGGCAGGCTCTTGCCCATCAAAAGGCCGACGTGGAGGAGGGGTCTTGCCCTTCGGCTGCCCGCCGGGGCTAAATTCGCCACCATAACGCTGAGCCATTACGCACCTCCAATGATCGAGACATAGACGATCAGCGCGAGCAGCATAAAGAACGCAGTTTTCTGTAGTCCGTTTTCAGACACGTTCGGGCCCCCTTCCAGAACCGGGCGAATACGTTTTCGAAAGAGCATCCGCACATTTCCAGTGCAGAATGGTCATCATGGCCAGTCAGCTCGTCGAAAACCAATCAAGACTGAGAATAGGCTTAGATGGGTGATAAACAAGGGGGAATGCTCTGGCGGGCTCCCCGTTGGCGGGAAATCACAGGGTCAGCCTTGCGGTGCTAGCGCCGACTGTTCACGCCACCGACGAAGTGAGCGACCCATAACGCGTCGCCAAAGTGTGGGTGACAGGGCAAGCGTTGCCATTATGGGAAGCGAATAGGGCAGCATTGGCGCTTCTTGGGCGGTCGGCAGGCGCAGCGCCGGATAGGGGCGCATCGGATGTGCGTGGTGGTCTGAATGACGCGGAGCGTTCAGCATCATATGTGCCGTAAACCAATGCGGAGCATTCCAGCTGTGATGTGGGCCTACAGGCTCCAACCGGCCATCGCTGTCGACTGCACGTTCTAGTCCGTAATGTTGCACGTAATCCGATAACAGAAGCTGCATCTGTGCATAGGCGCAGATCAGGAGGTAGCTGATAAGCCCGAAAAATCCGCCAATCAGAGTTGCGCAGATAAGCATTACAACGCTGCCCAGAACATAGATGACATAAGGATTGTGTATTGCGCTCCGACCTGCACGCTCCAGATCATGCATCTCCATCTCATACCCCGCAACGAAGGACCCTTTCCAAGCGCGCGGTGCGAAGGCGTAAAAGCTTTCACCCTCTTGCGCGGTATTCGGGTCGTCTGGTGTGGCGACAAAACGGTGATGCACTTTTGGGTGGGCTGAGCTGTGATGGCCGAAAAGAAGCGAGATATAGACCCAAACACCCAGTCTTCTCAGGCGCTTATCAGCGCGATGAATCAGCTCGTGTGCATTCGAGTTTGAAACCTGTCCGAAATACATTCCCGCGCCCCAGAACAGGCCGACGCGTTCCCATCCGGAAAGGCCTGTGCGTCCTGATAAGGCCAAGATCACCAAAGCAAGCGCAATCAAATGGCAGATCGCGATGGCAACTGACAGCATATCGGCGTCGCGCGCGATCTGATCTTCGTCCAATACCGGGGCATTACGGGTTATTGCTTGGTCCAAGCCAAAGGCAATCGCCGTCATGTACAGGATAAGCGCGATGCAAAAGAGGTATCCAAAGAAGCACGCGGCGGCGATCAGCAGAGCGGGGATGCCTGCCGCAACGGCGAAGAACCGTAAGGGGTGTGACATCTGAAACCTCGGATCGCGTTGCATTATGCGTATGCATGTAAACTTGAATTTGCCGTTCTACGCAATCCGTCATGCGCATGTCGCTTTTGAATAGCATGCTGATACCGTGTGGCGCTATGCTGGCGACGTTCTTCACAAGGTTCAAGGCGGGATCGGCATGGCGCTGGACGAGAAAAAAGGCATCTGGAAATCGGGCAAAGGCAAAGGGCGTCATACGCCGAAAGGCCGTCAGCTGAATATGGATGCGCTGGAAGAAATCCAAGCGTTGCTGGGTGATCGGCCGCGTCGTCGTGACCTGCTGATCGAGTTTTTGCACCTGATTCAGGATGAATACGGCCATCTGTCCGCCGACCACATCCGCGCCTTGGCACAGGAAATGGGCACCGGTCAGGCCGAGATTTACGAAGTTGCCAGCTTCTATGCCCATTTCGACGTGGTGAAAGAAGGCGAGACGCCTCCGCCTGCGCTGACCATTCGCGTCTGTGATTCCCTATCCTGCGAGCTAGCCGGTGCCGAAGCACTGCAGAAAGCGCTTGAGGATGGGCTGGACGCATCCGAGATCCGCGTCGTGCGTGCGCCTTGCATGGGGCGCTGCGATACGGCTCCGGTGTTGGAGCTGGGCCACAACCACATCGATCACGCCACGTTTGACAAGACCGTAGCTGCGATCAAATCCGACGACACCCACGCCCACATCCCCGACTATCAGGATCTGGCCGCCTATCAAGCTGAAGGCGGTTACGCCAAGCTGGCCGAGCTGCGCGATGGCGGTGACTGGAAAGAAGTCCAAGAAACCGTTCTGAACGCCGGTCTGCGTGGCCTTGGCGGCGCGGGCTTCCCCTCGGGCACCAAATGGGGCTTTGTGCGCGCCAATGAAGGTCCGCGCTATCTGGCCGTCAACGGTGACGAGGGCGAGCCCGGCACCTTCAAAGACCGCTACTATCTGGAGCGCACCCCGCACCTGATGCTGGAAGGCATGCTGATCGCCGCTTGGGCGGTCGAGGCCGAGACCTGCTTTATCTACATGCGCGACGAATACCCCGCCGTGCTAGAAATCCTGCGTCAGGAGATCGCCGCGCTGGAAGACGCGGGCATTGTCACCCCCGGCTTTATCGACCTGCGTCGTGGTGCGGGCGCCTATATCTGCGGCGAAGAAAGCGCGATGATCGAGTCGATCGAAGGCAAGCGCGGCGAACCACGTCACCGTCCGCCTTTCGTGGCGCAGGTGGGTATCTTCAACCGCCCGACACTAGTCCATAACGTCGAAACCCTGCATTGGGTGGCTCGCATCATGCGAGAAGGGCCCGAGATCCTGACCTCGGTCGAGAAAAACGGCCGCAAGGGTTTGCGCAGCTATTCCGTGTCGGGCCGTGTCGCCAATCCGGGCGTGCATCTGCTGCCCGCCGGATCGACCATCACTGACATCATCGAGGCTGCTGGTGGCATGGCTGACGGTCACAGCTTCAAGGCTTACCAGCCCGGAGGTCCGTCGTCCGGCCTGCTGCCTGCGTCGATGGCCGACATCCCGCTGGACTTCGACACGCTGCAGCCGCATGGCACCTTTATCGGGTCCGCAGCTGTGGTGGTCCTGTCCGACAAGGACAGCGCGAAAGAAGCCGCGCTGAACATGTTGCGTTTCTTCGAAGATGAAAGCTGTGGCCAGTGTACCCCGTGTCGCGTCGGTTGCGAAAAAGCTGTGAAGTTGATGCAGGCGGACAAGTGGGATCAGGATCTGCTGGAAGAGCTGAGCCAGACAATGGTCGATGCGTCGATCTGTGGTCTGGGGCAGGCGGCGCCGAACCCGATCCGACTTACCATGAAGCACTTCCCTGACGAAGTTTGACCTTCCAATTGCGGTTACGTCATGCTTGACCGGCGCGACGCGCGCGGGTTGGCTGGATGCGTGTTGGCGGCGGTCAACGCGCCGTTAACCCATTTGGACTACGCAAAGACATGACCCAATTGCCCCTTATCCTCGGCTTGCTGATCTCGCTGGCCTATTTCCCGCTGACATCACGCACTGCTACTTGGCCGCGGTCGATCATCAAGACGATTCCGCTTCTGGCCTTCTCGCTTGCAGCGTATTTGGGCGGGGGGGCAGCCTATTTGGTGGCCGGGTTGTTCCTGTCAGCGCTGGGTGATTTTGGCCTGTCGCGGGATGGGGATGGCCCTTTTCTTTATGGCCTATCTGCCTTTGCCTTGGCGCATCTGCTTTACATCCTGCACTTCCTTGGTCTGTCGGGCGCCCCAATCTATGACGTGTTTTTCACGGCCCCAATCCCAGCGCTTGTGCTGGTGGGTCTGATGGTCTCGACCGAACTGTGGCTGGCCACGCATACCGGCCACCTTCAATGGCCCGTGCGGATCTATGTGCTGATCATTGGCGTCATGGGGCTGAGCGCGCTGGCGCTGCCTTTTGGTTGGGCCGTCATTGGGGCCGGATTGTTCATCATCTCGGATGTGATTCTGGCCATCAGCTTGTTTCGGATGTCCGACACCTATCACCACCGGTTCAAAGCGGGCTATGCGATCTGGGGCTTCTATATCGCCGGGCAGTGCCTGATCCTTTGGGGCGGGCTTGCGGCCTAGCGCACGCCAAATGTTTTGAGAGTCAGGGGAATGGCCTTGAACTCCATCGCGCCAACACGATTGCCCCATTGAAGCGGTTTTGTGACCGGATCCAGCCACCGCATCTTGTGGCACCATGCTGCCGCGCGATCCCACATGCCTGACGTGTCTGCGTCGCGATACCCCGCCGCTGCAGCCTCGGCTTCTGGAATGTACTTTGGCACGAAGCCATAGATCGAATGGATGAAGATGATCAGGTCGTGCATATGACCACGGGCCGTATTGCGCGCAGGTAAATAGCGTTCGAAATCCAACAATGCGATGTTCTGGCCATCCCAGCACATATCTTTGACCGCAGGGCGCCCATGGGTCAGGCCCTTGGCATGCATTTTGGCCAATTCAACGCCCGCCGCGTTGAAGGCCTCTGATCTTTCCGCATCCGTTCCCAATTGCTTCACAAGAATATGGGATAGGGTTGGTCCGCAATCTGTGGTGACAATGAAGTTCTCGCCTTCGGCCACGATTTCAGGCACCGGCACACCTGCATTTGCAAAGGCGTGATGCCCAGCCACATCAGCGCGAAACGCCTTCATCGGGTCACCCTTCTGAATGCGCCAGCGAAGGGAAAGGGTTTCGGCCTTTTTGGCCCAGAATGTCTGGCCGTCATGCTCTAACCGCGCAATCCGGGCATCCGGATCAGCAAGAAACTGGTCAAGCTGGGTTTGTAGGGCTGGGTCGTCAAAATGGCGGTCATGATTGGTCATGTGCGCTGTGTATCATTTCCATGAAGGTTTAGAAGGGGGGGTACCCCTTCCATCCTGCCCTTTTGTGCCTTAGTTGAAAGGAAAGCAGTATAAGGTCGCTCGCATGGCATTCTTCAAGAAACTCAAGGAACGGTTGTTCAAATCCTCTTCGAAACTCGAAGAAGGGCTTGAGGCGATTGTTGAAGATGGCGGTGAAGAAGAAATTGTTGAAGCGCCGATTGAGGAAGAAACTGCACCTGCGACTGTTGACGAAACTGCTGTAGAAGATTCTGCATCTCCTGAGCCTGAGCCTGAGCCTGAGCCTGAGCCTGAGCCTGAGCCTGAGCCTGAGCCTGAGCCTGAGCCTGAGCCTGAGCCTGAGCCTGAGCCTGAGCCTG
>NZ_JALKBG010000005.1:310562-310687 GCF_023016155.1 Aliiroseovarius sp. F20344
CCTGAGCCTGAGCCTGAGCCTGAGCCTGAGCCTGAGCCTGAGCCTGAGCCTGAGCCTGAGCCTGAGCCTGAGCCTGAGCCTGAGCCTGAGCCTGATCCTGAGCCTGAGCCTGAGCCTGAGCCTGA
>NZ_JALKBG010000006.1 GCF_023016155.1 Aliiroseovarius sp. F20344
GCCTGAGCCTGAGCCTGAGCCTGAGCCTGAGCCTGAGCCTGAGCCTGAGCCTGAGCCTGAGCCTGAGCCTGAGCCTGAGCCTGAGCCTGAGCCTGTTGCTATTGTTGAAGAGTCAGTCGAGATTTCAGCGGAACCGGAACCGGAACCGGAACTGGAACCTGCGCGCGTTGATCCTCTGGTCGAAGCCGCGCCTGAACCAGCCGCTAAAACCGGCTTGTTGGGCCGTATGTTTGGTCGCCGTGAAGCCAAAAAGGTCGTCCGCCGCACGGTCGATGACGACATGTTGGAAAGCCTCGAGGATCTGATGATCACATCGGACATGGGCGTGGACACCGCGATGCGCGTGACCGCCAACATTTCAGAAAGCCATTTCGGCAAGAAGCTGTCCGTGGATGAGATCAAAGCCGTGTTGGCTGGCGAGGTCACGCGGATCATGGAGCCGGTCGCCGTGCCTATGCCGCTTTACGCCAAACGCCCGCAGGTCGTTTTGATCGTCGGTGTGAATGGCGCAGGCAAAACCACAACCATTGGCAAGCTCGCCAGCCAGTTCACAGCAGCTGGTAAGAAGGTCGTGATTGCGGCTGGTGATACATTCCGTGCGGCGGCTGTAGAACAACTGCAAGTCTGGGGCGATCGCGCTGGCGTGCCGGTTCTGACTGCGCCGGAAGGGTCAGACCCAGCGTCGCTTGCGTTTGATGCGATGACACAGGCTGAGGCTGACGGGGCTGACCTTCTGATGATCGACACGGCTGGGCGTTTGCAAAACCGCGCCGATCTGATGGAAGAGCTGGCTAAGATTGTCCGCGTTATCAAGAAGAAGGACGAAACCGCGCCGCATAACACGCTGTTGGTTCTCGATGCGACGACGGGACAGAATGCTCTGTCACAAGTGGGCACATTCCAAGAGCTGGCGGATGTGTCTGGCCTTGTGATGACGAAACTGGACGGGACCGCGAAGGGCGGTGTTCTGGTGGCGTTGGCGGATAAGTTCGCACTGCCGATCCATGCCATTGGTGTGGGCGAGCAGATTGACGACCTTGCCCCGTTTGACCCGGAAGAATTCGCGCGCGCCCTGATCGGCATCTCGGATTGATCCGCGATGAGCGCTTGGCTCACCTCACTCGAGGGCACCTCGGCCGGGCATGATCTGGCGCTTGCGCTTGCGCTGTTTGCAGCTTTCTTGCATGCGCTTTTTGGTGCGCTGCAAAAGGGACGGCACGATCCGTGGTTGTCGCGTGGTGCAATCGATCTGAGCTATGGCGTGATCGCAGCCCCGTTTGCATTGTTCGTGGTTCCTTGGCCCGAACCGCATATGTGGCCAATCTTCGGCGTCGTGTTCGTGATCCACGTGGGCTACAAGCTCGCGCAGAGCTATACCTATGTTCTGGGTTCCTACACCGTGGTCTATCCCGTTGTGCGCGGAACTGGGCCGTTGTTCGCGGTGATTGGTGCTGGTTATCTGTTTGGCGAGACTTTCACGGTTATTCAATGGATTGGCGTGCTCACTCTGGTCGCGGGGATTTTCGCGCTGGCGGCTTACAACCTGCGTCACTGGCCCCTTGGCCGAGACAAGCTGAAACCGGCCCTTGCAATGGCAGTGCTGACCGGCGGGTTCGTCGCTGCCTACACCACCTACGACGCCTATGGCATTCGCGCGACGGCGGACCCTTTTACCTTTCTGGCATGGTTCTTTTTTATCGACGGTTTCTTCATGCCCGTTATTGCAGGGGTCCGTTGGTGGAATATGGCAGAACGCCCGGCGCTTGGCCCCCTTATGGGGCGTGGTTTGATCGGCGCGTTTGTTGCCTATTTCAGCTTTGGCTCCATCATGTTGGCCACAAGGCTGGACAGCGTGGGCGAGGCGGCCGTGCTGCGCGAGACCTCGACCGTGTTTGCAGCCCTGATTGGCTGGATCGTGCTGGGTGAAAAGGTTGGTCCGCGTCGCCTGACAATGATGGCTTTGATCGCGGCAGGGGCCGTGATAGTGGAACTGGGCGGATGAAGGAGATCCTATGACCGAGA
Organism: Aliiroseovarius sp. F20344; assembly: GCF_023016155.1. GTDB lineage: Bacteria > Pseudomonadota > Alphaproteobacteria > Rhodobacterales > Rhodobacteraceae > Aliiroseovarius. The sequence goes on from NZ_JALKBG010000006.1 coordinate 2,023, forward strand.
AACAGGTAAATCCCGCCCTGCGCGGCGCATTGGAATACGGACCAATCATCCTGTTCTTTGCGGCCTATACCTTCTTGAAAGACCAGACCTTTACGGTTGCAGGGACCGAGTATTCGGGCTTTGTCGCTGTCACTGCGATGTTCATCCCGCTTCTGGTTTTGTCCACACTTGCCATGTGGAGGCTGACGGGCCATCTGTCGAAGATGCAGATCGTCACGCTTGTGCTGGTTGTCGGCTTTGGCGGCCTGTCGATCTGGTTCAACGACGAACGCTTCTTCAAGATGAAACCGACCATGATTTACCTGTTGTTTGCGGGTCTTCTTGGCTTTGGCCTGATGCGCGGTGAAAGTTATCTTGAGGCCGTGATGGACAAGGCGCTTCCGCTGGAGCGCGAAGGCTGGATGATCCTAACCAAACGGCTCGCGTTCTTCTTCCTGGCGCTTGCGTGCGCGAACGAGGTGATCTGGCGCATGATGTCCACCGATGCCTGGGTGAACTTCAAAACCTTCGGCCTGCCACTTGGAACGATTGCGTTCTTCATGTCGCAAGCGGGGATATTCAAGAAATATGGAACCGAAGAAGACGCGGCAGATCAAGGATAGGCCGCGTCTTCAAACTTAACGTTTGAAAAGCAAACTCTGCGCCTTTTTATCCGTCTGCAAATTGCTACGTTGGGTTTCTGCAACGGCGCGACCGCGCTGAACCGCAGGCCGCGCGCCGACTTCATCCAACCAACGCGCAAAATGCGGCTTATCTTCAATCGTCTGCTGTTGCCCCTCCCAAAGTGACGCCCAGCCCCAGCAAGCCATGTCCGCAATCGAATAGAAATCACCTGCCAGATAGCGCGTTTCAGCCAAGCGGTGATCCATGACGCCATAAAGCCGTGCAACTTCGGTGCGATAACGATCCTTGGCATATGGAAGATCATGCGGAGGATCCATTGCAGGGGCGTATTTCAAGAAATGATGCGCTTGACCCGCCATTGGTCCAAGCCCGCCCATTTGCCACATCAACCATTGATCCACGGCCACCCGATCGCGTTCAGTTTCGCCATAAAACTGTCCGGTTTTGCGCGCGAGGTATTGAAGTATCGCCCCGCTCTCAAAGATCGAAATCGGGTCGCCATCCGGTCCATCAGGGTCAATGATGGCAGGCATCCGATTGTTTGGAGCGATTTTCAGGAAGTCAGGTTCGAATTGATCGCCCGCGCCAATGTTGATCAGCTTCACCTCATAGGGCAGGTTCATCTCTTCTAATGCGATCGAGATTTTCCAGCCGTTAGGCGTCGGCCAATAGTAAAGCTCAATGGGTTTGGTCATCATGTTTCCTTTCGCGTGCCCAGAGGATGGCAGGCTAATGCGAAATGGCAAGTATGCAGTTTTCACGATATGGCGAGCCGTTCTTTAGCGGCTCTTGACGCCTTAGTTTGCAGGCGCTAGGGCTGTGTCCGAGGAGATTTGTTCACCGGATTGCGGGCCTCGTTAAACAAGCCGCTAAAGAGGTCAGGGATCGGACGGAGCATATCCGCCACACATACCCCCGACGCTCTTGATGCGGTGGGGGTTTTTTTTGTGCGAAAGGAACGCGCGATGACGAAATGGGGAAAACGGACCGAAGCCGTGCACAGCGGAGTGCGGCGCAGCCAATTCGGAGAGCTGTCCGAAGCCATGTTCATGACACAGGCTTTTTCCTATGACAGTGCCGAAGCTGCAGAAGCTCGCTTTATCGAAAGTGGACATGATGAGTTCATCTATGCCCGCTACGGCAACCCAACCAATCGCATGTTCGAAGACCGGATCGCGGCCCTGGAAGGTACCGAAGACGCGTTTGCCTGCGCTTCAGGAATGGCTGCTGTGAACGGTGCCTTGATGGCGCTGACGCAGGCGGGTGATCACGTGGTGTCGTCGCGGGCATTGTTTGGATCGTGCCTGTATTTGCTCGAAGATATTCTGGGCCGATTTGGCGTCGAAATCACGCTGGTCGATGGCACCGACAATGCCGAGTGGAATGACGCGATTCGCCCGGACACAAAATTGGTGTTCCTTGAGGCGATTTCGAATCCTACGCTAGAGGTGATCGATCTGGATCACGTCGTGAAACTGGCACATGCCAATGGGGCGCTGGTTGTGGTGGACAACGCCATGCCGACACCTGTGTTCTCCTATGCCACGAAGCTGGGGGCCGATCTTGTGGTCTATTCGACCACCAAACATGTCGACGGGCAGGGGCGCATGTTGGGTGGTGCAATCTGCGGCTCGCGTGATCTGATCCGTGGCCCGATTGAGACTTACGTGAAGCACACCGGCGGGGCGATCAATCCGTTTGCAGCATGGACGCACCTGAAGGCGTTGGAAACGCTTGATCTGCGCGTGCGGGCCCAAGCTGACGCCGCGATGAAAGTTGCGGAAGCTTTGGCAGATCACCCAAAACTGTCGCGTATGAGCTACCCGCAGCACCCATCGCATCCGCAGCACGCGATCTCGATGCAGCAATCCCCATCTGGCGGTACCGTGCTTGCAGTCGAGGTGAAAGGTGGGAAAGAGGCATGTTTCCGCTTCCTCAATGCGCTTGAGATATTCATCATCTCAAACAACTTTGCCGATGCGAAATCCATCGCTACGCATCCCGCAACAACCACCCACCAACGCCTGCCGCAAGAGCAGAAAGACATATTGGGAATTTCGGACGGGTTGGTGCGTTTGTCGATCGGGCTGGAGGACGTGGAAGACCTGATCACGGACCTTATGAACGGCTTGGACGCGGTCTGATCTGTCGCATTTTGCCCTTCGCGTTTGGCGTTTATATGCCAAATGAATATGCTATAGGCATGCGACAGCAGGATCGGAGGGTTCGCCATGAACCAGATGAAGCGCAAGAGTGGGGATGCAGTGGGCAAGTCCGAAGCGAAGGATGCCCTTGAAACCCTGCGCAACTGGGCGTCAAGCGCGGACCCGGTCGAGGTTGCAGCACTCGACCCGGCGATTGCGCGCCTTTTGCCGTTTGCCGATCTGCCCAACTATCCTGAGCTTAGCCGGCACTATCCCGATGATTTTGCGCCGGATGCGGACTACAAGGCATCCATGCCGGATCTGCAAAACGGTCCGGCCAGCCTGATTCAAGGCGCAAAGCGACACATCCAGCATGTGGGGATTTCGAACTTCCGCCTGCCTCTTCGCTATCATACTCGTGATGGATCGGACGTGACGCTTGAAACCTCGGTCACCGGAACAGTGAGCCTTGAGGCGGGCAAAAAGGGCATCAACATGTCGCGCATCATGCGCAGCTTTTACGCCCATGCCGAAAAGACCTTCAGTTTCGACGTGATCGAAGCGGCTCTGGACGACTACAAGACTGATCTGGAAAGCTTGGACGCCCGTATTGAAATGCGTTTTTCCTACCCTGCGCGGGTGGAAAGCCTGCGGTCAGGCCTGTCAGGCTATCAGTATTACGACATTGCGCTTGAACTTGTCGAGCATCGCGGCAAACGGCGCAAGTTTATGCACTTGGACTATGTCTACAGCTCGACCTGCCCGTGTTCGCTTGAACTGTCGGAACATGCCCGCCAGATGCGGGGACAGCTGGCCACTCCGCACTCGCAGCGCTCGGTCGCACGGATTTCGGTTGAGAAAATACATCAGCCAACGGGCACGCTTTGGTTTGAAGATCTGATTGATCTGTGCCGTGTCGCAGTGCCAACCGAAACGCAGGTGATGGTGAAGCGTGAAGACGAACAGGCCTTTGCCGAACTGAACGCCGCCAACCCGATCTTTGTCGAGGACGCTGCGCGTTTGTTCTGCGAGCAATTGCAACAGGATGACCGGATTGGAGATTTCCGAATTGTTGCCAGCCATCAAGAGAGTCTGCACAGCCATGACGCCGTGTCGATCCTGATCGAAGGCGACACGTTCGAGGCGGAAAGCCTTGATCCCAAGCTCTTTTCGACCCTGTTTCATGTGGGCTAATGGGTGACACTGCGCGCAGGCAAAGCACTCTGATGCTTGACACTCTGCACGCGTAAAGCCAACCCTGCGCCCATGTTGGACCTGCGACCAGTCATCTATGTTATCGGGCTTCTTGTCGCCGTTTTGGGCGTCACAATGCTGATTCCGGTCGTGGTTGATCTGATCGACAACAATGCCGATTGGAAGGTGTTCCTACAGAGTGCAATCGTGACCATCCTAATCGGCGGGTCCATGGCCTTGGCCACAGCAAACGGTGTCGGCAAAGGGCTGACAATTCAGCAAACTTTCCTTTTGACCACTGGTGTGTGGGTGGCGCTGCCCATTTTCGGAGCCATCCCATTTCTGCTGGCCGAGATTGACGCCCGCCCCGTAGACGCGTTTTTCGAAGCCATGTCGGGCCTGACCACCACGGGGTCAACTGTCCTGTCTGGGCTGGATGAAATGCCCAAGGGGTTGTTGTTCTGGCGTGGACTTTTGCAGTGGTTTGGAGGCATCGGGATCATTGTTGTGGCCATGGTTTTTCTGCCGGAACTCCGTGTTGGTGGTATGCAAATTTTCCGGTCTGAAGGCTTTGATACATTTGGAAAAATTCTACCCCGCGCGACCGAAATCTCATCCCGAATTTCGGTGATCTATTTCACGCTGACCGCGCTTTGCGCCTTGGCCTATTTTTCGCTGGGGATGAGCTTTTTCGATGCTGTCACTCACGCGATGACCACAATCGCTACGGGGGGCTATGCCAACTACGATGCATCCTTTGGAGCGTTTGGGCCGGGGCCTGAATATGCCGCAGTGGTCTTTATGTTGCTGGCTGCGTTGCCCTTTGTGCGCTACGTGCAAATCCTTCAGGGCACGGCACGTCCGTTGTTGCATGACCCACAAGTGCGCGCATTTTTCATGACGCTGGTGGTGATTGTTCTGATCATGACCCTGTGGCGTTGGCTGGCTGCTGGGCAGTTCAGCGAAGAGGCCCTGCGCAAGACATTGTTCAACCTAACCTCGATCCTCACGGGTACAGGCTATGCGTCACAGGACTACATGACATGGGGTGGGTTCCCTGTGGTGATGTTTTTCTTTGTCGGCTTGATTGGGGGCTGCGCGGGCTCAACTGCCTGTTCGATCAAGGTATTCCGCTATCAGCTGCTGCTGTCTTCGATCAAAGCGCAGATTCAGTCGATTCACTCGCCCCACGGGATTTTCACGCCGCGCTATGGCGGGCGTCGTGTGGATGACGACGTTTTATCCTCGGTCATGGGTTTTTTCGTGTTCTTTGTGGTGACGCTGGGTGCGACGGCTGTGTTGTTGGGGCTGACCGGGTTGGACTTCACCACGTCCCTGTCTGGCGCGGCTGCGGCCCTTGCAAACATTGGTCCCGGCTTGGGGGATCTGATTGGGCCGTCTGGCAACTTTGCAGGCCTCAGCGATACGGCCAAATGGATCTTGATTGTCGCAATGCTTATTGGGCGGTTGGAGCTTTTAGCCGTGTTCGTTCTGTTCACAGTGACCTTCTGGCGCGGATAAACGTCCCAGATAGAAAAAGCCCGGACCGCTTGGGTCCGAGCCTCAATGTGTTCACGCAACTGATTAGGTTGTTACTTCCAGCAACTGACCAAAACTGTCATATCCGCAGCCTTGGTGTTCAGCTCGACCGGGTCAATCGATGTGACGCTGTCTGTTGTGCTGGCTGTCACGCCGTTGTCACCAAGGAATTCGGACACTTTGGCCGCATCCATGGCGAAGCTGGTATCGGTCGGAAGCGAGCGTCCGTTGGTGCCTCCGGCCGGCAACAGCATCCCCATCACAGACCCGCCTGCATCCAGCACCGGTCCACCCGCATCGCCGGGTAGGGCGGCCAGGGTCAAGCGCGACAGATCGGCCTCGCCATTCAGGCCCGTTAGTTCCGACAACGTGCCAAAGGTCAGGCTGGGTGCGCTTAGGCGCCCTTCGTAGGAAAATCCGGCAACCGCCACATCTGATTTCAGGCGCGGCTCTGACGTCAGGAAGGATGCAAACGAAATGGGCGCTTGGGCCGTAGCGGGCTCGAGCAGAGCAAGGCCAAGGTCTTCCTCAACGGCCACAACATTAGCCTCAAACTCATCGTTGATGGAAATGCGAGCGCAAGACTGGACAGCTTCAGAAGTCGTCAGGATGCGTCCAGAGCCATCAACATAGAACCCAGAACGGGACAGGTCAGGGGTGCGGATTTCCAAGCCGGACAGAAGGTCCAGACTTTGCGTGGCTGCATCAAGACCTGCATCATCGGCCAGGGCTTGCGGCCCCAACGAAGCGAAGCTGGCTTTCATGTCACCAAGCGCTAGGTTGCGCCGCTTTTCGTCGCCCTTGGGCCAAACAAGAGTGAAGCCCTTAACAGTGCCATCCACCAGTTTGACCTGAGTGAAGGATGTGATCTTGTCATCCTCGCCTTCGATTGTGAATCCGTTCTTTCCACGTTCACGTGGACCCTCGGTCGGGACAATCTCAAGCGTTTGCAGAATGTCATAAAGGCCGTAGAGCGTGTTTTGATCACCCGTTTGGCTGATCATCACAAGCTTAACACCGCTGTCGCCTTTTGTTTTGAAGTGGACAAACGGGGCTTCGTAGCGATCAAATTCCACCATTGCAGCCGGGATGGCCATTGCAAGGCCCGCGCCCAGATCCTCGTATGCGGCCATGCCCACTGCGTCCAAAACGGATTGGTAATTGTCCAATAGGGCAGTGCGCTGGCGGGTGGTCAGAACACCGGTTGGTTCATATCCGTAATCCCCTTGCCAAGCGGCCATAGAGCGCCGGGTGCCGGCCCCAAACGCGCCATCAATCGACGAGGTGTAGTAGCCTTCCCACTTCAACGCGACTTGAAGCGCCTTGCGGGCGTCACGGTCCAGCTGGCGTTCGCTGGCCAGTGCTTCGCGCTTGGTTTCCTCTTGAATCAATTCGACGGTGGGTTCTGTTGTTTGGGTCGGGGCAGGCGCTGCCGTTTCAGTTTGAACCTCGGGTTGTGGCGCTGGTGCTTCAGGCGTCTCGATCGGGGCCGCTGTCAGTGTACTTTCCCCAATAGGCCAATACTGCTGGCGAAGCTGCCTTGAGAACGCGATGAAGCTGTCTTGGGGAATAAGGCCCGCATTCTTGAGATTGCGCAACTGCACGTCGGCGGCCTGAGGTGTGTAGGGCCCAAGGACAATGGCGTACCAGTTTCCACCAATTCGGAACCCATTCACGCCTTCAAGACGCGCGGCGTAACGGCGGGCACTGGCCTCGGCCTCACGCAGCGAGGGTTGGGCTTCGACCTGAATCCAACGCACTGACTGAGAATTGGTAGATTGTTGTGCGACAGCAGGCTGGGCAGCCACAATGGCGACCGCACTGGTTGCAGCAATCGTGGACATACAGGGAAGAAGGCCAGTGGCCAATGCAAGGGCAAATTGTTTGGTCATAGATCCTCTTAGCCAATAGGCGAATTGGGCTGAATTTCGCGCAAGTAACACACCGGCCCCCGATAAGGTCAATATCAGCTTGACGCCTTTCGGAAATTTCTACGGCAAAATGGCGGGTTTTCCCAACCCTTGTACCCGTTTCCCGCGTTGACCCTGTCCGGGCCAGCGCCTATTGAGTGGCAAGTTTTGCATAAACCAGTTCAGGGCAGCGCTATGGCCACGACCAAGACCAAACCTCAGTGCTTTCAGGAAATCATCCTGCGGCTTCAGAATTACTGGGCTGAAAAGGGCTGTGCGGTGATGCAGCCCTATGACCTTGAGGTCGGCGCAGGCACCTTCCACCCGGCCACCACATTGCGGTCGCTGGGATCTAAGCCGTGGGCTGCGGCCTATGTGCAGCCTTCGCGCCGCCCCACGGACGGGCGCTATGGTGAGAACCCAAACCGTCTGCAGCACTACTATCAGTATCAGGTGCTGATCAAACCAAGCCCGCCCGATTTGCAGGAGCTGTACCTGGGGTCGCTTGAAGCCATCGGCATCGACATGGACATGCATGACATCCGCTTTGTTGAGGATGACTGGGAAAGCCCCACGCTTGGTGCTTGGGGACTGGGCTGGGAAGTCTGGTGCGACGGCATGGAAGTCAGCCAGTTTACCTATTTCCAACAAGTTGGCGGTCATGACTGCAAGCCTGTTTCAGGCGAGCTGACTTACGGGCTAGAGCGTTTGGCGATGTACATTCTGGGCGTCGATCACGTCATGGATATGCCTTTCAACGCGCCGGATGCCTTGATCCCTCTGACTTATGGTGACGTGTTCAAACAGACCGAGGAAGAATACGCCCGCTGGAACTTTGATGTTGCCAACACCGAAGTTCTGTTGCGTCACTTCGAAGAGGCCGAGGCCGAATGCCGCGCGATTTTGGACCAAGAACATGTGGACCCCAAAACCGGCAAGCGTATCGTCATGGCGCACCCCGCTTATGACCAGTGCATCAAGGCATCGCATCTGTTCAACCTTCTGGACGCGCGTGGGGTGATCTCGGTTACCGAACGTCAGGCCTATATTGGGCGCGTGCGGGCGCTTGCCAAACAATGCGCAGATGCGTTTATCCAAACCACCGCCGGTGGCTGGGCCTCTGATGGGGACGCGGCGTGAGCGGCCGTCTGGTAGGGAGTTTTATCGTGGGACTTGCCCTTATTGCAGGCGCAGCGATCTATTGGTTGCAACTTTACGCCTTTTACGACGAGGTTTCGGCCGAAGATGGTGTCCGTATGACCAATCTGGTCACCGGCCAGCCTGAAATCGTGCTCTATGACAGTTTCAAAGGGATTGACGCCGACAGCTCGCCCTTGCGCTATCGCGGGTGTTTCACCACCACGATGAGCCTTGCTATGCTGACCGAGACGTTTGAACCCTACGAAGAAGCCACCCCTTTGACTGCACCCGGTTGGTTTGACTGCTTTGATGCCGTTGCCATTGGTGCCGCCATCGAAAACGGCGAAGCTTTGGCCTTCCTTGGTGAACGCGATATCAAAGATGGGGTCGACCGCGTTGTCGCCATCTTCCCTGATGGCCGGGGCTTCGTCTGGCATCAGTTGAACGAAAAATATAGCGAGTAAGCGATATGCCTGACCTGCTGATTGAACTCTTTTCCGAAGAAATCCCAGCCCGTATGCAAACGCGTGCCGCTGAGGATCTGAAAAAGCTGGTAACCGATGGTTTGGTCGAGGCTGGTTTGACCTATGCAGGTGCCACCGCCCTGTCGACGCCGCGCCGCCTGACGCTGGCCGTCGAAGGTTTGCTGGCTCAGTCCCCTGACACGCGCGAAGAACGCAAGGGCCCGAAAGTGGGCGCGCCGGACAAAGCCATTGAGGGCTTCTTGCGTGGTGCAGGCGTAACCCGCGATCAGTTGGAAGAGCGCGACACTCCCAAGGGTGCGGTCTACTTCGCCACGATCGAAAAACAGGGCCGACCGGCGGCGGATATCATCGCCGAGGTTCTGGAACACGCCATCCGTAACTTCCCGTGGCCCAAATCGATGCGCTGGGGGTCGGGCAGCTTGCGCTGGGTACGTCCGCTGCATTCGATTCTGTGCATTTTGACGGACGAAGCCGGAACCAATGTGGTCCCGCTTGATATTGATGGCATCACATCAGGCGACACCACCGAGGGTCACCGTTTTATGGCGCCGGGCCGCTTTGTCGTGACTGGCTTTGCCGATTATGAAGCCAAGCTGAAAGCCGCCAAAGTGATCTTGTCGCCCGCTGAACGCGCCGATCACATCTGGGCCGAAGCGCAGAATGCAGCCTTTGCCCAAGGGCTTGAGATCGTCGAAGACAAAGGCCTGTTGGCCGAGGTTGCTGGCTTGGTTGAATGGCCCGTCGTGCTGATGGGCGACATAGCCGAGGACTTTATCCACCTGCCGCCGGAAGTGCTGCAAAGCTCGATGCGTGAGCATCAGAAGTTCTTTTCCGTAAAGAACCCCAAAACGGACCGGATCGAGAAGTTCATCACCGTCGCCAACCGCGAAACAGCAGATCACGGGGCCACCATTCTTGCCGGGAATCAGAAGGTTCTTTTCGCACGTTTGGCCGATGCTAAGTTCTTCTGGGAAAACGACATTCGCGTTGCTGAAGCCGGCGGGAAACCATGGCTTGACAGCCTTGGAAATGTGACCTTCCACAACAAGCTTGGCACTCAAGCAGATCGTATCGACCGCATTGCGTCGATGACCCGAGCGATTGCGCCTGCGATTGGTGCGAATGCGGATCTGGCTGAACAGGCTGCACGTTGGGCCAAGGCCGACCTAAGCTCGGAAATGGTGTATGAGTTCCCGGAATTGCAGGGTCTTATGGGCAAATACTATGCCGCACCTGCTGGTTACCCCACAGAAGTGGCCGATGCAGCGCTGGAGCATTATTCGCCGCTGGGGCCGTCTGATGACGTGCCTTCTGCGCCAGTGTCCGTTGCCGTCGCCATGGCAGATAAGCTTGATACCCTGACTGGGTTCTGGGCGATTGATGAAAAGCCCACTGGATCAAAAGACCCGTTTGCATTGCGCCGTGCTGCGCTAGGCGTGATCCGGTTGGTTCTGGAAAATGATTTGCGCGTTGGGCTGGATCAGCTTTTCGATGCCCAGCTTTTGCGTCACGAGATTGAGTTGAACGAAAACGGCGACGTTCGTGCGGCGCTGTTGCATGATCTGGACAATGAGATTGCGGATCACGGCGTGTTCGGTGCGGCCATTCGCACGGTGCTGGATCACTTTGATGGGGATCTTTCTAAGCATCTTGAAGGGGTGAAGGCCAGCTTGCCGGATACGTCAAGCGATCTACTGGGCTTCTTTCATGACCGCTTGAAGGTTTACCTCCGCGACAAAGGCATTCGTCACGATGTGATTGATGCTTGTCTTGCCATGCCAGGCAATGACGACCTGACGCTTTTGGTAAAACGGGCCGAAGCACTGGCCACGTTCTTAACGACCGAAGACGGTGAGAACCTGATCCAAGGTGTGAAACGTGCCACCAATATCCTCGCCCAGGCCGAGGAAAAGGATGGGGTTGAATACTCCTATGGTGCGGATGTGAAATTTGCGGAAGACGACAGTGAAAAAGCACTGTTTGCAGCACTTGATGCAGCGGAAGCAGCGATTTCACCTGCAATGGAAGCCGAGGATTTTGCCGCTGCGATGTCGGCAATGGCCGCCTTGCGCGCGCCGATTGATGCTTTCTTTGAGGCCGTTCAGATCAATACGGACAATCAGATCCTGCGCCGCAACCGCCTGAACCTTCTGTCGCGTATTCGTGTGACATGCGCTGGCGTGGCTGATCTGTCCAAGATCGAAGGCTAATCAAAGCTTCTGCTGACCTGACCAAGCTAGACCTTGTGTAGCGCGCTTTGCGCGCTATTGTGATGGTCGAAAGGCGGTGCTGCGGTGCAGAAAGAAGTTTCCTCTGGCTTTGTCGAGATCACGCCCACGGCAGAGATCGATGCCAAACGTCATGGCGGGCGGGCCAAGTGCCTTCAACGCCTGATCCGGCTGGATATGCCGGTGCCGCGGACGATTGCGCTGGATTTCGGTGCTGTACACGGTGTTTCCGCAGGCGACATGCCAGACCTTGACCAGATGTTGACCCTTTTCGGGGCCGAGCCGCTGGTCTCCGTGCGTCCTTCATCCGAGGATCCAGATTGGGGTGGGCCCGGCGCGATCCTGAATATCGGCATGAATGATGCGGTGCACGCCAAGCTGTGTAAAACGCATGGAGAAACCGCTGCAAACGCCCTTTATCTGCGATTCATTCAATCCTACGCGGTCCATGTTGGCCGCCTTGACCCTGATGAGTTCGAGATCTTCTCGTCCCCGACCGCAGATGCACTGCGCGCGGCGCTGGAGTTGTACGAAGAAGAAACAGACGAATACTTCCCGCAGGACCCAAAAGAACAACTGGCCGAGATTTTGCGCTCCATGGCGCGGGCTTGGGAGGGCACAACGGCACGGTTGCTGCGGCAAGCCAAGGGAGCGCCAGCGGATGCGGGACTGGGCTTGGTAGTGCAGAAGATGGTGCTTGGGGTTGGTCAAGGGATTTGTGGGTCCGGCGTGATTCAATTCGTCAACGGCGTGACCGGGCATCGCGAGATTCGTGGCCGTTATTTGTGCAAAAGTCAGGGACGTGACGCGCTGACTGAGGCCGAAGATCGGGACGTCATGTATTTGACCAGAGATCCGCGCGGTCGCTCGATCGAAGAAGTGTTGCCTGAAAACTTTGCGGACCTTCTGCGCTATGGGGATCTGTGCCGGACACGATTGCGCGAAGAGATGGAGATCGAATTTACGATCGAGAATGATGAGCTGTTTATACTGGATGCCGTGCGTGTTGCGCGGGCTGAACGTGCCAATGTGCGCATCGCTGTGAGCCTTGCCAAGGACAAAGTCATATCGCGCGAAGAAGCCGTTTTGCGCATTCCACCGCGCGCATTGACGGAATTGCTGCACAGTCAAATTGATCCTGAGGGGACGCGGGATGCATTTTCGCACGGGATTGCAGCAAGTCCAGGGGCCGCGACCGGAAAGATTGTGTTCAATGCACGCGCTGCACAGGCGATGGCCGCGCAGGGGGAAGATTGTATCCTTGTACGGCGCGAGACCTCGCCCGAAGATATTCGCGGCATGCACGCCGCCAAAGGCATTTTGACCATCCGTGGCGGGATCACGAGCCACGCTGCCGTGATCGCGCGCGGCCTTGGTCTGCCTTGTGTTGTCGGGGCCGGGGATCTTGTGCTCGACAAAAAGAAAGGCAAGCTCAAGGCTGCTGATGGCCGCGAGTTCGGCGAGGGCGACGTGATCTCGATCGACGGATCGGTTGGTGAAGCCTTGGCAGGTGCAGTCGATATGCTTCCACCCGAACTTGGAGATAGTTTTCAAACACTTATGACCTGGGCGGATTCGTTTCGTGACATCGGCGTGCGCGCCAATGCGGACACTCCCCCTGACGCACGCAACGCCCGAATGTTTGCGGCCGAAGGGATCGGGCTTTGCCGGACTGAACACATGTTCATCGATGATGACCGTCTGCTGGCCATGCGCGAGATGATCTTTGCGGATCACGCAGAAGATCGCCGCGCAGCATTGGATCGACTGTTGCCAATGCAGCGGGCGGACTTCACAGAGCTGTTCGAGATCATGCAAGGGCAACCCGTTTGCATTCGTCTGTTCGATCCACCTTTGCACGAGTTCTTGCCGCATGGGCGCGAAGGTCTTCGTGAATTGGCCGAGGCCTTGGACCTACCCCTGCGCGACGTAGAGCGCCGCGTGGCTGGGCTGCGAGAATTTAACCCGATGCTGGGGATGCGTGGTGTTCGGCTGGGGGTCACCGTGCCCGAGATCTATGACATGCAAGCGCGTGCCATTTTCGAGGCGACTATTGATGCATCCAACTCGGGCGCGCCAATTGTCCCCGAGATTATGATCCCATTGGTGTCGGCCAAGCGAGAAGTTGAGATTGTCAAAGCCCGGATTGATGCCGTGGCCGCCGCGGTTCGCATAGAACGCAGTGCCGAATTTGATTATCGTTTGGGGGTGATGGTTGAAACGCCCCGGGCCGCATTGCGTGCTGGTGAAATCGCCCAACACGCGTCCTTTATGTCCTTCGGCACCAATGACTTGACTCAGATGACATACGGCCTGTCACGAGACGATGCCGGACGCTTCATGGGGGAATACGTCGCACAGGGCGTCTATGAAGAAGACCCGTTCCACATGCTGGACGCCGATGGTGTGGGCGAGCTTCTGCAGATCGGCGCGGACCGAGGGCGTGGTGAAAATGCAGACCTAACTCTGTCGATTTGTGGTGAGCATGGCGGCAATCCTGAAAGCATCCGTTTCTGCCGTGATGCCGGGTTTGACTATGTTTCTTGTTCGCCGTTTCGGGTGCCAGTCGCGCGTCTGGCGGCGGCGCATTTGGCCATTACATCTCCGCGCGCGGACAACGTGTAAGGGCGTAGGACTAGACGCAGCACGCGCAATCGCATAGGACTCCCGCGCAGTTCTAGGGAAGTTTGTTCGATGCGTATCAAGTGGAAATCTCAGTTTTTCGCCGTTTTCGTCGCTGTTACGGGGGTGGCCTCACCTTCTTTGGCGTCTGAAACGGACGCTTCAGTTAACCCATTCGGCGCCGCACTTTTACAAGAACACAACGGACTTGGCGCAATGGGTGGCGAGAAGCTTACAGCTATATCCGTCCTGCCAAAAGCATCTGAAGCCTCTGAAACTGCACCAAAAGAATTCGACAGAACAATCGCGTGGCTTACTGCGCAACCAGTCCCCAAGCAAGATGCTGAATGGAACTGTCTGACCGAAGCGCTCTATTTCGAAGCCCGGGGCGAAACCGTGCAGGGACAATTTGCAGTCGCAGAAGTAATCCTGAATCGTGTTGACCATTCCCGATTCCCGAACTCGATCTGTGGTGTGATCAATCAGGGAACCGGCAAGAAATACGCTTGTCAATTCACCTACACCTGTGATGGACGCGAAGAAGTTATCAACGAAGCCGCCATCCACAATCGGTTGGGACGTATCGCCCGTGCGATGATTGATGGCGCTCCTCGTGATTTGACCCACGGGGCAACGCATTACCACACCACAGCTGTTTCACCCCGTTGGGCCAGTCGGTTTCAAAAAACCGCGTCAATCGGGGTGCATCGCTTCTATCGGATGCCCGGTTAACGACGCAGGAACACGCTCGCGCGTCGCTTTGGGCTGGCGTTCAGGGATGGGTTCGGGGCATGGTCCTGCCAAGTTTGAAAGGGACATGTGATGAGCGAGGCCAGCTTGGCATTTTCGAAGCTTGAAGATCGCGCCAACGCAATGGCGACAGGCGAACCAGCGGATCGCATCTCGGTGCGCGACCATGTGGTGGATGTCGAAATCGGTGCGTTTCAGGCCGAACGTGGCGTCACACAACGGCTTAGCTTCAGTGTCGTGGTCGAAGTTGCAGACCATGGTGGGGCCGCGACCGACGACGTAGATGACATTCTATCCTATGACACAATCACCGAAGCGATCATGGCCGAGCTGGAGGCCGAGCGCCTGAACCTTTTGGAAACCCTGGCCGAGCGGATTGCGCACCGACTGCTGCAAGCCCCACAGCCTCAGCGCGTGTTCGTACGCATTGAAAAGCTGGATCGTGGGCCGGGCAAGTTGGGGGTCGAAATTGTTCGCGACCGTTCCAGCGCCGTTTCAGATGTTGCTGCTGCGCAAGCCCCTTCGCCGACTGTTGTTTTTCTTTCATTATCGGCTGTGAATGCCCCTGAAGCCGGCGCATTTCTTGACAGTTTGGAACATGACGGAATTCCAACTATTCTGTGCGTTGATGCTGGTGCAAAATCGTCAGATACAGGCTGGGCAGCGCGCAATATTGCCCTTCTGGAAGCAGATCAGGCTGCTTGGCGGCTTGCACAGGCACATGAACGTGCCGTGCCGGTTGGTACGCGAACGGAACTGGATTGGGGTTTGAAGAACGGACAGTTGAGCGTTTGGGCCCCATCCAAGATGGTTTTGGATGCAACCGACGCACCGAAGACAACTGATCCAATCGATTTGGCTTTGTGGTTCGCGAAAGAGGTTCAAGCCAGCCAGATCCTTTGGGTGGGCTGTGACGTGCCAGATGCCATCGATATCAATTCGGCCACCGTTAAGCTTGAGGAATTGGCATGACGTATCGCACTCAGCCTATTGCCCGGACGGGGCGTCCTTTTTCTGGCCTTGCCCTATGTGGCAGCGACAGCCTGTGGTTCGATCAGGTTTTGGAGCGCCAACGCGGGGGTGAAACACGTGCTGTTCCGCTGTCTGATGTTGATCAGGAGACAGTTAGCCGCTTAAGAGATCTGCGCCCCACGCTTTGCGGGATGACATTGAACCAGCCCCGTTTGATGGGCATTTTGAACGTCACCCCTGACAGCTTCTCGGACGGAGGAGAGCTGGATACGCTTGAAGCGGCCGTTACGCGAGCTCGTGAAATGGCTGGCGACACGGACATCTTGGATGTCGGTGGGGAAAGCACCCGCCCAGGCGCAGACGAAGTGGATATAGAAGAAGAAATCCGCCGAACGGCCCCGGTGATCGAGGCAATCCGGGCTGCTGGCATAACCACACCAATCTCAATCGACACCCGAAAGGCTCGTGTTGCTGAGGCAGCATTGGATGCGGGTGCGGATATCGTGAACGATGTATCCGCGTTTTCCTTCGATCCTGAGCTCGCTGACCTAGTGGCTGAGCGCGACGTGCCTGTTTGCTTGATGCATTCGAAAGGTAGACCGGAAACGATGCAGGACGATCCCCGTTATGACGACGTTCTGTTTGATGTCATGGATTATTTGGAAGAACGTATCAGCTTTGCAGAAGCAAAAGGCATTCGGCGCGAGCGGATCATAACCGACCCCGGCATCGGGTTTGGTAAGACTTTGGAACACAATGTGACTTTGCTGCGTAACCTTGCGCTGCTACATGATCTTGGGCTGCCGGTATTGCTTGGTGTGTCGCGAAAGCGGTTCATTGGAACGATCGGACAGGCTGATGTGGCCCGCGATCGGGTGGCCGGGTCAGTCGCCGTCGCGATGCACGGAATTGCACAGGGCATGCAGATTTTGCGGGTCCATGATACATTTGAAACTCGGCAGGCATTGCGCCTTCACGCGGCCATGACCGAGAAGAAATAAGAAAAGTAAGAGGTAGGCAGCATGGTCGAGAAATTATTCGGAACCGATGGGGTTCGCGGGCTGGCAAATTCGTGGCCCATGACCGCCGAGATGGCTTTGAAGCTGGGTGCTGCCGCAGGTCGTCACTTCCGCCGTGATCATTCGAACGGACACCGTGTGGTGATTGGGAAAGACACGCGTTTGTCCGGTTACATGCTGGAAAATGCGCTGACGGCTGGCCTGACTTCAACCGGTATGAACGTATTGCTTTTGGGGCCGGTGCCAACCCCTGCGGTTGGTCGGATGACGCTTTCTATGCGGGCTGATCTGGGGATCATGATTTCGGCTTCGCACAATCCGTTCCATGACAATGGCATCAAGTTTTTTGGCCCGGATGGTTTCAAGCTGTCAGATGAGGACGAGGCCGAGATTGAGCGCATGGTGCATGAAGGCGTCGATCCGGTGCAGCCTCAGAATATTGGTCGCGCCAAACGGATTGAAGAGGCCAGGCAGCGGTACACAGAATACCTGAAGACCACCTTCCCGAAGAACAAGCGCCTGAGCGGGATCAAGGTTGTGATCGACTGTGCCAATGGCGCAGCCTATCGCGCAGCGCCTGACGCCTTGTGGGAACTCGGTGCTGACATCATTCCGGTGGGTGTTTCACCGGATGGGACGAACATTAACAAGGGCTGTGGGTCGACCGACACGGCTCTAGCCGCGCGCACCGTGGTTGAGACCGGGGCCGATCTTGGCATCTGCCTGGATGGTGACGCTGATCGCATCATGATCATCGATGAAAAAGGGCAGGTGGCTGATGGCGACCAAATCATGGCGCTGTTTGCCTCGCACTGGGCGTCAGAAGATCGTCTGAAGGGCGGCAAATTGGTCGCTACCGTGATGTCGAACTTGGGACTAGAGCGTCACATGGCCGGGCAGGGGCTGGAGCTTCTGCGCACCAAGGTTGGCGATCGTCACGTTGTCGAGGCAATGCGCGCTGGCGGATATAATCTGGGCGGCGAGCAGTCCGGCCACATTGTGATGAGCGACTACGCCACCACGGGTGATGGCCTACTTGCGGGGCTTCAGTTTTTGGCCTGCATGGTGGAAACAGGAAAACCCGCGTCAGAGCTGTGCCAAGTCTTTGAAACCGTGCCGCAACTCCTCAAAAACGTGCGGTATACGCTGGGGCAAACGCCGCTGGAAACAGACCGTGTTAAGGCTGTGATCGCGGATGCCGAAGTCAAGCTGAATGGCAAAGGTCGTTTGTTGATCCGCAAATCCGGCACCGAACCCCTAATCCGGGTGATGGCGGAATGCGAAGATGACGCGCTGCTTACAAATGTCGTGGATGGAATTGTTGCCGAGGTTGAAGCCGCGACAGCTTAACGACCGATCAGCATCTTGCGCAAACTGAACCATTGGCTGATGGCCAATCCGGTCATGATCAGCGCAAGCGCTGCGAAGAACCGCAGCGGCAGTGTCTCGGACAAGATCCACGCGCCGAACACCATCGACCATGCGGGCACTTGGTAATTCACCAGCGTCATGAAGACCGAACCGGCGCTGCGGATGATCGCCACCCGCAGCAGAGTGGCCAACGCTGTGGGGAGCAGCCCCAATGCGACGATGGCCAAGCCGGATCTGGTGCCTTCCCAAGCGGGCCAGCCTTCGGTGGCAATCATGATTGGCAGCAGGATGGCGGACCCAACCACAAGCGTCAGTGTGGCCAAGACAACCGGATCGATGGGCGGGCAACGTCGGGTCAGGATCGACGCGACAGAATAGCAGAACGCCGCGCCAATGCAGGCCAACTGAGCCAATGGTTCAGCGCCTTGCCCCAATTGTGCAAGGCCCGGCCCGATCAAAACCAAAGCGCCGCTAAATCCAAGTGTCACCCCGATGAATTTACGCGCGTTTAGCGGCTCGTCCGAGAAGAAATGGGCCAGAGGCAACACCATCAAAGGGATGGCCGCCATCGTTAGGCCGGCAAAGGCCGATGGCACGTATTGCTGCCCCCAGCTTAATAACAAGAACGGCAAGGCAGTCGAGAGTATCCCGATGATCGCGATCGACCACCAAAGGGCCGCACTGAATCCCGGCATCTTTTTTCCCGTCGCGCACATCAGCACCCAAAGCGCCAATGCGCCCAGCGTGGTGCGGGCGGTGGCAACGGTGACGGGGCCATAGCCCTCAAGAGCGATGGCGACGACCATGAAAGTGCCGCCCCAAATCAGGCCAAGTGTCACGACGCCCGCCCAGTCGCGGGATGTGGGGTTGTCTGTCATTGGTGCTCTCAACGAAAAGGGGCGCCCGCAATCGGACGCCCCACTTGACCTGTCTGCGCGGTGGAAATCAACCCGCCGCGTTTCGGGTCTTAGTTCTTTTCCTGATCAACCAGTTTGCCAGCGGAAATCCACGGCATCATGTCGCGCAGTTTCTTACCCACAACTTCGATCTGGTGCTCGTCGTTGTGGCGGCGGGCTGCTTTGATGGTCGGTTGACCAACAGCGTTCTCCAGCATGAAGTCACGCACGAATTTACCGGTCTGGATGTCTTCCAGCGATTCTTTCATGGCTTTCTTGGTGGCTTCATAGGGCAGGATGCGCGGGCCAGTGACGTACTGGCCGTACTCTGCAGTGTTCGAGATCGAGTAATCCATGTTCGCGATGCCGCCTTCATAGATCAGGTCAACGATCAGCTTGGTTTCGTGCAGACACTCGAAGTAAGCCATTTCCGGTGCATAGCCGGCTTCAACCAGGGTCTCGAAACCGCAACGGATCAGTTCAACGATACCGCCGCACAGAACAGCTTGTTCACCGAACAGGTCGGTTTCGCATTCTTCACGGAAGTTGGTCTCGATGATGCCCGAGCGGCCGCCACCGATGGCTGAACAATAGGACAGGCCGATTTCCAGAGCTTTGCCGGTTGCGTCGGTGTTTACAGCGACAAGGCAGGGAACGCCGCCGCCTTTGACGTATTCGCCGCGTACGGTGTGACCGGGGCCTTTCGGGGCCATCATGATCACGTCAACGCCTTCTTTTGGCTCGATCAGGCCGAAGTGAACGTTCAGGCCGTGAGCGAATGCGATGGCTGCGCCCGGCTTGATGTTGTCGTGTACGTATTTCTTATAGGTTTCAGCCTGCAGTTCGTCGGGCATGGTGAACATGATGACGTCACACCAAGCTGCGGCTTCGGCGATGCCCATAACTTCCAGACCTTCAGCCTGTGCTTTCTTGGCCGATGCCGAACCTTCGCGCAGGGCAACAACAAGGTTCTTAGCGCCCGAGTCGCGCAGGTTCAGCGCATGCGCGTGGCCTTGCGAGCCGTAGCCCAAGATGGCAACTTTTTTGTCTTTGATCAGGTTAATGTCGCAATCGCGATCGTAGTAAACGCGCATATCGGGTGCTCCGTTGGATGGGTTGTTCTTTCAACACGCATCATAGGCAGCCGGTGTGTGCTTTCGAGTGGGAAATGAATGAAAACCCGCGCTAAGATGAAGGTTTTTATTCTCCAGAAGTCGTGATAGTGACAAATTCATGCTTGATGATCTTGATAGACGCATACTCAGACAGATGCAGGCCGATCCTACAATGGCGGGTGCGGATTTGGCGGATCGTGTGGGGTTGTCCGTTGCCCGCCTGACGCGGCGCGTTGATCGGCTGCGTGATCAAGATATTCTGCGCGGACCCCGCACGGTGATCAATTGGCGTGCTATGGGATATGAGGTTGAGGTGAGCTTGCGGGTGACGCTTGATAAAACCCAACCCCGTGCCTTTGACGACTTTATCGAAGCAGCTCGCGCCATTCCTGAGGTGATCGAAATCCAAACCTTTGTCGGACGTGTTGACGTGCGTCTTTCGGTCATTGCGCGCGACATGGCCCATTATCAGGCGATCTATCGCGATCAAATCCTATCTCTGCCGCATATCGCAGACATTGAAGCCTTGATGCACGTGGCGCGGATCAAATCTGATGAAAGCCTGCCGCTATGATCGATCTGGACGACACCGATTTCGCCTTGCTGCGATTGCTATCCGAAGATGCAACGTGGTCCGCTGGCGCGTTGGGGCGTGAAGTTGGGCTGAGCCAACCCGCCACGTGGCGCCGTATCAAACGCCTGACTGATCAAGGCGTGATCGTGGGGCGCCGACTTGATTTGGATCGCGAGGCATTGGGCTTCGGCGTGACGGTATTTCTGGGCGTGAAACTTGCCACCAAAGGGCGGGTCAGTCTGGATGATTTCGAACGCGCTGTGTCGGCGATCCCCGAAGTGCAAACAGTCGAACACGTGCTGGGGTTGTACGACTATCGCCTGCGTGTTGTGGCCCGCGACATCGCGGATTTCGAACGCGTGTTGCGCCGTCGGATCATGACCATGCCCGGCGTTGGAGATGTTGAAGCCAACGTGCTTTTGTCCGAAGAACGCCGCCCCGGGCCAATTTGACCTCTTCCCTACGCAGGGAATTTGGGCCACGTTATTTCGGCACAACGAGGGAGACCAATAATGTCCGCACTTCTGCCCGATATCGACCCAGATGGGATGCTTGAATTCTCGGTCGTATTCACAGACCGGTCCCTGAACCATATGTCCACCACCTTTCAGAAGGTGATGAACGATATCTCAGCAACGTTGAAAGATGTTTATAACGCGGACGCTGTGGCCCTTGTTCCAGGCGGAGGTACCTATGCGATGGAGGCAGTGGCCCGCCAATTTGCCACTGGCAAACGGGTCATGGTCATTCGCAACGGGTTCTTCTCCTTCCGTTGGAGCCAGATATTTGAGGTGGGGTCGATCCCATCCGCTGAAACCGTGATGAAAGCGCGCCGCGTGGGCAACGCACCGGATGCGCCGTTCGCTCCAGCGCCGATCGACGAGGTCG
Organism: Aliiroseovarius sp. F20344; assembly: GCF_023016155.1. Lineage (GTDB taxonomy): Bacteria > Pseudomonadota > Alphaproteobacteria > Rhodobacterales > Rhodobacteraceae > Aliiroseovarius. The sequence continues at coordinate 23,494 of NZ_JALKBG010000006.1, forward strand.
TTGCGAAAATCCGGGAAGAGAAGCCGGACGTTGTGTTTGCCCCGCATGTCGAAACCGCCTCGGGCATGATATTGCCCGATGATTACATCACAGCCGTGGCCGCGGCCGTGCACGGTGTGGGCGGGATCTTCGTTCTGGACTGCATTGCATCGGGCTGTGCGTGGGTCGACATGAAAGCAACCGGCGTGGACGTGTTGATCTCGGCCCCTCAAAAGGGATGGTCGGCGCAGCCCTCTGCTGGTCTGGTCATGATGAACGACAATGCGCGGGACATGGCGAAGGCCGCGACCTCGACCTCGTTCGCGGTGGATCTGGGCAAGTGGCTGTCGATCATGGAGGCCTATGAGGGCGGTGGGCATGCGTATCACGCGACGATGCCCACGGATGCTTTGCGGGCCTTCCGCGATGCAACGCTGGAAACCAAAGATTACGGGTTTGAGAAACTGCGTGATGCGCAATGGGAGCAGGGCCGGCGCGTGCGCGCCCTATTGGCGCAAAACGGCATCAAGTCCGTTGCTGCCGAGGGGTTTGAAGCGCCCGGCGTGGTCGTATCCTATACCGCAGATCCCGACATTAAGGCCGGCAAGGCTTTCGCTGCCGAAGGGGTGCAGATTGCTGCTGGTGTGCCGCTTATGTGCGACGAGGGCGAGGACTATTCATCCTTCCGCCTTGGGCTGTTTGGGCTCGACAAGCTTTACGATGTTGACGCCAGCGTCGCACGGTTGGAAGCTGTACTGTCCAAAGTGCTGTAGGACTGATTGCGCGGGGGATGGCCCCGCGCATCCAGCTAAAGTGATCTAGCCTTTACCGCCTGCCATGGTGATCAGCAGCAGATAGATCACCGGAACGGTCGACAGGGCGACAAGTCCAATTCCGGCAACGCCTTTGATAAGGAAGCCCGCAACAAGGGCCGCCACGATCGCACCCATGATTGCAAAGGCAATTTTTTCCGCTCGCGCGTCTTTTGCTTTCTGTTCGGGGCTCAGTTCCGTCGCCATGTCATTTCTCCTGTTCACGTTGCAGGATGCGTATCCTTCATGTGTTCAAAGAACTGAATGCGACAAATCTGTCATGTGGCGGCGTGCCGCAGGGGGTCAGTTTGGGCCAAGACCTGCGCGCATCACACGTTTGCGCATTGGGGCCACGTCATGCACGGCTTTCAACCCCAACAGTCGCACCGTTTGCATCACGCCGTCGCCCGAGCGTGTGACCCGATTAAACAAATCAATCGCGCGTGCGCGTCGTGCGATATCGGTTGCCCGTGCGCTATCGTAGGCTTTCATCATGCTGGGATCGCCCAAGCTGTCCGGATTGGCCTCTGCCAGTTCCAGAAGGGCGATGACGTCATTCAGCGACGTGTTTAATCCTTGTGCGCCAATCGGCGGCAGGGCATGGGCGGCTTCGGCGACGACAGCGACGCGGCCGGATACCAGTTGATCCGCTGTCTGCGTGATAATCGGCCAAATGGATCGGTTGCCTTGCAGCTGCATTCGGCCCAGCAAACCGGTTGAGCGTTGGAACATCACATCTTCAAATGCGTCAACGTCCATCTCCATCAGCTCAACCGCGCGCGGGCCTTTGTTCATCCAGACGATGGCCGAGGCAGGTTTTCCGTCCATGTCGGGCAGAGGTACAATAGTGAAGGGGCCGCCCTGATTGTAGATCTCGGTCGAGATGTTGTCGTGCGGAAGCTCATGCGTGACGGTGAATGCCAGCGATTTTTGACCGTATCGCGTCGTCGAAACAGTAATTTCAGCCGCTTCACGAAGGGGCGAGAATTTGCCATCCGCCGCAATCCCCATGCGAGCACGTACACGGTCGCCGTTGGTGAGTGTCACGATGATTTCATCGGTGCGCTGCACAATGGATCGAAAGCCGGTCCCGTAAAGGGGCGTGATCAAGGGCTGCTCTTGAAGGTAGGTCCAAATCTCGCGCCGAACGACCCAATTCATCAGGTTCCAGCCAAAGGGCTCGTCGCCCATATCATCCGAGCGGAAAATCCTCCGGTCGCGGATTTCAGGGGGCCAACCGGTGGTGTCGATGACTTCAAGTTGGTCTAGCGGTTTGGCATGAGATTTCAAATGGGGCCAAAGGCCAATGCGATCAAACAATTGGCGGGCAGGCAGCAGAAACGCTGTAGATCTTAGATCTGATTTCTCGTCATCCGCTGTGGTGACGGGGACAAATGGATCGGCCATGACGACGCTGAACCCAGCGGCGGCAAAGGCTGCGGCCGTAACCTGACCCGCAATCCCACCACCCGAGATAAAGATGTCAGCGCGATGTTCAGTCATGTTTCCCCCTTGGGATCAGCTTAGCTGGTCCGGGTTTTCAGACGTACCCAGACGGTTCAGAAACGCGGTCAGGTCGTCTGTGTGATGATGGATGTGTTCTGCAGGTTCAGGCTCTGGCGCGACATGCACGGTTTTCATACCAAGCGCATGCGGGACGGCCAGATTGCGCGGGTCGTCTTCGAACATTGCCGCGGCTTCGGTTTTCACTCCATCGCGGGCAAAAACGGCCTCGAATGCGGCGCGGTCGGGCTTGGGGTGAAACTCGGCGTGCTCGACCCCATAGACCGCGTCAAACAGACCAGACAGGCCACGTGCGGACAATACCTGCTCTGCATATGGCGCGGTGCCATTGGTGTACACAATCTTGCGCCCCGGCAAGTTTGAGATCTGGCTTGCCAGCGCAGGATCTGGTTCAAGCGCATCAAACGAAATGTCATGAACGTCGTGAAGATACGGGGCAGGGTCCACGTCATGTAAGCGCATAAGGCCAGCAAGCGTCGTGCCATGATCACGCCAGTATTCATTACGCAACCGATCCGCCTCGTCCCGGTCCACACCAAGCTCCTGCATAACCCAATTCGTCATGCGTACCTCAATCTGGTCAAACAGCCGAACCCGAGGCGGATAGAGCGTGTTGTCCAGGTCAAAAACCCAGTGACTGACATGTGAAAACAGATCTGCAACCATGTTCGGACGCTAACCTGACGGGCCAGCGGGCGAAAGGTCTGAAATGCGAAAATCAGGCACTGCGACGACGCGACACGCGGTTGGTGTTTGCCATGCTCTTGGTGTCGTGCTTATCTGTGCGGATCGACATGGGCCGGGAAGGACAGAATGGTGGCTGAAGGAAAACAAGGACAGCGCGACGCGTATGAAATGATCCTTGAGGCAATTGACACAGGGACCTACAAACCCGGCGATCGTTTGGTCGAAAACGAATTGGCCGAGCGTTTTGGAGTTTCGCGCACCCCGATCCGTGAAGCGCTTCAACGGCTGGAAACCCAATCCCTTCTGACGCGGGATGGGCGCAGCCTGATCGTCGCCTCGCTGGATCACAATCAATTGGCCGAGCTTTACGTTGTCCGCTCTGAATTGGAAGGTCTGGCTGCATCTCTGGCGGCCCAGCATGCCGCGCCGGAGGAAATCCGGGTACTGCGCGAAATGGTGGAAGAAGACCGGCAGCTACTGGACAATCCGTCCGCCTTGGCACGTGCAAATCGTCGGTTTCACAAGCAGCTGCATCTGGCCTCGCACAATCGCTATCTGGTGCAACAATTGGATCTTGTGCATCGCTCCATGGCGCTGTTGGCGACGACCTCATTGGCTGCCGAAGGGCGTAGTGAAGATGCGATTGCCGAACATGACGCCATCGTCACAGCAATTGAGGCGCGGGATCAGGACGCTGCGCGCAATGCCTTGCGAAGCCATATCTCGTTGGCGTTTGAAACACGTATCAAACTGGATTCGGCTCTAACGGATTGATGTCCGACGTGGCAGGTTGTGCCGCAGGATCGTGATCGAATTTACCGTGCTGGGTCTTATCCCAGTAAAACGGTTTCGTCATGATTTCCAGAAACCCTTTCATCGCCGCCAGAGATGCCAGTGGATAGTAGAAATGCAGCGTGGGAACCCAAAAGCGCAACCAGCGGTGTTTGGGAGTGCTGACCGCTTGCACCCCGACAGTGATGGTCAAAAGCTCAGCCGCCATGAAGACCGTGCCAAGGACCAACAGAAGGTTATTCGGGGCTACCCCACGTAAGGGATGAGGCAGTCCCAGCGGGAATGCCCAGAACGTCCAAAGGATCGGTGCAAGCAGGAATTGCGACAACGCGCCCAAGAATAAAATCTGAAACCCCGCAAATTTCCACCAGCCCAATTCTTTACGAAGCTGTCGCGGGTTTCGCATATGCACGCCATAGGTCATGGCGTAGCCCTTGATCCAGCGCGACCGCTGTTTGATCCATGGCCAGACGCGGCAGTTTGCTTCTTCCTCGGTCACGGTGTCGATCAATTCGGTTCTGTATCCCCGGCGTGCCAGCCGAATGCCCAGATCCGCATCTTCGGTCACGTTATGGGCGTCCCAGCCGCCCAGTTCCTCAAGCGCTGCACGGCGGAAGAACAACGTTGTGCCCCCTAGGGGGATGGCAAACCCCATGCGTTCGACCCCGGGAAGGATCGATCCCCACCACGTTGCGTATTCGACAGTGAAGCAGCGACTTAGCCAGTTGGTGCGGGCGTTGTAGAAATCCAGCTTTCCTTGCAAACACGCGACATCCGGGCCGCGTTCTGAAAAGCGCCGCACAATCTTGTGGATCTGATCTGGGTCGGGGGCGTCTTCGGCATCATAAACGCCAATGATCGACCCTTTGCAGAAATCCAGCGCGAAGTTCATGGCGCGTGGCTTGGTTTTTACCACTCCGCGCGGAACAACTATTTGCCGCATCCAGCGTGGAAGGTCGGACTGTGCTAAAGTGTGTTGGGTTAAGCTGTCATCTTCTTCAACCACAAGGCAGATATCCAAAAGCTCGCGCGGATAGGAGAGGCGTTCCAGCCGTTTGACCAAGCGGCCAGCGATCTCGCGTTCTTTGTAAAGGGGTACAAGGATCGAGACGGTTGGAAGCTTCAGGAACCCTTGTGGGGATCGAGCAGATACGAATTCGGTTTGTTCTCTTTGGCGGCCGCGGAAGAATTGCCAAGCCGCGATGGCTTTTAGGGATGAATTCAGAATCAGTGTCACAACGGCCCAACCAACAAGAACGGCAAAGCCTGCATAGCTTGAGACGACGAAAACCGCACTGATTAACAGAACCAAAGCCAAGCTGAACCGCATCACCGCAGTTTGGCTCCACGTTCGGCAGCTTTCAGAGGCTGCGACCCGACTTTCGGCGCGTTGCGCAAGGCTGCGGTGGCGCAGATCTACAAGCGTTTTTTGGATGTCTTCTTCCGGAGCGATGGCCAGGTAACACTTCCCCCAAGTTGCGGGGAAATGTTTGGAAAGCTCCGTGAACTGGTCAGGGCGCGAACAGATCACAATTGTCGCCGCACCCGCCCGTTTCCATGGAACGATGCCATTGCGGATGCAGAACTCTGCCCCGATCTGATCAATTAGGCGCACATCGGGCCTTTGCGACGTAAGGTCAGCAATGTCACATCCATATTGGTGCGCCAGCCCAGCATATAGATCGGCTTTGCGCACCCAGCCATTGGCCAGCAGAATATCCCCGAACCGCGCATCTTCGCGCGCCATTAGGGCGACGGCCATGGCCAAATGCTCGGGCGACAGCGCACCCATTTCCACCAACACCTGCCCCAAAGGCTTTCGGGTGTTGGCATTGGGGCGGTCAAAGCTGCGGGACGCCGCGCGGACGGCGGTGGTTCCGAAGGCGATGGCTTTGTTGGTTCCTGCCTGAACCGAAAGCGCATCATTGGGTTGGACGATACGAAGATCTGGGGATGGCATTTTATGCTCGTTGGACTGTCAGACCAGACGAGCATGATGGTTAAATGGTTAATGGCGGGTTAACCAACCCGCCATCGTGTCTGAAAAGTGCAATTCCGCCACAGGGTTAGCGGCAGATACTGGTATCAGCCGCGCGCATCCATCGCCTCCGAGAAGCGCTCGAACAGATAGTAGCTGTCCATCGGGCCCGGGCTGGCCTCGGGGTGGTACTGGACCGAGAAGACCGGGCGCGTTTCCATACGGATCCCGCAGTTTGAGCCGTCAAACAGCGATACATGGGTTTCAATCACGCCCTCGGGCAGGCTGGCGGTATCAACTGCGAACCCGTGGTTCATCGAGGTGATTTCGACCTTGCCAGTGTCATTGTCCTTGACCGGGTGGTTAGCACCGTGGTGGCCGTGGTTCATCTTAATCGTGCGTGCGCCAAGTGCCAGCGCCAGCATCTGGTGCCCAAGGCAAATGCCAAAGACAGGAAGGTCCGTGCTGTCGAGGATCGTTTTGATCATTGGCACAGCATACTCACCGGTGGCCGCAGGGTCGCCGGGGCCGTTCGACAGGAACACGCCGTCGGGATTGTGGGCCAGAACCTCTTCCGCAGTGGCCGTTGCAGGCAGAACCGTTACGTCACAGCCCGCCGAGGCAAGGCAGCGCAGGATGTTGCGTTTGGCCCCAAAATCCAATGCCACAACCTTGTGACGGGGGTTTTCCTGCTTGGGATAGCCATCAGGCCAGGCCCAGCGCATTTCATCCCATTTGTAGCTTTGCGCACAGGTGACCTCTTTCGCCAGATCCAGTCCCTCAAGACCCGAGAAACCACGCGCTTCGGCGATCAGCGTTTCAATATCGAAGTTTCCGTCTGGATCATGAGCGATCGCCACATGCGGTGCGCCCTGCTGGCGAATTGCGCGGGTCAGGCGGCGTGTGTCGACGCCACCAATGCCGATGCGTCCGGTTTTGGCCAACCAATCCACCAAACGTTCAGTCGAACGCCAGTTCGATGGTTCGGTCGGGTCCCACTTAACAACCATACCGGCGGCAACAGGATCAGCCGTTTCATCATCTTCAGGGTTCACACCCACATTGCCCACATGGGGGAAGGTGAAAGTCACAACCTGCCCGGCATACGAGGGATCTGTCATGATCTCCTGATAGCCAGTCATTGCTGTGTTAAAGCACAGCTCGGCGGTGGTGATACCGGTGGCTCCGAACCCGTGACCGTAAAAGATCGTGCCGTCAGCAAGAACAAGACAGGCAGTGGGTTTGGCAGTTTCCTGAGAAGGGGCGGTGGCAGCGGACATTGAACGACTCCCGATCGACAAATTGGCGCGAACCTAGTTGCGAGGTTCGGTGGGGTCAAGAGGCGCTTCATGCACAAAAAGCACGGAAAGTTCATTTTGACATGTTAGCGCAAGACAGTTGTGTTGATTGCCGGGACGCTTTTCGATAAATAGCCGTCTTTGTGAACGTCACAGCAGATGGATGGATCCATGGATATGCGCAGCCGCGTGAATGATGCCCTGAAAACGGCGATGAAAAACAAAGATGCCGAGCGTTTGACCACGCTGCGGTTGATCAATGCCGCGATCAAAGATCAGGACATTGCCCTGCGAGGCAAAGGTGAGGACACTCAGATCTCGGATTCTGATGTGTTGGCCATTCTTGGAAAGATGGTCAAACAGCGCCAGGAAAGTGCGCGCGCCTATGAAGAAGGCGGACGTCTTGAGCTTGCCGAGAAAGAACTGTCCGAGATTAAAGTGATCGAAGACTTCCTGCCACGCCAGCTTTCTGATGAAGAAACCGAAGCGGCGGTGGTGTCTGCAATTGCGGAAGTTGGCGCAGACAGCATCCGCGACATGGGCAAGGTGATGGGCGCTTTGAAAGCCAAATTCACAGGCCAGATGGATTTCGGAAAAGTTGGTCCATTGGTGAAGGCCAAACTTGGGTGATCCATCTGAGATGAAGATGCAAGAATGCGAGGCAGCGGCCTCGCATTTTTTATTGGTGAGACTTAATCTGCATAAGCCGTTCCGACAGCTCTGCATGCAGGGCGGGTCGTTCGTCTTCTGACAGGAACGCGCCCAATTCAACTTCACGTCCGCTGCCCTTGAGCGTGACATAGTCAGGCACAGGACCGCCCGATTTGTGAAGTTGAACTGTCACCCAATACGGGTTGCCTTCCCATTTCTGAACCTCCCCGCGCGGGCCGTGCCGGGTAAGGGTCATGTGATCTGACCAGATGCGTAGCTCTTCAAGAATTTCGCCGTCTTTGTAGCTTTTCTCGATAAAGAACCACAAAGCGCCAAGGGCGGCGAGCCCGAACGGCAGCAGCCCCCAAAGCGCAACGGTGCCAAGAAACGCCAAGAGGGGAAGCGCCATCATGCCAAAGCCCATTCCCATGATCCAAACGAACCCACGGCGCGGGAGGGAACGGTAGGGCCAAAGGTGCAGCTCTGCCTTGGGTCGGTTGCGCTGGGCATCTGATTTGTCGGCCTGAACCCACTCGTAGGGCATTGGGGTGTCCTCGTGTTTTGAACCGGACAACACATCGCAAATGATGGGGGGACTTGGCAAGTTCAGGTGGCTGGGTTTCGCCGCTCTCTGGGATGTGATTGGCAATTCAGGGCGACGGATCGCACTCTGCTTTGAAAAGCAGGAGGTCACGATGCGTTTGTTCTTACTAAGCAGCTTACTAATGGCTGGACCCGCCTTGGCACATGACGCCGTGATCGAAGGCGCGGTGGCACGGGCCAGCGGATCGGGTTGGTCCTTTAGTGTGACCCTAAGCCATCCAGAGATCGGCTGGGACGATTACGCCGATGGCTGGCGTGTAGAAACAGAGGCAGGTGAGGTGCTGGGCACCCGCGTGTTGGCGCACCCGCATGCTAATGAGCAACCTTTCACCAGAAGCTTGTCAGGTGTGGCCGTACCAGAGGGCACTGTGACAGTTTGGATCCGCGCGCGAACAAGTGTGGATGACTGGTCTGATGATCGTTTCAGGCTCGATCTGCCCTGAAGCATTACAGCCAAAGAAAAAGGCCCGGATACTTCCGGGCCTTTTCTAGTTTGATCTTACCTTAGTGCGAGTGGCCTTTATCCCACTCTTCCTGCTTGGGCAGGATTTCAAAGGTGTGCTCTGGCGGCGGGGTGGGCAGTGTCCACTCCAGCGTATCCGCGTATTCGTTCCAGTAGTTGTTCTCGGTCACGCGTTTGCCGCGTGTCAGCGTGTAGAACACGATGCCGATGAAGAACACGAACGAAGCGAACGAGATGAACGCGCCATACGAGCTGATCTTGTTCCAGTAAGCGAAGGCTTCCGGGTAGTCGATGTAACGACGGGGCATGCCTTGGCGGCCCAGGAAGTGCTGCGGGAAGAAGGTCAGGTTTACGCCGATGAAGAAGGTCCAGAAGTGGATCTTACCAGCCCATTCAGGGTACTGGCGACCGGACATCTTGCCAATCCAGTAGTAGATACCTGCAAAGATACACATCACCGCACCAATCGACATAACGTAGTGGAAGTGAGCAACCACATAGTAGGTGTCGTGATACAGACGATCGACGCCAGCCTGAGACAGAACCACGCCGGTTACGCCGCCGATGGTGAACAGGAACAGGAAGCCGAACGCGAACAGCATCGGTGTCTTGAACTCGATCGATCCACCCCAAAGCGTTGCAATCCACGAGAAGATTTTAACGCCTGTCGGCACCGCGATAACCATCGTGGCCAGCATGAAGTAGCTTTGCTGCTGCAGCGACATACCAACGGTGTACATGTGGTGAGCCCACACAACAAAGCCGATCGCGCCGATGGCGATGATCGCCCAAACCATCGGCAGGTAGCCGAAGATCGGTTTGCGTGCGAAGGTGCCAATAACGTGGCTGATCAGACCGAAGCCTGGCAGGATCACGATGTACACTTCCGGGTGTCCGAAGAACCACAGGATGTGCTGATACAGAACCGGGTCACCACCGCCAGCAGGATCAAAGAATGTCCCGCCGAAGTTACGATCAATCAGCAGCATGGTGATAGCGCCTGCCAGAACCGGCAGCGACAGAAGGATCAGCCATGCGGTCACAAAGATCGACCAAGCAAACAGCGGCACCTTGAACAGGGTCATGCCCGGGGCACGCATGTTAAGGAAAGTGGTGATGATGTTGATCGCACCCAGGATCGATGAGGCACCCGATACGTGGACCGCGAAGATCGCCAGATCCATCGAATATCCGCCCTCGGTCGTGGATAGAGGCGGGTATAGAACCCAACCCACACCAGACCCAAGCTGGTCATTACCGCCCGGAGCCAGCAGCGAGGCAACGCCCAGTGCAACACCTGTGGCATAGAGCCAGAAAGACAGGTTGTTCATGCGTGGGAAGGCCATGTCGGGGGCACCAATGTGCAGCGGCATGAAGTAGTTGCCGAACCCGCCGAACAGCGCTGGAATGACGACGAAGAACATCATCAGGACGCCGTGATACGTGATCATCACGTTCCACAGGTGGCCGTTTGGTGTACATTCGGCAGTTGCATCTGCGATGAAACGAGCGCCCTCAAGGCACATATATTGAACACCAGGTTCCATAAGCTCCATGCGCATGAAAACGGTGAATGCGACCGAGATGAAACCCGTCAGACCGGCAAGGAACAGGTACAGGATACCGATGTCCTTGTGGTTGGTCGACATGAACCACCGGGTAAAGAAACCACGATCGTCGTGGTGGTCGTGGTCGTGGATGGCTGCGTCCGCCATGTATCCCTCCCTTTGGGGTTAAACGAGGACAGGGCTGGGAAAATCCCTGCCCGGCTTTTTAACGTGTTTAATATGCCTGGCGGGTCAGGGGCAACGTCGCAATCGTCGCATTTGCCAAAAAAATTGCGCCCTGCACAGGGATTTCCCGGGCAGGGCGCAACGTTAGCGCTGAAACTCGACCGTTTGGTCGGGTGTCACTTAGTTGGTTGTGGTCGATTCGGTCTCTGCCGCTTCACCTTCGGCAGCTTCCTCAGCAGGCATTTCGGCCGAGAATGTCGCGAGGAAAGCGATGATGTTTTCAGGCTTGCCCCATTTGAAGGTCATTTTCGATTTAGCTTTGCTGTCGCCCGTGGCTTCTTTCAGGAAGCCTTTGGGATCTTTGATGTAGGCGGCAAGGTTGTCAGCATCCCAGACCAGACCGGCTGTGCCGGCGTCGACGATCGATTTGCCGTATTTGAAGCCTTCAACGCTGCCTGCTGCGCGGCCAACGATGCCGTACAAGTTCGGGCCGGTTTTGCCGCCTTTGAAGATCACTTCGCCTTCCGGGCTGGCAATCGCGTGGCAGGATTTACATTTTTTGAAGTCTTTTTCGCCTTTCGCAGCATCGCCTTCGGCAAACGCGGTGCCGGACAGTGCGATGATCATGGCTGCGGATGAGAGAATCGTTTTCATGGTAGTCCTCTTGCTTGATCACATGCGCCAGATGGCGCGAATTCCGGGGGAACCTGCGCTAAATTCACTTTAATTGGAAGGTGTACCTATGTCGCAGGTGCGAAAAGCTGCAATTTAGCGCTGATCAGGGCCGAACACTTCGTCAAACACACGGCGAAGGGCCACGTCCAGATCTTCCATCGTGACCGGAAGGCCCAAATCCACCAAGCTGGTCACGCCGTGTTCGGAGATCCCACAGGGGACAATGCCCGAGAAATGTTCAAGGTCCGGTTCCACGTTGATCGAAATCCCGTGAAAGCTGATCCACTTGCGTAGGCGCACGCCGATGGCAGCGATCTTGTCTTCAGGCGGTTGTCCCAATGCGGTCAATGGTTTGTCGTCGCGCACGACCCAAACTCCAACACGGCCGTCGCGCCGTTCACCCGTGACATTAAACTCGGCAAGGGTTTTGATGACCCATTCTTCCAGTGCAGCGACGAAGGCCCGCACATCGCGCCCACGTTTGCCTACATCCAGCATGACATAAGCCACCCGCTGGCCGGGACCGTGATAGGTGTACTGCCCGCCACGTTTGCTTTCAAAGACGGGGAACCGATCCGGCGCGACCAGATCACGTGGATTGGCCGAAGTTCCCGCCGTATAAAGTGGCGGGTGTTCCAACAACCAGATCAGTTCACCAGCTTCACCGCGCGCCATCGCATTGGCATGCGCCTCCATCCTCGCGACCGCGGTCTCGTAATCCACCAAATCGCGGGCGACTTCCCATGTGACTGGGGGCATATCCAAAGCGTTGTTCATACCAGTCATTTGGCACCTGACGGGGCGCATGTCAAAACGCACGGGGAAATTCTTTTTGTGTGTCGAATTTTGCACTTCACATCACACGACCCCTTCGCTATGTAGCGCCTCACCTAGCCTGACATGCGGTCGTGGCGGAATTGGTAGACGCGCAGCGTTGAGGTCGCTGTGAGGTAACACTCGTGCGGGTTCGAGTCCCGCCGACCGCACCATCCCCAAATTTAAACCGAATGACGATGCTCGTAGTTTATTCTGCGGGCTTTTCTGCTTTCACGTCCTGCATCCGTCCGCGCAGTTGTTCCTGCCATTCCTCCATCATCTCGTCGACACGCGCCATGTAGGGCTCGTTTTCCAACGGCGGGATGTTGATGTCGTATAGCTCAGCCAAATCCAGCATCGACTCGCGGTCTGCGGCTTCAAACTCTGCCAACAGCATTTCCGCCTGCGGGCGCGTATGGCCCAACGCTTCAAAGACCGAACGGCTGGCCCTGATCGAGCTGTCATAGGTCTCGCGAATGATGTCGCGACATCCAACGGACCACAGATCATAGACGTGATTGCGGTCAATAGCGCGCGCAACCAGATGCACGTTGGGGTGATGTTCCACCATGTACCGGACCAATTCCGTGATGGCTTCTTTGTCATCAATGGCAATGACCAGGACTTTTGCCTCATCAATGCCCGCCGCATGCAACAGATCCGGACGTGTGGCATCCCCGAAATGCACGCTGATATGAAAACGGCGCAGCATCTCGAGTTGCTCAGACGAGTAATCCAGCACCGTGGTGTCATACCCTGCACCGCGCAGCGTGCGGTTCACAATCCCGCCAAAGCGGCCGTGGCCCGCGATGATGATGGGCGCCTCGCCTTCGATCTCGTCAGCTTCGCGTTCGTCTTGATTGCTGTATCTTGGGGCAATCACGCGATCATAGAGGATGAACAGGGCAGGGGTCAGCAGCATCGATAGCGCGACGACCAGAAGCAGAAGGTCTGCAATGTCCTGAGGAATAACGGCGTTTGCCACGGTGAAGGACAGAAGCACGAAGCCAAATTCACCTGCCTGCGCCAGTCCAAGGGCAAACAGCCACTTATCGCCCCCTTGCAATTTGAATGCCCGCCCAAGCACCATCAACACGCCGGCTTTCAGTGCAATCAGGCCAAGGGTTAGCCCAATGATCAACGCGAAATTGCTGCCCAGTAGTCCGAAATTGATACCGGCCCCCACGGTGATGAAAAACACGCCAAGGAAGATGCCCTTGAACGGATCGATATCGCTTTCCAGCTCATGCCTGTATTCGCTGCTGGCCATGACGACGCCTGCAAGGAAGGTGCCCAGAGCGGGCGAGAGCCCAACCATGGTCATCAGCAGCGCGATGCCTAGAACCATCATAAGCGCCGTGGTGACAAACAACTCGCGCAGCCTTGCTTTGGCGACGAAACGGAAGATGGGGGTGGTCAGATAAGTGCCGATGAAGATCACGCCAGCAATGGCGGCCAAAGTGACTAATGCTGTCTGCCAGCCGTTCAACCCGTCGACGAGGCTAAGGTTCAGGCCACCGCCATGCCCATCATCGTGCCCATCGCCATGTCCTGCTCCATGCGCAAGTGCATCAGACAGTTCAGGCATAGCCAGCAACGGGATCAGCGCCAGCATAGGAATGACCGCGATGTCTTGCATCAAAAGGACCGAGAAGCTGGCCTGCCCTCCGTCCGAGCGCAGAAGTCCCTTTTCACGCAGAGTTTGGTTGACGATCGCGGTCGAAGACAAGGCCAACACCAGTCCGATCGCAAGCCCAACCGTCATAGGAAGCCCGAAGGCCAGCGAAATGGCCAGCACCGCACCTGTCGTGATCCCGATCTGTAATCCGCCCAGCACAAAGATACGGCTACGCATCTCCCACAAGGATTTCGGGTTCATCTCAAGCCCGACAATGAACAGCATCATCACAACGCCGAACTCGGCAAAATGCTGAAGCGCAATCACATCCGCCCCTGCCCAGTGCAAGATCGGACTGATCGCTATGCCCGCGACGAGGTAACCAAGGACCGAACCGAGCCCGAACCGCGAGGCGATCGGAACCGCGATCACGCCTGCAAGGAAGAGAGTGAACGTAATGAGCATGAATTCAGCGGTCATGTGGCGGGCCCCTTGTATCTGTAAAAATCATGCCACCCCTGTTCGCGTCAGACCGGCCGTTTCAGCAAAGCCTTGTCTGCGGGGCGGGTCAAGAGCACGTCGTTCTGATGTTGATGTGGCATCGAACCGAAAACCGCAGCAATTTTCACTTTTGACCCTTGCCCCTCTTTCACGAGATGGCTAAACGGGTCGACGGAGACGTGGCCGAGTGGTCGAAGGCGCTCCCCTGCTAAGGGAAGGAAAAGCCCTTGAATTCATTGATAAATACTGATTTTTTTCAAGAGTTGCCATATTCTTGACCTCTGCTAAATCTCAACTGTCGTCTAATGCGGAGTGTTTTCGTGCAACAGCCCCAGAATTGAACCGAACCAATATTTGAGTGGGGTCAGCTGCGGAAAGTGAAACCATGAAGCGCTGAATGAACTGCGAAGCCGTGACAGCTCATTGCAACCCGTGAAAACTGCAAAACTAAATTCAACCCAACTAGAGTTCCCGATCCAATTCAGACCCTTGCTCAAGCTGTAGGGAACGGCAACAAATGTTCCGACAACCTACACCACAGCGAACTGCCCCATCATACCACCGTCTTCATGTTCCAGTATGTGACAGTGGAACATGTAAGGCAGGCTTTCGCTGGCTGGTCGATCAAATTTCATCAGGATATCGGCCTGACCGTCTATCAGGATCGTGTCTTTCCAACCGGTATTCTGAGCCTTGGGTGGGCGCCCATTCTCGCTGAGCACCTGGAACGCGACGCCATGCACATGGAAGGGATGCATCATCATGTCAGCTGTGACTGACCAGCGTTCCATCTCACCGCGCTGCACGCTCATGTCGATACGGCTCATGTCGAAAGACTGACCGTTGATCGAGAACCGGTTGCCATTGCTACGCATCATCATTCCAGGCCCCATGGCCATGTCCAGGGTCACGTTCCGCCTTTTAGCTCCGGCGGGTTCCATGTCAGGCCTGGAGCCACCGAGGTCACCCGGCAGCGCTGTAATCCTTGCGACCAAAGAGGGATCCACCACGAATGGCAATACTTCGAAGGGCGGCCCGGATGATTGGCGTCCGCCCATCATACCACCACCCATCATGCCCATGTTGGTGTTCTGTCCACTCAGAAGGGACGCGTTGCCCCCATCCTCAAAATCCACCAGCAGCTCGTAGCGTTCGCCGGGGGCGAGGGTCAGGTCCTGCAAAGTGATCGGGTGGTCAAGCAATCCCGTATCCGTGCCAACCAAGTGCAGAGGGCGATCGTCCGACATCATCAGCGTGTAAATCCGAGCGTTCGAACCGTTCAGAAGCCGAAGGCGAACGATGCCTTTGGGCACCACGGCCGTAGTGCCTATTTGTCCGTTGACCAACATTGTATCGCCCAGAAACCCCATCATGCGGTCTGGCATGGACAAGTTGTAATCCATCCGCCCACGCCGATCAAAGCGCCGGTCCTGAAGCACAAGCGTCAGATCGTCTACGCCATAGGTCGCTGGCAATCCCCGGTCATCATCCAGCCCATCACTCAGCTGTAAGACGCCGGCCAATCCTTTGTGGACCTGGCGTGCGGTCTCTCCATGGGTGTGGGTGTGATACCAGACGGTCGCCGCAGGCTGGTCAATTGGCAGATCCGGCGACCATGTCTTGCCAGGCGCTATGGTTTGATGCGGACCTCCGTCTACATCGCCAGGGATAACCAACCCGTGCCAATGAACCGAAATGTGTTCATCCAAACTGTTGGTGATGTCGGCCCTTACCTCTGCTGAATTTGAAACCCGGACAGTTGGCCCAAGGAAGGACTGGTTGAACCCCCAGGTCTCGCTTGCAGATTGCCCAAGGAATTTCATCTGTCCGGCCTGTGCATTCAACGCAAACTTTCCGTTATTCGTTGCGTCCAGCAAAGGTGGCATTGCCAAAACCTTGGTCTGTGTTTTCGACATGGAAACGCTTGGTAGGACCGTCGAGACAAGACCCGCACCCAAGCCAGAAATGACATTCCGTCGTGAAATCATTGTGGGCATTCCTTACTTTGTGTCGGGCGCGTTTGACGAATTACCTTCTTCTCCGCTCAACCCCTCAAGAATCGGGCAATTTGGACGGTGGTCTCCGGCGCATTCCTTTGCGAGATGGGTGAGCGTGGCATGCATCGCTTGAAGGTCGACGATCTTTGCCTCGATCTCTTCGAGGTGTTTGTTCGTGATCTCTTTGACATCAGAGCTGGCTCGGGTTTCATCCTCATAAAGGGTCAGAAGCGCTCGACAATCATCAATCGTAAACCCAAGAGCGCGGGCACGGGCCAGAAAGGTCAGCTTGTGCAAATCACTTTCACGAAACACCCGATAATCATTGGTATCCCGCAAAGGCTTCACCAGTCCGATATCTTCGTAATACCGGATCGTCTTGGCGCGCAAATTGGTCCTCTTGGCCACGTCTCCAATATTCATGTCGTCCTCCTATTCACTCGGCCAGCGCCGGGCTTAGGGTTGCGGCGGGGGCTTCGTTTGTCGATTTTGTATCGCTCAGGGCTGGCGTCACCCAACGAAGGCGCAAGGCGTTGGTCAACACAAAGACTGACGACATTGCCATCGCCCCGGCAGCCAGAACGGGTGACAAGAGCACGCCAAATGCGGGAAATAGAACGCCTGCAGCCACCGGAATGAGCAGCGTGTTGTAGCCAAATGCCCAGAACAGGTTCTGGCGAATGTTGCGCATCGTGCGGCCAGAAATGTCGAACGCGTTGACCACTCCTGTCAGATCCCCTGACATCAACACCACATCGGCGGATTCGATTGCGACGTCAGTGCCCGTCCCGATGGCAACACCGACATCGGCGGCGGCAAGTGCTGGAGCGTCGTTGATCCCGTCACCGACGAAGGCCAGTTTGCCACCCTCGCGTAGCCGTTCAAGGCTGGCAACTTTCCCCTCCGGTAACACTTCGGCAATAACGACATCGATGCCCAGATCGGCAGCGATGGCATCGGCTGTGCCCTGATTGTCGCCGGTGATCATGGCAACCTTCAGGCCCAAGCCATGTAGCGCGGAAATCGCCGCCGGAGTGGTCGGTTTGATCGGGTCGGCCACGCCAATCACCGCGGCCACCCGCCCATCGATTGCGGCATAAAGCGGGGTGCGGCCTTTGCGACCCAAGGCGTCTCCGTTGTCGCCTAAGGCTTCCAGCGACAGGCCTTCGCGGAGCATCAAGCGATCCGCCCCAACCAACACCTTGCGCCCGTCGACCATCGCCTGCACGCCATACCCGGTGATTGACTGGAAATCGGTGATGTCCGCGATCCCGACATTTTGCGCCTTGGCAGCACGCAGGATGGCTTCGGCAATCGGGTGTTCAGACCGGGCTTCGACAGCGGCTACAAGGCGCAACACCTCCGCCTCTTCGAAGCCTTCAGACACCACAAGATCAGTCAGTTCCGGTCGCCCGGCGGTCAGCGTTCCGGTTTTATCGACCGCCACCAAGCGGGCCTCCTGCAGCATCTGCAATGCGTCACCTTTGCGGAACAACACCCCCATTTCGGCGGCTCGCCCCGTGCCGACCATGATCGAGGTCGGCGTCGCCAGACCCATTGCGCAGGGGCAGGCGATGATCAGCACAGCAACCCCGGCCACCAAAGCGTAGCTGAGCGCAGGTTCAGGACCGAACAGGAACCACGCCAAGACCGTTACGGCAGCAGCTGCAATGACAGCGGGCACAAACCACGCCGTAATTTTATCCACAGCACCTTGGATTGGAAGCTTCGCGCCCTGTGCCTGTTCAACCATCTGGATGATCTGTGCCAGCATCGTATCTGCACCCACGGCCGTCGCGCGAAATGTCAGCGCTCCGGTGCCATTCACGGTGGCGCCTACGACTGCAGTCCCTTCAGTCTTTTCTACCGGAATGGGTTCGCCGGTGATCATGCTTTCGTCAACATACGACGCCCCAGTCATGACTTCGCCATCGACGGCAATCTTCTCCCCGGGTCGCACGTGGATCACATCACCCAACACAATGTCTTCTATCGGCACCTCGATGATGTCGCTTCCCCGCTCAACACGGGCAACCTTGGGCTGAAGTCCGACCAGCTTGCGGATCGCTTCGCCAGTGCGACCCTTCGCACGGGCTTCCAGAAACCGGCCCAAAAGGATCAGCACAACGATCACGGCAGCGGCTTCGTAATACACATTTGCCGTGCCTGCGGGCAGCAGACCGGGCGCAAAGGTAGACACGAGTGAAAACCCGTAGGCGGCAGAGGTGCCCAGAGCGACCAGCGAATTCATGTCCGGTGCGCCCTTGAACAGCAGCGGAAATCCCTTGGTGTAGAAGCGAAGGCCGGGTCCAAGCAAAACCGCTGTGGTCAGGACAAATTGAACCAAACGACTGTTTTGCATCCCAATTGTGCGATCAATCAGCGCGTGCATTCCGGGAACGACGTGGCTGCCCATTTCGACCACAAAAACCGGCAGCGCCAAAAGCGCAGCAATCAGGGTCAGCCAGCCCAATTGGGTGATCTCAGCGGCTTTGCGATCCGCCTTGCCGACATCCTCAACCGTTTTTACTTTTGCAGGGTAACCAAGATCGGTTGCTACGCGAGCCAGATCTGCGGGCAAAACCGCGCCCTCGATATAGCGAACCGTTGCAGCTTCTGTGGCCAGATTGACCTTTGCCTCCAGAACACCGGGGGCTGCTTGCAACGTCCGTTCAACCCGACCGACACAGGATGCACAGGTCATGCTCTCGACGTTCAGGATAACCTCAGAGGTCACTGCCGGATACCCGGCCGCGTCAAGGGCTGCGGTTATGCTTACCAGATCCGCGGGTGCCTGAAATTGCATCTGCGCGGTCTCGCTTGCCAGGTTTACAGCGGCGTCAGAAACGCCGGGCACAGCGGTCAGCGCCTTTTCAACGCGACCAACACAGGACGCACAGGTCATCCCTTCAACGGACATTTTGATGGTTTTCGGTAGTGACATGCCATGCTCCACGACTCACGTCTTTGACACAAACATGCGGGGTTCCAGTGAGGGTAAGGTCAAGGGCGTTTAATCACAATTACTTGAGTATTGACCTTACCCTGTGGGAACCTCTACGTCCGAAAACACCCCAAGAAAGGAGAGCCCCTCATGACCACTTTCAATGTTCCCGACATGAGCTGCGGCCATTGCACCGGCGCCATCGAAAAGGCTGTAAAAACCGCCGATGCGGGCGCGGTTCTGAGTTTCGATCTGGAAGCGCGCACTGTGAATGTGACCAGCCAACTCCAAGAAGAAGCCCTCGCAAAAATCTTGGAAGACGAAGGCTATCCCAGCTCGCGCGTCGCGTGATTCAGTGGACCATTTTCCCGGTTGCCATACCCATGTGATGCTCCTGATGGTGAGCGCCGACGGCCATCAGGCCAAAGAACCCTAAGACGCGAATGGCCTGCTCATCGGTGTCCGATGTTACCGTCCAGATAAGTTGATCACCATTGAGGGCGACTTCGCTGGACCAACCAGTTTCGGCTGTCAGAAAAGGGGCATGGGCGGGAACCATGCGACTGGCGGCCCCTCCACCTGACCCAGTCGTCGCAATCTGAAATACAGAGCCGCCAGAAACGTGTTCCACGCTGACATTTGCATGAGTGACCAGCAGGTCCATATCAACCAGATGGTCGCGCAGGGTGCTGATATCGACCCGCGACCAATCCGTTTTCGGATCAGCCATCAGCATCGCCACGATTTCTGAGATTGCAGCAAAAGCACCCTGACCGGGTTCGGTCGGAACTGCTGACACAAGCGCCATTTTTCCGTGATCATGTGAGGTTTGCGCATCTGCGGGCGCGACGAAGACGCCCATCGCGAGAAGGGAGTTGAGGACGTGTCTAAGCATGAATGACCTTTCTGTTCGCTACTTTCACAAACTGGCAAAAACTCAAAAAGGGCTTTATGATTTCGATCATAATGAAGCAAATCACAGATATCCCGCCCCCTTTCGGATCCCTGCCCAGACACGGGGTATCGCTGCGGGAACTACGCGTGGGCGATGCCCTGTTTCGGCAGGATGACGCGAGCAGGGCGATGTTCTTTCTTCGAAGTGGGGCGATCAATCTGATCCGGCATACCGAAGCTGGTCAGAAGGTGACGATGTTCCGCGCCACTTCCGGTGACACGATTGCCGAGCCGTCGGTGTTCTCAGACCACTACCATTGTGATGCGATTTCAGAGCAGCCCAGCATCGTCTTGTCATTCGACAGGCAGAGCGTGCTGGCGGCAATGACCACGGACAGCGAATTTGCGGCGGCATTTGTGAAGCGGTTAGCTGGTCAGGTTCAAACCTATCGTCGCCAATTGGAACTGCTCGCGATCCGGTCTGCAAAGGACAGGGTTCTGGCCGGGTTGGCCGACGGGCGGTTGACCGGCACTGTGCTTGATTTTGCCGCAGAACTCGGCCTAACGCACGAAAGCGTTTACCGGGCACTGGCCGACCTGACCCGTGACGGGCGGATTGAACATCCCGCCCGTGGAAAATACCGACTGAAACCGTGCTGAGATTCACTGACCGCCGCGTGCTTCAGCCACCAGGCGCTGAAGCTCTTCCAAAGGAACCATTCCTGGCACCATAGAGTCTCCTATGACGAACGAGGGCGTTCCATTGAATCCCAGCAGGCGCGCCAGATTCATTGAGATTTCGATATGATCGGTAACCTCGGGGGCCTCCATGTCGGCACGCAGTTGTTCCAGATCCAGGCCGATCTTTTCTGCCGCAGCCATAACGCTCACCTCCTCCGCACGCCCACGCATGCGCATCATTTCCAGGTGAAACTCTGGATACAAGTCCTGCTCCCGCGATGCCAAAGCCGCGCGCGCGGCGAAAACTGATCCATCACTCAGGATTGGCCATTCGCGAAAGACCACACGAACGTCGCTGTCGGCAGCAATCAGCGCTTCAACTTCGGGCGAGACCTGCTTGCAGTATGGGCAGTTGTAATCGAAGAACTCGACGACCGTTACGTCCCCTTCCGGGTTTCCAAGCACCGGAGCATTCGGGTCTTGCTCCAACATCACTCGTTGTTCTGACAAGACTCGAGCTGCGTCCTGAGATGCGGCTTGTTCATCGCGCTCCTGCAAGATCGCAACGGCCTCCATGATCACTTGTGGGTTTTCCAGAATTGCTTCTAGCGCCAGGCGTTTGACCTCTTCCGCAGTCATCTCCTGGGCGGTCAGTGCCGTGCCGCTCAGGAGGAACGCAGTTAGACCTAACTTCAAAATGTGTCGCATCTCAGTTTCCCTTTAGTTGTTCGCCTTCGGTGCGCGTCGCCTGCATTTGCTGAACCCGCGAGGACCAAGTGGATTTGATAAAGGCCAAAATGTCCCAGATCTGCTCATCGCTCAGTGTCTCTCCAAATCCAGGCATACCGCTTACAAAGCCAGTGACCCCGCGCTGTTCCAGAGCCATCTGGCCTCCCATTTTGGTGTAATCGAATAACAGCCCATCACCATGATGCCAGGTGTGACCAAATTCGTCGTGCGGTGGGGCAGGCAAAGTGCCGTCGTCGTTCGGACTCCTCCAATCTGGCTGTCCTTCCAGTTTAGCCCCGTGGCAAGATGCGCAATTCTCTTGATAGAGAACCGCCCCGACCGTCGGATCAGAGTCTGCCGGTTGCATTGGTGGGGACGCCTGGGCGACCGCAGTAGCAAGAAAAAAAGCGCCTCCTGCTAAGAGAAGTATCTGTTTGGTGTTCATCATGCTGTGACCCTCAACCAAGTTTTCATGCCAGCTGCCTGATGGGACAGCATGTGGCAGTGCAAAAGCCAGTCGCCCGGGTTTTCAGCCCGGAAAACAATGGTTTGTTCTTGCCCTCGATCCATCATGATCGTGTCGCGTAGCGGACCTAAACTGCCATCAGCCATTTCTTCCTGGAAATGATGCCCATGCAGGTGCATCGCGTGGGGAAAAGCTGTGTCGTTTCGCATGGGAATTCTCAGAATTTCGCCCTGAGAAAGCTCGATCAGCGGCGTTTCGGGCAAGCCGGCTACGCCGTTGAAAGTCCAAATCTGGCCGTTGTTCACCAACTCTTGGACAGACATTTCTTCACCCTTCCAGATGCCTTGGCGAAGTCCGCCCATTGCGCCACCCTCCATGTGAAGTTTTACTTCGCGCGCATCTACGACCTTGGCCATCGGCGTCAGGGGGTTGGGTGGCAAAGCGCTGATTGCGCCGCGGGCAACACGCGCGTTGGTGCCAACAACGCTGAAATCGGAAAGGATGAAAGCCTCATCGCCTTCATGAATGGCGATGAGTGCCTGATCGCCGAGGTCAGCGGTGACATCGAGTATGAAATCCGCCCGCTGAGCTGGTCCCAGTATAGCGTGATCGGCGGCCTTTGGCGCAAGCAAAGGCATGCCATCTAATGCGACGATTGCCCCAACCATCCCATGCAAGCCAATCATCATCACCCGGTCGGTCGACACGTTGACCAATCGAACCCGCAAGCGGTCATTGCGTTTGACCTGGTTGAGTGACGGCGTCAAATGCGAGTGAACAAAATTCCCCATCCGCCCCGCGTGGGTCCAATCATGCATGGCACCGAAATCGTCACTAATTGCGGCGTGCTCCGTTAGCCGCCAATCGTCGATAACGACGGATATGTCGTGATCCACATCTGGCGGGTCGACCTCATCTACAATCAGGAGACCATACAGACCTCGTGCAACCTGCTCGGTGGACTGATTGTGCGAATGATACCAATAGGTGCCCGCGTCCGGCGGGGAAAATTCATAAGTATAATTCTCACCTGGAGCGACGGCATCCTGCGTCATACCCGGGACACCGTCCATGGCGTTTGGAATGCGCAACCCGTGCCAATGGATCGACGTAGGTTGAGGAAGTTCATTTACCAAACGTCGTGTTAGTGACTCGCCTTGGCGAAGTCGGATTTCCGGACCAGGCACTCCACCGTCATACCCCCAGATTTCGGTCTCGGGATATTCGACAGGTGCCAACTGAACCTTACCAAGTCGCGCTGTCAGATCCGGCGTGGCGGGTGTCGCCGTTGCTGTATATGGCAGGGTAGACAGGGCCGTTGCCCCGGCCAAAAACTGCCGCCTGTTGACGTTACTCTTCACGTCTCGTGTTTCCTTTCGTTAAACTTCGTCACTGCACTATCCCCCTGCATGATTGTCCATCAGGTAGGTCGCAATCGCTTGTCTGTCTGCTTCACTGAGGAAGCTTGTGCCATACAGAACTACTTCGCCCATTGCCCCACCAAAGGCATCACCATCTGGAGTAAGCCCCGTGCGCAACGCATAGGCGAGGCTGGCTGCATCCCATCCTCGCGCCTGTAGCGTCTGAACATCGATCGCGGGCGCCTTGTCACCGCCGGGCAAGGCATCACTACCCATGAAGTGTTCGGTGTCTGAGTTTCGCGCGCCCGCAAAGTTGCGACCGGTGTGACACGCAGCGCAATGCGTGGCACCCTCGACCAACTCACGTCCCCGGTTCCAAACGTCCCCTTTGCCCTGAATGGGATTAGTGCGGGGAGGCTCCAAAAACGCGGCTCGCCAGAGTTTCAGCCCCCAGCGCTGATCAAAGGGGAATGCCATCTCATGATCAATTGACGATGTCTCCACCGGCGGCACAGTCTGGAACGCTGCCCAAAGGTCAGCGATGTCCTGATCCGAGAAATTCGCATAGAACGGATAGGTGAAGGCCGGATAGTATGGCTCTCCCATCGGGGACACACCTTGACGCACTGCGCGGGCGAATTGGGCCATACTCCACCGGCCAATCCCGTGATCCGGATCTGTGGTTAGGTTGGGAGAAAACAACGTCCCGAATGGGGTTTCCAACGCGACGCCACCAGCAAGAGGCAAACCGCCCTCGGCAAAATTGGTGTGGCAGGCAATGCACCCAGACGCCCGTGCCAAGTAGGCCCCCTGATCCACATTTCCAACGAGGGAAATGGACTCAATGGATGGACCAATCGGCCAAGCGATGACTGCCGCAAGCCCAGCGGATGCCAGCACGGTGCCTGCCAGGCCAATGCGAAAAAGCTTACGCATTGCTTTGCCCTACTTCTCAGCTCGGAACCGGGTATGACATGCTGAACAGACCTGACCCAGCATAGTAAAAACGCCATCGGCTGGCATATCTGCGAAATCCATCATGTTTGAGCTGCCACCCATCATGAAACCGCCACCCATCATAGTGGAACCATTCATCATGGTGGAGCCGCCCATCATGTTTGCCCTCTGACCAGAGGTTCCGGCCATCATAAGTCCATTTTCGGCTGCCAATTCGAGGCCGTCCGCCACGACGCGTAGTTGCTCTGCCAATGCCGCGAATTCTTGCCAGTCTTCCCAAACCACATCCTTGGTTTCAGAAGGTGCGCCGCCACTTCCTTCTGGGAACAGGCGGGTCATTGCCTCGCCGGCATGGTCTCCAATTTTTGCCGCTTCGCTGCGAATGACATCAGCGTCATACGCTGTCTGTCCTTGCATCATGGGCGTCAGCACCTTGACGGCCTCTTTCATCACACCCATGCCATCCATGCGCTCTTTCACGATTCCGGTCGCGCCACCATGAGCCAGTGCTGCCATAGCAATTACAGACGCCGTAACAGCGCCAATCGTCAGTTTCTCGATCTTCATAGTTTATCTCCTGTCCGAAAACATCGACGCGCGGAGAATCCGCGCAGGTTCGTGTTGTTCAGATCAGGATTCGGGGCGGTGGCGGATCGAAAGAAGATGGCACCGGGGAGGCCTCAGTTGCCTCGGGAAGGCCGTGTCGCGCCGATCGATCATCGAACTGTGGCGCTGTCGGAGATGAGGAAACGATTGCTGGACCAGAACAGAACGCGCCACCGTGACAATGTCCTTCGTGATCATTCGCGATGTGTTGGGTCTCAACAGCAATAACAGCGGCTTCCACGACCTGAACATGCTTTCCATGCGCCAAAGCAGGTTCACCCAACGCAAAAAGGCCGACAAAAAACACGCCGATCAAAATGAGCGATTGCCCAAATTTGTTGCCAAAGAAGATACTCAACGTTCAGTTTATCCCATTTTCACGCTGTAATTCTCTCACATAGGAAACGATGGTTGCAATATCAGCGTTGGTCAAGCCTTCGACTGGCGGCATGTCGCCAAAAGGCCAGTGGTGCGCCTTGACCCCGCGCTGCGCTGCAAGAACAAATGCCATATCAGCATGATGGCTGGGCTCATAGATCTTGTGGACCAATGGGGGCGCAGTCCCCTGTTGCCCGGCTGCATTCTCACCGTGGCAACTGGCGCAAACCGCATCAAAGGCTCGCTTGCCCATGACGGATTGTCCGCTCAACACAGCTGGCAAACGGACATCCACCATTGCTGCGCCTGGTTTGGGTTGAGCGGCAACCTCGCTGGGTTTCTCCCCGGTAGGGAGCTGTAAAAACCAGACTCCCGCAATCACCACCGCTGTGACGGCTGCGTATGTGATCAATCTTTTTTGCGCCATTTTTCGTTCTTTCCCTTGCTCGGACATCAATCAAATCAGTTTTACCTGTGTGCCAATCTTAGCGAGGGCGAATAACTCCTGTATCTGTTCGTTGTAGAGTCCAATGCATCCGTTTGACGACCGACGCCCGATTTTGCGCGTATCATTGGTTCCATGGACCCGATAATACTGCCAGCTGAGATAGAGCGCGTGCGTGCCCAATGGATTCTGTGGTCCTGGGCCAACGTAGTCCGGCCACTCCGGGTTGCGCTCTTTCATGGACGGCGTTGGTCGCCAAGACGGCCCATTTACCTTCCGAACGACACGGGTGTATCCCAACCGGGTAAGGTCCTCTGTCAGTGGCACGCTAGTGGGATAGATTTTCGATACTCGACCATCCTCGGACCAATATTGCAGCATCCTTGATGATGTATCTGACAGGATAACCCCGTTCTCAAGTGTCTCGAAATGATCCTGCCAACGATGGGTTCGGAATGATGAAATATTTCTCTGAACCTCACTTTCGACCGCGTCTGCTTGTGCAAAAGCCATCGGAGCTGGAAGCACGCATCCAGCCGCCACTCCTGCTATGAACCGTCTTCTGGACGTATCGCTGCTCATTTCTAATCTTCCAATCTGCTTCGATCCTCTGCCCGTCCATGAATGGTGGGCTGGTTGGTGTGTTGATGGGTTCCCCAATGGGAAGGTCAACAGGTATTATCTTCACGAAATGGTGAGTAATGGGTGTGCGGTATTGGTAGAAAAAACACTATTTTAACCGCATTTCGGCCATTCAGATAACTCACAGAGAAGGTCTGCTTATCGCACGTATTGGTCGTCAGTGCGTCGCGCATCTTCAGCCACTTTAGGCTCAATGCAGACCCTAGCAGCAGTTGCGAACACGGCAAGGGGCTGAAGAACACTCACGGCCCTTAGCCGCCATTCACACCTATCGCGGCGAAAGTCAGGTTTGAGCCCAAAGCTCCGAGTTTCTGCGCCATAGCGAAGGCCTGCTTTGCAATTTTCCTACCTGTCTACAAGAACCGTCTGACCCTCCCTTTGTATTCCTCAAACGCTGACCCGTATTGCTCCTTGAGCCATGGTTCCTCGGCGAAGGGCGCGGCGACCAGAACTGCGGTTCCGGCGAGACCAACGATTGCGACCCCAACTGAAGCGCAAAGCACGATCCAACCTACAATCATGGCAATGTCCGCCACATACTGTGGATTGCGAGAATAGCGATACATGCCGCTTGTTCGGAGCAGTCCTTTTGCGCCTCCGGTCTGCGCTATTCCGAACTGTGCGACCTCTGACCACACGATGATGTTGCCAGCAAGGATGAGGGGGATGCCAACGCCGAACCGCAGCCATGTCGGGACTGGCAAACTTCCCCATTCCATGAAACCAAGGACGATCAGGACACCAAAGAGGGTGAATGTTGGAACCCAGACCAAAATAGGTGTCACTGTGGTGTAGCGATTTGGTGGCCAAATGCGGCGCTCAGGATATGCGATGGACCACAGCATGGCAGCAAACGTGCCTGCTGCGATCACAACGCCGATGAGGGCTAATATCGCCTGCATCATGCGGCCTCATGCTCATGCTCGGTTATTTCCCGCCGTTCTGCCAAGGCTTGGCGGACGATCTGGAAGGCCGATGACAGGAACAATCCGGCCATGATCGTTGCCACGATGAGGTCAGGCCAACCGGTTGCCGTGCCCCACACACCAAGCGCCGCAAACATCACTGCCACGTTCCCAATGGCGTCATTGCGTGAGCACAACCACACCGACCGAACATTGGCGTCGCCGTCCTTGTAGCGGACCAACAGTAGCACGCTTGCCAGATTGGTTAGCAATGCAAGAAGGCCGACAATACCCATGATCTCGGCGGTGGGGACTCCGACATAGAACACGCGATAGACGGTCGATCCAAACACCCAAAAGCCCATCAAAAGAAGACTGATGCCTTTGAACAGTGCCGCGTTCGTCCGAGCGCGAAGCGAGGCCCCGATGACCGCAAGTGAAATCCCATAGGTCAGCGCGTCGCCCGCAAAGTCGAGGGCGTCAGCTTGCAACGCCTGAGACTTGGCCAGATGGCCTGCTGTCATCTCGACAAAGAACATCGTCGCGTTGAGAGCGATGACGATCCACAACCGTCTTTTGTAGTCATCTGAAACGCCGTCAAACTTGGCGTCATGTCCGCAGCAACCAGCCATCACACCGCCTCCTTTTCCATCGCAATGGTCTTGGCAGGCAGAAGATTGGTATCCCCACCAGGTATCTTCGGGACACGTCCCGAACGGATCTGCGCAACCCGTCTGTTCATCCAATGTCGAATAAACAGTCGATGGACCAACCCGCGAAACCCGGTAAGTTGCCGATGGTTTGCATAGAAGGCATCTGGGCTATCAAAGACTCCGAAATCCCGATTGATCCCTGTCTTTTGGATGTAGGTGCTTTGACCAGCCCAAGCGACGTTCGGCGCTTGCAGGCAATCGGTTCCAGCTCCGTATGCGCAAAGCGAAGAGCGCTCGGGAAACGCGGCTTGAAGCGCAGACAAAACGCCTTGATCCAGAATGAAGCCCTCCAGCTCTAACCATTCTCCGCGATACTGGACCTCGACCCACGAATGGATGATGTTGCGTGGGGCAAGCGGATAGACCAGCTCTGGCACCACGCCTCGTTGCAACGCTTTGTTGATGGTAAAGCCGCGAAATCGGCAAGGGATGCTTAAGGCGCGCAGCAATGCCATGAGCAGCGTGCCCTTGGTATTGCACTGGCCGTAGCCATCCTCCAGCACCTGTGAGGCGGGCAAGGCATCGTCAGAATTGTAGCCGAACAAGACTTCGTTGCGGACATAGTCATAGGCTGCGCCGATGCGCTCGCCTTCATCCAGCTCTGCCCATCCTCGTTGCGCGATGAGTGCTTGTATCGGTTTGGATCCATAGTCGAGGAACGGCGTTTGAGATAGATAATCGTGGGACATTTTGAACTCTTCTTCTTTCGTCCTAACTCATATAGGGTCTCTAGTAACTAGAGGTTCAAGAGGTTTTTATGTTTTCCATCGGTGAGCTTTCAAAACGCACAAAGGTCAAGGTTCCGACCATCCGGTATTATGAAGATATGGGGCTATTGCCTGAGGCGGAGCGCACATCGGGTAATCAACGACGATATGACAAGGCTGGATTGGAACGGCTCAGCTTTATACGGCATGCGCGCGATCTGGGGTTCTCGATTGAAGCGATCTCGTCGTTGATCGAACTGCAGGAGCATCCGGATCGGTCCTGCGAAACTGCGACGGACATCGCCATGTCTCAGCTTGACGATGTCCGCGCGAAGATCAAACGCCTCAAAACGCTCGAAAAGGAACTCAGCCGGATATCGAAAGGATGCGACGGCGAGGGCGTTTCGGAAGACTGCTATGTGCTGGCATCGTTGGCCGACCACAACCTGTGCGACCGTGAACACTAAAACCGTCAATGCGGACATTGGACTGCCGAGAACGAACGACAGAAATGTCCCGCACAGGAGCCGTTGGAGCAATCCGCAGCGAATGGCCGCTCTCCGCCCTTGGTTCCATTTCCTTAATGTGCACCGATCACAAATCTGCCTTTGACGAAATGTGCAGACAATGACAGCTAGTCACCTGCCGCGCCATGTCGCGCACCACCCCAGGCAATTTGATTGCGAGGGATCCCACCTAGCCTTAAACAGCGACCTTTTCTCCAAATTTGTAGTTTCTCCCAGCTCGGCCTTGAAAGTCCCAGCCATGCGCTAAAAGGCGATCCTTGAGGTCGCTAGGGTAGAGTTTCACATACTTATTGGCCGTTTCCGCTTTTGCCCAGCCGCCACGTTTCATGAGTAGGTCAAAACTATTCTGTGATGCGAACCAAGTGGCCCAGGTGTGTCGCAATACATATGGTGTCACCTCATCTCCAAGGCCTGCGGCTTTCCTCACGGTGTCGAAAGCAGCTTTCATCTGGCCTCCCCCATTGTTTCGGATTACGTATGGTTTTCCATTAGGAGCCAAGAACGCAGGTCCGTTGGTTGGCAATTCTCGCATGAGGTCCCAAGACCGAGGCGCTACATAGGCCCAGCGCGGTCGAGCTTCAGTCTTGGCCTTTGAAATCCATACTTCATCAGAGCCGGGGTTGAGGTCAGAGGCATCCACTTCGAACATTTCGCCGGGACCAGCGCCACTTCCGATCATGAAAGCGATCTTCTGCAATGTGCGCCGCTTTGGATCAAAGCCTCCAACAACATTGTCGTCATTAGCTGCTTTCAAAAGGCACTCTGCTTCCTCCGGGGTGAGCCAACGGACGCGGCTGCTTTTTTCGCGTTTAACAGCGGTCCATTCACGTCGTGCATGGTTGATCACAGCACGCACCGGCACAACGAGTTGCCTGTGCACTGTGTCCTGTTTGACTTTGGGGTAAAGATCCTTTTTCAACAACTCGATGACAGCGTCGTCAATTGCATCAATCCTAATGTCATCAGGAATGCTCTTGTTTTTCTTCAGTGCAGCGACGATGCGCTTGAGAAAACGGGCCTCTCCATTATCGTCCAGATAGTTTGCGGCGGCCACCACGAAAAAGGGCTCTTCTTTTTTCGCATCCTTTTGTTTGAGTTCTTCTTCCCAAAGAGACCGGTAGAGCGCCTCCGCTTCCTTCTTTGCCAGGTTCAGGCTGCTTTTTCCACGAACGCGAAGGCGGCGTCTAAGTCGTTGATTGCCGATCGTGAAGCTGACCGTCCAGCGCTCCGCTTCTTTGTTCCACTTTGGGTGCCAAGGTTCGGACATTTCAATGCCTCTCTAATGTTTTTGATGTTTTCTGGGTAGAATTTGCGTCGCGCGCCACGTGGTTCGTGGGTCTCGATGCCGCGGGCTTCGAGGAGCTTGAGGATGTCGAGGAAATGGCGATAACTAACACCTATAACCTCAGCCGCTTCGGCCTGATTTAGGGGCTGGACGTTCCAATTTGACGCCGTTTCCATATTTCCCTCACCTCTCGTAATGCGGTTGCAAATGCTCGGCCTCATGCCGTCACAGCCGTAATTTGGGTTCGGTTCCGAAAAGAAAAAAACTTGTTTGGATTCGGGTTTGAATCCCGTGGTATCGCCCCGATTTATTTGGCGATTGCGCACAGTTAGGTCACGCTTGCGAACATCAGATCCGTTTGCCGAACGGCCGCCAGCTTGTCGTCTACGGCTCGTTTGGCTGCGCGAAACTCTTTCCAGCGCCATGCGAGGTTTACGAGCTTGATGACATCGTTGTTTTGCTCCCAAACCGTGTCGACGTCTCCTGAGATCGCCCGATCACCAATGCCGTCGCGGTATTCATTCAGAGCACGGCGGATTTCATTGCCCATCATCTCGATGAAGTCATCATTGACGCCGTTAAAGCCCTGCCGTTCACGAAGCTGCTCCAGCGTTTCGCGGATGAGATGTTTTGTCGTGCCCTTCGGAACGCAACCGACCTTCAGCCATTCCTCGGCCAGACGGCGGCCATGGATGATGGCCTCTAAGGTGAGGTTGTGAATTTCACGTTCGATTTCGATATGCATCAGGATCTCCTGGTAGGTGAGCCAGCGGAATGCGGGCTCTCAAGACGCCAAGCCAGCTCCGGCTCAGCGCGGCCGCAAAATCAAGCGGCTTGGAGAAGTTTGAAGTCCTGGATGGAGGTGTCGTTGCGCAGACAAAGCAGCTGATCGCTCAGTGCTTCACTCAATAGACACAGATCTGCGACGATGGGTGACGCTGGATCGATGTCGGCAAAGCACCCGGCTTCGATCCGGTCTGGATCATGCACGTTATGCAACGAGAGCAGCTGGTGCAGGGCATCCAACTCCCGCGCAACCCGGCGTGTTAGCTCATGAACTGAGGTGATGTCATCCAGCAGCCCTTGCGTGCGTCGCAATGCGGGTTGCCCGCCAAGCAACAACGATGCGTTTTGCAGCGCCTCTGAATGAGCCAATGCAAATGCCCGCAAATCTTTAAGCGGGTCTTTCGTGAAGTCGAACATGATGTTCTCCTCTTTAGCGCCGCGGCGTTGTGCCATGGCTTCAAGAGCGACTGTTTGCCTTTCTGCTGGCGCCGATTTTCTGTGTTGGAGGCCGTGGCCTCTCGGGGCTTATCTTGAACCCGGCTGGGATTGTTTTCTGCGCGGTCTCACCCAAGGGATCGCGCAGAAAGCAGCATCCAGCCGAGGCTCTCTCCTACCTGAATTCAAACATCTTAAGGTCGCTTTGTTGTGCGACATTCATCAGTTCAGTTTGCCCTTTCATGCGCTGAGCCATCGCCAGAGCATCGTCTTGATAGGCTTTCGCGGTCCCGTGGTGCCGCTGGCCGTTTGCAGCCATCGCCATGTCAGTTCCTTCTTGCCCCAGTTCAATTCCAAGGAAGGTGTGCAGAATAGTTCGTGCAATGTGCTCACCGGTTCCGACCGCGGCACGCCACCTGTCAGATACATAGCCGTAGGCCACCGGTTCGCCGATGTTGGTGATGAACAGGGCACGTTTGTTCGCCAAGCATTCTTCTCGCAACTGGTCGAGCCAAGCTGGGTCGCACCCGCGTAAGATGAGTGTATCAATGAACACATTGAGCCTTGGGTCGATATCTGCGGCCCAGGGGTATCCACTCTTCGATAGAACAGTTTCGATGGTGTAACGCTCGCCGGTCCAGAACAGAGTTTCACCAAAGACGAAGCGTGTATCGGCGAGACGAACGGGCATGACTGAGAACAGCGCCAGGGCTGCCGCACGATTGCGCCGTTCCTGCTTGCTGCGTGAACTATGAATCATGGCCACACCGCTGAGGATCTCATGGGCTTGGTTCACCAATTCCACAGGCGAGTAACCAGTATTCTGCAGATGCTCGAACTTCTTGCTTTTGGCTTTATGCGCTTTGGTCTCGTAGACGCGGGTGAGATCGGCCAATAGTTCGAGTGTTTCATCATCAGCGGCGGTGTAGCGAGCGAACTTCTGCACAGCAGCGAAAGAAGACCTAAGCGTGGCCGGCGCCAGCTCGCGGGACCGAAGATCGCGGGCGTAGGCCCGCACCGTGTCCACCGACAATTCGTCAGGTAAGCCGGCAGCCCGCGCCGAGCAGAGAAGCTGGCGCAGTTTCATCTTGTGCGTGTCCATCATGCCCGTTGCTGGAGGCAACTGTCCATTTCGATCAATACCCGCGTCCATGTCGCCAAATGCTTCGCGCCAAGCAGAGGGGAGATCCTCGAAGTGCACCGACTTTGAGAGGCGGCGTTTCCCGCTATTGCTTTTCCGGGTAGGCTTCTTACCAAGTGACCGAATGGCTTCTTCCAGCACCAGAACGGATGGATGGCCTGGAAAAACAGCCTCCATCGCATATCTGAGTTTACGAAGCACGGCCTCTGTTTTTCTATGTCCATTGAAGCGAACAAACTCCTGAACAGTCAGATCTGCGAGTGAAGTCATTTTGCGGGTTTCGAGAAATGCCAGGAAGTCATCCAGGACCCGAAGCTCATACACGGATGCATTTGTTAGATTGGGATCCCCGATAAGGGGGTCCCAACGCTGATGTTGAAGAATGTTTTTCTTGGTGCGGTAGTCAGGCGTCTTCATCGACCCACCCCCGACAGGTCGAGAATGTATTCCTGCACTTCAGTGCGTTTGGCGCGCTCGTTCACCCAAGCGTAATTTCGTCGCACCGTGGCCGGGGTGTCATCGAGCAGCCGTTCGAGAAGATCCCAACGCCCAGGATTGTGTTGAAGAAGTAGCGAGGCCAATCCATGGCGAAACTGGTGGGGCGTCATGGGAAGACCGACCGCACGGGTATGGCGTTTGAACCAGCTCAGAAAGGTTCTGTATTCCAGCGCCTTACCGTTCTTAAAGCCGGGAAACAAGTGAACGCTTGCTTCGTAGTTAGGGTAGAGCGGCCTGATCTTCTCAAGATACCAGAGAATAACTTCGAGCCCATTCAGGTTGCCGGGATTGATCGGAGCCCAGATTTCCACGTCGTTTTTGGTGTGCTCAATCCCCAGATCGATGGTTGCGTGTTTGGTTTTGCCAACCGGCAGGTGGAATGTTTTTCCAGGGCCACGGAGCACTAGCTCAAGAGCGCTTTCGATCCGGATTGGCGCCCCTCGTGTTTCGAGTGCGCAGATCGCAGCGACAGTTCCGATCTGCCGGACTTGTGCGACTTCGTTGTCAGAGGGTTTCCTGCCATCTTTGGAGATCTCGTCGAGCAACTCCTTTGCCTGATTGCGCAATTGAACATGCATCGACAGGAACTTCATTGTTTGCTGAGGTGACGCTAGCAGTTGTTCGCAGAACTTTCGATTTTTTGGCGACATGTCGCTGCCGTCCATCTTTCCCCTTTTCAGGAATCTGTTTGCCTGGAGGTGGTTTTTCATAGGGATTGGATCGACGCCATTGCGCGCCATAACCACATAATTCGACTTGAGATAGTCGTAGGCCGTCCGCGCCGTGATGTGGCTTTTCTGCCCTTCATGCCTCGACCAATAACGGACAGCGACCGTCGCCTGCTCGGGTGTCATCAAGTCTCGTAAACCTTTGTTGGTGTTTGGGCTCAGCTCACCGCTTCTGATCAATGTGCTGATGAATTTACGCATTGCCGCAAGTTTGAAATCCACATTTGATTTCGAAACCGCATTTACATATTCCTGCTCGACTGGGTCGAACTCAGTCAGCGTGGCGTTATGGACCCATTCATTGATCTCGCTGGCGATGTGGGGCGGAATGATGTGCAAGTTTTCCTTCCGTCGTGGCTTTGGGGCGGGAAATGGCTCAGCAGGGAGAAATCCCAACACGGTTTTATCACGACGCAGTCGGTTCAACGTTTTCAGTGCGCGTTGGAGCGTTTTCCATTCATTGGTGTCTAACTGCGTAGAAATACTGTCGAGCCAGTCTTGGCTGATCTCGCGGGGTTTCACCTCACTCATCCGCGCGATATCTGCGAGTTTCTTGATTGGGACGAGAATTTGCTTGGCAGCGGTCTTCTTTTTGCAAGAGGTGACCGCATGAGGTTCTAAAGCACTCAGTAGGTCAGTCCACTCGTCGACGCGTGCGCGGCGTTCCTTTGCGGCCCTCATGTCACCGTTTGCCCCTTTGACAGCAGCGATGATCTTTCTTCGGGTCGCCTTGTAGGCCCCTTCGGACTTGCAGAGTGATGGGTTGAAACCATCTATGGGAAGTCGCTGTTTGATCACGACCAGATCGGCGGGGATTTGGCTGAGATCAAGATTGTCTGTCAGGCTGGGATAGCGTCCAACAGCATTGGCGTAGTCTGTATTGTCTGCGTTTCGCGCCCATGATTGGACGTCTTGCAGTGTCATTGCGGTGATAGGTTTGTGAAAGCTCATTTGGGCCTCTTTGTTTGTCCGCTAAATGACAAATTGGCCACTATCGTCGAAACCAAAGTGGAAAATGACAAAAGCCCGTGGATTTTCCCGAGCCGAAAATCCGGGGGTGTTTGTCATTTTGTCCGCTATCGGTGTCATTGACCGTTAGGGACCCAATTCCGCGCCGGATTGTCATTTTTGTGAACGGATGTTGTTCAGTTGAATGGCGCATCGCGTCGCAAAATCTTTCTCCTGCGACAGGATGGAGATGGGTCCAAATGACGGAACGCAGAAATATTTCCCCAAAGGTTTATTCCACCTTTTTGGGAGGCATGAACATGGCGGCAGAAACTGTCGTTTCAGACTTTCGCAGAGTGTGTGCCTTTCGGCGGGTGCTGGTTTTGGGCAGGTTATGTGTCGCGCGAAGACTTGGGTGCATCAATTCGATTTGTCGGTTGAACTTCGGCAATTCGCCTGTCAGCCACGCCTCAACTTCGAACGGGAAGATCAGTCTTTTTCGATCGCCGACGTGCATGTAATTCGTGAAGGATTGGTCACGATGCTCGCCTGAAAACATTCGCCCAATTGTCTTTTGCGCTTCCCCAGTCTTCAACGCAGTAGCCGGAACATCCAGCAGAGTTCGCCAGATTTCTGGCGTGTTTGTTGGGAGAGGCGCTGGAAACCCAAGAGCAGACAACAAGCGCACCCGTGGATAACCAGACCCACGTTTGGGAATATCCAGCCTTTGCATGAGCGTTCTTGCAAGAGTGTCGCCGCAGTCAAGAAACTCACGGAGCTCCTTTGTGCTGATTAACAAATCGGTGGTCTGTTCTGGTTGTTCTTGTGACATGAAAGGCTCCCTGTGTTTCTGTCAGGGAGGTGGGTTCAACCGAGATATCTCAAAGAAGTTTGAGAGGTTTTGGAGTGCTCATCGCCCCTCTCTTCGCGAGGCGTAATATCGGTTCGTTTTCAGAATATCAAAACGGGGTTTCCGGAACTCACTGGCTGCAA
The DNA here is from genome assembly GCF_023016155.1 of Aliiroseovarius sp. F20344. Classification (GTDB taxonomy): domain Bacteria; phylum Pseudomonadota; class Alphaproteobacteria; order Rhodobacterales; family Rhodobacteraceae; genus Aliiroseovarius. The sequence goes on from NZ_JALKBG010000006.1 coordinate 59,390, forward strand.
GGACAATCCAAGATAAAACTTCAATTTTGCTATGGAATGGACAGCGCTAGCCACTCTCAAATTCCTTCCAAATCTTGATCAAAATCCCTGTCCTCGGGCCGCTCTTTCGGCCTTTCCATGTTTTTCTATTCTTTCCTTTACTTTCGGAGCTCCGATTTTCTCCGCCTTAGCAAAGGCTTACAGGGCACGTGATGCAGTTTTTGCAGGTCGAAATGCAGTTTTCACAGCCCCAGATGCAATTTTTGCAGCTCTGGATGCAGGTTTTACCGATTGTGATGCAGTTTTTTCAGGTGAGTTTTCCCAATCGTGTGTGCGGTGGAAATGAGGCACGTCTGCATCAGTGGCGCGAAACGTTCCGGCCCAAAAACTCGAAACACTATTCGCTGGATGGCTCGAGCCAGAAGGACTTCTATCGAGAACGAGCAGCAGCGAAGAGTGAGTAGACGTCCGCTTCGAAAGGGCAGGGAATGGAAGATGATCCTCCCCGGTCCACCACCTTCCTTCAATAGAGAGTGCAAACTCTATTTGTTGCGCGCTCTTTCGTCTTGGGTAGGGAAGTTAGGCTTTGCCTGAGTGTTTCTACAGTGTCGGTTGTGCTGGTTTGCTCGGCTGAAACTGGGAAATACACGCAGCATGACAGCGGCCAGTATTAGGTATCGCGGAAAACTGCACTCAGACTGGAAGCTGAAGAAATTGCCAAATTCTTGCCAAACACTGGTGCGTTTCAGTTCCGATTTGTGCCGAATTCCACAAGCCACTTAAAGCCGAGACTTTTTTTAAAGTAAGCTTTTTTTGGTCTTGTTTCTCAGGTTTTGCAAACATATACGGGTCGACGGAGACGTGGCCGAGTGGTCGAAGGCGCTCCCCTGCTAAGGGAGTAGGCGGGAAACCGTCTCGAGGGTTCGAATCCCTTCGTCTCCGCCACAAACCCCGAAAACATTACATTTGTCTTTTTGGCATGGGATTTACCCGCCCAACTGGATGCTATTGGTTGCGACGTCTTACGCTAAGTTGAGTTTCAACTATTAATCGAGTTTTCGAGTTCATTGTTCGACTTATCTTGAGATTAGTTAGTTTGGTTAGGAAGGCGGACCTTCGCCACAATTCGAACCGGTGACCGCAATGAGGGACCGAGTGCCATTCCGCGCAGATGTCAAATGATGGCAAACCCCAAGTCAAAAACCTTTCGGGCAAATACACCGAAGCGCGCAGCTAAACTCAATTGCGGTTCAGGCGGAATCAATGGAAGAGCAAAGCTATTTCGTTTGAACCCTCATAGGGAAAGCCCCTCCACCGAACCACTAACGCAGGTTGCGATGGAGGAGGTATTGTCGATCAACTGGCGTCAACAGCACGCTTGGCAAGAACCTTGATCAAATTTGCTCGGTAGTCAGCACTGCCATGCATGTCGGACATCAACCCGTCGCTATCAACGCTTACACCCTCCGTCGCAGCAGCTGCCCAGTTGCCCGAGAGTGCGGCCTCAAGCCCCTCATGGCGAAAAACGCCATCTTCGCCCGCGCCAGTTACCGCGACACGTGTTCCGCCCGCACCGTCGGCAACACAAACTCCGACCAGCGCAAAGAGAGAGGCTGGCTGGCGGAATTTCATATAGGCCGCTTTGGCTGGGGCTGTGACGCGCACTGCGGTGATGATTTCGCCTTCATCAAGCGCTGTGGTGAACAAACCTTCGAAGAAGTCATCGGCAGCGATCTCTCGTGTGTTGGTCACGATGGTCGCGCCCAGCGCCAATAACCCAGCAGGGTAATCCGCGGCAGGGTCGTTATTTGCGATAGAACCACCGATAGTACCTGCGTAACGTACAGCCGGATCCCCGATCCCACCCGCGAGCGACGCCAATGCAGGGCACAGACGTTGCACATCTGCATTTCCTGCGACATCCGCATGGGTGGTCGCTGCGCCGATCACAAGCGTATCACCGTCCGTCGTTACGCCTGACATGCCGTCAATCGCGCGCACATCAATCAGATCGCTGGGTGCGGCCAAGTGCTGTTTCATCGTGGCGAGAAGTGTCTGCCCACCGGCCAGAAGTTTGGCATCCTCACCAGCCGCAAGGGCTGCTAAAACGTCATCGATGCTCGCGGCTTTGGTATATTTTGTCGGATACATAGCTTAATCCTCCCTTATTTCGCTGCCTGGATGGCGTTCCAGACCGCCTGCGGGGTTGCTGGCATCGCCAGATCGTTAGTGCCGATGGCATCGGTGATGGCATTGATAACTGCCGGAGGGGCGCCGATTGCCCCCGCCTCGCCACAGCCTTTAACCCCTAACGGGTTGTTCGGGCTTGGTGAATCCTCGTGATGGCTGATCGAATAGGATGGCACATCAGCGGCACGCGGCATTGCGTAATCCATGTAAGACCCGTTCAGTAGCTGGCCATCATCATCGTAAACGACTTGCTCCAGCATTGCCTGACCGATGCCCTGTGTGACACCGCCATGCACCTGACCTTCGACAATCATCGGGTTGATGATGGTTCCGAAGTCATCGGCTGAGGTGAAGTTGACGATTTCAGTTTCACCCGTTTCGGGGTCCACTTCGACCTCGCAGATGAATGCGCCCGACGGGAAGGAGAAGTTCACGGGATCAAAGAATGCGGTTTCTTTCAAGCCCGGCTCCATGTCGTCAGGAAGGTTGTGAGCAACATAGGCCGCCAATCCGACCTCGTGCCATGCCATGGATTTGTCGGTCCCGGCCACTTTCACTTCGCCGCCTTCGATGACGATATCGTCTTCCGAAGCTTCCAGCGTATGCGCTGCGATCTTCTTCACCTTGGCTTCGACCTTATCCATTGCCTTGACGACGGCGGACATCCCAACCGGGCCGGAGCGGGAGCCATAGGTCCCCATCCCAAACTGCACTTTGTCGGTGTCGCCATGCACGATCGAGACGTTTTCGACAGGCAGGTCAAAACGGTCAGCAACAATCTGGGCGAAGGTCGTTTCATGCCCCTGTCCGTGGCTATGGCTTCCGGTCAGGATCTCAATCGAGCCTACGGGGTTCACCCGTACCTCGGCACTTTCCCAAAGACCCACGCCCGCGCCCAGTGAACCTGCCGCTTTGGAGGGAGCAAGGCCGCAGGCCTCGATAAAGGTTGAGTATCCGAGCCCACGCAGCTTTCCGCGTTTCGCAGCTTCTGCCTTACGCGCCGCAAACCCGGACACATCCGCCGAGTCCTGCGCCATTTGCAGGATCTTCGGAAAGTCGCCTGCATCATACTGCATTAGCACCGGTGTCTGGTGCGGGAACTCCTGCACAAAGTTGCGTCGCCGAAGCTCTGCCGGGTCCATGCCCATTTCGCGCGCTGCGGTTTCCATCATCCGTTCGACCAGATAGGTCGCTTCGGGCCGTCCAGCCCCACGATACGCATCAACAGGAACTGTGTTGGTGTAATAGGTGCGCACGTTGCAGTGGATGTTCTGGATGTTGTACTGGCCTGACATCAGCGGGGCATACAAATACGTCGGCACAGAGCTTGAGAAGAGCGACATATACGCGCCGATATTGGCAAGCGTGTCGATCTTAAACCCGGTTATTTTACCGTCCGCGTCAAATCCCATATGTGCGGTCGTCACGTGGTCACGGCCATGCGCATCGGTCAGGAAGGCCTCGGACCGGTCTGAGGTCCACTTGATCGACCGGTTGGTCTTCATCGATGCCCACAGGCAGGTGATTTCTTCGGGGTAGATGTAGATCTTCGCCCCAAAGCCACCGCCCACATCAGGTGCGATCACCCGCAGCTTGTGTTCTGGGGCGACGTTGTAGAAAGCCGACAAGACAAGCCGGGCCACATGCGGGTTTTGGCTGGTGGTGTAGAGCGTATAGTGCTCTTCTGCGTCGTCATAGGTCGCAATCGCACTACGCGGCTCCATGGGGTTCGGCGACAGGCGATTGTTGGTGATGTTCAGCGTTGTGACGTGGGCGGCATTTGCCAACCCGGCATCTGTCGCTGCCTCATCCCCAAGCTCCCAATCATAGATCTGGTTGCCTGGAGCGTTATCGTGAATTTGCGGCGCGCCATCTGCCATCGCGGCTTCAATATGGGCTGCGACCGGTAGTTCCTCGTAGTCGACTTCGACCGCTTCGGCAGCGATCCGGGCGAGCGCCTGGGTTTCAGCAATCACGACCGCCACCGCGTCCCCAACATAGCGCACCTTTTCGGTTGCCAAGGCAGACCATGCGCCCATGTTCATCGGGCTGCCATCTTTCGATGTAATCGCCCAACCGCAGATGATGTTTCCGATGCCGTCACCCGTTAGTTGCTGACCGTTCAACACATCAATCACACCGTCCATGGCCATAGCTGCAGAGGTATCAATCCCCTTCACCTTCGCATGTGCATAGGGGCTGCGCACGAAGGCGGCATAGGCCTGATTGTCGTTGCGAATATCGTCTGTGTATTTGCCTTTTCCGGTTGTGAAACGCTTGTCTTCCTTGCGTTTGACCGGGGCTCCAATTCCATCTTTCATGTTCTTGTCCTCCGGTTCATTCACATTTTCGAGGCGGCGTCTTCGACCGACTTCACGATGTTATGGTATCCTGTGCAGCGGCAGATATTGCCCTCCAGCTCGTCACGGATTGCGTCCGAGGTCAGCTCCTTACCCTCGGCCTTGTAACGGTTCACCATGTCGACGCTGGTCATGATCATGCCGGGGGTGCAAAAGCCGCACTGCAGGCCGTGATTGTCATTGAAGGCCTGCTGCATCGGATGCAGATCACCCCCATTGGCTAGGCCTTCGATGGTTGTGACATCCGCACCTTCCAGCGCGACGGCAAGGGTCGAGCAAGACTTGATCGCCTTTCCGTCCACATGAACCACACAGGCACCACACTGACTTGTGTCACACCCGACATGGGTGCCGGTCAGGCGCAGGTTTTCACGCAGGAATTCCGACAAAAGCGTTTCGTCCGGGACGTCCCCGCTGACGGCTTTGCCGTTCACTGTCATGTTGATGTTGGTCATGTGATCCTCCCTATAAGGACGGGTCTTGATGCCCGTGTATTCAATGACCGTCGGGATCAATCTCCCGGCGGATCTGTTCCAGTTAGATGATTGTGAAAATTATCGAAAAACTTGGTGGCGAGCTTTTTTGCCGTCGCATCAATCAAACGACTGCCAAGGCGGGCGAGTTTGCCGCCGACCTGAGCCTTGGCCATAAACTCCAGCACGGTTTCGTCGCCATCCTCGGTCAGAACGACGTCTGCTGCGCCTTTGGCGAAACCCGCGACACCGCCCTGTCCCTCGCCTTGGATGGTATAACTGGCGGGTGCTTCGATATTCAGAAGTTCAATCGCGCCATCGAACTTGGCCTTCACCGGTCCGATTTTTTGCACGACCTTCGCAGTCATCGTGTTGGGCGAGGTCTGTTCGATCTCTTCGCAGCCGGGAATGCAAAGCTTAAGCACATCGACATCGTTCAAAGCCGCCCAAACGGCTTCTCGAGGTGCCCCGATGCGATAGCTGCCAGTCATCTCCATGACGGGTGGCGGAATTTAGAAATGTGCATGACAACCGATAATAGATACCGAACGATTCTTAGCAAGAAATTTTAGTTTCCGATCAATGCACTTGCAGCAAATCTTGGTAGCGTTTCTTGTCGCCACTTGTCGCAAAAGCCTCGCCCAGATCAGCAAGGCTGTTCAGAGAGTGGCACCCATGAAAGCTGTCCACGATCGGCAGCAACGTACGAATGCCAGCAGCCTTTGGAGAGAATTCATCATACCGCAAAAGCGGGTTAAGCCAGACCAGCCGATGGCAAGATCGCGCCAAGCGCGTGGCCTCGGCTCTCAGCAAATCAGTTTCGCCTCGTTCCAACCCATCAGTGATCAAAAGCACGACAGCGCCTTGCCCAAGCACGCGCCGCGACCAGTCGCGATTGAACCGAAAAAGCGCTTCACCAATCCGGGTGCCGCCTTGCCAATCCGGCGCATGGCGTCCCAATGCTTCAAGCGCTTGGTCGACATCCCTATGTGCCAAAGCCCGGCTTACATTGGTAAGCCGCGTGCCAAATGTGAAACCGTGCACTTGTCCCCAATCCGACGTGGGCGACCATTTCAAAGCGTGAAGAAAATGCATCATCATGCGAGAATAAGACGACATCGAACCCGAGATATCGCAGATCGCAACAAGATTGGGTGGTCGGTGTTTTGGAACCTTCAGCGACAGCTGATCAATCTCGCCGCCTTTGCGCAGTGAGCGACGCAAAACGGCGCGGGTGTCTGGGCGTCTACCGATTTTTGACGGTTTAAATCGCCGGGTCATCAACGGTGAAACAGGCAACGAAAGAGTGCGGATCAGTTTGGCCGCCTCGGCCTGTTCGTCGACGCTCATCTGTTCAAAATCTTGGTTTCGAAGAACCTCGTTTTGCGACCAGCTCAGTTGTGCATCTACCTCGATCTCTTCGCGCTCAGGCTGGTCCTGAGGTTCGGACGCTCCATCCCACAGCGCCTCTGCTGCGCGTTTCTGGGCGGCCTTAGGTGAATTCTCTTCCTGCGCCATTACCTGCATCAAGGGTAGCATCGAGCGCACCATGCGTTCCAGAAACTCCGGGTCACGCCAGAACATCTGAAACACCTGGTGAAAGACTTCCAAGTGCTCTGGGCGTGACACCAGTGTCGCGCGCAACGCGTAGTAGTAGTCTTCTCGCTGTGTAAACCCGGCAGCGGCGACCGCCGATATCGCGCTTTTCACCTGAGAGGTGCCGACCTTCAGGCCAGCCTTTCGCAACGCACGCACGAAATGGACGATGTTCTCAACAAGCCGACCTTCCGTTTCGTGCAAAGCCTGCATTGATTACGACGCCTGCGCCAGCTGTTGACGTGCTTCGTTTAAGATACGCGTCGCCTCGGAACCGGCGATCTTGGCGATATCATCTTGGTACTTCAACAGCGCACCCAAAGTCTCGGACACCACTTCCGGCGATAGGGCGACGGCGTCCAGCGCGATCAGACAACGTGCCCAGTCGATGGTCTCAGCCACGCCGGGGTTCTTGAACAGATCTTCGCCGCGCAGCGCCTGAACAAAGGTGACGATCTCTTTCGACAAGGTCGCTGCACAATCGGGTACGCGCGCATGAAGGATGGCCAGTTCACGTTCAAACGCGGGGTAGTCGACCCAGTGATACAGGCAGCGTCGTTTGAGTGCATCATGCACTTCGCGGGTTCTGTTCGAGGTTAGGATGACGACAGGCGGTTCTTCGGCCTTAACTGTCCCAACCTCTGGGATGGTCACCTGAAAGTCGGACAACGCTTCCAAAAGGAACGCCTCAAACGGCTCATCCGTCCGGTCCACCTCATCTATCAATAAGATCGGGGGACCCTCGGCATGCGGCTCCATTGCCTGCAAAAGCGGACGCTTGATCATATAGTCTTGCGAAAAAAGTTCGGTCTGCAATTCTTCCCGACTGGCCCCACCTGATGCCTCGGCCGTGCGAATGGCGATCATCTGGGCTGCGAAGTTCCATTCATAAATCGCCGAAGCTGCGTCGAGCCCTTCGTAGCATTGCAGACGGATAAGCTGCCGACCAAGCATCGCAGCAAGCGCTTTGGCAATTTCGGTTTTGCCGACGCCAGCCTCACCTTCTAAAAACAGTGGCTTGCCCAGTTTCAGTGACAGATAAACCACCGTCCCCAGATCGCGCCCGCAGACATAGCCTTCGTCAGACAAGCCTGCGAGTGTGTCATCAATGCTCGCTGGAATGCCAACCATGTCACCACCTCTTCAAGAGAATTCGCCTCATTTAAGCACTGGTGCACATGCCTGTCACGCGGGAAACGCTTGCGGTGTGTCCGCTGTGCCTTATGCTCGCAAGTTGCTGAATAAGATGAGGTCCCATGGCTGTTCCTACCCTTGATGCAAGCTCGGTGATTGAACCGATCCGACAATTGGCTGCGTCCGATCAGCCGGGTGTATTGGCGATTATCACCAACATCGAAGGCCCATCCTATCGGCCGCTGGGTGCGATGATGGCAGTGTTTGGCGATAAGACACGGGTGGGAACACTTTCTTCTGGATGCGTCGAAGAGGACATCGCTTTGCACGCCATGGACGCGTTGACGACGGGTCAACAAAGAACCGTTCTCTACGGTCTTGGCTCGCCTTACAAAGACATCCAGCTTCCTTGTGGTGGCGGGCTAGAGATCACATTGATCCCACGACCTGATAAGGCTGTGCTTGATACAATCTGCGATCGCCATTCCAACAGACAAACAACGACGCTTTCGGTAGATCTTGGAACGGGCGCGATATTGATCACCGAAGGCGTCGCGACCGGGCGCGACGCGGATAGGTTCAATATCTGCATCGAACCTGAGCTGTTCTTCTATGTGTTCGGCAAAGGACCCGAAGCCACCACGTTTGCAGGACTTGTCCAATCCGCAGGCTACCCAAACTTGCTGCTGTCCCCTGATGCCGAGACATTGACCATTGCAACGCAAGCGGGTTGCGAAACGCGCCATCTGATCTCGGCCCACTTCCCAGATGACCTGCACCCCGATGCCCATTCTGCCATCCTGCTTTTCTTTCACGATCACGAATGGGAGCCCCCCATTCTACGCCAATCCATTCAATCAGAGGCGTTCTTCATCGGGGCACAAGGCAGCAAACGCGCGGCCGAGATGCGCAAGCTTGAGTTGGAAGCGCTCGGCGTATCGCAGGCTGATCTGGAACAGATAAAAGGTCCAATTGGGCTGATCCCATCCGTTCGGGACGCGCGCCGCCTTGCAGTAAGCGTGCTGGCGGATGTGCTGAACGAAAGATGATAACTGCGACTAGAGGTCTTTTATATAGACCGACAACTACAGTCTCGCATGTGGTCCGCCGTCTGCAAAACTAGATCGTCTTCGTCGTCTAGGTCTGAATGCCACTGGAGGGGCCAAAAGCCCCTCCAGTGCATTTTAGTATTGTCGTGCGCCCGCTTCTGACGCGACACGGGGCACCAAGGCCCGGACAAGGCTGGTCATTTCCAGCGTCCCGACGGGCTTGCCATCGCGGGTGACGACGTAAGCGTGCGAGGTATCTCCACCTGACTGCGCGATCATGCTTTCCAGCGTATCATCATAGTCAACTTCGCCATGGGCGTCTGGCGGCACCACGTCGCCTTCCAAAGGTGTCATGATCGACCTAACACGCAAAACCCGTGCGCGATTGATGTCGCTGACAAAGTCTTCGATGTATGGATCGTTCGGGTTCAGTAGGATGTGCTGCGGCTCGCCTTGTTGCACGACATAGCCGTCCTTCAGGATGACCAAGTGATCGGCCAGTTTAAGCGCCTCATCAAGATCGTGGGTAATGAAGATGATCGTCTTGTGCAGCTCTTTCTGAAGCTCCAGCAACAGGTCCTGCATGTCGGTGCGGATCAACGGGTCAAGCGCCGAGAACGCTTCATCCATCAGCATGATTGGCGAGTTCGAGGTCAGCGCCCGGGCAATGCCCACACGTTGCTGCATGCCACCGGAAAGCTGGTGCGGATAGTGCCCGCCATATCCGTGCAGCCCCACCCGATCGAGCCATTTGTCGGCTTCTGGCAAGTACTCGCTTTTAGGCACCCCGCGCACCGCTAACGTGGTTCCTGCGTTCTCAGCCACGGTCCGGTGGGGCAGTAGGGCAAACTTCTGGAACACCATCGACATGGTTTCGCGCCGCATTTTGCGCAGCTGTTCTTCGTCGTAGGAAAGGACATCTTCGCCATCGACTTCGACCTGCCCGGCAGTGGGTTCGATCAGGCGGTTCAGGTGACGGATCAGGGTCGACTTACCGGACCCCGACAGCCCCATTATCACGGTGATCTCGCCTTCCTGCATATCGACATTGATGTCTTTCAGGCCCAGAACATGGCCGTGTTCTTTCAGAAGATCAGCCTTAGAGGTTCCGTCATAAACGTGTTTCAGTGCGCTTTCTGGGTCGGCACCGAAGATCTTGTACAGGTTACGGATCGAGACTTTGATTTTATTGGTCATTTGTTCGTTCCCGATCAGTGTTTCTGCGAAGCGTTGACACGGTCAAGTGCAGCTTTGGTCACGCGGTCAAGGATGATCGCCAAAAGGACAATCCCAAGACCGGACACAAGCCCCACACCCAGTTCAAGGTTGCGAATGCCGCGAAGCACAAGCACACCAAGCCCCGGCGCCGAGACCAGAGATGCAATTACAACCATCGCAAGGCTCATCATGATAGTCTGGTTCACACCGGCCATAATGTTGGGAAGGGCAAGCGGGATTTGCACGTTAAATAGCTTTTGCCTGTCCGTCATTCCGAAGCTGTCCGCGGCCTCGATCACTTCTTTGTCCACCAGACGGATACCCAGATCGGTCAGGCGGATGACCGGCACGATGGCGTAGAGAATAATGGCGATGCCATAGAGCTTTGGTTCCGTAACAGAGAACAAGAAGATCAGCGGAATTAGATAGACGAAAGACGGAAGCGTCTGGAGCATATCTAACACCGGGATTGTCATTCTTTGAAGCCGGTCATTTCGTGACATGGCAATGCCTATGGGCACCCCTATTAAAACGCAAAGGAACGCACAGACGAAGATGATCGCGAGCGTTTGCATCGCGTGGTCATAGTGATCGACGAAGGCAAGAAACATCAGGCAGGCCACAACAAAACCGACCAGCTTAATGGACTTGGAGGCGTAGTATACGACTAGCCCAAGGATTGGGATCATGATCCACCATGGTGTGGCTTCGAAAGTCGCGAGCGCGAAATCCAACATCCAGCTTAGCGGTTGAGTGACCGGGTCCAAGATAAAACGCAATGCGTCCTTGGCAGACAAAAATGCATTCTCAACGCCCTTGGTCACATCCCGAGACTGAGCGAATGATCCGCATGCCGCGTTAAGCTCGTCAAGCGATGGGAATGGAACATCCAGCATCGAAGTTTCTTCTTTGGCCCCCGCTTGTGCCAGCAGTTCCGCCATCGAGAGCGGAGCATCCGAAGCCCCGCTGCTATCGCACCATTCGCGCAGGCCAAGCCCGTCAAACAGGAAGTCGTAAGTCGCCATGATACACTGCCCCTTCCGCCGTGTATGACACGAGCCAGACTCGTCTCATGTAAATTGAAAAATCACCTTTAGATGTCGCCAGACCAACGATGCGGCCCGGCGACACCATGTGATTGCAGTGTTACTTGATCAACGCGGCAAGCTTCTCGCGTGCGCTGTCGTTGACCCAACCCGACCAGATGTCCGAGTTGTTGGTGATGAAGTAAACAGCTGCCTCTTCGGTCGAAGCTCCATTTTCGTCGGCCCAAGCAAGAACGCTATTCAGCACGTCAATGTTGAAGCTGACATTCGACATCAGCGCGTCGATTTCGGGCTCGCGTTCAGCCAATGCCGAGGTCGCAACAGTCAACACAGGTGCAGGTGGGAAATCGGATACGCCAGGAGCGTCATTGTCCGCTTGAGCGTTCGCTTTGTGGACGGCTTCGTCAATCGGACCAATTTCGATTTTGGTCATTGGGTATTTGCCAAGCACAGCAGTCGGCGCCCAGTAGTATCCAAACCAAGGCTGCTTATCGTCATAAGCGGCGGCAATCGAGGTCGCCAGTGTCTCACCCGATCCGTGGTCAAAGATTTCCATCTTATCACGCATGCCCAAAGCGGTAATGATGTTGTCGTTCACGATCCGGCAGCCCCAGCCGACCGGACAGTTGTTGAAACGACCGCCCACAAGATCAGGATTTGCCATGATGTCTTGAACAGTCTTTAGCTCAGGATGTGCTTCAGCCAAGTATGATGGGATCCACCAACCTTCTACGCCACCGGGATCGAACACGGGGGTTAGCTCTTTGACTTTGCCTTCTTCCTTCAGCTTCGCATAGGCTTCGCCGGTCGAGTTTAGCCAAAGCTCGGTCACGATGTCAGGCTCTTGGTTCTCTGACAGAGATGCAACGGCGGTCACGGTTGCAGATGGAACCAATTCAACTGTGCACCCATAGCCTTGCTCCATCAGGAACTTGGACACGTGTGTAATGATCTGGGATGAAGGCCAGTTCATCTCGGTGATCGATACTTCACCGCAATCAGCATAGGCTGCCGAGCCAGTTGACATTACGGCAACTGCCGCCATGCCTTTCACATTTTTCAGAAACTTAATCATATTTTTCTCCCGTTGGTGGTCTTTTCACGCCTTTTTCCCTGATTTTGCGGGTTGCTTGGCGCATTGACGCGTTACAAAGCTAGACACCTACCTGCTTCACAGCAATTAGAATTAACTGCATCTAGCTTCAAAAAAATTGAAATCACGATATGTGAATTCATCGCCCGTATTATATTCTTCCTCCTGATATCTCTGGTTCACAACTCAAAGAATGACTGGCAGCTCGCGTGCTGCCCGTTCCGTTAGCAAGGTTGATCCTTGCGCGCCGACGACGATGTTTTCTTCGTGTACCATCATGTGTCCATTTCCGTATGACAGTGATGGCTCGATCGTCAGCACCATGTTTTCAACAAGGACTGTTTCGTCAAACGCAGCGTGCGAAGGTTGCTCGGTCAGCTGCATTCCCAGCCCATGGCCAAGCCGCCCGATATCGCCGCCAGAGCTGTCTATTTCGGAAATGACCGCCGACATCGCCATGAACAGATCGCGACATGTATTGCCGGGCTTCGCGGCCTCTATTCCGGCCTGCGTTGCCCGCCATAAAACGTCATAAGCACGTTTCGCATCATCGCTGGCATGGCCGATGGCCCAGTTTCGATCAAAGTCGCAGAAATAGCCATCCCATGTGCAACCCGTATCCAGCATAAGCACATCACCGCCGTGCAGAGGACGCTGCGACGGGGGCGAAATCACATCGGCATATCCACCTTGATCTGCCGCGCCGACCACATAGGGCGCATCATCCGCCCCCAAGCCAATCGCGGCAAGACGGAACCGACGGAAAACCTCTTCCAGTGGCAGACCTTCATAGATCAGCTCGGGCACTTTGCCAAATGCGGTCGAACCTATCCCGCAAATATAGCCAAGCTTTTCGATCTCGGCGTCGGATTTGACCATGCGCAGACTCTGCACAAGGCCCGTTGCATCGCCCACATGTAGACCCGGCAGCGCCGCCATCAACCGCTCCCAATCGCCCAAGGGCATCCTGAGCAGTGTCTCGTGGCCCTTCATCACTCCGATCTTCTCACCGGTTTCAGAAAGTGGCGCCAACAGCTCAGTTAAAAGGCTGATCCCGTCGTCTTCCGGCGTCGGCGCGCTCCATGTCCGGATATCGTCAAGCCAGCTACGGCGCATCAGTTCGGCGCCGATCTCGGGGATCACAGCGACCGGCTTGCCTCTTGCCGGTACAAACACAAACCATGGCCGCGTCGGGCTTTGCCAAAAGAGCGTGTGAAACCCGGTGAAATACCGCACCTCTTGTTCGCTCATCAGCAACAGGCCAGCGAGGCCCGTTTCGGCCATTTGCGCCTGCGCCTTGGCGGTGCGTCGACGAAACTCATCATCCGCAAAACCGCGCTCTGGAGCTGTGTTGAAATCCTTCATGCCAGTTCCGCCTCTCAAGCCTTGCCTTGATCTTGCCGGGACACAATCGCATGCGCTGAAAACTCGGCCATTTCACCGCGCCAGACCTGACGTCCGAAACAAAACGGAGTTCCCTTGTCATCGCGGATAACCTGTTCCAGCTCGATCACTGTGTGGCTGGAAGCGATGTTCAGTAGCTGTGCCTCGAATGCCTGCACGCCACGCATTCGGATCACGATATCGCCAGTGTTTGCCAACGTATTATAACTCTTCTCAAGGATCTGCGTCGTAGATTGCCGTAAATTACGGTTCAGAAATCCTGGGAAGCGTTCGGCGATCAGATACTCGGTTTCGATGAAAATCGGATGTTTTCCAGAATGAAAAAGCCGAGTGTATTCGAACACGCCGCACCCTTCGGGCTGCTCAAGTAGTGAAGCAAGACGTGTATCGGCAAAACTCTCGGCTGTTTCGACGACTTCAATCTCCAGATCAACTTCGCTCGCTTGGGCGGTTGTTACAAAGCTGACCATATTGCTGACGTTGTAATTAAGCCGTTTGGGCGACACAAAGCGACCACGCCTGTCAGCGTTATAGACAAGCCCTTCGGTTTCCAACGCTTCAAGGGCGCGTCGGCCAGTCATACGACTGACCCCATATTGCTCTGAAAGGCTGCGTTCCGAGGGCAGAATGTCATGCACGGTCAGATCACCCCGATGGATCTGGTCGCGAATTTCGTTGGCAATCTGAAGAAAACGCGGACCGACTGAAGACCCTACCTTACCGTCCTGTTTGCTTCGCCTATCTAGCAAAATCTGCATCCTCGAATCATGCCGTGTTTGGCAGCGTATTTGGTATATACCAAACCAATCAAGGTATTTCTTTTTGTTGACACGCAGCGATCCGGTCTCGTTAACTGATACCGTTCATCTGGTATATACCAGTATCAGGAGGGATTCGAAATGGGCTTGTTAACACAAGAACAAAAAGACACGTTTTGGCGTGACGGCGTGCTGGTTGTTGAAAATGCGGTTACTGTAGACGAGCTGATGGCGCTGAGAACAGAGTTTTCCAGCTGGGTAGAAGAAAGCCGCGCCCATGATGGAGATTATGGCGAAACGCTGGATGGCCGTCCGCGGTTTGACCTACAGCCGGGCCACAGCGCCGAGACTCCGGGCCTGCGTCGCGTGCAATCCCCGGAAGAAGTCTCCGAGGTATTTGCCAAAACCATGCGCACGGCCAATACCGTCGATTTCTGCGCCGAGCTTATTGGCCCCGGCATCCGCTTTCACCACGGTAAGGTAAACTCCAAACTGCCCGGCACCGCGACGCAAGTGAAGTGGCATCAGGATTTCCCGTTTGAACCTATGACAAACGATGACATGATTACGGCCTTGTTGTTCATCGACGACGTAACACTCGAAAACGGTCCGCTTGAAGTGCTTCCCGGAACCCACAAGGGTCCGATCCATTCGCACTGGCATGACGGTGTATTTACTGGTGCCGTTGACGACGCGATCATAGAAGCGCAACACGACAAAATCGTGAAGTGCACGGGCAAGGCTGGATCCGTCTGCCTGATGCATGCCAATCTGCTGCATGGTTCGGCCCCCAACCTGTCGGATCAATCGCGTACGCTGTACATCACCACTTACTACGCGGAAGATGCGATTGAGCTCAGCCCAAACCACCTGCCCAGCACTTTGACCCATGAACTGGTGCGCGGCGAAGCCAGCGGGCGCGTGCGCTGCACTCCATACGAAATGGAGCTGCCCGCCGTTCCCAAGGCGACATCCTTCTTTGCGCAACAAGAAGGGGCAGACATGGGCTGAGGCCCTGTCCGATGGAACCCAAGCCATGAGCACAGACGATCACATCGAAACGCTAGAGTTCAAGACCGATGACGGGCTTGGCGCACGTGCGTGCCTTGGACTGATCGTGTTGCAAACCGACCAGACCATCGAGCATGAGTTCTCCACCGTTTTCGAACAAGTCAGCGACGTGGCGCTTTACAAAGCGCGCATTCCCAATGCAATGGATGTCTCGCCCGCCACGCTGCGCCAAATGGCGCTGGACTTGCCTCGCACTGCAGCGTTGCTACCACCAAGTTTTGATTTCGACGTGATCGGCTATGCCTGTACGTCAGGAGCAACGATGATCGGCGAAGATCAGGTGGACGCCCTTATTCGCGAGATACACCCGGAGGCCAAAACAACCAACCCAATCACCGCGGTAAAAACCGCTCTTGGGACACTGGGGCTAGAGCGCATCGCGCTGGTCACACCCTATCCAGTCGATGTTACTTTGGAAATGCAGGACAACCTGCGGCGCGCCGGATTTCAGACCAACGCGGTGGCCTCGTTCAATCAATCCGACGATTTCACGGTGGCGCGGATCACCTCTGACAGCATTCTGAATGCTGTTCTGCGTATTGGCGCGCGCGATGATATCGATGGCGTGTTCGTCTCGTGCACCAGTCTTCGCGCCCTGCAAGTGATCGCCAAGGCAGAAGACTTGCTCGGCAAGCCCGTTATCTCCTCTAATCAAGCCCTTGCATGGCACATGATGCGGCGCGCCGGAGTGTCTGACATTCCCTCAAACGCTGGGCACCTTTTCAGCACCAACATTTCATAGAACAGGACCAATTCATGGCCAATACTCTTCCCTCCCACGCGCAGGTCGTGATCATCGGTGGCGGCATTCACGGCTGTTCCGTGGCGTACCACCTTGCAAAGGCAGGTTGGAAAGACGTGGTCCTACTTGAGCGGAAAACGCTGACCAGCGGAACAACTTGGCACGCGGCGGGGTTGGTTGGACAGTTGCAGGGCAGCCATTCGACAACCGCCTTCGCCAGTTATGGCGTCGAGCTTTTGCAGGAAATCGAGGCCGAGACCGGTCAGAACCCGGGCTTCCGCCAATCCGGGTCTATTTCAATCGCGGTTAACGAAGAACGACTGGCCGAGTTGAAACGCAAAGCGGATTTCGCATCGCTGTTTGGTGTCGAAGCGCATTATATGGAAACGGCTGAAATCGCCGAGCGTTGGCCCCTGATGAACGCCGAAGGGGTCTTGGGTGGCATCCATATGCCGTCGGACGGTTCGGCCAATCCAATCGACTTAACTCAAGCGCTGGCCAAGGGTGCCCGTATGCACGGCGCCAGTATTCGCGAAAACATCAAGGTTGAAGAAGTTTTGACGGCAGGTGGCAAAGTCACCGGGGTCCGCACCGATCAGGGCACGATCACTGCCGATGTTGTGGTCAATTGCGGTGGTATGTGGGCGCGTGAACTGGGCCGCCAGAACGGTGTGGGCGTACCGCTCCATGCCTGCGAGCACTATTACCTCGTGACCGAACCCATTCCGGACCTGCCGTCTGACCTACCGGTGCTGCGGTCCTATTGCGATGGCACCTATTGGAAGGAAGACGCCGGCAAACTGCTGTTTGGTTTCGCACATTTTCACGCCAAGGCTTGGGCAAAGGATGGCATTCCCGACAGCTTTGAGTTCGACAGCCTACCGTTCGTCGAAGACGATGTGATGGAAGTATTGGAACTTAGCATGAATCGGGTGCCAATCCTGCAAGAAACCGGCATCCGCACATTCTTTAACGGGCCAGAAAGCTATTCGCACGACGGTCGCTTTACGCTTGGCGAAGCGCCGGACCTCAAGGGCTATTACGTGCTCGCCGGAGTCAATTCGACCGGTATTCAATCTGGTCCCGGCGCGGGCAAGGCGCTTGCCGATTGGATCATGGCGGGCCACCCACCGATGGACCTTGCCGAGATGGACCCCGCCCGCATCGAGGACTGGCAGGCGCGCGATCCCTACCTGCAAAAACGCTGCCCTGAAACGCTGGTGCTGACTTACGCGATGCATTGGCCCGGTCGTCAACGCGAGGCCGCGCGTAACCTGCGCCGCACACCGTTTTATCACCCGATGAAAGCACGCGGTGCTGTCTATGCCGAGGCGCAGGGCTGGGAGCGCCCCGGCTGGTTTGCCCCAGATGGCGTTGAGCCGAAGTACGACTATTCCTTCCACCGCCCCAGCTGGTTCGAACACGCGCAAGCAGAGCAGATAGCTGCACGCGAAGGCGTAGCGATGATCGACTATTCGATGCTTGGAAAGCTGATGGTCGAAGGTCGAGACGCCGAAACCTTTCTGCAACGGGTATGTGCCAACGACATGGCCATGCCCGTCGGACGCGTGGCCTATTCACTGATGCTCAATGAACGTGGTGGTATTGAAAGCGATGTAACGGTGGCGCGTCACAGCGAAGACAGCTTTATGGTGATGAGTTCTATCTCTCACACCCGCCGTGATCGGGACCACCTGACGCGCCACATCCAGCCCAATGAGGATGTCCGCCTGCGCGATGCGACGTCCTCTTACGGCGTGCTTTCTATTGCAGGGCCAAAAGCGCGTGATCTTCTGTCTGCGGTGACGGATATCGATCTGTCGGACGCGGCCTTCCCGTTCAACAGCTTCCAGTATTTCCACATCGGTCACGCACCGATCTTTGCGCAGCAGCTGTCCTACACCGGCGAACACGGCTGGGAGATTTTCATCACCCCAGACTTCGCAGAGCATGTGTTTGAAGTGCTCATGGAGGCAGGTGAACCTCTTGGCCTAAGGCTCGTTGGTGGCGAGGCGCTTAACGCGTTGCGCATCGAAAAAGGGTTTCTACACTGGGGGCACGACATGTCCTACACCGAAGCGCCGCACCAGGTCGGCCTTGGGTTCACCTGCAAACCAAACAAGGCGATCCCTTTCATTGGGCGTGACGCGTATCTCAGCCGCAAGGCCGAGGGTAAAGGCCCGTTCCTTTGCCACATCAAGCTCACCGAAACCGAGCCGCTGCTGCACCACAACGAGCCGGTCCTGCGCGACGGAAACGTCGTTGGCTTTGTCACAAGTGGGGCATTTGCCTACGCACAAGATACCTCTGTCGGGTTGTGCTTTGTCTCGACATCCGAAGGCAGAGCGTCGCTGCTAAGCGGTGAGTATTCGGTCATGGTGGAAGGCAGGGCAATCCCCGCCCAGCTGAGCCTAAAGCCCTTCTTGGCGTAATCTCACGGCAAATAAGGGAAAGGGCAAAGAGCATGGGAAAGAAACTGACTGACGCGCAAATCGAAGCATTTCACCGTGACGGATTTGTATCCCCAATCGATGTCTTTAGCGAAGAAGAGGCGCTTCGACTGCGCAACGCGCTGGAATCCGCAGAACGGAAATGGCCTGAGGCCTTTCAGGGTGCGGCGCGTAACAATGCTCACCTGAACATCACCTGTCTGGATGAAATTGCCCACAACTCGAACCTCGTTGACGCAATTGAAGACCTGATCGGGCCGAACATTCTGAATTACGGCACAGTCATCTTCATCAAAGAACCCAAGGATCCGGGCTTTGTCAGCTGGCATCAGGATGCGCGCTATATGGGGCTTGAACCGCATGTCGGAGTGACAGCATGGGTGGCGCTCTCAACCGCCGATGATGAAAGCGGCTGTATGCAGATGATTCCGGGCAGCCAACATGAGATCAGAGATCACAATGACACTTATGGCGAGCAGAACATCCTCACCCGCGGGCAGGAGGTTCCCGATGTCGACGAAAGCAAAGCCGTCTCGACACCTTTGCGCCCGGGTCAGATGTCAATCCACAGCGCGCAAGTGATCCACAGCTCGCAGCCCAACCGCAGCAATGACCGCCGTATCGGTTTCGTCATTCAGTCCTACATACCACCACATGTGCGCCAAACCGTAATGGAAACCGGCGCCCAATTGGTGCGCGGCACTGACACCGAGGGAAACTTCAAACCTCTGTCGCGCCCTAAAACGGACATGCACCCGGAAGACCTGGCAGCAAAAGAATGGGTCAATGAAGTTTGGGCTGAGATTTTGTATCAGGGCGCTACGAGGCGACGGGACTATTAACTATCGGTTGCACCGGAATAGCTAGCGGAACAGGTGTCGCCCGACCTTGGCCAATACTGTATCATTCCATTTGAAACAATGCGCGCACAATAGAAATGCGCTATCTGAACTTCGGCGATTGAACGCTAAAAAGCGGATTGGCTGCCTTCTCCATGGCGCGCGTTGCTTTTCGCCAACTCGACCATACCGCAGCATCTGTCGGAATTGGGCTCAGAGCTGTCCTTCGCGGCAACAACCTCGAATGTCCGAAATGGGCCCGAAGCGGGCTTCACGCAACGGGTAAAATCCGCTTTGTGTATTTCCTCGGCCACCAACACAGAGCAATACGAATTTCGACAAAATGCAGTAAAACTGAATATATTGCACCGTTCACCATGCATTTCACCAACCCATCATTTAGTTCATTTCCGTCAACCTTAATGCAATTAAATCAACTGGCCGGACAAACTCATCTCGCCTATGGCATGCGGAAGGGCAGCGGTTCGACCCTGTTAGGTTCCACCAAATCTCTTTCCCAATTTTGATAATGGTTTGAAGTGGTTAAGCGGCACTCGTTTACCAATCGCATACTTTGTCACCAATTTGCCTGAATTCCTGCTGCATTGCATCCTTCAGATGATTGCTGACCATCTCAACAGAACGTGCGAATTTGCTTGGTACGCTCTAAATTGGTAGGAACACTTCGAAGATGCTGCCAAAATCAGGCGAGCGGTCCGAGATGCATTTGTCAACGCTCTGAAGTTTTTACCGGTCAACCTTCAATCCGCTGGGAACCTGTTCTGGAATTCGGCTGTTTTCAGCGTTTGCAGCGGCTCCCGTCAGGCTTTCTAAGAAGGCCACAAGGGCTGCGATGTCACTATCACTTCGCAACGCAATTTTGATATCAAGAGCACGAGCTTGCCGCGACATCTCGATCTGGTCTTGCTGGATGACAAAATCAATGTCGCTCAGCCATGACACATTGGGTAGCGTCAGATCATCTGGTGCCCATGCATGACGCGCGGCTTCTGGGGCCATGTGGTGTCGTATCATCCGTTCCAGCGTCGGATAGGCCCCGTTATGCCCATACGGCCCGGTCAGAGCCACGTTGCGTAGCATAGGAGTGCGGAACCGATAGGCATCGTTCAGATCATCGGTCTCGCCCATCCGGCCTACATCGCGCGCATAAGGGTCGAACTTCCGCGTCCGTCCGGGGCCAAAAGCAGGTAGGCCCAACGCGTGAAACTGCTGGTCTGTTAACAGCGGCCCCGCGTGGCAACCACTGCACCCAGCGTCGCCAAAGAAAAGCTCCATGCCGTTCATCTGTTGTGGCGTCAAGGCCGCTTCATCGCCGCGTAGAAATGCATCAAACGGGCTGTCTAACGAAGTGAAATCCTGGACCATAAAATGCGCCAAGGCATCGGCAATCTGGGTGATCGAGACGTCTTCCGCCTTCTCGATCTCGGAAAACGCCGCGACAAACCCATCGCCATAGGCCGGGATTGTGCGCACCCGTTTAGCAATAATCGGCCACGCTGCATCGATGCGGTCGCGGGTTGCACCGATCACCTCGTTCTCACCGACATTACCAGCCATTTCGATGCTCGATGTCATCGGAAACAAAGCCTGTGCCGCCAGCACGGTCTCCAGCCCATCGGGCAGCCATTCTTCGGCGGGGGTGTTGAAGCCGTTGCCATAGATCGGATTCGCGCTGATCCGACCGTCATGCATCAACACGCTGATGGATTTCGCGCCAAGGTTCCACAGCGCGGGTGCATTGCGAGGCACGCGTTTGACGATCTTGTCCGCCCCGCTACCTGATACGCGTTCCGGACCAAGCCCCAGCCCGCCTTCGCCCAGCCCCAAGGACAACCCGTCCGAAGTTCCAAATGCGGGATGATGGCAGGTTCCACAGCTAATATTTCTGTTCCCAGACAATATCTTGTCGTAAAATAGCAGGCGACCAAGCTCGGCCTTTTGGGCGTCGACGACCATGAAGTCGTCCATCGTCAGTGGCTTGGGCAAAGCGGGCACGTCGGCAAGCGCTGGCATGGTTAGACACAGGAAGGACGCAAGATGCGACAGACCTCGAAATCCGTGCTGATTGCGGCGGTGCTTGCGCTGCTTGCATTTCATCCCGCCCACGCGGAAATCGAAGCCGCGCGCGATCTGATGGAGGCTGGGGAATTTGAAGCCGCCCGCGACGCACTTTGGACCGCTGCCCGGTCGGGCAATGCCGACGCGGAGGAGTTGATCGGGGTAATGTATGCCATGGGGCTGGGTGTCGAACGCGACGACCAACGCGCGTTTGAATGGTATCTGCGCAGCGCCATGAAAGGTCATCCCGGTGCGCAGTCCGGGATTGGTTGGTATTACGAGATCGGACGTGGCATGCCCGCCCCGGATCTGGTCCGCGCTTACATGTGGTACACGTTGTCGGCCATTGGCGGCGATCCCGACGCGGCAATCAGCCTTGAAGAGGTCGTAAAGAAAATGACCAAAGATGAGATCGAAAAAGCGCATATTCTGGTCGAGGATTACCGCGTCTGGATGTACCCGTTCCGGTAAACCCGGACGGAAAAACGGCGCGAGGATCATCCCCGCGCCGTTGATACTTAGTTCAGGTCAGCGTCACGTGCACCGTTCACGTCTGCCTCGGCTGCGGCAACGGCATCGGTCAGCGCGGTGAAGATTTGATCCCCACGGGTCACGTTCGACTTGAACCAATCATAGACCGGCGAAGCAGCTTGCTTGAACGCGTCTTTTTCGGCCGGAGTCGGAACATAAAGGTCTCCGCCACCTGCAACGAAATCTTCATAGGCTTGGATCGACTTGCGCTTGGGCGAGGCGAAAGTGGCCTGCTGTAGAGCATAGAACCCGTCCACTACGACACGGCGCATGTCTTCCGGCATGTCCATGAACTTCTGGTTCGACATCCACCACAAAGCACCCATGTAGGCGTGGCCGTCCAGCGTCACATATTGCAGGCCCGCATCGGGGAACTTCATGCCCATGATATCGGTGATGCCGTTTTTAGATCCTTCAACGACACCAGTCTGGAAACTGGTGAACAACTCGGGCCATGGGATCGGAGTGGGCGACGCACCAAGGGCTTTAACCAGTTCCTGCGGAAGGTCAGCCACAACGGTACGGATCTTCAAGCCAGCCATGTCAGCCGGGGCCGCCACGCGACGTTGCGTGTTGGCAAAGTTGCGCCAACCGCCAGTGTTGCCAATGGTCATTAGGCGGATCGTGTCGCCGGAATCCTCAAGTGCCATGGCGCGCATCTGACGGGTAAAATCGCCCGATAGAACATGCTCGGCAATCCGGTCATCTGCCATCAGGTAGGGCAGGTCCAGAACTTGCACATATGGGAAAAGACCCGACGCCCCGCCCGAGGTCGAGATATAGATGTCGATGGAGCCATCAGCCACCCCCTGAAGGCATTCCGCACCGTTCGAACACAGCTGCGTGCCGATAAACAGCTCGACCTCGATCGCGCCGTTTGATGCGGCTTCGACATAGTTTTTAAAGACGACTAGACCGTCATAGTCTTCGTCGTTTTCGTTCGAGTTAGCAGTCGCGCGGATCGTATAGTCCGCTGCAACAGCCGTCAGCGCCGAGCCGGCCACCAAGGCCGACAGCGCCACCGTCTTTGCCAGTTTCAAAATCATGCGTGTTTCCTCCTGTTGCACGTAGTTTTTTATTTTCAGTTCAAGAACCCGGTAATCCGGGGAATGGTCAGCGAGATTTCCGGCACGAAGGTGATCAGGAAGATCACTGCAACTTCGACCGCCAGAAATGGCAGAATGGCTTTTGCAATTGTCGTCACCCTTTCGTGTGACACGGATGCCGCGACGAACAGGACCAGCCCCATGGGTGGCGTGGCAAGCCCCACAGTCAGGTTAACACACATGATGATTGCAAAGTGGACGGGCTCGACCCCGAGGCCCGCAAAGACAGGGCCAAGAATAGGGCCAAGGATGATGATCGCGGGGCCTGCATCCAGAAACATCCCGACGACGAACAGCAAAAGGTTGATCAAAAACAATAAGATCAGCGGGTTCTCGGACAGGGTCAGGATGAACTGGGCCAAGATCTCGGGCGCGTGGGACAGGCTGACCACGGTTTTGAATGACATGGCCGCACCAACCAGCAGCAGCACCACGGCCGAGGTGATTCCTGCACGGGTGAAGACCTCGGGCAGGTCTTTCAGCTTCATCGTGCGTAGGACCATGAAGCCGACAAGCATCGCATAGGCGACAGCGACGGCGGCAGCCTCGGTCGGGGTGAAGACACCGGCAAGGATACCGCCAAGGATCAGGATTGGCGTTTGCAGCGGCACCACCGCGCGCTTGCAGACCACGCGGAATTCGGGGCTGACCATGCGGCGCAAACCCAGCATCAGACCGTGGGCCAGCAGAACTGCGCCCAAGAAGACCAACCATTTCGATTGCGCGCTGTCCTGAGAGGGCACGAACTGCGCCAACAGAAGCCCAAGGTTCAAGCGCACCAGCACGAAGGAAAACCAGCTTTCCAACCCGCTGATTTCCACGTGTTCAAAGGTCACGCGGCGCGCGGCCGGCAAGTCGTACTTGTCAGCCATGACGCGGACCATAATCATCAGGCCCACGCCGACCAACACGCCGGGCACGATGCCTGCTAAAAATAAAGCCGCCACGCTTTCGCCCATTACATAGGCATAGATAATCATGATGCCCGAGGGCGGGATGATCGGCCCAATGACCGAACTTGCCGCGGTGACGGCTGCGGCGAAACGGCGGGAATAGCCTTCGCGCTCCATCGCGGGAATCAGCATGGACCCAAGCGCCGAAGTGTCAGCGACGGCAGACCCAGACAGCCCGGCAAACAGGATCGAGGACAGAATGTTCACCTGCGCCAGACCTCCGCGCAGATGCCCCATCAAAGCTTGCGAGAACTCGACCAGTCGCACGGTGATCCCACCCCGGTTCATCAGCTCGCCCGCCAGCATGAAGAAGGGGATCGCCATCAGCGGGAAACTGTCCATCCCGTTATAAAGGTTGCGATACAGAAGCGTGATGTCGCGTTCTTGCCCGTTCAGCCAGAGCAAAGCGCCCGGAGCGGCCAGAAGGCAGAAGAAGACCGGCAGGCCGACCAGAAGAAGGAAAAGGAAAAGGGGAAGGAACCAGATCAACATTACTCGGCCCCTCCCGTTTCAAGGCCGGGTCGCTCTGGCAGCTTTTCACCCTGCCCAAGAAAACGAACGAAACGTTCCAACAGGAGTTCGATATTCACAAGGATCAGCAGCACGATTCCGATGAAAATCGACAGCATCATCCAGCTGCGCGGAATGCGATACCATTCATCAAAGCTGAGCGAGGTGGGAAGGTAAAGCGACGCGGTTGCGAAGCGTCCACCAAGTCCGGTGACCTCTTTATATCCGATCTGAACGCCGACGATCAGGACCACCAAACAGATCAGCAGCAGCACAAACTGCAAGATATGCATGGCTTTGCCCTTGATCACTGCGTCGATAAAGTCGATTGCCACAAACCCTCCGTTCCGGAAGGCAGTTGGAGCCATCAGTCCCGTCATCCACAGCATGAAAAAGCGCGCGGCCTCGTCCGGCCACGGCAGGGCGTTGCCCAAAACATAACGAAAGAACACCTGAATAAGGATCGCGATTACCATTACCGCAATGGCGAACACGCCCACCCAACGCCCGACCGCAAGAAGCCCGGTGTTCAGCGGACGCAATACATCCAAGACAGCAAAGACTGCCTTCATCGCGCTTCTCTCCTCCCATTGTGCACCCCAACCTCCTTTGGGATGCGTGCCGTGCCTTTATTGTTTAGCGACGGCGATCTGGCCCATCTGGCCTTTATAGAATGTCAGGGCGTCTCCATCTTCGCGCATGGTGGCGCGGTCAACATGTCCCAGAACGATCGCGTGATCGCCCCCTTCGTAAATGGCGGACCGAGTGCATTCGAACCGCGCAAGGCAATTGTCCAGAATGGGCACGCCCCAGTCGTTCACCTGATGATCGATCCCTGCCAATCCGAATGCATCCTTGGCAACCGCCCAGCACAGGTCGTCCTGTTCGGCCGAGAGGATGTGGATCGCATAATGATCTGCGCGTTCGAAATGCGGAAACCGGCGCGAGTTTTTGTCGGGCGACCACAACACCAAAGGCGGGGTCAGCGACACGGACGTAAAACTGTTCGCCGTGATGGCCACCGGTCCGTTTTCCGAGGCGGCGGTGACGATGGTCACGCCGGTGGCAAAACGCCCAAAGGCGTCGCGCAGCAGGCGGGTGTTGTTGGGATCGGGCACAAAGCTGAGCTTCCCCCCGACCGAGTGTGCTGACATCATGGGACCTCCTTGCCGAGGGCGGCTTCGTAAAGGGTGAACCAGGCTTCGCGATCAAGGCTAACGTTCTCGGCGTCCGAGATCGACTTGATACGGTCCAGATTGTTGGTGCCAAGTACCGGCAGGATACGGGCGGGATGGTGCAGCAGGAAGGCGATCGCTACTGCAGCGCGGTCGACACCTTGGTCGGCGGCGATCCGGTCCAGACGCTCGGCCAGTTGGCCTGTACCGGTCATCAGGCTGCCGCCGCCAAGCGGAGACCATGCCATAACCGGATGATCATGTTGTTGATGAAACGCCAGATCCCCATTGGTGAACGGCGCAATCTCAGCCAACGAGATCTCGATCTGATTGGTGGCCAGTGACGTCTTCATGGCAGATTGCAGCAGCTGCCAATCCCACGGGCGGAAGTTCGATACGCCTACGGCCCGCACCTTGCCCGAGGCGACCAAATCATCCAGTGCCGCTCCGGTTTCGTTGTGATCCATCAGGGGGTCCGGACGGTGAATCAACAGAAGATCCATGTGATCAATGCCCATCTCGGTCAAAGACCGATCCACCGAAGCCTCGATATGCGCACGCGAGGTGTCGTAGTATTTAACCGGCTTGTCGGAATAGACCCCGATGGGCGCAACGATATCGCATTTCGTCACAATCTCGATCTGGTTGCGCAACGCTGGATTGGCTTTCAGCGCCCCACCCAACACGGCCTCGGCACCGTAGTCGCCATAGATGTCGGCCTGATCAATGGTGGTGATCCCCTGATCCAGACAGGCTTGGATCTTGGCCTCGACATATGCGGGCGAGGTGTCTGCGTCGTCAGCCACACGCCACATGCCATAAACAAGACGGCTGAAGCTCAGCCCGGTTGTAATCTCGACACGGTTCATCAGCGGCGTTCTCCGATACCAAGAGGGGTTTGAGGGGTGGAAGCCGGCACGCGCCCATAGGCGTGCGGCAACGAGCAAGTATTCAGATGTGGCATGACGCGGGCGCCAAAATGCTTGGCTTCGTCAATATGGGGATAGCCCGACAGAATAAACGCGCGCATTCCCATTTTTTGATAGGTTTCCAGCTTAGACAGAACTTGATCGGTTGACCCGACCAAGGCCGCGCCACAGCCCGATCGTGCACGGCCTACGCCGGTCCACAGATGCGGCTCGATAAAGCCGTCATCATCGGCGACGTCACGGTTCTTGGATTGATGCGACACGCCCAGAGACTTCGCGTCCAGCGCCCGTTCGCGGATCGCACGGCCCTGTTCGTCGTCCAATTTGGACACGATATAGTCCGCGTATTCGCGGGCCTCGGCCTCGGTGTCGCGAACGATCACATGAACGCGCAACCCGTAATCCAGCGTGCGGCCATAGCGTTCAGCCACCGCGTTCACGGCTTTCATCCGGCCTTCCAATTCTTCCATCTTCTCGGGCCACATCAAATAGACGTCGCAATGCTGCCCGCACAGTTCCAGCGCATCCGGAGAATAGCCACCGAAATACAAAAGCGGCCCACCGGTCTGATAGGGGATCACTGGATCGGTGGTCAGCCCTTCGAAATTGTAGACCTCGCCTTTGTGAATGATCTCGCCTTGGGTCCAAGCCTGTTTCAGGATCTCGACCACCTCGCGCGAGCGTTGATAGCGATAGCTGCTTTCGTCTTTTTCGCCCGGAAAATCGGACGAGATGATGTTTACCGTTAGCCGGCCTTCCAACATGTGATCCAGCGTCGCGATGGTGCGCGCCAGCATGATGGGCTGCATTTCACCACAGCGCACGGCGGCCAGCATGTTGATCTTATTGGTGATCGGCGCACATCCCGCCACGAAGCTGAGCGTGTCCTGTCCGACCTGATAGGAAGAAGGGCACAGGATGTTGCGAAACCCTTGCGCCTCGGCTTCTTTCACGATGTTCGAGCAATGCGCCCAAGACGACCGCAAATCCCCGTCTGGCACACCCAGAAACTGATAGTCATCCGAACAAAGTGCGGCAAACCACGAGACTTCAACAGCATCCAGATCGGCAGATGTCACCGGTACGACGGTCATCGATTCCTCCCAAAATCTCGGTTTCCTTAACACTTGAATAAACTGAGAATTGATGTAGATCAATGGTGTATCAATTTCGAAATGTGATCCATGTCAAACCCAGACCTCACAAGCTCGGCCTTGCCTCTGTATCTGCAGATCAGCGAAACCCTGATCCGCGAAATTGCAGCCGGTCGTCTGGTGGATGGGGAACGCCTGCCGCCCGAACGCGAGCTGGCCAAGCAATACGGAACCACCGTGCGCACATTGCGCAAATCACTATCCGAGCTTGAAAACCAAGGCATGCTGGAACGTGTTCAGGGGTCGGGGAACTATGTGCGTGCTACCCAGATGGGGCGCAGCGTCTATTCCATGTTTCGGCTCGAACTTCCTGAAGGTGGCGGGCTGCCAACAGCGGACATCCTTTCGGTGCATGACATGGAAAAGCCCTCCGACTTGCCCGTGTTTGGAACCTCGAATCGCGGCACACGGATTCGCAGGATGCGCTATCTGGACGAAGTCGTGATTGCCGTGGAAGAAATCTGGCTGGATCACGATGCGGGCCGGGTAGACCGCTCGAAGCTGTCTGAATCGCTTTACCACTACTATCAGAAGCAACTTGGCTTCTGGATCCGGCGCGCCGAAGACCGCGTCTCGATTGGCGTGGTTCCCGATTGGGCGCCGGAGTTGTTCGGCAAACCCGCTGGCGCGACCGTCGGCTACATCGAGCGACTCAGTTGGTCACAGGACCGCGCACCTGTCGAATTCTCGCGAACGTGGTTCGACCCTGATCAATCCATCTATATCCAACGCCTCACCTAGGAGACACTATGACCAAACCCACCACCTACGGGATCATCGGCTGCGGCATGATGGGTCAAGAGCATCTGCGCAACATCGCGCTTCTACCAGACACACAAGTCGGCGCGATCTTCGAACCTAATGCTCAGATGCGCGCGGAAAGTGCCCGCTTTGCGCCGGATGCGCAGTTCGTTGATAGTCTGGAGGATATTCTAGCGATCGAGGCGTTGGATTGCATACTGATCGCCAGCCCGAATTTCTGCCACGTGGACCAGTTGGAAAAGATCGCCCGGATCCGCCCGCTTCCGATCCTTGTGGAAAAGCCGCTTTATACCGACCCGCAGGATCTGGCACGCATTAACGATTTCGGCGCCACTTATACCGCACCGGTTTGGGTTGCGATGGAATACCGCTATATGCCCCCTGTTGCCGCGTTTCTTGAGAACGCAGTGGAGGCGACCGGCGGGATCAAGATGCTGACCATCCGCGAACATCGTTTTCCCTTCTTGGAAAAGGTCGACGACTGGAATCGCTTCAACGCTAAATCGGGCGGTACATTTGTTGAGAAATGCTGCCACTTCTTTGACCTGATGCGCCTGTCGCTTGGGTCGGAACCCGTGCGCGTGATGGCGTCGGGTGGGCAAGATGCAAACCATCTTGACGAGAGCTATGACGGGCAAGTGCCAGACATTCTGGACAACGGGTATGTGATCGTTGATTTTGCCAACGGCGCGCGCGCGATGTTGGAACTGTGCATGTTTGCGGAAGGGGCCGAATACCAGGAAGAGATCGCGGCGGTTGGTCCAAGTGGTAAAATCGAAGCGCTGGTACCCGGACCGGGTCGATTCTGGCCTGAACATCTGGGCGCGGCCCCGACACCCAAACTGATCCTGTCCCCCCGCGATCCAAAGGGCCCAGTTGAACAGGACATCCCCGTGGATCCCGACATCCTAGATGCAGGCGACCACAATGGCTCGACCTTTTTTCAGCATAAGTACTTTCTGGAACTGGTGCGCGGCGAACGTTCAGCACCTGAGGTCAGCCTGACCGACGGTAAGATGGCCGTTCTGATGGGGATTGCCGCCCAGAAGTCCATACAAGAAAAGCGATCAGTCGAAATGTCAGAGATCAGCTACTAAGACCAAAATGCACTGTTTCAACGTGATGTTGCTATCCCATAAGGGTAGCCGCAGGAGCATGGCGAGTTTAGCTTAATGATTCAATTGTTGTTCAAGTCTACTTCAGAGCATTTGGAACTCGAGTTTCCTTACTGCACTAGCGTCTGAACTTGGACGAGATAGAAGATCTGCATGCGTAAGAAACACTAAAGCACTTTAACGCCCAAGAAGGCCTGCATGAGACTGATTTTGAATCTACGGCTCCATGACCTTTGCGGCACCGGGCGTTTGATCCAGAAACCACCTTGTTGTTGAAGTTTGTTCCGAGCATCATTCCAAACCAACATTTCTGTGGAATTTAGGCCTTCGAAGTTAGAAAGGATTCCCGATGGAAATTAAGGAAATCGATCTGGAATCTTGCAGTGTGCAAGAAGCGGCTCGGCGGATAGCCGATGCCTATCACGTTGATTATGTGACACTTCATCTCTTCCGTTCAGGCGAGGATGCCCAAAACAAACCTTATGTTCGCACGAACTACCCAGACGCTTG
Source organism: Aliiroseovarius sp. F20344 (assembly GCF_023016155.1). Classification (GTDB taxonomy): domain Bacteria; phylum Pseudomonadota; class Alphaproteobacteria; order Rhodobacterales; family Rhodobacteraceae; genus Aliiroseovarius. The sequence goes on from NZ_JALKBG010000006.1 coordinate 89,616, forward strand.
GGTCAGCCACTATTTGCTGAACGACTATGTGCGCATCGATCCTGTCTTGCAGATGGCGGAGCGGATCGCCGGACCCTTCTGCTGGTCCTCCATCACTCCAAAAGGTGAACAAGTGGACATGATGGAACAAGCAGTCAAACATGGTCTGGGCCGGTCAGGGTTCAGCGTACGTCACGTCGATGCCATTGGCCGTCGGAGTGTGCTGTCGTTCAATGCACATGACGCAAAAGGCGGCGATTGCTGGGACCCCTATCTGGATGAGATGCGCGAAGGGCTGATCCATTTGGCGCGTAAGGTCCATCACAAGGCGTTGGCTGAGATTTACGTGGACGGCGAGGTGTTTCCACAACTGTCCCCGCGTGAGATCGAATGCCTGAAATGGACGGCTGAGGGCAAGGCCCATACCGAAATCGCAATCATCCTCAGCCTGTCGGAGCATACGGTGAGGGGCTATTTGAAAGATGCGCGTACGAAGTTGGATTGTGTCACGCTGGCCCAAGCCGTCTCCAAAGCCTCCTCGATTGGACTGATATAAAGAGCGACCGGTTCCTCCGCGCTTTATTCTGATCCCTCATCTCCCAGCCCCCTCAATTGAGGGGATTTCAAGGAATGAGCTTGCCGCCTAACTTCTGTCCTGTACCGCACAAGCGAACGCTCAACAGCGAAAGGACAAGACACGATGCAAGCAGATGACCTGCGCTCCGCAATCCAAACCTATTTCGAAGCCATCCACGAATGTGATGTAGAGAAGCTGGATAAGGTCTTTCATTCCCAATCGAGCCTCTTTGATGCGGATAATGGCGAGATTTTCGTCGAATCCATTGAGAGTTTCCGTAACGATGTAGCCGGTCGGACTTCGCCACAAAGTGTTGGCCAGCAGTTGGAGGCCGAGATCTTGATGATCGACTTTCTGTCTTCCCTTAGCGCGACCGTGAAAATCCGCATCCGAGCGCATCAGAACGTGTTCGTCGATCACCTCGCCTTCGTGAAGGGGAGCAAGGGTTGGAAGATCGTTTCGAAAGTCTGGCACCTTGAACAGGTCATCGCGTGATCAGCTGGAGTTTCTGGCCCATCAAGTGAAAGGAACAACCATGTCCACATTCAAAAAGCTTGCAAGATTGTCTTCGGTTGTTGGTGCCGTAGTCGCAATCACTTGGGGCGGGTACGAGATTTTTCGTCCTGCCTATGACGGAGCCGTCGGCATCACGAAAGGCAAGGCCTATGCCCGGGTTCGTGACACGCATATTGCCTTCGATATTTGGTATCCAGCCCAGCCTGGCGGTAAGGCAGTGACCGTCGGTGGAAACGGCGTGTTCTTCGGCACAGAAGCAGGGCGCTTTGCACCGCTGCGGGACGGCAAGTTTCCCTTGGTGATCATTTCACATGGGGCAGGTGGAAACGCTGGCCAGTTCGGCTGGATCGCGTCGGAATTAGCGGATAACGGCTATGTTGTCGTCTTACCCAACCACCCGGGCACGACCAGCGGCAATGCCTCTGCCGAGGCCGCCGTGCGGGTCTGGGAGCGACCACAGGACGTGACAGCGGTGCTTGATCACATGACAAGCCGCCAAGTTGAATTTGCGTATGTGGACTTTAACAGAACCGCTGTTCTCGGATTCTCTGCAGGCGGCTACACGGCCTTGGCCGTCTCAGGCGCACGCGTTGACCCGGATCGGCTGCAGAGGTTTTGCGACGAGAGCGATCATGGCATGTCGGACTGCTCATTTCTAAAGCATTTCGGGGTCGATCTGCACCAGATGGACCTGTCTCCGGCGGCGCAAGATTTGCGTGACGAGCGTGTGAAGAGTGGCGTCATCGTTGATCCTGGGATCATTGGCACCATTACAGAGGAAAGCCTTGCGGACATCAACATCCCGCTCTTTGTTGTCAACCTCGGGACCGACGAGAGTGTCCCATCCGGCGTTCATGCTTTGGAGGCGTCCGAGCGAATTCCCAATGCGAAGCACTTGTTCGTACCAGACGCCACGCATTTCAGTTTCCTTGCAGAGTGCAAAAAACGCGGCCCCGAGATCCTCAGGAAAGAAGGCGAGCCAGATCCACTGTGCAAGGACGCAGGTGGTCGTAGTCGGGGCGAAATTCACGATGATTTGGCTCGACGAGTGATTGCATATCTGGATCAATACACTTGAATTTCTGCTTTGCGTGAGTATTCGCAGCGACTACTAGGACGGGTCAACGACAGCTTTGGGCCAGCAGAAGAGTATCAACCATACTAAAAATCGTTTTATCGTGCGGCTCATTCCGGTCTGTCACGAAGGAGTTGTCACTTTCTAGACGAGTTCAGTGATCTAGTTTTGAGCGACCCTATTTTACAGGTCCACTCAGGTAGGGCCGTTAAGGGACCGACGCGATCTGCAGCGATTGATAGTACCAATTAGATCAGATCAACTGGTCCTCCTTGGGCGAGGGACCCTGCAGCTGCATCAGCCAAAAGTTGTGCTTGCAATCCATCGAACAAGTTCGGAGACGGAACATTTCCCGTCGTGATCGCGTCAATGAAATGGCGCATTTCAGCCTGATAAGCTGCTTCATAGCGTTCCAGGAAGAAATGCTGTGCTGGGGGCCTTGTGAAGCCGGATGCTGTTGCCATTTCCACCGTGGTTTCATGCACGTTTTCCGCACGAAGCATTCCACCGGACCCATGCACTTCGATCCGTTGATCGTAACCGTAACTGGCGCGACGCGAGTTGGTGATCTGGCAGATCTTACCGCTGGCGGTCGTCAGTGTGACGGCAGCTGTGTCCACGTCTCCGGCCTTGCCAATCTCGGGATCCACAAGCGATGAACCGACGGCATAGACGCGGATCAGTTCTTCGCCCAGCAGGAACCGCGCCATGTCCAGATCGTGGATCATCATATCCCGAAACAGTCCGCCCGAGCTTTTGATATAGCTGACTGGGGGCGGAGAGGGGTCGCGCGACTGGATCGTCACAATCTCAACATCTCCGATCTGTCCTTGCCGCAGGCGGGATTGCAGGTCGGCAAAGTTTGGATCAAAGCGCCGATTGAAGGCCGTCAGGAACGGCACGCCAGCGTCTTCTACAACTTTCATGCAATCGCGGATGCGATCTGCCGACAGGTCTACTGGTTTTTCACAGAAAATGGCCTTGCCTGACCGGGCTGCCGCATGGATCAGGTCGTAATGCGTGTCAGTCGGGGTGCCGATGACCACCGCGTCCACGTCTGAGCTTTCGATCAGGGCTAATGAATCCAGCACCTTGGCCCCCGTGCGGTCCGCCAAGGCCTGGGCCGGTTCAGCGAATGCATCCGCAACTGCGGTTACAGTGGCATCCTCGATCTGGCTGATCGAGCGGGCATGTACTTGACCAATCCGGCCGCAGCCCAGAAGTCCGATCCGTGTCATCTTAGGCTCCTTTGAACGCTTGTAGGACCTGGCGGGTCGCAGCCATCACCGGGTCGTGTGTTTCTTTCAGAATTTGTACGCGATCGAACCGCGCTGGGTCAGCGTTGACCGCTTCGCGCAATGCATTTCCGAAGGCCATGCGCAGCTCGGTGCCGATGTTAAACTTGCAGATTTTCGACCCGCGGGCGAGGGCGGTGCGCTGCGCGACCGGCACGCCGGATCCGCCATGGATTACCAGTGGCACGTCGGTCAGCGCCTCAATCGCGCGGATGCGGTCAATGTCCAGTCCGCCTTCCTTGTCCTGCTGCAAATGTACGTTCCCGACCGAGATCGCCATCGCATCCACGCCGCTGTCGCGGGCAAAGGCTGCGGCTTCCTCGGGGTCCGTTCCTGCAGACCCTTCGCCACCGGAATAGCCGACAAAGCCGATCTCGCCTTCACAGGAAACACCTGCTGCATGCGCCATTTCAGCAATCGCGGCGGTCTCGTCGATGTTTTGCTGAAGCGGTTTGCGCGACCCGTCAAACATCACCGAAGTGAATCCGCTGTCTATCGCTTCGCGGCATTCGTCAAACGTGTAGCCATGGTCAAGATGTGCTACGACAGGGACAGTCGACCCTTCGGCCAGGTGGCGGAACATCTTGCCCAGTACGGGTAGGGGCGTGTGTTCGCGGCAGGACGGGCCCGCCTGCAAGATGACCGAGACACCCTCGGCCTCGGCTGCTGCCACATAGGCGCGCATCTCTTCCCAGCCCAGCGTGACCAGACCGGCAACGGCGTAGCCTTCCTTCAGCGCGGGCTGAAGGACATCTTTCAACGTCACAAGGGTCATTTGAACTTGGCCACCATATCCATGATGCCAGGAATGGTTTGAAGCTGTGCTTCATGCGTTGGCTGGAAATACTGCTTCAGCGACCGCTGGCTGAGCCCACCCAGAATAGTGAAGTAGTACATCTGGTACCCGGGCAGAACCGCGCAGGGGTGATACCCCTTGTCCAACATGATCGTGGACCCATCCATGATGTGATAGGCGTCGCCGGGCTTGTTGTCTTCGCGCTGCAACATCTGCACGCCCGAGCCGTAGTTCGGCTTAAAGCGGAAGTTGTAGGTCTCGTCATGACGGGTCTCGATCATGCCGCCCTGCGGGTGCGGGCGGTCGGTGTCGTGCTTGTGCGAGGGAAAGCCAGACCAACCGCCTTCTCCGACAGTGTAAAGCTCGCTGACCAAAAGGCGTCCTACGCGGTCATGGTGGTTTGCGCCAAGGATGTGTTTGATCTTGCGGTGGGTCTTGGTGTCATCCGATCCATACTGCACGACGTCCAGGTCGGCCTCGCGCACGTCGAACGGCTCTAGCACTTTGTCGTATTTAGCACCGGCGATGAAGGTCTCGGTCGCGTCGGTCTTGCAGGTGATACGAACCTTGGCACCGACTGGCACATACACGCCCTCTGGTTCGCCATCCCAGACGTCTTCGCTACGGTTGCCGAGATCCGGATAGGCGGCACCTTCAATGTCAACATCGACCGTGCCTGTGGCGGGCACAATGCAGGTCTCATAGCCGGGTACGGCGTATTCGAAAACCTCACCCTTCTTCAGTTTCACGATGTTGAAATAGTTCAGTGGGACCAGCGCATTGTCCGCATCCACGATGGGTTTGTTCTGGTTGTCATGAGGCGCAATATGCATTGGGCTCTCCTTTCATTTCGTGGGGCCGGGATGCGAGGCCAGAAAGGCCTCAAGCTCGGCGGTTGTGGGCATGGCATTGGCACAGCCGGGATTTGAAACGACGATCGAGGCGCAGGCCGACCCGCGCAGAACTGCATCACGCAAGCTGTGACCTGCTGCGATCGAGGCAAGCAGTCCAGCCATGAAACTGTCGCCCGCGCCGTTCGGTTTCACGGCGGTGACTGGGAAAATGCCGGTGCGAATTTCTTCGCCACCTGCAAGTGTAATGGCGCCTTCGTGCCCCATCTTGTAGATCACCATGCGCCCTTCGGCGGCCAGTGCACGTGCTTTGTCCAAGCCCTTTTCGATGCCTCCGGCCATGAAACCGAACTCTTCATCGTTTCCGACGATTAGGTCGCTTGCCTCTCCGGCGCGGGTCAAAACCTCGGCGGCCACTTCGGGTGAGGGCCAGGAATAGGGGCGGTAATCGATGTCGAAGATGATCGGCAACACTGCATCTCGCGCCTTATCGAAGGCGTGAAACGTTGCGCTGCGCGAAGGTTCAGCGGCAAAGACGGTGCCGGCGGTGATCAGGGCCGAGAAGGCGTTGTAGTTGACCGCATCCATATCCGCCGCGGTCACCTGAAAATCGGCTGCCCCGTTGCGATAAATGACGTTCTGGAAATCTTCGATACAGCTTTCATACACCGCCAGAGACGTGCGGGCTTCTCCGCCTACAGCTCGGACATAGGTCGTGTCCACGCCATAGTCGCGCAGGCGGTTGCGGCAAAACCGGCCCACCGCATCATCGGAGACGGAGGTGATCAGCGCAGCCTCCCCACCAAGCTTCACAAGCCCCGCGCAGATGTTGGCCGAAGACCCGCCCAGATCGGCGCGAAATGTCGTGGCATCTTCACTTTTAGTGCCAATTGGATCGGCGAACATGTCCATGCCCGCGCGTCCGAAAACTGCAAAACGATTGCCTTTGATGCCGTCAATCAGTGTCACTTGCGACCCTCTGTGTTACCTGCCCGCGCTGCATCCAACACCTCGGGATAGGGATAATTCAGGCCCAGAAGTTGGCGCATATCCGGGCTGGCTTGATCCAGGAACTCTTTGGGAAGGGCTGCCGGCATATCTTCCATGGGTTTGACCCATTTGGGCAAATATTGGATCAAGATCGCGCTGCGATCGTGATCGGCATTGTTCGGCATCGCGCAGTGCCACGTCACGCCGTAGAACAGCGCGACTTCGCCGGGCTCTCCTGTCATCTGTTCGCAGCGCTCAAAGAACTTGTCTTCGGCAACGGGATAGCGGAGCTCTTTCTGCGATCCAGGCACATAGCCGGTCGCACCGCTTTCTTTGGTAAACGGATCCAGCAGGACCGATACCTGCGCATTCATCGGGAACGAGCCGTTGAAGCCAACCGGGTGTGTTTCAGGTTTGTGAAAGTCCCAGTAAGGGTAATCCACATGGGGCTCCTGACCCGGTCCACCCGGCAAGATGCGGTTGGCTGCAATCGATCCCATGATGAACTCTGTACCCAGAAACGCGCGCAGAATTTCCAGTAGCTTGGGGTGTGCGGCCATACGCGAAAAAACCTCGCCTTTTGCCAGAAGGTTCCAGACGCGGCGTTGTAGGTTCAGCTTACCCTCTTCTTCCGCGGCACCCTGAAAATGTGTGACTTTTTCGGCGGTTTCCTCGGAATGCGCCATCACGATTGCGCGTGCATTGGCGATTTCTTCAGGAGTGAACAAGCCGGAGATGCCGACGGCCCCTCCGCCGTGCAGAAGCTCGTCGATGATGTCGTTGGGATTGGCCGTCTCGGCGGTAAAGCGTTTCATCACACACCCTTTCGTTGTTTGCTGCGCGAGGCTTCCCAATCGACATGGGCAGTGCGTACGTTTTCATCGTCGGTGATGTGTGGTGTGCCGACTTCCCACCAGGCGTGACCTTCGGTGGTCCAGCCCTCGTAGGGGTCCACATCCATCACGATCACATAGGTCTTTTCCGAGGCCTTGGCGCGTTTGAACGCCTCGCTGAGTTCGGCAGGGTTCGAGACCTTCTCGGCTGTTGCCCCCATCGACGAGGCATGCGCCACGAAGTCGACGCCGAAGGGTTGCGGGATCGTCGGGCAGTCTTCCAGCAGATTATTGAAGCTTTCGTTGCCGGTATTGTTCTGAAGCTTGTTGATGACCGCGAAGCCACCATTGTCCAGAACCATGACGATCATCTTCTTGTCCGACAGGACGCTGGAATAGATGTCCGAGTTGAGCATCATATACGAGCCATCGCCGCAGAAGGTGATTACGTCTTGATCGGGCTCCATCTGGGCTTGGGCGATGCGTGCGCCCCAAGCGCCCGCAATCTCGTACCCCATGCAGGAAAAGCCGAACTCGACATCGACGGTTCCAATGTCGAGCGTGCGCCAGTTGGCGGTCACCTCGGCGGGCAGTCCGCCAGCCGCTGCAACCACGCGGTCGCGCTTGTCACACAGAGCGTTCACAACGCCAATGGCCTGCGCATAGGAATTCGGTCGATTGCCGTAGGAAACGTTCTTGGTAACGTAGTCGTCCCAGCTTTTCCGCTCGGCCTGTGCAAATGCCACCCAGTCTGCAGGGGCTTTGTAACCGCTTGCAGCACCTAGTGCTGCAAGGCTGAGTTTCGCGTCACCAACGACAGGCAGAGACATATGCTTGCCTGCGTCATGCCGCGCTGCGTTGATCGAGATGAACTGTGCATCCTTGTCAAATGCCGTCCACGATCCGGTGGTGAAGTCCTGCAGGCGGGTGCCGACGGCGACGATCACGTCTGCTTTCTCGGCAATCGCGTTGGCACTGTCCGATCCGGTGACGCCGATGGGCCCGATGTTCAGCGGATGGTTGGCCAGCATGTTGGCGCGTCCGGCGATGGTCTCGACCACGGGGATGTTGTGGGTTTCGGCAAAGGTGGTCAGTTCGTCGACAGCGCGCGAATACTGCACGCCGCCACCTGCGATGATCATGGGACGTTTGGCGTCAGCAAGGGCAGATACCGCGTCTGCGATCTCGGCCTCATCTGGGGATTGTCGCCGAATACGATGCACTTTCTTGTCAAAGAATTTGACCGGATAGTCAAAGGTCCAGCCCTGCACATCCTGCGGAAGGCCAAGGAAGGCCGGGCCGCAATCGGCAGAATCCAGCAAGGTGGCGATTGCGGCCGGCAGCGACTGGATCACTTGGGCCGGGTGACTGATACGATCCCAATAGCGGCTGACGGGCTTGAACGCGTCATTCACGCCAAAAGTCGGATCGTAGAAGTTCTCCATCTGCTGCAGCACAGGGTCGGGCAGGCGGGTCAGGAACGTGTCCCCGCAAAGGAGCAGCATGGGCAGGCGGTTGGCGTGGGCCAATCCGGCGGCCGTCAGAAGGTTCGCGGTGCCCGGACCAGCGCTTGCCGTGCAGAACATGAAACGCTGGCGCAGCCATGTCTTGGCATAGCCTGCAGCCGCGAATCCCATGCTTTGTTCGTTCTGTCCGCGATACAGTGGCAGTTCATCACGCACAGTGTTCAAGGCCTCGCCCAGACAGGTCACATTGCCATGTCCGAAGATGCCAAAGCCGCCGCCACACAGGCGCATTTCTTCTCCGTTGATTTCAATGAACTGGTTGGAAAGCCAGCGAATGATCGCCTGAGCGGTTGTCAGGCGGATGGTGTCGTCTTGCGCAGACATGTCAGCGTGTCTCCCACGGGAAAAATCAGTGCGGTGCCGAATGCGGCTTGCGGGGTTTCGATTCTCAGGATACAGTTTTTGCAACCGGTTGCAAATTGTTTTCAAACGAAAGGGGCATCCACGTGACTCAGATCGGCATTGGCATTCTTGGTGGCGGCTACATGGGTAAGGCGCATTCAGTGGCCATGGCTGCCGTCGGAGCGGTGTTTGGGACCACGTTGCGACCGCGACTTGAGATGGTCTGTGCTTCATCCCCTGAAAGCGCCGAGCGCTATCGACAAGCCTATGGTTTTGCCCGAGCAACCGACGATTGGAGCGCGTTGGTAGAAGATGACGCGGTTGAAGCGATAGTCATTGCGACACCGCAAGAAACCCATCGGCAGATCGCCGAGGCCGCCTTTGCCTTAGGGAAGCCCGTCTTCTGTGAAAAGCCCTTGGGGGCGTCGCTGGGTGATAGTGCAGCCATGGTGGCTGCGGCTGAAAGCTCGGGCGTCACGAATATGGTTGGTTTCAACTACATTCGAACCCCTGCCAGCCAATACGCACGAGCCTTGATCGAAGCGGGTGAAATCGGAGATATCACTTGGTTTCGAGGTGAACACACCGAAGATTTCTATGCTGATCCACAGGCTCCAGCAAGTTGGCGTACCAGTGGTATGGCCAACGGGACAATGGGCGACCTTGCGCCACATATGGTGAATGCGGCGCTTGCTCTGCTTGGTCCGATTTCCAAGGTCATGGCCGAAGTCGAAACCGTTCACATCGACAGACCGGGTGGACGCGTCACCAATGACGACCACGCGCAGATGATGTGCCGCTTTGAAAATGGTGCGATGGGTCAGATGTATTTCAGCCGCATAGCGACCGGGCGCAAGATGGGCTATGCCTACGAAATCTCCGGCACTAAGGGCGCGATCCGCTTTGATCAGGAAGATCAGAACGCACTATGGCTGTATCGGATGGACGATCCCGAACCCGAGCGTGGCTTCCGCAAGATCCTGACTGGTCCAGCCCATCCCGACTATGCGCCTTTCTGCCAGGGACCGGGGCATGGCACCGGGTATCAGGACCAGATCATTATCGAGGCACGCGACTTTCTGTGTGCCATCGAAACCGGTGCGGATGTGTGGCCCACATTCCGCGACGGGCATGAAGTGAACCGGGTGATTGCGGCGGGGCTAGCCTCGTCTGACGATCAAACCTGGAAAGATATCAACGACTTCTGAGCATCGGAGACACTAAAAGATGAGCATCAGAATTGGCAACGCACCCTGTTCCTGGGGTGTTGAATTTGCGGATGATCCGCGCAACCCGACATGGCGATCCGTCCTGAAAGACTGCGCCGAGGCAGGCTATAAGGGTATCGAATTGGGTCCTGTTGGGTTTATGCCAGAAGACCCCGCCGAGCTGGGTGAGGCTTTGGCCGAACACGATCTGGAACTGATCGGCGGCGTTGTGTTTCGCGCCTATCACGACCCCTCGGCGTGGGACGATGTTCTGGACGCCACGCACCGCACAGCGCGTGCATTGAAGGCACATGGCGCGCAGCATCTTGTGCTTATCGATTCGATCTCGCCCCGTCGCGCGCCGACCGCTGGCCGGGCTGGCGAAGCCGAACAAATGGACAAGGCCGAGTGGGTGGCCTATCGCGACCGGATCGCCGAAAGCGCCCGTATTGGCACTGAAGAATATGGCCTGACCGTTGGCATCCATGCCCACGCGGCGGGTTTTATGGACTTTGAGCCAGAGCTTGAACGGTTGCTCAACGAGGTGGACGAAAGCCTTCTGAAAATCTGTTTTGACACGGGTCACCACTCCTATGCCGGGTTTGATCCCGTGGCGTTTATGAAGCGCCATGTCGGACGGATTTCCTATATGCATTTCAAGGATATCGATCCGAAGGTGAAAGCCGACGTGATCGAAAACCGCACCGGGTTCTATGACGCCTGCGGGCAGGGGATCTTCTGCAATCTGGGCGAGGGCGATGTCGACTTCCCGGCTGTTCGCCAAGTGCTATTGGATGCAGGGTTTGAGGGCTGGTGCACTGTCGAACAAGACTGCGATCCGACGCTTGATCCGGATCCGGTGGGCGATGCCCGCAAGAACCGCGAATATCTGGAATCCATCGGCTTCAAGTAAGGAGGTACCATCATGACGAAATTGAAATGGGGCATGATCGGTGGCGGCGAAGGCAGCCAGATTGGCCCGGCGCATCGCCTTGGCGCCCTCGCGGATGGCCGTTTTGAATTCACCGCAGGCGCTTTGGATCACCGCCCGGATGTAGGCCGCGAATATGCGCAGCGTTTGGGCGTTGCAGCGGACCGTGCCTATGGCAATTGGGAAGAGATGCTGGCAGGCGAAAAAGATCGCGATGATCGGATCGATCTGGTCACTGTTGCCACGCCGAACGCGACGCATTTCGAGATCACTAAGAGCTTTCTGGAAGCTGGCTTTAACGTGCTGTGTGAAAAACCGATGACTATGACGGTCGAAGAAGGTGAGGAGATCGTCAAAGTGGCCGCGAATTCTGGGAAGATCTGTGCCGTAAACTATTGCTATTCAGCCTACCCGATGGTGCGGCAGGCGCGTGCAATGGTACGCGCTGGTGAGGTCGGCAAGATCCGTCTGGTCGTCACCAGCTTCAGCCATGGGCATCACGGCGATGCAACGGACGCGGACAACCCGCGTGTCCGTTGGCGCTATGAGCCTGAAATGGCTGGGGTTTCTGGGCAATTTGCCGATTGCGGCATTCATGCACTGCATATGGCGAGCTTCATTTGTGATGACGAGGTTCAGCGCCTCTCGGCCGACTTTGCTTCGACAATCCCGTCACGGGTTCTGGAAGATGACGCTATGGTCAATTTCCGCATGGAAGGCGGCACCGTTGGGCGGCTCTGGACGTCGTCGGTGGCCATTGGCCGACAGCACGGGTTTGACATTCAGGTGTTTGGCGAGACGGGCGGTCTGCGCTGGGCGTCCGAGCAACCCAACCAGCTGGTCTATACCCCGATTGGTGGCCGCACCCAGATCATCGAGAAGGGCGAAAGCGGTCTGCATGAGGACGCGCAGCGCCTAAGCAGGGTCGCCATTGCCCATCCCGAGGGCTTCCCGCTGGCTGTCGCCAACATCTATTGCGATCTGGCCGATGCCATTTCCGGCGCAGATCGCGACGGGTTGCCCAATGCGGCTGATGGTGTTCGGTCTATGGCCGCCGTCCACACGGCTGTGGCGTCGGCCAAGGATGGTGGTGCCTGGATGGATGCCCGTCCGCCGATATTCCGATAAGTCTACGGCGCGGGGCGCAATGTGCCCCGCTCGACCACCGAGCAGGGGAAGATCCGGGCTTCGGGATAGCGGTCCGGTTCATCCAGCATCGCAACCATCAGCTCGATAGACGAGGTCACGATCTGCCGAATGGGCTGGTGGATTGTGGTCAGGTCGATGTTTTCCCATCGCGCCATTTCCATATCGTTCAGGCCGATAATGCCAATGTCCTCGGGGACGCGTAGATCGCTGTCTTCGATGGCGGACAGGGCGCCGATCGACAAAACGTCATCGCCACAGAAATAGGCTTGAGCGGGATTGGATTCTATCAACCTCAGCATCTCTTTCCGTCCCGCTTCGAACGAGTACGCTTCTGCGAAAGAATGGGTGGCCTGAATGTCCGGATGCCTGGTCATTTCTGACTTGAATCCGGCAAATCGGTCCTGTGTCGATGTCGCATCTTCAGGACCACCCATAAATCCCACATGAGTATATCCACGTGCGGTCAAAGCCTGCGCGGCCATGCGTCCACATTCCACGTTATCGATGCCGACCACATGGACCTGTGGTGCAGACGAGGAACGGCCAAAGCTGTGTACAACTGGAACGCCGGCATCGCGGAAGGCTTTGGCAAATCCGGGTGGCAATGTGGAAGAAGCGACAACAACGCCATCAACAGAATACTGGCGCATCATCTGTACCGAGGTTTCGGGATCCGTTTCGTCGGACAGGTTGACCAGAAGGGGGCGCAAGCCCCGATCCTGAAGCCCGCGTGTGAACAGGTCGAACACTTCAAGGAAGATGGGGTTGTGGAAGTTGTTCGAGACAAGACCAATAAGCTTGGTGCGTCCCGTGGTCAGAGAAGAGGCGAGAGCATTAGGGCTGTACCCAAGTTCACGCGCGGCCTTCTCGACCTTGCGCCGCATTTTGTCGGATACCGAGGCGCCATCAGTAAAAGTGCGCGATACGGCAGAGCGGGACACTCCTGCGCGTTCTGCAACCTCTTTCAACGTAACGGCCATACTTTGTTTGCCTTCTTAACTTGCCTCTGCGATCCTTTTAGCGGGTTTCGGTAGTCTCTGCAGTAGGAAATACACTTCACCATTTTGCAACCGGTTGCAAAATGAAGCTGGATGTGTTTTACTTTGAGTCGGAGAGGCGGAGAAGACCGCTCTCGCACCGTGAAAAAGGTGAATTTTGGGAGGAAATCATGACTTCACTTACGAAGAAACTCGCGCTTGCGGCCGCCGTGGTTGCAGCGCCGCTGATGGCGGCGACCACTGCCTCGGCTGAGGGCGAGAAATACATTCTTGTCAGCCACGCACCTGACAGCGACAGCTGGTGGAACACCATCAAGAACGGCATTGCGCTTGCTGGCGACCAGATGGGTGTCGAGGTTGAATACCGTAACCCGCCGACTGGTGACTTGGCTGATATGGCTCGCATCATCGAACAGGCTGCAGCTTCTGGCCCGAACGGCATCATCACGACACTGTCTGACTATGATGTTCTGTCCGGTCCCATCAAGGCTGCTGTTGATAGTGGTGTTGACGTAATCATTATGAACTCGGGTACACCAGATCAGGCACGTGAAGTTGGTGCTCTGATGTATGTCGGCCAGCCGGAATATGATGCAGGTTATGCCGCCGGTCTGCGCGCCAAGGGTGACGGGGTCGGTTCGTTCCTGTGTGTGAACCACTATATCTCTTCTCCTTCTTCGACCGAGCGCTGCCAGGGCTTCGCAGACGGTCTGGGCATCGAACTGGGCAATCAGATGATCGACTCCGGCCAAGACCCGTCAGAGATCAAGAACCGCGTGCTGGCCTATCTGTCGGCCAATCCGGACACGAATGCTGTTCTGACCCTTGGACCGACTAGTGCGGATCCAACGCTGTTGGCGCTGGAAGAGAATGGTATGGCCGGTGACATCTACTTCGGCACCTTCGACCTCGGCGAAGAAATCGTCAAAGGTATCAAATCCGGTGTGATCAATTGGGGCATTGACCAGCAACCTTTCTTGCAGGCCTACCTGCCGGTTGTGGTTCTGACCAACTTCCACCGTTACGGCGTATTGCCGGGCAACAACATCAACTCAGGCCCCGGCTTCGTGACAGCGGACGGTCTGGAAAAAGTTGAGATGTTCGCAGGCGAATACCGCTGATATTCTCCCAAAGGGCGGCCGGAGTAATTTGGCCGCCCTTATTCCATCCTGACTAAGGACACAGAGGCACACCATGTCCAATGCACCCACCAAATCCGCGGTTGACGAAAGGATCAAATCACGATCCCGCTTCCGCGAAGCGATGATCCGCCCAGAACTGGGCGGGATTGTCGGCACCGTAGCCGTCTTTACCTTCTTCCTGCTGTTTGCCTTCGATAGTGGCATGTTCAACAGCCAAGGGATCATGAACTGGTCCACTGTTTCAGCTCAGTTTATGATCATCGCCGTTGGCGCCTGTCTTCTGATGATTGCAGGCGAATTTGACCTCTCGGTTGGCTCGATGATCGGGTTTGCGGGCATGTTAATCGCCATTTTCAGTGTGACACTCGGCTGGCCGGTCTGGATGGCGATCCTATTAACTTTCGCAATGTGTATCGCGATCGGGGCACTGAACGGATACATCGTGATCCGTACAGGCCTGCCAAGCTTCATTGTTACATTGGCTTTCCTCTTCATCCTGCGTGGTTTTGCTATCTTCCTTCCTCAGGTGATCGAGCGCAAAACCATCATTGGTGGGATCAAGGATGTTGCTGAAGGTGACTGGCTTGCGCCGATCTTTGGTGGAAAGATTCTGACAGGTCTGTTCCAGTGGATGGGTGACGCAGGCATCATCGCTGTGTTCGAACGCGGCAGCCGTAAAGGCCAACCTGTTGTTGACGGCATTCCCATGCTGATCATTTGGGCCATCATTCTGGTCATCTTTGGTCACGTCCTGCTGACCAAGACTAAATTCGGCAACTGGATCTTTGCCGCAGGCGGCGACGCCGAAGCCGCCCGCAACTCGGGTGTGCCGGTCAACAAGGTCAAGGTTCTTATGTTCATGTTCACCGCATTCTGCGCAACCGTCTTCGCCGTCTGTCAGGTGATGGAGTTCGGATCGGCCGGTGCTGATCGCGGGCTTCTCAAAGAATTTGAGGCGATCATCGCTGTGGTCATCGGTGGTGCTTTGCTGACAGGAGGCTATGGATCCGTCCTTGGTGCTGCCCTCGGTGCGCTGATTTTCGGCGTCGTCCAGCAGGGTTTGTTCTTTGCGGGTGTCGAAAGCAGTTTGTTCCGCGTGTTCCTTGGGTTGATCCTGTTGGGCGCCGTGATCCTGAACACCTATATCCGTCGCATCATTACAGGGGAGCGTTGATATGAATCCGGAAAAAGCTCCAATCATCCAAATGAAGAACATCGAGAAGCATTTCGGTAGCGTTATCGCGCTGGCAGGAGTCTCGCTCGAGGTTTTTCCCGGGGAATGCCACTGCCTTCTTGGCGACAATGGTGCCGGTAAATCGACCTTCATCAAAACCATGTCCGGCGTGCATCAGCCGACTCACGGTGAGATCTTCTTCGAGGGCAAGCCGATGAGTTTTGGTGACCCGCGTGATGCGATTTCAGCAGGGATTGCGACGGTGCACCAGCACCTCGCGATGATCCCGTTGATGTCGGTCAGCCGCAACTTCTTCATGGGCAACGAGCCGGTGAAGAAGGTCGGGCCGCTCAACTTCTTCGATCATGACTATGCTAATCAGGCCACCATGGATGAGATGCGCAAGATGGGCATCAATCTGCGTGGTCCTGATCAGGCCGTGGGCACCTTGTCGGGGGGCGAACGTCAGACGGTCGCGATTGCGCGCGCTGTGCATTTCGGTGCCAAGGTGCTGATCCTGGACGAGCCAACCTCGGCCTTGGGTGTCCGTCAGACAGCAAATGTGCTGGCCACGATCGACAAGGTCCGCAAACAAGGAATCGCGGTGGTTTTCATCACCCACAACGTGCGCCACGCGCTGGCGGTCGGGGACCGGTTCACCGTGCTCAACCGTGGCCAGACTTTGGGAACGGCCCAACGTGGACAGATTACGCCTGAAGAGCTGCAGGATCTGATGGCCGGCGGTCAGGAACTTGTTGCCCTAGAAGGGAGCCTCGGCGGTACCGTGTAGGGGCTGTTGGCCCCTACGCTTGACACAAAGCAACGAAAAAAGGCGAAGCTTTCAGGCTTCGCCTTTTTTGGATATCGGTGGCATAAAGTGATTGTTTCGAACTGGTCCAACAGCACCGCTTCAGACCATAGCTTCAGATTTTCTAACGCTTCCCAAGCCTGTCACATTGCTTCGAATGTGTGCGTTACGCCGTTGCGAATGTGATCTTCCAACAATCGCGGGCCAGCAAAAGGTCCATTATGGGCTGATTTATGGCACGACCTTCCCGGGCACCGCGGCCACGCCCAACAACGGGCCGGGCTATGCCGAGATTGCATAGGCTTATGGTGCAGAGGGCGTGCGGAATTCGTCCGCGGAAGAGCTGCTTCCCGCGCTTAAGGCCGCGATTGTCAGCGGCAAGCCCACGGTTTTTGACGTTCCTGTGATCAACAACCCGACGCCCACAACGGGGCATTGGAATATCCTTGATATCTATTCGCCGGACAAGCACATGTCTCACGTCGCAACCTAAAACCGACAGCCGGGGCCACGCGCCCCAGCCTTTCATTGGGTGATCGCGAGCTATACCGACGAGATCGGCGCGGAGCTGATCATTACAGGCGCAAGCCGCCCCGGAAGCGAGGGCTATGCGCTTGGCTCAACCGCGCCGCGACTGACAAGACGCGCACCATGTTCAGTTCTTGTGATTAGTTAACCAAATACAGCAGCTGCCCGTCCGGGTTGGAAAGGAGACAAGACGCGACCGAATGACTCTATTTGATTGGCTCGATTTTACTGTAAGTGCATGATCGGCCTTTGGTCCGTCGGGACGATATTTTCAGTGGTCGGTAGGCAGTAGACCGGCCCCGTCAGAGAAGTTTAAAGATCTGCTCTGATCCTTTAAACTAGTGCCATAAGTAAGCGATTTTAGTGATGAGAGCGGCCGATGTGCCGCTTCCGATCATTGCGAAGTCTAAAGTAAAAAACCTCAATCCGCGCAGCTCTATTCAACCAATTCAGCCACCAACATCACAAAATCAGCCGCCCCAGTTTCAAGTTTCTCCGTGATCAGACTTGAGCCGACTGGTGCGACGCCTGTGTTAAGTAGGGTGGGCCGTCCTGGTTGTTTGAGATGAATTCGAGTTCGTTTTTCATCACCGTCACCTACCATTTTCGTTCCGTCTTTTGACGTGAGTATGAATGTGCATTCCGAGATACTTGGGTTGGTGCATTTAGATGCGGCTGGCGTTTCGCAAGCAAGATTAGGCTTGCAGGGTTTCAATATCTGTGGCTTGCATTAATGACCGGTGGTCATTAGCGTAATATCTGGTGACAAACTGCTCGAACCGCAGCCAATGAAGGGACGATTGCGATGAAGCTTACCGTGAATGGTGTTGCTCATGATGTGGATGTCGAAGAAGACATGCCGCTTTTGTGGGTTTTGAGGGATGAGCTGAAAATCGACGGGCCAAAGTACGGCTGTGGGGTTGCGGCTTGTGGGGCGTGCACGGTGCATGTGGATGGCGTCGCCGTACGATCGTGCCAGACATTTTTAGGCGATGTGGATGGTCCGGTGACGACAATGGAAGGGCTGGGTAATCCCGACGAAATGCACGCGGTACAGGCCGCTTGGCTGACCCATCAGGTTGCGCAATGTGGGTATTGTCAGGGTGGGCAGATGATGCAGGCTGCGGAGTTGCTGGCCAACAACTCTGCGCCGACGGACGAAGATATTGATGATGCCATGTCTGGCAACCTGTGCCGCTGCGGCACCTATCCGCGTATCCGCGCTGCGGTGAAAACCGCCGCCAAATCATTGCAGGAGGGCTGATCATGGGACGTATCGGAACCATTGCGCGTCGTACATTCCTTGTCGGATCCGCAGCACTTCTGGGCGGGGTTGCCTTTGGCTATTACAAGTACAAACAGCCCGAGGACAATCCGCTGGACGATGATCTGGCAGATGGCACTGCCGCCCTGACGCCATATGTCCTGATCAACGCAGATGGGGTGACGCTGATCACCCCGCGTGCGGATAAAGGGCAGGGGGCGTATTCGGTTCAGGCGGCATTGATCGCCGAAGAGCTGGACGTGGATTTGGATCAGATCAATGTCGATCCCGGCCCGCCTTCGGCTGCTTATTGGAACACCGCGATTGCGGCCGAAGGTGTGCCCTTCCCCTCGACCGACCGAGGGTTCGCAGCCGAAACCATGCGTGGCTTCATGGGCGCTGTGATCAAGCTGATGGGCATGCAGATCACCGGCGGCTCGACCACCGTGCCGGACGGGTTTGAAAAGCTACGGGTTGCCGGGGCTGTGGCGCGTGAGACGCTGAAAGCGGCTGCGGCGGAGATGTCTGGCCTTGCGGTCACGCAGCTGAAAACCGAACGTGGTGCGGTTGTGCTGCCCGATGGCAAGCGCATTCCGTACGAGGCGCTGGCTGCCAAAGCTGCCGAGATTGAGCCGGTGACGGATGTGGCCCTGCGCCCCTCGACCCAGTGGAAGTTGGTGGGAAAACCCATGCAGCGCGTTGATATGGTGGCGAAATCCACGGGTACGCAAAGCTATGGGATCGACATGCGGATGGAAGGCATGGTGCATGCTGCCGTGCGTGTGAACCCCCGCAAAGGCGGCGAGGTGATCTCATTCGACGCGACCCAAGCGGAAGGGATGCGCGGCGTTCAAAAGGTGATCCCGGTCACCGGCGGCGTGGGCGTGATTGCCGACAACACATGGCGCGCGTTTCAGGCTGTCGATGCGATCGAGGTCGAATGGGGTACGGCGCCCTATCCCGCTGAGCAATCCGAACATTGGCAGGCGCTCGCCGACACGATTGATGCCGGCGATGTGGACGCAACGCCTCGTGATGACGGAGACGTTGACAGGGCAGGGACCACGGTCGAGGCCGAATACCGCGCGCCCTATCTGGCCCACGCGCCGCTTGAACCGATGAATGCCACGGTGCTGGTCACGGATGACCGCGTCGATGTCTGGACCGGTAACCAAATCCCGCGCATGACGCAGGCCAGCGTCGCCAAGATGACCGGCATGGACGCCGATGACGTGCATGTGCACATCCTGATGATGGGCGGCAGTTTCGGGCACCGTCTGGAAGACGAGGTGGTGAAACGCGCGACCGAACTGGCGATGGCCATGAAGGGCACGCCGGTCAAACTGACCTATAAGCGCGAGGAAGACACGCTTCAGGACTTCACCCGCCCCATCGCGATGATGCGCGGGCGTGGAGCTGTGGCCGATGGCAAAGTGACCGCGATGGAGATCAAGGTCGCCTCGCCCTCGATCATGGACAGCCAGATGGTTGAACGTCAGGGCTTCCCGGTTCCGGGTCCAGACACCACGATCACGCAAGGCCTGTGGGATCAGCCCTATGCGATCCCGAACTACCGCGTGATCGGCTATCGTGCACCGAAGTTGGGGCCGGTCAGTTCATGGCGCTCGGTCGGGGCGTCGCAAAACGGGTTCTTCCATGAGAATTTCCTGAACGCGCTAATTCATGAAGCCGGGGCCGACCCGGTCGAGGAACGCTTGCGCTTGATGACGGACAACCCGTCGCGCAAGACGTTGGAAGCCGTGGCCGAAATGTCAGGCTGGGGCGGCGAACTGGCTGCGAACAAAGCCCGCGGCGTGGCCTTCTGCCTGTCCTTCGGCACCCCTTGCGCGCAGGTGATCGAGATCACCAATGGCGAGGAGGGCATCACGCTGGATAAGGTTTGGGTCGCTGCCGAAGTGGGCAAAGTCGTCGATCCAATCAACTTCGAAAACCTCGTCGCAGGCGGCGTGATCTGGGGCCTTGGCCACGCGATCAACAGCCAGATTACCTATGCCGATGGCATGGCCGAGCAAGAGAACTTCTTTGACTTCGAAGGTCTGCGCAACAACCAAGCGCCCGAGATTTTCGTGCGCGGGATGGAGAATCGGGATTACGTGACTGGTGTGGGCGAACCCCCCGTGCCGCCCGCAGCACCTGCTCTGGCTGAGGCGATTTTCCGGGCGACGGGGGAAAGGCCGACAGAGATGCCGTTTGGCGAGAGGTTTGGGTTTGTGTGAATGGAAAGGCCGAGCAACCGGCCTTTTCACTTTTCTATCAACAGGCTAAAACGCAACCACACGTAAAAGTTGTTGGGTTGGCGCGATTATGCTCTTTTATGCTTGGAAAGACCGTTACGTTTGGAAGTGGGACGCGGCACTATTTCTGACGTGGACGATCTTCTTTGCGTCACTGATCGCCAAAGTGCCATTACTGATCTCTGCGCTTATTGCGGGCTATGCGATACTACTTAATATTCGATACTCAATCTGGCTTTGCGATAATCGAGAGCGCATAGAGTATGCCTCCTCGCTAGCTAGATCGACAATGTTCCCGTCAACTCCCCGCAAGGATAGAATACAACTCAGGTTCCATCTGATATTGCATATTCCTATGTTTCTACTCTCGGCTTTTGTCGTGCGTATAGCTGACATTGGGTTCCACAATGCAAGTTCTGCTGTTGGCGCATTTCTTCTATTTGTTGTGAGTCTCGTTGGTGTGACAGGTGTCATTCACACCTGTGTTCGGAGAGTTAAGGACAATCCACACTGATTTCGACGCGTTCCTACACCTTTAGGCGGCCCGGGACTTTACTTGGTGGTGAACAGTTTCAAGACAGAGATAACAAACAAAATCCAAATAATGGCAACTACGAGTAGATAGGGAATGCCTGCACCGAGATAGAACAGTGCACTAAAGTAGCCCTCAACACTTCCAAGGTAGTTGGCAGGAAAACCACTACACAGAGTTCGCTCTGGCAACCAGGTTCCGCCACACCATTTCAATTGCCACGCCAAGACCACAAACAGTGGGCTGCCAAGTGTGAATGCCAAGATACCCCACATTCCAGCAACTATTGCTTTCGAACGTTGAATCATCTGCCAATCACCTCTGCTTCCCACGCCCAGCCCGCTGCCCCGGCTTTCCAGCCGTTGACCGCCCCTTCGCCTTCTGCGCGGCCTCACCAGCCGCTTCAATCGCGGATTGACGCGCCAGCGGGTCGTCGGCCACGGCCAGCTCTACGGCCTCCAACCGATGCACCTCGTCGCGCAGGCGGGCGGCTTCTTCGAACTCGAGGTTCTCTGCCGCTTTGCGCATCTGGGCTTTCAGGCCCTCCAGATGGGCCAGAAGGTTGTCGCCGACCATGGGTTTGTCGATGGTCGCGGTGACGCGGGACATGTCGGTGTCGCCGTCGTAAAGCCCAGCCAGCACGTCCTCGACATTCTTTTTCACCGTTTCGGGCGTGATGCCATGTTCGACGTTATAGGCGTGCTGTTTTTCGCGCCGGCGCTCGGTTTCCTTCAGCGCGCGCTCCATCGAGCCGGTGATGCGGTCGGCATACATGATGACGCGTCCGTCGGCGTTTCGCGCGGCACGACCGATGGTTTGCACCAGCGAGGTCTCAGAGCGCAAAAAGCCCTCTTTATCCGCGTCCAGAATGGCGACCAGTCCGCATTCGGGGATGTCCAAGCCTTCGCGCAGTAGGTTGATGCCCACCAGCACGTCGAAGGCCCCCAGACGCAGGTCGCGCAGGATCTCGATGCGTTCGATCGTGTCGATATCCGAGTGCATATAGCGCACGCGGATGCCCTGTTCGTGCAGGTATTCGGTCAGATCCTCGGCCATGCGTTTGGTCAGCGTGGTGACCAAGGTTCGCATGCCGTTGGCGGCGACTTTGCGCACCTCGTCCAGTAGGTCGTCCACTTGCATCTCGACCGGGCGGATTTCGACCTCGGGATCAAGCAGCCCCGTGGGACGAATGACCTGTTCAGCGAAGACACCGCCGGTCTGTTCCAGCTCCCAATTCGAGGGCGTGGCGGAGACGAAAACCGATTGTGGGCGCATGGCGTCCCATTCCTCGAACTTCAGGGGGCGGTTGTCCATACACGAGGGCAGGCGGAACCCATGTTCAGCCAGTGTGAATTTGCGCCGGTAGTCGCCCCGGTACATTCCGCCGATTTGCGGCACCGACACGTGGCTTTCGTCCGCAAATACAATCGCGTTGTCGGGGATGTATTCGAACAGCGTGGGGGGCGGTTCGCCCGGAGCGCGGCCCGTCAAATAGCGCGAGTAGTTCTCGATCCCGTTGCAGAACCCGGCCGCTTCCAGCATTTCCAGATCAAACTTGGTGCGTTGTTCAAGGCGCTGGGCTTCAAGCAATTTGCCCTCGTCCTCGAACTGTTTCAGGCGGACGGCCAGCTCTTCCTTGATGCTTTGAATGGCCTGCTTCAGCGTGGGCGTCGGCGTCACATAGTGTGAGTTCGCATAGATGCGCACCTTTTCAAGCGTGTCGGTCTTGGCACCGGTCAGCGTGTCAAATTCAGTGATGCTTTCCAGTTCTTCCCCGAAGAAGGAAAACCGCCAGCCGCGGTCTTCAAGGTGGCTTGGCCAAACCTCAAGGCTGTCGCCACGTACTCGGAAGCTGCCGCGCTGGAACGCATTGTCATTGCGTTTGTATTGCTGAGCCACGAGGTCACGCATCATAGCACGCTGGTCATATTCCTCGCCCACCGTGATGTCTTGCGTCATCGCGGTGTAGGTTTCGGGCGAGCCGATACCGTAAATGCACGACACGGATGCCACGATGATCACATCGTCACGCTCCAAAAGCGCCCGCGTAGCCGAGTGGCGCATCCGGTCGATCTGTTCGTTGATCTGGCTTTCCTTCTCGATGAAGGTGTCGGACCGCGCGACATAGGCTTCGGGCTGGTAGTAGTCGTAATAACTTACAAAGTACTCGACCGCGTTGTCCGGAAAGAACCCCTTCATCTCACCATAAAGCTGGGCGGCGAGCGTTTTGTTCGGGGCCAAGATGATCGCGGGGCGTTGGGTTTCCTCGATGATCTTGGCCATGGTGAAGGTCTTGCCGGTGCCGGTTGCGCCCAGAAGTACCTGGTCGCGCTCGCCCCCTTCGATGCCGCCCACAAGTTCTGCAATCGCTGTCGGCTGGTCGCCGGCGGGCTGAAACGGCGTATGCATGACAAACCGTTTACCGCCTTCAAGTTTCGGACGGGCTACAGGGGCCATCGTGGGATTGGTAAGCGGGCTATGTGGGGTCGGGTCATGTGTCATGCGAATCTCTCCACCCCCAAGAATGGTCACTTTTTGTTCTTCTTCAAGGGCGCTTAACCACGGATTAATCAGAATCTCCCCATAATTGGCGAGTTGAGGAGTTAAGTAATTTATCGCAACTTCATAAACATACCAGACATGGTGCAAAAACCATATAAAAACCCAGCAATCAGTGAGCGATTTACTGTGCTGGTTTTTGCACATGTAAACTGGATTCAAAATCTCGTAAGTCCCTGTACAATAATAATAAAACAGGGAAAGTGTTTCCAAAAAAATGCAATTAGAGGTGTATTTAGTGCTTGCCGAGGTCTGGGCATTGCGATAGCGTTATCGGGCAAGCAGCAGAACGGACTGCCGGTGGCGACGATACACCCACCCCACCCCTCGCTCCCTCGTCGTTTACCGGCAGTCACTCTGCATTCTCCCTAAAACCGCACTCACGGAACCTACTGGGCAGAAATGCTCGCACTTGTGTTAGTTGGCCCCGTCACAATTCCAATTCCGCCTTGAATTGCTGCGTCGCATGACGGATAACCAACCCAGTTTTGGAAGGAGATGCCAGATGCGTGCTCGTATCTATCAACCCGCTCGCAATGCGATGTCGTCGGGGATGGGGAAGACCAAAGTTTGGATTCTGGAATATGCCGCTGACGAAGCCCGAGATATTGATCCGCTGATGGGATGGACGGGGTCTTCGGACACGCAAAGTCAGGTACGTTTGAAATTCCAAAGCAAGGAAGCCGCCTTGGACTACGCCAAGGAACACGGCATCGATGCGACGATTACGGAGCCGCACAAGCGCAAGCCGAACATACGGGCAGGCGGATATGGCGAAAACTTTGCCACCAACCGACGTGGTCCCTGGACGCACTGAAGCGCTGATCAGGCCAACGAAAACCCCGCTTTCATGCGGGGTTTTGCATTTTCAGATACTTAGAAATTCAAGAAGCTGCGAGCCGCTGCTTCGAACTCACGCGGCTTTTCCGCATGCAACCAGTGCCCAACGCCTGGAATCTTGGCTTGCTTGGCCGCTGGAAACAGCGCTTTGATCCGTGCCCGATATTCTGGCAGGACATAGTCGGAATCAGCACCTGCCAAAAACAAAGTCGGACCGTCGAAGGTCGCTGAGATTTCGGGAAAACCGACGATCTTGACCATCTCAGTCTCGAGTGTATCCAAGTTAAGTCGCCACTGACGCTCTTTCACATTCAGGGATTGAAGCAAAAATGCTCGGACGGATGCATCCCCGAGCATCTCAGCCAACTGACGATCCGCATCCCCGCGCGTGTTTACTTGGTTTAGGTCAATCGCGCGCATCGCTTCGATCATGGATTGCTGACTGTGTCCGTAAGCCACCGGAGCGATGTCCGCGACCACAAGCCTGTTCACCAAGGTATTGTCTTCAAGCGCAAGAATCATCGCGGCTTTCCCACCCATGGAGTGGCCGATAACATCCGCCTGCCCCCCCAAATGATCGATCACCTCTGCCAAGTCCCCGGCCATGTCGTGATAGCTCTGCGTGTCAAACCGTGGGCTTTCGCCGTGGTTACGCATATCCACTGACACCACTTGCCGTTCATCAGACAGGCGTTTGGAAATCACATTCCAGTTGCGGCCAGAGCCGAAAAGCCCATGCACAATAAGGACAGGGGGGCGGGCGGTGTCAGTTCCGAATGTCTGCATCGTAAGCATACAGTCTGATACCCTGACTTCCTTGGGCTTTGAACCCGGAAATATCGGCTGGATTGGTCTTCGAATTTGTTTTCTTTGAAGTTATGGTTGTCGCACTGGCCGTCGTTTTTCATCGGAGATTGAGTTGGACATTACAGCGCGTACCGAACGCCTTGCACAGCTTCTGGAAGATCGACTGGATGTTCGTGGCAAGGGTTTCGATGCGAAGCTGCGACGGGCAGGGCGGCTTCTTCCCAAACATCTTCGCATGAAAGGAAGGCTGCTGGCGGATGCAAGCGCCCGCGCGAACCACCCGCGGCTTTTGCGGCAACTGGACGAAGCGGCGCTGGATTTGGCCGCGACCGATCTGGAAAACTACTTGCTGAACATTGACCCGTGGGATCGCCGCAGGGGCATTGCGGTGAATGTTAGCGCGGGGTTGGTGTTCAACCTTCTGATAGTGGCGGTTGTGGTGGTGGCCGTGTTGCTTTGGCGCGGGTTTCTTTAGAACCCTAAAATGCAAAACGCCCCCAAAGCTGGGGGCGTTTCCAAGTCAACTTTCGTGATCTCTGGATCAGAGGTTCGGGTACATCGGGAACTTGGCGCAGAGATCTGCAACCTTGGCTTTTACAGCCTCTTCCACGGCGCCATTGCCTTCTTCACCATTGGCAGCCAGCCCGTCGACCACTTCCACGATCAGGTCGGCGATCAGGCGGAACTCGTCCTCGCCGAAACCACGGGTGGTGCCTGCCGGGGTGCCCAAACGGATGCCCGAGGTGACCATCGGCTTTTCAGGGTCAAATGGGATGCCGTTTTTGTTGCAGGTGATGTGCGCGCGGCCCAAGGCCTTGTCGACGATGTTGCCGGTCACACCTTTGGGACGCAGATCAACCAGCATCACATGCGTGTCTGTGCCGCCGGTCACGATGTCCAGACCTCCCTTGATCAGTTGATCAGCCAAGGCTACGGCGTTTGCGCGCACCTGCTTTTGATACGATTTGAACTCGGGACGCAGGGCTTCGCCGAAGGCAGCAGCCTTACCAGCGATCACATGCATCAAAGGTCCGCCTTGAATGCCCGGGAAGATGGCCGAGTTCACTTTCTTCGCGATCTCCGCATCGTTGGTAACGATCATACCACCGCGCGGACCACGTAGGGTTTTGTGGGTGGTGGTGGTGGCTACGTGGGCGTGCGGGAAAGGCGAAGGATGCTCGCCCGCCGCGATCAAGCCTGCGATATGTGCCATGTCGACCATCAAGTAAGCGCCAACCGAATCTGCAATCTCGCGGAACTTGGCGAAATCGATGACGCGCGGAATGGCGGAACCACCTGCAATAATCAAGGCAGGCTTGTGTTCGGTGGCCAGCTCTTGGATCTGATCATAGTCGATCAGGTTGTCATCTTTGCGAACACCATAGTGAATGGCATTGAACCACTTGCCCGACTGGTTTGGTTTGGCGCCATGTGTCAGGTGACCACCTGCAGACAGGTCCATACCCAGAATGGTGTCGCCGGGCTTGATTAGCGCTTGGAACACACCTTGGTTGGCTTGGCTGCCAGAGTTTGGCTGCACATTGGCAAAGTCACAGCCAAAAAGCTCTTTCGCACGATCAATCGCCAGATTTTCGGCCACATCTACATACTGACAGCCGCCATAATAACGACGACCGGGATAGCCTTCGGCGTATTTGTTGGTCAGAACCGAGCCCTGTGCCTCCATCACAGCCGCTGAAACAATGTTCTCAGATGCGATCAGCTCAATCTCGTCGCGCTGACGGCCAAGCTCATCAGTGATCGATTTGTAAAGCTCGGGGTCGCGGGTCGCGAGGGATTCGGTAAAGAAACCTGGGTCACGGGTGGCAGACATGCGCGTTTTCCTTCGATTAGGCTACGATTTTCAGATTTCCTATCGGAAACATGCCATGTCGCAAAGACTAGAAAGCGACGCGGCGACGGAAAGACGCGGCATTATCTGGTGATTTGTGGAAACATGTGCTTGTTTCGGAAACGAAGGCCGCCAATCGGGACATTTGTCATGAGTCAGAGAATCGCGTTCGTAGCCAGTGATACGACCATCGCACAGGCCGCGCTTGAGGAATTGGTGGCGCGTTATGGAAACGTAGCGGCGGACCAATCCGACATCATTGTTGCTTTGGGCGGGGACGGGTTCATGCTGCAAACCTTGCACGGCACTCAGCATCTTCCGGCTCCGGTTTACGGGATGAATTGCGGAACGGTCGGTTTCTTGATGAACGAATACGCGCCTGACGGCTTGGTCGACCGTTTGATCGTCGCTGAGGAAGAGGTGATCAATCCGCTTTCGATGCGCGCGGAAGGCGCGGATGGCAAAGTGCACGAGGCGCTGGCGATCAACGAAGTCAGCTTGCTGCGCGCGGGTCCGCAGGCGGCAAAACTTCAGATCAGCGTTGATGGCCGTGTTCGCTTGAACGAGCTTGTCTGCGACGGTGCGCTGTTGTGTACCCCCGCTGGATCGACCGCCTATAACTACTCGGCCCACGGACCGATTTTGCCGATTGGGTCGGATGTGCTGGCTCTTACAGCTATGGCCGCTTTCCGTCCGCGTCGTTGGCGCGGTGCTCTTCTTCCGAAAAATGCTGTTGTCCGGTTCGATGTGTTGCAATCCGACAAGCGCCCGGTGATGGCGGATGCGGATAGCAGGTCCGTCCCGAATGTGGTGTCTGTCGAAATCAAATCTTGTGGCGACATCGAGCACCGCATCCTCTTCGACCCAGGACATGGGCTGGAAGAGCGGTTGATACGCGAGCAGTTCGTCTAACAAAAAACGCCCCCGAAACCGGGGGCGTTTCTGTTTATTGGGTTAGACTTAGTAGCCCAGAGACGCCAGCGCATCCTTGATCTCGTCCAGAATGGCCGGGTCGTCGATGGTTGCGGGCATCTTGTAGTCCTTACCGTCTGCGATCGACACCATGGTAGCCCGCAGGATCTTTCCCGAGCGGGTCTTGGGCAGACGATCCACAACCACGCAGAGCTTGAAGGCGGCAACGGGGCCAATCTTCTCGCGCACCAGTTTGACGCATTCGGCGGTGATTTCTTCATCCGGACGATCTGTGCCAGCGTTCAAGCAGACCATGCCAAGCGGCAATTGGCCCTTCAGCTGGTCGGTCACGCCGATCACGGCACATTCTGCCACGTCGGGGTGCGAGGCCAAAACCTCTTCCATGCCGCCGGTCGACAGGCGGTGGCCTGCCACGTTGATCACGTCATCGGTGCGCGCCATGATGTAGACATAGCCGTCTTCGTCGATGTAGCCCGCATCGCCGGTTTCATAGTAGCCGGGGAAGGTGTTCAGGTAGCTCGACTTGTAGCGCTCTTCCGCGTTCCACAGTGTCGGCAACGTTCCGGGGGGCAGGGGCAGCTTGATGGCAATTGCACCCAGTTCGCCTGCGGGCATTGGGTGACCGCCTTCGTCCAATATCTGCACATCAAATCCCGGCATCGGAACCGAGGGCGAGCCCAGTTTGATCGGCAGCTCTTCGATACCAATCGGGTTGGCCGCGATGGCAAAGCCGGTTTCGGTCTGCCACCAGTGGTCCACAACTGGCACATTCAGCTGTTCCTGCGCCCAGACGATGGTGTCGGGATCAGCACGTTCACCAGCCAGATAAACCTGCTTCAGGCAGCTCAGGTCGTATTTCTTGACGAACTCGCCCTTCGGGTCCTCGCGCTTCACCGCGCGGAAGGCGGTGGGGGCGGTGAAGAAAGACTTCACGTTATGCTCGCTGATCACGCGCCAGAAGGTGCCTGCGTCGGGCGTGCCGACGG
The DNA here is from genome assembly GCF_023016155.1 of Aliiroseovarius sp. F20344. GTDB lineage: Bacteria > Pseudomonadota > Alphaproteobacteria > Rhodobacterales > Rhodobacteraceae > Aliiroseovarius. Next base: position 118,362 of record NZ_JALKBG010000006.1, read on the forward strand.
GTTTGCCTTCAAACACGATGGTCGTGTTGCCATGCACCAGTGGACCATAGGTGATGTAGGAGTGCCCCACGACCCAACCCACATCCGAGGCCGCCCAGAACACATCGCCCGGATCGACGTTATAAAGGTTCTTCATAGTCCAGTTCAGAGCAACCAGATGACCGCCGGTGTGGCGGATGACGCCCTTGGGCTGACCTGTGGTGCCCGAGGTATAGAGGATATAAGCCGGGTGGTTACCCTCGACCGGGACGCAATCTGCGGGGGTGGCGGTGGCTTCCATTTCGGCCCAGTCGAAGTCGCGGCCGGGGATCAGCTCGGCGGGGTGCTCTTCGCGTTGTAGGATCAGGGTGAAGTCCGGTTTGTGCGTGCTTAGATCAATCGCTCCATCCAGAAGCGGCTTATAGGCCACCACGCGGCCCGGCTCCAACCCGCAGGACGCCGCGATGATGGCTTTGGGCTTGGCGTCGTCGATGCGCACGGCCAGTTCGTTCGAGGCAAAACCGCCAAACACGACCGAGTGCACAGCGCCGATACGCGTGACGGCCAGCATGGCGACCAGGGCCTCAGTCACCATCGGCATATAGATGATGACGCGATCGCCTTTGGTGACGCCTTTTTCTTTCAGCGCGCCTGCAACCTTGGACACACGGTCCTTCAGTTCGGCATAGGTGGTTTTCGACTGACGTCCCGTGATCGGGCTGTCATAGATAATGGCGACCTGATCAGCGCGCCCGTTTTCGACGTGCCGATCAACCGCGTTGTAGCAGGTGTTCACCATACCGTCCGAGAACCACTCGTATAACGGTGCGTTGTCGTCAAAGAGCGCTTTGGTTGGGGTCTTATCCCAGCTGATTGCTTCGGCCGCGTCCATCCAGAATTTTTCAGGGTTCGCTTGCCAAGCGGCGTAAACGTCTTTGTATGCCATGGTGCACATCCTCCAATTTCCCTCGAAACCAGTGTTACGCCCCGAAGGCCAGTTCGGGCAAGAACCGCATTCGACGTAGCGTCATATTATCGCGGAAAATTTGCAGGCTGGAGGAATATTGCCTGCAAATTTTTGCAAACCCCTATGAATTTAGGGGTTGGAGTTTGAAAAAGGCGAGATTTGCAAAATTGCAAACCTCGCCTTGCAAAGTTTTGTGAGGAATCGTTAGCCGTAATGCGCGACAGGCGTGCCGGCGATTGCCGACATATTCAAAAGACCTCGTGCCGTTATCGAGGGCGTAACGATATGTGCGCGGTTGCCCATACCCATCAGGATCGGCCCAACCTCAAGCCCGCCGCCTTTGACCTTCAACGTGTTACGCACAGCACTTGCCGCATCTGTATTGGCAAAGACAAGGACGTTGGCGGGACCTTCAAAGCGCGCAGACGGGAATAGGCGTTGCCGTACTTCAGGATCCAGGGCGGCGTCGACGTGCATCTCACCTTCATAAGCAAAGTCGCGAGGGGCGGCGTCCAGCAGCTCAAGTGCTCCGCGGGCACGTTCGCCACTGTCCCCGCCGTGGTTGCCAAACTGCGAGTAGGAACACACTGCGATCTTTGGGTCGACCCCAAAGCGGCGCACATGGCGTGCGGCGGCGCAGACGGTTTCTGCGATTTGCTCGGCGTTCGGTGTGTTGTGAACATGCGTGTCCGCAATGAACAGGGGCCCGTCTTGCAAGATCATCAAGCTCAGTGCGCCGACCGGATGCAGCGCTTCGTATCCAAGGATTTGCTGAATATAATTCAGGTGCCACAGGTATTGGCCAAATGTGCCTGCGATCAGGCTGTCCGCTTGGCCAAGATGCACCATGATGCTTCCGATGGCTGTAGTGTTGGTGCGTAGGATTGCCTTTGCCAAATCTGGCGTAACACCTTTACGCTCCATAAGTTCATGGTAGGCACCCCAGTAGTCCCGATACCGATCATCGCGCTCCGGGTTCACGATCTCGCAATCCCTGCCGGGAACCATCGATAGACCGGCACGTTCACAGCGGCGTTCGATCACATCGGGGCGCCCAATAAGGATCGGCGCATCTGTTGTTTCTTCCAGCATTGCATTGGCGGCGCGCAACACACGCTCGTCTTCGCCTTCGGCAAAGACGATGCGGCGCTGGGCGGTTGCTGCGGCCTCGAATACTGGACGCATGATAAGGGCGGACTTGAAAACAGATCCGTCCAAACGTTCCTTATAGGCGTCGAGATCCGGGACAGGGCGTGTGGCCACGCCGCTTTCCATGGCAGCTTTCGCAACCGCGCTGGCAACGACGCCCATCAGGCGGGGGTCGAAGGGTTTGGGAATCAGGTAGTCTTCGCCGAAGGTCAGCTGCTCACCCTTATAGGCGGCAGCCGCTTCGGCCGAGGTTGTTGCTCGCGCAAGGGCCGCGATGCCTTCGATGCAGCCTAGTTGCATTGCGTCGTTGATCTCGGTCGCGCCCACGTCCAGTGCGCCACGGAAGATGAAGGGGAAGCAAAGGACGTTGTTGACCTGATTTGGAAAATCCGAACGGCCGGTGGCAATGATCGCGTCGGGTGCAATCTTGCGTACTTCATCGGGCATGATTTCGGGCGTTGGGTTGGCAAGGGCAAAGACAATCGGTCGCTTGGCCATCTTCTTGACCATTTCCGGCTTCAACACGCCCGGACCAGACAGTCCAAGAAACAGATCGGCACCTTCGATCACATCGTCCAACGTCGCGGCGCTTTGACCTTGTGCATATGCCGCTTTCTGAGGCGTCATATCTTTCTCGCGGCCTTCATAGACCAGCCCTTCAATGTCGCAGAGCCAGACGTTCTCGCGCTTCACGCCAAGTTTCAAAAGCATGTTAAGGCAAGCGATGCCCGCAGCCCCACCGCCGGTCGAGACTACTTTGATCTTGCTGAAATCCTTACCCGTAACTTGAAGTGCGTTTGTCGCCGCAGCGCCAACAACAATTGCCGTGCCGTGTTGATCATCATGGAAAACCGGGATGTTCATACGTTCGCGACAGATTTGTTCAACGATGAAACAATCGGGGGCTTTGATGTCTTCCAAGTTGATCGCACCGAAGCTCGGCTCCATTGCACAGACAATTTCTGCCAACTTCTCGGGATTGGATTCGTTCAGCTCGATATCGAAACAATCGATATTGGCGAATTTCTTGAAAAGGACGGCTTTGCCTTCCATTACCGGCTTCGAGGCCAGCGCGCCGATATTGCCCAAACCCAGCACGGCCGAGCCATTGGTCACGACCGCTACCAAATTGCCGCGTGCCGTGTAACGGCTTGCGACAGAAGGATCTTTCGAGATTTCCGTGCAGGCCTCAGCAACGCCAGGTGAATAGGCAAGGCTCAGGTCGCGACCGTTTGCCATTGGCTTGGTCGCGCGTATCTCAAGCTTACCTGGCTGCGGAAATTCGTGGTAATCCAGCGCGCGTTTGCGCAGATAACGGTCTTCGGACATCAGGGCCTCCCAAGGCGAATGCTGGATAGTTTAACTTTAAACTACCTTCCCTCGGCACTGCGATACACCAATGACCTAAGGGCAATCAAGTCTGCTATCTTCACCTTAGCACGGCATTCCCCTGCGACCAGCCCTTGTCATCTGGTTTGCACTTGCATCCGGTGAAGCAGAGGTTCAGGGTTGCTGGATAGATATTTTACAGGAGCGGATCATGTCGCTGTTGGATGCTGCCAAAGCCGTGCGTGAAAACGCACATGCCCCATATTCGAACTTCAAAGTTGGCGCGGCGCTGCGCACAAGCGCCGGCGTCGTTCATGTAGGGTGCAACGTGGAAAACATCGCCTATCCCGAAGGCACATGCGCCGAGGCGGGGGCCATCGCGGCCATGTGTGCGGCAGGCGAGCGCGAGATTGCAGAAGCTCTGGTAATCGCAGACGCTCCGTTGCCGGTCACGCCTTGCGGTGGTTGCCGCCAGAAACTAGCCGAGTTCTCTGGTCCAGACGTGAAAATCACCATGATGACGATGGGGGGTGAAAGCCTGACCATGTCGATGGCTGAACTTCTACCCGGCGCGTTCGGCGCTGAGCATATGGAGAATACATGACCCGCGCGTTTCTAATTGTACTGGACAGCGCCGGATGTGGTGGCGCGCCTGACGCTGACAAGTTCTTTAATGACAAGACGGTTCCAGACACCGGCTCAAACACGTTGGGTCACATCGCTCAGGCCTGCGCAGAAGGCCGGGCCGAGGACGGACGATCTGGCCCTTTGTTAGTGCCCAACCTTGATGCCCTTGGTTTGGGTGCTTCAATCCGCTTAGCATCCGGCGATGTAACGCCGGGCCTGGACGCGACACCAACCGGGTTGTGGGGGGCAGCTGAAGAGGTCTCGCCCGGTAAGGATACGCCAACCGGGCATTGGGAAATTGCGGGTGTGCCCTTGCCTTGGGATTGGGGATATTTCCCCGATACCGTTCCGGCATTTCCCAAGGATCTGACCGACGCGATCTGCAAAGCTGCCGGGGTTGATGCGATATTGGGCGACAAGCACGCTTCGGGCACTGTAATTCTGGACGAGTTGGGCGGAGAGCATCTGCGCACCGGCCATCCGATCGTATATACCTCGGTCGACAGCGTGATCCAGATCGCCGCCCATGAAGAGGTGTTTGGATTGGAACGTCTTTATGCGTTGTGCGAGGCGATTGCCCCAATGGTGCACGAGATGCGGGTCGGTCGTGTGATCGCACGCCCCTTCTTGGGGTCCGAGGCGGAAGGGTTTACCCGAACAACGAACCGTAGAGACTTTGCCATGACCCCACCTGACCCCACCTTGTGTGATTGGGTGGTTTCTGCGGGTGGACAAACACACGCTATCGGAAAAATAGGCGACATCTTTGCGCATCGTGGCATCTCGTCCGTGAAAAAAGGGGCGGATGCGGATTTGATGGAGCATCTGGTAGAGTCTTTCGAGACCGCAGAAGATGGTGATCTGGTCTTCGCCAACTTCGTTGAGTTTGACACCAAATATGGCCACCGTCGGGACGTCGCGGGCTATGCGCGCGCGTTGGAGTGGTTTGACAGTCAGGTACCGCGCATCTTAGAGCAAATGCGGGAAGGTGACTTGGTGCTGTTCACCGCAGACCACGGTAACGACCCCAGCTGGGTTGGCACAGATCACACACGTGAACGGGTTCCGGTTGTTGCGGCCGGCCTTGGCCTTAAAGAAGTGGGCCATGTTGGATTTTCAGATATAGGTGCATCGGTTGCCGCTCATCTTGGGCTAGACGTGCGCGGAGCGGGAAGGTCATTCCTATGAGTTTTGCGCAGTTGCAAAAAGCCGAGCTGCACTTGCACATTGAAGGTGCTGCGCCGCCTGAGTTTATTCGATCCTTAGCTAAGGAGAAATCGGTCGATCTGTCCGGTATTTTCACCGAAGACGGTGGCTATGCCTATCGTGATTTCTGGCACTTCCTTGAAGTCTATGAAGCGGCGACTTCGGTCCTAACAGGGCCAGAAGAGTTTGGGCGTCTGACCAAGGCTGTGTTGGAAACCTGCGCGGAGCAAGGGATCATCTACGCTGAAACATTCCTGTCGCCGGATTTTTGTGGCGGGCGTGATGTGGCGGCTTGGAAGGACTATCTGGCGGCCATTCAGGAAGCTGCAGCAGACGCTGAAAGAGATGCCGGGATCACATTGCGGGGCATTGTGACCTGCATCCGCCATTTTGGTCCCGAACTGGCACGCGAAACCGCGATCTGCGCGCAGGAAACAGCCGGCGGCTTTATCACAGGGTTTGGAATGGGCGGGGATGAGAAATCCGGAAGCCAAGGTGACTTTTCCTACGCCTTCGACATGGCACGCGAAGCCGGGTTACAACTGACCACACACGCGGGCGAATGGAATGGACCCGAAGAAGTGCGCGCAGCCCTTGACGACCTGAAGGTCGAACGGATCGGCCACGGTGTGCGCGCGATCGAGGATTTGGCGCTGGTGGATCGCTTGGCGGAAGACGGGATCACGCTTGAGGTATGTCCGGGCTCAAACGTGTTCCTTGGCGTTTACCCCGATCTGGCGTCCCACCCGATTGCCAAGTTGCGTGAGCGCGGCGTGAAGGTCACGGTTTCAACCGATGATCCGCCGTTTTTCCGCACGGATATGAACAAAGAATACGAGGACCTCGCGCGCCAGTTTGGCTGGACATCCAAGGATTTTCATGACCTGAATTTGGTCGCCGTCGACGCAGCTTTCTGTGACGACGCCACGCGAAACCGCATCCGCAAGCAATTGGAGAAGCAAGATGTATGATCATCTGACCGTCGTCGATCACCCCCTGATCCAGCACAAACTGACCCTGATGCGCGACGAGGCCACGCCGACCAGCCTGTTTCGTCAGTTGTTGCGCGAGATAAGCCAACTTTTGGCATATGAGGTAACGCGCGAGCTTCCCATGACTACCAAACGCATCAAGACGCCGATGCAGGAAATGGATGCGCCCGTTTTGGCAGGTCGCAAGTTGGCGCTCGTGTCGATCTTGCGTGCCGGTAACGGGCTTTTGGATGGCGTATTGGAGCTGATCCCATCGGCCCGCGTTGGTTTTGTGGGTCTTTATCGTGATGAAGAAACGCTGGAGCCGGTCGAGTATTACTTCAAGGTTCCAGAAGCAATCGATCAGCGCTTGGTGATTGCGGTGGACCCCATGTTGGCCACGGGCAACAGCTCGGTCGCGGCGATTGATATGCTGAAGAAAGCGGGTGCAAAGGATATTTTGTTCATGTGCTTGTTGGCTGCGCCGGAAGGTATTGCACGCATGAAAGAAGCGCATCCCGATGTGCCGATCATCACAGCGTCGCTGGACGAAAAGCTGAACGAAAAGGGCTATATCGTGCCGGGTCTTGGGGATGCGGGCGACCGTATGTTCGGGACGAAGTAACCGAAGCGGTTGTTGCGGTGGGTGGCTGCGTACAGCTACTCGCCGCAGATGCCTTGCAGCCTGATCCAGTCATCGTCCGTCAGAAGATCACGTGCGCTGGTGATGGGTGTTGGATCCGCTTCAATCAGATCCAAAGTTGTTTCACCCGTCAGATCGAGCGCATAGGCATAGGGGGTGGACGGGACGCCTTGGCCCCCAAAGCGGTTCAACAGGGCTGTTGTCGGCAGATCTGATTGCGGGGCGATCAAGATATCCTCGGCGTATTGATCAATAGACGCATCTGGCAGGTCGCCGGTTGTCAAAAGACGCACCGTACCGCGAAGCTCTACGTGATCCAAAAGGGGCAAAAGTGGGTCTGTTGTTTCCCGGCGCAGCTCTTCTGCCAGCAGGAAACCGGCAATCACGTCCGGATGTTCGAAATCTTCAATCAACGCGCGGTTCACAAGGGTGATATTGCCCGGAAGGTGCTTGCTGGTTTGCACCCCACTTGACAGAACCACGACATGAAGTGCTGAGTTTCCGGTCACGTTTCTGGCCAATCGGCTTAACACAACGCGCCCATCCCGCCCTCGGCATTCTTGCCCGGTGATCCGTCCAATCCGTGCCATGATCCGTTGTCCCAGCGCCGCCCGCGTGGCTTCGGGAACAACGGACACCGTGTAACTACGAAGTGCGCCGGGCAGCCAGAAAACGGTCAGAAGCAGCAAGGACAGAAGCGCACCCGCTGTCACCCAATGACGCAACCGACCGGGATGAGGGCGGCGACGCTCGATCAGTTTGCGCACTTTTTCCAGCGCGCGGATCATGTCTTCGTCGTCTGTTTCCAGCTCTTCGGTGGCATCCTCGCCCGGTATGAAAATCGCAGGGCGTTCGCCGGGATTTACCCGTTGAATCGCAGGCAGTGACCAATGGTTCAACACGTTCTCTCGCATGTCCGAGATCGTCAGCGTGGCGTCGCCCAATGACAACAGAACATCCATCCTCTGCGCGCCTTCTTCAGGGCGCCAGAGTGCTGTGGCCTCAAGCCGATCATATTTAGTAAGGGCCGTCATGTTTGGACGCGGCCTTCTGCTCGTTGTTAATTGCGCTTAGAATAGCGACAACCGATCCGCCCGGCAATTGGAACCGATCAGTCTTGTGATCTTGCCCAATCCCGAAGCTGAAATTTTTGGATCTTGCCGGTCGATGTCTTTGGCAGCTCGCAAAACTCGATCTGTTTCGGAGTTTTAAACCCGGCCAATCGTTCGCGTGCGAAGGCGATCAGCTCTTCCTCGCTGACATCGCATCCATCTTTCAACTCGACATAGGCGCAGGGGATCTCGCCCCATTTGTCATCCGGCTTAGCGACTACGGCACAAAGGCTGACGGCGGGATGGTGCATCAACACACCCTCTACCTCGACCGAGCTGACGTTTTCGCCACCCGAGATGATGATGTCTTTGGATCGGTCGGTGATCTTGATGTAGCCATCCGGGGTTTGATAGGCCACGTCGCCCGAGTGGAAATAACCACCCTGAAAGGCCTCGGCCGTGGCGTCTGGGTTCTTCAAATACCCTTTCATGACCGAGTTTCCACGGATCATGATCTCGCCTGTGGTTTCGCCATCCATCGGAACCTGCGACATGCCTTCATCCAAAACGGTGATGTCTTCCATTTGCGGGAAGGCAACGCCGGTGCGGGCTTTGATTGTCGCGCGATCCTCTTGTGGCAGGTCATCCCATTCAGGCCCGTTCCACAGGCACTCCGTGACATGGCCGTAGGTTTCGGTCAGCCCGTAAACCTGTGTGACGTTGAAGCCCAAAGGTTCAATTGCCGCAAGGATCGCCGCGGCGGGAGGAGCACCTGCAGTGAAGGCCTCGACCACATGATCAAAGGGGCGACGGTCCGCTTCGGGTGCGTTTACGATCAAATTCAGCACAATTGGTGCGCCGCCGAAATGGGTGACCCCTTCGTCCGCGATGGCGTCATAGATGGCTTTGGCAGTGATGGTGCGGCAGCAAACAATCGTGCCCCCAAGAACCGGCATCATCCATGTGTGGTTCCAGTTGTTACAGTGAAACAGCGGTACGATGGTCAGATAGCGCGGATACAGCTGCATATTCCAACTGATCGGGGTGCCCAAAGTCATCAGATAAGCACCGCGGTGGTGATAGACCACGCCCTTGGGGCGTCCTGTTGTGCCAGATGTATAGTTCAGCGCAAGGCTTTCCCATTCGTCCTGAGGCATGATCCAGTCGAAATCGGGATCCCCGCCTGAAAGCAACTCCTCGTATTCTGGGTAGCGGCCCGTGGCAGGAAAACCTGCCTCTGGCGCGGCAACCTCGATGATCTCGGGCATTTGCTTCGCGCCATCCTTTTCCATTTGGGCAAGGGCGGCCTCGGCCAGAGGAAGCAATTCGGTGTCGACCAGAACGGCCTTGGCCGCCCCGTGATCAAAGATATAGGCGACTGTGTCCACATCCAGCCGGGTGTTGATGGTGTTTAGAACCGCCCCGCATGCGGGAATGCCGAAGCTTGCTTCGACATGTGCCAAAGTGTTGTGCAAAAGCGTGCCCACAACATCGCCGGGCTGAATGCCACGTGCTGCAAGGGCCGAGGCAAGACGGGTTACGCGCGTATGATAGTCGGCATAAGTAAGCCGCCGATCCCCATCGATAACGGCTTCGCGGTTTGGAAAAACAAGGGCTGCGCGTTTCAAATGCGACAGAGGCGTTAAGGGCACAAAGTTTGCTGCACATTTGTCCAGCCCGCGTTCATCCTGCATCCAACCCATTTGCATCCTCCCAGTGCGAATTTCCGTTGTGTGTCGTTTTCCGAGTGGACCTTACGATACCCACTGTGGTCAATGGCGTGGTGCGCTTTTTTAAGGAAGGAAAACGACATGACGGCGGATAAGCCTATGGTCGCGGCCGGTTTGATCATCGCAACGATGTTCTTGCTGGGCTTCTTTGACAATTTGGTCCGCCAGATCGCACCAGATGTTGGATTGTGGCAATTTCATCTGTTTCGCTCACTCATCGCGCTGCCGTTTCTTGTCGGGATCTCTGCAATGGGTTGGGTCAATATGCGGGCAATCCGCAAATGGGCTGTTATGCTGCGGGGAGGATTGGCGGCATTTGCGATACTCATCTATTTTGGATGTCTTGGCTTTTTGCCTGTGGGGCAAGTCGCGGCAGGGCTGTTCACGGCCCCGATCTGGGTCATGCTGATCTCAGCCATATTCCTGGGGAAGCCCATTGGTATGACGCGAATGGCGGCGGCGTTGATTGGCTTTGCAGGCGTTCTGATCGTGCTCAACCCGTTTGAAGATGGTCTGAGCCTGATCGCATTGGTCCCGATCGCCGCCGGAGTGATCTATGCGATCGGTTCGATCGCAACGCGCCAGTGGTGTGAAGGTGAAAGTGCCGCGGCCATGTTGTTTTTCTTTTTCCTTTGGCTGGGCCTATTTGGCTTGATCGGCTCGCTGATCCTAAATTTGGCCGTTTCGGCAGAAGATGGAACCGATCCCGGCTATCTTTTGCGAGGCTTTGTCTGGCCAACAGCATGGTCTTGGCTGTTGATTGCCGCGCAGGCCTTTGGATCGCTTTTGGCAGTTGGACTGCTGTTTCGTGCCTATCAACTGGCGGATGCGGCACAGGTATCCGTCTACGAGTACTCGATGCTTCCCTTCGCTGCTGTTTGGAGCTTGCTGCTGTATGGAGAGCCGATCCGGTTCAACGCCATCATAGGGATGGCTTTGATCGTCGTGTCAGGTGTCGTGATTTCGATACGCTCACGACAGGGTTAAGAAAACAGACGGGCAAAAGAAAACGGCCCGGAGTTCACCGGGCCGTTCTTTGTCTTTTTATCAGGCAGCTTCAGACGCGCTGTCAAAACGGCCATAGAAGGTGTCACCTTTTTCGGCCAGATCACGCAGAAGCGAAGGTGTTGTGAATCGCGCGCCGTTAGCGTCGGTCAGGCCGTCGCAGATCTCGACCGCTTTGCCTGCGCCGATCATATCCAGCCAGCTAAACGGACCACCCGACCAAGGGGCAAAGCCCCACGCCAGGATCGCGCCCACGTCGCCTTCGCGGATGTCTTCCAGCACGCCTTCTTCCAGCGCGCGGACGGCTTCCAGAACCTGGCTCATCATCAGGCGATGCTTCACCTCGGTCAGGTCGGGCTGATCGTCTGCCAGCGGGAACTTGTCGCCAAGTCCTTCCCACAGACCGGTGCGCTTGCCCTTTTCATCGTAGTTATAGAAACCAGCGTTTGACTTGCGGCCCAAGCGACCTTCGTCAGCCATCCAGAAGATGATATCGTCGACTGCTGCGTCGGGGTACGCGTCGCCCATGGCGGCTTTCGTCGCCTTAGCGATTTTCACGCCCAAATCGATCGAAGTTTCGTCGACCAGTTGCAGCGGCCCAACCGGGAAGCCCAGCAGTTTCGCAGCGCCTTCGACCAGTGCAGGCGAGACGCCTTCACCAACCATGCGCATGCCTTCGTTGATGTACGGAATGATGCAGCGGTTGCAGTAGAAGAAGCGCGCGTCGTTCACGACAATTGGCGTTTTGCGGATCTGGCGCACATAGTCGAGCGCTTTGGCGACCGCACGACCACCAGTCTCTTTGCCCTTGATGATCTCGACCAGCATCATGCGTTCAACCGGCGAGAAGAAGTGGATGCCGATGAACTGGTCGGGACGTTCAGACGCCTTGGCCAGCTCGGTGATCGGCAGGGTCGAGGTGTTGGTGGCATAGATGCAATCGGGGCCAACCACGGCCTCAACCTTCTTGGTCATCTCGGCTTTCACGCCCACGTCTTCAAAGACCGCTTCGATGATCAGGTCGGCACCCTTCAGCGCCTCCAGATCGGTGGTCGCGGTGATTGCCGACAGCACGGCCTCTTTCTTCTCGGGGGTGGCTTTCTTGCGAGCGATGCCCTTGTCCAAATAGCCTTCGGAATACGCTTTGCCGCGATCTGCGGCTTCCTGCGTTTGGTCGATCAGGACGACTTCCATTCCAGCCATGGCGGATACCAGCGCGATGCCGGCCCCCATCATGCCTGCGCCCAGAACGCCGACTTTCTTGACCGATTGGTCGTCGACATCTTTCGGACGCACAGCGCCTTTTTCCAGAGCCTGCTTGTTGATGAACAGCGAGCGGATCATGGCAGACGAGGAAGGATTCATCAGCACGTTCACGAACCAGCGACATTCCACGCGCAGCGCGTCGTCAAAGGGTACCATCGCACCTTCATAGACCGCCGCCAGCAGGGCCTTTGCCGCCGGATAGACGCCATTGGTCTTTCCGTGGATCATCGCGGCTGCACCAACGAAGGTCTGGAACCCTGCGGGGTGATAGGGTGCGCCGCCGGGCATCTTATAGCCCTTGGCGTCCCACGGTTTCACGATGTCCGTGTCGGTTGCGTTCAAAACCCACTCTTTCGCGCGGGCTTGCAACTCGTCAGCCGGAACAACTTCATCAATTAGGCCAGCGGATTTGGCTTTGTCGGGTGATACGGTCTTGCCTTCCAGCAGGAAGGGGGCCGCTGCCATTGCACCCATCTTGCGCACAAGGCGCGTGGTGCCGCCTGCGCCCGGGAAGATGCCGACCATGATCTCAGGCAGGCCGATCTTGGCCTTCGGGTTGTCCGCCGCAATGATGCGGTGACAGGCCAGCGGGATCTCCAGACCGATGCCAAGCGCGATGCCGGGAAGGGCGGCGACAATCGGCTTGCCGCCTTTGTTGGTCTTGGGGTCCATACCCGCGCGCTCAATCTTGCGCAGCGCGCCGTGCATCGACATGATGCCGTCAAACAGGCCCTTGGCAGGGTTGTCGCCCGCGTCGCTTTTCATCTGAGCGATCACGTTCAGGTCCATCCCGCCAGCAAAGTCTTTCTTTGCCGAAGTGATGATTGCGCCCTTCACGTTGTCGTCGGACAGCACAGTGTCGACATGCCCGTTCAGTTCTTCAAGCGCAGCATAGGACAGCACGTTCATGCTTTTGCCAGGAACATCCCAAGCGATGGTGGCGACGCCGTCGGCGTCCACGGAATAGTGAAAATCAGCCATTGTTACGTCTCCTTACACGCGTTCGATGATGGTTGCGGCACCCATGCCCGAGCCGATGCAAAGCGTGGCCAGACCGGTTTCCTTGTCGGTACGCTCCATCTCGTCCAGAAGCGCGCTGAGGATCATGGCGCCAGTGCCTCCCAGCGGGTGGCCCATGGCAATCGCGCCGCCGTTCACGTTCACCTTGTTGGTGTCCGCGTCGAAGGCTTGAATGAAGCGCAGCACGACGGATGCGAAGGCTTCGTTCACTTCAAACAGGTCGATGTCGCCGAATTTCATGCCAGCTGCTTGCAACACACGCTCGGTCGCGGGGACCGGGCCGGTTAGCATGATCGTTGGATCGGTGCCGACTTTAGACGTCGCCTTAACGCGCGCGCGTGGTTTCAGGCCGTGACGCTCGCCGAACTCCTTGTTGCCGATCAGGATCGCAGCAGACCCATCGGCAATACCCGACGAGTTACCGGCGTGGTGCACGTGGTTGATCTTTTCCAGATGCGGGTATTTCAGCAGAGCCACGGCATCAAAGCCGGGCATCTGTTCGCCCATCATCTGGAACGATGGGTTCAATCCGCCCAGCGTTTGCATCGTGGTTTCGCGGATCATCTCGTCCTGTTCCATCACGGTCAGGCCGTTCTGATCAGTGACGGGGACGATCGACTTGAACCGGCCACCCGCACGGGCAGCTGCTGCGCGTTTTTGGCTTTCCACAGCATAGGCGTCACAGTCGTCGCGCGAGAACCCGTATTCGGTCGCAATGATGTCAGCCGAGATGCCCTGGGGCACGAAGTAAGCCTTCATCGCCAGATGCGGATCAGCAGCGATCGCGCCACCATCCATGCCCATTGGCACGCGGCTCATGCTTTCCACGCCACCAGCGATGTAGGCGTCACCCGCCCCACCACGAACTTGGTTGGCCGCCATGTTTACAGCTTCCAAACCCGAGGCGCAGAAGCGGTTGATCGACACGCCAGGAATACGCTCGTCCAGATCGGAATACAGCACCGATGAACGGGCCAGACAGGCACCTTGTTCACCCACTTGGGTCACGTTGCCCCAGATCACATCCTCAACGGCGTGGCCTTCAAGGTTGTTACGCTCTTTCAGCGCGTTCAGCGCAATGGAAGACAGGCGAACGGCTGTCACTTCGTGCAAAGTGCCGTCTTTTTTGCCTTTGCCACGCGGGGTGCGCACGGCGTCATAGATATAGGCGTCGGTCATCATTGATCCTTTCGAAATCACGCGCGGTCCGCAGGGGAACCGGGCATCAGGTCATAGGGGTGTTTCCAGCCGGGCGTTTCCGAGATCCGGGTCAGCCAGGCGTCAATTGTGGGCCATTCGGCGCGGTCAAAGCCGAAGGGTTCGGGATAATACAGGTATCCGCAGCACGAGATGTCAGCGATGGTCAGTTGGTCACCAACCAGCCAATCACGGTCAGAAAGCTCGTTTTCCAGTACTTGGTATGCGGATTTGAGGCGCGCCTGATTGAAGGCGATCACCTCTTGTGGGCGTTTGTCTTCGGGCAGGAAGTTCATCAGGAACCGGGTCAGCCCAGCGGTCGAGGACATTTTATGATTGTCCCAAAACTGCCAGCGCAAAATTTCGCGCCGCTCAGCCGCGCTGCGTCCGCCCAACTTTCCAGATTTCGAAGCGACATAATCCTGCATCACGCCGGATTGGGTCAGCGTCACGTCCCCGTCGATCAAAACGGGCACTTCGCCCATTGGGTTTAGTTCGCGAAACTCAGGAGTGCGCGTTTCGCCACCAAAGAAATCAACGAAGACCGGCTCCCATTCAAGGCCGGACAGTTCAAGCGCAAGTGCGGCCTTATAGGCATTTCCACTTTCGCCGAAGCAGTAGAGTTTGATCGTCATGGCGTCCCCTCCCAGAGATGTTGTTTCAGCGTTTGCGTGCGTCGAGTTCGGCGGTGAACAGGCACAGGCGCGCATCCAGATTTTCTTGGTTTGTCACGCTGTCAAAGTGTTCGAAGAGAAATGACAGAGCTTCATTTTCATCAAGCCCTGCACTCTGCGCGAAACGTTTCAGCCGGCGATAGCCCTCCTCTGTCATTGCGCAGGGGAAGCGGCGGGTCAGCTTGAAACGTTTCGGCATGATCTCTCCTTACATGTTCACCCGGATCAGAACGCGTCTGCGTCCAAGGCCATGACAGTGTCCGCACCGCTTTCGATCCGTGACAGATGCATGGACGTGGCGGGCAGGCGGCGTGCCATATAGTAGCGCGCTGTGGTCAGCTTGGTCTCGTAAAACGCTACGTCGCCTTCGCCAGTTGCCAAAGCGTCCAGTGCTGCACGTGCCTGACGCGCCCACATGTAGCCAAGGCAGACATGACCAAAGAGGTGCATGAAGTCATAGGACCCAGCCAGTGCATTGTTAGGGTTCTTCGCAGCAGATTGCATGAAATACATGGCCGAGGCTTGCAGGTGCTTCGACGCCGTTTTCAGCGGTTCGATGAAGTCTTTCATCTCGTCGCTATCCTGCTCTTTGCAATAGGATTTCACCATCTCGAAGAACGCCATGATCGGCTTGCCACCATCGGCAGCCAGCTTGCGGCCCACAAGGTCCAGCGCCTGAACGCCGTTTGCACCTTCATAGATCTGTGTAATGCGGGCATCGCGGGTGAACTGGCTCATGCCATGTTCTTCGATATAGCCGTGGCCGCCATAGACCTGCTGTGCCAGCACGGTCATGTCGTAGCCCTGATCGGTTAGGAAGCCTTTCAGAACCGGGGTCATCAAGCTGATCAGCCCATCTGCGTCTTTGTCTTCCGAGCGATGCGCTTGGTCGATCAGCTGCGCCCCCCACAGAAGGAACGCACGCGCGCCTTCACAGAAGCTTTTCTGATCCATTAGTGAACGGCGGATGTCCGGGTGTACGATCAGCGGATCGGCCGGGCCATCGGGGTTCTTCACGCCGGTCACATCACGTCCTTGCAGGCGGTCTTTGGCGTAGATCACCGCGTTTTGATACGCAGCCTCTGCCTGTGCCAGACCCTGCATGGCCACGCCCAGACGTGCTTCGTTCATCATGGTGAACATGGCACGCATGCCTTTGTGTTCCGTGCCCAGCAGATAACCCGTCGCTTCGTCATAGTTCATGACGCAGGTCGAGTTTCCGTGGATGCCCATCTTGTGTTCAATATTGCCAACCGAGACACCGTTACGCGCACCAACCGAGCCATCATCGTTCACGTTGAACTTCGGTACGATGAACAGCGACACACCTTTGATTCCTTCCGGACCGCCGGGAATCTTTGCCAGTACAAGGTGAATGACGTTGTCCGACATGTCGTGGTCACCGGCAGAGATAAAGATCTTCTGGCCCGAGATTTTGAAAGACCCATCGTCCTGCGGTTCCGCTTTGGTGCGCATCAGGCCCAGATCGGTGCCGCAATGCGGTTCCGTCAGGTTCATGGTGCCGGTCCATTCACAGCTGACCATCTTGGGCAGATAGGTTGCTTTTTGCTCGTCCGTGCCATGCGCCAGAATGGCCGACGCCGCTCCGTGGGTCAGGCCCTGATACATTGTGAAAGCCTGGTTCGCGGCGGAAAACATCTCGCCCACCGCGGTTCCGAGCAGAACTGGCATGTTCTGGCCGCCGAATTCTTCTGGCATGTCCAGACCGGTCCAGCCGCCTTCTTTCATTTGCTCGAAAGCGTCCTTGAAACCCGTGGGCGTGTAAACCACACCGTTTTCCAGCCGACAGCCTTCCTGATCACCCACAACATTCAGCGGGGTCAGAACCTCGCTTGCCACCTTGCCGGCTTCTTCCAGCACAGCGCTGGTAAAGTCGGGTTCAAGATCGGCGTAACCGGGGATATCCGATTGATCGGCCTTAAGCACATCGTGCAACAGGAAAGCCATGTCTTTGGTGGGCGCGGTATAGCTGGGCATGTTCAAGCGTCCTTTCTGGTGTTCACATTATTCGTCGAATGAGGCGATTTTCTTATCCGCCCATTCCAGTTGCTCTGTCAGATCGGCGATTGCATCCGTCAGCTCTTCTCGTTGGCGCTTCAGGCCTTCCAGATGCCCGCGTGCGACCTCGACGGTGCGCATAAGCTGGGTCTGTTGTTGGTCCCCCATATCGTAGAGGTCCAAGAGCTGGCGGATTTCTTCCAGTGCAAAACCAAAACGTTTGCCGCGCAGAATCAGCTTCAGGCGCGCGCGATCGCGTTTGGTGAACAGTCGCTTCTGGCCTTCCCGGATAGGGGAAAGCAGCTCTTTTGCTTCATAAAAGCGAAGCGTGCGCGCGGTCACGTCGAACGCATCGCACATTTGACGAATGGTCATAAGGTCGTCGGTCATTCGATACTCCATACATTCCGACACTGGCCGAACATCTGACCAGGTCTGTGTACTATATAGGTTGACGTTTACGTAAATGTAACGTGACGTCGCGTCCTTTCTTGTCGTGGCGTAAAGCCTGTTTTGAAAGGGGAACGGCAACGATTTGATTTTCAAACGAAAATCGGCTGACCTAGGGGAAGCAAAGATTTGCCGGTGAATTCATGAAATTCACCAGTGCGGCTGCCTTTACGGCAGATCTACCTCGAATCGCAGTTGTATTGCCTGCTTCAGCTTAGACCTGAAGCCACGTCATCGCGCAGTTTTTGAAGATCGGTAATACTTTCCACCAGCTCTTCTTGCTGTTCGCGAAGCGCCTTGAGCTGGCGGTCCGCCAAATCGACCCATGCGCGGTTTTGGGCGTCCGTACCTTTTTCATCATAGATCAAAAGCCACTGGCGCAGCTCTTCCAATGAAAAGCCAAAACGCCGCCCTCGCAGAATCAGCGTCATGCGGGCAACTTCGCGCGGGGTGTAGAACCGAGAGCGACCTTCCTTCTCGGGATTCAGAAGCTCGATATACTCATAATATCTAAGCGTACGCGGGGTTACGTCGAACTTTGCGCACATTTCTTTGAATGTCAGCCGGTCCTCGGACATCGCGCCCCCCTTGGTTGGTCTTCACCCAACCGTAAAGGAGCGCGCGCGTCGGTGCAATTCAGTAGAACCACCCAATTCGCTCGGATGTTAGTTCATGAAGCCTGGAGCCAAGAAATAGAACGCATAGGCCAGGATCATCGCCGGGATGGTGGAATAGAGCGTCGCATAGATCGCAGCTTTCGGGTTCAGCGCAATGGCGGGGAAAAGTGCATCCCCGTCGTTTGACACGGCGTTCCCCATCAGTGCCGCGAAGGGGATGACGCCATTCAGGTAAAGCGTGGTGACCAGTACCTGCGGTCCGCATCCGGGGACCAGCCCGATCAGAACGCCCATCAGCGGCAAAAGCGGAGCGACGGATTGGAACAGAAGTTCAAGGTCGAGCCCGCCAAACTCGGCCACATAGTCATAGGCCAGATAGGCACCGATCACCCAGACCGAGATAAAGCTGGTCTCTTCAGCCATACGCGTGACGGGGCTGTCTTTGGCGTTTGTCATGGCCGAGACTTTAGAGGTCGCCCACATGGTCAACCCAAGGAAAGTGCCAATAAGTGCCAGATACATGATTGGAAGGCCAAACATGTGGCTGACATCGATCTGGCCAAGTTGCATGGCGCCGACATAGAAGCCGGGGATTGCCAGCAACAGATATGCGATGTCTTGTGGGCGGGTTTTCCCAATTAATGGGGCCAACTCGCAGCTTGCCAAGGTCGAGGCGCGGTATTCCACTGTGTGGAAATAGTCCACCAGCCAACCCGACAAGATGCCAACAGCCAAAGACAAGGGAAGGACCACTATTGCGGCATCCGGGCGCGTGGCGATCAACAAGAATGCAGCGTCACCCATGGTCGCAGTCAGTGTCGCGACCACAGCGCCAAATCCAACATGACCTGAGCTATAAGCAGCAACGACAACAACGGCTCCGCCACATCCCGGTGTGGTGCCCAGCAGCGCGGCCAGCGGGACTTGCGCGCGCTTTGCGTTCGATAGAACTTCGCCAATGTCGAAGTTGAAAAGCCGTTCGGCCCCGTAAAACAAAAGCAGCGTCGCGGCGACGAACACAGACACCTGCACATAGGCGTCGGTCATCAATTCGCGTGTCAGCTCTCCTAAATGGCCGGGAGCCAGAGCAAGAACTACGAAAGCCGCCAAAACCATCAGGCGTTTGGGGCGCATTACGCCCATCGGGGCGGTAAGGGAGGCTGTGTCGCTCATCTTGTCACTTTTATTGCGAATAATTCTTAATTGCGAAAGTAGGGTCTGGACGCAGGGATTGCAAGCGCCAATAAATATGCCAAGCAACAAGCAAGAGGCGCACCCATGATCAAGGGACTAACCCCCGAGAAAAAAGCCGAGATTGCCCGGAAGTTTACCGAGGCGATCCCTCATTGCGGCGCGCTTGGTATGACGCTTGATGATTTGGGCGATGGCGAGGCCGTGATGTCCTTGCCGTATGACGAGAAGCTTATTGGTGACCCACGTACAGGCGTGATCCATGGCGGCGCTGTGTCGGCATTGCTGGATACGTGCTGTGGGTCTGCCGTGATGAGCCATCCAAATGCGCCTGCAATTACGGCCACGATTGATCTGCGCATCGATTACATGCGTCCTGCAACGCCCGGCCAAAAGATAACCGCAAAGGCAACGTGCTATCATGTCACGCGCTCGGTCGCGTTTGTGCGTGCGGTGGCGTTGGACGAAGACGAGGGTCGGCCCGTGGCAACCGCCACTGGCGCGTTCACAGCAGATGGCGACCCCAAGCGCCGTTCGACGGAAATCTCTAGCGAGATTACAGGCGAGGCGAGCACATGAGCCAATCACGCAAACGTCCCGAGCCCGTCGAAGTGGTGAAACAACGCCGCGACGTCGCCCTTGCAGGGCTGGTCGACGGCATTCCGTATGTGCAGTTCCTTGGCATCAAGATCGAACGACATGGCGACGAGCTGACCGCTGTCTTGCCCTTTGACGAAAAACTGATCGGCAATCCACTTCTGCCCGCAATTCATGGCGGTGTGACTGCGGCGTTTTTGGAAACGGCCGCGGTTATCCAGCTTAGCTGGGCGACACTGTGGGAAGATATGGAAAGCGGCGTGTTGGACCCAACAACGCTTGGCCCGGAAAACATGCCTTACCTGCCAAAGACGATTGATTTTTCCATCGACTATCTGCGCTCGGGCTTGCCACGTGACGCCTATGCGCGTGCACGCGTAGTACGGCAGGGGCGGCGCTATGCGTCCGTTCATGTGGAAGCCTGGCAGGACCAACGCGGTAAACTTTATGCGCAGGCCACTGGGCATTTCCTGATGCCAAACTCGTGACAAATTCTCTCACCCATCGCCGCATTCTGGCGGTCGCGGGCCCTATTGTTCTGTCCAATGTGACCGTGCCCATTCTGGGGCTGGTCGACACGGGCGTGATTGGACAAATGGGGACGGCGGCTCCGATTGGGGCAGTCGGCATTGGCGCGGTGATCCTGTCGAGCCTCTATTGGGTGTTCGGCTTCTTGCGCATGGGGACAACCGGATTGACCGCGCAGGCCCATGGGGCCGGACGGACTGGCGAAGTCGCCGCGATGCTGACGCGCGCGCTGATGATCGCAGCCATCGGCGGGCTAGGACTGATCCTTCTGCAACTGCCGCTTTTCTGGGCGGCGTTCCAACTCGCCCCAGCCTCACCCGAGGTCGAGGCTATGGCGCGCGACTACATGTCCATCCGTATCTGGGGGGCCCCCTTTGCGATCTCGGTCTATGCGTTCACCGGCTGGCTGATCGCGCTAGAACGCGCACGCGCCGTGCTGGTGCTTCAGGTGGCCATGAACGGCGTAAACATCGCGTTAGACCTGTGGTTCGTCTTGGGACTGGGCTGGGGCGTCGAAGGCGTGGCCATCGCCACTCTGATCGCCGAGTTCACGGGCGGCGCGCTGGGGCTTTGGCTCTGCCGTGACATGTTTGGGTCCCCAGCTTGGCGCGACTGGGTGCGTGTGTTGGACGGGCCGACCTTGAAAAACATGGCGGTGGTGAATACGGACATCTTGATCCGCTCGCTTCTGCTGATGGCGGTGTTCACCAGCTTCATGTTCTACGGCGCAGGTCTGTCGGATGCCGAGCTTGCGGCCAATCAGGTGTTGATGCAGTTCTTGCATGTCACGGCATATGCAATGGATGGGTTCGCCTTTGGAGCCGAAACCTTTGTCGGGCAAGCACTTGGGGCCAAGAACCGGGTGGCACTCAGGCGGGCATCGGTGATGTCGAGCTTCTGGGGTGCGGGGATTTCCTGCGCATTGGCGCTGGGCTTCGTGGTTTTGGGAAGTTGGGCCATCAACGTTATGACAACGGCAGAAGAAGTGCGCCAAGTCGCCCGCATTTTCCTGCCCTATATGGTGCTGGCCCCACTTTTGGGTTGGCCCGCTTGGATGCTCGACGGCATTTTCATCGGGGCCACGCGCACGGGCGACATGCGCAACATGATGGTGATCTCTGCGGTGATTTACTTTGCAGCAGTCTATGCACTGATGCCGAGCCTTGGAAATCACGGGCTTTGGGTGGCCCTTCTGGTATCGTTCATCGCGCGCGGGGCGACGCTTGGCTGGCGTTACCCGGCACTGGAGCGTGCGGCGTCCTAATCTCTCTTAAAGGATATCCAACACGCTTTCCGGTGGCCGGCCCATGGCGGCTTTACCGTCTTTCAGAACAATGGGCCGTTCCACAAGAATCGGATGGGCGACCATTGCCGCGATCAGATCGTCATCGGGTGTATCCGCTGACAGTCCCAATTCTTTAAAGATCTTCTCGCCCTTGCGCGTAATAGCAATCGGGGTCACGCCCAATGCCGCTAGGGCCGCGCGGATTTCGGCCTCGGTCGGGGCGTCTTCCAGATAGCGGCGCACGGTTAGCGCCTCGCCACGTTCTTCCAAAAGCGCCAGTGTCTGACGCGACTTTGAACAGCGCGGATTATGCCAGATCTCGGTCATAGCCAGTCTCCTCGTCCAGTACCGACAGCATCCGCCACGCTGGCGAACCCATCACGTTCCAGCCGTGCGTCAATGCCAAGTGCGATGTCTTCAACCAAGCTTAGCCCGTGATACGCGAGCGAAGAGTAAAGCTGCACGACCGAGGCCCCGGCACGGATCTTCTGATAGGCATCTTCAGCCGAGGCGATCCCGCCGACACCAACCAAAGGCATTTTCCCATCGGTCAGTTCGGACAGGCGTGCCAGCACGCGCGTGGACTTTTCATACAAAGGCGGACCAGAAAGGCCACCAGCTTCGTTTTTGTGTACACTTTTCAAACCTTCGCGCGACAAGGTGGTGTTCGTGGCAATCACCGCGTCCACATTGACCTCTTGCGCGACGCCCGCGACCTCTGCCAATTCGTCATTTGTTAGATCCGGGGCGATTTTCAGGAAGATCGGCGTGTATTTGTCATGTTCGCCGCGCGCATCCAGCACGCCTTGAAGCAATCCGCGCAACGCATCCGCACCCTGTAGGTCACGCAGTTTTTCGGTGTTGGGCGAGCTGACATTCACCGTCACAAAATCCACAAACGGGCCGCAGCAATTGAAGACCTTCACGTAGTCCGCCGCGCGATCGTCGCTGTCTTTATTGGCGCCAAGGTTCAGCCCAACGGGCACTGGACGCTGGCGAGAGCGGCGGGTCAGGCGGGCGGCAGCTGCCTCCATCCCTTCGTTGTTAAAGCCAAACCGGTTGATGACCGCCTGATCTTCGGTCAGGCGAAACAGGCGCGGTTTTGGATTGCCGGGTTGCGGGCGCGGGGTGACGGCGCCAACCTCGACAAAGCCAAACCCGGCTTGGGTCAGTGCATCCACAACGGTGGCGTTTTTATCATACCCAGCGGCAAGACCCACGGGGTTGGTCATCTCCATCCCGCAAAACGTGGTCTTTAGGCGGTCCGAGGTTACGATCCCCGGCATTGGCACCACACCCGCCTTCATCGCCATTAGCGCGAGGTGATGCGAGCGTTCAGGATCCACCTGATGCAGGGCTTTTAGGGCAATTTTTTCAATTAGGTTCATGCCAAATCCTCCGGGAAAACATGGCCATGATCTTCGAAGGGCAGGGGGCGATCCCACAAGACCTCGGACAACAGCAATTCGCGGTAAAGATGGGGGAATAGGGCGCCGCCACGCGATGGCTCCCATTCCAGCAACCCACCCATGGCGTCCGCTTCGAATGCGACAAGGACCAGCCCGTCTTCCTTGGCGAAATGTTTGGCGGCCGTTTCGCGCACCTGTTCAGCGGTCGAGAAATGGATGAACCCGTCTTGAACATCGATAGGAGCACCAGTGGTCTTTCCGGCCATCTTAAAGGCTTGCCATTCAGCAGCCCGAAGGATCTTGTATATTTGCATGGCCCTCATGTGCCGCGTTGCTTTGCATGCGTCAAGCGATGATGCCAAATGTAGGCTTTTGCGACGGATTTTCGGTCATCTTCGCGTTACGTTAATCCGCCACCAGTTCACGTGGGTTTTGACAAGACAGGCCGACTCACGCCACGCTCGTCTTCAAATTGTATAACCGACAGGGGGATCCCATGATTAAACGTCTTTTGACTTCAGCCGCAGCGTTGGCTGTGACAACGGGGGCTGCGACGGCGGACTACACGCTGACAGTTCTTCACACCAATGACTTCCACGCGCGCTTCGAGCCGATCAGTAAGTATGACAGTGGCTGCTCGGCCGAAGACAACGCCGAAGGAAAGTGTTTTGGTGGTTCAGCTCGTCTGCAAACAGCGGTCGACGAAGCCCGGTCGCGCACAAATAACTATATTCTTGTTGATGGCGGCGATCAGTTCCAAGGCACGCTTTTCTATACCTACTATAAGGGTAAGCTAGCTGCCGAGATGATGAACCAAATGGGCTACGACGCGATGACTGTGGGCAACCACGAGTTTGACGATGGCCCAGAAGTTTTGCGTGGCTTCATGGACGCGGTGAACTTCCCCGTGCTGATGTCCAATGCTGATGTCTCGGGCGAGCCGCTGCTACATGAAAAGTTGGCGAAATCCACTGTGATCGAACGTGGTGGTGAAAAGCTTGGCCTGATCGGTCTAACGCCGCAAGACACCGATGAACTCGCGTCTCCGGGGCCGAATGTTATCTTCACCGACCCGGTCGAGGCCGTACAGGGTGAAGTAGACAAACTGACCGAAATGGGAGTGAACAAAATCATCGTGCTTAGCCACTCGGGTTATGGTGTCGACCAGAAAGTTGCCGCAGAAACCACCGGCGTTGACGTGATCGTGGGCGGTCACACTAACACGCTTCTGTCAAACACCAACGAACGTGCGGAAGGCCCTTACCCGACCATGGTCGGCTCAACTGCGATTGTCTCGGCCTATGCCTATGGCAAGTTTCTGGGCGAGCTTAATGTGACCTTTGACGATGAAGGCAACATCACTGAGGCCAAGGGCGAGCCGCTGATCATGGATGGCGGTGTACATGAGCATGAAGCCACCAAGGCCCGCATTGCCGAAGCAGCCGCCCCGCTAGAAGAAATCCGCAACCGCGTTGTCGCAAACACTGCCGAAGCGATTGATGGCGAGCGTGGGTCCTGCCGCGCCGTAGAATGCGCGATGGGCAACATCATCGCAGACGCAATGCTGGACCGCGTGAAGGATCAAGGTGTCGAGATCGCCATTCAAAATGGTGGCGGCATCCGTGCCTCAATTGATGCGGGCGACGTGACCATGGGCGAAGTGCTGACCGTGCTTCCGTTCCAAAACACGCTGTCGACCTTCGAAGTGACCGGCGAGACAATCATTGCGGCGCTTGAGAATGGCGTCAGCCAGCATGAAGAAGGCGCAGGCCGCTTCCCGCAGGTTGCCGGTATGACTTATGCCTTTGACGTCTCGAAAGAGCCGGGAAGCCGGATCTCTGACGTGATGGTTGGTGGTTCGCCGATTGACCCCGCAAAGGTCTATGGCGTTGTGTCCAACAACTATGTGCGCAACGGTGGTGACGGCTACAAAATGTTTCGCGACGCGCAGAATGCCTATGACTTCGGTCCGGACCTGGCGGATGTGACCGCTGAATACATGGCCAAGATGGGTCCGGTGAAACCAATGCTGGACGGTCGTATTACCCAAAAATAAGCAAGCCCTGACTTGCCAGAGGCCCCCGACGCGTTTGCGCCGGGGGCTTTTTCATGTCTAATGCTTGGGGTAAGATCGCCTCATGGATCACCCGTTAAGCACCCTCATCGAACAGAAAATCCGCGAAGCGGAAGAGGCTGGCGATTTCGATAACCTCGAAGGTGCAGGGAAGCCGCTGCCGAAGGTGGATGACCCAGAGAATGCGGTTTTTAACCGTCTTGTCCAAGAAAGCGGCGCAGTCCCTGAATTTGTGCGTCTGTCGCGAGAATTGAAACGTCTGCGCGAAGAACTGGCCGAAACGGGGGACCGCACGCGGCGCACGGACATCATGAAGGAAATGTCGATGATGGATGCGCAGATCGAGCTTGCGCGCAAAGGCCGCTACTGACCGTTCCAGCGTTGTGTAGCATGTAAAACGCGCAGGCCAAAGCGGCGCGCGGTCTCGAGATCTTCGGGCAGCAAATCGTCGTCCGCGCCCAGCTGTTCTGTCACCATCAGACCCAGCCAGCTGCCGTCGCGGTTCAGGCCGAGGCGGTCAGGTTTCACCGGCGCGCCGATATCTGTGGGTCCGACCCAGATCATGCCCATCTGGGCGGCAAAGATCGATAGGCGTTGTAGTGCAGCCAGCTTGTCTCCTGACGGGTGAATGGCTGTGGTGAACCCTGCCGCGAACTTGTCTTTCCACGACCCGTACTCCCAGCGGGTATCGACCTCCTCTAAAAACAGACTAAACCGCGAGGCCGCGGAGCCCATATAGGTCGGTGCGCCGAAGATGATCGCGTCGGCCTGATCCAGTGCACGCCAATCCGCATCAGTCAGAGTTTCCACATTCAATAATCGCGCTTCGTTACCGATGGCCTTAGCGATGGTTTCTGCGATGCGTTTGGTATGTCCGAAACCGGAAAAATAGGGGATGCAAATGCTGAGTGTTTTCATGCCGCCAGTTTGCGAGGAATCGGCGGCAGCTCCAAGTGAAATCATATCTTTTCACAGGGGGTTGTCTGTGGTCATCTGAATTGGCGGAGGAGCATCACATGACCACATTCACCGGACCCGACATTTGCAAAATGGAAGCGCACGGGGTTGTGGCGCTGTTGCGTAAGGGCGAGCTGTCGCCTGCGGATCTGATTGACGCATCCGAGGCGCGATTGGCGCAGATCGAGCCGGACGTGAATGCGGTTCCAGTGATCTGCGCGGATCGTGCACGGGCGGCGGCGTCAGCATTGTCGGGCGATACGGATCATCCTGGCTGGTTGGCGGGATTGCCCATTGGGATCAAGGATTTGACGGCTGTTGAAGGGGTGCGATCCACGAATGGAACAAAGTCTCTGGCAGAGTTTGTTCCCAAAGTCAGTGATCCGATTGTAACCCGTTTGGAAACACGTGGTGGCCTGATCATGGGCAAAACCAACACGCCCGAATACGGCGCAGGCGGCAACACGTTCAACGAGGTTCACGGCGCGACGTTTAACCCTTGGGACACTCGATTGAATGCAGGCGGGTCATCGGGCGGGGCGGCTGTGTCTTTGGCGACGGGTTCCCTCTGGCTTAGCCACGGGTCTGACCATGGCGGCAGTTTACGCACGCCTGCCGCCTATTGTGGGATCGTTGGACTTCGCCCCAGCCCGGGACGCTGTGCATCCGGTTCGGTGGTTGGGTTCATTGGCGAAGGCGTGCAGGGTCCCATGGCGCGCTCGGTCACCGATTGCGCGTTGTTTCTGGATGCCATGTCAGGGTTTGAACCACGTGCGCCGCTGTCATTTCCTGCGCCCGACACTCCCTTTCAAGACGCCGTGCAGCGCGCTGATCCCAAACTGCGCATTGCATTTGCCCCCGATCTGGGTGGCTTTGCGCCAGTGGATGCAGACATGGCGCGTTATCTTGCAAAGGCAATGGCGGCGATGGTGGGCGCAGGGGCGACGGTTGAGGAAGCGTGTCCGGATCTGCCCGACCTTGAACGTACCTATCACGTGATCCGTGGTGGCATGTGGGCGGCGAATTTCATTAAAGCACCGAAAAGCCTGACACAGCACTTCAAACCGACATTGGCTGAAAACCTCGCCTTCGGTTTGTCCTTGAGTGCTGAGGATATCGCCAAAGCGCAGCTCTCACGCTCGCTGATCTACGACAACATGCGCATTTTCTTAGAGCGCTTCGACGTGCTGGCCTGCCCGGTGGTTGGCAATATGCCCCACCTGCAATCCGAGGAATGGGTGCGCGAAGTGGGTGGACAGTCCCTGACCGGCTACATGGATTGGCTGCGCTTTGCATTCCTTCCAACGGTTGCCGGGCTGCCTGCGATTTCGGTACCAGTTGACCTGTCCGACAAAGGCCTGCCGGTTGGGCTGCAACTGATCGGCCCACCGCGTGGTGAGGCGAAGCTTCTGGCCGCCGCGCGTGCGGTGGAAATGGTGATGGGTGGGCCACTTGGTCCGATTGACCCTGTGGTTGGCAAAAGCTAAGCCAAACCCGATTTCAGGAGAGCCGACATGTACGACCAGAACCACCTTGCCCATGCTATTTCTTGCGCCTCAGATGGGCGTCACGAGGCGATTTTCCTGACAGATGGGCGCACGGGCAAAGTGACAACTTATGGGGACTTCTGGGCAAATGCTGAACGCATGGCAGCGGCCTTAGTCGCGCTGGGCGTCGCGCCGGGGGACCGCGTGGCCGTGCAGGCCCCGAAAGAGCCTGCGATGTTGGAGCTCTACGTGGGCACATTGCTGGCTGGTGGTGTGTTCCTGCCGTTGAACACGGCCTATACGCCGGACGAGGTCGCGTACTTCCTGAGCGATGCCGCCCCGCGTGTATTCGTGTGTGAGCCTGACAAGCTCGAGGCCCTGACCCCGGTCGCCAACGATGCGCGGGTGGCGCACGTGCTAACGCTCGGACCTGGTGAGTCTGGAACGCTGGTTCCCGCCCGTGACGCTAAGGAACCTGGCTTCGAAGCCGTGGCGCGCGAGGCGCTGGACCTTGCCGCAATCCTTTATACTTCGGGCACCACGGGGCGGTCGAAGGGCGCGATGCTGACTCACCGGGCGCTGGCGTCGAACAGCGAAACTCTTCGGGATTACTGGCGTTTCACAGACAAGGATGTACTGATCCACGCGCTTCCGATCTTCCACACACATGGGCTGTTCGTGGCAACCAACGTCACCTTGATGGCGGGCGGGGCTGCGGTCTTCTTGCCGGGATTTGATGCTGAAGCCATCATAGACGCCATGCCAAATGCCACCGCAATGATGGGCGTTCCGACCTTCTATACACGGCTGCTGAAAGATGACCGATTGGCCAAGGCGTCCAAGAACATGCGTCTTTTCGTTTCCGGCTCGGCCCCGTTGCTGGCCGAGACCCATGACCGCTGGCGCGAAGTCACAGGCCACGCGATCCTTGAACGCTACGGCATGACTGAAACCAACATGAACACCTCGAACCCCTATGACGGCGAGCGTCGCGCGGGCACGGTGGGTTTCCCGCTGCCGGGTGTTGAAGTGAAAGTGTGTGATCCGACCTCGGGTGAGATGCTGCCCGACGGAGAAATTGGCGTCCTTGAAGTGCGTGGCGATAACGTCTTCGCAGGCTATTGGCAGATGCCTGAGAAAACCGCCGAAGAGCTGCGCGAGGATGGCTGGTTCATCACCGGCGACCTCGCGATGATCGACCCGGATGGCTATGTGACCATCGTTGGACGCGGCAAAGACTTGATCATCACAGGTGGCTTCAACGTTTACCCAAAAGAAGTCGAGGGCGTGATTGACGAACTGCCCGGCGTTTTGGAAAGCGCCGTCATCGGCGTCCCGCACGAAGATTTCGGGGAAGGTGTTGTCGCTGTGGTTGTAGGCCAAGACGGTGCCGCTTTGAATGAGGCATCAGTGAAGGCAGGCGTGGCTGACAGTCTCGCCAAATTTAAGCAGCCCAAGCGCGTGATCATCGTGGGCGAGTTGCCGCGCAACACTATGGGCAAGGTGCAGAAAAACGTGATGCGTGAAACCTATTCGGCGGTTCTTGCAGGCTAAGCCTTGCGCCTTACTTTGGCGGCGGGCCGTCTTTCAGGCGATACCCGGCGAATGCGGGGTAGAGGTAGTTTCGCCGGAGTGCCGGGAACGGGAAACGCGGCAGCTTACGTGTGTGGACGGGTAGGGAGGTGATGCGCCCCAAAGCCATATCGGCCAATCGCGCGCCGGTCCATGTGCCCATAGCCACGCCATTCCCGTGATAGTTCAGCCCAGCCCATGCGGTGTTGCTGTTTCCAATTGGTCCCGCATAAGGAAGCAAGTCCCGCGACAGGCTGATTAGGCCAGACCAGAAATGCGGCGTTTCGACATCTCGCCACGCTGGGAACATGGCTGAAAGGTGCTGCTTAAGTCGCGCGCGCATGGCAGCTTGACCTTCGACGCTGGCACCAATGTTGCCGCGTGCTCCGAACAGAAAGCGCCCATCTGGTAGTAGGCGGAAATAATGCAGAAGGCTTCGGCTGTCATAGGCCATCAGATCGGTGGACCAGCCTTGTGCGACGATCTCATCCTCGGTCAGTTGG
Organism: Aliiroseovarius sp. F20344; assembly: GCF_023016155.1. GTDB lineage: Bacteria > Pseudomonadota > Alphaproteobacteria > Rhodobacterales > Rhodobacteraceae > Aliiroseovarius. The sequence continues at coordinate 147,866 of NZ_JALKBG010000006.1, forward strand.
CGCGTGACAAGAATGTTGGACTGCACAGGTAGGTAACGTCCGCTCAGCCAGTTCGGCAGCCCATCCGAGGAATAGCCATTGGTGGCGATGATCAGCTGTTTCGCCGTGATCCGGGCGGTTGGAGTGGTCAGGACGTGACGCCCTTCAATCTCATCAATCTGCGAAACTGGGCTGTGCGGTGACAGTCTTACACCCGCTTCAGACGCTGCCCGCGCCAACCCGCTAACATAGCGTCCCGGATTAAGGGCAAACCCCAAGGGCAGGATCAGACCGCCATGAAACGCGCCATTCATGCCGCGCGCTTTCAGGTCGCTTGCTGGGATCAATTCTGCTGGATGCCCCAGCGCTGCCCAATCCGCTTGCTCGGAACGCAGACCCTTCATGGCGCTGGGTGTATGAGCAAGCAGAAGTTCCCCGTCCGAATGGGTTTCGGCGTCGATTTTGTAACGCTCCAGTAGTTCCGCCACCAACTCAACAGCGCCACGCTGGGCTGTAAAATAGGCGCGGGTGGCGTCGTCACCGAAGCGCTTGCGGATTGCCCCCAGCCCCAGCTTGTCGCCGCCGATCGTGCAGAACCCGCCGTTTCGACCCGATGCACCCCAGCCGATATGCTCAGCCTCAAGCAGAGTTACAGCTGCCCCGGCTTCAGCCAGATGCATGGCGGCGGATAGACCTGTAAAGCCACCGCCGATGACAGCAACTTCGCAGTCATTATCCCCCTCGATCGCGCGCCAATCCCCTTTGGGACGCGGCCAGATGCACTCAGCGCGCGCGGTGTTTGAATAGGCGTAGTCCTCGTAGATGCGTCGTGGCGTCGGCATCACAGTCGGCCGAGATAGGTGCGGTACTCCACATGGGTGATTTCATGGGTGAGCTGCGCAATTTCATCGCGGCGCACAGCGGAATAGACATCCACATAACGTTGACCGAAGATTTCAACCGCTGCGTCAGAGGCGGCGAACCGCTCGACCGTTTGAAGCCAATCAGCTGACAAGGTTTTCGCGGGCTCTGCCTCCGCATCGTCAAGTGGCAGGGGTAGGGTAGGTTTGGTTTCCAACCCGTGCAGCATACCGCCAAGGATTGCTGTGATCGCAAGGTAAGGGTTCACGTCTGCGCCAGCAATGCGGTGTTCCAACCGTGCGCCGGGTCCTTTGGTCTCGGGCAGACGTACGCCCGCCGCGCGGTTGTCGAACCCCCAGTCCGGGGCCGAGGGCGCAAAGCTCATCGGTTTGAAGCGACGGTAAGAATTCATATGCGGCGCAAAGATCGCCTGTAGATCGCGCATCGTGTCGAGCGTGCCGCCAACCGCGTGTTTTAGCGCGTCAGAGGGGCCATCGGTGCCATCGTCAAAGACGTTCTTGCCGTCGCGATCCACGACCGAGGCATGCACGTGCATCCCATTGCCGGGATATTCGGCATAGGGTTTGGCCATGAAGGTGGCTTCCATCCCGTGCGACCGGGCGACGCCACGCACAAGACGTTTGAACAAAAGCGCTGTGTCAGCCGCCCACATCACGTCGTCGGTGTGGTGGAAGTTGATCTCGAACTGACCGGGCCCGTATTCGGCGATCAACGTGTCCGTCGCGAGACCCTGCAGCTCGGAGGCGTTCAGGATGTCGTCCAGAATGTCCTGTGTGCGCTCCAGCACCTCGAGATCATAGTTCTGCGCATCCGGGCTGCGATCAGGAGGTGTCGGCGCGGTGTCTTGTTCTGTGCGCGGCTTGAAAAGGTAAAACTCCAGTTCGGTAGCGAGCACTGGATGCAGTCCTGCCGCGTGCAGCTTGTCGACCATGCGCGCCAGTTGCTGGCGCGAGGAAAGGTCCGAAATCTCGCCTGTATCCGGGTCGATCATCTCGACCTGCACTTGCGCCACGTTGCCTTTAGTCCACGGTACGGGTTTCAATGACCCAGCCACTGGCACGATGCGTCCATCCGGATCACCAACGATGATGCCCAGACCTGTCGCCTCGACCTCTTCGCCCATGATGTTGGGCGCATAGGTCGAGATCGGCAGACGCACAGCACCTTCAGTCAGTTTCTTCTCGTCATCCCCCGGCAACCATTTCCCGCGCAAAACCGCGTTCATGTCGCACAGCATCAGCTCGACCCGATCTGGGCGCCCATGGGTTTTGCAATAGGTTGCGTATTCTTCCAGAAAGTCGCTCACTGGATAGCCTCCTGTTCGTCCTTCGCGCGTTTCGCGATGGCCCGTTTTGAGGTTAGAGATGCCCCAATCACGCCGATGGCTACAAGGCCAATCATGATCGTGGATAGGGCGTTGATCTCAGGGCTGACGCCCAGACGGACCGCCGAGAAGATTTTGATCGGCAGCGTGGTCGAGCTTGGACCAGACGTGAAGCTGGCGATAACCAGATCATCAAGAGACAATGTGAAGGCCAGCAGCCAGCCCGAGATCACGGCAGGCGCGATGATTGGCAGGGTGACAAGGCGGAAGGCTTCAAATCCGGTGCAGCCCAGATCAAGGGCGGCCTCCTCCAGTGACTGATCAAAGGTCACAAGGCGCGAGGACACTACGACGGACACATAGCACATCGAAAACGTCGTATGCGCCAAGACGATGGTCAGCACTCCTCGGTCCAGCCCGATTGCGATGAAGAGAAGCAACAGGGACAGGCCGGTGATCACTTCGGGCATCACAAGCGGCGCATAGATCATGCCGGAAAACAGGGTGCGCCCGTGGAAGCGACCTGCGCGGACCATCACGTAAGCGGCCATCGTGCCCAACACGGTTGCAATGGTCGAAGACATCACAGCCACTTTCAGTGTGACCCATGCGGCGTCAAGGAAAGCCTCGTTGCGGAATAGCTCGCCATACCATTTGGTTGAGAAACCCGACCACACGGTGACAAGCTTGCCGCCGTTGAACGAGTACACGATCAGGATCAGCATCGGGATGTAAAGGAAGGCAAACCCAAGGGTCAGCGATACGGTGTTGAACCAGCTCAAACGTCTCATTTGCCTGCCTCCCTTTGTTTTTCCTCATTGCGTTGAAACAGCACGATGGGAATGATCAGGATCAGAAGCAAAATCACAGCCACAGCCGATGCGACCGGCCAGTCACGGTTCGAGAAGAACTCCTCCCACAGAACTTTACCGATCATCAGTGTCTTCGATCCGCCCAGAAGTGACGGGATCACGAACTCGCCCATGGCCGGGATGAAGACAAGGAAACTGCCCGCGATGATGCCCTGTTTCGCCAGCGGCAAGGTGACCAGCCAGAACGCGGTCATGCGCGAGCAGCCAAGGTCCTCGGCCGCTTCCAAGAGGCTTTCATCCAGACGTTCCAGCGCTGAATAGATCGGCAGCACCATGAAGGGCAGATACGTGTAGACGATGCCGATATAAACGGCGGTGTTGGTGTTCAGAATGGTTAGCGGCTCGCCGATCAATCCGATGTTCATAAGAAACTGATTAAGCAGGCCTTCTTGGCTGAGAATAGCTTTCCATGCATAGACCCTGATCAGGAATGACGTCCAGAAGGGCAGGATGATCAGCATCATCAGCGTCGGGCGCCAATCATCCGGCGCGCGGCTCATCCCGTAGGCGATCGGAAAGCCGACCAACAGCGCCAGGATCGTCGATATTGTCGCGATCTTCAGACTGGACAGATAAGCCTTCCAGTAAAGGTCATCCTGCGTGAGCCAGGTGAAATTTTCCATGTCCAGCCCGGACCACCATTCCGTAAACCCGGCCCAGCCTTGGGACAGGTCCAGCGTCGGTGTGTAGGGCGGGATGGCCAAAGCTGTATCCGATAGGCTGATCTTCAGAACGATCAGGAACGGCACAAGGAACAGGGCCAGAAGCCAAAAGTATGGGACTGATATCAGGCCAAAGCGTTTCATGATGTCAGCACCACGCCAGCGGTATCGGTGAAGCTTAGCCAGACCTCTTGTTCCCAAGTGATTGCCCGGCGCCGAATGCGGCGGGTGTTGGCGGCTTGCGCTTTGATGTGCTGGCCCGTTGGCGTCTCGATCACATAGGTCGACATGTTGCCCAGATAGGCGATGTCCAGCACCTTGCCGTGTACGATGTTGGTCATGTCGGCGGGTTTCTCGGTTGAGATGTTCACCTTCTCAGGTCGGATGGCCAGCGTGGCACTCGTGCCTGCCGGTATTTCGTCATGCGCAATGCCGATCAGATCTTGCTGACCTTCGGCCCAGCTGATGGTTGCGTGATCATCGCCTGAATTGGTTACATTGCCTTCAATCAGGTTCACGTCACCAATGAAGTCGGCCACGTAGATCGAACCGGGCTCTTCGTAAATTTTCGCTGGCGTGTCGACCTGAATGATCTTGCCGTGATCCATCACGGCGATACGGCTGGCGACGGTCATCGCCTCTTCCTGATCGTGGGTCACGATCACGAAGGTGGTGCCGGTTTGTTCCTGAATATCCATCAGTTCAAACTGAGTGTCTTGACGCAGTTTCTTGTCCAGCGCACCCAGCGGTTCGTCCAACAACAAAAGCTTCGGCGCTTTCGCAAGCGAGCGCGCAAGCGCCACACGTTGTCTCTGCCCACCGGAAATCTGGTGCGGTTTGCGGTTCGCAAATTTGTTCAGCTGAACCAAGCTGAGCATTTCTTCGACGCGGGCCGCGATCTGATCCTTCGGCAACTTGTCGCGCTTTAGGCCAAAGGCGATGTTTTCAGCAACTGACAAGTGCGGGAACAACGCATAGCTTTGGAACATCATGTTCACAGCACGCTTGTTCGGTGGGATCGGGGCCACGTCCTGTCCGTCTATTAGGATTTGCCCTTCTGTTTGGGTCTCAAAACCGCCTAACATACGCATCATCGTGGTCTTGCCACAGCCAGACGGGCCAAGAAGGGCAAAGAATTCTTTTTCGAAGATATCGATTGTTAGATCGTCGATGGCAGTGAAATCGCCAAAGCGTTTCGTGACGTTCTGAAAGCGGATCAGCGGTTTCGCTTGAGGATCTTTCCAGGGTTCAAACTCGGCAGGAGCCGAAACGGTGGCGGCGTCAGACATGATAACCTCGGGGAAAAAGAAGGTCTCCCCCCGCGCAAAACGCGCGGAGGGAGTGGGAGATCGGGCTTAGGTGCCCGACTTTACTTTGGTCCACAGACGCGTGACGACGCGCTGAACTTTCGCCGGATAAGGCGTGGTGGTGTAAAGCGTGCCAAGGGCTTCTTCGGTCGGATAGATCGCCGGATCGCCGATCACATCCTCTTCCAGATGCGCTTGCGAGGCTTTGTTGCCGTTGGCGTAGTAAACATAGTTCGACGCCGCCGCCATGTTGTGCTCGTCCATGATGAAGTTCAGGAACTTATGCGCAGCATCCGGGTTCGGAGCATCCGCAGGTATGGCCATTTGGTCAAACCACATCAACGAACCTTCTTTGGCTGCGTTGTAAGCGATCTCAACACCGTTATCGGCTTCGACAGCACGGTCACGGGCCTGGAGAACATCGCCCGACCAGCCAACAGCAACACAGATGTCGCCATTTGCCAGCGCATTGATGTATTCCGAGCTGTGGAACTTTTGCACATATGGTGCAATTGCCGTCAGGATCGGTTCAGCTTTCGCAATCACGTCGGGGTCGTGGCTGTCAGGGTCTTCACCCAGATAAGCCAGCGCAGCGGGAATGATTTCAGCCGGGGCATCCAATATGTGGACACCGCACGAAGCCAGTTTTTCCATGTTGGCTGGATCAAAAATCAGAGCAAGGCTGTCGATCGGCGCGTCTTCGCCAAGAGCTTCTGTCACTTTGCCCATGTTCACACCGATCCCAGTGGTGCCCCACATGTAGTTGATCGAATAAGCGTTCTCAGGATCATATTTAGCTGTCCGGCTGGCAATCACGTCCCACATGTTGCCGTGGTTGGACAGTTTCGCAATGTCGAGCGGCTGGAAAGCGCCAGCGGTGATCTGCCGCTGCAAGAAGGTTCCGGATGGGACCACGACATCATAACCTGACCCGCCGGCCAGCATTTTGGTTTCCAGTACTTCGTTTGAATCGAAAACGTCATAGATCAGGTCGATCCCGGTTTCTTCCTCGAACTTCGTCAGCAATTCCTCGTCGATATAATCCGACCAGTTATATACACGCACTTCTTCGGCTTGGGCGGTGGTGACACCCATAGCCAAAGCGGCACTCATCAAGAGCCAAGTCTTCTTCATTCGCATTATCTCCCTGTTTTGGGCGTGACGCCCGTTTGCGACATTTGATCAAAAAAATGCGATTCACGCAATATGGTAAAATTACGGAAGTCATAGTAGGTTGCTTTCAAAGATTATCTTTGGGGCCGGAATTGGCAAAGCATTTGTAAGGATGGGGGGAAACTTGTCTGATCGCCAAGCGAAACTGCCAGATCACCAGCGGGTTTACCGCCAGCTGCGCGAAATGATTCTATTTGGGGAATTGGCCCCAGGGCAACCCGTTACCATTCAGGGACTTGTCGCCACATTGGATGTGGGTATGACGCCTGTGCGGGAAGCCATCAGGCGTTTAACATCGGAAGGGGCGTTAGAGTTCAAGGGAAATCGTCGCGTGTCTGTACCTCAGCCCGATTTGGCACAGTGGAATGACATCGCCTTTACGCGCCTATCGGTCGAGCCAGAGCTTGCGCGAAAAGCTACAGAAAACATAGGTGCAGACGAGCTTGAGCGGCTTGTTTCCTATGACGACCAGCTCAACGCAGCCATCGATCAAGGCGATGTGCGCGGGTATCTTGAGCACAACTATCGGTTCCATGCCTATCTCTATGATCTGGCCGGGTCCGAGGTTCTGTCGTCGATTGCAAACATGTTGTGGCTGCGGGCAGGCCCGTCGCTGCGCGTGGTTTTGGGTCGGTATGGCACGGCCAATCTGCCCGACAAACATGCCGAAGCCATGGCCGCGATGCGGGCAGGTGACGGTGATGCTGTCGCCGATGCAATTCGCGAGGATATCGAACAGGGAATCGCCCAAGTCCGTGAGACCTTACTGGCGGCCTGAATTTGATCAGATCGCAGGTCATGCGTTGACAGTCTATTTTTTGATCATATTGTGAAGCCAGCTTTTGACGAACCACGTCAAGCGGGTGATTCTCGTGCTGTGTGGTTCTGTCCGACCCAAGAATTCGAGGAGATCCGCGATGAACAAGATCACCAATCATCTTCCAACCGCCGAGCTGCAAGCAATTGATGCAGCGCACCATATGCATCCGTTCACAAATGACGGTGAACTGGCACAAACAGGCGCACGGATTATTACGTCGGCCAAAGGGATTTGGCTGAAGGACAGCGAAGGGGAAGAAGTTCTCGACGCAATGGCCGGTCTGTGGTGTGTGAACATTGGCTATGGCAATGAAAGCATCGCCGAAGTGGCGGCCCGCCAGATGCGCGAGCTGCCGTATTACAACACCTTCTTCCAAACGACCCATGTGCCTGCGATCGCACTCGCCCAGAAATTGGCGCAGCTGGCACCGGGCGATTTGAACCATGTGTTCTATGCTAATGGCGGATCGGACGCGAATGACACCAACATCCGCATGGTCCGTACCTACTGGGCTGAAAAAGGTCAGCCAGAGCGCGACGTGATTATCTCGCGTTGGAATGCCTATCACGGGTCGACCATTGGCGGCACAAGCTTGGGCGGTATGAAGGGCATGCATGGTCAGGGCAGCTTGCCCATTCCGGGCATTGAGTTCATCGACCAACCCCATTGGTATGCGGAAGGTGGCGACACATCGCCCGAAGAATTCGGCATGGAACGTGCTCAGCAATTGGAAGCCAAGATCAAGGAAGTTGGCCCCGAGAAAGTCGCGGCCTTCATCGGCGAACCAGTGCAAGGTGCGGGGGGCGTGATTGTAGCGCCTGACGGTTATTGGGCCGAGATTCAACGGATTTGTAAGAAGTACGATATCCTTCTGATCGTTGACGAAGTGATTACTGGATTTGGCCGCACCGGAAACTGGTTCGGCAGCCAAACCTTGGATCTGACGCCCGACATCATGACGGTCGCCAAAGGTCTTAGCTCGGGCTATGCGCCCATCGGTGCCTCGATCGTGTCCGACAAGGTGGCAAGCGTTCTGGCTGGGACCGAGTTCAATCACGGTTACACCTATTCGGGCCACCCTGTGGCCTGTGCGGTTGCGCTGGAAAACCTGCGCATCATGGAAGAGGAAGGCGTTGTCGAGCATGTGCGCGACGTAGCGGCCCCTTATCTGGCCGAGAAATGGCATTCGCTGGCCGACCACCCATTCGTGGGCGAAACGAAGATTGTCGGTATGATGGCCTCGCTCGCCCTGACACCAGATAAATCCAAACGCGCACCCTTTGCGTCCGATCCGGGCACCGTGGGCTTCTTGACCCGCGAGCGTTGTTTTGCCAACAACCTGATCATGCGCCATGTAGGCGACCGGATGATTATTTCTCCGCCTTTGGTCATCACGACGGACGAGATCGACATTCTGATCGAACGCGCCCGTAAGTCCTTGGACGAAGCTTATGAAGTCGTCAAAGAAAAGGGCCTGATGGTCGCTGGCTAGACTAGGAAATGGGGTCGGGCTGATGGTCTGACCCCGTTTTTGTTCGGAGGGTACATGGATCTGCTAACCGCCAATGACCAGCACGGAGAATATCCGCAATCTTGGTATGCCGCGACCGCCGATGCACCGGGGCCGTATCCTACGGCTCAGGGCGACATTGCTTGTGACGTGTGCATCGTTGGAGGTGGCTTTACGGGTTTGTCCGCAGCGCTCCACCTGGCCGAACGAGGCTATGACGTTGTTCTGCTTGAGGCACAGCGCGTTGGGTTCGGAGCCTCGGGGCGGAACGGTGGACAAGTGGGCATGGGCCAACGCCTTGATCAAGACGAGCTGGAAAAAATGGTGGGCAAAGATGATGCCCGCAAACTGTGGAACATGGCCCGCGAAAGTGTTCAGCTCGTGCGCGACATCGTTGCCAAACACGTGCCGGATGCGGGGTTCACCGACGGTATCATCCACGCAATGCATCGCGCGCGGTATGTGCCTGAAGATCACGACTACGTCCGCAAGTTGAACGAAGAATACGGCTATGACTTGATCCGCACGGTCGATCGCGAAGAAATGCGCGAACTTTGCGGGTCTCCGGCCTATCACGGCGGGTCTTTGGACATGGGGGCAGGGCATACCCATCCGCTTCGTCTGGCCTTCGGGATGGCAAAGGCTGCGGTTGCTGCTGGCGCGCGCATTTTTGAAACGAGCCGCGTAACGGATGTCAGCGAAGGATCAACGGTCACAGTACGCACCGGAGCGGCACGCGTCCGCGCGTCTCATCTGGTCTGGGGCTGCAATGGGTATCTGGGCAACACGCAAAAACACGTCGCTGCGCGTGTCATGCCGATCAACAATTATATTCTGGCGACCGAGCGGCTGGACGAGGACTTTGCCAAGTCTTTGATCCGCGATGGACACGCTGTGGCCGACAGCAAATTTGTGGTCAATTACTTCCGACTGTCGGATGACAACCGCATGCTTTTTGGCGGGGCTGAAAGCTACGGCTACAAGTTCCCAAAAGACATCGTGAAGCTGGTATCCAAACCGATGCTTGAGATTTATCCGCAACTGAAAGACACGCGAATCGACTACGCATGGGGCGGTACGCTGGGCATCACCATGAACCGCATGCCGCATTTCGCGCGCCTCCAGGGCAATGTACTGTCGGCATCGGGATATTCCGGCCATGGGGTCGCGATGGCGGCGCTAGGTGGCAAGATGGTTGCCGAAGCGATTTCAGGTCAGGCGGAACGGTTTGATTTGATGGCGCAGGTTCCAACGCCCCGTTTCCCGGGCGGTGTCGCTTTGCGTTGGCCGCTTTTGGTGGTGGCGATGTTGTGGTTCAGCACGCGCGATAAGCTGTAAGTCGGGTCAGTCTTTCGGACCGCCTACATCCCCCGGCGCGACAGCAACCGTTTTGATGATCGCATGAAGCTGTACGCCTTCGGTCAAGCTCATTGCCTTGACTGATCGTTTCGTTACCCGCGCCAAGATTCGGCCCGCAGGGGTTTTAATAGACAAAACCGCGCCTGGTCCGTCACCCAAATGTACCTGATCCACCTTGCCCGGCAGACAGTTAAGCGCGGACAGACCTTTCGGCTTGTCGCGTGACAGGATCACGTCTTGGGCCGCGATGCGGACACGAAGCCGCGTACCCGGATCGCGGGCGATGCGGGGCAGATGAAGGGGGATACCTCCCGCCTCAAGCTCGGTCAGGCCATCTTCGTGATGGGTGACCACATAGGCCTCGATCACGGCGCCAACCGACCGAACATCACCGGGAATGAATGAAGGATCGCTTAGCACATCTGCCGCCGTGCCTTGCTTGACCACGCCGCCCTGATCTAAGGCGACGACTGTTGTGGCCAGTCGGGCCACTTCGCTTGCTGCGTGGGTGACGTAGAGCACGGGAATGTCGCCTTCGTCACGCAATCGCTCGAAGTAGGGAAGAATTTCTTGCTTTCGTGCCTCATCCAGCGCGGCGAGTGGTTCATCGGCGAGAATAAGTCTAGGCTTCGCAAGCAGGGCCCGGCCAATCGCAACGCGCTGCTTCTCTCCGCCTGACAGGTTAGCAGTGCGGCGGTCCAGCAGGTGGCCAATGCCCAACATATCGATCACGCGGTTCCATTCGGTGGTGTCCAGCGGCGCGCGCGCAATGCGGCGCGCGTAGTCAAGGTTGCGGCGCACATTCATATGCGGAAACAGCCTTGCGTCCTGAAAGATATAGCCGATGCGGCGATCCTGCGTGGGCAGGTGCAGATTGGTCGCGCTGTCCATCAGAACATGGCCGCCTAGTGCGATGCGCCCTGTTGCGTGTTGATCAAGCCCGGCCACCGCATTGACCACACTTGTCTTGCCCGAACCGGAAGCCCCGAAGAGCACAGTTAAGCCCGGAGGGGCATCAAATCTGACATCCAGCAAGAACCCATTGCGCTGGCCAGTAAGCTGAACGGAAAGGGCAGGCTGTGTCATGCGCCCTCCATCCGTTTGGAAACCCGGCGGGCAAGAAGCTCGGATGCAATCAGCGCCCCCATTGCAATGATGATCGAGATGACCACCAGCCGCACAGCCGCGGTTTCCCCACCGGGCACTTGAAGGAAGCTGTAGATGGCTGATGGCAGCGTGCGGGTTTCACCGGGGATGTTGGCGACGAAGGTGATGGTTGCGCCGAACTCTCCCATCGCTTTAGCAAAGCCAAGGATTGCCCCTGCGATGATGCCGGGCAAAGCCAGCGGTAAGGTGACTGTCGCAAACACTTGCAACCGCGAGGCACCAAGCGTTGCGGCGGCGGCTTCAAGGTGGGTGTCCACAGCTTCGATCGACAGGCGGATCGCGCGGACCATCAGGGGAAAGCCCATGATCGCGGCGGCCAATGCGGCCCCGGTCCAACGGAAAGCAAGCGGTAGCCCGAGATTGGTAAGCAGCGCACCGAGATGTGCGGTGCCGCCAAATGTCAAAAGCAGCAGATAGCCCGTGACAACGGGCGGAAGGATCAGGGGCAGATGGACGAGGCCGTTCACCACCTGCTTGCCGGGAAAGTCCCGCCGCGCCAGAAGGTGCGCCACCCAGATGGCGAAGGGTAGGGACAGAAGCGTTGCCCAGCTGGCAACCTTCAAAGACAAAGCAACGGCTTGCCATTCTTCGGGGCCAAGCCAGCTCATCGCACCACCTTTGCGGCGGGAAGAAAGCCGTGATCGGTCAGGATGTCCTGCGCGGTTGGCGCCAAGAGGAATTCAAGAAAAGTAGTGGCCGTTTTTACGTCGCCATTGACCATCACCGCACCGGGATAGGTGATTGGGGCATGGGTGGAGCTTGGCAATGTTGCAACCTTGCGAACCTTCGGCTCGGCCAGTGCATCCGTCGCATAGACGATCCCCAGACGAGCTTCTCCTAATGCGACCAAAGCCAGTGCTGCCCGGACGTTGTCGGTCTGAACCAGATGCGGTTCAACGCCCTTCCACAGGCCCAACGCCACAAGCGCGGCCTTGCCGTATTGTCCGGCAGGAATGGAATCAACCAAGGCCATGGCAAGTTTCCCGCCTTCTAGGGCCGATTGGAAAGCTTCCGCGCTGGCAGGTATTTCGGCCGGAGACGAGGTGCTAGCCGGAGCAACCAAGACTATTCTGTTTCCGGCAAAGTCGCGCCGTGAGTCTTTGGGCAAAAGACCCGCATCCTCGACCACATCCATCCAATCAGTGCTGGCGGACAGGAATACGTCGGCCGGGGCGCCCAAGGTGATCTGCCGTGCAAGCACCGAAGATCCTGCATATGACAACACAGTTTCATGCCCGGTTTCTTTTGTGAATGCTGCCGCAACATCATCCAGTGCGCCACCCAAACTGGCAGCGGCGAAGACCGTGATCCGATCGGCAAAGGAAGGCAGGCTTGACGCGCTCAGAAAGAGGGCGGTGAACAGGGCACGAAGTGTGTATCGACGGGTGCTTAGAAACATCTCGGGTCGAGATAACGGGATGCGCGGCCCGGCAGCAAGGGGTTTTGCACCGCGGGCGACATATCGCCCGATCTGTGTGCTAGGCGAAATTGATATCAACCGACCCGAACGGCCCGAAATCTGCGTGTATTTCGGTGCCTGAGGGGCATTCCACAGGCCGGATGAAACTGCCGGACAAGATCACCTGTCCGGCTTCGATCTGCTGTCCATATTGCGCCATGCGTCGTGCGAGCCAGACAACGCCTTCCACCGGGTCGTTCAAAACGCCCGCACCCAGCCCGGTTTCCTCGATCTCTCCATTTCGGAAGGTCAAGGCGCCAACCCAGCGCAGATCATGTGTATCGATGGCGTGGCGTTCCTTGCCCAGAACGATCCCTGCATTGGCTGCGTTGTCAGAAATCGTGTCATAGACGGTACGCGTTTTGCCGGTCTCTAGGTCCGTGCGAGTGATGCGCGTGTCCAGAATTTCAATCGACGGGGCAACAAAGTCCGTGGCCGCAATTACATCATCGCGTGTCACATCTATCCCGCCCAATGGCGCTTTTATCACAAACGCAATTTCGGCCTCGATCCGTGGTTGAATGAAGCGGCCTGCTGGCACCGTCGCACCGTTCTCAAACAGCATGTCGTCAAACAGGATACCGCTGTCGGGAATGTCGATGTTCAATGCATATTGCATCGCTTTCGAGGTCAGACCGATCTTCCAACCGATGACCTTGCGACCCTCCGCCAGCTTCGCGCGATAGACTGCGTTTTGCACCTGATAGGCGTCATCCATGCCCATATCCGGGTGGCGGCCTGACAGAAGGCCGATCTGGGTGCCCGTTTTCTCGGCCTCAAGCAGATCGGCGGCGGCTTTGGCGTGATCTTCGGGGGTCATACGCCCTCGTCCTCGACCGTGTTTGTCAGTGTGCCAATGCCCTCGACCGAGACCTCGACCACGTCACCCGGCACCAGATAGCGGGGCGGGTCAAACCGCGCGCCTGCGCCGGTGGGGGTGCCGGTCACGATCACATCGCCGGGCTGAAGCGTCATGAAGGTCGAGATATAGGCAATCTCCTCGCGGATCGGGAACATCATGCGGTCCAGCGTGTCGTTCTGGCGCAGTTCTCCGTTCACATGGGTTTGAATGCGCGCGTCGTCCAGCTGTGCGGCGTTTGTGAAGGGCACCAGCCACGGACCGATTGCGCCCGAGCGGTCCCAGTTCTTGCCCTGTGTGACGTTGAACTTCGCATGCCGCACCCAATCGCGGATCGTGCCTTCGTTGCAGAGCGTCAGGGCCGCGATGTGGTCATAGGCGTCCGCTGCTTTGATGCGACGGCCGGGTTTGCCGATGACAATCGCCACCTCGCCCTCATAGTCCAGCGTATGGTTTTCCGGCGGGCGGATCAGCGGCTGGCCGTGGCCGGTAAACCCGCTGGCAAAGCGCGGGAAAAGCGACATGTATCTGGGCTGCGCACTGCCGTCTTTATATTCGGCATTTCGGTCAGGAAAGTTCACGCCGACGCAGAGGATCCGGCGCGCATCCGGCAGGACCATATCGTAGGTAAACTCGGTGTGGGTGACGGATTTGCCTTGGGCGGCTTGGGCAAGCTGGTCAAACGCCCCTGCGGCGATGACCTTATAAAGGCTTGAATGGTCAGGGAAATCACCGTTCAGGGCGATGGCACCATCATCGGTGATCGCACCAAAGAAGGTCTCGCCTGCAGCGAAGAAAGTGGCAAAGCGCATGAGATTTCCTTAGACCGAGAAACTGATATTGGCCTGCCCGGTGCCCGAGCTGCCAAAGTAAGGGGTGTAGATGTCAATGGAGCCGTCGTAGTCTTTCCACCCCAACGCGCCGAACAGAAGCGCCGTGTCATTCATCGCACATTCGCCGGTGCATTTGACGGCGTAGTCGGGCAAGAGGTCAAGGAACTCGGCCCATTTGCCCTGTTTCCACAGCTCAAGAACGCGCAGATCCATCTGGCGGTTGAACTCTCCATTCACTGAGTTCAACCCGTCGACCGAGCGTTCATTGGGGGTGAAATCATGGCTCATCGAGCCGGAGGCCAGTACCGAAACCTTGCGGTTTGACCGCTTGATCCCCTCGGCAATGGCCGCGCCCCAGCGGCGGTTTTCCTCGATGGAGGAAAACTGGTTCACCGCCACGGGCAGCACGCGCGCGTTCACGCCGTCATTGATGAAATGCATGGGCAGAAGCGTGCCATATTCCATGCCCAGATCGGGCTGCGCATGGCCCATGGCGCGTTCACCGCGGTCCTCGAGCGCATCCAAGATGCATTGCGCCAATTTGCTGTCGCCACGGTAGTCAAACTCCATATCTGCCAGCATATGCGGCAGCTCGTGGCTGATGAACCGGCCCTTGTGATGGGGCTTGGCGTTCAGGTGAAAGCCCTGATTGGTGATCCAATGGGTGTCGAAAATGATGAAGGTCTCGACCTCGCGATCAATCGCGTCCTGGCGGAGCTTTGCATAGCCGTCGATGGCAGGCTGACGGATGCCTTTATATTGCTCCATCGTGTGCGACATCCAGATGCTTGGCACATGGGTGATTTTCGCAGCTTGAACAATCTGTCCCATCGGGTTTCCTCCGCTTTGGGTATCGCGCTTTTTCGTTTTAGCACGGGGAGGGTGCTTAGGCACCCAGCCGCATGATTTTGTGTTGGCCGGTCGCGAAGCCTACGTGTTTTTGCTCCATGTAGAAATCAAACGACCAGTCTCCGCCGTCTCGTCCAATCCCCGAAGCCTTTACGCCGCCAAACGGGGTTGGCAGGTGGCGCACGTTTTCAGAGTTCACCCAGATCATGCCCGCTTCCAGCTTGTCTGTGAAGCGCAGCGCGCGGGTCAGGTCGTTGGTCCAGACGTATCCTGTCAGGCCGTATTCGGTGTCATTGGCAATCGACAGCGCTTCGTCCTCGGTCGAGAACGGGATCGAGGTCAGGACTGGGCCGAAGATTTCCTCGCGCGCGATGCGCATGTCGTTGGTGGCGTTGGTGAAGAGCGTCGGGCGCACGAAGTATCCCTCGTCACCGACCTTCACGCCACCAGCGGCAACAGTCGCGCCATCTTCCTTGGCGATGTCGAAATACGAGGTCACTTTGTTATAGTGCGTCTCGGTCACCAGCGGACCGATCTCGGTCGCGGGGTCCAGCGGGTGGCCGACCTTGATGTTGTTCACACGCTCGACCAGCTTGGCTTCGAATTCTTCCTTGATGGTGTCCTGCACCAACAGGCGCGAGGACGACGTGCAGCGTTCGCCGTTGATCGAGTAGATCATAAAGATCACCGCATCCAGAGCGCGGTCCAGATCCGCGTCGTCAAACACGATGACAGGGTTTTTGCCGCCCAATTCCAAGTGGTTACGCTTGTGGGTGTCTGCACCTTGCTTCACGATCAGGCTGCCCGTGCGGCTTTCACCGACAAAGGCGATGGCGCGGATCAGCTTGTGCTCGCACAGCGCTTTGCCCGCGTCATGGCCATATCCATTCACGGTGTTCAAAACGCCGGGCGGCAGGCCTGCTTCTTCGGCGATCTCCACCAGAAGACGCGCGGTCAGGGGACTGTCTTCGGCCGGTTTGTGCACCACCGTACAACCCGCCGCCAGCGCAGGCGCAATCTTCCATGTAGACAGCATGAAAGGCGTGTTCCATGGGGTGATGACGCCAACAGGGCCGATGGGCACGCGACTTGTTACGTTCATCAGAGTGGGAGACTTCAGGTGCTGGCCATCACGAGCCTGTACCACCTGATCCGCGAAGTAGCGGAAGTTCTCGGCCCCACGCAACGCGGCTTTCGACATGAAACGGATGGTCTGGCCCGTGTCCCAGCATTCACACAGCGCGATTTCCTCGGCACGCGCTTCGATCGCGTCTGCAACGTTCAGCAAGATGCGGCGACGTTCAGTTGCGGACATGTCACGCCATGCGGGGAATGCCTCGGCGGCAGCCTTCGCGGCGCTATCGATATCCGTCTCATCGCCGCGCGCGACGTCACAGATCACAGATTTATCGACGGGCGATGTCGATTGGAAAATCCCAGCAGACCCAGCGCGGTCCTCACCAGCAATCCGATTTTGGATGCCGGTATCGCGAAAACGCGCCAGATAGCCCGAAAGCTTCTCGATATTGCTGTCCAGATTCGACATTTGGCCCTCATATGTCTGATTTATTAATTGCGATGTTAAATAATATGTCTGGACCTGTCAAGAATAGCTGCTTTGTTCAGTTCTGCAGGCTTGCTATAAGACAAGCATGAATAGTGATTTTCCTGCCAAGCCGGCCATTCCAAGTACATCCCGTTCTCTTCCGATCTCGCTATTGCGGGCGCGTGAAGTCGTCATGCAGCCCATTCGTGACATGCTGGGTGAACTTGGCCTGACCGAACAGAAATGGCGTATTCTGCGCACGTTGGACGAGCTGGGAGAGGTCGAGCAAAGCACCATCGCAAAAGAAGCGTGCCTGCTTTTGCCAAGCTTGACCCGCATCTTAAGGGGCATGGAAGCAGATGGGCTGATCTCGCGCCAATCGGATGCGACAGACAAGCGTCGCACGCTTGTTCAGATCACTGACAAAGGCCGCAGCATCGTGCGCGACAACCTGCATCTGGCTAATGAAATCGCGGCCCGGATCGAAGCCCATATGGGGCAGGAAGAAGCAGAGCGTTTGCTGGATCTGCTGGAAAAATTGCAAACCGCGAAACTGTAAAGCGTGTGACGCAGGCTGAATGACCTGGCGTATTCGGGCTTGCAAACGCCGCCTTTAATCCGCAGGTGAATTCCTCAACACTGTATCTGTGATCCGCAGCGGAGGCTTTGCAGGTGGACATTAGATTCGATCACGGACCCGATGGTGCGGCTGAGCTGTTTTCAGACCCGCAGGATCAGATTGTGGCTTGGTCACTTGACGATGTGCCTGACGCGCTGGACCGTTTGGATCAAGCGCAGAAAAGCGGGGCATGGCTGGCAGGTTTTGCAAGCTACGAGCTTGGCTATGCGCTGGAGCCGCGTCTTAAGCCCTTGTTGAAACCGAACCGCCGCCTGCCACTTTTGATGTTTGGCCTCTATGATCGTCCCGGTCCCGCGCCTGCTCTGCAGTCCGGCGCCGCCGCGCTGTCCGATTTGACGCCCGATTGGGATGCTGACACCTATGCGCGTGGGTTTCAGGCGGTGCATGACTATATCTGCGCGGGTGACACCTATCAGGTGAACCTGACCTTTCCGATCCGGGGCAGGGCGCAAGGCGACGTGCAAGCACTCTATCGTGCGCTCACGCGGTTGCAGCCGGTGCAATATGGCGCGCTGGTGCAGGCTGACGGGTTGCCCGCCATCCTGTCCCGCTCGCCCGAGCTGTTCTTTCGCACGGATGCCGACGGCATGATCGAGACCCGCCCGATGAAAGGCACCCAACCGCGCAGTTCCGACCCCGTCGAAGACGCCGCCCGCGCGGTTTTTTTGAAATCGGACGAGAAAAATCAGGCCGAGAACCTGATGATTGTGGACCTTCTACGAAACGACATCTCTCGCATCTGCGAAGTGGGCAGCGTCCATGTGCCGGAACTGTTCACCGTGGAAAGCTATGAGACCGTGCACCAGATGGTGTCTCTGATCCGGGGTCAAATGCAGGGTGGAACCCGGCTTTCCGACATCCTGCGCGCGCTTTTTCCGTGTGGCTCTATCACAGGGGCGCCAAAGCTGCGCGCGATGGAAATCATCGCCAAATTAGAGCCCAACCCCCGCGACATCTATTGCGGCTCGATTGGTTGGATGGCCCCTGACGGTCGGTCCGAGTTCAACGTCGCCATTCGCACGCTGCTGTTGGACGGCGATGACGCCACCCTGAACGTGGGCGGGGGGCTGGTCTATGACAGCACTGCTGCCTCGGAATATGAAGAGGCGATGTGGAAAGCCAAATTTGCCAGCCAATTGGACAGGAAGTTCTAAGGCGGGATCAATAGACCTGTACCCAGATTTCCGAACTATAAGGATAAGTTGTGTCGTTTGGAAAATGGTGGGCGACCTTGGAATCGAACCAAGCGTGAGTCGCCTCGAGGGAGTTACAGTCCCCTGCCACACCTTGCGGCCTGTCGCCCACTTTTTCCTGCGCTATCTGCGCCGAACGTGGGGCTAGGTATCGCGCCGGGCGGGGCGCGTCAATATGAAAAATCACCCAAATGCACTTGTCTCGGCCGGTCGCATGACGCATTGTCCGGGCCTTGTGAAAAGACAGCTGACTGGACAGGCGGAACGCGCAATGAAAAAGCCAAAATGGGTGGTTCAAAAAGAGCAGGCAAAGCGCAAAGAAGCGTCCGAGACTGTGTGGCTTTTCGGGCTTCATGCGGTGCGTGATGCGCTGGTGAATCCAGAGCGTGAAAAGCTTAAGCTGATTGTTACGAAAAATGCAGCTGACAAACTTGCAGACGCGATTGAGGCTTCGGGCATGGCCCCCGAAATGGCCGATCCGCGCAAGTTTCCAGCCCCCCTAGATCCCAATTCGGTACACCAGGGCGCAGCCCTTGAGGTGAAGCCATTGAACTGGGGTGACTTTGCCACGCGCGTATTGGGTGGCGAAGGGAAAATGCCAGTCGTGGTGCTTCTGGATCGGGTAACCGATCCACACAATGTCGGAGCAATCCTGCGTTCTTCCGAGGTGTTCGGTGCAAGTGCGGTGATCGGCACGAAACACGGGTCAGCACCTGAAACCGGTGCTTTGGCCAAAACAGCGTCCGGCGCATTGGAGCGTCAACCCTACCTTCGTGTACGCAACCTTGCCGACACGATGAACGAACTGCGCGATATGGGGTTCGTTCTGCTTGGCATGGATGGCGAGGCGGACGAGACCATCGAGCAGGCACTGTCATCGCGACCTGATGCGCCCGTGGCATTGGTCATGGGGGCAGAGGGGCCGGGTCTGCGCGAAAAGACCAAAGCGACGTGTGATGCCTTGGTGAAGATCCCATTCGCGCGTGACTTTGGATCGTTGAACGTGTCCAACGCGGCAGCGGTGGCACTTTACGCAACGCGCCTCACGCGGTGATCAACTCCGCGTGCGAGGGGCTGTAAATTCGCGGCGCAGGGGGCAGATTGAGAGAAACCGAAAGGAGATCTCAATGACGCACTTAACCCGCCGCCACTTGTTGACTGGATTGGCTGCCCTGCCTTTGGGCGCTACGCTTTTGACCCGCCCTGCATTTGCTGCCAGCCCGCCAGTCTATTCGGAAGATGGCATTGCGTGGGATGGACATGACCCAGTGGCCTATTTCACCAATGGTGCACCGACGCCCGGAGCCTCCGATTTCTCGCTCGAGCACGAAGGTGCGAAAGTCTTGTTCTCAAGCGCAGAAACCCGCGACATGTTCGCAGCAGATCCTGCGAAATACGCCCCGCAGTTTGGTGGATATTGCGCCTATGCAGCCAGCAAGGGCTACATCGCCCCAACGGTGCCCGAGGCTTGGACGATCTTTGAAGACAAGCTCTACCTGAATTTCAGCCTGCGCGCGCGCGAGCTTTGGTTGCAGGATGTGCCGGGGAATATCGCGAAAGGGAATGCCAACTGGCCGGGTATTCTTGAGGCTTAGGGCGTCACGGGAGGATCACAAGTGTTTTACCAGATCTTCAAATCCCAACCAAAGGACATACTTGTTTGACAGAGGCCAGACTGTGGAACGTCTGAAACCTCTATTCACTGTCCCTCGTTCCACCAACTGCGCCCAGAGATTTCATCTCTGGGCGCTTTTTCTTATGCGGGCTTGGAAATGAAACCTTAGGGGCTTAAGTGCTGCATATGACCCAAACAGATATCGACTCCCGCCTGAAACAGATCCTGACGACGACCCGTGTGATTGGTCTTGTCGGGTTGTCCCACAAGCCTGAACGGGCGAGCCATCGTGTGGCGGGTTTTCTGACCCGCAAAGGGTATCGCGTGATTGGTGTGAACCCGGGGCTAGCCGGGCAAGAGATGTTTGGCGAAACGGTTGTGGCAAAAGTTTCGGATCTGCCCGCCGAGACGGACATGATCGACCTTTTCCGCCGTGCCGAGACCATCGAGCCGATTGTAGATGAAGCGCTTGAGGCGCTGCCAAATCTGCGTACGGTTTGGATGCAATTGGAAATCTTCAATGCAGCCGCGCGCACGAAGGCCGAGGCCCGCGGGATCGAAGTGGTCGAGGATCGCTGCCCCGCCATCGAATACCCGCGCCTGATTGGCGATGGAGTTCTTGTCGGTTAGGTTTTCGGCTGCTCGCCATGCCAGCCTAGGGGCTTTGCCCCCTGCGCTGCGCGCATTCCCCCAAGATATTTATGACAAGAAAATGAGAAGCTTAGGGCTGTCGGGCAGCTTTTTCAGCGATGCCTGATGTGCCCTCACGGCGTTCGAGTTCTGACAGAACATCGTCCAACGTCACGTCGCGCGCGGCCAGCATGACCAGAAGGTGATAGAGCACGTCTGCGGCCTCGGCGGTTAGGTTCTCGCGGTCGTTTTTCACCGCTGCAATGATGGCCTCGACTGCTTCTTCCCCGAACTTCTCGGCGCATCTTTCCGGGCCCTTGGCCAGCAGTTTGGCGGTCCAGCTGCTGTCGGGATCTGCAGTTTTGCGTGCTTCGATTGTCGCTGCGAGTTGCTCTAGAATGCTCATGTAAGCCTCATCGGGATGCCTGCGGCGGCCATGTGTTCTTTGGCCTCGCGGATGGTGTAGTCGCCAAAGTGGAAGATCGATGCGGCCAGCACGGCGCTTGCCCCACCTTCGGTCACGCCTTCCACAAGGTGGTCCAGATTGCCGACGCCCCCCGAGGCGATCACCGGCACATGCACGGCGTCTGAGATCGCGCGGGTCAGCGGCAGGTTGAAGCCTGCGCGGGTTCCGTCACGGTCCATCGAGGTCAACAGGATCTCACCCGCGCCCTTCTGTTCCATCAGCTTGGCGAATTCGACTGCATCAATGGGATTGCCGTCTGCGTCCAGCGCTGGTTTGCGCCCACCATGGGTGAAGATGCCCCATTTGTTGGGATTGCCATCCGCGTCATGGCCGATGGTCTTGGCGTCGATGGCAACGACGATGCACTGGCTGCCAAAGCGATCAGCAGAGCGTGCAATCACGTCCGGGTCCGCCACGGCGGCAGAGTTGAAGCTGACCTTATCCGCGCCCGCCAGTAGCAGGTCGCGCACGTCTTCTGGGCTGCGTACACCTCCGCCGATGGTCAGCGGCATGAAGCATTGTTCCGCCGTGCGGGTGGCCAGATCATACATCGTGCCACGGTTTTCATGAGTGGCTTTGATATCGAGGAAGCAGAGCTCATCAGCGCCGGCGGCGTCATAGGCGCGCGCCTGTTCCACCGGGTCGCCTGCGTCGATCAGATCGACGAAGTTGACGCCTTTCACCGTGCGGCCTTCAGCCACGTCGAGACAGGGGATGATGCGGGTCTTGAGCATGGGGCCCTCGATTGGTTTACGGGTCGTGTCTACTGCGCTTGCGTCGCTGGTGCAATTGTCGTGCGGGCAATGCGCCGCATGGCGTCGCGTACGATTAGGATGTGAAACGGCATGACCACGGCAAGATAGATATATCCCGCCAGATTGTGGCGGTGCACCCATGTCGACATATGGATCGAGCCTTGGGATTTGTAGACCGAAATGCGGAAATCCTGATGCCAGTCATCGGTGCCGACGATGACCTCGTTCTCATCTTCAAATTCGAGCGGGAAGATGCTGTCCACATACCCTTTGTCGATCCGTGTTTTGAACCCGAAAGGCGACAGAATGCGATTGCGAATTTTCAAAAGCGTCATGGCCCAAGACGGTAGTGCCAGCCCAATTTGCAACGCTTCTTGTGCTGAAAGGGGGCTGGTGACCGCATACCCGTCGATAAAGTCACCTTTGGTGAATCGCTCCCACAACTTTGAAGACTGGGGCAGGGGTGTCGTGCGGATTTGGGCCATCTATGCGCTTTTCAGAACCCCGAGGGCTTCTTTCAAATCAATCGCGCCATCATACAGTGCACGGCCCGAGATGGCGCCATCCAACGGTGCACCACAGGATTTCAACGCGCGCAGATCGTCGAGCGAGCTGACGCCGCCCGACGCAATCACGGGGATCGAGACCGCACGGGCCAGATCGGCGGTTGCTTCGACATTCGGACCTTGCATCGCGCCGTCTCGGTTGATGTCGGTGTAGATGATGGCGCAGACGCCTGCGTCCTCAAAGGACTTGGCAAGGTCGGTGACCATGACGTCGGTTTCCTCGGCCCAGCCTTTGGTCGCAACACGCCCGTCGCGCGCGTCGATGCCCACGGCGACTTTGCCGGGAAACGCGCGGGCGGCTTCGCGGACCAGATCGGGGTTTTCCACGGCCACGGTGCCAAGGATCACACGGGACAGGCCCTTTTCGATCCAGCCTTCAATCGTAGCCATGTCGCGGATGCCGCCACCCAGCTGGGCAGGGACATCAATCGCGCCAAGGATGGCTTCAACCGCAGCACCGTTTACAGGTTCACCCGCGAAGGCTCCGTTCAGATCGACAAGGTGGATCCATTCGCAGCCTGCATCCTGAAACGCACGTGCTTGCGCTGCCGGATCGTCGTTGAACACGGTCGCTTCTTCCATCTCGCCGCGCAAAAGGCGCACGCATTGGCCGTCTTTCAGGTCGATGGCAGGATAGAGGATCATGGCAGGTGCTCCGTTAAGCTGTCGATTGCGCTGCTTTTTACATGGACAAGGGGGAAAGCCAAGCAAGACCTCCCGTGACGTCACACTTGCCACAGGGTGGGCGAGGGCGGCAGGATAATCGGCAAATCAGGGAGGATACTATGAAACGAGTAATTGCAGCGGCAGCGCTGGCAGTTGGTTTGGCCGGGCCTGCGATGGCCGATCCGGTACTGGGCGTGTGGAAAACTCAAGTCGATGACGGTGCCTATGCCCACGTAACATTTTCACAATGTGGCGCTGCGCTGTGTGGCGTGATTTCCAAAGCGTTTGATTCTAGCGGAGAAATCAGCACCCCGAATATTGGCAAGCAACTGGTTTGGGACATGAACCCAAATGGCGGTGGCAAATACTCGGGTGGCAAGATTTGGCAGCCCTCGACCGGCAAGGTTTACAAATCCAAGATGACTCTGAGCGGATCGACCCTGAAGGTTGCAGGCTGTGTTGGCCCGATCTGTAAGAAACAAACATGGTCACGCGTGAAGTAACCAGTGCTCCATAAGCGAAAAGGGCGCCCATCGAGGCGCCCTTTTTTTATGGTGTCCAGCTCAGGAAGTTCGCGATCATCCTTAACCCCGCCGCCTGGCTTTTTTCTGGGTGGAACTGCATGCCGATCATGTTGTCACGGCCCACAATGGCGGTGATGTCGCCCGCGTAGTCGCAATGGGCCAAACGGTCGGCAGGGTGGTCCACGACAAAGTGGTAGGAGTGCACGAAATAGGCGTGGTCGCCCGTTGTCACGCCATCAAGCACAGGGTGGGTGCTGTCGATCACCAGATCGTTCCAGCCCATATGCGGGACCTTCAGTGCCGGGTCAGCGGGTGTGATCTTGCGCACATGCCCCTTGATCCAGTCAAACCCGTCCGTGTCCTGATATTCGTGGCTTACGGTGGCGAGCATTTGCATGCCCACGCAGATGCCCATGAAAGGGCGGCCCTGACGGATCACCGCCTCTTCCAGCGCTTCATAGATGCCGCGATGGTCGGACAGCTGCTGACGGCAGGCGGGGAAGGCCCCGTCGCCGGGCAGAACGATGCGGTCGGCGCGGGTCACGTCTTCGGGCTTGGGGGACACGATCACGTCGCCTGCATTCGTCTCGGCTGCCATGCGTTGAAACGCTTTTTCGGCCGAGTGCAGGTTGCCGCTGTCATAGTCGATGATCACGGTCAGCATGTTGGTCTCCGGGTCGGGCGTGCTTTACAGAGCACCCTTGGTCGATGGAATGGCGTCCGCTTTGCGCGGATCGGTTTCAACAGCCACACGCAAGGCGCGCGCCACAGCTTTAAACGCGGCCTCGGCCACGTGGTGGGCGTTGAAGCCGTGAATTTGGTCGATATGCAACGTGATGCCGCCATGGGTCGCCAGCGCTTGGAAGAACTCGCGTACCAGTTCCGTGTCGAACGTGCCGATTTTGGGGGCGGCGAATTCGACATTCCAGATCAGGAACGGGCGGGCCGACAGATCCAGCGCCGCGCGCACTTGCGCGTCATCCATTGGCAAGTGGCATTCGCCATAACGACGGATGCCTTTCTTGTCGCCAAGTGCCTCGACCAGCGCTTGCCCGATGGCAATACCGGTGTCTTCGACCGTGTGGTGATCGTCGATGTGCAAATCCCCTTCGGCGCGGATCGTCATGTCGATCAGCGAGTGGCGCGACAACTGATCCAACATGTGATCAAAGAACCCCACGCCAGTCTGGTTGTCATATTTTCCGGTCCCGTCGAGGTTCAGCTCGACCGAGATCGCGGTTTCCGCGGTTTTACGTGTAATCGAGGCACGCCGCATCAGGTCATCCTTCTTCTAACTGCGCTCCTTATAGGGGGGGAACGCAGTGGCGAAAAGGCAGCTTTGAAACTGAGTAAGCAATGTGTGGCTATCCCGCTTTGAGGGGTTGAACGTGATAAAAACCAGCCTGCCACTGTATGTGAAGATCTATGCAGCTTGCGATTGAACATACTCCTGCGGGCAGATCTCCATCAGAAAACTCAGGTCTTCACGGGACATATAAGTCAAAAAACCGCGAATCACCGTGTTCAGCTCTCGCGCGTGCAGTTCCAAAGCACCGGGTTCGCAATGCATGTAACCTTCGCGTTCGGCAAGCCCACGGAATGCATGATGTTGCGCCATAAAACCAAACACATGATCGGGGGACCAGCGCAGCAGGCTTGTCGCCAATGCAAATCGGGCCAGAATCCCAGGAAGGCCCGTACCGCGATATCGTTCGCTGCTCTCAACCCATAGGTCGCCGTGGTAGCAGATTTTACCAGTGATCCGCTTCGCACCAGGCCCCGCACGATACATACTTCTGTTCATATCCAAAGTGCACCCAGGTGGTGCAAACCCTTGAAAATTCTCGCTAAGATAGTCTGATAGGTAGGTGTCGGACATATCAATCATGCGCATTGCCTGTGAATGCATCATCTTGCCTTCACGGTCCCAGCCTACGATCCAGAACCCGTTATCTTCGGTCAGTTTCTGATTTTCAGGATCAAATGCCAGTCCCAGCGGCAGCTTGGTTCGGTGTTCGGCAATATAACGAGCATAGAGATCAAAATCTGATCCGATTTCGATCATCACCCCTTTGTCGTTAATGATGTCCAGCATGCGTGTAATGTACTGCGCGCCGGTGAATGTGTCGTGAATGGTCATCGGAACCTCGTGGTTAGTGGTCGTGACCAAGTTTCGCGCAGACGTTGCGATTTGTCGAACGAACGTGCCTATGGTTGAATTTTGGTAAGAATGTGGCGCGAACTGGACACAGGCGCCGGGTGGAACATGTCAGAAAGGTGGTTTGATGTCCATCGCCAGTTCTGGCGGCATCGCAAGACGCATCTCATTCGGCAATTCCAAAATCTGAACATTCATTGTGCGATCAATCAGCGTCGCCAGAGCCAGATCACCATCTGCGTACCGACATGCCATCACCAAACGGTGGTACGAAATCGGCGTCGGCGTGGCCTCAGGACCGTACGGCATATGGGTATGAATGTGATCAAGTCGAATGCTTCGGGTGCTGGCCACATCGTGAAAAGATTGGGTCAGCAGATAACTGTAACCTTTGTCGGTGGGCAAATTAACGGCGCTTCGTCCAACGGCAGATCGATATTTCTCCCACCCAAACCAGGTTGCGAAGGATGATTTTTCGCCCACTTCAGTACATATCCAATCCCCGTTTAACTGGTTGTACCGGAAGACCATCAAATAAGGTCGCAACTTGGCAAAACTTGGGCTTTCAAGCTCTCCTTCGGATTGCGCCCAGCAGTGAAACCCGAACTTCAAAAGCTCGGATGAGTTGTCCCAAAGAGCGGTCAGCGGGTGTTGTTGCAGGAAGTACGGGATCTTCCCATCCTGCAATGCGAGGTAGTGCAGACCAAAGACATGTCGGCTTTCACTGTTCAACCAAGCTTCGCCGCGCGCCAGAAGTTCTTCGGCTTCTTTTAGGGCGTTCTCACCGGTCTCAGTCAGTTTGTACTGACGGTTGTCAAACGAGAAGAGCGGGTTTCCCATATATTCTTCAAGTTGGGCGATGTGTCTGCGGACGGTTTGACGCGTGCTTCCAAGGTCTTTGACGGTCCTTGAAAGGTTCAGCGTTTGCGCCAATGAGGCGAATGACCTGAGCATCTCATACAGCAGTGCAGGTGCATCACGATGGGTCATTTATGTTCCCTTAACTGTAAACGCATTGTTCACGGGGGTGAAACGCGTCACCCAGCTTGCCGGTGGGACGATCACCAAAGCCTTGTAAAAAAGGCGTTATACAGAGTTGGTAACATAAATCATCCATCATGCAATCAAAAATGTTACATAGATGTTCATTACTCACCAATTGGGTTTCATATCGTTTGATGCCATTCTCCCTTAGCGGGAAACAATTATGTGGTGAAAAAATGGTACATCCGGTAGACATTCATGTCGGAAAGAAAATTCGCGAAGTGCGTCTGTTGCGCGGCATGACACAGGTAAACGTCGCCGAGAAACTGGGACTGTCGTTCCAGCAACTTCAAAAATACGAAACCGGGTACAACCGCGTTTCAGCCAGCAAAATGTTCGAAATCGCACAACTGCTTGATGTCGAACCTGCTTACTTTTTCGAAGGGCTGCCGCGAGCTGGCATGCCTGAACGCGAAGCATTGGACGAGCGTACAGCCAAGGCTGCACAAGCGCTTTCGTCGATCTCGGATGACAAGATCCGGGCTCAGATCCAGTCCATGATCCATGAACTTGCCGGGCGCCAGTCTCTGAGCGCCTGAACCCGAACATCCTCTGAGGGGAAGGATGAATTGGGGTAAGGGGATGCGCTATGCGCGTCCCCTTCGTTTTTTTGTACGTGCCGCATTGAACATGCCACGCTGGTCCAACGCATCGCGTTGAGGTTGCACAGCACAAATTCATCAAATCTGGGAACTTTGTTCCATTTGGAGCGGGCGAGGCGATTCGAACGCCCGACCCTAACCTTGGCAAGGTTATGCTCTACCCCTGAGCTACGCCCGCTTCCTATGGCTTTGTCTGGCGGGTGACCAGACCGGGTAACCGATTGGAGCGGGCGAGGCGATTCGAACGCCCGACCCTAACCTTGGCAAGGTTATGCTCTACCCCTGAGCTACGCCCGCTTCCTTCGGTGAGGCGTGAAATAGGAAATACATGCGCGGGCTGCAAGAGGAAAAGCGCGATTCCCCTTCTTTTTTTTGCTGACAGGCCCTGGAATGATGGGGGCTGGGCTAAGTGCACAGAGATGTGATCATATTTAAGCCAGAATTTGATGTAATCTGGTTCCACTTACGTCAACGAGTATCAGAATCATCCGGGGGAGGGTGAGTTTGGAGTTAACTGCTTGCAACTACCAGAGGGTAGTTTCCGAGCGTGAGCGTGTCTCAGCACTCGCGCTTGGCCAATGTGTCGTTTGTGGTGTGACGGCTTCGGAACTTCAGGCGCAGGGCGAAAGCCTTGAGGTCTGTGGTGAAGAATTTATGGCTTCTTTGGGTGGGGCCGGGCGTGTTCTAACGCCTGTGGCCCTCTGCCCAACATGTCACGAGGAATACCACCGCGATGCACACAATCAGCACAACAACTGTCAGGTTAAAGCACGTCAAAGTCGCGATTGCCCATTTGGCTGAAAACTCGACCAAAGATCTTGTGTAAAAAAGAAAAACGGCCGCCTTTTGGGGCGGCCGTTTTCGTCATCTGGTGCTGTGATCTACTCCAGTTCGATCAGCAGGTCTTTAGCATCAATTTGCCCTCCGGCCTGCACATGCAATCCGGTGACCACCGCATCGCGTTCTGCATGGATACCGGTTTCCATCTTCATCGCTTCGATGGTCAACAGAAGGTCCCCTTCTTTCACTTGCTGACCAACTGTCACTGCGACAGAAGCCACCACACCCGGCATAGGGGCACCAACATGGTTTGCATTGCCATCTTCGGCTTTGGGGCGCGCTTGGGTCGAAGATTTGACCAGGCGGTTTGGAACGCGGATCGTGCGCGGTTGACCGTTCAATTCAAAGAAAACTTTCACTTCGCCGTTTTCATCGGTCTCACCAAGGGCCTGTAGCCGGATCTCCAGCGTCTTACCTGGATCAATCTCGGCCGAGATCTCTTCCCCTGGCTCCATGCCATAGAAGAAGGTTTTGGTGGGCAGTGTGCGTACCGGGCCGTATTGGCGGTGACGACCCATGTAGTCCAGAAAGACCTTGGGATACATCAGATATCCGTTCAGATCCTCATCATCCACTTTGAAGCCTTGAAGCTCTTTGGACAGCTCAGCACGGGCGGCTTCAAGATCAACGGGTTCCAGATGCTTGCCCGGACGTTCCACATTGGGTTTCTCGTCCTTCAGCACCTTCTTGATGATGGATTTTGGGAAGCCTCCGGGAGGTTGGCCCAGATTGCCACGCATCATGTCGACTACTGAATCAGGGAAGGCCACGTCGGTTTTGGGGTCCTCTACCTCGTCGCGTGTCAGGCCTTGGCTTACCATCATCAGCGCCATGTCTCCGACCACTTTCGAAGATGGCGTGACCTTTACGATATCGCCAAACATCTGGTTCACATCCGCATAGCTTTGCGCCACGTCCGGCCATTTCTCTTCCAGCCCCAATGAGCGCGCCTGTGCTTTCAGGTTGGTGAACTGACCGCCCGGCATTTCGTGCAGGTAAACCTCTGAAGCCGGTGCCTCCAGCCCGCTTTCGAAGGCTGCATACTGTTGGCGCACGCCTTCCCAGTAATTGGAAATCTCGCGGATCGCACCTATGTCCAGCCCGGTGTCGCGGTCGGTGTTGCGTAATGCTTCAACGACCGAGCCAAGACAGGCTTGCGACGTGCCGCCCGAGAACGCGTCCATCGCCGCGTCCACTGCGTCTACTCCCGCATCAGCTGCGGCCAGGATGGTTGCACCTGCGATGCCTGACGTGTCATGGGTGTGGAAGTGAATTGGCAACCCGACCTCTTCCTTTAGCGCCTTGATCAAAACGCGCGCGGCGGCGGGTTTCAAAAGGCCAGCCATGTCTTTCAAACCCAGCACATGTGCGCCTGCAGCCTCGAGTTCCTTGGCCATGCCGACATAGTATTTCAGGTCGTATTTCGAACGATCCGGGTTCAGGATATCACCGGTGTAGCAAACTGTGCCTTCACAAACTTTGTTTGCTTCAACCACGGCATCCATCGCCACGCGCATGTTTACAACCCAGTTGAGTGAATCAAACACGCGGAACACATCAACGCCTGACTTTGCGGCCTGACCCACAAACGCCTGCACCACGTTATCCGGGTAGTTGGTATACCCTACGCCGTTTGACGCACGCAGCAGCATTTGCGTCATCACGTTTGGCATCGCCTCGCGCAAGTCGCGCAGGCGTTGCCACGGACATTCTTGCAAGAAACGGTAAGCCACATCGAATGTCGCGCCACCCCAGCATTCGACACTAAACAGCTCGGGCACGTTGGCGGCATAAGCCGGTGCCGCCTTGATCATGTCGATCGAGCGCATGCGCGTCGCCAGAAGCGACTGGTGCCCGTCGCGCATTGTCGTGTCGGTGATCAGAAGCTGCTTTTGCGCTTTCATCCAATCGGCAACGGCCTGCGGGCCCTCTGCTTCAAGCAAGGTGCGCGATCCAGCTGCCGGTTCCGCGCGCAGCGCAGGTGGTTTGGGTTCTTTTAGATCAGCGGGCGGGGCCGGACGATCTGTGGTCTCAGGGTGCCCGTTCACGGTGATATCCGCGATATAGGTCAACACTTTCGTGCCCCGGTCGCGACGTTTCGAGAACTTGAACAGCTCTGGCGTCTCGTCGATGAACGTCGTGGTGTATTGATTGTTCAGAAACACAGGGTGCTTCAGCAGGTTTTCGACAAACGCAATGTTGGTCGACACCCCACGCACACGGAATTCGCGCAGCGCGCGGTCCATGCGTGCGATCGCCTTCTCTGGTGTCTGCGCCCAGGCTGTAACCTTGGTCAGCAGGCTGTCGTAATAGCGCGTGATGACGCCGCCCGCATAGGCCGTGCCGCCGTCCAACCGGATGCCCATGCCAGTGGCTGAGCGATAGGCCGTGATGCGGCCGTAGTCCGGGATGAAATTGTTTTGCGGGTCTTCCGTTGTCACGCGGGTTTGCAGCGCGTGGCCGTTCAGGCGGATGTCATATTGACTGGCTTTGCCGGTGGCTTCGGCCAGCGACTTGCCCTCGGCGATCAGGATTTGCGCCTGCACGATGTCGATGCCGGTGACTTCTTCCGTCACGGTGTGTTCGACCTGCACGCGGGGGTTCACTTCGATGAAGTAAAACTTGCCGCTTTCCATATCCATCAGGAATTCAACTGTGCCCGCGCACTCATAGTTCACGTGGTTACAGATCTTGCGGCCAAGCTCGCACAGCTCTTCGCGTTGAGCTTCGGACAAGTAGGGCGCGGGCGCGCGTTCAACCACTTTTTGGTTGCGACGCTGAACTGAACAGTCGCGTTCATAAAGGTGATAAATGTTGCCATGGCAGTCGCCAAGGATCTGTACCTCGACGTGGCGGGCGCGGGTGATCATCTTCTCCAGATAACCTTCGCCATTGCCAAAGGCGGCTTCGGCTTCGCGGCGGCCTTCCAGTACCTTTTCCTCGACCTCGTTTTCTGAATGGATCGGGCGCATGCCGCGACCGCCGCCGCCCCAGCTTGCTTTCAACATCAAGGGGTAACCGATTTCCGCGGCTTCTTTCTTGATGGCGACCATGTCGTCGCCCAGAACCTCGGTCGCTGGAATGACAGGCACGCCGGCGGCAATCGCAACCTTACGGGCCGAGGCCTTGTCGCCAAGCGCACGCATGGTTTCCGCCTTGGGGCCGATGAAGGTGATGCCGTTCGCAGCACAGGCGTCCACGAAATCCGGGTTTTCAGACAGAAGGCCATAGCCGGGATGGATCGCGTCTGCGCCACATTCCTTGGCGACGCGGATGATCTCATCGATCGACAGGTAAGCCGCAACCGGGCCCATGCCTTCGCCGATGCGATACGCTTCGTCGGCTTTAAATCTGTGCAGGCCCAGCTTGTCTTCTTCGGCATAGACCGCAACGGTCTTTTTGCCCATCTCGTTTGCTGCCCGCATGACGCGGATGGCAATCTCGCCCCGGTTGGCAATCAGGATTTTCTGGAAGTCGCGCATCAAGTTTCCCCTAGGTTCCGGTTTTGGAATTGCCGGATTCGTAGGGCTTGCCGCGCTGCAGCGCAATAGTTTTTGAAGGATTTGTGAAAGGTTTAGCGCTAAATTGGTAAAGTTAAGTTACCAATTGGGAAACGCAGTTAAGAGAGCTTTGATAAAAGCCCCCCGGGTTGGCGCATGATGCGCCCGTCCAGTTCCAGGTTCACCAATTCCGGTAGAATCTGTTGTGATCCCAGACCATGTGATTGGCCGATGTCGCGGATCAACTGATCCTCTGCCAGCGGACACGACCCGAGCCGAGACAGGATTTGTCCGTGCAGCTCGGCCGTTTCTGCCAATGTCCTTTTGTCTCGTGTTCCAACAGATTCTGTAGTGGCGGAAGCGTCATTTGTTTGTACATTCGCGTCAGTAGACGGAGCTTGAGCGGCGGGTCCAATGGCCTCAACCACATCGACTGCGTTGCGGACCAGCACCGCTCCGTCGCGGATCAGCATGTTGCACCCATAGGCGCGTGCGTCGAACGGGTGGCCCGGAACGGCCAGAACATCGCGCCCCTGATCCAAGGCGTTGCGGGCTGTCAGAAGCGAGCCGGATTTCGCTGCGGCCTCGACAACCACAACAGCGCGCGCGAGGCCCGAGATCAGGCGATTGCGACGCGGGAAGTGGCGGGCTTGCGGTGTCATGCCCGGCGGCATTTCGGAAATCCGCAGCCCATCGCGCGCGATGTCTTCGGCCAGAACGGTGTTTTCTTTTGGATAGATCACATCGACGCCGCCCGCTTGCACGGCGACGGTTTTTCCTTTGGCAAGCGCTTCGGTATGGGCAACTGTATCAATCCCGCGCGCCAACCCGGAGACCACAGTAAAGCCTGCCTCAGACAGCTCGCCTGCCAGCTTGCGTGCCATGCGCGTACCGATGGACGAGGCGTTCCGTGCGCCGATCAAGGCCACCATTGGGCTTTGCAAAAGCGTGTGATCGCCCATTGCCCAGAAAAACGGTGGCGGGTCCGAGATCTCGGACAACAGTTCGGGATAGTCGGGTGTACCCCACGCAATCATGCGTGCACCGGCAAACTTCGCGCGCTGATGTTCGTCTTGGGCAACCTCGATCGGGCAGGGCGCGTAGTCTTTTACGCCAGCTGCGCGCGCGACTTCTGGCAGAGCCTCAAGTGCTGCGCGTGCTGTGCCGTGTTCGTTCAGCAGCCGAAAGAATGTCGCGACACCCACGCGGCGCGACCGCAAAAGACGGATCCAATCCAGCTCATCTTCCGCTGACTGGGGTGAGCAGGTGGGGTGAAGGGAAGGGAGTAAATCCGTTGGCATGGTTGATTCCGTCTTTTGCGGATTAACCATGCCTGGGAAATGGTTAACGGAGGGTGAAGGCCTGCCAATATGCCCAAATGAGCGCTGCGCTA
The DNA here is from genome assembly GCF_023016155.1 of Aliiroseovarius sp. F20344. Lineage (GTDB taxonomy): Bacteria > Pseudomonadota > Alphaproteobacteria > Rhodobacterales > Rhodobacteraceae > Aliiroseovarius. The sequence continues at coordinate 181,059 of NZ_JALKBG010000006.1, forward strand.
CCTGCCATGAAAAATGCAGCCGTGATCTCCTCGGTCGGGATCATCCAGCCCATGCCATCACACAACCAGACGGTGCCCGTTGCAGTGATGGCGGCTAAAACTACATGCCACAGGCGGTTTGCCGGGAAGGCACCCGCGGGCAGGTCGGCACTTTGTCGGTCCGTTTCCCCAGGACGTAAGATCATCCACAGTGCCAGTGCGCTTAAGGCCAATGGCCCGATTGATAACGGTAATGCAGCAGCGGCCCACAGAAGTCCCAACGCCCAGACAATCAGGAAAATGCTCCATCGTTCCGGCGCGACGGAGTGCCAAACCCGTGCTCGGGACAACAAGACCAAACCCAGTGCCCAAATCCCCGAGGTCACCACGGTAAAGAACAAGAAATCTGACCCGGATAGATGCTGGCTTTTAGGTTCGGACCAGGTCCATGTGCTCCAAAGACCCCAAGCGATGCCCGTGGCTGCATGCAAGGCGACCGAAGCCCACGGTGTCGGTGCACACAAGACCTGACGTAATAAATAGAGCCCCAAGAACACGTCAATCGGAGCGTGCCAACTGACCGATGTCCAAATCCATGAAATGGGGGGGGCCTCGTGAACCACAGGGACGATCGCGCCTTCGGTGATCCAGCCATATAAACACGCCACCAGAAACACACCCGCCATGCCCCGTTGTTGCGCAGAGGGAAGTAAAAGAAGAAACGCCCAGGCTGCTAAGGCGTAGTAGGCCGTTGTTTCTACCAGCCCGATGATTGCTGTGCCCGGGGTGGTCCGAAGCGACATTACCGTATCCACCGGGCCTTCGTTCATGAAGAAGAACTCGGAGAAGAACATCAGGATTAACGCGCTGCCGACAATCGAAAGCACGCGGTTGGTGATGCCTTCAACAATGGTCACGCCGCCGACCCACCTACGGTCAACCCGCCAATCAGCAGCGACGGCTGCCCGACACCCACCGGCACCGACTGCCCCGCCTTGCCGCAAGTGCCAACGCCCGGATCCAATGCCATATCGTTTCCGATAGCGCGGATTTGTTTCATCGCTTGCGGGCCGTCGCCGATCAGGGTTGCACCTTTCACCGGTGCGCCGACCTTGCCGCCTTCGACGCGGTAGGCCTCGGTGCAGGAAAACACAAACTTGCCGTTGGTGATGTCCACCTGACCACCGCCGAAGCCGACGGCATAGATGCCGTCTTTCAGCTCGCCCAGCACCTCTTCCGGCGTGGCGTTGCCACCTTCCATGATCGTGTTGGTCATGCGCGGCATTGGCGCGTGGGCATAGCTTTGGCGGCGTCCGTTGCCAGTGGGGGCGACCCCCATCAGACGCGCATTCTGGCGATCCTGCATGTAGCCGACCAGCACGCCGTCCTCGATCAGTACCGCGCGACCCGAAGGCGTGCCTTCGTCATCCACGGTGATTGATCCACGGCGGTCAGGCAGGGTGCCATCATCCACGACGGTCACGCCCTTGGATGCGACTTGCTGACCGACGAGTCCTGAGAAGGCAGAGGTGCCCTTGCGGTTGAAGTCCCCCTCCAGCCCGTGGCCAACGGCTTCGTGCAACAGGATGCCCGGCCAACCATTGCCCAGCACCACGTCCATCACACCCGCAGGCGCTGGTACCGCGTCAAGGTTCACCAGCGCAATGCGAAGCGCCTCGCGCGCGGTGCTTTGCCAGTGTCGCGCGTCCATCAACCCGGTCAGACCAGCGCGACCACCACCGCCGGACGACCCGCTTTCACGCCGCCCGTCATTCTCGACGATGACCGAGACATTTAGTCGCGTCATGGGTCGGGTGTCAGACACCAGCGCGCCATCCGGGCGCAGGATATGCACCTCTTGCAAAGAGGCCGCGATGGTCGCCGAGACCTGAACCACGCGCGGATCAAGGTCACGGGTGAAGGCGTCAATCTCACGCAGGGTTTCGACCTTCAGGCCAAATCCGGCATCTGCCATCGGGTCGTTGTCGGAATAGAGCTTGCGATTGGTGCGTACAGGCGCATCAGCCCATGTACCACCGCCATCTCCAACAGCAAGCCGAGCTGTCGAAGCCGCACGTTTTAAGGCGGATTCGCTGATTTCGGTCGAATGGGCATAGCCCGTGGTTTCCCCTTTCACGGCCCGCAACCCAAATCCTTCCGAGGCGTCGTAGCTGGCATTACGCAGCCGCCCGTCATCAAATACCAAGGCTTCGGACCTCATGCGTTCGAAGAACAGCTCTCCGTCATCCGCACCGTGGGTGGTTTCAGCCAGAATCTTTTGAGCCCGATCTTGGCTGATCAGATGCTCAAAAGGGCGAAAGGGGGTGGTCTCGGTCATGGGGGGCCTCGAGTTTGCGCTAAACGCGGTGTTGTTCATTAACTTGCGAAGGTTTTTCCTTGTTCCCAGCTTTCTAATATGGTTTCACACCAATGAGAAACAAGGGATTCCCGCGCCTATGTGCGGGAGAGGCAAGAGTGCGCATCAGCTTGAACCGGAAATCACCGGTATCGGGCTGGGCCGCACAGGGAAGAGAAAGACGAACATGATGCGTTTCAGCAGCCTTTTCGCCACTGCAACAGCAATGATGACAGCGGGTGTCGCCACCGCGCAAGAAAACCTCGAGGTGATCGGTAAACCGGTTGACGGCGGTATGGGTTTTCAGCCAGCCGCAACAAATATTGCCGAAGCCGCGCAGGGACTGGACGGACTGATCAACGTGATCATTTTCGGGATTACGATTTTCGTTACTGCTCTGCTTCTGTGGGTAATTGTACGCCACAACCGCCGCGCCAATCCCGAGCCCGCAACCTTCTCGCACCATACGCCCATTGAAATCGCATGGACCCTGATCCCCGTTGTGATTCTGGTCTTTATCGGTGCTTTCTCGCTGCCGGTTCTGTTCCAGCAGCAGGTGATCCCCAAAGGTGACGTTGTGATCAAAGTCACCGGATACCAGTGGTACTGGGGTTATGAATATCCCGAGCATGAATTCGGCTTCGACAGCTTCCTTTTGGATAAGTCGGCACTGGAAGAGCACGGTTATGAGCAAAGCGATTATCTGCTGGCGACCGACACCGCCGTTGTTGTGCCAACCGGCAAGAAAGTCGTGATGCAAGTGACTGCGGCCGACGTGATCCACTCGTGGACCATCCCTGCTTTCGGTGTAAAGCAAGACGCCGTTCCCGGTCGTCTGGCCGAGCTTTGGTTTGAAGTTGAGCCCGGTAAAGAAGGCATTTATTTCGGTCAGTGTTCCGAGCTTTGCGGCAAGGACCACGCCTATATGCCGATTACTGTGAAAGCCGTGACCGAGGCCGAGTATGAAGCCTGGCTGAAAGGCGCGATCGAAGAATATGCAGACAATGCGACTGCCGCGCCTGCTGCCATTCAGGTCGCATCGGCCAACTGATCATCGGGAAGGGGGTTACCCCTTCCAACCCTGCCGCCCCACTGGGGCGGTTTGTGCAAAAGACCCTAGCCAAAGCGCCAAATCAACATGAGCGACGCCAGTATTCAAACCTCCAAGACCGAGACCGGCGAAGCCGGTTTTGGGGATTATTTCGCGCTTCTGAAGCCGCGCGTGATGTCTTTGGTTGTCTTTACGGCCCTTGTCGGGCTGTTGGTCGCACCTGTTAGTGTGAACCCCATTGTAGGTTTGGCTTCGATTCTGTTCATTGCTGTGGGCGGAGGTGCCTCGGGCGCTCTGAACATGTGGTGGGATGCGGATATCGACCGCAAGATGAAGCGCACGCAGTCGCGGCCGATCCCTTCAGGCAAGGTTGAAGAAGGCGAAGCGTTTGCCATCGGTATCGCCCTCTCTGTCATGGCCGTGGTTATGCTGGGGCTGGCCTCTAACTTCATGGCCGCAGCACTGCTGGCCTTCACCATCTTCTTTTACGTCGTGATCTACACGATGTGGCTGAAACGCTGGACCCCGCAGAACATCGTGATCGGTGGCGCGGCGGGTGCGTTCCCTCCGATGATCGGCTGGGCTGTGGCCACTGGTGGGATCTCGATCGAAAGCGTTCTGATGTTTGCCCTTACTTTCGCGTGGACGCCGCCCCATTTCTGGGCGCTGGCACTGTTCACCAAGGGCGACTACGCCAATGCGGGCGTGCCGATGCTGACCGTGACCCACGGACGCAAAACAACCCGCGCCCATATCCTTGGCTACACTTTCGCATTGGCCGCTGTTGCGATTGCGCTGGGCCTGACCTCGGTCGGCGGACCCACCTATATGGTGATTGCGCTGGTACTGAACGCCATGTTCATCAAAGGTGCATGGGACGTCTTCCGTCGCACGGATGAAGACAGCGAAGCAGACACACACAAAGCCGAACGTGGCTTGTTCAAACTGTCGCTGGCTTATCTATTCCTGCATTATGGTGCACTGCTGATTGAAGCATCGCTGAAACCTTTCGGTCTGGGAGGCTGGGGCTAATGGCGATCAAAGCTGAACACGAACTGCACAAGCGCCGCTTTTCCCGCAATGTCGGGCTGGGCTTGGTGCTGGTTGGCTTTGTTGCCCTTGTCTACGGCCTGACCGTGGCCAAAGTGGGTGAGATCTATCAACCCGAAGCAACCACCGAGGCGACTAAATGAGCCTGACGCAACCTCAGAAAACTGCGGCAAAAGCCGTTGGTGTGGTGATCCTGATGGGATCGCTCAGCTGGGCGTCGGTGCCGTTTTATGACTGGTTCTGTCGTGTCACCGGCTTTGGCGGTGAAACCGCGACCGCTGAAGGCGCATCCGACGTGGTGCTGGACCGAACAGTGCTGGTGCGTTTCGACGCTTCCAAAGAACGCGGCATGCCGTGGGAGTTCAAACCCGTCCAGCATGAGATGGAGATCCGTCTGGGCGAAACCGGTTTGGCGTTCTACGAGGCCTATAACCCGACCGACCGCCCGGTGGCCGGCACCGCTAGCTACAACGTGGCCCCCTTCTCGGCGGGTGGCTTTTTCACCAAGATCGATTGCTTCTGCTTTGAAGAGCAGGTGCTGCAACCCGGAGAACGCGTGACCATGCCGGTCACCTTCTACGTGGACCCCGAAATCATCGAGGATCGTGAGGCAAAATATGTGAATGCAATCACATTGTCTTACACGTTCCACGAAACCGAATTGCCAGAAGAGGTCGCATCGCTTGATCCGCCTCAGACGGTTGTGCAAAACTGACGCCAGAAGAACAGGGACTATACGCTTATGGCACATGCAAAGAACCACGATTATCACATTCTACCACCTTCGGTGAACCCATTCCTGGGCGCTCTTGCGGGCTTCGTTATGCTTTTCGGCGCCGTTCAGTGGATGGCCAATGGCATGCCTTGGTTGTTCTTCATCGGGTTGGCTGGTGTTCTCTACGTCATGTTCGCCTGGTGGTCGGATATCGTGCACGAAGGCGAAACCGGTGACCACACCTCGGTTGTGAAAATCGGCCTGCGTTACGGCGTGATCCTGTTCATCATGTCCGAGGTTATGTTCTTCGTGGCGTGGTTCTGGAGCTTCTTCAAACACGCCATGTACCCCATGACAGAAGGCTCGCCCGCCATCGATGGTGTTTGGCCGCCCGCTGGGATCGAAACCTTCGATCCGTGGCACCTGCCGCTGATCAACACGCTGATCCTGTTGCTGTCGGGTTGCGCCGTGACTTGGGCGCACCACGCCATTGCGCATGAAAACAACCGCAAAGACCTTGTTTGGGGTCTGACGCTGGCCGTAATCCTGGGTGTGATCTTCACCATCTTCCAGGCGTACGAATACAGCCACGCGGCCTTTGAATTCTCAGGCAACATCTATGGCGTGAACTTCTTCATGGCGACTGGCTTCCACGGCTTCCACGTGATCGTCGGCACCATCTTCCTGTTCGTCTGCCTGCTGCGCGCGATGAAGGGTCACTTCACCCCCGAAAGCCACGTCGGCTTTGAAGCCGCCGCTTGGTACTGGCACTTCGTTGACGTTGTTTGGCTGTTCCTGTTCGCGGCTGTTTACATCTGGGGCGGTTGAACCTGACCTGCAAATAGTCCTAAGCAAGGGGCGCGAGGGGGCAACCTCTCGCGCCTTTCTCATTTCGGGTTTCCCTCATGCGACAAGCCATTGCCATCATTCTCAGCCTTGCCGTGCTGGCCCTGTTCATCGGGCTTGGTACATGGCAGGTGCAGCGCCTGAAGTGGAAAGAGGGCGTGCTGGCTGAGATCGACGCGCGCATCGCCGCCGATCCGGTGTCCTTGCCAGTGGTTCCCGACAAGGCACGCGACACCTACCTGCCCGTGACGGTCTCGGGTCAGATGGACGATGCGACCTTGCGCGTCCTTGTTTCCACCAAAGCAGCGGGGGCGGGGTTTCGGCTTATCTCTCCTTTGCAGACCGATCAGGGCCCGATTCTGATCGACCGTGGGTTTATCCGTGTGGCCGACGAGATGCCGCCAGTGCCCGCCGGTCCTGTCACCATCGAAGGCAATCTACATTGGCCTGATGACCGGCGCAGCTCGACCCCCGACAACGACGTGGTGGGCAACACGTGGTTTGCCCGCGATTTGGATCAGATGGCCGACACGCTGAGCACGAAGCCCATCCTTGTCATCACACGCGAAATGACCCCGGCTGAGCCGAATGTGCTGCCCCTGCCCGTCACTTCGGAAGGCGTGCCCAACCGTCACCTTGAATACGCAGGGACATGGTTTTTGCTGGCGCTCACATGGTCGGTGATGACACTCACCTTGCTTTGGCGTAAGAAGCGCCGAAACCCCTGAAGGACTCAAATTCGATGCGCTATATCTCGACCCGTGGTGATGCCCCTGTACTTAGCTTTGAAGAGGCTATGCTGACCGGCCTTGCGCGCGATGGTGGCTTGTATGTGCCGGAAACCATCCCGACCATGTCGAATGATGAGATCGCAGCACTTGCTGGCCTGTCCTACGAGGAAATCGCCTTTCGCGTGATGCAGCCTTTCGTGGGCGAAAGCTTCACTGACGATGAGTTCCGTCAGATCATCGCCAAGGCCTATGCCGGATTCGGCCATGACGCGCGTGCGCCGCTGGTGCAGCTGGGTCCGAACCATTTCCTGTTGGAGCTTTTCCACGGCCCGACGCTGGCGTTCAAAGATTTCGCAATGCAACTGATTGGTCAACTTTTTCAAGTGGCCCTCAGCCGTCGCGGCGAAAAGGTGACCATCGTTGGTGCAACTTCCGGAGACACCGGGTCCGCCGCCATCGAAGCGTTCAAAGGTCTGGACGCGGTCGACGTGTTCATCCTGTTCCCGCATGGCCGCGTGTCTGAGGTTCAGCGCCGTCAGATGACCACGCCGCCGGAAAGCAACGTGCATGCGCTGGCCATGGATGGAGACTTCGACGACTGCCAGGCGCGTTTGAAAGACATGTTCAATGATTTTGAGTTCCGCGACGGTGTGAAGCTGGCGGGTGTAAATTCGATCAACTGGGCGCGTGTTCTGGCGCAGGTGGTGTACTACTTCTCGTCCGCTGTATCGCTGGGTGCCCCGGATCGCGAAATCAGCTTCACTGTGCCTACGGGCAACTTTGGCGACATCTTCGCGGGCTATATTGCCAAGAAGATGGGTCTGCCGATTGATCAGCTGGTGATCGCAACGAACCAAAACGACATCCTACATCGCACGATGGAAACGGGTGCTTACACCAAGGCGGGCGTCACGCCCTCGATCAGCCCGTCGATGGACATTCAAGTGTCCTCGAACTTTGAACGAGCGCTGTTTGACGCCTATGGGCGCGATGGCAAAGCGGTCGCAGATCAGATGTCTGATCTGAACGATGGGGGCTTCAGCATCAGCCAAGGCGCGATGGAGTATCTGAAAGAACAATTCACCTCGGGTCGTGCGTCGGAAGACGAAACGATGGCGCAGATTAAAACCAGCTTTGCCACGACGGGCGAGGTTCTCTGCCCGCATTCGGCTGTCGGTGTGAAAGTGGCAAACGAACACTTGGGCGACAGCCCGATGATCACGCTTGCCACCGCACATCCCGCAAAGTTCCCCGCTGCCGTGAAAGATGCCTGTGGCCAAGACGCGCCTTTGCCGCCGCGCATGGCGGATCTCTTTGACCGAGACGAGCGTGTGACTCGTGTGGCCAACGATTTGGGCGCGTTGAAAACCCTGATCCTCGAACGCACCGGAAAGGCCGTATCTGCATGACCGTGCGTCTGGACCGTCTTTCCAACGGCGTGCGCGTCGTCACAGAACACATGCCCGGGCTGGAAAGTGCCTCTTTGGGGGTTTGGGTGATGGCGGGTGGCCGTCACGAAACGAAGGCCCAAAACGGGATCGCGCATTTTCTTGAACACATGGCCTTCAAAGGCACCAAGAAGCGTTCAGCGCTTGAGATTGCCGAAGCGATCGAAGACGTTGGCGGGTACATCAACGCTTATACCTCGCGCGAGGTTACGGCCTATTACGTGCGTGTCCTGAAGGACGATGTGGCACTTGGGCTCGACGTGATTTCCGACATCGTTCTGAACCCGGTCTTTGACACGGGTGAGATCGAGATTGAACGCGGCGTGATCCTGCAAGAGATTGGTCAGGCTCTGGATACCCCGGACGATGTGGTGTTCGACTGGCTGCAAGAAGCCGCCTTCCCAGATCAGCCCATCGGCCGCACCATCCTTGGTCCGTCCGAGCGGGTGAAGTCCTTTGGACGCGATGATTTGTCGGGTTTCGTTGGTCAGCACTATGGGCCGGATCAGCTGATCTTGTCTGCGGCCGGGGCTGTAAACCACGATGAAATCCTGCGTTTGGCCGAGGCAGCTTTTGGTGGATTGGCACCACGCCCTGTGCTTCTTCCCGATCCGGCGCGCTGGACATCAGGTGCGCATGTCGAAATTAACGACGCGCTGGAGCAGGTGCATTTCACGCTGGGGTTCGAAGCTCCGTCCTATCGTGATGAAGGCTTCTACGCGGCGCAGCTCTACAGCTCGGCGCTGGGTGGGGGAATGTCCTCGCGACTCTTCCAGGAAGTGCGTGAAAAGCGTGGGCTGTGCTACTCGATTTTCTCGCAAGTCGGATCATATGACGACACCGGCATGATGACTGTTTATGCGGGCACATCGGGCGACGATATTGCCGCCCTGTCGGGCCTCTGCATTGATGAGATGAAGCGCGCCACAACAGATATGAGCGATCGGGAACTAGAACGCGCCCGCACGCAGATGAAAGCGGGTCTTTTGATGGGGCTGGAAAGCCCGTCAGCGCGCGCCGAACGTATGGCGCGTTTGGTTGGCATTTGGGGCCATGTCCCGACGCTGGCCGAAACAGTCGAGAAAATCGAAGCCGTCACTCTGCAAGACCTGCGCGACTTCGGCGCCTCGCTGTCGCAGGGTGCCATGGCGATGGCTGTCTATGGCCCCGCTGCGAAAGCCGAAAGCCTGGAGGCGCTTCAGGAAAGGCGCGCAGCTTGATGTTCTCACGACCCAAGAAGGTTCGGATCGAAACCGAGCGTATGACGCTTCGTCCGCCAATGCATGGCGACTATCGCGCTTGGGCTGCACTTCGGGCCGCCAGCCGAGATTTCCTATCCCCTTGGGAACCCACATGGGCGCCGGATCACCTGACGCGCAAGAGTTTCACAAATCGCGTGTATTGGGCCAATCGTTCGGTCGCAGGCGGCACCGCGCTTCCACTATTCATGTTTCGCAGGCAGGACAACGTCCTGTTGGGGGCGGTTACGCTCGACAATATCCGCCGTGGCCCGTCACAGGCAGGCACGACCGGATATTGGGTGGGCGAACGCTTTGCCCGTCAGGGATACATGCGCGAAGGGCTAGAGGCGCTGGTTCACTACGCCTTTAGCGAGCTCGATCTGTCACGGCTCGAGGCCGGATGCCTGCCTGAAAACGCGGCCTCACGCGGGGTGCTGGAAAAGGTCGGCTACAAGTACGAAGGCGTGGCGCAAAGTTACCTTCAGATTAACGGACGCTGGCGCAATCATGTTCTCTATGCCAACCTGCGTTCCGACAGACGTGGCCGTACGCAAGCTGGGTAACCTTTCTGCGCCGTACGCACGCTATGTGTTTCAATGAGGACGCACGTGAACAAGGCAGATGCGACATTCGAGGCGACATTGCGCGGGCTTCTACCCGACGCTGCATTTCGATCGCTTAGCCCAGCCTATCTGGAAGAGCCGCGCGGCCTGTTTCATGGCGCTGGCGGGCTTCTGCTGACCCCAGGATCAACCGATGAGGTCGCACTGATCCTGCGCATGTGTTCTGACGCCAGTGTCCCGGTGGTCCCCTATGGGGGCGGCACCGGGCTGGTTGGCGGACAGGTTATGCCGGACGCAACGCCTGTGATCCTCAGCTTGGAGCGGATGATCCGCATTCGCGATATTCATGCGACTGAAAATGTGCTGGTGGCCGAGGCCGGAGCTATTCTGGCCGACATTCAATCCGCGGCGGAAGGGACTGACCGTCTGTTCCCACTCTCGCTTGCATCCGAGGGGTCGTGCCGGATTGGTGGCTGTCTGTCGACCAATGCGGGCGGCGTGAACGTGTTGCGCTATGGCTCGGCGCGCGATCTGTGTTTGGGGATCGAAGCTGTTTTGCCGGACGGAACCGTGCACCACGGCCTGAAGCGGCTTCGCAAGGACAACACGGGATATGATCTGCGCAGTTTGCTGTGCGGGGCCGAGGGCACGTTGGGCGTGATTACAGCGGCCAGCCTGCGCCTCTTCCCACGGCCTGCGCGGACTGGAACCGCGTTGTTAATTGTGCGTGATCCGTTGGCGGCGCTCGATCTTCTGGCCATGGCGCAGGCGCATATGGGGCAGGGGATCAGCGCGTTTGAACTGATCAAAGGCACCGGGCTTGAGTTCCTGTCCGAGGCTGGGTTGGGTGGCCCACAGCCCTTCCAATCCCGTCCGGATTGGTCGGTGTTGATTGATTTGGGGCTTGGTCCGTCGGATGATCCAGAAGAGGCATTGCTCTCGCTCTTTGAAGCGGCTCAGGAAGCAGGGTTAGTAGCGGATGGCGTCATCGCACAATCTGAAACCCAACGGGCGGCGCTATGGAAGTTGCGTGAGGAAATTCCTCTAGCCAACAAGGCGGTCGGGGCTATCAGCTCGCATGATATATCTTTGCCACTGTCCGTGGTCCCGGAGTTTTTGAACAAGGCGGACCATGAGCTGGCCCAGCTTGGGCCGTTCCGCGTGAATGCCTTTGGTCATCTTGGGGATGGCAATTTGCACTACAATGTCTTCCCGCCCAAGGGGCAAAACAAACAAGACCATCAGGCTGCGAAAGACGATGTTCGTCAGGTCGTCTACGATCTGGTCCATCAACTCGGCGGGTCATTCAGCGCCGAACATGGAGTTGGCCGCTTGAAGACCACAGAATTGGAACGATACGGCGACCCGGCCCGTCTGACCGCGATGCGTGCCGTCAAACATGCGCTGGACCCGAAGGGGATTATGAACCCCGGTGTGATCTTTCCAAACACGGACTGATCAAAAGAAAAACGCCCCGCTGGGGTGATAGCGGGGCGTTGCACGTTGATTACGTGTGTACAAGCAGCGCCTGGACTCCAACCAGGCAGGACCGTCATAGAAGAAGAGGGTTAAGTGAAGGTTCACAGACCCTCAAATTCGCACAAAACATTCACGTCCATGCCAAGTTCTTCCAGCTTTTTGCGTCCGCCCAGTTCCGGCAGGTCGACGATAAACGAACAGCCTATAATCTCGCCACCCATACGTTCGATCAGCTTGATCCCGGCCTCGGCCGTCCCGCCAGTGGCCAGAAGGTCGTCGACAAGCAATACTTTCTCGCCGGGTTGGATCGCATCGTCATGCACCTCCATCACGGCCTCACCATATTCCAGCGTATAGGCTTCGGACAGGGTCGCACCCGGCAGTTTGCCTTTCTTGCGGATCGGCACGAAGCCCAAAGTCAGCTGGTGCGCAATAGCACCGCCCAGAATGAATCCACGTGCCTCAAGCCCGACCACCTTGTCGATCTGCTCACCCGCATAGGGGTGCAGCATCTGGTCCACCGCCATGCGAAACCCGCGCGGGTCGGCAAACAGAGTGGTCACATCGCGAAACAGGATGCCCTCATGCGGGAAGTCCACGATGGTGCGGATATAGTCTTTCACGGATTTCATGTTTTCCCCTCGGTGATCAGACGCATTGTGGCCTCAAGCGGCCCGCGTTTGAACTTATGCGACCACAGCCAACTGAACAACGCGGCAATTGCACAATATGCGATCGATATCCAGAAAACTTGCGCGGGCTGAAGGGTGCCCCTAAGCAGCCCCATAGCCTCGAGCGTGCCCATGCCAATCAGGATATGCGCCACATAATGGGTCAGAGTTTGGCGGCCCGCGACGATCATGGCATCGCACAATCGCCGGACAATGGGCAGTGCCAGCAAGACAGGCGTCAGCATCAAGACGGCACCCAGAACCGCGGTTGCCGTTGCCCCACCTGCCAGCATGTAAAGCGGCCCGGCGGGGACCGGTTCGGTGGTCATCAGCGCGCCAATTTCCGGGTCATGGATCAGGACCGCGCTGGCCATGTGTGCGGCTACAGCGACCAAAGCCCCGCCCAGAATTAGCCCGACCTGAACACGCGATCGCCCCAGTGAAAGCCGCCCCAGCCACATGCCCCACAACAAGAACGCAGCCCATGGGAAGACAGGATGCCAGCCATTGTAGAAGGAGTGTCTTAGAAAGCCTTCGACAGTCCAGAAACCGGAATAGGTCAGCGTGTCCCAGCTCCAGCCCCGGTCGAAATCCAAGAAGAGCTGAGCGGCGGTCGCGATCAGGATGAAACCGGCAATCCCGAAGAGCAACCAACGGTTTGGGCGTGCCATGAAGCCAATCGCAACGATGAAATAGAGCGCATAGAAATGCAGAATGTCAGCTTCGAACACCAACATGTTCAGCATGCCGATGGCGAACAAGAATATGGCCCGGCGCAAGGTCACATGCCACGCCGCGCGCCCAAGGCTTGCACCGACGCCGGCCAGCACAACAAAAAGAGCAGCCGCGCGTCCTTCCAGATTATTGGTGATCAATGACGGGAGAGATCCGTCCGCCCCGACCTCGGCCACGATGCGGAAGTTGACCAACACCATGCCAACGAAGGCGAAATAGCGCGCGATATCTATCCCATGCAGTCGTTTCAAAGCACGCGTCCCGCAATGGCATCCAATTTGGCCAGAAGGTCCGGGTCGCGTTTGTCTGGCGCCGTCATGATCGCCATTCCCAACGCGCGGTCACACCCATGCGGGCAAGGCGCCCGGTTGGTGCCCAGTTGCATAGGCAGACCGGCCACCATGCGCTTGGCCTTGTCTCCGTTTCCAGTCAAGGTCGCGATCACTTGCGCCACATCGACCTCATCGTGATCCGGATGCCAGCAATCGTAGTCCGTCACCATCGCGACTGAGGCGTAACAAAGCTCGGCTTCCCGGGCGAGCTTTGCTTCGGGCATGTTGGTCATACCGATTACATGCGCGCCCCACTGATCGCGATACATCCGGCTTTCGGCCAGCGTTGAAAACTGCGGGCCTTCCATCGCCAAATAGGTCCCGCCTTCATGCACGGTGACACCAGCAGCCCGCGCCGCTTCTACGCAAGCGTCGGACAGGCGCGGGCAGGTGGGTTGGGCAAAGCCCACATGGGCCACGCACCCCGATCCAAAGAAACTTTTCGGACGAGCAAAGGTCCGGTCAATGAATTGATCCACAATAACAAAATCGCCCGGCTCCATTTCTTCGCGGAAGGAACCGCAAGCAGACACGCTAATCACATCCGTGACCCCCAAGCGTTTTAATGCGTCGATATTGGCGCGATAGGGGATATCCGACGGGCTGTGCACATGACCGCGTCCATGACGGGGAAGGAACGACATGTTGACGCCTTCAAGCTGGCCTGTCAGGATCTGGTCAGAGGGCGCACCCCAAGGGCTGTCCACATCCACCCAAGCCGCATCCTCTAGCCCTTCCATTTCGTAAATGCCAGAGCCACCGATAATGCCGATATGCGTGTCCATGTTTGCCTCCTGAATGCCGTTGTCCGCACCCTAGCGCGCAGATCCGCTTGTTGCCATGTGGCATTTGCAAACCGGCTTCGCATCTGAGGCATTGCCCCAAGCCCATGAAGCCGTTAGACAGCGCCATCGCGAACAATTCCCCATATGAGGTGACCCCGTGGCCCGAGCCCTGCTGGCAAGCTTTGCCAATCGTATCGAACGCCCTGATCTGCGCTTGTCCCCGAATGACGAGCTGACGCCCGCGCGCATCAAGACCGAGCTGCTGTCGGGTCTGACCGTGGCTTTGGCCCTGGTGCCCGAAGCTGTGGCCTTTGCCTTCGTCGCAGGGGTTCATCCGCTGGTGGGCCTGTATGCGGCCTTCATGGTTGGGCTGATCACTGCCGTGATCGGTGGACGCCCCGGCATGATCTCGGGAGCAACCGGTGCGCTGGCCGTTGTGATGGTCGCGCTGGTGGCGGAACACGGTGTTGAATACCTGTTCGCAACCGTCGTTTTAATGGGGCTATTGCAGGTCTTTGCGGGTGTCATGCATTGGGGTAAGTTCATCAGGCTTGTGCCACACCCGGTGATGCTGGGCTTTGTGAACGGTCTGGCGATCGTTATTTTCCTGGCTCAGATGACCCAATTCAAGGTCCCAGGAACGGTCGAGGCCGCAGGGCATGGCGCTGCTGGGGGCGAATGGCTTACGGGCATGCCGCTTTACATGATGCTGGGCCTTGTGGGCCTGACCATGTTGATCATCTGGGGTCTGCCGAAGCTGACTTCGATCATCCCCGCGCCACTGGCTGGCATCGGGATTGTGGCCGGGCTTGTGATTGCCTTTGGCATCGACGTGCCGACTGTGGGCGACATGGCGTCCATCAAGGGTGGCCTACCCAGCTTCCACAACCCGTTTGGCACGGGTGAGGGTTTGTACGGCACAGCACTGGCCCCCTTCACGTTAGAGACTTTCTGGATCATTCTGCCTTACGCCGTGATCTTGGCCGCCATCGGCCTAATCGAGAGCCTGCTGACCTTGAACCTTGTGGGCGAGATGACTGGCCAACGTGGCGGTGCCTCGCAAGAATGCATTGCGCAAGGTACATCGAACGTGATCACCGGTTTCTTCGGTGGCATGGGCGGTTGTGCCATGATCGGTCAGTCGATGATCAATGTTCGTTCTGGTGGTCGGACCCGGATTGCTGGGATTGCCGCCGCGGTTTTCCTGCTCCTCTTCATCGTAGTCGCCTCCAGCTGGATCGAGATGATCCCGTTGGCCGCTCTGGTCGGCGTAATGTTTATGGTGGTGATCGGGACTTTCGCGTGGAACTCGTTGAAAATCCTGCGCCGTGTTCCACGCACCGACGCATTCGTCATCCTGCTGGTAACCGCCGTGACAGTCTATGAAGACCTCGCGGTCGCGGTTGTCGTTGGTGTGATCGTATCTGCGCTGGCCTATGCATGGAACGCGGCAGCACGCATCCACGCCGTCACGCGCGAAGAAGACGGGGCCAAGGTCTATGACGTCGAAGGCCCGCTGTTCTTTGGATCGGCTGAAGGGTTCATCGAACTGTTTGATGTCAAAAATGACCCTGATCTGGTCGTGATCGAATTCGCGCGTTCGCGTGTTGTGGACCAGTCTGCCCTTCAAGCGATTGAAGCAGTCGCGCTGAAATACGAAGCGCTCGGCAAGAAAGCACAGCTGCGCCACCTCAGCCGTGACTGCCATGACCTGCTGACCAAAGCAGGCCACCTGGTTGTCGACAGTGACGACGACCCCGACTACGAGGTCGCCGTGGATTACTCGGTCAAAACCGGAATTCTGGGCGGGCACTGACCTTACGGCGCAAGCACCTCTAAACCTTGCAGATCGCCCGCTTCCAGCGCATCGCGCGCGCGGGCGATCTGATTAGGTGGCCAGCTCCACCACGCCAGTCTGTTCATCCTGTCGATATCCGCGGATGACAAGCGCATCTTGACAACTTGTGCCGGGTTTCCGGCAACAATTGCGTAGTCTGGGATATCCGATCGCACAACCGAACCTGCGCCGATGATGACGCCATTTCCGATGCTTACGCCAGGGCAAATGATCGCGCCATAGCCCAACCAAACATCATGCCCAATCCGGGTGTCGCGGCTATCAGGTTGCGTGAACGGCTCTTGATCCAATGTGAAAATGCCAAATGGGAAACTGGTTAGCCCGGCATAGGCGTGGTTGGCAGCGGCGGTAATGAACCGCACACCATGGGCAATCTGGCAAAACTTTCCGATGATCAGCCGTCCTTCCGAAGTTGGGAAATGATACGGCGCAAGTCGAGCGGCCCATCCATCAGCTGGCGGCGGATCGAAATCCGAGGCATAGGTGAATTTGCCCACCTCGATATTCGGCTGATCGATGACGGTG
The DNA here is from genome assembly GCF_023016155.1 of Aliiroseovarius sp. F20344. Taxonomy (GTDB): domain Bacteria; phylum Pseudomonadota; class Alphaproteobacteria; order Rhodobacterales; family Rhodobacteraceae; genus Aliiroseovarius. The sequence goes on from NZ_JALKBG010000006.1 coordinate 197,424, forward strand.
GTGAGGAAAACCGTGCCGTCGTGGACTAATCCATCGGGCAAGGTCACGGGGTGGACGCGCTTGGCGTCGGGTAAAACAAACGGCATGTATGCTCCTTGAATCGAAGTTGGGATCATCAGGCCGTATTGTTCATGTCACCCTCCATGGCTGAGTTTCTAGCTTAGCGGGCAGGTGCCCTTGCGTCTACTCTTCGGGACGTTTTAACTCAAAGCGATCGCGCACAACCGTATAGTCGCGATATCCCAACCGGGCGAGCGGGCGAGCACGCGTGATGTCGAACAGGCCATCGACAATACAGTCATCAGCCAAATGGATCCCGGTCACTTGTCCAAAGCAGACGTGATTTGCGTCGCCAGCAAGTTGGATGATTTGCGTCAGTTTGCATTCCAGGGCAGCGGGTGCTGCGGACAGGCGCGAGGCAGCGATGGTTTCGCACTCCACGCGCTCCAGCCCTGCCTGTTCAATTTCGTCGACATCCTTGTTGAAGCCAGCGGCGCTTATGTTCATCGCGTCGGTCAGATCTTCGGACACCATGTGAACGCAGAATACGCCAGTTTGGCGGATGTTATCCAAAGTGTCCTTTCCCATTTCCCGGTCTGCTTTGCCCGAGGTCGTGGCAAACATCACTTGTGGGGGATCATAGGCTATGCCGTTGAAGAAGGAATAGGGAGCAAGGTTCTCTCGTCCGTCGGTGTCGCGCGTGGAGATCCAAGCAATTGGGCGTGGAACAATCAATGCATTGAACGGGTTATGTGGCAACCCATGCCCATTTTCTGGTCGATAGAACATTTGCATCCTCTTCCTTTTGGCGCATGTCGCGTGATACATGCCGATAGAAGGGGTCTGCGACAAGGCCTTACGGTTATTCAGCGCGGCGCCTTTTTCGTTTTGGTTGTGCGGTGAAGCACTTGAATTGAGGCGAAGAAGGTCGAAGGGGCTGACAGCTGTATACTCTGGCACAGGAAACTCAGGCAGACTGGTGGGAGGTCGAAGCCCTATACGATCTGTGCTTTGCCCCGGGGCGGGAGGCGCTTTCGTCTTATCGCCTGCGTGATGATGTTCCGCCCATCCCTGAGCTGTCTTTGGTCGCCAGGGATGCAGAAGGTGTGTTGGCCGGGGCTATTCGCTATTGGCCGGTCATCATCGTCGGTCAAGATGAATATCCGGCGCTTCTTCTAGGTCCGGTCGCGGTCCACCCAACCCGGCAGGGTGAGGGTCTTGGAGGATTGCTGATCCACAACAGCATAGACAGAGCCGCAGGCCTTGGATGGGATCGTGTGATGTTGGTCGGGGATGCGCCCTATTACAAACGCTTTGGATTTTCCAAACTGGAGGGGGTGACGATGCCGCCACCAACCAATCCGGAACGTGTTCTGGCTTTTGATCAGGAAAGCGGCGCTTGGTCAGGGGTTGCCGGATCTGTTCGCCGTTTTGAGAGCGCGGGCCAGAGGGTCATCACACCCAAGGGGTAGGGACCTTACCGATAAGTTGGTTGATTGTGTCGAACGGATGAAAACACACCGATCGCGGCAGGCTTGGCCTGTTCTCCAATGGTTTGACGCGCCATACGCTCCAGCCGTTCTTGCCAATAGGGCGCGCGACGGCTTTGTGAAAGGGGATGCCAGATCCGCTGAGCCCGCTGATTGCGCGATTGTTCAAGTTTCCATTGATTTGATGGAATGGGTCGCTTTGGTGCAGCGGCGGTCAGGATACCCATGCCGACAACTGCAAAGGCGCCGAATAGAGCGTAGGCGAATAATGACGGAATCATACCATATCCTTGTGAAAAGGCCGCGATGGCAGCGATGGTGCCGGTGAACACACCGGTGACTAGAACACGAAACAGCATGGGCTTCTCCTCTTTGCTGTTCTCTTATTGTTCCAATTGTCTGAAGATTCGCCTAACAAAGCGAACGCACGCGAAAAAATTCGCGTTTTACACCGCGTTTTCAGCCAGCCACGTTTTCACAGCCGATCGCACTGATTGTTCGCCTGATAGCCGAGCTTCATCGATAATCTGTTTTAGGTCTTCCAGATTTGTACGCCTTATCAGATGCTTAACTGGACCGATTGAGGCCGGTCGCATTGACAGATGCCGCATGCCAAGTGCTGCGAAGCACACTGCTTCAATAGATCTGCCGGCGTCTTCTCCACAAAAGCTGACCGGCGTGCGGGCCGCATCGCAACGGGTTACAATCTCTTCAACCAGGTTCAGGAAGGATACATTCAACGTGTCATAGCGCCGTCGAACTCGTTCATTCTCGCGATCGGCAGCATAGAAAAACTGCTTCAAATCATTGCCGCCGATCGAGATGAAATCTGCCATCTCGAAAAACTGCTGCGGGGCGAAGACCATCGACGGTGTTTCAAGCATCGCGCCGATCTCCACCTTTTCAGGCAAGATATGACCCAGCGCGCGTTCGCGCTCGATCTCAGCCAGAAGCATCTCGCGCGCGTCACGGAACTCGTCCAACTGCGCGATGAAGGGAAACATCACGGTCAAGCGGCGTCCGGCAGCGGCGCGAATGAGCGCCTGCAACTGCATGCGCATCACACCGGGCTTGTCCAGCCCAACCCGAATGGCTCGCCAACCTAAGGCCGGGTTAGGTTCATCCAGCGGGTTCATATAGGGCAGCACCTTGTCTGACCCGATATCGAGCGTGCGGAAGGTCACACGTTTTCCCTGTGCTGCGTCCATTACGCGGGCATAGGTGGCGGCCAGATCACCGCGGCGCGGGATCCTGTCCACGGTCAAGAACTGAAGCTCGGTCCGGAACAGGCCAACCCCATGTGCTCCGGAGCTTTCCAGTGATGGCAAATCCGCCATCAGACCGGCGTTCATATGCAGTTTCACCTCGGTCCCACACAGGCCCATTGCGGGCTTGTCGCGTAGGCTGCGATAGCGTTCCTGCTGTTTGGCCTCCATCGCCATCTTGTCACGGAAAGCGGTAACAATCGTGTCTTCCGGGCGCAAATGCACGACGCCCGCTTCGCCATCCACCAAGATGTGGTCCCCGTTCAACGCTTCGGTCGAAATGTGACCCGCCTGAACAATGAGCGGAATGGCAAAGGCACGCGCGACAATGGCCGCATGACTGGCGACCGAGCCCTCTTCAAGCACGATCCCGCGAAGCCCACGGCCGTATTCCAGAAGCTCTCCCGGCCCGATGTTCGTTGCGATCAGAATAGGGTTTTCGGGCATTTCTGCCCCGGTATCCTTGCCTTGTCCGGTTAGAATGCGCAGCAGGCGATTGGAAAGATCATCAAGGTCGTGCAACCGCTCGCGCAGATAAGCGTCGGGCACTTGGCTCATCCGGGCCCGTGCTGCGGATTGTTCTTTCTCCACGGCGGCTTCAGCCGATAGACCACGCGCGATATCCTCGGTCATCCGCCGCATCCAACCCTTGGAATTGGCAAACATCCGATAGGCTTCCAGAACCTGCATCTGCTCTTTGTCAGTGGTTTGCGAATTAGCTAGCATCTCGTCTACCGACACGCGCAGTGTATCAACCGCGTCATTCAATCGGGTCAGTTCTATGTCGGGATCATCAGCAATTGGATTGGTGACAACCACACGCGGTTCATGCAGCCAAACATGTCCTTCAGCAGCGCCTTCCTGCCCGATTCCACCTTTGAAGTTGGCAGGGCGCTGGTGCAGCGCACCCATCGCCTCGCCTTCACCAACAAAGGCACCCAGCTCAGTCATTTCGGCCAGAACCATGGCGACAACCTCGACACCATATAGCTCATCTGCCGAGAACACGCGCGCGTCTTTCGACTGAATGACCAGCACGCCCAACTTCTCGCCCAGACGTTGGATCGGCACGCCCAGGAAGCTGGAGTAAATCTCTTCCCCTGTCTCGGGCATGTACCGGAACCCGCGTTCCGACGGAGCGTCTTCTGTATTGATCACCCGACCCCGACGCGCCACGCGTCCTACAAGCCCTTCTCCGACCCGAAGGCGCGTTTGGTGGACCGCTTCACGGTTCAACCCCTCGGTCGCGCAAAGCTCCAACGTTTCGCTGTCCCGGAAAAGATAGATCGAGCACACCTCGACCCCAAGGCTTTCGGCAATCAGTGATGTGATGCGATCAAGCCGCTCTTGCCCCTCGGACGCTGCCGCAAGGGTCTCGCGCAGGCTGACCAAGAGCTTGCGACTGTCGCTTTGTTGGCTTTCTGCCATTCTCACCGTTCCCTGTTTGCCACAGTTTCTATACTGTCCATCAGGACAGGTGAACCGTTTGCTCAAGCCCTACCGTACCCTCTGTATGCCACCTATGCCAGAAACACGTAGCGTGAATTTCAGCGATTTCCTGCGCGTTGGTGCCGCATGCCCCAATTGCCGCATGTTTTGGCGGATTTGCTGAAATCTGATGCTATGCGTCAAGAACAGCGATCCTGACAAATGGGCGAAGGCGGGACGATGTCATATCGACCTATTGGAATGCGTGAAATTCCGTCTTTTTCGCAGCATTTGCTTTCCGAACGGGGAACCCTGCGCCTAAATAGGATGAAACTGGCAAGGGCCAGACCACAGATTAAGGACAGTCCCATGGCAATCCGACAAACAAACGGGCGCGGCACGCGTTATGACAGCATTCTGGACACTGTGGGCGACACGCCCGTCGTCCGCATCAACCGCATCGCGCCCGAAGGCGTGAACATGTTCGTGAAGATGGAGGCTTTTAACCCGGCCGGATCCGTCAAGGATCGTCTTGCGCTGAACATCATCGAAGCCGCCGAAGCCTCGGGAGCGTTGAAGCCCGGCCAGACGGTGGTCGAAGCCACATCCGGCAACACGGGCATCGGCCTTGCCATGGTCTGCGCGGCCAAGGGCTATCCGCTGGTTGTGACGATGGCTGAAAGCTTCTCGGTCGAGCGCCGCAAGCTGATGCGTTTCCTTGGCGCGAAGGTGGTTTTGACCCCGAAAGAGCTGAAGGGCTTTGGCATGTATTCCAAAGCCAAAGAGCTGGCCGAGGCCAATGGCTGGTTCCTTGCCAGCCAATTTGAAACCGACGCCAACGCCGACATCCACGAAAACACCACAGCGCGCGAGATCCTTGCCGATTTCGACGGCGAGCGGCTGGACTATTTGGTCACCGGCTATGGTACCGGCGGCACCGTGACGGGCATCGGGCGTGTGCTGAAGAAAGAACGCCCGGACACCAAGATCATCCTAACCGAGCCTGCCAATGCGGCGCTGGTTGCCTCCGGCTATGTGAACACCCGCAATGAGGCGAAACAGCCCACCGAGGGCCACCCGGACTTCAACCCGCACCCCATCCAAGGCTGGACCCCAGATTTCATCCCCTATGTGATGCAGGAAGCGCTGGACAATGGCTATGTTGACGAGCTGACTGCGGTCCCCGGACCAGACGGTATCAAGTGGTCGCAACGTCTGGCCGCCGAGGAAGGCATTTTTGTCGGCATCTCAGCCGGCGCGACCTTCGCCACCGCGATCGAGACCGCCAAATCCGCTCCCGAAGGCGCGAACATCCTCGTCATGCTGCCCGACACCGGCGAACGCTACCTCTCCACACCGCTATTCGAAGGCGTCGAAGATGTGATGAGCGACGAGGAGTTGGAAATCTCACGCTCAACGCCTTACGGGCAGATGTAAGCGCGATGCGAAAAACGAAGAACAGCGCGCCGGAGTGGTGGGCTGTTTTTGTTTTGGGATCTCAAATAATCGGTCGGGCCGAGGGCGTTCCTAAAGCTCTTCAATCTTTCTTATCAGCAATTGGAAAAGAACAATCGGTTCGTCGAAACCCGCTTTAAGATCCGCATCCGTCGCTATCGTGTTCTTTGGGCAGAATCTCCAAAACCCCAGCCCAAACAACTTGGCGAATGATAACACCGCAACCTCCTCATTGTCTTTCGTGACACAGATTTCGTCGGTGATTTTGGTCGCGGCACCCATCCTACCACTCAGCGTTAACATCAAATCAAAGCCGTTTTCCAAAGTGACTTCCACCGTGAATACAAACTCATCTTTAGCTGCCGATTGAACTCCCAGAGGCTTTGGAAGCGATCTCGCCGCAAAGATATCGCTAAGCACGCGGTTCGCTTCATCTAAGTCAAAGGCCTTAAAGTCCCCACTTTTCGCCGGAACTAGTTTTTCATGGAGGGCTGAAACTGCTGATCGGCGTTCCATTTCCAGTAGTCTCAATAGAACTGGGTCACAGTTCGGCCCCCGAATACCAATGCGCTGAACTAGACTGGAAATCGCCAACTCATCCACCGTACACTCAGATTGTTCGGCATTCTTGATCGCTGTTTCAGATGTGTGTCGGGCGAGTGCTACGATTTCTAGGTGCGAGAATCTAGCGTCAGAAAGAGCGGTCGATAGAGCCGCCATCACGGCATCTTGGATATGGCCAATCGCATACATCATTGATTTCCTTTTGGTAGTCTGACCGGTTCGGCCAGCGCAGAACGTATCAATATTCCAAGTGACGCAGCTCGAATAGGATCAGAAGCTCTTCTCATAGTCGTAATCCACTATTGAACGTGTGCGCCTGACGACTGCCTCATTGGGTATGGTTTCGACGACCCACTCTTCAAGTTCCATTTGTAAACTTGGGACATGCTTGCCAGCGGCCACTGACTCATCACTTGGTGGCCAGAGATGCGCCACAGTGGAGCTGAGCATGATGGCGTAGTCACCCTTCGCCCTGTAGCCGAATCCTAAGTCGATCACTTCATCATCAGCGGATACCGAACAGGAGTAGTATTCCCTCTCACGGTTCAGAATCTTGCAGCTACCGCCAAGCTGCGCCACTTTGACCAGAGCTTTTGAGTGTATCCAGTCTTTGAAATTCTGTGTCAAAAACGCCTCATCAATCACTACAGCAGAGGTAGTGATTGTCTGCGAACATGCCGTGAGTGCACCACAAAGCAGAAATCCGGCCAGCAATTTTAGGTTCATCTATGAATCCATAAAATCTCGTCAAACGTGCGCCCTTTGTAGCGCCGTTTCTCACTTCAAGAAACCACAAGAAACGGATTGGCCTTCGCGGCAATTTCCGCCATCCCTGTGGAACAACACCACAGGACCCTGCCCAATGCCCAAACCCTCCCTCCAAATGGATCGCACCGCATGGATCATGCTGATCGCTCTGGCTGCCGTCTGGGGCGGATCGTTTTTCTTTGCTGAGGTTGCGTTGGACGAGTTGCCGCCTCTGACCATCACGCTGCATCGGGTGGTCTGGACTATTCCAATTCTGGCGGTGATCGTCGTGATGAAGCGCATCCCCGTGCCGCGCAATCCGCGCGTCTGGCTGGGCTATCTGGGCATGGGCGCGCTGAACAACGCGATCCCGTTTTCGCTGATTTTCTGGGGGCAAACGCAAATTGAAAGTGGTCTCGCCTCGATCCTGAACGGTACCACGGCCATGTTCGGCGCGGTCGTTGCGGGCGTGCTTCTGGCCGACGAACCTCTGACCGGTCGCAAGATCGGAGGTGCCGTTCTGGGCCTGATCGGCGTCGGCGTCATCATGGGTCCCGAGGCCGTGTCAGGCTTCAACCCCGCCAACCTAGCGCAACTGGCTATCATGGGCGCTGCACTGTCCTATGCCTTCGCCAGCGTTTGGGGCCGGGTCATGCTGGCCGGCAAGCCACCATTGATGAACGCGCTGGGTATGGTGACGGCCAGTGCCCTGATCACGGCGCCTATCGTTTGGATGGTGGACGGTCCGCCTACGCTAAGCCTGACGGCCGTCACATGGGGATCTCTCATGGGTTTGGCTGTTCTCTCAACTGCGCTGGCCTATGTGCTATATTTCGCGATTCTTGTGCGGGCAGGGGCCGCGAACCTGATGCTTGTGACCCTTTTGATCCCACCCTTCGCCATCGGCCTCGGCGCGCTGTTTCTGGGCGAGCGCATCGGCCCAGAGGCGTGGGTTGGCTTTGGCATCATCGCCATAGGGTTCGCGGTAAACGACGGACGGGTGTTCGGAGGAAAGCGTTAGTTCGGGATCAGGGATGCGCCGTAGTCGATCTCATTGTGCAAGGTGCGCATGATGGCAACGGCTTCGGCTCGTTTGCTTTCATCGTCAAATGCCACTACGTCAGGCCTTTCGGCGATATCCGCTACTCTTGCCATTGAGATATGTTCGCTCACCAAAATGCTTTGTTCATGAAAGAATAGCTCTACGTCAGTTTTTAGCGCAGGCATCCTTTCGGCAATAGGTCGACCGGGGCCGTCAAAAAACGCGGCAACGCGCTTTGATGGCTTCTGATCCAACGGGTGTGTCATGTTAAGCAGGTCGCGCCCCTCATCACTTCTTGCATACTCTGCTAGTGATTGGATCTCACGCGAGTTGAGGTGCATTAGATACAGTCCCTTAATCCATTTGCGCGTTTTTGTTTCGTAGCGTTCGGTTAGATCGCCAAGCAATATGGTTTGAAACAGCTCTTGATCGATGACGCGTGCGCCGACCATCTCCAGATCACTCCCTATTTTATCGGCGATTTGGGATACAAAAGTGGTGCTCTTGTCTGCGAATTCTCCATGGCCCAAATGGATGTCGACAAGAAACGCTATGTCACGATCTCGCGATGCTTGGTCGTCAAACAGATTGCCGCGCGTCGAGGCGAGTATCGCAAGGCTCGTCACAATAGATGCGAAAGCAAGTAGGTAGATTTTCATGTGTTCGGGGTAGCTCAGGCTGGAGCGCCAGGCAAGGCGGCGCTTTCAGGAGTTTGCCTTTTATGCGCCGAGCCCTGCCTTGGTTTTTTAGGGTTGGTATCCGTTTAGTCTAGACCCTGACTGCAGTACCAACCGCCCGTGCACTCTCAGTCCCCGCCCCACAAATCGCAGGTGCCTTGCCGATCATTGCGTCGTTCCGCAGAGCCTCGACCATGAACAGTGCAAAGTCGATCCGGCGGGTCAGGTTTGAGGCCAGGATCGGATCCTGCACATGTTCCGACCAGACGGGCAGCCCCTGGCTTTCGCCTTCCTCAAGGTCCGATCCGCGCACCACGGTCCACTTGGTGTCAGATTTGAAGATCAGATCGCACGCAAGGTACTGGTCGTCGATCTCGACCAGACGCAGCCAGCGCAAAAGCGGGCTTAAGAACTTGATGATGGCGTTGATCTTCCATGAAAAGCGATCCTTCCCGTCCAACGTTATGTGCCAGCCGCAGGAATAGATCAGCCGCGCGCCCGGCTCGGCAAAATCCATCACTGCCTTCGCGGTGCCGGACGAGTATTGTTGCACGCCCCATGGCGCCAGCACGGTCAACACGCCTTCGCAGCCCGCCACTGCCCGCCGGATCACCTCGCGATCATTGGTCTTGCCGGGGTAAAGCGTGATGCGATCCCCATGTTCAGCCATGATGGCGTCAAGCTTGCCGACGCTTTTTTCCCGGCACACGCCATTCACGTGATAGCCGCGCTCAAGCGCATGTTTCAGCATATATTGTCCCAGTTTGCCCGAGATCCCGACGATACAGATGCGTTTCATTTTCCAATCCTTCACTTACACTGTAAGTTAAATTTGCACTTGATATAAACTTACACCGTAAGTAAATCAAGGGAGGGAACCGAAAGGGGCGCAAGTGGCTAAAAAGTCAGGAAAAACATCAAAGCTGACGCGCGAGGCGATCCTCGCTGCAGCCGTGAAATTGGCCGACGAGGCCGGATCCGATTCGCTTTCCATGCGTAAACTCGCGGCCGCGCTGGGGGTCGAGGCGATGTCGCTTTACAACCATTTCGCCAACAAAGATGAGTTGCTGATGGGCATGGCCGACTGGGCCGTTGGGCAAATCCCGCTGCCCGATCCGGACGGTCCATGGCAGGAAGAACTCCGTGTCCGCGCCCATAACGCCCGCGCCGTGTTTAAACGCCACCCGTGGACCATTCAGTTAATGGTGTCGCTGCCCAACACCGGCCCCAACGTGCTGGCTTATGTCGAGGCAACGCTGGCTGTGATGACCAATGCCGGTTTCGCCCTAATCGACGCCGATCACACCTGGAACCTTATGGACAGCCACATCTATGGCTTCACCCTGCAAGAACTGAACTTCCCCTTCGCACCCGAAGACTATGCCGAGGTGACCAAAGCCCACCTCCACCTGATCCCCGCCGACACCTATCCCAACCTGCGCGCCATGGCCGAGAAGGTCGCCGGCCGCGAATATGACGGGCTCCACAATTTCGCGCAGGGGGTGGAGTTGATTATCGCGGGGTTGGAGAGGGAGGAGAAGGGGCTATCGGCCTAAAGCCTCAAGAAGCAAATCAGGTCGATCCGTCGAGGCGGCAAAGCCGAGCTCTAGCGCCGCATTCCATTTCGCCGGATCATTTCGGTTCACCAACGCGTTGTCTTCTGGTCCGGCAAATCCTGAAATCATAAGCCGTATATCTAATTCTTCCATTCGGGCCAGAAATTCAGGCGTAAGCCCTGCGCTACCGACGCTTACCATCCTGATGCGTTCCCCGATCTGCAAATAGATCTTTTCAAGATCAGCCAAGTAGTTCCGGGAACGGAATAGGACGATTGCCACATCAATGCCTGTCGCTGCCGCGATGCCGCGGAGTTTGCTTTGGTCGGTGCCCGAAAAATACAGACCCCACAGCAATACGTTCCGGGTCTGACGCCCCGCTAAAGCTTGCGTAAGGCTGTCGATCTCATAGTTTTTCAACCCGAGAACAACGATAACCTGCCCATCGACAAGGTCGAGCGCCTCTTGCAACGTGGGGATGCGGTGCGGCGCGGAATCCTCGCTAGTCACAAGCCGAAGCTGCTTTACCTGATCAATTGTGTAGTCGCGCACAAAGTCCTTGCCGCCGCGCTGCTCCCGCGAGGGGCCATTCGGCGGGCCGTCGGGAAATACTCGTTCCACGTCGGTCATCCGATTCAAGGTGAGGTCATGCATCAGGATATAACTATCGTCAGCGGTAAGCTGTGGATTGATGTGCACCATGTCGATACCCCGATCAATCGCACCTTGTAGCCAAGCCAGTGAGTTTTCAGGCGCTTCGCCAATCACCGCACTTCGATGCGCCATCACGACATCTGGCTGGCTACGGGCAAAACGCTCGTCAACATTCATCTGCGCATAGGCAGCGCTGAGATTCAGACAGGCCACGAGGGTCACAATTGCCAGAATAGTGCGCTCATTCATTGACGTTTCCTTCCAACAGGTGAGCTTTGGCTCCTTTGACACCACAAGCCACCTCACAAAAATGTACAACAAGGGCAATTCGCTTGCTTTGCGTGGTGTCAAAGCCGCAAGCGATAGACGCCAGTGCATCTGCTTGTTCGCTCCGCAGACACAATAACGGCCCCGCATCTCTTCGAGACCGCCCTTCAAACAGAAAGATCGTTACCTTCCAAAGAAGGCTCGAATGCGCTTTTCGGCATAAGCTTGAAAGCACTCCCAGTTCTTGTCGCCGAAAGCAATCTGTCACAGCGGAAAACCCGCGGACCTTCCCGAAGGTGGTCATGGGCCACAACGTACCAGATCGGGTATTTCAGAAGAAGATAGTGCGGCTCGATCTGCCGCTGGGATTGCGTTCCATCTTCGCGTTGGTACTTCACCTCAAGTATCTCTTGATCGACGAAGGCTTGGTGCAAAGCCTGTACGACCCGCTTCGCAGGCGCATGTGCACCCGCCTGCACATAGGTTGATGCCGTGATCCCAATCAGAATGCGGGATTTAAGCCGGTCCACCTTGGCGCGCTTATCTGGTGAAAACGACGCCTCCAACTGCCGTCGAACTGCTCCAAGGCTGGCCAAGAACAGAGGCGACTCCATCTTCTCGGCCACCGCAATGCTGATCAGCAAATCAACGGCTTCAGCATAGGATAGGTTCAGTCGTCCAACGCCCCAGCGTTGATCAAGTCGCACGCCACCTCCACGCCCGCGATCGGCATCAATTTGCATGCCTTGCTCGCGCATCAGCGCCAGATCCCGCGTGATCGTCCGCGCGCTGACCCCATGCTGCCCTGCCAGATCAGCCACAGTACAAAGCGTATCCTGCTTCAGTCGAGCCGCCAAAAGCTCGATCCGCTTCAGTCTGTCTTGTGCGTTTGCGCGTGCCATGAAACAAATAGGACATAAAATGACGTATTTATCAATATGAGGGTGGTGAACCAAAGCACGAGATCAGAATATGGAGATCACCCAATGAAAATGAACTACTTCGTCGTCGGAACCAACGATATGGAAGCGGCCAAAACCTTCTACAGCGCACTATTTGACCAATCCGGGCTTCAATGCCTGTCCCCGTCTGATCGTATGACCTATTGGGTCGGCGAGGATTTTGCCTTCGCGGCCGCAAAGCCTTTTGATGAAAACCCGGCCACCGTCGGAAACGGCATGATGGTGGGGTTTAGCGTTGGTGGAGCTGAAGAGGTCACCCGAATGCACGCCTTGGCGATCGATCTTGGGGGCACCTGCGAGGGTAAGCCGGGGCAACGTGGGCCACGGTTCTCGGCCTATGTGCGGGACTTGGATGGGAACAAGCTGTGTTTGTCAGATTAGGCATACTGGGGCACAAAAACGGACCAGTTCTTGATCCAGCTGGCCGCTCCTGAAACAAAAACGGCCCCGCATCCCTGCGAGGCCGTTCTCAGTTCCAGCCCTAAGGGCCGTATCTATTACGCTTTTTCCAGCTCGAACGCGTCATGCAGCGCCTGCACGGCCAGCTCCATGTATTTGCGGTCGATCAGGACCGAGATCTTGATCTCGGAGGTGGTGATAACCTTGATGTTGATGCCCTCGTTGGACAGCACGTCGAACATTTTTGCCGCGATACCAGCCTGCGAGCGCATGCCGATGCCGACGATCGACACCTTGGCCACGTCCTGATCTGCCACGATGTCGTGGAAGTTGATGTCGCCAGCCGCTTTGGCATCCGACATGGCTTTTTCAGCGCGTGCAACCTGATCCACAGGGCACGAGAAGGTCATGTCGGTGCGGCCCTCTTCCGAGATGTTCTGCACGATCATATCGACGTTCACGCCGGCTTCGGCCAACGGGCTGAAGATGGCAGATGCGATGCCGGGGCGGTCCGCCACCGAGATCAGGGTCATTTTCGCTTCGTCGCGGCTGTATGCGACGCCAGAAACTACATTGCTTTCCACGATATCCTCCTCGTCGCAGACCAATGTGCCTGCTTCCGGGTCATATTCTTCGAAACTGCTCAGAACCCGCAGTTTCACCTTATAACGCATTGCCAGCTCGACGGAGCGGGTCTGCAGAACCTTCGCACCCAGCGAAGCCAGTTCCAGCATTTCCTCGAACGCGATCTTGTCCAGCTTGCGCGCCTTGTCCGAAATGCGGGGGTCGGTCGTATAGACCCCGTCCACATCCGTATAAATGTCGCAACGCTCTGCCCCAAAGGCAGCCGCGAAGGCCACAGCAGTGGTGTCCGATCCTCCACGCCCCAGCGTGGTGATCCGGCCATCATCCGCGATGCCTTGGAAACCCGCGACAACGGCAACGCGCATGCCTTCACCAAACTTGGCCATGATGTTGTCGTTGGGGATCTCTTCAATCCGCGCGGCCGAGTGCACGCCGGTTGTCTTCACCGGCACTTGCCAGCCTTGCCAGCTGCGCGCGGGAATATCCATCTCTTGAAGGCGCAACGACATAAGTCCAGCGGTTACGTTCTCGCCCGAGCTGACAACAGCGTCATATTCGCGTGCGTCATAGAGATGCGAAGTCTCGTTCACCCAACCCACCAGTTCGTTGGTGCGACCCGACATGGCCGAAACAATGACGATCACGTCATAGCCATTGGCCACCTCACGCGCGACGCGCTTCGAGGCGCGGTGGATCCGATCCAGATTGGCGACCGATGTGCCGCCGAATTTCATCACCAGAATAGGCATGCTGCCCCATCCCTTCCTTTACGTCCGGCTTCTCTTACGCAGGAGGGGGCGAAAGGGCAAGGGCGGAAGGGGCAAGACGCCAGCGGCTGTAATTTCGTCGACAGGAAGCTGGCAGATCAAAACCGAATGAGCTATCTTGCGGCTTAAACAATTTATGGGCGAACCTATCTTCGCGGATCAAGAGTATTACCATGGCCAAGTTTACTGCAAAAAAACCGATCAACATGAACGATTTCCAACTCTTTGAAGGAAACACTCTTCAAAGCACCAGTTCGAAAATCGTGACGAAGCAGGGCGGTCAAAAACTGGTTTATACGGGCACTTTTGACTATGACTTACGGGGTGACGTCGATGGCCGCCTCAAGACCATGACACACAGTGTAAAGGGTACAGCCCAGTATACCATCACCGATATGGATGCTGAGGTTGATCGCTTCTTTAATTATATAACGGGGTTTGAGTTGGGGGTTGATGACCGCGCCTTGACGTACCTCTTTCGCAAAGCTGACGTCTTCCAGGGCAGCAGCGGCAACGATGTTCTAAAGTCCTATGGGGGATCCGATGTGGTGAACGCTGGATCGGGGAATGATCGCGCCAATGGCGGATCTGGAAACGATATTTTACGAGGTGGTGCTGGGCGCGACACATTGATTGGTCAGTCTGGTCGTGACACCTTGAATGGCGGTTTTGGTAAGGACGTGCTCATCGGAGGAAAGGATGGGGACGTTTTCGTTTTTTTCGATAACTCAGGTATCGACAGGATCAGGGACTTCAATGCGAAAAGTGACTCTGAAGACATCGACCTGTCAAATGTCTCGGCGATTAAGAACTGGAAAGACCTGAAGAACAATCACATGTCGACGCAGAACGGGGACGTTGTGATTGAATACGGGAAAAACAAGATCATCATCGAGGACACGAAGATGAAGCACTTGGATGCCGACGACTTCCTTTTCTAGAGCTTAGCTAACTCTGCATTTACCACCTGCCACCCCTCAGTTCACCTTCCGGGTCGGCGTGAAAGGCAGGGGTAAGACGGGCACCCCATCCTCTATCAATTTCTTAGCGTCTTCTAGCTTGGTCTCGCCATAGATCGCACGCTCTGGCGCTTGGCCCAGATGCATGGCGCGGGCTTCTTTGGCGAAATCCTCGCCCACGTAATCGCTTTCAGCCTCGACCTTGGCGCGCAGCTTCGAGATCTCTGCCTCAATCTCGGCCTGCACCTCAGGGGGTGGGGCGACATGGGGCGTTGGGGCTTGGGCCGCGGCAGCGGGCGGCGCAGGTTTGGTTTGCGGCACGGCTGGTTTTTGGGCCGCATTTCGGGCCGGGCGCACCTTTGGCGCCATCAGTGATTTCTCGACATTTGAAGAGCCACAATCCGGGCACGCAACATGACCCGCCGCGCGCAATCCATCAAAGGCGTCGGCGTTCTGGAACCAGCTTTCAAAGCTGTGGTTCTGGTCACATTTCAAGGCGTAGCGGATCATAGGGTTCGATTGTTCAAGTGAAGTCACTTACTGCGAAGGATATATGAAACTCGCAACCCAGTTTCGCAAGACCCATCCCCCGGTCTTTCTGGTAAATCAGGCCTTTCGAAGGGCCTTAGGCGTGAAATCCTTGATGATCTGGCTCAGTTCGGGCTCAGATACCATTTGCGCTGCTTTCTTGCGGCTCACCCACTTGCGACGGCGCTCACCCTTTTCCGGATAAGACTTCAGCTGCCGTTTGACCTTCAACGGAAACACAGCAACGACGCAAGGAAGCTTTTCGCCCGCAAACCCTTTGTCATAGGCGTAAAACCCCAGCACTTGATGATAGAGCTTTCCTTCAACTCCAGCCTCTTCATAGGCTTCGGTTGCGGCTGCACCGGCGGGGGTTTCCCCGTCCATCGGCCATCCTTTGGGAATGATCCAACGTCCGGTTCCGCGTGATGTGATCAGAAGAAACTCGACCTTGCCATCATGTATACGGAAAGGCAGCGCGCCAAACTGCGTGCGCACGGATCGCTTGTCGCTCAGTGAAAGCCGAATTGGCTTTTGTCTACCTTTAGCAATCGTCAATTTCTTACCGCTCTTGCTACCCATCTTTCCGGTCAGCTTATCCGGTTATTGTTATTCTTCCTCAAAGATAGCCTGTTTCAAGGCGAAATAAAGGAAAAAACAGCAGATATGGTGGGAAAGGGCGCGTGCGGCCCCAGATCAGGTGCCGTGTTAAGAACGGCCGAAAAAAACGCCCCGACCGATTGGTGGGGCGTTTTAAATGCGATGTGGATCGTTTGTGGGGCTTAGTCCCGCGTGCCTGCGAACTTCTCTTGCCATTCCTCACGCTGTTCGTCGGCGATCTTGGCGAAAAGGTTTTCCGGCACCGTAAAGGCATGCCCCTCTTTCAGCGTCGCAAGGGCTTCGCCCACGTCGCCGGGCCACTCCATGTCGGTGTTCATGGCGTCTCGCAGCGTTTCTGACGCATCGGGGATGAACGGGGCCGACAAAACGGCGTAAAGACGGATCAGGTTCAGCGCCAGGCGGATCTGGGCTGCGGCTTGATCGGGGTCGGTCTTGAAGGTTGCCCAAGGCGCGGCCGCTTGCAGGTATTCGTTGCCAGCGACCCAGATGCCACGCAGTTCCTGTGCGGCTTTACGCACATCCATGGCTTCCATGTGAGCCTCATAGGTGCGAACCTTAGCGTTCAGATCGGAAATCAGGGCAGCTTCAGCCTCGCCGTATTCGCCGCCTTCCGGCACTGCTTCCGAGAATTTTGAACGGCAGAACTTGGTGACGCGGCTCACAAAGTTGCCCAGCACGTCAGCGAGGTCTTTGTTCACCGAAGTCTGGAAGTTCTCCCAAGTGAATTCACTATCTGAGTTCTCGGGCGCATGGCTCAGGAGCCACCAGCGCCAGTAATCCGCAGGCAAGATCGAAAGGGCCTGATCCATAAAGACGCCACGGCCTTTCGATGTCGAGAACTGACCGCCATCGTAGTTCAAGTAGTTGAACGATTTGATGTAGTCGACCAGCTTCCACGGTTCTTCCGACCCCATGATCGTCGCCGGGAAGGACAGCGTGTGGAAAGGGACGTTGTCTTTGCCCATGAACTGCACGTAACGCACGTCATCGGCACCCTTGTCGGTACGCCACCAGCGCTGCCAGAAGTCGTCGCCTTCGCCCAGGTCATCGGCCAGTTCGGCGGTCGCCGCGATATATTCGATCGGCGCATCGAACCAGACATAGAAGACCTTGCCTTCCATACCTGGCCAATCCTCGCCCCCCTTTTTCACCGGCACGCCCCAGTCCAGATCGCGCGTGATGCCGCGGTCTTGCAACCCGTCACCATCGTGCAGCCACTTCTTGGCAATGGATGTGGTCAGCACCGGCCAGTCGGTCTTGGCATCGATCCACGCATCCAGCTTGTCCTTCAGCTTGGATTGGCGCAGATACAGATGCTTGGTCTCGCGCACTTCCAGATCGGTTGATCCGGAAATGGCCGAGCGCGGGTTGATCAGGTCGGTGGGGTCCAGCTGCTTGGTGCAGTTTTCACACTGGTCACCACGCGCGCCGTCATAGCCACAGTTGGGGCATTCGCCCTCGATATAACGATCCGGCAGGAAGCGGCCATCGGCGTTGGAATAGACTTGCTTTTCCGACACTTCTTCGATCAGCCCATTGTCTGCTAGCTTGCCCGCAAAATGCTGGGTCAGCTTGTGGTTGCGGTCGCTGGACGAGCGGCCGAAATTGTCGAAGGACAGACGAAAGCCCTCAGCGATTTCGGCTTGAACTGCATGCATTTCGGCACAGAACTCGGCGACTGGCTTACCTGCTTTTGCCGCGGCCAGTTCAGCGGGTGTGCCATGTTCGTCAGTGGCGCAGATGAACATGACCTCGCGGCCCCGGCAGCGGTTATAGCGGGCATAAAGGTCCGCAGGCAGCTGCGAGCCAACCAGATTGCCAAGGTGCTTGATCCCGTTGATGTAGGGGATCGCAGAAGTGATGAGGACGCGGTTCATGTGAGCTCCCGTAACGTGTTTGTCGCCGTATACGACATGCCCTGCGTCGTGACCAGAGGGTCAAAGTCCTTAGCCTCGATCCCGAAGCTTGCCAAACAGCCGCCCCATCGAGAACGTGGTGCGCGGGGTATAGGTATAGGGAGTACGTTCGTCCAAAGTCGGGCGGTGACGCATCCGCGTCAGGCCGAAGCCGATTAGCACCGCATGGCCCACTGCGATCATCGCAAACAGGGCAGTCGGGCCAAAGCTTTCGATGAGGTTCGAGGCCAACAGCGGTGACGCAATCGCTCCCACCGCGTAGTAAAACATCAAGGCCGCCGACAGCTCGACCCGTTCTTCGCTGCTGGCAAAGTCATTTGCGTGGGCTGCCGCGACCGAAAAGATGGGGAAAGTCGTGAAGCCAAAGAACCCGGCGGTCAGGAATATGCCGGTGATACCGGATCCTGCCGCCAGCACCGTGACCATGCAGCTAAAGATTGCCGAGATTGACAACCAAATCAGCACCCAGCGCCGATCATATCGGTCCGCCAGCCAGCCCGCCGGAAGCTGCGCAAGTGCGCCACCCAAGACGAAGGCAGCTAGAAACCACGCCAGCTGACTGGTCTCTAACCCCACCTCGTTGCCGTAAATCGGGCCGACCATGCGAAAAGCGGATGTGGTGATGCCGGATGTGATTACCGCTGCAACGGCCAAAGGAGACCGAGTCCATGCCAACGCGGGTCGCAAGCGCGGCGCATCGGGGATTTGCGGTTGGCGAGCGCGTGTAAGAGCCAAGGGCAGGATGGCGGCACAGCAGATCATCGCCAATATGTTGTAGCTGACGTAATGCGCGGGCTCCAACACTGCGATCATCAACTGAGCACCTAACGATCCCCCAAGCTCGATGATACGATAACCGCCCATCACGCGGCCCCTTGTGTCGTTGGTGACCCGCGCGTTGATCCAGCTTTCTAAAACCGTGTAACTGCCTGCAACACACAGCCCCGTTGCCATCCGCATCACTGCCCATGCATAAGCGTCGACCCACATCATGTGTGCCAGCAGGCCTATGGCACCAAGAGCAGCAAATCCGGCATAGGCGCGGGCGTGACCGACGGTTCCCATCAGGCGCGGCGCCCACCAGCAGCCAACGAAGAAGCCCACGAAATGCGCGGACCCCAGTAAACCGACCTCGGCCCGAGTAAATCCAAGCGTCAGGCCCGAAACCGCGTCAAGCGGGGCCGCGCCGCCGGAACTCAGCTGCACAAGCACAACGGACAGCAGCAAGGGAGTAAAGCTTAGAAACAATCGCATCAGGCACCTCAATTATCACAAACTTGGCAGCTGAGGCACAGTGATCCGTCTCGTCTGCGACCTCTGGCTTCATTGGCTGTCGTTTTTCGCTGTTTCGCTTGCGGGGCGCTGGGGGGGCTGGTAAGCGAAGGAAACCTGATGGAAACGATAGGAATTGCATCGGGCAAAAGGAAGGCAACGCGAATGGACGGAACAGGCCAGACCACAGCACGGCTTGAGGTGCGCGGTCTAAAACGCAGTTTTGGCGGGCTGGATGTGGTGCGCGATGTGTCCTTGTCCCTTCAAGCCGGGCAGGTGACCGGGCTTCTGGGGCCATCTGGTTGCGGGAAATCCACCACGCTTCGGATCATCGCGGGCGTCGACAGCCAGACCGAAGGCGAGGTCTGGATTGATGGTCAGATGGTGGCGGGTCCGGGCGTATTCGTTCCGCCTGAAAAGCGCCACATCGGATTGATGTTCCAGGATTTTGCGCTGTTTCCACACCTGTCAGTTGGGGACAATGTCGCCTTTGGCCTGACGGGCACGCGAACGGAAAAGCGCCAACGCGTACATGAATTGCTGGATAAGGTTGGCCTTGGCACCTTTATCGACAAGTTCCCGCATGAATTGTCGGGCGGCGAACAACAGCGCGTGGCGCTTGCTCGGGCACTCGCACCCCGGCCGTCAATCATGCTGATGGATGAACCATTTTCCGGGTTGGACAACCGTCTGCGCGACGGCATCCGGGACGAAGCGTTGAGCATCCTGAAAGAGGAAGGCGCCGCCGTGCTTCTGGTCACCCACGAACCGGAAGAAGCGATGCGCATGGCAGACGAAATCGCCCTGATGCGCGCGGGTCAGATCGTGCAGCGCGGCGCGCCCTATAACGTTTACAACACGCCCGTGGATCTGCAGGCGGCGGCGTTCTTTTCGGATGTAAATGTCATCTCGGGCAAGGTCGAAGGCGCGCTGACGCAAACGGCCTTTGGTCAGTTCCTTGCGCCCGGTGTGCCGGATGGGTCGCAAGTTGACATCGTGATCCGCCCCCAGCATCTGAAAATTGACTTTGATCGAGGTGGCGTTGGCCCGAGCCCCACGCCGGACCACGGCGTCTGGGCACGTGGCTTGGTAAAACGCGCGCGTTTTATCGGCAAAGAAAGTCTTGTCGAGTTCCAGATGGAGCGGGACGGGACCACCCTGACCGCATCCGTTCCGTCAGTTTTCCTTCCTAAGCCGGAAACGGCGCTTTGGATCGCCATTCGTCGTGACCGTTGCTTCGTTTTCCCGCGCAAATGACGGGCTAGAACCTAGAATCGGTTGGCTGTGTGCATCGGCCAATCATGGCTGTACCCTTGCGAAACCCCGCGCCGCCCTGCGACAAGCCGCCTCAATTCGCTGAAATAACCGCTGTTCAGGTAGTTTTTTCCCTTTGGGGCTTTGAACTTCCCGCTCAAGGCAATAAATGTTTCTGGCGATATATCTACGAAAGCCCCCAAAGGCTTTCGGACTAGGGAGAAAAACATGCTCAACAATATCGGCCTTCCGGGCCTTCTGCTGATTGCCGTCGTGGTGCTGGTTCTGTTCGGCCGCGGCAAAATCTCGTCCCTGATGGGGGAAGTCGGGAAAGGCATCACCGCTTTCAAGAAAGGCGTGGATGACGGCAAGAAGGAAATCGAAGACGAAGCTGCCGAAGTCGCCAAAGACGTGACTCCTGAAACCGAGAACGACAAGGCGTAAGCCGCCCAGGGAAAGGCGCAGCCTATGTTCGACATCGGGTTTACCGAGCTTCTGCTTATCGGGGTTGTAGCCCTGATCGTGGTGGGTCCAAAGGACCTGCCCGGCATGTTCCGTACGCTGGGTCGGTTCACCGCCCGTGCGCGCCAGATGGGGCGCGAATTCACGCAAGCCATGAACGACGCTGCGGACGAAAGCGGTGCAAAAGATATTGCCAGCACGCTGAAATCGGCCACATCGCCCAAGTCGATGGGGTTGGATGCGCTGAATAAGGCTGCAGACGGGTTTGAGAAATGGGACCCCGCCAAGGCCCGCCGCGACCAGAAAGAAACCGACGCTGCCCTGAAAGCCAAAGAGGCTGAAGAGCGCGCCAAGCTTGCAGAAGACACAGCCAAGGCCGCCGAGAAAATCAGTGCTGCAAGCGCCAAGCCTAAAGTCGCGTCGAAAGCACCTGCTGCCAAAGCTAAGGACGCAAAGCCAGCCGCGAAGGCGAAGAAGCCCGCAGCGAAAAAACCGGCGGCTAAGAAGCCCACAGCAAAGAAACCTGCTGCCAAGAAGCCCGCTGTGAAGAAACCGGCCACCAAGGCCAAGCCCAAATCTACGGATACATCTGACGCATGAGCGACACTGACGAGATCGAAGACAGCTCGGCCCCGTTGATCGAGCATCTGGCCGAGCTGCGCACGCGGCTGATCCATTCCGCCATCGCCTTCATCATCGGCATGGTGATCTGTTTCACCGTCTGGAATCCGATCTTCAACTTCCTGACAGAGCCGCTCTGCTCGACGATGGCCGAGCGTGGACAAACCGATTGCGGACTGATCCTGATCAAGCTGCAAGAAGGCTTCTTCGTCGCGATCTCGATCTCGCTTTTCGGGGGATTGGTTCTATCCTTCCCCTATATCAGCTACCAGCTTTGGCGGTTTGTTGCGCCGGGCCTCTACAAATCCGAAAAGAACGCCTTCCTGCCCTTCATGTTGGCCTCACCCATCATGTTCCTGATTGGTGCCAGCTTTGCTTTTTACGTGGTAATGCCGCTGGCCTTTGACTTCTTCCTCGGCTTCCAGCAATCGGGCAATGTGGGTGAAACTGGGGTTGAAGCATCGATTGATTTCCAAGGTTCCGTGCAGGAATACCTGCGCTTGTCGATCAAATTTATCGTGGCGTTTGGTCTTTGCTTCCAGCTTCCGGTGCTTCTGACCTTGATGGGGAAAGCTGGTCTGGTGTCCTCGCAAGGTTTGGCGGATGTCCGCAAGTATGCGGTGGTTGGCATTCTGGTGCTGGCTGCATTGGTTACGCCGCCCGATGTCATCACGCAGGTGATCCTATTCGTTGTGGTTTATGGCCTGTATGAAATCTCGATCCAGCTGGTGAAGCGTGTCGAAAACAAGCGCGAGGCAGAATTGCGTGCGCAAGGCTTGTGGTTCGACGATGACGACGAAGAAGCTGAAGACGAACTGATGGCCGAGTTCGACGAGGACGAGGATGAAGACGACGGGGACAATGATCCCGACGACGATCCGGAAGATGATCCGGGCATGGTCGAAACTGGCCGCTGACCCCCATCCTTTAGAAAATGAAAACGCGCCCCATTTGGGCGCGTTTTTTGTTGTGCCGAGGTAATTTAAACTTTTTCAAATTCGGCCCGTGCGCACGTTAAACCCTTTAAAACCCCGCCCAACCGCGCTTTAAAGGTTGCAAGCTTATCTGCGGGCGAGAAGGACCATCGAATATGGCGGATCAGGACATGATGAAACGTATTGCTGAAGCTTTGGAACGCATGTCTCCGGCCCCTTTGTCCGCGCCCGATTTTGATCAGGCAGATGCCTTTGTCTGGCATGTCTCCCCGGATCGGTTGGAACCTGTGATCCGCGTAAACCGCGTCTCGATCGATCTTCTTGTAGGCGTCAATCGTTCACGCGATACGCTTTTGGAAAACACGCTCCAGTTTGCCCGTGGGCTGCCCGCCAACAACGCGCTTTTGTGGGGCGCACGTGGCATGGGTAAATCGTCATTGGTCAAGGCAGTCCATGCAGAGGTTCTGGCGCAGAGGCAGGCGTTGAAAATCGTCGAATTGCAACGCGAAGATCTGCCCTCGGTCAGCCGCCTTCTGAACCTTCTGCGTGGTTCGAACCATCGCTTCTTGCTGTTCTGTGATGACCTTTCGTTTAGTCATGACGATCAACATTATAAGTCGCTGAAAGCCGTACTGGACGGAGGCATCGAAGGCCGCCCGGACAACGTGGTTTTCTACGCCACATCCAACCGTCGCCACCTGATGCCCCGCGACATGATCGAGAACGAACGCTCCTCCGCCATAAACCCGTCCGAGGCGGTGGAAGAGAAAGTCTCGTTGTCCGATCGATTTGGTCTGTGGCTTGGTTTTCACCCCTGCGATCAGGATGAATACCTGTCGATGATCCGTGGCTACTGCGATGCACATGGGGTTGAAATTGATGAAGAAACGCTGTGGGCCGAGGCCATCGAATGGCAAGCAACGCGTGGTGCGCGGTCAGGCCGCGTCGCGTGGCAATACTTCACCGATCTGGCAGGGCGCAAAGGTGTGAAGCTCGACTAAATGAATAAGGGCGCAGATGATTGATCGTCCACGCCCTTGTAATTTTTTGGTCTAGCTACAGTTAAGCCAGCTTGCCATCGGCTGTGATGCGGGATTTGCCGCCCAGATAGGGATACAGAACCTCTGGCAGGGTGACCGATCCGTCCTCTTCCTGACCATTTTCAAGGACTGCAATCAGCGTACGGCCTACCGCGAGGCCCGAACCGTTCAGCGTGTGCAGGAACACCGGCTTGCCACCCTCGGCGGGTTTCATACGGGCGTTCATGCGACGTGCTTGGAAGTCTCCACAGGTCGAGATCGAGCTGATTTCGCGATACGTGTTCTGACCGGGCAACCAGACCTCAATGTCATGCGTGCGGATCGCGCCAAAGCCGATGTCCCCAGTACACAGCACCACGGTGCGGTAGGGCAGGCCGAGACGTTCCAGAATATCCTCAGCAAGCCGGGTCATACGCTTGTGCTCGGCCTCAGATTCGTCTGGCTTGGTGATCGACACCATCTCGACCTTCTCGAACTGGTGCTGGCGCAGCATGCCGGCGGTGTCCCGCCCTGCGGATCCGGCTTCGGACCGGAAACACTGCGTGTGGGCCACATAGCGGCGCGGCAGATAGCTTTCTTCGACCGTGGCGCCATTGACGATATTGGTCAGCGGAACTTCAGCCGTCGGCACCAACCACCAGCCATTGGTTGTCTGATAGCTATCCTCGCCAAACTTCGGTAATTGGCCCGTGCCCAGCATCATGTCTTCCTTGACCAAGACAGGGGTCCAGGTCTCGGTCAGCTCATTTTCATTCACATGAACATCGAGCATGAACTGAGCCAGCGCGCGGTGTAGACGGGCGACAGCACCCGACAACAGCATGAAGCGCGAGCCGGAAAGCTTCGCGGCAGTCTCGAAATCCAGACCGTCCTGTACGGCGGGCAACTCGTAGTGCTCGATCGGTTTAAAGGCGAATTCACGCGGGGTGCCCCAGCGATTGATCTCGACATTGTCGTCTTCGTCCTCGCCATCAGGCACATCATCCGCGATGATGTTTGGCAGACCCATCAACAGATCGGTCAGCTTTCCGTCCAGCTCTTTTGCTTGCTCGTTCAGCTCGGCAATCTCGGCCTTCTTTTCGCCGACCAGTGCACGCAGGCGCTCAAACTTAGCCTCATCCCCGGACGCTTTCGCAGCCCCAACAGACTTGGCTGCCTTATTGGCGTCGGCCTGTGCGGTCTCAGCTGCAAGAATGGCGGCCCGGCGGCTTTCATCAAGTGACAGCACCTTGCCTGACAGGTCCGAAAGGCCCCGACGGGCCATTGCCTTGTCGAATGCTTGCGGGTTGTCACGGATCAGGCGGATATCATGCATGGATCTGTCCTTTGGTTAAACGTAGGGCGCATATGCCAGATGGGCGCGCGAGGGGGAAGAGAAAACCTCGCCCCATGCTTGCTGGACAACCCACAGACCCCCATATAGGGTGCGCCGGACATTTGGGCAGGGCGACAGGGCCAGCCCGTGAAGAAAGGGACAAAACGATGTTTGCAACTCCTGCATTTGCACAAGCCGCGGGCGCGCCAGCAGGCGGAATTCTGAACGGGATGCTGATCCCCATGCTGCTGGTTTTCGGCATCATGTATTTCTTCATGATCCGCCCACAGCAAAAGAAAATGAAAGAGCATCAAGCCATGCTGGGTGCGCTGCGCAAAGGCGATCAGGTCGTCACGCAGGGCGGCGTGATTGGAAAGATCACCAAGGTGAAAGATGACACCGAGGTTGAAGTTGAAATCGCATCGGGCGTGAAAGTCCGCGTTGTGCGTTCGACCATCGTGAACGTCATGGGTAAGACCGAGCCAGTCGAAGGCTGACCCTCACGGGTTTTCTGACCCAAACAACTGAATAGTAAGAATTTATAGGGCAGGGGCACATGCTTCAAATCGCAACTTGGAAACGTCTTGTGATCTGGGGGCTGGTGCTCCTTGGCCTGTATTTTGCGTCTCCGAACGGGTTCTACGACCGGGTCGAGACCCACAATGACGCGGTCGCCACAATCGAAACCACAGGCACAACGCCGGAGCTGGAAGCGGATCGTTCCGCGTGGCCCGATTGGGCGCCGAGCTCTCTGGTCAATTTGGGATTGGACCTGCGTGGCGGTGCGCACCTGCTGGCCGAGGTTCAAGTTGAAGATGTGTATGAAGCGCGGATGCACGGCTATTGGCCGGAAGTTCGGGAAGCTCTGAAAGAAGAACGTGCGACAATCGGTACGATCCGCCGCGACTTGACGGCTCCGGTAGACGAGCTTCGCGTGAAAATCTCGAAACCCGAGGCTTTGCCCCAAGCGATCGAGGCTGTCCGCGCTCTGGCACAACCTGTTGTCAGCCTGTCCGGCGTTGGCTCGACCGATATCGAGGTGAACCCCGGTCGTGAGGGCGAGTTCGTTGTTACCCTTTCTGAAGCCGAGCGCGTCGCCACTGACGATCGCACCATTCAACAATCGCTTGAAATCATTCGCCGTCGTGTGGACGAGGTTGGCACCCGCGAACCCACAATTCAGCGTCAGGGCGACAAACGAATTCTGATTCAGGTGCCGGGGATCGGGTCGGCATCTGAGCTGAAAGAGATCATCGGCAAGACCGCCAAACTGACGTTCCATCCCGTTGTCAGCCGCACCACGGATGCGGCTTCGACGCCGGGTCCACGCAATGTTCTGTATCCGTCGCTGGATGAAGAAGGCGTGTTCTATGTGCTCGAACAAACGCCCGTCGTTACTGGCGAACAGTTGAACGACGCCCAGCCTGCGTTTGACCAGAACGGTCAGCCTGCTGTGAACTTCCGCTTCAATGTCTCGGGCGCGCGCCTGTTCTGCGACTATACCGGCGCCAATGTTGGTGCGCCGTTTGCAATTGTGTTGGATGAAGAGGTCATCTCGGCCCCGCGGATCAATGAACAGATCTGTGGCGGCTCGGGCATCATCACCGGCAATTTCTCGATCGAGGAATCGACCAATCTGGCCGTGCTTCTGCGCGCAGGTGCTTTGCCTGCCGAGCTGACTTACGTCGAAGAACGCACCATCGGTCCAGAACTGGGTCAGGACAGCATTGATGCAGGTAAAATCGCGTCCATCATGGCCTTTATTGCAGTGCTGGTCTTCATGGTTGCCTCTTACGGCTGGTTCGGCGTGATCGCCAATATCGCGTTGATCCTGAACGTGGGCATGATCTTTGGCCTTCTGTCGATGATCGGGGCGACACTGACCTTGCCGGGTATCGCGGGTATCGTGCTGACCATCGGTATGGCGGTGGACGCAAACGTGCTGGTCTTCGAACGGATCCGCGAAGAGCTGAAGGCGGGCAGGGGGCCGGCGCGCGCCATCGAGCTTGGCTATGAAAAAGCGCTGTCGGCCATTCTGGACGCGAACATCACCACCTTCATCACCGCCGTGATCCTGTTCATCATGGGATCCGGTCCGGTACGCGGGTTCTCGGTCACGTTGGGACTGGGTATTCTGACCTCGGTCTTCACTGCGATTTTCCTGACGCGCTTGATGATTGTGATGTGGTTTGAACGCAAACGTCCGCGCAACCTTGAAATCAAAGGCATCCGTCTGGCCCCACAAGGCCGCGTGTTTGACTTCTTCAAACGGTCGATCGCAACGCTGGGGGCGTCCGGACTGGCCATGGTCGCATCGGTGATCTTGTTCCTTGTGATAGGGCTGAACTTTGGCATCGACTTCCGAGGCGGCACGACAATCCGTACCGAAAGCACGCAAGCCGTGGATGTAGGGGCGTATCGTGATGCTCTGACGCCGCTTGCGCTGGGCGATATTTCGATTGTCGAGGTCAATGACGTAAACTTCCGTGCCGATCAGCATGTCAGCCAGATCCGCATTGAAGCGCAAGAAGGTCAAGAGGCCATCACCCCTGAAACCATGACGGTGATCGAACAGGCCTTGGCCTCCGTTGATCCGGCCATCACCTTCCCAAGCGTGGAAAGCGTGGGGCCGAAAGTCTCGGGCGAGCTGATTACAGCGGCGGTGTTGGCCGTTGTGGCAGCGATTGCTGCAGTGCTGGTCTATATCTGGCTGCGGTTTGAATGGCAGTTCTCGCTCGGTGCTGTTGCGGCACTGGTGCATGACGTTGTGCTGACCATCGGGATTTTCAGCCTGCTGGGCATCAAGTTCGACCTCGCCATCATTGCGGCCCTTCTGACCATCGTGGGTTATTCGTTGAACGATACAGTTGTTGTTTTCGACCGCGTGCGCGAGAACTTGCGCCGCTACAAGAAGATGGACCTGAAAGAGGTTCTGAACCTGTCGATCAACGAAACACTGGCCCGGACCATGATGACCTCTGTCACCACGCTTTTGGCGCTGATTGCGCTGTACGTGTTGGGTGGCGATGTCATCCGCGGCTTCGTCTTCGCAATGATCTGGGGCGTGATTGTCGGCACTTACTCGTCGATCTTCGTGGCCTCGGCGATCCTGCTGCGTCTTGGCGTGAAACGCGACTGGTCTAAGCCTGACGCAAATGCTGGCAACCAGTTTGCCGACGTGGATGCCTGATTTACTCCTCCAAGCTCTGGCTCTGCCGGGGCTTGGATGGATTCTGGCAGCCGCATTCACGGCAGGATTGGTGCGCGGATTTGCTGGTTTTGGCACGGCAATGATTTTCCTGCCGATCACCTCGCAAGTTGTTGATCCGGTTTTGGCCATCGCAATTCTAATTGTCATGGATTTGGCAGGTCCCGCACCGGCCATTCCACGTGCTCTGAAAGATGGGCATCCAAAAGATTTGATGCGGCTTGTGATTGGCATGGCGCTTGCGTTGCCGATTGGGCTGGCCGCGCTTTTTGTGGTCGACCCCACAGTGTTCAAACTTGTCGTGTCACTTGTAAGTCTAGCCATGTTGGTAGCTCTAATGAGCGGCTGGCGGTATCATGGTGCAGTGACGCCTAAAACGGTATGGGCAACGGGTGCCGTGGCCGGCCTTTTGGGCGGGTCCGCGGGCATCCCGGGTCCTCCGGTCATTTTGCTATACATGGCGTCGCCCCATGGACCACGCGTGATCCGCGCCAATACGACGGCCTTTTTGTTCTTCTTTGATCTGATCATGTTGGCGGCATTCCTAATCACAGGCCAGCTTTTGGGACTTCCGCTGGTGCTTGGCCTATTAACGATGGTGCCAAGCATCTTGGGGAACTGGATCGGTGGTTTGATCTTTAACCCAGAATACGAGCGCCTTTATCGCCGTGTTGCCTATGCAATCATTGCTGGATCAGCCCTGTCGGGGCTATATGCAGTCCTAGGTTAAGGAGAGCACGATGCAGTTTCACGAAGTCCGATATGAAGGCGCGCAGCCGGTCGACAGCTATGGACCGGGGTTCTTTCGTGTCGCGGGTGAAGTGATTCACGGGCCTGTGCTTGTCACGGCCGAGGCCGCATCCGGATGGGGAGGGCTAGAGGACATCACCCCCCTGACCGCCTTGAAAGACCAGATCGACGTGCTGTTTTTGGGCATGGGGGCCGAGATCGCGCACCCACCCGCGCCCCTGCGTGACGCGCTGGAAGAAGCCGGGATCGGGATCGAGCTTATGAGCTCTGCGGCGGCCTGCCGCACCTATAACGTGTTGATCGCCGAAGGCCGCCGCATTGCGCTGGCCGCCCTTCCGGTCTAAGGCTTTACCCATGGAACTTCGGGTCGAAAATCTGACCGTAGCGCGCGGTGGCGTGCCGGTGCTGGAGGGATTGGATTTCACCCTGTCCCCTGGTCAGGTGCTGATCCTTCGCGGACCCAATGGATCAGGCAAAACCACGCTTCTGCGGACACTTGCAGGGTTGCAGCCGCCCTTGGTGGGCAGCGTGTCGACTGATCCCGAACAGATCACCTATGGCGCACATGCGGATGGATTGAAGGCCACGCTCAGCGTGGAAGAGAACCTGCACTTCTGGGCGTCTGTCCACGGCGTTGCGGACATTGCGCCTGCGGTGGACGGGTTCAATTTGCGCGGGCTGCTGGAGCGTCCCTCGGCGAATCTGTCTGCCGGGCAAAAAAGACGGCTGGGATTGGCACGCTTATTGGTGACGGGCCGACCCATTTGGTTGCTGGATGAACCCACCGTCTCGCTGGACGTGGCATCTGTGAAGCTATTTGCCGATGCTGTTCAGAGACATGTGGCAGCCGGAGGCTCGGCCTTGATCGCCACGCATATCGATCTGGGTTTGAAGGCAGACACCTTTGATGTCGGCCCCTATAAGGCAGATGCGCACCGACCACGCGATGACGGTTCCCGCGATTCATACTCAGGTTTTGACGAGGCTTTCCAATGATCGCACTTCTCGTCCGGGATCTCAGGTTGGCCATGCGCGCAGGGGGCGGCTTTGGGTTGGGGCTTGCATTCTTCCTGATCGTCTCGACTTTGGTGCCCTTCGGCGTTGGTCCCGAGGCCGCAATCCTGTCGCGTATTGCGCCTGGCATCCTTTGGGTGGGTGCTCTTCTTGCCTGCCTGCTGTCGCTGGATCGTATTTTCCAACTGGATTTCGAAGACGGGTCGCTGGATCTGCTGGCCACAGCCCCGATCCCGATGGAGGGCATCGTTGGAGTGAAGGCGCTTGCCCATTGGCTGGTTACCGGTCTGCCGCTGACCTTGGCTGCTCCTGTGCTTGGAACGCTGATGAACCTTGAAAGCCCTGGCCACTTCTGGATCTTCATCACGCTTTTGATCGGAACGCCGGCCCTGTCGATGATTGGCGCCTTTGGGGCTGCTTTGACGGTTGGCCTAAAACGCGGCGGGCTTCTTTTGTCACTGCTCGTTCTGCCGCTCTACATTCCAACACTGATCTTTGGGGCCGAGGCCGCAACCCGAGGCACCGCAGGCCTGTCTGCCTCGACACCGCTTCTTATGATGGCCGGGATAACCGCCGGATCCATTGCCCTGCTACCATTTGCCGCCGCAGCCGCCTTGCGTGTGAACCTGAGATAAGTCAAACCATTCCGGGGCGTGTGCACTATGCTGCCCGCGCCATCGAATGAAAGAAGCCAAAGAGGAAACACATGTCACTTTGGGAATTTGCAAACCCGGTCAAGTTCATGGCCCTCAGCGGCAAGGTTCTGCCTTGGGTGATTGGGCTGTGCGCCATAACCCTGATCCCGGGAATGATCTGGGGCTTCTTCTTCACGCCCGAGGCCACCAATTTCGGCAACTCGGTCAAGATCATCTATATCCACGTGCCAAGCGCGATGATGGCGATCAACATCTGGGTGATGATGCTGGTCACCTCGCTGATCTGGATTGTACGCCGTCACCATGTTTCCGTCCGCGCCGCCAAGGCCGCTGCGCTGATCGGCGTCACCATGACGGTGATCGCATTGATCACGGGCGCGATCTGGGGCCAACCCATGTGGGGCACCTATTGGGCGTGGGACCCACGTCTTACTAGCTTCCTGATCCTGTTTTTGTTTTATTTGGGTTACATGGCGCTTTGGGCGGCCATCGATAATCCGGACACCGCGGCTGATCTGACTTCTGTTCTGTGCATTGTCGGATCGGTCTTTGCTGTGCTCAGCCGCTACGCTGTAAACTTCTGGAACCAAGGTCTGCACCAGGGCGCTTCTCTGTCCTTGGATAAGGAAGAGCACGTGTCGAACGTCTACTTTCAACCATTGCTGCTGTGTATCGCAGGGTTCATCCTGCTGTTTTTGGCCCTTGTCCTGATCCGCACTCGGACCGAGCTGCGCCTGGTTCGCCTGCACCGTTTGGATGTTCGTGAAAGGATGAAAGATGCTTGAGCTGGGAAAATATGCCGATGCTATCTTGTCGTCTTGGGCGATCACTCTCGGACTTTTGATCGCGCTGATCCTTGTCACTTGGCGCCGTTCGGTCCAAGTGAAACAACAGCTGGATGCGGCTGAGGAAAGGGCAAAGCGGAATGACTGAGAAGAAGAAAGGTATCTCGTGGCTGATGATCCTGCCGCCGGTTTTGTTTCTGGGGCTGGCCGCGATGTTCCTGTGGGGCATGAATCAAGAGGATCGTGGTGCGCTTCCATCGACACGTGAAGGCGGGATCGTTCCTACCCTGCAGGTCACTGCTTTCGAAGGGGAACCGCAATTCACACAAGACGACCTTAAATCCGGCGGTGTAAAACTGGTGAATTTCTGGGCCAGCTGGTGCGCGCCCTGCCGCGCCGAGCATCCGCTATTGGAGAAATTGGCCGAGGAAGGCGTTCAAATCAACGGGATCAACTACAAAGATGATCCCGCCAACGCCAAGCGTTTTCTGACGCAATTGGGCAATCCATATGCCGCTATGATGACCGATGGTGAAGGCCGCACGGGGCTGGAATGGGGTCTTTACGGCGTGCCAGAAACTTTTGTGATTGCTGGGGACGGCACGGTTGTAAAGCGCTTCGCAGGTCCAATCACCGAAGGCATTTTGGAAAGCATCATCCGCCCAGCCATAGCCGAGGCTGACGCACGTTAACCCGTCGTGTTCAGGATTGCGATGAAAGCCGCAAAAGCGGCGAACTCCAGAACTGGTCCCGGGATGTTTTTGATAAACTTACCCACCTGAATTCTGCCCTCATCTTCGATGCGCCGCTCTGGCGTGCGCGCCGCAGTTCAATCTGTTGGCCTATGGTAATATGCGGATTCAAATCGATCCAGAACCGAAGGCTGAAATCTTCGATATTATGGCTATTGATTTATCGCAGATTGCCAGGTGGCTCAGTGACGCGCATCACAGGTTGTCGCGCATCCTCATTTGTTTTTCAGGACTTCCAAGCAATGTCCGGGGTCTCGCGCAATTGTTGCGCGAAACAGGCGAATCAAAGAAGCGTCTCAGGGAGACAGGAAGCGCTTCAAATCGAGATCGCCTGGATACTTCTTCAAACCTTCTTCGGCCTTGGCCGTTGCATCGCTCTGCAATCCCATATTCCACAGGGCTATTGCTGCAAGGAAATACAACCGGCCACTGAAATCATCTTGGCTGAGTCCCGGGGTCACGGTTTCCAGTGCTTGCGCAGGTCGATCGAGTTGTATCTCTGCCGCGGCCTTAAAATACATGACGTCGAGATTGTATTCTTGTTTGCCTGCTTTTACGCAGTCTTCGATTGCTGCATTATATTTGGCGAGGTCATATCTAACAGCGCATCGTGAAAGCCAACCCTGCCAGTGCGAGTCGATTTTCAGAACTTGAGTGTAGATTTCCTCAGCCTTATCTGACCGACCCATTTCGCGAAACGTCCATGCAAGCATACGCATTGTCGAAGTGTCATCTGGATAGATCTCAAGCGCGCCCTTCAAGTCGGATAG
Organism: Aliiroseovarius sp. F20344; assembly: GCF_023016155.1. Taxonomy (GTDB): domain Bacteria; phylum Pseudomonadota; class Alphaproteobacteria; order Rhodobacterales; family Rhodobacteraceae; genus Aliiroseovarius. Next base: position 230,137 of record NZ_JALKBG010000006.1, read on the forward strand.
ACTCTCTTCAAACTGGCCTAATTCTCTATGTGCGACTCCACGGGTGTGAAGAGCGTCGGAGCGTTCCAAGGGGGAAAGCGAAGAATGTGACAGATACTGATCACAGGCTTGGATTGCGTTTTTCGGCTCTGAATTTGGATTGGTGGTCAGGCATTCCATCTGATCAGAGGCCATCAAAGCAAAGGGGATGAGCAAGAATGCTAGTGTCAAAGTGAGTAAGCGCATTGAATAACCAAATTCTGTTTTTTACCAAGATGAAAATCGTTTGGATGTCAAAATGGGATTGGTAGTGATAGATCCACCAACCCCTAATCTCAGAATGTATTATTGTTTCGCAAGATCGCGCAGGACATAGTGCAGGACACCGCCATTTTCGACGTATTCGACCTCGACCTCGGTATCGATGCGGCACTTCAGGGTAATCTCATTTACCGACCCATCAGCAAAGGTGATTGTGCACGGCACGTCGGACAGTGGCCTCAGATCGCCTTCTAAACCGGTGATCGTCACGGTTTCATCCCCGGTCAGGCCCAGCGTTTTGCGCGTGTCGCCACCCGTGAATTCAAACGGGATCACGCCCATGCCCACAAGGTTTGAGCGGTGGATTCGTTCGAAGCTTTCTGCAATCACGGCCTTCACCCCCAAAAGGTTGGTGCCCTTCGCAGCCCAGTCACGCGACGACCCTGCGCCATATTGTGCGCCCCCGAAAACGACCAGAGGGGTGCCGTTGGCCTGATGCGCCATGGCGGCCTCGTAGATCGAGACCTGCTTACCATCTGGGCCTTTCGTGAAACCCCCTTCAACGCCAGGCAGCATTTCGTTCTTGATGCGGATATTGGCAAACGTGCCGCGCATCATGACTTCGTGATTACCGCGTCGCGAGCCGTAGGAATTGAACTCGCGCGGTTGGACTTGACGTTCGATCAGATACTGTCCAGCTGGCGAGGTGGTCGGGAACGACCCGGCGGGCGAGATATGGTCCGTCGTGATCATGTCTCCCAGAACCGCAAGTACCTTCGCCCCAGTGATATCCGAGATCACGCCCGGTTCTCTCGACATCCCCTGAAAATACGGTGGATTCTGGATATATGTCGAGGCTGCCGGCCAGTCATATGTCTCGGCATCCGTGGTTTGAACCGAACGCCATTTTTCGTCGCCTTTGAAAACGTCAGCATATTTCGACTGAAAGGCTTCGCGTGTGACGGTCTGTTCGACCAGCTCTGCGATTTCTTGGGTCGAGGGCCAGATATCCGCCAGATAGACATCCCTGCCGTCGCGATCCTGCCCAATCGGATCACTGGTCAGATCGATATCCATTGTTCCGGCCAAGGCATAGGCCACGACCAAGGGGGGCGAGGCCAGATAGTTGGCGCGCACATCGGGGCTGATCCGACCTTCGAAATTCCGGTTGCCGGACAGGACAGAGGTAGCAACCAAATCACCTTCTGCGATGGCGTCTGAAAGCTCTTTCTGGATGGGGCCGGAATTGCCGATGCAGGTGGTGCAGCCGTAGCCCACAAGATTGAAGCCAATCTTGTCCAGATCCTCTTGCAAGCCGGCAGCCTCAAGATAGGCGGATACGACCTGCGATCCCGGCGCGAGCGAGGTTTTAACCCACGGTTTGCGATCCAGTCCCAAGGCGGCGGCCTTGCGGGCCACCAAACCCGCGCCGATCATCACGTATGGGTTCGAGGTGTTGGTGCAGGAGGTGATCGAGGCGATCACCACATCACCAGAAGAAAGGGTGTAGTCTTCACCTGAAACAGCAACCTCTTTGTCCATCGGGCGTTTGAAGGTTTCTGCCATTTCCTGACGAAACGCCGCGCGGGATTCGGTCAGGGCGACGAAATCTTGCGGACGTTTGGGGCCAGAGATTGCAGGTACGATGGTGCCCATGTCCAAGGACAGCGTATCCGTATAGATCGGCGCATAGTCCGCGTCTCGCCACAGCCCGTTCTCTTTGGCGTAGGCTTCGACCAGAGCAATGCGCGCCTCATCCCGGCCCGTGGTGCGCATGTAGCGCAATGTCTCGCCATCAATTGGGAAGAACCCGCAGGTGGCACCGTATTCGGGGGCCATGTTGGCGATGGTGGCGCGGTCGGCCAAAGGCAACCGATCCAGCCCTTCTCCAAAGAATTCGACAAATTTGCCCACCACGCCTTTTTCGCGCAACATCTCGACCACTTTCAACACAAGGTCCGTGCCGGTGGTGCCTTCGCGCAGGTCCCCTGTCAGTTCGAACCCAACCACTTCTGGGATCAGCATGGAAATCGGTTGCCCCAGCATGGCGGCTTCGGCCTCGATCCCACCAACGCCCCAACCAAGTACCGCAAGCCCGTTTACCATCGTGGTATGGCTATCTGTGCCCACCAGCGTGTCTGGATAGGCGACGTCCTCTCCGTATTGGTCGGTATCGGTCCAAACAGCCTGCGCCAGATATTCCAAATTTACCTGATGGCAGATGCCCGTTCCCGGGGGCACCACGCGGAAGTTGTTGAAGGCCGACTGCCCCCATTTCAAGAAGGTGTAGCGTTCCAGATTTCGTTCGTATTCGCGGTCGACATTCATCTGGAATGCACGCGGGTTTCCGAACTCGTCGATCATGACGGAGTGGTCGATTACAAGATCTACCGGAGTTAACGGATTGATCATCTGAGCGTCCCCTCCAAGTGCTTTGATCCCATCACGCATCGCGGCCAAGTCCACCACGGCGGGCACGCCGGTGAAATCCTGCATCAACACGCGGGTAGGGCGATAGGCAATCTCGCGTGGGTTCTGACCACCATTTGCACCCCATTCTGAGAACGCTTTGATATCATCGACGCTGATGGTGCGCCCACCATCCTCAAAGCGGAGCATGTTTTCCAAGACGACCTTCAAGGCCGCAGGCAGGCGTTCGAATGACCCCAACCCCGCGGATTCGGCTGCCGGAATGGAATAATAGGACACAGTTTGTCCGCCTGCTGAAAGGCTGCGGCGGGTCTTGGCGGTGTCAGAACCTACGGAAATGGGCATTGGATGGCATCCTTCAAATCACTAATAGGGATTGGCTAACCTTAGTGAACCGCGAGAAGTGGCGGTTATGCAAGGCGTTTGTCTTCACGATTTCTCTGTCCCGATAGGGTGCAGATTGGTGGAAAATCAATCAAATCAGGAAACTGTAACAATTCGCTCGCAAATCCTTGATTGGAAGGTCAGGCGCTGGATCGCTATTTAAAGAACAGAGCAACACTGAAAGAGACATCGATGCGGGCAATTCTGGCGAGTTTGATCAGTATTTTCATGAGTGCAGCCTCTGGCGTTGCGATGGCGGGCGACCGATCGGTTGTGGTGGTCGAGCTGTTCACGTCGCAGGGCTGTTCATCATGCCCGCCTGCAGACAAGTTCTTGGGTGAGCTTGCGCGCCATGATGATATTCTGCCCTTGGCCATGCATGTGGATTACTGGGACTACATTGGCTGGAAAGATACCTTTGCTCGTCCTGAACATACAAAGCGTCAAAAAGCCTATGCATATGGGTTTGGAACCAAATCCATCTATACGCCGCAGATGGTGATCGGAGGAACCGATCAGGCGGTAGGGAGCCACGTCATGAAAGTGATGGAGATCCTTCATAGGCATCAGATGGCCGTCGCGCAGGTCAGCTTGTCGACACAAGACAGTGAAAATGGACGGGTCGTGCGCGTGGCCAACATTGCCAACCGGCCTTTGCCCGCGCCTGTGGTGGCGCAGATCGTACATTTCGCACCGAAGGCCACTGTGTCCGTTAAGCGTGGAGAAAACGCAGGCCGTTCGATCACATCGACCAATATCGTGACCGACGTTCAGGCCTTTGGGAAATGGGACGGTAAGGGCGAAATCGAGTTCTTGCTGCAAAAACCTTTGGCACCCGAGGGCCAGAAGGCAGCAATAATCCTTCAGGCGACCCGCATGGGTGACTATCCGGGCGAAATCGTGGCTGCAATCGCGTTAGATTAAGCTTGCGCGCCTTCCGGCATCTGCCACCGATTGTGAATCCAAAGGAACTGATCCATGTTCGCGCGCACCCGCGCCTCGAACCGATCGTTGAATTCCTGCATCATGGTTTCAGGATCGGAAAGCGCGATGGGCTCTTCAACCAACACGTCAAAATCCACACCGTTTTCTTTGCGGATAGCAAAGATGGGTATGAAAAGCGTGTCGTATTTAAGGGCCATTTCAGCGATGGCGAGTGTTGTCATGGCTGGTTGGCCGAAAAAGCTAAGCTTGGCGCCCTGATCTTCACGTTGGTCCAGAAGGATCGCCAGCAGACCGCCTTGGCGAAGATGCTTCACCATTCCGCCCATGCCGCGCCGAGACTGTTCAAAGGCTTTCCCTTCAAACCCCTCCATTCGCTTTTTGTAGCTTTCGTTGAAATACGCGTTGGACATCGGGCGGTAAAGCGCCCCGGTGTTGAAGCCAGACTGAATCAGTACCGCGCGCGCGGCGTCGTAGTTTCCGAAATGACCGGATGTGGCAATGATTGGCGTCCCGTCTGCCTTTGCCTTTTCTAACGCTGCGACTCCAGGCCCCGTCAATTGGGTGTTTTTCATTCGGTTGAAGAAGGCCTCACCTGACCACATCTCGGCCAGGAAACGTCCCGCATTAGACAGAACCGCATTCTCCATCCGCTTCACTTCGGCCTTGGACATGTCTGGGCATGTGAGGGCGAGGTTGCGGCGGATGCGCTTGTTGTAGCCAGCGATAGGACCAATAACCTTGGCTGCGAACCAACCAACCACAGGCAGGCGGAGTCTGTACGGCAATACCCGGGGAAGGTTCAGCACACCCGCCAGCGCCAGATGCGTCAGATAGGGGACAAGCCCGCGTTTTTCTTGCACCATTTGGATGCTCTCCGTCCGTCGCCCAAGGATAGGGCTGGTCGGACACACATAACGGGCGTGGCCAAGGCCTGCAAGAGTCAGGCTAGCTGTCTTCGTCCGGCAAAATCAGCGTGATTTCGCCCTCGGTTTCCAGCGCGCGAATCTGGGCGATGATTTGGTTCATGGCGGCGTCACCTTCGGCAGGTTTGACAATGCCAAGCTCGGCCATCTCCTCGCGGATTTGTTCTGCAAGCCGTTTCGACATCGCGTCCAATATGAACCTGGCGGCGATTTCAAGTTCGTCCGTGGCGGCGGCAAGAGCTGTAACAAGAACCGATTGATCAATATCTTTTGTGATTTTCGGAACGTCGCCGGGGTGAACCCGGTCTGGAACATTGGCGAAGGTGAAGATCGATTTACGCACGGCGCTGGCAAATTCATTGTCTTCCTGATCCAGCCCTTCCAATACTTCATCCCGCGTGGTGGCGGGCGAGACGTTCAGGATGGACCCCACCCGTTCGCTGGGATCATCTTCAAAGGCTTTCGGCGGCTGCGCCCCAAGCTGTTCGGCCAATGACCGGCCAATCCGCTCAACCACATCTGGGGAAATTGTGCTGGTCATGGATACGGCATATGCAATCTTTCGGGCGCGCTGTCCCGGCATTTTTCCCAACAGTTCCGCCGCCAGAGAGGTTTTCAACTTTGACAGCAGAACCGCCGACACTTCTGCGCTTTCATGCTCCAACAGGGGAAGCAATTGATCGACTGGAGTGTTTGAGACACTAGTCCATGGATCATGGGCGATTTGAACGCCGGACATCTTCCGAACCCGTGCGGCGGTGGCGGGGCTGATTGTTCCATCAAGAACCGACAACGCATCCTCAAGACCTCCGGGGAATGATAATCCAATTTCCTCAATCTCGAACACGAATTCGTCGATGACGGATTTCAGAGTGGCACGATCGATATAGCGCATGGTGGACATCTGATGCACAAGTTCGCCTTGCAAGCTGACCGGAAGGTCTTGCAAGGCAACCTCGGCCCCTTCAGCAAGCAACAGGCGCACGATGATGGCCGCCTTTTGGCGCTTCGACAGGTGGCGCGGAAGTTGACGCAATGGAGGAGTCAGATCCATACGTGGACTTGATGCAGGGTCAGACACAATCTGACCCGGACCTTCACCTAGGATCAGGTCAGTATCCATCGTCATGTCATTTGGCACCGTTTGCCTCCACCTTGGTTTTAGGCAGTTTGGCAGGTGCGGGTTAAAGCCACCTTTACATAGGAAAGGTTAAACCGATTTTTCGTCAGTACAGGCCTGAAGTTTTTCGTTCCAAACTTGCCCGGCGGCGCAGGTAGAAGCTTCGTGAGTATCGCGATTGCATTGGCCAGCAACCGAAAGCGTTGGGATAAGTGCCAATATCGTAGTGCAGATTAGTGTTCTGAATTGCATAAGGGCCTCCCTTTCAGAAGGCCCTAAGCATAGCATATTCTTTGAAAACACCCAAACTAGCCTGCGAGCAGCCAGTATTCTTTCTTGAAATACTCGTTGATTTCCACAAGCCAGCTGGCTGGAGGGAAGTTCAAAATGGCGCTGAGCAGCAGCACGAGAACAATCACAAATACTGCGTAACCTTCACGGCGGTGGCCGCTTGGATGCATCGGAGTTCCCAGCGCGAAGCCTTTGATGATCTTCCAGTGTAAAACGGTGTGCCAAACCCCAAACAATATGAACGCGCTTGATGTCGCAAGATGAACCGCTTCCCACCCTGAACGTGTTAGACCAAGCATGTGCCAGTCTAGTCGATTGGCTGTTGAGCCACGCGGTGCGATGATCAGCAACAGGCCGCTGATCGTCATGATAACAAACGAAAACCCTACGCCAAAAACAGCAGATGCGCGGGACATTGCAGCCGAAAACATAAGAGCCTCCTTCTTTACCCATCAGCAAGGTAAGCTAGAAAGAGGCCCTTCGCTTTGCGCTGGATCAGCTTTCGCCGAAGACTCGTTTGAAGATCGTGTCGACATGTTTGGTGTGATAGCCCATGTCGAATTTCTCGTTGATCGCGTCGACGCCAAGAGCTTCGACCACGGCCTCGTCTGCCAGAAGCAACTCGCGGAAATCAAGACGCTCTTCCCAAACTTTCAGCGCGTTGCGTTGCACCATCGAATAAGCGTCTTCACGCGACACACCAGCCTGCGTCAGGGCCAGCAGAACACGCTGTGACATGACCAGGCCTGGGAATTTATTCATGTTGTCCAGCATGTTGTCGGGGAAGATCAGCATCTTGTCGATGACGCCGGCCAAGCGGTGCAGGGCGAAGTCCAGCGTGACTGTCGCGTCCGGGCCAATGCCGCGCTCGACCGACGAGTGCGAGATGTCGCGTTCATGCCAAAGTGCCACGTTCTCCATTGCGGGGATCACGGTCATGCGTACCAGACGGGCCAGACCGGTCAGGTTTTCGGTCAGAACCGGATTCTTTTTGTGCGGCATCGCCGACGAGCCCTTCTGACCCATCGAGAAGAACTCGGCGCCTTCCAGAACTTCGGTCCGCTGCATGTGGCGAATTTCAACGGCGATGTTTTCAATCGACGAGGCGATCACACCCAGTGTGGCAAAGAACATGGCGTGACGGTCGCGCGGGATGACTTGGGTCGAGATCGGCTCAGGGCGTAGGCCCAGCTTTTCGCAAACATGTTCTTCAACAGCAGGGTCGATGTTGGCAAACGTGCCGACCGCGCCCGAGATCGCGCCTGTGGCCACTTCCCAGCGCGCTTTTTCAAGACGGTTCTTGTTGCGGTCCATCTCGGCGTAGAAACGCGCGAAGGTCAGGCCCATGGTGGTCGGTTCAGCGTGGATACCGTGGCTGCGGCCGACGCGTACTGTGTCTTTATGCTCCATCGCGCGTTTCTTTAGCGCGGCTAGAACCTTGTCCATGCCAACCAGAAGAAGGTCGGCGGCGCGCACCAATTGCACGTTCAGGCAGGTGTCCAACACGTCCGACGAGGTCATGCCTTGGTGTACGAAACGGGCCTCTTCGCTGCCCACATGTTCGGCCAAATGGGTCAGGAAGGCGATGACGTCATGCTTGGTAACGGCTTCGATTTCATCAATGCGGGCCACGTCAAACTCGACGTCCTTGGCTTTCCAAACGGCATCCGCGTTTTCGCGCGGGATCACGCCCAGATCGGCCATGGCGTCGCAGGCATGCGCCTCGATCTCGTACCAGATTTTGAACTTGGTTTCGGGCGACCAGATGGCGACCATATCGGGGCGGGCATAACGAGGGATCATCGGCGAAGCCTTTTTCGGTTGGTTGGCAGTCGCGCTTCTCATAAACTGCCGCGATGCAGCGAACAAGGGACGCGTGCAGGGAATGGGCAAGTGGCACCCATGTTTGCGACGATAATGAGGTGTTTGAGTTGGAATTCACCGATTTTCTAGGAAACTGGCAGGTTGCGCGCGAGATTGTCGAGCAAGCTGGCGAGACACACCGCCTTACGGGCGTCGCGGAGTTCTCGCAGGTGGCAGATGGTTTGAAATACCGTGAACAAGGTCAGCTTGTGACTGCCACAGGTGCACAATTCGCGGCCAGCCGAGTGTACCATTGGCGGGACGCTGGGAAGGGCCGCGTGCAGGTGTTGTTTGAAGACGGGCGAGATTTTCACAATTTCGATCTAACAGGCGCGAAAACAGAGGATGTGCACTGGTGTGACCCGGATACCTATCACGTTTCCTACAATCTAGCAGAATGGCCGATGTGGTCTTCGACATGGACAGTATTGGGGCCGCGGAAGGGTTATCGGATGGTCACGCGCTACACGCGCCAGCCTAATCGTAAACGTTCACCTTACGATCCGATTGCGCGCGGTAGTACGTAAGGCGCGAGGCAAGATCACCCTGGTGAAGTTCTAGCTTGTGCCTATCAGGGTCGAGAAAATAGAGCGACGCCCCCTCAGAGCTGTTGTCCTGCCAAAGCTCAGCGTGATCCTTGATCCGGTTGCTAAACGCTGGGAAGTCGGCGTCTTTGCAGGAAAAAGCGATGTGGGTGTAGTCGGATCGAGGCTGGATAGGGGTGTCTGCCTGAGTGAAGCAAAGCCACAGCTCTCCCAGCTCCAAGTAAGCCCCGCGCGGCCAGTCTGCGCGCAGTTTCGCACCCAGAACTTCTGTGTAAAACCAAATAGATCGCTCAAGGTCATTCACCGCAAGGGTGATATGGTTCACCCCTGTGATCACGGTTAAAACTCGTCGCTTTGGCCTTGCTGCCAAGCTTTGACAAGGTTTCCAAAGCGAGTGAACTGTGCTTCGAAAGACAACTCAACCGTGCCAATGGGGCCGTGACGCTGTTTGCCGATGATGACTTCGGCTTTGCCGTGCAAGCTGGACATTTCTTCCTGCCACGCAGCCATGCGATCCAGCTCGTGATCGCCGGGTTTTTCGCGTTCTTTATAGTATTCCTCGCGGAACACGAACATGACGACGTCGGCGTCCTGCTCGATCGAGCCCGATTCACGCAGATCAGACAGTTGCGGGCGTTTGTCGTCTCGGCTTTCGACCTGACGTGATAGCTGGGACAGCGCGATCACCGGGATGTTCAGCTCTTTCGCGATGGCTTTCATACCCATCGAAATCTCGGCGATCTCATTCACACGGTTGTCTGACATGCCGCGGCAAAGCTGCAAATAGTCGATGATCAACAGGTCCAGCCCGTGGGTCCGTTTCAAACGGCGGGCGCGGGCGGCCAACTGGCTGATCGGCAGGGCAGGGGTGTCGTCAATGAACAGCGGGCAGCTTTCCAAATCCTTGGCGGCTTGGACGAAGCGTCGGAATTCGTTTTCGTCCATGTCACCTTGACGGATTTTGTGGGACGAAATCTCGGACGCTTCTGCCAGAATACGGCCAGCCAGCTGTTCAGCCGACATCTCGAGCGAGAAGAAGCCAACCACACCGCCTGAAATCGCGCCCTCGGTTCCGTCAGGCTTAGTGCCTTTTTTATAAGCTTTCGCTACGTTGAAGGCGATGTTTGTCGCAAGCGAGGTTTTCCCCATCGAGGGACGACCCGCAAGGATCAGAAGGTCCGACGGGTGAAGGCCACCCAGTTTGCCGTCCATATCCATAAGACCCGTCGAGATCCCGGCCATTCCGCCTTCGCGCTGATAGGCAGCGTTGGCGACCTGCACGGCCTCGGTCACGGCTTTCAGGAAGCTTTGGAAGCCGCTTTCGGTCTGTCCTGCTTCGCCCAGTTTATAAAGCGCTTGTTCGGCTTCGACGATCTGCTCTTTCGGCTCGGATGAGATGTCGACTTTCTGCGCCTTGGCCGCGATGTCTTGACCCAGCTGGATCAACTCGCGCCGGATCGCGAGATCATAAATCATCTGGGCATAGTCACGCGCCGCGAAGCTGGAAATTGCAGCGCCAGCAAGACGGGCCAGATAAGCGGGGCCGCCAAGTTCTTTCAGACCCTCGTCATCCTCCATGAACGCCTTCAAGGTGACCGGGCTGGCCAGCGCGTTTTTGGAAATGCGGCTGGAGGCAATTTCCCAGATGCGCGCATGTACGGGCTCGTAGAAATGGCCGGCATTGATGATCGCGGCGACCCGGTCAAACACATCATTGTTGGTCAGAATTGCACCCAAAAGCTGCTGTTCGGCTTCGATGTGATGGGGCAGGGCATCCTGCACATCTGCTGTTGCGTCGGGCTGACTGCCTTGCGGAATTGTGCTGATTTCGTTCATGCCTGCTGCCTGCAATTTCCCCTAGGCCCCTGTTTTAAGGCGGGGCAATCGTTAACGCAAAATGTATGTTCCTGTGGGAAACCTGTGGATAACACAGATGCTCAGGAAACTCACGTGATCCTACCATATATCGTGGGATCGCGCGAGGTTTGGCCTAAATACGGTATGCGAGCTAGGATTTCATCCGTTCAGCTTGCCAGCCGCGCGGGTCGTTTAAGAAGCGTTCAACCTCGTCGAGAGTTTCAGTGGAAAACGCGCCTTGGGCCTTCGCTTCAGCCAGAACATCCCACCATGTGCAAAGGTGGATTAGCTGAACACCATGTTCAGACAGTGTTTTTTCCGTCTCGGGGAAAATGTCATAGTAGAAGATCACGGCCGTCGCGCCACAGGTTGCGCCCGTGTCGCGAATCGCGTCCACGAAAGACAGCTTTGATCCGCCATCGGTGGTCAGATCCTCGACCAGAAGCACGCGCTGTCCTTCGCTCATCGAACCTTCGATCCTAGCGTTCTTACCATAGCCTTTGGGCTTTTTGCGCACGTAGGTCATCGGCAGGGCCAGACGTTCCGCCACCCATGCGCTAAAGGGGATGCCTGCGGTTTCGCCACCAGCGATGTTGTCGAAGGCTTCGAAGCCTGCTTCGCGCATGATCGTCACGGCCATGAAATCCATAAGCGTCGAGCGGATGCGTGGGAAGCTGATCAGTTTGCGGCAGTCGATATAGGACGGGCTGGGCAGGCCTGAGGCCAGCGTGAACGGCTCGTCCGTGTTGAAGTTTACGGCTCCGATTTCCAAGAGCATCCTGGCGGTCAGGCGGGCGATTTCTTCTTTCGCAGGGAAAGTGGAGGGGATCATGGGCAGCGGTCCTCGTTAAGTGTGATCAAGCGGCAGGATTAGGCGTCGACGCGCCAGTGAAGTGGGAAGCCGGGGTCGAAAGTGGTGACGGTATGATCGCCGGCCTTCAGTGTCGCGGGATAGGTGACCGGATCACCTTTGGTCAGGGTGATCGTATCTTCGTTCACCGGTAGTCCATAGAACGCAGGACCGTGCAGTGAAGTGAAGCCCTCAAGTTTGTCCAAAGCGCCCTCGGCCTCGAATGCCTCAGCTAGGATCGACAGTGCATTCGGCGCTGTGAAGCAGCCCGCGGAGCAGCATTCGCTTTCTTTCGAATGTGTCGGGTGCGGGGCGCTGTCAGTGCCAAGGAAGTAACGCGGGTCGCCAGATGTGGCGGCAGCCATCAACGCCTCACGGTGTTCGCTGCGTTTCAGGATTGGAAGACAATAATAATGCGGGCGCATTCCACCGACCAGCATATCGTTGCGGTCGAGGATCAGGTGCTGCACCGTGATGGTAGCGCCCAATTTGGTGTCGTTCGCTTTGACGTAGTCTGCGCCGTCTTTGGTGGTGATATGCTCCATCACCACGCGCAACTCGGGCGTGGCGCGGCGAATAGGGTCAAGCACGCGGTCGATGAACACGGCTTCGCGGTCAAAGATGTCGATGTCTTTGTCTGTGACTTCGCCATGCACACAAAGCGGACAGCCGATCTCGGCCATTTTTTCCAGCACGGGACGGACTTTGTCGAAGTTCTGCACGCCGCTGGACGAGTTCGTCGTTGCCCCGGCTGGATAGAGCTTCACCGATGTGATCAGACCCGAGGCATGGGCTGCGGCCAGATCTTCCGGGTCCGTATCCTCGGTCAGGTAGAGCGTCATCAAAGGCTCGAACAACATGCTTTGGGGCAAGGCAGCCATGATGCGATCGCGATAGGCGGCGGCATCGGCGCCGGTCACCACAGGCGGCACGAGGTTCGGCATAACAATGGCACGGGCAAAATGACGTGCGGTTTCGGGCAAGACGGTTTTTAGCATCTCGCCATCGCGCAGATGCAGGTGCCAGTCGTCGGGGCGGCGGATCGTAAGTGTCTGGGTCATCGGCACAGGGCATAGCGCAGCCCCGCGCGGCGATCCAGTGGAAACCGTGCCACATGAGCGCGGTAGGGGTCATATTCTCAGTTCAGGCGGGTATCAGCTGCCTGGGCCTTCGTGAATTGAGCTGTTTCAGAATGCTCATGTGTGGACCGTTCAGGCATCGTTTCTGCATTTGAGGATGTTGAAACCAGTGTTCGGCGTTCATCACGATAAAATCTGGGGTTGGCCAGAACAGCCTGAGGCAGTTTTGAAACGTCAACTGAACGCTTCTTGTGCTGAAGAACTGAAACTGTGTGTGTCGTGCCAGCAAGATCCTTTTCCAATGCCTCTTCACGAAAGAAGCGGCGCAGCTCGTCTTCGCGTTGATGCAGGCGTGAAAGCTCCGCCCGGATCTGGGCCAGTTCGTCTGCGGGGTGAAGGGGTGTGTCCTGCGCTTCACCACAGGGATGTGAGGCTTGTGGAAGGACAAGGGGGGTGCCGGTGAGGGGGGTGCGAATCTGTTTCATGACATCAGCTTGCGGGCACCTTGGTTAAAGCGGGTTTAATCAAAGCAAGTTCTCTCGGCCTTGACTTTCGTCCCATTTGCAACGAAAACATATTCGCAAATACGAATGTAAAGGGGAGCGACCCATGACAGTTAACTGGAAATTAGGAGGGGTGGCGCTGGGCTTGGTGTTCTTTCTTGCTGTCCTTCTGGTCAAACCAATCGGAGTGTCCACGCAGTTCGTGATCCTTGATGGGATCATTGCAGATGTTTTGAACCCTGACCTGGTGTCCAAAACCGAAGAGGGCTACAGCTCGACCAATGCCTATCTCGACAAGTCGAATGGCAAATACGCGAAATCCGTCATGAACCCTCTGAATTACAGCTTTGTTTTCGTCCTTGCGATGATGGCGGGCGCGTTCCTGTCTGCCATGTTGCGCGGCGGGAATGGTGCGGATGAGAACAAACTGCCCGCAATTCACTATGACAACTTTGGGGACACCCCGCTGAAGCGTTACGCAATTGCCTTCATCGGTGGGTTCATTGTGCTTTACGGCGCACGATTGGCCGGCGGCTGCACCTCAGGCCACATGATGTCGGGCATGATGCAGACGTCATTGTCGGGCTACATCTTCGCAGCTGGCGCATTTGCTGCGGCGGTGCCTGTCGCCATGATGATCTACAAGAAAGGATAAACCATGCAAATTGTACTTGCTCTTATAATTGGTGCGGCATTTGGGTTTGTCCTTGATCGCATTGGCGCCACCAACCCTACCGTTCTAATCCGGATGCTGAGCCTGCGCTCTCTTGGTTTGATGAAAGCCATTCTGCTGGCGATAGGCGTCGGTTCAATCCTGATGTTTGTTGGGCAGATAGCAGGTCTGGTCGACGTGGGGCACATGTCGGTGAAAACTGCCTATGTCGGCGTTTTTGTCGGTGGTCTTTTGTTGGGTGCTGGCTGGGCGCTGTCGGGTTTCTGCCCTGGCACCGGCGTCGCTGCCGCCGCAACTGGTCGTAAAGATGCACTGTTTTTCATTCTGGGAGGTCTGCTGGGGGCCGCGGCTTATATGATCACCTATCCATCGGTGAAAGCCACTGGCATGCTTGACGCAATTGCTGGCGGCAAAGTGACGTTGGGTACGGTTCCGGGTGCGAAATATGACGGCTTGATGGCTCTACCCGGCGACGTTCTGGGTATCGTTCTGGGTGTGATTTTTGTCGCCGTAGCATTTGCAGTGCCGGATGCGCCGCGCGGAGATGCGGTCCCAACCCCTGCCGAGTAAGCTGTCATCTAAGATAGTCCAAGGAAAGGGCCGCCCATTGTGGCCCTTTCCTTGGCTGTGATTGAAAACGCACCCACATCTGGCGCAGCAAACCCGCACTACGGGTTTGAGATTCTGAATTAGATTCCGAAGGTTTTGTTCGCGACATTGAGGTCCGTGTTAAGTCGCGTCGGCTATACGCGCACGGGCAAGCACGACAATCCGCGCCAAAAGCATCGAGGTAAAGCTGATCGCAAGGGCCGGTGTCTCGGCCATTAGAGGGGACAGCGCGACGAAGAGCCCGCCACCGATCAGCGAGATCGTGGCATAGAGATCCTCTTTCAACAAGCTGGGTGTCATGTTGCACAGCAGATCTCGGATCATTCCGCCTGCCGTCCCGGTGATGCAGCCCAAAACGATCGCCATCATCGGGTGCACACCTGCACTGAGAGCGACCTGTATGCCAGTCAAAGTAAACAGCGCCAACCCGATTGCATCGAGATGTAAGAGGACATTCAGTCGTTGACCATTGCCCGACGGCATTCGGCTGGCCAATAGGAACCCCAAAAGCGCGACGGGGATTGCGACGGACATATAGCGTAGGTCGTTGATCCAGAAGACGGGTGTGTTCCCAAGGAACAGATCGCGCAGCGTGCCACCGCCCATCCCGGTCGCAATCGCCAAAACCGTCGCGCCAAAGGCATCCATCTCAGCGCGATGCGCCTGGATCGAGGCGGACGCCGCCATGACAGCAGTCGCAAGCAAAGTGAGCGGCAAGATGATGAATGAAAGATCTTCCATACCACTAACGTAGCGGTGGCGGCACATGGGGGAAAGCTGAACTCAACGACCGGCTAAACAATTTCACCATGAAGGCGCGGTTTTACCTCAAGTGTCGAAAAAGCGGTTATGGACCAAATTGCTCTGAATCAAAGAGAACATATTCAATAGTGCTAAAGTGTAGGTGGGCAACAAAGCCCATGAACCGCTGAATCCAGCGTCGCGCGAACGATGAGGAGGACGGATCATGTTGAAGTACTTGTCAAAAATCTCCGCAACGATCGCTTTCGCAAGCGGATTGATGGCTCAGACTGTTTTGGCCGATATGCCGGGAGAGGATCAGTATCTGAGTTACTGTGCATCATGTCACGGGATCGCAGCTGATGGTAACGGTCCCCTAGGTGACGTTCTGAGTATGTCTGTTCCTGATCTCACTACGATTGCGCAGCGGAATGACGGAAATTTCCCGTTTCTGAAAGTTGTGCACATGGTCGACGGTCGATCGGGTGTTATTGCTCATGGCTCTGACATGCCGGTTTGGGGGGATCAGTTTACTGCAAAGGCAGTTGCGGGCGACGGAATGCTCGGCGACTTAAGCTCCGTTTACGAGGTGCGCGGTCGCATCTTGTCGCTTGTCTACTACTTGGAGAGCATCCAGAAGTAAGCAGCAAACGGCCCTGTCGCTTCGATGGGGCCGCCTTGCCAAACGAAAAACGCCCCGCAGGTGCAGGGCGTTTCAAATTCTTAATCCAAGACATGGTTACTTGGGCAGTGGCCCAATCATCATAACCATCTGACGGCCTTCCATCTTGGGCATGTTTTCCACTTTGCCCAGATCTTTGATGTCGTCGGCTACACGGTGCAACAGCTCGCGTCCTAGGTTTTGGTGTGCCATTTCACGGCCACGGAAACGCAGGGTCACTTTCACCTTGTCGCCGTTTTCAAGAAACTTGAACACGTTGCGCATTTTGACATTGTAGTCATGGGTATCGGTGTTCGGACGGAACTTGACCTCTTTGACCTCAATCGTCTTTTGCTTCTTACGGGCCTCAGATTCGCGCTTTTGCTGTTCGTATTTGAACTTGCCGAAATCCATGATCTTACAGACAGGCGGATTAGCATTGGGCGAGATCTCGACCAGATCCAGACCTGCATCTTGTGCCATTACAAGCGCGCGCGCAGGGGTTACGACCCCAACGTTTTCGCCGTCGGCGCCAATCAGGCGGATTTCCGGGCTCCGGATGCGATCATTGATGCGTGGGCCGGTGTCGCGCGTCGGGGGCGCGTTATGAGGTCTGCGGGCTATGGTGCCATTCCTTCTGTGGTTTCGCTAAACTATGGAGGCGAAACGTAAAGGTGCGCTGCCCCCGTTTCAACCCGATAGTTTGGGTTTTCTAAGCGTTTTGATGCCGAACCCCCTAAACTCCCCTTGCACCTCACCGGCTGAGACCGCACATCCCGGATATATCGCAAGATCGATTCAGTGATCTTGCGCAAATGACAAGTTAAGGATGTCGACATGAACAAATCCATTATCGCGCTTCTGGTTGTAGCTGCAGCTGCTTTCGGCGGGTACAAGTGGTATGAAGGCAATCAAGCCAAGATGGCGGCTGAAGAAGCTGCTGCTACGGCTGCTGCTGAAGTGAAAGCTGCTGAAGAAGCCGCCGCTGAAGCTGCTGCAAATGCCGAAGCTGAAGCGAAAGCCGCAGAAGAAGCCGCTGCCGCTGAAGCTGCTGCTGCCGAAGAAGCGGCGGTTGCTGCCGCTGAAACCGCCGCTGCCGAAGCCGCCGCCGCTGCTGAAGCAGCTGCTGCGGCCGCAACAGAAGCCGCCAGCTCTGCCGTAGAAGGCGCGATGGAAGCTGTAGGTGACGCCGTGACCGGTGTTGTTGGTGAAAGTGAAGCTGTCACCGAAGCATTGGGTGCGGCCACAGAAGCTGCGACCGAGGCCGTAACTGGCGCTGTTGAAGACGCTGCTGCCTCGGCCACAGAAGCTGTGACCGGCGAAGCTGCCGAGACTGCTGCTGCAACTGAAGAAGCTGCCGAAGCCGCTGCGACTGAAGAAGCAGGCGCAATGGACATGGCCAAAGACCTGCTGACCCCGGAAGGGTTCGATGCTGCGAAAGTTGGCGAATTGATCGACGGTTCAAACCTGGATGACGCAACCAAAATGGCTCTGAAGACCGCTGCAGATGCAGCCGCCAACAATCCGGCGATCCTTCAGGCTGCGCTTGATCAGATCAAAGGTGCTTTGGGCATGTGATCTTACGATCAAACCAGTATGAATGCGCCGCGCAGAGAGATCTGCGCGGCGTTTTTTTGGGGGACTGGTTCAATCCCCAAAGTCGAAACTGCCAGTGCCGATTGGTTCAATCAACTCGGGCCCATCATCTTTCATCCCAAATTTTGCAACCCGATCGACTTGGAAACGCCCAGTCCAGTGTGTGCCAAACTGTGCACGAACTTCGTCGTCTGGCGCGCTGTGATCAAGCCAGTGGGTGGCTTCTTCTGCTGACAGAAGAACCGGCATGCGCAGATGAAGATCGTGGATCTCGGGCAGGGCTGGGCGGGTTAGGATGGTGCAGGTCTGTCGCCCATCGGAAAGCTCAGTTCTAAGCCCCGCAAATAACATCAGCGGATGGTTCTGTTTCACATGAATGAAATTCGGTTGCCGATCTGATTTCGGGCCGCTCCATTCATAATACCCAATTGCCGGGACCAGACAGCGGGAATTGCGCCAGGCCTCGCGGAAGGTGGGTTTTTCATGCGCTGTTTCAATCTTGGCGTTGAACGTGGTGGCTTTCCAATCCTCTGCAGGCCCCTTGAACCAATGGGGCACAAGCCACCAGCGCGCAGTTGACGCCACAAGGTTCTCACCCTGCGGAAATAGGATGTTCACCTGTTGCGTTGGTTTGACATTATAACCCGTTGCTGCCGGTGGGGCGTCACTTGCAATCACGACAGAGCGGGATGGATAGACAAACCCTTCGATAATGGCCGCCATTTGGGCTTGCGTCATGTCGCCTGCGATCAATCGTCCACACATAGGGCAACATTGCCTTCAATCCTTAAGGCTGTCCATGCCGGAGCGATGGTGTGGTGCCGGGGGCGGGTTGCGCCCCCGACCTGCTATTTACGCAGCCAATGCCTGGATCGAGCGTTCGGCTTCGACCAATCCTTCTTCACCCGCGGCCCCGATGAAGGACACGTCTGTAAGGCCCATGAAGCCAAGGACATGTGTCAGATAGGGGGATGCGAACTCGTAATCTGCACCAACAGGTGTTCCGCCGGATGCGCTGACCACAATCACGCGCTTGCCTTCCAACAGCCCAACCGGTCCGTTTTCAGTGTAGTGGAACGTCACACCCACCCGTGCAAGCTGATCGATCCATGCTTTCAGCGTGGAAGGGATCGAGAAGTTGTAGACGGGCATTGAGATGACGACCAGGTCCGCGGCCTGAACCTCGGCCACAATGTCGTCCGACACGGCAAGCGCTGCTTTGTCGGCGTCGCTGCGGGCTTCTGGTGGGGTGAAGGTTGCGCGGCTGAAGCCCGCGTCAATGTGCGGAATGCCGTTGCTAAGGTCGCGCGTGGTGATGGTGGCACCAACGTGCTGGGCCACAACATCGTCTGCCAGTTTACGCGAAATCGAATCTTCAGAGCGGGTTGAGCTGTCAACGCGAAGGATATGCATGATGTGATCTCCTGTTTTCGGATCGTTTGATGTTGAGGGGAATGTGATACCTTGCATTTTTAAACGCAATCTGGGTTAATCAACAGATAGTGTTGAAATATGCACAGATAGTGGATGAGGGACTCAATTGGATCATTGGGATGAGATTCGGACGGCATTCCATGTTGCGCGCGCTGGCACTGTAAGCGGTGCTGCCGACAGTTTGGGCATCCACCATGCAACCGTGATCCGGCACATAGATACATTGGAGGCGCGGATGGGGGTGAAACTGTTTCAACGCCATGCCCGCGGGTATACCCCAACCGAAGCAGGGACGGATCTGGCCCGGATTGCGGCAACGACGGAAGAGCAATTCATCCAGCTGGGTACGCGTTTGAAGGGGCAGGGGGAAGATGTCTCGGGCGAAGTGGTTGTCACTGCACTTGCTTCGTTTTCGCCGCGGTTGACGCCGGTATTGGCCGCGTTCCAGCATGCAAATCCCAACACGGTGATCCGGTTGCGCACAGGATTGCGCCTTCTGCGCCTTGAGTATGGCGAGGCGCATGTCGCGGTACGTGCAGGCAGCGCGCCGCAAGAACCCGATAATGTCGCGCAGCGGTTCTTGAACATGGAGCTTGGGCTATACGTGTCGCCGCTTTATGTAGAGAGATACGGGATGCCGAGCGAGCAAACCCTGGATCAACATCACTTTATCGGCGGCGACGATGCGACGTCGCGCGCACCTTTCATTCGTTGGATGAATGACAATGTGGATGAAGAAAACATCACATTCCGTGTGACGGATGATGTTTCGTTACAGCAAGCATTGCTGGCAGGTGCGGGTGTCGGGTTTGCTGTGCGTGGTCAGCATCCAGAAATGTTGGAAGTCATGCCGCCATTGCCAGAATGGCGATCAGAGTTCTGGTTGGTCACCCATGTTGATCTTCACAGATCAGCCAAGGTTCAGGCGGTGCTGCGTTGTCTGAAAGATGCGGCTAAAGTCTGGGCGGCTTCGGATCCCGCGATTTCATTGCCGGATTAATTGGGGTCTTCGCGCAGCTCTTCTTCCAGAAATCGCTCGAACGCGTCCAGATTGACGGGCTCGAACTGCCCAAAACCCTGCATCCAGACCGAGGCTTCACGCAAAGCGCTTGGGTCAAGTTTGCACCACTTCACCCGCCCACGCTTTTCCTGCGTGATCAACCCGGCGCGGGTCAGGATCGTCAGGTGTTTGGAGATCGCGGCCAACGACATCTCGAACGGTTCAGCCACATCGGTGACCGCCATGTCATCTTCCAAAAGCATGGTCAGAATAGCGCGCCGTGTGGGGTCGGACAGTGCAGCAAAAACAAGATCAAGACGGTTTTCCATGTTCAAGGGCCTAGGCGGGCACGCGCCAATCGTCAACCAATCGGTTGAATAACGCAAAACCTGTGGAATCCACCGCTAGGCGGCACTTGTTGGTAGTGGCGGAATTCCCGCTCTCTTAAAAATAATTAAATAACAATGAGTTACACCTCGCACTGTTGGCGCTAAACTGCGTTGACTCACAGCCCGTCACCCCTTAGCAACTGCGATAACCGTCACCGGAGGATTTTGCGTGTCCAACACTCCCGATCCCGAGCGCTTAAAAGAGCTCGATAGCCGCATCAAAGCGGCGAAGGGGGAAGAGGACGAGCAGAAGACCGGAGATGAGGCCTACAACCAGGCATCCTTTGCTTGGCAGATGGTCATAGAGCTTACAGTCGGTTTAATCATCGGCTTCGGCATCGGATACGGGCTGGACAGTCTTTTTGGGACCAAGCCGATCTTTATGGTGCTGTTTATATTGTTGGGTTTCGCGGCCGGTATGAAAGTCATGCTTGGAACCGCGGCTCAGATGCAGAAGAGAGCGACAGAAGCGCAAGACGCGCAGTCCGTCGCGCAAGAAGAGGAAGAGACACGTGGCTGAACAGAACGCAAAGCAGGGCGCTGGTCCGATCATCAAAATTGCATTCTTCGCCGTGTTGGCACTGGTTCTGCTGTCGGGCGTCTTGTTTGCCCCCGCGCATCCAGGTCTGGCCATCCACCCGATGGACCAGTTCGAGATCAAGCCGCTTTTCGGCGCGGATCACTTGGGCACCTTCACTCCGACCAACCAAACACTTTGGATGGTTCTGGCGATTGTAGGCATCGTCCTGATGCTGGTTGTTGGCTCGCGCGGCCGTGCAATCGTGCCGACACGCGGGCAGTCGGTTGCCGAAATGGCTTACGGCTTTGTCTACAAGATGGTTGAAGATGTTGCTGGCAAAGACGCCGTGAAATACTTCCCCGGCATCATGACCCTGTTCATGTTCATCCTGTTCGCCAACTTCTTGGGCCTGATCCCGACATCCTTCACCGCCACCAGCCACATCGCTGTGACTGCCGTGTTGGCGATGATCGTGTTCGTCTTTGTCACTGTGCTGGGTTTTGTGAAGAACGGCGTGGGTTTCTTGGGCCTTTTCTGGGTTTCGTCCGCACCGCTCGCGCTGCGTCCGATCCTTGCTGTAATCGAACTGATCTCGTACTTCGTGCGCCCGGTTAGCCACTCCATTCGTTTGGCCGGTAACGTGATGGCTGGACACGCGGTGATCAAAGTATTCGCTGGCTTTGCTGCCGCCCTGGGCGTGTTCAGCTTCCTGCCAATCCTGGCCATCTCGGCCGTCTACGCACTGGAAGTGCTCGTAGCCTTCATTCAGGCTTACGTGTTCACCATCCTGACCTGCGTATATCTGAAAGACGCTCTGCATCCGTCGCACTAAGACGGTTGCAGCCCGCTAACCAATCCTAATTCAAGCATTCCAACGTAAGGAGAAATCACAATGGAAGGCAATATCGCTCAAATGGGTCAATTCATCGGTGCAGGTCTGGCAGCTATCGGTTCGGGTGCCGCCGCTATCGGTGTGGGCCACGTTGCTGGTAACTTCCTGGCCGGTGCTCTGCGCAACCCGTCGGCAGCTGCCGCTCAGACCGCGACCCTGTTCATCGGTATCGCATTTGCAGAAGCCCTGGGCATCTTCTCGTTCCTGGTCGCTCTGCTGCTGATGTTTGCTGTCTAAGACCTGAACCATCCTTACGACGGGGTGGATCACCCGTGATCCGCCCTATCTAATCCGGTTCCAGAGGACTTAAGACATGGCAAGTAACACACATAGCACAGAAGCAGCACACGGTGGCGCAGAAGCCGCTGGCATGCCGCAACTGGATTTCTCGACCTTCGGGAACCAGATCTTCTGGCTCGTGGTGACGCTGGTCGTGATCTACTTTGTCCTGACCAAGATCGCACTGCCCCGTATTGAGGCTGTGCTGTCCGAACGTCAGGGCACGATCACAAACGATCTGGCTGCTGCCGAAGAGCTGAAGCAGAAGGCCGTCGAGGCTGAAGAGGCTTATAATAAGGCCCTGGCGGACGCCCGAGTTGAAGCGAACAAAATTGTCGCTGAAGCACGTGCGGACATTCAGGCCGATCTTGATGCAGCTGCTGCTAAAGCAGATGCCGAGATTGCCGCAAAGGCTGCCGAAAGCGAAGCCGCGATCTCTGAGATCCGCGCCGGCGCTGTAGACAGTGTTAAGGCAGTGTCCAAGGATGTCGCGAAAGAGATCCTCGGCTCAATGGGCTACAAAGCTGACGCCAAATCGGTGACAGCGGCGGTAACCTCGCGGATGAAAGGGTGAAGACAATGAAGAAAATTGCACTTCTCCCCGTAGTTCTGGCTGCCACACCAGCATTTGCTGCTGGTGATGCGGGTTGGACTGATCTGGCGAACACCAACATGGTCGTTACGCTGGCATTCCTTCTGTTCGTGACCTTCTTGGGGTACATGGGCGTGCACAAAATGTTGGGCGGTCAGCTCGACAAACGGGCCGAGGGCATCAAGTCGGAACTCGACGAAGCCCGTGCCCTGCGTGAAGAGGCCCAGACCATTCTGGCGTCCTATGAGCGTAAGCAGAAAGAAGTGGCTGATCAGGCAGAGCGCATCGTTGCGCATGCCAAAGAAGAAGCCGCCAACGCTGCTGCTCAGGCAAAAGAAGATCTGAAAGCTTCGATTGCACGCCGTCTGGCTGCTGCCGAAGACCAAATCGCATCGGCAGAAGCTGCCGCTGTGAAGGAGGTTCGCGACAGCGCAGTTCAAGTCGCAGTGGGCGCTGCCCGCGATATGATCGCCAAACAGATGACCGCAACCGACGGCAACAAGCTGATCGAGGAAGCCATCAAGGACGTGGAAGCCAAGCTGCACTAAGCTGGCCTTCCTCAGAAGAAATTAAGAAACCCGGCTCATTGGCCGGGTTTTTTGTTTTTGAGAAATGGGCAGGCTTGAACTAAAGCCGAACTACCGGCGTTTCTCGTAATCCAGCCTTTGGCGCGCGACTTCCTCGTTCCGCTCTGTTCGACGCAAATCAGCGTAAGCCTGCACCACATAGTCCATGTGCGCTTCGATGGCGGCGCGGGCAGCCTTGGGATCGCGGGCCTGCAAGGCGTCGTTGATGGCCCGGTGCTGTTCTAACAGGTCCATACGGGTGTTGGTGATCTGAATGACCACCTTGCGACTGTAGAGCACCCCTTGCTTTAGGAGGTCGTACATGGCGCGCATCATATGAACCATCAGCACATTATGGCTGGCTTCGATGATCGCCATGTGGAAATCGCTGTCGAGATCTGCGCCGTGACCCTCCGGGGCTTGTTCCATCTTCAAAAAGATCTCGTTGATCACTTCAAGATCCGTGTCTGACCCGAATTGTGCGGCCCGTTCGGCGGCCAGCCCCTCCATGTCACGTCTGAAGGTGATGTAGTCATAGACTGCTTCGTCATGGCGGCCGATGAGTTTGACAAGAGCAGGTGAAAATGAGCTGTCCAGATCTTCCGAAATGAAAATACCAGCACCCGCACGGCGCGACAAAAGCTTAGCCTCTTCCAGCTCAGCCAATGCGTCGCGCAAAGAGGGGCGTGATACGCCCAGGCGATCTGCAAGATCACGTTCTGCAGGCAAGCGCTCTCCGGGGCGCAGAATGCCTCGCAGGATCAAAAGCTCAATTTGTTCGACCACTGAATTTGAAAGCTTGTTTGCGGTGATTTTTTGGAAGGGCATGAAAGACTCTTTGAATTGGTCAGATTACATGACCACATCCGAGCGTGACCCTCAAACAAAAAAGAGGCCGGGCAATCTGCCCAGCCTCTGGCGTAGTCCATATTTGCCTTCCCAAATGGGATTATGCGGTTGTCGGTCGGATAACAATTTCGACCCTGCGGTTTTGTTGACGCCCTGCGGCGTTCAAGTTCGATGCGACAGGGCGGTGTTCCCCGTGCCCAACGGTTACAACGCGAGAGCTTGAAACGCCGTTGGCGAACAGAACAGACGCGACCGAGGCCGCGCGGTTGCGCGACAAAGACAGGTTGTAATCCGCACTGCCAGTATTGTCTGTGTGCCCCTGAACCTCCACGACCGAGTTCGGATATTGCATCAAATTACGTGCAAGCGCGGCAAGGTCGCCGCGCAAGGCCGGACTGATCTGGCTGCTGTCAGTCGCAAACAGAATGTCTTGTGGCATCGTGACAATCAGCTCGCTGCCCGTGTTCACGATCTTCACGTCGTCATTGTCGATCGCTTGGCGAAGGTCGCCTGCCTGCTTGTCCAACTGCTGTCCGATGGCGCCGCCCAGAACTCCGCCAATTACAGCGCCGACTGCTGCCTTTCCAAGCTTGCCGTCGCCCTTACGCGTCGCGCCTAAAAGGCCACCGGCAATCGCGCCGATCGCAGCGCCGTTTTGCGTGCGCGGTCCCATGTTCGCTTGCGTTGGCGATGTGCAGGCACTGGTGGCCAGTCCGGCAATCAGGCCGAATGAGAGAATCACATGTCTTGGGTGCATTTTGCTGTCCTCAATTTGGTTTCTTGCTTTCCATACAGAAAAGGGCCCTGTTATCGAATAACAAGGCCCTGCTATGGGGAAACATGCGCGAAAACTGACGCTTAGCTGATCTCCGCCTGTTCCAGCTCCGCGCTTTCCCATGCCAGTAAGGCGCGTTTCACCGGCAAGCCCCAGTGGTATCCACCAAGTGCGCCGGACTTCCGAAGGGCGCGATGGCACGGGATTAGCCAGCTGATCGGATTGCGTCCGACCGCGGTCCCCACGGCGCGTACTGCACGCGGCTGTCCGATCTTCTCGGCAATCTGCCCATAGGTGGTGACGTGCCCCGAGGGGATGGACAGCAGCGCTTCCCACACCTTGATCTGTAATGGCGACCCAATCAGGTGGAGAGGCGTTTTATCAGCCTGCGTCGACTTCGGATCATAGGCCGCAAGAACCCAGTCGCGAAGCCTGTCTAGGCTTTCGACATAGGTGGCATTGGGCCAGCGCGAAATCAGGTCCTGGAATGCAACATCTGGTCCGGTTTCTTCAGCAAACCCAATGCCGCAGATGCCCCGGTCTGTACCCATGACCAGCGATTTGCCAAACGGGCTGTCAAACCAGCCCCAATAGATTATCAGACCTTCGCCTTTCTTGGCGTATTCACCGGGGCTCATCGCTTCCCAACGTAGGAATAAATCATGCAGACGGCCCTGCCCTGACAGGCCCACCGATTGCGCTGTCTCCAATGTGGAAAATCGCTCGGCCAGCAGTATCTTCGCGTGACCCAACGTCAGAAACTGTTGATAACGTTTCGGAGAAACCCCCACCCAGCGCGAGAACACCCGCTGAAAATGCGCAGGCGACATATCCATTTTTGCGGCCAATGCGTCGAGCGCCAAGGGCTCGCCTCCACTTGCATCAATCTCATCAATCGCACGGCGGATTACGTTGTAATGGTAGCTGTCTTCAGAGCGGGTCATGTTGGCCTCGTGTGTTGCGTGATCAGAGTGCCGCGATTTTCCAATCTATGCGACCCGGAAATTGCGCATTGCACGCGGCTCGCGTATGACGATCTGCGGAAACGGATGGATGCGATGGCAAAACAACTCGGATATCACCAAATCCGCGAGATCTTTGAGCGCTTCAAGGAACAAGAAGCAGAACCCAAAGGCGAGCTGGAACATGTGAATGTATACACGCTGGTGGTCGCCGTGGCGCTGTCCGCGCAGGCAACAGATGTCGGCGTGAACAAGGCGACACGGGCGTTGTTCCAGGTGGTGGACACACCGCAGAAGATGCTGGATCTGGGGCTTGAGGGTTTAACCGAGCACATCAAAACCATTGGGCTCTTTCGTCAGAAGGCGAAAAACGTGATGAAGCTGAGTCAGATCCTGGTGGATGAATATGGTGGCGAGGTCCCAAATTCCCGCGCGGCGCTTCAATCGCTACCGGGTGTCGGGCGCAAAACGGCAAACGTGGTTCTGAACATGTGGTGGGGCGTTCCCGCACAGGCGGTTGATACCCACATCTATCGCGTCGGAAACCGAACGGGTATCGCAGTTGGCAAAAACGTTGATGCAGTCGAACGTGCGATTGAAGACAACATTCCCGCAGACTTTCAACAACATGCCCACCACTGGCTGATCCTGCACGGGCGTTACACTTGCAAAGCGCGCAAACCAATGTGCGGAAACTGCATCATTCGGGACCTGTGTCCCTATGAGGAAAAGAACTTATGACGAAAAAGTACAAAGTTGTCGGGATCGGCAACGCCGTTGTGGATGTCATCACCACGGCGGATGATAGCTTTCTAGAGCTGATGGGCATCGAAAAAGGCATCATGCAACTGGTCGAACGGGACCGGGCCGAGGTGCTTTACGCCGCGATGCATGATCGCAAACAAGCTGCAGGTGGCTCTGTCGCCAATACGCTGGCAGGGATCGGCAATCTGGGCCTGACCACAGGGTTTGTCGGTCGTGTGCATGATGATGCGTTGGGGCATTTCTATGCAGATGCGATGGAAATGGACGGCACCCGTTTCGTGAACCCGCCGGTGCCAGGGGGGGAGCTGCCAACCTCGCGCTCGATGATTTTTGTATCTCCTGATGGTGAGCGGTCGATGAACACGTATTTGGGTATCTCAGCTGAGCTGGGCCCAGAAGATGTTGACAGGGATGTCGCTGCCGACGCCGAGATTGTGTTCCTTGAAGGCTATCTGTTCGACAAGGACAAAGGCAAAGAGGCGTTCATCGCCATGGCCCGCGCTTGTCGCGCGGCTGGCGGTAAGGCAGGAATCGCTATTTCCGACCCGTTCTGCGTGGAACGTCACCGCACCGATTTCCTGATGTTGATCGAGCACGAGCTGGACTATGTGATCGGCAATGAAGAAGAGCTGAAAGCCCTGTTCCGAACAGACGATCTGGACGAGGCCATGACGAAAACCGCAGCAATCTGCCCGCTGGTTGCCTGCACCCGCTCGGGCGATGGCGTTTCGATTTTATCAGGTGGGGAACGCATCGACGTGCCCGTGGAACGGATCACGCCTGTCGACGCGACAGGGGCAGGCGACGGTTTTGCCGCCGGCTTCCTTTACGGGTTGGCCACCGGGGCCGATCTGAGGCTGTGCGGCGAAATGGGCTGCACCGTGGCCGGAGAAGTCATCCGCCACATGGGGCCGCGGGCGGATCGCAATCTACCTGCGCTGTTTCGTGAGAAGGGTTTGATCTAAAAAGAATTTACCGTTCAGTACTAAGAAAGCCCGGCGCAACGCACCGGGCTTTCTACTTACTCAGTATCGACAACCTTAAAATCATGCGTAACAGTGGCGGACGCCGCCATCATCGCTGAGGCGGAGCAGTATTTGTCCACCGACAGTGAAATCGCGCGTTCGACCTTGGCGTCGCTGATACCGCGTCCTTTCACAATGAAGTGCAGGTGGATTTTGGTGAACACTTTTGGGTCTGTTTCTGCGCGCTCTGCGTCCACTTCGACCTCGACATCCTCAATCCGTTGGCGCCCTTTCTCAAGGATCGACACAACGTCATAGGCCGAACAGCCCGCCGTTCCAATCAGCAAAAGCTCCATGGGGCTGGGGCCGGGAGTGCCCGCGCCGTCATGGCCAGTGCCCAGAACAATGCTGTGCCCGGTTCCCGAGGTGCCGACAAAAGTACGGGCTTCCGCCCATTTTACGCGCGCTTTCATGTGGTGTCCTTCGCAGTCTTAAGGGATCAGTCACCCAGCTTGGCGTGGATCTCGTCCAGATCGATCTCGCCGATGGGCATCTTGTTTCCAGGATTCTCGAAGTCGTATTTAAACAGCTCGAAGTCCTTCTTGAAGATCTCATAAACAAGATGCATCGAAAGATCGTCGAAATAGTCCTCGACCGGGTGCGCACGTTTCGGGCCGTGACCTTCGCTTTCGTTAAAGCGCGGGATTTCGGCCAGATCTACTGAATGCGGTGTTTCAATCGCGTCGAGCACTGACTGCATTCCATCGTTAAATTTTTCGGTCCAGAAGATGTTGTCATAACGACCGCCATTCACGATGAAGGTCGAAACGTGACCAGACATGGCCGACCAGTGAATGTCCGGATCCATCGGTTTGCGCCAGCGGATGGTATCGCGAGCAAACAGAAGAAAGCGGCGGAAACTTTCGACCTGATCAAACTCGAATCCCGTTTCAGGGTCGCCAACCTCAATCCCGTATTTCTGTATGAGCAGCGGCACCAAGTTGCCGCGATAGCGCCGGCCGTTGCGTTGGATGCCGCAGATTTTATCAAAGAAGCTGGATAGGATACGGGTGTAGGGGTTGCGCACGCAGGTAAAGGCATAGCTTTTGTGATTGCGCACATTCTCTTCGATTTTTGGCTGCGATTGGTCCTGAGACCATTTGTGCATACGGTCTTTGCTGTCGTGAATATCACCATCAAAGAACTCACCATGATCCGAATAGAACATGATCTGACCGATGGTCGAACACGCGCATTTCGGAACGACGCGATACACTACGCTTTCGCTTTCGGTCATCCAGGTGCCAGGAAACCCCATAATATACCTCGTCTTCTAATCATTACGTCAGGGCATTAGGCCCCGTTTGTGTACAGATTGATGAAAAAAGTAAAGAATCTCTGTTTATTGAACATAAGTTCAAGCTATTTATGACAGGAATTCGACAGCTCTAAAGGTCTCAGATCGTTACATGGCAAAAATCGCCTTCATCCTGTTATGCCACAAAGACCCCGAGGCGATTATCTCGCAGGCAAAGCAGCTTACGGCTGCGGGCGATTACATGTCGATTCACTTTGACGCCCGAGCCAAGCCAGCAGATTTCCAGCGCATTCAAGATGCCCTGAAAGACAATCCGAATGTGACCTTTGCAAAGCGTCGCATCAAGTGCGGGTGGGGGGAATGGTCACTTGTTCAGGCTTCGTTGAATGCCGTTGAAGCCGCGCTTGAGGCATTCCCACGCGCCACGCATTTCTACATGCTGTCTGGCGATTGCATGGCGATCAAATCGGCTGAATACGCCCACGACTTGCTGGATCGCGAAGACGTGGACTATATCGAAAGCTTTGATTTCTTCGAAAGTGATTGGATTAAAACAGGGTTTAAAGAAGAGCGCCTGATTTATCGCTACTTCGTAAACGAGCGGAAACACAAAAAGCTGTTTTACGCATTGATTAAGCTGCAAAAAAAATTCGGGATCACCCGCGAAGTGCCAAGCGACATACAAGTCATGATTGGCAGCCAATGGTGGTGCTTGCGTCGTCGAACTGTAGAATCGGTTATGAGATTCTGCCGCAAACGCAAAGACGTCATGCGGTTCTTTCGCACCACGTGGATTCCTGACGAGACCTTCTTCCAGACCATTGTGCGCCATCTGGTGCCGGACAATGAAATCAGAACCAGTACGCTGACGTTTTTGATGTTCACAGATTACGGAATGCCGGTGACATTCTACAATGATCACTACGATCTTTTGTTAAGTCAGGATTTCCTGTTTGCCCGAAAAATCAGCCCCGAAGCGACCGAACTGAAACGCCGTTTGGGTGATCTTTACGCGGCCGAAGGGATCGATTTTCAGATCTCGGATGAGGGTCGCAGCCTGTTTCGCTTTCTAACCAGTCGGGGGCGCAACGGCTTGCGGTTTGCTCCACGCTTCTGGGAGGCAGAATCAAGTCTTGGACGCGAACGGGAATTGTTGATCGTCGTGGCCAAAAAGTGGCACGTCGCGAAACGGTTGATTCGCAAAATCAAAGAGGTCACAGGGATCGAGACCATCGAATACCTGTTTGACGAAGACAGCTGTCCCATGCCCGATTTGGGCGGTATTCAGACCCAAATGGGCAAACGCGCCCGGCATCGACGTGCGCTTATGCGCATGCTTTTCGAGTATTACGAGACAGATCGATTGGTGATCTGCATGGATCCGAAGAATATGGAGATGTTTCAGGATTTTTTTGCAGACCGGGCAACCACACGGTTGCTTGAGATCGAAAGCATCTTCACGGATGAATACCTTGCTGGGCATGCCATTCGGGTTGGCCTTGCGGGTGAAAACACACCTGAGCAGTCGATGGAGCGCCTTCTGCCCACCATCCGCGCGGATGTTGCGCATGAAAGCGACCAGATCCGAGATGCCGGGTTTGACCACTACTATCGCATCAGCGAAGGGCGCGAGCCGCAGGAAAACGCCAGTGCGCTTTCGCAGTTCTTGTCTATCTCGCATGAACAAGCCCAAGAGATCGCCGAGACAGATCACCTGTTTGAAGATTGAAGCCGAACGGAGGACACCATGCCCTACAGTTACGACGACCAGAATATCTTTGCCAAAATCCTGCGTGGTGAGATTCCGAATGACACGGTTTACGAAGATGACCACGCCTTGGCGTTTCGTGACATTCAACCCCAGACACCTGATCATGTGCTTGTCATCCCCAAAGGGCCTTACGTGACCTTTGATCATTTGGCGACCGAAGGCTCGGACGATGAAATCGTTGGGTTTACGCGCGCTATTGGGAAAGTCTGTGACATGCTGGGTGTAGATCCCGGCAGTGACGGGGCAGGGTATCGCATGATCTCGAACGCAGGAGAGCACGGCGTGCAAGAGGTGCCCCATCTACACGTTCATATTCTGGCGGGCCGTCCCATCGGGCGCATGATTGCCCGCGAAGCATGATGTTTCGCTCTTGCAGGGGAAGCCCTGCGAGACGTAAAATGAAGTGACAAATTAGACAGAGGTGTCCCCAATGACCCAGACCCCGCCTGAAACCAAGATTGTTGATACCTACAAGGTCGCCTGTGACGGCGGTGAAGGCGCACTTGGTCATCCACGTGTCTACCTTCAGATCCCAAACGAACATGGTTGGGTGGAATGCCCCTATTGTGACTGCAAGTTTGTTCACAAGGATCATGTGGATGAGGATAAAGCAGCCTAACGGCTGTTTGAACTTCACCAAATTCAGGCCGCGGGCTGGTGCCTCGCGGCCTTTTGAGTCTTAACTGGTTTCAGGCGCGTCAGGGAGAGTTCCAATGAGCTTTGGTAAAGGTTGTCATCTGCATCTGGTCGACGGGTCGGCTTTCATCTTTCGTGCCTATCATGCGCTGCCGCCGTTGACGCGCAAATCCGACGGGTTACCCATCGGGGCCGTGGCAGGGTTTTGCAACATGCTGTTCAAATTCATCGAAGACAACGCAGGCGCCGATGCCCCCACCCACGTGGCCGTGATATTTGACCATTCCGGCAAGACCTTCCGCAGTGACATCTACCCTGAATATAAAGCCAACCGCCCGCCTGCGCCCGAAGACCTGCGCCCGCAATTCCCGCTAACGCGAGACGCCACACGCGCCTTCAACATCGCCTGTATCGAAGTCGAAGGGTTCGAGGCCGACGACATCATTGCCACCCTCGCGCGACAGGCGAACGAGGCGGGCGGGCGTGTCACCATCCTGTCGTCAGACAAAGACCTGATGCAACTTGTTGGCGGCGGCGTCGAGATGCTCGATCCGATGAAGAACAAACGCATTGGGGTCGAGGGGGTGGAAGAAAAATTCGGCGTTGGCCCCAACCGCGTGGTCGATGTGCAGGCGCTGGCGGGTGACAGCGTCGACAACGTCCCCGGCGCGCCCGGCATTGGGATCAAGACCGCTGCGCTTTTGATAAACGAATTCGGTGATCTCGACACGCTTTTGGAACGCGCCGAGGAAATCAAACAGCCCAAGCGCCGTCAGACTCTGATCGAACAAGCCGACCTGATCCGCATTAGCCGCGAGTTGGTGAAACTGGACGACCAGATGGATTTGGACGTTGTGTTCGAGGATCTTGAGTTGAAGGATCCCGAGCCTGATACCTTGTTGAAATTCCTTGCCGAAATGGAGTTCCGTACGCTCACCAACCGCGTGGCAGGAAAGTTGGGTATGGAAGCGCCCGAGATCGCACAGCCGGAAGGCGCAGACAAGCCCGCGACCGCCGAGATGCCTGCCATCGACCCAGAGAATTACGAGTGGGTCAAAGACACGGACGCGCTGGGCACATGGATCGACCGGGCCTATGCCCGCGGTTATGTGGCCTTCGATACTGAAACCACCGGGCTCAACGAAATGCTGGTCGATTTGGTCGGGATCTCGCTGGCTGTCGATGCCGGAGAAGCCTGCTATATCCCACTGACCCACAAGACCAGTCAGGCCGATGACCTCTTTGGCGGGTCAGATTTGGCCGAAGGTCAATTGCCGCTGGATCAGGTGATTGCTGCGCTGAAGCCGATGCTCGAGGACCCTGCGATCCTGAAAATCGGTCAGAACATGAAATACGACGCCAAGATTTTGGCGCGCTACGGGGTTGATGTTGCGCCGATTGATGACACGATGCTGATGTCCTATGCGCAGAATGCAGGCCTGCATAATCACGGCATGGACAAACTGTCGGAAATATACCTGTCGCACACACCAATATCGATTAAATCGCTGTTGGGTACCGGTAAATCCGCGATCACTTTTGACCGGGTTCCGCTTGAGGAAGCTGTGAAATATGCGGCCGAAGATGCGGATATCACTCTTCGATTGTGGCAAATCCTTAAACCGCGCCTGCACAGCGAACAAGTAACCCGCGTCTATGAGCGGTTGGAGCGACCGCTCGTGCCAGTTTTGGCACAGATGGAGATGACGGGCATCAAGGTCGATCGCGAAGTGCTGTCGCGCATGTCCAATGCCTTCGCGCAGAAAATGGCAGGATATGAAGCCGAGCTGCACGAGATCGCAGGCCGCGATTTCAACGTACAATCCCCCGCGCAGGTGGGCGAAATCCTCTTTGGTGAAATGGAGCTGCCCGGCGGCAAGAAAACCAAAACCGGTCAATGGTCCACACCCGCCGACGTTCTTGAAGACCTCGCCGCGGAGCATGATTTTGCCGCGCGGGTGCTGGACTATCGTCAGCTGCAAAAGCTGAAATCGACTTACACGGACGCGTTGCAAGATCACATTCATCCGGAAACCGGGCGCGTACATACGTCTTACCTGCAATCCGGCGCCAACACGGGCCGGATGGCGTCAAAAGACCCCAATCTGCAAAACATCCCGGTTAGGTCCGAAGAAGGCCGCCGCATCCGCGAGGCATTTGTCGCCCCTGAAGGCACAAAGCTCATCAGCCTCGACTACAGTCAGATCGAGCTGCGCATTCTGGCCCATGTGGCGGGGATCGACGCGCTGAAACAGGCATTCCGGGACGGCCAAGACATCCACGCCATGACCGCGTCTGAAATGTTCGACGTGCCCATGGAAGACATGACACCCGACATTCGCCGACAGGCAAAGGCGATCAATTTCGGCGTGATCTATGGCATCTCGGGCTTTGGCCTCGCCCGCAACTTGCGCATTCCACGATCCGAGGCGCAAGGCTTTATCGACCGATACTTCGAACGCTTCCCCGGCATCCGGAAATACATGGATGACACGATCGAATTTGCCAAAGAACACAAACGGGTTGAGACCCTGTTTGGCCGCCGCATCCACACGCCTGAGATCGGCGCGAAAGGACCGCAAGCAGGCTTTGCCAAACGCGCCGCCATCAACGCACCCATTCAGGGCACTGCCGCCGACATCATTCGCCGCGCCATGATCCGTATGCCGGACGCCATTGCCAAACTGCCCGCGAAGATGCTGTTGCAGGTACATGACGAATTGATCTTCGAGGTGGAAGATGGTGCCATTGACGAGGTGATCGAAGTTGTGCGCAGGGTGATGGAAGGCGCAGCCGAACCCGCGATCAAACTCGACGTGCCGCTTGTGGTTGATGCGGGCGTCGGCATGAATTGGGCCGAGGCGCACTAACCCTTTTTCTTGTCTTTAGTATCACGGGGTGAGCCCGAAACGGGCGAGCAGCAGCGCCCCTCAGCTCTTCGGGTCAATCCCGCATTCAGCCATCTGGGCGTAAAGCGCAGGAAGGGATTTGTCGCGTTCTTCGCGAAACCTATCCCCAGTGGTAAAGCCTTCGATCCGGTCAACACGGAACATGCGAAAATCTTCGCGCAGTTCGCACCAACTGACCACGCACCAGCCGTTACGCCACAGCCAAAGCGCTAAGGGGCGAATGGTGCGTGTAGATTTCGCGGCGTGCTCATCGGCATAAGTCAGGGCCAGTCGAACACGGGCATCTATTGCTTCTTCGATCTGATCAATGAAATGACGATCTCGTTCTGACGGCATCAGGCTGGGGCCTGCGTGGATTTCGACCCGTTCGGCCTGCGCTTGTAGGGCCTCTGGCAAGACCGCGCGGATCTTCACCAACGCTTCGCGGGCCGAGGCCGCCATGGCCGCGCCGCCCATGCGCTCCAAAAGATGCGTGCCTGCGATCACCGCCATAACCTCTTCTCGGGTGAACATCAGGGGTGGCATATCGTATCCCGCGCGCATGACATAGCCCACGCCAGCCTCGCCTTCGATTGGCACGCCCGATCCGATCAGGTCAGCGACATCGCGATAGATGGTGCGTTCGCTGACCTCGAGTGTTTCGGCAAGATTGCGCGCCGTAACCAACCGCCCACCCCGAAGGTGTTGCACGATCTGGAACAGGCGGTCGGCACGGCGCATGGATCAGACTTTCGGCTCAAACAGGCCCAGCGAATTCCCGTCTGGGTCAATCGCATAGGAAAAACGGCCCGGCGGGATTTCAATCGGATCCCCCAAAATTGTGCCCCCGGCGGATTTGCAGCGCTCCACCGCATTTTCCAGCTTGTCGGGCACGATGATGTGAACGGTCGATCCGCCTCCATTTGCACCCGGCGTGCCGGGATAGATGTGGCCGCCAGCCGTATCCATATCACCCCCGAGCCATGCTATTGGATTGGGGCCAGTGTTGTCGATCTTCATGTCCCATTGGAACACTTCATTGTAAAATGCGATGGCTTTATCCATGTCTTTTACGGCAATTTCAGTCCAGCAAACTTTGGGTTGGGTCGTCATTTTGAACTCCTTTATCAATGTTGATGACCCTTTACTGACATACCCCTCCTGACAGCATAGTGTCAGGAGACTGTCAGTCGAACCCCCTTATCCAATCCAGACCGTCTTCGGTTCGCCCGGCGGGATGATATTCGCCACTTACCCAGCCCTCATATCCGTCTTGATCCAGCTGTTTAAACCAGGTGGGGTAGTCAAAGACGCCCGCGATTGGTTCGTGCCGGTCGGGCAGGCCCCCCACCTGAATGTGACGCACTACGTGTTTGACCTGCTCCCAAGTGCCCGGCATGTCCCCGGTGATCTTGTGGGCATGATAGGCGTCGAATTGCAGTCCCACATTCGGGGCATCCACCTGGGCGATGATATCCAACGCAAGATCATAGTCGGACAGGAAATAGCCCGGCATGTCACCGCGGTTGATCGGTTCGATCGTCAGGCTTTGCGACGGGGCATGGGCCGCGGCCCATTTCAGGTTTTCGACAAAGGTTGCAAGGGCATCTGCGCCTTGGGCAACACCTGCCATGATGTGGATGTGGGTAGCGCGGAAAGCTTGAGCGAACCGCAGAGTGCGCTTGAAATCGTGCTGAAATCGTGATTGCCCGCCGGGAATGGCCGAGAACCCGCGATCCCCACCCGCCCAATTGGGGGGCGGGCAGTTGATCAGCACCATTTCCAACCCATAAGCGGTAAGCCGCCGCTGAACTTCGCGCGCTGCATCGTCGTAAGGAAAGAGAACCTCGACTGCAGAAAATCCAGCCTCAGAGGCAGCCTCGAAACGGTCCAGAAAGGGCAGCTCCGTAAAGAGAAGAGTTAAGTTGGCGGCAAATCTGGGCATGAGATCGCTTTCGGTTCCTTGCGGGCCTGCATCACATAGTGCGGCGGTGGCGGCGCTTGACGCTAGGCGAAGGTCCTGTAGGCTTCAAGTGATTTTGAAGAGGTTTTCCATGCGTTTGTTTTCTGCCCTTTCTGCCTGCCTTGCGGTCGTTGCCCTAACGGCGTGCCAATCCAGTCAGGGCAAAGCCAGCGCAGGTGGCGGGGCCAGTTTCTGTGATCATCTGATCGGCTGGCAAGCGATCGAAGGGGACGAGGATACAAAACGCGCGGTCACCCGGCCCGAGATGTGCTCGCTCAGCAATTCAGCCGCCATTTGGTTCAAATCCAAGCAGGTCCATTCCAACTTGCGTAGCCGTGAGTACTGGTTGCTTGTTCCGCCCAACGATCCGCATTTGCAGAATGGGGCGCTTAGCGGATGGGACTTGCAGGTGCGTCCTTTCAGTTACGCGCATGAATTCTTCATTGTCCGAAACGAAGATGCGCGTTTGAAACCAGCCCTGGCCCGCGCGGATTGCCCGCGCAAGGCCGTTGGGATTGAAGGTGTTAAAGGCGGAAAACGCTACTGTCTGGCCAATTAATCTATGCGTCCCTGAACGAATTAATTCCCGCTGCGCGGATCCAGCAATCGAGACATAACATCATCAGCCGTGATGCGACCAACCGACTGCCCGGCCTCTATGACGTTGATTTCGTCCTGACCAGCCAACGCTTTCATCACCACATCCACTCGGTCTGTGACGTCGACAGTTGTTGTCGAGGCAGAGCTTCCAGTCGTCATGACATCGCGCGCGGTCAGAACACCCAGTGGGTTCATATGGGCCACGAAGTCTGCAACGTAGTCGTTCACCGGATTGGTGAAGATGTCGCGCGGGGTGCCGCATTGCACGATGCGCCCGCCCTCCATAATCGCGATGCGGTCGCCCAGTTTGAACGCCTCGTCCAAATCGTGGCTCACGAAGATGATGGTGCGTTTCAGCGCGGTCTGTAGCTCAAGCAATTCATCCTGAAGGCGGGCGCGAATAAGCGGGTCGAGGGCCGAAAAGGGCTCGTCCATCAAAAGGATCGGGGCTTCGGTCACGAAGGCACGGGCAAGGCCCACGCGTTGCTGCATGCCACCAGATAGCTCCCCCACTTTACGGTCGGCCCAGTCCGCCAAACCAACAAGCTCAAGCTGCGCATCAACGCGCGACTTTCTGTCAGCGGTTGAGATGCCGTCCAGCTCCAGCCCCAACCCGACATTCTGACTGACAGTGCGCCAAGGCAGCAGGCCAAATTGCTGAAATACCATGGCCACACGGCGGGCGCGAATGCGGCGAAGGGTAGCTTTGTCGGCATTGGTGACATCGACAAGGACATTCCCATCGCAGACATGCGCAGCACCACGGACAACAGGGTTCAGCCCATTTACGGCTCGCAGAAGCGTGGATTTGCCGGAACCCGACAGCCCCATAAGGACAAGAATCTCACCCTCTTGCACGGTCAGAGAGCAGTCGTGAACGCCCAGCACCTGACCCGTGGCTTCCTGCACCTCAGATCGGGACTTGCCTTCGTCCATCAAGGGTAGCGCTTTCTGAGGGTGCTCTCCGAATACGATGGACACGTTGTCGAATTTGACTGCGACGCCTGCGGTTTCGGCGGGATTGGTTGTGATGGTCATATCAGCGCTCCACGCGAAGAATGCGGTCAAGCATGATGGCAACGACCACGATGATAAATCCGCTTTCAAAGCCAAGCGCAGTGTTCACTTGGTTCAGGGCGCGCACAACAGGTACGCCCAGACCATCAGCCCCGACCAGAGCGGCGATGACCACCATCGACAGCGACAACATAATCGTTTGGTTCAGGCCTGCCATGATCTGGGGTAGGGCATAGGGAAGCTCGACTTTCCACAGGATCTGGCGTGGCGTGGCACCGAAAGCTTGGGCCGCCTCTAAAAGGGCGGGCGGGGTCGAACTGACACCCAGATGGGTCAGGCGAATTGGTGCGGGCAGAACGAAGATCACAGTCGCGATGAGACCGGGCACCATGCCGATGCCAAAGAAGACGATGGCCGGGATCAGGTAGACGAACGTGGGAAGCGTTTGCATCAGGTCAAGGATCGGACGCATGGCCTTAAACAAGCGTGGCCGGTGGGCTGCCGCGATGCCAATGGGCGTGCCCACAAGCATACACACCACACAGGCTGACAGGACAAGTGTCAGGCTTTCAGTGGTTTCTTCCCAGTAGTCTTGGTTCAGAATGAATAGAAATCCCAATGCCACAAGCAGACAGGTTTTCCAATTGCGCTGCAAAAGCCATGTGATGCCAACGAAAACAGCGGTGGTGAACAGTGGGTGAGGCGTCTGCAAAACCCACAGGATCGCGTCAATCAACCCCTCCATCAGCCAAGCAAGCCAATCAAAGAACGGCTCGCCGGTTTCCTGAAGCCAGTCGAACAGCTTCTTCGCCGTCTTGCCGACCGGGATTTTCGTTTCTGTCAGCCATTCCATGCTGCGCCCTTTCCGCTTGGAGGGGGATCAAGAAAAAACGCGCCGGGGTGGGCCCGACGCGTTCGTTTTGCGTGTGGGATCAGAGACCCAGCGCACCTTTCACGGCGGCCACTGCGTCGCCACCATCCATGGTGGTTACGCCATCAAGCCAAGCCATGAATGCATCCGGGTTGGCTTTCAGCCACGCCTTTGCTGCATCCTCGGGGTCTTCGCCATCGTTCAAGATTGCGCCCATGATCTCGTTTTCCATAGCAAGCGAGAAGGTCAGGTTTTGCAGCAGTTTACCAGTGTTGGCGCAGTCAGCGACATAGCCCGCGCGGGTGTTGGTATCGACCACGGCACCGCCCAGATTTGGACCGAAGAAATCGTCGCCACCGGTCAGGTAGGACATCTCGAAATTGGCGTTCATCGGGTGAGGTTCCCAGCCAAGGAAAACAATCGGCTCGTCTTTTTTGTCTGCACGGGCGACTTGGGCCAGCATGCCTTGCTCCGAGCTTTCGGCCACTTCGAAGCCTTCAAGGCCAAACGAGTTGCCATCGATCATCGACTGGATCAGACGGTTGCCGTCATTGCCCGGTTCGATGCCGTAGATTTTGCCTTCCAGCGCATCCGCGTGGGCTGCAATGTCGGCGAAGTCTTTGATGCCCAGATCGCTTGCAGCTTTGTTCACGGCCAGCGTGTACTTAGCGCCTTCAAGGTTGGTGCGCACGGTGTCAACGGTGCCAGCTTCGCGGTAGGGGGCAATGTCGGCCTCCATCGTGGGCATCCAGTTTCCAAGGAATACGTCCACGTCACCTTCGGCCAGCGAAGTGTAGGTTACGGGCACCGAGAGCACCTTAATGTCGGTCTCATAGCCAAGGGCCTCAAGGACAACGGTTGTGGCAGCGGTGGTCGCGGTGATGTCGGTCCAGCCAACATCCGAGAATGTGACTTTGTGGCAGTGACCATCAGCGAAAGCAGTCGAAGCAGCGGCCGAAAGGGCCAGTGCAGACAAAGTGGTTTTGAGGTTCATATCGTAGCTCCCTGTTATTTGGTGCGGTTCCAAAATCTGGTGATCCGCGACAAACGGACCAATCTGTTCAACCCTAACCCAGCCTGAGAGAAGGGGGAACCGGCATTCATTGGGAACGGACGGTGCTTTTTATTGATTGACGAGTCAATTAAAAAAACGCAACGCTGTGCAAATCATGTGATGAAGAGGGGATGAAATGCCCAAACTTGGAATGGAACCCATCCGTAAGGGTGCGCTTGTAGAAGCCACGATCCACGAGATTGGGCGTGCGGGCAGTTTGGATGTGACGGTCACCCAAATCGCCAAGCGGGCAGGGGTTTCCAGCGCCTTGGCACATCACTACTTCGGCGGCAAAGATCAGATTTTTCTGGCGGCCATGCGCCACATCCTTTCGGTCTACGGTGCGCAGGTACGCGCTGCTGTCATGGGGGCAAAAGACCCTCGGGATCGAGTCGAGGCGATCATTCGCGCCAATTTCGAAGCCGGTAACTTTCGCCCGGAAGTCATCAGCGCCTGGCTGAATTTTTATGTTCTATCTCAAAGCAATGACGGCGCGCGTCGCCTTCTGCGCGTGTATCAGCACCGGCTGCATTCCAACCTTGTATACGGGTTGCGCCCACTTGTCGGAGAGGCCGCGCATGACGTAGCGGATACGATCGCGTCCATGATCGACGGTCTCTATATCCGGCATGCGCTCCGCGAAGAAACTCCCAGCGGCACCCGCGCGTGTGAGCGTGTGCTGAGCTGTCTTGATATCATTTTGGAGACCTACGCATGAACTCCCCAAATATCCTGATCATCATGGTGGATCAGCTGAATGGTACGCTTTTTCCGGATGGTCCCGCGGATTGGCTGCACGCGCCGAATTTGAAGAAACTGGCCGAACGTTCGGTCCGGTTCCAAAACGCCTATACCGCCAGCCCGCTTTGCGCGCCGGGGCGGGCAAGCTTTATGTCGGGTCTGTTGCCGCGCCGCACCAAGGTTTATGACAACGCGGCTGAATTCGCCTCGGACATTCCAACTTATGCCCATCACTTGCGCCGCGCAGGCTACCAAACGGCATTGTCAGGTAAGATGCATTTCGTTGGTCCCGACCAAATGCACGGGTTCGAGGAACGCCTGACCACCGACATCTATCCCGCCGATTTCGGCTGGACGCCAGACTACCGCAAGCCCGGCGAGCGGATCGACTGGTGGTATCACAATATGGGGTCCGTGACCGGGGCAGGGGTCGCCGAGATCTCGAACCAGATGGAGTATGATGACGAGGTTGCATATAACGCCTGTGCCAAGCTTTATGACCTCGCCCGTGGCCATGACGATCGCCCTTGGTGTCTAACGGTCAGCTTCACCCACCCGCATGATCCTTACGTGGCGCGTCGCAAGTACTGGGACCTTTACGAGGACTGCGAGCATCTTCTGCCGGACGTGCCCGCGATGGACTATGACGACCACGACCCGCACGCACAGCGGATTTTTGACGCAAATGACTGGCGCAATTTCGACATTACAGAAGAAGACATCCGCAAATCACGCCGCGCCTATTTTGCCAATATCTCCTACCTCGACGATAAGGTGGGCGAGTTGCTGGACGTCATGGAACGCACGCGGCAGGAGGCCATAATCTTCTTTGTTTCAGACCATGGCGACATGCTGGGCGAGCGCGGGTTGTGGTTCAAAATGAACTTCTATGAAGGCTCTGCGCGGGTGCCCTTGATGGTGTCCGCACCGGGGCTCGAGCCTGGCTTAGTTGAGGCGCCAGTCTCGACGCTCGACGTGACACCGACTCTGGCCGATTTGGCGGGTATTTCGTTGGACGAAGTGAAGCCGTGGGTGGACGGTGAAAGCCTTGTTGGGTTGGCGATAGGTGAAGAACGCACCAACCCTGTGGCGATTGAATATGCTGCCGAGGCGTCTTACGCGCCGCTGGTGTCGCTGCGCTATGGTAAGTGGAAATACAATCGATGTGCGTTGGATCCAGATCAGCTGTTTGATTTGCAGGCTGACCCGCATGAGTTGGTGAACCTTGCCACTGATCCAGCCCATGAAGGCACGCTGAATTCGCTGCGCGCGAAGTCGGAAGCCCGTTGGGATCTGGACGCCTACGATGCAGAGGTGCGCGAAAGTCAGGCGCGTCGCTGGGTGGTATACGAGGCGCTTCGAAATGGTGCCTACTTCCCATGGGACTATCAGCCTTTGCAGAAGGCGTCCGAGCGCTACATGCGCAATCACATGAACCTCGACAATCTTGAAGAAGGGCAGCGTTTCCCACGTGGGGAATAAGCGCTCTCGCGGACGGTAAAATGCAAGCGGAATACGTAATTATTGGGGCAGGCAGCGCGGGTTGTGCGATGGCCTATCGGCTGGCTGAAGCGGGCAAACGGGTTCTGGTGATCGAACATGGCGGCACCGATGCCGGCCCATTTATCCAGATGCCCGCGGCTCTGAGCTACCCTATGAATATGGGGATGTATGACTGGGGCTTCCAGACCGAGCCCGAGCCGCATCTGGACAACCGCACGCTGGTTACGCCGCGCGGCAAGGTGGTTGGTGGCTCCAGTTCGATCAACGGGATGGTCTATGTGCGTGGGCATGCCAAGGACTTTGATCACTGGGCAGAACAAGGTGCCGATGGCTGGTCTTATGCGGATGTGCTGCCGTATTTCAAACGACAGGAAAGCTGGCACGACAGCGGGCATGGTGGAGATGCGGATTGGCGGGGCAAGGACGGCCCGCTGCACGTAACCCGTGGTCCGCGTAAGAACCCTTTGTTCCACGCCTTTGTCGAGGCCGGGAAGCAGGCCGGATATGAGGTGACGGACGACTATAACGGTCAGAAGCAAGAAGGCTTCGGCCCGATGGAACAGACGGTCTGGAAAGGGCGGCGCTGGTCAGCGGCCAACGCCTATATTCGTCCTGCACTGGAACGTGAGAATTGCGAACTCATCCGCGCCTTCGCCCGCAAAATCGTCATCGAAGACGGTCGTGCCGTGGGCGTCGAAGTGGAACGCGGCGGCAAGATCGAAGTGATCCGCGCCGAGGCCGAGGTGATCATCGCGGCTAGCTCGATCAACTCGCCGAAGCTTCTGATGCTGTCGGGGATCGGTCCAGCGGCGCACCTGAACGAACACGGGATCGAGGTCGTCGCCGACCGCCCTGGCGTCGGGCAGAACCTGCAGGACCACCTTGAGGTTTATATGCAATACGCCTCGAAACAGCCGATCACGCTCTATAGGTACTGGAACCTAATCTGGAAGGGCATTTTGGGTGCGCAGTGGCTATTCACCAAAACAGGTCTTGGCGCGTCGAACCAGTTTGAAAGTGCAGCCTTCATCCGCTCGAAAACGGGCGTCGAATACCCGGACATCCAGTATCACTTCCTGCCGATTGCCGTGCGTTATGACGGGCAAGCAGCGGCAGAAGGTCACGGTTTTCAGGCCCATACCGGGCCGATGCGGTCGCCGTCGCGCGGGGAAATCACGCTGAAATCGGCGGACCCTAAAGTGGCACCGCGCATCTTCTTCAACTACATGTCGACCGAGCAGGATTGGGAAGACTTCCGTACCTGTATCCGCCTGACGCGCGAGATCTTCTCGCAGCCCGCGTTCGAGCCTTTCGTGAAGTTCGAGATCCAACCGGGCAACGCGCTACAAACGGATGACGAGATCGACAGCTTCATCCGTGAACACGCTGAAAGCGCCTATCACCCGTGTGGCACATGCCGGATGGGGCGCGCTGATGATCCGATGGCGGTGGTTGATCCTGATCTTCGCGTGATTGGCGTGGATGGGCTGCGATTGGCGGACAGTTCTGTGTTTCCGCGCATCACCAACGGCAATCTCAATGGTCCGTCTATCATGGTGGGCGAGAAAGCCTCGGATCATATTCTGGGACGTCGCTTGCCCGCAGCAAACGACGCACCCTGGATACATCCGGATTGGCAGAATTCGCAACGCTAATGGGTGTTTATTGATCCCTGTCAAAGCGGGAAGGCAGCACGACGCGCAAACTCCCAACAACTGTTAAGAAAAGGAGAACACGCGAATGTCACATACCCCACATGAGCTGCACGAAGAATTCCCCGAGTTCGCTGAGAAAATGAGCGATCTGAAGCAATCTGACGCACATTTC
Organism: Aliiroseovarius sp. F20344; assembly: GCF_023016155.1. GTDB lineage: Bacteria > Pseudomonadota > Alphaproteobacteria > Rhodobacterales > Rhodobacteraceae > Aliiroseovarius. The sequence goes on from NZ_JALKBG010000006.1 coordinate 273,624, forward strand.
TCGAAGCTGGCGGACGAATACCACGAAGTGAATCGTGCGATTCACCGGGCTGAGACTAATCTGGAGCCAACAGATCAGTTCAACGAGGAAGATATGCGCAAGAAACGCGCGGCCTTGAAGGATGAGATTTATCAGATGTTGTCAGCATCCTGAGTGCTGACAAGCTGAAAACTAAAAGGCCGGGCATTGCCCGGCCTTTCATTTTACTTACCATGAATGGCTTGAAGCCATTCTCGAAGAGGAGTGAGTACATTTTGCTGCCAAATCGATGTGTGACCAGCATGTTTACGCGCCGCTAGAATCTTGTTCTTGGCTGGCGACATCTCATACAGCTTTTGGCCCATTCGAAACGGAACCGTGCTGTCTTTCTCTCCATGCATGATAAAGGTCGGCGCTTTCACGCTTTGGATCGCTCGTTTTGATGGCCACAGATCTGTCCGGCTTGCAAACATCGGTAGCAGGAGAGGGTTCTTTGCAGCGGTCAGATCGACCAGAGATGTATAGGGCGCTTGAAGAATGATTGCAGATGGTGGGCGTGCGCGTCCTGGCTTGCCTGCAGCAATTGCAAGCGCCACCCCGGTTCCAAGGCTCTCCCCCATCAGAATAATCTGCTTGCTGCCAGTCATCTTCGGAATGTCTGTGTAAAGCTGGTTTGCCAACCCTTGGATTGAATTGCGACTGGGCTGGCCTTTGCTGCCTGCCATGCCGGGGTAAGCCATCGCTACCACGCCATAGCCACGGTTGAGGAACCAGCGGAACTTGTGTCCGCGCGTGTAAAGATTACCACCTGAGCCTGGCAAATACATAACGGTTGGTTTGCCTTTCTTTGGCTTACCAACCCAAAGGACGAGGCCCTTGTAAATAACCTCTTGCAGGCGTTCATCTGACTTATGGGGATTACGACGCTTCTCGCTGAATTGGTAAAAAGTGCGTCGCTCCATCTGAGTTGCAAAGCTCTCGGCACGTACGGGGGTGGGCCCCGATGCTGTTACGAAAGCCAATGCAAGCAGGATGGGTAGGAAAAACTTGTTCATCTTGAGATCTCGTAAGGAAGTGTTCCGCGCGAATATGGGTCCACTTGCAGCTTACGTTCAAGGGGGGGAACCGACCGTTGATGGCATAACTGGCGTTCACAGATTCTGCACGAGATCCCGATGGGTTCAAAGGCTGCATCATTCGACACATCAAAATCGTCTGCGTATACCAGCTCTCCAGCATGTTTAACTTCGCAGCCCAGCCCGATCGCATAGCGGCGAACCGGAGCATCAAAACTGCCCCCTGACTTGGTTACATTTCGCGCCAAACAGAAGTACCGCACCCCGTCGGGCGTCTGCGCCAACTGACGCAAGAAACGTCCAGGAGTTTCAAAGGCTTGGTGAACATTCCACAAGGGGCAAGCGCCGCCAAATCTGGCAAACTGAAGACGTGTTGCGGAGTGTCGTTTGGTGATAGTTCCTGCCTGATCCACGCGGACAAAAAAGAACGGGATGCCTTTTGCACCGGGACGTTGAAGAGTGGACAGCCTGTGGGCGATTTGTTCGATCGATGCACCGAAGCGATCAGCCAATCGTTCTAGGTCATGACGGGTCTCATGCGCGGCGGCAAGAAACTGCTCATAGGGCAAGATGGCAGCGCCCGCGAAATAGTTTGCAAGTCCCAGTTTTGCGATCGCTCTGGCCTCGTCGGTTTGAAACCTTGCAAAATCCAATGTCGCTTCTAGCAGAGCGTCCTGCGTCAGCAATGCGACCTGCATGAGAAGTTGAAACTCTTGCGTTGCACGAGGTGGGCGGGTCGAGAGAGTCAGAACGCGACTATCAACATCGTAGCTCCGAACTTTCTCGGCATCGGCGCGTTTAAGGGTGATGCCTCGTTCATTCAGCACGGCCTCAGCCATCGCCGCCTGACCTAAACCACGCGACTTCCCGGTTTGTGCAAAATGTTCTGCCGCGCGATCCACGGCATCGATGTAGTTGTCGCAATAGTGAAAGAAGTCGCGAACCTCTTCCCAAGGGCTGGCTTGGCTTGGGTTTTCATCATTGCCGATGTTTTGGTCCATCGAGGCAAGTCGTTCATGTCCAAGCCTGTATGCGCGATGCAGTTCTAGCAATGCGTGGGCCAGTGCGGGTGCGTTAGATGCCGCAAGCCGCAGATCCGCCAAAGGTGGAACGTCGGAAAACACTGGGTCTGCAAATGCTTCACGCATGTCAGTCACCAACCGTTCAGCGTCACCCGTAGACAATTCAGCCACGTCAAAGCCAAACTCCTGGGCCAGTGCCAACACCACACCAGTTGAAACCGGTCGGTTGTTGTTTTCCATTTGGTTGAGGTAGGGAAGACTGACGCCCAGTTTTTCGGCAAAGGCTTTCTGGGTCAGATTTAGGCGTGTGCGGATTTCCCGAAGTTTCACACCCGCATAGAGTTTCTGGGTGGCCATAGCAGTTTCCTGAGTTCGCATATTTGCAATTTGCATTAGCATACTTGCATTTAATTTGCAAATTCGCCCCTTTTTGCTTCCCGCCGTCCTTCAGTCCGGTTAGTTTGCTGCGAAATCAAGGAGTGCCGCCAAATGAAAGATATTCTCCAAGAACTTGAAAGCCGCCGCGAGAAAGCCCGCTTTGGGGGCGGTCAGCGTCGGATCGACAGTCAGCATAAGAAGGGCAAACTAACGGCCCGCGAACGCGTTGAGCTTCTGCTTGACGAGGACTCGTTTGAAGAGTTCGACATGTTCAAAACTCACCGCTGCACCGAGTTCGGCATGGAAGCCGACAAGCCCGCAGGTGACGGTGTCATCACTGGTTGGGGGACGATCAACGGCCGTATGGTCTATGTGTTCTCGCAGGACTTTACCGTCTTCGGTGGCTCGCTGTCGGAAACCCACGCTGAAAAGATCTGCAAGATCATGGATATGGCGATGCAGAACGGCGCGCCCGTGATCGGCATCAACGATTCGGGTGGTGCGCGTATTCAGGAAGGTGTTGCCTCGCTTGCTGGTTACGCCGAAGTGTTCCAGCGCAACATCATGGCCTCGGGCGTGGTGCCGCAGATCTCGGTGATCATGGGCCCGTGTGCTGGTGGTGCAGTGTATTCGCCTGCCATGACCGACTTCATCTTCATGGTGAAAGACAGCTCGTACATGTTCGTCACCGGTCCCGACGTTGTGAAAACCGTGACCAACGAAGTGGTCACTGCCGAGGAGCTTGGCGGCGCCTCGACTCACACCAAGAAGTCTTCGGTCGCTGATGGTGCCTTCGAAAACGACGTGGAAGCCTTGTCGGAAGTGCGCCGTCTGGTCGACTTCCTGCCGCTCAACAACCGCGACAAAGCTCCGGTGCGACCGTTCTTCGACGATCCGGCGCGTGTGGATGACAGCCTGGACACGCTGATCCCGGACAACCCAAACTCGCCCTATGACATGAAAGAGCTGATCACCAAGCTCGGCGACGAAGGTGACTTTTTCGAGATTCAGGAAGACTACGCCAAGAACATCATCACCGGTTACATCCGCCTCGAAGGGCAGACCGTGGGTGTTGTTGCGAACCAGCCGATGGTGCTGGCAGGGTGCTTGGACATCGACAGTTCGCGCAAGGCAGCCCGCTTTGTTCGCTTCTGCGATGCGTTTGAAATTCCGATCCTGACGCTGGTTGACGTGCCGGGCTTCTTGCCGGGCACCAGCCAAGAATATGGCGGTGTCATCAAGCACGGCGCGAAACTGCTGTTTGCGTATGGTGAAGCCACTGTGCCGAAGGTGACGCTGATCACGCGTAAAGCCTATGGCGGTGCCTATGACGTTATGGCGTCCAAGCACCTGCGCGGTGACTTCAACTATGCTTGGCCGACTGCGGAAATCGCTGTGATGGGCGCCAAGGGTGCAACCGAGATTCTGTACCGCTCTGAGTTGGACGATCCCGAAAAAATCGCACAGCGCACGCAGGATTATGAAGACCGCTTTGCCAACCCGTTTGTGGCGGCAGAACGGGGCTTCATTGACGAAGTCATCCAGCCGCGTTCATCGCGTCTTCGCATCAGCCGTGCCTTTGCTTCGCTGCGCGGCAAGAAGATCCAGAACCCATGGAAAAAGCACGATAATATTCCGCTGTGATAATGGGTCGCACGGTGGGATATCAGGGCCTTCATGGCCTGATTGGGGTGGCGGTTTGCGCTGCCATCCTGATCCCCATAGTTCCAAGTTCCGGCATTTCAAAGGATGTGGGCTGGGATCCTGAGTATGAAATCGAGGTTCCGTCTGGTCAGGAGATCACGTTCCTTGAGATTATCCGGGGCGAGGACAGCGCGGTCGGAACAGCGATCCGCTATCGCTTTCTGGCGCCAGCCATTGGTCGGCCACATCAGATGGTCGAGTTTTCTCAAGCCGAAGAGGACATGTCGGTGATTTGCCAAGACTACATATTGCCGCGGATTGACGAGGTTTCTGATGAGCTGCCGGACCAGATAATCGTTGTTCTGTCGGACCGACCCGTGGAGCACGGTGTCATGGCCCCAGAGGCCACGCAGTTTTTCGAAGCCTATCGTCCTGTTGACGGTGAGTGCGTTTGGGAGGGTTTCTAATGGCACTGCCATATATGTTGAAACACAAAGGTTTTCCGGGACGCCTTCCGGGCACGGATTACCAATTCACAATCCGCCGTCCCAGCAAGACCGGCGCGACCAAGCTTAGTGCTCGTGAACGCTATGCGGATCGCAAGCCGGCTGATCGGCGCGCGGATACGGGCTTTATGAGAGCATTGTGGGAGTATTTCGGCGATCAACCTTTCGAACGCGGCAATCTGGATGCCGGTCGCCTGTCATGGCTGTTCGAACGCGAGGTTATTGCTGCACAGGATCCCTTCGACGCCGAAGACTATGAAGCTTTGTTGGTGATTGACGAAGCGCGTGCGCGTGCTGCGTTCCCGGATGCATTTGAGGAACAATAGGCATGATTTCGCCCGCATTGGACACGAACTGGCAAAAAACAGCCCAACGACGCATCGCACGCCCGACCGGGGCTTGCGAACGCGTTGTTTCGTGTCAACATGCCAATCATGCAGGGAACACATCCCCGTTCTCTGCAATGGTTTGTCGAAACCATTACCCTTCCCCTTCTTCTACCCGGTTCAGTGCTTTAGCGTCTGAACCGGGCCTTTTTTCGCGCATAAGTAGGTGCTTGAGCCGCGCGCCAAGCCGCGGATCGCGAAAAAAAATCTTTGGGGTTTCCCGTTATCAGGGCACAATGACTGCAAGAATAAACTCTGAAAGAGGCAGTCAAAAATGCAGTTCACAAGAATTCTTGCAGGGTCCGTCGCCCTTATTTTGCTGGCCGGGTGCCAGTGGAACGACCTTCAGCGCGCTGGGGTCGGCGCAGCCACGGGTGCTGTCGTCGCAAAAGCGGCAAGCGGCAACCTTCTTGCCGGGGCGGTCATCGGCGCAGGCGCGGGTGCGCTTTGCGATGACGTCGGTGTCGGCATCTGCAACTGATTTGAAAACATCCGGTTTCGTCTCAGACGAAGCCACTGAACACAATCGGCCTGCCGTGACCTTTGTGTCCGGCGGGCTTTTCTATGCCAATGCGCGTGGTGGTTCTGCCTACCGCGCCCTCACATGAACCGAAAGGACAGGACATGTTCAAAAAGATCCTGATTGCAAACCGAGGCGAGATCGCCTGCCGCGTGATCAAGACCGCTCGTAAAATGGGCATCAAAACGGTTGCCATCTATTCGGATGCTGACCGCAACGCGCTTCATGTGAAAATGGCGGACGAAGCTGTGCATATTGGGCCGCCCCCTGCGAACCAATCTTACATCGTCATCGAAAACGTGATGAAGGCGATCAAGGAAACGGGCGCCGAAGCCGTTCACCCCGGTTATGGCTTCCTGTCGGAAAACTCGAAATTTGCTGAGGCACTTGAAGCTGCCGGCGTTGCCTTCATTGGACCGCCCAAAGGCGCGATTGAAGCGATGGGGGACAAGATCACCTCGAAAAAGATTGCACAGGACGCCAACGTGTCGACCGTGCCGGGCTATATGGGCCTGATCGAGGATGCGGATGAGGCCGTAAAAATCTCGAACGAGATCGGCTACCCGGTCATGATTAAAGCGTCGGCAGGTGGTGGCGGTAAAGGCATGCGGATCGCGTGGAATGACGAAGAAGCCCGTGAAGGTTTCCAGTCTTCCAAGAACGAAGCGGCAAACAGCTTTGGGGACGACCGTATCTTCATCGAGAAGTTCGTGACCCAACCTCGTCACATCGAAATTCAAGTTCTGTGTGACAGCCATGGCAACGGCATTTACCTGGGTGAACGCGAGTGCTCGATCCAGCGGCGGAACCAGAAAGTTGTGGAAGAAGCCCCATCGCCCTTCCTTGACGAAGCCACCCGCAAAGCTATGGGTGAACAATCCGTCGCTTTGGCACAAGCTGTGGACTACGCTTCGGCTGGTACTGTGGAATTCATTGTCGACGGCGATCGCAACTTCTATTTCCTCGAAATGAACACCCGTTTGCAAGTGGAACACCCTGTGACCGAGCTGATCACCGGCGTTGACCTTGTTGAACAGATGATCCGTGTGGCAGCTGGTGAAAAGCTTGAAATGTCGCAAGACGACGTGAAGCTGACCGGCTGGGCGATTGAGAACCGTGTTTATGCGGAAGATCCCTATCGCAACTTCCTGCCTTCGATTGGCCGTTTGACCCGCTATCGTCCCCCTGCAGAAGTGGCCGCTGGTCCGATGTTGGAGAATGGGAAATGGGCGGACAAAGCATCGAAAGGCGGCACAGCTGTACGCAACGACACTGGCGTTTTCGAGGGCGGCGAAATCTCGATGTATTACGACCCGATGATTGCCAAGCTCTGCACATGGGCACCGACCCGTGACGACGCAGTCGAAGCCATGCGCAACGCGCTGGACGGGTTCGAGCTGGAAGGCATCGGTCACAACCTGCCTTTCGTCAGCGCCGTCATGGATCACCCGGTCTTCATGAAAGGCGAGATGACAACCGCCTTCATTGAAGAACAATATCCCGAAGGGTTTGAAGGGGTTGAGCTGGGCAAAGACGCGCTGAAACGCATCGCTGCCGCGGCGGCTGCCATGTACCGCGTGGCCGAAATTCGTCGCACGCGCATCTCGGGCCGCATGGACAACCACGAACGCAAAGTCGGCAAACATTGGAGTGTTGCACTTCAGGGCGAAGAGTTTGCTGTGAAGATCAAGGCCGACAAGAAAGGCTCGACTATAAAGTTCGAAGATGGGTCGAAAATGCGTGTGACCTCCGACTGGACACCGGGTGACAGCCTTGCCACGCTGAAGCTGGATGGTGAGCCCTTGGTTCTGAAGGTTGAAAAGATCACCTCGGGCTTCCGCATGCGTTCGCGCGGTGCGGATCTGAAGGTGCATGTGCGCACGCCGCGTCAGGCCGAGCTTGCCCGACTGATGCCGGAAAAACTACCACCGGACACCTCGAAAATGCTGCTGTGCCCGATGCCGGGTCTTGTGGTGAAAGTCGATGTTGACGTCGGTCAGGAAGTACAAGAAGGCCAAGCACTTTGCACCATCGAGGCGATGAAGATGGAAAACATCTTGCGCGCCGAGAAAAAGGGTGTTGTCTCCAAAATCAATGCAGGTGCAGGCGATAGCCTTGCCGTTGATGAAGTGATTATGGAGTTCGAATAAAATGACTGATGCCACCACTTTGCCCCGGAATTCTGGGCAGCTGACACTTGTTTCGGTGATTGTTGGCGTGGTGGCTTTCGTACTTTATCAAGGCGTGTCCCTGATCCGAGCGGGTGTTTTCGAATACCCGCTCGATGATGTTTACATTCACCTTGCCGTGGCAGAACAAATTGCTGCAGGTGGATACGGGGTGAATCCAGGTGAATACACCTCGGCCGCGTCATCGCCCATCTATCCCCTGTTACTGACCCCCTTTGCTGGGACGGCTGCACAAGCCTGGTTGCCGCTTTTCTGGAACAGTTTGGCACTGGTGCTGGCATGTGTGCTTTGGGCGCGTATCGTGGTGCAAACTGGTGCGTCACGCGCCTGGATGCTGACTTTTGCTGCTCTTGGTCCACTCGCGTTTAATTTCGCCGGTGCTGCGATGGTGGGGATGGAGCACGGGCTGCATATTTTGGCCAGCCTTGCCGTTTTGCGCGGGTTACAAATTCAAATGGATGAAAGCCGTATCAGTTGGCTTTTGATCGCTGGGATGGTGCTGGGACCGGTGGTTCGGTTTGAAGGGCTCGCGGTCACCGGGGGGGGAGCGCTAGCGCTGTTGATGATGGGGCGCTGGGCAATCGGAACCGGGCTTTTTGCAGCGGCAACCGTTCTGGTGGCAGGCTTCATGTGGTTCCTAACATCGCTTGGGCTTGAACCGTTACCAAACTCGGTCATGGCGAAACTGTCTGGCAGTGGAAGTGAACGCTTTTCACTCGTTGATTTGCCAATCAAGGTTTTGGTCCAACTTTTCTCACACAAAGCAGTCGTGTTGTTGATTGCCTTGCTCTGCGCGCTCGTGTTGTTGGTGCGGCCCAGTACAGATGGACCCTGGCGCAAAGCGCTTCTTACAAGCGCGCTTTTTACCGGCTTCGGCCACCTTCTATTGGGACAATTCGGGTGGCTTGAGCGCTACGAACTCTATGCGATGACATTTGTTCTAGGCTCAATAATGTTGGTCGTTTTGAAAGATGAAACCCTGTTCACGCTGCGCCTTCTATTGTTGGCGGGCTTCGGGTTTTTGGGGGCTAGCTACGGGCAAAGCTTGCTAATTTTCGGAACAAACGGTCCAAACGCGATCCACTCGCAACACGGCAACATGGGGCGCTTTGTGAAAGAGGTGTACCAAAAGCCGGTCGCCGTGAACGATTTGGGCTTTGTGGCTTGGGCAAACCCCAATCAAGTGCTCGATCTGTGGGGCTTGGCCTCTTACGACGCGCTTAGAATCCGATTGGATGATCCCTATCCAGGTTGGGCCGCCGACCTTGTGGGCGAAGCCGGTGTTGAGCTTGCTATCGTATATGATCGCTGGATCGACGAAGGGATCGGCGACGCTTGGGTAAAGGTGGGCACGCTGACCTTTACAGGAGGTCGCGCTTTCCTAGGTGGATATGACGTGAGCTTCTACGCTACCAAACCAGAAGCGGCAGCCGACCTTCGCCGCCAGCTTACCAGCTTTATTCCAGACGTGCAGGGTAAAGCCGTTCTCACCGTTATAGATGAGGGTGAAGGATGAGCTTTGTGCGCCGCATTCCCCTCATCGCAGCGACCAGCGTGTCGCTCCTGTCGGGATGCAATCTGCATAGGGAAACCGCCCTTCGTGCGGCGCTTGAGCAATACTTTACGCTAGGCGACACTTTGTCCTTTCAAAGCCGGCTGACATGTACCGCCGCGGTGTTTCGTGCGGCCCAGAATGATGTGATGGGCGATATGCCGTTGGCCGGAAGCAGTGTACAGGCACAGAATCTGTTTCGCGACGCGGGCAAAGCTGCCGTTCGCGCGGCCGATAAGACGCCGCATGAGCTGACCGACGAGATGCTGACGACCGAGGATGGCGCCTTTGGCCGTCAGGCATTGGCCGCCGCTGCACTGGTCGGGAAATGCCTGTCGGAAACAGACAGTCAGGACTTTCATCGTGCCCTCACCCGCCCCGGGGCGGTGTTGGCATATGACATGGATGTCGGGGGGGTTATGATCCTCGATCCCGTTGAACGAAAACTCTTTTTTGCCGCCGGAGATCCTCTGTGACCCGCGGTCCGGAACCAGCCAGCGCCCATGGGCGCGCCAAGACGAAAAGGACGACAAGATGAGCGACACAAAGAACTGGAAGGAACTGGCCGAGAAGGAACTTCGTGGCCGTGCCTTGGATGATCTGACGTGGAACACGCTGGAAGGCATTGACGTGAAACCGCTTTACACGGCTGACGACACGGCGGACTTGGACCATATGGGCACGTTGCCCGGCTTTGGCCCCTTCACCCGTGGCGTGAAGGCGACCATGTATGCGGGCCGCCCGTGGACCATTCGTCAATATGCTGGCTTCTCGACCGCGGAAGAATCGAACGCATTCTATCGCCGCAATCTGGCCGCCGGTCAGCAGGGTGTGTCGGTTGCGTTCGATTTGGCTACGCACCGTGGGTATGACTCGGATCACCCTCGCGTTGTCGGCGACGTTGGTAAGGCAGGTGTGGCCATCGACAGCGTCGAGGACATGAAGATCCTGTTCGACGGCATTCCGCTGGACAAGGTTTCGGTCTCGATGACCATGAACGGCGCGGTTATTCCGATCCTCGCCAACTTCATCGTGGCAGGCGAAGAGCAGGGCCACGATAAATCGCTGCTGGCAGGCACGATTCAGAACGACATTCTGAAAGAGTTCATGGTGCGCAACACCTATATCTATCCGCCCGAACCGTCGATGAAGATCATCTCGGACATCATCGAGTACACATCGAACGAGATGCCGAAGTTTAACTCGATCTCGATTTCCGGTTATCACATGCAGGAAGCGGGCGCGAACCTGGTGCAAGAGCTTGCCTATACGCTGGCGGATGGTCGTGAATATGTACGCGCGGCGATCGAGGCGGGCATGGATGTGGACAAATTCGCAGGCCGCCTGAGCTTCTTCTTCGCCATCGGCATGAACTTCTTCATGGAGGCGGCGAAACTGCGCGCTGCCCGTACTCTGTGGCACCGCGTGATGACGGATTTTGGCGCGAAGTCTGAGCGTTCAAAAATGCTGCGCACTCACTGCCAGACCTCGGGCGTGTCGCTGCAGGAACAAGACCCTTATAACAACGTGATCCGCACGGCTTATGAAGCCATGTCTGCGGCGCTGGGCGGGACGCAGTCGCTGCACACCAACGCGCTTGACGAAGCGATTGCGCTGCCTACCGATTTCTCGGCCCGTATCGCGCGCAACACCCAGATCATCTTGCAGGAAGAAACCGGCGTGACTAACGTGGTCGATCCGCTGGCGGGTTCTTACTATGTGGAAAGCTTGACTGACGAGCTGATCAACAAAGCTTGGGAGTTGATGGAAGAGGTCGAAAGCATGGGCGGGATGACCAAGGCTGTGGCCTCAGGTATGCCCAAGCTGCGGATCGAGGAATCCGCCGCCAAGCGTCAAGCTATGATCGACAAAGGTGACGAGGTCATCGTTGGCGTGAACAAGTATAAGCTGGCCGAAGAAGACCAAATCGACATTCTTGACGTGGACAACATGGCCGTGCGCGACAGCCAGATTGCCCGCCTTGAAAACATCCGCGCAACCCGCGATGCAGCCGCTTGTGAAGCCGCCTTGGCTGAACTGACGCGCCGCGCCAAGGAAGGTGGCAACCTTCTGGAAGCCGCTGTCGAAGCTGCCCGCGCCCGCGCATCCGTAGGAGAGATTTCAATGGCTATGGAAGATGAGTTCGGCCGCCACCGTGCCGAAGTTAAGACGCTGGCTGGTGTCTATGGCGCGGCCTATGAAGGCGACGAAGGTTTTGCCGCCATTCAGAAATCCGTCGAAGACTTCGCAGACGCCGAAGGCCGCCGTCCGCGTATGCTCGTGGTAAAGATGGGGCAGGACGGTCACGACCGTGGTGCCAAGGTCATCGCGACTGCCTTTGCCGACATCGGTTTTGACGTGGACGTAGGCCCGCTGTTCCAGACCCCGGATGAAGCCGCTCAGGACGCCATCGACAATGACGTGCATATCGTGGGCATCTCCTCGCAGGCTGCTGGTCACAAGACGCTGGCCCCGCAACTGGTGCAGGCTTTGAAAGAGCAGGGCGCCGAGGATATCATCGTGATCTGTGGCGGCGTAATCCCGCAGCAGGACTATGACTTCCTGTATGAAAATGGCGTGAAAGCCATCTTTGGTCCGGGCACAAACATCCCCGAGGCAGCACAGGATATCCTGAAACTGGTACGCGAAGCCCGCGGGTAGTACCAAAAACACTTGCGGCTGGCGGCGTTTCCCGCCAGCTTTCTCTCAGACCATTGGGGGAATGAAATGGCCTTGGGAGAGATCGATCATCTTGTGGTGTCCTCCGCGACCCTTTCAGAAGGTGTCGCGTACATCGAGGACCTGCTTGGGGTGTCCATGTCGGTGGGAGGAGACCATCCGCTCATGGGCACCCACAATGCCCTTCTGTCCCTTGGACCAGCCACCTATCTTGAAGTGATTGCGGTCAATCCCGACGCTGATGCGCCCGATCATGCGCGGTGGTTCGATCTGGACTACTTCACCGGTCCCGCACGGCTGACCAACTGGGCGCTACGGGTGCCAGATCTGCATCAAGCGCTGCAACGATCGCCCGACGGGTCTGGGGATGAATTGCACTTGTCGCGCGGGGATTTACGTTGGGACATGGCCGTGCCCACAGACGGGCGGTTGCCGTTTTCAGGCTGTGCACCTGGGCTGCTTAGTTGGTATGGTGACATGCCCGCGCCGCGTTTGCCCGATCACGGACTGCGACTGGCCGCGCTTGAGATCACCCATCCCGAGGCCGAGGCGCTTGCGGTCGCATTGCATCCGCTGGTCGAAGACAAACGCATCTCACTTCACTCTGGAACTGCTGGCTTATCCGCATGGATCGACACACCAGGCGGATTGGTGAAGTTGTGAGAATTCGCGCGGCAACTGTTGCAGATGCAGCAGCAATTTTGGAGCTTTGGAACCTTGCCATCCTTGAAACGCTGATCACTTTTAATTCGGTCGCAAAAACTCTTGAAGATGTCACCCAAATGATCGCCACGGTAAAAGCCGTGCTTGTTGCCGAGGAAAATGGAGATGTCCTGGGTTATGCCAGCCTTGATCAGTTTCGCACCGGCGCTGGCTATACCCATACCGCTGAGCACGCGATCATGTTGGCCCCCAAAGCACGCGGGAAAGGTTTCGGACGTGCCTTAATGCAGGCGCTGGAAACCGAGGCGCGCGTGTTGGAGTTTCATTCAATGATTGCAGGGGTTTCGGCCTCGAACCCAATGGGGGAGCCGTTTCACAAAGCCGTTGGATTCAAAACTGTCGGCGTGATCCCTGAAGCTGGTCGAAAGTTTGACCAATGGCATGACCTTATCCTGATGCAGAAAACCCTGTGACCCGCTGGCGAAAGCCGCTAACACTGCACCTATGTCGATCTGGTCCCGTATCTCAGATGCGCTATCTGCGCTTGCCAAAGGTGAAACCCTTTCAGATGTGTTTTCGCATCTTCGCACGCCGCCTGAACGTTCGGCTGGTTTCGCAATTGCTGTGATTGCGCTGGGCGCGAAAATGGCGAAGGCGGACGGGCTTGTTACTCGGGACGAGGTGTCTGCTTTTCGCGAGGTCTTCACCATTCCGAAGTCCGAGGAAAAGAACGCAGCACGTCTGTTTAATCTGGCCCGCACCGATGTGGCTGGATTTGAGCTTTATGCCCAACGGGTTGCGGCAATGTTTGGTCCAGATGACCCGGCGCTGTGCGACCTGATGGAGGGGCTCTTCCACATTGCGCTTGCAGATGGAACGTTCCACCCGGCCGAAAACGCATACCTGGAAGAGGTGTCGCGCATATTCGGCATGGACGCCATACGCTTTTCTGCGCTGCGTTCGCGTATGGTCCCGGATGACCATCCCGACCCCTATCAGGTGTTGGGCGTTTCGCGAGATACATCGCTTGAGGATATCCGCAAAGTTTGGCGTCGCGAGGTGCGCGAAAGCCACCCGGACCGTATGATCGCGCGCGGTGTGCCTGAAGAGGCACTGAAACTGGCCGAAAAGCGCCTGATTGCCGTCAATCGCGCTTGGGAAGAGATCAGCGAAGGTCACAGTTGATGCGTATTGCGACCTATAACGTCGAATGGTTCAATAACCTTTTTGACGATGCTGGCGACCCCATTATCGATAACGGTTGGTCTGGGCGTCAGGACGTGACACGGGCTGCCCAGTTCAAAGCGGTGGGTAAGGTTTTCACGGAACTCGATGCGGATGTGGTGATGATCATTGAAGCTCCGGATGAGAACCGCAGGCGCTCGACTGTTCCGGCCTTGGAGCGTTTCGCCGACTATTTCAGGTTGCGTGCGCGCAAAGCCATGATTGGTTTCGCCAATGACACTCAACAGGAAATCGCGCTGTTGTATGATCCCGATATCGTAAGTGCGCGGCATGATCCTTTGGGGGCAGAAGGGGTGGAAGACGCTCTTGCAGCGCCGCGTTTCGATACGAGTTTCCAGCTTGATCTGGATACGGATGCGACACCTGAAGCGGTTGTGTTTTCAAAACCTCCGTTAGAAATCGAAATGACCCACCGCCAAAGTGGCAAGTATCTGCGTTTGATCGGCGTACACGCGAAATCAAAAGCGCCGCATGGTGCACGCGGCGCGGCCGAGGTGATGCGTGTGGCCATCGAAAACCGGCGCAAGCAGATGGCGCAGTGTATCTGGCTTCGTCGTCGCGTGGATGAACATCTGAGCGTCGGTGATCCGCTGATCGTTTTGGGTGATTTCAACGATGGTCCAGGATTGGATGAGTACGAAAAGCTGTTTGGCCGTTCTGGCGTCGAGATTGTGATGGGCGAAGGGGATGTCCCCTGCATGTACGACCCACATGCGCGGATGGCTTTGACGCATCGCACCAGCGCCCGCCCTACAACTTCGAGGTTCTATATCGCCAAGGAAAGGCGATATCTGCAAGCGCTTCTGGACTATGTCATGGTGTCGCCTGACCTTTTAGAGGCCAAGCCGACATGGCGCATCTGGCACCCATTTGACGACCCGGAATGCTATCAGGATGTTCCAATGCGTGAGGCGCTATTAACCGCGTCTGACCACTTCCCGGTTTCAATTGACCTGAAAATCTGACCTTCACATTTGGTCAAGACCACCTACATTTAGGGTATGAAACAGATTGCAAAAACATCCGTTTTGGCAGCGCTAGTTGCTGTCGGCATGACACATGGCGTTGCAGCGCAAGACGCGACGCCGCCGGAAAACCCCGAGCTGACTGAAGGGGCCGAGCTGTTGAACCGCGGGTTCCAGCTTTTGCTCGAAGGCTTGGCGAACGAGATTGAACCAATGGCGGACGAATGGTCCGAAGGATGGGCCAAACTGGTCGAGAAATTTGGCGACATGCAGGTTTATCATCCACCTGAAGTCCTGCCCAACGGGGATATCATTATTCGCCGCCGCGAGCCGCTTGATCCGCCTGAACCGGGTGAAACGGATATCTGAACACCGCGCTTTGTGTTTGTGAATGCGTCTTGGCTTCGTACAAAGCTTAGCTGGCTTTGCGCGTCTTCTTCACAATCGGTGTGGCGTCAAGTGCCTCGGCCAATGTCTGGAACCGGGCTTCGGCGACCTCTCCGAATAGCCCTTCAGCTTCTTTCTTAAGGACGAGAACCAGTTCACGTTTCTTCGGAAACCAGCGCAGTTCTCCCATCTTGGTCGGATCCACGACCGAGAACATGGCCCCGAACCGCATAGCCTTGCCCAAAACCTCGGCACGAGCTTGCATTTTGTCCGGTACGATGTCGAAAAGTGGCTCGAACCGCGATCCATCGCGGCTGTTTTTGTACCGGTGCAGCAGGGCCAGCCCAAGGAACACACGTTGCTCATGGGTCAGCCCGCCCAGATTGGCACGGGTGGCGTTGTCAAAGCAGACTTCGTGACGGTAGTCCGGGTGCGCGCGCCAGCTGACGTCATGCAGCAGGCAGGCGGCACGGATGATGCGCTGATCCTCGTGCTTCATGGACTTGTAAAGCGGTGTCAGAAAGCGAAACAGCGCCTTGCCAAAGCCGGGATTGCGCGCGTCCTTCTTTTCCGCGTGATAGCAGGCTTCGATCAATGGATCGCGTTTGCGTAACCTGTCCGGCATTTGTTCATACAACAGCCCCTCGCGGATACCGTAGGAACTTACGGCGATCTCCTTCGGGCGGAAGACGCGCATCAGGCGTTTCAGAACCTGCGCGGCAATTGGCACCAGCGCCATACGCGCGGCAGAGGTGCCTGTGCGCTGGCGAATGTCATCCAAATCAACCTCTTCAATCCATTTCAGAGTTTTGGAAAGCGATTTCGGGGACATGCGGTATTCATGAAGAACGGTCAGAGGATAGCCGCGTCGCTCCATATCAAGCCGTGCGATGGCACGCCAAGATCCGCCCACAAGGAACAGGCGTTTGTGATCCGTCCCCATCTGGTCCGCTAGCTGGTCAACGACGCGGGCAATCTCGGCTTTCAGCTCTTTTTTGCCGCCGGGAACAGCGGCCAGTTTCAACGGGCCCAGCGTCGAGGTAACGCGCTTGCCAACCTCGCCATCGCTGATGTGGGCAAGCTCAAGGGATGACCCGCCAATGTCACACATCAGTCCTTGGGCCTCGGGCCAGCCAAGCAGCACACCTTGCGCTGACAGGCGGGCTTCCTCTTCGCCATCAATGACGTAAAGCTCTAGCCCGGTTTCTTTCAGGACTTCTTGTCGAAACTCTGGACCATCATCCGCGTCGCGTACGGCAGCAGTTGCTACGGCTGAGAGGGGGGCAAGGTCCATTCCTTCGGCAAGTCGTTGGAAGCGTTTGATGGCGGAAAGGGCGCGTGCGCGTCCTTCTGGATGAAGTCGACCGGTCTCGGACAGGCCACGTCCCAAGCCACACAGGATTTTTTCGTTGAAGAAATATGCGGGTGAGCGCGCAGCACCATCAAACACCACAAGCCTGACAGAGTTCGAGCCGACATCGACAACGCCAACGCGGCTTAAAGCACGTGCGGAAGGATCATCAAAGAGCGGTCGGCCAAACGGGCCCCAGTCGTCCCCGGTGTCACCACGTCCGTCCATAGAATCCCCCTGAATCACTAAAATCAGTTTAGCGGCGCGTCAGACATTACTCAATCTTGTGAATGTGTTAGTTCAGGTACGTCAGATGCCCCGGCAGAGCCACGTCCAGACAGAGACGGGTTTTCCATGAAAAACCTGTGGCAGTTGAACGGGCGTTCAATGCGATCAAGGTCTGCGCGGGCAAACTTGCCATCCGCGCCCATCACCCAGCTTTGGGCAACATCGGCAAGATTGGCGGCCATGATCTGACTGACGATCTGTGCTTTCACCGTGGCATTCTTGATTTCCACAAGCGTTTCAACACGGCGGTTCAAGTTGCGCCCCATCCAGTCCGCAGACGATATGTAGACCCGCGCTTTTTTCGACGGAAGGCCATGCCCATTTCCAAAACAAACGATGCGCGAGTGTTCAAGGAACCGACCCACGATGGATTTCACGCGGATGTTCTCGGACAGGCCCTTGATGCCGGGGCGCAGGCCGCAAATGCCCCGCACCACAAGGCTGATCTTCACGCCTGCCTGCGAGGCTTCGTAAAGCGCGTCTATGACGTCAGGTTCGACCAGCGAGTTCATTTTAGCCCAGATCTGTGCAGGCTTTCCGGCCTTTGCATGGTCAGCTTCAGCTTTGATGCGTTTGATCAGGGTCGACTTCAGGTCCAGCGGAGAGATCGCAAGATTTTCAAGGCTTTGCGGCTCCGCATAGCCCGACAGGTAGTTGAAAACCCGCGTGGCATCACGCCCAAGTGCGGTATCGCAGGTGAACAGGCTGAGGTCCGTATAGATCCTCGCGGTAATCGGGTGATAGTTGCCGGTGCCATAATGCGTATAGGTGACCAGCTCGTCCCCTTCGCGGCGCACGACGGTCGATATCTTAGCGTGTGTTTTGTAGTTGATGAAACCATAGGTGACATGTGCGCCCGCGCGTTCCAACCGACGGGATTGGCGAATGTTCGCGGCCTCATCAAAGCGGGCTTTCAGTTCAACCAGAGCCGTGACGGATTTGCCGTCTTCAGCGGCTTCACACAGGGCCTTCACGATTGGGCTGTCATGTGAGGTGCGATAAAGTGTTTGCTTGATCGCCACTACATTTGGATCTCGGGCAGCCTGATGCAGGAAACGCACCACCATGTCGAAGGTTTCGTACGGGTGATGCAGCAACATGTCCTTTTGACGGATCGCCGCAAACATGTCGCCTTCATGGTCTTGCACACGTTCCGGTACGCGTGGGGTGAAGCTGGGCCAAAGAAGATCAGGACGGTCTTTCAGCACCATTTCGCCCAAATCCGCCATGCCGATCATGCCATCCACCTCAACGATCTCGTGGTCCGAGATGCGCAGCTCGCGCTTGATCATTGATAACAATATCGATGGCGCGTCCGATGTGATTTTAAGGCGTACAACTTCACCGCGGCGGCGGCGTTTCAGCGCGGTTTCAAACTCGCGCACCAGATCTTCGGCTTCATCTTCAACTTCAAGATCGCTGTCACGCAGAATACGGAAAGCACAATGCCCTTTTTCCACGTAGCCGGGGAAGAGCGAGCCAAGATGCTCCAACAGCAAGTCTTCCAGTGGCAAGAACCGGACCTGCCCATCTTCGGCGGGCAAGACAACAAAGCGGTCAATCTGTTGCGGGATCGGCAGCAAAGCTTTCAGCTTTTGCTTATCTTTCGCGCGTTCCAACTGAAGCGCCAGCGAAAAGCCTGTGTTTGGAATGAACGGGAAGGGGTGGGCAGGGTCGATGGCAAGCGGGGACAGGACCGGGAACACCTGCGACAGAAATACCTGATCCAGATGGGCGCGGTCCGCATCGTTCAGGTCTTCACGGCGGGCAATGATAATCCCGGTCTCGCGCATTTCGCGCGACAAGGTATCAAACACGGTTTGTTGGCGCGCCATCAGCGCGCGGGCGTCCGCGTCAATCAGCTTTAACTGTGCAGTTGGGCTAAGGCCATCTGCTGCAGGGGTGGACACACCTTCGCGCACAAGCTCGCGCAGGCCCGCGACACGCACGGTATAGAATTCGTCCAGATTGGTGGCTGAAATTGACAGAAAACGCAGACGCTCCAGCAGTGGCACACGTTTGTTTTCAGCTTCTTCCAGCACCCGCCAGTTGAACCCCAGCCAGCTGAGTTCCCTGTTAAAGAAGCGCTTTGAACCTGCGTAGTCTTCCTCGGGCAGCGTTGTCGCGGCCGGGAAATCAGCACTGAGGAAATCAACAAGAGGTATTTCTGGTGTATTGGACGTATTCATGACGGCACTCTATCGTCGGAAAGTGTGACGGGAAGGTGACGTTATGCCCCGTTTTCAGGGGGTTTGTCCAGAACACGCGCAGCCAACGTGCGGGTCAATGCGCGGCCTTCGGACAGGGCAGCTTGATCAAGGACTGAAACCAGTTGCGCAGCTTCCGCCAAAGAACGCTCCATTCGGGGTAGAAGATAGTCGATCAGGTTGGCGGGAACGGTCATCTGACGGTCGTGAAACAACTTCACCAAAACCGCTGACAACAGCATGTCGTCGGGTGGGTCAAGCTTTACAAGCGTTGTGCCTTCCATGCGGCTTTTCAAATCCGGTAGGGACAACCCCCAACGCGACGGCGCTGAGCCGGCGGTGATCAGCAGCGATCCCCCTTCAGCAAGAACCAGATTGTGCAGATGAAACAAAGCACTCTCTGCCTCGGCACTGCCTGCAATCTGATCGGCATCTTCCACGGCAACGGACCGACCCGCGAGATCCTCGATCTTGGTTTGGGGCAGGGCGCTTGCAGGAAGAATCCGTGCGCCGGACATGCCCGCCCAGACATGGGCTAGATGGGTTTTTCCGGTGCCTGTGTCTCCGGCCAAAACCAGCTTGCGATTGGGCCAGTCTTCCCAGCCTTCAATCGTGGCCATGGCATTGGCATTTGAAGAGGTCACCAGAAAGTCGTCCAGCCCCTGCGCGGGGTGCGCGGGCAAGTCAAAGGTCAGTTGTTGGGCCATTAGTCCGCGATGTCCTCGTCCAACACGGCTTGCTGACCTGTTATCCCTTGGTACAGGCGACCTGCTTGGTATCGAGTGATAAAGAAGCGCGTGACCACACCGATGGCGGCGGCAACCGGAACGGCAACAAGCATCCCCACAAAGCCGAACAAAGACCCGAAGACGGACAATGCAAACATTAACCAGACAGGGTGTAGGCCGACCGAACTTCCCACCAGTTTCGGGGTAAGGATGTTGCCTTCAAGGAACTGCCCCAGCATGAAAATTGCGGCCACTGCGCCAAGGCTCCACCATTCGCCCCAGAACTGAAACAGTCCCAGTCCGATGGCAAGTGCACCCCCTACAAGGGCTCCGACATATGGGATGAAGGTGATCAGCCCTGCAATGAACCCAACGACCAGGCCGAACTGCAAACCGACCAGCATCAAGGCAACGGCGTAGTAGGTTCCCAAAACGATGCAAACAGATCCCTGTCCGCGAATGAAACTGGCCAATGTACGATCGATATCGCTGGCGATATGCCGGATGGCGGGGCGATGATCCAAGGGCAATAAGCCGTCGACCTTCTCAACCATGCGGTCCCAATCCAAAAGCATATAGAAGGCCACAACCGGCGTGACCACCAGAAGGATGACCATGTTGATGACACTCATGGCTGAACTTAGAAGCGTGCCGACCAGCTCGCCGCCACGCTCTTGGATTTTTTGTCCAAGGCTTTCCAAAGACTGCCGAAGGGTGGAGCTTTCGTCCATCAGCGACGGAAACCGTTCCGTCAGGAACATCTGCAATTCGCGCAGCAAATCCGGTGCCGCATTTGCCAATGCAATGGCTTGGGACACCAAGGTTGGAACAACCAAAAGGAAGCCCAAGATCACCACAAGAACAGCCAGCAACGAGATGACAACCGTGGCCGCTACCCGTGAAAACCCTGCCTTTTCAAGCCGGTCGGCGACAGGGTCAAGGAAATAGGCAATGGCGCCGCCCAAAATGAAGGGCATGATCACATCACCCAAAAACCAAAGGGCAAGAGCCAGAATGGCAATGACTATCGACCAATACTTGGCCTGCGTCTGAACGGGAAGCGGCATGGTGGCTCCGAAAAATGAACTTACTTCTATGTCGCCTAAGCTAAAGTGTATTTCAAGGGCGGGGCGATTGCTGGTGTGAACGACCTTCGGCAGGTTGTTGCTCTAACTTCGTTTTCTTGCTTGCACTTATGCCCCAAATTGCGGTCAACCTAGGTTGATGTTCCTGAAAGGACGACTGATGAAAAAGACTGCTTTTGCCGCAATTGCGATGTCGCTGGTTCTTTCTGCCTGTGAAGGGCATCAATACGAACCGAGAAAGTCTGGTGTAAGTGTGTCGGGCGAATCTGGGTTCGGGGTGAGATACGAAGATGGCACCATTGCACCGCATACTGAAACCAAAGTGACGGTCAGTTTAGGTGGTTCGATCTAGGTGTTTGGGCCTAGTCAATGCGAACACCTTGTCGTTTTAGCTCCGTCTGAACGGCAACCAAGCTGACATTTTTCAGTACCACACCTTGTTTGACTGACAACGCAGCGGCGATGCCCGCGCCTTGTCCGGCGACAGCGCAGCACGCCATGTTGCGTGTGGCGGCGTGAGCAATCTTATCTCCGCCAATTGCGCGGCCAGTGACCAACAGTCCTTCGACCCCTTTTGGCAACATTGCGCGATAAGGCACCTGCATGTAACGACCTGTCGTAGGCAGGATCAGAACGCCATAGCCATCGATGAATTCTGGATAAATGCCGATTGTGTCCTCGAACCGTCCCTGCGCACGTACATCGGCTTCTGTCATGTTGTATAGGGCATCAATCTTGCGCGTGTCACGAATGCCGATGGTCATGCCGAAATTACGAAGCCGCGCCCCTTCGCAGCCCGGCGTATAGGCCCGCAGAGCATCAATAGCGAGCATGGCTTGCTTGCGCCCCTCAATCTCGCCTTTCGTCATGCTGTCAGGGTCAGTCCCGTCGATTCCGGCCAAGTGGACAAGGTTCATATAGGTCATCTCGCCGCTGTCATGCACAGCGCCCCATGTGCCGCCGATGGTGTTCAGGTGCGGAGGGATCAGCCCGTCACGGATCGCGGCCTCGAATGGTTTGCCAAGAAAAGGAGAGAACATGGCGTCTTCTTTGCCGTCTGTTTCCACCTGCCATTCACCAGAAGACCAGTCCGCATAGGTCTGGGGATCCGCGCGCACGCCCGCCATGAAGCGCTGTTTGTCCACGCCCGCGATGTGGAACATAACGGATGCCGCCTGCATCTCTTCCACTGGGGTTTTGACACAAGGTGCGCCCATCATATGGGCGATATCAGCGTCGCCAGTCGCGTCGATCACGCGCTTGGCTAGGATCGCCTCGCGCCCTGCTTTGCTTTCGACAATCACGCCTGTAATGGCGTTTCCTTCGGTGATTGGAGCCACGAATGTCCGGTGAAGCATCGGGTGAATGCCTGCCTCTTCCACCAGCCGGTCGGCGACCAGTTTGAATCCTTCGCTGTCCAGCTCATAACTCAATGATTGGCTTTCGGGGACAGCTGCGCCCATTGCCTTGGCACGGTCTTCGAACTCACGCCCGATCCCGCCAGCCTCTACGGTGTCTTCATGGCGATACCATGCGAAACCTTCGACCCCAACGGTCGTAATGTTGCCGCCGAAACAACCGAACCGATCCAGCAATGTGACCGCGACGCCTGCGCGGGCGGCAGCAAGCGCGGCGGCCAAACCACCTGGCCCCGATCCGACCACCAGCACATCGGTGCGGTGGATCACGGGGGTCAAACGGGCGGGCTCCATTATGGTGTCGGTCATTTGGCACTCCTTTGACGACGAAGAGTGCAGGGCGTCGCAGGGATTGCCAAGCAAGTTTGCGACTTTGTGCGGTCGTATTCGAACATGTGGCATTGGGCGATTGCCCCGGCCCGCACGATGGCGTAGACCGCTTGAGATGAATGAATGAACAGAGGTCGATATGCGCCTGTCCCGCTATTTCCTGCCCGTGCTGAAAGAAACCCCGGCTGACGCCCAAATCGTCAGCCATCGCTACATGCTACGCGCTGGCATGATCAAACAGCAAGCTGCCGGGATTTATACTTGGTTGCCACTGGGCTTCAAAGTCCTGCGCAAGATCGAAAACATCGTTCACGAAGAACAAATTCGCGCAGGCCATGTTCCCATGCAGATGGCGACGATCCAGCCTGCGGACCTGTGGCGTGAAAGCGGCCGCTACGACGACTATGGCGAGGAAATGCTGCGCATTGAGGACCGCCATGGGCGCGATATGCTCTACGGTCCCACCAACGAAGAAGTCATCACCGACGTCTTCCGGGCCCATGTGAACAGCTACAAAGATTTGCCACTGACACTGTATCAAATCCAGTGGAAATTCCGCGACGAAATCCGCCCGCGTTTTGGTGTGATGCGGGGCCGTGAGTTTTATATGAAGGATGGCTACAACTTCGACCTGACCAAAGAAGACGCGCTGCACGCCTATAACCGCCATCTGGTCAGCTACCTACGCACTTACGAGCGTATGGGCCTGCAAGCGATCCCGATGCGAGCCGATAGTGGTCCGATTGGTGGCGATGACACCCATGAGTTCCTTGTGCTGGCCGAAACAGGCGAGAGCGAAGTGTTCTATGACAGCGCCGTCACTGATCTGACTTTTGGCGACCGCGATATCGACTATGATGACGTGGGGCAGTGTCAGGGCGTGATGGAGGAGTTCACCTCGAAATACGCGCGTACGGACGAAACCCACGACGAAGCAATCTTCAACGAAATCCCCGAGGAACGCCGTCGCGTCGCCCGCGGGATTGAGGTTGGCCAGATCTTCTATTTTGGTACCAAGTATTCCGAAAGCATGGGCGCGAAAGTGGTCGATAAGGATCAGAACCACGTGCCAGTACATATGGGATCGCACGGCATTGGCGTAAGCCGCCTTCTGGGCGCAATCATCGAAGCCAGCCATGACGATAAGGGCATCATCTGGCCCGAGGGCGTGACCCCGTTCCATGTGGGTATCGTGAACCTGAAACAGGGTGACGATGAGGCTGACGCGGCCTGCGACGCGCTTTACAAAGAGCTGACCAAAGCAGGGCTAGAGCCGCTTTATGATGACCGTAAAGAACGTGCCGGCGGGAAGTTTGCCACCATGGATCTGATCGGCCTGCCGTGGCGGATCACCGTTGGCCCGCGCGGTCTTAAAAACGGAGTGGTTGAGCTGACCTGCCGCCGCACCGGTGAAAGCGAAGAGCTGTCGCCAGAGGCCGCAATCGCCAAAGTCGTCAAGATTTACGAACCGCACCACGTTCGCGGAATTTAATCCACTTTAGTTTCGTTAGAACGGCGCACTTTGATGTGCGCCGTTTATCATTTGTGGTGACACAATCTGTCCGCTCCCCTTGACCTAAGCTCGGTGCTTTGGGAATCTTGTGACAAAAGAATTCAAAGGCGGTGAGGCAGATGATCAAAACACTCGCAATGATTGGGGGGATTGCAGGCGCGGTGGCGCTGAGCCAGTTTCCTGAGTTTTCCCAGCAATATATGCAGCGCCTGTCTGGCGCACGGACCGAGCTCAAAGTGGTCACGGCCGGTTTTGATCTGACAGCGAAGGCTGCCGGGTTCACACGTGAAGAAGCCTTGGCGAAAATGGGGGGGTCGGAGTTTCAAAACGATCTGCGTGACCAAATGCAGGGCAGTTTTGACCGGTACGACCGGCTGGACGCGTCCTACGTGGCTCTTAAAGGGACTGAGCCGTTGATGCGTCTAACAAAGCTCTGGCATTTCCGCGACACGGATTTGGTCCAGCGCACGTGGGACGAATACCGCCCCGCGATGCCGGTCACGGCTGATGGGCTTCTTTGCGCCGGGATCGGTTATCTTGGCGGGTGGTTGATTGTATCACTGTTACTCGGTGCATTTCTGCGGCCGTTCCGAAGAACTGCCCGGCCCTGAGCAAGGCCAGGCTACAGACCTTATATCTAAACGACAGTTCCCCGCGTGAAATTCAATTGGATTGCAATTGTGAAATCGCTCGCGAAACTAATGCTGGCGGTGCTGTTAAGATGTTCGAATTCTTCAGGATTGGCGAGGCGTGATCCGGTTCACATGACCCATCTTACGACCGGGTTTCACCTCGGCCTTTCCGTATAGGTGCAGCGAAGCATTGCCTTCGCGGGCGATCTCGGGCACGCGATCCATATCGTTGCCAATCAAGTTTTCCATGACCACGTCTGCAAAACGCGATCCATCCCCAAGCGGCCATCCGGCCACGGCGCGGATATGCTGTTCAAACTGATCAATGGTACAGCCTTGTTGGGTCCAGTGGCCGGAATTGTGCACTCGCGGGGCAATCTCGTTCACGATCAGACCCTGAGGCGTGACGAAAAGCTCGACCCCCATGACACCGACATAATCCAGCGCGTTCAGGATGTTGGCCGCCAGAAGCACCGCATCCATGCGCTGCGAGGCTGTCAGGTTTGCTGGCACTTTTGTGGTGTCCAGAATGCCATCTTTGTGGACGTTTTCGCCGGGATCAAAGCAGGCAACATCGCCGCCAATACCACGCGCAGCAATCACGCTGACCTCATGAGAGAAGTCCACAAACCCTTCCAGCACGGAAGGCGCGCCTTGCATGTCGACAAAAGCCGCGTCTGCATCTGCGTCAGTTTTCAGCCGCGCCTGGCCCTTACCGTCATAGCCAAAGCGGCGGGTTTTCAGGATTGAAGGCGTGCCGATTTCAGCAACAGCAGCGGCCATATCCTCGGCGTTTTCCACATTCGCATAAGGGGCGACCTTCAGGCCCAGTCCCGATAGGAAGTTCTTTTCCGTCAACCGATCCTGACTAACCCGCAATGCCTCGCGGCCCGGACGTATCGGCTTATGGGCTTCAAGAACGTCCAGCGCTTCGGTTGGGATGTTTTCAAATTCGTAGGTGATCACGTCGACCGAAGCGGCGAATGCCTCGAGCGCAGCTACGTCATCATAGCCTGCCGTGGTCACACGATCTGCGACCTGACCGGCAGGAGGGTTCGCGCCCGGTTCAAAAATATGCGTTTTAAAGCCCAGACGGGAGGCTGCGACCGACAGCATGCGGCCCAGCTGGCCACCGCCAAGAATACCGATGGTGGCGCCAGTAGACAGCATATCAGTCATCGCTTGGTTCATCCGGGATCGAGGCCGACAGCGCGTCGCGCCACGCGTCCAAACGGGTTGCAAGGTCAGCATCCGTCACTGCCAGTATGCCCGCGGCCATCAGGCCCGCATTGGCAGCACCTGCTGCGCCAATCGCCATCGTGGCAACCGGAAAGCCTTTCGGCATCTGCACAATGGAATAGAGGCTATCAACACCAGACAGGGCACGTGTCTGTACCGGAACGCCAACGACGGGAATGCGGGTTTTCGACGCCATCATGCCGGGCAGGTGTGCCGCTCCGCCAGCGCCTGCGATAATCACATGTAATCCGCGATCAGCGGCGGTCTTGCCGTATTCCCACAAACGGTCTGGGGTGCGGTGCGCGGATACGATATTGGTCTCATAGGCGATGCCCAATTCGTCCAAAATGGTGGCGGCTTCCTTCATCGTGGGCCAATCCGATTGGCTGCCCATAATGATCCCGACTTTCACATCCGTCATGTGTCCCTCGCATCCCTAGCGTCAGTTGGCGCTTCCATACAGGCTATACGCCCCCTGATGCAATGCTGCGCTGCAATCAGGCAATAATATCGGGGGTTAATTGGTCTTCGATCCGGGAAATCTTGTCTTTGAGCGCAAGTTTTTGCTTTTTCAGTCGCCGCAGACGCAACTGATCCGCACGGCCACTTTCTTCAAGGGCGTGAATAGCTTGGTCCAGATCGCGATGTTCGGCGCGGAAGACCTCGAGCTCCACACGGAGCACATCGTCGGTCTTCATTTCTTTGGCATTGCTCATTTTCGAGTCGTTCTCGTTGAGTGGTTGCCCAACCATAACGTCAGACGGTCATTATCGCCAAGCAAAAGCCGCCTTGCAACTGACTGGTTCGGCTCCCATATTCTTGGGGAGGTCGCCTTTTTAGGGGCCGATTAAACGTGTCGCTTATTCAAGGACGTGTCGATGACAAAGATGAGCTTGGGAACGCATCCCTTTTTGCTGGGGTTTGAACAGCTGGAACGCATGGTCGAACAGGCCGCGAAATCTGGCAAAGATGGCTATCCTCCCTTTAATATCGAACAGGTCTCTGACCGGGCCTATCGGATCACATTGGCCGTGGCCGGGTTCGCGGATGAGGACCTGTCGATCACGGTAGAGAACGCCAAACTGGTGATCCGTGGCGCGCAGAACGACAATGCTGAAGGGCGTGTGTTCCTTCACCGTGGCATCGCAGCGCGTCAGTTTATGAAAAGCTTTGTGCTGGCCGACGGGGTTGAGGTGTCTGGTGCGAAAACCGAAAACGGTCTTTTGCACATTGACCTGGAACGCGCGGAACCTGAAACGGTGGTTCAGACCATCACAATCAACAAGCAATAATCCCCGCACCCGTAGGGCATTCCGGGGATTTCACCGGATTTGGGAAGAATCGTGCTATTCTTGCTGAAGTTGTTTTCAGGAGGAATTTGTCATGGCCCGTGCGAATATGCGTGATCTGAGTTTTGCGACGATCAATCTTTTCAATCTGCAAGTCCCCGGTGGGATCACCTATTCCAATCGTCCGCATATCGAAGATGATGCCGAGGGCCGCGCTTACTATCAGCGCAAAATCAAGTGGACTGCCGCGCGCCTGAAAGAGGTCGATGCCGAAATCATCGCCTTTCAGGAGCTCTGGTCCGTTCTGGCCCTGCGCGAATGCTTTGCCGAGGCCGGATTAACCAATGACTATGATCTCGTGGCGCGGGATGCGCCGGGCCGAGGGCGGCCTCAAGTCGCTTTGGCGGTGCGTAAAGATCGACACGGGGGCTCTCAGCTAGCGCAAGGTGGCTGGCATGCTGACTTTCCTCCGCAGTTCAGGTTCGACAAGGTGCGCGAAACTGCCGGCGCCGAGGAAGAGATCACCATTACCATCAACAAATTCTCGCGGCCTTTGCTGATCGCCAAGATCCAGCCAGAAGGGGACAGTCCGACGCCACCAGAAGTGACCGTCGTTGTGGCCCACCTGAAATCAAAGGGTCCGGCGCGCGTGTCCTTTGCTCAGCCGCAGCCGGTCATTCTGCAACACCACGCCAAACACGCGAAATCGACGTTGGCCCATATGCGCCGCGTGATGGAGGCCGGCGCGCTTCGCGTGCTTCTGGACGGCTGGATGAAATCCGAGGACGAAAACGACATTTCGCCGACCATCGTGATGGGCGATCTGAACGACGACACGATGTCCGTGACAAACGAGCTGATTTCCGACCAGCCGACCTATCGCGTGGTGCAGAAAAGCCGGGCGGGGCTGACGTCAGACAAGGGGCTGTACTCGGTGGAACGCCTGCAACAATACCGATCCATGCGGCATGTCTATTACACCCATGTCTATAAGCATAAGCGCGAGAGCCTTGATCATATTCTGGTCAGTGAAGAGTTTTACGACCACTCCCGCAAACGCCTGTGGTCCTTCCGCGAGATGGAAGTGATCAACGATCACCTGAACCGCGAAAGCTTCGAAGAGGAGCTGGGTGCGTCAGACCACGGGATCGTCAAAGCCTATTTCGACTGGAACCCGATGCCGGATGGGCTAAGCAGCTGACGCGTGGCTAACAAAAAAGCCCGGCGCAGTGGCCGGGCTTTTCGTTAGATCAGGTCAGATCAGGCTTTTACCAGACCCATGCTTTCCAGTTTCAGCAGAACTTGGTGGGCGCAGTTGTCGACGTCCACGTTCTCGGTCTCGACCGACAGTTCCGGGTTCGCAGGGACGTCATAGGGGTCCGAGATGCCGGTGAACTCTTTGATCTTGCCTTCGCGGGCCAGTTTATACAGGCCCTTGCGGTCGCGGCGTTCGCATTCCTCGATCGAGGTGGCGACGTGGACTTCAACGAATGCACCGAAGGCTTCGATGTCTTCTCGCACCGCACGACGCGTGGTTGCATAAGGCGCGATGGGAGCACAGATCGCGATACCACCGTTCTTGGTGATCTCGGAGGCCACATAGCCGATACGACGGATGTTCAGGTCGCGGTGCTCTTTCGAGAAGCCAAGCTCGCTCGACAGATTTTTACGTACGATGTCACCATCCAACAGCGTCACGGGGCGACCGCCCTGTTCCATCAGCTTCACCATCAGCGCGTTGGCGATGGTCGACTTGCCTGAACCCGAGAAGCCGGTGAAGAACACGGTGAAGCCTTGCTTGGCGCGCGGCGGTTTGGTGCGGCGCAGTTCCTTGACCACTTCGGGGAACGAGAACCACTCGGGGATCTCAAGGCCCTCGGCCAGACGACGACGCAGCTCGGTGCCCGAAATGTTCAGTATGGTGATGTCATCTTTGTCCTTAATTTCGTCGATCGCCTCATACTGAGCGCGTTCCTGAACCCAAACCATGTGCTTGAAGTCGACCATTTCACAGCCGATTTCCGATTGGTTCGCCCGGTACAGTTCTTGCGCGTCATAGGGGCCATAGAAATCTTCACCAGCCGAGTTCTTGCCGGGGCCTGCGTGGTCGCGGCCCACGATGAAGTGGGTGCAGCCGTGGTTGGCGCGGATCAGGCCGTGCCACACAGCTTCACGCGGACCAGCCATACGCATGGCAAGGTTCAATAGCGACATGGTGGTGGTCGATGCCGGGTATTTGTCCAGAACGGCCTCGTAGCAGCGCACGCGGGTGAAGTGGTCTACATCGCCCGGCTTGGTCATGCCGACAACCGGGTGGATCAGCAGGTTGGCCTGAGCTTCTTTCGCGGCGCGGAAGGTCAGTTCCTGGTGCGCACGGTGCAGCGGGTTGCGGGTTTGGAAGGCCACAATCTTGCGCCAGCCCAACTTGCGGAAATAGGCGCGCAGCTCGTTCGGGGTGTCGCGACGACCGCGGAAATCATAGTGGACAGGCTGCTGGATGCCGACAACCGGACCACCCAGATAGATCTTGCCGGCTTGGTTGTGCAGATAGTTGACAGCAGGGTGCGCATCATCATCCGCACCGAATACCTTCTCGGCCTCGCGGGCCTTATTCGGTTCCCAGCGGTCGGTGACTGTCATGGTCGCCAGAATGACACCTTCCTGATCGCGCAGGGCAATGTCCTGTCCTAGTTCGATCGACTGGGCAAAGTCTTCGGACACATCCAGCGTGATCGGCATCGGCCACAGTTGGCCGTCAGCCAAACGCATGTTTTCCACGACGCCGTTGTAGTCTTCTTCGCTCAGGAAGCCTTTCAGCGGGTTAAAGCCGCCATTCATCAGAAGCTCAAGGTCGCAGATCTGGCGCGGGGTCAGATCATGGCTGGTCAGATCAGCCGCTTCGACTTTCAGCTTCAGCGCGCTTTCGTGGCTGACATAAAGCTCGGGAATAGGAGCAAGATTGTTTTCCATAAGATTGGTCCTGTGTTTAAGCGGAACCAGGCCGCTGGTTGTACCGGTTAGTTCCGCGTGCAATGCGTCATATTCTGCAAGCTTGCGGTTCAAAAAAATGTCTGTGAGCCGCACCTTTTCCGAAGCACCGCGTGCGGTCAGCGAATATGCAAACCGCTGACGTTTGTCCGGGCCGCTGCGTTCGCTGATCGTGATCAGCCCAGCATCGACTGCGGTACGCAGAAGCGCATTTAGCCGACCCAGTGACGTTCCAATCGCCGTGGCGATCGCGCGTTGCGATGCTTCCGGCGCCGTATCCAGCTGGCGCAGAAGACGGAAGAGCTGATCTTCCTCGTCCGGATTGGGTTTTGTCACGGGTGACGACATAACTGGCGACTCAATGTGTGTTCACGCGTGAACGCATTGCATGGTTTTCTGCGCACGCAAAGTGTTTTTTGCGGGGAAAACGCGAAAATCTAGGACGTGGCCTGCTGGCAACGCCGGAGACTAGGGTGTTTGTGCGGGAAAGGGCTGGGGTGTGCCTGCTTGTTCCAGCGTAGCCAAGGTGTCAGTGAAAACAACAAGGTGAGTGAGATCTGGACGTGAGCGAGAGGAATAAAGCATCCCCTGCGCGCCTGAAGTGCGCGCTGCATCTGAAAGCTCCCATGTGGACGGGATCTGCCCACATGCCCGTTCATCTTGCCAAACAACGGATGCCGTGGTTTGCCCACGCAGATCGGTCACGCGTTCTAGCGCCACTGTCAACGGCACGATATGGCGCGGGGCATCACGATCCCCCAAATACCGCTTGATCGCTACGCCGCAGCCTTCCGGCGTCAACGAAGTATAGATCGCAAATTGACCTGAATGATGAAACCGCCCTTCAGGCCATCGCACAGGCAAAAGCGCATCCTGGTCGGTGAAGACCAAACGATGCGCAATGCCTGTGAAAGAGATCATTCTTGTTCCGACAAGAAGTGCTCGGCTTCCAGTGCGGCCATGCAGCCCATCCCGGCTGAAGTCACGGCTTGGCGGTATTTATGGTCCGTCAGGTCACCAGCGGCAAATACGCCGGGGACCGAGGTGGCAGTCGAGTCCGGTTTGGTCACAACATAGCCGCCCATATGAGTTTCCAGCGTATCCTTCACCAACTCATTGGCTGGGGCGTGGCCGATGGCGATGAAAACACCTTTGGCCGGGATCTCGGTGATCTCGCCGGTTTCAACATGTTTTGCACGCACGCCGGTGACGCCCAGCGGATTTTCGTCGCCAACGACCTCTTCCAGCGTGTGATCCCAAAGGGGAACGATCTTTTCGTTCTTCATCAAGCGGTCGATCAGGATCTTTTCGGCGCGCAGCGTGTCGCGGCGGTGGATCAAGGTCACTTTCGACGCGAACTTGGTCAGGAACAGTGCCTCTTCCACAGCGGTGTTGCCGCCGCCGACAACAACGATTTCCTCGCCACGATAGAAGAACCCGTCACAGGTTGCGCAGGCGGAAACGCCGAAACCTTTGAACTTCTCTTCGCTTTCCAGCCCCAGCCACTTGGCACGTGCGCCGGTGGCCAGAATAACGGCATCGGCAGTATAGACCGTGCCACTGTCACCTTTGGCGGTGAAGGGGCGTTTCGAAATGTCCAGATCCACGATCAGGTCGCCAATCACCTCGGTGCCCATCGCGCGTGCGTGCTCTTCCATCTTCATCATCAGCTCGGGGCCTTGGATGTCGATGAAGGAAGGATAGTTCTCAACTTCGGTCGTGGTGGTCAGTTGTCCACCAGGCTCCATCCCCTGCACAAGGATCGGTTCCAGCATGGCGCGCGCGGCGTAGACGCCAGCGGTATAACCGGCGGGGCCTGAGCCGATGATCAGGACATTGGTGTGACGAGTCTCGGACATGGAGTTTTCCTTGAGCATTCTAGTTTCGTGTCGCATATAAGCGTGCCGAGCCTGTAATGAAAGGCCATTGCGGGTCGGATGCAAGCCAATCTTGCAACCGCACGGACCGCACCCTCCAAGAAATGATGTTGCGCCAGTGTGAAAGATTGTTGCGCAATCCTTCATGTGGATGTAATCTCTGCGCAATTTCCGATCGGAAGCCGCCATGTGGCGCGCCACCGGATACTCATCAGAAGGCAGCTCAATGTCCGCAAGTAAACTTGATCCAATCGACCGTATGATTCTGGCCGAACT
Source organism: Aliiroseovarius sp. F20344 (assembly GCF_023016155.1). Taxonomy (GTDB): domain Bacteria; phylum Pseudomonadota; class Alphaproteobacteria; order Rhodobacterales; family Rhodobacteraceae; genus Aliiroseovarius. The sequence continues at coordinate 306,036 of NZ_JALKBG010000006.1, forward strand.
TCAGGCCGACGGTCGTATGACCAACGTGGAACTCGCAAAACGCGTTGGGATATCCGCGCCGCCCTGTCTGCGTCGCGTACGCACGCTGGAAGAGCATGGGTTGATCCGGGGTTACCACGCGGATGTAGACGCGCGCGCGCTGGGCTTTGAAGTGCAAGTTTTCGCGATGGTGGGTCTTGTCAGTCAGGCCGAGATTGACCTGTCTGCGTTTGAGGCACAGTGCCGCGATTGGCCGCTGGTTCGCGAATGCCACATGCTGAACGGCGAGGTGGATTTCATTCTGAAATGTGTTGCGCCGGATCTGTCGACCTTCCAAAGTTTCCTGACGGAAGAATTGACTGCGGCCGAGAATGTGGCGTCGGTGAAAACCTCGCTGGTTATTCGCGGGGCAAAGGATGAACCAGGCGTGCCGTTTGACGTGCTGGAAGCGCGGATGGAAGACACCCCATAAGGGGTTCGGTTCCATCGACACTCTGAATGCCGACCACATCGTTGGCGGCATTTTTGTTTGCTTGGCCTAAAGACGGATGGCTGAGATCAATCGCCCGTAATCCGGCTCGTTCTTATGGCAGGTGCGACGATAGGAATAGAAACGATCCGGATCGGAATAGGTACAGTGGCCTGTCCATTCAGCATGCCCGATACCTGCGGCTAGAAGCCTATGCAGGCCAAAAGCGGGCAGGTCAAACATGGCGCGGTCGCCGTTGCCATCGGTGAAGAAGCGGTCATAGCTCTTGTCATGGCCTGTGAACTCTTCGCGAAACTCGGGGCCGACTTCGTAGGCACTGGGGCTAATGGTCGGGCCGATGACAGCGGTGATACTTGCACGTTTCGCGCCAAGCGCTTCCATCGCCTCCAACGTGGCTTCCAATACGCCACCAATCGCGCCTTTCCAACCGGCATGGGCCGCGCCGATAACATTGGCGTCGGGATCGGAAAACAAAACAGGTTGGCAATCAGCCGTCAGTATCGACAGCGCCAGCCCCGGTGTTGCGGTGACCACAGCATCCGCCTTGGGCTTGTCCCCATTGATGGGACCTTCTGCTGTGACTACGTCTGGCGAGTGGATTTGATACACGCCGCACAGATGGCTGGGCGCCACATCCAGCGCCTGCGCCACGCGGTCTTTGTTGATCTGCACCAGCTCGGCCTGATCTTTGCTGCCACTGCCGCAGTTTAATCCCGCATACACGCCCGAGGACGCGCCCCCCTTTCGGGTGAAGAACCCGTGCCGGGTTGCACCAAGTGCGTCAGAAGTCAAAATCTCAAGTGCCATCGGAATGCGCCTGTGACCTATTGCGTTGAAGGCCGGGTAGATCGGGCGCATCGGCGCGAGTCAGTCCCAGTACTTTGAAGAGCGTCCCCATTTCATCGGGATGCGTCAAGCGCCGGTGTGCAGCGATATGCGCGTTCAGCGCCTCACCGCTGAGCTTTCCTGCAAGGTTTTGTGCCCGCGCTATAATGCCAAGCCGTTCCAAGAACACGCCTTGCGGGGTCAAGAGATGTGGGTCGAGCTGATCGGCCGCGCTGGTGAGTGCCGCGAAGTCGACATGCGCCGTCAGGTCAGCGTTTCCGGGCGTTGAAAGCGGGGGAACAGGGGTGTGATCCTTCACGGCCTGCAATGTATCCCCGACTGATACCCAATCACCGTAGTCGATGATCAACACAGCCCCGCCATGTGCCGCGATGCACTGGGCTATCGTTTTCGTGATGCCCATTGCTGCAGAGCAATGTTCGACCAGATCCCCATCTTTGGTGTCAGACAGTCGGTGCGCCAAATCCTCAACGGGCATCTGTGCGGTCAGCCCCATTGTCAGCTTTCCGTCTTCAATCCCGATCTGACGCTCGCGCCAGCCGTCGCCATCCCTTTGGAATTGCCGAATTGGCAACGCATCAAAGAACTCATTTGCGACAAGGAAAAGAGGGGCATCGGGAAGGGTGCCAACACTGTCGTGATGTGTGACGTGATAGGTTGCAAGCTGTTTGGACTGTCGGTCGCGCAAAACGGGCGAGGCTTCGATCAGATGCACCTGAGCGGCGGCGTGAAATCCCGGTACGCCCTTCGTGGCGCGCAATATGTCGGCCATCAGCGTCCCGCGACCGGGCCCAAGCTCTGCCAGTGTGAACGGGGAGGGCGATCCTTGATCCATCCAAGCTTGTGCCAAGGCAAGCCCGATCATCTCACCAAACATTTGGCTGATTTCCGGTGCGGTGGTGAAATCTCCCTCAGCGCCCAACGGGTCCTTTGTGGCGTAATATCCATGCTCCGGATGGAGAAGGCACTCTGCCATATATTCCGCGATTGAGATCGGACCGGTCTTGGCGATACGGCGCGTCAGAATGTCTTCAAGCGTTGTCATGAACGGCGCGCCGGTTGGCCCAGATCAGTGTAGCAATGCCGATGGCGATCATTGGCAAGGTCAGGGTTTGGCCCATGGTGATGCCAAGGTCGCCGACCCGGATTACATGGCCCCAAGGATTGTCTGGCGTGATGAACTGGGCGTCTGCCTGCCGGAAGAACTCGACCATGAAACGGGCTAAGCCGTATCCCAGAAAGAACAAACCTGTCAGTTTGCCGGGGTGCTTTAGCCAGCCACGTTTGAACGCCAATGTGATCATGATGATCGCTAGGATGAAACCCTCAAGCGCTGCTTCATAAAGCTGGCTTGGATGCCGTGCGCAGGCTCCAAGGGTTGCGTCCCAACCGGGACAGTCCTGAGCTGCCGCGCCGGGAAATATCACGCCCCAAGGCACAGTGGTTGGTCTGCCCCAAAGCTCGGCATTGATGAAGTTGGCGAGGCGGACAAGGCCGATGCCAATTGGCGCGGCAATAGCGACGAGATCGGCAAACTTGGCCAGCTCGACCTTGTGACGCATGGCATAAAGCCACGTTACCAAAATGACCCCGGCGAAGCCGCCGTGAAAGGACATGCCCCCGGTCCAGATCTTTGGGATGTCACCGGGGTTGGCCATGAAATAGGCACGCTCGTAGAACATGACATAGCCAAGGCGCCCCCCGATGATGATGCCCACAATGGCCCATGTTGCATAGTCTTCAAGCTGCGCGCGTGTGATCGGGGGGTCACCAATCCAAAGCGACACCCGGCTGATGGCGCGTGCCATCACCCACCATCCAATGGCAATGCCAACAAGGTAACCCAAAGCATACCAGCGCAGGGCAAAAGTGAAGCTGCCAATCTCGATCGAAAAGATCTCGGGCGCGATGGCGGGGAAGGGGATGGCCATAAACATATCGCTGTGTTGAACCTCTTCTTCGGGGCAAGTCAACCTTGTCTCTGCGCGTTCAAGCCCCCATATAGGGCTCAGTTCAAGCGAGGAGAAGCACATGCAGACGCGCAACAAGGTTTTTGACGACATTTCCCAACTGATGACCAACGCCATGGGCGTGGCGCAGGGCGCGAAGGACGAAGCCGAGACCGCGATGAAAAGCTGGATGGATCGCTGGTTGGCGGATCGTGACTTTGTCACCCGCGAAGAATTCGACGCTGTACGCGCGATGGCCCAGAAGGCCCGCGAAGAAAACGAAGCCCTGAAAGCGCGCATCGACGCGTTGGAAGCCAAGAAGTAATCTAAACTCGATTACCCTTGGAGGTCTGAGGGCGTCTTGGAACTGTTACATGAGTGTATTCAAAGGGTTACACTCGACACCTAGGAAAACAGCAAGCGTGCAATTACGCGCGTGCTGCTTTTACCTAGGAGACACTTCCAATGAAAAAGACGCTAGCTTGCCTGTTGGCTGCCACGTCGGTGACCCCTGTTGTCGCATTTGCTGACGGCCACATTCTGAAACGCGTTGCCACAGTTCAGCTTGGTGCCGAAATCACCGGGATCTATGAAGAAGGCAACGACCTGTTCTTCAACACACAGCATCCGGAAACAGAGCTGGGCAATCAATTTGCCAAGGCAAGCGTCGGCGTGATCTCAAACGCCAACTGGGACGCGGGCGAGCTGGCCGTGCCGACAGCAGATGCCGACAAAGCCCGCGTTATGTCTACGCTGGGCGACTACCAAATCCTGATGCAGGAAGGTGATAACGGCGTAATGGGTGTGATCAAGACCATCGGTGGCGATGAGTTGCTGACGTCGAACGACCCGGATTTCAACGGATATGTCAAAACTGGCGACAACACTGGCTTTCTGTTCACCAACTGGGAAAACCGCCCCGGCGGGATGAGCCGCGCCGCTTTGACCCGTGCTGAAGATGGCACTTGGTCTGTGGGGGAAACCATGATGCTTGACTTCTCATCCGTGCGTGGCACTTGGGTGAACTGCTTTGGCACGATGACCCCTTGGGCGACCCCGCTGTCATCAGAGGAGCTGTATTTTGACAACTCGGCTGACTGGAACAATCCGGGCTACAAGTATCACGAAGACCAACTGAATCTGGCCAAGTATCTGGGCGGAGAATTCCCGAACCCGTACGACTATGGCTACATCGTCGAGGTCTCGGACCCGGCTGCGTCCGCGACACCGGTTAAGCATTTCGCGATGGGGCGTTTCAGCCACGAAAATGCGGTTGTCATGCCCGATCACAAGACGGTTTACTTGTCGGATGACGGCACAGATGTTGTGTTCTTCAAGTTTGTCGCGGACAAAGAAAACGATCTGTCGGCTGGCACGCTCTATGCTGCCAAAATGGTTCAGCAGGATGAAAGCAATGCGGCTGATGCGTCCAAAACCGGTTTTGATGTTAGCTGGATCAAGCTCGCACACGGCACCAGCGCCGAGGTTGCAGCTTGGGTGCGCGAATACGACGGCATCACGCCAGAGAACTTCGTGGAAGGCCAGAACAGCTATTTGACCGAAGGAGACATCGCCATATGGGCACAAGGCAAAGCTGCGGACAACCGCGTGGCCTTCCTTGAAAGTCGTAAAGCAGCTGCTGCGAAAGGCGCCACTGCCGAGTTCCGTAAGATGGAAGGCGTTAACATCAACTACGAAGGCGCCAAGGACGGGTCGGTTCCGTATATGTACATGGCCATGTCGTCGATCGGCAAAGGCATGGCAGATGGTGAAGGCGACGTGCGTCTGGAAGCCAACAAATGCGGCGTTGTCTACGAGATGAAGCTGGAAGCAGATTTCGACGTGAAGACCATGGTGCCGGTTGTGGCTGGTCATGGCTACAACAAAGACAATGCGCCGAATGCCTGCCCGGTCGATTCCATTTCAAACCCCGACAACTTGGTGGTTCGCCGCGATGGGTCGGTTTTGATTGGCGAAGACACCGGCAAGCACGAAAACAACGCGCTGTGGATTTGGAAGCGCGGCTAAGCCGGGGGTGCATCTAAATATGGACTGGGGCGTAGGTGACGGCGCCCCATTTTTGTGCGGTCTGCGGTTGTTATTTCAGGATCGGGGGCCTGTTTGGGTCAGATCCGGGGATGGTTGGCGATGATTGGGCAGGAGCCTCTGGCGCAGGCAGGTCAAAGCGCAGCCCGACCGATAGCATCTTTTGCGAAATCTCTTCCGAATCTGAAAAAAAACCTACATCAAGCTCTCCTGCATCCAGCCCCGAAAAGGTCAGCGCTTCGTTTGCGGCACCCGCCAGAGCACGTTCGGCACCTTCAGCGGGATTAATGAAGGCCAATAGATGCCCGCGCTTTCCGTCCGTATGCCGCACACCCGCCAGACACGCGCATTCGGCAAGACCCAGTGCTGACCCAAGCTTTTCTGAAAGTGCGGTCAACAGGACGTCCGGCGCTGAAGGGGGCAAGATCTCGGCGATTTGCGCTTCTACTTCATCCGGAGCGCTGCTGAGCGTTTGGGCAAGCCAGTCCATCGCCTCGGCCGGGATCAGGATCGATGACGGGGCCACGCCGAGATTGACGCCAAGTCCAATTCCGTGACCCGACAACATCCCCGCAATAACTCGGCCCGGTAGGGCGGCATAGGGGGCAGGGTTGCCAACAAACTCGGACAACCGGTCTTCGCGATCAAACACCAATACGTATTTCTCGGTCTCAAGTTCGAACAGTTCTGGGTCGATATCGTCGCCTTGAGGCTCTTTTGCCAAGAGAAGGAAAAGCTCGCGATCTGACAGACGCTCGTAAAACCGAAGGCGGGCTGAATCGTCGTTCAGGTCGGCCTGCATGGCGGCATGGGCTTTGTCCAAGGGCGTCTGCTCGCTCATGACATTCTCCGGTTATTCATCCAGCGCGCGGGACACGCGCAATTGCAGTTCAGGTAGAAGCTCTGCCTCGAACCACGGGTTTTTCTTCAGCCATCCCGTATTGCGCCACGACGGATGTGGCAAGGGGAAGACCCGCGGCGCATGATCGCGCCATGACTTTACAGTGTCGGTGACAGATGTGCCCCGGCCAAGGTGACGGGTTTGAGCATAGCCGCCGACAAGTAGTGTCAGTGGAATATCCTGAAATTGCAGGTCCACCTTGTCTGCCCATGTATCTGAGCAGATCTTTGGAGGCGGCAAGTCCGATCCTTTGGCGTTGTAGCCCGGAAAGCAAAAGGCCATCGGTGTGATTGCAATGCGTGTCCGGTCGTAGAAGACGTCGTGATCAATGCCCATCCATTGACGCAAACGATCACCGGATGGGTCGTCAAACGGGATGCCGGACTTATGAACGCGCATGCCCGGCGCTTGTCCAATGATACGCAACCGCGCTCTGGACTGAAACCACACCACCGGGCGCGGGCTATGCGCGGTTACGGTCTGTTCGAACCGAGAGGCGCATAGGGTGCAGGTGCTGATGGCGTCATGAAGTGTGGTCATAGGCGCAGGGTAGGGGGCCGATGGCTTAACTTCAATGTTTCTAGTTTTGTCGAAATAAAACTTGCGCACGGAGTTTATTTCGATATTTCTAGAAATATGAAACACGAATCTCTCGAACCCCTAAATGTTGATATTGCCGCGTCACAGTTTGCGGCACTTGGATCGGAACATCGGCTGAGCGTTCTGCGCACCTTGGTGCGTGCTGGACCTGATGGGCTTTCTATCGGAGCCCTGGGCGATCGGTGTGGGGTCACTGGATCGACCCTGACACATCACATGAAAATTCTGTCGGCTGCCGGGTTGGTGACGCAGAAAAAGCAGGGACGCTCAATCATTTGCGTGGCTGCTGAATATGACGTGATGCGCGCATTGTCGGACTATTTGCTGTCCGAATGTTGCGCGGATTGCGCAGACGGAAAGGGCCACGATCATGGCTGATACAACGCAAACGCAGCCACCGCGGCGGTTCAAGCCCGACTGGGCATGGGTATTTGTTTTGCTGCTGCCTGTTATCCTCGCCGTGTTGGACCCGGCAGAGCTGATGCCGATGATCCGGTTTGCGCTGACTGCGCTGGGCCACACGGCGCCGTTTATCTTGTTTGCGATCTTGGCCGTTGCGTTCCTTAAGGCTACCGGGGCTGAGAATCTTTTGGCCCGCGCTTTTGAGGGGCGCGAGACCCGCATGATCGTGGTCGCAGCCCTTGCTGGCGGGCTGTCACCGTTCTGTTCGTGCGAGGTCATTCCGTTCATTGCCGCACTATTGGCGGTTGGGGCACCTTTGTCGGCGGTTATGGCGTTTTGGCTGTCGTCCCCTTTGATGGACCCTGCCATGTTCGCAATCACCGCGGGCACTCTCGGCACGGGCTTTGCAACGGCCAAATTGGTAGCGGCTATTGCCATCGGATTGATGGGCGGCTTTGTCGTGAAAGTATTCGCCACCTCGGCCGTGTTTGCAGATCCATTGAAAAACGCGCCTGTCAAATCCTGTTGCAGCTCATCTTGCGGCTCTGATTCCGGTGTAGATGTGTATTCAGGTGACGTGAACTGGAAGTTCTGGACCGAGGCCCATCGACGCGAAACCTTCAAGTCGGCAGCACTGGAAAACGCGCTGTTCCTTGGGAAATGGCTGCTTCTGGCCTACATGATCGAAGCGCTGATGCTGCGTTACATCCCGGCCGAGCTTGTGGCTCAGGTTCTTGGCGGTACAGGGATCGGCCCCATTGTGCTGGGGGCTATCGTAGGCGCGCCGGCGTATCTGAACGGCTATGCCGCAGTGCCCATGGTGGCTGCTTTGCTTGAGCAAGGCATGTCAAACGGCGCGGCAATGTCCTTTGTGATCGCGGGCGGGGTCAGCTGCATCCCGGCGGCCGTTGCGGTTTGGGCTTTGGTGAAACCGCGCGTCTTTGCAGCTTATCTTGGGATCGCCGTCGTGGGAGCAGTGCTTGCAGGCCTTGGTTGGAGCGCCTTGGCGTAAGATACAGTAGAACAACTGGATAAGGTGGCAGAGTTTTGCCGCCTTACCATTGTTGTTTGACGCCAATTAGATTATTTCCAAATGTAACAACATACGGTCGCGTTCCAGCTTCACAGCCGGAGTGCGGCCTGTTTGCAAGAACAGTAAAGACGGGGATTGCCATGTACCGTGTGTGGAATTTCATCACCACCTATTCGATTCTTCTTATCAGCGGCGCTATGATTGCTCTTGTTTGGGCAAACATAGATCCCCATTCCTACCATCACTTTGTGGAATACCCGATATGGTTCAATGGATGGATCGGTATCGACATCGGATATTGGGAAAAAGCTTACGGTGAAGCCTCGCATCATTTCGAATATGGTGATGTCGAGAAAGTTCTGACGTTTCACTATCTTATCAATGACATGCTGATGGCATTGTTCTTTGCAATCGCAGGGAAAGAGGTCTGGGAAGCCGTCATTTTGAAGAACGGCAGCTTACGCGGGAAAAAGGCGGCGACACCTCTGGTCGCCACCGCTGGCGGCATGCTGGGTCCGATCGCAGTTTATCTTGGCATCGCTTATTTCCTTGGCTCCAGCACGTTTGATGCGGTTGCGCGTGGCTGGGCCATTCCGACTGCGACGGATATTGCCTTCAGCTATCTGGTTGGCCGTCTGGTCTTTGGCGCGGGGCACCCAGCGGTGCGGTTCTTGCTTCTGCTTGCCATTGCAGATGACGCAGCGGGCCTGATCATTTTGGCCATCTTCTACCCGTCAGGAGAGCTGGCCCCGGAATGGTTGCTTCTGTCTGTCGCGGCATCCGTTCTTGTGTTTGTCCTGTTCAATTGGTTGCCGCGTCGCAAAGACCGCGGAGACCAACTGCGCCGCTATTCGACCTTTGTGCGCAAAAAACTGGGGTGGATCCCTTATGCCGTCGCGGGTTGCCTAAGCTGGTACGGTTTCGCTCAGGCGGGCATTCACCCGGCGCTGGGTCTGCTTCCGGTTATCCCGGCCATCCCACACGCCGACCGCGCGTTTGGCTTCTTCTCTGAGGCTGAGAAATATCTGACTGATACCTTGAACCAGATGGAGCACTCACTGGCCATACCGGTCGACATCGTCCTGTTCTTCTTCGGCCTTCTGAATGCCGGGGTCGAATTTGGGGCCATTGGCGAAGCAACTTGGCTGGTGCTTGCCGGTCTGATCATCGGCAAACCCGTTGGCGTGTTCATCATGGGATGGATTGCCGTCGGGCCAATGCGACTCGGACTTCCGGCCGGAATGCGTTTGGTCGACCTGATCGTGATTGGATTTGTGGCGGCGATCGGGTTTACCGTTTCGCTGTTTGTGGCAGCTGTCGCCTTTGATCCTGGCCCGGTACAGGATGCAGCGAAAATGGGCGCGCTCTTTAGCTTTGGCGCTGTGTTCTTGTCCTTCATTGCAGGCAAGGTCCTTCGTGTCGAAAAGCAGCACGGCTGATCCGATACGGGATCTGGCCAAGGGCCGCCTACGTCGGGCTATCAAGGAAAGCGTCAGTCATTCTGGCGCTTTCCCCTTTTTTTCAGCAAGATTTGCGCTAAATCCTAGGATGAAACAGACATAATTTAGCCGAATTGGCGACCTATAGCTCTTAGTTAAGATAATTCATCTAAGAGGGATTGAGGCAAGTTTAGGTATCAAGGCGAAAATGCTCGAGTTCAGGAATGTCAGTAAGTCCTTTTGGACCGGAAAGCAGAGGAAGGTCATTCTTGACCAGGCCTCCTTTCGGGTTGAGCTCGGCAATTCCCTTGGCATTCTGGCGCCAAACGGCACCGGTAAGACGACGCTGATCAACATGATGGCCGGGCTGGAAAAGCCGGATGAGGGCGAGATCGTGCGCGGATGCCGAATTTCCTTCCCATTGGGTTTTATGGGCGGGGTGATTGGAAAACTCTCAGCACGTGAAAACGCCCGCCACATTGCCCGATTGTACGGGCTTGACCCGGATTACCTCGAGGCCTTCACCAGATGGCTGTGCAATCTGGAAGAATACTATGATTTCCCAATGGCAACCTACAGCGCCGGAATGCGGGCACGGTTTACATTCTCGCTTCTGTTGGCGATGGATTTTGATATCTATCTGATTGATGAAGGTATGCCCCAAACGACTGACGCAGAATTTAACCGCCGTGCGGGAACGGTTCTACAAGATCGCTTGAAGGATGCCACGGTTGTTGTGGTATCACATCAGGCACAAACACTGGAAAAGCTTTGCACGTCAGCTGCAGTTCTAACAAACGGCCAGTTCTACCAGTTTGATACTTTAGAAGAAGCGAAACAGCTCTATGATTACCAGACCCAAGGCTAACCGTTATCGCATCCGGCGTGGATCGACCGCAGCTGATGGGGCTGAGGGTGATGAAGCGCGCGTTGCTTCTAGAGCGTCTGAGAACACGGATGCTGACGAAGCCGAAGTGGATCAATCCGAGGACGTGGTGGCGCAAATGGCTCAGGACAATGCAAAAAACTCTGAAGACCAGCCCAAGGAAGCGCTCAATCCGTTAGAGGAGATGTCGCAGCACCCGCAAGAGGATGGCCTGCCGAATTTGGGTGCTGACAAGTCATCGCAGAAAACTCCCAATACATCGGCAGGTTCTGATGAGGCTTCCGAGATTGATAAGGTCCACAAAGAAGGGCTGACAGGAAGACAGCTTCGCATGGCACGCCGTGTGGCGCAGAAACACGGCATTCAGGCCGAAAGCGATCAGGAGGCTGTGTATCGACTTCGGTTGGCTGGCATTGATCCTTTCAAACGGGCCAACATGCTGGAACTGGTTGAAGGCGAAGGGGATGGGAAAACTCCTAACCTTCCACAACCAGCAGTGCAGCCAGGACTACCTGGTCCGGGTGTGATTGACGCGGCTGAGCGGGCTCGCTCGGTCATGGATATCCAGCGCGATATCACACGCCGCCGCCGTCGCAACATGCGTATGCTTGTGTTGCGCCTGTTGTTCTTTGTGGTGCTGCCATCAATTGTGGCCGGATACTACTACTACAATATCGCGACTCCAATGTACGCCACGAAGTCCGAGTTTGTGATCCAGCAAGCTGATGGAAATGGAAGCAGCGGGGCCGCGGGATTGTTTGCAGGCACCGGGCTTGCCTCAAGTCAGGACAGTATCGGGGTGCAGGGCTATCTGACCTCACGCGAAGCGATGCTAAGGCTCGACCGCGACGTTGGGTTCAAAGCTCACTTCAGCGATGGAGATATCGATGTTGTGCAACGGCTCGATTCTGAAGCCAGCAACGAGACCGCATATAAGACCTACAAAAAACGGGTTAAGATCGGTTTTGACCCGACCGAAGGCATCATCAAGATGGAAGTGATTGCGGCCACACCAGAAGTGAGCGAGCAATACTCAAAATCACTGATTGCCTACGCGGAGGAGCGTGTCGACAACCTGACACAGCGTAAGCGCGAAGATCAGATGAAGGGCGCGCAGGAAAGCTATGAGAAAGCCGAACGCGAAATGCTCGATGCGCAGGATCAGGTGCTGGCATTGCAAGAAACGATGGGGGTTTTTGATGCGACTTCAGATGCATCATCACTCATGTCGCAGATCAATAACTACGAGCTCCAATTGCAGGACAAGCGTTTGCGGTTGGAACAACTGCTGGACAATACGAGCCCGAATAAAGCCCGTGTGGATGGGGTGAAAGGCGATATTGCGCGATTGGAAACGTTGATTGCTGAGTTGCGTGGGAAGCTGACGGATACGGGCGGCGAAAACGGATCTTTGGCCTCGATCAGTGGGCAGTTACGGATTGCTCAGACCAATTTGGAAACCCGCACGTTGCTGATGCAGCAGGCCCTGCAGCAACTTGAGGTGGCCCGGATCGAAGCCAACAAGCAAACCCGCTATTTGTCTACAAACGTCAGCCCCGTTGCCCCTGATCAACCAACCTATCCGCGGGCATTTGAAAACACGATCTTGGCTTTCCTGATTTTCTCGGGGATCTACCTGATGCTATCGTTGACCGCATCGATCCTACGCGAACAAATCTCGTCCTGATATGAGAGAGATCACAATAGGGAAGGTCCGGTTTGGCAACCATTTGCCATTGGCCGTGATTTCCGGGCCGTGCCAGTTGGAGACCCGCGATCACGCGCTGTTCCTGGCTGAAAAGCTGAAGGCGGCTTGTGATGCGGCTGGGCTGGGTTTGGTGTTCAAGGCATCGTTTGACAAAGCCAATCGCACATCACATCGCGGCCAGCGTGGGCCGGGCATAGATGCCGGGCTGGACATACTTGCTGCTGTCAAAGCCGAAACCGGCGTGCCCATTCTGACTGACGTTCACTTGCCAGATCAGTGTGGGACCGTGGCCGAAGTTGCGGATGTGCTTCAGATTCCGGCGTTTCTGTGTCGGCAAACTGATTTATTGATCGCGGCTGCAAGAACCGGAAAGCCTGTGAATGTCAAAAAGGGACAGTTCATGGCGCCGTGGGATATGGCGCATGTCACCGAGAAGCTGGTCGAAGCAGGCAACTCTCAAATCATGCTGACGGAACGTGGAACAAGTTTTGGCTATAACAGTTTGGTCACCGACATGCGCGGGCTGCTACAAATGGCGGGTTTGGATTTCCCGGTGATCATGGATGCAACTCATGCTGTTCAGATGCCGGGGGGGCAGGGGGCTTCGTCCGGAGGGCAGCGTGAGTTCGCGCCTGTTCTTGCACGTGCGGCCGTAGCAGTTGGCGTGGCGGGGGTGTTCATCGAAACGCATCAAGATCCCGATAGTGCTCCGTCAGACGGCCCAAACATGATTCCCATTGATCAGATGCCCGCTCTGTTGGATGAGCTCGCTGCATTTGACGCCTTGGCTAAGTCGAGACCGATGTCTGAACCTAGGTCGTGACTCTGCCCATCTGAGTTTAAATCTTTCAACAAAACAAAGTTTCGCCCTTTCAAGAAAGTACTACGGAAACAGGAGCTTTCAACTGCCCTATTGGGGTATGTTGATGCGGCTGCGAATCGAACACGCCTTGCGTGCTTCGCGCAATTTGGGGGGTGGATTTTCCGATGAAATCCGATAATTTTGGGGTTGCGTCCAGTTCGGCCTTTGACTAGATAAACGTCCACAGTTGGGATGTAGCCAAGTGGTAAGGCAACTGTTTTTGGTACAGTGTACCGTAGGTTCGAATCCTACCATCCCAGCCAACCACTTTCCTGTTTTCAGACGCTGAGAGTTTACCGCGCGAATGTCGCGTGTTTTCGGGTGCTTGGCAGACTGGGGTTTCGGCAGAGACGCAATCCAGAGCAAGATCCGGGCCGATTTCACGCCGTAGTCTCTGTTTGCGATTCCGGCGGTACGAGTTTGCAGATTTCAGGGTGTTTTGTTTCAGAGCGATGCGAACTGCGCGTGCTGCTCTGACCAGACTGCAGAGAAGCGGGTTTTGATCAGGTAGTCCGTGGTGAGGCCATCGGGTTGTTCACCCACAGCAATGCTCTCAAGAGCATCTGGGGCAAGAAGGGCTAGGTTGGTCACATCCTGCACACGGCGCTTCGACACCCCTTCGGAATCGGCGATCTCGGAGAAGGTTTTGCCCGCGATGACCATTGCTAGCCAGCTACGCCCCTTCATAATGTTCTGCACCAGCGTTCTGTCGATCTCTGCCGGTGGTTCTCCGAGATGCAGCTTCAGTTCCACACCGCGCCGGCGCATCTGGAATGGAGCTTCGATTGTCAATTCAGCCCGACCAGCCTGCGAATATCCATCCCCATCTTGGGCCATGGATGCAGACGTTAAATCTACAGACTATAAGTCTCTTTTGCTTGACTGTTTGCTCCCCGGAAGCGTGACTGATGCCCAAGTCAATGCGGAGCAATCATGAAAGACACCATGCACAACGATGCTTCCAGCCTTCGGGAACAATATCTTGAATACGGCTTTCTCGGTGAACTCTGCCGGGAAATGTGGATGCGTGGGATCGAAATGGACATCCTGCGCAGCCATACCGACCGCAGCGGCTACGACATCCTGCTCGAGGCAAACGGCGTCGAACGACATGTTCAGATGAAATCCAGCTTTATCGGTGCCAAAACCGCAAGACAGAAGATTAACGTCCGGCTGGCAGACAAACCATCAGGCTGCGTGATCTGGGTACGCTTCGATCCGGGATCCCTGAAGCTGACAGAATTCCTGTGGTTCGGTGCACCACCCGGTGAACCGCTACCGGATCTGGGAAACAAGATCGGCAAACACGAGAAAGGCGATCAACACGGGTACAAAGCACAGCGGGCGGCTATTCGTGTGATCAATAAGGGCAGATTTGTACATATCCCTAGCTTAGAAAAACTTGCGGATCGCCTGTTTGGACCGAACTTAACATAATGGCGCTTACGCGTGTCATAGTACCAAACGCGCAATGCGGACCTTCGCGGCGCGCATCTCAAATGGCGGCAACGCGGGACTATGCCGACCTTCGATTTTCTGACTTCGCTGACGCAGCATCCGTTCGCAGTTGCGGCACAAGTTCTGTTGCGATGCAGCGCAAGTCACCAATCCAGTCATTCACGGGCGTCGATCTGAAGAAAACCGAAACCGTACTTTCGCCGCAGCCCGGTTAGATAGGCAAGGCGCGGACACTCCGGACTTATGCCCGCGCAGCTTTCGCTGGCGCAGAATCCCCTTGCGGGCGCGGCGCGCTATATGTCGCGTCGCAGAAAATTTCCCGTTTCCGGTCATTCACCGCTGGAAAAATCAGCAAGACCCAAACCGCCATTTCGCCGCGAGCAGGATCGACCATCGAGGCGCGGGACTAAGCCGCAGTTCGCCCTGGTGCGGAATAGAAACTGTTAGCCTTTGTTCACGCGTCGCTCGCCGACCACGTTATGCGCGCGCTCAATCCTCCGATTGGTGAACGCTGGAGCGACAAAACACAGCCGTGGGCAAGTGCCATGTCGTTAACGATCGTCAATCCTAAACCTGACCCCGGTTGCTGTGAATCTAATCTGCCGCCACGCTCCAATGCTGCAGATATGGCGGTGTCTGGAATACCGGGCCCGTCGTCATCCACTGATAGAAACGCCTGCGGGCCATCCTGACCAGCACGAACCCATATGTGGCTCTCTGACCACTTCATCGCATTGTCAAGCAGGTTACCAAGAAGCTCGGTCAAATCGAACTCGTCAAACGGAATGTACAAGCCCTCAGGCACATCGACATCCCATCGAATGTGTTCGGTCCCGGGCTGGCGGCTCAACGCACGATGCAGGCGGGTGGCAATTGGGTGGATAGAGCACTGCCGCAGCACTTGTTGGCTATCACGGCTCAACGCAAGTTCGCGCTCGACGGTGTGTTGAATGCTTGTGATTTCCGCCAACAAATCGTCGGCAAGAGCGTCGTTTCCGCTTCGTCGCACTTTACGCTCAACTCCGAGCATAATTGTCAGTGGTGTTTTTAAACCATGTGCCAGATTTCCGGCACGCGAGCGGGCGCGGTCAAGTGCATCGGCATTTGCATCCAGAAGCTGGTTTACCTCTTCTACAAGCGGCAACACTTCAGTCGGATAATTAGACGACAGTCGCGTTCTAGGCGACTTGCTGACACGCCCAATTTCGGATCGGATTTTTTGCAGCGGGTTCAGTCCAAGCTTAACTTGAATCCAACTTGCGGCGAACAGAAACAAACCCAATATGGCCAGCCAGATAACAGAGTTTGCTAAAAATCCGGACACAGAAACATCCAGATCCTCGCGATCTATGGCAATCGCCAAAAAGATCTCGCGCTGCATGTCTCCTTCTCCGATCGTTATCACCCAGCTCGCGACCGCAACCGTGCCTCCAGTCCCTGTGATGACGTCTTCGAATGAAATCACACCCGCCATATGGGGGCGCTCTAATGCCAAAGGCGCTGCCCAGAACGAGGGCGACAGAACAGGGTCTTTGTCATCGACTTGAATTTGCCAATAGTAGCCAGACAACGCCTGATTGAACCGAGGGTCAGAAATTGGGGTGACTTCAACTTCTCCGACTGCACTCACATCTATGTTGCCGGTCAGCAGCAACAGGTATGTCTCTAATTCATTGCGCGTTCGGTCTTCAAAATAAAGACGAAACAAGAAGTTGAATACGATCACTGTAGCCACCAGAGCTAGGGTAGTGGTAATGGCGGCTGCCAGTAACAGGCGCAGGCTTAAAGACATTCTCATGATGTTTCTTCGGCAATCAAGTACCCAAACCCGCGTCGTGTTTCGATCACATCCCCCCCGATTTTTCGGCGCAAACGACCCACAAGAACTTCGACGGCATTGCTGTCCGGTTCTTGATCCCGAAAATAGATGTTCTCGGCGAGCTCCTCTTGAGCAATCACCTTACCACGATTGTGCATTAGGTAGTTGAGAAGCCGATATTCCAAGGGTGTAACCTTCAACGGGCGCCCATCAAGAGACACGCGCATCTGCCTGAGATCAATGCGTAGTGGTCCGGCTTCAAGGGTCGTCGATTTTTGACCGCTTGAACGCCTAAGTAATGCGCGAAGCCGCGCGACGAGTTCTTCCATCTGGAAGGGTTTGCCCAGATAGTCGTCTGCACCTGCGTCGATGCCCTCGACCCGCTCGTTCCAGTTTGCCCGTGCCGTCAGCAGGATAACGGGTATATCCAGCCCTTCATCACGCCAGTCGCGTAGAACCGAAAGTCCATCTCTTTTGGGCAGGCCGATATCAAGGATTGCCGCCGCATAGCTTTCGGTGCTGCCAAGAAACCAGCCTTCTTCACCGTCTCGGGCAATCTCAGGTACCAGGCCCTCGCCTTTCAAAACTTCGGCGATCAAATCCGCGATCTTTTGTTCATCTTCGACGATCAGAATACGCATTTAGCACTTCCGCATGCTAGTGACCCGACCAGACTTGGCATCAACGGTAACCGAAATCACAGCCCCAGACGCTCCAACAATCAAGACATCAAAGGACGGGCCCGATCCGCCTTCTGAATACCCGACGTGCAAAAGTTTGCCAGGGTGTTTGGCGCGAACGTTGCTCAGAACTTCGTTCAACGGACGCGCTTCGCCACGCGAGATTGCGCGTTGCGCGCGCTTGTAATCTCGCCGTGATATCTGGGCATCTCCTGAAATCGCAGAGCGATTGCATTTTCCGGGTCCGCTGGGACCGCTTGGCTCCGATCCTCCGCGATTTGTTGGCCCACTTGGCGCAGACGGGGTGCTGGACTTGCTGACCGGGCTAGGGCCTGATGCGGGGCTCGGGCGGGACGCCGGTGATGCCGGGCTTGGGGGTGTTGCTCGGCTTGCCGGGGACGCTGGTGAGGAACTCGACGCGGCTCTGGCCATGCTCAGTCCCGTCAAACTTGGGGCCATATAGACCCCGGCGGCGCCTAGACCCAAACGTGTCAGTGCCTCGCGGCGCGTTATGCGTTTGCTACGTGTCATTGCGCGGCAACCTTGAATGCCGACGGTACGATCAGACGCGCTTCGGCCAGACCGCGCATCAGTTGCTCGCAATCCCCGGCGATCTGGTCAGGGCCCACATCGGGAAAGGCTGACGCCAGTATGGAAACAACTTCTTTCAGATCGGTGGGCTCTTCCAACAGCCGCCATATCGCAGCGGATATGGGGTTTAGCCGGAAGATGGCCATGCCCGTGCCATCTGCCAGGAAACTGTCATCGCCTGCTTGCGTCTCGGTCACACCCTGCGCCTGTACATATTGCTGGGCCGATGCGAATTCAGGAGCAGATAGATCCAGCAACTCCAACGGCGCTTTGCGATCATCCTGCGCGAGCTCCGAAAGCCGGGTCGCCGGAAGCGCTTTCAAGTCGGGATGAGTCAGCAGGTACTCCGCTGCGGCCTCTCCGTTGTGATAAGTCAGTCGGAAGATCGGAAGGTGTCGGGTAATCACGTCGATCGACTTTAGGATCGCACCGGAATGTCGGGTGCGGGCAAAGTTTTGCGTGATGATACTTTCCAACGCATCCGCGCGCGCCATGGGTGCGAGTGTCGGTTCGACCAGATCATCCTGTCGATCAAGCACCACCATCGCGCCCAGCGGCAGCGTTTCACCGTGTGGCGCAATCGGAGTGTCCAGTAGGTACTTGTACTGCCGGTTTGACGGGCCACGGTCCTGATCAGCCCAAGTGTGAAAAGCGTCGCTGAAATCTTGCGGCAGAGGCAAACGAATACGCGGCGAGGCACCATTTGCGATGCCAAGGGAGGTCTGATTGACCGCGTCGATGCTGACCGGCAGGAAGTCGTCCGTGTAAAGTTGTCGACCCAGGCGCGCCAGAGCAATGGAAAGCGTGCTTTTGCCCGCACGCCGCGCATTTGGAAAGACCACCAGACGTCCGTCAAAGTTCACCGCCGCCGCGTGGAGGCAAAGCAATTCAGGGTCCGAGCGCAAACGCTCCCAAGCCATTTCCGCCACCAGATCACAGACGGTGTTAACCGAATCCCAAATCCGCGGGGCGTCCGGCGCATCTTCGGTCACCAAGGACCAGCGCCCAGCTTCGGCTTGGCGGATTGTCAAAAAAGATGGATCATCGGGTGGCGTCGAGGAAACTTGATGCGGCCAAGCGGACAAAACGTCGGATACCATCGACTCCAAGGGCGCCGCGTCTTCAAGTGCGGCGGTTTTATTCAACCCTTCAAATTTCAAGTATCGCGTATTTGCCACGTTTTAATCCTGAGCGAGTGCGGCTCATGTTACCTCGTTTTCATCGTGCCTGAAAACAGTCCGGCCTGCCAGCAATTCAGATGCAGGCAGACCGATGATTTGGAACGAGGTATTTCCGGCTTAGCTTCTGCTACAAACCGACACACCATCACTGCGTTTCACAACTCTGCCGCCGGAGTCTCTGCATTCCTTTGACGTCATTGACTTTCGGGGGCTGCTAGGTCCGCTGGACGAAGACGGCGACGACGCTGAGCTTGGCGAAGACGAGCTTGACGAACCCGACGAACCGCTGGGGCTCGAAGCTGGGCTGGCAGGCGATGCCGGGCTGGCGGGCGAAGCCGGGCTGGATTTCGAGGCAGGGCTGGATTTTGAAGCTGGGCTGGAACCCGAGCTCGAGGCATGTGCAGCGGAAAGCGTGGTCAATGTGGGTGCAACATATGCTGCAACTGCCAGACCGCTGATTGCGGTGATTGCTTTGCGGCGGGAAAGCACTTTGTCGTTTTGTTCGGTCATTTGAACTATCCTTCATTCTCGGTTCTGGCGCATTGGTTCCACGCCTCTCACCTTTTTTAGCAACTTCGCGCCTTCAATTTGCTGAACCGGGTTGTCAGCAACTTGTCATGTTCAAAAGACGAGTATGACTGGCATAACCCTACTAGCATGCATCTGTTGCATACATTTGGACCATGGGTGACACTCTCAATTGCTCGTCACTATCTTCTGCAATGTGAGAAACCAGTATATCGCTCAACCTGATCGAATTGCTGCATCGCAAAATTGCATGGGTTACTCGATGAAAAAGTCAGGCTGTTCAATTGATTGCTCCTTTGGCGTTTGCGGTAGCATCAGAGTCATTTGGCCCCGTTATTGTCGGTGGCATTGGCTGCGGTTCAGCCAAAGATGTGCCGCAAGTACAAACATATTTTGCGTCAGCAATCGGCGTAGTTGTGCAAGTTCGGATTGTCCGCGATGTGTGAGTTGCCCCGACAAACCTCGCTGCGCGATGTTCAAATGACCGAGTTTGGAGTCGCCCTGCAGCTCGCGAGATTGAGCACTTGCAGAAATTTCCGCGTTGCGAGCGCATGCAGCAAAAATGAAGACTTTCGCTGTGGGCTCGAACTGGTCATTGGGATCAAGAGGTCCGATACTGCTGTGCTGCCCGCCTTTCCCGCCGTTGGCAGCATGCGAAATGAGGTGTGGCGACCGAACGCACAATATGCGTGAGACCGATTAGGAATAGAACACACCCGGAATGTCAGCCGCCAGCTTTCCGATCATTCCCTCATAGGCCGTATTGGTTAGCAACAGCGACACGCGCTGCGAAACCGGGTCCATGAACCAGGAATGGCCATAGACCCCGCCCCATCTCATTGTCCCGCTGGGTAGCCCGACACCGGCGGCCTTTGGGTCTGCAAGGACCCCCCAACCGTAACCAAAGCTCCATCCCGGCCCATGCATCGTCCAGAGTTCCTGTGGCAACTGCGGCTTCATCATCTGCGCTACGGTTTCGAGGCGTAAAACCGGGGCGCCCCCGGTCAACAGACACCGCAGAACAGTCATCACCTCGGGCGCAGTACCTACAAGCCCGGCCCCGGAAGACGGGAAAGATGCGGGATCATGTACACGCGACGGGGCAAATCGCACGCCGCCCTCTCCCCAAAGGGGATGGCGCACGCCCTCTTCCATCCGCACCGGCCCGGAAGGTCCGTCCAAGTACGGCTGCGCAAAATCGACGGCCGGCTTCTCATGAAAGCGCAGGCTCTGCAAACCGAGCGGAGCGGCAATCCTTCGATCAAGCAACGTCTGAAGCGGCTCGCCAGTCGCGACTTCTGCAACAGCACCTAAAACATCCATTCCAACCGAATAACGCCAGCCCGTTCCGGGTTCAAAGTACAGGGGCGCACGTGAAATCCGGCGCAGGTTTTCGGCCATTCCCAAGCCGGGTTGATCCAGTCCGTCGGACACCCCGAAACAGGCATAGGGGCCTGTTTCGCTCTCAAGGAACCGGTATCCCAGCCCCGAACTGTGGGTCAGTAAATGGTGCAACGTTATTTCGGGAACATGTCCATTGGGCAGCGCAGGGCGGAATTCCGGCAGGTAGTCCGTTACCGGGTCGGACAGGGAAAAAACGCCGTCTTCAGCCAGGGTCATGAACAGAGTCGATAAAATCGGCTTCGTCACCGATGCAAGGCGAAACCGCGTATCCAACTTCATCCCGCGCCCGGCTTCACGGTCGGACAGACCGATGGCACGGCCATAGACGGGTGCGCCCCTCTCTTCGACCAGCAATACAGCGCCAACGATACGCCTTTCGTTAAGCGCAGTGTCCAGAATTTGATCCAGTCGTTCTTTCATGGCCGTCTCCTCTTGCCGCGACTAACGCTTCCCTCCCTGGCATTCTCGCGGCCGAGTTTAATTGGACCCCCGGCGCCAAATTGACCTTTTTTCAAATGCAGCTACTGTGCTCACGTCAGAGTACCGCATTTGCTACGCATGGCTAACACTTTCGCCGACACCGGTCGCGTCGAACCGGACATTCATACAAATCGCAGAACTCGGTAGAATGGGCTCAGAATGCTCAAACGCCGCATGACGGACGGACAACCGCTTCGAAATGGCGAACGGCAGGACCGTTCGCCAGGGTTCGTTAGATATCGATGCGCTCGGCTATGCTCAGAGCATCTTCCAGTTCGACACCAAGATAACGCACCGTGCTGTCAACTTTGGTGTGACCAAGGAGCAGTTGCACCGCGCGAAGGTTGCCAGTCTTGCGATAGATCTCGGCAGCCTTTGTTCGGCGAAGCGAGTGTGTACCATATCCACTCGGCTCCAAACCAATCGCCTTCACCCAGTCGCGGACAAGTCGACCGTACTGACGCGTTGAGATGTGTGGTCGGTCGTGAAACCGGCTTGGGAACATGAACCGGCAAGCAAGCATCTCCGGATTTCTGACCCAGGTCAGAACGGTTTCTCGGGTGTTTTCCAACAGTTCGAATTGAACAGGCCGTTTGGTTTTGCTCTGGATCACGGAAACACGTTCCCGGACGCGGTCGTCTTTGACAAGATCAGTCACGGTTAACCTAACCAGATCGCAGCCTCGAAGTTTGCTGTCGATGGCGACGTTGAACAAAGTCAGGTCGCGCAAACTGCCCGAAAGTTCGAGCCGTGCACGGATCGCCCACACTTGTTTTGGCAGCAACGGACGTTTCTGCCCGATAATCCGCCCCTTGTTCCAAGCCTTGCGTTTTGGGGTGACTGCGGGAAGTTGGACCTTTGGCATGATTTGCCCTCCGATCCTCCCTCCAAACCCAGTCACCAGCACCATGCGGGCAATGAGATTGTATCGTCCATGGCAATGGCAGCTGTCAGTGGCCAACCGACTGCATCGGCGCTGCGTGCGCACTCGGCGGCTCTGAGCCCAAGTTGACCGATGTTGCAGGATGCCTGAAGGTCCGGTTTACAGATAGACTGCTCTGAAAAGATTGAATTAGGCGCGGGTCGAGAGCGCCAAATGCACGCTTTCTGCCAGCGCATTAACAGCGGCTTCGGCATTCGGTCGGACGACAAGGCGAACCGTATAATCTGGCAAGGTTGGAAGAATGTCGGCGCTGATCTCTTCCAAACCTGATCCCAACATACTTTCTGGCAATGGTGCCACGGCAAAATCCGCCGTCACTGCTGCGACCTGACCAGCAGAATGTTCACTTGTAAGCGCAACACGAAAGGGGCGCTCCGCACGTGCGCATGCTTCAATAGCTGCTTGCCGCCACGCGCACGTTTCATCTGACAATGCGAGCGGAACAGGGGTTTGATAAACGGCCGATCCGGATGACGCGCCTACCCACAAAAGGCGTTCCTTGTGAACTGTAATCCCAATAGCGCGCGGGTCATTTTCGGCAAAAGTGACCAGTCCGACATCCAGCTTCTCGCTTTCGATCTGTGTGAATATCTCGCTGCTCGGCCCCAGAACAACGCTGACTTCGATTGCCGGATATGTTCGAGCAAAAGTCTTTAGTATGGCAGGCAACCAGCGAGTCCCATAATCATCGGGCGCACCAAAACGCACTCTGCCTGCCGTCTGCCGGGTTCCAAACCGCGCTGCAATCTCGCCGTTCAGAGAAAGCAAGCGACGCGCATAGCTCAATAACGCTTTGCCATCCCCGTTGAGATGTACGCGACGCCCTTGCCTGTCGAATAGTGGGCATCCGATCTGCCTTTCGAGCTTTGCGATCCTGCCGCTGATCGCCGCCGGAGAACGATGCACTATTGCTTGGGCAGATCGAAATGACCCCGTTTCACAGACTGCGACGAATGTGCGAAGAGTGTCTGAATCCAGTGCTTTGACGCTGGATTTTTCAGTTTCATGTTTGGAATTGGAAACGTTCATGCTGTTTAGCATTGCCGAACAGTCTGAACAAAACAACCCGTTTTGCCGATCAGGCGAAGCGTGAGATGTATCGGTATGACTGATGGCACCCCCTTAAAACCTAGGACCGAAATCAACCTTGCACCAGTAAGATTCCGCTCCGCCTTCGTCCTGATGGCTTTCGGGATGCTGACGATCCCGGCTATGGATGTGATTGCTAAGGTGCTCGCCATGAACGGGATGCCAGGTACGCAAGTGGCGCTGGCTCGGTTTGTCGGGCAAGGATTGTTTACATTGGCACTTCTGCCCTTATCTATCCTGTTCCTCCCCAGGATTTTTCAAGACGGGACCTGCACAAAGAAAAAATCGATAGTCGGACGGACTTTGGCTGACCTTCGCGCGGCGTGGACCTGGACCAATCTTGCACGAGGCGTTGCATTAGCCGGTGCGACTGCTTGCTTTTTCACCGGTCTTACAACTCTCCCCCTGCCAGCCTCAGCGGCGATCCTATTTCTTGCTCCGCTAATCCTGACGTTGCTCGGTGGTGTCATTCTGAAAGAACAATTGACTCTCCGCAGAGTCGCGCTGTGCGTAGCCGGTTTTCCATGTGTTCTTTTGATCGTTCGTCCTGGCTTCGACGGTCTTGGATGGGACGCGTTTTATCCGCTCGCAGCAGCTTTCCTGTTTGCAGTCTATTTTTTGCTTACGCGAATGGCATCCGGTGAAGGTTCACCTCTTTCCATGCACGTCATCGCGTCTGCTTCTGGAGCTGCCATTCTTACACTCTGGCTCTATGCTAGTATGTCGGTATCTGACAGCGCGCAGATAGTCTGGCCAAGGAGTGTCCCTGTTTGGATTGCGATTGCTTCACTTGGGATCATCTCAACGATTGCGCACATGGCGATCATCGTTGCTTTTGCACGTGCACCTGCGTCTGTGCTCGCGCCGCTGAACTACTTGGAAATTGTATCAGCAACCGCATTGAGCTTCGTCGTATTCGGAACACTGCCTGTTGTATGGACCGTAGTTGGCGCGGTGCTCATAATGGCAATCGGTTGCGCCGCCACCCGCACGCTAAAGTCTTGAGACTGGCTGAAGCTGGCGTTCAACTTGTGAGTGCCGTTTACGTTGACAGGTGACGTTCTCATGAACAAAACTCTGCTTCTTTGAGGAGAGCAGAATATGAAAGAAACGATTTTACCCCCCGTGGCTGACGCGAAATCCCCCGCTGGGGCGGACATCCGCTTTATTATGGACGGCACGACTGGAAACATGATCCATAGCACCGTCTCGCCCGGCCAGATCAACAGGGCCACGGTGCATGAAACTGTCAGCGAGTTTTGGTTTGTATTGGAAGGCGATGGGGAAATCTGGCGGCGTGATGATACCGAAGAGAAGGTCACCAACCTCGTGCCAGGGGTGTCTATCGACATTCCAGTTGGCACGGCATTTCAATACCGTAATGTCGGAACCGAACCTTTGAAATTCATATGTATCTCAATGCCGCCCTGGCCGGGTGATCACGAAGCCTCACATTTGGATGGAGCATGGGAACCTACTGTGGGTCAAAGCTAACTTCATGGGAAAGTTAGCAATATCGGTCAATTCCGTCGGTGATAGAAACGGTTGTGTTTTGGCACATGCTGCGGTGCGTAGAAGATCTGGAACGAGTTCACCGAGGCGGTTGCTGCGGTTTGCATGAATGACCGATCTAGGCGTTGTGATTCTTCGGCAGGCCGGGATCAGTCTCTCTGACACTTGCGCGCGGCGAGGCCCACTCCCACCAGTCGGATAGGGCGGAATAGTTGCTGAGAGCAGCTTTCCCCTCAGGGGCCTGAACAAAATACGCGATCATCGGGGCGAGGTGGCAATCAGCGAGTGTGAAAGTCTGTCTGTCAAGGACATGCGCTTCTGCTGCCAGCGTCTCTAGCGCCTGCAGAACGGTTCGCGAGGCTGCCAAACCATTTTCGACTTCGTCTTCGCTGCTGCCTTCTCTGACCGCAGGTCTGAATACGCGATGAGCGAAGACTTGGCGAACCATCGGTCTGTAGCCGTAACTGTCGATGATAGACACGGTTTGCGCCAACCGCGTCAGGCTTTCGAAGTTCAGGGGAATGAGGCGAGGACCGTCAAATGCCGCGTCAATGTATCGACAGATGGCCGCTGTTTCGTACACATCGAACGTGCCATGGCTCAGGACCGGAACGCGGCAAAATGGATGCCGTTGCTTGTAGCGCTCGGGAACAACCTCCGCAAAAGGGTCGATTTCCTCAATTTCGTATGCGACCCCTTTCTCGTGCAGCGACACCTGAGCGATGCGGTTGTAAACACTGAATTTATAGCCACGAAGTACGACAGATCTGTTCATGTGTATGATGCTATCGCCGAGATGCGCTAGTGGAAAGGGTCACATTGGGCGATCAATAGTCCTCGTGCGTGATCAACCGACGATCACATTGGCATCGCGAACGGCAGCGGAGTCCCGCGACTTGATCCTTGTCGCCCGGATCTTCGCTGCGAAGTGAACGAATGGCTGGTTTTCTTGCCGCCGTGCAGCGGCAAGATCGGAGCAGTCGCCGCAATTTCCGTGCTGCGAGCGCACGCAGCGAGAAATGAAGACTTCCGCAATGGGCTCTTTCCGGCCATTCGCCGCGAAATTCACGAATGTCCGCTCCGGGCCGTCCCTGCCAAGTGGTAGCGTTCTGTTCCTCGAACATGCTGCAAACAATCTAACTATAGCAACGAGCCCAAGAAACTGGATGCATCACTTGGCCCGAATGTCAGCAATGCGTTGAACGAAAGCTGAATTACGCATCGCTGCGTCGGACAATTGCCAAGGCACTGCCAAGCGCGATGAGCAATCCACCACATGTCCGGTCGATCCAGAGTGCGCCTCGGTCGCTTAGAAGGTGCATTGCCTTTGCGCCCAACCCTGCGTAGGCGGCCATAACCGCGACATCGACTGCGATAAAGACAACAGCCAGTGTTGCATACTGTTGAAACATCGCCTCATTCGGTGTGAGGAACTGCGGAAGGAAAGCTGTGAAGAACAGGTAGCCTTTGGGGTTTGTGACAGCGACAAGAAAGCTCTTTCTAAAGACTGCAACTCTGTTGTGAAGCGTTCCCGATCTGTTGTCTTCGGATGGGTTCGCGAGCGGTTGCAACTGGCCCGTAGATCGCATCATCTGTACGCCCAACCAGACGAGGTAGCCGACACCGATCCATTTGACGACATTGAACCAAAAAACTGATGCGGCCAGAAGTGCACCGAGCCCCAGACCGGCAGCTGTGATCAGAACCGCATCAGAGATTGCGGCTCCTGCGATGCCGTACCCTGCGGTAGCGATGCCGAACCGTGATCCATTGGACAGGGCGAGGAGAACGGTTGGGCCTGGCGTCAAAACAACAACCAGCGCCAGAAAGGCGAATGTCAAAAGAGAAATTTCCATCATGCGGATTCCGAATTCAGAAAGTTGATGGCAAGGCCGGTCAGGATCAGGCAAACACCACTCACAATCGTCCTAAGCACGTTCCAGACCTGCCAGGAGGCTGAGTAATCTTGCCAAATTTCACGGGCTGATCCGATGTCAATTGGTACGGCAACCTCCGCCAGCGCTTCGTTCATGGGTACATTCACCGTTGCTGTGATGAGGAAGGCACCGACGATGTAAAGAAGGGCGGCCAGACCAAATAACTTGGCTGACCTCTTCCTGAGCTGCCAAGCGGCGATGTAGGCCGTTACTCCCAGAATGATCGGGGTCAAAAAGAAAGCGGGGAAGAACACTCCGTTCCGGACCGAGGCGTTCATTGCTTGCATTGCGGCGATGGCTGTTCGCGGGTCCGTCGCGTCCAAGCCCCACATCGTCGAACATACCCAGGCGTAGAAAAACCCGAAAATGGCTCCGATGCTTAGGAGTGACAGCATCGACATGGGCGAAAGTAACCGAGCCATCAGACCCGTTCCGCCCCAAGTTCCCGGTGTTGGCGCGCCGCTGACACGACCGAGGCAAAGATGACCAGCGCAGCGAATTGGCCGAGCAGTACTGCTGGGTAGATCAGGCCAAATTGAGCATCGACGTATTTTTGAGGCCCGAAGGAAACCAGGGCCATGAGCGCGGCGAGAATGCTCATGATGCGTCCTGCCCAACTTTCCAGCGGCTGTACGATGATAGCCCCCAAAGCGACAGACATCGCGGCTCCAAGAAACGGAGCAATGCCGAACAAAGGCGTGGCTATGGGCGGGTGGGGCTTGATCCCGGCATACAAGGCGGACAGCATAACTGCCTGCAGAAGGATGAGTGTCGCCAAAGCGGCGATGACATGACGATTAGATTGTTTCATTTGCCTCTCCAAAGCGTAACTGTGATTACGGTTGCGTGTATCCGTAATTAGGGTTACGGTTGCTGTCAACAGGCTGGAGAATGATTTTGCGTGAAGAGAAACGATCCCTGCGTCAGCAACAGATCGAGGCGGCTGCATACGAAGTGTTGGAGGCCAAAGGGTACGGAGGCACGTCCATGCAGGGCATTGCCAAACATGCGCGCGCCTCGAATGAGACGTTGTACAACTGGTACGGGGACAAACAGGGGTTGTTCCGTGCACTTGTCACAAAGAACGCTGAAGAAGTTAAAGCGCATCTGGAATCCGAACTGCAAACCGACCATGACGCGCTTTCAATTCTGGGAACGCTGGGCCCGAAGCTTCTGCTTTTGCTGACCGGTGATCGCGCTGTCGCCCTCAATCGAGCCGCAGCGGCCGATAGCAGTGGCGAACTCGGCGCGACGCTTTCAAAGGCGGGGCGAGAGGCAGTGTTCCCACTGCTCGAACGGGTGTTGCTGCGCGCCCAGGACGAGGGCGTGCTCAACTTCGAACATTCTGGGGAGGCTGTGGCGCTCTATCTCGACCTGCTGATTGGCGATCAGCAGATCAGGCGCGTCATAGGTCGCCTTCCTCAGCCATCGGAGACCTTTTGCCAAGAGCGGTCCGCGCGGGCGGTAAGGCTCCTCCGCCAACTTCTTGGCTAAGCAATAAGTCCAAAGGATTTTGAATTATGACGACGCTCCTCGCACCCAATGCCTGCCAGACCATGGCCGATCTCCGCTCCCAAATCGACGCGATCGATACGGACCTGATAG
This sequence comes from Aliiroseovarius sp. F20344, assembly GCF_023016155.1. Taxonomy (GTDB): domain Bacteria; phylum Pseudomonadota; class Alphaproteobacteria; order Rhodobacterales; family Rhodobacteraceae; genus Aliiroseovarius. The sequence continues at coordinate 334,404 of NZ_JALKBG010000006.1, forward strand.
GCCTGCTGGTCAAGCGGAGCCACTATATCGACCGGGCAGTGGACCTGAAGAAGATTGAAGGATTGCCTGCACGCACAACGGACCGGGTGGCCGCGGTGCTGGACAAGGTCGGCTCAACCGCTTCTGAACAGGGCCTGGATCCGGACCTCGCACACAGGCTTTGGGCCGAACTGATCGAATGGTCGATCCAGCGGGAAATCAGGGATCTTGGTGAATAATGCGATTTCGCAGGACAATGGGTGCAGTTAGTGGGGCGGACCTATGAAGCTCATTCGCAACATCAGGGCCGCCGGTGTTTTTCATAGGGCAGCGAAGTCGATGCAAGCAGGCGACTACCAGGGTGTTCTTGACCGTCTGGACGGGTTCCAAGCGCAACCATATTTCTTGGCCAAGGCGGAACTTTTTCGTGCAATGGCGCGGCATCGGCAGGACAGGTTTGCGGAAGCGGATCACCACTATGACAACTTCCTGACCAACCATCTCGCTGACATGCCGCCAAAGGACCGTGTGTATGTGGAAGAGTACGGGAAATTCTTCAGAAGCCGTGCTCAAGCAAGAATTGATCCATCAACGCCGTTGTATTCATCACTTGAAGAATTGAGAAAACTTTCAGAAAACGCGCCTTTTCTCACGCGCGCCGAGTTTGCTTTTGCAAACTGGGCAGAAGCCGACCTGACCGGACAAATCTGATCTTCAACTTCTTGGCCAATTGGCGTCTCGGTCCGCACTGTGTGAGTTCGACGAAGCCCTGAGTACATGCTTGCAGCGAATGTCCGGAATACGACCTGCAACCGCAGCATCTCGACCGGTCGGCAAATGGCAGGAATGGGCCGTCTGTGAAAATGGCCCATGTCTTTAGATTTCAACAGCTTTGGAGATCGCCAGAGCGTCTTCAAGTTCGACGCCAAGGTATCGAACGGTGCTGTCCATCTTTGTGTGACCGAGTAACAGTTGAACCGCACGCAGGTTGCCGGTCTTGCGATAGATGTGCGCAACCTTGGTTCGTCTCATAGAATGAGTTCCGAATGATGTTGGATCGAGCCCGATGGACTTGACCCATTCAAGCACAAGCCGTGCATATTGCCGGGTCGAAATGTGCAGCCGTTCATGAAAACGCCCCGGCCATAGGAATTCCGAGCCAACCATCAGCGGCTCCTCCATCCATCGCAGGATCGATCTACGCGTGCCTTCGGTGATCTCGAAGCGCACCGGTCTTTGGGTTTTGCTTTGGATAATCGAAGCCCGTTCCTTGACCTGGCCCGAGGCATAGATGTCCGCGACCTTCAGCTTCACCAAATCGCATCCGCGAAGCTTGCTATCGATGGCAAGGTTGAACAGCGCCAGATCGCGATGGTTCTCGGCGATTTCATGCTGCACCCCAATGGCCCAGACGTGTTTTGACATCAGCGGACGTTTCTGTCCGACAACCCGGCCCTTGTTCCAGGCTGGGCGACACGCGCGAATGGCAGGTAAGTTTGCAATGGTCATAATGGTTCCTCCCATCCGCCACGATCCACCACAGCGCCAACCAGACGTTGGCAATTCAGCTTAGCATGCTCACGTGCGCGTGCGGAGAAGGTCGGCAGAGAGCCCAAAGCGAGCGAAAGTTAAATGAACAACCGGCGACCGCTTTGGAGATCGACTGCCAAGGCCGCCCGGGTCTAAGCCCCGCGTGCTTTACTCATCTGATTCAGCCGATCGGCAAAGTCAGGCTCTTCAACACCCTCAGCCAACGCGCGCCGAAGGAAGGCGGCTTGGGTTTCCGGTGCAAGACCGTTTATCGGGGGATCGCGATCTAGGTTTGTCGGGAACGAGTACCCCTCGGCGGTCGCAGCGATTGCCGCGGACAATTCGGCGGGGCTGAGCCTGTTTTCCTGCCAGGCGCGAAGCGCATGCGGGTAGAGCAGCTTGCACATTCTCTCCCGATCGACCGTCTCCATAGCGCGACCGAAGGCCGATGACACCTGCAAAAGGTTGGCGAAGCGGTGAATGTCATGGCTCGTATTGGCACCGGCAGCGTGAAACAGAGCGGGGGAGAAGAACACTGCATCCCCTTTGGCCAACGGCAACTGCACATGGCGCTCCTCGAAAAGCACCCGAAAGTCATCTCGGCGCCACGCTGCATACCCCGGACGATATGTTTGAGAGAAGGGTAGCAGCTTGGTCGGGCCGCTTTCCAAAGGCATGTCGCAATGTGCAACAGCGCCCTGAAGCGTCAGAATTGGTGAGACATCGTGGACGTGCGCAGGATAAGACGCGCTGACGTCGGCGGTTTGAAACCCCAGATGATAGTCGCGATGAGCCTGCTGAGCTGCGCCGCCCGGGTGAACGAGGTTTACTTGCGCTGTCATCTGATAATTCGGCCCCAACCAAGCTTCGCAAACTGCCGCGATAGAAGTGTTTGCGAAGTAGTTCAGAAACGCCTCGGGCGAGGCTTCGCAGAGCTTTTGAAGCGCGTTCCAGATTCGATCGTTTGCTCCCGACGCTGCGAAATGATCGCCGGCGCCCCCAGTTCCCTGCTTCTCTTCTGCGATAATGCTTTCGTAGATGCGGGTTGCCTCATCCAGAACCGCCGTATCGGCATAGGTCCCCTTCAGCGCCACAACCCCTGCACCCGAGCGCAGGACTTGCGCCCATTCCGACATAAGCGTGCGACGCGTCTGGTCATCCTCGAGAGCGGTACGCAGGTCCGCCATGTCGTAGACGGGGATGTTCTTTTCGATCAGAGCCGCATGCGGCACCTGCTCAGGGCGTGTTTTCTGATCGATGAGTGCTGTGAACTCGCCCAGATCACAGGTATCCGGCTCGTAGTAGGCGATGGTTTTGTCGATGGTGTCCTTCATGACGGCTCCTCCCTTGTCGCGACAAGGATAGGGCAATGGGGATTGCATTGAGTCCTAAAACACATCAAAAACACATCAAATGACGCACCGCTTTCCCATCAAAGAGATCGCAAGGCAGGCAGGTCTTGGCACCGCCACTGTCGATCGGGCTCTGAATGACCGGGCCCATGTGAGCCCGCAGACAAAGTTGCGTGTTACGGCTGCAATGGAAGAGTTGAAATCCCAGGAAGCCCAGCTTGCTGCCCGTGGAAGACGTTTGTTCTTCGACTTCGTTGTGGAGGCGCCATCACGCTTCAGCCGCGAGGTGAAGGCGGCTGCCGAAGCCATAGTTCCCCAGATAGGAACTGCAGTATGCCGCCCGCGATTTCTGCTGCAGGACGTCATGGAAGAAGAGGAGGTCATTGCAGCGCTCGGGCGGATCATGAAACGCGGCAGCCAGGGCGTCTGCATCAAGGCCCGCGACACAGCAAAGATAAGAGACGCCGTCAGAATGCTGGCCAACGCCAGGATCCCCGTAGTCACGCTTGTGACCGACATTGGAGGAGCTGATCGTCTTGCCTATGTCGGGTTGGACAACGCTAGTGCGGGACGCACAGCTGCTTATCTTATCTCCCGAACGCTTGGAGATATGCCGGGAATGGTCTTGGCTACGCGCAGCCATGAACGCTTTCTGGGCGAAGAGGAACGAGAGTTCGCGTTTGTCGAAGCCTTGGCACGCGAGCGCTCGAGTCTACAGGTCCTTGCTGTCCAAGGTGGCAGCGGAGTGGACTTTGAAACATCGAAGCTCCTCACGAAGTCCATGAACGACATTCGTGATCTACTCGCGGTCTATTCGATGGGGGGCGGCAACCGATCGATCCTACGCACGCTGGAGGACAATGGTCTTCGCCCCAAGGTGTACGTGGCCCATGACCTTGATAGGGAAAACAGAGAGCTGATCCAGGACAGGCGCTTGGACTTCGTCCTGCATCACGATCTGCAACTGGACATACGAAACGCCTTCAACGCCTTTTTGGCCTACCATCGACTGTCTAACGATCTATTTGAGGCGCCAATCTCGACGGTTCAGGTGCTGACACCGGAGAATGTTCCACGGTGATTTTCTAACTGGATTTGCCCTGTCACCTGGAAAAGCAGACCTCACCATCTTCTTCGCCGCCGTCGGCTTTGTCCCGCACAGTTTGAAATCGAGCAAGCCCAGAGTTTGCGGCCGCGACGAACGGCGGCTATGCGAGCTGCGGCCGCAGCGTTTTCAAGTAGGGTGAAGGTTCTGAAGCAGCCAGAACTGCTTCAGAATGCGATAGCGTATCCTGATCAGAGATCTTAGATTGTGCAAGATACTTGAGAAGGTAGGGCAGGGGATCTTCTCAAAACCCGGTCCGACCGGAAATTTCTCAATTAAAAGGTAAAATAGTGGTCCAAAAGGCAACTTACGTTGGTGTTCGACACCAGGTGTTGAGCTTCAGGTAAAGTTACCTTTTGGTCTTTTGTAAGTCTTTGATTTTTAACGATTGGAAATTTCGGCGTCTGGCCAGTTTTGCCTATTTCTTCAAGGTAATTTACCTTTTGAAATGTGCAAAGGGTTTGGTCCGTATGAGTGGGGTCATTTGCAGGAAGCGTCTTGTGGTGAGATGCGTTGCTGGCTGCTAGTTTCAGTAAATTGGATGTTGACCTTGGGCTATCGTCCGCCTGCACCAGAAAGCATCGTTCCGATGGACCAGAGGCCCACGATGCACTAACAAACAAACCGGACCACCCGATGGGGCACACAACAAGACGCGGCGTGTTAACGCTGTCAGTGCTATGGTCCCTAATATTCAATGCATGCCAGGCTAGCATTTCGTAAATCAAATTCAGTTGCAGCTGCTGCAACTCCATGCCTTGATTGGCTGGTTAACAGCGTAAGAGGTTGATCGAGCCAAACGGCCCCAGTGCATCCTTTTACAGTGCGCTGGGACCTGATTTCTGGCGTGTCCGTTCGCCTGTTCTGACCGCTGGTCAGAAGCACGGACTGACCTAGGCGCTTCAGTTATAGATTACGGTCGCGCTGCGCACGAATGATGCACCTCCTTGAGTCGACGACACGTGGGCGACCCAACGATCATACTTAAAATTACCTTCAAAGCGCGTCCATTGCCAATGGCTGGTTGGCAAATACCACGTCTTCATCCTTTTCCAACTGCCGTTGAGCCGCTGGCGGTAATGCCGGGTTTCAGCCGGGCCGCCACAGGTTGCCGTAATGCCAAAGGAATTGCGACGCTTGTGGTTTATGGTCCAGCGATCGCGCCAGTAGTATGAAGCGCTTGGGTCGCACCACCTCCAGGCGTTGGAAGGATATGAGCCGAAGCAGGCGAAATTACGAAACGCATGCCAGCCTGCGCCGGACACACAGAACTGGCCGCCATAACCGCCACCACTCGACGATCCCAAAGCGACATCCGGTTGAATGCCAAGTTCATCAAGATCCGCCTCGATAGGCTCCTGCACTGCATCAACCAGTTCTTGTTTTGTAGCCTGTTTGCTAAGTGCGGCGACGACTTTGGGTACTGGTTTTCCTGGACACAGGGCCGCATAGATATCGGGGGCACTACGCTGAGCCATCATTCCAAGGACCGACGGCATCATTCGCTCGGTATGTCCAAGTTCACGCATCGCCACGCCAAATTGTCCGCGTTGTTCTTCAACGGCTTCAAACTCGATCTTCGCGCCGTTGGACAGCGCGATAGTCGCTAGTGGATAGGGCGCACTCGCAGTATCGTCGAGCGGCTGGCCATCCGGCCCGCAATTCTCGGCAACAAAATCCCGAGGCGGCGGCTCGTGCGACGCGGTATCAGGACAATCTGCGCCCGCATTGCTTGGTTCACAACCACATGACTGGTTTTCGGGATGGGTATCACACCCTTCAGAATGAGAGGGCCCGCTGCTTAAACTGCGCGATGGAAAAAGTGTGTCTGTCATGACGAATGCTCCTTGTTTGTAGGATGAACTAAAAAAGTTTAAGTGAAACTGATTACGAGTTTGGTTTTCTCAACAGGGTCGTTTGGCAAATTCTCGGTTGTTGGCGTCGGTCGAGCCGTCACCTTATTGTCTGCGTGGTGTGTGCGTGGTGTCTGCCAGCTGCGCCGCAGATAGATTAGGCAGAAACGATAATCTTCTGGGCGACGTGACGATCAGAAAACGGGTCGAATGGGGCCGTAACTGGGTCATTGACCGCGTCGCTGACATCGACCATGACGCTCACGCGGCTGGCATTGGATGGTCGCCAAACTTCGGGACATTGTACTGATATCGATGATCGGTAAGGCACGTCGATAAACGCTGCGCCAATCAGCTCGGGCTCTGGGCTTGAGCCTTGCAAAGTGCGGACTTCCCAGAATCGCACCCTTGCAGCTACCGCAGTATTGTCGCCAAAGTTCCAGACCCGAGCGGCAATTCTCTGTTCGCTGCCGGGTGCCGGCACCAGATGGGCGATGTTTGTAAGCGTGAACAACGTCGTTGTCGGCCCATCGATCTGTATGTCAGGCGAGCCGCCACCCAGAGTTGCGATGGGACGAGATCCGTCATCCGGGATCGTACCCCTGAGCACAAGAAAAACGCTGATTGGGAGCTCGGGAAATCTGGGCAGATCTTCGACTCTGGGCCACGGGAATGGGTTGTACGGCAGGCGAGGCTCGTCCAGCTTGTCATATGGGTCACAGCCCTTTGGTGATTTCTTGTCATAACGATGGCTCATTGCAATCTCCAATCAGCTGGCATCAACGGGTTCAAAGGGTGGAACGGATGGCAGGTCGGGAAGATTAGTAGCCCAGGCAAGCCAGCCGTATCCCCTGTCTGCATCGAGATTAAAGTTTTCAAGCCCCACCGCGTCGTCGCGAATGACCTGAATTGCGTTTTCGACCGAATTCCCAAAAAACTGGGTGCCCCCGGCTGTGCCGGCTGAAGTTGGAAACGTGACTGGCTCCATGATGCCAGTGCCTTGCATCGGAAATACGCCGTCGCCATCAAGCGCAAAATTCGCGTAGCGGTTAGCGCCTAGACTGGGCCAGATCACGACTTCCGGTGTCTCGGCATCAGCGACGATTGGGTATCCAGAATATCCAATATCGGGTGGATGTGGAACCTCGTCGATCCCGCGATTCATTTGGCGGGGGTATAGTTGGTCCGGAATGCTGGTACGAGTTAGTGGACGGCCCTCGGCATCAAGCGTCGGTCCAACGGTTCCGCTAAGTTCGCCTATGCCCCCAAGCAGAACAGCGCTTGGACAAGCCAATGTTGTATCAACAAGAAAGTCCGCGGTTTTGAGTTCAATCGCGCGCACCATGTATCGTGTCCAATAAAGCGTGCAGCGCAGTTCCTTCCAGAAGACGTTGGATGTTACTACTGCGGTGCCTGCAGCGCCGGCCAGTGCGGCAACACCCGCGGCAAGACCACCCGTTAGTAGCGAAATCAAGGCGAGTATCGCCAGGATGATTGACCCCGCCAATGCCCCTTTGTATTTGCTCGGGCTGGGAGGTGAACCTACTTCGTCGACCCAGTCAGGTGGGTTTTCAAAACATTCGTCGGGTGGAGATGCCTTCAATTTGCGCGCGCAGACCGGGCCCTCTCCACTGGTCTGAAGCCAGAGGACAGACGATAATCCGAGATAAGCTAAACGGAAGCTCTCGGGCGTAAAATCCTGCCCAATCTGCAGCGATGAAAGTGGCAGCTCACCATCCTCGGCGTAAACATCTGTCGTCACTGAAGACAGGAACTCGGCAAGCACATCCAGATCGTCGCTACTGGGTTCTGCGACACTCTCTCCTGCTTCGTTCTGACCTAGCACAGCGTGGATATACTCAAGTCCATTCAATCCGAGACCAAGGTCGATTTTTTCATGAAGCTTCGCAGAGCAGAGCTCTGGCCAGTCCTCATATGGGGGTTCGGGCGTGTCGCCGATCATGTCAGCGGATGCGCCGTAGAACCCGTAAATCCAGCTGTCGATGTGGTTTGTTACAAACCTGTGTCGCCACCAGTGACTACGATATGGCCCCCCGACGATTGAATTGATGAAGGGTTGACCAGTGACCGCCGCCGCCACATGGGCCATATATCCGTAAGCATAGGCTTTCAGTCTGTCGTCGTCGCCAGCTGCATCCAGAAGGCCGCGTGCAAAGTCTCCAGTCCGGCGCCATCTCATCAACTCCGTCTCTCGCCAGGTTGCTGTGCTTGTCGAGAAATAGGCTGATGTTGTTGCAGCACTTTCTGCGGCCTCGATTTCTTCCGGATCATCAATCTCGTCAGAGATTTTGGCGGGTTCTGTTTGCAAAAATGGACGGAACAAACCATTCAAATCATCGATGAGTTTCCGTTCTTCCTCAAAGCCAAACGGTTCCTTTTCTTCTTCCCCCTCCCCGTCTTCTTCTTCCTCCGCATCATCACCGGTTTCACCCTTCAGGACCTCGCCGAGCGCATCAATATCATCCTTCCGCGCCTTGAGCGCCGACAGATCTTCGTTTTCTGCGATCGCATCCAGATCATCCAAGAGCGCATATGTAGTCTGCAACAACGGCCATTGCGTCCGAACCTGTTTGAACAGCTCTCCATACCCGACCATCATGGCCCGACGGTGAAGCCGAAGGAGCTGGTTCAGCTCTTCTTCCGATAGGCTCACGAGACCCTCGTTTTCGAGTTTGGTCTGAAATTCCCGAGTGTCTCGCCATGAATTGAATTCGGCAGGAATGAGAGGCGTGTATTCCCGCAAAAGCGGTCCGAGCGCACCGAGATAGGCGAATGATTTGTGGGCCAACAAGATGTTCGCCTTGGACTGATCCGCAGCGTCTCCATCATGCAGCTCGCCAATGGCTCTATCTAGCACCGTGAAGCAATATGCAGGTCCCAACATCAAAAAATCCCCCGCGCTTGAAAATGGGTTTAACAATGGTGACTAAGCTTTTCTTTGCCCAGAAATAGTGCACGTACGGATACACGTCATGAGTGTACGCACTCAATTTTCGATGGCTGGATACCTACTTTTTGGTGAAAGTGCGCTTGGTTAAGCTGGTTTTGGCAAGATCCAAGGCTCGCTTTGCGCGCGCAAAGCGGCCTCTAAGCGGTTCTTGCAGCTAAGTTTTGACAGGATCGACGAGACATGATTTTCGATGGTACGGCGTGACCGAGATAGTTGATCCGCGATGATTGCGTTGCTTTTTCCATCGGCCATCATCGCTAGCACGGTCTGCTCTTTTGCGGTCAAGTCATAGGGGTGTTCGCGAGCAGCACGATAGGGTCCGCGTGGATTGTTCGAGATGGACGGAAGGTTCGAGCGCTGACGCAAGGCGCGGCGGGCAGCCAGTGCACCACAAGACTGAAACAGTGCATCGGCCCTTGCGTGAGAGGCATCTGAAGCGTGCTGTGACAATGTCCAACCAGCTAGATAGCTGTCACCTCTGGCTTCAAACGCGTCTGCGGCTTCCAGATACGCACCAGCCAGCACGAGGCAGTAGGGCTCAAGCGTATCGGTGGTATCAATGGGTGCTTCTGCTAAATGCCGCCAAAACAAGTACTCGGCCCGTTTGACCGGACTGAACGCTGCCGCATCAAACGCTGCGAGCCGATTGAGAGCCTCTGCGGCTATACATGGGTCACCTTGAAGGACACCCAGTTCAACATGTGCGATCAAAGTTGTCAGCTGATACTGCGGTTCGCCGATTTGGTCGGCATGGCTTAAAGCTTCGAACAAACTTTCATCCGCGCCCTCATCACCCCGTCGGATGCCGCCACGGGCCAGAATGATCCTTGCGGGCATTTGCATTAGCACCGTCTGGTTTGGCTGTGTAAGCACCCCTTGGGCTATCTCGATCGCTTCATCATAGCGGTTCTGCTCAAAACGTAGCTGTGCCTTGCGCCCGATCAGGTAAAAGGTCCAAGCGTCCAGATCATTGGCGGTATCAAACGCAATCCCTTCCTCAAGAAGCGTCTCGGCGCGGTCGAACACACGCAATTCGATCAAACATTCAGACAGATTTGTGTAAGCGCGTGCTGCCTGTTCATGGAGCGCATGGCGGTGAGAAACCTCTAAACTGCGTCGTAATTCCACCTCCCCCTCAAGGTCGCCACGAAACAGTTTCGCCGAACCCATCGTGTTCAGGGCATGCGCTTGGGTCTCGAAGTCATTCGTTATATCTGCCACTTCCAGCGCGCGCTTGGCCCACTTAACAGCTTCCACCATTTCTTCCTGCAACATGAAGAACTGCGCCCTTAACGCATAGGCTTTGCCGGTCTCAGATGACAACGTATCCGTTTCGAGGATTTTGATAGCTTGCAAAATATAGCGTTCTGCTCTGTTTGCCTCACCTCGATACCAGTGAAGTCGTGACAACCATCGCAGATTCTCGCCAACGCGATCAGATCGGCCAATTTGCGTCCAAAGCGATACGGCCCGTTCTCGCGCCGCAATAACGTCATCGTCAATCCTAAGCGACAGACCGGCTTCATAGGCCCAGCGTTCATTCATCTCAGCGGCTGTTTGAATATCGGTATCGCCTACATATTCTAGTGCGGTCCCCAGAAACAACGCGGCCTCACGGTGCGCGCCAAGTGTTGCGGCGTTACTCGCGGCTCTTTGCGCGTACTCCAGTAGAACGTCGGTGTCCTGCGCCCCCTCCGCGTGAAATACGATTGTATCCAACTCCTGGACGGCGTCGGGTTGCGCCAGATGGGCCGTTAAAAACATCTTATGCGCCTGCTGCAGTTCGCCAGGGGTCATACGAGCTGCCACGATAAGACGGGCGACTTCATGTCGAAACTTCACGGCCTTCCCGACTGCCAGCAGTATCCGCTGCGCTATTGCCCTATCGCAAAGCGTTGTAACATCTTCAAAGGGCAAGCGTTTTACAATCGTATCGGGCAACTCACCGGGAGAGCATGCAATGGTCTCGAGAAATCGTTGCAATTGGGGCGACAACACTGCAAGCCGCGCATTGATTACGTCAGAAATCGATTGCGGCAGCATCGTTAAATCTGCGTCTGAATTGAGCAATTCAGCAACGAAATACGGTTGCCCGCCAGTAATTTCATGAAGCATCGCGGCACTGTAACGACAATGCGATCCCATCTGGCGCACATGATCCACCGAAAGGGGGGGCAATTCGACATAAGTCTTGCGCGCTGCGGGGATCGTCGAGAGCGCCTTGCGCAGTTCATGAGACGGCCCGATCTCGTCGTCGCGGTAACTGCAGATCAACAGTACGGGCAGTTGCGACAAGCGTCGTCCGAAAAAAACGAGCCAGTCCAACGATTTCTGATCTGCCCAGTGCAAATCTTCAATGACAAGGATCAGTGTCTGTTCCGATTTCTGCGTGAAGCTGACAAGTTTCTCGAAATAGTCAATGCTCCCATCACTTCTAACATCATCTCCCAATAGGATGGCAGATAGATCCCGCACCGGGCCAAGCGGTCTTGGTGTGTTGAGCGGGTCACACCATGCAATCGCAGATCTGTGGGGGAACTCAGTTTGCTGCAGAAAGCATTCGATAAAGAAAGACTTGCCGATCCCTGCTTCACCACAAACCAAAACAAGCTGCCCCCCGGTCCGGGGCACGGATGACAGAAGCCCGTTTAGAAGCTCCAGCTCAGCGTTGCGCCCTACAATCAATCTAAAATCTCCAACTATGCGTGCAAGAGGTTGGTATAGAGGTGTATTTTAGCACGAAAATTCAAGTAATTCGGTAATGGATTGAATGATCCCCTGCCACAGCGGCCATTCGCCCAAGAAAGGGAGTTCGTATCTGTCGTTAGCGTAATCCTAGTGGTCTCATCGTGCAGAAACGTCCGTTTAAGGTGCGCCAAGCTTCCTAAAGACTTGCCCGGGTCAGATTGTGCTGTCTGCTTCCAAATCAACGGACAACAACATGCCGATAGCTGCTGCTCGTTCACGTGAGAAGGACGTTCCGCGCCCGCGAAGCGATGCTGTGTCAGCAACAACCGCCGGAGCAAAAGGCGAGAAAGTCCCGCGTTTGGTTTGTCTGATCATTCTGCATCGAAAGTGCGGTCTCGGTCCGGCCGAAATCGACACGCACGAATGACCGGATGGGCGTCTTGCGTCGCACCGCAACATCAAGGATGCTGCATAAGTTAAATCCGATAGATGAACGGCAGCTTCGTCCGCGTTGCCGCCATTTGCAACCGTCTTGCCCAGTGTCTGCTTAGCGGGACAAAGCCGCCGTTGATCCTCGCAGTACGAACGGCCGCATTTCTCGCTTCTCGAAAGCAGCTAGGGTGGGAAGCGGACTTTCGTTGCGGACGGTGCGGATGCTCTCTTTGAATGCACTCTAGACCACTTGGCATTGAAAAACGCCGCCCAATTCGGCGGCGTTTCATGTTTTTATTGGGTAATAATCTCCGGGCCCATGAACGTGTTCGGGAGGAACGTTGATAAGAACGGAACATACGTAACGATAATCAGGAACACGAACAATACAGCGAGGAAGGGAAGGGCTGCACGAACGACGCTCATCATCGGCATACCAGCGACACCCGAGGTCACGAAAAGGTTTAGACCAACCGGAGGTGTGATCATCCCGATCTCCATATTGACCACCATGATGATGCCCAGATGAATTGGGTCAATGCCCAGTTCGATGGCAATTGGGAACACCAGCGGAGCGACGATGACCAACAAGCCTGATGGCTCCATGAACTGACCACCGATCAGCAGGATGATGTTGACCACGATCAGGAACATCACTGGGCCAAACCCGGCAGACAGCATTGCATTGGCGATATGTTGCGGGATTTGCTCGTCTGTCAGCACGTGTTTCAGGATCAAAGCGTTGGCGATGACGAACAACAGTGTCACGGTCAGTTTGCCTGCATCAAACAGCGTTCTCTGCGTGTCGGGGTGAATGATAGCTGTGAGCAAAGCCCAGGGCTTTTGCCGCAATGGTGTAGGATCCCCAAGTGGCGCATCTTCGACCATAGCCGCAGAAGACAGGCTTTTGGCGCGCGGTGCAGCCAATGGGCCCATGTCTTTGTAAATGAAGGTCGCAATGAAGAAGGCGTAGACTGCGGCCACTGCGGCGGCTTCTGTCGGTGTAAAGATACCGCCGTAGATGCCCCCCAAGATGATCACGATCAGGAACAGACCCCAACCAGCATCTCGGCCAGCTGCAAGCACTTCACCCCAGCCCTTCCATTCGCCTTTTGGCAGGTTCTTTACCTTGGCAATGACATAGATCGTCACCATCAGCATCACACCAGCCAACAGCCCCGGAATAACGCCTGCAAGGAACATCCGACCAACGGATACTTCTACTGAAGCCGCGTAAACAACCATCACGATTGAGGGCGGGATCAGAATACCCAAGGTGCCTGCGTTACAGATGACGCCCGCAGCGAACTCTTTCGAATAGCCAACTTGACGCATGCCCGCGATGACAATGGTACCAATAGCAACCACGGTCGCCGGGCTTGATCCTGACAGCGCAGCAAAGAGCATACAGGCAAACACGCCTGCAATCGCCAGACCGCCGGGCAAGTGGCCAACACAAGCAATCGAAAACCGGATTATCCGCCGCGCCACGCCGCCGGTGGTCATGAAGGACGACGCCAGAATGAAGAAGGGGATTGCGAGCAGGGTAAAGTGGCCCTCAAAGGCAGCAAAAAGCGTTTGCGAAACAGAAGCCAGGGAGCTGTCAGAGAACCACAAAAGAAATAGGACCGACGACATGCCGAGCGATACGGCGATCGGAACACCGATCATCAGAAAACCGATGACCATTCCAAAGAGAAGGACGACTTCCATTATTTTGCCTCCGCATTCTGAGCTTCAAGCTCGGCGAGCTCGTCTTCGACTTCATGGCTGGCCACAAGGCGATCCATCGTGCCGTTGAGAATGGCGATTGTTGATTGAACAAAGCGCACAAGGATCAGCGCCCCAGAAAGCGGCAGAACGAAATAGGGCAGAAAGCGAGGGATCTTTTCATAGTCCTCACCCTCGTTAAATACGTCTTCCATCCACGCAAGAATGCCAGGCATTGGGATGTCATTGGTTTCATACCAACCCTTGGCCCGGTAGTCTTCTTCAAAGCCAAGCGGGAACCAGCGGCCCTCGGTGGCCGGAAGGTTTGCGAAGTTTGCCCAGTAGTCCCAAGCCCCCTTCATCATCAGGAATGCAAAGGCGAGGCAAACAGAAACCGCAACAAGCGCCATCACTTTGCGCGCACCCCGGTCGAGCATGTTTACGACGAGGTCCACACCCAGATGGGTGCCCTTTTTGACCGCATAAGCAGCACCAAGCAGCACCAGCCAAGCGAACAAGAAGACCGTCATTTCCAATGCCCAAAGGATGTTCGAGTCAAAGGCGTAGCGGGCGACGACGTTCGCGAAGGTCAAGACTGTCATTAGTCCGAGGATCACTGCGATCAGCTTTTCTTCTATTTGGTCCACAACGGACACGTGTTCTGTCATTGATCCGATCCTCCTTGAACGAGACCATGTGTTGGTTGGGCACATGTCATGCCCAACCATGCGTTTGGATTAGAAACCAGCGTTGATCTGGACTGCTGCTTCGATCGCGTCCTGTCCGATGTCGCCTGAGAACTGTTCCCAGACGGGCTGCATCGCAACGACCCAGGATTGGCGCTCTTCGTCCGTCAACGTGCGGATCTCTCCACCGGCATCGATGATCGCCTGACGGTTCTTCTGGTTCACCGCGAATGATTCCGAGTTACGTGTCTCTGTCACTTCATTCAGGATTGTCAGGAATTGATCGCGAACATCAGCGTCCAGGCTTTCAAGCCAGTCGATGGACGTGACCACCAGATAGTCGATGATGCCGTGGTTGGTTTCGGTGATCCCATCCTGGACCTCGAAGAACTTCTTGCCGTAGATGTTGGACCAAACGTTCTCCTGCCCATCCACAACACCTTGCTGCAACGCGCCGTAGACTTCTGAGAAGGCCATCTTTTGGGGACTACCGCCAATCGCTTCCATCTGAGCCACTAGAACGTCAGAAGACATCACGCGAAATTTCAGGCCATCTGCATCCGCAGGGGTGATCAGTGGCACGTTAGCAGACATTTGTTTCATGCCGTTGTGCCAGAAGGTCAGGCCCTGAAGGCCGCGGCGTTGCATGGAATCTAGTAACTCTTGCCCTGCGTCAGACGTCTGGAATGCGTCAACTGCGTCGATGTTCTTAAACAGGAACGGCAGATCGAAGATACGGAATTTCTTGGTGAATTTCTCGAACTTGGACAGGGATGGCGCGGCTAAGTGAATGTCACCTTGCAGCAGTGCTTCCAGAACTTTGTCATCATTATATAGGGTCGAGTTCGGGAACACCTCCATGCAGGCTTTGCCGTTCATCTCGTCGTTGACACGTTGTTCCAGCAAAGATGCGGCAATGCCTTTGGGGTGTTTATCGGTGTTGGTGACGTGGCTGAACTTGATAACAGTTTCGCCGGCATCGCAGGCTGCAAATGCAGCGCTCGCACCGACGGACATCGCCACTGTCAAAGCTGTAAGTTTCGTGAACTTCATTCTTGTTTCCTCCCATTAGGTCGCAGCCGATTTCAGTTCGTCAGGCTCGGCCTTAACGGAAACGATACATAAGAATTGGGCGATCACTGTTCGGCAGTATTGATTACTAATTCCGAATAATGATCTAGAATAATTCCAATAGAGTTATCGAAGAGACTCCGCTTTGTAGGGAATAGCGCACCATGTTTGAGAATTTTGACCAATTGAAGTTGGACTTTGGCGCGCAATCAATTTTCCTACGACACAGCCGTGACGGCGCATCTAAGCCTGCGCTTCTGTTGCTGCATGGCTATCCTCAAACATCGGCGATGTGGCATGCGGTGGCACCGCAATTGACAGACACGTTTCATGTCATTTGCCCGGATCTACGCGGCTATGGTCGGTCCTCGAAACCCGCCTCTGATCCACAACACCTAACCTATTCAAAGCGTGAAATGGCCAAGGACATGGTTGCTGTGATGGAGCAGCTTGGTCACAAATCCTTTTATGTTGGCGCTCATGACCGTGGTGCGCGCGTGGCCCATCGTATGGGTTTGGATTACCCTGATCGTGTGCTTGGGCTAACTTTGCTTGATATTGCGCCCACACGTGAAATGTATGCAAAGGCCGGTTCGAAATTCGCAACCACCTATTGGCATTGGTATTTCCTGATCCAAAAGTCACCCTTGCCCGAGCAAATCATCGGCAATGATCCCTCGGGCTTCTGGAAGCTGAAATGCTTTAACCAAGCCAAAGGCGAAAACCCGTTCACGGATGAAGCGTTAGAGGAATACTTGCTAAGCTTTCAATCCTCTGAAGCGATCCATGCCTCATGCGAGGATTACCGCGCTGCGGCGACAATCGACATCGAACATGACAACGCAGATAACGGCTTGAAATTGCAGCAGCCGTTGCAGGTTCTTTGGGCCAAGCACGGCGTGATTGAAAGCTGTTTTGACGCCCTATCTCTTTGGCAAAACCGAGCCTCCGATGTGCGCGGAGAAGCTGTCGATGCCACTCATTACATGGCTGAGGAAATTCCGCAGGTAATCGCGGAGCGCATGCGCGCCTTTTTCCTAAGCCAGATCAAATCCAAGGATGCAGCTGAATGACAAAAACCCTCTACGACAAGCTGGTGGACGCGCATAAGGTATGTGATCTGCCGGACGGTGATATGCTCGTGTATGTCGATTTCCACATCATGAATGAATACACGAGCCCGCAGGCTTTTTCCGGATTGGATCAGAAGGGGCTGGATGTCTGGCGACCAGAAGCCCACCTGTCCGTTGTGGATCACGTTAATGCTACCCGTCAGCGTGACCCGCATGATGATGCCTCGAAACTTCTGATCGATAATCTCGAGAACAATTGCAGAAAACACAACATCGCTTTCTACGGTTTGGGCGACCCCCGCCAAGGAATTGAACATGTTGTTGTTCCTGAACAGGGGCTGGTTGCTCCGGGTATGTTGATTGCATGCGGCGATAGCCACACGACCACATATGGTGCCTTTGGGGCGCTTGGTTTTGGCATCGGAACATCTGAAGTTGAACATGTGCTGGCAACGCAGACCCTGCGCTATAAACGCTTGAAAACAATGCTGGTGAATGTCGAAGGCGCTTTGGCACCGGGTGTGACGGCAAAAGACATCATCATGAAAGTGGTGCAGGTTATCGGGGCGGGTGGCGCAAATGGTTATGCCGTAGAATTCGCCGGCTCAGCCATTCGCGATCAAGATATGTCAGGCCGGATGACCATCTGCAACATGGCCGTTGAGCTGGGTGCGCGTGCCGCTCTGATCGCCGCAGATGAGAAAACACTGGCAGCGATCAAAGGCCGAGCGCATAGCGAAAGCTTCGACTTTGGAGGGACCGAATGGCGGTCTGACGAAAGCGCGGTACATGATCAGACCTTTGATATCGCGGCGGAAGATATCGCACCTCTCGTAAGTTGGGGCACCAGCCCAGATCAGTCAGTTCCGATTGACGGGCGTGTTCCAACGGCAGGTGACACAGCGACCCCGAAAGCCAAAGCCGCGTTAGAGCGGGCACTGGCATACATGGGGCTCTCCGCAGGCCAATCGGTTCAGGATATCGCCATCGACAGCGCATTTATCGGGTCCTGTACCAATAGCCGCATCGAGGATCTGCGTGCTGCGGCAGCAGTCTTGAAAGGCAACAAAGTGGTGTCAGGCGTCACTGCAATCGTCGTGCCAGGCTCAACTTACACGCGCTTGCAGGCTGAAAACGAAGGGATCGACAAGATCTTCATCGACGCTGGCTTTGACTGGCGGCCGGAAAGTGGATGCTCCATGTGCCTTGCGATGAATGACGACATCGCAATGGACGGTGAACGCATCGCATCTTCCACCAACCGCAATTTCGAAGGTCGTCAGGGTCGGGGCGCGCGCACCCATTTGATGAGCCCAGCTATGGTGGCAGCAGCAGCGGTAAAAGGCCATCTCGCCGATATTCGCGAATTTCAGTTTGAAGGAGCCGAGTAATGCCGGATCAAGTCACAGGATTGATGGCAGCATTCCCGCAGCCTAACGTCGATACTGATGTCATCATGCCAAAACGGTTCCTGATCACCATCACTCGCGAGGGATTGGCAGATGGGACCTTGGCCGATTTGCGGTTTGATGAAGACAACAACAAACGCCCAGAATTCGTTCTGAACAGATCGCCTTGGACAGAAGCGTCTATCTTGGTTGTTGGTGACAACTTTGGATGTGGCTCCAGCCGCGAGCATGCAGTTTGGGGCCTAATGCAGCTCGGCATTAAAGGCGTCATTGGATCGGGTTTTGCGGGGATCTTCTATGACAACGCCCGCAAAAACGGTTTGGCGCTGCCTATTGTAAGCCCGGAAGTGCGGGATGAACTCATGCAGGTCGCGCGCGATCCAGATGCAGGGCAATGCATCATCGACATCACCAATCGTCGGATCTCAGTTGGGTCACAACGTCATCCGTTTGAAATGGATGAGGCAACCCGCGCCGCTTTGCTGGAAGGGCGGGATGACACGTTGGACACCCTGAAGCTTGCGCAATCCATTCGCGCATATGAAAGTAACCTGACACAGAAAATGCGGGTCAATGTTATCCAATAGGAGCCAGAGTGGAGCTAAGACAACTTCAGTGTTTTGTGGCGGTTGCCGAAGAACTCCACTTTCGAAAAGCCGGAGAGCGCCTTGGCCTGAGCCAACCGGCGCTTTCCGAAAGAATTTCTTCACTTGAACATGAACTTGGATTTCCCCTGTTGTTTCGAACCACCCGCCAAGTGAGTTTGACACAAGCTGGCTCAGAATTTCTCAAGGATGCGCAACGTATCCTCGCGGATATCGAAAAGTCGGTCTCAAATGTGCGCCATGTAGCAGACAGCGGTCTGAAATCATTGCGGATAAGTGGTGTTGATGAGGCGCTATCGTTGCTGTTTCCACCTGCTTTGATCGAGTTTCGAAAGCTCCATCCGGACGTGCATATCGAATTGAACGAGATCTCTTCGTCGGACTATCACACTCAGGAACTGGTCAATCATAGGACCGATGTCGCATTTGTGCGCAAATCCCCTGATGATGAATTCCTGTCATCCGAATTCTTGCACAGCCAGGCTGCGGTTGTCGTCGTAGCAGATGACAATCCACTGTCGGAGAGGAAAGAGATTTCCGTCGAGGATATCAAAGATGTTCCGGTAATAGGATTTCCAAAGCGTTCTAGACCGATACTTCACGAGATGTTGTGGGGTAGCTTTAGACATCGCGGTTGGCAGCCTAATGTTGTCTGCGAAGTCATCGATAAATCAACGATGCTTCAACTGGTTGCGCATGGAATTGGCATCGCCCTTATACCTGCCTGGGTACAATCGTTGTCGCCCAAAGGTTTGAAGTTTGTTCCCTATCGTGAGAGCGTTCAGGAAATAGACCTCTATATTTCCTATCGAACTGCGGGGAATGCCAAAGAAGTGCTGGCATTTATTGATGCGGTGAAGCGCGTAAACGAAGAAACATCACGGTATTAAGCGGCCATTTGTGTAGATACACTTGAACTTCCGCTGTGGGCTCGAACCAGATGTTCGCTGCATCTTACTCGAATGTCGGCTTTTGGGAATTTGGGCAACTCATCCACCATACCGCGTACATTAGGCAAGGTAATGCTTCTCTGTTCGTTCCAACTTATTCACTGATACCAAATTGAAATTCCCTGTTAACAAACTTAGGGAAATCGTGCCTAAGCCACTGTTTTCTTTGCGGCAATCAAGGCAATGGGCTCGAATATCAGCGAAATCGGCAGTTTTTCCCTGTAATTTCCCTGTTAACAGGGAATTACTGGCTGAGACTGGTTAGCTCAGGACTGCTTGCACAGCCAAATTCCACACTCATAAAAACGCTACACCCGCTTCCTCGGTGTGCTGGTGCCATGTCTGAGCTTCGTATTGTAGTTTAAGCAGGTTTTTAAGCGGAGATGAGCGCGCTGTCATCCAACCCGATGTGTCAGAGATCAAGTTGTCTTGTCATCGATCAACGGGCTTGGCCGCGCAAATTTCTCCAAGTCGGACTGGTTTGAAATCGTGATCCTACATCCATCAACCGTCACCCCATAAGGCTGCAATGCCTTGAACGCTCTGCTGAGGTTTTCCGGCGTCATGCTTAGGTAAGAGGCAAGCCTTCGTTTCTCGGTTTGTAGTTCGAATACTGGGTGGCCGCCTTCGCGCGTCTGCTGGCGTAGAAGATAATTGGCCAGCCGCTCAAGAGATGTGCGCAGTTTCAGGTCCTTGGTCTTTTTGATTGATGCGCGGTACCCAGTTGCAAGTTCAGTGACAATTGCGCGGGCAAATTTGTTATCAGCATCAAATACCCTGCGCACGTTTGCGCTGGGAATAAGAACCACGCGGCTTTTCTCAAGCGTGCGGGCAGACATCAGGTTCGGAGCATTGCGAAGAGTTGCCGCAAGTATGAAGGTCGAAATAGGCCGTATGATCGTGATGCTTGTTTCACGGCCATTCCAGCGGGCGAAAAGTTCGACAGAGCCGTCAATCACAACATGTAGGAAGTCGCTCGGCTCGCCCTCGAGTATCAGTTCGATCTGTGGCGGAAAAGTCTGAAGATAAGAGGCGTGCATTAGCGAAATGAAATTGTCCTCTTCCATTTCCGAGAACAAATCTAGCTTGCGAATATCCGGATGATGCGATTCGAGCATGATGACAGCAGCACTTCTTAAGGTGTAAAATTCTTAACCTCTGCAATTGATTAATGTCAAACCTTAGTTTGATGAGCCGTCTGGTGATGCTTGCGAACCAGCGATACGGGCCATGATATACTTCATGAACGTATTTATTTAGCTGGGTTAATTATGAGAATTGACCTGAATCAATCCAACTTCGTCCTGTCTCGCTCAACCGTGTCCACATGTTAACCGACTGCGTCACCTTTTGGAAAAGGCAGCCGCAATAAGTCGAATAGGGGACATGAGAAATGGAAATTCAGAACAAGGCGACAAGCCTTTGGGGAAACTTCTTCAACGTCCGAATGGTGCAAATCAGAACCTTCCACATGACGTGGTTTGCGTTCTTCTCTTGCTTCTTTGCATGGTTCGGTATCGCGCCTTTGATGATCATTGTGCGCGAAGAGCTTGGCTTTACAAAATCGCAAGTGGGTTGGACGATCATTGCTTCGGTGGCAATGACGATTGTCGGGCGCTTCTTTATTGGGTGGCTGTGTGACCGGATCGGTCCAAGGCTGGCCTATACATGGCTTTTGATCCTTGGTGCCTTCCCGGTAGCCGGGATTGGTCTGGCAGACAGCTTTGAAAGCTTTCTGTTCTTCCGGTTGATGATTGGTTTCATCGGGGCTTCGTTCGTTATCACCCAATACCATACGTCAGTGATGTTTGCGCCGAACGTGGTGGGAACCGCCAACGCAACCAGCGCTGGCTGGGGTAATTTGGGCGGCGGTGTAACGCAGTTCGCAATGCCACTGATCTTTTCAATCTTTATCACCCTTGGCTTTACGGACGCCGCAAGCTGGCGGTTCTCGATGGTCGTGGTTGGGTGTGTGATCTTCGTGGTCGGCATCGCCTATTTCTTCCTGACGCAAGATGCGCCGGATGGAAACTACAAAGAGCTTCGTCAAAAAGGACTGCTTGAGAAGAAAGAGAAAGTCACTGGCACGTACTTTAAAGCCATGGTGGATTATCGCGTCTGGGTGTTGTTCTTCATTTACGCAGCCTGTTTCGGGATCGAACTGACGGTCAACAATGTCGCAGCTTTGTACTTCTATGACTATTTCGATGGCATCACACTTGTAACTGCTGGTCTGATTGCAGCGTCGTTTGGTCTGATGAATATCTTTGCCCGTACTTTGGGTGGGATCTTCGGCGATAACTTTGCATCGCTTTGGGGGCTGCGTGGCCGGTCGTACTGGCTGTTCATTGTGCTTTTGGGCGAAGGTCTTGCGCTGATGCTGTTCAGCCGCATGGACGTGCTGTTCCTAGCAATCCCGATGCTGATCATCTTTTCGCTGTTCACGCAGATGTCCGAAGGCGCGACCTATTCGGTGGTTCCTTTCGTCAACAAAAAGGCGCTGGGAGCAGTTGCAGGTATTGTTGGGGCAGGTGGTAACGCCGGTGCTGTGGCCGCAGGCTTCTTGTTCAAAGGCGAGATGCCTTGGAACAACGCATTCCTTGTAATCGGTATCATGGTCTGCTGTGCCTCGGTCCTTGCGCTGTTCGTCCGTTTCTCGCCCGAGAAAGAGGCCGAGGAGAAGGCATTGTTCGAGAAGGCCCAGCTTGATGGGCTGGAGCTTCGAGCTGCCCGCGCTGTGAATGCCGTAAACAACTCGCGCGCAGTTGTGGACGAGTACAACCGTACACACGCTGAAAAAATCTAAGCACGACATAAAAGGTGGCCCGCCTGTCCCGGTGGCCCGCCAAACCAATTCCTGAGGAGGGATAATCGTGGGACAAGATCTAAGAAACTGGACACCGGATGACGAGGCCTTCTGGGCATCCACCGGCAAGTCCATTGCCAACCGAAATCTATGGATTTCAATTCCCAGCCTGCTATGCGGTTTCGCCGTCTGGCTTTACTGGGGCATCATCACGGTACAGATGCTTAATCTGGGCTTCGAATTCGCAAAGTCCGATCTGTTTACGCTGGGCGCAATCGCTGGCTTGACCGGTGCAACCCTGCGTATTCCCTCGACCTTCTTCATTCGTATCGCAGGGGGACGAAACACCATTGTGTTCACCACCGCGCTTTTGATGATCCCGGCCATCGGTGCCGGTCTGGCGCTGCAAAACCCGGATACCCCGTTGTGGTACTTCCAGATTTTGGCCTTCCTGTCGGGCATCGGCGGCGGTAACTTCTCGTCCTCGATGTCGAACATCAGCTTCTTCTACCCGAAGAAAATTCAAGGTTATGCGCTGGGTATGAATGCGGGTCTGGGCAACTTTGGTGTGACCACCATGCAGATCCTGATCCCACTGGCCATGACCATGGGTATCTTCGGTGGCGAAAGCCGCACCTTGGTCAACACCTCGGGCACGCTGATCGGCAAAATCCCTGCCGGGACCGAGACTTACATCCAAAACGCTGGCCTGATCTGGCTGGTCTTCCTGATCCCTCTGGCGATCATTGGCTGGATGGGGATGAACAACATCCGCGACGAGCATGTCTCGCCCAATATCCCTGGACCGCTTGGCGCATTCGCCACGATTTCGGGCATGCTGATGATCGGTTTCATCACCGCTGCTTTCGGCCTGTGGCTGCTGCTTCCGGGTACTGAGGCCGGTCTGCCAACCTCGGGTCTGGGCGTGTCCAAATGGATCGTGCTGCCCATCGTGATCGCACTGACCGTTCTGGGTCTGAGAATGATCCCGGGTGCTGTCGGACAGAACCTGAGCCGCCAGTACAAAATTTTCGGCAACAAGCACACCTGGGCCATGACCGTGATCTACACCATGACCTTTGGCTCGTTCATCGGCTACTCGGCCGCGCTGGCGCTGACCATCAAGGTTGTGTTCGGCTTTAGCCACGTTGAAGTCGACGGTGTGATGACCCACGACATGGTGAACCCAAATGGCCCGTCGGCCTTGATGTTTGCCTGGATGGGACCGTTCATCGGTGCGTTGATCCGTCCGATTGGCGGTATGTGGGCTGACAAAGCCGGCGGCGCAAAGGTGACCCAGATCATCTCGGTCGTCATGGTCGCCTCGGCCTTGGGTGTCGCATACTTCATCCAGCAGGCTTACTCGTCGGCCACCCCGGAACAATACTTCTATCCGTTCCTGGGTCTGTTCCTGATCCTGTTCGCCGCAACTGGTATCGGCAACGGGTCGACCTTCCGCACCATCGCGATGGTGTTCAACAAAGAACAGGCTGGTCCTGCTTTGGGTTGGACCGCTGCGGTTGCTGCTTACGGCGCATTCATCATTCCCAAAGTGTTTGGCGAACAGCTGAAAGCCGGAACGCCTGAATACGCCTTGTACGGCTTCGCGATCTTCTATGCGGTCTGCATCGCCATCAACTGGTGGTTCTATCTGCGCCCCGGCGCTTACGTGAAGAACCCCTGATACGTCTGCCCGCCTATCCCGGCAGATGCCGGGGTAGGCCAGCCAACCTAGGAGAAATCAGATGAGCCACCTGCTCGACAGACTGAACTTCTTCCAGTCCAAAGAACTGGAACAGTTTTCGAATGGCCACGGTCAAGTGACCAATGAAAACCGCGACTGGGAGGACACCTATCGGAATCGCTGGCGCCACGACAAAATTGTGCGCTCGACCCATGGTGTGAACTGTACCGGATCGTGTTCGTGGAAAATCTACGTGAAATCGGGGATCGTCACTTGGGAAACCCAACAGACCGATTACCCGCGGACACGCCCTGATCTGCCCAACCACGAACCGCGCGGCTGTGCCCGTGGTGCGTCTTACAGCTGGTATCTCTATTCCGCGAACCGCGTGAAAAACCCGCTGGTGCGTGGCCGTCTGATGAAAGTTTGGCGCAAAATGCGTCAGACTATGTCGCCGATCGAGGCTTGGACCGCGATCCAGAGCGACCCGATCCTGCGCGATTCATATGTGAAGACCCGAGGTAAGGGTGGCTTTGTCCGCGCAAGCTGGGATGAAGCGACCGAAATTACGGCCGCCGCCAACGCCTATACCGCCAAGAAATACGGTCCCGACCGGGTGATCGGCTTCTCGCCCATCCCGGCGATGTCGATGATTTCTTATGCAGCGGGCGCCCGTTACCTTAGCCTGATTGGCGGGGTCTGCGGATCCTTCTATGACTGGTATTGTGACCTTCCGCCAGCCTCGCCCATGACGTGGGGCGAACAGACCGACGTGCCGGAATCCGCTGACTGGTACAACGCTGGTTACTTGCTGCTTTGGGGCTCGAACGTACCGCAGACACGGACACCGGACGCGCACTTCTATACCGAAGCACGTTACCGCGGCACCAAGTCCGCAGTCATCTGCCCCGACTATTCGGAAGCCGCCAAATTTGGCGATGTCTGGCTGAACGTCAAACAGGGTACCGACGCCGCATTGGCGATGGCCTTTGGCCACGTGATCCTGCGTGAATTCCACTTGGACAACCAAGTCGAGTATTTCGAGGATTACTGCCGCAAGTATTCTGACTTCCCGATGCTGGTGAAGCTGGAAGACAAGAACGGCAAACTGGTTCCCGGGCGTTTCCTGCGTGCCGATGATCTGGACGGCAAGCTGGGTGAAGAGAATAACCCCGAATGGAAGACCGTTGGGCTGGATGAAAAATCCGGCGGTCTGGTCGCGCCTAATGGCTCGATCGGATATCGCTGGGGCGAAGACGGGGAATGGAACCTCGAAGAACGCGCCCAAGAGGCCGACACCGATCTGAAAATGACGCTGATTGGTGATGGAGACCATGACCGTGTTGCTGGTGTGGACTTCCCGTATTTCGGTGGCGAAGCGACCGAACAGTTCTCGACCGGCGATGACCGCCCCGACGTTCTGACCCGAAACATCCCAATCCGCGAGATCCAGACCAAAGACGGTCTGGTTCGTGTGGCCACTGTATTTGACCTGTTCTGTGCCAACTATGGCCTTGATCGTGGTCTGGGTGGTGACTGGGTTGCCAAGGACTATAACGAAGACGTGCCGGGCACCCCTGCGTGGGCCGAGAAGATCACCGGCGTATCTGCTGATAAGATCGTTCACGTTGCCCGTGAGTTCGCGCAAAATGCCGAGAAGACCAACGGCAAGTCGATGATCATCATCGGCGCGGCAATGAACCACTGGTACCACATGGACATGAACTATCGCGGCGTGATCAACATGCTGATCATGTGCGGTTGTGTAGGTCAGTCCGGCGGTGGTTGGGCTCACTATGTGGGCCAGGAAAAACTGCGCCCGCAGACTGGTTGGTTGCCTTTGGCCTTTGGTCTCGACTGGAACCGGCCACCACGTCAAATGAACTCGACCTCGATGTGGTATGCGCATTCGGATCAGTGGCGCTACGAGACCCTGACCGCAAGCGAGATCGTGTCGCCCACCGCACCGGAAGGTGACTGGGATGCGTCGATGATTGACTTCAACATCCGTGCTGAACGGATGGGCTGGTTGCCATCGGCGCCGCAGCTGAAAACCAACCCTCTTGAGGTGGCCAAACAGGCCAATGATGCTGGGATGGAAATCCCTGCCTATGTGGCGCAGCAGCTGAAATCTGGCGATCTGGAAATGTCCTGTGAGGACCCGGATGCACCTGAAAACTGGCCGCGTAACCTGTTTGTCTGGCGCTCGAACCTGCTGGGGTCGTCGGGCAAGGGGCACGAGTATTTCCTGAAGCACCTGCTTGGCACCGATCACGGGGTCATGGGCAAGGATCTTGGGGAAGAAGGTGCGCAGCTTCCGAAAGAAGCGAAGTGGCACGAGGATGCGCCGGAAGGCAAGCTGGACCTGCTGGTCACGCTGGACTTCCGCATGTCGACCACTTGTGTCTATTCGGACATCGTTCTGCCCACGGCTTCTTGGTACGAAAAGAACGACCTGAACACCTCGGACATGCACCCGTTCATTCACCCGCTTCAGGCGGCTGTGGACCCGGCTTACGAAAGCAAGTCGGACTGGGAGATCTTCAAGGCCATTGCCCACAAGTTCCAGGAAGTTGCCCCGGAAATTCTGGGCAAGGAAACGGACATCGTTCAGGTGCCGCTTCTGCATGATACGCCGGGTGAACTGGCGCAGGATCAAGTGCGTGACTGGAAGAAGGGCGAATGCGACCTTATTCCGGGCAAGACCGCGCCAAACTATGTGCCGGTGGAACGCGACTATACCGCGGTCTATGACCACTTCGTGGCTCTTGGTCCGCTTCTGGACAAGCTGGGCAACGGCGGCAAAGGCATCATGGTTGATGCCAAGCACGAGGTGCAGCACCTGCGTGAGTTGAACGGTGTGCACGAGGAGGGGCCCGCCAAGGGTCAGCCCAAGATCGTGACCGACATCGACGCGACCGAGGTCGTCTTGATGCTAGCGCCGGAAACCAACGGTGAAGTTGCAGTCAAGGCGTGGGACAGCTTGTCCAAAGCGACCGGCCGTGATCACACCCATCTGGCCAAACCTAAAGAGGATGAGAAGATCCGGTTCCGC
The DNA here is from genome assembly GCF_023016155.1 of Aliiroseovarius sp. F20344. Taxonomy (GTDB): domain Bacteria; phylum Pseudomonadota; class Alphaproteobacteria; order Rhodobacterales; family Rhodobacteraceae; genus Aliiroseovarius. The sequence continues at coordinate 361,363 of NZ_JALKBG010000006.1, forward strand.
GACATCGCCGCGCAGCCACGTAAGATCATCTCGTCCCCGACATGGTCTGGTATTGAAAGCGAAGAGGTCTGCTATAACGCGGGCTACACCAACGTGCACGAGCTGATCCCGTGGCGGACCTTGACAGGTCGTCAACAGACCTATCAGGATCACCAGTGGATGCTGGCCTTTGGTGAGGGCTTCCTGTCCTACCGTCCTCCGGTCGATCTGAAAACGATCACCGACGAGGTGCATAGCGAGAAAGACTGGCCGCATGTGGTGTTGAACTTCATCACGCCGCACCAGAAATGGGGCATCCACTCGACCTATTCCGATAACCTTCACATGCTGACGCTGAATCGCGGTGGCCCGGTGATCTGGATCTCGGAAAACGATGCGAAATCGGCAGGGATTGTCGATAACGATTGGGTCGAGCTTTACAACTCGAACGGTGCCCTGACGGCCCGTGCGGTTGTAAGTCAGCGGATGAAGGACGGAACGACCTTCATGTACCACGCGCAAGAGAAAATCGTGAATACGCCCGGGTCCGAGAAGACCGGTAAACGCGGCGGCATTCACAACTCGGTCACGCGTGCGACGCTGAAGCCCACCCACATGATCGGCGGCTATGCCCAGCAATCTTACGGTTTCAACTACTACGGCACCGTTGGTGCGAACCGCGATGAATTCGTCGTGGTGCGCAAGATGAAGAAGGTTGACTGGCTCGACCGTGAAGCGACCCCGAATAAGGAGGCAGCAGAATGAAGGTACGTGCTCAAATCGGCATGGTGTTGAACCTTGATAAATGTATCGGGTGCCACACCTGCTCTGTGACGTGTAAGAACGTCTGGACGTCGCGAGACGGTGTTGAATACGCATGGTTCAACAACGTGGAAAGCAAACCGGGCACCGGCTATCCGACCGACTGGGAAAACCAGGCGCGTTGGAACGGTGGCTGGGAACGCACCAAAGCTGGCAAGTTGCAGCCCAAACAGGGGTCGAAATGGCGGATTTTGGCGAACATCTTCGCCAACCCCGATCTGCCCGAGATCGACGATTACTATGAGCCGTTCGATTTCGACTATGACCACCTGAAGTCAGCCCCTGAAATGGAGGCCTTCCCCACCGCCCGCCCGCGTTCCAAGATCACTGGCGAACGGATGGAGAAGATCGAGAAGGGGCCGAACTGGGAAGAAATCCTGGGTGGCGAATTCTCGAAACGTGGTGAAGACTACAACTTCGAAGGTGTGCAAAAGCAGATCTACGGGGAATACGAGAACACCTTCATGATGTATCTCCCCCGTCTGTGCGAACACTGCCTGAACCCGGCTTGTGCGGCTTCGTGTCCGTCGGGTGCGATCTATAAGCGCGAAGAAGACGGCATTGTCCTGATCGACCAAGAGAAGTGTCGCGGTTGGCGGATGTGTGTCTCGGGCTGTCCTTACAAAAAAGTCTACTACAACTGGTCGACCGGTAAGTCCGAGAAATGCACCCTGTGCTATCCGCGCATCGAAAGCGGCAACCCGACCGTCTGTTCGGAAACCTGTGTGGGCCGGATCCGCTATCTGGGTGTGATGCTTTACGATGCCGACAAGATCGAGGAAGCCGCGAATGCGGAAGCCACAACCGATCTTTACGACGCGCAGCTGGGTGTCTTCCTTGATCCGAACGATCCCGAGGTGATCGCCGCTGCCGAGCGTGACGGTGTCCCGCAGGATTGGATCAAGGCCGCAAAGGAAAGCCCGATCTGGAAGATGGCGATGGAATGGAAAGTAGCGTTCCCGCTGCACCCAGAGTATCGCACCCTTCCGATGGTCTGGTACATCCCACCGCTTAGCCCGATCCAGAACGCCGCCGAAGCAGGTGCAATCGGAACCGACGGCGCAATGCCCGACGTGAAGAACCTGCGTATCCCGGTGAAATATCTGGCCAACATGCTGACCGCAGGGGATGAAGCCCCCGTTGTCACCGCGTTGGAACGGATGCTTGGTATGCGCGCTTATATGCGCTCGAAAACCATCGAAGGCGTAACGGACGAGGGTCTGGCTGAACGTGTCGGTCTGACCGGTCGTACCATCGAGGACATGTATAAAATTATGGCCCTTGCCGACTACGAAGACCGTTTCGTCATCCCGACCACGCACCGCGAGCAAGTTGAAGACGCTTACGATCTGCGCGGCGGCTGTGGCTTCACTGATACCAATGGCTGTTCCGGTGGAACGTCGAAAGCATCGCTGTTTGGCGGTGCCAAGAAAGCCCTGAAAATGCCGTCGGAGGTGATGTAATGGACCGTTCTCTAAAAGCTATCTCGCTGGTTCTAAGCTACCCCACTCGCGAACTGCAGCAGGCCATGCCGGAAATCGGCGCGGTGCTGGCATCGGACAGCCGTCTTACGGCTGCTGCCCGTCGTGATCTGCGCCCCTTGATCGACGCCTTGGGATCGCAGGACATCTACGATCTGGAAGAGCAGTATGTGCTGCTCTTCGATCGATCGCGCACTTTGTCACTGAACCTGTTTGAGCATGTTCACGGCGAAAGTCGCGACCGGGGTGGGGCGATGGTTTCGCTGGTCGAGATGTATCGCGAAGCCGGGTTCGATCCGGTATCAAGCGAGCTGCCCGACCACCTGCCTGTTCTCTTGGAATTCCTGTCCACGCGTCCCTATGCCGAGGTACAGGATACCTTGGCGGACGCGGCGCATATTATGGAAGCGTTGAGCGAACGACTGGTTCGACGTGACAGCCCATATGCTGCCGTGTTCGCCTCTTTGCTACAGCTGTCTGGTGTAGAAGCCGACAAAGAGGCAGTGGCCGAGCTGCTGGAACAGCCCGAGGTCGATCCCAATGACTTAGAGGCTCTGGACGAGATCTGGGAGGAAAGCGAAGTGCGCTTCGGTCCCGATCCCAATGCCGGATGCCCACAAGTGCGCGACATGCTTTCGCGCATGGATGAACCCAAATCAGACACAGCAGCCCGCGCCCCCGGCGTGGCTGCGGAATGATGGAGGACGAAATGCACAATTTTCTGTTCGGAATTTTCCCCTATATCGCCTTGGGCGTGGGGATCATGGGAAGCATCGCGCGCTATGACCGCGATCCTTTCACCTGGAAAACCTCGTCTTCCCAGATGCTGCGACGCAAGCAACTGATGATCGGGTCCATCCTGTTCCATGTGGGTGTGTTGATCATTTTCTTCGGTCACCTGATCGGTCTTCTGACCCCGATCTGGATCTTTGACACCATGGGCATCAGCCACGGTGCGAAACAGCTTCTGGCCGTTGTGGCCGGTGGCATCGCGGGCGTCATGGCGCTGGTGGGTGGCGGCATGCTATTCCATCGCCGCTGGACCGATCCGCGCATCCGCAAAACCTCGAGCTTCTGGGATATAACCATTCTGGGTATGCTCTTGGCGCAGCTTGTGCTGGGTCTCGGCACGATCTTCGTGTCGCTGGGTCATTTGGACGGACATGAGATGGTTAAGTTCATGTCATGGGCGCAAGGGATCTTTACCTTTGACGGTGCTGCCGCCAGCTATATCGCTGACGTGTCCTTGGTCTTCAAGCTGCACCTGTTCCTTGGGCTGACAATCATCCTTGTCTTCCCGTTCACGCGCCTTGTTCACATGTTGTCGGCCCCCGTGCGCTATCTGTGGCGCCCCGGCTATCAGGTTGTGCGCTCGCGTCGTCAGAAACCTGTGAACCCTGCGGAGTAATGACCATGAATGCGGCCCTATTCCCCGATCTCGTCGTCAATGGTGAAACTGTGCCTCATGCGGTGGTTGCCGCTGAAGCACAGAACCATGACGCCCCCACCGGCAAGCCTGGCATTGCTTGGCGCAAGGCGGCCAATGCCGTCGCGGTGCGGACCCTTCTTTTGCAAGAAGCCCGCAAGCGCCAGATCACGGCCGACCCGGCCGAGGTTGCACCAGGCCGCTTTGAAACAGACGAGGAGGCCCTGATCCGGGGCCTTCTCGAAACTGAGGTCGAAGTCGCGACGCCCAGCGAAGACGCGGTTCACACCGAATGGTCCCGCGACCCGTCGCGTTTCCGCGCGCCGCCGTTGTGGGAGGTCTCGCACATCCTGATCGCTTGCGACCCGCGCGACAAAGATGAAACAGAAGCTGCCAAAGCCCGTGCTGATCAGGTAATGGCAGCAGTCACCTCAAACCCACGCAAGTTTGCACATATCGCAGAAGAGAACAGCGATTGCGGCTCGAAGTCGTCTGGCGGGGCGCTGGGCCAGCTTGGACCGGGCGACACCGTTCCCGAGTTTGAAAAAGTTCTGCGTGGGCTGAAGAGCGGTGCGGTCACAGATGCTCCGGTTCTGACCCGCCATGGCTGGCATGTCATCCGCATGGATGCCGCTGAAGATGGGGCAGAGCTGCCGTATGACAGCGTCAAACCCCGTATTGCCGAGGCGATGGAAAAGGCCGCTTGGGCCAAGGGCGCACGTGCCTTCGTGGCCGAGCTTGCCGCCAAAGCCGAGATCAAAGGCGCGGATTTGAAGCCGGTGCAGTGACTGAAGGCATCGCTTTAGGATAGGAGCCCCGAGATGAGAATTGCCTGCACAAAAGCAGCAGGGCGTGGCGATACGGACGAGCTTTTGTTTTCCGTCGCTTCGGCCTTGCAACAAAAAGGCCTTCGTGTGGTTGGGACAACTCAGGTCAACACTGGGCGTGTAAACCACGGCCCATGCGATATGGATATTCAGGTTCTGCCCGAGGGTCCTTTGTTGCGCATTTCCCAAAACCTGGGACCGGGCGCGCGGGGATGTCGGTTAAAAGCAGATATGCTTGAACGTGCGGTTATGTTGGTCAGCAGGGCAATGGACTGCGGGGCCGATTGCCTGATCATCAACAAGTTCGGCAAACAAGAGGCCGAAGGGCGCGGATTTCGCGATGTGATCGTAAAGGCGCTGGATATGGGTATTCCTGTGCTGGTTGGCTTAAACCAGTTAAATCAGGATGCGTTTGCAGAGTTCGCGGGCGGTATGGAAATCCAGCTACCGCCAGAGGCCGGGGTGCTGGCAGATTGGTTGATGGAGCAAGACCTGCCCGCCATTGCGGTGTGATCGCAATTTCCTAGAAAACACAAAGGGCCGCATAACGCGGCCCTTTTTCGTTTCTATCGCTGACGGTCAGTCTTCCTGTCTGTTGGGTCTCTGCAAAAGCAGCGCATCGAACGTGTAGACCAATATAGCAGCACCCACAGCGCCCATTGCAGCAATGCCCAAAAGGATGATCACATCAATTGGACCGCCTATGTCAGAGAAGCTGGAGTGGGTCATCTTCTGCACAAACAGAACCGCGACGATTGCACCAATTGGCATCGACAGCTGCGCGCGCAGGAATTTGTGCCAGCTGACCGCCCGGTCGCGGATCAGGACATAGAGATAGGCCAGTGTGATTATGATGGCCGCCACCACCATCACCCAGAACAATGTCGGGCCAAAGATCTCTTCAAAGACGGCAATTAACGTTCCGAAGGTAAGCTCTTTCATCGGTCATATCCTCCTTATGCGTCGCCACGGATCATGGCATTGTAGGTCGCTTTCAGGGCAACCTCTTTCATCAGCCAGCTGATCCACAGCTCTTCCAAGGGCGCGATCACGCCCGGGAAGCTGGGGGTCAGGTTGTTGTTGTAGTCGAACTCGATCAGCATCGCACGGCCCACGCGGGTGATCAGAGGGCAGGACGTATAGCCGTTATAGCTCGCGTCGCTTTTGGTGCCTGCGATCTGTGCGACAAGGTGTTCTTCAACCACCGGCACCTGCCATTTGGCGCTGGCCGCTGTCTTGCCCTTGGGCACGCCCGCGATGTCGCCCACAGCAAAGACGTTGTCGAAGAAGTTGTGACGCAGAGTGTGCTTGTCGACGGTCGCCCAACCACGGCCATCCCAGCTGCCGGGATCGGTCAGGGCCGAGTTGCGCACCACATCCGGCGCCTGTTGAGGCGGCACGATATGCAGGTAGTCATATGGCATTTCCGCATCGCCGTTCTCGGTTTCAAAAGTGGCGATCTTTTTTCCGGCATCCACCGCTTTCAGCACATGGCTGTAATGCGGCGTGATCTCGCGCTGACCAAACAACATCCGCAGTTTTTCCGAGATAATCGGCACACCAAACAGGCCCTGATTGTGGGCCATATAGTTGATGTCCAAATTCGTTGTGCCAGCTTTTCGCGCGATGTCGTCGATCAGGAACGTGTGCTTGATCGGTGCGCCAGCACATTTCATCTCGGTCGCGGGGCGGGTGAAAATACCAACGCCGCCATCTTCGGTGTAGCGGCCAGCGGCTTCCCATGTTTTGGCGGCATAATCAGGACCGGCGTAAAGCGACCCAATGCCGTCCTTGCCAATCATGTCCATTTCGAACCCTTCGATGGCACCGTAGTTCAGCACTAGGCCGGGTGCCAGAATAAGGAAGTCATAGGGGATGGTCTTGCCGCTCTCGGTCATTACTTTTTGCGCGTCGGGATCAATTTCCGCTGCGCGCTCTGCAACCCAGTTGATGTCTTTGGGCAGCCAGTCACCAGTTTGCGAAACCGAGTATTTTGAGGGCTTGAGGCCTGCCGCGATCAACGAGAAACCGGGTTGGTACCAGTGTTCCTTACGGGGATCGATTATTGTGATCTCGGCCCCATTCAAACGGCGGACAAGGCGATTGGCCAATGCGGTGCCTGCTGCACCCGCACCCAAAATGACAATCTTTGCTTTGGTTTCGACGGTTTTTAGGGCAGCGGCATTGGCCCCCGTCGCCATCAGAGCGCCTGCACCTGCAGCAAGGCTAAGAAATCCCCTGCGCGTTGCATTGAACGAATGTGTCATGAGCTCCCTCCAATCGGGCAATAAAGAATTCTAAGGGTGTCTCTACGCCCGTTAAATATTCACGTCTATGAATTTGTTAAGCATCTGGGGGCGGCTCAGTGACGCAGTGGGATTGGATCACAGGGTGAATGCGGTTATGAGATCGAAAAAGGGGCATTGTGCTGCCTTTGAAGATATTGCCCCGCCAGCAAGTGTTTGGTATACAGCGGCATACAGCAGACATTTCCAGTGTGTAAGAGATTCTTCCGCGCTGGGAAACGGGCTGCATCCAACTCGAATTCGTAGGGAACGTCATGAGCTTGTACACCGACTACCTAAATGAGATTGAAACGCGTAAGGGCGAGGGGCTGCACCCCAAGCCGATCGACGATGGCGCGCTGGTGGGGGAATTGATCGAGCAGATCAAAGATACCGGGAATGCTAAACGCGAAGCATCGCTGAATTTCTTTGTTTACAACACACTTCCGGGCACGACGAGTGCCGCTGGCGTCAAGGCGAAGTTCCTGAAGGAGATCATTCTGGGTGAGGCTTCTGTTGCCGAAATTACCCCGGAGTTTGCCTTTGAGCTGCTGGCGCACATGAAAGGTGGTCCCTCGGTTGAGGTGCTGTTGGATCTGGCGCTGGGTGATGACGCTGCGATTTCAGCGCAGGCTGCAGACGTTCTGAAAACGCAGGTCTTCCTGTACGAGGCTGACACGGACCGTCTGAACGCAGCCTATAAAGCTGGCAACGCCGTCGCCAAAGAATTGCTGGAAAGCTATGCCAAGGCAGAGTTTTTCACCAAACTGCCCGACGTCGAGGAAGAGATCAAAGTCGTTACCTATATCGCCGGTGTTGGTGATATTTCGACCGACCTACTGTCGCCGGGTGCCGAAGCACATTCGCGCGCTGACCGCGAATTGCACGGCAAATGCATGATCTCGCCCGAAGCGCAGGTGGAAATCCAAGAGCTGCAAAAACAACACCCCGATGCCCGCGTGATGCTGATTGCGGAAAAAGGCACCATGGGCGTTGGGTCGTCGCGTATGTCGGGCGTCAACAACGTGGCGCTATGGACTGGCAAGAAGGCCAGCCCCTATGTGCCCTTCATCAACATCGCCCCAGTTGTGGCCGGCACCAACGGCATCTCTCCGATCTTCCTGACCACCGTGGGCGTGACCGGCGGCATCGGCATTGATCTGGACAACTGGGTCAAGAAGCTGGACGCAGACGGCAACGTGATTGAAGACGAAGACGGCGAAGCCGTGCTGGAAGAGGCCTATTCGGTCGCCACCGGCACCGTCTTGACCATCAACTCCAAGACCAAAACCCTGCATGATGCCGACGGAAAAGAGCTGAAAAGCGTTGCCGCCGCCTTCACCCCGCAGAAGATGGAGTTCATGAAGGCCGGCGGTTCTTATGCCGTGGTCTTCGGCAAGAAGCTGCAGACATTTGCTGCCGAAGCTCTGGGACAAGAGCTGAAATCGGCTTATGCACCGTCGAAAGAGATCACCGCAGAAGGTCAGGGCCTGACCGCCGTTGAAAAAATCTTCAACCGCAATGCATTGGGCACCACGCCGGGCGCGACCCTGCTTGCCGGGTCCGACGTGCGTGTGAAGGTGAACGTGGTGGGCTCGCAGGACACCACCGGTCCGATGACCGCGCAGGAACTGGAGGCGATGGCCGCCACCGTGATCTCGCCGTCCGTGGACGTGGGCTATCAGTCGGGCTGTCACACCGCATCTGTTTGGGACAAGAAGGCGCAGGCCAACATCCCGAAACTGATGCAATTCATGAACGATTTCGGGCTGATCACCGCGCGTGACCCGAAGGGGAAGTATCACGCCATGACCGACGTGATCCACAAAGTGTTGAATGACATCACGGTGGATGACTGGGACGTCATCATCGGCGGCGACAGCCACACCCGTATGTCCAAAGGCGTGGCCTTCGGTGCAGACTCGGGCACCGTGGCTCTGGCGCTGGCAACTGGCGAGGCATCTATGCCGATCCCGGAATCGGTCAAAGTGACCTTCAAAGGCAAGATGGCTGATCACCTAGATTTCCGTGACGTGGTCCATGCCACGCAAGCGCAAATGCTGGATCAGCACGGTGACAACGTCTTCCAGGGCCGCGTGATCGAAGTGCATATTGGGACGCTTCTGGCTGACCAAGCCTTTACCTTCACCGACTGGACGGCTGAGATGAAGGCGAAAGCTTCAATCTGTATCTCGAATGACGAGACGCTGATTGGCTCGCTGGAACTGGCCAAATCGCGCATTCAGATCATGATCGACAAGGGCATGGACAATGAAGCCCAGCTGCTTCAAGGCCTGATCAACAAAGCCGATGCGCGCATCGCGGACATCAAGTCGGGTGCGAACCCTGCCTTGACCCCGGACGAAAACGCGAACTACTTCGCCGAAGTGGTCGTGGATCTGGATGCGATCGATGAGCCTATGATCGCGGACCCGGACGTGAACAACGAAGACGTGTCCAAGCGCTATACCCACGACACCATCCGCCCTGTGTCTTATTACGGCGGCGATAAGAAGGTGGACCTTGGGTTTGTCGGCTCGTGCATGGTGCATAAGGGCGACATGAAGATTGTGGCCCAGATGTTGAAGAACCTTGAGAAATCGATGGGCAAGGTCGAGTTCAACGCGCCGCTGGTGGTGGCTGCTCCGACCTACAACATTATCGACGAACTGAAGGAAGAGGGCGACTGGGAAATCCTCGAGAAATACTCGGGCTTCGAATTCGACGACCTGTTCCCGAAAGCTGAGGCACGGACCGAGTATGAGAACATCATGTATCTCGAACGTCCCGGTTGTAACCTCTGCATGGGCAACCAAGAGAAAGCCGCAAAGGGTGACACGGTTCTGGCAACCTCGACCCGCCTGTTCCAAGGCCGCGTTGTAGGCGATGCGCCGGACAAGAAAGGTGAAAGCCTGCTTGCTTCGACCCCTGTTGTGGTTCTGGCGGCCATCCTTGGCCGCACGCCCACGATGGAGGAATACAAGGCTGCTGTTGAAGGCATCGACCTGACCAAATTCGCCCCACCTCTGGCAGTTCCGTCGACAACGAAATCGGCGCATTTCTAAGAACTGGTTTCGGACAAGAGTTTTACGTAGGGCGGGATAGGATCACTATCCCGCCCTTAGTTTTGTCGGGCAAAGAAAAACGCGGCCACCGTACTAAGTGACCGCGCCTAAGTTTTGGAGTGTCCGGCGTGCCTTACACGTTCAAAAGCAAATGCTGCCGTTCCCAAGGCGAGATTTCGCGTTGGTATTCTTCATTCTCAGCCCATTTGATATCGGAATAAAGCTTGCAGAATTCCTCGCCCAGAACGGCGCGAATTTCTTTTGCCTCATCAAACAAATCCAATGCGGCGCGCAGGGCGGCCGGCAGGGGTTGCTCTACTTCCCAAACCTCTTTTGTGGCTTCCTTGCGCGGCTCGACCTTGTTCATCATGCCAAGATACCCGCACGCCAGCGAGGCTGCGATGGCTATATATGGGTTTGCATCCATGCCGATGACGCGGTTTTCCAGACGCCGTGCTGCCGGGCCGGAATGTGGTACCCGTAAGCCCGTCGTGCGATTGTCCGACGCCCATTCCAAGTTGGCAGGGGCGGATTGACCTTCCACAGTGATGCGACGGAACGAGTTCACGTAAGGGGCCAGAAGCGGTACGATATCCATCGTGTATTTCTGAGACCCGCCGATGAACCAGCGGAACAGATCAGACGCGCTGCCATCTTCGTTTGAGAAGATGTTTTTGCCGGTATTCGCATCCACAATGCTTTGATGCACATGCATCGCGCTGCCTGGCTCGTCCCGAATGGGTTTGGCCATGAACGTCGCAAACACGCCGTTCTTTAGCGCGGCCTCGCGGATCGTGCGCTTGAAATAGAACACTTGATCGGCAAGGTTCACAGGATCGCCGTGGTTCAGGTTGATCTCGATCTGACCGGCGCCACCTTCTTGAATTACGGTGTCGATCTCAAGCCCTTGCGCTTCAGCGTAATCATAGATCGTGTCGATGACCGGTCCGTGATCGTCCACGGCGGACATCGAATACACTTGACGGCTTGCACCCTTTCGACCGGTTCGCCCAATCGGGGGTTCAATCGGTTCGTTGGGATCGTGGTTGGGCTTGGTGAGGTAAAACTCAAGCTCGGGCGCGATAATCGGCTTCCAGCCCTTGTCTGCATAAAGACCGACGATACGCTTCAACAATGCGCGCGGGGATACAGCCAGAGGCGACCCGTCGCGGTTGAACATATCGCAGATCACCTGTACCGAAACATCATCGGCCCAAGGCACGGCACAGGCGGTGCTCATGTCCGGGCGAAGCACAACATCACGTTCAAGCCACTGGTTCTCGATCTCCATATCCACGTATTCGCCAGAAATTGTCTGGTAGAAGAGAGATATGGGCAAGGCGAGTTCGGCTTCAGGATCAAATTTCGTGGCGGGCATCGCTTTCCCGCGCGAGGTTCCGACAATGTCGGGGATGATGCACTCCACTTCTTCAATGCGACGACCATTTGCATAGGCGACAAAATCAGCGGACAAGTTCGAGGCCCAATCCAAGGGGCGCTTTGGTGACATCAAAACCTCCTACAACGTCGGTGTCATGCCGTCGTTGGTTTGAAATAAATACGGTGTGAAATATTTGATCAAAAAATTGGGGAAGGTCAATGGCCCTGTTTCAAAAGGTGCTTTTTCGCTCGCCCAGTTAGGTGGTTCACGCTAGGCTCAAGCAAAACATCCAATCTGGGGAGATGACCGAAATGAAAAAAGTGCTGACGATCATGTGCGCTTCGCTTGTGGGCAGTGCGGCCTATGCGGCTGACAATTGCGCAGCAGGTAAAACCTTGAACGAAGGGGTTCTGACCATCGCGACCGGCAATCCGGCTTACTACCCCTGGGTTATGGATGATGCACCAGAAAGCAAAAATGGGTTTGAGGCCGCTGTGGCCTATGCCATTGCGAACGAAATGGGATTTGCGGATGACGCGGTAACCTGGGTGCGTACATCGTTCGACGAAGCCATTCAGCCCGGCGAAAAAAACTTTGACTTTAACATGCAGCAATACTCGATCACGCCAGAGCGGGAAGAGATGGTTGATTTCTCGCTGCCCTACTACAGCTCAGCGATGGCAGTTCTTACAACCCAATCCGTGGCCGATAAAGTGGGTGCGCCGACATTGGATGCGCTGAAAGGTCTTGTGTGGGGGGCAGGGGCTTCGCACACCGGTGCGTCTATGGTGGGTGAAGTTATATCTCCTGAAAATGATGTGCTTTTATACAATGACAACACGGATGTGACTGCGGCCCTTCAGGCCAATCAGATTGATGCGGCTCTGTTTGACCTGCCAACCGCGCTTTACCTGTCGGCTGTGGTGGTCGAGAACGGAGCACTGCTTGGCCAATTCCCGGCAGAGCGTTCGGACAATCCAGATCAGTTTGGCGCTCTCATGGCGGATGGCAGCGCTTTGAAGCCTTGTGTTGATGAAGCCATTCAGGCGCTGACGGATTCGGGAAAACTGGCTGAGATTGAAGCCGAGTGGCTTCAGGCAGCAACAGGTGTTCCGGTAATCGAATAAGGCGGAAAACGCGCAGAATGACGATGTCTGGTGAACCACCGGCGATGCCGGGGCGGCGCGCGCAGTTTGAAGCTGCACAGCGCCGCCGATCCATGTGGGTAGCGGGTGTCTCGACGACACTGGTACTTGTTGCAATTCTGGTTCTGGTGCCACTTGCGCCTGGATGGGAAGCCGTAAAGAAAAGCTTTTTCAACGGCGGCGTGTTCACGAAGACCTTTCCAGGGCTGCTGAACGCGTTTTTGCTGGATATCGCGATCTTTGCGTGGTGTGCCCCGCTGATTGCGCTTTTGGGGCTGTTTGTTGCGATCTGTCGTGACATTCAAAGGCCTGCGCTTTACCCGCTTCGACTTTTCGCGACGGTTTACACGGATGTGTTTCGCGGGCTTCCCGTCATTCTTGTTATCTATCTTGTGGGGTTCGGAGTTCCGGGCCTTGGGCTTCCGCGCCCGTGGAATTCGCCCTATATCTGGGGCTCGCTTGCGCTGATCCTCGTCTATGCGGCTTATGTGGCCGAGGTCATTCGGTCCGGCATTGGGTCGATCCACAAAAGCCAAAGCTCTGCCGCGCTTTCTTTGGGCCTGTCGGGCGCGGATACGATGCGCTACGTGATCCTGCCTCAGGCGTTACGCAATGTGTTGCCTGCAAACATGAACCTTGTTGTCGCTTTGCAAAAAGACGTCGCGCTTTTGTCCTTTGTTGGCCCGGTCGAGATCTTCCGGCAGGCGGGTGTTTACAAGTCGCTCTACGCCAATTTCACGCCCTATGTGGGGGCAGCGGTTATCTTTCTGGCGATCACCATTCCGATGACGCGCTTTGCCGATCACCTGATGAACAAACGACGCAAGCAGGAGCAATAGCCAATGCTGTCTTTGCGGAACATTCAAAAAAGCTTTGGGGATCATCAGGTTTTGCGCGGGATCGATCTTGAGGTCGCGCGCGGGGAAATGGTGTGCCTGATCGGTGCGTCCGGTTCTGGTAAATCAACGTTGCTGCGCGCGATTAATCTGCTGGACCCTGTTGATGATGGTGAGATCTGGTTTGATGGCGTGGATATCGCCGAACCGGGACTTGATCCGCAGCCCATACGACAGCGGATCGGGTTGGTCTTCCAATCCTACAATCTGTTTCCGCACATGTCGGCGGCAGACAATGTGATGTTGGCCCCGCGCCGGGTGAAAGGGCTTAGCAAAGCCGCGCAGCGCGATCGCGTGGCCGAGCTTTTTGACCGCTTCGGGTTGGGCCATCGCATAGATCATTACCCTGATCAGCTTTCTGGTGGACAACAGCAGCGTGTGGCGATCATCCGTGCCCTTGCGATGCAGCCGGATATTTTGCTGTTTGATGAAATCACATCCGCCTTGGACCCAGAACTGGTTGCCGAGGTTCTGGATGTACTACGACAGCTAAGGGGTGAGGGGATGACCATGATCCTTGCCACCCACGAGATGGGCTTCGCGCGCGAACTGGCGGACAAGGTTTGCTTTCTTGAAAGCGGTCGCATCTTGGAAGAAGGCACGCCGGATCAAATATTTGACGCGCCTCGCGAAGTGCGGACGCGTCAGTTTTTGTCTCAGGTTTTGTAGGCGCGGGCGGGCCTTAAAGGTACTTGCCCATTTCCACCGCCGTATCCAACATGCGGCACGAGAAGCCCCATTCATTGTCATACCAGCTGAGCACGCGCACCATGTTGCCATCCAGTACTTTGGTCTGATCCAAGGCCAGCGTTGATGACATCGGGTCATGATTGAAATCAATGGACACCAGCGGACGATCTGTAACCCCCAGAACGCCTTTTAAGGGTCCTTCTGAGGCCGCGATCATTGCGGCGTTAATCTCTTCCACGGATGTGTCTCGCGATGCTTCGATTGTCAGGTCTACGCAGGAGACATTCGGGGTTGGCACGCGGATTGCAACGCCATCCAGTTTTCCGTTCAGCTCGGGCAAAACCAGACCGACGGCGCGGGCGGCGCCTGTGGTGGTGGGGATCATGCTCATCGCGGCGGCACGTGCGCGATATGGGTCGCTGTGTAGCGTGTCCAACGTTGGTTGATCGCCGGTGTAGGAATGGATTGTGGTCATGAAGCCTTTGGTAATGCCCACAGTGTCGTGCAACACTTTGGCGACCGGGGCCAAGCAGTTTGTTGTGCATGAAGCGTTCGAGACATGAACGTGATCTGCGCTAAGGCTGTCATGGTTCACGCCATATACCACCGTGTTATCTGCGCCAGACGACGGGGCAGAAACTAGAACGCGGCTGGAGCCATTTCCAAGATGAACAAGGGCTTTGTCGCCTTTGAAAATCCCCGTGCACTCCATCACGATGTCTACATTGGCCCAAGGCAGGTCATCAGGGTTGCGAATGGCTGTGACGGCAATTTTGCCACGTCCAGCGTCAATCCAATCCTCGCCATAGGTCACCTTGTTTGGGAAGCGGCCATGTACACTGTCAAATTCCAGCAGATGCGCATTCATTTCCACCGAACCAAGGTCGTTGATGGCGATGACCTCAAGGTCTTTGCGACCGCTTTCGTGAATTGCGCGCAGGACAAGTCGTCCGATGCGACCAAAACCGTTGATTGCCACTTTGATCGTCATAATTGTCTCCTTCACGCACACGTGGAAATGTGAGCGCTAACATCGCAACATTTTCGAAAAGGTCAAGGGGCAACCCATGTTCGCAAGCTTATCGCCAGAACGCGGCCCATTCTGTCAGTTCTAAAAACTTCTTCGAGAGGAACAGTATGTTGGTGCCGTCCCACAGGAACACATCCAATCCCAGAAGGATCAGGATCACAGCGCCAAGCGCTATGGCAAGTTGATTTGTCACGACGATTGCTCCTGAGGCTGCCCTTGCCTGTTTGGGGTAATGTTGCAACTGTTGTTGCCTTGGGCAAGACAAAAGAAAACCCTCGCAAGCTGGGCTGCGAGGGTTCAGATCTACGAAGTTGTTGTGGGATCAGATGCTGCCCATTTTCACGGCCACATCGCCCATGCGGGTCGAGAAGCCCCATTCGTTATCATACCAAGCCAGCACGCGGACCAGACGTCCGCCGAGCACTTTTGTTTGATCCGCTGCAAAGATTGAGCTTTCTTCGGTGTGATTGAAGTCGGTCGAAACCAATTGCTCTTCGTTATATCCCAATACGCCTTTCATGGCGCCTGCAGCTTGCTCTTTCATCACGGCGTTGACGTCGGCAACGGTCACATCTTTTTCCACCACAACAGTCAGGTCCACGGCCGAGACATTTGGAGTCGGGACGCGCACGGCGGATCCGTCCAGCTTGCCTTTGAGCGCAGGCAGAACTTCGCCCAGGGCTTTTGCGGCACCGGTCGAGGTTGGAATCATCGACATCGCTGCGGCGCGGGCGCGGTACAAGTCCTTATGGCGACGGTCGAGGGTCGGCTGGTCGCCGGTATAGGCGTGGATCGTGGTCATGATGCCGCTGTCGATGCCGAAAGCGTTCAGCAGAACTTTAGCCATCGGAGCCAAACAGTTTGTGGTACATGACCCATTCGAGATCATGGTGTCGCCGGCCTCCAGCGTTTCGTCGTTTACGCCGTAAACGATGGTCTTATCGACATTGGTGCCGGGGGCAGACAATAGAACCTTCTTCGCGCCACGCTCTAGGTGCGGCTTGGCTTTGATCCCGTCGTTGAAGTTGCCGGTGCATTCCAGAACAACGTCGCAGCCGTCCCAATCCAGTTCGTTCATGTCATAGGTCGACATCATCTTCATGGGGCCTTGGCCCACATCCATGGTGCCATCACCCAGAACAACTTCGTTCGGGAAGCGGCCATGCACGCTGTCGTATTTTAGCAAATGAGCTGCAGTTTCGAGAGGGCCTGTGGCATTCACTTTTACCACCTGGATATCGTCACGACCCGAGGCCGCGATTTGGGCCAGAGTGCAGCGGCCGATGCGGCCAAATCCATTGATGCCGACTTTGACGGACATGAGTTGTTCCTCTTTCACGTGGCGGCTGTCGAAAACCGCGAGAAATAATCTGAGATTTGCACGTGGTATACCGTCCACAACTGGAGCACCCAACCCAGAAAACACCTTCCCTGCCAACATGATAGCGAAAACATATCGCGTTAAGCTGCTCGTTAGCGCAAACCTTCAAGGGGGTGAATTTAACAAGGCGAATTGAAGGTGTTGGACTTGCCCTTTGAGGTGGGTGCGTTAGATTCGTCCCCAAACGCGCATAGGATTGATTGGGGCGAGTAGATGAGTGGTTTGATTGCACTGCTGGATGACGTGGCAGGGATTGCGAAGGTCGCGGCGGCCTCGATTGATGATGTGGCGGGGCAGGCGGCCAAAGCGAGTGCGAAAGCAGCGGGTGCCGTGATCGATGATGCGGCTGTGACGCCGAAATACGTGCAGGGGTTTGAAGCCAAGCGCGAGCTTCCGATTATCGGGCGCATCGCGTGGGGGTCGATCAAGAACAAGCTCCTCATTCTTTTGCCTATCGCGCTTTTGCTGTCAGCCTTTGCCTCATGGGCAATAGCGCCACTTCTGATGCTGGGTGGGGCTTACCTGTGTTTTGAGGGGGCCGAGAAGGTCTGGCACACGCTGTTCCCGCATGATCATACATGGGACCACGCAGAACATGTCGAAGGCGACCCGGCGCATCTGGAAGAAAGCAAGGTCGCAGGCGCGATCAAGACCGACTTCATCCTGTCGGCCGAGATTATGACGATCATCCTATCGGGCATTCCAAATAGCAATTTTTGGATGGAGGCCGCCACTTTGGCGGTTGCCGCTGTGGGCATCACCGTCGCAGTTTATGGCTCGGTCGCATTGATCGTTAAGGCGGATGATTTTGGCCTGTACCTCGCCAACAATGCACGGTTGGGCGTGACACAGGCGTTGGGCCGCGGGATTGTAAAGGCGATGCCTTACGTCATGAAGCTTTTGACCATCATCGGCACCGCCGCGATGATTTGGGTTGGCGGCTCGATCATTGTACATGGGCTGCACGAGCTAGGTTGGCATCTGCCCTATGAGACCATCAAACACTGGGCCGAAGCTGCGGCTTACGCTGTGCCGGACTATGCAGGCTTCGTGAAATGGGTCGTGACAGCTGCTTTGGACGGGGTTCTGGGTCTCGTGCTGGGCGTGCTGATCATTCCCTTGGCCACATGGGTCATCGGCCCGATCTGGGGATCGATTTTCAAAGGTAAAGCCTAAGCCCTTTGTTTTGCTCGGCTGAGCAGGAACAGCCCACTCAGCACGATGACCGCGCTTCCCGCCAGTGTCATCATGTCTGGGCGTTCGTGGAACACCACGACGCCCAGAATGAGCGCGAACAACAGGCGCGAATATCGGAAGGGGGTCACGACCGAGACCTCTCCGGTCCGCATCGCTAGCGTCAGTGCACCATAGGCCAGAACGCCGCAAACAATGGTCAGCATGATGTATCCGCTGGCCGCCGTTGTCATCAGGCTTATCTCGCCAGACACAGCCAACAAGACCAGCCCAGACACAGTCAGAACCGCGAACCCAGCCACGCCGAGTTGTGCGCCCGACAGGGTCGCTGGGCTTGCGCGGGTGGCCAAATCGCGCCCGGCGAACCCCAGCATCCCAAGCACTGCAAAGATCGAGAGTGGGTCGAACGCGTCAAGCCCCGGACGCAGGATCATGATCACGCCGATGAATCCCACGAATATCGCCAGCCAACGGCGCGGACCGACCCGTTCCTTAAACAAGATCACCGCGCCCAAAGCGACGACCAGTGGCGTTGCCTGTAAAATGGCCGAGGCGCTGGACAGCGGCGTCAGTGCAATCGCCAACGCATAAAACAAGCGTCCCGTGATCTCGGACAGGGACCGCCAGATCATTACGGGCGAGCGTAGATCCGGGTGGAAGACCCGAGCGCCCTGAACGCGCGCGATCAGGGCGAAGATTATCAATCCACCCAATCCAAACAGCGCAACCGCCTGTCCGATGGGAATATCACGTGCCGCAGCTTTCAATGCCATGTCTTCAAGCGCGAAGGCAGCCATGGCGAAAACCATGAACAGCGCACCTCGATGATTTTCAGCTAAGCCTGACAGCACGTTGGTATCCTTTGACAAAACAGGCGCAGACTGTCCGATCTGGGACAGGTTTAAAAGCCATAAAGAAAACGCCCCACCGATTGGCAGGGCGTTTTGAAGAACCGGACCTGAAACCTGCGGAGGCTTTGGGTCGTGTTTGAGGCTTCCTGGCTTAAGCCAGAAGGTCTTTTGCTTTTGCCACGACGTTGTCGGTGGTGATGCCGAACTTCTCGAACAAGACACCTGCAGGGGCAGATGCGCCAAAGCCAGTCATGCCAACAAAGGCTTGCTTGGCTTCACGGCCACGTTCGCCCAGAAGCACGCGGTCCCAGCCGCCGTCACGTACGGCAGCTTCGATGCCAACGCGCACGGCGCCAGCGGGCAGAACCTTGCGGCGATAGGATTCTTCCTGCTCTGCAAACAGCTCCATGCAGGGCATGGACACAACACGGGTGCCGATGCCGTCTGCTTCCAGTTTGGCGCGGGCTTCCATGGCCAGCGACACTTCCGAGCCAGTTGCGATCAGGATCACCTGACGTTTGCCAACTTCAGCTTCAGCCAGCACATAACCGCCTTGAGCGGAAAGGTTTTTCTGCTTGTAGTCGGTGCGGACGGTCGGCAAGTTTTGACGGGTCAGAACCAGCGTCGAAGGTGTGTCCTTCGTTGTCAAAGCGATTTCCCAAGCTTCGGCCGTTTCAACAGTGTCCGCTGGGCGGAACGTGTAGCTGTTGGGGGTCGCGCGGCAAATGGCCAGATGCTCAACCGGCTGGTGGGTCGGGCCATCTTCGCCTACACCGATGGAATCGTGGGTCATCACAAACACGGTTGGGATGCGCATCAGCGACGCCAGACGCATTGCTGGCCGCGCGTAATCGGTGAAGCAGAAGAACGTGCCTCCATAGGGGCGCATGCCGCCATGCAGGGTCATGCCGTTCATGGCCGCAGCCATACCGTGTTCGCGGATGCCCCAATAGATATAGCGACCACTGCGGTTGTCGGTGTCGAAGACGCCCAAATCACCGGTCTTGGTGTTGTTCGATCCGGTCAGATCAGCCGAGCCGCCTACAGTTTCCGGCAGCACCGGGTTGATCACGGCAAGTGCCATTTCCGAAGACTTGCGTGTTGCAACTGCTGGCTTGCTTTCGGCAACCTCTTTCTTGAGCTTGCGAATAACCGCTGCCAGTTTCTTCGGCGCTTCCATTTCATAAGCCCGTTTGAACTCGCCCTGTTTGCGATCCGAGATCGAGGTAAACCGGGTTTCCCACTCAGCATGTGCATCAGCACCGCGTGCGCCCATGGCTTCCCACTGCGCCTTAACATCGGCAGGGACATCGAACGCCCCTTGGGGTGCGCCATAGACCTTTTTGGCTGCAGCCAATTGGTCCGCATCGGTCAGTGCGCCGTGCCCTTTCGATGTGTCTTGTGCCGCGTGACCCAACGCGATGTGGGTTTTGCAGGCAATCATCGATGGCTTGCCAGTGCTTTTTGCTTTTGCAATTGCGGCGTCGATCTGTTCCGGATCATGCCCGTCAATTTCTTGCACGTGCCAGCCTGACGCTTTGAAGCGCATGATCTGGTCGGTGCGGTCCGACAGCGACACCTTACCGTCGATGGTGATGTCGTTGTTGTCCCAAAGAACGATCAGCTTGGACAGCTCGTGACGTCCAGCAAGGCCAATTGCCTCTTGGCTGATGCCCTCCATCAGGCAGCCATCACCGGCGATGACATAGGTGTAGTGATCTACGATTTTCTTGCCGAAACGGGCACGCTGTATTTCTTCAGCCATCGCAAAGCCAACGGCGTTGGCGATGCCCTGACCCAGTGGGCCGGTTGTGGTCTCAACGCCCGAGACGTGACCGTATTCGGGGTGACCGGCGGTGATCGCACCCCACTGACGGAAATTTTTGATCTGGTCCAGCGTTACGTCTTTGTAACCGGTAAGATAGAGCAGCGAGTAGATCAGCATAGATCCGTGACCTGCGGATAGGATGAACCGGTCGCGGTCTTCCCAGCGCGGAGCAGAGGGATCAAATTTCAGGTGCTTTTCAAACAGAACAGTCGCAACGTCGGCCATGCCCATAGGCATGCCAGAGTGACCGGAGTTTGCAGCAGCAACAGCATCCAGCGTCAAAGAGCGGATCGCAGCAGCTTTTTTCCAGTGGTCAGGGTGGGCTTTGGCAAGAGCGGCAATATCCAAGGTCCGGATCCTTTGGCTAAGTAAAGTCAGGCCTCTGATAGCAGCCCTGCGGCTTGGGTCAAGCAAAGCAAGTCATTGTGCCCCAAGTGGTTGTAAACGAACACTGCCACACGGCGTTTAGGGGGAGCAAAATGCTTGTGAGAGCAAACCGGGCGGCGAATCGCATTTCCAGCCGTCAAAGCGCACAGGGCGTTGAGTGTTGCGCCGCCTTGTGACAAGATCGAACGGACAGGACTATACAGGGCAGATTATGAGTGACATTTCCGAACTAGAAACCCGTATTACCGCCGCATTGGAACGGATCAATATCGGGTTGGATCAAATGGCGGAGAAGCCTGCGGTCGACACCGGTGCGCAGGACGAGTTGAAAGCGCAGCTTGAGGATGAACGCACCGCTAATGCACAGCTGACCGAACGTCTAAGCGCCCTTAAATCCAAAAGCGATGATACTGCCGGTGAGACCGAGCAGCTGAAAGCGCAGCTTGCTCAGGCCGAGGCCGCTGCCGAAAGCCTGCGGCAAGCCAATCAAGAGCTTCGCAACACCAACGATGCCTTGCGCGAGGCCTCGAAAACGGGTGTCGTCGATGCAACTCTGATCAACAATGCCATGACTGCTGAGTTGTCGGCGCTGAAGGCAACGCAGCAAGCGGACCGTGCTGAACTGGACGCGGTGCTGACCGAGCTTTCCACAATGGCCGCCCCCAAGGCTGAGGAGGACACACATGCCTGACGTCACGATCACCATCGGTGGCCGCAGTTTTGAAGTGGCCTGCCAAGAGGGCGAAGAACATTTCCTGAAATCCGCTGCCGCCATGCTGGACACTGAAGCGTCCGTTCTGGTCAGCCAAATCTCGAACCTGACCGAAAGCCGCATGCTTTTGATGTCGGGCTTGATGCTGGCCGACAAGACCGCGGGCATGGAGGATAAAGTGAAGCTGACCGAGCAACGCGTGGCCGAACTGGAACGGGAGCTTGATGCACTGAAAAACGCAGAGCCGCAGAAAGTGGAAGTGCCTGTGGTCCCTGCCGCTGTTACGGACACGCTGGCCGAAATCGCGGCACGGGCTGAATCTATGGCTGCATCCGTCGAAGATCGGTTGAAAGCGGACTAAAGGCTTCCAAAATCAGTATATACAAAAACGCGCGCTGGGGTGCAGCGCGCGTTTTCTATCTCAAGTGATCTGAAAATCAGCCGTTGGCTTCGCGGATCTTGTCGGCAGCCTCTTTGTCAAACGCCACACCATTGTCGTCAAACAACGTGTCCAGCTCGCCCGACAGGGTCATCTCGGTGATGATGTCACAACCGCCCACGAATTCGCCTTTGACGTAAAGCTGCGGGATGGTCGGCCAGTCGGAATATTCCTTGATGCCCGAACGGATTTCCTCGTCGGCCAGCACGTTCACATCGGCGTAGTCCACGCCCATGTAGTTCAGAACGCCAGCCACGCGGGACGAAAACCCGCATTGCGGCATTTCTTTCGTGCCCTTCATGTAAAGCACAACGTCATTGGCTTTGACGGTTTCGTCGATGCGTGTTTTAGCGTCGGTCATCTTGTGTTCCGTTTGTTTTGGCGTCTCGCCCAAGGCGAGCTTTGTTGAAGTAATGTATTAGCAATCCCGGCAGCCCGATAGCCAGCAACAACAGAAATCCAATTGCCACAATGGCGTAGGCTCCTAACGTGCCTTTCACTCAGGTACCTTGGTCGTCAATGCCAGCGCGTGGAGCTCTCCGCTGTCGATCTGGGCGCGGACAGTGGCGTTTACCGCGCGCTGTTGTTGCACGCGGTTCATGTCGCGGAAGCTTTCATCCACGACCTCGGCAGCCCAGTGATTCCCGTCACCGGCCAGATCGGTGATGGTGATCTGAGCGTCGGGAAAACCTGCGCGGATCAGGTCTTCGATTGCGGATGCTTCCATGGCCATTGGCGAAACCTCGTGTTTGTTTCATCTAACTTATGTGTGGGGCAGGGGGGCCGCAAGGCCTAGCGGTTCATTGCGGCATCACGAAAACTGGTCAAGATAGCGCGGGCGTCCGATAGGATGCCAGCCTCTTCGGCTTCGGCCAGTGTGTTTTCTGTCCAAGCGGGCTCGGGTAAAAGGCGGTCCAGCATGGCTTGGCGGGCAGCCTCTTGCGCAGCTGACAGAGGTAGGCGCGCAGCCAGCTGGAGGAGCTCTGCCATGTCGCAGATGGCCCGCATCCGGCGATAAGCCTCGGACACGGCTTCCAGCGTTTCACGGTCTTTGCGCCAGCGTTTGCGTGGGAAGATCTGCTGGGTCACATATTGCCCTGCACCTTTGCAATCGAACTTGGCACAGCCAGGAAAACCCTGATCTGTCAGAGTTTCGTGGATGCGGCACAGGTTGTCCGTTCCAAGGTGGCGACACGGCGCAAGCGCACGTTTGTCAAAGGCAAAGTCATCGCCTGCATCAAAGCCGGGTGACACACAGCAAAGCCCCGTACACGCCGCGCAATCGGCGGTCAGCGTTGCGGGATCCTGTGCCAGCGGCACCGGGCCTGTCATTTACGAATGCGCCTGATCAAAGCCGGTGCGGAAAATCTGAGCAAGCTCAGCCAAGGGGGCTTCCGAGCCGCCCATCTTCACGCTGTCTCCGGTAAAGCGACCAACGGTCTCAATAGTTACACCCGCTTTGCCTGCTTCAATCATCAAGGCTTCGGCCTGATCGAAGTTACAGGCCACCAGATAGCGCGCCTGATCTTCACCGAACAGCGTTGGCGTGTCGCCAGCGTCCAGCTGAACGCCCACTTCACCGGCCTCGGCCATCTCAAAAGCAGCCAGGGCCAGACCTCCATCCGACAGGTCCGAACAAGCTTTGATCAGCTCGCGGTTGGCGCGGATGAAGTCACCGTTTCGCTTCTCGGCATCCAAATCCACATGCGGCGCGTCGCCATCTTCGCGGTTGAAGACTTCGGCCAGCAGGGCGGATTGACCTAAGTGCCCTTGGGTTTCGCCGACGACCATTGCCACGTGACCGTCGCGGGCCACGCCACCGATCATATCATCAAGGCGATCCAAAAGGCCCACGGCACCAATGGTCGGGGTGGGCAGGATCGCTTGGCCATCGGTTTCGTTATAAAGCGAGACGTTGCCCGAAACGATCGGCACGTCCAGCGCTGCCACAGCCTCGCCGATGCCTTTGATGGCGCCGACGAATTGTCCCATGATCTCGGGCTTTTCGGGGTTGCCGAAGTTCAGGTTGTCAGTGGTGGCTAGCGGCTTGGCACCAACGGCGGTCAGATTGCGATAGGCTTCTGCCACGGCCTGACGACCACCTTCCAGTGGGTTCGCTTTCACATAGCGCGGCGTCACGTCCGAGGTGAAGGCGATGGCTTTGTCGGTGCCGTGCACGCGCACAATGCCCGCACCCAAACCCGGGGCGCGAACAGTGTCAGCCATAACCATGTGGTCATATTGCTCGTAAACCCACTGTTTTGCAGCGTGGTTTGCAGACCCGATCAGCGCCTTCAGCCCGTCAATCGCGTCGATTTCCGGCACGTCGGCCAGTTCATCGGCTGCCGGGGTTTCGACCCACGGGCGATCGTATTCTGGGGCGCGGCCCGACAAGGGCGACAGCGGTAGATCGGCTTTCACTTCGCCGTTGTGCATGATCAAAAAGCGGTCTTCGGCCAGCGTTTCACCGACGATGGCGAAATCGAGGTCCCACTTTTCGAAGACAGCACGGGCCTCGGCTTCTTTTTCCGGCTTCAGCACCATGAGCATCCGCTCCTGGCTTTCGGACAGCATCATCTCATAAGCTGTCATGTTGTCTTCGCGCTGGGGGACGTCTTCAAGGTTCAGCTTGACGCCCAGACCACCCTTGTCGCCCATTTCAACGGCCGAGCAGGTCAGGCCAGCGGCACCCATATCTTGGATCGAAATGACAGCACCGGTTTGCATCAGCTCTAGCGTGGCTTCCATCAGACGTTTTTCGGTAAAGGGGTCACCAACCTGAACGGTGGGACGCTTCTCTTCGATCGTGTCGTCAAACTCGGCTGACGCCATGGTGGCCCCGCCGACACCGTCGCGGCCTGTCTTGGCGCCTAGATATACAACAGGCATGCCGATGCCCGATGCGGCCGAATAGAAGATCTTATCTGCATCCGCGAGACCGGCGGCAAAGGCGTTCACAAGGCAGTTGCCGTTATAGGCAGGGTGGAAGCGAACCTCTCCGCCTACGTTGGGAACACCGAAGCAGTTGCCGTACCCACCGATGCCTTCGACCACGCCATTGACGAGTTGCTTGGTCTTGGGGTGATCAACTTCGCCAAAGCTCAGCGCGTTCATGGCGGCAATCGGGCGCGCGCCCATGGTAAACACGTCGCGCAAAATGCCCCCCACGCCGGTGGCCGCGCCCTGATAAGGCTCGATATACGAGGGGTGGTTGTGGCTTTCCATTTTGAAGACCACGGCCTGACCATCGCCGATATCCACGATGCCCGCGTTTTCGCCGGGGCCGCAGATGACCTGAGGGCCTTCGGTCGGCAGAGTGCGCAGCCATTTTTTTGAGGATTTGTAAGAGCAGTGCTCGTTCCACATGGCTGAGAAGATGCCAAGTTCGGTGAAGCTGGGTTCGCGTCCGATGATTTCGAGGATCAGGTCGTATTCGTCGGGCTTCAGTCCATGGGCTTCAATCAGGTCAGTGGTGATTTTCGGCTCGCTCATGCTCGGTCCCCTTCGGCGTTGCAGCAACATCGACTCGCGCGCGATAAGCGTCAATGTCAGTTGCTGCGCCTTGTAGGCGATGGGCGGGCATTGGGGAAGGGCTAGGATGCCTTGTTTTGCACGATCTTTGTGCATCAGGCAAAAAAAAGGCCGGGCAGAGCCCGGCCAAGTCCAACAGGGAGGTAAAAACCGACTAGAGCGAAGCTCGACCATCGGCTTTGGATAAGAATTAGGTGCCAGAACGACTCGGTTCAAGGGAAAATGCTGCATTGCGGCTATGCATTTTGCGCATGCCTCATGGCGCGCGAGGCTGTTCGAGGCTAATCGGGATTGTATTCTACTTGGGATAGTCTAATGATTTGAGAACTTTAACACCTAAAGTATCATAAATTGATGGGGTTTCAGCCTCGAAACCCAGTTGATTCACTGTTGCGCAATCGCATCACTAATTCTGAATGTATATCTCAGCTTGCTGTGCTGCGGCGCTGCGCAATCAGCTCGGACGTGACAAAATCGCGGAATGCTTCGATCCGTTTGGATGCGCGCAATTCCTCGGGATAGGCAAGGTAGACCGGTATGTCTTTGCTTTCCACAGAGGGCAAAACGCGGGTCAACTGTGGGAAATCGTGCGTGATGTAGTCAGGAAGTACACCAATTCCCAGATCATTCAGCACGGACTGCAGAACTCCGAAATAGTTGTTCACTGTTAGAAGTGAGCCAACATCATAGGTCAGCAGCTCGCGCACCAAAGCAGCGCCAGCACTGACTTGGGCGGCCGATGTATTTTGACATATCAGCCGGAACTTCGAGAGATCCTCAAGCTTTTCGGGCGTGCCGTTGGCTTCCAAATAGCTGGGCGTCGCGTAAAGCCGCATATGCACATCCATCAGGCGCTTGCGGATCAGATCCGCTTGGCTCGGTTCTTTCATGCGAATGGCGACATCAGCTTCACGCATCGGAAGATCCAGCACGCGTTCTTCCAACATCAGATCAATTCTGAGATCAGGGTAGGCTTCGTAAAGTTTAGGCAGGCGCGGTGCCAACCACATGGAACCGAAAGCCGTGGTTGTCGTGACGCGCAGTTCACCGAACACTTCTTCTTTGCTGTCACGGATGCGCGCCACCGCAGCCTCGAGCCGTTGGTTCATCGCCTTGGTGGCGTCAAACAGCAGCTCGCCCTGTTCGGTAAGAATCAGTCCGCGCGCGTGGCGGTGAAACAAGGTGGCATTCAGCCCGTCTTCCAGCGCGCGAATTTGGCGGGACACGGCAGATTGTGACAAATGCAGTGCATCACCAGCATGGGTCAGTGACCCCGCATCCGCCACGGCGTGAAATATTCTGAGCTTGTCCCAATCCATGAAGAAAGAACCGATCCCTGTTCGCGTGAAAAGCTTGCACAGTGTTACCATTAGAATCGTGATCAATTCCAGCACGGATTATGATGTGAAAAGAATTGAAAGGTCAGGAATTATGACCTAAACTAAGCAGATCACGCAAGCATGTGTCACGTATAGGGAGGTGTGTCATGGGCAAGCCGCAAATCACTCTGAATGATCGCTTTGATCTGTCGAAAGAACAGGTTTTGTTAAACGGTACGCAGGCGCTGGTGCGCTTGATGCTGACCCAGAAAGAACGTGACCGTCGGGCGGGGTTGAATACAGCTGGCTATGTGACTGGCTACCGTGGTTCGCCATTGGGTGGCGTGGATCTTTGGATGGATCGCGCGCGGAAAGTGCTGGAGCCCAATGATATTAAGTTTCACCCTGGTCTGAACGAAGACCTCGCCGCCACCGCGCTGTGGGGCAGTCAGCAGGCAGAGCTTCGTGGCGAAGGCACTCATGATGGTGTCTTTGGTCTGTGGTACGGCAAGGGGCCGGGCGTGGACCGCACCGGTGACGTCATGCGCCACGCCAACATGGCCGGCAGCAGCCCGCATGGCGGCGTGTTGATGGCGATGGGCGATGACCACACTGGCGAAAGCTCGACCGTATTGCACCAGTCCGACTGGGCCATGGTGGATGCGTATATTCCGGTACTGAGCCCGGCAGGCGTGCAGGAAATCTTGGACTACGGCATCTATGGCTATGGGCTGAGCCGGTTTTCGGGTGTCTGGGCAGGCCTGAAAGTGATGAAAGACACGGTCGAGGCGACATCTGTTATCGACGGACGCGTGGATCGCATGCAGCTTGTCACGCCCGATTTCGACATGCCCGAGGGCGGGCTGAACATCCGCTTGATTGATGATCGCATCCCGCAAGAAGCGCGAATGATCGATTATAAACGTTTCGCAGCAGAGGCTTATGCTCGTGCAAACCGCATCGACAACCGCATGTGGGGCAAGCCAGGTGCCAAGATCGGCTTTGTGGCTGCGGGTAAGAACTGGTTGGACCTTGTGCATGCGTTGAATCTTCTCGGCATCGACGAGGCCGAAGCCGAACGGCTTGGTATCACCACCTACAAAATCGGCCAGACCTTCCCTTTGGATATGACCTCGTTCCATGAATGGGCCGAGGGGCTGGACCTGATCGTTGTGGTCGAAGAAAAGCGCAAACTGATTGAAGTGCAGATCAAGGAAGCCATCTTTGATGATCGCCGGGGCCGTCGCGTCTATGGCTGGCACAAGGGTGATCAGTGGGAAAACGGCCGCCGGACCGAGCTGTTCCCGACGCGCTATGCGCTGGATCCGATCATGATTGCCGAGAAGCTGGGTGGCATCCTGATTGAAGAGGGTCGGGGCACCGATGCTGTGAAGGCCGGTCTGGCCAAACTGAACGAGGTAAGAGCCGCAGATAACGCCCCTGATCTGGCGGCGCGTTTGCCGTTCTTCTGCTCAGGCTGTCCGCACAACACCTCGACCAAGCTGCCCAAAGGCAGCCGCGCCTATGCTGGGATCGGCTGTCACTACATGGTGCAATGGATGGACCGCGACACGGTTGGCTTTACTCAGATGGGCGGCGAGGGCGTGAATTGGGTCGGTGAAGCACCGTTTTCCAGCACCAAGCATGTTTTCCAGAACCTTGGTGACGGCACCTATAACCACTCGGGTAATCTGGCGATCCGCGCGGCTTTGGCTTCGGAAGCCAATATCACCTACAAAATCCTCTATAATGACGCAGTTGCGATGACTGGCGGACAGGAAAACGAAGGCGATCTGGATGCTCCGCGCATTGCTCGTGAAGTACAGGCGATGGGGGTGAAACACATCTTTGTTGTCTATGATGACAAAGAGGATGTGGACGCGGCGTTGTTCCCCAAGGGGCTGAGTTTCCACACCCGCGATGCGCTTCTGTCCATTGAGAAGAAATGCCGCGATATCAAGGGGGTGTCTGTCATCCTCTATATCCAAACTTGTGCGGCTGAAAAGCGTCGTCGCCGCAAACGGGGCCTGTTCCCGGACCCGGATAAGCGCGTTTTCATCAATACTGATATTTGTGAAGGCTGCGGTGATTGCGGAGTGCAATCGAACTGCGTCTCGATTGTCCCTGTTGAAACCGAACTTGGGCGTAAGCGTGCGATTGACCAATCCAGCTGTAACAAGGATTTCAGTTGCGTAAACGGCTTCTGCCCCAGCTTTGTCACTGTCGAAGGGGCCAAGCTGAAGAAAGCCGCCACCGCTGAAGTTGATCTGCCTGACCTGCCCATGCCCAAGCTGCCCGCCATCAATGGCACCTACAACACGGTGATCACAGGGGTTGGCGGCACAGGCGTTGTGACCATCGGTGCCGTCATGGCACAGGCTGCGCATATCGACGGCAAGGGTGCAGGCATGATGGAAATGGCGGGGCTGGCCCAAAAAGGGGGCGCGGTCACGGTTCACTTGCGCCTTGCGGAAAAGCCCGAGGATATCTCGGCCATCCGCGTGGCGACCGGGGAATGTGACGCACTTATCGGGTGCGAACTTGTGGTCTCGGCCCAGTCTAACACGCTTGGCCTGACGCAGACCGGACGCACCGGTGCTGTCGTAGATAACCATGAAACGGTGACTGGAGAATTCACTCAGAACACGGATTTCACCATTCCCGGCGACAGGTTGCAGTTGTCGCTTGAGGCGCGGTTGCAAGATCGTCTGGCGATGTTTGACGCGACCGAATTGGCGCGGGTTTTGATGGGCGACAGCATCTTTTCGAACATGATGATCTTGGGCGGTAGCTGGCAGGCGGGCTATGTGCCGCTGAGCTATGAAGCGCTGATGTATGCGATCGAGCTGAACGGTCAGGCAGTGGATCGCAATAAACGTGCGTTTGAACTGGGCCGCTGGGCGATTGAACACCCCGCTGAGGCTGCGAAATGCCTTGAGGCGGACGTGGTTGAGCTTCCCAAAACACTGGCCGAGATTGTGGACTTCCGCGCGGAGCACCTGGTGAAATACCAAGGGAAATCGCTGGCAGATACCTATCGTGCTCGGGTGGCGCGGATGCCTGAATCTTTGCAGGAAGCCGTTGCAAAGGGCTATCATAAGCTCTTGGCTTATAAGGATGAATACGAGGTTGCGCGCCTTCTGTGCGAAACCCGTGCCAAGGCCGAAGCAGAGTTTGATGGCGATCTGAAACTGACCTATCATCTAGCGCCTCCGGTGCTGAGCGGTGAGGAACCCAACGGCCGCCCGAAAAAACGTGGCTTTGGTGCGTGGTTTGAACGCGCCGCCCCAATGCTGGCCCGAATGAAGGGACTTCGCGGTACCGCATTTGATCCGTTTGGCCGCACAGCAGAACGTGTAACTGAACGCGCGCTGATTGCAGAATACGAGGCGGATCTGGAGCGGCTTTTGGCTGGGCTAACCGAAGCCAACCTGTCGGCGGCGCTTGAGATTGCGGAACTGCCCCTGTCGATCCGTGGCTTCGGCCCGGTGAAAGAGGCCAGCGTTGATGCCGCCGCGACCCGCCGCGCAGCCCTCTGGGCGCAGTTCGACGGAACCGCCCCAGTGGTGCAAGCCGCCGAGTAGCTATGCGCGACAAATAGGCGATGGATTTCCGTCGCAAACAGACCTATGCCTAGACCATGCCCTGCCGTGCGCGGGGCATGGGATGATCAAGTAGAAGGCATAATACAATGGCAGTTGGCGTATTTGATAGCGGTCTGGGCGGGTTGACAGTTCTGGACGCGGTCGCAAAGCGCCTGCCGGATGTGGATTTCGTCTATTACGCCGACAGCGCCCATGCACCTTACGGGGTGCGCGATGCCGATGACATCTACGAGCTTACCAAAAATGCAGTTTCTGCCCTGTGGGATCAGGGGTGTGATCTGGTGATCCTTGCCTGCAACACGGCCTCGGCAGCGGCGCTGCGGCGGATGCAGGAAAGCTGGATTCCTGCGGACAAGCGCGTACTGGGTGTTTTTGTGCCGTTGATCGAGGCGATGACCGAACGTGGATGGGGTGACAACACGCCTCCGCGCGAGGTTGCGGTGAAGCATGTCGCGCTTTTTGCCACGCCGGCTACCGTATCGAGCCGCGCGTTTCAGCGCGAACTGGCTTTCCGCGCCATTGGCGTGGACGTCGAGGCGCAAGCTTGTGGCGGCGTGGTGGATGCGATCGAAGATGGCGATATGATCTTGGCCGAAGCGCTTGTGCGCAGCCATGTCGATGCGTTGAAACGTAAGATGCCCAAGCCCGAGGCGGCTATTCTGGGCTGCACCCATTACCCGCTGATGGAAGCCGAATTCCAAGACGCGCTGGGGGCGGATGTAAAGGTTTATAGTCAGGCCAATTTGGTGGCGGAAAGCCTTGCTGATTATCTGGAGCGTCATCCGAACATGCGTGGCACTGGGACTGGAAGCAAGTTCCTGACCACTGGTGATCCGGCTCAGGTTTCCAATCGCGCGACACAGTTCCTGCGACGAAAGATCGCTTTCGAAGCCGCCTGATTGCAGCGGGCGCACAAAACCACTACATGTTTTCGACGAATTTGCAGGAGGTCACGATGACCCACAAAATCGCCATTCTAGGTGCGTCCGGTTACACGGGTGCAGAGCTTGTCCGGCTGATCGCCACCCATCCGGCGATGGAGATCGTTGCCTTGTCCGCTGACCGTAAGGCTGGGCAAGAGATGGCAGATGTCTATCCACATCTGCGCCATCTTGATCTGCCGAAACTGGTGAAGATGGATCAGATCGACTTTACAAACGTGGACTTGGCCTTCGCGGCGCTGCCGCACGGACTAAGCCAAGCTCTGGTGCGCGATTTGCCTGAGAGCGTGAAGGTCGTGGATCTTGGTGCCGATTTCCGTCTGCGTGATCCGGCGGAATACGAGAAATGGTACGGCGCGCCGCATGTGGCGACCGAGCTGCAGAAATCAGCTGTCTATGGCCTGACCGAGTTTTACCGCGATGACATCAAAAGCGCGCGTCTGGTGGCGGGCACGGGGTGTAACGCTGCGACGGTGCAATATGCGCTGCGTCCTCTGATCTCAGCCGGGTTGATTGATCTGGATCGGATCATTTGCGATCTGAAGAACGGCGTATCCGGTGCCGGGCGGTCGTTGAAAGAAAACATGCTGTTTGCCGAGCGCTCAACGGATGTGCTGGGCTATGCGCAGGGCGGGACGCACCGGCATCTGGGCGAGTTTGATCAGGAGTTTTCCCTGCTGGCTGGCCGTGACGTACGCATCCAGTTTATGCCGCATCTTGTGCCGGTGAACCGGGGCATTCTGGCCGATTGCTATGTGGATGGCGACGCCGATGCAATCCATGCCGCGTTAGTTGAGCAATATCAAGACGAGCCCTTTGTGACGGTGCTACCCAAGGGCAAATTGCCCGGTATGGGGCAGGTGACGGGGTCAAACCAATGCCATCTAGGCGTGTCGGGCGACCGTGTCCCCGGCCGCGCGCTGGTCGTGTCTGCGCTGGATAACCTGTGTAAAGGGTCGTCCGGTCAAGCGATGCAGAACGCAAACCTTATGTTGGGCGAGGATGAGACCACGGGGCTGATGATGCCCCCTGTGTTTCCGTAAGAGATTGAAAAGGATGCCGAAATGGCCGGTCTGAAAAGCTTGAAGAAAACCCGCCGTATCCAGATCATCGTGCTGGCCTTTGTTGCGCTTGCGCTGTCGACAGGGTTGATCGGCTACGCGCTGAAAGACGGGATCAACTATTATCGATCGCCGACCGAGGTGATCGCGGAACCACCCCGCGAGGACGAGGTGTTCCGCATGGGGGGGCTTGTATCCGAAGGCTCTATCGTGCGCGGGCAGGGCGAAACTGTGAGCTTCTCTGTGACTGATGGGGCGGAGACGGTGCCGGTTCGCTACACAGGTGTGCTGCCTGACTTGTTTTCTGAAAATCAGGGCATGATCGGTACGGGCACCTATGTGGATGGCACTTTTGAAGCCACTGAAATCCTTGCCAAGCACGACGAAGAATACATGCCGAAAGAGGTCGTGGACTCTTTGAAAGAAAGCGGAGTTTACGTCGAACCGGGCTCCTGATTTCGACATTGTTAACTCAAGCACTCCAGCCTTACCCCCGTGTTTTAAACGCGGGGAAGGGCCCGGATGCAAACTGTCACAGAAATTGCCGACCAAATTGTCGCCCGTGAAGGCGGCTATGTGAATGATCCCGATGATCCCGGTGGGGCGACCAACTTTGGTGTGACCATCCACACCATGCGCCGCTTGGGGCTGGACCTGACGGGCGATGGCAAGGTGACACCTGCGGATGTAAAGCGCCTGACCCGCGCACAAGCCCGTGATATTTTTCTAAAGCACTACTATCACAAGCCCCGGATTGGCGAGCTGCCAGAGCCGCTACAGGCTTCGGTCTTTGATATGTATGTGAATGCGGGCGGAAATGCGGTGCGCATTTTGCAGGGTCTGTTTGCCAAGATGGGCTACCAGCTTGCGAAGGACGGCGCATTGGGGCCGCAGACCTTGGGCATCGCGCGTGCCGCCTTGGCGGTGGCTCCGGATCACCTGGTTGACGCCTATGGGATTGAACGGCGCAATTACTATTACCGTTTGGCCGATCGTCGCCCAGCCTCGCGCAAATACGCGCGCAGGCGGGATGGGGGCAAAGGCGGCTGGATCAATCGGGCCGAGGAGTTCATCGCGGCCCACTATCATTTTTCAAACACGGATCACCGGAAGAGGACGCAGAAATGGGGCTGATGGGCGGTGTATTCAATGTGCTGTTTGGTGGGCGTGGCAATGTGGTGCGCGAAACCTCGGAAGTGTTTCGAGAGAACGCAGAAGCAGCGTCAGCCCGTGATGCTGGATTGCAGATGGCGGCTATCGAAGCCTTTGCGGCTGAGTTCGCCCATGTGCGAAAGGGGTGGTTTGACCGGTTTATGGACGGGTTGAACCGGGTGCCCCGGCCCGCATTGGCGCTGTCGACATTGGGGCTGTTTGCAGCTGCCATGATCAGCCCGGCTTGGTTTGCTGACCGTATGCAAGGTGTGGCCTTGGTGCCCGAGCCGCTTTGGTGGCTGATGGGGGCCATTGTCAGTTTCTATTTTGGGGCCCGCCAACAGGTTAAAGGGCAGGAATTTCAACGGTCAATTGCCGAAGTGCTGGTGCGCGCCAATGGATTTGTGCCTTCACCTTCAAAACCAACCGCCACTCCACCGATCGTTTCGACGGGGCAAGAGTCTGATCCTGCGCCACTTTTGGCGGATCCAGAGCCCGAAGCGCCTGTGCGTGATGACGAACCTAACGTGCCACAGGCCGATACAGCACCTGTGGATGTGTCAGACAATGCTGCGCTGAAAGACTGGATGGAACGCCGCAATGGGAAGTGACCTGATCCTAAAACTGGTGTCCGATCACGGGCCATGGGTTTTGCTGGTGTTTTACCTTCTTTATCGGGACCTCCAGAAAGATCAGGCCACGCGTGCAGTGCTGGACAAAAACTCGTCTATCCTGATCGAGATCACCACGATTATACGCGAACGCCTTCCCGCTGCCGGTGCACGGCGATGATGTGGCGTTGGTATTTGATGCTGAAACAGCGCTTCCGGGCTTTGGTTCTTGGGCGACGACTTCAGCACGCCCTTACACGAAACGAACACGCAGCAGCCGAGTTGGACGTAGTTGTCAGGAGTATCTTGCAAAAATGAAACAAGCATCTCTTTTGGTCGCGTTCTTGGCTTTGGCGCTGCAACTGGGCTACTGGGGCGTAGGATATGACGCGGTTTTCCAGATTGGATTTGGCGCCATTACTCTGATGGGGCTGATGATCGCACTCACCTTCCTGTGGCTCTACATTCAACGGGCCACCCCCTTGGCGCTCGGCATGGCCTATAGCTGGTGCGGGGCCAGTTTGGTTCTGGGGTGGTGGTGGCTTTACGCCCTGTTGGGAGAGCCAGAGGCAATGGCGGCCAACGCCCTGCATTTCGCACCGCTGGCCTTGTATCTGTCCGGCGCAATCCTGCATTTCAGCGTCATACACCGATCCTTCGGGTGGCATGGTGCCGCATTTCTAGCCCCGGTTCTGGGCGCAGTAATGTGCTCGACTGCGATTTATCTGTTGATCTAAGATCAAACCCCCGTGACCGGGTGCCGCATCTGGCACCGGAAGGGCTAGTGACTGCGCGCGACTCTCTGTAAGGTCGCGCCATGATTATCGAGCTTGGACATTTTGCGCTGATCTTGGCGCTGGGCGTGGCCGTGGTGCAAACCATCGTGCCGCTGATCGGGGCACATAAACGCTGGAACAGCTGGATGGAGATGGCCGTTCCCGCGGCGACCATTCAGTTTCTGCTGATCGCGGCCTCATTTCTGGCGCTGACCTATGCGTTTGTGACGTCGGATTTTTCGGTCCGGCTGGTGACGTTGAACTCCCACACAGCGAAGCCGATGCTTTACAAAATCTCCGGTGTGTGGGGGAACCATGAAGGGTCAATGCTCCTTTGGGTGCTGATTATTGCTGGCTTTGGGGCGACCGCAGCGTGGTTTGGACAGAACCTGCCCAGAACGCTGAAAGCGCGCGTGTTGGCGGTTCAAAGCTCGATCGCGGTTGCGTTTCTAGCGTTCATCATCTTCACATCGAACCCGTTTCTTCGTTTGGCGCAACCGCCCTTTGACGGGCAGGACCTTAATCCGCTTTTGCAAGACCCCGGCTTAGCTTTCCACCCGCCGTTTCTGTATCTGGGCTATGTGGGGCTTTCTATGGCGTTTTCATTCGCTGTCGCCGCGCTGATTGAAGGCCGAATTGACGCTGCGTGGGGCCGCTGGGTGCGCCCTTGGACGCTCGCGGCTTGGGTCTTTCTGACCATCGGCATCGCGCTGGGCAGCTGGTGGGCTTATTACGAGCTGGGCTGGGGCGGTTTCTGGTTCTGGGATCCGGTTGAGAACGCCTCGTTCATGCCGTGGCTGTTCGCCGCTGCTCTATTGCACTCTGCCATTGTTGTGGAAAAACGCGAAAGTTTGAAAAGCTGGACCATTCTGCTGGCTATCCTTGCCTTTGGGTTCTCTTTGATCGGGACGTTTATCGTGCGCTCAGGCGTTATCACGTCTGTGCATGCTTTCGCCTCAGACCCTGAACGCGGAGTCTTCATCCTGTTTATCCTACTGTTCTTCACCGGCGGCGCGCTGACCTTGTTCGCTGCCCGTGCGGGCGCGATGGAGGCTAAAGGCGTCTTTGGCTTCGTCAGCCGTGAAAGTGCGTTAGTTGTGAACAACATCCTGTTGGCAGTGTCGTCCTTTGTTGTGTTTGTCGGGACGATTTGGCCTTTGGTGGGCGAGGCGTTTGATCGCAAAATCTCGGTCGGGCCGCCATTCTTCGAAGCAGCATTCACGCCCTTTATGGTGGTCTTGGCTCTTGTGATGCCCATTGGGGCGATGCTGCCGTGGAAACGCGCTAGTATTGGTCGTGCAGTGAAACAGCTTGTGCCCGCGTTTGTGCTGGCTGTCGCCATTTTGGCATTGGTCTGGTCAATGCAGTCAGGCAAGTCAGCTCTGGGGCCAATTGGCATGTTCCTAGGGACATGGCTGGTTGCCGGATCAATGACAGACATATTTGGGCGTACCGGGCGTGGTGCAATTGCGGGCCGCTTGTCACGTTTAACACGACTTCCGGGGGCCGATTGGGGCAAGTTCGCTGCTCATGCAGGACTTGGTATTACCATGATGGGCATCTCGGGCCTGATGGCTTGGGAAGTGGAAGACATTCGTGTCGCCCAAATCGGAGAGACATTTCAGGTCGCGGATTACGACATCACGCTTGTAAATGTTGGGCGTGAAAATGGACCGAACTATATCTCAACAATGGCTGAGATTTCGGTTGCGCAGGACGGGGCGCATCTGACCACGCTTTACCCTGAAAAACGTGTCTATCCGGTTCAAGCGATGCCCACGACAGAAGCGGCCATTTCCAATGGGTTCTGGACCGATATCTATCTGGTGATTGGTGATCCTCAGGAAGGCGGCGGCTGGGCTGTGCGTACTTTCATCAAACCTTTTACGAACTGGATTTGGGCTGGGACAATCATCATGGCGCTGGGGGGTATCTTCAGCTTGTTTGACCGTCGCTTCCGCGTAGCCCCGGGTGCGGCTAAGGCCCGCGTGGAAGGAGTGCCCGCAGAATGAAACGCCTCATTGCGACGTTTGTCATTTTGGGCTGCCTTGCCTTGCCATCCTATGCGGTGAACCCGGACGAGGTGCTTTCGGATCCGGTGTTAGAGGAACGCGCTCGCGATATCTCGGCCGGATTGAAATGTGTGGTTTGCCGGGGCGAGAATATCGACGAAAGCAACGCTGCGATCGCGCGTGATTTGCGCCTTCTGGTGCGCGAACGTCTGACCGAAGGTGACAGCAACGAGGAAGTGATCGGTTTCATCGTTGAGCGGTATGGCGAATATGTTCTGATGAAGCCAAATCGTTCAGGCGCAAATCTGATTTTGTGGGCCGCCGGGCCAGTGCTTTTTGTCATCGCACTTGTATCTGGTGGCCTGTATCTGCGCCGCCGTGCTGCGTCGCGCGATGGTTCTGCTTCATTGACACAGGATGAAGAAGCGCGTTTGAAAGAGCTTTTGAAAGACGAGCTTTAGGCAGCTGAAATCTAAGAAATGACGGTGCGTTCATCTTTACCTGACCGTGTGGTCGGTTAAACTACGCGAAACCCCCGGGAGGATGACATGAAATACGAAACGATCACTTTGGACATCACGGATGGCCTTGCCGTCCTGACCTTCGACCGCGCAGATGTGATGAACGCTCTCAACACGCAAATGCGGGCCGAGATTGCTCATGCGGTGCAAGAGGCAGGCAAGAACGCCCGCGCCTTGGTTATCACCGGGTCGGGACGTGCGTTTTGTTCAGGTCAGGATCTGGGGGATCGTGCGAACGCTGCCGAGGTTGATCTGGAACGCACCTTGCGTGACGAATACGAACCGCTGCTGCGTGCCATCTATGACAGCCCGATCCCGACGATTTCAGCCGTGAATGGCGCTGCAGCCGGCGCAGGGGCCAACATTGCTCTGGCCGCTGATGTGGTGATCGCGTCAGAAAGCGCCTTCTTCATGCAAGCATTCTCGCGCATTGGCCTGATCCCGGATGCCGGCGGCACCTATTGGATGCCGCGCCAAATGGGCTTTGCCAAGGCGATGGGTGCCGCGCTGTTTGCCGAAAAGATGCCCGCGCAGGAAGCTGCGGATCTGGGTCTGATCTGGGAATGCGTTTCGGATGATGACTTTGAGGCCACGTGGCGCAAACGGGGCGAGCAGCTGGCAAAGGGACCAACCCTGTCCTATCGCAACATCAAGAAAGCCTTGCGCGCCTCGATGAACAACACGCTGGACGAACAGCTTGCGCTTGAAGCCAGTCTGCAAGGTGAATGCGGTAAGTCACGTGATTTCAAAGAAGGCGTTCTGGCCTTCCTTGAAAAGCGCAGCCCCAACTATGAAGGGCGCTGAGCCTCAGCCTTGATCCCAAGCCTGTCGGCGATCCAGATAAACGTCTTTCCCACGCTCAAACAGCGTAGGATCGTCCAATGCGCCTGCGTATATCGCAATGGCATCCGGCATACGTGACGTGGCTTTCAAAAGCGGTGAGCCGCAGTCCCGGCAGAAGATGAACTCTAGCATCGCACCGGAATCGGCTTTCCGGCGATGGGTTTTTGTCGGCCCCTTGGTCATCAGCGCATGTCGGTTCACCATCATTTGTGGGGCATGACCTGCGCCGGTGACATGTTGGCAATCACGACAGTAACACTGGATGGTAAAACGTATTTCGCCGGAATAGTCGAACTGGCAGGCTCCGCACAGACATCTTCCAGACAAGTATTGGGACATAGGCACCTCCTGACCAGAAAGCCTATCTCGCTTGGGAAAACATGCCATCAAAACAAAAAAAGCCGCCGAAATCGGCGGCTTTTTGACGAGTTGTAAGGCTTAGCGTTTGGCGACGTCCACATAGTCGCGTTCGGTGTCGCCCAGATACAGCTGGCGCGGACGGCCGATTTTCTGACCCGGATCGCCCAACATCTCTTTCCATTGCGAGATCCAGCCAACGGTGCGCGACAAGGCGAAGATGGGAGTGAACATCGAGGTCGGGAAGCCCATCGCCTCAAGAATGATGCCCGAATAGAAGTCGACATTCGGGTAGAGCTTCTTCTCGACGAAGTAAGGATCTTCCAGCGCGATACGCTCCAGTTCCTTGGCGACTTTCAGCGTTTCATTGTCTTCGATGCCCAGAAGTTCAAGCACCTCATCAGCGCTTTCCTTCATGACCTTCGCACGCGGGTCGAAATTCTTGTAAACGCGGTGACCAAAGCCCATCAGGCGGAAGGGGTCTTCCTTGTCTTTGGCGCGTGCCACAAACTCCGGAATGCGGTCTACGGAGCCGATTTCACGCAGCATCTCAAGGCAAGCTTGGTTGGCGCCACCGTGTGCGGGACCCCACAGACATGCGATGCCCGCAGCGATACAGGCAAACGGGTTCGCACCCGACGACCCTGCCAGACGCACGGTCGAAGTCGATGCGTTCTGTTCGTGATCGGCATGCAGCGTGAAGATACGGTCCATGGCTTTCGACAGGATCGGGTTCACTTCATATTCTTCGGCCGGAACGGCGAAACACATGCGCAGGAAGTTCGATGCGTAATCCAGATCATTCTTTGGGTATACGAAAGGCTGGCCGACGGAATATTTGAACGCCATCGCAGCAATCGTCGGCAGCTTGGCAATCATACGGATCGCAGCCACTTCGCGTTGCCAGGGGTCATTCACGTCGGTCGAGTCATGATAGAATGCCGACATAGCGCCCATAACACCGGTGATGATCGCCATCGGGTGCGCGTCGCGACGGAAGCCCGAGAAGAACTTGATCATCTGCTCGTGCACCATGGTGTGGTTGGTTACACGGCTTTCGAAGTCTTCCATTTCGGTTGCGCTGGGCAGCTCACCGTAAAGAAGCAGGTAGCAAACTTCCAGATAATGCGATTTCTCGGCCAATTGGTCGATTGGATAGCCACGATACAAAAGCTCGCCTTTGTCGCCATCAATGAAGGTAATGGTCGAATCGCAGCTTGCTGTCGAAGTGAAGCCGGGATCATATGTGAACACATCGCCCTGAGCGTACAGTTTACGGATGTCGATTACATCCGGCCCCGCTGTGGGGGAATACATGGGCAGTTCCAGCTCCTTATCGCCAAAAGTGAGCTTTGCGGTTCCGGTTGGGTCAGCCATGTATCATTCCTTCATGTTCGTGTTGGCAGCAGCCCGCCCCGTTGGGCGAGCGCCTCTTGCGTTACACGCTTGCGTCCTCAAGCCGTGCGATGGTTTCATCGCGCCCAAGCACAAGCATCATATCAAATACGCTGGGCGTTACGGCCCGTCCGGCAAGGGCAGCCCGTAGGGGCGCCGCGAGTTTGCCGAACTTGAGGTCATGGGCCTCAGCAAGGCCATTGAGGATGTCCTCAAGCGTGTTGCGATCCCAGCTACCATTTTGCAGCTGCGGCGTCAATTCTTTCAGTATACCACGGGATACTTCATCCAGTGCTTTTTCTGCCTTTTCATCCCGATCAAGGGGGCGCGAAACCGTCACAAACCTTGCTTTTACAAGGAGTTGCGGTAAGGTCTTGGCGCTTGTCTTCAGGAATGGCATTGCGGCTGCAATCATTTCACTTTGCTGCGACTGCAAAGGTTTTTCACCTGCTGCAGCGATATAGCCCTCTAGCGCGGTCATCACATCGCCATCCGCCATTGCAGCCAGATGCTGCCCCGACAAGTTGTCGAGCTTTTTGAAATCGAAACGGGCTGGGCTTTTGCCGATGCCGCCAAGATCAAACCATTCCAGAGCCTGCGCGTCCGAGAAGAACTCGTCATCTCCATGGCTCCAACCCAGACGGGCCAGATAGTTGCGCATCGCGGCGGCGGGATAGCCCATCGCCTCGTATTCTTCGACGCCAAGCGCACCGTGGCGTTTGGACAGTTTCTTGCCATCCGGGCCGTGAATCAGCGGGATATGCGCCCAAACGGGCAGGTCCCAACCCATCGCCTGATAGACAATGATCTGGCGTGCGGCATTGTTCAGGTGGTCATCCCCCCGGATCACATGGGTCACGCCCATATCGTGGTCATCGACAACAACGGCCAGCATGTAGGTGGGTGTGCCATCAGAACGTAAACAAATCATGTCGTCGAGCTGATCATTGCGGATCGTGACATCGCCCTGCACCTCGTCCTGGATGACGGTTTTGCCGTCACGCGGGGCTTTCAGGCGGATAACGTAGGGCGCGTCCGGGTAGGAAGCGGGATCGGCATCGCGCCACGGACTTTGATACAGGGTCGATCGGCCCTCGGCCCTCGCTTCATCGCGGAAAGCCTGAATTTCATCCTGCGTAGCGAAACACTTATAGGCGTGACCATTGGCCAGCATCTCGTGCGCCACTTCAGCATGACGGTCGGCGCGGTCAAACTGGCTGACAACCTCTCCGTCATGGTCCAGCCCCAGCCATGCCATGCCTTTCAGGATCGCCTCGGTGGCTTCCGGGGTCGAACGAGCGCGGTCCGTATCCTCGATCCGCAAAAGAAACTTGCCGCCACGGCCACGGGCATAAAGCCAGTTGAACAGCGCCGTGCGGGCGCCGCCAATATGCAGGTAACCCGTGGGGGACGGGGCGAAACGGGTGACGATCTGAGGTGTCTGGGACATCGGACATTAACCTTTTGGAAACCAAGCGCGAGTTAAGCAGGTGTTAAGCAAAAGGGAGGCCGTGAACAAGGGTGCTGGCCGTGAAACTCCTAATCCGGATAGAGGAAGAACGTGGACGGTTCCTGATTTGGGCACCGTTGTTTTTTGGTGCGGGCATCGGCCTTTACTTCGCACAATCTCAAGAACCCAACATCATCACCTACACCGTATTGGTTTTGCTTGGCCTTGCTGGCTTGGTCGGCGTATGGCTTTGGCCGTGGGGAATCGGGCCACTGGCGCGCGCTCTGATCTGCGTGGTTCTCGGCTTTTGTGTTGCAGGTGCACGTGCCCATTGGGTCGCCGGGCCGGTGCTGGATTTTCGGTATTATGGCCCGGTTGAAGGGCGCATCGTTGCAATGGATCGATCCCAGTCGGATGCGGTGCGTCTGACCATGGATCAGGTGCGGTTGAATGATGTGGCCCCTTGGAAAGTACCGGATCGGGTTCGTGTCTCATTGCACGGGGATCAGGGCTATCTTGACCCGGCGATCGGGCAGCGTATTGCCCTGACGGCGCACCTTTCAGGACCAAACGGCCCGGTAGAGCCGGGGGGCTTCGATTTTCAGCGCATGGCGTGGTTTCGCGGCATTGGCGCGGTTGGCTATACGCGGACACCAGCACTGCTGCTACTGCCACCAACAAGCGAGATTTCATTAGCCGTCGCGCGACTGCGACAGAAGATTGCAAACCGTGTGCGCGCTGTGCTTCCGGGCGAAAGCGGAGGCTTTGCTGCGACGATTACAACGGGCGATCGGTCGTCAATGGATCGCGCAACGATCGAGGCCTTGCGGGGCTCAAACCTTGCGCATCTCTTGGCCATTTCGGGCCTTCATATGGGCCTGCTGACCGGGTTTGTCTTTCAGGCAATGCGCGTTCTGATGGGGCTTTGGCCACGACTTGCACTGAATGCCCCTGTGAAGAAGCTGGCAGCCGTGACGGCCATTGGGGCAGGTGTGTTCTATCTTGCGTTATCCGGGGGAAGCGTCGCGACCATGCGGGCCTTCATCATGGTCACAACCATGTTCGTCGCGATCCTGTTTGACCGGCACGCGCTTACGCTGCGAGCGGTCGCGATGGCGGCATTGATCGTTCTGGTCTTGACCCCAGAAGCTTTGACCGAACCGGGCTTTCAGATGTCTTTCGCGGCGACCGCCGCTCTAGTTTCTGTATTCGCATGGCTTCGTGATCGCTCACGCTCTGAAACCGCGCGCAGGCTTCCCGGTTGGGCAAGACCGATTGCCGCTGTTGTGATTTCCTCTGCCGTAGCGGGGCTTGCAACCGCACCGATTGGGGCGGCGCACTTCAATCAAGTCAGCCATTACGGGCTGGTCGCCAATTTGTTGAGCGTGCCGATTATGGGCGCTGTGATTATGCCCTTGGCCGTGTTGGCAGCGCTGCTTTCGATCTTCCGGCTCGAGGCGCTGGCCCTTTGGTTGATGGACTATCCAATTCGCTGGATCCTGTGGGTTGCAGAAACAGTGTCGTCGCTGGATGGGGCAGTTGGAAAGGTGCCGTCGCCTCCATCCTTGGTGCTTCCTTTGTTGGCAGTGTCTGGAATCTTGCTGATTTTACTGCGTGGGCGCGAGAAATGGGTCACCGTTTTTCTGTTCGTGTTCATGGCTTTCAGCTGGGCCAAGGTTGATCGACCGGAAATCCTGATCAGTGAAACCGGCGGGCTTGTTGGCGTTCTGACGGATCAGGGTCGTACCCTGTCGAAACCGCGTGGCGAAGGATTTGCTGCGCGGTCATGGTTGGAAAATGACGGTGACCCGGCTTCCCAAAAAGCCGCTGCTGAGCGAGCGGGTTTTCTGGGCCAGAAAGGAAAGATGCAGATCGATCTTTCCTGGCTCTCATTGGTCCACCTCACCGGACGTGGTGCCGAAACCCGACTTACCCAGGCGTGCTCCAACGGTGATCTGGTGGTGCTTTCAGCATGGCGCAAAGGGGATATCCCAGACGGTTGCGATGTGCTTGACCGAGAGTTTCTGGCCAAAAGCGGCGCGGTTGCGATCAGGACTACATCTGAGGGATGGCGGGTAATCCCCTCGCGCCCAGATGACGTTTCCCGTCTTTGGACGCGGGCACGCTGATTGCATATTGCCCGGTCGGAGCTTTACCCCTAGCTTTCGGCGAAAGGAGAGTTCCATGGTCGAAACCGCCGGGCGGATCACACTTTGGGGGGTTGAAGTGTTTGTCGCAATTGCTGATGAGCAATCGATCTCGGTGGCGGCGCGTCGATTGGGAGTAAGCCCGTCTTCGGTCAGCCAGCAACTGACCAATCTTGAGGGCGCGCTGGGAACCAGCCTGCTGGATCGCTCTGCCCGTCCTATCACGTTGACCGTGGCGGGATCGCTGTTTCTGAAACGCGCGCAGACCATCCTGAACGAGGCAGAGCAGGCCAAAGCGGAACTGACCCTTGGCGCCATGTCGCAACTGTCACGCCTTCGACTTGGAATGATCGAGGATTTCGATGCCGACGTGACGCCACGCCTGTTGGCTGAGGTAGCTGGCCACCTGAAATCCACGCGGTTTTTGCTGGAAACGGGGGCGTCGCATCGTCTGCATGACCAGTTGGATGCGCGCGCTTTGGATGTGGTTGTTGCCGCCGACACCGGGGTTTCTGCCCCATGGA
Source organism: Aliiroseovarius sp. F20344 (assembly GCF_023016155.1). Lineage (GTDB taxonomy): Bacteria > Pseudomonadota > Alphaproteobacteria > Rhodobacterales > Rhodobacteraceae > Aliiroseovarius. Next base: position 405,427 of record NZ_JALKBG010000006.1, read on the forward strand.
TGGAGGTTCACCCGCTGCTTGAAGAACCCTTCATAGCCGCCGTGCCAAAGGGCGTGATCGGGACGCGAAATCCGGCTGACGTGTTAAAGGATCTGCCATTGGTACAGTACACTGCAAGACACCATATGGGGCGGGTCATTTCTAACCATCTGGCGCGTCAAAATCTGAGGCTGGACAACCGCTTTGAACTGGACAGCTATCACGCCATCATGGCGATGGTGGCAAGCGGCGCTGGCTGGACAATCATCACACCCCTCGGGTTCTTGCGTGCACAACGTTTTCGGGACGCGGCGGATTTGATTGAACTGCCCTTCGCGCCCCTTACAAGGCGCATCAACCTTGTCGCGCGCAAGGATGTTCTGGGGGAATTGCCCAGTGATCTGGCAGCGAAGTGTAAGACACTTCTTGACCAGCTTATCGTCAATCCCGTGGTCGGTGCCTATCCGTGGCTGGACGGAAACTTGCGGGTCCTGTGACCCCTTTAGGCCGCAGAACATTTCTTTCGGGATTTCACGTCGTCAATTGCTGCCGTTATGGCGTCGGCAATGAAATCGAGCTCAGGCTTCTTCAGACGCACAGGTAATCGGGTGTCGCAAGCCCGCGACAGCATCGCGCGTGTTTTTGGCAGTGGACCTTGATCTCCAATGAACTGCCAGTTCCAGAAGGCGCGGGCGTTGTCTTCGCTCATGCCAAAGACCTGGACGCTTACACCGCGTGATTTCGCAGCCTCTTGAAAGGCGCGCGTTTCATCATCCGTCACATCTATAAGGTTAAACTGGATGGAATCTGGTGCACGCGTTTCCGGGACCAAAGGCGCGGGGACCGAAATCCAAGGGCATTTTTCAAGCTTGGCTGCCACATAGTCATGATTGCGCAGCCCGTCGGTGACGCGGCGGTCGAGTTCACCCAGTTGCGGACGAATAACTGCGGCCGAGAGGTTGGACAGGCGCGTGTTGTAAAGCGGCAGTTTGTTTTGCCAACGCGCAAAGGCATCTTCCAGATCGGTCGAGTTCTCGCCACGCGGTGTTTTGTGCTTTTTCCAGTTGTGTTCATAGGCGCCAGACATGATCACGGCGCGGGCGGCAAGCTCGGCGTCATCGGTGATCAGGATGCCACCTTCGCCCGCGTTCAGCATCTTATAGGACTGGAACGAAAAGCAGCCGATTTTACCAATCGTACCGATCTTGCGCCCATGCCAGCGCGTGCCCAGCGAATGGGCTGCGTCTTCGATCACGGGTATTTCTGCCGCATCGCACAGCCGCATAATCGCATCCATGTCCGAGGTATGACCGCGCATGTGGCTGATAATCACGGCACCGACGTCTGGCGTCAGCTTGGCCTCAAAATCCGTCATGTCGATGCGATAATTGTCCTGCACTTCGACCAGAACCGGGGTGCAATCCGCGTGTACAACGGAACTGGGGACCGCTGCAAAGGTAAAGGCCGGTATCAACACTTTGGTATTGCGTGGCAAGTCGAGCGCCTTCAGGGACAGAAACAGTGCAGCCGAGCAACTGGCCACAGCCAGCGCATATTTTGCACCCATCATCTTGGCAAACTCGGTTTCAAGAAGGGCAACGGGGGCATCTTCAGGGGCGGTGTAGCGGAAGAGATCACCTGATTGCAGCAGCCGGTCAATCTCAGCGCGGGCAGATTCTGGAATGGGTTCCGCATCATGAACGTTCGGTGGTGTGTCCATCGCGGAGTGCGGGTCCAGTGTCATGCTGTCTCCTCTTTCGACGCCTGCCTTTTCGGCTTTTTCGAAAAGCAATTTCATAAAACATAAAAGAGACATGTGAGTCTGGCCAGAGAATTCGTTAGCTTCTTGAGGGCGAAATCTCTGTTTTTGTTGTGCTGTTGTCACATAAATTCAGGGTGTCGCGTTGAACGTGCGAGGGAATAGAAAACACACCCTCACACCAGCAAGCTTGTGAGACCGACTATTGCAAAGGAGTTAGGTGATTTCTCAGTCGGACGGTGGTCAGGACTTCAGAACGGCTGCCATCTTTTCGGCGAAAAGCGCGTTGTCCGTCGTTGTTTCCAACGCGTCCACGGCTTTTTCCAGCAGATCATCCGGCACATTCCCGCGCCCACGATGCTCGATCAGCCCGGCAACAAGTGGCGCTGTGAATTCCGGGTGAGGCTGAATGGTCAAAATCTTGTCGCCGATCATCATCGCTGCGTTCTCGCAAAAATCGGTTGAGGCGATGATCTCGGCCCCGGCAGGGGTTTCAACGACCTGATCCTGATGCCAGGCGTTCAAGGCCAGAGACGTGTCACCGAAGTCATACTCGGTACGTCCCACAGACCAGCCGCCATCAAATTTCTCAACCTTGCCACCCAGAGCTTGCGCGATGATTTGATGCCCAAAGCATACGCCGACCAAGGGTTGCCCTGCGTCACGAATATCGCGGATCAGGGCCTCTAGCGGGGGGATCCAGTCATGATCCTCATAGGCACCGTGTTTTGATCCGGTGATTAGCCAACCATCGGCGGCGTCCGTGCCGGACGGGAATTCACCATCCACGACCGAGAAGATCTGAAATTCAAAACCGTGCCCATCCAACAGGCGGGTAAACATCTCGCCGTAGTCACCAACGCTGTCGCGCAGTTCGTCAGGGGAATGGCCAGCTTGCAGAATGCCGATTTTCATATTGCACCGGATTTGATCAAATTACCGAAAAGTCTTTTCTGACCTATCCGAGCTTCGGAATTTGAGCAAGTGCAATCTTTCGCAAAGATCAGCGGAATAAGGTGCGCATGAAGCTTGGGCGTCGGATGGTGGCCTGTGGAAGATGGCGATTCAGCCGTTTCCCAATCATGCCATACACGGTGATGACCATCAGCGTCAGCAGGATGAAGTAAAACGCCAAGATCGGGTAGGGGATAAACGGGTTGAATGTCTTATCCGCAAAGTAGCTGGCGTAATATAGCGCGTCGCCCTTTTGACCACGCACAGGGAAGCTTGAGAAGCTCACAAGCGCGGTTCCGTGAAACAGAAAGATCGCTTCGTTCGTGTATGATGGCCATGCCAGACGCAGCATCGTGGGCCACGTGATGCGTTTGAAGCGGTTCCAACCGGTGATCCCATAGGCATCCGCAGCCTCCAAGTCGCCCTTAGGGATGGACCGGAGTGCGCCATAGAAGATCTCGGCGGAATAGGCGGCCGTGTTGAAAAACAAGACCAACGTTGCGCCCAGCCAAGCTGACGTCAGCGGCTGGAGGATTGGGAAGCTTTGCTTGAGCGAGAGGAACACCGCGTAAGCGAAGAAAAACTGAATAAACAGCGGCGACCCACGGAACACGTAGATGAAAAACTCTGCCGGTTTGCGCAGCCAGCTGTTGGTGCTGTTCTTCGCCATGGCCAGTCCCGTGGCGGCAAAGAAGCCAAACAACAGCGCGACAAGCCCGTAATAGACGTTCCAGATCATGCCTGATCCGATCAGCGTGAATTGTTCACACAGCGTATAGTCTTCGCGCGGCAGCAAGCGTTCGCCATAGCCGATCGAGCGTAATGCGTAATCCTGGATGGTTTGTGCGCAGCTCATTGGGCAGCCTTCCTTTGGGCTTCACCCGCAGCGGTTGCCTGACCATGGGACAGCCGCACCGTGATACGCTTGAACACACGCTCGCTTACTGACGTGAGCATCAAGTAGAATACCAGCAGTCCGAAGAAATAGTAGGCGTGCCAATTGCCATGTGGGTAGTCCGAGAACTTAGGGCTTTTGGTGGCACCCAGTTCCCGTGCCCAATAGACAATATCTTCGACCCCAAGCAGGAACAGAAGTGGGGTTGCCTTGATCAGGATCATCCAAAGGTTTGACAGGCCGGGCAGGGCGTAAACCCACATTTGCGGAACGAGAATGCGCCAGAAGGTTTGGCGATGCGACATGCCATAAGCTTCGGCCGTTTCCAGCTGCGCACGCGGAACGGCTTTCATCGCGCCAAACAGAACGTTGGCTGCAAAGGCTCCGAACACGATTGCAAATGTCAGGACGGCAAGGGAAAAGCCATAGGTCTCGTGCACCCATTGGGGGCTGGTCGAGAGCGGCAATTTGGCCTGAGCGCAGACGACGAAATCGTTGCCTTGTCGGATCGGCTCGGACCAGTCAGGGCATTTTGCCTTGTGGCGTAGATATTCAAACGCCTGATCCAAAGCGATCACGAAGAACATGAAGAAGACGATGTCCGGGACGCCGCGCACAATGGCCGTGTAGCCCTTGCCAAGAAGGCTTAAGGGTAGAAAGCGGGACCGGGCAGCGGTGGCCCCGGCAAAGCCAAACAAAAGCGCCACGGGCGCGGTGATTGCCAACAACACCAATACTGTCGCAAAGGACGAATAGAACGCCATGTGCTTGCCTGTGGTCAGGTAGCAGCTCAGCCATTGAAGGCCTTCAAGCGTAGAAGGATCGGTGCAGTAGGAAAACATCGCGCGTGCAGAGTGTCCGCTAGATATACAGGGCCCGCATGCGTTTGCACACGGGCCCTGAAATTACATTACCACTGAGAAGAAACTTCCCACTTGGCGATCATGGTGTTCAGCGTGCCATCGTCTTTCATCGACTGAATGGCTTTGTCGAACATTGCGCGCAGTTCGCCATCGCTTTCGCGGATGCCCATACCGACGCCACCGCCGATTTGCTCCATACGCTCAAGCAGCATCAGACCATCAGCACCAACCATGGTGTCGAGGAAAGATTTGTCCGCAAGAACAGCATCAGCTTCGCCGTTTTTCACAGCTGCGACGGTTTCTTCCGGGGTTGCGAATTCAACCAGCGTCCAGCCTTGCTCGGCCACAAAAGCAGCCTGAATGGTGGTGGCCTGAGCCGCGACAACAGCTGAAGACGGGTCTACGTCAGCCGACATAGCTGCGTAGGCCGAGGGATCTGGCGGGGTGTAAGCTTGGGTGAAGTCGATGACTTCGTCACGCTCGTCTGTGATCGACATGCCCGCGATGATGGCGTCGTAGTTGCCGGATACGAGGTTTGGAATGATGGTGTCCCATTCGTTCTTAACCCATTCGCATTTCAGCTCGGCGCGCTTGCACAGCTCGTCGCCCAATTCGCGCTCGAAGCCGTCGATTTCGCCGGCATCGTTTACGAAGTTCCATGGTGCATATGCACCCTCGGTGCCAAGACGCACGGTTTTGCCGTGGCCGTCAGCCATTGCGAAGCCAGCCGTAAGGGCCAGTGCCGCAGTCGAGACGATCAGTTTTTTCATGATTTACTCCCTGGTTTCATTGGTTGTTTAAACTTGTCTCAAACGGGTTGCGAGTGAGACAGGAATTGCTTCAAGCGCTCGCTTTTCGGATTGGTGAACAGCTTTGCCGGGGCGCCTTCTTCTTCGACCAGACCCTGGTGCAGAAACACCACGTGGTCTGACACGTCATGGGCCATGCGCATGTCGTGGGTTACGATGATCATTGTCCGGCCTTCGCTGGCCAGATCCTTGATCACCTTGACCACTTCCTGTTCAAGTTCCGGATCAAGCGCCGACGTCGGTTCATCGAACAGAAGCGCTTTGGGTTCCATGCACAGGCCACGCGCAATCGCCGCGCGTTGTTGTTGGCCGCCAGACAGTTGCGCCGGATAGACATCGCACTTGTCCCCGATGCCGACCTTTTCAAGATATTCGCGGGCTTTCACCTCGACCTCGGCCTTGTCGCGGCCAAGGACAGTCACCGGGGCTTCCATCACGTTTTGCAGAATGGTCATGTGCGACCACAGATTAAACTGCTGGAACACCATGGAAAGGTTTGTGCGGATCCGTGTGACCTGCGCGCGGTCTGACGGGTGCCGGTTCAGGCCATGGCCCTTCCACTTGATCGGTTCGCCTTCGAAACGAATGTCGCCTTGCTGGCTTTCCTCAAGCAGGTTCGCACAGCGCAAAAGAGTGGATTTTCCGGATCCGGATGATCCGATCAGCGACACAACATGTCCCCGCGGCGCAACCAAATCGACGCCTTTCAAAACTTCCAGCGAACCATAGCTTTTATGCAGGTCGCGGATTTCGATCACGTATGAAGTGTCGGCGGTATCTTGGTCAGTATTGTCGCGAGGCACGAGTGGTTCCGGCATAAGTCAGGTTTTGTGAGCACCGAGTAGGGAGTAAATCCTTCTGGATTGCAACGGCGAAATGACGGGGAAGTCGCGTAAATACGGGTGGAATGTCGGATTGAGTAGCAGAATGTCGGATTGAGTCCGATGTGCTCAACACGGGGTTGAGATGCGCGGGATCATCACGCTCTGCTTTGACCGCAGAGGGAATCAAGCCAAATTTGGAATTGTACCCTACGCGGATTTCGCGGCCCGCTGTCGCGCCAGATTGCTTTGCATGTCGCTAATTCCAAGGAACTTGGGAATCATCCTCATCAACGCATCTTCCTCGGATGCGCGTTCGCCATCGGCCAAAACGATGGTCCAAGCGGCTTCAAGAATTGCGATGCGGTCTTCCAGAGGAACGGCCTCTTTCACAGCGTTGGTGAAACGGATCGTGTCAGGGGCTTCAGCCTCAAGCTCTTCTGCTTGTTTGCGAAGAGCCATTGCCGCGTCGCCTGAAAGTCCGTGCCGCTGCGCAAGGATGCGGTCGATGGCTTGCTGTTCTGAGGGATCATAGTCGTGATCTGCCCGCGCAAGGCGCACAAGTATGGCCGCCACGGCAAGACGCGCATCGCCGTCTGGAAGCGGCTCGACTATCGGTTGGGTCAGTTTCTCAAGGATTGATCGGAGCATTCGTCTTACTTGGGTGCGGCACGCAAGATGCCAAGCCCACCCCACTTCACTTAATCGTCATAGCCTTCGACGATGATCAGATCGCAGATCGCCACATCATCACGGAATTTCTTTGCGGCCTGATATCCGTCGCTGCCATAGCAATCGCGGGCGGCTTGATAGCTTGGGAACTCGATCACAACGTTGCGTGAACGCGATGTGCCTTCAACCGTTTCGAAATCCCCGCCGCGTACGATGAAGCGCGCGCCATATTCGGCGAAAGGGGCGGCGTTGGCTTTCACGTAGTCCATATATCGGTCGAGGTCTTGTACATCAACGCGCCCGATCCAGTATCCTTTAGCCATCTCTGCCACCTTTTTCAGTTTGTCAGAGCTTCCAGTGAATAGCGGATGTCGTCAATCGCAATTCCGCCCGGATCACGATGGGTCAGAGTAATGGCGTGGATTGGGTGTGAGGATAGGAAGCCAAAGTTCTGAATGCCCGTGTCCGGGAAGACTTCTTCTTCGTGCATCAATTCGCCATTGGCATCGAAGAAGTGCAGCCAGATGGGACCGGGGGCAGGGCGGCTGCCCAACGGGTCGCTGTAATCAGCATGAAGGCGCAGTGCGAAGGCGGAAACGGGCAATTCGAAATCGAAGGCCAAGGCACCCTCGCCTCGGCCAGAGCGTTTGGCGAACCCGTCAGGACCCAACGGAAAGGCGGCGTTTGATCCAAAACCGGCGTGATAAGCCACAGCCAAGGATGCTTCGTCCCCCACATAGACGGAGATCGGAGTTGTTGGAGAGCCACTGAGCACATCAAACCCATCCCTTCCGTAGTTCACCTGCCCCGCAAGGCCTTCTCCAAGCGTCATTCCGGGCGCATGTAACAGCCCGTGGATGGCTTGGCCGGGTTCAGGAATGGTGGGGAAGGCTTCGAAATCCAACAGGCCTGCGGTTTGTGCCGCGACAACATCATAAGGCGCTGAAACCACGGTTTGCGCCACGGCCATGTTCGCGGAAAGGCACAATGTCAGGAGCGCCCCAAGCCTCATTTCACCGTGATTTCACTGCGTGGCACACCCGTTGCATCTGCCACACGTGTCACCAAATCCGCTTCTTCATCTCGCAATACACCATCAGCCAATGACACCTGCCAAAGGGCGGTGATGACCTTCACGCGCTGCTCAAGCGGCATGGTGCCTTGAACCAATTTCGCCAGTCCTTCGGTTGAGCCTGCATCTATCTCATGCTGTTCGCATTCCGCGCGCAGTTTGGCCGCGTCAATTGGCTTCAAACCATAGTGGCGGGTGAAAAGACGGTCGATCCGGGCGATCTCGGCCAGCGCATAGTCCGCATCCGCACGCGCGAGCCGCACGAGTAGAACACCCATGGTGCGCTGTGCATCTTCGGTCCAGTTGGGTTCAGTCATCGGGTTCTCCCTATTGATCCTGACCCTATTGAAGCACATCCGCAAAGAAAAGGGCGGGGAGAACCCCGCCCGTTTGTCCATTTGTGATCTGCGTTAGACCAGACGTTCGATCTCTTTCGCGGCACGCACGAAATCGGCGAAAAGAGGCGCCGGATCAAAGGGTTTCGACTTTAGTTCCGGGTGGAACTGGACGCCGATGAACCACGGGTGATCTTTCCATTCGACAATTTCAGGCAGGCGGCCATCGGGCGACATGCCCGAGAAGATCAGCCCGCATTTCTCCAGCTGTTCGCGATACTTGGTGTCGACCTCATACCGGTGACGGTGGCGCTCCTCGATGGTTTCAGACCCGTAGACTTCCGCCACTTTCGACCCCGCGGTCAGCGCGGCGGTATAAGCGCCCAAACGCATCGTGCCACCCTTGTCGTCCGAGACCTTGCGCTTAACCTTGTAGTTGCCCTGCACCCATTCCTTCAGGTGATAAACGACAGGGGTAAAACGCGTCTCGCCCGCTTCATGGTCAAACTCTTCCGATCCCGCGTCGGTAATGCCCGCTACGTTGCGTGCAGCTTCGACCACCGCCATTTGCATGCCCAGACAGATGCCCAGATAAGGGATCTTGCGTTCGCGAGCGAACTGGGCAGCCTTGATCTTGCCTTCAGTGCCGCGTTCGCCAAAACCGCCAGGCACGAGGATGGCGTGGAAACCTTCCAGATAAGGTGCGGGGTCTTCCTTGTCGAAGGGTTCTGCGTCCACCCATTCCAGCTTTACGCGGGTCCGGTTGGCCATACCGCCATGGGTCAGCGCTTCTTTGATCGACTTATACGCATCCTCAAGCTGGGTGTATTTGCCCACCACGGCCACGCGGACCTCGCCTTCGGCGTTGTGAATGCGGTCTTCTACGTCTTCCCAACGGCTCAGGTCGGGTTTGGGCGCGGGGGCGATCTGGAAGGCGTCCAGAACGGCCTGATCGAGACCCACATTATGATAGGCCATCGGGGCCTCATAGATCGACTTCAGGTCATAGGCCGGGATGACCGATTCCTGGCGCACGTTACAGAACAGGCCAATCTTGGCGCGTTCCTTATCGGGGATCGGGTGTTCCGAGCGGCAGACCAGTACGTCCGGTGCGATACCGATCGAGCGGAGTTCTTTCACGCTGTGCTGTGTGGGCTTTGTTTTCAGCTCACCTGAAGCTGCCAGATAGGGCAGCAGGGTCAGGTGCATAAAGATACACTGCCCGCGCGGGCGCTCTTGGCTAAACTGACGGATCGCTTCAAAGAAGGGCAAGGCTTCAATATCGCCTACGGTGCCGCCGATTTCACAGAGCATGAAATCGACCTCGTCATCACCAATTTCGATGAAGTCTTTGATTTCGTTGGTCACATGCGGGATCACCTGGATCGTTTTGCCCAGGTAATCGCCACGGCGCTCTTTTTCCAGAACGGTGGTGTAGATGCGACCAGAGCTGACCGAATCCGTATTACGGGCGGCCACGCCGGTGAAGCGTTCATAGTGGCCCAGATCCAGATCGGTTTCCGCGCCATCGTCGGTAACGAACACTTCGCCATGCTCAAAGGGGCTCATCGTGCCGGGGTCGACGTTCAGGTACGGATCCAACTTGCGCAGGCGCACTGTATATCCTCGCGCTTGCAAAAGCGCACCAAGTGCCGCTGAGGTCAGACCTTTTCCTAAGGAAGAAACAACACCGCCGGTGATGAAGATGTAACGTGCCATATGGTTGGCTGCCCCCGTGAATAAGGCGTCGTTGCGCCGAAAAATCTGGTTAAAAGATGCGCAGGTTTAAAGACAGAATCTGCCACTGCGAATCCATACTCCACGGGATTAAAGATATAATCGATTCCGGCCCCCCGCGCAACCGGATCGTCTAGATGATGGGGTGCTTTTGCACCCGGCATCTAAGTCTTGTGTGGGTTCTCTATCGTCCGGTTTTTAAGGAAAAAACCGGTTCGATAGTGTAAAGCGGGCAGTCAGGCCTGCCCGATTGATCAATCCGCACGTGGCGGTGTCAGGCTTTCATCCGTGTTCACGGGGGGCAGCAGGTCGCTGACATCCGGAACGGCCGGTGTTGCCTCGCCCTCAGCAGCAGGGGTTTCAAGCCCAAGCGCATCCACGACCGAGCTGTCGGCCGAGTTCTTGGCGGAAATGATCGTAAGCGTGATCGAGGTTACCAAAAAGGCAATCGCGAAACCCCAGGTCAGTTTGCCCAACGCCGTGGCTGCACCACGTGACGACATAACACCGCCGCCTCCGCCGCCACCAATACCAAGGCCACCGCCCTCAGAGCGCTGCAAAAGCACGATCCCGATCAGCCCAAGGGCAAGGATCAGGTGAATGACGAGGATGACGTTTTCCATATGGGGCGTTTCCCGTGATTTGGGTTCGTTCGATCTGCCGGGGTATGTAGGCGAAAAGAACGCGAGGCGCAAGCCGTGCGGACCCTGATTGCGACCTTTCTACATTCGCAGCGATTTCACCTTTCGCTGCGGAAGATGTGCCGCTATACCGGGCCGGGTTTTCTTTGAGATAGGAAAAAGACCATGGCAAATGTCGTCGTTGTAGGCGCCCAGTGGGGCGATGAAGGAAAAGGCAAGATCGTTGACTGGCTCAGCGAACGTGCCGATGTGATCGCGCGCTTCCAAGGGGGGCACAATGCGGGCCACACTCTTGTGGTGGACGGCGAGGTTTATAAGCTGCATGCGCTGCCTTCGGGTGTTGTGCGTGGCGGCAAGCTGTCGGTGATCGGCAACGGCGTCGTTCTGGACCCGTGGAACCTGCTGAAAGAGATTGAGACGATCTCGAAGCAGGGTGTTGATATTTCACCAGAAACGCTGATGATCGCAGAAAATACTCCGCTGATCCTTCCGTTCCATGGCGAACTTGATCGCGCACGGGAAGAAGCGGCCTCGAAGGGGACCAAGATCGGAACCACCGGTCGCGGCATCGGGCCTTGCTATGAAGACAAGGTTGGCCGCCGGGCCATCCGCGTTGCAGATCTGGCAGATGATGCAACGCTTGAGGCGCGTGTGGATCGCGCTCTGCAACACCACGACCCGCTGCGCAAAGGTCTGGGAATTGAACCCATTGACCGCGACGCGCTGATCGCGCAGCTGAAAGAGGTTGCTCCGTCCATCCTGAAATACGCCGCCCCCGTTTGGAAAGTGCTGAACGAAAAGCGCAAAGCGGGCAAACGTATCCTGTTTGAAGGTGCTCAGGGCGCGCTTTTGGATATCGATTTCGGCACATACCCCTTTGTGACATCGTCAAACGTGATTGCCGGTCAGGCCGCGACGGGCGTTGGGATCGGGCCGGGCTCGATCGATTATGTTCTGGGCATTGTGAAAGCCTATACGACTCGCGTGGGCGAGGGTCCGTTCCCGACCGAGCTTCTGAACGCAGACGGCACGCCTGATGTGGACGGGGATCGACTGGGCACGCGTGGGCACGAATTTGGCACCACAACGGGTCGCCAACGTCGTTGTGGCTGGTTTGATGCCGCTTTGGTACGCCAGACTTGCGCGACCTCGGGTGTTACAGGCATTTCATTGACCAAACTGGACGTTCTGGACGGGTTTGAGACCCTGAAAATCTGTGTTGGCTATGATCTGGATGGCAAGCGACTGGACTATTTGCCGATTGCTGCAGACGAACAGGCGCGCTGCAAGCCCATTTATGAAGAGATGCCCGGCTGGTCGGAATCGACCGAAGGTGCGCGCAGCTGGAATGATTTGCCTGCAAACGCGATCAAATACGTAAAGCGGGTGGAAGAGCTGATCGACTGCCCCGTGGCACTTCTGTCCACCAGCCCGGAGCGGGATGACACCATCTTGGTGACTGACCCGTTTGCGGACTGATCAAATGGCGTTGGGTTACAAAGCACGCAAACGTCTGGCCATTCTGGTGCTGGTTGTTGGGCTGCCGCTTTACATCATTGCGGCAGTTTGGGTGGTCAGCCTGTTTAATCGCCCACCGATCTGGGCCGAATTCCTTGTTTATGCGGTGCTGGGATTTCTTTGGATGCTGCCCCTGAAAAAAGTGTTCCTTGGTGTTGGCAAAGCTGACCCGGATGAGGATGAAGCAAACTATCCCCATGATCCTGCAGGGAAATACGCCCTGAAAAGCAAAGATCAGGAATAAAAAAAGAAGGCCCCGAAATTCGGGGCCTTTCTTATTCTTAGCGCATCAGCTGCTTCAAGCAGTTTGAAGATCGTTGCGTTCAATGCTTGTCAGCGAATAGCAGCCTTGAGCGACTTTCACGATGTCACCGTCGCGTAGAAGGCGACCAAAGGCACGCAAAGCATCTTCGCGCGAAATGCCACCATCCACATCAAGCTGAGTAACCAGTTTCACCACCTGCGGGCGGTTGAAATGCGGCAAGCCTGACTTTTCAGTGACGAAGTTAGCAGCGGCGCGCATGTGGCCCGCAGTGTCAGCTGGGTCGATATCTGCAACCAGAGCTTTATACTCGCTCAGCTCTGGGTTTTGCGCAGCTGCAGGCTCAACATCGGGGTCAGCTTCCGTGGCACCAGTGCGTTTGCGTGCAGCACCCGTATTCACCCGGCGAGGGCGAATGATACGATCACGCAACGATTTGGCTTTAGACGCTGGTTCAGGCTGAACTTCTGCTTCAGCAACCCGTTGTTCAGACACCAATACCAGAGGAGAGGCGCGACGCGCTTCGTGCTTCTCTTCGGGTGCCGGCTCGGGGTCAGGAGCTTTAACCGCCTGTGCAAGATCACTACGGTAAGCCGTTTCCTGAACTTCTTCGGGGCTTTCACCGTGCTCATCACCATCGGTTTTGTCAGCACGTGTGGCCTGTACAGCAGCCTTCAAATGTCCGATCGAGCTGCGGCGGCGCGATGCTTCCTGGCTGTCCATATGTGTGTTGGTTTCAGCAAGAATACGATCAAGCGCGGTATCATCCTGAGCGGCTTCCTGTTCATCAAATACCTGAGCACGACGTTCGCGGCGCGCGTCCATCCGGCTTTCTGCCTCCATCGACGACAACAGAGATTCGATTTCGTCGTGCAGTTCATTTTCCTGAGCAGGTTCTTCTTCAAAAACCTCTTCATCTTGCATCTTATCAGCAACGCGGAATGCATTATCCAGCGCAAGCGGAGGAAGCGGGGCCGTGTTAGTCGACAACTCAACTTGCTCTTCGATTTCCGCGCGGGTTTCTGCCTCGACCTGAGCCAGTTCGGCGATCAATGCTGCTTCTTCTTCGTCGCTCAAACCGGATTCTGCGTTTTGCGATGCGACTTCAGCCTGTGTATCAGCTGCGTCGATATTGTCCGCAATATCAGCACTAAGGTCAGAACCAGGCGTTTGGGTTTGCTCGATAACAACTGCATCCGGTCCATCTTCGCGGCGCTGACGTCTTACACGCAGGACACGCGTGACCGGCGCTGTTTCTTCAGCGCTTTCATCAACATTGTCGTTCTCTGCAATGGCATTCATCGTTGCAGCCAAGACAGGGGCTACCGATTTTGCGACATCACTTGCCGAAGTCGATTGTTCAGCTTCAGCAACATCGTCTTCCCGAGCAACTTCTGCTGTAGGAGTGTCTGCTTCGACCGATTGCTCCGGCTCTACATCATTTTGCACAAGCTGATCTTTGACGCGCTGGCGCTTGGCCTGACGTGCAATGTGTTCTTCTGTCACTTCGTCCTGGTCAGCCGAGGTTTCGCGGCCGTGGTTGCTGATCAGGTCATCAAAGCTGTCCAGATCGTCCTGATCATTCAGGAACTGTTCTTCTGTGTTGGCGGCGTGCTCGTCTTCCAAGAACTCATCTGAAGACGAGGAGGTTTCAGCAGCAGCTGCACGCAACAGGCTGAGTTTCGCCAAAGCGTCGTCTTCGGCAGCATCCTTGTCAATTCTGGTCTTAAGCTGAGTCACTTTGTTCATCGGTTCAGGGGACAATGCAACTTCGTGCATAACCTCAACCGCAGGAACGGGCTTTTCAATCTCGGGCTGCTCTACCTTGTCTTGGCTTTCCAGATCTTCGCTGCTCTGACGCAGGATGACCTTCTGATCCTCAATCTGCGCATCAACCTGTTTGTGCGATTCACGTTCAGCGATCTTGTGAAGAACGGCGGCATCTGGTTGCACTGGTTCAGCACCGAAGGATCGGTCCGACTCGGCCAAACCACGGAAGTATTCGGCAATAGATTTCATTGCACCGAACGGGTCATCAAACCCTTCCAGAGTACAGGAAAAAGTGCCATACGAGACCGTGAGGATCTTGTTGTTTACCATTTAAAACTCACTTTCTGAACCAGAACGACGACAAGGAACATTTCAATAAGTATGCTACTAAAATTGCGCAAAACCGCGATGCGGGCGGTACATTTTTGCGGCTGAAATGTGGCAGCAGTATGGAATAAGGTCAATATCTACCATGAGTGGTCGAGATTCGCGTTTTTCAGCAGGGGTTACGTTGCTTGGCGGTGGAAAGTCTTGCGGACAAGATATTGAAGAATCACTAACTCTGGCTCCGAATCTGATTGGTGTAGACGGGGGGGCGGACCGGGCACTTGAGTTGGGGCTGTCCATGAAGCTGGTGTCTGGTGATTTCGATTCCATATCCAAGGCAACACGCGCAGCACTTGATCCCGACATTATGATCGAGACGCCTGACCAGAACCGCACGGATTTCGACAAAGCGCTCGATCTGGCGGACGCCCCAGTGATCTTGTGTGTGGGGTTTACCGGCAAACGCATGGATCATCAGTTGGCGTGCTATTCCGTTTTGGTACGGCAAGCAAAACGGCCCGCAATTCTAATCGGGGATGAAGACATATGTTTTCACCTGTCGCATGACGTCACGCTGGATTTGGCTAAAGGCACCCGATTGTCGCTTTTCCCAATGGCACAGGTTGTAGCGACTGCGACCGGATTGCGTTGGCCGGTCGAGGCGCTGGAGTTTGCACCTTGGGGGCAGATCGGCACTTCAAACGAAGTAACGAACGGCCCTGTCAGGCTCTCTGCTGAAAGTGACGGATTGTTGGTGATCCTGCCCCGAGACTGTTTGCATGATGTCGTACGTGTGCTGTGGCAGGGCGACCCTGCGCACTGCCCTTAGGCGTCAGCAGTTCGGAACGTTGACGGCTAAGCCGCCAAGTGACGTTTCCTTGTACTTCTCCATCATATCCTGTCCGGTTTCGAACATGGTTTTGATGCAGGCATCCAGCGGAACCAAATGGGTGCCATCACCACGCAGAGCAAGCGAGGCAGCTGATACAGCCTTGATCGCGCCCAGCCCGTTTCTTTCGATGCATGGTACCTGCACCAGTCCACGGACGGGGTCGCAGGTCAGGCCCAAATGGTGTTCAAGTGCGATTTCCGCGGCGTTTTCAATTTGCTCAGGTGTGCCGCCCATCACGGCACAGAGCCCAGCAGCCGCCATCGCGCTGGCAGACCCAACCTCGGCCTGACAGCCAGCTTCTGCGCCAGAAATCGACGCGTTGTGCTTCACGATGGCACCAATCGCCGACGCGGTGAGCAGGAAATCATGAATGCGCGAAGGGACCGCCCCTGGAACATGGTTCAGCCAGTAAAAGACCACGGCTGGCAACACACCTGCCGCTCCATTGGTTGGGCTGGTGACGACTTGACCCCCAGCAGCGTTTTCTTCGTTCACCGCCATGGCGTAAACGCTCATCCAGTCATTGATCGTATGAGGCGCGGTCAGGTTCAGGCCTTGCTCTGCGATCAAGCTTTCGTGGATCGCTTTGGCCCGACGTTTGACCAAGAGGCCGCCGGGCAGAATACCCTCGTTGCTCAATCCGCGCTCAATGCAGTTTTGCATAACCTCCCAGATACGATCTAGGTTCTCGGCCAGCGTTGCCGGTCCCATATGAACCAACTCATTGGCCCGCTTCATATCCGCGATGCTTTTGCCAGATGCTTTCGCCATTTCAAGCATCTGAACGGCGTTTTCGAACGGATAGGGGTGGATTTTGGCGTCCTGCGCATCCATGACGGCTTCTTGCGCCTGCTCCGCTTCGGTCACAACGAATCCGCCGCCGATGGAGTAATAGGTCTCGCGCACAACGATGTCCCCTTGGGCATCCGTTGCCATCAGCTGCATGCCATTGGCGTGGCCGGGCAGGGGGTGCTCATAATCGAATACCAGATCCGTCTTTGGGGCGAACTTGAGTGTCCCAAGTCCTTCTGGTTCAACCGTTCCGGTAAGTTCAATCTCTGCAAGGACGTCTTCGGCTTTGGCGTGTTCATAGGTGTCAGGCAGGAACCCTGCGAGCCCCAAAACGGTGGCGCGGTCCGTGGCGTGCCCGACCCCGGTGAAGGCAAGCGAGCCGTGAAGTGAGGCTTTTAATCCATGTACCTCAAATGGCTGTTCACGCAGCAGGTCCAGAAAACGTGCGCCAGCAACCATTGGACCCATCGTGTGGGACGAGCTGGGGCCAACCCCGACTTTAAACATGTCGAACACGGACAGGAACATTTTGACCTCACTTGAATACCGTCAGACCATTGTGCGTTTTTTCGGGCTGAGCGCGCGCGGAAAAGCGACGTTTTTTACGCCAATCGCGTTCGGCGTCAGTCGGGACGGGTCAGCACGAAGACCGCGCCCGCACCCATCAAGGTGGCCTGGGCCAGAAGCACCCACCACGTTGCGCCAAGGATCAACGAGGCGACAAACACAAGCGTCATCATGCTGACCGCAAGCGTCTTGGCCCGACGCGAGATCGCCCCGCGTTCCTCCCAGTCCTGAATGGCGGGTCCGAAATGGGCATGTTCGATCAACCAGGCCCGTGCGCGCGGGCTGCCTTTTCCAAAGGCAAAGGCTGCAACAAGCAAGAAGGGAGTTGTGGGCAACACTGGCAGGATAACACCTAGCAGCCCCAACGCCACAGCGCTCCAGCCTAGAAGTATATAGAAGAGCTTTCCCATGACCTACGCCCAGTGCCATCACAACACGCGCGGCGTGTCAGTGTTCGCGGCAACCATCTGGTGTCGCCGCTGAAATGTCCAGAAGCATATAGCGATTACAAAGCCGCACCTTCCGGTGGTTGCGCGGGTGAGGGGACCGTAAGCGGCGTCGCCCCCAAACCCTCTGCTTGGATGGCCGCTTGCATCGAGGCGCGCTGTTCGATCTTTTCGGCAAGGTCACGCAGGCGCGGCCAATCTGTCAGTGAAAACCAGTCTTCATCCTTGAGATAGAGCGCAAACCAACGCAACGGCACAGTCACATAGAAATCGAGTGCGGTTGGCTCATCCGCTCCGAACCAGCTATGCCCTTGGTCAAGCAATGCTTCAAAACGATCAAGGTGTTCGCGCAGGCGCATTGAAACCAAAGCTCGAAACTCATTCGCGGGCCCGGCCGCAAATCGTTCGGCATAAAAGTGCTGCCGCAGATCGTTCTGCAAGCCATTTGACGCCACCATCAACCAAGACAAAAACAGGCCGCGTTCAGGGCCGTCTTTCGCTGGCGCAAGCCTTTCCGCCCGATCAGTCAGCCACAGAATGATCGCCGCGGTTTCAAATATAACGCCATCAGCTGTCTCCAGCGCGGGAATGGTCCCCATCGGATTGACCTGCAAATAGGCAGCACTGCGCTGGGCGTTGCTGGCACGGTCTACCAATACGGTTTCATAGGGCTCGCCCAACTCCTCAAGGACAAGGCGAATGATCAGGGAGGCATTGTCTGGGGCATAATGAATCTTCAACATTGGGTTAGCCAAACAGACTATCGGCGGAAAAACCATTAAAAACCGACGGGTTGATGCGCGCTCTCGCCAATGAAGGGTGCGCATATTATATATTGCGCCACAGTAGCTTTGCCAAAAAAAGGGATTCGAAGCCATGCCCGCAGAACTTTCGCCGATTGATATGGCCAAAAGTAATGCCGCCAAATACGCCGTTCAGTTTGTCGAAGATGGCATGCGCGTTGGGCTGGGCTCTGGCTCGACCGCTGCTTGGATGGTGAAATATCTGGGCGAGCGTGTGAAGCAGGGCGGGTTGAACATCGTTGGCGTTCCGACAAGCACCCGTACGGCGGAATTGGCCCAAAAGGCTGGTTTGCGCCTGACCACTTTGGACGAAGCCAAATGGCTGGACATGACCATTGATGGCGCGGACGAATACGATGCTGAACTGACCTTGATAAAAGGCGGCGGTGGGGCTCTGTTGCAGGAAAAGATCGTGGCGTCGGCCTCGGATCGAATGATCGTGATCGCAGACGATTCCAAGCTTGTGGCGCATCTTGGTGCGTTTCCATTGCCGATCGAAGTTGTACCCTTCGGTTTGCAGACCACCCGCGCCACGGTCGAGGCCGTTTTGGACGGAATGGATGTTTTGGGATGGGACGCCACGCTTCGCATGCAGGATGACGAACCTTTCGTTACAGATGAAGGCAATCGCATCATTGACTTGCATCTGAAACGCATTGGCGATCCGCGTCATCTGTCGCTGGCCTTGAACCAGATACCCGGCGTGGTTGAGAATGGATTGTTCATTGATATTTGCGACATGGTTATTGCCGGACAAGGGGATGGCCGTATCGAAGTCACGGATTTGACCGCTGGGTCCATCGAGCAGGTTTTTGTAGAACCCGATCTGGACACGAACATCTTTGCAGACATCTGATCGTGACCCTGCGCGGAAACGTGATGATTGTGTCACCGCAGGGGGTGGAAAGCCCTGATCCAAACGCCTAGCTTTCAGCCAAAGCAAACTCGTAGTGATGCACACCCAACCGGGTGGGGCTTGAAAGGCAAATGGATATGAGCGGATTTGACTATGATCTCTTCGTAATTGGTGGTGGATCGGGCGGCGTGCGCGCGGGTCGTGTGGCCGCTGAAGGGGGGGCTAAGGTGGCCCTGGCCGAGGAGTTCCGCATGGGCGGCACCTGCGTCATTCGCGGCTGCGTTCCTAAGAAGCTGATGGTCTTTGCCTCGCAACACGGGCCGGCCGCGACGGATGCTGCCGCTTACGGCTGGAAAGGCAATGCGCGTGGTGAGTTCGACTGGAAGGGTACCTTCCGCCCCGCACTGCATGCCGAGCTTGAGCGGCTTGAAGGGATCTACACGCGCAACCTTGGCAATTCCGGCGCAGATATTTACAGCGCCCGCGCCGTGGTGAAAGACGCCCACACGGTTGAGCTTTCTACCGGCGAGACGTTCACGGCCAAACACATCCTTGTCGCCACAGGCGGACGCCCCTTTATCCCCGACACGCCGGGTGCAGCGGAGCTGGGCATCACCTCGAATGAGGTTTTCAATCTTGAAGACTTTCCCAAGCGTATTTTGATTGTTGGCGGTGGCTATATCGCGACCGAGTTTGCCTGCATTTTCAATGGGCTGGGAAGTCACGTTGCGCAATGGTATCGCGGCGCCCAGATCCTGCGCGGCTTTGATGACGAAGTGCGCGGTTTCCTTGCCGAGCATATTCGTGAGCGCGGTGTCGACCTGCATGTTGGCCTTGAAGTCGAGCGGATGGAGCGTCGCGACGGTGCCATCTGGGTAAAAGGCACAGATGGGCGTGAAGAGGTCTTTGATCAGGTGCTCTTTGCCACAGGACGTGTGCCCAACACCGATGGGTTGGGGCTAGAAGAAACTGGTGTGAAACTTGGGCGCGGTGGCGAGGTGGTCGTGGATGATTACAGCCAGACCTCGGTTCCATCGATCTACGCCGTGGGTGACGTGACCAATCGTATCACGCTGACCCCTGTCGCGATCCGCGAGGGCATGGCCTTTGTGGAGACCGTCTTTAACGGAAACCCGACCAAGCCTGACCACGAAAGTGTTGCATCGGCAGTGTTCACGCAACCGGAATATGGAACGGTTGGCCTTTCCGAAGAAGATGCGCGCGCGCAAGAGAAGATCGACGTTTACTGCGCCGCCTTCCGGCCGATGCAGAAAAGCTTCATCGGATCGAACGAACGCGTGTTGTTCAAACTGATCGTATCGCAGTCCACGCAAAAAGTTCTGGGCGTGCACATCGTCGGTGATGGCGCAGGCGAGATGATCCAGCTGGCCGCCGTGGCTGTGAAAATGGGCGCAACGAAAGCCGATTTCGACCGTACTGTGGCTGTGCATCCGACCATGTCGGAAGAGATTGTGTTGATGAAGTCGCCCACCCGAAGCGACTGATTGCGGCCCTAGATCACGATAAACATATGAAAAGGGGGCGCATTACGTCCCCTTTGCCTTGAAATTTGCTGCCCGAAGGGCCAGTTATGAGCGCGAAACCCTGTTTTAAGACGGAAGGAATTGGACCAGATGGCCAGCGATAATGGCGGTCCCTGGGGCGGCGGTGGAAACCGTGGCGGCTCTGGCGGGCGTCCCCCCTCGAATGGTGGTGGTAACCGTGGCGGCAACGAGCCGCCGCAGATGCCCGAAATTGACGAGCTTGTGAAGAAAGGCCAAGAGCAACTGCGTGTGCTCATGGGTGGCCGAGGCGACAGCCGCAAAGGTGGTGGCCAAGGCGGCCAAGGCGCCGGCGGCCCTGGGATTGGGCGCGGATCGATCCTATTGGTGGCGCTTGTTGCTGTGGCGGTCTGGGTTTTTGCCAGTTTCTACCGCGTCGACACGTCGGAACAATCGGTCGAACTGCTTTTTGGTGAGCGCTATGGCGTCGGCCAAGAAGGTCTGAACTTCGCCCCGTGGCCCGTTGTGACCAAAGAGATCTATCCGGTAACACGTGAGAACGTGATCAACATCGGCGATGGCACGTCTGAAGGGCTGATGCTGACTGGTGATGAGAACATCGTTGATATTGATTTTCAAGTTGTATGGAACATCTCAGACATCGAAGCTTTCGTCTTCAACCTTGCCGCGCCCGAAAACACCATCCAAGCGGTGTCTGAATCGGCGATGCGTGAGATTATCGCCCGTTCGCGTTTGGCCCCTGTCCTGACGTCGGATCGTGGTGTGATTGCGCAGGATCTAGAAGAGTTGATCCAATCGACATTGGACGGATACGAATCTGGTGTGAACATTGTTCGTGTGAACTTTGACCGTGCTGACCCTCCAGCCGAAGTGATCGACAGCTTCCGCGAAGTTCAGGCCGCTGAACAGACCCGCGACACGTTGCAAAAACAAGCGGACGCCTATGCGAACCGCGTTGTCGCAGCTGCGCGTGGTGAAGCAGCCCAGCAGCTTGAACAAGCTGAAGGGTATCGTGCGCAAGTCGTAAACAACGCCGAAGGTGAGGCCGCGCGCTTTATCTCGGTCTACGAGGAATACGCCAAGGCGCAGGATGTAACCCGCAAGCGTCTGTATCTGGAAACGCTCGAGAAGGTTCTGTCCAATGTCGACAAGATCATTCTGGATGAAACCGTTGGTGGCGATGGCGGCGTCGTGCCCTATCTGCCGCTCAATGAGTTGAACAAACGCAGCGAGGAGACGAAGTAATGAAACGTACTCAGATTCTTCTTTTCGTCCTGGTCGCCGTCGTGCTTGGTGTGTTGCAGGCTGTTTACATCGTTGACGAACGTCAAAAGGCCTTGCGTCTTTGGTTTGGTGAGGTGCAGGCCGAGATCTCGGATCCCGGGCTTTATTTCAAAATTCCCTTCCTGCACGAGATCATCAAATATGATGACCGGATCTTGCCGTTGGACACACGCAAACTTGAGGTTACGCCGGCAGATGGTCGCCGTCTTGAAGTGGATGCGTTCGCCCGTTGGCGGATTGCAGATGCCAAGCAGTTCCGCCGTGCGGTGGGCGCAAGCTCGATCGCTGGTGCTGCACCGCGTCTTGAGCGGATCCTGAACGCAGAGCTGCGCGAGGTGCTGGGTAAAGTGAACTCGGGCGTTGTGCTTTCAGCGGATCGTGTTGTTTTGATGAACCAGATCCGTGATCAGGCCCGCAGCCAAGCGTTGTCGCTTGGTGTTGACATCGTCGACGTGCGGATCAAAAGCGCCGACCTGCCTCAGCAGAACCTTGAAGCCACGTTTGAACGTATGCGTGCGGAACGTCAGCGTCTAGCTGCGGACGAGATCGCCCGCGGTAACGAGGCGGCACAGCGTCTGCGCGCAACGGCAGACAGAACTGTGGTCGAAACCGTTTCGGAAGCCCGCAAAGAAGCTCAGATCATTCGTGGTGAGGCCGACGCCCGCCGTAACGCGATCTTGGCCGATGCGCTGGGCCGTGATGCAGAGTTCTTTGCCTTCCTGCGTTCGTTGGAAGCGTATGAGAAATCGCTGACCGGTGGGAACTCTTCGCTGGTGATCACACCAGACAGCGAGTTCTTCGACTATCTGAAATCGGATACGGTTCGGTGATGTCGACAATCTTGTTTGGCATCGGGCTTGTGCTCGTGATTGAGGGGCTGGTGTTCGCACTGGCCCCTTCGCGTTTGGATGATCTCGTCGCCATGATGGCCGCGATGAGCCGCGATCAGCGCCGCTTGATCGGGATTGCCGCTTTGGCGTTGGGCGTTCTGGCCGTTTGGGTTTCGGGCGTTCGGCTCTAGCAACGCAGTTTTTAGCGAATTGGTGCCGACTTTGGCCCACAAATTGATGCCTGTTTAACCGGTTTATCTGGCCTAACCGGCCTGCTCACAAGCTCTTACAGGTTTTCACATAGCGGTGAGGTCGCCTTCCAAACTTTGCGTTGCGCTTTTGCGCGCCTATCTAGAGACTATCATTCAAACGGACATATCATCCGGCAAGTATCGAAAAGGAGAGTAGTGTGAGAGCGCAGGCATACGCCCTAAGGCAGGTGCAGACGGATTATTATCGAGGATTTTTGGCCCTTTTGCTGGCGGTGGTCACTTTGGTGGCGACATCAGTGCGTGCAGATGCGCGCGGGGCACCGGACAGCTTTGCTGATCTTGCGGAAAAGGTCAGCCCGGCTGTTGTGAACATCACAACCTCAACAATCGTGGCAAGCCGCGAAGGTGGCCCACAGCCCATGATCCCGGAAGGCAGCCCCTTCGAAGAGTTTTTCCGTGATTTTCTTGAGCGTAACCAGAATGAACCTAACGGAAATCAATCTGAGCCACGCCAGCGTCGCAGTCAGGCCCTTGGGTCAGGTTTCGTGATTTCCGAGGATGGGTTCATCGTCACAAACAATCACGTCATTGAAGGCGCCGACGAAATCTTGATCGAGTTCTTCTCGCGCGATGAGCAGTTGGAAGCCAAGGTGATCGGCACAGATCCAAACACGGACATTGCGCTTTTGAAGGTCGAAAGCGATGAGCCTTTGGATTACGTCAGCTTTGGTGACAGCGACATCATGCGTGTTGGTGATTGGGTGATGGCCGTCGGTAACCCGCTGGGGCAGGGCTTTTCGGTCTCTGCAGGGATCGTGTCACAACGCAACCGTGAGCTTTCGGGCAATTATGACGACTACATCCAGACGGATGCCGCGATCAACCGGGGCAACTCTGGTGGCCCTCTGTTCAACATGGAAGGCGAAGTTATCGGCGTAAACACAGCCATCCTAAGCCCGAATGGCGGATCGATCGGGATTGGTTTTGCAATGTCTTCGGCTGTGGTCAATCGTGTGATCGATCAACTGAAAGAGTTTGGCGAAACCCGCCGTGGTTGGCTGGGTGTACGCATTCAGAACATCACCGATGACATCGCGGAAGCTCTTGGGCTGGAAAGCACGGATGGTGCGCTTGTGACGGATGTGCCCGACGGTCCCGCCAAAGAGGCCGGCATTCAGGTCAACGACGTTATCTTGTCCTTTGACGGTGTGAACGTCACGGATTCCGGCGAGCTGGTGCGCACCGTTGGCAATGCGCCAGTGGGTAAAGCTGTCCGCGTGATGGTTCTGCGCGACGGCAAGACCGAGACGCTGAAGGTTACTCTAGGTCGCCGTGAAGATGCCGTTGCCGCGTCGAACAACAGCCAAGACACGCCGTCCGAACCTGTTGAACCCAGCAAGCTTCTTGGCATGTCCCTCGCACCTTTGGATGACGCAGCGCGCGAGGCCTTGAGCTTGAACCCAGGTGATGAAGGTCTGGCCGTTCTGGACATCGACGAAGACAGCGAGGCCTTTGAAAAAGGTGTACGTGCTGGGGATGTGATTTCCGAAGCGGGTCAGCAACCGGTCATCTCGATCGAGGATCTGGAAGCCAGTTTGCAAGTTGCCCGTGACGGGGGCCGCAAATCGGTGCTTCTGTTGGTGCGTCGTGACGGCAATCCGCGCTTTGTAGCTTTGTCACTGGACGAATAGTCTCAGAACGAAAAAACCCCGCCAGATGTGTTCTGGCGGGGCATAAAAAACCCGCGCTGAATGCGCGGGTTTTTTCGTGAGCGGTGAGGTCTTAGAGATTGACGATATCGGCGCGACACAGTCCGATATCTTCAAGCTCGCGATCCGTCAGTTTCAACAGTGCGTTGCGTGTCTCGCGAGCGTCATTCCAGGCGACCACAGCGGAAAACATACCGCGCATGGCGTCGGACAGACGGCCCCCGAAGACGCCGCCGGTTGCGGTTGTCATTGTATCGAAAGCAGCCATTTTCGTGTCCTTCACAAAAAAGTTGGTTGGGTGAGCTGAATTGCTCTAAGCGGCATCTAGGCTTGAAATCTCTGTCCCACAAGCATGGTTTTTGCATGCCCCTTATGCGTTTTTTGCAACCGGTCGTTTTCAGCACCTTTGGGGTCGAAAACGACCTGAATTCCCCTATTTTCTTACCCAATGGGCGTCAAATTAATTTGGTTCATCAGGAATTTTCCCGACAACTCGCATTGCAGTGGGGCGAAGACGGCTTGCTGATGTAAATGGCGCTGGTCAATGTTCTCGTTTCGTGCTAATTCTGGCGCAGCAAGTAAAACAGGCAACTAAAGCCGTATTGCACCAGAGCAGGGCAGGATATGCGCATCATTGGCATCGATCCGGGACTTCGGAACATGGGGTGGGGGGTTGTTGACACCTCCGGCACGCGGCTATCGCATGTGGCCAACGGCGTTTGTATGTCCCGCACCGGTGATCTGGCGTCGCGGCTTTTGTCTTTGCACGAACAACTCACCGAAGTTTTGGCGCACTTTCAGCCGGATACAGCAGCGGTTGAGCAGACATTTGTGAACAAAGACGCGGTGGGTACCCTGAAGCTGGGTCAAGCGCGCGGGATCGCGCTTCTGGTGCCTGCTCAGGCAGGGCTGAGCATCGGTGAATATGCCCCCAACGCAGTTAAGAAAGCTGTGGTTGGCGTTGGGCACGCGGACAAACAGCAAGTTGACCATATGGTGCGTATGCAACTGCCAGGGGTTCAGATCACAGGGCCCGACGCAGCGGATGCCTTGGCAATTGCCATTTGCCATTCTTTCCACGCACAAAGTGCAGGACGTTTAGAGGCCGCAGTGAAAAAGGCGACAGCATGATTGGACGGATTGCAGGACGTATAGACTATCGAGCCGATGATCACGTGCTGATTGACGTGAAAGGCGTGGGTTATTTGGTCTACGTTTCGGACCGAACCATGTCGGCGCTGCCCGCCACCGGCGAGGCGGTCGCTTTGTACACCGACCTTCTGGTGCGAGAAGATAATCTGCAGCTTTTCGGATTTACCTCGTTGGTTGAGAAAGAGTGGCATCGCCTGCTTATGAGCGTACAGGGTGTGGGCGCGAAGGCATCGATGGCCATTCTGGGCACTTTGGGAGCAGATGGCGTCAGCCGCGCAATTGCCTTGGGTGACTGGAACGCGGTGAAAGCTGCTAAAGGAATTGGTCCCAAAACTGCACAGCGCGTGGTGAATGAACTGAAAGACAAGGCAGCCAGCGTCATGGCGCTGGCAGGGTCTGGGGCGGGAGCATCAACACCTGCGCCTGACCTTGATGAGCCATTGATTGAAGCGCCGACTGCTTTGACACCTGCTGCAACCACTACACCATCCGCTCAAAGCGCTGACCCCGCCGCGCAGGCCGAGGCCCTGTCTGCCCTGACCAATCTTGGCTACGGCCCCGGTGAAGCGGCCTCGGCCGTTGCGCAGGCGATGGGGGAGGATCCTGCTTTGAATACCGCCGCGCTGATCCGCGCCGCGCTGAAACTGCTTGCGCCGAAGGGCTAAGGGGGCGAGGTATAGTCCATGTCCATTTCTGATCCGCAGCCCGATCCCACATTGCGTCCCGCGCCAACGCCGGAAGAACGGGTCGAGGTCGACCGCGCTCTGCGTCCGCAGGTCTTGGGCGATTTCATCGGTCAGGCCGAGGCCCGAGCAAACCTGCGTGTCTTTATCGAAAGTGCCCGCAAACGTAACGAGGCGATGGATCACGTGTTGTTCCACGGCCCGCCCGGCTTGGGGAAAACCACGCTGGCGCAGATTATGGCGCGCGAGCTTGGGGTGAATTTCCGCATGACCTCGGGGCCTGTATTGGCCAAGGCGGGGGATTTGGCGGCGATCCTGACCAATTTGGAAGCCAATGACGTATTGTTCATTGACGAGATCCACCGCTTGAACCCGGTCGTGGAAGAAGTGCTGTATCCCGCGATGGAGGATTTCGAACTGGATCTGGTGATCGGTGAAGGTCCGGCAGCGCGAACCGTGCGGATCGAGCTTCAGCCGTTTACTCTGGTGGGCGCGACCACACGTCTGGGCCTTCTGACCACGCCGCTGCGCGACCGTTTTGGCATCCCAACCCGACTTCAGTTTTATACGGTCGACGAGCTGCACGAAATCGTCTCGCGCAATGCCCGCAAACTGGGTGCGCCTGCCGATGCGGATGGCGCGCGCGAGATTGCCAAACGTGCTCGTGGTACGCCGCGTATCGCGGGCCGTCTGTTGCGCCGTGTGGTGGATTTCGCGGTGGTCGAAGGTGACGGGCGCATCAGTCGCGAGATCGCTGATAATGCGCTGACACGGCTTGGGGTGGACAACCTTGGTCTTGATGGCGCGGACCGGCGTTATATGGGCCTGATGGCCGAGCATTACGGCGGTGGCCCAGTGGGAATCGAGACGCTCTCGGCGGCGCTTTCAGAAAGCCGTGATGCGCTGGAAGAGGTGATTGAACCCTATCTGCTACAACAAGGTTTGATCCAACGTACCCCACGCGGGCGCATGTTGGGTCAAAGGGCATGGAGCCATCTTGGCCTTTCCGCGCCCACGCCTGAAAAGCCGGGGCAGGGGCAGCTCTTTGACGGATAGTGCTTGAAACGCGCGCCCGTATAAGGGACACCCGGCGCGATCAAGGAGAGACTGATGACCGACGCGCCGCTTATGACCCCCGCTGATGTGACCGCACATTTCACCCGCTCGAATGGCAATTTCACGTTTGCTCGCTGGGGCCGTCCCATCGTGCCTGTGGTCTTTGGCGTGGAAGAGCAGACGCTGGAAGTGGTGAAAGGTGCAGTTGAGGCGGTTGTTGTTTTGGCAGGTCACAAGATGGCTGAAACCGATCCAGAACTTGGCGCGAACCTGATGGCTTTCTTTTTCCGCGATTGGGAGGAGTTGCTAGAGGTTCCAAAACTGGACGAGCTGATCCCGGATCTGGCCGCAACGGTCGCGCGTCTTAAAGGGGCAGGGGCCAGCCAGTACCGTGCCTTCCGCTTTGACGACCATAACGCCATTCAGGCCTGTTTTACCTTTGTCTGTATGACCGACGCCATGGCCGCACAACCCGCCGAAGCCATTGCGCTGACCCAAGCCGTTCAGGCCATGCTTTTGTGGAGCGACGAGGTTTTCGCCACCAAAAGCCCGCTGGCGCTGTTGCCAGATGGGCAAACCATCCTGCGCCCAGAAATCGCGGCTTTGGTTAAGGCCGCTTATGATCCAATGCTGCCCGTTGCCGCCGATGATGCCTCGCACGCATTGCGGCTTTATGCGCGGATGCAGGTCGCGCCTCCCGAGGCCGACGCTCCTGCCTAAATGCGAAGTTTCCTTGCTCTCCCTTTGCCCGACCTGCTGGCAGATGAGCTGTCTTTCTTTGCTCAGCGACTAAAGCTTGGTCGGCCTCAGCCCCCTGAAAACATGCACATTACTTTGGCGTTTCTGGATGAGCAGCCGGTGTCGGTTTTGGAAGATCTGCATGAGGCGCTCGAAGCCACGGCGCTGCCCGCTGTATCCGTTGGGTTCGCGGGGGTTGACCCTTTGGGGGGTAAAATCCCATCCGTCCTTGCTTTGCGCGTCACGGGGGTTGATACGTTGCAGGCGCGGGTGGCCTCGGTTGTGCGCGGGATTGGGATTACGCTGCCACATCGAAAGTTTCGCGCGCATGTCACGCTGGCGCGACTTCCCCGTAAGCCCGGAGCCGAGGATATGGCAGCCCTAGGTCATGTGCTTGAAACCCACGGCAATGCGCAGTTTCCAGAGGCGCATCTGCGCGAAATGTCGCTCTACCAGTCTCACCTGCGCCCGGAAGGTGCTTGGTATGAGCGCTTGGCAGATTATCCTCTGTCCGGCTAGGGTCAGGCTGAGCAGAGATCGAGGCAAAAAATGCACCACTTTCCCATCCGCGTTTACTATGAAGACACCGACATGGCCGGGATCGTCTATTACGCCAATTATCTGCGCTATATCGAACGGGCGCGATCGGATTGGGTGCGCGAGATAGGGATTGATCAGAATGCCATGCGCGATGAGGGGCTGGTCTTCGCTGTACGCCGGGTCGAAGCGGATTATCTAACCCCCGCCAAATTTGACGATGAGTTACAGGTTGAAACATCTGTTCAACAGGTCAGCGGTGCGCGTTTGGTGATGGAACAGGTTGTGAAGCGTGGCCAACAGCCTTTGTTTCAAGCTGTTGTGACCATCGTTTGCGTCTCAGAAACCGGAGCACCTGCGCGACTTCCGGCAAATATTCGCCGGTTGGTTCATTGAAAACACGGTGAAAGCTGCCGATGACGCGGTTTTGATAGCCATCTGCCTGTGCATGAGCTAATCTTCGTGCAGAAAAGCGGCCCAAAGAGGCGGCGGTACAGAGGCAGAGACATGGAAACGGAAGCGCTTTCGGCAGCGGCGGAGATTGATTTCTCCTTCTTAGCCCTATTTCTTCGTGCGACTTTTACAGTGAAGCTGGTGATGCTTTTGCTGATCGTTGCGTCGATTTGGTCATGGGCCATCATCATTACAAAATTTATGGCTTTCCGGCGCACCCGCGCTGATGCCGAGGATTTCGACCGCAAGTTCTGGTCGGGTGACCCCTTGGACGAATTGTTCGATCAGATTGGACCCAGCCCAACGGGGTCAGCTGAAAAGGTATTTTCAGCAGGGATGCTGGAATGGCGTCGCTCTCATCGGGCTGATGGCGGGCTGATCGCCAATGCGCAGTCGCGCATCGACCGGTCGATGGATGTTGCCATCGCGAAAGAAGGTGAAGACCTGAACAAGGGGCTTAGTTTTCTGGCCACGGTCGCGTCGACCGCCCCCTTCGTTGGCTTGTTCGGCACCGTCTGGGGCATCATGAACGCCTTCATCGAAATCGCCCAGCAGCAAAATACCAACCTAGCCGTTGTGGCCCCCGGCATCGCCGAGGCCCTTCTGGCAACCGGTCTTGGCCTTCTGGCGGCGATCCCGGCGGCGGTGTTTTACAACAAGCTGAGCGTGGACAGCGACAACATCCTTGCAGGCTATGAGGCCTTCGCGGACGAGTTCGCCACCATCCTTAGCCGTCAGTTGGACAGTTGATATGGGCGCGAATGTGCAAAGCAGCGGGGGTGCCGATCGGCGCGCCCGTCGTGGGCGCCGTCGTGGCAAGCATCGCCGCGTGATGGCCGAGATCAACGTGACGCCCTTTGTGGACGTCATGTTGGTGCTTCTGATCATCTTCATGGTGGCAGCGCCCTTGTCGGTAGTGGGCGTCCCTGTCGAGCTGTCGCAGACTGCGGCCAAGTCGCTTGACGCGCCAGAAGAAGAACCGCTTGCGATCACCATCACCGAAGATGGAAACGTCTTCCTGCAAACCACTGAAATCGCGCGTGATGATCTGATCCCGCGACTGCGCGCCATTGCGGCAGAACGTACGGATGACAAGATATTCCTGCGTATCGACGGGCAGGTGGCTTGGAACACCACGGCCCAGATCATGGGCGCTTTGAATGCGGCTGGTTTCTCAAAAATCGGGTTTGTCACTGAAGGTGGTGGACCGACGCTGACCGGGCAGGGGAACTGAGGTCAGGATGCGTAAGGGGCTGTATATCTCGACAGCCGCTCATGGGGTTTTAATCCTGTGGGTGCTTTTCGGCGGGGTCTTCAAATGGGACCGCGACGAAGAGTTTGTAAGCGTGTCTGATGTATCGTTCATTTCTGAAGATGAGTTTGCAGCGCTGAGCGCGCCGCAGGGTGAAGCGAATGCGCCTGAAAACCCTCCGGCGCCAGCCCCTGAGCCAGAACCTGAACCTGAACCTGAACCCGAGCCAACGCCGGCCCCGGAGCCAGAGCCCGAACCTGCGCCCGAACCAGAACCAGAGCCGGAACCCGAGCCCGTTCCGGACCCAGAACCTGTACCTGAACCCGAAACCGCTCCGCCTGCGCCCGCGCCGCGCGTTGCGCCGGAAGCAGCACCAGAGCCCGAAACGCCTGTTGAAGATGCGCCCGAACCGGTGGAGGCTATCTCGCCCGAGCCGTCGCCCGAACCCGCGCCTGAACCGGAAGAGGTCGCACCAGCGGCCCCTCCGGAGGCGACCACTGAAATCGTGACAGAAGCGGAAGAGCCGGTTGAGCAGCCCTCGGCAGCCCCCGCGACGTCACAACGCCCGAAATCGCGCCCGGAACGTCCCACACCGCAAGTCGCCGAACCCGAAGCACCTAAGCCAGCAGATGCAAATGCAGTGGCTGCGGCTGTTGCCAACGAGGTGGCGGGGGGAACGCAGGATACACCTGCACAAGACATCCCCGTCGGACCGCCGCTGACGCGAGGTGAAAAAGATGGATTGCGTGTCGCTGTCAGCCGGTGTTGGAACCTTGGTTCTTCGTCGACTGATGCGTTGTCGACAACGGTTGTCGTACTGGTAACCATGAGCCGTGATGGCAAACCCGAAGGCATCAAGTTGGACAGTTGGGACGGCCCAAGCAAAGCGGCAGCCGACACCGCGTTCCAAGCAGCCCGGCGCGCGGTCATCCGCTGTGGGGCCAAAGGCTTTGATCTGCCCGCAGACAAGTATGGTCAGTGGCGCGAAATCGAAATGACTTTCAATCCCGAAAAGATGAGGATCAAGTGATGCAGCTCATCCTCAACCGGGATCGCAACCTGAAACAGCAGCCAAATCGGCCAGTTTTCGCAGATTTTTCCCCTGTCGATGGCGGGGACGCACCAATTATGCCTATGGTGCCAGTGACAAAAGGGGCAAAAGACCAATGAACAGGACATCAAATCGGATGGGTTTCAAGCTTAGAAAAATCTCTTGCCTGATCGCCGCATGTGCAATGTTTGCCGGGGGGGCGATGTCCACGGCAGTCGCGCAATCGCAAGGTCCATTACGGATTGAAATCACAGATGGTGTGATTGAGCCCTTGCCTTTTGCAATTCCGGATTTTGTGGCTGAAGATGGCGGGTCAAATGATATTGCGCGCTCGATCTCGCGGGTGATTGCCGCTGATTTGGCCAGCACCGGCCTGTTTCGCGAAATCCCGCAGGACGCCTTTATTTCAGGTATCTCGAACTTTGCGAACCCCGTGGCGTATGCGGATTGGAAAGCCATCAATGCGCAGGCTTTGATCACCGGTGCGGTGTCTAGCGCGGGTGGCAATGTGAATGTGAAGTTCCGTGTGTTTGACGTGTTCTCGGGCCAGCCTTTAGGGGAAGGGTTGCAGTTTGCGGGGTCGGCAGCAGGTTGGCGCCGGATGGCTCATAAAGTGGCCGACATCGTCTACAGCCGGATCACGGGTGAAAGCGGATATTTCGACAGTCGCGTTGTGTTCGTGTCGGAAAGTGGTCCCAAGAACGCACGTCGCAAACGTTTGGCGATCATGGATTATGATGGCGCGAATGTTCAGTATCTAACGGACAGTTCAGCGCTGGTTCTGGCGCCACGCTTCTCGCCGCAAGGGGACCGCGTGCTTTACACCAGCTACGAGACCGGCTTCCCTCAGGTCTATGTTTTGGACGTTGCCACGGTCGGACGGCGTGTATTGTCCAGCCAAGAGGGCACGATGACCTTCGCCCCGCGCTTTTCGCCTGATGGGCGCACGGTTGTGTATTCGCTCTCGGCTGGGGGCAACACTGATCTCTACACGATGGACATCGCAAGCGGCCAAGCCCGCCGCTTGACGCAAGCCCCATCAATCGAAACCGCGCCGAGCTTTTCGCCGGACGGGTCAAAGATCGTGTTTGAAAGCGATCGATCGGGCAATCAGCAGCTTTACGTAATGCCCGCAAGCGGTGGGGAAGCTACCCGGATCAGCTTTGGTCAGGGGCGTTACGGCACCCCGGTGTGGTCGCCCCGTGGTGACCTGATTGCCTTTACCAAACAAAACGCGGGCCGTTTCCACATTGGCGTCATGCGCACAGATGGGTCGGAAGAACGCTTGTTGACGGCTTCCTTCTTGGATGAAGGCCCGACATGGTCCCCCAACGGACGCGTGATTATGTTTACGCGCGAAAGCCAAGGTGCCTCGGGTGAGGCCGCGCTGTATTCGGTGGATATCTCGGGTCGCAACTTACGTCGTGTGGTGACAGAAGGGGCGGCGTCGGATCCCGCCTGGTCGCCGTTGTTGAACTGATAGGCGGAGGAGGTGGCCTGAGCAGAAGCGGCTTTGTCGCATGGTCTGGTAGCCCTCCGTTTTCAAATGGCCGGTGAAATGCTAATCTTCCGGCAAGAATATGAAAGAGCACGCCCAAAAAGGGCAGAAAGATACAGGAAAGACCATGAAACATTTTGCAATGACTGCGCTGTTCGTGGGCGCATTGGCCCTGTCAGCCTGTTCGAAAGATCGCTTTGGCAGTGACGGATATGGAAACGGTGCTGGCGGCGCTGGTGGTGACTATGTGGCGGGAAGCGCCTCGGACCCACGTTCGCCGGCTTATTTCAACCAAACCGTTGGTGATCGTATCCTGTTTGCCGTGGATCAGTCCAACTTGAGCCCCGACGCGGTTCAGGTTTTGACCCAACAGGCGACCTGGTTGATCGAAAACACCAGCTACACCGCTGTGATCGAAGGCCACGCGGATGAACAAGGCACACGCGAATACAACCTTGCACTGGGTGCGCGCCGTGCTTCTGCTGTGCAGAACTTCCTGATTGATCGCGGTGTTGCCCCGAACCGTTTGCAAACGGTCAGCTATGGTAAGGAACGCCCGCTTGAGATTTGCTCGGACGAGCTGTGCTATTCGAAAAACCGCCGTGCTGTGACCGTACTTGCAGCCGGTGCGATCACCAGCTGATCCGCGCGCAGTGAAGGAGCCTGAGATATGGTTGCAAAATCCTTGAAAGCCTTGTTGCTTGGCGTGGTTCTGGTCAGCGCCCCTGTATTGGGGATGGCACAAGACCGTGCGCAGTCTCTGGCGGATATCCGGCAGGAGCTGACCGTTCTGTATGTCGAAATTCAGAAGTTGAAGACCGAGCTGTCCACTACGGGCAATGCCAATGTGAATTCGGGCGTTGGAAGCCTGTCGCAGCGCATGTCTGCCATTGAAGGCGAGATGTCGCGGCTGACCTCGAAAACCGAACAGTTGGAGCATCGGATCAACTCGATCGTCAAAGATGGGACCAACCGGATTGGCGATCTTGAGTTCCGACTGGTTGAACTGGAAGGCGGCGATATCTCGAAGCTGGGTGAAACCTCGACACTTGGTGGTGGTGCGGTTCCAGAAGGACCTGTAACGGCTCCTGAACCGACAGCTCCGGTAACGACGGAACTGGCTGTCGGTGAAAAACAGGATTATGACGCCGCGGGCGCAGCGCTTGAGGCTGGCGATTTCGAACAAGCCACTACCCTGTATACGCAGTTTGTTGAAAACTATCCCGGAAGCCCACTGACCTCGGAAGCGCATTTCCAGCGTGGCGAGGCTTTGACGGGCAGCGGAGATATCAAGAACGCCGCACGCGCTTATCTTAAAGCGTTCTCGGGCGCCCCAAACGGGGATCGTGCCCCAGATGCGCTTTATCGTCTTGGTCATTCGCTGGGTGGTCTTGGCCAGGTGTCTGAAGCTTGCGCCACATTGGCTGAGGTTGCCAAACGCTTCCCCGGTGCGCCGGCGGTTGCGGATGCAACAGCGTCCCGCCAGGCTTTGGGCTGTCCGTGACGCCCGAGCGGACATTTACTGATGCTCTTGACCGGGCCCGCCAGCGCGGGCCCGTTTCGCGTCTTGGGTTGGCCGTGTCTGGGGGCAGTGACAGCATAGCGATGCTTGGTATTGCCCATGACTGGGCGAAGTCGCGTTCTGTCGATCTTCTGGTTGCAACTGTGGATCATGGGCTTAGGGCAGAGGCCAGGCAAGAAGCTGATTGGGTTGCGACGCAGTGCGACGCACTGGGCCTTCCGCACGAGACATTGCGCTGGGAGGATGCGCCTCGCGGAAATGTGCAAGGTGCGGCACGGGCGGCGCGATACGAGCTCCTTTCGGAATGGGCGCAGCGAAACACGCTTGATGCCGTTGCGCTGGCGCATACCACCGATGATCAGGCTGAAACCTTTATTATGCGACTGGCGCGCGGGTCTGGTGTGGACGGGTTGGCCGCCATGCGCTACGATTGGCACGCCCAAGGTGTCCGCTGGCTGCGACCGGTTCTGGGCTGTAAACGTGAAGATCTGCGTGCAGAGTTAACAAGCCGCGGCATGACATGGGTCGACGATCCATCGAATGACGACACGCGCTTTGATCGCGTGCGTGTTCGCCAAGCCATGGATGACCTTGCAACGCTTGGGTTGGACCAAAACAGGTTGGTAAGCACGGCGCAAAGAATGTCGGACGCGCGCGAGGCGTTGGCCTATTCTGCCCATCAAGCGGCGGAAGCGTTGGTAAAGGTGCAGCTGGGCGACGTTGAGTTCCCGGTAGAGGCCTACGCGCTGTTGCCCACCGAAACCCGCCATCGGCTTCTGGCTGCCGCGATTGGGTTCGTATCGGGTGCAACTTACAGGCCGCGCTATGACGCGCTGAAAGAGGTCGAACAGCAAGCGCTTTCGAGACAGCGGCGCACTCTGTCAGGGTGTGTGCTTTCCCTAAAGGCTGGTCAGCTTGTGGTGGGGCGTGAGTTTCAAGCGGTGCGTTCCAAAAGCGCGCTCCCCGGAGAGGTTTGGGACGGACGTTGGGTGCTGTCCGGCCCGGATGGAACACAGGTTCGCGCGTTGGGAGAGGCCATTTCAAACTGCGACGATTGGCGCGCAACTGGCCATTCACGTGATCGCCTGATGACCACGCCTGCGCTTTTTGACAAAGAAACGCTATTGGCCGCACCAATAGCGGGTTTTGTGCGCACTGGCACCACATTATCTGGCCCGGACAAGGCTGATTTCCTGAAAGCCATTTTATCGCATTGAACCTTTGCCAATCATCCCTATTTTAAGGAAACGGCGTTAATCACCATGTTTGGCGCCCAGTCGCCATGGCATTCAAAGGAGATCCCCTTGGGCAACGCGAGAAATTTCGCCTTCTGGATTGTACTGTTCGTACTAATTCTGGCCTTGTTTAACTTGTTTTCGAACGGTCAGGCCGGGCTTGCATCGTCTCAGGCAACCTATTCAGAATTCATTGCCGCCGTAGAAGGTGACAACGTGAAGTCTGTCACCATTGATGGTGAGAAGCTGATTTATCAAGCTGGCGACGGCAAGATTTATCAGACTGTCGTGCCACGTGACGCGAAGGTGACGGATCGATTGGTCGCTGAAGGGATCGCAGTGACCGCAGAACCGCAACAGCAATCCGGGCTCATGAGCATTGTAACTCTGCTTCTGCCGGTTGCTCTGCTGATCGGCTTTTGGTTCTTCATGATGAACCGGATGCAAGGTCGCGGGGGCGGCGGGGCTATGGGCTTTGGTAAGTCGAAAGCCAAGATGCTGACCGAACGCGAAGGCCGTGTGACGTTTGACGATGTGGCCGGCATTGACGAGGCCAAGGAAGAGCTGGAAGAGATCGTGGAATTCCTGCGCAATCCGCAGAAATTCAGCCGTTTGGGTGGTCAAATTCCCAAAGGCGCGCTGCTTGTTGGCCCTCCGGGTACAGGTAAAACGCTTCTGGCGCGTGCGATTGCAGGTGAAGCAGGTGTGCCCTTTTTCACCATTTCGGGCTCCGACTTTGTCGAGATGTTTGTCGGCGTCGGCGCAAGCCGTGTCCGCGACATGTTTGAGCAAGCCAAGAAAAACGCACCCTGTATTGTCTTCATCGATGAGATCGACGCCGTGGGTCGCCATCGTGGTGCCGGGTATGGCGGCGGTAATGATGAACGCGAACAGACCCTCAACCAATTGCTGGTCGAGATGGATGGCTTCGAAGCCAACGAAGGCGTGATCATTTTGGCTGCGACCAACCGTCGTGATGTGCTGGACCCTGCGCTTTTGCGTCCGGGCCGTTTTGACCGTCAGGTCACCGTGTCCAACCCGGATATTAAAGGCCGTGAAAAAATTCTGGGCGTTCATGCTCGCAAAGTGCCTTTGGGGCCTGATGTTGACCTGCGCACCGTTGCGCGTGGTACGCCGGGCTTTTCAGGTGCTGATCTGGCCAACCTTGTGAACGAAGCTGCCCTGATGGCGGCACGCGTTGGCCGCCGTTTTGTAACGGCTGAGGATTTCGACAGCGCGCGCGACAAGGTCATGATGGGGCCAGAGCGACGCTCGATGGTCATGTCGGACAATGAAAAGGAAATGACAGCTTATCACGAGGCAGGCCACGCTCTGCTTGGGATATTGCTGCCCAAACACGATCCGATCCACAAGGCAACGATCATCCCGCGTGGTCAAGCCCTTGGTATGGTTCAGCCCTTGCCCGAAATGGACAAGTTGAGCTGGCACAAAGATGAGATGGAACAGAAGATCGCCATGGGTCTGGCCGGTAAAGCCGCAGAGATCTTTAAGTGGGGCGAGGACAACGTGTCCAGCGGTGCGCAAAGCGACATCCAGCAAGTCAGCCAGATCGCCCGTGCCATGGTGATGAACTGGGGCATGTCGAAAAAAGTCGGGAACATCGACTATTCCGAGGCCGCCCAAGGCTACAGTGGCAACACTGGTGGGTTCTCTGTCTCGGCGAAGACCAAGGAAATCATCGAAAGCGAAGTGAAGCGCATTCTTGATGAGGGCTATGATCTTGCCTTCAACACCATCAAGGAAAACGCGGACGAGTTCGAGCGCATCGCGCAAGGCCTGTTGGAATACGAAACCCTGACAGGGGCCGAGCTTGAGCGCGTGATGAAGGGTGAATCGCCCCATGCGCCGGAAGATGAGGATGACGGAAACGATGGCAATGCGCCCTCGGTCGCCGCGATCCCCAAGACCAAACCCCGCAAAAAACCATCGGATGATGGTGGGGAAATGGAACCGGAACCCACAAGCTGATCAAAGCGATAGAATTTCAAGCGTCCCGACCATCGGTTGGGGCGTTTTTTTGTGCGATGGTTCATTCTAAAGTTGAATTGGACTGATCAAAAAAGCTGGGGAATGATAAGCCCATTCAATTGTTTTCCGATGTTTAGATTATGGATTTCTTATGGTTGTTTCCAGACGACTAAGAGCTTGGGTCAAAACAATAGGTGCCCTGATTTTCATTGGCATTCTGGGGGCCGGTATTTGGCTGTCTCGTCCTTTTGTTGACCGAACTCTGAAAGGAGCTCATGCCACAGAGATGCCCGTGCTTTCGCCTGCGTTGTCAGATGACACGCGAATCCGTCTGACAGAGATTGCCACGCAAGAAGCGATTGGCTCGGACAGTTTGGTTGTGTTTAAAGACGGCACATTGGCCTATGAATTTGGTCCAACAGATGTTCCCAGCAACCTGCATTCCGGGCGCAAAAGCATTCTTAGCCTGCTGTTTGGTATCGCGCAGGATAATGGGCTTTTGCAGGTCTCGGCGACATTGAAAGAGCTGGGAATTGACGAGGCACGTACACCCCTAACGGAAACCGAGAAAACCGCGACGATTGCGCATCTTCTGCAAGCGCGGTCTGGAGTGTATCTGCCTTCGGGCGCTGAAACCGAAAACATGAAAAACGGGCGGCCTGCGCGCGGCAGTTTTCTGCCCGGGGAACATCACTACTACAACAACTGGGATTTTAACGTTCTCGGCACGATTTTCGAGCAAGAGACCGACCTAACCATTGGGCAAGCCGTGGATCAATGGCTTGGGATGCCCTTGGGTTTGCAGGATTTCCACCCGGATCATATCATCTTTGATCTGGACGGAACCGGAACACAGCACGCCACCTATCGCATTCATATGAGCGCGCGTGATCTGGCCCGAATTGGCGCAATGGTGCAGGCGCATGGTCAGTGGGGCGGGCAGCAAGTGGTCAGCGCAGCTTGGATCGAGCGCAGCACGCAACATGTCTCGGATCGCGACACGCTTGCATATGATGGCTATCTATGGTGGCTTAACAGCGCACGTGACATCATTGCGGCGGATGGCTGGGGCGGACAATATATGTTCATTGACCGCAACGGGCCATATGTGTTGGTCAGCCGCCAGGACACGGGAAATTCTAAGCTGGGCTATGCGAATTTCGTTTTCCCATCGCGCAAAAATCTGGACGATCCGTTAGATTTGCATAAGCTGCATGATTTGTTGGATGCATTGAATTAGGCCGTCCATGTACTGATTTTAGATTGCACCGATTTGACCGGAGGAATTGAAACATGCCCGCACTGATCCCAACGGAGTACTCGGCAACGATCACGTGGCTTGGTGTGACCCCTGATCGGGGTGAGACAATGTGCAGTGAAGCCAGGGATGCGGTGGACCTGGCCTATGAAGGTATCCGCGATGAGGCGCGTTCAGGTTTGACACGTCTATCGTGCCCGCGCGTTTCGAACCAATATCCGCAAGGCACCGAAATCAGAAATGTGCGACAGCTTTCGGTTCTTTCTGCCGAGGAACTGGCCGACGTTGCCAAGGCGCTTGAGCTTGATCAGATTGATCCCGCATGGCTCGGCGCGTCTATGATTGTCGAAGGCATCCCCAATTTCACACATGTTCCACCCTCGTCGCGATTGCTGGCAGAAAATGGCACTTGTCTGGTTGTTGATATGGAAAATCGTCCCTGCAACATAACAGGGCGCGAGGTTGAGCGCGCACGACCCGGTCACGGGATTCGTTACAAACAAGCCGCACAGGGCAAACGCGGTGTGACCGCGTGGGTCGAGCACATCGGGCACCTTGAAATTGGCGATCAGTTGCGTCTGTTCGTTCCGGCGCAGCCAGATTGGGGTGTTGCGCGGGGCTAGATCGGCGCCTCTAGGCAATTTCGGCGTCTTTTCTCACCGTTCCTATCCTATGGGAAACTTGTGGAACCCAATTCGACGAAATCGGCGGCAAACATGTCGGATTTCACCCTGTCTGACGGTTTCCAACCCGCTATTGAGAACTGGACAATCGGTCGCAGCGCTAACAGGGGCGCGTCCGAACTGAACATGCTCTCGTTTCTGAAGGATCTGCCATGAGCTATAAATCTGACATCGAAATTGCCCGCGAAGCCAAGAAACGCCCGATTCAAGAAATCGGCGACAAACTGGGCATTCCGACCGATCACCTGCTGCCCTACGGCCACGATAAGGCGAAGGTAAGCCAGGAATTCATCAATTCGGTCCAGTCCAAAGAGGACGGCAAGCTGATCCTTGTGACCGCGATCAACCCGACGCCTGCGGGCGAGGGCAAGACCACAACCACTGTGGGTCTCGGTGATGGTCTGAACCGCATTGGCAAAAAGGCCATGGTTTGTATCCGCGAAGCATCGCTTGGTCCGAACTTCGGCATGAAGGGTGGCGCAGCCGGCGGTGGTTACGCTCAGGTTGTTCCGATGGAGGAAATGAACCTCCACTTCACAGGTGACTTCCACGCGATCACCTCGGCGCATTCGCTGCTGTCGGCGATGATCGACAACCACATCTATTGGGGCAATGAGCTGGAGATTGACGAGCGTCGCGTGGCCTGGCGCCGCGTGGTCGACATGAACGACCGAGCTCTGCGTGACATCGTCTGCTCGCTGGGCGGCGTTGCCAACGGCTTCCCGCGTCAAACTGGTTACGACATCACCGTGGCGTCCGAAGTTATGGCGATCCTATGTCTGGCCAACGATCTGCAGGATCTGCAGAAGCGTCTAGGCGACATCATCGTGGCCTACACACGCGAGCGTAAGGCGATCTACTGCCGCGACATCGGGGCCGACGGCGCAATGACCGTTCTGCTGAAGGACGCGATGCAGCCGAATCTGGTGCAGACGCTGGAAAACAACCCGGCCTTCGTACATGGCGGCCCATTTGCCAACATCGCACATGGCTGTAACTCGGTCATCGCGACCACCACCGCCCTGAAACTGGCCGACTATGTCGTGACTGAAGCTGGCTTCGGTGCTGACCTTGGTGCCGAGAAGTTCATGAACATCAAATGCCGCAAAGCGGGCCTTGCCCCGTCTGTTGTGGTGCTGGTTGCCACCGTGCGCGCCATGAAGATGAACGGCGGCGTGGCGAAAGCCGACCTTGGCGCCGAAAACGTGGACGCCGTGAACAACGGCTGTGCCAACCTTGGGCGCCATATCGAAAACCTGAAAAGCTTCGGTGTGCCGGTTGTGGTTGCGATCAACCACTTCGTGACCGACACCGATGCAGAGGTGAACGCGGTTAAAGACTACGTCGAAGGCCACGGGTCGGAAGCCATCCTGTCGCGCCACTGGGAACTGGGTTCGGAAGGATCGGAAGATCTGGCCAAACGCGTGGCGGAAATCGCAGACGCGGACGTGTCGGCTTTCGCTCCGATCTACCCGGATGACATGCCGCTGTTTGAAAAGATCGAAACCATCGCCAAGCGCATCTACCGTGCTGATGAGGTTCTGGCCGATGCCAAGATCCGCAATCAGCTGAAAGACTGGGAAGACGCTGGATACGGCAACTTGCCGGTCTGCATGGCGAAGACGCAGTACAGCTTCTCGACCGACCCGAACTTGCGCGGTGCGCCCACCGGCCACTCGGTTCCGGTGCGCGAAGTGCGCTTGTCCGCAGGGGCTGGCTTCATCGTTGTGGTCTGCGGCTCGATCATGACCATGCCGGGCCTGCCGCGCAAACCTGCGGCGCTGTCCATCGGTCTGAACCCGGAAGGCGAGATCGAAGGTCTGTTCTAATCAGAAAAGAAGGGCGGGGTTCACCCGCCCTTCGCATTTCTAACCTCACCCAAATTCTCGCAAAGAAGGAGAGGGGCCATGAATGGCACCAGCGCAACCCTAATTGACGGCAAGGCAATTGCCGCCGACATGCGCAAAGACGTGGCTGTACGTGCAGCCGAATTGACCGAAAAAGGTTGGTCACCGAAACTGGTGTCTCTGTCCGTTGGCGATGTCGCCGCGGCAGAGCTTTACGTGCGCAACCAACAGAAATCGGCCGAAAGCGCCGGGGTCGAGTTCGAGGCGCGCAATTATCCGGCTGAGACCTCGCTTGAGCAGCTGACGGGCATCATCCAAGGCCTGAACGCCGATCCGCGCGTGAACGGCATTATCATCCAGCGCCCGTTGCCAGACCATATCCCGGTTAAGACACTTCAAAAGCTCGTGCATCCTCTGAAGGATGTGGAAGGGATGCACCCGGCCTCGATCGGGAACATCGTTTACAACGATCTGGCGTTAGGGCCGTGTACTGCCGTGGCGGCGGTGGAAATCCTGAAAACGCTGCCGCTGGATATGGAAGGGCTGAACGTCACCG
This sequence comes from Aliiroseovarius sp. F20344, assembly GCF_023016155.1. Classification (GTDB taxonomy): domain Bacteria; phylum Pseudomonadota; class Alphaproteobacteria; order Rhodobacterales; family Rhodobacteraceae; genus Aliiroseovarius. The sequence goes on from NZ_JALKBG010000006.1 coordinate 447,265, forward strand.
TGATCGGCCATTCCGAGATCGTCGGCAAACCCATCGCCTTCCTTCTGATGGGGCTGGGCGCGACGGTCACTGTGTGTCACCACATGACCCGCTCGGTTGCGATGCACAGCCGCGCTGCGGATGCAGTGTTCGTCGCCGTGGGCAAGCCCGGTCTGGTGACAGGCGAGATGCTGAAACCCGGTTGCGCGGTGATCGACATCGGTATCAACCGCGTTGACGGCAAGACCGTGGGCGACGCGGATTTTGAAAGCTGTAGCCAAGTTGCAGGCTGGATCACCCCCGTTCCCGGCGGCGTTGGCCCCGTGACGGTTGCGACCCTGATGTCCAACGCGGTATTGGCAACTGAAATGCAGATGAATCACTATCGGGAGAGCTTTGTGACTGCAATCTGAACACAAGGAATTCAATGATCCCAACCCATCACAATCGTCCGGGGGGCCGTTGGCTGGAGTTTCTCGTTCTGCTTGGACTTGTCGGGCAGAGCGTTGCTCTGGCACTTTTGGGTTTTGTCGGGGCGGCTTGATTGCTGGAAAACCTCGGATGGCCTGGGGGTGGCGGGAAGTCTGGACAATTGTTGCTCTTCGGTCCCGTAGTCGGGCTGATCCTGTCGGGTAAAGTCTGGAAGATGGCGTTGAAATTCTACAAATACGACACGGCGACTCTTAAGCCGATCGAAAGCAAGGAGACAAAAGATGACGGCTCAGATCATTGATGGCAAGGCGTTTGCCGCGGATGTACGCGCGAAGGTTGCCGCCCATGTGGCCCGCGTGAAAGAAGAAAGCGGCATCACGCCGGGTCTGGCTGTGGTGCTGGTGGGCGAAGATCCCGCGTCGCAGGTCTATGTCCGCTCGAAGGGCAAGCAGACCGTTGAAGTGGGCATGAACAGCTATGAGCACAAGCTGGAGGCTGATACCTCGGAAGAGGATCTGCTGGCGCTGATCGACAAGCTGAACAATGACCCTGCCGTGCATGGCATTCTGGTCCAGTTGCCGCTGCCCGGTCACCTGAACGAAGACCTTGTGATCAATTCGATCGACCCGGCCAAGGATGTGGACGGCTTCCACATCTCGAATGTGGGCCTTCTGGGCACCGGTCAGAAGTCGATGGTGCCCTGCACCCCGCTGGGCTGCCTGATGATGTTGCGCGACCATCATGGCTCGCTGTCGGGGCTGAACGCCGTCGTGATCGGCCGCTCGAACATCGTGGGCAAGCCGATGGCACAACTCTTGCTGGGCGACAGCTGCACCGTCACCATCGCGCATAGCCGCACCAAAGACCTGCCCGAGGTTGTGCGCGGCGCGGACATCGTGGTTGCCGCCGTGGGCCGCCCGGAAATGGTGCCCGGAGACTGGATCCGCGAAGGTGCCACCGTGATCGACGTGGGCATCAACCGGATCGAGCGTGACGGCAAGAACAAGCTGGTCGGCGACGTGGATTTTGAAAGTGCGTCGAAAGTGGCAGGGGCCATCACCCCCGTGCCCGGCGGCGTCGGCCCGATGACCATCGCCTGCCTTCTGGCCAACACCCTGACCGCCTGCTGCCGCGCCAACGGCCTGGCCGAGCCGGACGGGCTGACGGCGTAAGCTGAGGGATTAAGAGAATTGAGACGGCGTCAGGGGAACCTGGCGCCGTTTTTTTGAATAACGAGAAGGTGGTGCTAACGTATTTTCTTTTCAACCAATTATTGATTGATGAACGTGTTGGACTATGGCTACCTGCAAATTGACATATCAATCGATTGGTTCAATTAATGATTATTAACAATCTGACTGAAGCCTGCGACTTTGTCTGTGATTGGTTAGGGGTGGAACAAAGCTATCCCCCCAAACCTTCGATACCAACGCTCGGACTTCCGACCAGCATTGAGTATCTTGCAAATCGATTTGGGCAGTTATGGCAAGATAACAATCACCCAGTGAAAGCAGTATTGAACCATCCAGACTGCCCTCTGAGTTTGTTTGAATTCCAAGATATTATCGTTAGCCCAAACAAATACAGTGCCAACTCCGAGGGTGTTATTCCTTTCATTGTGGAAAACCAAGGAGTTTGGCAGTTTGGTTTCAACCCCTCGAAGGGCGACAAGCTATTTGTTTCAGGTGATTGGAACATCGACGACGGTAACATCGACAGAGAGTCGTGGAGGCAGCTTGACGCTACTGTGGAAGATGCATTGGTTTTTGTGCTTCTTGGTAACTTGTGCCTAATGTGTTCGGAGGAGGAGGATTGGGATTTTGATGAGGAATCCGGACCCTTGGATGGAAATGAGCGTCTCTTACTTTGGAGCCACCCGGAATGGGACGAGTTCGACGGCTTCTGGACAAATTCCAGCCAAACGCTCATTCACTATTCTCAAAGTTGGCTAACTGTACGAAAGCGAAAATGGCCAGTTATGAGACAGTAGGCTATTGCCCCCGTCGTTAATGCTCGAGTTGATTTTACCCCTCAATCCTTAAACTCCGCTTTCCGTTTCTGCATTCCGGCCATCACGGCCTCCATCTGATTGGGCGTGCCCATCAGCTTTTCTTGCGCTTTGCTTTCGGCAATCAGCGTTTCGCGGGTGTCCAGCAACTCGGTGTCGCGGATCAGGGCTTTGGCGGCGCGGATGGCGTCGGGGGATTTTGAGGCAATCTCGGCGGCGATCGCGTGGGCGCGCTCCAGTGGTGTGTCCGAGATTTCGGTCACAAAACCCCAGTCGAGCGCGGCGGGGGCTTCGAATTGCTCGGCGGAATAGGTCAGCTTGCGGATCACGTCGCCCCGCGCCAAGCGGCGCATGAGGACCATGCCGCCCATGTCGGGGATGATGCCCCAGCGTCCCTCCATGATCGAAAACCGCGTGTCCGGGGCCGCGATGCGCATATCCGCGCCCAACATGATCTGGAACGCGCCGCCGAAGGCATAGCCATGCACCGCGGCGATCACCGGTTGGGGCATTTCGGCCCAGACCATGCTGGCGGCTTGGAAGAGGTTCGAGTTGTTGTGGGTGCGTTCCAGAAACACGCCGCCCTGCATCGCGAACTGCGCGATCTGCGGCATGGCGTTCAAGTCCAGCCCGGCAGAGAACGCGGGCCCGTCACCGGTCAGTACCACCGCGCGGATGTCCTTGCGCGCGGCCAGTGTTTCACCCGCGTCCACGATGGCTCGGATCATGTCCAGATCCAGCGCGTTGCGTTTGTCCGCGCGGGTCAACGTGACGGTGGCGACTTGGTTTTCTTCGGTAATGCGAACGCGATCTGACATGTCTTATTCCTTTGTGTTGGTCGAAACCTGCGCTGTCAGGTCAGAGAGGGGCAAGTGTCACGTGGCGGCAACCGGGATGTCGACGGGGACCATGGTGCCAATCAGCCGCGCTATGTGGGTGGTCTTGTCGCCGTCCACCGCCCAGACGTCGGCCTCGACCGGGATCAGGCGACGTCCGGCTTTGATGATGCGGCCCTCGGCGACCAGGCGTTGTCCCTTGGCAGGCGCGAGAAGCTGGATCTTCATCTCGGCGGTCAGCACCTCTTGATCCGGGCGCATGACCGACATCGCGGCATAGCCAGCGGCCGTGTCCCCCAACGCAAAAGTTAGGGCCGCGTGGCCGAAATCGTGTTGCTGCTTCATGTCATCCGGTATGGGGCTTTCGATGCGAAACAGACCATGGGCACAGTGCTCCACCTCTGCTCCCGCAAATGTCATCAAGGATTGGGCAGCGAAGCTGTCACGCAAGCGTGCTTCAGTGTCGGTGGACAATTCGGTCATGGTGGCTCCTTTCGCGATCAACATAGCCCCAAGGGTTAAACGCGAAATTGAAACGCCACGTCATGTGTCTATCTGGGCATCGGAATGGGGCGAGGAGGGCTTCCAGTCAATACGGCAATAGCCTCCTCGCGCATGAGGTTGGACAACGCGGCATCGTCAGAGCGAAGACCGCCCGTATAGGTGCCGTAAGCGGGCAGGATGATGCGGTCAGTGTCGAACAGCATGCAGGCGCGGCTGACTGGCCCGGTGGGCAAGTGAATCCGTGCTTTGGGGTGATAATGCCCCGAGACCTCGGCGCTGGCGCCATCCCGCGCGATATGCCGGAAATAGAGCGGGGGTTCGAACAGCTCAGCCAGATGGGTTCCCCCAAACTCAACCGGACCCGGATCATGGTTTCCTTCGATCCAGACCCATCGACGCCCAGCCATCAGCCGCGTGATCCAGAGCGTTTCAGCCTCGGGCAAGTTGTAGGAAGATTCCAGATCATCAAAGCTGTCGCCCAGACACACAACGATCGAAGCCCCGGTCTGGCGCAGATCTTCTTCAAGCTGCTGAAGGGTATCCCGTGTCTCGTAGGGGGGCAGCAATCGTCCCAACCGTCGCGCCGCCCGTTCGGATTTTCCCAGATGAAGATCCGAGACGCATAGCAAAGTCTTATCGGGCCACCACAACGCCCCTGACGGAAGCAAGGACAGCTTGGCGCCCGCGAAATCGAACTGAAAATTCTGCATCAAATACACCCTTCCCAAAGGCGAGTTTGGCACGCAGATGTGCCGCTGTCACTTGGGAAGAAGGGATGAAAGGCCAGATTGCTCCATCAATCGGTCAGCTTCGGCCTGAAGCAGAGCTTCACGCCCGGCACCGTCGACGGGCACTTTGCCGACCTCGAGGAAAAGTGGGGCAGAAAATGGCGTGACCTGATCGGTGATAACATGGTCGATCAGGCCTTGGGTGCGTGCCATCATCTCGTCAATGCGGGCAAAGCCGATCAGGCCGCGCATGGCTTCCGTACGGGTAATTTGCAGCAAAAGATGATCGGGATCGTATTTGCGAAGGGTGTCATAGAGGATGTCAGACGAAAACGTGGCCTGACGGCCCGATGAGCGTTTGCCGGGCAGGTTGCGGGTTATCAATCCGGCAATGGTCGCAGCCCCTTTAAAGCTTCTTTTCATCAGCGCGTTCTCGGCGAGCCAGCCCTCAAGCCCATCGTGAAGCTGGTCAGCGTTCAGAACCTGAGGTGGATCGGTGATTGGTGCGATAGACCAGATCAGCGTGGCGTAATCCGTGGCAACAAAACCAAGCGGGCCAAGGCCCAGCTCCTCCATTTGGCGCGTCACCATCAAGCCCAAGGTCTGCTGCGCATTCTTTCCAGCAAAGCCGTAGATGCAGCTATGCGCGCGGTCGTCGTGTGGGAAGCTTTCGACAAGGATACGGCCGGGACGGGGCAATTGGCTAAGCTCTGCCTGCAAATTGATCCAGTCCTGCGTGTGACCGGGAAGATCGGGCAGGGTGGGGCGGTGCAAAAGCTCTAATATGCGCACGGACAGCTGCGTGGATGTGGCAAATTTTGTGCCCGAAAAGACCGCCAGTTTCGGCTTTCTCCCGCGATCACGGCTGACTTGCACCTCCATCTCGCGCAGGCTTTCAAAGCGGACGATTTTACCGCCCATCAGGAAGGTGTCGCCGGGCACAAGGGACGCCGCAAAACTTTCTTCGACCTCGCCCAATGGTTTCCCGGCAGAGGCTCCGGATCGACCTTTCATCCGAACTTTCAAAGTGTCCGTGTCAATAATGGTGCCGACATTCATGCGCACCTGCTGGGCCAATCGTGGATCGCGCAACTGCCATAGCCCATCCGGGCGCTGCATCAGTCGCTGCCAGCGGTCATAGGCTTGCAGGGCATATCCCCCGGTCGCGACGAAATCCAAACAGTTGTCAAAGGCTGCGCGTGACAAACTGTGGAAGGGCCCTGCTTTTCTTACTTCATCGAAGAGCGCGTTCTCATCAAACGGAGCGGCGCATGCTGTAATTAATATGTGCTGACACAAGACGTCCAAGGGTCCAGGTCCACGCGGGTCGCCATCAAGATCATGGGCCAGTACGGCCTCAATCGCGGCGTGGCATTCAATGACCTCCCACCTGTTGGCGGGCAGTATCAAGGCCTTTGAGGGGGCATTGTAGCGGTGATTGGCGCGACCAATCCGTTGCACAAGGCGCTTCACATTCTTCGGCGCCCCCACTTGAATGACAAGATCCACGTCGCCCCAATCTAGCCCCAGATCTAAGCTGCCCGTGCAGACCACCGCACGAAGTTGCCCTGCAACCATGGCAGCTTCGACCTTCTTGCGCTGCTCAAGTGCTAAGGACCCATGATGGATGCCTATGGGCAAACCATCCTCGTTTGCCAGCCAAAGCTCGTGAAAGAAGATCTCGGCCTGAGCGCGGGTGTTGTGGAAGATCAGAGTTGTTTTGTGCTTCGCCACCTGTTCCAAAACTTCGGGAATGGCATAACGTCCCCCACCGCCGGACCATGGGGGCGGGGTGTCTGTCGTCAGCATTCCGATATCCGGATCTGGCCCGGGATCAGCCTGAATGATATGGCAGGGCGTGGGGTGCGGGGCGACGAAAGCCGCCAGCGCAGGCGGGTCTTCCACGGTTGCCGACAAACCGACCCGACGAAGCTCTGGGCACAGGGCTTGAAGTCGCGATAGGCAAAGCATCAGCTGATCGCCTCGTTTGCTTTCTGCCAGCGCGTGTAGCTCGTCGACGACAACCCGTTTCAACCCCGAAAACATCCGTGGCGCGTCTTCATAGCTTAGCAGAAGAGCAAGGCTTTCCGGCGTGGTCAGTAGGATGTGCGGGGGATCGGCGCGCTGGGCCTTTTTGCGCGTCTGTGTCGTGTCGCCTGATCGATCTTCGACCCGGATATTCAACCCGACCTCATTGATCGGAGACATGAGATTGCGCCGCATATCAGCCGCTAGCGCCTTAAGTGGCGAGATGTACAATGTGTGAAGGCCGCTGTCTGGGTTTGGTCCCAGCTCGACGAGACTGGGCAGGAACCCGGCCAAAGTTTTCCCGCCTCCCGTGGGCGCAATCAGCATAAGCGCGGGGTTTGCCGATCGGTCTAACATCTCAACCTGATGGGGATGAGGTGCCCAATTGCGGGCGGAGAACCAGTTTTCGAACAAAGCGGGAAGGGTTGTCATGAGAGGAGAATAGAAAATTCCGGGGCGGGGCGAAATTACTCATTTCAGTGCGACGGAATTTCGTTGGGCGTTCGTATCATTCAAGACGACCAAAGGAGTAATACAATGTCGACACTGCGCAAATGGGCCACGCCACTCACCGTAGGATCATTTCTTGTGATGGGCGTGACCGGCACGCTGATGTTTTTTCATCTGAACACCATGCTGGGGAAGGTGATCCATGAATGGGCTGGATGGTTGATGCTGGTCGGGGTTGGTGCACATGTCGTGTTGAACTGGCGGGCGTTGACCACCTATTTCAAACGCCCTATGGCGCAGTGGATCATGGGTGTTGGCGCGGCTTTGACCCTTGCCACGATACTTCCGATCGGAGGCGCAGGTGAGCCGCCAGTTCGCAGCATGGTGATGGCCGTGACGCAGGCTGATGAGGCGACGTTGATGGCCCTGTCTGGGCATAATCTGCAAGAAGGGCGTACGCTTCTGTCTGCGGCCGGCGTTGATCTGCAGCCGGGGCAAAGCTTGGCTGATGCAACAGACGGTGACTTCGGCCTTCAGTCTGCAGCCATGTCGGCGCTGTTCGCATCCGATGCCACTGATCACTGATACCTGGATTTGCCGGTTACGTCCCTGACCGGCAAGAAAAAACCGGGCGGGTCTCATAACGAGCCCGCCCGGTTTGAAGACGTTCGCTTAGTGAACGATATCTTCTTCTTTCACGAACATGTTTTCCCATGCCCGGTCGATCAGTTCTGGCGTCATTTGATACGGAATGCCCTCAAACTCGCAGATCGAGATCATCTGATCGATCAAGAAGATCGGCTGATAGTTCGCATAGATATTGTCGATTGTCGGGTACTTGCTTTTCAGCAAGTGGATCAACGCATCTTGCGACAACGGCATTTTCCGTTTCTTCGCGACCATAGCAAAGATTTTCAGATAGTCTTCCTGGTCCGGTCCATCAATTTTGATCTTGTAGAAGATACGGCGCAAGGCCGCCTTATCGAAGATCTTGTTCGGGTGGAAGTTGGTCGAGAAGATGACCAGCGTGTCAAAAGGCACCTCAAACTTTTCACCTGATTGCAGCGCCAGAATATCTTTGTTTTCTTCCAGCGGCACAATCCAACGGTTGATCAACGCCTGCGGAGGTTCGGCCTGACGCCCAAGGTCATCCACGATGAAGACGCCGCCGGTGGCTTTCAACTGCAATGACGCCGTATAGGTGCGCGCCGTGGGATTATAGACCAGATCCAGCATATCCAGCGTAAGTTCACCACCAGTGATCACGGTCGGGCGGTCGCACAGAACATAACGACGATCATACTTCTTGGCCTTACGGCGCAATGAATCAGGGTCGTCATATTCCTCTTCCGCCGAAGAGTGCACAATCGGGTCATAGACTGTGATGATCTGGCCCGAATACTCGATCGCTTTGGGGACATAGATTTTGTCACCAAGCGCATCCCGGATGCCGTTCGAAATCGAAGACTTACCGTTCCCCGGGGGGCCATACATCAGGATCGAACGACCCGAGCCAACGGCTGGCCCAAGCTGATCCAGGAGGTCGTTTGGCAGAATTAGGTGGCCCATAGCGCCGGTTAATTGCTGCCGCGTCATTGTGATATTTCGGATCGATTGCCGCTTTACCTGTTCGGCGTAGATCTCCATCGGGACGGGCATGGCGCCGAAGTATTCTGACTGCGACAAGGCATCCAAGGCCCGCGCTTTACCTGTGTCAGACAGGCGATACCCCATTTCCGAGCTTTGAGCGCCCGCTTGCATAGTCCCCATAGCCTCAACAAGGCCAAGTTCGCGACCCATGTCGATCAGTTCCTGCACAACACGGGCAGGAACACAAAGCGCACGCTCCAGATCCGTGACGCGTTCCAGATTGGTGCGGAACATGGTTTTCAGAAGGATATCCCGCATCATGACCGTGGTCAGCCCAAGGTCACTTGCTGTCTTCAGGCCCGGAGGCGCAATCAGGTCAGATGGTTGCACATTCATTTCGTTTGCCCGATCCTTGGTTCACGTGGTTCTGTTGATTTGTCTATATATATACTCGTTCAGCTTACAAAGTCTTGCCTGAGAATGCATTGACGCTAATTTGGCTACAAAAGAATGAGGGCAGGTATGAGCACAAATAATGGTAAGATTTTGGCAGCCTTTATGGTTCTGCTGCTGGCTGGCTATGCAGGACTGACCTTCGCGAAGGGTGGTTTCTATATTGGCAAGCACGAAGGGGATACGCTGCACCTGCTGCAAATCCTGTTTCGGATGCAAGGCGGGGATTGGCCTCATCTAGACTTCGTAACACCGATTGGCATTTTGGCGTTTGCTCCAATGTTGGTCTTCCTAAAGGCCGGTTTCGGGGCAGGGCAGGCGATCTTGGCTGGCCAATTCATTGTTGCGATTGCGTTTTTTCCATTTGCATGGTGGGTTGCACGAAGCCGTTTCCACGGCGGTTGGGCCTATTTGTTTGCTGCAACCATCCTGATTTTGTCCGTAGCATTGGTACACGGCGAGTCCGTGGACGCGATATCCATCTCGATGTATTACAATCGCTGGGCATGGGCGGCGGCGTTCATGGCTGTTTCGGTTGCAATGGTTCCCCCGCTTGAAGGTCGTTCTTCCCCAATGGTGGATGGGGTGACAGTTGGCGTCATGATGGCCATCATGGCGTTGATCAAAGTAACTTTTTTCGCGGCCTTCTTTGTTCCGGTGTTGATTGGGCTCTTGGCCCGTAAAGCAGGGCGTACGGTGCTTTGGGCGATTGTTGGCGGAATCGTCGCCGCTGTACTGGCGACTCTGGCAGTTGGAACTCCGGTTTTCTGGTTGGCCTATCTGCAGGATCTACTGAACGTTGCAGGATCAAGTGTGCGTCCGCATCCCGGTCATGATTTCGCTTATGTGGTAAGTGCCCCGGCCTATCTTGGCGGGTCTCTGATCATACTTGCTGCCGTGGTCCTGATGCGACAGGCGGACCGCAAACCCGAGGGCTTGACGCTTCTTCTTCTCGCGCCGGCTTTTTTCTACGTCACTTATCAGAATTTTGGCAACGATCCTCAGTGGTTGTGGCTGCTGGGCCTGTTGCTTTTTGCACGTCTGCCGCAGACTGGGCTGCACAACAGCTTCGGGTGGGATCTTCGGCAATCGGTAATCCTTTGTGCCATTGCTGCGATGGCCCTTGCGACCCCCAGCTTCATGAACATGACTGCAAGCCCAATTCGCCACTTTGCGACAGATGTCGAGAAATACGTTTCATTGCTACCGAATTCCGGCTCACATGAGGGCATTCAGACAACTACCCCGCGCGCTTATCAAATGGATTTTCGAGCTGCTGTTGATAGTGAGAATGCGCTATTCGCGGGTTACGCTGAACGCGTAGATCGTGCCAATGTTGAGGTCACGTTCAACGGAGAGGATCTTACTTATTGCTCGTTGGATGTAGGAATGGTGGGCTGGTTTGAGGGCATAGCCAATGACATAGCCAATTGGGACGGCGGGGAAGGTGCTTCAATCTTCACTGCAGATTTGATTTCAAGCTATTGGCTGTTTGCCGATCTGTCCCCCCTGAAACGTGGAGCGCCTTGGTATTATGGTGAGCTGACCGGGATCGAGAATGCGGACTATCTTTTGGTGCCACGTTGCCCGCTTTCGGCTCCGACACGTAAGGCAGTCCTTGATGAGATTTCAGCGCAAAGTTGGGCCGACAATGTGACCGAGGTTCGGCGCACGGATGAGTACACGCTGTATTCTTTGCCCGGTGAAAAGGGGGAACCGGTGGCCCCCAAGAGCAATCCTGAGAAACAAGACACTGAAGACGGCAGCTAACCCAGCTTGTAGAATGCAAAAAGCCCGCAAGTCTTGCGGGCTTTTTTGTTTGAGTGCGACGGTGTTTAAGCTCCGTAAACAGCCCCTAGGACGAGATAAGTCAGGAAGGTTAAACAGATGCTAAACCCCATTGGATAGTCAGTTCGCGACCAGCTTTCCCAATCGGGGGTGAGTGCGCGCAGGGGTTTAATGCGTCGAATAATTCTGTGCACCACAAAGCCCACAATAATCATCAACGCAAAGATCGTAAGCACCAGAAATGTATCCGACACAGCGATGAAGGGTGCGATTGCAGCGGCTAACTTGGCATCGCCAGCGCCCATCTTTCCTGCAATGTTCAAAAGAAAACCCACGGTCAGGACGACCGCAAAATGCGACCATCTCCACAAGTATTCATTTGTTTCCAATGCAAAAAATCCCAGTACGGCAAACCCGATCAACAGGGCCGCAACGGCTTTGTTGGGAATTTTCATTCGGGACAGATCTGAATAGACCACCCATGCCGAGACCGGAATAGCAAGCGATAGAAACAGCAGGGCTGCCCATTGTGTAAGTGTAATAAACATACGCGTTAACCGTTCGAGACGTTGCTTTCCAGAGCCTCAAGCGCGCGCGAGGCGGCTTCGAAATGCTGTGGATGTGTGTCGATTGCTTCTTGCAGCAGTCCTTTTCCAGTTGTCACGTCACCCTGCTTTATCGCGGAAAGTGCCAGAGTATGCAGAAGCTGCGCCCGTTCGATCTGGGTCATCTTGATGACCGGAAGGTCATACTTCCGCTGCGCGCCACGTGCCAAAACAAGGTTATTTTTCGTCGTGAAACGCGTCGAGTCGTACCCAAGCGATTGGCTAAACAAATCCTCAGCGCCTTTGTAATCGGCGCGTGTCAGTTTCGAATAACCCCAGTTGTTCAACACAGTTGCCGGGTTGGTGGTTAAGCCAACGGCGGTTTCATAAAAACTATCCGCTTTTTTCCAGTCTTCCCTGCTATCAGCAATCATGGCTTCCAAGCGGTAGCGGCGGAAGGTTTCATGGGTCGGTGGAACCTTATCCAGTTCGACCTTGGCTTGATCCCAGTCGCCTGCACGGATCAACGCGTCTGCCAGCGAAACGCGGTCTGCATTGGTTGCACCCGGAAGGGACACGACCTTTTTCCATGTTCCGACGGCTTCGGTTGGGCGCTTGGCGCGAACCAACGATTGCCCAAGGCCACGTTGTAGATCGATCCTGTCAGGATTGGATTTAACCGCGCCCTGAAAATAGGAGGCAGCTTCGTCAGCGTCCCCGACCGTCAGCATGATGTCGTTTAAGTTGCTTTCGTCGATGACGTTCAAATCTGCCAAGGCACGTTCGACGTCTTCGCCTTCGTCCTTGGGTTTTTGGCAGGCCGATAGGGCCATAGCGCTGCTTACGCACAGCGCAAGAAGAATGGATTGGCGCATTTTTGCGTCCTCTACTGCTCGTCTTTTCGTCTAGATTTCGGACAGAAGCAGATAGTCACCTGAGCCCCTGCGAACCAGCGAAAATGTATCATTATTGGCTGGATCATAGTCCGGGTTGTCCAAATTTGCGAGCGCTAGGCGCAAATTCTCTCGAATTTCGGCAGATTGGCCACGATCAAGCCCAAAAGCGATGCGGAAAACGCGCGCTGCTTCGTTGACTTGGCCGGTTTCCATCAACACTACACCCAGATTGTTCCAAGCAGGTGCGAAGTTTACATCCAGTTGAGTGGCCTTGCGCAGAAGCTTTTCGGCTTGTCCCAAGCGGCCAAGCTGTAGATTGGCAGATCCAATCGCTGACAGCACATCAACCGTGATACCTTGCTCTGCAGCCGCGCGTGTATAGGCCTTCAATGCCAGTTCATGTTCTCCGGCAGCGGTAAGTCTGTGTCCAACTGTTAACCCATCGACGGAACCGTCTTGTGCGGCGAAAGTGCCGGGTGCATAGGGGCTTCCTTCAAGGCTTTCGAAACCCGTATCTGCTTTCTTGCAGGCAGACAGAGCGAGAAGCGAAGCAACCACGAGTGTAAGGCCGACTTGGCCGGCGCCTTTAGGCAGTTGAGCTTTCGAGCAGGGGGCAGTGGGCATAAAACGAGATGCTCCTGTGGAAACTCGCGGGTGTCAGAAACGAATATTTTGAAGTGTTATATACACTTCATAGACAGAGGGACCGATAAGAATGATCAAAAGGGGAGGAACGGTAAGCATCATCGTCGCCAGCGTCATTTTAGTCGGCAGTTGGTTTGCTTTTTCTTCCGCGCGCATAACCCGTTTATCGCGCATCTCGCCGGCATAAACGCGCAGGGCTTCTGCGATGGATGTACCGAAGGTTGCAGATTGGATCATCACCGTTACGAAACTTGCCACATCTGGCACACCGGATCGTTCTGACATGTCGCGTAGAACCTGAATACGATCCTTACCGGCCTTCATCTCGTTCGAAACGATGGTGAACTCATCTGCCAGCGCCGGGTAGGAAGGGCGAATTTCCTTAGAGACCCGCAAAATTGCCTGATCCAAGGATTGACCCGCTTCCACGCAAACCAGCATCATGTCCAAGGCGTCGGGAAAGCCGTTGATGATTTCCTCTTTCCGCTCTTCCATACGCCGTGTGACCCAATACTTAGGGAACATGTAACCAACCGCACCTGGAACCAATATCCAGAGAATACGGGCTTGCGTCGTAAGCTCTTGCCCGTTGGCGGTCTTAAGGATCGTAATGAATACACCAAATGCAAGCAGCACAATACCAAGTGCAAACTGCGAAAAGTGATAGGTTCGAACAGCAGTTTTACTCGGATAGCCGGCTTGCAGAAGCTTAAGTTGCGTGGCGGAGTATTCCGCAGCATCTTGGGGCTCCAGAAAAGCGGAGTACTTCTCGAGTTTGGTTGACCCCTGGGCGACACGCAGGTCTGCTTTCTTCGCACTTTTTGCCCCGCCCTCACGAAGGGCTTTTACCTTCTCCAGCGGGTCAACCTGCTTTCTTAGGACAAATGGTAAAGTGACAATGACAAGCACTATTCCCACACCACCTAAGGCAAGGATTGGCCCTGCGGGCCCTAGTTGTTCAGTCAGGAAGTCGAGAATGGCTTGCATGAGCTTGATACCTAGACTTTGATGTTCACGAGCGCGCGCATAATAAAGATATTCGCCACCAGAAACCCTGCAACAATCAAGCAGGCAGGGATAAAGAATTCGGTTTCGCGCACATCGTCATAGTAGTTTGGATGGATCAGGTTGATCATGACCAGCGCAAGGAGTGGGAAACCGGACAAAAAGTTGCCCGACCACTTTGCTTCGGCGGTGATAGCACGAACACGGCGAAATAGGCGAAAGCGCGATCGGATAACCTTGGCCAATCCATCAAGAATTTCGGCCAAGTTACCCCCCGAAGTCTGCTGAATGGTTACAGCAACTGCCAAAAACCGCATGTCCTGATTGTCCATTCTTTCAGCCATGCTGGAAAGCGCTTCCCCAACATCACGTCCATAAGAGCTTTCATCAGCGATCAACCCCATTTCGGTTCCCAAGGGATCGGGAACCTCTTTTGCGACGATCTGGACTGCTGATGTGAATGGGTGTCCAACGCGCAGCGATCGGACCATCAACTCAACTGCGTCAGGAAGCTGTTCTTCAATCAACGACATACGCTTCTTGGCTTTGTTGTTGACCCAGACAAAAACACCCCCAACACCCATCACGATGGCCGCACCAATGCGAACTGGCAGACCGGCACCTGTGGCCACGCTAAGCCCGAAATACGAGAAGATCGACAACGCAACCATGATCAGAACCAGCTGGCCGGGTGTGAAAGCGATTGCAGCTTTCTGGGCTTTGGTTGCCAGTAGAGAATAAAAAGGAATGCCTTGGGCGCGAACGTGTTGGCCCATCTCCTTGCGGAGTTTTTCCAGAACTTCCTCGCGCGCGGCACCTTTTTCCAGCATGTCGATGCGTCGATTGACGCGGCTGTTCAAGCTGATGGATTTGCCGAAAATCGTAAGGTAGATCCCCTCTACCAACAGCAGAACGGCAAGAAAGATCAAACCGTAAATAATCGGTTCCGCTGAGATCGTCATGATTTAGTCGCTCCACGGCTCATAGATGGATGCAGGCAGATCATACCCCCACTGACGGAAGCGTTCGGCATAGTGGGAACGTACACCTGTCGCGTTGAAACGACCGATGATTTTGCCATCAGGTGATAGCCCAAGACGTTCATAGCGGAACACCTCTTGCATCGAGATGACCTCGCCTTCCATACCCGTAATCTCGGTGATCGACACCATACGGCGGGAACCGTCCTGTAGGCGGCTGGCCTGTACCATAAGGTTCACAGCCGAAGCGATCTGGCTACGAATGGCTTTAAGCGGCATTTCGATACCCGCCATGGCAACCATGTTTTCAAGACGTGACACAGCATCGCGCGCCGAGTTGGCGTGAATGGTTGTCATGGATCCGTCGTGACCGGTGTTCATGGCTTGAAGCATATCGATAACTTCTTCGCCACGCGTCTCACCCACGATGATGCGGTCAGGGCGCATACGAAGGGCGTTTTTCAAACAATCGCGTTGGCTGACTGCACCTTTACCTTCAACGTTTGCGGGTCGGCTTTCCATCCGGCCAACATGGGTCTGTTGAAGCTGAAGTTCCGCCGTATCCTCGATCGTTAGGATGCGTTCACTGTCATCAATGAACGATGACAAAGCATTCAATGTGGTCGTTTTACCCGAGCCGGTACCGCCAGACACGATGATGTTCAGGCGGGTGGCGACAGCTGCTTGTAGAAACGCTGCCATCTCCTCGGAGAACGCGCCGAAATTGACCAATTCATCAATGCCCAACTTGTCTTTCTTAAATTTCCGGATCGAAACCAGCGATCCGTCCACCGCAATCGGTGGAACCATGGCGTTGAAACGCGATCCATCGGCCAAACGGGCGTCGACATGAGGGTTTTGTTCATCTACGCGACGCCCAACAGCCGAAACAATTTTATCAATAATACGCAGAAGGTGACGTTCGTCTTTAAAGCTAACGTCGGTCAGCTCCAGTTTACCTTCCCGTTCAACGAAAACCTGTTGTGGTCCGTTGACCAGAATATCGTTGACCGTTTCATCTTGCAAAAGAGGTTCCAGCGGACCAAGGCCTTTGACTTCGTCATAAAGCTCTTGGTTCAGTATCAGGCGTTCATCACGTGTCAGAACAACATCACGAGTGGCGAGGAATTCCGATGAAATATCAGTGATTTCCGAGCGAAGGTCTTTCTCACTCGCGGCTTCAAGTGCGCTGAGATTCAAGTTGTCCAGAAGTTCTTTGTGCAACTCTGTCTTGATTTCAGACAGGCGTTCCTTGCGCTTGCGTTCCTTATCCGAGGCAGCCGGTGCTGCTGGTGCGGCCTTTGGCTTAGGCGCGTTGGCCTGAACCTTTGGAGCCGCCTGCTTTTTGGGAGGCGCAGTGATAATTCCGTCCTCGATCCGCCCATTTTCCACGGCGGATAGCTGAGGGGTTCCCTTGCCTTGCGGATTGGAAGGTTTTTTGTAACGCGAGAACATGTTGCCTCCGACCTTTTATTGCGCTGCGGCGTCTGCCTGGTTCAAATCGTGTACCGACTTGGCAAGCTTTTGCACTTCTTTGCGCAAAACATTTTTTGGCGCAGAATTTGCTAGGGGTGCCCCGTGATCCCCGGCTTCCGAGACCTGTTTGCCACCATCCGGAAGCATTAGCTCAATCGAAATGTCCAGGCTTTCAGCCAAGCGTTTCACACGGGATTTCCCCGAGAGATCCGTAAACTTCGGAGCACGATTCAGAACGTAGCGCAGTTTTTCAACTGGCAGCTCTTCAGCTCTTAGAGCTTTTATCATGCGAAGGGTGTTCTGTGCAGAGCGCAGGTCGAGTTCCAGAGTTACGAAATAGACATGCGCCGCTTGAAGAACAGTTTCAGTCCACTGCACCAATGTGTTGGGCATGTCTATGATAACATAGTCAAAATTGGTGCGCGCCATCTCAACGATCCGCTCGATGTCCTCGGGTGTTACCATATCTAATGGCAGCATATCAGGCGGAGCAGTGAGCACGTGAAGATGATCTCCGTAGGGCAACAGTGCCTGCATGAAGATCTCTTGATCCATCATTTCAGTATCTGAAAGCAGTTCGTAAACCACGTCGCGACGCTGAAGGTCAAGGTATGTCGCGGTCGATCCGAATTGAAGTCCGAAATCCAAAAGGCAAACACGCGGCGGCGTGTTGCCTTTCATTTGCGTAAGTTCCCAAGCCAGATTGACAGCAAGGGTGGTTGCCCCTGTTCCGCCAGCCATTGGCTGAACCGCAAATATGACGGCCTCTTTATTGCCGGTGTTCTTTGTCGCGACTCTTTCCGGTTCTTGATTGACCGGCGGAGCGATGTCTTTCTCACGCATCCGCTTGATGGCGTCATGTAGCGCGCCATCGGGAAGGGGGTAGGGGACAAACTCTTCCGCACCGAGCTTTAGAAGTTGGTGCAAAGCAATTGGGCTTACCTCTTCGGCAATCACAATTACTTTGATATCTCGCTCAAGCGCGGCTTTGATCACAGTCGCAACTGCGCTTAGATCAGCTTCGTCCTGATCGTCCAAAGCCATTGCAATGAACTCAAGTTCCTTGGCGTCCGGTTGCTCAAAAAAAGCAACCGCATCTTCGATCGGCAGGTCACCCCAGGCTTCACCTAGTTCGGCTTCCATATCCTCGATCAGAAGGTCAAAATTCTGAACATCCCGCGAAACAGTGCACGCGGTAATCGGTTCCGGGTCAGTTTGTAGCGCTGCGCGGCCACTCATTTCCTCGTTCCTTTCGTATCCGGGCTTGCCACAACTCGTTCATCAGGCGTCCGGGTCTCTCGTTAATTGCGAATCGCAAACACACACAAAAATAGCGCCATGCCGATGTGAACCCTCGCAGGCAATCTGGGCAATAATGCGGCCACAGTGGCCAAATTGTTCGAACTTTAAGGACGATAAACCATATTTCAATCGGTCTGTCTCGTCTTCGTGAACGAACTAAGTTGCACTAACGGACGCTAATCTCACCATCATATACCACACTATACCACTGATAAAAAAGAAATAAACCGAATGTAAGAGGGCGGTTCATCGGTTGGTTAACGTGGGTTACGCGACCATCCCGTGCCCTCGAATAGAAAAGGGCGTAACAATGTTACGCCCCGTTTCAGTTTGATTGATTGGTCGATTACTCGACTGACCCGGTTCCACCGTCTGCAATGGTCGGTCGAGGAGTCGCGCTTGCGACATACTCACGGTTGATGATCTCGGCATATTTACCATCCAGAAGGGTGGCTTTCCGATTGTTCGCGAAACCAGATACTTCCGTCACTGTACGGCGGTTGCGCAAGTCACGCTGCTCGGTCTTGATCAGCGGGCGGCTTTCGCCGTAGCTCACCACTGCTTCAAGTCGGCTGCGACTGATACCCTGCGAAACAAGATAGTTCACAGCTGCACGTGCGCGGCGCATACCAAGTCGTTTGTTATAGCCGGTTGAGCCGACAAGATCGGTGTGCCCATAAACGCGGAAGCGAATTTCCGGGAATTGCAGGATCCATGTGGCCTGTCTGCTCAGAATTGTCCGTGCCTCGGGGCTAAGCTCAGCGCTGTTAAAGGCGAAGTTCACTGTATCGGGGACTTCGCGGCTAAAGCGTTCGCCGAGAGCCTGAACAACGTCGATTTCACCAGTTTGTACGCCAATGTTATGCGCAGTTGGGGCTCCGAAGCCGCCTTCATCCAAGCTGCCACCAGCTTCGTTTGTCCAGAAGTGAAGCGCCTCTTTGTTATCCCCACAGCCCGCAAGAAGGGCAATGATAGACGTGGCAGCGAGAAGTGGTTTGATCCGTTTCATGTCGCGATCCTTATTCCATCACGTAGCCATAAGAGCCCGAAAAGTCCTGCTTTGCCACTTCTGCAGCGGCGCCTGCTTTCGGCGCAGCGGGTGCGGCCGTTTTACCAAACAGGAACAGGTCTTTTTCAGACGGTGGGCGAATGCGGTCAGTCGGTACAGCCAGGAATTCGCCTCGTGTAGGCGTTACCAGATGGGCCGACACGATAATCACAAGCTCCGATTGACGGCGTTCGTATTCGGTCGAGCGGAAGAGCGCGCCTAGGACCGGCAGATCGCCAAGCCAAGGGACCGAACCGATTGCATCCTGGAAATCGTCTTCGATCAGACCAGCGATGGCGAAGCTTTCACCGTCACGAAGTTCGACAGTGGTCGAAGTCTCGCGGCGACGGAACGAATTCAAGATCAACCCGCCATTCTGATAGCTTACCGAGCTGTCCAGGCCGGATACGGCAGCTTTCATTTGAAGGTTAATCACGTCGTCGGTCAAAACTGTCGGAGTAAATGTAAGTTCAACACCGAAAGGCTTGTATTCAACGCTAACCGCGCCTTCTTCCTGCGCGGTTGGGATTGGGTATTCGCCACCTGCAAGGAATGATGCCTCTTGACCCGACAATGCAGTCAGGTTTGGTTCTGCCAGCGTGCGCACAACCCCCTTGCTTTCAAGGGCTTCCAGCAAAACGCCAACCCGGAAGCTGCCAGCACCGAAGCCGATGCTCATCGCGCCTTCCTGGTCTCCACTTACTGTCACAGATGGGTTGTTCAGGCCATTTGCACCTTGCAGCCAAGTGCCCGTTTCCCCACCAACGCTAATTCCGCCGCTTGCGCCACCGACAGCCAAAGAGCTTGAAAGTGCCTTGCGAACAGAGCGACCCATTTCAGCGAAGCGAACTTTCAGCATAACTTGCTGGGTACCGCCAACGCTCATCATGTTTGATACACGCTCGGGCGCATAGCGCTGTGCCAGATCAAGCGCCAGAGTTAGTCGATCAGGAGAGCTAACAACACCTGACAGAACGATCCCGTCATTGGCCGTACGCACCTCAATCCCTTCACCGGGAAGGATTTGGCGCAAACGCTCTTTAAATTCGCTGATGTCAGGTGTGACGTGCACTTCGACATTGCTCATAAGCTTACCATCGGGGCCCAAAAGGGTCAGCGTGGTGCGGCCTGGTGTCTTACCCAGCACGTAGATTGTGCGGTCCGACAAGGTCGAGATGTCTGCAATGCCTGGGTTTGCAATGGAAAGCTCTGCAAATGGGTTTTCGCTTTCAACCACAACTGCGCGGTTCATTGGAACCTTCAGAGCGCGCGATGGGCCGGTGTCCGTAACGCGAAGGGTTTCGGCCACGCCAGTTGCAGGTGCAGTTCCAACACCCATGGTCAAACCCAATAGGGCCGCCTTGATAAAACGATCGATTTTCATGTGATCCTGCCTCTCTGATCACTTTTCTTTCGGGATTCCGGTATAATCCGGATTATCCCCTTTGCTCGTTGGCCAAGTCACCCTCTTTGCGGAGCATACTTCACCTATTGATCGACAGATTGCGCAGGTTCTGCGCAAAAATCAACATTCAATAACCTTAAGGTCGGGTGTTATGTGTGTCTAACGCAACACTTAATCCGGCGCACCCGATAACTGTTTGGTGTTCGTTCGTTACTCAGGGCAAGGAATCTGAGTTTCGATAATTTCAGCACCGCGGCGAGTACGCACCGTACACGTCTCTTTTTCAGGTGCTGTAAATTCTCCGATAATTTCGCCCTGACCGACTTCGATCTCGTCAATTGTCGTGTCATCGCGCGCGCCAACCAAGGCAAGTGTTAACCGCCCGCTGCTTTGTGCTTGTGCCAATGCTGCCACCTGACGCGGGGTCACTTCGACAGTTACGGTTCGCGCAACATTTGGGCCCGTACGATCACTGTCTGCAGTTTGGTCTACGGCAATCAAAGGAACATTTGCTTGAATAAGCTTGGTCACCGCTTCGGCTTCACCTGCGTCATTGCGACCACGCCCGGTCCAATAGATGTCCACTTTATCGCCTGGGCGAAGGAAGCCCGAAACGCCTGAGCTGACGTCCACACGAATGGCAAATGCACGCATACCCTGAGACAGCCGTGATGAGACACCGGCATCTGCACCTGGTTTCGAAACTTTGATGGCCATAAGAGCTTCATCTTTTTCCATGGCGCGGATAACTGTGCGGAATTTTCGCTCACCTTCCGGAAAGACCTCTTCTATCGTACGGAAGGTGCCTTCTGGGATGGCATTTTCGGGCCATTTTACCGAACGTATTTCTTTTTCAGTAATCTGTTCCCCATAGCGCAAAGATTTGTTCACGACTAAAACGTCTACGGTTGGGACGATTGCGCTGCGCGCAGCCCGCTCGGCTGCCAGCTGAGCTTGATATCCGCCGATGAAGTCGCGCGCCATGTAGACGGCGAAGCCAGCCAAGCCAATGCCGATCACCAAAACCAGTCCGAAAATCAAGCGCATCAGAATCCCTTTCACTTACAAAGCTTTCCGTACGTTTTGTTGTGCTGCCTAAGAAGTTTGCAGTTGTGCGCTACGCAGGATTTTCATGATTTACACGGGATTGGTTTCCCATATCCAGCCTTATTTTCCAAGCAAAGTCGAATTTATGCCTTAAGGGGCAATTACGTCTATCTAGGCTTGCAAACGAGAGCACCCATTTTTGAGGTAGTGCAGTGCCAAAGCAAGTATTTGGCTGGAGTTCGAAGTCAAGAAGGCCGCACAATCGTGCGGCCTTCTGTATTTCTTTATTCTCGTGAAAGAGAATTATTGGACGCTCATGCTTGCCAGAGCTTCCGAGATCTTGGTTGCCAGACCTTCGGTTCCACCGCGAACCGACAACATAACAGCCAGACCCAGGCCAACGATAGCTGCGGTCAGAACAACCCAGTCTACAGTTACGGCACCGTCTTCGTCGGCTTTGAAGGTTTTGATCATTTCAAACAGTTTCATTTTGATATCCTCTGATATGCGTTCAGTACTTGTTAAGCGTTTTGCAAGATCATTCCTGCTTTGGCGCGTTTGATGGGTACAATAAGCCTTTTGATTGGGGCAAGAATTGGGCGCGTTTAGTACGATTTCTCGCTTTGCATGTGTTTTTTTTGTAATTGCCGTTAACGCATTGTTAATATTTGTAAAAAATCGTGTCTAACTGTCTTTAATTAGTTGATTTAGGTGTGGCTTACCTTGCGTAATACCCCAATTTTCAGGAAAAACTAGCGATTTTTACACCAATCTGCGAGAAGTGAATCAGAAAAAAGCAGAGCAGAGAACCGCACAATGCGGCGATTCATACACTATAGTGCATTCTGGGCGTGCGTCTCAGTGGGTTCTGCCTTTGGGCAGGAAACGCCCCCGCCTTATCCGGAGTTCACATTCAAACGAGTTGGTGTGCCTCAGTCGGGAACAACAAACCGTTTGAATGTTCAGATCGACCCGGAAGAGCAAGCTGCAGCGCTGGCCGTGCCCGAGAAACCTGCCGCTGAGCCCGAGCAAGACGGCGAAATCGCGTTACCAGCCCCGACGCCATGGGATTGGTTCTGGAAAGAAGTGTCTCCGAAACTTGAAGACACAGGTCCTCTAAACATCCACAAAGCCATCAAAGCAATTACCGAGCGAGAGGGTCTTCCGCAGCCGAGGTTGCAGCATTTGCAGGATATCGCACGTGTGCATGGCACAGATATATTAAGTGTCACGGTAGGGACGCCGGTATCTCCGGCGCTGGTGGTGGCATTGATTTCGGTGGAAAGTGCAGGCAATGGACAAGCTCTGTCAGAAGCCGGTGCGCAAGGATTGATGCAGCTTATCCCGGCGACAGCAGAACGGTTTGGCGTAGAAGACAGTACGGACCCGACACAAAACATCCGGGGCGGCGTGGCCTATCTGGAATGGCTGATCAAGCATTTCCAAGGGGATCCGATCTTTGCTTTGGCGGGCTACAACGCCGGGGAAAACGCAGTAGGAAACCATGGTGGCATTCCGCCTTTCGCCGAAACTCGCGCATATGTTCCCAAAGTATTGGCTGCATGGCATGTTGCGCGTGGATTGTGCCTGACGCCACCCGAGCTTTTAACAGATGGTTGTGTATTTACAGTAATGGGGACCCCGTCGAATGGGTGAAGCACCGCAAAGCAAACCTTTGGTTTTGGACGTCGATGGAACATTTCTGCGCACAGATATTCTGTTTGAATGCTTCTGGGCCAGTTTGGGAAAGGATCCCATCCGCGCGCTCAAGACCAGTTTTCTTAACCTGAACAATCCCGCCAAGCTGAAGGCAGAGCTGGCTGAGATTGCGCAATTGCGCACTGACCTGCTCCCAGTCGAGCCCGACGTGGTGGAAATCGCCCGTCAGGCGCAGTCTGAAGGACGCGAGGTGATCCTCGCCTCTGCCTCGCACCGTCCATTGGTCGAGAAACTGGCGCAGGATCATGATTTGTCACCAAAGGTCTTTGCCTCAGACGGTGAAACGAACCTTAAGGGCGCGCGCAAAGCTGCGGCGTTGGTGGAAGAGTTCGGTGAGGCGGCGTTTGACTATGCCGGGAATGCCCCGGTGGATCGCGCCATCTGGGAAAAAGCTGACCGTGCCATCGTTGTGGGCGATGATGCGTCCGCACGTCAGGTTGAGGCACGAGGGCAGGCACTGACCCGTGTGGAAGGTGGCTGGCGTATTCGTGACGTCGTGCGCAGCTTCCGACCACATCAGTGGGTTAAGAACGTCCTTCTTTTGCTTCCGATGATCGCGGCACATGCCTTTGATGGCGGAACGCTGATCGCAGCATTACTTGGTATTATCGCCTTCTCGGCTGCGGCCTCTTCTATCTACCTGGTGAATGATCTTCTCGACCTCGAGGCGGACCGCCTTCACGTTAAAAAGAAATACCGTCCTTTCGCGTCGGGCGCGGTGCCCATTCAGATTGGCATGATCAGTTTTGTCGGTTTGTCAGCCATCGCTTTGGGCGTGGCTGCCGCACTGTCTTGGTCATTTCTGGGCGTTGTCGCGTTCTATATGGTGTTGTCGCTGGCCTATTCGTTGAAGCTTAAGCGCATGCGTTGGGTGGATATTGCGGTGCTCGCGTCGCTTTACTCCTTACGGGTTGTGGCTGGCGCGGCGGCCACCGGCATCTACGTGTCGGGGTACCTGTTGGTGTTCATCTTCCCTGTGTTCTTAGCACTTGGATGTGTGAAACGACTGACCGAACTGACTTTGGCAATTTCTGATGAGCGTCTGCCGGGCAGGGGGTATGGCCGCCCGGATCGCCCGGATTTGCTGAACGTAGCCGCACTTGGCGTGATCGCCGCCTTGGTCGCCTTCTTCCTGTATTCCTTCACCGAACAGGCCATCGGGCTTTATAAAACCCGCTGGTTGATCTGGGTGGCAGAGATTCCGCTGGCATGGTGGATGATCCGCATGGTGTCGCTGGGATGGCATGGCAAACAGGATTACGACCCAATCGTCTTTGCCATGAAGGACAAGCGCGGCATTGGTCTGATCCTGATGACGCTTGCCATTATGTTCTACGCTGCTGGGTTGTGGCAGCAATGGTTTGGCGTGCTCTAAAGCATATCTAATCATGCGTATCAGCCCGTGCCTAAGCGGCAACGGGCTGTGCAATCAGATAGACATCTTCTTGAAGATGATTTCCGGGATGTGCCGGATGATAAGCATGATGTAGCGCCAGAAGAACGGCGTGTAGATCACGTTCTTTTGCTTCTCCACCGCTTTAAGAATGTCTTGCGAGACTTTCTGAGGCGAGGCGACAAGAAACATCCCCTCAATACCCCAGGTCATCGCCGTGTCGACGAAACCGGGTTTCACGGTGACCACATGCCCGCCCGAGCGGGTCAGGCGGTTGCGCAGACCTGACAAATATGTGGCAAATCCTGCTTTCGCAGATCCATAGACATAATTGCCTATGCGTCCGCGGTCCCCGGCGACCGATCCGACACCCACAACAGTACCTGCGCCACGCTCTTCCATAATCGGGGCGAGCATGGACAGGAAGGTTGCCGGGCCTGTGTGGCTGTCTTTCACAACGCCCTCGATCAGATCAGGATTGGCGTCGATGTCGTCTTGCGGAGGCATGGAGCCTACAAAGACTGCGGCGTTGATCACGCCTTCCATACCTTCGGCCTTGGTTATGATCGGTTTAAACGTGGCGCTGTCACGCGCGTCGAACTTCATCGCAACTGCGTCAACACCGCGTACGGATAGATCGGTGGCGGATCGTTTCAGGTCGTCCATGTCACGACCAGCCAGAATGACGCTTGCGCCTTGGTCTGCCACCGCTTGCGCAAAGGCGCGTGCCATTGAGGACGTGGCGCCCAAGATGATCCAACACTGGTTTTGTTTTGTCGTCATATCTTTTACCCCGCCTCGCGAAGGTTCAGGCGCCGCACCATATCGGTTTCCAGCGCGTGGTCCGGGTCGACCTTGTTCACGGCCTTTACCCAGTCTGCATGTTCGGAATACATCGCCTTGATGGCGGGGCCGGTGGCCAAAGCGTCTTTGGCCAGATAAAGCCGCCCGCCTGCATCTACGGTCATATCCTCGAGCATCGCAATCAAATCCCGCGCTGCATCGCGCGCGGGGAAATCGACGGCGAGCGTATAGCCCTCCATCGGGAAGCTCATGTGGCCCGCGCGGCCTGCGCCCATGCGTTTGAGCACAGCCAGAGGCGAGGCAAGGCCCGCGCCTGCGATCTCTTTCAGCATCGCCTTCAGCGCATATGCCTGATCCAACGGGACGACGTTCTGGAATTGATAGAACCCGCGCTTGCCATAAAGTCGGTTCCAGTCGTGAATCTTGTCCAAAGGAAAGAAGAAATCGTCGATGCGCTTGACCGAGGAGCGGCCCGAGGTCGGCACGCGGCGATAATAGGCGTTATTAAACGTACGCACGATTGGGGCAGACAACGCAAAGTTTGGCGCGTCCAATGGCACGGATTTTGACGGCTTGGCTTTGGGCAGTAGACCTGCGGCCAGCTCGGCCTCTTCTACGATCCCGCGCCCTAGCGTTGAACCGGTGGCCGTGGCGTCGATCCAGCCGACACAATAGGTGGCCTGGCTGCCATCCAGATGCGCCAGATGTTCATCCCAATCTGAGGCACGGCGTTCGGTGACCATCATCACGTCGCCGGGGCAGGGTTTCAGTTGCAGTTTCGCCTCGGCAATTACACCGGTCTGTCCAATACCGCCCATGGTGGCGCGGAACAGTCCGGCATTGCGATCCGGAGTGGCGACAGTGCGCTTTTCTCCGATCAGCAGCGTGACGGACAGAATATGCTGGCCAAAGCTGCCTTCGTTATGGTGGTTCTTGCCGTGCACGTCTTGCGCGATGCAGCCGCCAACGGTTGCAAAGCCGGTGCCGGGCATGACCGCAGGCAGCCAACCTTGGGGGGCAAAGATATGAGCAAGCTCGCCGATGGTGATCCCGGCTTCGACCGTCACAACGCCGGCTTCGGCATCAAAGGCGATGATGCGGTTCATGCGCGTCATGTCGATGGCGCGGCCACCGTCATTCAAAGAAGCATCCCCATAGGACCGACAATTGCCAATCGCAGGGCAGGTGGTGTCGGCCACGATGGCCTTCAGGCTGCGGGCGCGTTCTGGGCGGGCAAGCTCTCCGCTAGCCGTAAGAACCCGGCCCCAGCCGGCATAGTCGCTAGTTTTCCATACCATGTGTGTGTCTCAGTGATTTACGTTCGGCGATAGGGAAGATCAGAAGACCAAGCCCGATCGCGAACCAAAGGGTTGTTACGCGGATGATGGCAGTGGCAGGCAGGCTTACCTCAAGCGGCACGCCTTCCAGTGCCAACAGGGCAATCATGGCGGCTTCGGCACCGCCGACGCCTCCTGGTGCGCCTGTCAGTCCACCGGCAAGTGTTGAAAAGACGAAGATGGCGACGGCTTTGGCGAAACCAATGTCAGCCCCCATCCACATCAGAAGAAGGTGGAAGGCATAGCCTTCGGCTATCCATCCGATCACACCCACAATGGCTGCAACGGCCATGAGGGTGGGTGAGGTAAAGGCGGACAGCGAATGCGCAGCGCGACGGACCTTTGCCCAAAGGCGTGCAAAACGACCGGTGACGCGGTGTCCCATTGTGGCAAACCACGCCAGCAAGCGCGGGCGCGTGGCCGCAAATGCCGCGATCAATGCAAGGATGGTGACAGGCAATCCGCCAGCGATCCCCGTTGTGGAAAAGGCTAAAGCCAATCCAAGGATCAATGCCATCGCGGTCAGATCCGATGCGCGATCTACCAAGACCAGCGGCGCGGTTCGTTCGAAGCTCCAGCCCGTTTCACGGCGCAGCCAACGCATGCGCACCAATTCACCCAAACGACCGGGGGTCACAGACATCGCAAAGCCACCTAGAAAATGGCGTAGGTTCTGGAATAGTCCCGTAGGCAGGCCAAGTTTGCGCGCAAATATGTGCCAGCGCAGGCCGCGGAACAGGTAATTCACAAGGCTAAGAGCTAAGAGCGCCGCAAATTGCATCCAGCTGAGTTTCATCAGTTGTTCGCGGGTTTCTTCCCATCCAGTCGCCGCAGCAAGCCCAAGTAGCCCGGCCAAGACCAGCGCAAACAATCCCAAGAGAATAAGGGTATCCCGAAGCCTCTTGTTCGGAGGCTCGCCCACGGATTGTTTCCCCGTGGTTGACGATATGGGATCAGTGCTGCTCATTGTCATTGCCCGGCTTATGGCTGGGGATTGAGGCGAGATTATGAAAGCTCGGCAGCAATTGCGAGGGAAAAGAGGGGAGAAACCAACAGCTTTTCCCACATGTGATGCGTGGCAAAGGTCTTCCGGTTAGGGTGCTGTCAGCTTTAGCAGGCGCCCTCCATCCCGATCTTCCAAAACCCAAAGGTTTCCGTCTGGCCCCTGTTCCACTTCGCGCACCCGCTTGCCCCAGCGAAATCTCTCGGCCTCGGTTGCTGTATCCCCAGACAGGTCCACACGGATGAGTGCACGGCTGACAAGGCCGCCAATGAAGGCATCACCTGTCCAGTCCGGAAACCGTGTGCCGGAATAAATCACCAGACCAGATGGCGCGATACTTGGCACCCAAAAGGCCTTGGGCGCTTCGAATTCCGGGCGTGTCGGGTGGTCGGGGATTTCGCTTCCATTGTAATTGTCGCCGTTCGACACGACGGGCCATCCATAATTCAATCCCGGTTTGATCAAGTTCAACTCGTCCCCATGAAGCGGACCCATCTCATGCGCCCAAAGACGACCCCCTGCATCGAAGGCAATTCCAAGCGCATTGCGATGTCCTGTGGTCCAGAAGCTTTTCGCCAAGTCCCCTTTGTTCTGAAACGGATTGTCGGGCGGCACCGTCCCGTCGTCATTCAGGCGAATGATCTTGCCAAGCGCCATGTCCCATCGCTGGGCAGGTGTCTGTTCTTGCCGATCACCTGAGGTGATGAACATCTTTCCATCCGGACCAAAGGCAATCCTGTGAGAAAAGTGCCCTTTCCCCTCTAAGGCCGGGTCCTGCTGCCAGATCCGTTCGACATTGGACAGTTTCGGAGGTGTTGAAAGGTCAAGCTCTCCGCGCAGAACGATCGCGCGACGGGTGCCGTCCGCGTCGCCTGTTGTCACCATGGATACATAGACAATCTGATTGTCCGAAAAGTTTGGATGCAGCACGACATCGCCCAGCCCGCCTTGCCCGCCGACAAGGGCATCTGGAAGGCCGCCAACCAGTTCTTTTTTCCCATCAGTTCTGACCAGCCACAGCTTTCCTGGTTTCGTGGTTACAAGCAGGCGGTCTTTATCCACGAAGGTCATCGCCCACGGGCTGTCAAACGCGGCAACTGACGACGCTTCAAACGATCCACCTTTGGTTCCTTTGATGGTGAACGCGTTTGCTGTGCCAAGTGATGCAACCAAAGCTGTGATGACAAGGAACAGTGCAGAGGTGAACGATTTCATGGTGGCCTCGATCCGGGTGAGAGAAGCGACAATTGACCCGGATAGTAGAGCATCAATGCCGGGCTGCATCAAACGTTGCGACCAAACAATCGTGTGACTTTGCAGCGTGGCAAAGAAAAGGCCCCGTCACCGGGGCCTTTCCACGAAAATTTGTGATTTGATCAGTTGACGATGGTCGCCTGCGTTGCTGCGCGCAGTTCGTCCTCGGTCACGCCATCGGCGGTCTCGACGATTTTCAGGCCGCCTTCGACCACATCCAGCACACCCAGATTGGTGATGATGCGGTCCACGACCGACTTGCCAGTCAGGGGCAGGGTGCAGGCTTTCAGCACTTTCGAGTCGCCATGCTTGTTGGTGTGATCCATCACGACGACAACGCGGCCAACACCGGCCACAAGGTCCATCGCGCCGCCCATGCCTTTGACCAGCTTGCCGGGGATCATCCAGTTGGCAAGGTCGCCGTTTTCAGCGACTTCCATCGCGCCAAGGATCGCCATGGCGATCTTGCCGCCACGGATCATGCCGAAGCTCATCGAGCTGTCGAAATAGGCCGTTTGGGGCAGTTCGGTGATGGTCTGCTTGCCTGCGTTGATCAGGTCGGCGTCGATTTCATCCTCGGTCGGGAAGGGGCCCATGCCCAGCATGCCGTTTTCCGACTGAAGCGTCACGGTGACGCCTTCAGGGATGTAGTTGGACACCAGCGTCGGGATGCCGATGCCGAGGTTTACATACCAACCGTCTTGCAGTTCCTGCGCCGCGCGGGCGGCCATTTGATTGCGGTCCCAAGCCATGTCTTAAGCCTCCCGGATGGTGCGTTGTTCGATGCGCTTCTCGTGCTCGCCTTGAATGATGCGATGCACGTAGATGCCCGGCAGATGGATCGAGTCTGGATCCAGCGAGCCGGTCGGCACGATTTCTTCCACTTCGACCACACAGGTTTTGCCACACATGGCAGCCGGCGGGTTGAAGTTGCGGGCAGTTTTGCGGAAGACAAGGTTGCCGGTCTCGTCGGCTTTCCAGGCTTTCACGATGGACAGATCGGCAAAAATTCCTTCTTCCATGATGTAGGTTTCCATCTCGCCATTCGGGCCAGTGGGGAAGTCCTTGTGTTCCTTGCCGTCGGCAATCACGGTGCCCACGCCGGTCTTGGTGAAGAAGCCGGGGATGCCGTGGCCAGCGGCGCGCATGCGTTCGGCCAGAGTGCCCTGCGGGTTGAACTCCAGTTCCAGTTCGCCCGACAGGTACTGGCGCATGAACTCGGCGTTTTCGCCCACATAGGACGAAATCATCTTCTTCACCTGCTTGGTTTGCAGCAGGATACCAATGCCGAAATCATCAACGCCCGCATTATTCGAGGCAAAAGTCAGATCCTTTGCACCGTTTTCCTTGATGGCTTCCAGCAGAAGCTCGGGAATGCCGCACAGGCCAAAGCCGCCAGCGGCAATCAGCATGCCGTCATGCAAAAGCCCGTCCAGAGCTTCGGCGGCGCTGCCATATACCTTGTTCATGAAAGTTCCCTCTCGTCAGTTTCGTAGGTGTTCTGGCGTGAGGGCGGTGCTGAGTCAACGAAACACGGGGGAAATGCGGGGTTTCGGGTATTTCTACGTAGGATCAATTGACCCGGTCTAAGCGTATAACTTTAGTTGGTTTCCAATCGAACCATCGAAAGTCCAATATCAATGTTACGGATTGTCTGATCAATACTGGATAGTAATCCATTCCTAACGGAGAAAGCAGATGAAACCTATTAAAACACTTGCGATGACCGCAGTTGTTGCCGCCTTGGCAGCCCCGGTTTTTGCGCAAACCACCAAAGAAGCATTGATCCAAGAACTGACGGATCAGGGATACACAGAGATCAAAATTCGCAAAACCTTGTTCGGCAACTACAAGATCGAAGCGGAAGGTCCCTTGGGTGAACGTAAGCTTGTTTTAGGCAAAGACGGTACAGTGTTGCGGGACCGTTTTGAGAAAGATGACGACGATTATGATGATGATGATCGTGATGATGACGACGATGATGATCGGGATGACGACGATTATGATGATGATCGGGATGACGACGATGATGATCGTGACGATCGGAAAGATCGAGATGACGATGACGATGATGACGACGACGATGATGATGACGATGATGACGACGATGATGATGACGACGACGACGACGATGATGACGACGATTAATCGGTCCCATTGAAGCGCCTTGAAACTCAATCGGAGCCCAAAAATGCGCGCCAGAACCTACAGCATGATCGGAGCAGGGCTTTTTGCGCTTTCAGCCATTGCTTTCCTCATTGAATTTTTTGGAGAGGTTACTGGGATTTGGCTGTTGGGCTTCGATTGGTTCATTCATGAACTCACAGAGCTTGCCACGCTATGTGGTTTCATCATTGGCGGAGCATTCATTTTTCACAGTCAAAGATTGCTCCGCCGCCGCAATGACGAAGTCGAGCAACTTTTACGTGCGGCGCAGGGACAGTTTGGCGCGATGGTTCAAGCACAGTTTTCAAGCTGGGGGCTAAGTGAAGCCGAGCAAGAGATAGCGTACCTGACCATGAAAGGATTTACGGTTGCGGAAATCTCGGACATCCGAAAAACAAGTCAAGGCACGGTAAAATCGCAAAACAATGCGATCTATCGAAAAGCAGGTGTGAAAAGCCGAACGCAATTGCTGGGTGCTTTGATCGACGAGCTTTTAATCGAGCCATCAACCGGAAGCACACCAGAAACTGCTGAGAAGCTTAGCTAGCCTTCTTCTTCGGGGCGGCTTTCTTTTTCGTAGCCGCTTTTTTGCGCGCAGGCTTTTTCTTGGCCGCTTTTTCAGCGATCCAGCCCACGGCCATTTCCATGGTGACGTCGGCGGGTTCCACGTCTTTGGGGATAGTTGCGTTAACCTTCTCCCATTTCACGTAGGGACCATAGCGACCTTCCATGACGTTGACCGGCCCGCCATCTTCTGGGTGTTCGCCCAGTTCTTTCAGAGGCTTGGCAGCGGTACGTCCGCGCCCACCAGGATTGGCGCGTTTTTCTGCCAGCATCTCGACCGCGCGGTTCATGCCGATCTCGAACACGTCCGCAGGGTCTTTCAGGTTCACATAGACGGGCTTCGCCTCGCCTTCGGCTTGGTGCATGATGTAGGGCCCGAAACGACCGAAGTTCGACTTTACCTCGCCGCCATCCGGGTGTTCGCCCACGATGCGGGGCAGCGAGAGCAGGATCAAAGCCTTCTCAAGCGTGATGTCGTCCTTAGACCAGCCCTTGGGCAGCGAAGCCCGCGGCGGTTTCTTGTTTTCGGGCGTGGGTTCACCGCGCTGAACATAAGGTCCGAAGCGACCGGCTTTCAGCCAGATTTCGTCACCATTGTCTTCGCCCAACAGGCGCTCGTCGCCTTCCGCGCCTTCACCAGCGATAGGACGGGTATAGTTACATTCCGGGTAGTTGCCGCAGCCCACGAACCCGCCTGTGCGCGAGGTTTTCAGATGCAGCTGACCCGTGCCGCATTTCGGGCAAATGCGCGGGTCGGATCCGTCTTCGCGCGGAGGATAAAGCTGCGGCGCAAGTGCAGCATCCAGCTTGTCCAGCACTTCGGAGATCCGCAGTTCAGAGGTCTCGGCAATCGCGGCCGAGAAATCCCGCCAGAAGCGCGCCAGCACTTCCTTGTAGTCCATGTCGCCCGCCGAAATCTCGTCGAGTTCCTCTTCCAAATTCGCGGTGAACTCATAGCCCACGTACTGACGGAAGAAGTTCATCAGGAAGATCGTCACGATCCGACCTTTGTCCTCGGGGAACAGGCGGTTCTTGTCTTTGCGAACGTATTCGCGGTCTTGGATCGTGGTGATCACCGACGCATAGGTCGACGGGCGACCGATGCCCAGCTCTTCCATACGCTTGACCAACGTCGCCTCGGTGTAGCGGGGCGGGGGCTGAGTGTGGTGCTGTTCGGGCGTGATGCCGGTTTTCTTGGCAGCCTCGCCTTCCATGATCTGGGGCAGGCGCTTGTCGTCCTCGTCCACCACCTGATCGTCGCGGCCTTCTTCATAGACCTTCAGGAATCCTTCGAAAACAACCACTTGTCCAGTAGCGCGCAGCACAACTTGACCGTCATCTGAACCCACATCCACCGAGGTGCGCTCAAACTTCGCGCTTTCCATCTGGCTGGCCAGCGTCCGCTTCCAGATCAGGTCGTAAAGCTTGCGCTGATCGGGTTCCAGCTTGGCCAGATCGCTGCCAGACACGGTCATATCCGTCGGGCGGATACATTCGTGCGCTTCCTGAGCGTTCTTCGCTTTGTTTTTATAGATGCGTGGCTTGGCGGGGATGAATTCCTTGCCATACCGGTCCGAGATTGCATCGCGCGCAGCTGACACGGCCTCGGGCGCCATGTCGATGCCGTCGGTCCGCATATAAGTGATATAGCCCGCTTCATAGAGGCGCTGGGCGGTCGACATGGTCTGACGCGCGCCAAAGCCGAACTTGCGGCTGGCTTCTTGTTGCAGGGTCGAGGTCATGAAGGGCGGCGAGGGGTTGCGGGTCGCAGGCTTCGCTTCGACCGACTGAACCGACAGATCGCGCGATGAAATGGCCTGCACAGCCAGTTCGGCAGCGGTTTCGTTCTCAAGGTCGTAGCGGTCAAGCTTCTGGCCACCCAACACCGTCAGGCGCGCCTCGAACTCCTGTCCGCGCGGGGTCTGCAACAGCGCCTTCACAGACCAGTATTCACGCGCGTTGAACGCCTCGATCTCTTCCTCACGCTCGACGATCAGGCGCAGGCAAACGGACTGCACGCGACCAGCTGACCGCGCGCCGGGCAGTTTGCGCCACAGAACGGGGCTGAGGTTGAAGCCCACCAGATAGTCCAGCGCACGGCGGGCGAGGTATGCCTCGACCAGATCACTGTCGACGTCGCGCGGGTTCTGCATCGCCTCGGTCACAGCGGATTTGGTGATCGCGTTGAAGACCACGCGGCTGACCGGCGTGTCCTTCTTGACCGCACGGCGCTTGCGCAGTGCTTCTTCCAAGTGCCACGAAATCGCTTCCCCTTCGCGATCGGGGTCGGTTGCGAGAATTAGGTTGTTGTCATCTTTCAGGGCGTCGGCAATGGCGCGCACATGTTTGGCGCTGTCGCGGCCGACCTCCCATGTCATGGCAAATTCATTATCCGTATCGACCGAGCCATCTTTGGCGGGCAGGTCACGAACGTGACCATACGAGGCCAATACCGTGTAGTCCGACCCAAGATATTTGTTGATGGTCTTGGCTTTGGCCGGGCTTTCGACGACGACTACGGGCATGAACTTCCTCTCGACTCAGGTACACCATGTAATAATGGCAGTCTTTCTGGAGGCGTTAGATGTGTCGTGAAGGGGCGTCTTGTCAATGGGCACTCTCTATATATAGGGGCGCATTTCGCCGCGCCCCCTTTAGGGGGCGGAAAGTTTGGGGGGATTTTAGGAGATGGAGGGAACAGATGTGGAACATACTCTTCCCCTGTGGGCTTCGCGTTGCTAAGAAGATCGAATGAGCAGCATTGACGACAACGACCTGATTGATGATTCCGATGATGGGGTAGGAGCGCCGAAGGTACCACTATCGCAGCGCGCGATGGGGGCGGCTTTGGGCGCGCGGTCTGCGCCCTACATGGACGGATTAAACCCTGCCCAACGTGAGGCGGTCGAGACGTTGAACGGTCCGGTTTTAATGCTTGCTGGCGCGGGCACGGGCAAAACCAAGGCTCTGACCACGCGGATCGCGCATCTCTTGACCACTGGGTCCGCACGCACCAACGAAATCCTCGCCGTAACCTTTACCAACAAGGCCGCGCGCGAGATGAAAGAACGCGTCGCCGGGCTGCTGGGCCAAACGGTTGAAGGCATGCCGTGGATGGGCACCTTCCATTCGATCTGCGTGAAGCTTTTGCGCCGTCACGCCGAACTGGTCGGGCTGAAAACCAACTTCTCCATTCTCGATACAGACGACCAGATCCGGTTGCTGAAGCAGTTGATCGTGGCCAACAATATCGACGAGAAGCGCTGGCCCGCGCGTCTTTTGTCGGGCGTGATCGACAATTGGAAAAACCGCGCATGGACGCCGGAAACGCTGCCCGCGTCCGAGGCGCAGGCATTCAACGATCGCGGACCGGAGCTTTATACGCAGTATCAAGAGCGGTTGAAGACATTGAATGCCTGCGACTTTGGCGATCTGCTGCTGCATATGGTCACGATCTTTCAGCAACACGACGACATCTTGGACAAGTATCAAAGCTGGTTCAAATACATCCTCGTCGACGAATACCAAGATACCAACGTCGCCCAATACCTGTGGCTGCGGCTCTTGGCGGCGGGGCATAAAAACATCTGTTGCGTGGGCGATGATGACCAGTCGATCTATGGTTGGCGCGGGGCCGAAGTTGGCAATATCTTACGGTTTGAAAAGGATTTTCCGGGCGCGAAAGTGGTCCGGTTGGAGCAAAACTACCGCTCGACCGCGCATATTCTGGCCGCTGCGTCCGGCGTGATCGCGGGCAACGAAGGGCGTCTGGGCAAAGAGCTGTGGACCGAGGCCGAGGGCGGCGAAAAGGTCCGCCTGATCGGCCATTGGGACGGAGACGAAGAAGCCCGCTGGGTCGGCGAAGAAATCGAGGCGATGCAATCTGGCACGCGGGGCTTGGAACCGAAGTTGCTGGATGACATGGCCATCCTTGTGCGTGCGTCCCACCAGATGCGCGCCTTCGAAGACCGTTTTCTGACCATCGGTTTGCCCTATCGCGTGATCGGCGGTCCACGTTTCTATGAACGTTTGGAAATCCGCGATGCGATGGCCTATTTCCGGCTCGCTGTCAGCCAAGACGACGATTTGGCGTTTGAGCGCATCGTCAACACGCCGCGCCGGGGGCTGGGTGACAAGGCGGTGCAGACCATCCAGATGCTGGCCCGCACAAATGGCGTCTCGCTGGTCGAAGGCGCGCGGATCGCGGTCGAGACGGGCGCAATCAAAGGCAAAGGCGGCAAGGGGCTGGCCGAGCTGGTCGCGGGTCTGGATCGCTGGTTCAATCAGCTGCGCGCGGAGGCCGACACCCATATCGAAATGGCCGAGGTGATCCTCGAGGAAAGCGGCTATACCGAGATGTGGCTGAACGACAAAACGCCCGAGGCACCGGGGCGGTTGGAAAACCTCAAGGAGCTGGTGAAAGCTCTGGAAAGCTTTGAAAACCTTCAGGGTTTCCTCGAGCATGTCAGCCTGATCATGGACAATGACACCGACGACGCTGAGGAAAAGGTCACCATCATGACCTTGCACGGTGCCAAAGGGCTTGAGTTCCCTGCCGTGTTCCTTCCGGGCTGGGAGGACGGGCTGTTCCCGTCCCAACGCTCGATGGATGAAAGCGGGTTGAAGGGTCTCGAGGAAGAGCGCAGGTTGGCCTATGTGGGCATCACGCGGGCGGAAGAGGTCTGCACGATCTCTTTTGCTGCCAACCGCCGCGTATACGGACAATGGCAGTCGCAATTGCCATCCCGTTTTGTAGATGAGCTGCCTGAAGCGCATGTCGAGGTATTGACCGCGCCCGGCCTGTATGGCGGGGGCTACGGCGGCATGTCTGGCGATTTCGGGGGGCAATCCCCCTTGGAGGACAAAGCCAGCCGCGCGGATGCCTACAATTCACCGGGCTGGAAGCGGATGCAGGCGCAAGGCAACCTGCGCGCCAAACCCAGCCCGAACGAGGCGCGCGGGCTGGTGATCGACGCGACAGCTGTCTCCTCCTTCACCCAAGGCGACCGGGTGTTTCACACCAAGTTTGGTTACGGCACTGTGATGGGCATCGAAGGCGACAAGCTGGACATCGAGTTCGATAAGGCAGGTGCCAAAAAAGTCGTGTCCAAGTTCATCGTACCCGCCGCACAAGCGGGCGATGTACCGTTTTAGAAGAAATTGCCTCAATCCCCCGGAGCTGCAAAGGTGGTTCGATACAACAAAAGGTATCACTGTGGCTCCAAGTGGCGATATATGTTCACTAACGGATGAGACAGCTTTCATAACCTACACGGGAATGGAAACTGATCTGTTATTCACGCAAGGCTTCGATCTGCCCGGATTTGCAAGCTACCCTTTGCTTGAGACAACGGCAGGGCGGCGGCAATTGCGGGCGTATTACGAGGATCTGATCGCTCTTGCACGCGACAAAGACGTCGGCGCAATTCTGGAGGCCCCGACCTGGGTTGCAAACCGAGATCGCGGGGCACAGATCGGGTACGAACCCGCCACGCTTGTTGAAAGGAACACTCAGGCGGTCGCGTTTCTTTCTGAGATTTGCGCAGACCATGATGATGTTCCGGTTCTGACAAGCGGCAATGTTGGGCCGCGCGCGGATGCCTATGCACCAACCGAGCAAATGAATGCGGCCCAAGCGGAAGCCTATCATATTGAACAGATAAACGTGCTTGCGCAGGCTGGCATTCACCTGATCAGCGCCTACACCATTGCCTATACAGAAGAAGCGATCGGGATCGTAAACGCTGCGCGGCAATGTGGTGTGCCTGTTGTTGTGGCCTTCACGGTGGAAACCGACGGCCGTCTTCCGACGGGAGTTTCGCTTGGCCAAGCGATCAAAGCTGTCGACAACGCAACGGACGGATATAGCGCGTACTTCATGATCAATTGCGCGCATCCCGATCATTTCCAGCATGTCCTTTCGGATGCGTCATGGATGGCGCGGTTGAAAGGTCTGGTGGTCAATGCATCTCGTTGTAGCCATGCCGAACTAGATCAATCGACCAAGCTGGATGACGGAGACCCCGTCGAGCTTGGGCAGCAACTGGCGGCCCTTCACAGGAATTATCCGAATATTCGCGTGCTTGGCGGATGCTGTGGCACGGATATGCGGCATATGGCGGAAATTGCGTCGGCGTTTCAGGGTGGGAAATTGGTTCCGTAACCTTGTCTAAGACGCATAACGTCAGATCAACCGAACTTTGCGAAAAAACAAAAAAACGGCGACGCCCGGGAGGAGGTGGGCGCCGCCGTTCATGTCTGATGCGACCCTCGGGAGGAGGAGAGGGCCGACTTCAGCTGGCATGCGGTCTGGGAGGAGGTAGACCGTCTGCCATATCGAGATGTTTCCGGGAGGAGGTGGAAACGCCTCGTATCTGGGGGTGCGACGATGCCCGGGAGGAGGTGAGCATCGTCGCGACCCATGGATCTTCTGGGAGGAGGTAGAAGATCCGAAGACTTGTGATTGGTCGGCGGGGTCAGGGAGGAGGAAGACCCCGCCGCCAATCAAAGCCACCACCAGGGAGGAGGAGGGTGGTGGCCGAAATTTTATTTGCCGTAGGTGGCCATTTTTGCCACGTGACGGATGGAACCGCGGGACAGACCCAGATCCCAAAGCTCGTTGTCGCTCAGGGCCGACAGTTCACGCACGGTTGCGTTGTAGTCAACGCGCTGGTCATAGCGCTCTTTCCAGGTCGCAACACGTGCTACGATACGGTCGATGATGCCTGCGCGGGCGATCAGAATTTCGGTAGCATGTGCCATTTTACTCACTCACTCTTGTTCGGTTCTGTGAACCTTGAAGCGGGTCATCAACACGACCCAGTTACATTTCGTTGGCGCTCACATTTGCGCTTCGAGTTCAAAATGGGGGTGATGCTGCAATTGCACAATACCTCACTTCATCAAACCCGTCATGCATTGTGTGCATAGGTAAATATGCTTATAAAATAACACCATGAGGTGATTTTTGCCTAATTTTTCCCCGTTAGCTGCAGCGCAGCATATTTGGCTTGGCGGGTTACGCAACGGCAGTTTTTTAGATGTGCCCAGTACATCGGCCTGTGCGTTGGGGTGTGTGGCTGAATGTGTTCAGAAGGTCCGTGAAAACGGCGGTGCGCTAAGTTAACAGCGAGATTTTCATCAGATCGCCCCGGCGCCGTGTGCCTTTGCCTCTTGCGCCTGCCGTGAAACCGTCCAATCTAGGGCAACGCGCACAGTCAAACAGGAGCGATCAAATGCGGGATAAGATCATGGGGACGCTGTCCTCGGTGGCGCTGCCGGATGGGGGTGACCTAGCATCACGCGATATGATCCGAGCGTTGTCTGTTGAGGGTGGCAATGTCAGTTTCGTCATCGAAGCGGAATCGCCCGAGCAAGCAGCAGATATGGAACCCCAGCGCCGCGCGGCTGAAGCCGCGATTGCCGCGTTGGATGGTGTCGAAACCGTTTCGGTTATTTTGACTGCGCATGGACCAGCGCAACCGGCAAAAGCCCCGCCAAGCCTGAAAGTGGGCGGGCATCCGAAGCCGCAGGCAGGGCCTTTGCCCGTGCCGGGCGTGACCAATGTGGTTGCCATTGCATCGGGCAAAGGCGGGGTAGGGAAGTCTACACTCAGTTCGAACCTTGCTGTGGCATTGGCTAAGCAGGGTCGCAAGGTCGGGCTGTTGGATGCTGACATTCTGGGCCCCTCGCAGCCGCGCATGATGGGAACCACACAGCGACCAAGTTCGCCAGACGGGGACAAGTTGATCCCGGTCGAGGCGCATGGGGTCAAGATGATGTCCATCGGGTTGATGCTGAAATCTGATCGCGAGGCCGTGGTGTGGCGTGGACCGATGTTAATGGGCGCTTTGCAGCAGATGCTGTTTCAGGTCGACTGGGCGCCCCTTGATGTTCTGATTATCGATCTGCCTCCGGGCACTGGAGATGTGCAGCTGACTTTGGCGCAGAAATCTCAGATCACCGGGGCGATTGTTGTCTCAACCCCGCAGGACGTGGCGCTTCTTGATGCGCGCAAGGCGATTGATATGTTCGGCAAGGTTAATGTGCCGATCCTCGGTCTGGTCGAAAACATGTCCACCTATGTCTGCCCAAGCTGCGGGCACGAGGCACATCTGTTTGGTCATGGTGGTGTTCGCGATGAAGCAGCCGAACTGGGCGCGCCATTCTTGGGTGAGATCCCATTGTCATTGGATGTGCGCTTGGCAGGTGACAGCGGAACGCCGGCTGCTTTGGGCGACGGACCTGTGGCAGAGGCTTATCAAAAGCTCGCAGCCGATATGGTGGCTCGCGGCATCGCCTGACGTCATTTCCAGCAGTGGTTTCCGCCCGGCGTACCCAACTACGCCGGGCTTTTTTGTGATTAACGCGGTGATTGGGAAATCATGGGCGGGGTCGTGATCATCATGGGGTTGGCTGATTTGGAGGTAGGGGTTGCGCCGATTCTTGGGTCGAAATGGCCGAGTTGGGGCCAAACTCGTTAGAAACTGAAATTTTTTTTGGGAAAAGATGGGTCTCGAAAATGCTGCGTGTGCAGCGCTATATATAGTGACGGAGCAATTCACTGCACCGATATGTGCTTCATTTTGTCGATATCTTTCTGCAATCGCGCTTGAGTGTTGGCCCGTTCACAGCCCTTGCGGGCACGAATTCCCTCAAAAAGCTATTGCTTCCCACGATTTCCCAAGCTATCCCTGTATTCAAGATGAGGACGGGACAAGAGGCATTAAGACCTCGCGACACTCCCAAGTCAGGTTTCATACAGGCCCCGCTTTCATCGAACGAAAGAGATCCGGCGCGTACGCGAGCAGACATCCCCCCAGGTGGCGCGCGTAGCTGGGCACCCGGAAACGGGACAGGCGGCGGATTGGTCAGTGGCAGCAGATCAATCCGCCGTTTTTAATTCCAGCCTCTGTCAGGGCTGGTGGGACAGTTGATTATAAGGGGGCCGCGCAAGTGGCACGCAGGTTCAGAGGTGAAAGCCACCACAAGGTGGATGCGAAGGGCAGGGTATCGATCCCAGCCCTGTTTCGCCGTGTGCTTGAGGCCGGCGACCCCGATTGGACCGATGGTCTGAACCCCAATCTTGTTATTGTATATGGCGACCATCGCCGCAGCTATCTGGAAGCCTACACGGTTGAAGCGATCGATGAGGTTGATGATCAGATCGCCAAACTTCCGCGTGGCTCAATGGAGCGCCGTATGCTTGAGCGTCTTTTCAACGGCCAATCCTTTCCGACGACTGTAGACGAAACTGGCCGTTTGGTGCTGCCCGCCAAGCTGCGCCAGAAAATCGGTCTGGACAAAGAGGCCTTCTTCATCGCCACCGGTGATACATTCCAAATCTGGAAGCCCGAGACCTATGATGAGGTCGAGATGGCCAAGACCGAAGCGTGGCTGGATGAGCAGGACGAAGATTTCGACCCGCTGACCCTTTTGGGCGGCAGCGGAGGGGATGGCTGAGATGTCTGACCCGGCTGCCACCGAAAAACGTCCTCATATCCCGGTATTGCTACGGCCGCTTTTAGAAGCGGTCACGCCTGTTTCTGGCGACTGGGCGGATGGGACGTTTGGCGCGGGTGGCTATACTCGGGGACTTCTGGATGCGGGCGCTGATTGGGTTTGCGGTATAGACCGCGATCCGATGGTGTTTGAGATGGCCGCGAAATGGGCGGGTGACTACGGTGACCGCTTAGCCCTGCGCGAAGGCACATTTTCGGAAATGGATGAACTGGCGGGCAAGCTGCTGGATGGCGTGGTTTTGGACCTTGGCGTCAGCTCGATGCAGCTTGACCTGGCCGAGCGTGGCTTTTCCTTCATGAAGGATGGCCCCTTGGATATGCGGATGAGCCAATCTGGCCCCTCGGCTGCTGACATCGTGAACGACGCGGATGCCGATACGCTGGCGGACATTCTTTACCACTATGGGGAAGAGCGTGCGTCGCGTCGGATTGCGCGCGCCATTGTAAAGGCCCGCGAAGAGACCCCGTTTGAAACAACGCTGCAATTGGCGGATGTGATTGAGAAATGCTTGCCGCGCTCTAAGCCCGGTCAAAGCCATCCTGCGACGCGCAGCTTTCAGGCCATCCGCATTGCGGTAAACGATGAATTTGGTCAATTGATTGAAGGGCTTGAGGCCGCAGAACGTGCGCTGAAGCCCGGTGGGAAACTGGCGGTTGTGACCTTCCATTCGATGGAAGATCGCGTGGTAAAGCGCTTCTTGCAGGCGCGTGCCTCGTCTGGAGGTGGGGGGTCGCGCTATGCGCCCGAAGCCCAAGCCGAAACCCCGCGTTTCAAATTGACGCCCAAGAAAGCGATTGGCCCGGATGCCGAAGAACTAAAATACAACCCGCGGGCCCGCTCGGCGCGCCTTCGCGTTGCCACCCGGACCGAGGCCCCCGCTGGTCCGTCGGATCGCAAAAAACTTGGATTGCCGCCCCTTGTATTTAAGGACAAATCGTAATGCGTAGCTTGCTTTATATTGTTTCCGCTCTGGCCGTGATGGGGCTGGCGTATTGGGCCTATTCCGAGAACTATAAAACGCAGGCGTCTCTGGATCGGTCGCAGGCCTTGCAAAGCGAGATTGGCCGCATGCAGGAAGAGCTGGCCGTTTTGCGGGCTGAATGGGCGTATCTGAACCGCCCGGACCGACTGCGCGATCTGGCGAGGATGAACTATGGCAAGCTTGAACTGAACGTGTTGGAGCCTGGCCAGTTTGGCCGTGTTGATCAGGTTGCCTATGCTGAAGATGAAATTCCGGAAGTCACAGGCGCCATCGATGTGATTGGGGAGATCGGCCAATGACCCGCGTCCCCCTCCGCCCACTTGCCCGCATTCTGGAAGCCCGCGAAAAGGGTGAGAATCCCGACGCGATCGAGCGTGAAAACCTGCGTCATCGCCATGACCAAATCCGTGACCAATCTCGTCTACGCTCGGAAGGGCGTCTTTTGGTGTTGGCAGGGTTCTTTCTGTGTGCTTTCGTAACGGTCGGCGCACGCATGGCCACACTTTCCGCATCCGAGGCGCAAGAACCGCGTGCTCAGGCATCAGGGGCATCCATTGCAACGGCGCGCGCGGACATTCTGGATCGACAGGGTCGCATTCTTGCAACGAACCTGGTCACGCATGCGCTTTACGCGCAGCCCCACCAGATGGTGGATCCGGAGCGCGCAGCCGATGAGCTTGTGCGCATCTTCCCGGACCTTAAGCGTGAACGCCTGATCAAGGACTTCACCGGAACGCGTAAGTTCCTGTGGATCAAGAAGAAAATCAGCCCCGAGCAAAAACAGGCCGTATTTGACATCGGCGAACCCGGCCTTCTGTTTGGCCCGCGAGAAATGCGTCTTTATCCAAACGGAAAGCTGGCCGCACATGTCCTTGGCGGGGCGAGCTTTGGTCGCGAAGGCGTCTCAGCCGCCGAGGTGATCGGCGTTGCCGGTGTTGAAAAGCAGTTCGACGATTTCCTGCGTGATCCGGCCAACGGCGGTGCGCCCCTTCAGTTGTCTTTGGACCTGACGATCCAAGATGCGATCGAGCGCGTGCTCTATGGCGGCATGAAGATGATGAATGCCAAGGGTGCGGCGGCCATTTTGATGGATGTGCACACGGGCGAGGTAATCTCGGTCGCATCGCTTCCTGATTTCGATCCGAACAATCGTCCGCGTCCTTTGACGGTGGCGGACAAGGGTAAAGATCAGTCCGACAGCCCGCTCTTTAACCGCGCGGTGCAGGGCGTTTACGAACTTGGCTCGACCTTCAAGATTTTCACAGCCATTCAGGCGATGGATCTTGGCTTAGTAAATCCCAACACGGTGATCGACACAGGCAAGCCGATGAAGATCTCGGGCTTCCGCATTGGCGAGTTCCGGAACAAGAACTACGGCAAAATCTCGGTTTCAGACATCATTGTCAAAAGCTCGAACCGGGGAACGGGGCGTATGGCGTTGCAAATCGGTGCGGAGCGTCAGCAGGAATTCCTGAAGGGCTTAGGGCTTCTGGACCGCACACCGTTCGAGATTGTTGAAGCCACAGGATCTACGCCTCTTGTGCCGCAGAAATGGGGCAAGCTTAGCTCTGTTACCATCTCGTATGGCCACGGTATTTCAAACTCACCCATGCATTTGGCAGCGGCTTATGCGGCGATTGCCAATGGTGGTTATGCGGTCACGCCAACCGTGCTGAAGCGCCAACATGTTGAACGTGGCCCTCGTGTGATGAGTGCAGCGTCGGCTGCGGCTGCGCGCGACATGCTACGCAAGGTTGTCACCGAAGGCACTGCCAGCTTTGGCGAGGTTGAAGGCTACCTGGTCGGCGGCAAAACCGGTACCGCCGACAAGCCCAAGCCGCGTGGTGGGTATTATGATGATAAGGTGATCAACACCTTCGCCAGCATGTTCCCGACGGACAACCCGAAATACGTGTTGATTGTCACGCTGGACGAACCGGTTGAGACGTCGGGCACCAAACCACGCCGCACGGCAGGTTGGACGGCTGTTCCCGTTGCTGCGACGATCATTGAACGCGTAGCACCGCTTTTGGGTATGAAGCCGCGCGAAACCCGCGTTGAACCTTTGTCCACAACTGGGGTAACACTCACCTCGAACTAAAGCGGATTGACTACGGATGGGTGCTGAGATGGTA
This sequence comes from Aliiroseovarius sp. F20344, assembly GCF_023016155.1. Classification (GTDB taxonomy): domain Bacteria; phylum Pseudomonadota; class Alphaproteobacteria; order Rhodobacterales; family Rhodobacteraceae; genus Aliiroseovarius. Next base: position 491,289 of record NZ_JALKBG010000006.1, read on the forward strand.
ACGAAATCCCTGGGTGAACTGGGGCTCAGCGCCCGGGCGGGGCGTGATGCGCAAGTAACAGGGCTGTCAGTGGACAGCCGTCATGTGAAGCCCGGCCATTTGTTTGCGGCTTTACCCGGCGCGAAACTGCATGGTGGCGAGTTCATTCAATATGCGCTGCGCATGGGTGCCACGGCCATCCTGACCGATCCCGAAGGTGCAAAGATTGCTGAAGCCGAGCTGGCAGCGTCAGATGCCGCTGTTGTTGTCACCGAAGATCCACGCATGGCGCTGGCCTATGCTGCCGCCCTTTGGTTTGGCGCACAACCCGAACATATGGTTGCGGCGACAGGGACCAACGGGAAGACCTCGGTCGCAAGCTTCACACGTCAGATCTGGACTTTGCTTGGCATCAAAGCTGCCAATTTGGGCACGACGGGCGTTGAAGGTGCCTTCACAGCGCCCTTGTCACACACCACGCCCGAGCCGATTACGTTGCACAAAGTGTTGGCCGATATGGCAGGCGCAGGTGTGACCCATGCCGCGATGGAGGCGTCGTCCCACGGGTTGGCGCAACGACGCTTGGATGGCGTGCGCTTGTCGGCTGCGGCCTTCACGAACTTCACGCAAGACCATTTAGATTACCACGAAACGTTCGAAGAATACTTCGCCGCAAAAGCCGGGCTGTTTGCCCGTGTTCTGCCCGAGGGCGGGACGGCTGTGATTAATATGGATGACCCCAAAGGGTCTGAAATGGCAACCATCGCAGAAGCGCGCGGCCAAAAGCTGATCCGGATTGGACAGGCTGAAGAATGTGAGTTACGGCTGAAAGCGCGCCGTTATGATGCAACCGGGCAAGAGCTGATGTTCACTTGGCTCGGCACGCCGTTTACAGCGCGACTGAACCTAATCGGCGGCTTTCAGGCGGAAAACGTGCTGGCGGCGGCGGGGTTGGCCATCGGATGTGAGGCCGATCCCCAGCATGTGTTTGAGACTTTCAAAGATCTGGAGACCGTGCGCGGTCGGATGCAGTTGGCCGCCACACGGGAAACCGGCGCTGCAGTTTTCGTTGACTATGCCCACACGCCCGACGCCTTGAAAACGGCCCTTCGCGCCATGCGCCCACATGTGTTGGGTCGTCTGGTTGTGGTTTTTGGCGCGGGCGGTGATCGCGACACCACCAAGCGCAAATTGATGGGGCAGGCCGCTGCCGAGAATGCGGATGTGGTGTTCGTAACCGATGACAATCCGCGCACCGAAGACCCAGCCCTGATCCGTGCCATGGTGATGGAAGGCTGCCCCGAGGCGGTGAATGTTGGCGACCGTGCAGAGGCGATCTTGCGTGGTGTTGATGCTTTGGGGCCGGGCGACACGTTGCTGATTGCTGGCAAGGGGCACGAAACCGGCCAGACCGTCGGCAATGACGTGTTGCCGTTTGATGATGTCGAACAGGCCTCGGTTGCTGTTGCGGCGTTGGAAGGGCGGTTGGCATGAGCCTTTGGACTGCAAAAGAAGCCGCAAAGGCCACCGGTGGTGAGGCACACGGAGATTGGTCCGTTTCAGGCGTTTCCATCGACACGCGCACCATTCAGCCGGGCGATTTGTTTGTCGCGTTGAAGGCAGCTCGAGATGGGCATGAATTTGTGGCGCAGGCGCTGGAAAAAGGGGCGGGGGCTGCTCTGGTCAGCCATATTCCTGAAGGTGTTTCCCCTGACGCGCCTCTTTTGATTGTTGACGACGTTCTGCCAGCTTTGGAGGCCCTTGGTGTAGCAGCGCGCGCGCGGACACATGCGCGTGTGGTGGCGGTGACAGGCTCGGTTGGAAAGACATCGACCAAAGAAATGCTGCGTGCGGTTCTTGCGCGCCAAGGCAAGACCCACGCAGCCGAAGCCAGCTATAACAACCATTGGGGCGTGCCGCTGACTTTAGCGCGCATGCCTGCGGATACGGATTATGCCGTTATCGAGATCGGCATGAGCAACCCCGGCGAGATTGAACCGCTTGCCCATATGACCCGCCCTCATGTCGCAATGGTCACCACAGTGGCTGCGGCGCATTTGGAAGCTTTTGATGATCTGAACGGCATTGCGCAAGAAAAGGGATCTATCTTCAAAGGGTTGGAAGTCGGCGGTGTCGCGATTATCAATGGCGATTTGGACACGACGCCCGTGCTGCGCGGCGCTGCAGCCGGGTTTGAGACGCAAAGTTTCGGTGCGCATGAAGGCAATGATCACAGGCTCACCCATGTGTCGCTGACACCGGATGCGACGATCTGCAAAGCTGAAATCGATGGTCAAGAGCAGCTGTTTAAAATTGCAACTTCGGGCCGACATTTTGCAAGCAATGCACTGGCCGTTCTTGTTGCCGTAAAAGCCTTGGGCGCAGACGCGACTTTGGCTGCCCGCGACATGGAGATGTGGCAACCACCCGAGGGGCGCGGAACCCGTGAAGAGATCACACTTGATGCGCCCGAGGGGCTGACGCTTACCCTGATTGATGACGCTTTTAACGCCAACCCAACCTCGATGGCGGCTTCGCTTGAGGTGCTGGCGTCGATGACTCCTGTTGATGGCGTGGGCCGGATCCACAAAGGGCGCCGTATCGCCGTTCTGGGCGATATGCTGGAGCTTGGATTGGATGAGGTTCAGCTACATGCAGATATCGCGGATTTGCCTTACATGACGGGCATCGACGTGGTGCATTGTTGCGGTCCGCTTATGCACGCACTTTGGGCGCGGCTCGAGGGTGAGCAACAGGGTGTATTTGCGGAATCTGCGGATGAGATGGCCGCGCAAATCCACCGACTAATCGATGCGGGCGACGTGGTTTTGATCAAAGGATCAAAGGGCAGCTATGTCTCCAAAGCTGTTGACGCCATCCGTAAAATGAGCCAATCGCTGTCGTAATTCCAAGAAGGGACCCACTATATGTTGTATTGGTTAACCGAGTTTTCGGACGGTGGCGACGTCTTCAACCTGTTTCGCTACATCACCTTCCGCTCGGGCGGGGCGTTTTTCACAGCGCTGATTTTTGGGTTCATATTTGGCCAGCCACTGATCAATATCCTGCGTCGCAAGCAGGGTAAGGGTCAGCCAATCCGTGACGATGGTCCTGAAAGCCATAAGGAAAAGCAGGGCACGCCGACCATGGGCGGGCTGTTGATCCTGTCTGCGCTTCTGGTCGCAACCCTGATGTGGGCGCGGCTTGATAACCACTATGTCTGGATCACCTTGTTTGTCACATACGGCTTCGGCCTGATCGGGTTCGCGGATGATTTCGCGAAAGTTTCCAAGAACAATACCGCTGGTGTATCTGGCAAGATCAGAATGGCGCTTGGGCTGGCAATTGCCGGGATCGCAGGCTTCTGGGCCTCAAGCGTACATCCTGAGGGGCTTCAGTATCAATTGGCCTTCCCAGTGTTCAAAGACACGCTTTTAAACATGGGCTACGTCTTCATCCCCTTCGTGATGATCGTGATCGTGGGCTCTGCCAACGCGGTGAACCTGACGGACGGGCTGGATGGGCTGGCGATTATGCCTGTAATGATCGCCGCCGGAACGTTGGGCGTGATCGCCTATGCTGTCGGTCGTGTTGACTTTACCGAATATCTGGACGTGCATTACGTGCCGGGCACGGGCGAGCTTTTCGTCTTCACGTCTGCCCTTATCGGGGGCGGACTGGGGTTCCTTTGGTACAACGCGCCGCCCGCAGCCGTCTTCATGGGCGATACAGGATCGCTGGCCCTTGGCGGTGCATTGGGTGCGATCGCTGTTGCCACCAAGCACGAGATCGTTCTGGCGATCGTTGGCGGCCTTTTCGTGGTCGAGGCGCTCTCGGTCATCATTCAGGTGCTTTACTATAAAAAGACCGGCAAACGCGTGTTTCTGATGGCCCCGATCCATCACCATTTCGAACATAAGGGATGGCAGGAGCCGCAGATTGTCATCCGCTTCTGGATCATCTCGTTGATCCTTGCCTTGATCGGTCTGGCGACGCTGAAGGTGCGCTAACCCCGTTCATATACCTTCGAAAAGCCCCGCCCATTCGGTGGGGCTTTTGTTTTGTGATCAAACCCGCTAGCGATGATGTGGAAGGTGAAGGAGGCACGCATGATCCCGGTCAAAGGTTTTGATGGTCGCAAAGTTGCAGTCTTGGGGCTGGGACGCTCTGGTCTGGCCACGGCTCATGCTTTGGAAGCGGGCGGGGCTACCGCGCTTTGCTGGGACGATGGGCAAGAGGCTCGAGAGCGTGCAGAAGGGCAGGGACTGATCTTGCATGACCTGACCAAGGGCAACGCGTGGGAAGACGTCTCGGCGCTGATTGTTAGCCCCGGTATTCCGCATCTTTACCCTGAACCCAACAAGCTGATTTCCCGTGCCATGGCCGAAGGTGTGCCGGTCGACAATGACATCGGCCTGTTCTTTCGCAGCTTTGCAGACCGCGATTGGGACAGTTTCGACACGTTGCCGCAGATCGTTGCGGTTACCGGATCAAATGGAAAATCGACCACGTCGGCCCTGATCCACCATGTGTTGGAGCATGCAGGGCGCCCCACGCAGCTTGCGGGCAATATTGGGCGCGGTGTTCTTGATATCGATCCCGCCCATGACGGAGAGGTGGTGGTGCTGGAGCTGAGCAGCTACCAAACCGATCTCGCGCGGTCATTGACGCCAGATATCGCCGTGTTTACCAACCTGTCGCCCGATCACCTTGATCGCCACGGCGGCATGGGGGGGTATTTTGCGGCCAAGCGCCGCCTGTTTTCAGAAGGCGGACCGGACCGTGCCATCATTGGCGTGGATGAGGCTGAGGGGAACTACTTGGCTGGGCAACTGTCTGAAGGTGCCTCGGATGATCGGGTGATCCGTGTGTCCGTTGATCGCAAACTGACGGGGCCAGGATGGCAGGTCTTCGCCCGAAAGGGCTTCTTGTCCGAATATCGCAAAGGGCGGCAAATCGGATCCGTGGATCTGCGCGCGATCAAAGGTCTGCCGGGCAGTCACAACCATCAAAACGCTTGTGCGGCCTATGCCGTATGTCGGACGCTGGGATTGGCTCCGAAGGTGATTGAAGCCGCGTTTCACGCGTTTAAGGGGCTTCCACATCGCTCGCAACTGGTGGGCGAGGCGAATGGTGTGAGCTTCGTTAACGACTCGAAAGCGACCAACGTGGACAGCGCGCGCGCAGCACTTGGGGCATTTACCAACATTCGTTGGATTGCAGGTGGTCTTGGCAAGGAGGGTGGGATTGATGCCCTGTCAGATGCGCTTGAACATGTCACGAAAGCGTATCTGATTGGACATTCAGCCCGCGAGTTTGCACTCCAATTGGGTGATGTACCTTACGAAATCTGCGATACGATGGAACATGCCGTTGCGGCCGCTGCCAAAGATGCGGAACCGGGCGACACTGTGCTGTTGGCCCCTGCGGCAGCCAGCTTTGACCAATACCCGGACTTTGAGAAGCGCGGCGAGGACTTCACCCAGCTGGTTGAGGCTCAACTTCAGGATATGTGAGCGTTACCGGTATCCCGCGGTATGCTAAGCCCCGTGAAAACCCCTTGTTTATAAGGGGTTGCAATGTGTCACGGCTCTGTTACCTCTTTGCGCAGAGGAGACCCGCGAAATGATGAACCTAGCTGATCATCCCGGCCGATACGAACTGGCGAACGAGCTACACGCCCGCCCGTCACCGGCCCTGTCCGCGCCTGGAACGGCTGTCTATCTGGCGATCAAGCGCCCAGATCATGCGGCCAATCGCGACCGCGAGGCTGACCGCGCACATTTGATTGCGCTGCTGGATCGTTTCGGCGCGCCGCATCCAAGCCCCGGTGCCAACCACTATTTCGGCGAAATCGGCCGCTATCACTTGAAGTGGGAACAGCATAACGAGTTTGTCAGCTATACTGTGTTCAGCGATGGCATCTCGTCCCGTGCATTTGATCCGGCTGCCTTTGATGTTTTCCCCGACGAATGGCTGGCAGATGCACCCGGCGCGCGTATCACATCCGCCCATATCCGTGTTCAACAGATGCCAGGCACGGAAAAGGAAATGGACAAGCTGGTGCGCGAATGGTTCGTGTCCGAAAGTATTGCTTCAAACTGGGTTCTGGATCGCGCTGCGATGGTCGCTGGTGATTTTCGCATCGATCCGGCAGGGCACATGCGTCTGGTCGCGTTCATCAGTGAAAGTACAAGCAAGCGACGCATCGGACGAATTGTCCAGCGTTTGTGCGAAATTGAAACCTATAAGACCATGTCGATGCTGGGGTTTCCGGTTGCGCAGGAGATTCACCGAAAGTTGCGAAACTTGGATGGGGAGCTGACGCATCTGGTAGGTGCCATGACTCGCGGTGACGAGTTGCCAGATAATACCCTGCGCGAGCTATTGACTATTTCTTCTGAGTTGGAAGAATTAATGGCATCAACCTCTTTCAGGATGGGTGCCACCCGCGCTTATGAAGCCATCCTGAACCAACGTATCGATGTGCTGCGTGAAGAGCGTTTCCGGGGTCGTCAGACTCTAAGCGAGTTTATGATGCGCCGCTATGACCCTGCCATGCGCACAACAAAAAGTGCAGCGGCACAGTTGGAGAATATGGCTGGTCGTGCCGCGCGGGCGGGGGAGCTTCTGCGCACGCGCGTTGATGTGGAACGGGCAGAGCAGAACCAGGCGCTTTTGGAAAGCATGGACAAGCGGGCGCAATTGCAGCTTCGGCTGCAGGAAACGGTCGAAGGTTTGTCCGTTGTCGCCATCAGCTACTATGCGGTTTCGCTGGCGGGCTATCTATTCTACCCGCTCACCGACACGTTCGGTGTGTCTAAGGGGACACTTACAGCGGCGCTTACGCTGCCAGTGGTGCTTCTTGTGTGGTTGGCTGTTCGGCGGATACGGAAGTCTTTGGGGCACTGATACGCGCATCAAGCCTAGCGGCAATCCAAGCGCCAGCGATGATCGACAGAAGTGCAACCAAAGCAGCACTTGAAAGTGTCGCGACACCTGACAATCCGGCTCCAACGGTGCATCCACCAGCCAACACGCCGCCGACACCCATCAATACGCCACCAGACAGGTAGCGGCCCATTTGCGCCGGGCCTTCAAAGCCTTGAAGCGTAAACCGTCCTGCGATCAGGGCCGAGATCAGCGCGCCCAGAAGCACGCCTCCAACCAACCCAGTGCCGAAGTTTCCGCCTACGGCGCTGGATGCAGCGGTCCAGAACAGTGTGTCCGCCAAGGGTGCTGTGAAAGACAGGCTTTCCATTGTGATGGGGTCGAATTCGTCAAACAGGACCAATCCGGTTCCCAACCAGCCCAGAGGCACCAACGCCCCTAGGAGACCGGCGAGCAACACGCTGCGCAACTTGGGACGAGACTGCGCAATGAGGACACCGGCAAGCAGAACGGGCATAATAGCGCTCCAGGCTGGCAGGGTGGGGGCAGCGATCTCGATCGCCGCCAGGGAGTTTCTAAGGGGGGCAAAAATGCCCTTCAAGGTGGCCAAGGCCGCAAGGGCTGCGACGCCAAGGACAACGACGGCACGAAGATTGCCGGATGCGCTAAGGACCACCAAACGGGACAAGCAACCACGTGTCATAACCATGCCCACGCCAAACAGAATGCCACCTGCTAGAAGGGACAGGATTGGCAGTGTAGGGGCGTGGAAACGATGTTCGCCAAAGCTGATCAGATCTGCGGATACGGCCGCTTGGGTGCCGATCACCGCAACAGCCATTGCCGTCACCCAGATGGCCAGAGCGGACTGACTTTCGCGGCCGGACCCAATGATTCCGCGGCGAAGACAGAAGCGGGTTATTTCGGCCAGAACGCCGAAAGCTGCGCCAAGCCCTAATCCGAACAGGATCGAGGCTGTGCGTGGTGTTAGGGTTTCAAAACCGAGTGTCTCGAACATCTTCACGTCTCCGCATTTGGGAATATGTTCCATCTGGCGCGGCGGATTGCGTGTTGCAAGAGTATTTGAATGTGTGTGGATCGGCTTGAGCGGAAAATCATTCCGGTTTTGGCTGTGGTGTGGGAAAGTTGGCCGGATCTTGTGAAATTGCAGAACGCGGGCACTGTTTGGCAAGATGCGCCCCAAGCATTGTCCTTATTTGCGTTTTATGGTTCCGCGGGGATCGAAGGCATCTCGCAACCCTTCGCCAAGGTAATTCGCGCTTAAGACCGTCAAGGTGATCAAAACCCCGGGCCACAGCGCGCGCGCCGGTGTCAGGGTCAAATAGTCAGTTCCATCAAAAAGAAGACGCCCCCAAGTGGGGTGATCCGGTGGGAAGCCTAGGCCCAGAAAGCTAAGCGCGCTTTCGGTCACAATTGCATTGGCCAGACCAAGCGTTGCAGAAACGACGATCAGCCCCATGACATTTGGCAATATGTGCCTCCTGATGATGCCTGCAGGGCGCAGTCCAAGCGCGGTTGCGGCCGTGACGAACTCGCGTTCTTTCAAGGCTAAGATTTCGGCACGCAATATGCGGGCGGTTTGCATCCAGCTTGTCAGGCCGATCATTGTCACGATCAGCAGGAAGATGCCGGCCTCTGCACCGAACACGCTGCGCAAGCTGTCACGCCACAACATGATCGTGACCAAAAGCAAAGGGAGGACGGGCAGGGCAAGGAATAGGTCAGTGAGCCGCATCAAGGGCGCATCAAGCCAGCGGACCATCCCGGCCACCACCCCAACAGCCGTACCGATCAGCAAGGACAACATCATGGCGACCAGCCCAACCAGAACGGTGACACGCCCGCCTTTCAGGACAGAGGCAAACAGATCGCGCCCCAGATGATCGGTCCCCATCGGATGAGACAAGCTTGCGCCCAAATTGCGGTCTGTGAGGTTGATCTGGCCTGCGGTGTAGGGCCAAAGGGTTGGTCCCAGCAGAACGGCAAGCATGATCAGCCCAAGCAGCGTGCCGCCAATCACAGCGCCTTTGTGACGTCTAAACCTTGACCAGAATCCATTGCGGCGCGGTTGAGCTGCCGTGGCCTGCGGTACTGCCAGATCAGTCATACCGGATCCTCGGGTTCAGCACGCCATAGGCAATGTCGGCCAACAGGTTAAACAGGACAATCAGCACTGCGAAGAGGAAGGTCAGGGACTGCACAACGGGCAGGTCGCCGCTTTGAATGGACGAGATCAAAAGCTCGCCGATCCCGTTGATCTTAAAGATCTGCTCGGTCACGATGGCGCCTCCCAAGACCTGCGGGGCCCCCAACGCGATCACCGTTACAACAGGCAAAAGCGAGTTGCGCGCCGCGTGGGCGCAGATCACTCGGGTTTCAGATGCCCCCTTGGCCCGCGCGGTGCGCACATAGTCTTGATGCAGATTCTCGAGCATGGCGGCACGCATGTAGCGGCTGATCTGTGCTGCATTGTAAAGGGCAAGGATCGTGACGGGCATCGCCATTTGACGCAACTGGGTCATGAGGCTGGTGAAATCTGTGACCTGAAGGGTCGTGTCATACACAGACGGAAACCAGCTAAGTTTCACCGCAAATACGATGATCAGAAGCACCCCAAGGAAGAAACTGGGCACCGAATACCCGATCATCGAGACAAAAGTGCCCACATGATCAACCCAGCTGTGCTGGCGATAGGCCGAGTAAATCCCGACCGGCAGCGCAATCGCGATCCCAAGAAGATACGACAGTCCCACAACCAACAGCGTTTGCGGAAGGCGATCCGCGATCAGGTCCACCACCGGCACACGCGATGACCAGCTTAGGACGCGAAGCTGATCCGGGTCACTGATCGATATCCCGGTCCACTGGGCGATCAGGTGCAGCGGCTCGTGGATAAAGAACTGTTTACACCAAAGAAGGTAGCGAGTCAGAAGCGGGTCATCCATTCCAAGAGCCTCGCGCAGCTGGGCGCGTGTTTCGGCGGGGATGGTCATCGGCAGATTGGCTGTCGGATCATTGGGCGCCATATCCATCAATAGGAAAATGGCAAAGCTGATGAAAATCAGTACGGGAACTGAAAAAGCAAGCCTGCGCAAACTGTAGGTCAACATGGCGGTAGACGGCCTTCGGTTCCGTGACGCGGCCCATGATTGGACCACGTCTACAGTCTAGCGGTCTTACTTGGCGCGGGTCCAGTCCGCGATGTTCCAAAGTTCGCTGTCCCACACATTCATGCGCACGCCCTGAAGGGACGTTGCATGGGCGGACACTTCGCCACGATGGACCAGCGGGATCAAAGCGCCTGCCTGCATCAGCATATTATTCAACTCTTTCGAGATATCGATGCGCTGTTCCAGATCCACTGTGTTGCCAAGCTTGGCGATTAACGCGTCATAGTCCGCATCACAATACCGGGGCACGTTCATCCCCGCCCAGCCGTTCTCAGGGGTTGGAATGGCGGCACAGGTCCAGTTGTTCAGATATGGCTCGGGATCCGATCCGGGGAAGAAGTTCGTGAACATCTCAAGATCGGCATAGAACTTTTGAAACGTATCCGGGCTTGATTGATCGCCTCCGAAAAACACAGCAGGTGCAATAGCGCGCAGCTCGGTCTCGACGCCAATCTCGGTCCACCATGCTTTCAGCAAGTCCTGAGTGGTCTGACGTACCGGGTTGACGGAGGTCTGATAGAGAAGGGCCATGGAGTGACCGTCTTTGTCGCGGATGCCATCCCCATCACTGTCGGTCCATCCGGCCTCGTCCAGCAATGCCCGAGCACGATCGAGATCTTGCGTCAGGCAGTCATCATTTGCGCCCGAGGTGTAGATGGCCGGGGCGGCCAGTACGTCACAGGTCGGGCGACCCGCCTCCCCATAGGCGATCTGGACCAGAGCTGTACGGTCAATGGCCAGAGACAGGGCTTTGGTGACACGCGGGTCCGCCAGAAACGGATGGGCGCCGCCGTCACGCGTGGATCGGGCGTCGTACAAATCTGTTGCAGGGTTTGTCAGGTTGACCTGAAGCCGCTCGACCGCTGTCCCGAACGAGCTGACAACCTGTCCTTTGTTGGCGGCTTTCATCTTTGTCAGAACCTCGGGGTCAAGCTGCAAGTTCCAGGCGTAATCGAATTCGCCCGTTTCAAGCACCGCGCGCGCTGCACCCAACGCATCGCCGCCACCTTTCACAACAACCGAGGCAAACCCTGGTTTCGTAGCGTCGCGGTAATACGGGTTGATGTCATAGCTGACCACATCACCGGGCTTGAACTCGGTAATCCGATAGGGACCTGTCCCAATTGGAGAGAGGTTTTCTGCCGAACAATTCACCGCATCGGGCCCGATACAATCTGCAAACTGGTTGGCCTGTAGGACAGGAACTTCCAGTCCGACGAAGGGACCGTAGGGGTAGGGTTTGGGTTTTGCGAAACTGATTCTGACCGTGTGGGCGTCCAATGCTTCGACCTGCGAGACATCCGTGAACTTTGCCGTCATCTGGCAACCGCTGTCAGCGCTCATGCAGTAGTCAGCTGTGAACACCACATCTTCAGCGGTAAAATCGCTGCCGTCGGACCATTTGATCCCCTGTTTCAGCGTCCATGTGATCGAGCCCATGTCGGGGTCAATCCCGCCGTTCTCTAAGGTCGGAATTGCCTCTGCCAGCCACGGCAGCATTATCCCATTTTCGTCGTAGCGGGCCAATGGCTCCAGCACCAAGGATGCAGGCTCGGAATCCTTAGGAGCCGAGGCCAAATAAGGGTTTAGAAGGGTCGGGGCTTGCCAGTAAAGCAGGCTTAGCTTTCCTTGATCGCCACGGTCGGCCATGGCAGCTGAACTCAGCGCACAGATGCTCAACGTCAAATAGCCAACAGGTCTGAGGTTCACAGACATTCTGGTTCGTCCTTACATGTGATCGTGCCCGAATTCTGCCAGCCCCTGACAAAGTTCAGACGATGTTTCATTTTCTTCTGGCAGAAATCAAACTGGGTTACTGGTTTCGCGCGCCGCCCTTCTGTTAGTTGAAAGGACAACTTATTTCTGGGTTCGTTGCAATAGCGGTAACATTCGAGACTGCCAAATCACCTAAGTGTTGCATTTCTAATTTCGGTGGAAAGTTCAATATATACAGAAGCATAGGTAGTGACGTGAATGTGGAAGCGCCGGATAGGTGGATCCGAACAGATCGTCATGAAATCAATGGGTTTGTTGTATCGTGTCAGATTCAGTTACTTGAGAACCCTAGAGTTTCCCGGCAAGGTGCGGATCAAATTGCCTATGTTGCACCCAACTCGAAAGGATGATCCCATGCCGATCCGAAACAGGTTTGCCGAGCTTCATAAAGACATAACTGAATGGCGGCAGGATTTTCATAAGCACCCGGAGCTTCTGTTCGATACTCACCGAACCTCTGGCATCGTTGCCGAGAAATTGCGTGCCTTTGGCTGTGATGACGTGGTCGAAGGTTTGGGGCGTACGGGTGTTGTTGGGGTGATCCACGGGCGCAAAACGGATTCAGGAAAAGTCGTCGGATTGCGGGCAGATATGGATGCGCTTCCGATCAATGAAGCAACGGGTCTTGACTATGCGTCCGTCGAGCCGGGCAAGATGCATGCGTGTGGCCATGATGGGCACACAGCGATGCTGCTTGGCGCGGCGCAATACCTGTCTGAAACCCGCAATTTCGACGGCACCTGCGTGGTTATCTTTCAACCCGCCGAAGAAGGTGGCGGCGGCGGCAAAGTCATGTGTGACGATGGCCTGATGGATCGGTTTGGCGTGCAAGAGATCTATGGCATGCACAACTGGCCGGGGCAGCCGTTGGGGGCCTTTGCGATCCGGCCGGGACCGTTTTTTGCGGCAGCTGATCTGCTGAGTATCACGTTTGAGGGACGCGGGGGCCACGCTGCCAAACCGCACGAGACGATTGATCCCGTTGTGATGGCGGCCCAAGCGGTAACCGCACTGCAAACGATCGCGTCCCGGAACGCGGACCCGACCTTGCAGGTGGTTGTGTCGATCACATCTGTGGAAACGTCATCGACCACATTCAACGTCATCCCGCAATCGGTTGAGCTGAAAGGGACCGTGCGCACCTTGTCGCCAGATCTGCGTGATCTTGCGGAGGCGCGTATTTCCGAAATTTGCAACGGCATTGCCGCCACTTTTGGCGGCAAAGCACAGGTGACGTACAAGCGTAATTACCCGGTTATGGTGAACCACGACGAACACACCGAATTCGCCGCCTCAGCTGCGCGTTCTGTCAGCGGGGATTGCGCCGATGCTCCATTCGTGATGGGCGGAGAAGACTTCGCCTTTATGCTGGAGGAACGCCCCGGCGCCTACATTCTTGTCGGAAACGGGGATACAGCGATGGTCCACCACCCTGAATACAACTTCAATGACGAGCTGATCCCGCAAGGCTGTTCATGGTGGGCCGAAATGGCGGAAAGCCGTATGCCGATCAGCTAAAGCGTTTCCAGTTATTGTTGGATCTCAGCAATAGCTGGAAACGCCCGCTATCCCGAAATGATACACTACGTATCCACATCATGCTGCTTCAACATAATGTGGATACGCTTTAAGTGCTTGATTGGTTAGCGAAATCAGCCGCCGGTGTGGTTCATGTGGCGAATGGTCTGCCCGCGGATTTCCTGGCGGCTATAGTCGAAATCATGCCCCTTAGGCTTACGAGCGATCGCCGCATGAATGGCGTCTATCAGCACGGAATCGCTTTCCGATGCCCGAAGGGGTGCGCGTAGGTCTGACATTCCGTCATGTCCTAAACAGGTGTAGAACTGGCCGGTGCAGCTCATCCGGACGCGGTTGCAGCTTTCGCAGAAGTTATGTGTCATTGGCGTGATGAAACCGATTTTCTGTCCAGTTTCCTCGACGCGCACATAGCGGGCGGGGCCGCCCGTGCTTTCATCGAGATCAGTCAGACTTAGCCGGGTTTCAAGTTGCTGGCGCAGATCGGTCAGGGGCCAGTACTGGTCCAACCGGTCTTCTTCTCCCATGTCGCCCATGGGCATGACCTCGATAAAGGTCAGGTCCATGTCTTGTCGAGCGCACCACTCTGCTAGACCAAATACTTCGTCATCATTGAAGCCTTTCAACGCAACGGCATTGATCTTGACGCGCAACCCGGCGCTTTGGGCGGCGTCAATCCCGCGCAACACTTGTGGAAGGCGCCCCCAGCGGGTGATTTTGGCGAACTTGTCTTCATCGAGCGTATCAAGCGAGACATTGACCCGCCGCACGCCTGCCTTGAACAGATCATCGGCGAAGCGATGAAGCTGCGAGCCGTTGGTGGTCAGCGTCAATTCGTCCAGCGCGCCGCTGTCCAGATGCCGTCCCATCGCGTCGAAGAAGCCCATGATGCCCTTGCGGACCAAGGGCTCGCCGCCGGTTATACGAAGCTTTCGCACGCCCAGCCCGATAAAGGCCGAGCACAGGCGGTCCAGCTCTTCCAGCGTCAGAAGATCTTTCTTGGGCAGAAAGGTCATGTTCTCGGACATGCAATATGTGCAGCGGAAATCGCACCGATCCGTGACGGACAGGCGCAGATAGGTTACCGGGCGGTGAAAGGGGTCAACAAGCTTGGGCGTTTCCATAAGTAGACCCTAGTGCCGGGCAAGAGAACGCGCAAGACACGCTCGCGTCATTTCAACCGTTGAAAGCGGATACGAATTGCGCCAGTTTGTTGGTATGAAACAAGTATTCTTATTCTCCGCCGCTTGTCTGGCTGTCACAGGTTGTGCCGGTGTGGACATGAACAACATTATCCCATCGCCACCGCATCTGCGCGAGGCTCCGGCCGCACCCGCTGTGGCCCCAAATGCGCCACCGGCCAATGCGACCACCGTTGATGAGTTCGATACGGCCAGCGAAGGTGAAAAAGTGGCTGCTCTGTCCGCCGCGCCAACACCGGCTGGCGCATTGGGCACAACGGTTGCAAATCTGGGGGACCCCACGGTCCCGGGGTTCTGGGTTGAAACACCTTTGGTCACCAGCGTGACCGAGGGTCGGGTTCAGTCCAAGTCCACCGGGCGAACCGTCAAAGTTACGCTGAAGCCCACAACCACTGGCGGCAGCCGGATCTCGATCTCGGCTCTGCAGCTTTTGGATTTGGATTTGTCCGGATTGCATGAATTGGTGGTCTTCGGATCGTGAAGACGACTTCAGACGCGGAGTGGCTGTCGCTTGGCCGCGATCGCAAACTGGTCTCGCCATGGGCGTCATGGCGGGACATGCAGTCCGCGTTTGAATGGAATATCCCCAAACAGTTTAATATCGCAGACCGTTGCTGCGACAGTTGGGCCGGGGTTGATCCCTCGCGCATTGCTCTGACCCATGTGGCGCATGATGGATCCGCGCTGGATTGGAGCTTTGGTGCATTAAAAGAGGCCTCCGACAAGTTTGCGTCGGTTCTGCGCGACGCTGGACTACGCAAAGGGGACAGGGTCGCTGTTCTTTTGGGGCAGGGGCCTGAGGTGTTGATCACCCATTTTGCGGCCTACAAGCTTGGCGCGGTTGTGCTGCCCTTGTTCACGTTGTTCGGTGAAGATGCATTGGCTTATCGCTTGTCGGATAGCGGTGCCAATATTGTGGTCACGGACCAAGACAACATCACCAAACTAACTGCGATCCAGTCAAAGCTTCCGGGACTTGAGGCTGTGTTCACCCTGCAACCCAGTAAGGGCGCGTTGCCCTTCTGGGACATGCTCGATGCCGCATCACCCTTGCGCGGACCTATTGATACTTTGGCAGAAGATCCTGCCGTTATGATCTATACTTCCGGTACGACGGGCCCCCCGAAAGGTGTGCTTCATGCCCATCGTTTCTTGCTGGGCCATCTGCCATGCGTCGAGACGTACAACGAAGATTTCCCGCAAGCAGGCGACAAGGGTTGGACGCCTGCTGACTGGGCGTGGATCGGAGGGCTGATGGATTTGGCGCTGCCGTTTCTCTATTTCGGCGTTCCGATTGTCAGCCACAGGATGCGCAAGTTTGAGGCCGAAGCAGCCTATCGCTTGATGGCAGAACATAAGGTGCGGAACCTCTTCATGCCGCCCACCGCGTTGAAGTTTTTGCGCCAGTCAGACGCGCGACCAGATGGTGTAGACATCCGGTCAATTGGATCAGGCGGCGAAAGCCTTGGGTCTGGACTGCTCGATTGGGCCGACAAGGTGCTGGGCGTAAAAATAAACGAGTTTTACGGCCAGACCGAATGCAATTTGGTCCTATCCTCGGTCTCGGGGGCCATGGACGTGAAGCCCGGCAGTATGGGGCAAGCCATTCCGGGCCATGAAGTCACGCTGTTAAAGGCGGATGGACAGGAATGCGGACCCGGCGAGATGGGAGAGATCGCCGTGCGTGTCGGTGATCCGGTGATGTTCATGCGCTATTGGAACCTGCCCGAAAAAACAGCACAGAAAACAGAAGGTGGCTGGCTGCGTACTGGCGATCTGGCGACGCGGGATGTGGATGGGTATTTCACATTTGCCAGCCGTGATGACGATGTGATCACCTCCGCCGGCTATCGGATCGGCCCGACCGAGATTGAAAACTGCCTGATGACCCATCCCGATGTGGTCAGCGCAGCGGTTATTGGGGTGCCCGACCCTTTGCGCACCGAAGCTGTGAAAGCCGTGGTGGTCCTGCGCGCTGGCGTGTCTGACGCTGATCTGGAAGGTGCCTTAAAGCAGCTGGTCCGCGACCGGATCAGCCCTCATGTCGCGCCGCGTATCGTCGAGTTTGTTGACGCGTTGCCGATGACCGCAACAGGCAAGATCATGCGACGAGAGCTGAGGGATCGTTAACAAAGCGCCCGACAAAAGCATGTTGTAGGACCGAAACCGGTTCGACCTAGGCCAGCTGGTTCAATCTTCGTCTGTTTGTGAGTGATCGTCTTGTGAGCGATCGTCCCGCTTTCGGCCCCAGCTTTCCTCGCGCAACTTTCGCTTCTCGGCTCTCCACTTGTCCTTGGCTTCCTTTTGAAGCTGTGCGGGTGGGGGCAGATGCTTGCGCGCCTCTTTCAATGCAAAGGGTTGCAGCGTTTTCGCGTGCGGCTTCAGAAAGGCACGTGCCCGATCCGGATCGTGTTTCGACAGATCACGCACCCACCATGCGACCGCTTTCTGAATGAACCATTCCGGGTCGCTGACATAGCCGTCCGCCCAGCCCAGAATGCGATCGCGGATTGCGATGTCCTGCGGTTTGGGGTTGTTCTGTTTGGTCCAGGGCAGGGTGATGACAAGGGCTGCTCGACGCGTCCACATATGATCAGAGCGGGTCCATGCTTCGACTGTGTCCAGACGCGAAGGGTCCGCCATAAGCCGCTTCTGTCCAGCCATACAAACGTGATCCGCAATTGCCCAGCTGTCGAAATCGGGCACCCAGCTTTGGATCAAATCCCACACCGCGTCATCCGGACGGATACGGGCCTGCGTCAGAAGTTTCGCAGCCGCGATACGGGCTTCGAAGATATCAGTTTTCCACAATTGGTCGGCCAGCGACACGCGTTCTTCAACGCTCAGGCTCTGACGCCATTCCTTGGTCAGATCGTTGATCGCGGGGTTCGGGATGCCCAAAACCTCGCGCGTTTGTTTGTGATAAGCTTTCTGCCCCTCGGCGCGGCCCGGTTCGATCTGGGCCTTAAGCGCGGCCAGCGCATCATCTAAAGTCATTCTACGGTCACCGATTTGGCCAGATTGCGGGGTTGATCCACATCGGTGCCTTTGGCAATCGCTGTGTGATAGGCCAACAGTTGCGCTGGAACAGCGTAAAGGATGGGCTGGATCAATTCAGGGGCTTCCGGCAAGGAAAGCGTTTGCCACACGCCGTCGCCCGCTTCGTCAGCGGCACGCGAGTCCGAGACCAGTACCACGCGCCCACCGCGTGCCATGACCTCTTGCATGTTGGAAACCGTCTTGTCGAACAGCCCGTCATGCGGCGCCATCACCACCACGGGTGTGAACTTGTCGACCAATGCAATGGGGCCGTGCTTCAGTTCGCCCGAGGCATAGCCCTCCGCGTGGATGTAACTGATTTCTTTCAGTTTTAAAGCCCCTTCAAGGGCCAGCGGGAACATTTGACCACGCCCAAGGAACAGCACGTCACGTGCTTCGGCCAGTTTGTCTGCGATTGCTTTCGTGGCCGTGTCGATGGTTAGCGCGTGGCTCATTAATCCGGGAAGTTGACGGAGTTCCGCCAAGTGGGCGGCCAATTCCGCATCATCCAGATGGCCACGTTCATGCGCGGCCTTTAGTGCCATGATGGCAAAGCAGGTCAGCTGACATGTGAAGGCTTTCGTCGATGCGACGGACACTTCGATGCCGGCAAGGATTTCGACCGCAACATCGCTTTCCCGCGCGATCGAGCTTTCGGGAACGTTGATCAGAGACAGGATCTTGTCGGCCTTTCCTGTGGAATAGCGAAGCGCGGCAAGGGTGTCGGCGGTCTCGCCCGATTGGCTGACGAAAACGCCCAGGGTTTTGGGGGCAAAGGGTGCCTCGCGGTAGCGGAACTCGGACGCGACGTCGATGTCGACGGGTAGGCGGGCATAGTGTTCGAACCAGTATTTCGCCACCAGCCCGGCATAATAGGCCGTTCCGCAGGCCACGATGGACAGGCGATCCACTTTCGTGAAGTCGATCCCTTCCAATTCCATGGTGATCTTATCGCCCGAAATATAGGTCTCGATCACGTCCCCCACGACAGAGGGCTGCTGGGCGATTTCCTTGGCCATGTAGTGCTTGTACCCGTCCTTTTCGATCCGGGTGGCATCAAGCTTCACGTGCTTCATCTGACGGTTGGCACGACGACCGGCGCTGTCGAAAATCTCGGCGCCCGAGCGGGTGACAATGGCCCAATCGCCCTCTTCCAGATAGGTGATTTTGTCGGTCATCGGGGCCAGAGCAATTGCGTCTGAGCCCACGAACATCTCGCCTTCGCCATGTCCAATCGCCAGGGGGCTGCCTTTGCGCGCTGCGATCATCAGGTCATCGTCACCGTCAAATAGGAAACAGAGCGCGAAGGCACCGTCCAGTTTCGCAAGGGTCGCTTCGACCGCGTCTTTGGGGGATTTGCCTTGCGCGACAAAATGCTGTGCAAGCAGCGCGACGGTTTCCGTGTCGGTCTCGGTTTCGAACTCAAGCCCTTCATTCGCCATCTCTTCACGCAGTTCGCGGAAGTTTTCGATGATCCCGTTGTGAACCACTGCAACCGATCCCGCGCGATGCGGGTGGGCGTTGTCTGTGGTCGGCGCACCATGGGTGGCCCAGCGGGTATGCCCGATGCCAGATTTGCCAGCCAGTGGTTCATGCACCAGCTTGTCCGACAGGTTCACCAGCTTGCCGACAGCCCGGCGGCGACCCAACTGGCCTGCGTCGTTGATGGTTGCGATCCCCGCGCTGTCATAGCCGCGATATTCCAGCCGTTTCAGCGCCTCAACTAAGATGGGCGCAGCTTCGTGATTGCCCAAGACCCCTACAATACCACACATTTTCAGGAACCTTTCTGACGTCTGGCCTTCATGGCCTTTAACTTTTCGAACAACTTAACAGCAAGACCGGGTTTGATCTCTAACTTCGCGCGGGCGATTGCCATGGCTTCGGGAGGGACGTTTTTTGTGACCACCGTGCCCGTCGCGGTCATCGCGTCATCGCCGATTGAGACAGGGGCCACAAGACATGTATTCGACCCGATAAAAGTGCGCGCCCCAATATCGGTATGGTGTTTCGAGACGCCGTCGTAGTTGCAGGTGATTGTCCCTGCGCCGATATTGGCACCTTCCCCAACACGCGCGTCGCCCACATAGGACAGGTGGTTCACCTTCGCACCTTCTTCGATCTGTGCGTTCTTGATCTCGACGAAGTTGCCAATCTTGGCGTGTTCGGCCAGCTCTGCACCCGGACGCAGGCGCGCGTAAGGCCCGACCACACCACCGCGGGAAACATGGCACCCCTCAAGGTGCGAGAACGCGCGGATGCGTGCGTCGCTTTCGACCGTCACGCCCGGGCCAAAGACCACGTTGGGTTCGACCACTGTGTCACGTCCAATCACCGTATCATGCGCGAAATAGACGGTGTCGGCTGCGATCAGCGTCACACCGTTTTCGAGCGCCTCGGCGCGGGCGCGCCTTTGGAAAATCTCCTCTGCAGCTGCGAGTTCTGTGCGTGAGTTGATGCCCAGTGTTTCGGCCTCGTCACAGGTGACAACGCGTGCTGTCAGCCCCTTGTTTCGGGCCACTTCGATGATGTCTGTCAGATAGTACTCGCCCGAGGCATTGTCGTTTCCGACCCCGTCAATCAGGTCAAAGAGAGTATTCGCGTTGGCAGAAATTACACCGCTGTTACAAAGGGTTACTGCGCGTTCCTCATCAGAAGAATCTTTAAACTCAACGATGCGGTCAAGCGCCCCATCTTTGACAATCAAACGACCGTAGCGCCCCGGATCTGCGGCTTCGAACCCCAGCACCACCACATCTGCACCTGCAGCGCGCTCAGTGGCCATTGCTTCCAATGTTTCGGGTCGGATGAAAGGTGTATCCCCATAGAGGACAATCGCGTCCCCATCGAACCCATCCAGCGCGGTTCGGGCTTGTGCAACCGCGTGGCCGGTGCCCAATTGCTCTTCCTGCACGGCTATCGTGATGTCTGGGTCCAGATCGGTCGCGGCCTTCCGCACCAGCTCTGCCCCATGACCAACCACCAGCACGGCGCGATCGGGTGCCAGCGACGCCCCGGACGAAAGCGCATGTGCGAACAATGGCGCTCTGGCCACTTCGTGCATCACCTTGGGAAGATCCGAGTTCATCCGTGTTCCCTTGCCAGCGGCAAGGACAATTAGGGCTGTCGCCATATCGATCTGCTCTTTCAATTTCTTTTGGCCCGTTTTACCCCTTGGGGCGCGGCTCGCAAGTAAAAGACGTTCAATTAACCTTACGCGAGGTTACAGGCTTCGGCGAGGAATTGCCAAAAGGTATCATCAGCATGACGAATAGTAACGGTAAACGCACAGTGATTTTTGATCTGGATGGCACGCTGGCGGACACGTCGGGGGATCTGATCGCCTCGGCAAATGCGTGTTTTCATGCCTTGGGGCATGGAAAGCCATTGGACCCGATAGCGGATGCGCTGACCGCATTCCACGGCGGGCGGGCGATGTTGCGCTTGGGATTTGAGCGTTTGAACGGAAAGGCTGATGAAGCGGCCGTGGATCGGGAGTTTCCCAATCTTCTGAAAGCCTATGAGGCCGATATTGATCGCCATACGGTGTTATACCCCGGTGCAATGGACGCTGTCGGGCGGTTGCATGGCGCGGGTTATGCGGTGGGTATTTGCACCAACAAGCCCGAAGGGCTGGCGCGGTTGCTTTTGACGCGTTTGGGTATTTTGGAAAGCTTCACCTCGTTGATTGGGGCGGACACTTTGCCGACGCGCAAACCTGACCCGGCCCCGTTTGTGGCGGCGGCACGTCAGGCAGGCGGTGATCCCAACCGGGCGCTTTTGGTCGGGGACACGGTGACGGATCGCGATACGGCAAAGGCCGCTGGGGTTCCGTGCATCCTTGTTGGATTTGGGCCTGAAGGCGCTGGCGTGGCAAGGCTGGCCCCTGAAGCGATGCTGGACCACTATGACGCGCTGGATGCGACGGTGGCGCAGCTGATCGGATAGATCCGCGAAAGCTGCCCATTGACCACAACGCGCTGCGCGCGCAGTGTCGGCCCATGAAAGAACGATTCACCGGAAATTTCACCCAGCAAGAGGCCATCCCAGACGAAGGGATCAAGGCTGCGCTGGACGTGCTGAACCACGGCAGATTGCACCGCTACAACGTGGCAGAGGGTGAGGTGTCACACACCGCCCTGTTGGAACAGGAGTTCGCGGCGTTGATGGGGTCGAAATACGCGCTGGCCGTATCCTCGGGCGGGTATGCCATTGCAACGGCGTTGCGCGCTGTGGGGGTGGCGCCGGGGGATCGGGTTCTTACCAACGCGTTCACGCTGGCCCCTGTGCCGGGTGCAATTGCGTCTGTCGGCGCAACCCCTGAGTTTGTCGAGGTGACCGAGGCGTTAACCATCGATCTGGACCATTTGGCCAAAATACTGGCCTCTGATGATACGCCAAAGGTCCTGCTTCTCAGCCATATGCGGGGCCATATCTGCGACATGGATCGCCTTATGCAGATCTGTGATGCAGCGGGCGTTAAGGTGATCGAAGATTGCGCCCATACGATGGGTGCGCGCTGGAATGGCATCTTATCTGGTCGCCATGGCGTGATGGCCGCGTACTCCACTCAAACTTACAAGCACGCGAATTCGGGTGAGGGTGGGTTGCTGATCTCGGACGATCCGGACCTAATGGCGCGCGCGATCATCTTGTCGGGCAGTTACATGCTGTATGAACGCCACTTGGCAGGTCCGCCGCCCGAGGCCTTTGAGAAAATCAAATACATCACGCCCAACATCTCGGGTCGAATGGACAATCTGCGGGCCGCGATCTTGCGTCCACAGTTGGCAAAAATAGACACTCAATGCGCAGCTTGGAATGCGCGCTATCGGGCGGTCGAAGAGGGTCTGCGCAACACGCCCGGCCTGACAGTGATCGAACGCCCCGAGGCCGAAGACTATGTCATGTCCTCGTTCCAGTTTCTCTTGTTGGACTGGCACGAGGATGCAGTGGCAAATGTGATTGTACGCTGTGCGGATCGGGGGGTCGAACTGAAATGGTTCGGCGGGGCTGAACCCCAAGGGTTTACAAGCCGTTATGACAGTTGGCGCTATGCGGATACGCCGGTTCTGCCCAAGACGGACCGGATCTTGGAAGCCGTGTTGGATCTGCGTCTGCCACTGACCTTATCGATCGACGACTGCAAGTTGATTGCGCGTATTATCCGCGACGAAGTGGCGATTTCATTTCACGAGAAATGATATATCTTATCAACCGAAAAATCCTTTTAATAAAGGATTGGTTTGGCTTAATTTTTGACGTTTGGATATATCCGAAGAGATAACTGGCCCTATTGGGGGGTATTTTGCTGACCTAGGGTAACTCAATTCAGGCGAGAGCGGCAGAAGACCGGAAGCGTCTGGATGTAGAACCAAATAGGGACTCAAATTATGGAAAACACCGTACTTTTGGCAGTGGATGGCAGCGACGGATCTGACCGCGCACTTGGTCATGCAATTGCCAGAGCCAAACAAGGTGGGGCCAAAGTGGTCGTCGCTTATGTGATCGAATGGTCGCCATATTCCTTCAATACCCCAGAAGAAAACGCCCAGCGGCACAGCCGCCGGGAATCTGAAATTGAACGTGCCAACTCCGAGATCGTAGCGCCAGCATTGGCGCGTCTGGAAGGCGAGGGTTTGGCGTGCGAAGGCGTTGTGCGCCACGGCGCGCCTGCAGAAACTCTGATCGATATCGCCAAAGAATGTGGCGCGGCGCAGATCCTAATAGGACGCCGAGGGCATAGCGGCCTGAAATCGCTTCTATTTGGCAGCGTCGCAGGGAACCTGATCCAAACCGCGCCTGTGCCGGTTGTGGTTGTCCCCTGATCCTGAACTCAAGTTTTCCGGAGGTGCATTATGAAACGCATCCTTTTCTTGCTGCTTACGGCAGTGATCTATGCTGGACCAGCGCAGGCTGGTATTGACGAAACCATTAACAATCTGACTGCCCCGATCGCAACGTTCATCGGGCAGGTCGTATTCTTCAAAGTGCCAATAGCAGGGGCAAACCTTCCGTTGGTGGTGCTTTGGCTGGTGATCGGCGCGGTGTTCTTCACCTTCTATATGGGTTTTGTGAACCTGCGCGGCTTCAAACACGCGATTTCTCTTGTCAAAGGCGACTATGCAGATCCAAACAGCGCGGGCGAGGTTTCGCACTTCCAAGCGCTGGCAACGGCTGTGTCGGGCACTGTCGGTATTGGTAACATCGGTGGGGTCGCAGTTGCAGTTACCGTCGGTGGAGCCGGGGCGACGTTCTGGCTGATCGTCGCGGGTTTTCTGGGTATGTCCACCAAGTTTGTCGAATGTACGTTGGGTGTAAAATACCGAAATGAGAACCCGGATGGGTCTGTGTCCGGTGGTCCGATGTATTACTTGCGCAAGGGTTTTGAAGAGCGCGGCATGGAAGGCTTCGGCAAATTCATGGGCACGTTCTATGCCATCGGCATCTTCATCGGTGCCTTGGGCATCGGCAATATGTTCCAGTCGAACCAGGCCTATGTGCAGCTGAACACCGTCGCCGGTGGTGCGCTGGATGGCTATGGCTGGCTGGTTGGCCTGATCCTAGCAGCGGTCGTCTTTGCCGTGATCATTGGCGGTATCAAATCCATCGCCCGTGTGACCGAGAAAGTCGTGCCGTTTATGGCCGTCTTTTACTGCGTATTCGCGATCATCGTGATTTTGATGAACTTTAGCTCGATCCCCATGGCCGTCAGCAACATCTTCACCGGGGCATTCACCGGCGAAGGCGTAACCGGCGGGGCGCTTGGCGCGCTGATCATCGGTTTCCAACGTGCCGTCTTCTCGAACGAAGCAGGCATTGGTTCTGCATCAATCGCCCACGCTGCCGTACGGACCGAAGAGCCTGTGACAGAAGGCTATGTTTCTTTGCTGGAGCCGTTCATTGATACGATCGTCATCTGTACCATCACCGCGCTTGTGATTGGCACAAGCCAAGTCGCTGACCCCAACTTTGCGGGCGATGCAACAGGTGTTGCAATGACATCAGCCGCGTTCGAGCGTCAGATCAGCTGGTTCCCAGTGCCCTTGGCCTTCGGAGCGCTGCTCTTTGCCTTCTCGACCATGATCTCGTGGTCATATTACGGGTTGAAGGGTTGGACCTATCTGTTCGGTGAAGATCAATCCTTGCAGACAGTCTATAAGCTGATTTTCTGTGCCTTCGTGGCTCTGGGCTGTGTTGTTCAACTTGGTCCGATCCTAGACATCTCGGATGCGTTGGTCTTCCTGATCTGTGTGCCGAACATCCTAGGGCTCTACTTCCTGGCGCCTATCGTGAAGCGCGAGATGCAGAAGTATCAAGCCAAGCTTGAAAGCGGCGAGATCAAGAAGTTCAAGCACTGATCTATCCTGAAGAAAGCAAGAAGGTCCTCGTCGCAAACGGGGGCCTTCTTATTGGGTTGAAGGAACGGTTTGGTGCCATTTCTCCCGAACTCCAGTAGAGCCGCGAACGGCAGCTTTTTGAGGAAGAACAGAACGTCATAGATTGCCTCGCACGTCACGTTAGCCGCAGCCCCGCTAGGGGCTCTTTACTGCGTCCAGAGATTGCTGAAAGGCTGACAGCTCAGGATCACTATGCCCATTGATGGCCAGAAGTTTCTCATACTGTTGTACAATTTTTCTAGCCGGCGGGAGGTGCTGTCTGATCCACTTGGCTGACGTCGTCCGCGTGTTCCTGCTCAATGTCTGTTGATCGCGCGTTTTGGCTTCATCTTTCAAGGCCTTGAGCCGGTGTTCGATGGCTGCGCGATACAACCTTAAAACACGTTCGTGCTCTGAGCGTTCGGTCAAATAGGCGAGTGTTGCTACCGTGTTGTCGAAAAGTGGCCCATAGAAATCCTTGCTAGTAACATCTTCCCTGACCTTTACTTCCACGTCGTCCAAAAGGCCCCTTTCGATATATTGCAGAATGATCCACAAAGATCCTTTTCCGTTGAGTTCAAAATACTCCCTTGTGTCAATTACTTCTGCATCAAACAGCTCGACGAGTTCATTCGAATAACGATCGCAGTCCTTCCGGATCGATTTGAAGCGAGGTGTAAAATCTTTGAGAATGCCATCATGGAACATAGAAATGGAACTAATATCCTTGATCAAACAGGTGTTGGTTTTGAAGGAAATGAAATTCCGAACGTCTTGAAAAGGATAGAGTAAAGCTCACTATCTGACAAACCGTCAAGATCATGCTCAGTGAAAGCGTACATTGGCCTTAAAACCAATTGGCTGTTTTGTCTGCAAAGCTGAAACTACTCCACATCGTCCAAACTTCGCGACGAAAACCCTCGCTTTGAGATGAAGCAAACGCAACAGTTTCTGCAACGCGACCCTCTCGACTTTCACCCTGCGACGTTGCGTCGTTATTGACGCGAATCGTGCTTTCGGCGCATTAAATGAACAAGCGTTCAATAATGCGATCTTATGATCTGATCCGAAGGAAGCGGCACATGTTTAACAACTCCATGAATTTTGACCTGGGCGAAGACGTCAATGCAATCCGCGAGATGGTGCATCGCTATGCACAAGATCGGATCAAGCCGATCGCGGGTGAGGTCGACCAGAAGAACGAATTTCCCAACGAGCTGTGGAAGGAGTTTGGTGAACTTGGCCTTCTGGGTGTCACCACACCCGAGGAATACGGCGGGTCGGACATGTCCTATCTGGCGCATGTTGTGGCTGTGGAAGAGATCGCGCGCGCCTCAGCCTCGGTGTCTTTGTCCTACGGTGCGCACTCGAACCTCTGCGTGAACCAGATCCGTCGCAATGCGACCGACGAACAGAAGGCGAAGTACTTGCCGAAGCTCTGCTCGGGTGAGCATGTCGGTGCGCTGGCAATGTCGGAAGCGGGGGCAGGATCGGACGTTGTGTCGATGAAGCTGCGCGCCGAAAAGCGCAACGGATACTATGTGCTGAACGGCACCAAGTTCTGGATCACCAACGGCCCGGATGCGGACACTCTGGTCGTCTATGCCAAGACTGACCCGGAGGCCGGCCCCAAGGGCATCACCACCTTCATCATCGAGAAGGGCATGAAGGGTTTCTCGACGTCTGAGCATTTCGACAAGATGGGGATGCGCGGATCAAACACCGCCGAGCTGATCTTTGAAGACGTGGAAGTGCCGTTTGAAAACGTGCTGGGCGAGGAGGGTAAAGGCGTTGCCGTTCTGATGTCAGGGCTGGATTACGAACGCGTGGTTTTGTCGGGTATTGGCACTGGTATCATGGCTGCGTGCCTGGACGAGATCATGCCCTATATGAAAGAGCGCAAACAGTTCGGGCGTCCGATTGGTGACTTCCAACTGATGCAGGCAAAGATCGCCGACATGTACACCGCGATGAACTCGGCCCGTGCTTACGTTTACGAAGTTGCCAAAGCCTGTGACCGTGGTGAAGTGACTCGTCAGGACGCCGCCGCCTGTGTGCTCTATGCGTCCGAAGAAGCCATGAAACAGGCGCACCAAGCGGTTCAGGCCATGGGCGGTGCGGGCTTCATGAATGAAACGCCTGTCAGCCGCATCTTCCGCGACGCCAAGCTGATGGAGATCGGCGCAGGCACCTCGGAAATCCGCCGCATGCTGATCGGTCGCGAATTGATGGGCGCGCAGTGATGCGTGCGCTGGCCCTCGTATTGTCACTGATGCTTGCTGTGGCCGGTCCGGCCACTGCGCAGAACATGACTTATAGCTTCCATCCAACGACGGACTGCCTGTCTGCGATGGGTGAAGACGGCGATCCAATGCGGTGCGTAGGGGCAGCCGCCAATTACTGCATGGAAGCCACCGAGGGCGGCATGAGCACAGTAGGCATGTCGTCTTGCCTCGGGTTGGAGCTTGAGGACTGGGATCGTCGCCTGAACCGTGCATATGGGATTCTAATGACCAGGCTGAAAGCTCAGGATGAAGAAATGTCCGTCATGGGCAGTTCCGCACCGAAGCAAGCGCCAGCACTGAAAGAGATGCAGCGCGCGTGGATCACATTCCGCGACACCTCATGTGATTACGAGCGCACGAAATGGGGCGGGGGAACAGGCGGCGGTCCTGCTGCTGTGTCCTGCCATCTGTATTTGACTGCCCGCCAAGCAATGTCGCTCGAAAGCGACCTCAACGACTTTGGCGACAATATCTGCAACCACGAAGGATGCTGAGATGAAACTACAATCCCAAGCAACCCCCGGATCAGAGGCCTGGAAGGCCAACCGCAAGGGTCACCTTGAAGCCCTGAAAGTGGTGGCGGATGCTGCCGAGGCCGCAGTTGGCGGCGGAGGGCAGAAATCCCGTGATCGTCACCTGAGCCGCGGCAAAATGCTGCCGCGTGATCGCGTGTCGAACCTGCTGGATCCGGGGTCTCCGTTCCTTGAGGTCGGCGCAACCGCCGCTCATGACATGTATGACGGCGCAGCCCCCTGTGCCGGTGTTGTGGCTGGCATCGGGCAGGTGCATGGTCAGGAATGCATGATCGTGTGCAACGACGCGACCGTGAAGGGCGGCACTTACTTCCCGATGACGGTGAAGAAACACCTGCGCGCGCAAGAGATCGCGGAGGAATGCAACCTTCCCTGCATCTATCTGGTCGATAGTGGCGGCGCGAACCTGCCGCAGCAGGACGAGGTCTTCCCGGATCGCGACCATTTTGGCCGGATTTTTTACAATCAAGCGCGGATGAGCGCGAAGGGTATCCCGCAGATTGCGGTTGTGATGGGATCGTGTACGGCTGGTGGTGCTTACGTGCCCGCCATGTCGGACGTGACCATCATCGTGAAAGAGCAGGGAACCATTTTCCTTGCGGGTCCGCCCTTAGTGAAGGCCGCAACGGGCGAGGTCGTCTCGGCCGAAGATCTTGGTGGCGGTGACGTTCACACACGCCTGTCGGGTGTGGCCGATTATCTGGCGGAAGACGACGCGCATGCTCTGGCCTTGGCGCGTCGCGCGGTGGAAAGCCTGAACCGCGAGAAACCGATCACGGTGAAATGGCAAGAGCCGGAAGAACCTGCTTACGACGCCGAGGAACTGCTGGGTGTTGTCCCCGCAGACCTCAAAACCCCTTATGACATCCGCGAAGTGATCGCGCGCATCGTTGACGGCTCGCGTTTTGACGAGTTCAAGCCGCGCTTTGGTGAAACGCTGGTGACAGGCTTTGCCCATCTGAAAGGCTGCCCGATCGGGATCATCGCCAACAACGGCGTGATCTTCTCGGAAGCCGCCCAGAAAGGCGCGCATTTCGTGGAACTGTGCAGCCAGCGCAATATCCCGTTGGTCTTCCTGCAGAATATCACCGGCTTCATGGTGGGCCGAAAATACGAAAATGAAGGTATCGCGCGCCACGGCGCAAAGATGGTGACCGCCGTGGCGACCACCAATGTTCCGAAAGTGACCATGGTTGTCGGTGGCTCGTATGGCGCCGGTAACTATGGCATGGCCGGACGCGCCTATCAGCCGCGCTTCATGTGGACGTGGCCAAACTCGCGCATCTCGGTGATGGGCGGCGAACAGGCCGCGGGCGTGCTGGCGACCGTGAAACGCGATGCAATTGAACGTCAGGGCGGGGAATGGTCGGCGGAAGAAGAGGCCACCTTCAAGCAACCCACCATTGATATGTTCGAGGAGCAGAGCCACCCGCTCTACGCTTCGGCGCGTCTGTGGGATGACGGGGTGATCGATCCACGCAAATCGCGCGAGGTGCTTTACCTGTCGCTCTTGGCAGCCCTGAACGCTCCGATCGAAGAGACCAAGTTCGGCGTCTTCAGGATGTAATCGGTGGATACAAACCTTGTCATATATTCCGGGCTTACGCTGCTGATCCTGTACACGCTGGCCGAGCAAATCGCGCCTGTCCCACGTGTGAGTGTGATCGACGGTTGTCGGCTGGGTTATGTCTATGACGGGGACACGGTTGAACTGAAGTGCCCGGACGGGACCCGGACGGCGCGGCTTGTGGGTTTTGACACGCCCGAGACAAAAGACCCGGGTTGCCCCGAGGAAAAGGCATTGGGCGACAAGGCCACGGCGCGACTGCGTCAGATCGTAAAAGGGGCGGACATCACGATGCGCCATGACGGACACGACAAATATGGTCGCGAACTGGTGCGCCTGTCGGTCGATGGGCGCGACGTGGGCGATACGCTGATCAGCGAAGGGCTGGCTTTGGCCTATCGCGGTGGCTCGCGGATCAACTGGTGTGACCGTTTGAATTGAATTCTCGCCCTGCGCTGGGCGGACACATGAAAGAGGGCTGAGGCCCACCCGAAGGAGGAACAGCGATGTTCACGAAAATCCTGATTGCAAACCGCGGCGAGATTGCCTGCCGCGTCATCGACACCGCCCGCAAACTGGGCGTGGCCACTGTCGCCGTGTATTCGGACGCTGATGCCGATGCGCGCCATGTTAAAATGGCGGATGAAGCCGTGCATATCGGCCCACCACAGCCTGCGCAGTCTTACCTTCTGGGGGACCGGATCATTCAGGTGGCGCTGGACACAGGCGCGCAAGGCATCCATCCGGGCTATGGCTTCCTGTCGGAGAACCCTGACTTTGTGGATGCAGTTGAAAAGGCCGGCCTGACCTTCATCGGCCCGTCATCGGACGCGATCCGCAAGATGGGTCTGAAGGATGCCGCCAAGAAGCTGATGGTGGATGCAGGCGTACCAGTCGTGCCGGGCTATCACGGCGAAAATCAGGATCCCGCTTTCCTGGCCGCCGAGGCTGACAAGATGGGCTATCCAGTTCTGATCAAGGCTGTCGCCGGCGGTGGCGGCAAGGGGATGCGTCGTGTGGATGATCCTGCCGATTTTGCGGATGCGTTGAAATCTGCGCAGGGCGAGGCTCAGACCGCCTTTGGCAACGCCGATGTGCTGGTTGAGAAATATATCCTGTCGCCGCGCCACATCGAGGTGCAGGTCTTTGGCGACGGCACCCATGCGGTGCACCTGTTTGAGCGCGACTGCTCGCTTCAGCGTCGCCATCAGAAGGTGATCGAGGAAGCGCCAGCCCCCGGTATGACCGAAGAGGTTCGCGAGGCGATGGGCATGGCTGGGGTGCGTGCAGCCGAGGCAATTGGATATAAGGGCGCAGGTACGGTCGAGTTCATCGTGGATGGGGCCAATGGTCTGCGCACCGATGGGTTCTGGTTCATGGAGATGAACACGCGTTTGCAAGTCGAACACCCCGTCACAGAAGCGATCACCGGCGTTGATCTGGTGGAGTGGCAACTGCGTGTCGCGTCAGGTGAAGGCCTGCCCATGCAGCAAGACGAGCTGACCATCACCGGTCACTCGTTTGAAGCGCGACTGTATGCAGAGGACGTTCCGAAGGGGTTCCTTCCTGCGACGGGCACTCTGTCTCACCTGAAATTCCCCGAAGGCGCGCGTGCTGATACCGGAGTGCGGGCAGGGGACACGATCAGCCCATTTTATGACCCGATGATTGCCAAGCTGACCGTACATGCAGGGTCACGTGCGGCGGCGTTGCGGATGCTATCCTCCGCTTTGTCGAACACCGAAGTGGCCGGATCGGTCACCAACCTTGCGTTCCTTGGCGCACTGACCCGCCACGACGGTTTTTCGAAGGGTGATGTGGATACAGGCCTGATCGACCGCGATCTTGAGGCATTGACGCACGAGCCCGGCCCAACGATGGCAGATATCGGCGCCGCCGCCCTGTGCGCGCTGGACCTTTTGAAACGCACGGGCACGGGCTTTACGCTTTGGGGAGGTCTGAACCACTTCGTCACACTCACAGATGCAGATGACACCTATGACGTGGTTGTTTCCTCCTACGGGGCGGATCGTCACGTGATTACCGTGGGTGAGGATAGCATCGAAGCGACCTGCCTGAACGGCCAGTGGAAGATGGGCGAAGACCGCGGTCCGCGTGTGGCCAAGGCGGGCAATGTCGTGACCGTTTTTGCACAATCCGGGCTGGAGTTCCACGTGGCCGATCCGCTGGATCAGGATGTGGGCGCCGGTGCTGGCGCGGGCGTGATTGAAGCGCCCATGCCGGGCCTTGTGAAAGCCGTCTTTGCCAAGGCGGGCCAAGAGGTGAAGGAAGGTGACCGCCTTGCGATCCTTGAGGCGATGAAGATGGAGCATTCGCTGGAAGCCGCACGTGACGGCGTGGTGGCCGAGGTACTCTGTGCGGATGGGGATCAGGTCGAAGCTGGCGCTCCGCTGATCCGTCTGGAAGATGAAGAGGATGACGCATGACGTTTCGACTGCATCACGTTCAGTATGGCCGTTCGGTTCGCGTACTGTGGCTGATAGAAGAGCTTGGGCTTGAGGAAAAGCTGGGCGAGAAGCTCGAGGTGATCGAATATAAAATCGGCTCGAAAGAGATGTTTGAAAGCGATTTGCGCAAGGTATCCCCTGCGACCCGTATTCCGGCGTTGGAGATCGGCGACATCACCATGTCGGAAAGCGGCGCGATCGTTGAATTCCTGACCGAGACTTATGCGCCCGATTTTGGCGTCGCCCCCGGTCAGCCGGAGCGCACAGATTACCTGCAATGGATTCACTACACAGAAACCATGGCCAGCCTGATTGAACAGCTGAACATGCAGATGGTGTTCCTGCGGCCTCCGGTCAAACCCAGCCCGGTTGTGATCAAGATCAACGTGGCGCGACTGCGTCACACGCTGGCAGGGCTTGAGAAACACCTGAACGGCCGCGACTGGCTTCTGGAGCGCGGATTCACGGCGGCTGATATCATGATGGGGTTCAACATTTTTGCAGCGCCCTATTACGTGAAACTGGACGAGTTCCCGAATATCACGGCCTATAAGGCACGGGTTGAGGGACTGCCATCGTATCAGCGCGTGATTGAGCGTGAAGGGCCGCAACGTTTCTATGCACAGGACTTCTATCCTGTGCCCGCAGAATGATGAGTGTGGAGTAACCCCATGGAATACGTAGAGATTTTCGAAGTCGGCCCGCGTGATGGGCTGCAGAACGAAAAGCGCCAGATCCCGACCGCTGAAAAGATTGCACTGGTCGATCTTCTGTCAGGTGCGGGGTTCAAGCGGATCGAGGTTGCCAGTTTCGTCAGCCCCAAATGGGTGCCGCAAATGGCCGATTCAGCAGATGTGCTGGCTGGGATCAAACGCGCGCCGGGCATTTCCTATGCAGCGCTCACACCGAATATGCGGGGCTTCGAAGGGGCTGTTACCGCAAAGGCTGACGAGATCGCAATATTCGGGTCCGCGTCAGAAGGATTTTCCAAGGCCAATATCAACTGCACGATTGCCGAAAGCCTTGAGCGGTTCCAACCGGTTGCCGAGGCCGCAAAAGAGGCCGGCATTCCAATGCGTGGCTATATCTCTTGTGTGACGGACTGCCCCTATGACGGTCCAACCGCGCCTGAAAGCGTGGCTTGGGTCGCAAAGGAACTGCTCGCCATGGGCTGCTACGAGATCTCGTTGGGCGACACGATTGGTCAGGCGACGCCGGAAAGCATCAGCGCGATGTTGGCCACAGTGTTGGGTGAGGGTGAAGCCAGAAAGTTTGCAGGCCATTACCACGATACAAGCGGGCGGGCCTGCGACAACGTCGAAGCGTCTCTGGCTAAGGGCCTGCGTGTTTTCGATGCGGCTGTTGGTGGGTTGGGCGGCTGCCCTTACGCCCCGGGTGCGCAGGGCAATGTGGCGACCGAAGCGGTACATGATCGCGTGACCGCGCTGGGTTACACGACCGGGCTGAACCGGGACATTCTTGAAAAGGCCGCCGTGATGGCGCGTCAGATGCGGGCAGGGGACTGATCCATGAGTTATGAGACCATTTCGATCACCACGGATGAGCGCGGCGTGGCCACGCTGCTTCTGGATCGCGCGGATAAGCACAACGCAATGTCTGCCAAAATGATTAAAGAGCTGTCAGACGCTGCACACAAGCTGGGTGCGGATGATGCAGTGCGCGTCGTGATCCTAACCGGCGACGGCAAAAGTTTCTGTGCCGGTGGGGACCTGCGCTGGATGCAGGACCAAATGGCAGCGGACCCTGTAACTCGCGGGGTTGAAGCCAAGAAGCTGGCGATGATGTTGAATGCGCTGAATGAAATGCCCAAGCCGCTGATTGCGCGCGTGCAAGGGCAGGCGTTCGGGGGCGGGGTCGGAATGGCCTCAGTCTCGGATGTCTCCATCGGTGTGACGGGGGCGAAGTTTGGTCTGACTGAAACGCGTCTTGGCCTGATCCCCGCCACCATTGGTCCATATGTGCTGGCCCGTCTGGGCGAAGCGATGGCGCGGCGGGTGTTCATGTCTGCGCGCATTTTCGATGCGGGCGAAGCCGTGACGCTGGGCCTTTTGGCCAAGGCTGTGGCTCCTGAAGATCTGGACGCGACCGTTGAGGCCGAAGTGAAACCCTATCTGTCAGTTGCCCCCGGTGCGGTGGCCGAAGCCAAAGCGCTGGCGCGTCGTCTTGGCCCGCCGATCACGGAGGAGATCATCGACGAGACCATCGCTGGCCTTGTCGCACGCTGGGAAAGCGCCGAGGCGCAAGAAGGGATTGAGGCGTTTTTTGAAAAACGCAAGCCAAGCTGGATCTAACCTGATAGCCTGTCAGCATGATGTTGGCAGGTTACATTTACGCAGCCCTCATTGTTGTGCTGGTCTGCTTTCAGTTCTGCATGGCGCTGGGGATGCCTTGGGGGCATCTTGCCAATGGCGGGCGTTGGCGTGGGACGCTTCCCCCATACATGCGCGTGGCCGCGATCGGACAGGCGGGCATTCTGGTCTTTATGGGAATTGCCGTCGCCACACGGGCCGGATTGCTGCAAGGATGGCCCGGTTGGACATTTTGGGTCGCTCTTGGCGTGACCATCCTGACAACTATTGCAAATTGGGCAACACCATCGCCCGCCGAGCGTCGGCTGTGGGGACCTGTCACCTTAGTTCTGAGCATCACTGTAATCACAATCGCAATAGGCGGGAGCACCGCCGTTTCAAGTGGGTGAGTCTCTTGAACTCGCTAGAAATGGCCAATCGCAGTAACAATCACACCGAAAACCTTCAGAAAACTGGACGAAACAGTTTAACACGTGATGTAGTTTTGCACCTGTCCAAAACCGCATCGGATCAAGAATCCCTTGCTTTTAAGCCTTTTGTGACAGGTTTTTACCCATGTGCGCGCTCTCATTCAAAAACGCGAATGCGAGCGCCTGTTGGTTGACCCTGCAACGGTGCGGCGGTAAACCGCACATAGCTAGCGAAAGGCGGTTTATCCGCTTTAAAAGGAGCCACACGTGGAAGACCTTCTCCGGGAATACCTCCCCATCATCATTTTCCTCGGACTCGCCATTGTTATCGGACTTGTTCTGATCCTCGCCGCCGTAGTGCTGGCAGTCCGCAATCCCGACCCCGAAAAACTCAGCGCTTACGAATGCGGTTTCAACGCTTTCGATGACGCGCGGATGAAGTTTGACAGCCGGTTTTATCTGGTCGCGATCCTATTCATCATTTTCGATCTGGAAATCGCCTTCCTGTTCCCTTGGGCCGTGGCCTTTAAAGATGTCGGGTTGGTTGGGTTCTGGTCGATGATGGTGTTCCTGGCCGTTCTGACGATCGGCTTTGCTTACGAATGGAAGAAAGGGGCGCTCGAATGGGAGTGATGACTGGA
Organism: Aliiroseovarius sp. F20344; assembly: GCF_023016155.1. GTDB lineage: Bacteria > Pseudomonadota > Alphaproteobacteria > Rhodobacterales > Rhodobacteraceae > Aliiroseovarius. The sequence continues at coordinate 526,516 of NZ_JALKBG010000006.1, forward strand.
GCCAACACGGTTGGCGGTGACCGCGAACATGCGACCCGTCTTCTGAACGATCAATTGGCCGACAAAGGCTTTTTGCTGACCACCACCGACGACATTATCAACTGGGCCCGAACCGGGTCGCTGCACTGGATGACCTTTGGTCTGGCCTGCTGTGCGGTTGAGATGATGCATTCGGCCATGGCGCATTATGACCTTGAGCGTTTTGGCACCGCGCCGCGCGCGTCCCCGCGTCAGTCGGACCTGATGATCGTTGCTGGCACGCTGACCAACAAAATGGCCCCGGCGCTGCGCAAGGTGTACGACCAGATGCCGGATCCGCGTTACGTGATCTCGATGGGGTCCTGTGCGAACGGCGGTGGCTACTATCACTATTCCTATTCGGTTGTGCGCGGCTGTGACCGCATTGTTCCCGTGGACGTTTATGTTCCCGGCTGCCCCCCCACCGCCGAGGCACTGCTTTACGGCATCCTGCAGCTGCAACGCAAAATCCGCCGCACCGGCACGATTGTGAGGTAAGTGATGAGCGAAGCCCTGAACGAACTTGGCGCCACTATCGAAGCAAAGCGCCCTGATTGCGTCCTAAGCTGGGATGTCATATTTGACGAACTGACCGTGAGTGTGCCGCTGTCGGGCATTCCGGCGTTTATCGAATTTCTGAAGAACGACAACGCTTGCAAGTTCTCGACGCTGGTGGACATCACTGCAGTTGACCATCCCGAGCGTGAGGCGCGTTTCGACGTGGTTTATCATTTCCTGTCCATGTACACGAACCAACGCATCCGCGTGAAAGTCGCTGTGCGCGAGGACGAGATGGTGCCCTCGATCACCGAGGTCCACAAATCCGCAAACTGGTTCGAACGCGAAGTCTTCGACATGTTCGGCATCCTATTTTCGGGCCACCCGGATCTGCGCCGCATCCTGACGGACTACGGCTTCCGCGGCTTCCCGCTGCGCAAAGACTTCCCGACCACCGGCTATACCGAAGTACGGTATGACGAGGTTGAGAAACGTGTGGTTTATGAACCCGTGACCCTGACACAGGACTATCGCCAGTTCGACTTCATGTCCCCGTGGGAAGGTGCAAACTACATCCTTCCGGGTGACGAGAAAACGGAAGAGGCCGCAAAATGATGGACGGATCCAAGAACTTCGATGACGCCCTGAGCGGCGAGCAGAAGATCCGCAACTTTAACATCAACTTCGGGCCTCAGCACCCGGCAGCCCACGGCGTGCTGCGTATGGTGCTTGAGCTGGATGGCGAGATCGTTGAACGCGCCGACCCACATATCGGCCTTCTGCACCGTGGCACCGAAAAGCTGATGGAAAGCCGCACCTATCTGCAGAACCTGCCGTATTTCGACCGGTTGGATTATGTGGCCCCAATGAACCAGGAACACGCTTGGTGTCTGGCGATCGAGAAACTGGCCGGTGTCGAAGTTCCGCGCCGTGGTCAGCTGATCCGCGTGCTGTATTCCGAAATTGGCCGTATTCTGAACCACCTTCTGAACATCACCACTCAGGCGATGGACGTGGGTGCATTGACCCCGCCGCTGTGGGGCTTTGTGGAACGCGAAGCTCTGATGGGCTTTTACGAACGCGCCTGTGGTGCCCGCCTTCACGCAGCCTATTTCCGCCCCGGCGGTGTCCATCAGGATCTGCCGCCCGAGCTGATCGACGATATCGAGACCTGGGCGCATCATTTCCCGTCGCGGATCAAGGATATTGACGAGCTTCTGACCGAAAACCGCATCTTCAAACAGCGTAACGCTGACATTGGTGTGGTGAACGAACAGGACATTCTGGATTGGGGTTTCTCGGGCGTGATGGTCCGTGGGTCGGGTCTGGCATGGGATCTGCGCCGCGCGCAGCCTTACGAATGCTATGACGAATTCGAATTCCAAATCCCCGTCGGCAAAAACGGCGACTGCTATGACCGCTACCTTGTCCGCATGGAAGAGATGCGCCAGTCGCTGTCGATCATTCTGCAATGTGTTGAAAAACTACGTGCCCCCGAAGGGCAGGGCGATGTACTGGCGCGTGGCAAGCTGACCCCGCCCAAGCGCAGCGACATGAAACAGTCGATGGAAAGCCTGATCCATCACTTCAAGCTCTACACCGAAGGCTTCAAACTGCCCGAAGGTGAGGTATACGCCGCTGTCGAAGCGCCCAAGGGCGAGTTCGGCGTCTATCTGGTGTCGGATGGATCGAACAAACCCTACCGCTCGAAAATCCGCGCGCCCGGGTTCCTGCATCTTCAGGCAATGGACTATGTGGCCGGTGGCCACCAACTGGCCGACGTCGCAGCCATCATCGGCACCATGGACGTCGTGTTTGGGGAGATCGACCGCTAATGCTTCGCCGTCTGCATCATGAACAGCCCGAAAGCTTCGCTTTCACGCCAGCCAACCTTGCATGGGCGGAAGGGCAGATCACGAAATATCCCGAGGGGCGTCAGGCGTCTGCGGTGATCCCACTTTTGTGGCGTGCGCAGGAACAAGAAGGCTGGCTGACCAAGCCCGCGATTGAGGCTGTCGCTGATATGTTGGGCATGGCTTATATCCGCGTGTTGGAAGTCGCTTCGTTCTACTTTATGTTTCAGTTGCAACCTGTTGGTTCTGTTGCGCATATTCAGGTTTGCGGCACCACGGGCTGTATGATCTGTGGCGCTGAGGATTTGATTGCGATCTGTCGTGAGAAGATTGCCGACAAACCGCATGTGGTATCCGGCGATGGCAAGCTGAGCTGGGAAGAGGTCGAATGCCTTGGATCCTGCACCAACGCGCCAATGGCTCAGATCGGGAAAGACTATTACGAAGACCTGACCGCCGAGACATTTGGTAAGATCATTGACGAGCTGCGTGCAGGCAATGTGCCGACCCCTGGCCCGCAAAATGGTCGCTACGCAGCCGAGCCCTTGTCGGGTCTGACGTCTCTGACGGAATATGACAGCGGCAAGACGCAGTATAACGCGTCGGTTCAACTGGCTGCTGATATTGGCGACACGGTGAAGCGCATCGATGGGACCGAAGTTCCGCTGCTGACACCTTGGTTGGGTAACGATGGCAAGGCTGCTGGTCGTGAAGCCGCTGCCCCGACGCCGAAAGCGCGCGCAACGGGTAAGACGGCTGCTCAGCAAGCCAAGCCCGCAGCCAAAAAAGCAGCGGCCAAGAAAGCCGCACCAAAGAAAACATCCGCCAAAACGCCTGCAAAGGCGACCAAAGCCGCCGCTGCCCCCGCAGCCAGCGGCAAGGCGAAGAAACCACGCACCATGAAGGCCCCCCGCAAGTCGGGAGCGGACGACCTGAAACAGCTGAAGGGCGTAGGCCCCAAGCTGGAAGGCGTCCTGAATGGCCTTGGCTTCTGGCATTTCGACCAGGTTGCCAAATGGGGTGCAGACGAAATTGCCTGGGTTGACGATCAACTGTCCTTCAAAGGGCGGATTGAGCGCGATGGTTGGGTAGAGCAAGCCAAAGTTCTGGCAGATGGTGGCGAGACTGCGTTCTCGTCCAAGGTCAAGAAGGGCAAGGTCTACTAAGCACCGTGTAGGAATTCAGGTATGTACAGGAACGCTCATCATCATAAGTGCAAGAAAAGGCAGACAAATGCCTCCGCGCAACCGCGTTCTATCGTGATGTCCAAAATCAACAACAGGGATAAGGGACAATGAGTAACAATACCGGATTTTTCACTTGCAAGCGGACATGCTGGATTGTCGGCGGTCTAATTGGAATTGCGCTGTGGCTGATGATCTCAGGGATCGTCGGTTTCATCGTAGGTCTGATCGCAGCTGTCGCGCTGGCGTTTCTGCTTCAAAAGCTGTTCTGTGGTGAGGTTGAAGTGACCTCGGGCGCAGCAGTTGCTTCGACAACCGCTGCTGCGGCAGTAGGCGCAGGCGCCGTTGCAGCGACTGGGTCGTCATCGGCTTCCGCTTCTGAAAGCGACGCCGCTGCCAGCGCAACGCCTGCTTCAGCTCTTGATGCAAGTGCAGCTGCTGAGGCTTCTAAGCCCGCGAAAGCCGCCGCGCCAAAAGCAAAAAGCAAAACGGCTGCGAAACCTTCTTCAAAAACCACCGCGACGAAACCCGCATCCAAAGCAGCCGCAGCCAAGAAACCTGCTGCAAAGAAGCCGGCAGCCAAGAAGCCAGCAGCCAAAAAGACTGCGGCGAAGGCCGCTTCGACATCGGCGACCACCAAAAAGGCAGCTGCGAAGAAACCCGCAGCCAAGTCGACCAAATCGACAGCCAAGGCATCGTCCGCAAAAGCCGCAGCACCTGCTGCAGCGACCGGCAAGCCCAAGAAGCCACGTACCATGAAAGCGCCGCGCAAGTCTGGTGCGGACGACCTGAAACAGTTGAAGGGTGTTGGTCCCAAGCTTGAGCAGACCTTGAACGGCCTTGGTTTCTGGCATTTCGATCAGGTTGCCAAATGGGGCGCAGACGAGATTTCGTGGGTTGATGACAACCTAAGTTTCAAAGGCCGGATCGAAAGGGACGGCTGGGTAGAACAGGCTAAAGTCCTGGCTGAGGGCGGAGAGACTGAATTCTCGTCCAAGGTCAAAAAGGGCAAGGTCTATTAAGGAATGGAAATGGCAACCGACCCACAAAACGGATCCGGAAATCAGGGGCGCTTGGCGGCAATCGTCATCGCCTTGACCGGTGCGCTGTGGGTCGGGGGCACTTTCGCGGGCAATTCACTGGGGTGGTCGAACCGGACCATGGCTTTGGTGGATTTGCTGGCGCTGGCCGGGTTCGGTTTCGGACTGGTCGTAACGTATCGGATCTGGCGTCAGCGCCGGACGGATGAAGGATAGAAGCGAATGCTGCAGGATAAAGACCGGATCTTTACCAACCTCTATGGCATGCACGAACGCACTCTTGCGGGCGCCAAACAACGCGGCCACTGGGACGGCACAGCCGGGATCATCAAAAAAGGCCGCGAGTGGATCGTTGAGCAGATGAAAGCCTCGGGTCTGCGTGGTCGCGGTGGTGCGGGTTTCCCGACCGGTCTGAAATGGTCCTTCATGCCAAAAGAAAGCGACGGGCGTCCGGCCTATCTGGTTATCAACGCAGATGAATCCGAGCCCGGCACCTGTAAAGACCGCGAGATCATGCGCCATGATCCGCATACTCTGATCGAAGGCGCTCTGATTGCGTCTTTCGCGATGGGGGCCAACACGGCGTATATCTATATCCGTGGCGAATTCATTCGCGAGCGTGAAGCGCTGCAAGCCGCGATTGACGAGGCCTATGACGCGGGCCTTCTGGGCAAGAATGCTGCGAAATCCGGTTGGGATTTTGATCTGTTCCTGCATCACGGAGCAGGGGCGTATATCTGCGGCGAAGAAACTGCATTGATCGAGAGCCTTGAGGGCAAGAAGGGCATGCCACGCATGAAGCCTCCTTTCCCGGCCGGTGCCGGTCTATATGGCTGCCCGACCACAGTGAACAACGTGGAATCGATTGCGGTCGTGCCGACCATCCTGCGCCGTGGGCCGGATTGGTTTGCGGGCTTTGGTCGCCCCAATAACGCGGGCACGAAGCTGTTTGGCATCTCGGGCCACGTGAACAACCCGTGTGTCGTCGAAGAGGCCATGTCGATCAGCTTTGAAGAGCTGATTGAGAAACATTGCGGCGGCATTCGCGGCGGCTGGGACAATCTGAAAGCGGTTATTCCGGGTGGTTCGTCCGTGCCGTGTGTACGCGCCGAAAACATGCGCGACGCCATCATGGATTTCGATTATCTACGCGGAGAGCTGGGCTCGGGCCTTGGCACCGCAGCCGTGATTGTCATGGACCAGTCCACCGACATCATCAAAGCCATCTGGCGCCTGTCCAAGTTCTACAAGCACGAAAGCTGTGGTCAGTGCACGCCGTGCCGTGAAGGCACCGGCTGGATGATGCGCGTGATGGATCGTCTGGTGAAGGGCGAGGCCGACGTGGAAGAGATCGACATGCTGTGGGATGTGACCAAGCAGGTCGAAGGCCACACGATCTGCGCATTGGGTGACGCCGCGGCATGGCCGATCCAGGGCCTGATCCGCAACTTCCGTGACGAGATTGAAGACCGCATCCGGGTAAATAAGCAAGGCAAGGTTAGTATCGCAGCTGAGTGAGTGAAAACATGTTCAAATCAACCATCATCAAAACATCTCTGGTTACAACGCTTGTGTTGGGTTTAGGGGCCTGCACCACGCGCACCATTCCGTTGCCAAAGACGCAGTACGATCTGTCGTCAGGTGAGAATGGGCAGATCGTGGAATCTGGCGTGACCTACGACTACAAGTTCGCCAATTTCGCGGCTGGCGCTGGCATGGCGCTTGTATGCACCGGTGACGAGACCGAGACGGCCGAGATGCAGGACACGGATGTTGAGCAAAGCGGGATCACGATCCTTAGCGTGAAGGCGCAGAACGCGCCGGTGACCAGCTGCGCAGCTGCTGCGGCAAACCTGACAACGTTGTTCAACGTGGCAACACAGGCCTGCACGCAAATCGGCCGCACGATGCAGCCTGAAGAAATGCTGGCTCCGGTTTTTGTAACCGCGGACGGTTATGTTCATCTACCGAGGGTCTGTGCGTAATGAAAGAAACTGTTATGCATAACTACATGAAAACAGGCGCTTTTGCGTCCGTTTTGCCGTGTTGTTATTGCATGACAACGCCTGCCACACCCATCTCCTTTGTGAACAAAGGAGTTTTGTCATGATGAGTATTCGCACCGTTTTCTTGGCCGCGGGTTTGGCCGCAACTGCAAGTATTGGGATGGCCTCGGCCACCGACTTTAGCACATTGCGTGATGACAGCAGGATGCATTCCGAGTTGCTGGGCGCATCCGTTGCCTATCTGATCGACGAGAACTGTTCCGAATTGGGGCTGCGCAAGCTGCGCCTGCTGAACAAAGCGTTCTCGCTTAGAAAACATGCTGTGTCGCTTGGCTATTCCTCGAAAGAGGTGATGGCCTATGTAGACAGCAAATCCGAACAGGACCGTTTCCGCGCCATCGCCGAGCCATTGCTGGCGTCGAAAGGTGTGGTGAAGGGTCAGGAAGAAACCTACTGCGCGGCTGGCCGCGCTGAGATTGCAAAGCGCTCCTTTGCGGGCTCGTTACTTTACGAGCGCTAAGGGGCATGACTGTGTGGGCACGGTGAAAACACCGGCCCATGGAACGAAAAAGGGACCGTGATGAGCGACCTGAAAAAGATCGTCATTGACGACATGGAAGTTGAAGTTGATGGCGCGATGACGCTGATTCAGGCATGCGAAGTGGCCGGGATCGAAGTTCCGCGTTTCTGCTATCACGAGCGTCTGTCGATTGCGGGCAACTGCCGCATGTGTCTGGTCGAGGTCGTGGGCGGTCCGCCCAAGCCGGCAGCAAGTTGCGCCATGCAGGTGCGCGATCTGCGCCCCGGTCCCGAAGGCCAGCCGCCTGTCGTGAAAACGAATTCGCCCATGGTCAAGAAGGCCCGTGAAGGCGTGATGGAATTCATGCTGATCAACCACCCTCTGGATTGCCCGATTTGCGATCAGGGTGGTGAGTGTGATTTGCAAGATCAGGCCATGGCCTATGGCATGTCCGGCACGCGCTTTAACGAGATGAAGCGCGCCGTTGATGATCTGGATCTTGGCCCGCTTGTTGCCACCGCCATGACCCGCTGCATTTCCTGCACCCGCTGTGTGCGCTTCACTACCGAGGTCGCGGGGATCAGCCAGATGGGCCAAACCGGCCGCGGCGAAGATGCCGAGATTACGAGCTATCTGAACCAGACTTTGGACAGCAATTTGCAGGGCAACATCATCGATCTGTGCCCGGTGGGTGCTCTGACATCGAAACCCTACGCCTTTACAGCCCGCCCGTGGGAATTGACCAAGACCGAGACCATCGACGTGATGGATGCGCTTGGATCAAACATCCGAGTTGACACCAAGGGTCGCGAAGTCATGCGTGTGCTGCCGCGCAACCATGATGGCGTGAACGAAGAATGGATTTCCGACAAGACGCGCTTCATTTGGGACGGTCTGCGTCGTCAGCGTCTGGACACGCCTTACATCCGCGAAAACGGTAAATTGCGCAAAGCCACCTGGGGGGAGGCTCTGGGCAAAGCTGCTGAGGCGATGAAGGATGCCAAGAAAGTTGCTGGCCTGATCGGTGATCTGGCGTCGGCCGAGGCGACATTCTCGCTCAAGACCCTGATTGAAGGGCGGGGTGGGAACGTGGAATGCCGCACCGACAATGCGCGTCTGCCGATTGGCAACCGCTCGGGCTATGTGGGCACCGCTTCGATCGAAGACATCGACAACGCGAAGTTCATCCAGCTTATCGGCACCAACCCGCGGGTTGAGGCTCCGGTCCTGAATGCGCGCATCCGTAAGGCTTGGCTGAAGGGTGCTCAGGTTGGACTGGTCGGCGAAGCTGTTGATTTGACATATGATTACGCGCATGTGGGCAATGACCGCGCGGCGTTGGATAGCATTGTGGGCAAAGACTACGGCGCTGTGAAAGACGCACCAAGCGTGGTGATCGTCGGGCAGGGTGCCTTGCGCGAAGCAGACGGTCTGGCGGTTCTGTCGAACGCCATGAAGCTGGCCGAGGATACCGGCTCGAAACTGATGATCCTGCACACCGCCGCTGGCCGTGTGGGCGCAATGGATCTGGGTGCTGTGACCGAAGGTGGCATGGAAGCGGCAACAACTGGCGCTGATGTCATCTTCAACATGGGCGCGGATGAGATCGAAATCGCTGACGGTCCCTTTGTGATTTATCAGGGCAGCCACGGGGATCGTGGTGCGATGCGCGCCGACGTAGTCCTGCCGGGGGCTGCGTACACCGAAGAAGGTGGTCTGTTCGTAAACACAGAAGGACGTCCGCAATTGGCTCTTCGTGCAAACTTTGCACCGGGCGAGGCCAAGGAAAACTGGGCCATTCTGCGCGCGCTGTCAGCTGAACTTGGTGCAACCCTGCCATGGGACACGCAGGCTGGCCTGCGCCGGGCGATGGTCGAGGCCGCTCCGGTTCTGGGTGGTGTTGATCAGGTGGCCGACAATGAATGGCAGGCGCTGCCGGTCGAGAAGATGGGCAAAGCGTCCTTCCGCTATGTGATTGGCGACTTCTATCTGACCAACCCGATTGCCCGTGCTTCAGAAGTGATGGCTGAGCTTTCGGCGCAAGGCCGCAACCGCACCGCGCCTTTGGCGGCGGAATAAACAGGATTGGTGCTGAACATGACCACTCAATCGATCATAGGAACGGTAAGCAAGCGGCTTTTGGGGGCAGTGGTGATTGTCACTGCCCTATCGTCCTGTGCTCTCATGGATCGTGTTGGCGGAGTCATGAAAAATGCCGTGGGGCTTGGAGATTGCAAAGTCGCAAGCGATCGTGGGCTGGTTGAGCAGAGCAAAGATGCGCCATCAGATGACCTAATGAATGGCGATCGCGCCGTCATGTACACGTCCAAATATGACCGTGCGAAACGACCACCGGGATGCTGGTGGGCTGCCAAACCTGGCAAGACGCGCACCGTCCCTAAGGACGAAACGCCGGTGGATGAGACGCCAGCCACCCAAGAAGCCGCAGTTGAAGCAGTGGCAACCGAAACAGCCGCAGCCGAAAAAGCTGCCAACGACAAGGTTGCAGTTGCAGCAAGTGCATCGCCCATCGCCACGCAAAGCGGCGATGCCGGGTTGTCTCTGGAAGAGACAAATCAGGCTTGGGACATCACCTATCTTGGCGTTCAGACCAAGCGCTTGGACGACGAATTGGTGCAGATCAACGTGCGTCTTGAGGGCGAAGTGAACAATGAAAATGTCGCGGCATATGCGGAATGTGCCGCCGCGCAATACACGCTTAGCCGTGGATACGGGTTCGCCCGGCATGTCCTAACAAGCGTAACACGAGATAACAGCATCTGGACTGGCAAAGCCGTCTTTTGGGTGTCAGAGACCCTTCCCGAGGGGCTGATCACCATTGACGCGGCTGTCACCGCCCAGAGTTGCTTTGAAAACGGAATACCGACGGTCTGAGGGCATGAAGAGAAATGATTGAATTCTTCACCACTACAAATCTGGGCATCGCGCTTTTGATCATTGGTCAGTGTCTGCTGATCGTGGTCCCACTTCTGGTGGCGCTGGCCTTCCTGCTCTATTTTGACCGCAAGGTCTGGGCAGCGGTTCAGCTGCGCAAAGGGCCCAACGTGGTTGGCGCGTTTGGCGTGCTACAGTCCTTCGCGGACTTCCTGAAATATGTGCTGAAAGAGATCGTGGTGCCCGCAGGGGCCGACCGCTTTGTCTTTATGCTGGCCCCGATGCTGAGCTTTGTCTTGGCCATGGTCGCCTGGGCGGTGATCCCGTTCAACGATGGTTGGGTTCTGGCCGATGTGAACGTGGCGATCCTGTTCGTCTTCGCGGTCTCCTCGCTTGAGGTGTACGGCGTGATCATGGGCGGCTGGGCGTCGAACTCCAAATATCCGTTCCTTGGCTCGCTGCGCTCCGCTGCGCAGATGATTTCCTACGAAGTCTCTATCGGCCTGATCATCATTGGTGTGATCATCTCGACCGGATCGATGAACTTCGGTGACATCGTGATGGCACAGGATGGCAAAGGGTTGCTCAGCTGGTACTGGCTGCCGCATTTCCCGATGGTCTTCTTGTTCCTTATCTCGGCTTTGGCTGAAACCAACCGCCCACCCTTTGACCTTCCCGAAGCGGAATCGGAACTGGTGGCGGGCTATCAGGTTGAATACTCGTCGACCCCGTTCCTTCTGTTCATGATCGGTGAATATGTGGCCATCGTTCTGATGTGTACGCTGATCTCGATCCTGTTCTTTGGCGGCTGGCTGTCGCCGGTCGAGGCGCTGCCGGATGGCATCCTGTGGCTGTTTGCGAAGATTTTCTTTTTCTTCTTCGTCTTCTCGATGGTGAAGGCCATCACGCCTCGCTACCGCTATGACCAACTGATGCGCATTGGCTGGAAAGTCTTCCTGCCGCTGTCGCTGGGCTGGGTCGTTCTGGTCGCATTCTTCGCCCAATACGGGGCATTCTGGGGCGCTTATGCCCGCTGGACTGTAGGGGGCTGATCAATGGCATTTGATTACGCACGCGCAACAAAATACTTCCTGTTGACCGACTTTATCAAAGGGTTCCAGCTGGGTCTGAAGTACTTCTTTTCGAAGAAGGCGACGATCAACTACCCTTTCGAAAAGGGTCCGCTGAGCCCACGCTTCCGTGGTGAACATGCGCTGCGCCGCTATCCCAACGGGGAAGAGCGCTGCATCGCCTGTAAGCTGTGCGAGGCCATCTGCCCAGCACAGGCCATCACCATCGATGCGGAACCCCGCGACGATGGCTCGCGCCGCACCACGCGCTATGACATCGACATGACCAAATGCATCTACTGCGGCTTCTGCCAAGAAGCCTGCCCGGTAGATGCAATCGTTGAAGGTCCGAACTTCGAGTTTGCCACCGAAACCCGTGAAGAGCTGTTCTATGACAAAGAAAAGCTGCTTGAGAACGGCGAACGTTGGGAAGCCGAGATCGCGCGCAACATCGAACTTGATGCGCCCTACCGCTAAGGAAATCCAATGAACGACTTTTCAAAGAAATACGCTGAGATGATGGAGCAGGGCACCTTGATGCTTCGCGCCTTCAATCCTGCGCTGGAGAAGTTCGTTCCAGAAGGTCTCGACAAGCTGATGCCCACCATGCCGAAAGACATGATGGATATGATGTTTGGAAACGCCTTCAACAAAGACGGTCTGGACACGAAGACCCGCATGCTGGTGGCCCTTGCGGGGCTGGTGGCGGCAGGAGCTCAAGCCGGACCGCAGCTGAAAGTGACCGTGCGCCATGCTTTGGAAGCGGGCGCGACCGAGAAAGAGATCGCGGAAGTGATCTATCAAATGTCCATGTTGGGCGGCTTGCCGGCGATGAACCGGGCGCTTGAAGAAGCGCAAGCCGTCTTTGATGAAAATCAGGAGGGGGACGCATGAGCGTTGCCGATTTCGCCTTTTACCTCTTTGCCCTGACCACCGTGGTCGGCGGGTTCTTTACCGTAATGGCAAGAAACCCCGTGCACTCGGTGCTGTGGCTGATCACTGCCTTCATCGGTGCCACGGGTCTGTTTGTCCTGCTGGGGGCCGAGTTCGTGGCGATGCTTCTGATGATCGTCTATGTGGGCGCGGTCGCGGTGTTGTTCCTGTTCGTCGTCATGATGCTCGACGTGGATTTCGCCGCCCTGAAGGCCGAGATGTCGCAATCGCTGCCCATCGCGCTTCTGATCGGGGTGATCCTGCTGGTCGAAATGGGCACCATCTTTGGTGTCTGGCATTTCGCCGACGGAGCCGAGGCTGCACGTGCTGCTGTCACCCCCGCACTTGATGTGGCCCACAACACCGAAGCTCTGGGGCAGATCCTTTACACCCAATACATCCTGCTCTTCCAGTTGGCGGGTCTGATCCTGCTGGTTGCCATGATCGGCGCCATCGTCCTGACCCTGCGCCACCGCACGAATGTGAAGCGCCAGAACGTCATGGCCCAGATGCACCGTGACCCGGCCAAAGCGATGGAGATCATCGACGTGAAACCGGGGCAGGGGCTGTGAGAATTAACATGGCAATCCCATTGTCCATAGTAGCGCTATCCGCTTGTGATACTGAATTCGACGAAGGATTTGGGATGCAAGAAGATTGCTCAATTTCTCACTGGGAAGGCCCAATGCGTGCGCCGGTCAATGAAGGCAATGGCTTTGTATCGCACTTGTTCGTCTTTCTAGAAGATGATCCTTCAAACCACACTGTTGAGGGAGTTCAGAGCGTTGGGCAAATAAAAAACTGCGCTTCTGGAGATGCAGCCGAGTTTGCGAGTGATGACCAGTTCGCAGTGGGCAAGTTTTTTGACGAACTGCGACGGTCCGAATTCTCCCTGCATAACGGTAAGAAACTGGCCAGTAGCAGCAGGTATGGCTTCGAAGTTAACGATTTAGAACCCGTTAGTTGGGTGACGCAGACTTCATGTGCCTGCGAGCTTTACTACCCTGAATTGGTAGGAGCGACACAGTGAATAAAAGAAAATCGACGCTCCCGAGACCGGGAAACAGAAACGAGGGACGAAATGGTAGGTCTTGAACATTATCTCGCAGTTGGTGCGGCGCTGTTCGTCATCGGCATTTTCGGGCTCTTCCTGAACCGTAAGAACGTCATCATCCTTTTGATGTCGATCGAATTGATGCTTCTTTCCGTGAACATCAACCTTGTCGCGTTCTCGTCCTATCTGGGCGATCTGACGGGGCAGGTCTTCACGCTCTTTGTACTGACCGTGGCCGCTGCTGAAGCTGCCATTGGTCTGGCGATCCTTGTCAGCTTCTTCCGCAACCGCGGCACGATTGCTGTCGAAGATGTCAACGTGATGAAAGGCTAACCAAAAATGGTACAGTTCATCCTTTTTGCTCCGCTTTTCGGCGCGTTGGTCGCTGGCTTCGGCCACCGGTTCATCGGAGACAAGGGCGCGCAGATCCTGACGACAGCCCTGCTGTTCTGGTCTGCGTTCCTATCTTGGATCGTCTTCCTGGGATTGGGAAGCGAGACCCAGATCATCCACCTGATGGATTGGGTGCAATCGGGGTCGCTGAGCGTTGACTGGTCGATCCGTCTGGACCGTCTGACCGCGATCATGCTGGTCGTTGTGACCTCGGTCTCGTCGCTGGTTCACCTGTATTCGATGGGCTATATGGCCCACGATCCGCAGTTCGAGGGCGAAAGCTATCGCCCCCGTTTCTTCGCCTATCTGTCCTTCTTCACCTTCACCATGTTGATGCTGGTGACCTCGGACAACCTCTTGCAGATGTTCTTCGGCTGGGAAGGCGTGGGTGTGGCCTCGTATCTGCTGATTGGTTTTTACTATAAGAAACCCTCGGCCAACGCGGCGGCGATCAAAGCCTTCGTGGTAAACCGTGTTGGTGACTTTGGCTTCGCTTTGGGCATCTTCGGCCTGTTCTACATGACCGATAGCATCCGCTTTGACGATGTGTTTGCAGCCGCACCTGCGCTGGCGGAAACCAACCTCCACTTCCTGTGGCGTGATTGGAACGCAGCCAACCTGCTGGCTTTCCTTCTGTTCGTCGGCGCGATGGGTAAATCGGCTCAGTTGATCCTGCACACATGGCTTCCCGACGCGATGGAAGGCCCGACCCCGGTGTCGGCCCTGATCCACGCCGCGACCATGGTGACCGCGGGTGTATTCCTGGTCTGCCGCATGTCGCCCCTGATGGAGTACGCGCCCGAGGCGACCAACTTCATCGTCTTCCTTGGCGCCACCACTGCGTTCTTCGCGGCCACCGTGGGCCTTGTGCAAAACGACATCAAACGCGTGATCGCATATTCGACCTGTTCGCAGCTGGGCTATATGTTCGTGGCGGCTGGCGTTGGCGTCTACTCGGTCGCTATGTTCCACCTGTTCACCCACGCCTTCTTTAAGGCGATGCTGTTCCTTGGCGCCGGTTCGGTCATCCACGGAATGCATCACGAACAGGACATGCGCAACTATGGCAACCTGCGTAAGAAGTTGCCCATCACCTTCTGGGCCATGATGATCGGTACACTGGCCATCACCGGTGTCGGCATCCCGCTGACCACCATCGGATTTGCAGGCTTCCTGTCGAAAGACGCCGTGATTGAAAGCGCATTTGCCGGCACGAACGGAGGCTACGCCTTCTGGATGCTGGTCATCGCCGCGCTCTTCACCAGCTTCTACAGCTGGCGCCTGATGTTCATGACCTTCTACGGCAAGGCGCGCGGCGACAAGCACACGCATGAGCATGCACATGAAAGCCCGCTGGTCATGACCATCCCGCTGGGTGTTCTGGCCTTGGGCGCGATCTTTGCCGGTATGATCTGGTATGGATCGTTCTTCGGGAAAGAAGAGCAGGTGCAGAAGTTCTTTGGCATCGAGGCCCACGCTTCGGCCAGCCACGGTGAGGCTGCGGATAGTCATAGCGACGATCATGCAAAGGATGACCACGCTGCGGACGATCACAGCCACGACGACGCGGCCCACGCCACTGAAGAAGCACATGCTGAAACCATGGCCGACCCCGCACATGCACCGGTTGCGGCTGCACATCACGGCGAAGCGCCGAAAGGTGCGATCTACATGGGTGCCGACAATCACGTTCTGCATGACGCGCACTATGTGCCGAAATGGGTCAAGGTCTCGCCCTTCGTGGCGATGATCATCGGTTTCGTGACGGCCTTCTGGTTCTATATCAAGAACCCGAGCCTGCCCAAGCGATTGGCCGAGACATTCCCGCTGATTTACAACTTCCTTCTGAACAAATGGTACTTTGACGAGATCTACGACATCCTTTTCGTCAAGCCCGCCTTTGCCATTGGACGGTTCTTGTGGAAACGCGGCGACGGCAATGTGATTGACGGCTTCCTAAATGGCGTGGCGATGGGCATCGTGCCTTGGTTCACAAAACAGGCTGGCCGTGCACAAACTGGTTACGTCTTCTCTTATGCCTTCGCGATGGTTCTTGGCATCGTCGCACTGGTGACAATCATGATTATCTTCAGCGGTGGAGCGCACTAATGAATAACCTGCTTTCCATCATTACCTTCCTGCCGCTGGTCGCGGCTGTGATCCTTGCGCTTTTCTTGCGCGGCGATGACGAAGCGGCCGCGCGCAACGCAAAGTACCTTGCGCTGGCAGCGACGGTTGCAACTTTCCTTTTCTCGCTTCTGGTGATCACAGGGTTTGACCCAGCTGACACTGGCTTCCAGTTCGTGGAAGAAGGCGAGTGGATCATGGGTCTGAAGTACAAGATGGGCGTCGACGGGATCTCGGTCCTGTTTGTCATGCTCACCACCTTCATGATGCCACTGACCATCTGGGCCAGCTGGGGCGTCACGTCCCGCGTGAAGGAATACATGATTGCCTTCCTGCTGCTTGAAACCCTGATGCTGGGCGTCTTCATGGCGCTGGATCTGGTGCTGTTCTACCTCTTCTTCGAAGCAGGCCTGATCCCGATGTTCCTGATCATTGGTATCTGGGGCGGCAAGGACCGCATCTATGCGAGTTTCAAGTTCTTCCTTTATACCTTCTTGGGCTCGGTCCTGATGCTGGTGGCGATGATCTATATGTTCATCGACGCAGGCACGACGGACATTCCGACGCTGATGGCGCATAAGTTTGGTTCGGAAGATTTCAGCCTTTTGGGCATCCAGATTGTAGGCGGCGCACAGACGCTTCTGTTCCTGGCCTTCTTCGCAAGCTTCGCGGTGAAAATGCCGATGTGGCCGGTTCACACCTGGTTGCCTGATGCACACGTACAAGCGCCGACCGCCGGTTCGGTCGTGCTGGCCGCGATCCTTCTGAAGATGGGCGGTTATGGCTTCCTGCGCTTCAGCCTGCCGATGTTCCCGATTGGGGCAGACGTGATGGCGTGCTTCGTCCTGTGGTTGTCAGCGATTGCGATTGTCTACACCTCGCTGGTTGCGCTGGTGCAAGAAGACATGAAAAAGCTGATTGCCTATTCGTCCGTTGCCCACATGGGTTACGTGACGGCTGGTATCTTCTCGCTTAATCAACAAGGTTTGGACGGCGCGATCTTCCAAATGATCAGCCACGGCTTTATCTCGGGCGCCCTCTTCCTGTGTGTTGGCGTCATCTATGACCGCATGCATACCCGCGAGATCTCGGCCTACGGAGGTCTTGTGAACCGCATGCCGACTTACGCGCTGATCTTCATGTTCTTCACCATGGCAAACGTGGGCCTTCCAGGTACCTCGGGCTTCGTGGGTGAATTCCTGACACTGGTGGGCATGTTCAAAGCCAACACCTGGGTTGCTCTGGTTGCGACCTCGGGTGTGATCTTCTCGGCCGCCTATGCGCTTTACCTTTACCGCCGCGTCGTCTTTGGCGATCTGATCAAGGAAAGCCTGAAGTCGATCACCGAGATGAATGGCCGCGAGAAAGCGATCTTCGCACCTCTCATCTTCATGACCCTGCTGCTGGGTGTCTACCCATCGCTGGTCACCGACATCATTGGCCCCTCGGTCGAGGCGCTTTTGACCAACTTCCATGCCGCTATTCCTGCAGATGCTGCAGAGATGGCGCAGACCGCATCGCATTAAGGAGAGCGAAAGATGAGCTCTGTTGATTTTCAAACGGTTCTGCCTGAGCTGATCCTTGCGATCTATGCGATGGTGGCGCTTCTGGCTGCGGTCTATACGGGCAAGGATGCCTTGGCCAAACCGATCACATGGATCACCGGCGCCGTGATGGTGATCGTGGCCCTGATGGTGGCTGGCGGGGACGGCAACACTGCTGCCTTCAACGGCATGTTCCTTGATGACGCCTATGCGCGCTTTGCCAAGGTTGCGATCCTTTTGTCTGCCGCCGCTGTTTTGGTGATGGGCGAGGCGACCATGGCGCGTCGTGGCCTGCTGCGCTTTGAATACCCAATTCTAGTCACGCTCGGCACTGTCGGCATGATGATGATGGTCTCTGCTGGGGATCTGATGTCGCTTTACATGGGGCTGGAGCTTCAATCGCTGTCGCTCTACGTCGTTGCGTCGCTGAACCGTGACAGCGTGAAGTCGACCGAAGCCGGTCTGAAATATTTCGTGTTGGGCGCGTTGTCTTCGGGCCTGCTTCTTTATGGTTCTTCGCTGGTTTACGGCTATGCGGGCACAACGGTCTTCTCGGGCATCATCGAAGCCGCAAACCACGGTCAGGTTGGCCTTGGTCTTCTGATTGGTCTGGTCTTCGTGACCGCTGGTCTGGCCTTTAAAGTCTCAGCCGTACCGTTCCATATGTGGACCCCAGACGTGTACGAAGGCGCACCGACCCCGGTGACAGCGTTCTTTGCCACCGCTCCGAAATTGGCGGCCATGGGTCTTTTTGCCCGCGTCATGTTTGACGCATTCGGTCAGGCCGTAGGCGACTGGCAGCAGATCATCGCGCTTTTGGCGGTACTATCCATGTTCCTTGGCGCATTCGCGGCCATTGGGCAGACCAATATCAAGCGCCTGATGGCCTATTCATCCATCGCCCATATGGGCTTTGCCCTTCTTGGTCTGGCTGCGGGAAGTGAATACGGCATTCAAGCAATGCTGCTTTACATGGCTGTGTACCTGACCATGAACATCGGCACCTTCGCCTTCATCATGTCGATGGAGCGTGATGGCCGTCCGGTTACGGACATTGCCGCGCTGAACCAGTTTGCCGTGAATGACAAACTGAAGGGGTTGGCGATGCTGATCCTCTTGTTCTCGCTTGCTGGTGTGCCGCCCATGCTGGGCTTCTTTGCCAAATATGGTGTGCTGATCGCCGCAGTTCAGTCTGGTCTGACATGGCTGGCGGTGGCTGGTGTGATTGCATCCGTGATCGGCGCCTTCTACTACCTGCGCATCGTGTACTTCATGTACTTTGGAGAAGAGGGTGACGGCGTTGAGCTGAACATGTCGCCTGCCGCATGGGCCGCTTTGATGGGGTCTGCCGCGATCATCCTATTGGGTGTCGTGAATTTCTTCGGCATCGAAGGCGCGGCCGCGGCCGCTGCAGAAGCCCTTGTCAAATAACGGACTGCCCAAATGGCCAGACGGCGTTGAAAAACGCGTTCTGACCACGGTGGACAGCACCAATGAAGAGGCCCGGCGTATCGCGCCGGGCCTTTTGGGCCCTACATGGATCCTTGCGCTGGAACAGACCGCAGGTCGCGGACGTAGGGGCAGGGCATGGGCCGCGCCGAAAGGCCATTTCTCGGCCACTCTGGTCATGCGCCCGAATGAAACCCCTGATAAGGTTGCGCTGCGCAGTTTCGTTGCGTCACTGGCTTTGTACGACGCCTTTGCGACGGCTACGGGTCGAACCGACGGGCTGTCGCTGAAATGGCCAAATGACGTTTTGCTGAATGGCGGTAAAGTCGCTGGCATCCTTTTGGAAAGCGCCGGCGTGGCCGGAGGGCAAGTCAGCCACATCGCCATCGGGATCGGGGTTAATCTGATCGACACGCCGCAGGTTGAACAAGTCGAAGCCGGAGCGGTCGCCCCTGTCAGCCTAGCCAGCGAAACCGGTGTTCAGTTATCGCAAGAAGACTTCCTGGGCTTTCTGGCCCCTGCGTATGATCACTACGAGACCCAATTTGTGACCTACGGGTTTGAACCAATCCGAGAAGCATGGCTCGCCCGGGCAGCTCGGTTGGGCGATACAATCACGGCCCGCACCACTCGTGACCAGTATGTGGGACGATTTGAAACAGTGGACGCGGCTGGCAACCTTGTCTTATCAACGGCCAAAGCGCGCGAGGTGATCCCCGCGGCCGAGATCTTTTTCTAAGGGAGTGGCACATGCTTCTGGCCATTGACTGCGGCAATACAAACACCGTCTTCTCGATCTGGGATGGCGAGAAATTTCTGTGCACGCTCAGAACATCAACCCACCATTCGCGTACGGCAGACGCCTATTTCACTTGGTTCTCGACGCTGATCAATCACTACAAGATCGATCCGCAGATCACCGGATTGGTGGTCAGCTCGACCGTGCCACGCGTGGTCTGGAACCTGCGTGTCTTTGCGGATCGTTTCTTTGGCTGTCGCCCGCTGGTGGTTGGCAAGCCTGATTGCCTTTTGCCTGTCGCCCCACGCGTGGACCAGGGAACCACGCCCGGTCCTGACCGTCTGGCCAATGCCGTGGCTGGTTTTGAACGTTACGGTGGCGATTGCATGGTGGTGGATTTCGGAACCGCTACCAATATCGACGTGGTCGCCCATGATGGCGCCTATATCGGCGGCGTGATCGCACCGGGCGTAAACCTGTCGCTTGAGGCTCTGCACCAAGGGGCAGCGGCCCTTCCACATGTGGACGTGACCCAACCTGAAAAGGTGATTGGGACCAACACGGTGGGCTGCATCCAATCTGGCATCTTTTGGGGCTATGTTGGCCTTGTGCAGGGGTTGGTGCAAAAGGTGAAAGACGAATATGGCCTTCCCATGAAGGTTATCGGAACAGGAGGGCTCGCGCCGCTCTTTGAACAAGGCGCGCAACTATACGATAAGATCGACGAGGATCTGACCATGCACGGGCTTGTGCGCATCTACGACTACAATAAGGAACAGGGCAACATATGAGTGCTGACCGTCTGATTTACCTCCCGCTGGGGGGCGCCGGCGAGATCGGCATGAATGCCTATGTCTATGGCTATGGCAAACCCGGAAAGGAACGGCTGATCCTTGTGGATCTGGGTGTGACTTTCCCGGATATGGATACGACGCCGGGCGTGAACCTGATCATGCCCGACGTCACATGGCTGGCAGACAACGCCGACCGGCTTGAAGCGATTTTCATCACCCACGCGCACGAAGACCACGTGGGCGCTGTTGGGCGTTTGTACTCCAAGCTGAAGGCGCCGATCCACGCGCGCCCTTTCACGCGCTATCATGCGCAGCGAAAGATGGAAGAAGCGGGGCAGGTGGCTGAGGCCGTAATTGCCGCGGGTGTCTATCCGCAGGTGATTGATGCTGGGCCGTTTAAGGTCAGCTTCATGCCGCTCAGCCATTCGATCCCGGAAAGCGCTGGCTTGGTGATTGATACGCCCGCGGGCCGGATCGTGCACACCGGTGACTTCAAGTTGGATGAGACCCCAGTGTTGGGTGACAAGTTTGACGAAGGCTTGTGGCGCAAGATCGCGAAGCCTGGCGTAAAGGCGCTGGTCTGCGATTCCACCAACGTGTTTTCCCCCAATCCCGGACGCTCCGAGGCCGAGGTTGGCCCCGAGCTGGTGGCCCTGATGAAAGACGCGCCGCATATGGTTGTGGCGACGACATTTGCCTCAAACGTGGCGCGGGTGAAGCAACTGGCCGAGGCAGGCAAGGCCGCCGGGCGCTCGATCTGCTTGTTGGGACGCGCGATGCGGCGGATGATTCAAGCAGGGATCGAAACGGGTGAGTTGGATGACTTTCCGACCACTGTGACGCCGGAAGATGCCCGCGACATTCCGCGTGAAAACCTGATGCTGATCGTGACAGGAAGCCAAGGCGAACGCCGGGCGGCCTCGGCGCAATTGGCGCGGGGCAAGTATATGGGGCTGACGATGGCGGAAGGGGACATGTTCCTGTTTTCGTCGAAGACCATTCCGGGCAACGAGCGCGGCGTCATTCGCATCATGAATGCGTTTTCCGAGATGGGCGTGGAACTGGTGGCCGAGAACGACCGCTACCACGTTTCGGGTCACGCGAACCGCCCCGATCTTTTGCGCGCACATGAGATCATCAACCCCGAAATGGTGATCCCAATGCATGGTGAACACCGGCATCTGCGTGAACATGCCAAGCTTGCGTCTGATGCGGGGCGGGCCTCGATGGTGGTAGTGAACGGAGCCGTATGTGATCTGACCGGGGATCAGCCTCATGTTGTGGAACATGTTGAAACGGATCGCATCTATCTGGATGGGGACATTCTGATCGGGTCGCTTGACGGCATTGTGCGCGACCGTATCCGATTGGCGCTGAACGGCCATGTGATCGTGAACGTGATCTTAGATGGTGATGAGCCGTTAGGGGAGCCGTGGGTGGAGCTCATGGGCCTGCCAGAGGTTGGTCAGTCAAATGCGCCTTTGGTGGATGTTCTAGAAGAAGACCTTGGTCAGTTCCTTATGCGCGCTGCGAACAAGACGCTTCGCGACGAAGATAAGCTAGCGGACGAACTGAAACGCATCGCGCGCAAATCCACCAATGATGAGATCGGGCGCAAGCCTGAAGTGACCATCATCGTCAGCCGGTTGGAGTAAACGTCGCACCGTAAGGGGGCTTGCAAAAAGAAAAACCGCGCGAACCTGGTGGGGTCGCGCGGTTTTCTGTTCAATGCTGCAAGGTCTTAACCCGCGCGCCGTTCCTCAAAGCTTTTGGCGATAAACTCGGGCAGGTGATCACCCATGCCGACCACTTTGTTGGTGTCGCGACGGTTGCCACCGCGGCCACGTCCCTTGTTGCGATCATTCCGCTCGGGCTTGGCTTCGGGCTTTGGTTGTTCTTTCACGGGGGCTTCGGTCTTGATGTCTTGGGCATCATCAGACTTGCGCTTGCGCGCAGGCTTTTCTGTCACTTCATCGACCGACTTGCGCTTACGGGCAGGTCTTGCGGGTTTTTCAGTGCGCTGCTCATCAGATTTCGCACGGCTGCGCTGAGGCTTTTCGTTCGAAACTGGATTTTCAACGCGCGGGATTTCCTGTTCGATCAGACGTTCAACCGCTTCAAGGTTTTTGTCGTCACGCGGCTCGCAAATCATGATGGCTTTGCCTTCACGACCTGCGCGACCGGTACGCCCAATGCGGTGGACGTAATCTTCAGCGTGACCCGGCACATCATAGTTAAACACGTGGCTCACATTCGGAATATCAAGCCCGCGGGCTGCCACGTCTGATGCACACAAGAACCGAAGCGTACCCGCGCGGAATCCATCCAAAACTTCCATGCGTTTGGACTGATCCAGATCACCGTGGATTGGAGCAGCGTCATATCCGTATTTGCTAAGGGATTTCGCGCAGATATCCACATCCGTCTTCCGGTTGCAGAAGATAATTGCGTTGGTGCATTTGTCGCCTTCACGGTCGATAAGTGCCCGCAAGAGCTTGCGTTTTTCGGACGCGGCACGGTCACGGCGCGAGGCCTTGAACATGCACAATTCCTGCGTGATCGTCTCGGATGTGGTTGCCTGACGGGCGACCTCGATCCGTTCGGGGTTCGACAGGAAGGTGTTGGTGATCCGCTCAATCTCGGGCGCCATGGTGGCCGAGAAGAATAGGGTCTGGCGCGTAAACGGCGTCAGGCCGAAAATACGTTCGATGTCGGGAATGAACCCCATGTCGAGCATCCGGTCGGCTTCGTCCACCACCATGATCTGCACGCCGGTCAGCAAAAGCTTACCGCGCTCGAAATGGTCCAATAGGCGACCCGGTGTGGCGATCAGAACGTCAACACCACGGTCGATCAGTTGGTCTTGCTCTTTAAAGCTTACGCCGCCGATCAAAAGCGCTTTGGTCAGTTTCACATGCTTTGCATAGATGTCGAAATTCTCAGCGACCTGGGCTGCCAATTCGCGCGTGGGGCAAAGCACCAAGGAACGCGGCATACGCGCACGCGCGCGACCCCGTGCCAAGGCCGAAATCATGGGCAAGGTGAAGGATGCGGTTTTACCGGTACCAGTCTGGGCAATCCCAAGAACGTCGCGGCCTTCAAGGGCCGGGGGGATGGCACCCGCCTGAATGGGGGTGGGGCTTTCATAGCCCGCTTCATCAACAGCTTTCAGCACTTTCGGGCTGAGTTTTAAATCAGAAAATTTGGTCATGTATGTCCTGTTTCACGGACATGTCGCGCCCGTGCGTCTAAGAAGGGAAGGCCCGTGTGGCGTGTGCGCATATTCAGCGCCCCTTCGGTTGGGCATGTGGGTAAAGAAAAAAAGGGCCTTGGTCAATGACATGGGTCATATTCTGCCCAATCCCAGCAAAGCGTTGCGAATGTTGCACAAATAGCGACAGCTAGGCTGAGGGATGCAGGATAGGCTGATATCCGTGGCGCAGGATATCAATGATTGGTGCAGGCGTCAGCACAGTGACACGCTCGGCTGGTTGCGGGATTGCAGGACCATATTTGTCACGCAGATAGGGGAAAGCCCGCTGCTGATGAAGCAGAAAGGGCTGATTATCCCTTAGGATAAAGCTGCCGTCTGGCAGGTCCGCGCATGATGCCTCGTGCCTGACCTGTTGTCGCGAACGTGTCACGCGCGACTGGTGCAGAACACGATCCATTTCGCGATGTGACATCGGTTCATGTGCCTCTGACCAGGCTGCTTTGAAGCGCTTGTAAGCTTTTGGTCGGCAATAGGCGCAAGGGCGGTGACCTGCGGCCAATCCAACTGCTTCGTCCAAAAAGAAAAGCGGTGTCCACGCCCGTGTCGGCATGGGGCCGTGATTGCGGCCTTTTGGATGTTTAAGGTCGCAGATAATCCAATGCTTGTGTTTCCAGCGGGATGTACCCAGCTTGCCGTCGGTGAAAGGCAGGATGCCCCGATTTCCGGTGAATATCCCGCGGGCTGTGTCCGCCACAATCTCGCCCGTTGGCAAAACGCGGTTTTGCAAAGGCGAGGGGCGTGGCGGGCACATGGCTTATACCATCATTTCCTTGGTGGCGGACAGGCGTAGATTGGGATAATCACGTTCAACACGATCGATATCCCATTGAAGACGCGTCAGAAATACTGGATCTCCGTCGTTATCATGGGCAATGTGCTGCTTGTTAGCGTCGACCAGCTTTTCGACTTCATCCTTTTCGCCAAGGATCCAACGGGCCGAGGTGAATTGGGACTGTTCAAACCGCACAGGCAGGCCGTATTCCATTTCAATCCGGCTTGCGAGCACTTCGAACTGAAGCGCGCCAACGACGCCAACGATGAAGCCGGAACCAATGTTGGGTTTAAAGACCTTCGCAGCCCCTTCTTCCGCAAACTGCATCAGTGCCTTTTCAAGGTGCTTGGCTTTCATCGGATCGCCCGCGCGCACTGTTTGAAGCAGCTCTGGCGCGAAAGAGGGGATGCCGGTGGCGCGGATCATTTCGCCCTCGGTCAGCGTGTCGCCGATGCGCAGCTGTCCGTGGTTCGGGATGCCGATGATGTCACCTGCCCAAGCTTCTTCCGCAAGCTCGCGGTCAGAGGCAAGAAACAGCACAGGGTTCGAAACTGCCATCGGTTTCTTCGAGCGCACATGTGTCAGTTTCATACCGCGTTTGAAGTGGCCCGAGGCCAGACGCATGAACGCGACGCGGTCACGGTGCTTCGGATCCATGTTGGCCTGAACCTTGAAGACAAAGCCCGCGACTTTCTTTTCCTCGGGCGCGATGGCACGGGGATCAGCCTGCTGGGGCTGCGGTTCCGGGCCGTAATTGGCGATTCCCTGCATCAATTCCTGCACGCCGAACGAGTTGATGGCCGAGCCGAACCATATTGGCGTCATGTGGCCTTCCAAAACCGATTGAGGGTCGAGTTTAGGCAAAAGTTCCTTCGCCATCTCGACCTCTTCCAAGAACTTCTCAAGCAGATGTTCGGGCACATGCTCGGCCAGTTTGGGGTCGTCCAGCCCATTGATCTCGATGGTCTCAGCCACGACATTTCTGTCGGCGCGGTCCATCAGTTCAAGGCGATCATTCAAAAGGTCATAGGTGCCCATGAAGTCGCGACCCATCCCGATAGGCCAACTGGCCGGGGACACGTCGATGGCCAAGTTCTCTTGGATTTCGTCAATAATATCAAATGTATCGCGGCTTTCGCGGTCCATCTTGTTACAGAAGGTCAGAATGGGCAGATCGCGCAGACGGCAGACTTCGAACAGTTTCTGGGTTTGGCTTTCAACACCTTTCGCCCCGTCGATCACCATAACCGCCGCGTCCACAGCGGTCAGCGTGCGATAGGTGTCTTCCGAGAAATCCGAGTGGCCGGGCGTGTCCACCAGATTGAAGCGGTATTTGCCGAAATCAAACGACATGGCCGAGGCCGAGACCGAGATGCCCCGGTCTTGCTCCATCTTCATGAAGTCGGATCGTGTGCGCCGTGCCTCGCCCTTGGCGCGCACCTGTCCGGCCATCTGAATGGCGCCACCATACAGAAGGAATTTCTCGGTCAGGGTCGTCTTGCCGGCATCCGGGTGGCTGATGATCGCAAAAGTGCGACGGCGCGCAATCTCGGGCGGCAATTCGGGGCGGTTTGTATTCGTGTCCAACATGGATTGGCATATAGCGACGGGGGCAGGGTGGTGCAACATGCATGCACGCTTCCCTCAGACGGGATGCGCTGCTAGGTCTGGGTCAAACACGGTGGAGGATAAGATGGATCTGGGAATCTCTGGCAAGCGCGCACTGGTCTGCGCATCGTCCAAAGGGTTGGGATTTGGCTGCGCACAGGCTTTGGCGCGTGAAGGCGTGTCGCTGGTGATGAACGCACGGACCGAGGGTCCGTTGTTGGAGGCTGCCGAAGCAATCCGAGCCGAAACGGGCGTCGAAGTGGTGACCGTGGCCGCCGACATCACATCGGAAGAGGGCCGCGCACGCGTTCTAAAGGCCGCAGGCGACGTTGATATTCTTGTCACCAATGCGGGCGGGCCGCCCCCCGGCACTTGGACCGATTGGGAACGCGACGCGTTCATTGAAGCCTTTGACGCCAATATGCTGACGCCGATTGCACTGATGCAGGCGCTCATCCCGGGTATGGCAGAGCGCGGTTGGGGCCGTGTTGTGAACATCACGAGCGTGTCCGTGAAGGCTCCGATTGCGGTTTTGGGGCTGTCCAACACAGCACGTACAGGTCTGACCGGCTTTGTCGCAGGCGTCTCGCGCCAGATGGCGGGTCAGGGTGTGATCATCAACAACCTTCTACCGGGGCTGCACGACACGGATCGCATGATCTCGCTTGATCAGGCGGCTGCGGATGCGAGCGGCGTGTCATTTGACGAGGCGCGCGCGCAGAAGTTCCAAACCCTTCCGGCCGGACGCTATGGCACCAAGGAAGAATTCGGCGCCACTTGCGCTTTCATGTGTTCGCAACATGCGGGTTTCATGATCGGACAGAATGTGCTTCTGGATGGCGGTGCGACCAACACGACGCTCTGACCACTGACACCTCAATCCACCATCATTTGCTGCCTGAACAACATGGCTAAGGCCAAAGGAGAAACACGATGCGTATGAACAAACTTGCCGATGGCGCACTTGAAGTCAGCGCGCTTTGCCTTGGCTCGATGCTGTGGGGATCCACAAACACGGAAGCCGAAGGCCACGATCAGATCGACATGTTCTTGGATCATGGCGGCAACTTCATTGATACCGCCGAGATGTATCCGGTGAACCCCATCAAAGCCGAACGCTGCGGAGCATCCGAGGCCACAATCGGCGGTTGGTTGGCGAAAACCGGTCGGCGCGACGATGTTGTCATCGCGACCAAGGTGTCGGGCGATAATCCGGGCTGGAAGCGGGGCGGTAAAGGTTATGACAGCGCGGTCATTCACGAGGCGGTGGACGCTTCCCTGAAAAAGCTCAACACCGACTATATCGACATCTACCAAACCCATTGGCCGATGCGCGGAAGCTATGCATTCCGCCAGAATTGGACCTTTGATCCATCGGGCCAGAACCGCGAAGCAACCGAAGCGCATATGCGAGACGTTCTGACCGCCATGAGCGAAGTCGTTGCCGCGGGCAAAGTGCGCCATTTTGCGCTGTCCAACGAAAGTGCATGGGGTACGGCCCAATGGCTGCGTCTTGCACGAGAGATGGGCGCGCCCGAGGTGATCTCGGTCCAGAATGAATACAGCCTGATGTGCCGATTGGCCGATACTGATTTGGCAGAGCTTTGCATGAATGAAGGCACGCGGGTTCTGTCCTATTCACCTTTGGCGACGGGTCTTCTGACCGGGAAATATCAAAAGGGTGCTGTGCCGGAAGGGTCGCGACTTGATATCTATCCTGGCCTCGGGGGCAGGGTCACCGAACGTGCATTCCCGGCTGTCGATGCCTATCAGGCGGTTGCTGACAAACACGGGCTTGATTTGACGCAGATGGCGCTCGCCTTCTCGGTCGGGCGTCCGTTTATGGGGTCGACCATTTTTGGGGCTTCTTCGATGGAGCAGCTGGGACATATTCTTGACGGCAAAGACCTTGTCCTAACAGATGAAGTTCTGGCAGATATCGATGTGGCGCATCGTGCCCATCCGATGCCTTACTAACAGTCTGAAATACTTAGGTTAAGTAACGAGGTTTCCTGTGATTGATCGACGCAATCTGTTTAAGCTAATGGCGGCGTCCGCTGTGACGCCGGCTCTAACCGCATGTCTGGGCGGTGGCGACGACGGGGTGGAGTTTCACCGCAACACAAAACGGCCGATCAGTTCAACGACCCGGTTTGATGCGGCGAGGTTCGCGGGCAAATGGGTGATCCGGGGGGAGTTTGTGCATCCCGGCGAAAAGCCCCTATACGGCAATGTCGTGGTCGAGGCCGGAGCCGCCGGAGTGTCTGGGATCATTGTCAGCAACTCTACCGGGTCGCGTGAACGCTATGACGCCAGCATGAATACAGCCGGACGCATCATCGTGGGCACACCGCCTTTTGGCACCGAATATTGGGTGCTTTGGGTGGATGCGGATTATCGCACCGCTGCGATTGGCACACCGTCTGGCAGTTTCGGCTGGATCATCGATCGCCAGCGGACCGGCGGCGAAGATCGTATTAAAGCAGCCGCGGATATGCTGGCGTTTAATGGCTATGATAAAAGCCGGTTGCGTATGCGCTAGGCTATGCCCTTGTTCCGGGTGCCGCATCATGCGAAGGCATGAGCATGCAAGCTTGGATTCCGATCACCATATTGGCAGCGTTCTCGCAGAACCTGCGGTTCATGCTGCAAAAGCGGCTGAAGGACACGCGGTTAAGCGCAACCGGCGCGACATTTGCAAGGTTTGTGTACTCCGCACCGTTGGTTGCGCTTTTGATGGCCGCGTATTTTGTCCTTAGCGGGCACGAGGTTCCACGCCCTGAAGCGCGCTTTTTCCTATTCGCCTCCGTAGGTGGGATTGCCCAAATTTTGGCCACCATTTGCGTGGTCGCATTGTTTGCCGAACGTAACTTCGCGGTCGGTATCACCTTCAAAAAAACCGAGGTCGTGCTGACAGCTCTGACTGGGCTGTTGGTGCTTGGGGAAGGTGTCAAACTGGCTGGTGCCTTGGCGATCGTTATCGGCTTTTTGGGGCTGATATTGCTGTCGGACCCACCGGAAGGCGGGCAGGGGTGGCGACGGTTCTTTAACAAAGCCGCTGCCCTTGGACTTGGCGCTGGACTTTTGTTCTCGTTCTCCGCCATTGGGTATCGTGGGGCGTCTTTGTCGCTGGATGTCGATGACGTGATCTCGCGTGCGGGTTTCACACTGGCTGTGGTGACGGCGTTTCAATCGCTGGTCATGGCAACATGGATGGCGCTGCGCGAAAAAGGCGAGATCCGCCGCGTTTTTGCGGCGTGGCGCGTAGGCGTGCTTGTCGGGCTAAGCTCGATGATCGGGAGTTTTTGCTGGTTCACCGCATTCACTTTGCAGAATGCTGCTCTTGTGAAAGCGCTTGGTCAGATTGAGCTGTTGTTTTCCTACGCAGCTACAATTTTTGTCTTTCGCGAAAAGGTTAGCGGACGCGAATATGGTGGAACCGCACTTATCCTAGTGTCGGTTCTAATGCTGGTCTTGTTTTTGAAATAGGACCGTTAGTTCAACGCGGACAGCGGGCCAACGCCGCCAAGGCGCTCAAACAGGCTTTCCTCGTCCGAATTGTTGAAGAATGGCACTTCTGCGGGCGCGCCAATATTTGGAAGCTTGCCAACGATCTCGGCCAAAACAACTTCGGTAATGAAGGGCAGGTCAAACCGACGCACATCATCCAACGGGATCCACTGCAGATGGCTTAGCTCGTCCGATGCGCGCGAAAAGTCGTCGATATCGGTCTGCAACTCATCGGCGTCGACCGAGAAGAAGCGCGCATCGAAACGGCGGGTGCGGCCTTTGGGCGTGATGGCGCGGAAAACAAAGGACATGCCTTTGGCTGACGGAATAAAGCCTGCATCGGCAAAACTCTTCCAGTCTTCAGGGATAGTGCCATTCCAGCTGCCAGCTTCCCCCAGAATTTGTCCGGTTTCTTCCCAAAGCTCGCGGATTGCGGCGACCAAAAGGGCCTGCGCCTTTGAGGCGTCAGCCTGTTCTCCCAGACGGGTCAAACATGGTTCCGCACCGGCATCCGCCAAAGGTACCATCGCATCGGTTGCGTCCAATGCACCGCCCGGAAATACGAATTTATTGGGCATAAAGGCGGCTTTTGCGCCGCGTTGCCCCATAAGAACCTGAGGTCGCGTGGATTTGTCCCGGATCAGAATGACGGTTGCTGCGTCGCGGATGATCTTGGATTTGTCCATTTTGGCCCCTTACGTGGTCTAAGATTTTTTGCCGGCAAACCCATGCATGCGTTTGGCCCATTGGAAGGCAATCATAAAGCCTTTGAACCTAGGCAATAGGTAAAGCGAAGCCGCCACGGTGCCAACCGTGAAAATGGTCGCCAGCATCCAAGGATCCTGAACCACGTGGACATAAAAAATGTGAAGCAGCGGCGCCATGACATGGCCGACCACGATAATTGTCAGATATGCCGGGCCATCATCCGCGCGTTGGTGATGAAGTTCCTCGCCGCAGACCGTGCAATCGTGATGCACTTTCAGATAGCCCTGAAACAGTTTGCCCGTGCCGCAGCTTGGGCAGCGTTTGCCCCAGCCTTTGCGCAGGGCGGGCTTTAGCTCTCGTTCTGTGGCTTCGGATGTGGCTGGCATCTCGTCCATCGATATCTCGGCATTCTCAGTCATGAGTGAATCCTTGTTCGCGCATCCGACTATCATACAGATTCCCACGGGCAGTTCATGTCATGAAATGCGCTTGCGGCGCGATGTCGCGGAAAAATTCGAGACTTGGCGACGGAAACGCTCAGCTCGTGCGTTGAAGTTACATAGCGTCGGGGAAAACACCCTGTCGCACAGGCAAGAACACACAGGAGTTAGTTATGAAACTGAACGCGAAAACAGCTGCCACCGCCATTGCACTTGGTCTGGGCGCGGCCCTAACATTGACCTCAACAGCCGCGATGGCCTTTGGTGGTAAAGAAGGTGGACGCGATATGATGGGGCGCAAAGGCGGCTTCATGGTGATGGAATTTGCAGATGTCGATCTGGACAAAAGCGGTCAGATCACTGTCGAAGATTTGCAAGCTTTCGCCAAAGCTCGTTTCGATGCAGCGGATGCTGACGGGAACGGAGAGCTGACGCTGGAAGAACTGAAGGCGCAGGCCGAAAAGCGCATGGCTGATCGTATGGAAAAAGGCCAAGGAAAAGGCGACGGCAAGCGCATGGGCAAGATGATGCAAAAGCGCATGGGCTGGAAGATCGAAGACCGGTTGGCCAAAAAGGATGCGGATGAAAACGGGTCGCTCAGCTTTGAAGAAATGTCCCCCGAGCTGTCGCGCTTTGAACGTCTGATTGATCGTTTCGACACGGATGACGACAACGCGATTTCGCAAGCCGAATTCGACGCAGCGCAAAAAGAGATGTTCATGCGTCATGGCGGCAAAAACCGCGATCGCAAAGGCTAATTGCAGCCGGCAACGCCCTTTCCGACGGGGCAGGGCGTTGCCAAGTTGTCTTGTGTCACGGATCGGACTAGGCAGGACATATGAATATGGCCTTGGACGCATATGAAGAAGCTTCTGATGAAGCATTGCTGGTGCTTTACGGCAATGGCGATCCAATGGCTGCACAGCTTTTGACCCACAGGCTTGCACCGCGTGCTTTGGGCTTTGCGACGCGCCTGCTTGGCGGTGATCGGGCCGAGGCTGAGGACGTAACGCAAGAGGCGATGCTGCGCTTGTGGAAACAGGCAACAGGCTGGCGTACAGGGGAAGCTCAGGTCTCAACCTGGCTGTATCGTGTGGTTTCCAACCTCTGTACGGATCGGTTACGCAAGCGGCGCACAGTGAACATCGACGCGGCTGGTGACCCAGAAGACGGGCGGCCATCTGCGGTTGAGAGCATGATGGATGAAGACAGGGCGCAAGCCTTGCAGGGTGCACTGAACCGGCTGCCCGACCGGCAACGGATTGCAGTGACACTTCGGCATATCGAAGGGGCCACCAACCCCGAGATCGCCGAGATCATGGACATAAGTGTCGAGGCGGTGGAAAGTCTAACCGCCCGGGGCAAAAGAGCATTGGCCAAGGATCTGGCCGGACGACGTGAGGAGTTGGGATATGGCGAAGACTGACAAACAGCCCCTGCTGGACAGTGAGCTTGAGCTATTCTTTAATGCGGCGCGAAAAGCGGATGTCGAACCTTCGGCTGATGTCTTCAATGCCATCATTGCGGATGCCGAGGCTCAATTGTCTGCGGTCGAAACTCTACCTGTTGTTGGGCAAGGATCCCAAGAAGGCGGGTGGCTTCAATCGATATTCTCTGCAATTGGTGGCTGGCCAGCTGCGGCAAGCCTTGCCTCCGCGACGGTGGCCGGTGTGTGGATCGGATTTACGCAGCCCGTGCAACTTGAGACCCTATCAGGTGGGTTGGTGTTGTCGGGTGATTATACGGCTGCGGATACGTCCTATGCGTTGGAAGATCTGGCGCCGGGATATTTGGGAACAACACTCTTTGCGGAGGATGAAGGATGAGCGCATCTGATCAAAATACGCAACATTCCAAGCCCGAAAGGAAATCGCGCCGCCATTTGACGCGCATTATTTTAGTGATCTCGCTCACGCTGAACCTATTGGTTTTGGGGCTGATCATTGGCGCGAAACTGTCGGGGCATGATCGCGCGAACTTCGATCACCGTGGCCCGGAACGCGGGGTGATCCGCGATCTTGGTTTTGCGCCGATTGCCAAGGCTTTAAACCCCAAAGATCGCCGCGAAATTGGCCGTGAGTTTCGCCGCGAAGGCGGATCGTTCAAGGAAAACCGCGCAACGCTAGAGCGCGATTTTGAAATGCTTCTGAAGCTGCTGAGAGCTGAGGCTTTTGACAAAAGCGTCCTTGAAAACGCGATGTCCCAACAGGCGGATCGTATGCGGAGCCGAGGGGAAAGCCTGCGAAATCTTGTGGTCGATCGAATTGTGAGCATGTCGCCCGAAGAACGAAAGGCTTTTGCGGATCGGCTTGAAGCCACGATCGATCGCAGGTCACACCGCTAGCCTGAATGGTCGGGGTTGGAAGCCGGTGGGTTAAGCCGCCGACTTGCCGAAGGTCACAACATTTCTACCCTCAGACTTCGAGGCATAGAGCGCTTCATCTGCCGCCTGGGTTAGCTCGTGCGAGCTGCGGGCATCATTCGCTTGATCCCCCCAAACGGCAACGCCTACCGACACAGTGACATGAATGGGTGCAGCAATTTCTGACACCTTGATTGGAACGTCTCCAACCGCGCGACGCAAACGCTCTGCCATCGCGGCAACATCCTTTGGGCTGACGTCTGGCAGGGCCACCAAAAACTCTTCGCCCCCAAATCGAGCCAGAAGGTCAAATTCTCGTAGATTTTTACGCATTCGGTTTGCGACCTCGACCAGCACTTTGTCGCCTACTCCGTGGCCAAATCGGTCGTTGATAGATTTGAAGTGATCAAGGTCCAGCACCATGATCGCATAGGCTTGTCCGTTGGTAAGCGCCTCTTGCTCTAACCGGTTCAGGTAGCTTTGTGCATAACGCCGGTTGTGCAATCCGGTCAGTGGATCCTGAACGGCCAGCGAAAGGTTAAGGTCGAAGCGTTTGCGCAGCGCATCAAGCTCTAACTTGCGAGATAGAAGGGCCTTTAGGCGCAATGACAATTCGATCGCTTCGAAACAAGGATGCATGACCGCATCTGCGCCCAAGTCCAACGCCATTGCGCCATCATTCGGTCGATCCTCGGAATGGACGACCACGATTACTGCGTTGCGGGTTTGGACGCGCGAACGCAGCTCGCTGACCAGCCGCAACCCATCGGTGTCTTCCAGCAAGGATGCGCTGATCACAAAGGCATCCGGTACATTCCGAACAGCATTCATATCCCCCAAAGCTTGTGTGATCGTCATCACATCTAGTCGATGGGGCATCTCGGTAGAAAGGTTTCGACGCCAAAGCAGACCTTGTTCCGGGTCCGGGGCCACCAGTGCGATATGCGCGGCCGGTACAAAGCTGGCTGCATCTTCCGCGCAGCCGAACTCTGTACTGATGTCGCGATGGCGCATGATTTCTTCATATGTGCCGCGTGTCCGGATAAGGTTGCGCACCATGGCAGATAATGTGCTTTCGTTCCCGCCCCGGGAATAGACATCCTCGGCACCAGCACGCAATGCTTCGATCCGGGAATTTCGGTCATCTTTGTCAGTGATTAATATCACGGGGATCGAAGACAGAATTTGATCCTGCTTCAATGCTGTGCAAATCGACAGGCTTTGCCCTTTGCGGCCGCGTCCAAGAATGATCAGGTCGGGCTGCGCACGACGAGCGGTTTCAAGCGCGTCATCGACGCGCTCGACCTGTATGACATCGTAGCATGAAACAGTCAGTTTGACCTTCAGTACGATGCGATTGGTCGCCAGATCATCTGCTATGAGGATCCTTCCGCTCATGTGTCCATTTTGCTAGTTGTTGACAAAGGTGTGCAGACACTCTGCGCCCGATTGGTTAAGAAATCCTTTCCAAATGCAAAGGAGTGTTAAAATGACACCGGATCAGGCCGAAGGGATCGCGTTGAAAATGCTTGGTTGGCTGGTTGGCAATGAAGAACTTTTGCCGATTTTCATGGGTGCGACGGGGGCAGATCAGGACACGTTGCGTGAAAACGCAGGCGATCCTCAGTTTCTGGCTGCGATGCTGGATTTCCTGATGATGGACGACCAATGGGTTATGCAAGCCTGTGACGCTCAGGGGCTTCCCTATGTGCAGGTGGCATCGGTGCGACAAGCCTTGCCCGGAGGGGCAGATTTTCACTGGACCTGAAGGCGGGAACTGGGCAGTGTTCCCCAAGTTTACAGGCAGGAGCCACCATGACCATCAAGGCCCTTCTCTTTGATAAAGACGGCACGCTTTTTCACTTCAAAGCCACATGGGAAGCGTGGACACATAAGGTGCTTTTGCGTCTGACCAATGGGGATGTCGATTGGGCCACGCGTATTGGTCATGATGTCGGGTTTGACATGGAGGCGCAGGAATTCGCCCCCGATAGCGTGGTAATTGCGGGCACGCCGGCTGAAATTGTGATCGCCTTGCAAAAGCACGTCGACATGCCTTCGGGTGAGTTGGAAAGAATACTTAACGACGAGGCTGAAACCGCCCCGCAAGTCGAGGCTGTCGCGCTTGTCCCATTGCTAAATCATCTGCGCGAAAGAGGGCTGGCCCTTGGTGTGGCAACGAACGATGCAGAACGCCCTGCAAGGCAGCATTTGCAGAGTGCAAAAGTTTCCGATCTGTTTGATTTCATCTCCGGATATGACAGCGGAAATGGTGTAAAGCCAGATGCGAGCCCATGCTTGGCATTCGCGCACCATATCGATGTCCCTGCGATGCATGTGGGAATGGTCGGTGATAGCCTGCACGATCTGAAGGCCGGACGCGCTGCAGGAATGAAAACCATCGGTGTTCTTACCGGGGTCGCCACACGGGATGAGCTGCACCCCTTTGCGGATGTTGTTCTTGCTGATATCGGCGAAATTCCGGCTTGGTTGGACCAACTGGTTTAGGTTCCAAATCGGCTTTGCGGTTTATTAAGATTTAGGCTGTTACATCGTCATCAGTTAATAACCTGAGTGGCGAAAATGCATGGCTTGATCCTGTGGACATTCGAATTTTTTGTGCGCCTGACCTATGGAAATCAGGTGTGGACTGGTGTGTTGTCCAAGCTCGACCTTAGCCTCAATGCGGTTGAACCACTGTTTCACTATGATGATCAGGTTGGGCTGTCGATCCTTCAGCAATTGGCCGTTGACCTTAATCGGGATCGGCAATCATTGCTGGAAGATTTCGGCACGTTCCTAGTAACTGATACGCGGGTTGAAAGAGTACGCAGATTGCTGCGGTTCGGTGGGGTTGACTACACGGATTTTCTTCACTCTCTTGAGGACCTTAAAGGGCGTTCGCTTCTGGCTGTGCCGGACCTACACCTACCGAATATTCAAGTGGATGAACGGCAGCCGCATCGCTTTGAAATCACATGCGAAAACATTCCGAAAGGCGCGCCTTACGTGCTTTTAGGCGTGCTGCGGGCTCTGGCTGATGATTTTGGCTCTCTGGTTTTTTTAGAGGTGACTGCCGAGACCGCCGACAATGTCGTCATCACAGCAGACCTGCTTGAGTGCCAACACGCAGAAGGGCGTGAGTTTTTGTGGGCAACAGGTGGCGTATCATGAATATGGAACGGCCAATTCCCTTCACTTGTGGTGTTCTTGATCGCGTTCTGCCGATGCACCTGATGATAGACGCAAAGGGGATCATTCAGCACGCCGGCCCAACCATCCAAAAGGTGTTTGGGGATCGCGACGTTGTCGGGCGAAACGTTTTTGGGTTGCTGGAGCTCAAACGGCCAAGAAATATCAAGCGGATTGAAGATGTTCGGGGAATCGACACCAAACGTGTTCGGCTGAAGATCCGAGACGAATATGAAACGCCTTTGACGGGGGCCGTTGCGTTTATGCCCGATTTGAACTGCGTTCTGTTGAACCTCTCTTTTGGCTATTCCATCGCAGAGGCCGTCGCGCGCTATGAATTGACGGGGTCAGATTTCGCCCCCACCGAACTGGCCGTCGAAATGCTGTATCTGGTAGAAGCAAAGACAGCAGCTATGGACATTGCAAGCCAACTTGCACACCGACTTCATGACGAAAAAGAAGTCGCCAAAAATGAGGCGCAGACGGACGGGCTAACAGGTTTGGCCAACCGACGTGCGCTTGATTTGCGTTTTGGCCGCCAGTTGAAACGCAATGTGCCGTTTTCGCTGATGCATCTGGACCTCGACTACTTCAAATCCGTCAATGACACCCATGGTCATGCGGCGGGGGATGCGGTGCTCGAAGCAGTGGCTGATGTTTTGCAACAAGAGACGCGCGAAGTGGATCTGGTCGCGCGTGTGGGGGGGGATGAATTTGTGATTGTTCTGGACAATCTCGTTTGCCCAGCACGCTTGGAAAAAATCGCCGCCAGACTGATCCAGCGTATCGAAAAGCCCGTTGTTTTCAGGGATATTGAATGCGGAGTGTCGGCCAGTATTGGTGTGGTGCTATCGACCAGTTATGTGCATCCAGATCCCTTGGAAATGGCCGAAGATGCGGATCAGGCACTGTATGCCTCAAAGCGTGCTGGCAGAGCTGCATTTACGGTAAGCCGATAGGTCCTTTTGTTCGGTTGACAGGATAGGGGGCAGGCCTTAGCACAAACAAGACTCCAACACAGCCGAGGCCCCCCTATGCCCTTGTTATCGCATGCAATCGTTACCCTTTTTGTCGCGAGTTCATGGGTGCCGATCTTAGCCAACCCTGTGGCGTCTCAGACAGACGATATAATACGATCCATTCTGGGGCGGGCGCTTAGCAGCGAACAAGTTTCGCAAGCATTCATCAATGCTGACGGATCATTGGAAGGTGTGTTTAACGGCATTGCTTTTGCAGGGACTTGGACGCTGGATGATAACAAATACTGTCGCGAGTTCACTCGTGGATTGACCGGCGCACCGATCTGCATGGACGTGTTTGCTGAATATGCCCCGGATGGCGACATTCAAACCGTGATCTTTGTAAGTCCGGGCGGGAAAGCGACGTTCAGCGTCGGCCAGTAACAAACTACGTGAAAATGCGATCCGGTTTGCGCAGCGTAGCTCAGCAGATTTGATGCGGCGATGTTTGGAAAACCAAGTGGCAGCCCGTAGGGGAATCGAACCCCTCTTTCCAGGTTGAAAACCTGGCGTCCTAACCGATAGACGAACGGGCCACGTTGTTGGTAGGCGGCTTATTAGGCGAGCCCATTTACAAGCGCAAGAGGGGAAATCAAAGAAATCTGAATTTCCATCTCTGCGAGCGACGCCCGGGTTAGAATTGGGGGACGAAAGTAACCTGCGCATTTTGCGTGGTTGTCACGCCACTTAGCGTAAACTCCAGTCCGCGATCGCTTGGGGTGAAACCAATCAGGTTGATGTCGGCATCATTGAAGCTCACGCCAAACCCATCGTACCGCATGTCCTGCGCAAGACGACGCAAAGCTTCTTTGGTCGACGCCTCTGTCTCAGCTTTCACCCCGGTTAGGTCCGCATGCACATGCGTCTCAACAAGCTCTTCCAGTTTCCCTTTCAGAAGCCATTTGGCGGACTTAAGCAGC
Source organism: Aliiroseovarius sp. F20344 (assembly GCF_023016155.1). GTDB lineage: Bacteria > Pseudomonadota > Alphaproteobacteria > Rhodobacterales > Rhodobacteraceae > Aliiroseovarius. The sequence continues at coordinate 564,438 of NZ_JALKBG010000006.1, forward strand.
AGGCCATCACTTTCTTCAGTGATACGTGCATTGACCATTGTCAGCTTGTTGTCCGTAAGTTGAGGGGTGGCGGTGAAGGTAATGTCGCCATCGAATTTCTGCCCAAACAGGACACGGCTGAGCCAGCCTTTTGAAGCGGACAACCCAAGCTTTACCGTCATATCCCCGTCATTCGTCCCGCTAAGCGTCGCATTGGACAGGGTCATGTTAAACGCGCGTCCGTTTTGGGGCCATTTCATCTCGGTCTGCGTGATCTCAGACGTGGCAATCTCGCTTAACCGATCCCAGCTTGCAGAGACAGGCAGTCTGATCGCGATGCCACCGGTATCGATCTTATCGATGAATTTCAACGGGGGAACGTCGCTGCGACGGGGGCGATCTGGCCTGTTGGGGGTCAAAACACCGGTCGCTTCAAAGCACAGGCTTAGACCTAGGCGTAGAGCATTTTCCTGTTGATCGACAAAGGGTTGAACCGCCTCAAACCGAACGGGCTTGGTCACGATCCACCCGGGCACATCGCCCCGGACTTCGATCACCTTATGGGAGTCGTCCCAAAGGTCTTGTGCCTCTTTGCGCAAGAACTGGTCTTTTGGCAGGTCGCGGTTCAGCTTCGCCATCAACTTGTCGACCTTTTCTTGGACCGTGGGCTGAAGCAGCTTTCGGAACGATAATCTGCCCAACTTGGCGATTTTCGCCTCGGCTTGGGTTACCTGCACAGATGCTACCGCGCGTGGGTTCAGGCTCCAGTCTTCTCTAAGGATCGGTCTGAAATCACCGACCACACGCGCTTCAAGCTTGCTGGATTGGCTTATGGGAATGTTCGCGGGGGCAACTTGGTTCAAAAGCGCGCCGACCGCACCGCGCACAATCTGGATGCCGCCGGTCAACTGCACATTGCCACGAATGTTGGCTTTGGCAATCAGCCCACCATTTGCGCTCGGACGTAGAACGATATCAGATCGTCGTGCAGCCCAGCCGAGCGTGTCATCCACCAACCGACCCGGAACCGGATCATTCTCAATCCCGCGCATCACTTCGTCGACCGAGGCATTAAGCTGCGTTTGCAGTTCGTCCAGCGGGATCGACAAGGGCAGTGTGATGTAAGAATGGGTTGTTGGATCGCACTCTTGCGCGTTGGCAGGAAATGCAGACCACGCAGATAGTGCAAGGCGAAGGAAGCTTTTACGGAACATCATAACCATAGGTGTTGATCAAGTTGCCTGATGTTGCGAGGAATTGACCCCAGCAGCAAGGGGCAACTGGACAGGAAATTCACCACAGAAAAGTGATTTTCCGCTGTGTGGACATCAAGATTTCAGGGAAAAGTGGCAGCCCGTAGGGGAATCGAACCCCTCTTTCCAGGTTGAAAACCTGGCGTCCTAACCGATAGACGAACGGGCCACTCTGTGGTGAGGGGTTTCTATGTCAAAGCCCGAAGCCACGCAAGAGGCATTTTCACTTTTTTGGAGCGAGATAAAATCAAATTAATTCAGGCCTTTGCCGCGTCTTCCAGCCGAAGTTGCGGGCTGGTTCTGCCCTGCCATTGGTTGATTTCGAGTCGCCCCGCCAGATGAAAGCGAGCCCCGCCATGGTTTTCAAGCATAGGGCCCAAAGGACCATCGAAAGCCCCAAACGCAATCGCGTCGATCCGCGTTCCCAAGCCGTCCCCAAAACTGACTTTCAGGTGATTTTGACCAACGCGTTTGGCGAAAAACACCTGCACATCCGGGAAAGCAAAGCGCGGAGCGCGGGCAGAGGCCCCAAAGGGCCCGGCCTCTTCCAAGGTTTCGATCAGATCGACGGTTGCCGCGGACGGCATCAAGACACCATCCAGAACCAGATCCGCGGCCCCAAGCGCGCCCGCACCTTGTTTTTCCATCAGCTCGTTCAGCCGCGCCATGGCGGGCTCCAACTGATCACGCGACAGGCTAAGACCCGCTGCCATTTTATGGCCACCACCTTTTTGGATGACACCTTCGGTCGCCAGCTTCTGAATGGCTGCACCAAGATCAATCCCGCTGACCGAACGGCCCGACCCTTTGCCATCATCCTCGGCAAATCCGATTACGATGGACGGGCGATTGGTGGCCTCTTTCAGGCGGCTGGCGACGATGCCCACAACGCCGGGATGCCATCCTTCGCCCGCAGCCCAAACCAACGGGGCGTCTAACCCGCGTTCTTCCGCCTGCTCCATCGCAACTTCTTGCACGCGGGCTTCAATCTCTCGCCGTTCTGCGTTGAGTTCATTAAGCTTCTCGGCAATGGAATTGGCTTCGTTTGCATCCGTTGTCGCCAACAATCGCGCGCCAAGATCTGCTTTTCCGATACGACCGCCTGCGTTCACGCGCGGCCCCAGTAAGTATCCAAGGTGATACGCGCGCGGGGCTTCGTTCAGCCCGGACACATCTGCCAATGCAACCATCCCAGGACGCGCACGACGGGCCATGATCTTCAAGCCCTGTCGTACGAAGGCACGGTTTGCATCGATCAGGGGGGCAACGTCCGCAACGGTGCCAAGCGCCACAAGGTCGAGCATCGAAATCAGGTCGGGTCCACTGCGTCCAGCTTCGCGCAGCAAACGTCCCAGCTCGACCAGAACAAGGAAGACGACACCTGCCGCACAAAGATAGCCGGGGGCGTCGATTTCGTCTTGGCGGTTTGGGTTCACCACTGCGGTCGCATCGGGCAGCGTTTCAGCGCCAAGGTGGTGATCCAGCACGATCACATCTGCGCCTTTTGCGCGGGCTGCGGCGATTGGTTCGAAGCTAAGCGTCCCGCAATCAACGCAGATGATCAGGCTGTGATCCTTGGCCAGCTGTTCCATAGCGGGGGTGTTGGGGCCGTAGCCTTCCGCAATTCGATCCGGGATATAGAGCTTGATCTGTCGGTCGAATTGCCGAAACCAGTCGATCAACAGAGTGGCCGAGGTTGCGCCATCTACGTCGTAATCGGCGAAAACCGCAATCTTTTCGTTCTGATCTAGGGCTGCAAGGATGCGGGCCGCCGCCTTGTCCATGTCTTTCAGCTTGCGCGGGTCGGGTAGAAGGTCGCGCAGCGTTGGGTCAAGGTATCCTGCTGCCTCGTGGGCCGGAATGCCACGTTGCGCCAGCAGTTTGCAAAGCGGCGCGGGCAAGGTCGTTTGTTGGGCAATCGCTTCGGCCTGCCGTTCTAACTCGGGCGAGGGGCCGATCCATTTGCGCCCGGTCAAAGAGCTTTCAACGCCCAGAAACGTGCTCATCCAAGCACCTGATCGGTCGACAAAACTTGCGCAAACTCGCCATGTAGCTGGTCCAAAGCTGCCTCGTGAATTTGCGCAGCGTTTGGGGGTGTTTCATTGCGCCAAGAGCTGTCAGCATTGCCCGTGAAAGCCGCGCAGGCGTCGTGGACCAGCCGGACTTTGAAGCCCAGATTGGCTGCCATGCGCGTGGTTGTCGAGACGCAATGCGGGGTTGTCAGGCCGCAGATGGTGACGTCGACCACATCAAGCTTTCGCAGACGTTTTTCAAGATTGGTACCAATGAAGGCCGAGTTCACATGTTTGGTTAAGACCGGTTCACCTTCGCGGGGCGACACCATGGATTTCAACGCTACGAGCCCACCATCCGGGTTAAGCGGGCTGCCGGCCGTCGTCGACAGGTGCTGAATGTGAAAGACGGGCGCAGAGTGCGCCCGCCAATGGGTCAAAAGCCGTCCGGCGTTTGACTCGGCATCCAGATTGTTGCGCGTGCCCCAGAACGGGTCGTCAAACCCTTCCTGAATATCAATCAGGATCAGGGCCCCAAGCATCAGTCGGCAGAAACCGGGTTGCGGTAGATCATGCGACGAACCGATCCGGTTTTCGACCGCATCAGCAGCGTTTCGGTGGTCAGCCAGCCGGGTTCGCGTTTGATGCCCGACACGATCGAACCATCGGTGACGCCGGTTGCCGCAAAGATCACATCGGCGGTGACCATTTCGTCACGCGAATAGATGCGGTCCAGATCAGTGATGCCCGCCTTGGCCGCGCGGCCACGCTCGTCATCATTGCGGAAGGTCAACTGACCCCACATTTGCCCGCCCATACATTTCAAAGCAGATGCAGCCAGTACACCTTCCGGCGCGCCACCGCGGCCCATATACATGTCGATGCCTGTGATCTCGGCCTCGGCGCAGTGGATGACACCGGCCACGTCACCATCGGTGATCAGGCGGATCGCAGCACCGGTCGAGCGGATGCCTTCAATCATTTCTTCGTGGCGGGGGCGTTCCAAAACGCAGACCGTGATGTCTTTGGTGTCGCACCCTTTGGCTTTGGCCAGGGCTTCAACGCGCTCCTTGGGAGACATCTCAAGCGAGACGACGTCTTTGGGATAGCCCGGGCCAATCGCCAGCTTCTCCATATAAACGTCAGGGGCGTGTAGCAGAGTACCACGCGGAGCCATGGCAATCACGGTCAGCGCGTTTGGCATGTCTTTGGCGGTCAGGGTTGTGCCTTCCAGCGGGTCCAGTGCGATGTCCACCGCAGGGCCGTCGCCGGTGCCGACTTCTTCGCCGATATACAGCATCGGGGCTTCGTCACGTTCGCCTTCGCCGATCACAACGGTACCTTGAATGTCCAGCAGGTTCAGCTGATCACGCATCGCGTTCACAGCGGCTTGGTCTGCGGCTTTTTCGTCCCCGCGGCCGACCAGATCGGCGCTGGCCGTGGCGGCGGCTTCGGAAACACGGGCCAAACCAAGCGAAAGCATGCGGTCGGCAAAAACGACTTTATCAGCCATAAGGGGCAATCCTCACTGTCTCTATTCGGGTTCCGGTTTAAGCGCCGGGGGGGGCAGGGGCAAGTGCCTTACTTGGCGAAATAGCAGCCACAAGCCGCTTTCACGAATAGAATCGAATGTCCGGGCTGCGAAAGTGCCCCTGAAAGAGCAGCGCGATCATAAAGATCACCGTGGCCGTGGTGACCCACGGCGCAGTTTCGTAACCGTTGCGGGAGCTGGGTTACAGATCTTCGATACGAATGGCGACGGGATCACCATCAACCACGCCAGTGGCCGCAAAGCCTTTGATCGCTGCATCTAATGCGTCACGGGTGCATTTATGCGTGACGATCAGGACGGGGGCCAATTTTTCATCATGGCTGGTTTGGCGCATCCGGTTGATCGAAACGCCTGCGTCACCAAGAACGGCGGCGACCTTGGCCATCGCGCCCGGTTTGTCCAACAGGGACATACGCAGGTAATAGGGGGCAGGCTTCGCAGCCTTTGCACCCGTTACAGGGCGCAGAGTTTTTGCAGGCTGGCCAAATACCGGGATTGAGATGCCGCGCGCGATGTCCATCACGTCGCCCATCACAGCGCTGGCGGTTGGACCTTCGCCCGCTCCAGGTCCGCGCAGAACAACCTGCTCAACCGCGTCGCCTTCCACGACGACCATATTGGTGCCGCCTTCCAGCTGACCCAACGGAGAGGTGGCTGGCACAAGGCAGGGTGACATACGCTGCTCAAGCCCGCGACCCGTCATCTGGGCAACACCCAGAAGCTTGATCCGGAAACCCATTTCTGCAGCGTGTTCAATATCTTCCAGTTGGATGCGCTGAATGCCTTCCAGTTCGACCGCGTCAAAATTGACCTGCGTGCCAAAGGCGATCGAGGACAGGATCGACAGTTTATGACCGGCGTCGATGCCGCCCACGTCCAGGTTGGGATCGGCTTCCAGATACCCAAGCTCGGCGCATTCTTCGAACAGCGCGTTATAGCCACGGCCCGTGGCCTGCATCTGGGTCAGAATATAGTTACATGTGCCGTTCATCACGCCCATGACGCGGGTGATTTCGTTTCCGGCCAAGCCCTCCATCAGGGATTTGATAATCGGAATGCCGCCAGCAACGGCGGCCTCGTAGCGGATGCGTACGCCAGCGGCCTCGGCAGCCAAGGCCAGCTCCTGTCCATGGTGGGCCAAAAGCGCTTTGTTGGCGGTGACGATGTCTTTGCCCGCTGCAATCGCGGCTTCACAGGCATCTTTCGCGGGGCCTTCATGGCCGCCCATCAGTTCGACAAATACGTCCACATCATCGCGCTTGGCCAGTGCAATGGGATCGTCTTCCCATCCATAATCCGACAGATCGACACCGCGATCTTTGTCTTTCGTGCGTGCAGAAACGGCCGAGATCACGACGGGGCGTCCTGCACGATCTTCCAGCATGGCAGCTTGCCGGCGGATGATCTTCACAACGCCGATGCCGACGGTGCCAAGACCTGCAATCCCAAGGCGAAGGGGGGCAATCTCACTCATGTCAGTCTCCGTCGGCACTATTGTCGTTCAGGGACGTGTAGCCAAAGGCGCGGCCCTGTGCAATCCACGGCTGGCCCACATTGGGGAAATTCCTTTGAAAGTCCGGCGAGGTGCCTCTAGCGGCGCGCCAGTGCTGCTTGCATGCGCGATTTGGTAGCCCCGTCCACCACAGCACTTCGGCGCAGACGATCGGCGCGCGCGCGCAGAGATGCTGCGCGTGATGCCAAGGCTCCAGTGCCAAAATCTCCCTGATCCGCTGGGATCTGACCAACGATGTCATCCATTGCGACAATCTTTGGGAAGGGCGCGTTCTTTGTAGCGCCATCTGCGAAATCGGGCATGTTCGAACAGGCCACAAGCGTGCCAAAGGCCAGAAGCAAACTGGTCGTGAACGGGCGAGTCATCTGGCGGTGGTCCTTGATGCTTTGGTCATGGCGACCATAGACAGCACATTCAGGCGCTGCAAGGCAGCATGAAAGTAAGCGTGCAATGTTGGCAGGACGTCGCGAAACGCTTGGATATGAACGATTGTTCAGTTACCAATCCATCATGGCTCGGAAAACTGGATCACATAGCGAAATCACTGGCCCACGTGTGCGAGAGGCCGCGCTGACGCTGTTTGCGCGCCATGGCTTTGCGGCCGTGTCGATGCGCCAGATCGCGGGCGAGGTCGGTGTGCAGGCAGGCGCGCTTTATCTTTATACAAAGGACAAGCAGAGCCTGCTTTTCGACCTGATGCGCACCCATATGGACGATCTGTTGGCCGCATGGGCAGAGGAACCCAAAGGCGAGGGCGCGCTGGATACGCTTGAGGCCTTCACCCGGTTCCACATCCGTTTTCACTTGGAACGACCCGACGCGGTTTTCATTGCTTATATGGAGCTTCGCAACCTGACGGATGACAATTTCGCCGCTATCGAAGTTCTGCGTCGTCAGTATGAGGGAGAATTGGAAGCCATTTTGCGGGCAGGGCAGCACGATGGCGCCATCACCGTTCCAGATATTCGTCTGACCACCATGGCGCTGATTGCTATGCTGACAGGGGTGAACACCTGGTATCGCGAAGGTGGTCGTCTGTCGCGCGAGGCCGTGGCGGATCGGTATTGGGATATGGTACGCGGCGCAGTTGGCGCGTGAGTACTGGACTCTGTCCGCTATCGAACCGATATATAGAACATGTCTCTGCCGCCCGGTTTCCTAGATGAGTTGCGTACCCGCCTCAGCCTGACACAGGTTGTGGGGCGTAAGGTCATGTGGGACCAGCGGAAATCCAATCAAGCCAAGGGCGACATGTGGGCGCCTTGCCCCTTCCATCAGGAAAAAACCGCGTCTTTTCATGTAGATGACCAGAAGGGGTTTTACTACTGCTTTGGCTGCCACGCGAAGGGCGATGCGATCAGTTTTGTGAAAGAGACCGAAAATGTCTCGTTCATCGAAGCGGTCGAGATCTTGGCGGGAGAAGCAGGCATGAAGATGCCCGCGCGTGACCCGAAAGCCCAAGAAAAAGCGGACCGCCGCACGCAGTTGGCGGAGGTGATGGAGATGGCGGTCAGCCATTTCCGCCTGATGCTGAAGACGGGGGCGGGGGCCGAGGCGCGGGACTATCTGACCCGCCGTGGCCTGAACGAAGCGGCACTGGATCGTTGGGAAATCGGCTTTGCGCCCGATGCGTGGCAGGGGCTTTGGGATCACCTGAAGGGCAAGAATGTCGACGATGACTTGATCCTTGGCGCGGGGCTGGCCAAGCCCAGTCAAAAGGGTGGCAAACCCTATGACACGTTCCGCGGACGTATCATGTTTCCCATTCGGGATGCGCGTGGACGGGCGATCGCTTTTGGGGGCCGTGCGATGGACCCAAACGACAACGCCAAATACCTGAACTCGCCTGAGACCGAGCTTTTTGACAAAGGCCGCAGTCTGTTCAATCACGGCCCCGCCCGCGAAGCCGCGGGAAAAGGGCAGCCGTTGATTGTGGCCGAAGGTTATATGGACGTGATTGCCTTGTCCGAGGCCGGGTTCAATGCCACAGTCGCGCCGCTTGGAACTGCGATCACCGAAGATCAGTTGCGCTTGCTTTGGCGGATCGCGCCCGAACCCATCATCGCGCTGGATGGAGACACGGCCGGTCTGCGTGCCGCGATGCGGGTGATCGACAACGCACTGCCATTGCTAGAAGCGGGTCAAAGCCTACGGTTCTCGATCATGCCGGAAGGCAAAGACCCCGATGATCTGCTGAAAGAAAGCGGATCCAGCGCGATGCAGACGCTGATTGATGGGGCTATTCCGATGGTGGACCTGTTGTGGCGGCGTGAAACCGAAGGCAAGGTCTTTGACAGTCCTGAGCGCAAAGCGGCGCTGGACAAGGACCTGCGCCTCGCCATTTCGAACATTAAGGATCAGTCGATCCGCAATCACTATGGCCAGGCCATCAAAGACAAACGGTGGGAGCTGTTCCGCTCGCGCCCGAAAGGGCAGGGTGGCCAAAAGCGCGCGTGGCAACCGGGTAAGGGGCAGGGATGGCAGCAAACGCCGCCGGTTTTGGCCTCGACCAAGGGATCCATATTGGCGACGGCAGATGATCTGGCGCAGGAAGCGCTGCGAGAGGCTGTGATCCTTGCCATCCTGATCCGCCGCCCTGACATGCTGGATCAGGTGGAAAGCAGGATGGAGCGGTTGGACATGGTCGGCCCAGATCATGGCGAACTTCTTCGGGTGATCTTAGGCCATGCGCATTCTGGTGCAGATGCGCTGGAAGAGGCCATCTTGAACCGAGTTGGCGGCGATTGTCTGGACAAGCTTTTCATGCTGAACCATGTGCGCATCACGCCAGCCATTCGGTCTGTTGAGGATGATGAAATCGTTCAGGCCTGCCTGACGGAAGAGCTGACCAAGCTGGAAGCCCTGCGTGGGGTGCGTCGCGAGGTGCAGGATGCACAAGCCGACATGGAGGCCCTGCCGGATGAGGGTGTGACATGGCGGCTGGGGCAGGCAGCCGAAGCCCGCAACAATGCATTGCGCAGTCAAACCGAAGACAAAACCACCTATGAAATTGCGGACAATGGATCGCTGATGGACCGGGAAGAGCGCGATGCATTGGACGCTTTGCTGGAACAAATTGATCCGGCGAAGCGAAAAAGCCACTAATGCGTTCGCCATAGGGGGGCGACTGCTTGCAAAGCCCCGCTAAAGCACCCACCTTACAGCTGTGGACGAATCACTGATTCGAATCAGCGTGACGTCCGTCCCGAATCACCCAAGCGCGGGTGGCCGTCAGCGAAGGACGCTTCGCATCACCACAAACGGCCCAGACCGCATCTTTCGTGCAAGGAGAGCCCATGGCTGCCAAGGACACCGCCAACGATCAAAAAGACGATCAGCACGCCGAACCGATGACAGATATGTCACAAGCCGCGGTGAAGAAAATGATCGCCGAGGCGCGCGAGCGTGGCTACATTACCTACGATCAGCTGAACCAGGTGCTGCCGCCCGAACAGGTCAGTTCCGAACAGATCGAAGACGTGATGTCGATGCTGTCCGAAATGGGTATCAACATCATTGAAGATGAAGAGGCGGAAGAGGAAGAGAAGGGCTCGACCGAACTTGTCGCCAAGAATGCCGGTGGTGAAGTTACCGTAGCAACGGCTGAGACGGAAAAGCTCGACCGGACTGACGACCCTGTGCGCATGTATCTGCGCGAAATGGGATCGGTAGAGCTTCTGTCGCGTGAAGGCGAGATTGCGATCGCCAAGCGGATTGAAGCTGGCCGCAACACCATGATCTCGGGCCTTTGTGAAAGCCCGTTGACCTTCCAGGCGATCACCATTTGGCGTGAAGAACTTCTGAACGAAGACATCTTGTTGCGCGATGTGATCGACCTTGATGCGACCTTCGGCAATCAGCTGGAAGAAGATGAAGAGGAAGAGGTTGCACCGGCCGCCAATGGCGCAGCACCCGCTTCCGAGAAGAAAGAAAAAGCGCAAGAGCTGGATGCAGACGGCAATCCCATCACCAACGATGACGATGATGATGACGAGGATGAAGCCGCCAACATGTCGCTTGCCGCGATGGAAGCCGCTCTGAAACCGCGCGTGCTGGAAACCCTCGAACTGATCGCCCGCGACTATGAAATGCTGTCGGAAATGCAGGATCTGCGGATGTCCGCGACCCTGAACGAGGATGACAGCTTCTCGAAGAAGGAAGAGGGCGCGTATCAGAAGCTGCGTTCGGAAATCGTTTTGCTGGTGAACGAGCTTCACCTGCACAACAACCGCATCGAAGCACTGGTCGACCAGCTTTACGGCATCAACCGCCGCATCATGTCGATTGACAGCGCGATGGTGAAACTGGCTGACCAAGCCCGCATCAACCGCCGTGAATTTGTCGAGGCCTATCGTGGCCGTGAATTGGACCCGACTTGGCTGGAAGAGATGGGCGAAAAGACCGGGCGCGCCTGGCAGTCCTTCATCGAAAAGTCGACCGACAAGGTTGAGAAGCTGCGCGGCGACATGGCGCAAGTGGGCCAATATGTCGGCGTCGACATCCCTGAATTCCGCCGCATCGTTCAGCAGGTTCAGAAGGGTGAGAAAGAAGCGCGTCAGGCTAAGAAGGAAATGGTAGAAGCCAACCTTCGCCTCGTGATCTCGATCGCTAAAAAATACACGAACCGTGGCCTGCAATTCCTTGATCTTATTCAGGAAGGTAACATCGGCCTGATGAAGGCGGTGGACAAGTTTGAATACCGTCGCGGTTATAAGTTCTCGACCTATGCGACATGGTGGATCCGTCAGGCGATCACGCGTTCGATCGCGGACCAAGCCCGCACGATCCGTATCCCGGTTCACATGATCGAAACGATCAACAAACTGGTCCGGACTGGTCGTCAGATGCTTCACGAAATCGGTCGCGAACCGACACCGGAGGAACTGGCCGAAAAGCTGCAAATGCCGCTTGAGAAAGTGCGCAAGGTGATGAAGATCGCCAAAGAGCCGATCTCTCTGGAAACACCGATTGGCGACGAGGAAGACAGCCAACTGGGTGACTTTATCGAGGACAAGAATGCCGTGCTGCCTTTGGACAGCGCCATTCAGGAAAACCTCAAGGAAACTACGACCCGCGTGCTAGCTTCGCTCACTCCGCGTGAAGAACGTGTGCTTCGGATGCGCTTTGGTATCGGCATGAACACCGACCACACGCTGGAAGAAGTGGGCCAACAATTCAGCGTGACCCGCGAACGTATTCGCCAGATCGAGGCGAAAGCGCTGCGCAAACTGAAGCACCCAAGCCGCTCGCGCAAACTGCGCAGTTTCTTGGATCAGTAACAGCTTTCACAGTCTTTTAGAGAACGCCCTGCAATTTGCGGGGCGTTTTATTTTCAGCCGTATGTGCAGCTCCGATCAAGGCAGGCTTGCTGAGTGATTCCTTGTCGGTTAGGCCACAGACGGCTGGATGTGACGCACCTCCACCTATGCCAGAATTGATCTATTTCCACCTCTACCCAGCGGACACAATTCTTCGACGAGAACAGATTGTTTCCCTAAATTTGAACAAAAAAGCCCTCCTTAGGATTTAAAAATGTGGCGGTTTGTGGCAGGAATGTGGCGGGGAAATGTTCACGTCAGTCTATTTTGCTGACTTATACTGGGTAATTTGAAATGTATGATGTTGTGAGGGGAAAGCCATTGGCGCTGCAGCCAGATTGGCAAATTGAGACACCGCGCCGACGCGATGGGTTCGCGAATAAAGTATCGGCGGTTCGGTTGGGACGATTGCTTGCGTTGAAAGCGCTTGAGAAACGCAAAAGCGAAGGCTTGGCTTCATGCCGCCCATCGTTTGCGCATTTCTAGGCGCAGTATCGAGAAGTCGACTGAAGCCCGACACTGCCTTGCGTGCTTAACGTTGATCTGTTGCTTCAGCTTTGGCTAAAACAAAACCGGTGACGCATTTGCGCACCGGTTTCGTTTTTTCGGGGTACCTAAATGGCCAACATGTTTGAGATCACCACGCATGGAGCGGGACTGTATGAGTTCACCGACCAAGTGACATCTTGGTTGCGAGCGCAGAATACGAGTGATGGATTGCTGACCTTGTTTGTGCGCCACACATCTTGTTCGCTGCTCATCCAAGAAAATGCGGACCCTGAGGTTCAAACAGACCTGAACAACTTCTTTTCACGATTGGTACCGCCCAGCACGGATCCAACGATGAGCTATCTGACACATACTTATGAGGGGCCGGATGATATGCCCGCGCATATTAAATCCGCGCTGCTGCCCGTGAATCTGTCGATCCCTGTCCATGACGGGCGGCTTATGCTGGGAGCATGGCAGGGGATCTATTTGTTCGAGCACCGCACGGCCCCGCATCGGCGGCAGGTGGCTGGGCATCTGTCTACCTGATGGATAAACATAAGAACGCGCCGCAATTCGGTTCGACTGCAGCGCGTTGTCTTTTGTGTGGATGGATCAGCCTTCCAGTACGAACGTTACCATCAGGTTCACCTGATAGTGTTCAATCTTGCCATCTTTGACCGATACGGATTGTTCTTTCACCCAAGCGCTCACCACGTTGCGCAGGGTTTTTGCGGCGCGTTCAACGCCAGTTTCAACCGCATCGTCGAAGCTTTTCTTTGATGTTGCTGAGATTTCGGTAACTCGTGCTACGGACATTTCTGGTCCTCCTGTTGTTCAGATTACGCAAGTATTTGAGTTATATCACAGGCCGACAGGGGAGTATTTTCAGCCATTCCCACTTGACGCCTAGCAGGCCTTATCTTGGTGTGTGCAATTCGGGCTACACAAGACTTAGAGGCTGGCCTATAGTGCCTGTGGATAAGTGGTCATAGACCCACACCCACATGGTTCAGTGAAGGAAGGGGATCGCCCATGCGCTGTCCGTTTTGCGGAAATATCGACACTCAGGTAAAAGACAGCCGCCCAGCCGAGGATCACGTTGCGATCCGACGCCGCCGCTTTTGTCCGGCTTGCGGGGGGCGGTTTACCACCTATGAACGCGTGCAATTGCGCGATCTTGTGGTGATAAAATCCAACGGTCGCCGTGAAGACTTCGACCGTGAAAAACTAGAGCGCTCGATCCGTATATCGATGCAGAAACGCCCGGTTGAACCAGAGCGGATTGATCAGATGATCTCGGGCATTGTGCGGCGTTTGGAAAGTATGGGCGAAACAGACATTCAGTCCAAGACGATCGGTGAGATCGTGATGGAGGCTTTGGCCCGGATTGACACCGTTGCCTATGTGCGCTTTGCCAGCGTTTACAAAAACTTCCAAGCCGCTGATGATTTCGACAAATTTGTCAGCGAGTTGCGACCGGACATCCCGCCAGAAGACAACGAGTAGACCCATGACAGCAGACAAGACGGGCGCGGATAACAGGTTTTTGCGCTTGGCTCTGTCGCTTGCCCGGCGTGGGCTTGGGCGTGTTTGGCCCAATCCTGCGGTGGGCTGTGTGATTGTGCGTGATGACCGGATTATCGGCCGTGGTTGGACGCAGCCGGGGGGACGGCCCCATGCGGAAACAGTTGCGCTTGCTCAGGCAGGGGGAGCTGCGCAAGGAGCCACTGCTTATGTCACGCTGGAACCCTGTGCCCATCACGGAAAAACGCCGCCCTGTGCCGACACACTTATCAAGGCGGGTGTCGCGCGTGTGGTCTGTGCATTGGGTGATCCTGATCCGCGTGTGGATGGGGGCGGTTTCGATATGCTCCGCGCGGCGGGCATCGAAGTTGTAACGGGCCTCTGCGAGGATGAAGCGCACGTAGACCAGGCCGGCTTCTTAAGCCGGGTGACCCGTGGTCGCCCCATGATGACGCTGAAACTCGCCAGCAGCTTTGACGGGCGCATCGCAACAGCCAGCGGTGAAAGCCAATGGATCACAGGGCCCGCCGCGCGCCGCCATGTGCATGCAATGCGCGCAAACCATGATGCGGTGATGGTCGGGGCAGGTACGGCCCGTGATGATGATCCGTCGCTAACAGTGCGTGGGCTGGGAATTGAACACCAACCGGTGCGGGTGGTTTTATCCCGGCATTTGGACCTTCCGCTGGACAGCAAACTTGCGAAATCCGCAAAAGAAATTCCTATATGGATTTGCCATGGTCGCCGTGCCGCGCCCGAGCTGATTTCGGTCTGGAAAGACATCGGCGCCACATTGATCGAGGTGGACGAGGCGCAGGCGACGTTGGACCCAACATCGGTTCTTGAGGCTCTGGGCGCGCGTGGCCTGACCCGTGTCTATTGCGAAGGTGGCGGTGGGGTGGCCGCGTCTTTTCTTATGGCGGGAATGGTCGACGAGCTTGTGGGCTATGGCGCGGGGCTGGCCATTGGTGCCGAAGGGCGACCGTCTTTGGCTGCAATGGGGCTAAGCAGATTGGCCGAGGCCCCCAGATTTGAGCTGGTCGAGTGTCGCGACATAGGTGGCGATGTCTTGCACCGTTGGCGCGCGACACCATCAACGCCATAGATAGGCGTAGCTGGCGAAGACCCCCTGTAATTTGGCAAGCATCCGCGTACCGGGTCGCCCTTTGGGCAGATCACCGGACGCAAGACGATCCACAATCACTTCGACCGGACAAGCTGTTTTGGTGATTGGATCGAAATAGCGCGGATAGTCGATCAGCACAGCATGAGCGAGAGCAATCAGATCAGGGCGCGCTTGTCGCCTGTCCGGCACCTGACCCAGATCTGTCGTCAGGCCCCAACCGGCATAGAAGGGCGCCCCCAGACAGGTCACAGACACCCCGCGCAGCAGCGCTTCGAACCCCATGGTGGAGGTCATGGTCCACAGCGCATCAACATGCTCCAACAGCGCGATGGGATCAGATTCATCCGCGATCAAGTCTGCATAGCGCAAAGCCTCATCCGCCGGAATGCGTCCCTCGCGCAACCCGGCTTCGACGTCCGGATGTGGCTTATAGATGATCACGGCGTCGGGATTGTCGGCGCGCACCCGTTTGAGCAAACCCAGATTGGTTGCAACCGTTGAAGTGCCCAGCTTGATCGAGGCATCGTCTTCCACCTGCCCCGGCACAAGAATGCGGTTGCCCGACGGCAGTTCGTCAAGGCCAGCAGGCAGTGGACGATCCAGATTGTATTTCCCCAGCCGGTTTTGCGTGATGCGCTCAATCAAACGCGCGGCCCGTTCGCGGGCGTGGTCGGGCAGGGTGGTGGCATTCGCAATGTGTTGCTCCAGCCTGCTTTCGCGCGCAGGGTCATAATAAATTCCCAGATCATCCCGAACCAAAGACAAGGGTGGGGTAAGCTCTGCCCCCAACCCGCGCGAACGCAAGAACCCGTCTTCGATGCGCAGGGGGACTTGGTGCGTGTTGTGTTCCGGCGTCTCTTTCCCAGCCCAAACCATCAGCGGGCGTTCAAGTGTCTCGGCCCCATTTGCAGCGCGCGCGCCATCGTCGTCAAACACCATGGCGGTGTCCGCCTTAAAGAACTCGGCCAGTGGGCGGCGTTTCCACAGGCGCATTCCGCTGGCGACATAGCCTTGCCTGTCTTCACGCCATGCCCGCGCGCGCGCTTCTAACGTGTCCAACACCTGCTCAATTTCGCACAAGGTATCGCGGTAGGGATCGTACCAGGTGGGATAGATCATCATCGCAGCCGCAAACAGCTGCGGGCGGGTCAGCTTGCGATTGCGTCTGTTTACGGGCTGCCGATCCTCAGTCAGACCCCAGCCCGCATAGAAAGGCTGGCCGAACACCTGCGGCTTGTGCCCCGCCAAGATGGCTTCGAACCCCATGCCGGAGCTGACGGTGTAGACAGCCATCGCCCCGTCAAGAAGCGCCCATGGGCTGACAGCGTCCGTGATCAGATGCACCTGTACATTTGCATCTTCGGGACCAAAATGACCGGTGCGGTGGCCGGCCTGCGTTTCGGGATGTGTCTTGATCAGAATGCGCGCATGGGGATGTTCCAGCCGTGCAGCGACCAACATGTCGCGGAATGTGGCCTTGGATGCGCCGCCATGACGGATCGACGCGTCCCCGGCGGTCTGATCCAGCACCAGAACATACGGCGCATCGGGAACCGGTCGTGAGGGCAGGAATGCGTTGTATTTGGACAGATGACCCGTTTTCATACGCTCAATTGCAACGCGCGCGCGGTTCAGCATTGAACTGTCATCCAGCGGGTCGTTCATCAAGATGTGTTCCAGCCGCGAAGGGAGGGAGCCATCGAAATGCACTCCCATATCATCCAGCAAAAGACCCAACGGCGGCTCGCCGGACCGACCTGGCAGAACCGACCGTAAAAACGCGTCTTCGACGCGCAGGACGGGGGCTGCCTTTTTGGCGGCCACCGCCTCGCCCCGACCAGAGGTAGGGCTTTTGCCCCATGTGCCTACCCAGTCGTCGGCAGAGGGAACACCAAGACGGATTTTCCAACCTGAAAGTTCTAAGATCCGCTTGATGCGTGGTTGTGTCAGAAAGCCGCCATTGTAAACAAAAAGCCGCCGGGGCATCTGCTGCCCGGCGGCTTGTTTGGTTTTGCTATGATCGCCCACGGGCAATGGCCCGGTTATTCAGCAGCTAAGCTTTGATTCAGTGCCGAAATCGAGCCTGCAGTGGCCAGCGTTCCAGTCAGGGCAGTCAGCACTTTCGACCACTGAACGTAGGGGGCTTCGGTCACATAAACCGTATCGCCATCGCGGATCACAAAGTCGCGGGCCATGAACAAACCGTTGGTTTCGGTCAGGTTCAGGACATAGACCATGCGCTGAGGTCCACGCAGATCTGACCGGCGCAGAACGGCGTTGGCAACAACTGCGCTTTCGTTACGCAGCACAAATACACCAGTTGGATCTGCGGTCGCCGGGGACAATCCGCCAACTTGAGCAATCGCCTCAACCGCTGAAAGCGTCTGACTTTCAAAGCCAACGCGGCTTTGCGTGCCCGTGGCGCCAAGGGCGGTATAGGTACGTGTGTCAGCCTCGACCAGGATGCGGTCGCCGCCCCGCAGGGCGATGTCCATGTTTGGATATCTGAACAGATCTTCGAACCAAATCTCACCTGAATTGCGGCCACGGATCACTTTCACTTTCGCAATCTCAGGCTCAATCGTCACGCCGCCTGCACGTGCAAGCATGGCGTTCAGAGTGCGGGTCGGACGTTCGATCGGATAGACACCCTGCCCACCAACTGCACCCGAGATCGAGACAGTTGCCCCATCGCCAGCCATCCGGCGCACGGTGACCTGCGGATCAGGCGTTTGTTCAGCAAGTTTGCTGGTGATCACGCGACGAATGGCTTCGGGCGAATTTCCGGCGGCTTTAACGCGACCGGCATAGGGAATGAAGATATTACCAGCGCCATCAACTTGAACCTGTTCAAGCGTTGCCGGGGCACCTGCTGTTGTCAGGATACCGTCTTCAACGTTTTCCCAGATCGAGATTCCAAGAACGTCACCGGGGCGAATAGTGTCAGAACCGACAACGCCACTGTTCTGAAAATCTTTGCTGAACCCGATCGCAGGAACTTGGGCCGCCTCGCGTGCGACGCGTGTGTCAACGTCAACGATATAGGCATCGCCATTCTTCTGGACAGAACCTGCGTAGATCTCTTGCTTGCTTGGACCACTGCGAGGTAGGCCACAAGCGGCAAGGGCTAACACTGCGCCGGCTAAGGCCAAGTGTTTGATCCAATATGTTTTTTTAGCTTTCACCGCTCGACCCCTTCGTGGAGGTTTGATTCATTTTCTGCAATCTACAGCGAGACAAGATTGTTTTCTAGCTGGGAAGCGTTCCTCTTAGCTCACCACACTTAACTGTTGCCGTGGTGCCGCTGTGCCATATTCCAGAGCGTGATAAGGATCGTGTGGTGAAAGCATCATATCGACGACTTGCCGCAGCAACTGCCGCCGTCCTCGCGACGAATAAAAACCACCCGCTACCTGACTGGTTTCTAACAAAAAATGGCGATAATCGCGGTAGGCGCGTTTGTCAGGCCGGGTTGGGGATTCAAAGAACTCGGGCAAGGTTTGTTCGGACACAAATTCCGGTTTCGCATAGACTGCGTCCCCGAAAAGCTTTAGCGGAAGCCCACGCCACAGAACCTGTTGCGCGGCGGTCGAGTTTATCGTGACGGATGACCGTGCGTGGTCGAGCAATTTCGCAAGCTTTCCGCCGCGCACGTAATGCACGCGGTTCTCGACGCCATACGTTTTGGCCAACCTGCGAATCTCGCGCTGTTGAGGCACACGCCCATCCTCGAGGGGGTGCGCTTTAAACACCAAGTGGTGATGGGTTGCAGCGCCCTTTGAGAAGTCAGAAATGACACGTTCCAAGAACTCGGTCATCGTGGTGAAGGGGCTGTGCATCTGGAAGCTGGAGTCATGTTCCAGCTGAAGCAGCGCAAGGTGATAGGGAAAGCCGCCATAACGGATGCGCAACGTGGCCGCGATGCGGTTGGCTGCTATCACAGGCATCAGTACAAGTCGTTGAAGGTAAAGAAGGAACTCTTTGCCAACGCTAAGCGATCTGTGCGGTTTGAAATTGCGATACTTCTGGTTCAGGAACATCACAAACCAGTGGTACAGCGCGCCGTAAAACACATGATGGCGCATGTCCCCCCAATGGGCGGGGGCTTCGGGAATGTCGGGTTCGGCATTTGCAAGAATGCGCTGCATGTCATCCACCGAATACTCCATAAGGCGGGAGTTTCCGTTTGATCCGTCACGCTCGTAGGTCACCCAATAGGGTCGCAGATAGCCTTCTTCGAACACGTGAATGGTCAATCCCCGTGCGCGGGCTTGTTCCACGGCCTGCGCGTGGATCGGTCTGGTGTCGCCATACAGAACGATGTCGGTGATGTTGTGGGTGTCGACGATCTGCTCAAACCGCTCAGACCATTGGTCTTGCGTATCGGTGAAAGGGATAAAGTTTGATTTGTCGTGCCAGAAGGCCTGATCGCCGCGGTTAAACCCAACGCGCCAAACTTTCGCACCGGAATGGCCCAGCATTTTGGCAAGGCGCCAACAGAAAGGCCCATGCGGACCCTGTAGGAATAAAAAATTTCGGTTCTCGCCCGTAATGCGCGCCATGCGGAAACTCACCAGATCGCTTCGTGACTGCGATGTTATAGAGATACGTGATGTTGGTTATAGGGGAATTAACAGGGGCTTGCGGCAAAAATTGGGCCAAGGTCAACGTTTTCGGGCGCGGGGCGCGACTGGTCGCATCCTGTCTTCAAACCCAAGGAGAATTCCTCTAGACCAATGCATGCAGATCGACGCAGGAGGCGATTCATGTTTACCGGGATTATCACTGATGTGGGGCGCATTGAGGCGCTGGAACAAGCAGGTGACATGCGTGCGCGCATTGCGACTGCCTATGACACGTCTGGGATAGACATTGGGGCGTCCATTGCCTCGGACGGGGTTTGTCTGACTGTCGTCACTTTGGGCGAGAATTGGTATGACGTTGATATCTCAGCTGAAACTGTGTCGAAAACCAATCTGGGCGACTGGGTGGTTGGGCTCAAAGTGAACTTGGAGCGCGCTTTGAAAGTGGGCGACGAGCTGGGCGGGCACATCGTGTCTGGTCACGTTGACGGTGTGGCCGAGATCGTCGCCATGAATGTAGAAGGGGACAGCACTCGTGTGCGGTTCAAGGCCCCATCTAATCTGGCGCGTTTTATCGCACCAAAAGGATCTGTCGCGTTGAATGGTACCTCTTTGACCGTGAACGAAGTTGAAGGTGACGAGTTCGGCGTGAACCTGATCTCGCATACAAAAGGGGTCACAAACTGGGGGCAGGCGAAGGTTGGTGATCGGGTGAACCTCGAGATTGACACGCTGGCGCGCTATGTGGCCCGGTTGGCCGATTACGGACAGTCCTGATCTGTGTTTGGCGTGATCTCTGTTTGAAATATTCGTATATGGGCATATGATTGGCGAAATCCCTGACTGACGGAGTTCGCCCATGTCCCTTCTACGCCCCACACGCCGTGACCTTTTGCGCCTTGCTGCCGTAGCACCGGCCTTTGCCATGCCTGCGACTGCCCGCGCCATGTTGGGCGCCCCGACGGATGGCAATCCCGCGCATTTCTCGTTCACGCTGGGTCAGGCGAAAATTACTATCGTTTCAGATGGTTACTTCACACTGCCGTTTGGTGGGCAGGCGATGAATGCGCCGGAAGACGAAAAGCTCGCCTTTATGGCCGCGCATTACATTGATCCCAAGGTCGGCTATTCCCACACCAACCACATGTATATCGAGCTGGGCGAGGCGCGCGTGTTGGTCGATGTGGGGTCGGGCAATCGTTGGTTCGATACGACGGGCCGTCTGATGGGCAATCTGGAAACTGCCGGAATTGACCCGATGGGCATTACGCATGTGGCCATCACCCACGCGCACCCGGATCACATATGGGGCATTCGCGACGATTTTGACGAACCCGTTATCCCGGACGCGGAGTACATTATGGGCGAGGCCGAGCGCACACATTGGATGCAAGATGGTCTGGTCGACCGCGTGGCACCTGAAGATCAGCAGTTTGTGCTGGGCGCTGTAAACTCGATCACCGCCGAAGGGCTGGAATGGACTTTGGCGTCGAATGATCACGAGATCGCGCCGGGTATCCGCCTGATCGACACGCCGGGCCACACACCGGGCCATATGTCGGTAGCAGTCGAAAGCGACGGGCAGCAGTTGATTGCACTGGGCGACTGCATGACCCATGCCATCCTGAACTTTGCACATCCTGAATGGTACTCGGGTCGCGATTCCGATGGAGCGCAAACCGGCGCCACACGCAACCGCCTGCTAGATATGGCCGCCGCGGACCGGATCGCAGTGCTGGGCTATCACTTCCCGTTTCCCGGCGTGGGTCATGTACGCCGCGAGGGTGATGCCTATCAGTTCGTCCCAGCACTCTGGCAGTTCTAACCCTCTGCCGTGACGTCGCAGGCCGTTTCCTTGCCGCCTTTGGGCTGGCATTGGCCGCGCGGCTGCGCTACTCAGCCCCGAGCCTTAAGGGGAACGCGCCATGTCTGAAAGCACCACCTACGAAACACCCGGTCCGATCGAGGCTGGATTGTCGGATGCCATCTCATCTACGGAAGAGATCATTGCCGAAGCGAAAGCTGGGCGGATCTATATCCTTGTGGACCATGAAGACCGTGAAAACGAAGGTGACTTCGTCGTTCCGGCCGATGCATGTGATGCGGCTGCGGTGAATTTCATGGCCACACACGGTCGCGGGCTGATCTGCCTTCCAATGGAAGCGGCGCGTGTGGACGAGCTGGGCTTGCCGATGATGGCGATGCACAATTCCTCGCGTCATGAAACCGCGTTCACCGTGTCAATTGAAGCACGCGAAGGCGTGTCCACCGGTATCTCTGCCGCCGATCGTGCACTGACCGTCGCGACCGCGATCAACCCCGACAATGGCCCCGCCGAAATTGCCACCCCCGGTCACGTCTTCCCGCTGCGCGCGCGCAATGGCGGTGTGTTGGTTCGCGCCGGCCATACAGAAGCTGCCGTGGACATCTCGCGCCTTGCTGGACGCAACCCTTCAGGGGTGATTTGCGAGATCATGAACGAAGACGGCACCATGGCGCGGCTGCCAGAACTGGTTGAAATCGCACAGAAACATGGGATCAAGATCGGCACGATCTCGGATCTGATCGCCTATCGCCGCCGCCATGACAATCTGGTGCGTGAGACGGGTCGCGAAGCCATCACCTCGGAGTTCGGAGGCGAGTGGGAAATGCGCATTTTCACTGACATGACGCACGAGATCGAGCACGTGGTGCTGATCAAAGGCGACATCTCGACAGATGATCCTGTTCTCGTACGGACCCATGCACTGCAGGAAGCGCAGGACGTGCTGGGTCTTGGCCCAAAGCCCGCTGACGAATTGCCGCGCGCCATGCAGATCATTGCGGATGAGGGCAGGGGCGTTGTGTGTCTGTTCCGTGAGCCGCGCAAAACATTGCATGCCGATGAAGAGGAAGGCCCGCGCACCGTGCGCCAGATCGGCCTCGGTTCGCAAATTCTGTCGACTTTGGGTCTAAACGAGATGGTGCTTTTGACCGACAGCCCCGAGACGCGCTATGTGGGGCTGGACGCTTACGGGCTGACCATCACCGGCACGCGCCCGATTCAAAAGGACTGAACCATGGCCACTGCAGAACAGCACTACATTCTGAACCGCCCCAGCTTTGACAAGCCAGTCAAACTTCTGATCGTTGTCGCGCCTTACTACAAGGACATCGCGGACAATCTGGTTGCGGGCGCCAAGGCTGAAATCGAGGCCGCAGGCGGCACATGGGATCTGGTTGAAGTACCTGGCGCACTGGAAGTACCCACCGCAATTTCCATGGCGGACCGCCTGTCGAACTTCGACGGCTATGTGGCGTTGGGCTGTGTGATCCGAGGCGAAACCACGCACTATGAAACTGTGTGCAATGACAGCTCACGTGCGATCCAGTTGATGGGTCTCAATGGGCTGTGCATCGGCAACGGCATTCTGACGGTAGAGAACCGCAAGCAAGCCGAGGTGCGCGCGGATGTAAAAGACCAAAATAAAGGTGGCGGCGCAGCCGCTGCGGCCTTGCATCTGGTCGCGCTTTCGCGCAAATGGGCGTCTTCAAGCAAGGGCGTCGGGTTCAAGACACTTACGGATTCGATCAAACTTGCCGGTGACACGAAGGATACCCCAACCGCATGACGCTTTCCGGCAACCAGAAACGCCAGATGAAATCTGCAGCTCGCCTTTTCGCGGTGCAGGCGCTGTTTCAAATGGAAGCAGCAGGCCAGACAATGGACCGTGTTATGGTCGAGTTCGAGGATCATCGTTTTGGCGAGGAGTTCGACGACCACACGATGGCAGAAGGCGACAGCCGACTGTTCCGCAAAGTGGTTGGCGATGCGGTAAACCATCAGGCGAAAATCGACCAAATGACTGACCGCGCGCTGGTGGCAAAATGGCCCATCGCGCGCATTGATCCAACCTTGCGAGCATTGTTCCGCGCAGCAGGCGCCGAACTGGTCGAAGGCGACGCTCCGCCCAAGGTGGTGATTACGGAATATGTCGATGTGGCCCGTGCGTTTTTCCCGGAAGGGGACGAGGCAAAGTTCTCAAACGCCGTTCTGGATCACATGGCCCGTGAGGCAAAGCCTGAGGCGTTTTAAGTCTCTAACGCTTGGCGGGCTAAATCGACAGTTTTCGCGTTTTTCGTTGTATTGACAGCCTACTATGGGTAGATGGTGATATTCTTTTATCACTTGGTCAGTGTTTCTTGCACGTTATGAAAAATTCGAACTCTCAGATCCGGCTTGCTGCGTTTTATGCTATATTGATCAGCTTGCTTGCGCTTGGGTATTGGGCGGTCTTCCTACACGAAATCCACGGTGGCCGGGATCTAGCTCCCGCTGCAATTGTTGCCCTGTTGGGGTATGTTGCGGTGTTGTATCTGCGGCCGCGATCAGCGTCACAAATCAAGCGTCCCGTTGCGCTGATCTATTGGGTGTTTGCGGGCTTGTTTTATCCTTGGTTGGTTCTGCGCCAGTATTTCGGGGCGGTTACAGTAAGCGCCGTTGTCTACCACTGGGGAGAAGGCGTGACTGGGGGGGTGAACATTCCGTCCATTTTGGCCCATGTTGCGGCTCTTGTCCTAATCGCCATCCTGCTCCACGCTATCTATCTGTTTGTTGCACAGTCGCGATGGGGCAATTTCATGTTGCTGTCTGCAGCAACGGTGTTCTTGGTCTTAAACCCAATAACGCGATATGTCGGTGACAATCTGAGCGTTTTGGGGCAGGGCGCGCCTGAAAGTGTGCGCGCGTTTGCTTCAGACCCCATCATAACGGCCGAGCCTGATCAGCCGCGCAATCTGGTGATTGTTTTGCTTGAAGGGTTAGAGGCAACCTACGAGAACCCAGTGTTCGGAGATGCCTACGCGCCGCTTGCGGATCTACGCGAATCCGCCACAAGCTTTTCGAGTGTCCGTCAAATTCCAATGACAGGTTGGAGCGTTGCAGGATTGGTTGCATCGCAGTGTGGATACCCCACTCCGCCTCGTGGAGTACGCCCAAGTTTTCTTATGTCCGATAAAGAAGTGGACTTCATGTCTGATCGGGTTTGCTTGGGGGATGTGCTCTCAAAACAGGGCTATCAGGTTGAGATGCTGCTGGGAGCAAACGCGGTGTTTGGCGGCTTCGAAGCCTTCCTGAACAGCCATTCTTTCGATCGTGTGACGGATCTGCAGGGGATGAAGGCGTATGGGGCAACAGATTTCGGCCCTTGGGGATTTCATGATGGTGAGGTTTTCAAAGCCGGGCTTGCGCGCATTCGTGAACTCGAAATGGCCGGTGCGCCCTATGCATTGTCCTTGTTTACGATAGGCCCTCACGGACCATATGGTTATCTGTCCGAGGCATGCCGTTCTGAGGGTATGCCTGATGCTGTCCCTGATGTGCTTTTGGCGGTGGAATGCACCGGCCGTTTGGCACGCGACTTCGTCAATGAAGCACGCAAAATTGCTGACCCGTCGACCCTGTTTGTTGTGATGTCCGACCATTTGGCTCATTCCAACGTCAGCGCGATTGGTCAGTTGAAGACGCTACAACGCCGTAACACAGTGTTTTTTGTGAATGCGGGTAACGAAGGCACCGTCGTCGGTAAACGCGGAACGATGCTTGATGTTTATCCCACCATTTTGGAAGCCTTGGGTTTTGAATTGAAGGGTCGAAAAGCTGGATTGGGAACCTCGTTGTATTCTGGAATAAGGTCCTTTGCAGATGGCGAGGATCAATTGACAACAGAACAACGGCTTCGTCGCGATGTCAGGTTTGTCCGGTGGCTCTGGCGCAACGAGCTTGGGGATGAACAAGGCTGATCAGACTGGGTGTGCTCTAGCGTCTCTAGCCTTCAAAGCCGATTCAAGCCAACAACTACGTCACCAGTGGGCTCTGTGCGGCTTTTACATATTGGAACCAGAGCGCGCGTGGATGCGACATTTTCTGATCATGATGCCCAAAAACTGTAGTCAGGTGCAGATTGCACTATGCGCAAGCCATGCCCCTGCGACGCCATGTCTGCTTTCAAACCCATGAGCGCCAGAGTTAGGATGCCTCTGTATCAAGGGGAAGATCATGCCAAAACTCGTTCGTGTTTACATCCAAAACGTCCTTGTTGGCTTCGGTTTGTCCGCAGCTTTTGTAGCGGCGTTGCTTTACACCAACGTTGGGAACCTATGGCACCTGATCTCGACCTCGGATATGGGGTGGATCGCCGTTCTGATGTTGTTCATGTTCAACGGCATCGTGTTTGCCGGAGTGCAATTTGCTTTTGTTATCATGCGGATGGAGAAGCGTGATGATACACCGAAAGGCGGCAAGCGACAGCCTGTGATCACAGGCGAAACGGCTCTTGTGAAAGTTGCCGCCCCCCGCTGATATCTTGCCAGTTCCCGCGAATGAGGTCATGCTTTCCAAGCGATGAGGGGGGGTAACCATGGCTGGTGGATGGGCGCGCGATGGCGCTGTAAGCGAACAGATTGAAGCTTCGGTCTCGGACGAGCTGGCCCGCATGAAGGCCAAGGCGCAGCCCGTGGGGGAAAGCTTCACCCATTGCGCCGAATGCGAAGAAGAAATCCCTCAAGCCCGTCGCGAAGCCTTGCCGGGGGTAAAGCTGTGTATTGACTGCGTGCAAGAACGGGATGCGGCGTTCAAGAACCGTCCCGGCATCAATCGGCGTGGCTCGAAAGACAGTCAGTTGAAGTAGCGGCAACGGGTGGCGCCAAAATGCCGGCCCGCAAAATCATCTCTGAGTTTTGTAAGACGCCAGCACAGAGCGATTGTTTTGCGCGTGGCGGGCAACTAGCTTCACTTGGCGTCGGTTTACTGGAATGTGGCAGGCTGACTGTGGATTATGTATTTCCAACTCATCTGGAAATATCTCGCGAAGCTCTTGCAGTGAAGCGGGCGGAAGCGACTTAAGTGCTTCAGGACCAAGAAGCAAGCTTTCAGTGGGAGCACCTTCGGCGAATAGGACCAAATGCTCTTCCATAACGATGTGGTAATAAGTGACGCTTGTGACCGACATATCAACGTAAATGCCGGGCAGATCGGTCAGCTTGATGGCGGCAATGAGAACCTCGGAGACACCGAACATGCGTTTCACAATGGGGGACGTCACCAGCATGCGATGTTGGCGAGACACCAGAAGATCGCGGATTGGGAGACCCTGGCCAAGCGCCCCTTTGCAGATGCGAACCGGGTACAGCCGGGCGTTTTCTTGAAGGTCTGTCTTTGTAATATGTCTGTGAAGAACATGCGCGATGGGCCGATGACTGCCGCCGAACGTCTCAACCAATGTTCCGGGTAAAAGGTCCTCGACAAGACGGGCACCGTCGGCTGTACGAACAAGTGTTCCACCAGTAAGACATGGGATACTGCCGGGGGTGGGGGAGGTGTTGACCGTATAGCTGTTTACGTCCCCGGTCGTTGACACAAGCGAAGAACCAGCACCTGCTTGCCCTATATCAGTAGATGTCAAACCGCTGGCCGGGCCCTGGGTCGCGGTTACGGTCGCGGCATTGTCATCAAAGGAAACGAAGGAATAGACCGTGCCGTTTTCGGAAAGCGACACCGCGTTGGTTTTACCCAATCCCGTGAAAGTACCGACAGAATTGTCGATCACATAGATGTCTTTTCCGGCGACCGTGGTGGGAGTTAGTCCGTTTAGTGACGTGGTCGAGCGAATGGTCCCATTGGCATTGTAGATCGTAACAACGAGATCGGTGACGTCGTAGCCGCCATCAACCTGAATCTCGATGAAATCCTGAGGTGGACCACCAAGGTACTTTAGCTCTGAGAAGAACGGATCTGCCATAATCTCAAACACCAGTTACAAGAAACACATCGGCGTTCAGCCAATATGCGCAAACCCCCGCGCTAGTTGTAACTTTAGTTCAAGTTTTAGTCGAATAACATTTTTTTAGGATTTTCGGTTAATAAGATTTGACCGATGGCTGAGAGGTATCAGCCATCGGTTGGTCTAGTCAGTCTTCCATCGCTTCCAGCTCGTCGATGAAACCTTCGATCATTCCCAGGCCTTTGGCCCAGAAATTCGGGTCGGACGCGTCGAGCCCGAAAGGGGCCAGAAGCTCTTTGTGGTGCTTCGATCCGCCAGCTTCCAGCATCTCGAAGTACTTTTGCTGGAAATCTGCATCGCCTTCTTCGTAGACAGCATAAAGCGCGTTCACTAAGCCGTCGCCAAACGCATAGGCGTAGACATAGAAGGGCGAATGGACGAAGTGGGGGATGTAGGACCAGAACGTCTCGTACCCATCCATGAAATCAAAGGCTTCGCCAAGGCTTTCAGCTTGTACGGACATCCACAGTGCGTTGATGTCATCGGGTGTCAGTTCGCCTTCTGCGCGGGCCGCGTGCAGTTTGCACTCAAAGTCATAAAACGCGATCTGACGGACAACCGTATTGATCATGTCTTCGACCTTGCCAGCCAGCAGCACTTTCTTTTCCGCATTTGTATTGGCTTCCGACAGAAGCTTGCGGAAGGTCAGCATTTCGCCAAAGACGGATGCGGTTTCAGCCAGTGTCAGCGGTGTCGATGATAGCATCTCGCCTTGCTTGGCGGCCAAAACCTGATGCACACCGTGGCCCAATTCATGCGCTAAGGTCATCACGTCACGCGGTTTGCCCAGATAGTTCAACATCACATAGGGGTGGACGTCTGTAACGGTCGGATGGGCAAATGCCCCCGGTGCTTTGCCGGGTTTCACGCCTGCATCAATCCAACCCTTCGAGAAGAAGGGCGCAGCGATCTTAGCCATTCGGGGATCAAAATCGGCATAGGCGTCCATGACGATCTTTTCGGCTTCTGGCCAGCTGACCAGCGCGTCATCTTCCATCGGCAATGGTGCGTTGCGGTCCCAGACCTGCATCCGGTCAAGCCCCAACCACTTGCGCTTAAGCTCGTAATACCGGTGCGACAGGCGCGGATAGGCGTCGACCACAGCGTTTCGCAACGCCTCGACCACTTCAGGCTCTACATGGTTCGACAGATGTCGCCCGGTCTGCGGGCTGGGCATTTTGCGCCACGTATCCTCGATGGCTTTTTCCTTAGCCAAGGTGTTGTGAACGCGCGCGAAAATCTTGACGTTCTCGCCCAGCACGCGGGCGATCTCTTCTGATGCGGCTTGACGGGTGTCGCGATCTTTCTCGGTCAGAAGGTTTGCAGTCGCTTCAAGCCCGCGCTCTTCACCATTCACCGTGAACATCAGCCCTGCGACAGTTTCGTCAAACAGTGTGTTCCAAGCGGATGCCCCGACCGAGGACTTGTCGTGCAGAAACTGTTCCAGCTCGTCTGACAGCTGATAGGGGCGCATGGCGCGCAGACGATCAAAGATGGGCTTGTAACGGGCAAGGTCTGCGTTGTCGGCAAACCACCCGTCCAGCACTGTGTCATCAATCCGGTTCACTTCGAGCGAGAAGAACACCAAGGGCGCGGTGAAAACGGTAATCTGTTCCTGACAGTTCTGGAAAAACTGCGCACGATCTGCGTCAGTTGTCTGCTGGTAATAGCGCAGGCCTGCAAAAGACATGATGCGCCCACCGATCAGCTCAATTTTCTCGTAAGCCTTCACGCAGTCCAACATGCCAGCAGCATCCAGATCCGCCAGTTTTCCCTGATAGGTCTGGGCGAAATCAGCACAGGCGGTTTCAAGCCATTTCAGATCACGCTCAAGCTCTGGTGCGTCTTGCGAGCTGTAGAGATCAGATAGATCCCATTCCGGCAGATCTCCGAACGGGTTTTCCCCCGTTCCGGCAGTTGCATCTCGCAGAATTTGTGGGGGTAGGGTGGAAAACATGAGACCTCCGAATACTTGTTCCTCAAGACATAGGCGGTGCGCGAGTTGGTTGCAATCTACTGCTGTTTTTGCCCTTGCGCGTGGGCTTATAGAATTGCGGACTGATCCTCTAAAATCTTGCCCCATGTGAAGATCTGATAGTTGCGATAGGCAGGGACAAAGAACGGATCTTCTTTAATGAGCGCTTCGACCGCGTCGCGGGTGTCAGCGTCAACAATCCAGAGCGCACCACAGAAATCGGCTTCTGGACTTGGCTTCAGGCCCCCGCCGATGACAAGCTCGGGGTGGGCCATAGCATAGGCCACATGGGCGTCGCGCGTCTTCCTGTCGGCACGAATGTTGTTCATCTCAGGTTTGTCTGTGAATATGACGGCCCAACGCTGCATTGGTATCTCCTTGTTTTATAGAAGCTTGGTTTTATAGAAGCTTGGCGGTGAACCTGACACGGGAATAGGGCCACTTAAGTAGGGGGAATGCGGCCAAGTTAGACCGCTATGATGTCCGCGCATTGGTGGAAACCGGCCTATTTTCCCCCTTGGGGGGTTTTGACCCGGCCCGAGCGTCCCTTTATAGGGAGGAGGTCTTTCCTTAGGAGCTTTAGGCGTGATCAGATTCGTCCTTGGCATTTTTGGTGCAGCCTTTACCGGCATCACCCTTGCGATTTTTATGGCTGCACTTGTCGTGGGCGGCGTTTTCTGGATGTATTCCAGGGACTTGCCTAGCCACGAGCAGTTGTCAAATTACACGCCAGCAACGATCAGCCGGGTCTATTCCGGCGAAGGCCAGCTGATGGATGAGTTTGCGCGTGAGCGTCGCTTGTTTGCCCCGGCAGACGAAATTCCGGATCTGGTGAAGCACGCTTTCATCTCGGCCGAGGATAAAAACTTTTACAATCACGCAGGTTTTGACCCGCGCGGAATCGCGGCGGCCGCGATCGAGGCTGCACGCGGGGGCGCTCTTCGTGGTGCGTCGACGATCCCGCAGCAGGTTGTGAAGAACTTTTTGCTGAGCTCGGAACGGTCTGCTGAACGGAAGATCAAGGAATTGATCTTGTCGGTGCGTCTGGAAAACACCCTGTCCAAGGATGACATTCTGGCGCTTTACCTGAACGAGATTTTCTTGGGCCAGAACTCCTATGGTGTGACGGCTGCCGCCCAAACCTATTTCAACAAGACGTTGGACGAGCTGGAACCGCACGAGGCTGCCTATCTGGCGACCCTTCCTAAAAAGCCTGCAAAGTTGCACCCGGTCCGCAACAAAGACGTCGCCCTTGGGCGTCGAAACTATGTCCTGCGTGAGATGTATCAGAACGGTTACTTGGATGAGGCCGTGTACGAGGCCGAAGTCGCATTGCCGCTTCGGTCCGTGCAAAACGGTGACTTTGAAGGGTTCCGCACCGCATTGCCCTCCAGGGACTACTTCACCGACGAAATCCGTCGTCAGCTAAGCCGTGACTTCGGGGAAGAAGAGTTCTTTACCGGCGGTCTGACCATTCGCGCAACAGAACACCCTCATCTGCAAGAGGTCGCAGCCGCAAGCCTTCGCAATGGGCTTGAGAAATATGACCGGGGCAGGGGCGTTTGGCGCCCGACCGGGGTGACCTTGCCTGATGCTGCATTGGTGGATGAAGCCAGCTGGCGCGCGGCCTTGGCCGAAACGAAGTTCCCGCGTGATGTTGCGGGATGGTCCCCGGCCGTCGTGCTTGAACTTGGTGGCAATGATGCCCGTATTGGGATCGAAGGTGTTGAAGACGACGAGGATGGGCATTGGATCCCAGCCAAAGACGTCACTTGGGCACGCCGTTTGAACGAAGACGGAAGCCTGGGTCGAAAAGCCCGCGTGGCAGGCGATCTGCTGAAACTGGGCGAGGTTGTTCATGTTCGCCGCATGGTCAGCGATGATGACGGCAGCTTTATCCGCTGGACGTTGCGCCAGATCCCGGAAGTGCAGGGCGGCTTTATGGCGATGGATGTGAACACGGGTCGTGTCTTGGCGATGCAGGGTGGGTTTAGCTATCAGCACTCGGTCTACAATCGCGCGACACAGGCGCAGCGGCAGCCGGGTTCAAGCTTCAAACCGTTTGTTTATGCTGCGGCGTTGGACAGCGGGTTCTCTCCTGCAACCATCGTGATTGATGCCCCGATCGAAGTTGTGTCGGGGGGCGAGATCTGGCGCCCGAAAAATGCGTCGAACAAGTTTTACGGCCCGACCCCCCTGCGGACTGGGATCGAGCAATCGCGGAACCTGATGACTGTGCGTTTGGCGCAGGAAATTGGGATGGACACGGTGGCGGGCTATGCTGAACGCTTTGGCGTTTACGAACGTATGAATCCCTTCCTTGCGAACGCGCTGGGCTCGGAAGAAACCACTCTTTTCAAGATGGTAGCGGCCTATGCGATGTTTGCCAACGGGGGTGAACGGGTTGAGCCGACGCTGGTTGACCGCGTTCAGGACCGTTGGGGGAAAACGGTTTATCGGCACGACCGCCGCGACTGCGTGAACTGTGATGATCCGGTGCTAACATCTGGTGCAGAGCCGACAATCGACAGCAACCGCGAACGTGTGATGGATGCGATCACTGCCTATCAGCTGACCTCGATGATGCGTGGCGTTGTTCAGCGCGGTACGGCCAGCCGAACAGTGAACCTGCCGGTTCCAACTGCTGGTAAAACGGGAACGACAAACGATGGACGTGATGTTTGGTTTGTTGGCTTCACTTCGAACATCGTGGCAGGGTGTTACATCGGCTATGACCGTCCTCGCACCATGCCCGGTGCATCGGGTGGCGGGATGTGTGGTCCGGTGTTCAACGGGTTCATGAAAGAAGCCATCAAAGAACTGGGCGGAGGGGACTTCAAGGTTCCCAAAGGCGGGCATTTCATTAAGATTGACCGGTTCTCTGGCGCTCGTTTGCCCAACAACGCCAGTGGCGATCATGTTGTGGCGGAGTACTTCCGCGATGGGGAAGAGCCGCTTTTCGGTGTGATGTTCGACGGTGGTTTTGCGATGGGGGCCAATCTTCCGCTGTTTGATAACGCTTCAGAGAACTCTGCAAAGGTTAAAACCTCGACAGGTAAAACCGTTGTGGTGCCTGGTAAGGCTGATTTTGGATCGCTGTCCTCTGGCGGGCTATATTAATCAGGAAAACAACCTGAAATAGAGCGGTTGATCGCGGTCCTCCCACAGCCCTTTCGAAAAACTTCTGCAGTGAAAAGCATTTTGCCCATTGTCATTTCATGGGTGCAGCACTTATGTTCAGGAAACGGAGGCGGATGTTGAAACGCGCCCCGCTCTGAGAATTTCTCTGTCATGGAGACGGATGCCGGTACTGAAAAACCGCAGACCACATCATGACAGGTTAAAAGCGCTTCGGGACGCAGCCGCAAGACGGACTGGCCGCCGAAGCTGGAAATTGATGACCCGGCAGTAGGTTTTATCAAACTTGCCCCGGTGTCGGTTGATACGCCCACGCTTTGCACAGCAAAGGGGGGCACATAATGGGTCTCGTACGAACCGCCGGTTTAACCGGACAGGATAGGCGAGGCCGGAGAAGAAACGCGATGATGCGTGCGAGGACAGAGCAAGTAGGCAGACAGGGGCAAGTGCCCCTTGATTTGTTGTCTCATCCCCCGCATCTGCTCGCCCTTACAAGTCACCTCTATCACGTTGCGCGTCCTCCAGGACGGGTGCGGCGATCCGGGTGCAGAAAGATACAATGGCAAAGAAGATGCTTATCGACGCCACCCACGCCGAGGAAACTCGGGTTGTGGTGGTTGACGGAAACAAGGTCGAGGAATTTGACTTTGAATCCGAGAACAAACGCCAACTTGCAGGCAATATCTACCTAGCGAAAGTCACGCGGGTTGAGCCTTCGCTTCAAGCAGCATTTGTAGACTACGGCGGAAACCGCCACGGTTTCCTGGCCTTCTCGGAAATTCACCCGGATTATTATCAGATCCCTGTGGCTGACCGCGAAGCGCTTTTGGAAGAAGAGCGCGCCTATGCAGAAGCACTGGCCGCCGAGGAAGACAAGCCCAAGACACGTCGTCGTCGCCGTTCTCGGTCGCGCTCTAAGGCGGAAGAGACCAAGTCGGATGATGCGGTTGCCACCAAAGAGATCGATCAGGCCTCCAGTGGTATGGATGTGATTGATCTGGACGATGCTGGATCAGATGAAACCGAGGGCCATTCGCCCATGGATCTGGTTGCTGAAACCCCGGTTGAAGAACCCACAGATGAAAATTGGGCCGATGCTGAAGGTGCAGACAAGGCTGAAGCAGCTGAAACACCTGAAGAGGCCTCTGAACAAGACGCCAAGTCAGACGCTGATACGTCATCTTCCGAGAATGATGACGACAGTGATGACGACGAAGATACACCTTTGGAAGCGTCCGAGAAGGATGACCAGATCGAGCGTGTGGCCGATGACGATTCCAGCGAAGAAATTCGTCCGCGTCGCAAGCCGCGCCCGAAGCGTTACAAGATCCAGGAAGTGATCAAGGTACGCCAGATCCTACTGGTACAGGTCGTGAAGGAAGAGCGCGGCAACAAAGGCGCAGCTCTGACCACCTATCTGTCGCTGGCGGGTCGGTACTGTGTGCTTATGCCCAACACCGCACGCGGTGGCGGGATCAGCCGCAAGATCACCAACGCCGCTGACCGCAAGAAACTAAAGGAAATCGCCGCCGAGATCGATGTGCCGAAAGGTGCCGGGCTGATCGTGCGTACGGCTGGGGCCAAGCGTACCAAGACCGAGATCAAGCGCGACTATGAGTATCTGCAGCGCCTTTGGGAACAAATCCGCGAGCTGACGCTGAACTCCATCGCGCCGGCCAAGATCTACGAAGAAGGCAACCTGATCAAACGCACGATCCGCGATCTGTATTCGCGTGAAATCGACGAAGTGTTTGTTGAGGGCGAAGCGGGTTACCGCGTGGCCAAGGACTTCATGAAGATGATCATGCCGTCTCACGCGAAAAACGTGAAGCTGTATCAGGACGCCATGCCGCTGTTCGCGCGCTATCAGGTCGAAAGCTATCTTTCGGGCATGTTCAACCCGACAGTGCAGTTGAAATCTGGTGGTTACATCGTGATCGGCGTGACGGAAGCCCTTGTGGCGATCGACGTGAACTCGGGCCGGGCCACGAAAGAAGGCTCGATCGAGGAAACCGCTACGAAGACCAACCTTGAGGCTGCTGAAGAAGTGGCGCGTCAGTTGCGTTTGCGCGACCTTGCCGGTCTGATTGTGATCGATTTCATCGATATGGATGAACGTCGAAACAACAACGCCGTTGAAAAGCGAATGAAGGACAAGCTGAAGACCGACCGCGCCCGCATTCAGGTGGGTCGTATCTCGGGCTTCGGTTTGATGGAAATGTCGCGTCAGCGTCTGCGTCCTGGGATGATCGAGGCAACGACCCAGCCTTGTAACCATTGCCACGGCACTGGCTTGATCCGTTCGGACGACAACCTTGCCCTGAACATCCTGCGTCAGCTGGAAGAAGAGGGCGTGCGCCGTCGTTCACGCGAAGTTTTGGTGAAGGCCCCTGTGGGGATCGTAAACTTCCTGATGAACAACAAACGCGAGCATATTGCGCAGATCGAAGCACGCTATGGCATGTCGGTTCGGATCGAAGCAGATCCTTTCCTGATCTCACCAGATTACACGATCGAGAAGTTCAAGACCGCCACGCGTGTGGTGCCGGAAGCTGCGCCCGTTGTGTCTGTTGATGCGTCGATCATGGCTGACATCGATGATGTGGAAGACGCGGAAGTGATCGCGGAAGACACCACGGATGAAGTGCCGGCAGCTGCTGAGGGCGAAGATAAGCCCAAGAAGCGCCGTCGTCGGCGTCGTCGCCGTCGTGGTCGCGGTGGGGATGAGCAGCAGGATGCTGAACAGTCCGAGAGCGGAGAAGCCGAACAGGCTGCTTCGGAAGGGGATGCGAAAGCTGACGAGACTTCTGAAGACACAGACGCCCCTAAGGATGCTTCTGAAGAACCGACAGAAGAGAAGACCAAGCGCAAACGTGCCACCCGGTCGCGCAAGAAGAAGACCGACGAGGTTGCGGCTGATGCTGAGGGTGCCGACGCGGTCGCGACCGAGGCAGTAGAGGCCGAAGCGCCAGCTGAGGAAGAGAAGCCCAAAAAGCCAGCGCGCAAGCGTCGGACATCCAAGGCGAAGGCCGAGGAAGAGGCCAAGGCGGCAGACTCTGAGGTTTCCGACGAGGCAAAGCCAGAGGCATCAGAAGAAGCAAAGGAAGAAAAGCCCAAGCGTAAGCGTGCAAGCCGTGCGAAAAAGCCGAAGGCTGAGGACGCTCCGGCCGAGGCAGAAGCCAAAGCGGAAGAGGCTCAGGCTGAGGAAGAAAAACCCAAGAAGCCGGCTCGTAAACGCGCGCCGCGCAAGAAGGCTGAACCAGTAGCGGCCGAGGCTGAAAGCGCCCCGGCGGAGGCCCCCAAGGCTGACCCAGAACCCGTCGCAGTTGCTGCGGTTGCCGAACCTGCTCCGGCTGCAGAGGTTAAGTCGGATGAGCCGCCCAAACCAAAGCGCAAAGGCTGGTGGTCTCTGAACCGCTGATAGGAAGCAAAGTAAGAGAAAGCCGGGCACATCGCCCGGCTTTTTTCGTTTAGCCGCGTTTGATGAAGTAAAAGGTTACGCCCTCGGGACCAGACTGATCATCTTGCCCCACAAGCTTGTGCCCTTGTTCTGCACAGAAATGCGGAACGTCGATCACGGCAGCAGGGTCGGTGGCCTGAAGTCTAAGGACCTGACCCTTCTCAAGCGATTTCAACCGCTTGCGTGCTTTCAGCACGGGCAGGGGACACAATAGCCCAATGGCATCCAGATCATCATCATAGGTCATACTGTTCCATAATATCTGCGCCTTGCCCTGTCCATCCTCGGCCAGATCGCAACTTGTCGCGCAGATGTGACAAAGCAGCAGGTGACGCCGCCCAAAACCCACGTTATGTGAAAGATATGTTTGGAATAGAGCTCATCGACGCAAGCCTTGTGCCTGCCCTGACCATCGCCTTCATCGCGGGGATCCTAAGCTTCATAAGCCCCTGTGTATTGCCGATTGTGCCGCCTTATCTGGCCTATATGTCGGGGATCAGCATGTCTGAAATGAACGAGGGCGGATCGGGTCGCGGCAAGGTGCTGTTGGCTGCCATGTTTTTTGTTCTGGGTCTGTCGACGGTCTTTCTGTTCCTGGGCTTTGCCGCATCCGCGTTCGGGGCGATGTTTTTGCAAAATCAATCTCTGTTCGCGGGGATCGCGGGTGTGGTCGTCATGGTGTTCGGCGCGCATTTTCTGGGCGTGATTTCGATCCCGTTTCTGAACCGCGAAGCGCGATTGGATGCAGGTGATCAAGGTGGCAGCGCGTTTGGGGCGTATCTTTTAGGGCTCGCCTTTGCCTTTGGTTGGACGCCCTGCATCGGGCCGCAGTTGGGCGCGATCTTGGCCTTGGCTGCAAGCGAAGGCTCGGTTGTGCGCGGCACTGTGTTGCTGGCCGTATACGCAATTGGATTGGGCCTTCCTTTCCTTTTGTTCGCCGCATTCTTTTCGCGTCTGGGCGGGCTGATGGCGTTCATGAAACGCAATATGGAGCGGATCGAGCGCATCATGGGTTTGCTTTTGTGGACCATCGGCCTACTGATGCTGACAGGCGGCTTTTCCCGCTTCTCTTACTGGTTGCTCGAGATGTTCCCGGCCATGGCCACGCTGGGTTAAGCAAGGGTGCAAAATCTATGCGCTGGGGGTTATTTCCCCGACCAATCCGGTCTAACCTGACAAAAAGTACAGGCCGGGCAGATGACCAAGCACGCCGACAGCTCAATCACCGTACGTCGCCGCCGGGTGTTCTACATTCCGGGCTATGACCCCATTCATCCGCGCCGCTATCGCGAACTTTACCGCAAAGAAGGGGCGGCACAGGCCGGTATCTCGGGCTATGAGTTGGATCTGATTGGTCGTCAAGGCACGGCCACTTACGGCTGGCAGGTGCTGGGCCGCATGGATGGATATGAGACGGAAGCCGAATTTGACGTGTTGGTCTGGTCCGACATCGTGCGCAGCAGCATGGAGCGCAACATCCCCCAGACCTATCTGATGATGTTGCGCACCGCATGGACCTATATCAGTACGGGCACGCTTCGGCGTCTGATGTGGCTTCGTAAAGGTCCTGTGATCGCGGCACTCTATCCAGTGGTTGCCCTGATCTTGCAGTTCATACTGGCGGTCGTCGTTGGGCTGATCCTAGGGGGACTGGTGCAATGGGCGTTTGGCGGGGTCTCTCCGCTTTTGGGCCACCTTCTGGGCTGGGTTGCCACGCTGGGTGTTGTCGCGGCCCTTTTGATCTGGTTTCGCAAAATCGACAATAAGCTCTTTATCTACTACCTGATGCATGACTACAGCTATTCCGCCGCAACCAAAGGAGCGAACCCGCCTGAGCTTGAGGCACGCATGGCTGAGTTTGGCGACCAGATCGCCAGAGCTCTTGAGACCGATGTGGACGAGGTATTGGTGATTGGGCATTCATCCGGTGCGCACATCGGCGTGTCGATCCTGTCTGACCTGCTGGTGCAGGGCAGGGTGCCCGCGTCAGGACCTCAGCTAAACTTCCTGACCCTTGGGCAGGTGGTGCCGATGGTCAGTTTCCTACCTAAAGCTGGGCGGCTGCGGCGTGATCTGAACCGGCTGTCACAACAAGATCAGATTGCATGGGTTGATGTGACCGCGCCAGGGGATGGTTGCGCCTTCGCTTTATGCGATCCCGTGACCGTATCTGGGGCGGCCCCGGACAAGGGCAAACGCTGGCCGCTTGTGTTTTCAGCGGCCTTCACCCAGACGTTGTCGCCCAAACGATGGGCGCAATTGCGCTGGCGTTTTTTCAGGCTGCATTTCCAGTATCTCTGCGCCTTCGACCAACCCCGAGATTATGACTATTTTCGCATCACTGCGGGTCCACTGACCCTGCGCGACCGGTATCGTAACCGGGCGCCGTCGAAAAGCCGCATTGACGTCAGCGCGTCAAAATACACATCACTGGTGCCATGACGGAACCTATGCCCCCTAAACCTCCCTCGCGTGCCGGTCGCGTGTCGCTGTGGCGCTATGCAAAGCTGTTTCGCAAGGACATCCTGTCGGCCCAGCCCGCGCGGCTGTATCACGCGTGGATGGCAGAGTTTCGAACGCCGTTTTTCCGCAGCTACATGTGCAATGATCCCGAGCTCGTTGATTTGGTACTGAAACAGCGCCCCGATGATTTTCCCAAATCTGACCGGATTCGCGAAGGGCTTGCCCCGCTGCTTGGAAACTCGGTTTTCGTCACGAATGGGGATGTTTGGAAACGCCAACGCCGCATCATCGACCCGGCCTTCGAAGGTGGGCGGCTGCGCGAAGTCTTTCCGGCCATGTGGGACGCGGCGAACGCAGTCGTCGCACGCCTTGAAACTCATTCAGACGGAAAACCCGTTGAGATCGAAAGCCACGCCAGCCATGCAGCGGCGGATGTAATTTTCCGCACGCTCTTCTCGATCCCTATTGAGCACGAGGTCGCAGGTCGCGTATTTGAAGAGTTCAGGGAACACCAACGCACGCAGCCCGTGCTGAACTTGGGGGCATTCTTGCCTCTGCCAAAATGGTTCCCCCGCTTTCACAAGCGCGACACGAAACGCACGGCCAAGGTGATACGTCAGTTGATCGCGCAGCTGACACAGGACCGAATGCGCGCCATCCAAGATGGGGACGCTCCGGATGATCTGGCAACCAAGATCATGACGACACCGGACCCGGAAACGGGGAAGTGTTTCGACACAGATGAGATGGTGGATCAGGTGGCCATCTTCTTCCTTGCGGGCCACGAAACCAGTGCGTCGTCTCTGGCATGGGCGCTCTACCTTTTGGCGCTGTATCCTGAATGGCAGGATCGTGTGGCAACAGAAGCGCGGGCTGAAATCGATCCGGATAAGGTGTATTTCTCAGTCATGTCGAAACTCCGCATTTCGCGTGATGTGTTTCGTGAAACCATGCGTCTTTACCCGCCGGTTCCAATGATGGTGCGCGAAGCGCAATGCCCCGAACGTTTTCGGGCGCGCGACGTACCAGCAGGAAGTCAGATCGTGCTCAGCCCGTGGCATCTGCATCGTCATGAACGTTTGTGGGACAACCCGGATGGGTTTGACCCTGACCGGTTTCAAACGCCGAACGGCAAAGAATGTCTGCGCAACGCCTACATCCCCTTTTCTACCGGGCAAAGGGTTTGTCCGGGATCTGGATTCGCCATGATCGAAGGGCCGTTGCTTCTGTCGATGCTGGTGCGATCTTACCGGTTTGAACTTGTGAAAAACCGC
Organism: Aliiroseovarius sp. F20344; assembly: GCF_023016155.1. Taxonomy (GTDB): domain Bacteria; phylum Pseudomonadota; class Alphaproteobacteria; order Rhodobacterales; family Rhodobacteraceae; genus Aliiroseovarius. Next base: position 603,920 of record NZ_JALKBG010000006.1, read on the forward strand.
CCTGCAATACCTGTCGCACACCTGACTGTGCGTGGAAAAGACGGAATTTGGCTGTCCATTACGCAACGTTAAGCGTTGGGAATCACTCAGGGAAAACAAAAAGATATTCTTTGAATCGCATATTTGGTGACAGAAACGCGCCTTTTCCCCGTTTACCGAAACGTCAACTTGTCCAAAATACATGTCATCAGGGGAAACACATTGGGGAATGTGATGATGCCTATCGCTGCCAATCTAACTGCTCCAAAAGGGGGGGCTTATCGTATGTCGCTTCCTGCATGGCGTATATTCGGTGCTCGTTCTGACGATGCCGAAAACGAAGAGAACTTGTCGAGAGAAGAGCTGGAAGGCCTCTTTCAAGATGTCCTGCAACCAGGGCAAGACGGTAAGAAGCTTTCGCCAGATGAACTGAGCGAACAGCACCGTATCGCACGCATCCGTGCCGCCCTTCGGGGCTAAACCACGCGGCCGCTAGTTGTTGATTTGGTTCTGCGTGTATTCCAGAACATAGACCCGGATTGCCGAGGCCAGCCCACGGTCAACACCGCGTTCATTGTCGATCTCGGCCGCTAAGGCATTCAATGGAAGACCGCGCGCTTTTGCGATCAGTTGAAACGCCTGCCAGAACTCAGGTTCCAAGGATACGGATGTTCGGTGCCCGTGAAGGGTGAGTGAGTGTTTTACGGGTCTGCTCATTCGTCATGATCCCGCTTGTGTCCATCTAAGTGGGACTGCGCGCGCGATGCACTCGTCTTTTCAGATAGTTTTTGCGCTTTTGTGCGCCCATACTTCACGGCGTTTTCGTCAGCGCGGGCCTTTTTGGCAGCCCGTGCTTTTTCTTTTCGAAACCGGTTCAGGTTGACCGGCCCTGAACCAGATTCGGGCATCAGTCCTTCGGGCCGATCATTTGTTCAGGACGGACCACTTCGTCAAAGGTTTTCTCGTCTACGAAACCAAGGGCGATGGCTTCTTCCTTCAGGGTGGTGCCGTTCTTATGCGCGGTCTTGGCCACTTTGGTCGCGTTGTCATAGCCGATGGTCGGGGCCAAAGCTGTCACCAGCATCAGGCTTTCCTTCATCAGCTTGTCGATGCGCGAATCGTTGGCTTGAATGCCGTTCAACATCCGCTCAGTGAAGCTGTCTGTCGCGTCGCCCAGAAGCTGGATCGACTGCAGCAGGTTGTAGCTCATCATCGGGTTATAGACGTTGAGTTCGAAGTGACCCTGCGAACCCGCAAAGGTCATTGCGGCGTTATTGCCCATAACGTGGGCGGCAACTTGGGTCAGCGCCTCGGCCTGCGTAGGGTTCACCTTGCCCGGCATGATCGACGATCCCGGTTCGTTTTCCGGCAAGATCAGTTCGCCCAGACCCGAGCGCGGGCCGGAGCCCAAAAAGCGGATGTCATTGGCGATTTTGTAGCAGCTGCCAGCAACTGTGGCCAAAGCGCCCGACATGAAGACCATGGCGTCGTGGGCCGACAGGGCCTCGAATTTATTCGGTGCGGTCACGAAGGGCAGGCCAGTGATGCGCGCCATATTGGCCGCAACGGTTTCGCCCCAACCTTTTTTGGTGTTGAGCCCGGTGCCCACGGCGGTGCCGCCCTGTGCCAGCTCGTAAATGCCGGGCAGGGCCAGCTTCACCCGTTCGATGCCCTGACGGATCATATGGGCGTAGCCTGAAAACTCCTGACCCAGTGTGAGCGGGGTGGCGTCCTGCGTATGGGTGCGGCCGATCTTGATGATGTCTTTGAACTCTTCTTCCTTGGCCTCAAGCCCTTTCAGAAGCTTTTCAAGACCCGGCAGAAGCACGTCACGAACCATCATCGCCGTTGCAATATGCATGGCGGTTGGGAAGGTGTCGTTTGACGACTGGCCCATGTTGCAGTGATCATTGGGATGAACCGGGTCTTTCGAGCCGATCACGCCACCCATGATTTCAATCGCACGGTTTGCGATCACTTCGTTCGAGTTCATGTTCGACTGGGTGCCAGAACCGGTCTGCCAGACGACCAGCGGGAAGTTGTCGTCGAACTTGCCCGCGACCACTTCGCTTGCGGCCTGAATGACGGCATCTGCGATCTTGGGATCCATGTCACCGGCGGCCTTGTTGGCCTCAGCGCACGCTTGCTTGATAACGCCCAGCGCGCGCACGATGGCGACGGGTTGCTTTTCCCAGCCAATCGGGAAGTTCATCAAAGAGCGCTGCGTCTGCGCGCCCCAATACTTGTCGGCGGGAACCTCAAGGGGGCCAAAGCTGTCGGATTCGGTGCGGGTCTGGGTCATGTCTTTGCGCCTTTGTCAAAAATACCGCGTTCTTCATAGCGGAATGGGCGCAAAGTTCAATACTGTATACCGTGGGATACCGCTAACGTTATTGGTATTCCTTAAGTCGTCGAACTGCCGATCATGCTTACTTGCGGAAGCTGTCCAAGCTGACGATCTCAGCGTCGTGATGCTCTTCTTCGACATCTTCCGCTATGTTCGCCTCAGCCTCGTCATGTTCGGGATCGGAAACAGGCTGCTCTTCTTCAGGCAGGATGTCGTCGTCACCCGCAAGATGCAGATCAGGGTGGTGTTCTTCCTGCATTTCGAAACGCAGGCCGAACTCGACAGACGGATCCACAAAGGTGCGTATCGCGTCGTAGGGCACGTAGAGCGTTTCGGGGACGTCACCGAAATTCAGGGTAACGGAAAAGCCGTCTTCGCCCACATCAAGGTTATCAAACCAATGCTGCAAAACGATGGTCATATCTTCTGGAAAACGATCCTTCATCCAGTCCGCGATCTCGACATCTTCATGATGGGTGTCGAAGTTGATGAAGAAATGATGCTCGCCCGGAAGCCCGTCGCGTGCCACATCATCCAGCACTTTACGGATCAATCCACGCATGGCGTCATGCATCAGATTTCCATAGTCGATCTGGTCGGACATGTGCGGGACCTCCTGCGCTTTCAGTCAGAATAGGGGCAGTCTGTTTGGAAGGGAAGATAGGAAGTGATCAACCGAACAGAAGATTGCTGCCTAATCCGGCGAGTGCCATCAGCAAAAGGGTGAGGGGGAGCGACAGCCGGGTCAGCAAGAGGGCTGAGAGTGCACAGAGACTGAGGGCTGTCAGATCAACCGAGGACAGGACGGGCCGCAATCCGGGCAATCCTTCCCAAATCGGGCGGGTTTGTGAAAAGAACACTGTAATGGCGAACCACAGCATCAGGTTGGCGATGACGCCAACAATGGCCGCAGTGATGGCGCGTAGGGCCCCGTCCAGCCGGGGCTGGTTGGTCAGCCACTCCACATGCGGGGCCGCAGTGAATATCCATAGAAAGCACGGGACAAAGGTGGCCCAGAGCGTCATGAAGCCTGCAGCAAGAGCCAACCCGACCCCTGCCAGATTGTAGCCAGCCATGAAGCCCACGAATTGTGTCACAAGGATCAATGGCCCTGGCGTGGTTTCTGCCAGCCCCAGACCGTCCACCATCTGGCCAGCGCTGATCCAGCCCTCTGTCTCAACTGCGGCTTGCGCCATATAGGCAAGCACCGCATAGGCTCCGCCAAAGCTGACAACCGCGAGTTTTGAGAAGAAAAGCCCAATATCGACCAGAAAATCCGCGCCCAGCAGATAGGCCAGAGCAATTGGAGCCACCCACAATGTGCCCCATGTCATGATGGTTGCGGCGGTGTTGCCAGCGGGTCGGTCCAAGCGTGGAGCACGTGGGGCATGGCCTGACGCGCGCAGCGCTCCGAACAGGGCGGCAGTGATGACCACAAGCGGGAAGGGCAACCCAAACAAGTAGAGAGCGGTGAACGCTGCGAGCGCGATCAGCCAATGCAGCGGGCGTTTCAGCGTTTTCCGGCCCAGCTTCAAAAGTGCCTGAATAACAACAACGACGACGGTGGCCTTGATGCCTAGAAATAATGCCTCGATCGCGGGGATGCCGCCCCATACGGCATATGCCAGCGCCAAGGCAAACATCACCGCCGCACCCGGCAAAACAAAAAGAAGCCCGGCAATTAGTCCGCCGATCACGCCGCGCAAGCGCCAGCCTGAATAGGTGCAAAGCTGCATCGCCTCGGGGCCGGGCAGCAACATGCAAAACGACAGGGCGCGCAGAAACTGATCCTCGCTCAGCCATGGGCGCTCGTCGACCAATTCTTTATGCATAACGGCAATCTGCGCTGCTGGTCCGCCAAACGACATCAGGCCAATGCGGGTGAAAACGCGGGTCAGTTCCGCCAAGCCGGGAGGTGTCATCGTGCCCCCCGGTTGTCAGGCCAATCATGGGTTTCGTCCGCCCCATCACGGGCCCAACGATAGAGCGCATCATAGAGGGGCATTGCCGCGTCCAACTGCTCTGTGTCGTTTTTGTATTGCCGCGACAGCCCGACCGAAAGCGCCAGAAGCCCAGCCGCCTCGGGCACGTCAGCAAGCCGGTTGGTGTCCGCCGCGCGCACGACTTCCGCCAGACGGGACATGGCCGGGGTGGCCAACGCAAACTCTTCGATCATCGTGTCAAAGCTGCATCGTGGACCGCGATGGGACCAGAAAGTGTCCTCGATATCGAACGGAGTTGCGTCATACCTTGCGGCCACATCTACGACTTGTGCAGGCGGGACAAATAGAAAGCGCGCGTCCGGGTCGACAAAGCGACGGATCAGCCACGGGCAGGCGATGCGATCAATCTTGGGGCGATGGCGAGTTACCCAAAGCGTCGCCCCGTCTTGTTTGGCAGGGATCGAGGCTGCTGGGACGCGCGGCTGTTTGGCATCGCGCCACGCATAGTTGCCACCGGCCAGAACCTCGGCCCGCAATCCGGCGTCTCGCAATATCGCAGCCGCGCCATGGCTCAGCTTCCCGCCTTTCTGGCAGATCGTGACCACGAGGCGGTCATCCAATGAGGGCAGCAAGGTACGAATACCAGTGTGTGGATGGCGCACCGCGCTGGGGACCAAAAACGGGTCGGCGTCAAAGTCCTCGTCGATCGAGACATCAATTAGTACCGGCGCGTCAGGCGTGCCGATCAAGCGCATCAGCTGGGCGGGTGAAATTTCGGAAAATGCAGGCATGGCTGGGCATCCTTCAAACAAGTTTGGTGATGGATGCGAACCTTGAGCCTCGGCCTCACGGGGTGGTTACGCGAACCCCATAGGCATTTTGTGCCAGACCCAAGGGGCAGGGGTCAAGGTCTTGAAGTGCACGAGAAATGGAAGTGCAGGCTTCTGTTGCCAGGTGCCTGCGAACCCCGCCCTAAGCTGCTAGGCCTAGGGGCTTAAGTTTCGGCGACCCGAACTGCTTACGCAGCCAGAGCCATTGCCGGAGCTTTGTTGTCATTTGCAACTAGCTTAAATGAACCGATAACGGTGGTATCTCACCGAAACAAAGCTAACCCCTTTAGACGTCCGTCGATCCTATTTCGCCCCCAAGGTCCCCAAATGAAGGATATTGGTGGAGGCGCCGGGTACCGCCCCCGGGTCCGATCCGCTTATTACGAGCGCGTTTATGTCCATAGTCCCCGAGGGGACAGGGAACATATATGGTCACCATACGGCCGGTTCAAGCTCGAACTAAGGTATTAGGCACAGGGCGCGTTGCGTGAAAATCCGGGTCGCGTGTGGCTTGCGCCCAAAGCACTGACAGGATTTCCCGATATGCCGCCCATAGGTTTGGATATGGCGGTGGGCACTGATCGACGATCTGCGCGTGGAACCGGGGCAGGGCGTGATAGGGCACTGTCGGCGAGGCGTGGTGCTCTAGATGGTAGTTCATATTCATGTAGAGAAACCTGAACACCGGGTTGATCATAACCGTGCGGCAGTTTTCACGGTGATCGCAGACATTCTCGGCAAGACCGGCATGTTGCGTCAGCCCCAACAGTTGATGTAGCCAGCCGCCATAAAACCTTGGTCCGATGACAAATAGCAAAGGCAAAACTGATTGGATTGCGAGGCACCAAACACCGAGGATCGCCCAAAGGGCTACATAAATCCTGCTTGTTCGTACGAGGCGCACTTTGGCACGTTCGGGCACGAACTGTGATTCTTGGTTACCTAGTCCGCGAAATGCGTGGCGCATGATGCGGCGCGTTTCGGAAATTCCCGAAGGAATAAACAGAAAATCCAAGGCAATGCGCACCAGGTCCGCAGGGCGGGCGACCTGTATTTCGGGATCGCTGCCCACAACAATGGTATGCGTGTGGTGTCGCGTGTGCGAATAGCGCCATAGATAGGCTTCTCGCAGAGTCATGAAGCTGCACAGCTGATAGAACCAGTTATTCAGCCTTTTGGTTCGAAACACAGTGCCATGTGACAGTTCATGCCACCGCGCGTCTGAAGACGAATAGATTGTGCCATAGGCGATGAAGGCGGGAAATGCCCAATAGGTTCCAAGGCTCAGCCACGCCAGCCATCCGGAGATGCCCAGAAGGGCGATCCATAGACAAAAATTGAGCAAACCGGGCATGTCCGTTGGTTCGCGTAAAGCGGCAAGTTCTTCTGGGGCGATTCTGGGCGACCACCACCTGATTGGACGAGGGCGACCTTCGTTTTCGTGCAGTTGATAGTCGCGCTTACCAAACTTCATCGTCGCCTCCAGCTTGTGAAGTCAAGAATTGCAACCGGTTGCAAAATTGTCAAGATGTGCGTTGGTCCGAGCTTGGTACTAGTGTTTTTTCGCGCTTTTTGAGATGAAACTCTTAGCAAGTTGAACCGTGTAGACCTCAAGGTCAGACAATACTTGCACTGACGCCGCTTGGTTTTGCCCCTCAATCGCGTCCGCCAACTGCGTATGCAGCCCGACAATCCGCTCCCGATCCCTCTGCGTATAGGTGATCATGTTCATCAAGGGCTGCATGGCCTCGACCGCGCCCGCAAGTTGGTAGGACAGCACTGGATTGCCCGCGCCATCGACCAGCGCGCGGTGGAAGGCCACATCTGACGCGCAGAAGGCTTCATCCGTCAGGCCGGGTTGGCTCTGGCGGTGGATCTCGGCGCGCATGGTGGCCAGTTGATCCGGCGTGCGGCGCTGGGCAGACAGGGGCGCGCAAGAGCGTTCCAGCGCGTATCGGGCCTCGCAGGCGGTCTCAAAGTCGACGCTGTTCATGGACAGAAGCAGGGTCGAGGTGGTGATCTGCTGGTCATAGGCGTCTTCGAACGACATGCGGTTCACGAAGGCCCCGCCGGACGCGCCACGTTGGGTGCGGATCAGGTTTTGTGCGGCCAAGCGCTTCAAAGCCTCGCGAACGGTGGACCGGCCCACATCAAACTTCTCGCACAATTCCGCCTCAGACGGCAGGCGTTGATCGACGATCAGGCTGCCCCCGATGATGGCGTCACGTATGGCCTCGGCGATCTGTGCTGACAGGTCTTTATTCTCGTCCAAATCTGTTTTCACGCCGCGTCACTTCCCTAATTTGCCGTAATTGTCTGACAATTCATTTGCTCGATTGGCAATTGTCAGACATTATCAATCTCGACTCGCAAGATGGAGGCAACATGTCGGTCACGTCAAGGATCAGAACGATGGGCGCGCCACATTGGCTGGCGTTGTTTGCTCTGATCCTTGTGGGATGGGTGCTTCTTTATGCGATGGCACTGCCGCCTGATGCGTTGGAGCTTTCGCGCATCTATGGCGCGGACTTCTGGCGGTCGCTCTGCGTGGTAGAGCCTGACAAGGCTGGCTTCGTGGGCCTGTTTGCCATGTGGGCGGTTATGTCTGCTGCCATGATGGCCCCAACTGCGCTGCCGACCTTTGCCACCTATGACGACCTGATCGCCTCGGGTGCCGGAAGCAAGCGGGGGTTCTTGGAACTGATTGCAGGCTATCTGGTCATCTGGCTGGGCTTTGCAGCCATCGCAGCCGCAGGGCAGCTTGTGCTGTTCCGGGTGGGACTGTTGTCGCCGCTTGGCCAAAGCGTCTCGCCTTGGCTGACGGGCGCGCTGTTGATCGGGGCAGGGGCGTATCAATTCTCAAGCCTCAAAGACAGTTGCCTCAGCCAATGTCGCCAGCCAATGGCTTTCTTCATGCAATACTGGCGCGAGACCAGATGGAACGATGCAGCTCTTGGCCTGCGTTTAGGGGCAATCTGCCTTGGTTGCTGTTGGGCGCTGATGCTTTTGGGCTTCGTGGGCGGGGTAATGAACCTCGCCTTCATGGGGCTCGCCACTCTTATCATGATTTTTGAAAAACTGCCCGATCTCGGCCGCTATCTGACCCGCCCCTTGGGCTGGGCGCTGATCGCGGGCGGGATCGTGGCGCTTGTCCAGGGAGGATAACATGGACGGATCGCAAATTGGCACGGTCGAATGGACCATCAAAGGGGAACTGATCCTCAACTGTAACTGCACGGTGTTCTGCCCTTGCGTGGTCAGTCTTGGGGATCACCCGCCGACCGAAGGGTACTGCATGGGTTGGGCCGGCATCCGCATTGACAGCGGTCAGTATGGTGATGTGGATCTTGCGGGCCTGAACGTAGGCCTTCTGCTGGAAATTCCGGGCCGTATGGCGCGGGGCAACTGGAAAGCAGCCGCCTATATCGATGACCGTGCTTCGGACGAGGCATTTGAGGCGTTGTGCCACATCTTCACGGGCGCTGCAAAAGGCACCACGGGCCTGTTCAAAATGCTGGTCAGCGAGTTCCTTGGCGCCGAACGCGCACCCGTGTCGTTCGAAACCGAAGGCAACACCCGTCGTCTGATCGTCGGTAAAGCCATTCGCGGTTCGATCACTCCGGTGCCGGGCAAAGGCGGGGCCGAGCAGGTGATCACCAACACCAATTACTGGATGGGGCCGGACATCACCGTCGCCAAGGCCGACGAGGCCCGCGTACGCGCCTTTGGTCGCGTCTGGGATTTCGACGGCAAATCCGCTGAAATCTGCCAGATCGATTGGAAAGGCCCCGGTCGCTAACGCGGCCGGAGGACCCCACGGGAGCGCGACCCATGGCTATGATCTCACCATCCCGCCGTTTGCGGCGTACCCCATTCTCAGACGGCGTCGAAGCCGCTGGGGTTAAGGGCTACACGGTTTACAACCACATGCTGCTGCCGACCGTCTTTCGGTCGGTGGAAGAAGATTATGCTCATCTGAAGCGGGCCGTGCAGGTCTGGGATGTGTCTTGCGAACGTCAAGTCGAGGTGCGCGGACCAGATGCCGCCCGCCTGATCCAGATGCTCACCCCGCGTGATCTGTCAAAGATGCAGGACGGGCAGTGTTTCTATGTTCCCATGGTCGATGAGACCGGGGGGATGCTGAACGACCCGGTAGCTGTGAAACTGGACGAGGACCGGTTCTGGATCTCGATCGCGGACAGTGACCTGCTGTTTTGGGTGAAGGGACTGGCTTATGGGTTCCGGCTGGACGTTCTGGTTGATGAACCGGACGTCTCGCCCTTGGCCATTCAGGGGCCGTTATCGGATGAGCTGGCGGCGGCAGTCTTTGGCGACGCAGTGCGTGACATACGGTTCTTCCGGTATAAGCGGCTGAAGTTTCAGGGTCGCGATCTTGTGGTCGCGCGTTCAGGCTACTCCAAACAGGGTGGGTTCGAGATCTATGTCGAGGGGGCGGACATCGCGATGCCCCTGTGGAACGCGCTGATGGAAGCGGGCAAGCGTATGGACGTCTATGCGGGTTGTCCCAATGGGATTGAACGCGTCGAAGGCGGGCTTTTGTCTTACGGCAACGATATGACCCGCGAAAACACCCCGCACGAAGCCGGGTTGGGGCGGTTCTGTTCGACCGAAAGCGCGCTGGGCTGTGTGGGGCGTGATGCTCTGTTACGCGTGGCCAAGGAAGGCCCCGTTCAGCAAGTGCGCGCGATCGAGATACTGGGTGGCGTGCCACCCTGCGACCGGGCTTGGCCGCTTATGGATGGGGATCGGCAGGTGGGGCAGGTGACCTCGGCCGCCAATTCACCTGACTTTAACACCGGTGTCGGCATCGGCATGGTGCGCATGACCCATTGGGACACGGGTACCGAGCTTGATGTGATGACGCCTGACGGACCGCGTGCTGCGACCGTCTATGACACTTTCTGGATTTGAGGAGACGACAATGTTCAAAGCATTGATGATGGAGCAAAACGACGAAGGGTTGGCATCCGCGTCGATCAAGGAAATCGATACCGATGCGCTGCCCGAGGGCAATGTGACCGTCGCCGTGGAATACTCCACCGTAAACTACAAAGACGGGCTGTGCCTGTCTGCCAAAGGCGGAGGACTTGTGCGCAACTATCCCCATGTTCCGGGCATCGATTATGCAGGCACGGTCGAGGCGTCGGATGACGATCGATACAAGCCCGGCGACAAGGTCGTGCTGACCGGCTGGCGCGTGGGCGAGGTGTCTTGGGGTGGCTATGCCCAGAAGGCACGTATCTCGGCGGACAAGCTGGTACCGCTGCCCGACGGTCTGACCACCCGTCAGGCGATGGCTGTGGGGACTGCGGGCTTCACCTCGATGTTGGCTGTCATGGCTCTGGAAGATCATGGACTGAAACCGGGGCAGGGACCGGTGCTGGTCACCGGGGCTGCGGGTGGTGTTGGGTCGGTCGCGACCGCAATTCTGGCCAATCTGGGCTACGAGGTTGCAGGGGTGACAGGACGTCCGGATCAAGCGGATTACCTGAAGTCCTTGGGTGCGACCACCATCGTGGCACGTGAAGAGCTGAACGAAACCACCAAACGTCCGCTTGAAGCGGAAACTTGGGCCGGTTGCGTGGATGCCGTAGGTGGCGACATGTTGGCGCGTGTTCTGGGACAGATGAAATATGGCGCGTCCGTATCAGCCGTGGGGCTGGCGGGCGGCGCTGGGCTGCCTGCAACGGTCATTCCATTCCTTCTGCGTGGTGTGAACCTTCTGGGTATTGATTCCGTCATGCAGCCTTACGACAACCGCGTGCGGGCGTGGCAACGCATTGCCAAGGATCTGCCGATGGACAAGCTAGAAGCCATGATCACCCCTGCGACACTGCAAGACCTTCCCGGACTGGGGGCAGATATCCTAAAAGGGGGTGTCAAAGGTCGTGTTGTGGTGGATGTAAATGCCTAAACAAGATGAGGGGCGCCTGATCGCGTCCCTCGCCAACAAAACGCTGGAAGAGATTGACGGGCAGCACTGGGGAACGCCTTGCTGCGCGTCCTACATCGAGGCGACATGCGCCTCGCTGCGCAAGAAACCCCTTGGACAATTCACCACCGAAGACCTGCGCATCATGATCGCGCAGGATATCGGAGCAGAAGTGCTGAAGCCCTTCGCATTGGAAGTTCTGAGACAAGACCCACTCGCCGAGGGAGATTACTACCCCGGGGACCTTCTGGAAGCCGCTACCAAACACTGGCCCGATGACGAGTTCCTTGCGGCTTTGGCTGCACGCCACGGCAAGTAAGTAAAGTGGCTCGAGCCGCGTGGGCTCGAGCCGTTTCAATCGCCAGCTTCGCTTTAGCCAGCTTTGACTTCGACTTTGCGAGTTTTCTTCTGCTTGTCCGCCGGTTTTGGAACCGTGACCGTCAGAACGCCATTTTTGACATCGGCAACCACCTTGTCAGGATCGATATCGAACGGAAGCCGAGTGCTGCGCATGAACGAACCGGCACTTCTTTCAATGCGATGGAATGTTCGGCCATCCTCTTCGCCCTTTTCATCCTTCTCGGACTTTTTCTCGCCTTTAATAGTGATGCTGTCGCCGGTGATTTCAACGTCGACATCGCTCATCTCGATCCCGGGAAGCTCGGCGGTGATGCATATCTCGCTGTCCGTTTCGCTGACATTTGTACGTATGGCGAAATTGCCACCACGCACCGGGATGCCGCTGTCGAAATCTTCAAACAACGTATCGACCTGTTTGCGAAGTGCATGAAACGGGCTGTCTTCGTTTTCGCCCCAATCGCCCCACATTTTGGGAAGCCATTCACGTTGGGTCATCGTTTCCTCCTTTGAAGCAGTTGTTGTTAACGGTGAATATTATGCGCATGTCCCGGCCTGTTTCTTTGACGCGCGTCAAACCCAGGGACACTAACGGCAAACTCAGACGACAGGGCTTGACGGCTCTTGTGCGTGCCGCTAGCCCGAAGAGGTCCCACTGTGGTGCGGACTGCCCGCGAGATCGAAAACTCGTTGGGCTGGCTGGAAGACCTGCCAGATCGAGGGTGCCCGATCTGACGGGCGCACTCCCAAAGACTGAAAGAAGGAGCCTTCTCATGGCTGAACTGGATATCAATTGGGTACGGGCACAGTTTCCCGCGTTTTCCGAGCCATCATTACAGGGGCAAGCGTTTTTCGAGAACGCCGGCGGGTCCTACACCTGTAAACCAGTGATCGACCGGCTCACGCGTTATTACACGCAGCGCAAAGTACAGCCGTACGGGCCTTATGAGGCCTCGCGTCTGGCAGGCGAAGAAATGGACGAAGCGCGTGCGCGCCTGGCGGCCATGATGGGCGTAGCGACGGATGAGCTGAGCTTTGGTCCCTCGACCACGCAGAACACTTATGTTCTGGCGCAAGCTTTCCGTCAGTACCTGTCACAGGGCGATGCGATTGTCGTGACCAATCAAGATCACGAAGCAAATTCCGGCCCATGGCGGCGGCTTGCAGATGAAGGGTTCGAGGTTCGCGAATGGCAGATTGATCCCGACACGGGCCATCTGGACCCGGCGGATCTGGACACGCTTTTGGGCGACGGAAAGGTCAAGCTTGTCTGCTTCCCTCATTGCTCTAACGTGGTGGGCGAGATAAATGACGTTGCTGTAATCTGCGCCAAAGCTCGGTCCGCGGGGGCCTATACCTGCGTAGATGGGGTCAGCTACGCCCCACATGGATTTGTGAATGTCGATGCCTTAGGCGCTGATATTTATATGTTTTCTGCTTACAAAACCTATGGACCGCATCAGGGGGTCATGGTGATCCGTCGCGCGCTGGGCGACGCGCTGCCCAATCAGGGGCACTATTTCAACGCGGGAAGCCTTTACAAACGCTTTACGCCAGCGGGACCGGATCATGCTCAGATCGCGGCTTCGGCTGGGATGGCGGATTACATGGAGGCGCTGGCTGGTCACCACGGGATCACTGGCGATGCGGCTCAGCTGGCAGCCGGTGCGCATGACTTGATGCGTGCGCACGAGGTCAATCTTTTGCAGCCATTGCTGGATTATGTAGCTGCCAAGAACTCGGTCCGTCTGCTTGGACCGGATCAAGCTGCGCAAAGGGCGCCGACCGTGGCGTTGGTCTCTGAACACACTGGGGGGGATCTGGCCCAAAAGCTGGCCCCAATGGGGATTATGTCGGGTGGGGGCGACTTCTATGCCGTACGTGCGCTTGAGGCGCAGGGTATTGATCCAAACCATGGCGTGCTGCGTGTCAGCTTTACCCACTATACCTCGGCCGATGAGGTCACAAAGCTGATGGAAGCGCTGGATCAGGTGCTCTGATCCCTTTATTGCGACAACAATGCCGCAGCGGCGAGACAAGGCTTTCGCCGCTGCTTTTCATCCGGCAATACTGCACCTGCAAAGCAGTTTTCCGCATCTGCATAGCAGCTACCTTGCCAGCGCGGCCTAGCTCGACATAGCCTTTCACCAGATATGAACGTGTTTCTGGGGGGAGACATGATCCTAACTGATACAAAGAACCAAGACGGCCTGCCGCGGTATTTCGCGCAGGTCTTTGATGTTGCAAAGCGAATGAACAAAGGCCGATTGGACTTTGTTATGCCTGATGGTCGTCGGTTTCGTGCCGAAGGTGCCGCGCCAGGATATGTGGCCGAACTTCATGTTCACGACCCAGACGTGTTTGCGCGTTTGATCCGCGAAGGTGATCTTGGATTTTGCGATGCGTATATCGAAGGTGACTGGTCGACACCCGACCTTCAGGCCTTTCTGGACCTTGTTCAGGACGACAATGACATGGTCTATGACGGGTTTCCCGGTCAGATCTTCCTGCGCGCCTATGAACGTCTACGGCACGTCATGCGGGCGAACACGAAAAAACAGGCCAAGAAAAATATCTCGCACCACTATGATCTTGGAAACGATTTCTATGGAATGTGGCTGGATGAAACGATGACGTACTCGTCCGCTCTGTTTCGTACAGGGCAGGAAAGCCTTGAGAAGGCGCAAGAAGAGAAATACGCCTCGATGATCGATGAAATGGGCGTTGGTCCGGGGGATCACGTGCTTGAAATAGGCTGTGGCTGGGGTGGCTTCGCCGAACACGCCGCGCGTAAAGGTATTCGGGTCACGGGGCTGACCATCAGTCAGGAGCAACATGATTTCGCAGTCGAACGTCTGCGACGCGCAGGGCTGTCTGATATGGTCGAGATCAAGCTTCAGGACTATCGCGATGAAACTGGACAATATGACGGGATCGCATCAATCGAGATGTTCGAAGCCGTGGGCGAGAAATACTGGCCCATCTATTTTGAGACCGTCAAATCCTGCCTGAAACCGGGGGCGCAAGCGACGCTGCAAATTATTACCATCGCGGAACGCCGTTTTGCGGCCTATCGCAAGGGCGTTGATTTTATTCAAAAATACATTTTTCCCGGTGGCATGTTGCCCTCAAAGACTGTGTTGCAGGATGAAGTCGCGCGGGCCGGGTTGGATACGCGCAACCAGATCACGTTTGGTGAAAGCTATTCAGTAACCCTGCGACGGTGGTTTGATCGTTTCAACGGAAGCTGGGGGCGGATCGCAACCATGGGGTTCGATGACAGGTTCCGGCGGATGTGGAATTTCTATCTGACCTCCTGTGCGGCAGCGTTTCATTCTGGCAGTTGTGATGTTGTGCAATTGACCGTTGCGCGAAGAAACGGATAAACCCGCGAAAAAGTTGTGTTTTATGCCATAATATGGACATATGCGGTTCGTAACGATTAGCTAACCATCAGCACAGCCAGAAAGGCCCGAGAAGCACATGCCTACAGCCGCAAAACTGATTTCCGCTATCATTCTGGCTGTGATCGGATGGCTTTGCGCCGAAATGGTTAAGCCCTTAATGGAAGAAGGCCAGGAGTTGCCATATCTGTCGCCGACATGCGCGGCGGTGGGGTTCTTTGTTGGGTGGATGTATCTTGGCCCGCGGGCTGACAAAGGGCAGGGGTCGGTTGGTGCGAATGCCGGTACGACAATTCTTGTCCAAGTCATTGTCACACTTTTCATTTTTGCCTTTTCCGAGATGATCAGCAACTCATTGCGCAAACGCTATGATGGGCCGATTGAGGCGCTGCAGGATATTTTCGTTATTGGGTATGAAACCGTTTTGGAGTTCACCACTGCTGAAATCGCTGCCACCGCCATTCTCGGGGGCTTTATTGCGTCAACAAGTGCATTTTACGCCGCCCGAAAATGGGGGTAGAGCGTTAGCACGCCATTTGCCGGCGGGTCGCGAAAAGGGTTTGCTGTGACATCCATGTTTTTCTACGGCACCTTGTGTCATCGCCCACTTCTGGAAACAGTGCTTGGACCAGACAGTGTCAGCAGCATTCACGATGCAGTACTTTGTGCTCATAAGGTGAATTGGGTTGAAAATCAGCCGTTTCCGATGATTTCTTCAAGTGATCTGTCAAGCCAAGTTTCCGGAGTGTTGGCCGAAGATCTATCTGACGAAGATGTCGCCCGCTTGAATTTTTATGAGGGTGGGTTCGACTATGCGCTGAAGAATGTTTCGGTTGAGGTCGATGAAGGTCGCAAGCCCGTCGACACTCAGGTTTATTTTCCTGCGCCGGGTTTGTGGAAACCGGGCGCGGTTTGGAGCCTTTCTGACTGGGAAATGCAGTTTGGCGAGATGACAGTTGAGGCCGCGAAAGAGGTTATGAGTTACTTTGGGGTGGTCTCGCCTGAGGTCATCGCCCAACGCTTCCCGATGATCCGCACTCGAGCTTCTAGCCGCATTCGCGCGCGCAACGAACCTGTGCCCGCCACTTTGCGTGCAGATTATGGACCCAACGACATTGAAGTTTACGACAGTCGTCGCCCTTATGCGCAGTATTTCACGATGGAAGAGCGAGAGCTGTCTTTCCGCAAATACTCGGGCGATATGAGCGACGTTGTTGATCGTGCAGCCTTTGTTGGCGGCGATGCCGTTATTGTTTTGCCCTATGATCCGGTTCGTGACCGGGTTTTGGTGATCGAGCAATTCCGAATGGGACCGCAAATCCGCGGCGATGTGCGCCCATGGTTGTTGGAACCCATTGCGGGGCGCATTGACGGCGGTGAAACACCCGAAGACAGCGCTCGTAGGGAAGCAATGGAAGAAGCCCGCCTGACCTTGGATCGTCTGATCCCTTTGACCGCGCATTACCCTAGCCCCGGTGCCAGCACCGAGTATTTCTATCCCTTTATCGCGTTGTGCGATTTGCCCGATGATGCCGGTGGAATAGCAGGGGTAGAGAACGAAGCCGAAGACATTCGCAGCCACGTCATTTCTTTTGAACATCTGATGACGCTCGTCACCTCGGGTGAAGCGAATTGCGGCCCATTGATACTGGCGGCGTACTGGTTGGCTGCAAACCGACAGGATTTGCGCACGCATTCGTGATGCTCGGCCCTTGAACCGCCTATGCCCAAGTCCTACAGATGATAGGAACACTGCGTCACAAGGGGCTGAAAAATGGACATCAAACGCGATCTCGAAGCCACGGTGGGAAACACTCCACTGATCCGCCTGAAAGCTGCTTCCGAAGCCACAGGCTGTGAGATCCTTGGCAAGGCTGAGTTCATGAATCCGGGTCAGTCCGTCAAAGACCGGGCAGCCCTGTTTATCATTCGTGATGCTGTGGCCCGTGGGGCGTTGAAGCCGGGGGGTACGATTGTTGAAGGGACGGCTGGAAACACCGGGATCGGACTTGCGCTGGTTGGTGCCTCGATGGGCTTCAAGACAGTAATTGTGATTCCGGAAACGCAGTCTGAAGAAAAGAAAGACATGATCCGTTTGGCCGGGGCAGAGCTGGTGCAAGTGCCCGCGGTTCCTTACAAAAACCCAAACAACTATGTTCACTACTCGCGCCGATTGGCAGAGAAGTTGAATGAAAGCGAACCCGCCGGGGCGATCTGGGCCAACCAGTTTGACAATGTTGCAAACCGTCAGGCGCATATCGAAGGCACCGGGCCCGAGATTTGGGCGCAAACCGATGGCAGAGTGGATGGTTTCACCTGTGCCGTTGGATCAGGCGGTACGCTAGCCGGTGTCGGTATGGCGCTGCAGCCCAAAGGCGTGAAAGTGGCGTTGAGCGATCCGATGGGGTCGGGGCTTTATTCCCTTTATCAAACCGGTACGGCGGCAGCCGAAGGCGGTTCGATCACAGAAGGGATCGGGCAGGGGCGTATCACGGCCAATTTGGAAGGCTTCAAACCCGATATGGCGTTTCAAGTGTCAGATGACGAAGCACTGCCCGTGATCTATGACCTGCTGCGCAATGAAGGGCTGTGCCTTGGCGGGTCGTCAGGGATCAACGTGGCTGGCGCCATGCGCATGGCGCGTGAAATGGGACCTGGCCACACGATTGTGACAGTGTTGTGCGACTACGGCACTCGATATCAATCGAAACTGTTCAACCCCGCCTTCCTTCGTGAAAAAGGGCTTCCAGTTCCTGAATGGTTGGATCGCGATCCTGCCTTTATGCCCGAAGTGTTCGAGGACAGCTGATGACGAACGGGTTGCGACCGCGCATAGGTCAGAGCTTGCTTCGTGCAATCGGGCTTCTAGTGGCGAAGGTATTGCTGCTTGCCGCCCTTATGATGGTTCCTGCTCATGCGCAGGAAGCCGAAGTCACCGAAGACACCCCGGCATATATCCTAACGCCTGATGGATTGCCTGATTACCTTGCGTGGTCACGCGTGGCCGAACGCGGTGAAAGGGTGCTTGAAATTGGTCGTGCTTCAGACAGCGCGTTAAGCGATCTTAGAGATGAGATTGCTGAGTGGCGCACGCTTTTCCTGTCTGCACAGGAAGAAAACTCGATCCGCATCAACACTTTGAAAACTCAGCTGGCGACGCTGGGTCCAGAGCCGGAAGACCCCGGAAGCGAACATGCCGCTGTGACGCATCGGCGGACGGAACTTGCCAGCGCTTTGGCCGAAGTGCAGGCCCCTGTCAAAAATGCGCAAGAGGCCTTTGCAAGCGCCGAGATCTTGATCGAAGAAATTGATTCAGAGCTGCGTGGTCGGCAAACAGACCAGTTGTTGAAGCTTGGACCAACCCCGATAAATCCGGCAGCTTGGCCAGTTGCATTTTCCGAGATGAAGCAGACGTTCGCGAATGCTCTTTCCGAGGTTAAGAATGCTTGGGGCAGTGATGCGCAAAGGCGCGATTTCCAATCGGATCTGCCTTTGACTGTGACGTTGTTGGGCATCGGATTGCTGCTGCTAACGCGCTCTCGTTTCTGGTTGATCCGTTTGGGCGGACGCTTGCGGAAAATGCGCAAGGGGCCATCGCGCGGTGTGATCGGGTTTGTGATCTCATTGGGGCAAGTCATCGCGCCAATGATTGGTTTGATCGCGTTACTTTTGGCTGTTCAACTAACCGGAGTTCTAGGACTTCGCGGACAGGTCATCATCGATGCTCTGCCAGATGCGGGCTTCTTTTTCTTCGTCGCCTTGTGGATCGGAACACGGTTGTTTGGGCAGGAGGCCGGCAACTCGGCAATTCACCTGCCCACGCCCGCTTTGCGTGCCGAAGCGCGCATAGATGTCATGTTTCTGGGGGTACTGCTGGGGCTTGGAAACATCCTGTCCGAAATCGGCGAACATGACAGATATTCCGATGTCACGATGGCTGTGCTGTCATTTCCCCTCATCGTTGCGGGCGGTGTTCTGCTTGTAAGATTGGGCCGCTTGTTGCGTCGGCATTTGGGCAGCATTCAGTCCGAGGAAAACACCAATTTCCGCACCCGTTCGATGTCATTAATTGGACGTATCTGTGAAATTGTTGGCTTTGCGGCCCCTGTCGCTGCGGCTGTTGGATACTCATCCTTAGCTCAGGCGATGATTGTTCCAACAATCCTTACACTTTCCGTGCTGGCGATCCTTGTCATCCTGCATGATTTCATCAAAGCGCTTTATGCAACGGTGATGCGCAAAGACGATGACGCCACAGATGACGCTTTGCTTCCTGTGGTGATCAGCTTCTGTTTAACGCTTGCTGCTTTGCCTTTACTAGCGCTGATCTGGGGCGCCCGTTCTACGGATCTGTCAGAGCTTTGGACAACCTTCCTTGGTGGCTTCCAGATGGGCGAGGCGCGGATTACGCCGCATGCCTTTATGATCTTTGCGATCATCTTTGCGGTTGGATATGTCGCTACGCGCGCCATTCAAGCGACGCTTCGTGGCACGATCTTGCCCAAAACGAAGATGGACAAAGGCGGACAGAATGCGATCGCTGTTGGCACTGGATATGTCGGCATTTTCTTAGCTGCCATTATTGCCATTACCGGGGCGGGCATTGATCTTAGCTCGATCGCGATTGTTGCTGGTGCGCTGTCTGTCGGGATTGGTTTTGGTCTGCAAACCATCGTGTCGAATTTCGTGTCTGGCATCATCCTTTTGATCGAGCGTCCAATATCCGAAGGCGACTGGATCGAGGTGAACGGGGAGATGGGCTATGTACGCGACATCTCGGTCCGCGCCACGCGGATCGAAACCTTCGACCGTTCCGACGTGATCCTGCCAAACAGTGATTTGGTGGCGGGGGTGGTCACCAACTACACCCGCGGCAATTCGATCGGGCGCGTAATCATTCCTGTTGGCGTTGCTTATGGCACCGACACCCGCCGGGTTGACGCCATCTTGCGCGAAATTGCCGAGGCTCATCCGATGGTTACGGTCGATCCGGCTCCAGCGATTGTATTCCAAGGCTTTGGTGCTGACAGTTTGGATTTCGAGATCCGGGCGATCCTATCGGACGTCAATTTCATGCTGACAGTGAAAAGCGAAATCAACCACGAAATCGCACGCCGCTTTGTCGAAGAGGGAATCGAGATTCCATTTGCACAGCGCGACATCTGGTTGCGTAATCCTGAGGCGCTGGTTTCTCAATCCAAAGCGGAGATGTCGAATTCAGAAAATGCTTCTCCGCTGGGTCGGGACGCAATGACATCCGACGACATGAACAACGGTGAAACCGATGGTGAGGGCACAGGGGATGAGTGATCCGGTCTTCCTGAAAGATGCGTATTCAACTGATGCGACTGGTACCGTCGTTGCCCACACGGATCAGGGCGGCGTGGTGCTGAACAGAAGTCTGTTTTACCCAACAGGCGGCGGTCAACCCGGAGATAAAGGCCAGCTTGTTTGGTCCGGTGGAGAAATGGACATAGCCACCACCGTGAAGGGCGACGCTGGTGACATTGTACTTGTGCCGTCAGAGGCCAGCGTGCTGCCCGCCATCGGCACCGAAGTCACTCAAAGGCTTGATTGGAACCTGCGCCAGCGGCACATGCGCATGCATACCGCCTTACACCTATTGTCCGTTGTGATCCCTCTGCCAGTGACGGGCGGACAGATCGGGGCCGAAAAATCACGCCTTGATTTTGCAATGGAAGAACCTCTGGAAGACAAACAGGCCGTAGAAGATGCGCTGAACGCCCTGATCGCACGCGATCTTGAGATCACAGAGCGCTGGATCACTGATGCCGAGCTGGACGCCAACCCGGGATTGGTCAAAACAATGTCTGTGCAGCCACCGAAAGGGGCGGGCAGGGTGCGTTTGGTGCGGATCGGGACGGAAGATGATCAAGTGGACCTTCAGCCTTGTGGTGGAACACATGTGGCGCGAAGCTTGGAAATTGGTCAGGTGCGGCTGGGAAAGGTCGAAAAGAAAGGTCGCATGAACCGGCGCGTTGCACTTCATCTTGTCGATTAACGGACAGCACAAGACCGGCTACAGTGAACCGGTAAATCCCCAATCAACTGCGAAATGATCGCCCTGCAAAAGGTCGCAATTCGGACGCCATAAAAGTTGCAATGACCGCTTGAACCCGGCTGCACTTCCGAATAACAACGTCGGCGGAGCGGTGGCCGAGTGGTCGAAGGCGCACGCCTGGAAAGTGTGTAGGCGGGGAACCGTCTCGAGGGTTCGAATCCCTTCCGCTCCGCCAGCCACACCTTTTTCTCAGTTTTGTTGAATGGCATCTAACGCCATATCTGCCTAATTTGTATGGCTTTGGCTCTTCTGTCTGGTTTCACTGGATTTCATTCACTTGTCCACATATACTTTCGTTGCGTGGTATGAATAGTGGTATTTCTTGATGGCGGCGCTGGGCGGCAAGCTTACGAAAAGGCTGGTGGAGAATCTTGGGCCGGGTCGGCATGGCGACGGTTCTGGGCTTTATCTGGTGGTTGATCCATCCGGCGCGCGGCGCTGGATTGTGCGAGTTACCGTCAAGGGTCAGAAGAATGCCAAGGGCGCACCGCTTCGCACGGACTTTGGTTTAGGCGGTGCGGATGTTGTGACGCTGAACCAAGCACGCGAGAGGGCTTTGGAATACCGACGCATGGCAAAGTCGGGGCTGAACCCACGATATAACGCCAAGCGCGAGGTTCCGTCTTTCGAAGAACTCAGCCGCCAAGTGCATATCGACCGATTGCCCACTTGGAAGAACCCCAAGCATGGGCAGCAATGGTTGAACACGTTGCGAGACTATGCGTTTCCCAAGATAGGGCGGATGCCAGTTGATGCCATCGGGCAACCCGAAGTGATGATGTGCCTGTCTCCAATCTGGACCGATAAGCATGAAACGGCGAAACGGCTTGCCCAGCGCATCAAGGTTGTTCTGGATGTTGCCAAGGCCAAGGGGTTTCGCTCTGGCGAGAACCCGGTGACTGCCGTGAAAGAGGCGCAAGTGCTTCCCAAGGTCAAAGCCAAGCCACAACACCATGATGCGATGCCGTGGCGTGATGTGCCTGCTTTCTATGCCGAGCTTGATAAACGAACGGCAATGGCGGCCAAGGCGCTGCAATTCACCATCCTGACCGCCGCACGTACAACCGAGGTGCTGGAAATGACATGGCCGGAGGTGGATTTTGAAACGCGCCTTTGGACCGTGCCAGCCGAGCGCATGAAGGGCGGCAAAGAACACCGCGTGCCCCTGACTGATGAAATGCTGGCAATCCTTGAACCGCTCAAGGCGATGGCGTCCACGTACGTCTTTGAGGGGCAGAAACGGCACAGGCCGTTGTCCAATATGTCGATGCTGATGCTGTTGCGCCGTATCGGGCGCGAGGGCTTCACTGTGCACGGTTTTCGTAGCTCGTTCAGGGATTGGGCGTCAGAGGCCGCGAATGCGCCTAGGGAGCTTGCTGAGGCCGCATTGGCGCATCAGGTCGGGAATGATGTGGAGCGCGCTTATGCGCGGTCGGATTTGTTAGAGCGGCGCCGGAAAGTCATGGCTCAGTGGAGCACTTTCTCATCTGTTTCACAGAATGGTCGCGAGGATTAGTCATTGTTTGCACCCGAAGGTTACATATCGTTTGGATTAATGTCTGAATTCATTTCGGATTGGGTGCATCGCATCTACCTTGCAAAACTATTGCAGGAAGATGAAGAGGATTTGGAGGGTGTGTTTGATTTTGATATGCATCCGGACAGTTTGTTGGGTTCATTCAAATTGAAGCAGTTCAGAAAGCTTCATCCCGACTATCCATTTGAAGCGACAAATGAAGAGATGCAGGAGTATTTTGACTACAGTCAAAACATGCGTTTCGATATTTCGGTTTTGTACCATTGTTTACTATCGAGAGTGCTGAAAGATTTTCCAACATGTGTCAGCTCGTCTGAAGGTTTGGTTATCCAGCCTGACGAAAGCTTATTTCTGCATATGGATCGCTTGGATTGGGTTCACCCAGTTTGGCCAATTCGCAAGTCGCGAGAGTTGCTGAATATTTTCAAGCTGTACGAAGAAGGAAGTTTCGACACTGGAGACCTAGCCGCACGATACTGTTTTCTTGACCATACGCTGGGGTGTATCCGATTGAAGAATAACTCCGCTTCAGGGTTTGAGCGAAGCTCTCACTATCTTGATAGCGAAACGACGAGAAAGTACATCGAGCAACAGGTCACTCCCTTTGTTTCTTGGGTGCTGGTTTGGAAAAGGGGCGCGCTTCCAGACGACTTTCCCACGTATCTTCAACAAGTTGGATTCATTGAGCCGGGTTGGGGATTGGTTGGAAGATCTGAGGGGCACGAAAGGAGAAGTCGGCCAACCGAAAGACGCGGCCCGAAGCCCTCCGGTGCCAAAGAAGAGTACTATCGTCGTTATCCGCATGGCAAACCGAAAGAAGTTAGCTTTCTTTCTATTTCGAAGGAACTTGAGGAGGCGGGATTCAAAATCTCCGAGAGAATGGTCGGAAATTATGAGAAGCAAAGAAATGAATAGTTACTTCCAATTGCTTCGCGGGTAACGCTTTCAAATCCTGTGTGGATAGACGGAATATAAGGCCATCGAAACCAGTCCAGCAAAAGGATGACACACCGATGGCTAACATCTACGACGACGACCGTATCTACTTTCCTGAAGATCCTGAGCTTCGCGTTTTAGGCGACCGCGAAAAGCTCGCACAATGGCGGCACCGTATGACCGGGCCTGCCTTCATCCGCATCGGACGCCGCATTGGCTATCACGGTACCGACCTAAACACCTATCTCAGCGCCCAGCGCGTCGATCCAAATGGAGAGGCCGCCTAATGAAAAACCCCAACTCCGCACGCGGGGCTGAGGCTTTTCGAGTGACATCAACTGCCACCTTCGCAAGTTCAGTTGATGCCATGTCGGGCACGGTCTCCGCAACCAAAAACGAACGGCGGTTCCGCTGGTGCAGGCTCTCAAACTCGGTTCAACCCTTTAGAATACGTAAAGGACAAGTCGAGCATGGGTAAGAGCAACAGGAAGGACGAGGGGCAGTATGTGCCCCTCCCATACTCTCAGTTGCGCAGTGATGCGTGGCGCGGCTTGTCTGGTGCGTCCGTAAAGCTCTGGCTAGAGCTGCATACGCGATACCACGGCGGCAACAATGGTGCTCTGACGCTTTCCTATGCTGAAGCGGGTGACGCGCTGGGCATGGGTAAGGCGACGGTCCAGAGGGCTTACCGCGAACTTATCGAGCACGGCTTCCTAGCGTTGGAGCGGGAAGGAAACTGGTATCACCGCCGCGCGCATGAATGGCGTCTGACGACAAAGCCAATGCAAACAGCACGGGGTAGGGCGGCTCCTACAAATGACTGGCGGACTTTCCTGAAGGCAGGAAAAGAAAAACGCGGTTCTGAAACGGAACCGTCAGCATTCACGGTGGTTCCATTTGAAAACCGAAGCTCTGTTGCTGGTTCCAAACGGGAACCCGTCAAGGCCGTTTCGCAAGGGGCTCTCGGTTCTGAAACGGAACACTAATAATTACCACTCACCTACAGGTAGGGGCATAGATATGACTGGAAATAAATCGGTAGCGAAACAGAGTGGAGAGAAGTCGAAAACACTTGGTGTCACCATGTCGGGGTCGAGGGATAAGGGCTACAAGGTCGATTTGGCCCACAAGGATGCTCTGAAAGAAGTATTCGGGTCTGAGAATCCCGAAATGTCAGAGGCGCTCCTGAGCCACTGCCTGAAGGTTTTGAAAGGTGACGAGGCCAGCGATGAGTTTCCTGCCAATGACGAACGCGGATTTTTATTAGCAACGGTTGCTGAGATCAAACCACGGGATGCCTTCGAGCAAATGCTGTCCGTTCAGATGGCTGCAACACATGTGGCAATGATCCGGTCAGGTCGATGGTTGGCGAATGCAGAACGTTTGGACCAAGTGCAGAGCCACTATAACGGATACACCAGGCTTGCGCGCGCATACGTCGGCCAGATGGAGGCATTTCGTAAACACCGAAACGGCGGCAAGCAGACCGTCACTGTGCAGCATGTGAATGTGCAGGATGGAGGTCAGGCCATCGTTGGTAATGTGAGTGACCGGGGGAGGGGCGCAAATGAAAAGTGACGCCAACCCCATGCAAAGCGCACATGAAGCCCCAAGATGCGCTGCAAAATCAAAACGCACTGGTCTTCCGTGCAAGAACCCTGCGGTTGGTGGCTGGCGCGTATGCCGCATGCATGGTGCTGGAGGTGGGCACAGGGCGGGCAAGGCCAATCCAGCGTATCAACATGGTATGCGCACTCGGGAATGGTCGGACCTGCGAAGGGCACTAGCCGCGCTAGCAAGCGAAGGGAGCAATTAAGTCAGTTGCAACTCAAAGTTATCCTTACAGTGAATGCCCGCTATGAGCCCATATTGAACGATGCTGCAATGTGCGCTTACGTCCGCTTTGAGCGCGGAACGTAGGGCGCAATTCTTACTGATTGGCGGGCGTGAATTTGACGTAGGTTGCCCACGGATTCGCTGGTTGCAATCTCCATTCGACGAGCATCAGATTTTCCGCTGAATACCCCACACTTGACTGACGACTATTTCACCACATCAATCTTGCTACGATTAAGCGAAATCGCAATGGCGGCGATCAGCAACAGGCCAAGAGCAACCTGGCTCCAGGACGGCGGCACACCGGCGATCGTCAATCCGTTGCGGACAATGGTCAGGGTCAAAGCGCCAATGATCGTTTTGACAACGCTGCCATATCCGCCAGTCAGGGGTGTCCCCCCGAGCGCGACAGCAGCGATGGCGTCGAGTTCCATCATCATTCCCGCCTGCGGTGTGGCCGCCCCGGCGCGGGCAAGATTGACGCAGGCCGCGAGGCCCACCATCAGCCCGGCGGCTGCAAACACTTTAATTTTGAAGGTCGTAACGTTGATGCCCACGAGGCGCAGCACCTTCTCGTTGCCGCCAACGGCGCGCAGTTGCTGACCGAAAACGGTTTTCTCGTAGAACGCCCACATCAGAAGCGCGACAATCGCCGCGAGAATGAAGATTGCCGGGAACTTGCCCATCGACAACAACCAAGGTGCTGCGACCGACGAAATATTGCCCCCGGAAGCCCCGCTATCCGACGTGATATAGATCGATGTCCCATCAGACATGATGATGACCAGCGCGCGGACGATGATGAGCATGGCCAGCGTCGTGACAAAGGACGGGATCTTGAGAAGCGAGATGATACAGCCGTTGACCATGCCGACAAATCCACCGGCAAGTACACCGAGGATCAGACCCACGTCACCGAACCATAGCATCCCAAGAGCCCCAAGAAAGGCCGAAAAGGCAAGGCTTGAACCGATAGAGATATCGATCGAGCCGGTCGTGACGATCATCAATTGCGCAAAGGCCAACAGCAACAGAACCGGTGTTTGCTGGGCGATGAATGTCCAGTTGCGAACAGACATGAAACGGTCGCCCGAGATAGCCCAAAACATCAGGATCACCAACGCGATAGCAATGAAAGGCACATAGTCGCGCAACTTCTCGACCCTCTCTGGGGTCAGTAGTGGCCGGGCTGTTGTGGTATCTGACATGGCGTTTCTCCTCATTCGCCCAATGTGATGGCTTTGACGAGCCGGTCTGATGTGATTTCGTCGCGTTTGAATTCACGCGATGTGACACCGTGGTGGGTGACAATGATCCTGTCTGCCAGACGACGCACCTGATCAAGGTTGTGACTGATCAGGATAAATGACGTACCATGTTGATCACGGACATCCTCGACCAATCGCTCCACTTCTCCGGTTTCATTGGGACCTAGGGCTGCGGTTGGTTCATCAAGAATGACAATGTCGCTGCCCCAGGCGATGGCACGCCCGATTGCGATGCTTTGTTGTTGTCCACCTGACATCGAAGAAATCGGCTGAGACAGGTCCTGAACGGTGGTGACGTTGAGTTGCTTGAGCACCTCGCGGGTCTTCTTACGCATCTTTTTTTCGTCAACAAACAGTCCCCACTTTCGGGGAATACGCCCAAGAAACAGATTGTAGGGGGCGGTCATATTTGGGACCAGCGCAAGGTCTTGGTAGACGACTTCGATCCCGCAAGCCTGCATATGAGACACGCTGTGATCCGCCCGTGGAATCTCGACACCCTTGATGCAGATGCGCCCGCTATCTGGCACATGTGCGCCGGACACGATCTTGGCCAGAGTCGATTTTCCCGCCCCGTTTCCACCAACAATTGCAACAACTTCGCCACGATTAAGGTCAAATGACCCATCGCGCATGGCCTGCACGCCGCCAAAGGATTTCGTGACGTGTTCAACCGTCAATAGCGGCGCTGTGTCCAATCCATCCATTTCCAATTTCCCTGTCACTTCGTGTCATCGGTTGTTTTGTCTTGAGCTTCTCGAGCGGGGCCCAAATAGGTCTGTAAAAAAACGTCAAGAAACGTACCTTTGAGTACGGTGTCTTCGGTCAAACCGCTAAGTTCGATGTCAACAGAGCGGTACACGCTGGGAAGCACTGCCTTTTCCACTTGCGTCTTGATTGCGTTCAAAAACGGCTCACCCAGCAAGGCATATTCGTCGCCAATGACGATTAGATCCGGGTTCGCGAAATTGATGCAGTTGGTGATGCCCTGAGCCAGATAGCGCGCGACCTTGTTAACTTCTTCCGTCGCTACCGGGTCGCTATCTGCATAGGCCGCGACCACGTCCGAGAATGTGGCTTCTGTGGTTAAACGGGCCGTTGCTCGTTCACGAATGGCACGCAGTAGCGCAATTCGAGACGCGAATATCTCAAGGCAGCCGGTATTTCCGCATTTGCACTGCGGGCCATCGACTTTGATTGACATATGACCCATCTCACCCGCCAGGCCGAGCGCGCCTCGGTAAACTTCGCCGCCAACAACGAGGGCTGAGCCGATACCCTGACCGGCAGAGACATAAAGCAGGACTTTCGCCCCATTTTTGTGTGCGGTGTGGCGCCATTCGGTGAGCGCCGCAGCCTTTGCGTCGTGGGTGGAATGCAATGGAATGTTAGGGAAACGCGACCGAAGTTCTGGGATCAGGTCAAATCCCTGCCATTCGGGGCTTTCGGTAATCAGAATGACACGTTCATCGCGTTCAAGAAATGGCCCGGGTACCGCGATGCCAATCCCATCAATTTGCTTGAAGCCTGAGATCCGCCGCTCCATCGCTTGGACAATATTGGTGAATGTCTCGGCTGCGGATTGGCCTCTTGGAATTGGGAATTCTTCCGGCTCAAGGGGTTCTCCGCGCAGATTGAAGCCCGCGATTGAAAAGCTGCGTCTTTGCAGTCGTAAGCACAGGATATTCCGCCCGCTTGCGGAAAAATCGAGGTTGATCGACCGCCTGCCGCGCCCCCCTTTGACAAGACCCACCTCTTCAACAATCCCGTCGTCCAGCAGAGGGCCAATGGCGCGCGTGACTGTCGCTTGGTCAAGTCCTGACACCACGCTGATGTCTTTGCGCGAACATGTCCCGAGATCGTGAAGCGCTTTCAATATGACCTGTCGATTGTGGCCCTGCACGCCTTCAATCGACAATCCTTTTCGTGTCGCCCTCATTGCTCGCACCCTCCAAGTTGCTGATATTTCCAGCATAGTGCGATTTGCTTGCAAGCTACAATGAATTGATGGTCGGGGTCAGTCATCTGCGCGCTCGTAGAACAGGATGTCTTCGACCTGCCGTTCGTTTCTGATGATCCCGGCGTTTGGGATGTCGGTGCGATCGATCTTTTCAAGCGCTTCGCTTTGCGACCGCCCGCTTTTATGGTGCCGGTTCAAAAGTCTCTGGCGAAGGATCTCATCCGGTGTATCGACAAAGAGGGACAGGTTGAAAGCATCGCTTGCCGTACGCCAGGGTTCGGCATTGGAAAGCACGTAGTTTCCTTCAGTGACGTATACGTCCTCGGTCCCGGAAATACGGGTGCCTTCGGGGATGGGATCATGCCGTTGGCGCGAATACACCGGCCACCAGAAAGGGTCTCTTGCCGTCAGACGCTGGACCGCGGCGATAAAGGCGTCCGCATCGAACGTATCAATGCGGCCTTTCGCAGCGCGCAGGCCCTGGGCGTCCAGCTGTGCATTTGTCAGGTGAAATCCGTCCATGGGACAGAAGCATGTTTTTGTTCCGGCGGCGTTAAGATCGGCGACAAGACGCTCCGCCAGAGTGGATTTGCCGGTCGCAGGTGGCCCCGCGATCCCGATCAGGAAAGGTGCAGCGGCGCCTTCAACCCGATCCACGATGGTTTTCATCAACGCGTCGTATGAGTGAATGATCTCAGGCACGCATCCAGCTCCGAGTGCCGGCAAGTTCGCAAGACTTTGCTGCAATCCGGTTGGCGCTGCTCAAGGCCGCAACAAAGTCACCGGTTTCGGCGTATGCATGGCAAAACGCGCCGTGAAAGATATCACCGGCACCCAGCGTATCCACCGCAGCAACCGGCACCGCCGGAATTTCGCCGGATGAGTCGCCGTCCTGCCAAATCACGCCCTTTGCACCGCGTGTAATGGCCCAACGCGATAGCCCGAGATCATTGCACATCTCGGCGAACGCCTGCGGGCCGTCAGGCAAGAATACTTCTGAGACGACGGGCACATCGGCAAGCCGAAGGAAATCAGGCGACCAGTCTTTCCAGCTTCCCCCGTCCAGAATGACAGGACCGTCAAAGGCTCGGATGCTGTCGAAGTTCTGTTCGACGAAGGGGCGTTCATACTGATCCAGCTGGATCAAGTCGAAGCGGCCCGAGAACAAATTACGTCCATCTTTTAAGCGGCTGCAGTCATCCTGCGCATCGTTAACGATCATTCGCGTGCCGAGGCTGCGTGTCGAAACGACCGTCGACAGGGGGATCTGGAAGTTGGGGTCCTCACAAATGTCGCGCAGATCGACGCGATGATTGTTCAAGTCACCGGTCACAAAGTCCCGAACAAGCCCCTTTGCACCCATAGAAGTTGCCAAGGTCGCATCGCCGCCCATATGCGAGAACACAATCGCGGCGTTCAGTGACGACCCACCCGGTATCAGATCATTCGCCAACGCCTTGGTCTTGCCGTCCGGGCCGGGAAAATCCTCGACCAGCGCGATAACGTCTAGCACGGACCGACCTATGAAAAGCGCGCGGGTCAAGCCGCGGCAACACGCGGATCAAGCACGCCCTCCGCATAACGCTTGGCCATATCGGCCACCGAAATTGGCTCGATTTTGTGTGCCTGTCCGGCGGTACCAAAACGTTCAAACCGATCACGAACCAGTGTCTCAAGTTCCGCCATCGCCGCCAGAATGAAGGCGCGCGGATCAAAAGCTTGCGGGTTTTCAATCGCAAATCGGCGCATCGCCCCAGACATCGCCATCCGGCAATCCGTATCGATATTGACCTTGCGCACACCATGCCTGATGCCGCGCTCGATCTCTTCTACGGGCACACCCCATGTTTGTGGCATTTCGCCACCATGGGCGTTGATCACGTCCTGCAAATACTGGGGCACGGAACTGGACCCATGCATCACCAGATGCGTTTCAGGCAGGCGTTTGTGGATCGCCTCGATTTGGGTCATCGACAGGATGTCGCCATCAGGCGCGCGGGTGAATTTGTAAGCACCGTGCGACGTTCCACAGGCAATTGCCAGAGCGTCCACTTTAGTCGCCTTAACAAACGCAGCGGCCTCGTCGGGATCGGTCAATAGCTGATCACGGTCCATTTTTCCTTCCGCACCGGAACCATCTTCTTGGCCGGCTTCACCTGTCTCCAGAGAACCAAGCACGCCAAGCTCACCTTCAATTGACGCACCAATCCAGTGGGCTATCTGTGCTACACGCCCGGTGATATCGACGTTGTGTTCGTAGTCTGCCGGCGTCCTTCCGTCACCCATCAGAGACCCATCCATCATCGCCGAGGTAAACCCCGCACCGATGGCACTCACGCAGGCCTGTTCATTGTGGCCATGATCCTGGTGCAGGCAGATGGGATTGTCGGGGTACATCTCGGCCAGTGCCTCCACGATCCCGACAATCATCCTGTCGCCCGCATAGACGTTGCGCACATTCAGGCTGGCCTGAAGGATCACCGGCGCGTCACAGGCACGCGCAGCGTTCATGATCGCCAAACCATGCTCCATATTCGAAATGTTGAAAGCGGGCACGCCATAGGCATGTTCGGCAGCATGATCGAGCAGTTGTCGGAGAGTTATCAAGGGCATGTGTTTGGCTTTACTTTCGGAATTTCAGGTCATGGAATGTCGCAGAACCTTCCTGCACAAACAGACCCCAGGCGTCTGTGTTTGAGATGTCGTAGACACGGAACGAGGCGACAACCTGCCCGGCAACGAAACATTCAATAGCAGACCCGTTGCGGAGGATTTGCACGCGATAGCGTCCATCTTCGGGCGTAAAGGCCAATGGGCGATCCACCAGCGGGCTGTCGATTTCCTGACTGACTTCGATGCCGTGGCGTTCGTTCAGGACCAGGCTGTCCCATAGGGGGTCCATGGCGGCGGGCCAGCGATCAAAAACGACGCGTTCCTTCATCGGCTCAATGGCGAGGCTATAGCCGCTGTCGAGGTGGTCACCGCCGCGCGGTTCGATCAGAATGCCCACAGCTTCGGTGTTGGCGGTGGGTTCGATGACGACATCAAGCAGCACGTCATCCCGATCTGGACCATCCAGAAACGCATAGGCATAGCTGCCGGTGGCGTCGCACTGTGGGCTATCTCCGCCAACCCAATCGCCCAGCATGGGGCGAAGCAGGTGTACGACAGATGTGTTGTAACTGTCATCCACCTCTTGTGGCAGGTGGCTGACCAGTGTTCCGTCAGGCAGGGAGTGCAGTTCACGCGGGCTGCCGAGTTCTCCGCCCCAGACCCAGCTGCGCTTTGGACCGTGGTGTTTACGGAACGGAATCCAGGCAAAACTGAAACGTCTGTCGCCATCGCTGGCAGACTTGGCCGCATAGAAACGGCGCCCGTCAAGGCTATCTAACTTGCGACTTTCCCAAGGGCCTTCGGGTGACTTTGCCACCCGGTAAAGCGTCTGCATCCGCTCTGAGTAACGGCTCTCTACCAGATACCACCAATCCCCCAGCTGGAAGATTTCGGGGCATTCCGGGCAATGTGTCAACATGGAAGAGGCCAGCGGCGGACCAACTTCCCAGTTTTCCAAGTCCTCGGAGATAGCAACCGCAACGCAGCCGCGGCGAAACTGCGGACCCTCTTTCAAGCGCGCAGAAATCAGCATCTTGAAGCATCCGGCGTCTTCGTCTCGGTAGACGTAAGGGTCGCGCCAATCGACGGTTTCATACCAACGCGGATCAGGCGAAATAAGGGGGTTTCCCCCGGATTTGTCCCAGGTCTTCATATCGGTTGACGTCGCCTTGCAAATCGTTTGCGGTGAGGCGGACTGGCGATTGTAGCCGGTGTAAAAGAAGTGAAAGACGCCTTCATGCTCAATGACAGATCCAGTCCAGATGCCATCACCATCGCAATCCCCATGTGCACCGGGGCCAAACGCATCGGGCATAACTTTCCAGTTCACCAGGTCATCGGATTGCAAATAGGCCGTTGAGACCCGGGCGCGCTCCACATATTCCCATGCGCCGACGGGGGGCTGGGAAAAGAACAGGTGCCATTTTCCATCATGGTAAAAGGGCATGGTATCGCCAGCAGCGGCACCTCGTTCGGGAGCATAGCCGAATAGTCTCATCGTGGACCTCAAAGAATTGGTTGATTGGCTGGCACTCCCGACCACCGGGGCCGGGAGCACCTCGTGCATGGGAGATTATTGCACGTAATCCTGCCAGTTTGCCTGCCAGTCATTGATGAAGCCGGACAGATCAGCGTCTGGATTGTGAACCTTACTGAGGCTGCGCACGGTTTCGGGCGACAAGATACAGCCGTTCAGCAGGCCGTTTGCGTAAGTTTCAACATTGTCAGCCGTGACCGGGATGAGACCAACCTTTGGCTGCGTGTCTTCAATCGGGTGGCCATGCAGATAGTCATAAAGCTGGATCAAACCAAACCCACCAACCATCCAGTGACCACCGATCGAGAATTCAAGCTCGCCTTCGGCAATGAACTGAGCGACCTGTTCGTCGATGTCTGTGGTGATGACGGCAATATCGTCGCGTCCGGCCTGATCAATGGCAAATTTGCTGCCCAGACCGGCAACCGCACCGATCACGATAAACGCGTCTACTTCACCGGGGGCAAAGCGCGCGATATACTGTTCAGCATATTTCTGACCATTTTCACGGCTCAGCACATCCCATGCTTCGGCCACAACCTCGACGCCACCGGCTTCGAGTTCGCGTGCAACACCTTCCCAGATCTCGGTCGCAGAAATGTTGCCCTTCTGGGTCCAGATCATGGCGACCTTTTCGTAGCCGAGATCAACAGTCGCGCGCCCCATGGCCTCGCCCCAAGTGGCGTTGTTCTGGGTGACCTGCGCGATAAAGTCCTCGCCCTCATAGTCGTCGTCATAACTTGAAACGACGAGACGCCCGACTGCGATACCAGGAATGTCATTGTCTTCGAGCAGGCGTGCGACCTGAATACCAGCAGGTGCGGTCAGGGGGTTGAAGATCAGACCGTCCGGCTGGCTCGCCATGATGGATTCCGCCTGCGAGACGTGCTGTTCTTCAGAATTCTGGTCGTCAAACTCTTTCAGTTCGACACCAAGCGCGTCCGCAACGCAACGTTCAAACCGGTGACGATTGATCACCCAAGGGTTGGTTTCAGGTTGGCCAAGGTCCGCGATCACCAGATCAGTGCGCGCATGGCTATCTGCGATTGCCGCGCCAGCGAGTGGCAGCAAAGCAACCGTCGCAAGCAGGGTCTTTAGAAGGTTCTTAGTCATGTTCTCCTCCCTGGAGAGATTTCATTTTGTAAGGTAATGGTCGAATCAGCCTACTTAAATGCGTAACGCAATTAATTGCATCTCGCAATAAATGATTATTCACACCGCGATTCGGCGGTCGTCATAGCGGCCTTCGACCAAGCATCAGTGGCCAGTAAAGAAAATGTGGGAGCGCGAGGTAACTCCGCATTGCGGTTTTATCGACAGCAGCCATTGGTGCGAACGCAGCGAAAGCTCACTTTGTCCCGCATAGCAGGCCTTCAACACCAACGCAGCGATTGGCAGGTCTGAGCCCTAAGCTCTTGATGCTGCGCATTGCACGAAGGTCAGCTTCAGCTACAAGCCTATCCCGAACTTGTCTTCACAAAGCCACCTTCCATGCCAGCGAATAGTTATGAGCAGAACGCCGATCAGCTGCAGCCGATCGAGTGTTGGTCTGCTCGATGAAGCAGGATCCTAGCTTGTACATCACATGTCTTTAGCGGCTTTATCAAAGACGACGAGGACCTCGATTATCGCCTTCTCACAAATTAGTATTCCACCACTGCGCGGATGCTTTCGCCTTTGTGCATCAGCTCGAACCCTTCGTTGATCTGATCAAGGCTCAGCTTGTGGGTGATCATCGGGTCGATCTCGATCTTGCCGTCCATGTACCAGTCGACGATCTTTGGCACATCCGTGCGTCCCGAAGCGCCGCCGAAGGCTGTACCGCGCCAGACACGACCGGTGACCAGTTGGAAGGGGCGGGTCGAAATCTCGGCACCCGCGGGTGCAACACCGATGATGATAGATTCGCCCCAGCCCTTATGAGCGCATTCCAGCGCGTCGCGCATCACCTTCACATTGCCGGTCGCATCAAAGCTGTAATCCGCGCCACCGCCCGTCAGTTCAACCAGATGGGCCACCATGTCGCCATCCACCTTCGAGGGGTTCACGAAATCGGTCATGCCAAAGTGGCGCCCCATTTCTTCTTTGCTGTCATTCAGGTCCACACCCACGATCTGATCCGCACCGGCCATCCGCAGGCCCTGGATCACGTTCAGGCCAATGCCGCCCAGACCGAAGACCACAGCGGTCGACCCGATCTCAACCTTGGCGGTGTTGATCACCGCGCCAATGCCGGTTGTGACGCCACAGCCGATGTAGCAGATCTTATCAAACGGTGCGTCCTTGCGGACCTTAGCCAGCGCAATCTCGGGCACCACGGTGTGATTGGCGAAGGTCGAGCAGCCCATGTAGTGGTGGATCGGCGTGCCATCCAGCATCGAGAAACGGGTCGAGCCATCGGGCAGCAAGCCTGCACCCTGCGTTGACCGGATCGACTGGCAGAGGTTGGTTTTCGGGTTCAGGCAATAGTCGCATTCACGACATTCTGGGGTGTAGAGCGGGATCACGTGATCGCCGACTTCGAGTGAGGTCACACCTTCGCCCACTTCAATCACGACGCCTGCGCCTTCGTGGCCCAGAATGGCCGGGAAGATCCCCTCGGGATCGTCGCCAGAACGGGTGAATTCGTCGGTGTGACACAGGCCGGTGGCCTTGATCTCAACCAAAACCTCGCCGGCACGCGGGCCTTCAAGGTTCACTTCCATAATCTCAAGTGGTTTTCCGGCCTCTACGGCAACGGCGGCTCGCGTGCGCATGGGATTCCTCCTA
>NZ_JALKBG010000007.1:0-2500 GCF_023016155.1 Aliiroseovarius sp. F20344
TTCCCCCCCTGAACGCAGAACGCCGCCGGCATTTCTGCTCGGCGGCGTTTTGTTTGTTTTTATCATCGTTTAGAGAGGATACGTTTTCTTGCTCTTTATTAGGTTTGGCGGTGACCTACTCTCCCACACCTTAAGATGCAGTACCATTGGCGCAACCGTGCTTAACGGCCGAGTTCGGGAAGGGATCGGGTGTTTCACTGGTGCTGTGACCACCAAACCGAATAAAGAGCAATTTCCAAGTCAAGTGCTACTGTGATGTATGCTTTTGATTATCCGTAGAGATCTAACTTCTACTGGATCAAATCAAGCCTATCGGACCATTAGTACCAGTCAGCTGAACGTGTTACCACGCTTACACCTCTGGCCTATCGACGAGGTAGTCTTCCTCGGTCCTCAGGGATACCTTGTTTTGAGGGGGGCTTCCCGCTTAGATGCCTTCAGCGGTTATCCTGTCCGTTCATAGCTACCCAGCACTACCGTTGGCACGATAACTGGTCCACCAGTGGAACGTTCACCCCGGTCCTCTCGTACTAGGGGCAACTCCTCTCAAGTATCCTACACCCACGGCAGATAGGGACCGAACTGTCTCACGACGTTCTAAACCCAGCTCACGTACCTCTTTAAACGGCGAACAGCCGTACCCTTGGGACCTGCTCCAGCCCCAGGATGAGATGAGCCGACATCGAGGTGCCAAACACTGCCGTCGATATGGACTCTTGGGCAGTATCAGCCTGTTATCCCCGGCGTACCTTTTATCCGTTGAGCGATGGCCCTTCCACTCGGGACCACCGGATCACTATGGCCGTCTTTCGACTCTGCTCGACTTGTCAGTCTCGCAGTCAGGCTGGCTTCTGCCATTGCACTCAACGAGCGATTTCCGACCGCTCTGAGCCAACCTTCGCGCGCCTCCGTTACTCTTTAGGAGGCGACCGCCCCAGTCAAACTACCCGCCACACAGGGTCCCGGATCCGGATAACGGACCGCGGTTAGACATCAAACAGAACAAGGGTGGTATCTCAAAGGAGGCTCCCCAAAAACTGGCGTCTCTGGTTCAAAGCCTACCACCTATTCTGCACATGTTGTGTCTGATGCCAATGTGAAGCTGTAGTAAAGGTGCACGGGGTCTTTCCGTCTAACCGCGGGAAGCCTGCATCTTGACAGGCAATTCAATTTCGCTGAGTCGATGTTGGAGACAGCGGGGAAGTCGTTACGCCATTCGTGCAGGTCGGAACTTACCCGACAAGGAATTTCGCTACCTTAGGACCGTTATAGTTACGGCCGCCGTTTACCTGGGCTTCAATTCGGAGCTTGCACTCCTCCTTTTAACCTTCAGGCACCGGGCAGGCGTCAGACCCTATACGTCGTCTTGCGACTTCGCAGAGCCCTGTGTTTTTAGTAAACAGTCGCCACCCCCTAGTTTGTGCCCCCAGTCAATACTTGCGTAGAAACTGGGCCTCCTTCTCGCGAACTTACGGAGGTATTTTGCCGAGTTCCTTCAACATCGTTCTCTCAAGCGCCTTGGTATACTCTACCTATCCACCTGTGTCGGTTTAGGGTACGGTCTTACAGGAGGGCTATTTCCAGGAACCTCTTAGCAGCCCATTCAATCCGATAAGGATGAACTACCTTCGAGATCCGTCACCACTCCACGGCCCAGGAATATTAACCTGGTTCCCATCGCCTACGCCTTTCGGCCTCGGCTTAGGGGCCGGCTTACCCTGCTCAGATTAGCTTTAAGCAGGAACCCTTGGATTTTCGGCGAGGGGGTCTCTCACCCCCTTTGTCGCTACTCATGTCATCATTCTCACTAGTGATCTCTCCACGGGATCGCTCACACGCCCGCTTCATCGAAAGCTCCTATCCTCAAAGGATCTGCGAACAGATCTAATGAGGAATGGAACTATGTCACACTACGCTCTGCTACCGCGTACACATAAGTGCACACCCTAAGCTTCGGCTCATGGCTTGAGCCCCGGTACATCTTCGCCGCAAGACAACTTATTTAGACCAGTGAGCTGTTACGCTATCTTTAAAGGATGGCTGCTTCTAAGCCAACCTCCTGGTTGTTTTGGTCGTCTCACCTGCTTTCCCACTTAGCCATGAATTAGGGGCCTTAGCTGTAGGTCAGGGTTGTTTCCCTCTCCACAACGGACGTTAGCATCCGCTGTGTGTCTGCCATATAGTACTTCCCGGTATTCGGAGTTTGATTAGGATCAGTAAGGCTGTATGCCCCCATTACCCATTCAGTGCTCTACCCCCGGGAGTATTCGTATGACGCTCTACCTAAATAGATTTCGCAGAGAACCAGCTATCTCCGAGTTTGATTGGCCTTTCACCCCTAGGCACAGCTCATCCCGATCTTTTTCAACAGATGTGGGTTCGGTCCTCCAGTGCGTGTTACCGCACCTTCAACCTGGCCATGCCTAGATCACTCGGTTTCGGGTCTGATCCACCTAACTCATTCGCCCTATTAAGACTCGCTTTCGCTGCGCCTACACCT
>NZ_JALKBG010000007.1:7500-24006 GCF_023016155.1 Aliiroseovarius sp. F20344
T
Organism: Aliiroseovarius sp. F20344; assembly: GCF_023016155.1. Taxonomy (GTDB): domain Bacteria; phylum Pseudomonadota; class Alphaproteobacteria; order Rhodobacterales; family Rhodobacteraceae; genus Aliiroseovarius. The sequence continues at coordinate 7,502 of NZ_JALKBG010000007.1, forward strand.
CGAGATCATGCCGCGCACTGCGGGTGTATCTTCAAGCTCGCGGGTTTTGTGCATCTTGTTCAGGCCCAGACCGATCAGCGTGGCACGCTGGTCTTGAGGACGACGGATCGGCGAGCCGACCTGTTTTACAACGATGGTTTTAGCCATTGGTCAGATCTCCTTACGCGTCTGCGGCTTCAGCCGGAGCGTCCGACTTTGCGCCCAGAATGTCAGCAACCTTTTTGCCACGACGCTGCGCGACCTGGCGGGGACTGGCTTCTTTCTTCAGACCGTCGATGGTGGCGCGGATCATGTTATAGGGGTTCTGCGAGCCGATCGACTTCGACACAACGTCCTTGATGCCCAGCATCTCGAATACGGCACGCATCGGACCACCTGCGATGATCCCGGTACCTTCCGGAGCGGTACGCATGACGACCTTGCCGGCACCGTGACGACCTTCCATGTCGTGGTGCAGTGTGCGGCCCTCTTTCAGAGGTACGCGGATCATTTGGCGCTTGGCTTGCTCGGTGGCTTTGCGAATGGCTTCAGGAACCTCTTTCGCTTTACCTTTACCAAAGCCGACGCGGCCTTTCTGGTCGCCTACAACGACAAGCGCGGCGAAGCCGAAGTTCTTACCACCCTTGGTGGTTTTCGATACTCGGTTGATCGCGACCAGGCGATCTGCAAATTCCGGTGCTTCGTCGCGGTCGCGACGGTTCCGGCGGTTTTCACGTTCTGCCATGAGAACATCCTTTCATAAGGCGGCATCTTGCGCCGTTTAACTCAATCCCAGTGAATGCCAATGCATCCCCGGATCATCGGGGCGCCGCCAGTTGCCCGGCGCCGCCCTCAGGGTCTTAGAACTTCAAGCCACCTTCACGCGCAGCGTCGGCCAGAGCCTTCACTTTGCCGTGGAACAGGAAGCCGCCACGATCGAAGTAGCATTCTTCGATACCGGCTTTTTTCGCACGTTCGGCAATCGCAGCGCCCACTTTGGAAGCGGCTTCTACGTTGTTCTTGCCAACAACACCCAGTGTTTTTTCCAGCGACGAAGCCGAAGCAAGGGTAGTCCCTTGCACGTCGTCGATGATCTGAACACTGATGTTTTTCGACGAGCGGTGCACCGAAAGGCGCAGCTTGCCGACATTGTGCTTGCGAAGTTTGTTCCGGACGCGCAGGCGGCGCTTGAGGAACAGGGTCCGTTTGCTGTTTGCCATCTGTCTGGTCCTTACTTCTTCTTGCCTTCCTTGCGGAAGATATACTCGTCTTTGTACTTGATGCCTTTGCCTTTATAGGGCTCGGGCTTGCGCCATTCGCGGATGTTAGCCGCGGTTTGGCCGACGAGTTGTTGGTCGATGCCTTCAACGATGATGATCGTCGGCTTCGGAGCGGTCACAGTGACGCCCTCCGGAGCAACGAAATCAACGTCATGCGAGTAACCAAGGTTCAGCTTCAGGGTGTTGCCCTGCATCTGAGCACGATAACCAACACCGTTGATTTCCAGCTCTTTCTTGAAGCCATCGGTTACACCAGTCACCAAGTTGCCAACCATTGTGCGGCTCATGCCCCACTGCTGACGGGCACGCTTGGACTTGCCGCGCGGCTCGACAGACACCTGGTTGTCTTCGATGGTGATGGTAACATCGTCAGTGGCGGTGAACGAAAGGACGCCTTTCGGGCCTTTCACTTCGACGGTCTGACCCGAAAGCGTCGCGGTGACACCTGCGGGAAGTTCGACCGGTCTTTTACCAATACGAGACATTCGAGGGCCTCCTTAGAAGACGGTGCAAAGCACTTCGCCACCAACATTCTGGTTGCGAGCGTTTGCATCGGACATGACGCCTTTAGGGGTCGAAACGATCGACACACCCAGACCCTGACGGACCTGCGGGATGTCTTTTGAACCCATGTAGACGCGACGACCAGGCTTCGATACTCGCTTCAATTCGCGAATAACGGGCGTGCCGTCGAAGTACTTGAGGCTAATTTCAAGTGTGGGAAGCCCACGCTCGTCAGTGCCATTTTCGTAGCCGCGGATGTAGCCTTCGTCAGCCAAAACATCCAAAACCCAGCCGCGCAGCTTCGACGCAGGGGTCGAAACGGTGGATTTGCCACGCATGTGAGCGTTGCGGATACGGGTGAGCATATCGCCGATAGGATCGTTCATATCTGTCTCTCCCTTACCAGCTCGATTTCACCATGCCGGGGATCTGGCCCGAAGAGCCAAGTTCCCGCAGCGCGATCCGCGAAACTTTCAGCTTACGATAGTAAGCATGAGGACGACCGGTCAGCTGGCAGCGGTTGTGCAAGCGTGTGGCCGACGAGTTGCGCGGCAGTTTTGCAAGCTTCAGGCGAGCAGTGAAACGCTCTTCCATCGTCTTGCTTTCGTCGTTTGCGATCTCTTTCAGCGCAGCACGCTTAGCAGCATATTTTGCCACCAGCTTCTCGCGCTTCTTCTCGCGTTCGATCATTGCTTTTTTAGCCATGTCTATTCCTTCCCGCGGATCAGCTGTTGAAGGGCATGTTGAAGTGCTTCAACAGGCTCTTTGCTTCCGCGTCGGTTTCAGCGGTGGTGGCAATCACGATGTCCATGCCCCAGGTTTCATCAACTTTATCAAAGTCGATTTCTGGGAACACGATGTGCTCTTTCAGGCCAGTGGCATAGTTGCCGCGGCCGTCAAACGAGGTTCCCGATACGCCGCGGAAGTCGCGGATACGGGGCATCGCGATGGTGATCAGGCGGTCCAGGAATTCGTACATCCGGTCGCCGCGCAGGGTCACCTTTGCACCGATGATCATACCTTCACGCAGACGGAACGGAGCGTGCGACTTGCGCGCTTTCGTACCCACGGCCTGTTGGCCAGCGATTTTGGTCAGATCTTCGATCGCCGATTTGGCTTTCTTCGAGTCACGAACAGCTTCTGCACCGCAGCCGATGTTCAGAACGATTTTGTCCAGGCTGGGGATCTGCATGTCGTTTTTATAGCCGAACTCTTCTTTCAGAGCGGCACGAATGCTGTCCTTGTAGAACGCCTTCAGACGCGGGGTGTAATTAGCATTGTCCAGCATCAGACAGTCTCCCCGGTGGTTTTGGCGAAGCGTACTTTCTTGCCGTCTTCCTCGCGGAAGCCAACGCGGGTCGCTTTGCCGTTTTTGTCCAGAAGAGCCAGGTTCGACAGTTGGATCGGCATCGCTTTCGGGATGCGGCCACCTTGTGCGTTTTGGCTCTGACGGGTGTGGCGGACTGCCATGTTCACGCCGTCAACAACGGCTTTGCCAGCTTTCGGATCAACCGAGGCGATCTCGCCTTGCTTGCCCTTGTCTTTGCCGGCCAGAACGACAACCTTGTCGCCTTTTCTCAACTTAGCAGCCATCTTACAGCACCTCCGGAGCCAGCGAGATGATCTTCATGAAGTTCTTCGCGCGAAGTTCGCGAACAACTGGTCCGAAGATACGTGTGCCGATCGGCTCGTTGTTGTTGTTCAGGATGACAGCAGCGTTGCGGTCAAACCGGATGGCAGTGCCGTCTTCGCGACGGACTTCTTTGGCGGTACGTACGACGACGGCCTTACGGACGTCACCTTTCTTTACGCGACCGCGCGGGATGGCTTCCTTAACCGAGACGACGATAACGTCGCCTACGGATGCGTATTTACGCTTGGAACCACCCAGAACCTTGATGCACTGAACACGGCGAGCGCCGCTGTTGTCAGCTACATCCAGATTGGTTTGCATCTGGATCATGTGGTTTCTCCCGACCTTTGGGGCGCCGATGCTTGGCGGAACCCCCAGGGTTTCGACTTGTTAAGTCGTCCGGGAAGGTAAGTAGAACTTAGCCTTCCAGAACTTCCCAACGCTTGGTTTTCGACTTCGGTGCACATTCGATGATGCGAACCTTATCGCCAGCCTTATAGGCATTCTGTTCGTCGTGAGCGCGATATTTCTTCGACTTACGAACGGTTTTCTGAAGCAGCGGGTGCTTGAAGCGGCGTTCAACCGAAACAGTCACGGTTTGCTCGTTTGCGGCGCTGGTAACAACACCATTCAGGATACGTTTGGGCATTCTACTAGCTCCTCTTATTCAGCTGCGGCTGCAGCTTGTTCGTTCAGGATGGTTTTCACGCGCGCGGCATCGCGGCGGACTTTACGCATCTGAGCGGTGTTTTCGAGGGCGCCGGTGGCCTGCTGGAAACGCAGGTTGAAGGCCTCTTTTTTCAGCTCTGCCAGCTTTTCACGCAGCTGGTCAGGAGACTGATCACGCAGTTCCTTGGCGTTCATTCGCCTATTCCTTTCCTTGCACCAGAGAGCTCTACCCGTCTTGTTGGCAGGTCACCCTAAATCTGGTGGGTTATATGCAATACACACGAATCCCGTTGCCGGGAATCCGCGAGATGTGCGTCTATAGGTGAGTCAGGGAAGCATGGCAACAGTAAAGCGCCTGATTTGCCGCTTTTGTTCACGCTGCGTTGAGGTAGCCCACGAATAAGGAAATAAAGGCCCCCACGTGCACAACCATGATCGCGCGATCATTCCACATGACGCCGACTGCGAACCACAGGAAAATCCCGGCAAAGAACATGTAAACGTTCCATGGAACGATATTTAGCCCTGTTAGGGCGTAACCCACGAGCTGGATGGCCGTGGCGATCCATTTGACGATATCTACCGTTTTCATGACCTGTTCCTTGTGCGCAGCGCTTGTCGCATATCGCTAGGACAGATTAGGCCTTGGGGGCAAGGGAAAGCTTAGATAATCCGGCGCTCTATTCGTGAGCTAGCCAAATCTGTACTTTGACCGGATATTGGCATTCCAAAGCGCGTTTCAGTTTAGCTTCTGCGAGCTGATTAGCTCGTTCTACATCCTTATGCGCTTCCCAATCCTCTTCACCGTCTAGTCCTAGGATGGATAGGTCGATCCTTCCAGGTTCATTCACTCCTGGCTCAATCACTTCTACCGCTTCCATTGATTGCACAAACAAGCCTTGAGTGTTCAGCCACGCGAGGAGCATTAGAACTTCATCAGGAGCGAAATAAGGCGACCCATACCCGGTACTGTATCGTTCCACTTGTTCCGCTGAGAGTTTCTTTGGCACGGGAAAGACCTCACCTCTTTGACTACCAATCTTACATTAGTCGAGTGCAATTTCTCGGCAATGCCTCCACCCCCTCGCCCTCCCTTTCCTTTTCCGCTATCTCTGCCCCATGGCCAATATATCATCCCTCTTCGTGACCCGCCTTTACCACGCTCAATTGTCCGAGTTTGACCCCAAGGTCAGCCAAGATGAGCTTTATGACAGCTGCTATTCCATCGCCGAGGATGACGAGGCGGGGCAGGAGTGGTGCGAGGCCGAGGGCTATCCTGGCTACACCTCTTATGCGTCCCTGACCGACCTGCCTTGGCGCTTCCCGATCTTCAAGGATCTGGTCGACAGCTTGGACAAGCACGTCGCCGCCTTTGCCAACGATCTGGAGTTCAATCTGGATGATCGCAAGCTGGAGCTTGAAGACATCTGGATCAACATCCTGCCACCCGGCGGCTATCACTCCGCTCATATCCATCCGCATTCGGTCATTTCCGGCACCACCTATCTGGCCCTGCCCGAAGGTGCTGGCGCGCTGCGCTACGAAGACCCGCGCCATGCCCGCATGATGGCCGCCCCGCCCCGCCGCAAAAACGCGCGTGAAGAGCTGCAGAACTTCATCACAAAACGCCCAGCCGAGGGCGACGTTCTGCTGTGGGAAAGCTGGTTGCGCCACGAGGTAATGCAAAACACCGGCGAAGAAGAACGCCTATCGGTGAGCTTTAACTACAAATGGGGCGAGTGATCGCTTGGGAGACCTCAGCGACACCCCCCTTGCCGACCTGACGGTCGAGTTCGGCACCCGCCCGACCATGCCCGCCATGCCCGAAGCGACGGACAATGATCGCCGCATGGGGCGGAGGCTGGCGGCAATCCACCGGATGCATCTGAACGATGTGGGCCGGATCGGGATCGTGCTGGACCGGATCGAGGCGGGCGAGGCCTCGGGCAAGGATCTGACGGACGCTGTGACTTCTGCCGAGTTCGCGCAGAACGTCCGGCAGTTCGGCGCGCTCTGCGGTCGGGAATGCAAAGTGCTGAATGGGCATCACGACATCGAGGAATACGCGCTGTTCCCCGAGCTCGCCACGAAAGGCAATGACGCCTTGCGCGCCGTCGTCGAACGACTAAAGGCAGAGCACAAGGTCGTGCACGAGCTGCTGGTCCGGCTCGAGCGCGCAGCCATGGCGCTGATGTTCGAGGTCGACGCCGAGAAGTTCAACGAAGCCCGCACGGTGTTTCGACAACTGGAAACCGTGGTGCAGTCGCACTTTGGGTATGAAGAGACACAGCTGGAAGAAGCGATTGGGGTTCTGGGAGTTGGGGTGTAGGGCCACGCCCGTCCCTGGGTGGGCGTATCGCTTCGGTTCTAATTCGCGGGGCTTCGCCCAACCGAATACGATCCTGCATTTTAATACGTTGCAGTACGCGCTCCCGGGGGGAGGGTTGAGCGTGGCCGGCGCGGGGCGCGGGGCGAAGGGCTTCTACTTGGTCTTTCCAAACACCTCGTGACAGCGACTTAAGTCCCAGTCACCAACGGTATCTTTGTGAGCTACGATCTGCTTGATGACACCGCGACGATCGGCAATCACTTTCAATTGGCACTGAACATTATACGATCCACCACCATAGAAATTGGTAGTTGCGTATGAAGTTGTACCATAGTTGTTGAGTGTGGTATTGGCGGTCGGCGGGATGAAATAGTTCTTCGGCTCTTCAGCCCAGATGTAGATCGTATCCCCAGCTTTGGTTCTGAACGAACGAACCGGAGGGCCATACTGTAGGAAAAACGCGTCCACCTGCGACCCTTGGTACTTCTGCGCTAGGATAGTATTCGCTTGTTCGGTCGAGTTGCAGCTAGCAATTGTTAAGAGCGAGCCGAAAAGAACGGCCTTAAAAAACTTGTGCTTCATTCTAAATCCATCTTCATAAATCGCGCGCAGCTCGTAATATCGCCTGATTTAGCAATTTTCAACTTTGCATAGCAATTCAGCCAAATGAACATAGACAAAACAAAGCCCCCGCCGATTTCTCGACGGGGGCTTTTTATTCTTTGCACTAGAATTTTCGCGCTAGCGAAAATTACCAGTCCTCACGAACCACAACGCGCGATTTGATCGGCAGTTTCATGGCAGCAAGGCGCAGAGCTTCGCGAGCAACGTCGTCGTTGACGCCGTCGATCTCGAACATAACGCGGCCCGGCTTTACTTTGCAGGTCCAACGGTCCACGGAACCTTTACCTTTACCCATACGAACTTCGATGGGCTTGGCGGTTACCGGGGTGTCCGGGAAGATGCGGATCCATACACGACCCTGACGCTTCATGTGACGCGTCATGGCACGACGGGCAGCTTCGATCTGACGTGCAGTCACACGCTCAGGTTCCAAAGCTTTCAGACCGTAGGAACCGAAGTTCAGGTCCGATCCACCTTTGGCCAGACCTTTGATCCGACCTTTGTGCATCTTGCGGAATTTTGTACGCTTAGGCTGAAGCATATCTCATATCTCCTTAGCGACGGCCGCCGGCGCCACGGGGCGCGGGACCTTCCTGGAGCTCAGCTTGACGACGATCACGAGCAGCAGGATCGTGCTCCATGATTTCGCCTTTGAAGATCCAGGTTTTGATACCGATGATGCCGTAGGGCGTCATAGCTTCTGCATGTGCATAGTCGATGTCGGCACGCAGGGTGTGCAGAGGCACACGACCTTCGCGGTACCATTCGGTACGTGCGATTTCAGCGCCACCAAGACGGCCAGCAACGTTGATACGAATGCCCAGGGCACCCATACGCATGGCGTTCTGCACGCCGCGCTTCATGGCACGACGGAAGGACACACGACGCTCCAGCTGCTGAGCGATCGATTCTGCGACCAGGGCAGCGTCCAGCTCGGGCTTGCGAACTTCAACGATGTTGAGGTGCAGTTCCGAGTCAGTGATGTTGGCGATTTTCTTGCGCAGGGTTTCGATGTCTGCGCCTTTCTTGCCAATGATCACACCGGGACGAGCTGTGTGGATCGTAACGCGGCACTTTTTGTGCGGACGTTCGATGATCACACGGCTGATGCCAGCCTGCTTGCATTCGGTCTTGATGAAGTCACGAATTTTCAGGTCTTCCAGAAGAAGATCACCGTAATCTTTCGTGTCTGCGTACCAGCGGCTATCCCAGGTGCGGTTGACCTGAAGACGCATGCCGATCGGATTTACCTTATGACCCATTAGGCTTGCTCCTCAATTTGACGCACCTTGATGGTGAGCTCCGAGAACGGCTTGATGATCTTGCCGAAACGACCACGGGCGCGCGGACGACCGCGTTTCATGGTCAGGTTCTTACCCACATAGGCCTCAGCGACGATCAGCTCGTCCACGTCGAGGTTGTGGTTGTTCTCGGCATTGGCGATGGCCGACTGAAGGCATTTCTTCACGTCTTGTGCGATACGCTTGTTCGAGAAAGTCAGATCGGTCAGTGCACGATCAACTTTCTTGCCGCGGATCATACCAGCAACCAAGTTAAGTTTCTGCGGGGACGTACGGAGCATACGGGTCTTAGCCATAGCTTCGTTATCGGCCACGCGGCGGGGATTTTTATCCTTACCCATGGCTTACTTCCTCTTCGCTTTTTTATCAGCCGCGTGACCGTAGTAGGTACGGGTCGGCGAGTATTCACCGAATTTCTGGCCGATCATGTCTTCGGTCACCAGCACGGGAATGTGCTTCTGGCCGTTATAGACGCCAAAGGTCAAACCCACGAACTGGGGCAAGATGGTCGAACGACGCGACCAGATCTTGATGACCTCGTTTTTGCCCGACTCGCGGGTCTTTTCAGCCTTTTTGAGGACGTAAGCGTCAACAAAAGGGCCTTTCCATACAGAACGTGCCATATCTTAGCGGCCCTTCTTCTTGGCGTGACGCGAGCGGATAATCAGCTTCGACGACGCCTTGTTCTTGTTGCGGGTACGTGCACCTTTGGTCGGCTTGCCCCACGGGGTAACCGGGTGACGACCACCAGAGGTACGACCCTCACCACCACCGTGCGGGTGATCGACCGGGTTCATAACAACACCACGGACCGACGGGCGGATGCCTTTATGGCGCATACGACCGGCTTTACCGTAGTTCTGGTTCGAGTTGTCGGGGTTCGACACGGCACCAACGGTGGCCATGCATTCCTGACGTACCATGCGCAGCTCGCCCGAAGACAGGCGGATCTGAGCGTAGCCACCGTCACGACCAACGAACTGAGCGTAAGTACCAGCAGCACGCGCGATCTGGCCGCCCTTGCCTGGTTTCAGTTCGATGTTGTGAATGATGGTACCAATCGGCATGCCCGAGAACGGCATTGCGTTGCCTGGCTTAACGTCAGCTTTGGACGAAGCGACAACGGTGTCGCCAACTGCCAAACGCTGGGGTGCCAGGATGTAGGCTTGTTCGCCATCTTCGTATTTTACGAGGGCGATAAAGGCCGTGCGGTTGGGGTCATATTCGATCCGTTCAACCGTGGCTGCGACGTCAAGCTTGTTACGCTTGAAGTCAACGATACGATAGAGACGCTTCGCACCACCACCTCGGCGGCGCGACGTGATCCGTCCGGTGTTGTTCCGGCCGCCCGACTTTGTCAAACCCTCGGTAAGGGCTTTAACAGGACGTCCTTTCCACAGCTCCGAACGGTCGATCAGAACCAGCCCACGCTGGCCCGGCGTCGTCGGTTTGTACGACTTAAGTGCCATGTTTACTGTCTTCCGTTTGCATGTGCGGGCAAATGGTTTGCCCGGATGTTATAGGGCCCCGAAGGTCCCCAAGTTCAAAATATCATGGGCCCCGGAACGAATCCGAGGCCACAAGACTTGCGCGATCTATCAGGGATGGGGGGATGTGGCAAGGGCCAAGTCGGATTCATTTCGCACCGATTGTCCTTTATCGTAAGGCTCTGCGCCGCGCCCTTGGCGCGGCGCCAGCCCTCTCTTGCCTCGAAACCTATGGCTATGCAAACATGCATCTATACAAGGGGGTTCCGTTTCGCAGCCGGACCTACCAAAGGCGGTCAGCGCGGAGCCCTTTAAGGGAGGACTGCGTGTGACATCCAAGGCCCCAGAGACTACACCACCAAACCCGCATACACAGGCTGTGATCGAGGTCAACACGGTGACCGCAGCGGATATCAAAGCGTCGCTCAAGGCCGGATTCTCCGACTTTCTGGCCCACCCCATCATGAGCAGCTTCTTCGGCCTGTTCTATGCGGTCTTCGGCATCCTGTTTGTCTGGTGTCTGGTCTGGCTTGGCTACATCTGGATGATCATCCCCGCCATGGTTGGCTTCCCTCTGGTCGCCCCATTCGCCGCTGCCGGTCTTTATGAGATGTCGCGCAGACGTCAGAAAGGCGAGAGTTTCAGCTGGTCCGAGATCCTGATGGTCATGGCCCGCCAAAGCAGACGCGAGATGGGTTGGATGGCGTTCGTCACCCTATTCGTCTTCTGGGTGTGGATGTACCAAATCCGGCTGTGGCTCGCGATCATCCTGCAAGATGCATCCTTCTCGAGCATGGACGGATTTTTAAACGCCGTGTTCTTCACCCCCGAGGGGTGGACATTCCTTGCGATTGGCACCGGTGCAGGTGCCGTTCTATCGGCGGTCCTGTTTTCAGTCACTGTGGTTGCCATGCCCATGCTGATGGATCGCGAGGTTGATTTCGTGACCGCAATGCTTACGTCTGTCCGCGTCGTCACGGAAAACCCGGTGACCATGCTAACTTGGGCAGCAATTATCTCGGTGACAATGCTCGTGTCGCTTCTCCCAGCATTTCTTGGGCTGATCTTCACCTTGCCAATACTTGGCCACACGACGTGGCATCTTTATCAGCGGGCCATATCGCTGGCAGAGACATAGTCGTCATTGCTTCACCCTAGCTTCCCGCTTGAGACTGACATAGCTCAATCCCCCTTCCCTTCCGCGCTAAAATCCCGCATCCTCTCGCCAACAAAACTTTAGGAAGAGCGTAATGAAGAACCTAGTATTTTTAGCGGGTGTTGCCGCGTTTGGGCTGTCGGCCTGTGTGACCCCAACGGGGACGGCTGTGAATACCTCGGATCCGAACCTGCAAGGGCGGGTGACATTACCGCCTGATGTGGCTGCGACGGTTGCGCCGGGACAGGACACCAGCGACATTCGTGTGGATGCCCGTGATGGCTGCCTGATGTATCGCCACACAGGCCCAGTCGAAACGACCTATATCCCGCTGCGCAACAACAAAGGCCGCGCGATCTGCATCAAGCGCGAAGCTTAATCAGCGCCTAAAACAGAAAAGGGCGGCCAGATTGGGCCGCCCACTTTCGTTTGCTGGGTTCGGCTTAGGCCGGATAGAGATGCGCCGTCACGCCGGTTTCGACTTGATCATACAGGCCGATGATATGCGCCATCACCATACGGACACAGCCCGAGCTCGCGCGCGAGCCGATAGAACGTGGCTGTGGCGAACCGTGGATGCGCAGATAAGTATCTCGGCGTCCTTCGAACAAATACAGCGCGCGTGATCCCAGCGGGTTCGACGGCCCGCCGTCCATGCCATCTTCGTATTTCTTGTACTTGTGCGGCTCACGCTCGATCATGTCTTTGGTCGGCGTCCAGGTCGGCCATTTGGTTTTACGGCCAACAGTATAGGTGCCAGGCTCGTACAGACCGCTACGGCCAATCGCAACGCCATAACGCATGGCAGTCCCATCACCACGGATATGGTAGAGATACCGCGCCACCGCATCCACGTGGATGTCGCCGGGCTTCAATCCATCATTGGCCTGCACAATACGCGGCAGCAATCGTTGCTTCAGGCCCCATGGGTTCGATGTTGCAGGATCATAGTTCGCGGGCATTACGCGGGCGTCATAACTGTTCCACATCGCAGGGTTTGACACTGGCCGGCGCTTGATCTTTGTCGGTGCAGGCGCAGCGGCGGGGACCGGTGCTGGATCTGAAACAGGCGTTTCCTGCGCCAGAAGCGGCGATGCAATAGGCCCGGAAAATAGCGTGGCCGACGTGATAACAAAATGGCGACGGGTTAACATTTGGCAGTCCTCGAATCTGGATGAATCACTCATCAACAATGACACAGTATCTACGGCGTCAGGTAAAACGAGTCAAAATCGCGTGTGTTTGAGCGTCAATTTCAAGCTTTTAGCATCACGCGTAAATAGAATACAAAAAGCCCCCACCATCTGGCAGGGGCTTTTCAAAGTCTTGCGTCAGCCTGACGATCAGAGTCCGGTGGACACGTCGATCGTGTTGCCCTCTTCCAGGGTCACATAGGCTTTCTTGACGTCTTTACGCTTGCCCAACTGACCGCGGAAGCGTTTGACTTTACCCTTTGTGATCGTGGTGTTGACGGCTTTCACCTTCACACCAAACAGGGTTTCAACAGCTTCTTTGATCTGCGGCTTGTTCGAGTCGATTGCGACTTCGAAAACCACGGCACCAGCCTCGGAAGCCATGGTGGCTTTCTCGGTGATGATCGGCTTGCGGATCACGTCGTAGAGTGCAGCTTTATCGGTCATTTCAGGCGAGCCTCCAGAGCTTCGACACCTGCTTTGGTGAGCACCAGAGTGTCACGCTTCAGGATGTCATACACGTTGGCGCCCATCGACGGCAGGATATCCAGGCCATCAATGTTACGAGCTGCCATAGCAAACTTTTCGTCCACTTCAGCACCGTCGATAACCAGAGCGCGTTTCCAACCCAGATCTTTCACAGCTTTGGCCAGAACAGCAGTTTTGCCGTCGGTCGCAGCAGTGTCGATCACAACCAGTTCACCAGCTTGCGCTTTGGCGGACAGGGCGTGCTTCAGACCCAGTTTACGGAATTTCTTGGTCAGGTCGTGGCCATGGCTGCGAACAACCGGGCCTTTGTAAACACCACCACCACGGAAGATCGGAGCCGAACGGGCGCCGTGACGTGCGCCACCGGTACCTTTTTGGCGATAGATCTTCTTGGTCGAGTATTTAACTTCCGAACGCGTCTTCACCTTGTGGGTGCCGGCTTGTGCGTTGTTACGCTGCCAACGAACCACACGGTGCAGAATGTCTGCGCGTGGCTCAAGACCAAACAGGGCCTCGTCCAGGTCAACAGAACCAGCTTTTTTGCCGTCCAGTTTGATTACATCAAGTTTCATGCTTCACCACCTTCCGCAGGCGCTTCTTCAGCCGGAGCTTCAGTCGCAGCGGTTGCAGCCGATTTCAGAGCAGCCGGGAACGGAACGTTCTCAGGCAGTTTCTTTTTCACGGCGTCTTTCACGGTGACCCAGCCACCTTTCGAGCCGGGGACAGCGCCCTTGATGAAGACCAAGCCGCGATCGGCGTCAGTTTTCACGACTTCCAGGTTTTGAGTGGTCACACGAACCGAACCCATATGGCCGGCCATTTTCTTGCCTTTGAAAACCTTACCGGGATCCTGACACTGACCAGTCGAACCGTGCGAACGGTGGCTGATCGAAACACCGTGTGTCGCGCGCAGACCGCCGAAGTTGTGACGCTTCATGGCACCGGCAAAGCCTTTACCAATCGAAGTGCCTGCAACGTCGACCTTCTGACCTTCAACATAGTGCTCGGCCGAGATTTCTTCGCCAACGGCGATCAGGTTGTCAGCGTCAACGCGGAACTCAACCAGCTTACGCTTGGGGGCTACGCCAGCTTTGGCGAAGTAGCCGCGCATCGGCTGCGAGGTGCGTTTGGCTTTTGCTTCACCAGCACCCAGCTGAACAGCGGTGTAACCGTCTTGGTCAGCGGTGCGGTTGGCAACAACCTGCAGATTTTCCAGTTGAAGAACGGTCACAGGGATCTGCTTGCCGTCTTCCATGAACAAGCGGGTCATACCCACTTTTTTCGCGATAATACCAGAGCGCATCTTTGATACCCTCCTTAGACCGAGATCTGAACGTCAACGCCAGCAGCCAGGTCGAGCTTCATCAGCGCGTCCACGGTCTGTGGGGTCGGGTCGACGATGTCGAGCAGACGCTTGTGCGTACGGATCTCGAACTGGTCGCGGGATTTCTTATCGATGTGAGGACCACGGAGAACCGTGAACTTCTCGATCTTGTTCGGCAGCGGGATGGGGCCGCGAACGTTTGCACCGGTCCGTTTGGCAGTGTTGACGATCTCTTGTGTGGAAGCATCCAGCACGCGATAGTCAAACGCCTTCAGACGGATACGAATGTTTTGACTGGTCATAGCATTCGCCCTTTCAGGCAGAGAGTTGATAGGACGACAGCCGGCTCATTCCAACTGCCCTCGTCGAACCCCAAGGAAAACGAAAAGCGGGACCGAATCCCGCCGACGCCGCTTTCCTTAGCGAACTCGCGCGTAATAGAGGGGTTTTGGGGGTGTGGCAAGGGGTGAGCGCCGAAAAAGCAAATGTCCAGTGGACATTTGCAGGCACGAACGGGCGGAGCCACTTTCGGGCAACAAACACAGTGGGACATCTTGACCAAGCGCAAGTAACCTATCTACTTCAAACCATGACGTTTTCTAAACAAAAATTCCGATCCAAATTTGGAGTCGACTATCCGCTTTACGGACCATTCGGGAAGTTCGAATTTGACCTGCGATTTGAACTCAGCCCTCCAATGTCACTCAACTACATTCAGATGTTCACGCAAGCCTATGATCGTGCAAGAGCCGTTTGCCGAGTCTTGTTTCCGGATCCTACTCACATGCATATCTTAATCTCGACAACCTCGGAACAAGAAGCGCCGCCGTGCATGCGACTAAGGCGGTTCCGAGAAAATGCGCTACACCGAGAAAGATTTCAATTTATTGGAAGCTCTTCGAACGAGGGCGGGGAGTGGTATGATCCATACTTCGAGCATTGGAGCGCCTACACGCCCCAAACACCTGCAGAAGTTGATACCTGTCTTTGGCTGGCCCTAACTCAGGACATAGGGATTGAACCAAGAGGGAACGCCCGCCTCTACTTTGTAAATTCCGAACAGGGCCTATACCTTCATCCGTATGATGATCGCGGAATGGATCTGGCTTCCGTCAATCGCTCGCTGTCCCAATCGATATTCAACCAGTTCAATGACTGGTTGCTCGACTATGATCGCAAGAAGATGAACGCCGTTTTCGCAGATTAGTCCCCAGTCCGGCTTGCCTGGGCAACGCCCGACCTTGTGTTGCGCTTGAATGTAAAAAGGGGCGCTCCTGCGAGCGCCCCTTTCTATTCATTTCTCTCTCTGGCTCTCGGCGATTTGACTTCGTAAATGCACCTGTCGCCCAAAAAGATAAGGCCCTTCGTGTTGCGGGGCCTTTTTTAGTTTGTGAGCAGGTGGGTTCTCGGCGATTTGCTTCGCAATTCACCTGCCACCCACTCAATGCGTTTCGCTGACGCAAAAAAGGGCCGCCTGATGGCAGCCCTTTTCTTATCTTCTGTCTCTTTGGCTCTCGGGACATTCGCGCGATTGCGCGAATACCCTGTCGCCCTAAGAACGCTGGGTGTTCTTAGTCGATGATTTTCGAGACAACGCCCGAACCAACGGTACGGCCGCCTTCGCGGATCGCGAAGCGCAGTTTCTCTTCCATCGCGATCGGAGCGATCAGTTCAACGTTGAACTTCAGGTTGTCGCCCGGCATCACCATCTCGGTGCCAGCAGGCAGTTCAACCGTGCCGGTCACGTCAGTCGTACGGAAGTAGAACTGCGGACGGTAGTTCGCGAAGAACGGCGTGTGACGGCCACCCTCTTCCTTGGTCAGGATATAGACCTCGGCTTCGAACTTGGTGTGCGGGTTAACCGAACCCGGCTTACACAGAACCTGGCCACGCTCAACAGCTTCACGGTCGATACCGCGCAGAAGAACACCAACGTTGTCGCCTGCTTCACCGCGATCAAGCAGCTTGCGGAACATTTCAACACCGGTACAGGTGGTTTTCTGAGTGTCCTTGATGCCAACGATTTCAATCTCGTCGCCAACATTCACAACGCCACGCTCAACACGGCCGGTTACAACAGTACCGCGGCCCGAAATCGAGAACACGTCTTCGATCGGCAGCAGGAAGTCGCCGTCAACCGGACGATCCGGGGTCGGGATGTACTCGTCCACAGCAGCCATCAGCTCGCGGATTTTGTTCTCACCGATTTCAGGGTCACGATCTTCCATAGCGGCCAGCGCGGAACCCGCGATGATCGGCATGTCGTCGCCCGGGAAGTCGTATTCGTTCATCAGTTCACGAACTTCCATCTCAACCAGCTCGAGCAGCTCTTCGTCGTCTACCTGGTCAACTTTGTTCATGAAAACAACCAGCGCAGGTACACCAACCTGACGCGCCAGCAGGATGTGCTCGCGGGTCTGAGGCATGGGGCCATCAGCTGCGTTCACAACCAGAATGCCGCCGTCCATCTGGGCCGCACCGGTGATCATGTTCTTGACGTAGTCGGCGTGGCCGGGGCAGTCAACGTGCGCATAGTG
>NZ_JALKBG010000008.1:2500-1439945 GCF_023016155.1 Aliiroseovarius sp. F20344
AACGCAAGTTCGAACATGTGCTTCTTAACGGATCAAAGACCGACATCTGCGATCCAGTTCTTCGGAACAGTTAGGAAGCGCGGGAAAGTATGCTTTTGGTCCAGTTTGCCCTTCGGGGTAAGATGGCAGATATACAAAAGGTCTGTCTTCTTCTGGATCAAATCAAGCGCGAGAAGGGCGTTTGGTGAATGCCTTGGCAGTAAGAGGCGATGAAGGACGTGATACTCTGCGATAAGCTTCGGGAAGGTGAGAATAGCCGTTATACCCGAAGATTTCCGAATGGGGGAACCCACCTGACAGTTCATTATAATAACTTCGGTTATTTATAGTGTTCTGAAACAGGTATTTATAGACTGAATACATAGGTTTATAAAAGCAAACCCGGGGAACTGAAACATCTAAGTACCCGGAGGAAAGGAAATCAATTGATACTCCCCTAGTAGCGGCGAGCGAACGGGGACCAGCCGAGCCATGAGTGTGGATAGAATGCGTTGGGAAGCGCAACCATAGTGGGTGACAGTCCCGTATATGAAGCACAATTGGACGTATTAAGTAGGGCGGAACACGTGAAATTCTGTCTGAAGATCGGAGGACCACCTTCGAAGGCTAAGTACTCCTTACTGACCGATAGTGAACCAGTACCGTGAGGGAAAGGTGAAAAGCACCCCGACGAGGGGAGTGAAACAGTACCTGAAACCGAACGCCTACAATCAGTCGGAGGCCCCTTGAGGGCTGACGGCGTACCTTTTGTATAATGGGTCATCGACTTGGTCTATCTAGCAAGCTTAAGCCGTTAGGTGTAGGCGCAGCGAAAGCGAGTCTTAATAGGGCGAATGAGTTAGGTGGATCAGACCCGAAACCGAGTGATCTAGGCATGGCCAGGTTGAAGGTGCGGTAACACGCACTGGAGGACCGAACCCACATCTGTTGAAAAAGATCGGGATGAGCTGTGCCTAGGGGTGAAAGGCCAATCAAACTCGGAGATAGCTGGTTCTCTGCGAAATCTATTTAGGTAGAGCGTCATACGAATACTCCCGGGGGTAGAGCACTGAATGGGTAATGGGGGCATACAGCCTTACTGATCCTAATCAAACTCCGAATACCGGGAAGTACTATATGGCAGACACACAGCGGATGCTAACGTCCGTTGTGGAGAGGGAAACAACCCTGACCTACAGCTAAGGCCCCTAATTCATGGCTAAGTGGGAAAGCAGGTGAGACGACCAAAACAACCAGGAGGTTGGCTTAGAAGCAGCCATCCTTTAAAGATAGCGTAACAGCTCACTGGTCTAAATAAGTTGTCTTGCGGCGAAGATGTACCGGGGCTCAAGCCATGAGCCGAAGCTTAGGGTGTGCACTTATGTGTACGCGGTAGCAGAGCGTAGTGTGACATAGTTCCATTCCTCATTAGATCTGTTCGCAGATCCTTTGAGGATAGGAGCTTTCGATGAAGCGGGCGTGTGAGCGATCCCGTGGAGAGATCACTAGTGAGAATGATGACATGAGTAGCGACAAAGGGGGTGAGAGACCCCCTCGCCGAAAATCCAAGGGTTCCTGCTTAAAGCTAATCTGAGCAGGGTAAGCCGGCCCCTAAGCCGAGGCCGAAAGGCGTAGGCGATGGGAACCAGGTTAATATTCCTGGGCCGTGGAGTGGTGACGGATCTCGAAGGTAGTTCATCCTTATCGGATTGAATGGGCTGCTAAGAGGTTCCTGGAAATAGCCCTCCTGTAAGACCGTACCCTAAACCGACACAGGTGGATAGGTAGAGTATACCAAGGCGCTTGAGAGAACGATGTTGAAGGAACTCGGCAAAATACCTCCGTAAGTTCGCGAGAAGGAGGCCCAGTTTCTACGCAAGTATTGACTGGGGGCACAAACTAGGGGGTGGCGACTGTTTACTAAAAACACAGGGCTCTGCGAAGTCGCAAGACGACGTATAGGGTCTGACGCCTGCCCGGTGCCTGAAGGTTAAAAGGAGGAGTGCAAGCTCCGAATTGAAGCCCAGGTAAACGGCGGCCGTAACTATAACGGTCCTAAGGTAGCGAAATTCCTTGTCGGGTAAGTTCCGACCTGCACGAATGGCGTAACGACTTCCCCGCTGTCTCCAACATCGACTCAGCGAAATTGAATTGCCTGTCAAGATGCAGGCTTCCCGCGGTTAGACGGAAAGACCCCGTGCACCTTTACTACAGCTTCACATTGGCATCAGACACAACATGTGCAGAATAGGTGGTAGGCTTTGAACCAGAGACGCCAGTTTTTGGGGAGCCTCCTTTGAGATACCACCCTTGTTCTGTTTGATGTCTAACCGCGGTCCGTTATCCGGATCCGGGACCCTGTGTGGCGGGTAGTTTGACTGGGGCGGTCGCCTCCTAAAGAGTAACGGAGGCGCGCGAAGGTTGGCTCAGAGCGGTCGGAAATCGCTCGTTGAGTGCAATGGCAGAAGCCAGCCTGACTGCGAGACTGACAAGTCGAGCAGAGTCGAAAGACGGCCATAGTGATCCGGTGGTCCCGAGTGGAAGGGCCATCGCTCAACGGATAAAAGGTACGCCGGGGATAACAGGCTGATACTGCCCAAGAGTCCATATCGACGGCAGTGTTTGGCACCTCGATGTCGGCTCATCTCATCCTGGGGCTGGAGCAGGTCCCAAGGGTACGGCTGTTCGCCGTTTAAAGAGGTACGTGAGCTGGGTTTAGAACGTCGTGAGACAGTTCGGTCCCTATCTGCCGTGGGTGTAGGATACTTGAGAGGAGTTGCCCCTAGTACGAGAGGACCGGGGTGAACGTTCCACTGGTGGACCAGTTATCGTGCCAACGGTAGTGCTGGGTAGCTATGAACGGACAGGATAACCGCTGAAGGCATCTAAGCGGGAAGCCCCCCTCAAAACAAGGTATCCCTGAGGACCGAGGAAGACTACCTCGTCGATAGGCCAGAGGTGTAAGCGTGGTAACACGTTCAGCTGACTGGTACTAATGGTCCGATAGGCTTGATTTGATCCAGTAGAAGTTAGATCTCTACGGATAATCAAAAGCATACATCACAGTAGCACTTGACTTGGAAATTGCTCTTTATTCGGTTTGGTGGTCACAGCACCAGTGAAACACCCGATCCCTTCCCGAACTCGGCCGTTAAGCACGGTTGCGCCAATGGTACTGCATCTTAAGGTGTGGGAGAGTAGGTCACCGCCAAACCTAATAAAGAGCAAGAAAACGTATCCTCTCTAAACGATGATAAAAACAAACAAAACGCCGCCGAGCAGAAATGCCGGCGGCGTTCTGCGTTCAGGGGGGGAATGAGCGAAACTCACCTATAGGTGGTAAGCTCGGATCAATTGGGTTACAAACCATCGAGTTAAATTGGTGGCAGGTGCGCTATGAAAACCACCCTTCTCACTACGATATACCTTCTTACAATGTCTGTTGCTTACGGTGATGCACTAGGAAATCCGCCTCCTTATCATACCAAAGGAGTTGTAAGCTCCGTTAATGATGATGGAAGCTTTGAGTTTGCAGGCGATCCACAACTCTACAGATTGTGGGGAATCACGCCAAACGAAGGATTTGTTGATGAGTTTCGTAAACTTGTTACTGGGAATTGGATCGGATGTTATGAACGTCAATCTTCGCGCTCATTGACTTCAGCGGAAGTCGCAAACCCGCAGCCAGTGGATTGCATGAGAGTAAAGTCCTACTATCGTACCGGAATGTATTGGATAAAAGGTATCTCAAGCACATGGCTATATACCGGGAAGGCAGCGCCATATTGCCCGGAAGCTATCGAACTCTGGTGGGTTGCAGATTGTAGTAAGCATGTGTGCTGCAACTAACCCAAACTCGAAACTTTAATTACCGGATCTAGAGTTTAAGATTCGGTGAGGTGTATCCGAACACCGAGCCATGCTCTGGGCCGGTTAGAACCAAGCCGTACGTTTTAGGTCGAATGGTCTATTGGGTATTGCTGTTTGGCAAAGTGCTGCTGGGAAGTGCCTCATGAAAGGTCAGCCGATAGTCTACTGATAAAGACGTGAGATGCGCTTGGATGCAAAACGCGTTAACAGGGCTTAATAAATCCCGGACCTAATATGCGCCTCTTCCTCCTCACACTCCTCACCATGACCGCTTTCGCGGCCAACTCTCTGCTTAACCGGGCTGGACTCGCTGATGGTGCCATTGGTCCCGCTGGATTTGCCGCAATCCGAGTGATCTCGGGCGCGGTGATGTTGTGGGTGTTGATGGTGTTGGGGAGGAAGGTCGCTTCCAAACGCCCCGCGCCGGATTGGATCTCGGCGGGAGCGTTGGCCACCTATCTTCTGGGCTTCTCGTTTGCCTATGTGGCGCTGGATGCGGGGCTGGGCGCGTTAGTGCTCTTCGCCATCGTGCAGGTCACGATGTTCGCGGGTGCGGTGCGGGCGGGGGATCGGATCCCGGGGCTGCGGTGGGGCGGTATGGCGGTGTCGATGCTCGGATTAGCCTATCTGGTCTGGCCGTCTGAGAAGGTCCAACTTCCTGCGCTCCCATTGATCCTGATGACAGCTGCGGCCATCGGTTGGGGCATCTACTCCTTGATCGGGCGACGTGCGGTCGAGCCACTTCAGGCAACCGCGTGGAACTTTTTCTATGCCACACCCATTGTCCTAATCGTCACTCTTCCATTCATCTGGGGAGAGGCTCTCTCCATTCCGGGTATTCTTCTGGCCATCACGTCGGGAGCCATCACATCGGGGCTTGGATATGCACTATGGTACCGCGTCTTGCCGCAATTGGCCGCCAGCACCGGCGCGCTGGTGCAGCTTTCGGTACCGGTCATCGCAATGGGGGCAGGGGTCGCTCTGCTGGGTGAAACGGTAGGGCTTCGTGAGGTCACGGCTTCAGCTCTTGTGTTGGGCGGCATCGCCATCGGGCTTGTCGCGCGCAAATAGCCGAGAAGGCTTGCGTCGCAAAGGCAGCTCGTCTATACGCCCCCGGTGGCTTTACGTCACAGAATCAAAACCAAGAAAAGCCGTGTTTGGCCCCGTATCGCTTCTGGGGTCAGTTCCGGCAAAGGAGAAGCGAAATGAAATTGCATGAACTGCGCGACAATCCTGGCGCAACCAAACCCCGCAAACGCATTGGTCGTGGTCCCGGTTCGGGCACTGGTAAAACCGGTGGCCGTGGTATCAAAGGTCAAAAGTCGCGTTCGGGTGTAGCCATCAACGGCTACGAAGGCGGCCAAATGCCCCTCTACCAGCGTCTTCCTAAGCGTGGCTTCAACAAGCCGAACCGCAAGAAGTTCGCTGTGATCAACCTGGGCCTGATCCAGAAGTTCATCGACGAAAAGAAAATCGACGCCAAGAAGATCGACGAAGATACTCTGGTGGCTTCGGGTCTGGTCCGTCGCAAACTGGACGGTATTCGCGTTCTGGCCAAAGGCGAATTGACCGCCAAAGCCAACATCACCGTGACCGGTGCGTCGAAATCGGCCATCGAAGCTGTCGAGAAAGCTGGCGGTAAATTGACCGTGGCTGCTCCGGCTGCGGCTGAATAAGACCTTGTGAGGGGCGCGCCAGCCCCTTACATGTCTAATCACGTTTTCAAGCGCCGCCGGAGCCGGGAACGGTCCGGCGGCGCTTTACTTGATCTAAGGGGGCCTTATGGCATCTGCAGCAGAACAAATGGCGTCGAACATGAGCTGGAGCGCCTTCGGTAAGGCGACCGAGCTTCGCCAGCGCATCTTCTTCACGATCGGGCTTCTGATCATTTATCGGCTTGGCACATTCATCCCGGTTCCTGGGATTGACGCGGTTGCCTTGCGCGAATTCATGGAGCAAGCCCAGTCGGGCATCGCGGGCGTACTTGGCATGTTTACCGGTGGTGCGCTCAGCCGTATGGGTGTCTTTGCCCTTGGCATTATGCCCTACATCTCAGCTTCGATCATCGTGCAGCTAATGTCTTCGATGTGGGAGCCGCTGAAACAGCTGAAGAAAGAAGGCGAGCAAGGCCGCAAAAAGATCAACCAATATACCCGTTACGGCACCGTTCTGCTTGCCACGGGTCAGGCTTTTGCGCTCGCAAACTCGCTGCAAGCGGGTGATTTGGTGACAAATCCGGGTATGTTCTTCATCGCAGCTTGCGTGATCACTCTTGTGGGTGGCACCATGTTCCTGATGTGGCTGGGTGAGCAAATCACCGCACGCGGCATCGGCAACGGTATCTCGCTGATCATCTTCGTCGGCATCGTGGCCGAGATCCCTGCTGCCTTGGCACAGTTCCTGGCCTCGGGCCGTTCGGGTGCCATCAGCCCCGCCGTGATCATCGGTGTGATTGTCATGATGGTTGCCGTGATTGCCTTTGTTGTGTTCATGGAACGCGCCCTTCGTAAGGTCCACATCCAATACCCGCGTCGTCAGGTCGGTATGAAGATGTACGATGGTGGCTCAAGCCACCTGCCGATCAAAGTGAACCCGGCAGGCGTTATCCCAGCGATCTTCGCTTCGGCTCTTTTGCTGTTGCCAACCACGATCTCGACCTTCTCGTCAGGACAAGCCGGCCCGATCATGTCTACCCTGCTTGCCTATTTTGGCCCCGGTCAGCCGCTTTATCTGCTGTTCTTCTCGGCCATGATCATCTTCTTCACTTTCTTCTACACCAAGGAAGTTGCGTTCAAAACGGATGAGGTTGCTGATAACCTGAAAAGCCAGAACGGTTTTGTGCCAGGTATTCGCCCCGGCAAGAAAACCGCTGAGTATCTGGACTATGTTGTTACCCGCTTGCTGACGCTCGGCTCGATCTATCTGGCCGCAGTTTGCTTGATGCCTGAAATCCTGCGCAATCAGCTGGCCATCCCGTTCTACTTTGGTGGCACCTCGGTACTGATTGTTGTGTCGGTGACCATGGATACGATCCAGCAAGTGCAGTCGCATCTTCTGGCTCACCAGTATGAGGGCCTGATTGAGAAATCGCAGCTGCGCGGTAAGAAACGTGGCAAGAAGGGGCCTGCACGTCGATGAACATTATTCTTCTTGGACCGCCGGGTGCCGGCAAAGGAACGCAAGCTGCCAAACTGGTGGAAGAGCGTGGCATGATCCAGCTGTCAACCGGTGACATGCTGCGGGAAGCCAAAGCCTCGGGCACTGAGATGGGCAAGAAGGTTGCTGCAATCATGGACGCAGGCGAGCTTGTCACTGACGAGATCGTTATCGGTCTGATCGAAGAGAAGCTGGAAGGCGACAATGGCGGAGGCTTCATCTTCGATGGTTTCCCCCGCACGCTGGCTCAAGCGGATGCGCTTGGCGCGCTTCTTGAAAAGCATGGCCAGTCTCTGGACACTGTTATCGAGATGCAGGTGAATGACGACGTGCTTGTTGGCCGTATCGTTGGCCGCGCCGAGGAAGCCCGCAAAGCCGGTCAACCCGTGCGCGCGGATGATAACGAGGAAAGCCTGAAGATCCGTCTGATGGAATACTACAAGAAAACCTCGCCGTTGATTGGGTATTACTACGCCAAGGGTGACCTGCAATCTGTCGACGGGCTGGGCACAATCGACGAAGTGCGGGCTGAGATCGCGGATGTATTGTCCCGATAAGGCGAAAAGGTTTTGATTGGAAAACGCGTCGCAGTTGATCTGCGGCGCGTTTTCTTTTCCTGGTAAGAATTGGGGAATACCACCCCACGATCAAAGACGGGTTGACGGAGGCGGGAATCCCATCTAAGTCACCCCATCCCTTACGGGAATCGGTGTGTCTGCGGGGTCGCTCCCCTAGCTGCACCAGACCAAAGAATTCAGCGCGGCCCGCAGGAATGATCCGGCGGGCTTCCGTTGTGAAAAAAGGTTCCGGAGTTACGGAACCGCAACGAAAGGAAAGAATACGTGGCACGTATTGCTGGCGTGAACATCCCGACCCATAAACGGGTCCCGATCGCCCTGACTTATATCACTGGTATTGGCCATACTTCGGCTGCTGCTATCTGCGAAGCTGTGAACATCGACGTAACCCGTCGCGTGAACGAACTGTCGGACGCTGAAGTTCTTGCTGTTCGTGAGCACATCGACGCCAACTACACCGTTGAAGGTGACCTGCGTCGTGACGTTCAGATGAACATCAAACGTTTGATGGATCTGGGCTGCTACCGCGGTCTTCGTCACCGTCGTAACCTTCCTGTTCGTGGTCAGCGTACCTCGACCAACGCACGTACTCGCAAAGGCCCTGCAAAGGCCATTGCTGGTAAGAAGAAATAAGGGAGGGTTTGACCAATGGCTCGCGATAAGACTCGTACCAAGCGTAAAGAGCGTAAGAACATCGCATCCGGTGTTGCTCACGTAAACTCTTCGTTCAACAACACCAAGATCCTGATCTCGGACGTGCAAGGCAACGCCATCTCGTGGTCGTCGGCTGGCACCATGGGGTTCAAAGGCTCGCGTAAGTCGACCCCGTATGCTGCTCAGATGGCTGCGGAAGACGCTGGCAAAAAAGCTCAGGAACACGGTGTTAAAACGCTGGAAGTTGAAGTTCAAGGCCCCGGTTCGGGTCGTGAATCGGCTCTGCGCGCCTTGGCTGCAATCGGCTTCAACATCACGTCGATCCGTGACGTGACACCGATGGCACATAACGGCTGCCGTCCGCCGAAGCGCCGCCGCGTCTAAGGCAAGTTAATACCGCCGGGCCTCGCACAAACGCGTGGCCCGGTTTCCGTCATTTTAACCTCGGGCGTCCTGCCCTTTGGACATGGGGACAGGACTAGTATGGAGGGACGCATGATCCACAAGAACTGGGCAGAATTGATCAAGCCGACACAGCTGGACGTAAAGCCGGGCAATGACCCAGCACGTCAAGCAACTGTGATCGCCGAACCGTTGGAACGCGGCTTTGGTCTGACACTGGGCAACGCCCTGCGCCGCGTGCTGATGAGCTCGCTGCAAGGTGCCGCCATCACGTCGGTTCAAATCGACAACGTACTGCACGAGTTCAGCTCGGTCGCCGGTGTGCGTGAAGACGTTACCGACATCGTTCTGAACCTCAAGGGTGTTGCTATTGCTATGGAAGTTGAAGGCCCCAAGCGCCTGTCGATTTCGGCCAAAGGCCCGATGGTTGTCACCGCTGGTGCAATCTCGGAAAGCGCTGGCATTGAGATCCTGAACAAAGATCACGTGATCTGTCACCTGGATGACGGCGCGGATCTGTTCATGGAGCTGACCGTGAATACGGGCAAGGGCTATGTTGCTTCGGACAAGAACAAGCCGGAAGATGCGCCGATTGGCCTGATCCCGGTTGATGCGATCTATTCGCCGGTCAAGAAAGTGTCGTATGACGTTCAGCCGACCCGTGAAGGTCAGGTTCTGGACTATGACAAGCTGACACTGAAGCTGGAAACAGATGGTTCGGTTACGCCGGAAGATGCCGTGGCTTTCGCTGCGCGTATTCTGCAAGACCAACTGTCGATCTTCGTGAACTTCGACGAGCCGGAAGCAGCTGGCCGTCAGGACGAAGACGATGGCCTCGAGTTCAACCCGCTTCTGCTGAAGAAAGTGGACGAGCTGGAACTGTCGGTCCGTTCGGCAAACTGCCTGAAGAACGACAACATCGTTTACATTGGCGATCTGATTCAGAAAACCGAAGCCGAGATGCTCCGCACTCCGAACTTCGGCCGCAAGTCGCTGAACGAGATCAAAGAAGTGCTTTCGGGCATGGGTCTGCACCTCGGCATGGATGTCGAAGAATGGCCGCCTGAGAACATCGAAGAGCTCGCTAAGAAATTCGAAGATCAGTTCTGATCTTCACCGGGGGCCGGATCTCTGGCCCCCAACATGCCCGCCTGATGCGGGGAACATCCGGGCAATCCTGCCCCAAGGAGAGGGACCGACACGCATCGGTTCTCAGACAAAGCATCGCTCGTTCAAGAGCACCAAAGAAGGATTAAGAAAATGCGTCACGCTCGTGGTTACCGCCGCCTGAATCGCACACACGAACACCGTAAAGCTATGTTCTCGAACATGGCTGGTTCGCTGATCGAACACGAACAAATCAAAACCACACTGCCGAAGGCCAAAGAATTGCGCCCGATCATCGAAAAGATGATCACGCTGGCCAAACGTGGTGACCTGCACGCCCGTCGTCAGGCTTCGGCACGTCTGAAGCAAGAAGACCAAGTTGCAAAATTGTTCGAGGTTCTGGGACCGCGCTACAAAGACCGTCAAGGTGGCTATGTCCGCGTTCTGAAAGCTGGCTTCCGCTATGGCGACATGGCACCGATGGCCATCATCGAGTTCGTTGATCGCGACGTAGACGCCAAAGGCGCTGTAGATCGCGCACGTCTGGAAGCTGAAGAAGCTGCAGCGGACGCCGAAGAATAAGAACAGGTACATAACCTGTTCGAAAGCCCCGCATTTCGCGGGGCTTTTTCTTTTTGATGGGTTTACGGCAAAATCAAGCAATCCTTGCCAAAAAGCAACCAGTGGTTGTTTGACTTTGTGTGGCTAGTCTAAAAGGATAGTTTTGCGAACGCAGTCTAGGCGCCGATTGAGCGATGAAGATAGACCAAAAAATAAGCCAACGCTTGGCACATCTGACCAATCTGTCGCCCTCGGGCTACGCAATAGGTCTGCACATCCGGCATGCCGTTCCTCACCTTGAGTACAAAACCTACGATCCTGAATGGGTCAAGCTGTACATGGAAAGTGGCTTTATGCTGGCTGATCCCGTGGTCTATTGGGGGTTTGGGAACGGGACAACTATTCGCTGGAGTGCGTTAAACCTGCCCGACCCACACGGGATTTTAAAGAAAGCAGAACGTTATGGCCTTAAGTATGGGGCGGTCGTTGCTGTGGGTCCGATGAAATCGCGCACAATTGCCGGTTTTTCACGACCCGATCGAGAGTTCACAGATGATGAAATCGATAAGCTGCAGGCCATCGTCGAAGAGCTGCACGTGATTTCAACGCCTCCTGAAATCCTGACTAAAGCGCAACAGGCGGCGCTTCAGCATGTTGCCAAGGGGCATCGCTATGCCAAGGCGGCGGCGCTTTTGGGAATTTCGGAAAGCGCGTTGAAGGCGCGATTGCGCAGCGCGCGTGATCGATTGGCGGCGCGCACGACCGCTGAAGCAATTCAGCGCGCGCAAGAACGACGAATGCTGTAGGCCGCAGCGCTTTTCTTCTTTTCCCCGGCCCTTGAGGCGCATAGTTTCACCGCATGGCCGATCTTTTTGACAGTTCCACAAATCGCACGGATGCCACGCACGAGGCGCCTCGCCCACTTGCGGATCGATTGCGCCCGCAATTCTTGGATGAGGTGATCGGTCAGGAACAAGTTTTGGGCCCTGAGGCCCCGTTGGGCACGATGCTTGCCGCGGGAAGTCTTGGGTCGTTGATTTTCTGGGGACCGCCCGGCGTCGGGAAAACCACCATCGCCCGCCTTCTCGCCCGTGAAACCGACCTGCACTTCGTTCAGATCAGCGCGATTTTCTCGGGCGTGCCTGAACTGCGAAAAGTCTTTGAAGCCGCCAAGCATCGGTGCGCAAACGGGCAGGGGACGCTTCTGTTCGTGGACGAGATCCACCGCTTCAACAAAGCCCAGCAGGACGGGTTCTTGCCCTACATGGAAGATGGCACCATCCTATTGGTCGGGGCGACGACCGAAAATCCTTCTTTTGAGCTGAACGCCGCTGTGCTGTCTCGGTCTCAGGTTCTTGTGCTGACGCGCTTGTCATTGGCCGATTTGGAACGCCTCGTTCAGCGGGCCGAGCAAGAGCTGGGGAAAGCGCTTCCCCTGACCGGCGAGGCGCGCGAAGCGCTTTTGGAGATGGCGGATGGCGATGGCCGGGCGCTGCTAAACCTTGTTGAGCAGGTCGCCGCATGGAAGGTTGATGGCAAGCTGGATGTTGAAGGCCTGTCCTCGCGCCTGATGAAGCGCGCTGCGGTTTATGACAAGTCCGGCGACGAGCATTACAACCTGATCTCAGCGCTGCATAAATCGGTGCGCGGGTCTGATCCGGACGCAGCCCTATATTGGTTTGCGCGCATGCTAAACGGCGGCGAAGATCCTCGTTTCTTGGCTCGTCGACTGACCCGCATGGCGGTCGAAGACATCGGGCTGGGTGACCCGCAGGCCCACCGGGTTTGCTTGGACGCATGGGAAACTTACGAGCGGTTGGGGAGTCCGGAAGGTGAGCTGGCCCTGTCGCAGGCGGTAATATATCTGGCGCTTGCGCCGAAATCCAATGCCAACTATGTGGCGTTCAAGGCCGCGATGACGGCGGCCAAGAAGACCGGATCGGCCCCTCCGCCCAAACATATCCTAAATGCCCCCACGCGCCTGATGGAGGAGCAAGGCTATGGCGATGGCTATGCCTATGATCACGATGCGCCGGATGGGTTTTCGGGCCAAAACTATTTCCCCGACGACATGAAACGTGGCGTTTATTACATGCCGGTTGAACGTGGGTTCGAACGCGAGCTGAAAAAGCGCGTGGACTACTTCGCAAAGCTTCGCGCAAAGCGCCGGGATTAATCGCGCTGGTCACAGTTTCGCAAGGCTGGCTCGAAAACGCTTATTTCTTATGTCAGAGTTCAGAAACCGAACCGAGGGACCAACATGTCGAAAGAGCATCAGATCCAAACAGAAACCGTGCGCTTATGGGACCCATTGCTGCGCGTCTTCCACTGGGCACTGGCTTTTTGTGTGATTGCCACGTTCCTGCTGGGCAAGTTCGGGCCAGATGCGATGACACTGCATTTCTATCTGGGCTACGCGATCATTGGGCTATTGGTGTTTCGGATTGTCTGGGGCTTTGTCGGATCACGCACTGCGCGGTTCAGCCATTTCCTGTTCGGTCCTAGAAAGACACTCGCCTATATCGCCACGATGCCCAAACGACGCCCCAGTTTCTGGCCTGGTCACAACCCAGTTGGCGCATTGTCCGTGTTTGCTTTGATCGGAGTTCTGGCGCTTCAGGCAGGCACTGGGCTTTTCATCGACGCCGATGACTTCATCAACACCGGTCCTTTCGCTGACACGATCAGCTACGAAAACGCGCGCGAGGCTGCCAAGCTGCACTACAAGCTTTCCTTTGTCGTGCTTGGCCTTACCCTCGTACATCTGGGAGCCATTCTGTTTTATCGGTTTTGGAAGAGTGAAAACCTTGTGAAACCGATGATCACCGGTATGAAAGAGGTGGCGAAAGACCACCCCGACACCTGACTGGGCGCTTGACAATAAAGGCGCTTGGCCTCAGTCAGACGCCATGATGACACCCCTTTTGCAAGTTGCCCTTGGTGGCGCGCTTGGCGCCTCGGCCCGCTATCTTAGCGTGAACGCATATATCCGTGCGTTTGGCGCTGGATTTCCTGCGGGCACGATGATCGTGAATGTGCTGGGCTCGTTCCTGATTGGCGTCATCGTGGTGTTTCTGGCGCGAAAGGACGTAACGCATATGTCGCCTTTGTTGATGACCGGCTTTCTGGGCGGGTTCACGACCTTCTCGGCCTATTCGCTGGAAGCGTACACATTGTTTGAACGCGGACAGGTTGGCTCCGCCGCGATTTATGTGATCGGGACGGTTGTCCTGTCGATTGCTGCCCTGGTTGCAGGTGTAATGCTAGCCCGGATGGTGCTGGCATGAGCGGCGTTCAGGTAATTACTATCGGCCCGGATGAGGCAGAGCAGCGGCTGGACCGTTGGGTCAAGCGCATGTTTCCGCATGCAGGGCAAGGCCGGATCGAGAAGGGCTGCCGCAAGGGCGAATTCCGCGTAAACGGAGCCAAGGTCAAAACCTCGACCCGTGTGGGCCCCGGGGATGAAGTGCGTGTGCCGCCGCTTCCAACCACCAAGGACGATCGCTCGGAACCAAAAGCCAAGGCGCGCGTGTCAGATGCGGATGCGAAACTGATCCAGTCTTGCGTGATCTATCGCGATGATCACGTGATTGCACTGAACAAGCCCGCGGGTCTGCCCACGCAGGGCGGTTCGAAACAGACCCGCCATGTGGACGGTCTTGCCGAGGCGTTGAAGTTTGATCGTGACGAAAAGCCCCGCCTTGTGCACCGGTTGGACAAAGACACATCGGGTGTTTTGCTTTTGGCACGTACGCAGGCCGCAGCCTCTGGGCTGACAGCTGCAATGCGCCACAAAGAAACCCGCAAGATTTACTGGGCCGTCGTCGCAGGCGTTCCCACCCCGTATCTGGGTGAGATCCGCTATGGGCTGTTCAAAGCCCCCGGCGGAGGGCGCGGGGCTGGCGAAAAGATGATCTGCGTCCATCCGCGCGCGATGGACGAATACCCTGAGGCCAAACGCGCCCATACGCTTTATGCCACGCTTTATCGCGTGGCGAGCCGCGCAGCGTGGGTTGCAATGGAGCCGATTACCGGGCGCACCCACCAACTGCGCGCCCATATGGCCGAAATCGGGCACCCGATTATTGGGGATGGCAAATATGGTGGGTCTTCGCAGGACAATATGGGCGACGGCTGGGGCGCTATGATTGGCGGAGAGATTTCGCGCAAACTGCACCTGCACGCGCGCTCGATGACCTTTGAGCATCCCGTGACGAAAGAACCCATTACTGTGACCGCTGAACTGCCGCCCCATATGGCGGACACGTTCAAGACCTTCGGCTGGACGCCTGATCTGGCCGCCGATGACCCGTTCGAGGCGCTCTGAATGACCACACTGAAACTTGCTGTTTTCGACGTGGATGGCACGCTTATCGACAGTCAGGATTTTATTGTCGAGGCGATGAACCGCGCCTTTGGTGAGATGGGCGTGGCCCTGCCCACTCGGGCCGAGGTTCTTTCGATTGTCGGGCTGTCCCTGCACGACGCCATCGCACGTTTGGTGCCATCAATGTCCGAACCGGATGTGGCGGAAGCGGCGCAGCAGTATAAGAACATGTTTATCCAACTGCGCGCCGAAAAGGGTGGCGAAGCTGCTGCACCATTATATCCCGGTGCGCGTGACGCCCTTGAGGCGCTATATCCACGCGATGAAGTTCTGTTGGGCGTTGCCACAGGCAAGGCGCGGCGTGGCTTGGAACACGCTTATGACGCCCATGATCTGCGCGAGTTTTTCGTGACTCACCAGACCGCAGATGATCACCCATCAAAGCCGCACCCTTCGATGCTGAAACGCGCGTTGGTCGAAACCGGTGCTGACGCCGCGCAGGCGGTTATGATTGGGGATACCAGCTTTGACATGGACATGGGCAAAGCGGCCGGATTCCGCACCATCGGTGTAACGTGGGGCTATCATCCGCGCGAAGCGTTGGTTGCGGCTGGTGCAGATATTTTGATTGAAGCGTTCGCGGATTTGCCCGCAGCGCTGGACGAGCTATGGGGGCAAGCATGAGCGGTTGGGCTGCGAAACGGTTCTGGAAAGAAACCTCGGTCAGTGAGACCGATGGCGGATATCAGGTGCTGCTCGATGGTCGCGCTGTGAAGACCCCAGCGAAGTCATCCTTGGTTGTTCCGACCAAAGCTTTGGCGGAGGCGATGGCAGCCGAATGGGATGCGCAGGATGAAGCGATTGATCCCAACACCATGCCCGTTACACGCATGGCAAATTCGGCAATCGACAAAGTTTCCGTGCAACATGCTGCGGTCGCAGACATGCTCGCGGCGTATGGGGACAGTGACCTTTTGTGTTACCGAGCCACTGACCCGCGTGAGCTTGTCACGCGTCAGGCTGATAAATGGGATCCGATTCTTGACTGGGCGGTCGATTCTCTAGGAGTGCGGCTGAAATCCGTGTCCGGGATCATGCACGAAGCACAGGATGCGCATTCCCTTCGGAAAATGTCGGATTTGGTTCACGCCCTTTCGCCGTTTGAACTGACAGCTTTTCATGACCTCGTTTCGATTTCCGGGTCTCTCATTTTGGCGTTTTCGGTAACGCACCAGTATTTGGATGCAGGTGCAGCATTGGAATTGTCCCGTCTTGACGAGCTTTGGCAGGAAGAATTGTGGGGAAAAGACGAAGAAGCACAGGAAATGGTTGAAAAGAAGAGCAAGGATTTCGCAGTGGCAGCATGGTTTTATACCGCTGCCCAGCGTGAAACTTAATTCTGCCAAACCGTTAGTCGACGCTAATTATCTTACTTTCCCCTAGGTTAAGTATCGCAATTCTCAATGTTGCCCTTGACGAATTCTGATCAATCCTTTCAAAATCCTAGGCAGTCGAAGAGGGTACCCCCCTTTTTTGCATCACTCACTGCGGCCAGATGGTCGCTAAAAAAGCCCTAAAAATGGGTAAAATCAGGAAGAGGTAAAAATGAAGAAAACCGCTTTTCTTGGCGCACTCACTGTTGCCAGCATTGCCGCAAGCGCTGCTGTTGCTCAGGACGTGTCGACCGTTGATCAGATCAAAGAGCGCGGCAAACTGAACTGTGGCGTGACCACCGGTCTGGTTGGGTTCGCAGCACCGGATGCAAACGGAACCTGGAATGGTTTCGACGTTGGCGTCTGCCGTGCTGTTGCAGCTGCAGTTCTGGGCGATGCAAACGCAGTCGAGTTCGTGCCGACCACCGGTAAGACCCGCTTCACCGCTCTTGCTTCGGGCGAGATCGATATGCTGGCCCGTAACACCACTTGGACCTTCTCGCGCGATGTCGACCTGAAGTTCGAATTTGTTGGCGTGAACTACTATGACGGTCAAGGCTTCATGGTTTCCAAGGATCTGGGCGCAAGCTCGGCCAAGGAACTGGACGGCGCTACCGTTTGTATCCAAACCGGCACCACAACAGAGCTGAACTTGGCCGACTTCTTCCGCGCCAACGACATGAGCTACGAGCCGGTTCCGATCGAAACCAACGCAGAAGCTCAGCAACAGTATCTTGCTGGCGCATGTGACGTGTACACCACCGACGCTTCGGGTCTGGCTGCCACACGTGCAACCTTTGAAGATCCGGCTGGCCACGTTCTGCTGCCCGAGATCATCTCGAAAGAGCCTCTGGGCCCGCTGGTTCGTCACGGCGACAACAACTGGGGCGACGTTGTTCGTTGGACCCTGAACGCACTGGTTTCGGCTGAAGAGCTGGGCGTAACCTCGGCAAACATCGGTGAACTGGGCGCGTCGGCTGGCGACAACCCGGAAATCAACCGTCTGCTGGGCACCGAAGGCAACCTGGGCGAAATGCTGGGTCTGGACGCCGAATGGGCTAAGCGCGCCATCATGGCGGGCGGCAACTACGGTGAGCTGTTTGCCAAGAACATCGGTGAAGATACCCCGATCGCTCTGGCACGTGGCCTGAACGCTCAATGGACCGAAGGCGGCCTGCTGTACTCGCCGCCCTTCCGTTAAGAAACTCATGAAAAGGGCGTGGTTCGACCACGCCCTTTTTCTTTCCATCTGAACGCACCTTGGCACCGCGGCCCAAGCCGCCACCACATAACAAGCCAAGGGCAACGGGGATGTACCACATGACATCTATGACCGACCCTCATCAGGGCCAGTTCCGGCTATCCATGCTGTTGTATGACAGCCGGTACCGCTCGATGACCATTCAGATCGTCGCCTTGATCGGCTTCTTGATCTTGGTCTTCTGGCTAATTTCGAACACTGCTCAAAACCTTGCAGAACTGGGTAAAGAACCCAGCTTCGGGTTCATGAGCGAACCTGCAGGCTATGACATCAACCAGCGCCTGCTGGAATATAACTCTCAGGATACGCACCTACGTGCGTCCTTGATGGGACTTCTCAACACGTTACTTGTGGCCGTAATGGGCTGTATTGCGGCAACGATTATCGGAGTTATCGTGGGCGTTCTTCGCCTGTCGCCGAACTGGATCGTTTCTCGCCTTGCTGCAGTCTATGTTGAGATGTTCCGCAACGTGCCAGTCCTTTTGTGGATCGTGTTTATCATGGCGGTCTTGATCGAGACCTTGCCAGCACCAAGCGCATTCAGGAAAGGCGAGGCGTCAATGGCGCTTTGGGATTCCGTTGCGATTACCAATCGTGGCGTCTACATTCCCGAACCGCTCTTCTCAAACAGCTTGGGCAATATTCATCTGCTTGGCCAATCCAGCCTGCGATTTGACGTAAGCCTTGATCTGCTGGCTATTGCTGCGGTCTTCCTTGCGGGTATCCTGACGTCGATGCTGATCAAGCGTCGCGCGGATGCCATTCAAGAAAGCACCGGTGATCGCCCAGCGACATGGTACTGGCGTTTGGGCGTGGTCGTGATCCCGACAGTGATCGTGCTGACCATCCTTGGCCTGCACTGGGGTTATCCAGAGCTTAAGGGCTTTAACTTCAAGGGTGGCACATACATGCGCAATTCGCTGATTGCGCTTTGGTTGGCCCTGTCGTTGTATACAGGCGCCTTTATCGCCGAGATCGTCCGTGCGGGCATCCTGGCGGTTTCTAAAGGCCAAAGTGAAGCAGCGGGTGCGCTGGGCTTGCGTCCGAACCGGACCATGAGCCTTGTTATTCTGCCGCAAGCTCTGCGGGTTATCATCCCGCCGTTGATCTCGAATTACCTGAACCTCACCAAAAACAGCTCTCTGGCGATTGCCGTGGGCTATATGGACATCACGGGGACGTTGGGGGGCATCACGATGAACCAAACCGGGCGCGAGCTTGAGACGGTTCTGCTTTTGATGGCCGTGTATCTGGCAATCTCGCTGACGATTTCAAGCGTGATGAACTGGTACAACGAATCCGTGAAGCTGAAGGAGCGCTGATATGTCTGATATGTCTTACGTCCGCTCTGAAATGCTGCCTGAACGCGCACCGCCCGCTTCGTCGGTCGGGTTCGTCGGGTGGATGCGGCAAAACCTATTCAACGGGATTGTGAATTCGATCCTTACCATCGTCTCGCTGGTGCTGATTGCTATGGTCGCCATGGCCATCGTACCTTGGATATTCTCACCGACCTGGAACGGTACATCACAAAATGATTGCCGTGAAATCATCGGTGCAGGGCATCATGCCGCTTGTTGGGGTGTGATCAATGACCGTTGGGAGCAGCTACTGTTTGGCTTCTATCCCAATGGCACAGAAGGTGACACTACCGATCAACGTTGGCGTCCGATCGTAGCCTTTGCGCTTCTGTTTGTGGCGGTGACCCCGGTCCTGTTCAGCATGATCTCGCGCCGCATGAACTGGGTGCTTCTGCTGGCCGTTCTGGGCCTGACAGGTCTCTACCTTGGTGGTGCCGCTGGCATGATCCTTGGGCTGGCTCTTCTGGCCGGTGCTGCCTTCGTCGGCTTCAAAGCTTTGTCGACCGATAAAGATGCACGGGCTGCCGAGATCGAGGCGGGGGCGAAACGCTTGCCCAATCCGCTGATCTTCTCGGCGATCTTCCCGTTCATTGCGCCCTGGCTGTTGTGGGGTGGCTCCATTTGGTTGCCAGTCGGTGCCGCACTTGGCTTTGTGATCGGTTACTTTGCCTACAGCATCTTGTCGAAGATCGTCGGAAGCCTTGCAGGGATCATCCTTGCCGTTGTGGCTTCGATTGTCTGGTGGCTGTTCCTGACAGGTGGTTTCGCCAGTCTGATGGATGCCATTCTGCCAATTGGTCTTGAGCCAGTCGAAAGCCGCAAGTTCGGGGGCTTCATGCTGTCGATCACCATCGGTGTTGTCGCCATTGCCTGTTCGCTGCCAATCGGCATCGTGCTGGCGCTGGGCCGTCA
Organism: Aliiroseovarius sp. F20344; assembly: GCF_023016155.1. Classification (GTDB taxonomy): domain Bacteria; phylum Pseudomonadota; class Alphaproteobacteria; order Rhodobacterales; family Rhodobacteraceae; genus Aliiroseovarius. The sequence goes on from NZ_JALKBG010000008.1 coordinate 22,102, forward strand.
ATCCGACCTGATGATTGTCAAGGCGCTGTGCGTGGGCTTCATCGAGTTCATTCGCGGTGTGCCGCTGATCACGCTTCTGTTCGTGGCGTCTACGCTTCTGAACATCTTCATGCCGCCGGGCACGAACTTTGACATCATCCTTCGGGTGCTGATCATGGTGACGCTCTTCGCTTCAGCCTATATGGCCGAGGTGATCCGGGGCGGTTTGGCCGCGCTTCCGCGTGGACAGTATGAAGCCGCAGATGCGTTGGGGCTGGACTATTGGAAAGCCCAGCGACTGATCATCATGCCGCAGGCCCTTAAGATCTCGATCCCGGGTATCGTTTCGACGTTCATTGGCGTGTTTAAAGACACGGTTCTGGTGTCGATCATCGGCCTTCTGGACCCGCTGGGTCTTTCAAATGCCATCCGTGCAGACCAGGCGTGGAACGGTCTGGTGTGGGAGCTTTACGGCTTTATCGCACTTCTGTTCTTCGTCTTCTGTTTCTCGATGTCGCGCTACTCGATGTATCTCGAACGCCGGCTTCGTACGGACCACCGTTAAAGGAGAGACTAAATGTCTTCGATTACTCTCGATCACCACGCTGATCGCAGCAAGATGGCCGTCTCGGACGAGGTGGCAATTGAAATCCGCAACATGAACAAGTGGTATGGCTCGTTCCACGTGCTGCGCGACATTGATCTGACCGTCTATCAGGGCGAACGGATCGTTATCGCGGGGCCGTCGGGCTCGGGTAAATCCACCTTAATCCGGTGCATCAATCGTCTGGAAGAGCACCAGGAAGGTCAGATCATCGTTGACGGGACCGAACTGACCTCGGACCTGAAAAACGTCGACAAGGTGCGCTCGGAAGTGGGGATGGTGTTTCAGCACTTCAACCTCTTCCCGCACCTGACCATTCTGGAGAACTGTACGCTGGCCCCCATCTGGGTGCGCAAAGAGCCCCGCAAAGAGGCCGAAGCGCGTGCGATGCATTTCCTTGAGAAGGTGAAGATCCCAGAACAGGCCCACAAATATCCGGGCATGCTTTCGGGTGGTCAGCAGCAGCGTGTGGCGATTGCCCGTTCGCTGTGCATGATGCCGCGCATCATGTTGTTCGACGAACCCACCTCGGCGCTTGACCCTGAGATGATCAAGGAAGTGCTGGAGACCATGGTGGAGCTTGCCGAAGAAGGTATGACCATGCTCTGCGTGACCCACGAGATGGGCTTCGCGAAAGAGGTCGCCAACCGCGTGATCTTCATGGATGCCGGCCAGATTGTGGAGCAAAACGAACCGGAAGAGTTCTTCAACAACCCACAATCGGAACGCACCAAGCTGTTCCTCAGCCAGATCCTCTGATTTTTCTGAACAGAACTTCAAAAGCCCCGCCATTTTGGTGGGGCTTTTTTGTTGCGAGGGTGCTAGAAGGCGGCCAACACGGTCACCTTAATCACGGAATGACATCATGACTGCCAACAAACGTATCGTTCTTTCAAGCGACCACGCTGCCATTGATCTGCGCAATACCATCGCAGATCACATCACTGCAAAAGGGTACGAGGCAGTTGATATTGGTCCGACGACACCCGAAAGCACCCACTATCCGAAACATGGTGAAGCCGCGGCCCGCAAAGTGGCTTCGGGTGACTGCGCGCTGGGCATCATCCTGTGCGGCACTGGTCAGGGCATCATGATGTCTGCCAACCGTGTTGATGGCATCCGCTGCGGCGTTTGCTCTGAAGCATTTTCGGCCCGCATGATCCGCGAGCACAACAACGCCAACATGCTATCGATCGGCGCGCGTGTTGTTGGGCAGGATCTGGCCCTGCATATCGTTGACGCCTTCCTTGATGCCGAATTTGAAGGTGGACGTCATGCGACCCGTGTGGACATGATGGAAGCCATCGAAGGCTAAGAACTCAAGGTGCAGTGGCCCATGACATCGGCCCCAATCTTTGATCTGCGCAAATCCGTATCTAGACGCAATCTGGAGCGATTGATCATCATTCCAATTGTGGTGGCTGGATTTATTTGGCTGGGGTTCCGGTTGATTCCCGATGACGCAGTTTGGGCCTTGTCCTTTGAAGCGGTCGAGACGTGGAACCTTTGGGGCTTTCTTGGGCTCTTTCTGATTGTGACGGGCGTTGTCAATTTGCTGAAGCTTATGGTGTTTGTTTGGCGCGCCCGTGGCACCTCGGGCGAATGGCGGTTTCGACTGACGCAGGACGATCTGCTTTGGAAGGTGCCAGTTCACGCCCATGGACCCGAGGAAGGCTTTCACGTGCCTCTTTCGGCGATCAAATCGCTCGAACGTCGAAGAATAGCGCGAGATGATGATCCGGATATGGTCGAGTACTGGGCGCATTTTCAGGACCGCCCATCGATACAGCTGCGCGAGTATACGGGCTATTCAATCTCGTCTCTTATGGAGCAGGTTCACCAAGCTGGCGTGCCATATGAGAACACGACAGTCGACGGGTAGTCCTGAACTATGGTCTCAGATCAGCTCACGCGGGACCACAAATTCGACGACACGGCCCTTGCCCCAATCCACATCGGCCCAGCTGGCAGCGTCAAATTCAATCACAGACGTCGCGGCTGTCGGGTAGTGATGAAACTTTGGGTGCGGGTAGGGTTCTGCCGCCAGTCTGCGCGCCATATAGGCAGAACCAGGATTGTGGGCGACCATCATCACCCGCGATGTGGAGGCCTTTTTCAAAACCGCCAACATATCCTCGGGATCAGCCAGATACAACTCGGGCAGGTAAGAGACCTTAGGTGACCCTACGAGCTTGTCCGACACCAACGCCCAAGTCTCACGTGTGCGTGCAGCGTCCGAGCACAGAACCTCGTCCGGGGTGTCACCATGACCTGCCAGCCAACGCCCAATGGCCTTGGCTGATGCCCGACCACGTTTGTTTAACGGACGGGAATGGTCATCAAGGTCCGCGTCGCTCCAACTGGATTTTGCGTGTCGTGTCAGGATTAGGGTCAGGGTCATGTCGGGTTGAATGCTTTCATGTGAAATGCGGATTGAGAAGGCAACCTGCCATAAGACTGGCCTGCAGGACAAGTGCGACGGACCGCACAGCCTTGCGTCATGCAATTGGCAAGATCTTCGCCGTTCAAGTGCTCTTTGCACTTAGAAACATCATACGCTTTTGGGCCCAGAGCTGAAACAGGGCAGGCCTTTAGACAAGGCGCATCGCAATTTAAGCAGGGTTTGTCGCCGGTAGAGGGCAGAGGGCGCAAACCTGGTACACGCACGGCTCCCCGATAGCTGATCCAAAGCCCTGTAGTGTCATGAACCAACATGCCCACGGGACTGTCCCACGCCCGACCAGACGCACGCGCCCAAGCCTGAAACGGGGGATAGGGCGGTCCGTCAGATGGAAAAATCGCTGTACCGCCCCAGCTTTCAGCCAGCTCTCCGATCACGCGTTTGGACCATCGATCCAGCGGATCAGGTGCTCCGACCCAATACTCATCACTTTCGGTGAATACCTGCCAAAACCCCGGCTCATGTGGGCCTAACAGATAGATTGTGTCATCACCCTCGTGAAGTGTGCCCAGCACTTCCAGCTGCAGGTCCTCTGCAGCGGGTTTAAGGGTCATTTTCGTCGAAAGGGAAGCATCAGGCTCCAGCCCAGTTTCATCGGTTTTTCGTCCTGCCATTCCAGTCCTATCACCATGTCGCCATGCCCGTCGCTTGGTTGGTCCGTGTAGGTTCCAAACCACCGGTCCCAAACAGACAGGCAGAAGCCATAATTGCTGTCAGTCTCATTTCGATAGACCGAATGATGCACACGATGCATGTCAGGTGTAACAAGCACAAGTCTTAGCGCGCGATCCAGAGGCAGGGGCAATCGCCAATTGGCATGGTTGAACATGGCCGATCCGTTCAGCACCACTTCGAACAAGACCACAGCCATCGCGGGGGCACCTATCACATAGACCAGCCCGATTTTGATAAGCATTGAGGCTGCAATCTCGATTGGGTGGAACCTGAGCGCGGTCGACACATCAATATCCCGGTCCGCATGGTGTACGCGATGAAGGCGCCATAAGGCTGGAACTTTGTGAAACACAAGGTGCTGGGCCCAGATGGCAAAATCGAGGATCAGGAAAGACAACAGAACTGTTAGCCAAAGGGGCAACTCGAACTGGTTGAACAGCCCCCAGCCTTGGCGCGTAGCATCCATCGCCGCGCCCACCGCCAAAAGCGGCAACAGAAGGCTCAGCAGACGCAATGTGACGCTGTCGATGACGACAAGGGCCAGATTGGTGAACCAACGGCCCGAACGGGGCTGCACTCGCGCACGACGTGGGGCCAGTGCCTCTGCCACCGCGAAAACGATGAAGAGCACCAGAAAACTGCCCAATCGGATCAGAACTTCATATTCCATGTGGGGAATTTATGGGTTCCTGCCGGATCTGCAAGACACGAAAACGCGAGGCTTAGGCGCGGATCAGCGACCCTGCACCGTGATCGGTGTAAAGCTCCAACAAACAGGCATTTGGGGCACGCCCGTCAAGGATGACCACTGCACGCACGCCGCCTTCGATGGCAGCCAACGCGGTCTCGGTCTTCGGAATCATCCCACCCGCAATCACGCCCGTCGCGGTCATGTCGCGGATTTGCGTGGGTGTCAGCTCGGTCAAAACCTCGCCATCTGCCCCTTTCACACCTTCCACATCGGTCAGCAGCAGCAGGCGATCGGCCTTTAGGGCTGCTGCTATTGCGCCCGCCATCGTATCGCCGTTGATGTTGAAGGTTTCGCCATTACGGCCCGCACCCAAGGGGGCAATCACTGGGATCGCTTCGGCATTTGCAAGGTCGTGCAGCACCGATACGTCCACATCTGAAGGCGTGCCGACAAACCCCAAATCCGGGTTCGTCTGGTCACAGGTCACAAGCCCGGCATCCTTGCCGGACAGGCCAACGGCTTTGCCGCCTTCAGCATTGATTGCCTGAACGATCCGCTTGTTTACGCGGCCTGACAGGACCATCTCGACCACTTCGACCGTGGCTTTGTCAGTCACACGTTTGCCGTTCACGAACTCGCTTTTGATCTGAAGCTTGTCCAACATCGCGTTGATCATCGGCCCACCGCCATGAACGACAACCGGCTTCACACCGACCTGCCGCATCAGGACGATATCACGTGCGAAGCTGGCCATTTCTTCGTCGCTGCCCATGGCGTTGCCGCCGAACTTGATGACAACGGTCGCACCGGTATAGCGCTGAAGGTACGGCAAAGCCTGAGAAAGTGTACGTGCGGTGGCGATCCAATCGCGGTTCATGTCCTGGGTCTTCATATGCTGGTCCTCGTTCCCATCCTGTTACGCGCTTGCGCCGCGCCTGCCAAGAGGCATTGCAGTACCCGCTGGCCCTGCTAGGGTGCGCGGGCAAGCAGAAGTCAGCCCTTTCCCCACCTAACCTTACGAGGCTCTGATGAGTGACGACCGTAAAACCCTGCTTCTCACCGGTGCAAGCCGAGGCATTGGCCACGCGACCGTGCGCAAGTTTAACCGCGAAGGCTGGCGCGTGATCACCTGTTCCCGCCACCCGTTTCCTGATGAATGCCCGTGGGGCGGCGGCGAGGATAACCACGTGCAACTGGACCTTTCAGACCCAGCGGACACGATCAACGCGGTCGGCGTCATTCAGGAACGTCTGAACGGGCGTTTGGATGCGCTTGTGAACAACGCGGGCATCTCGCCCAAGGGGTCCGGAGGTTCGCGTCTGAATACGCTGAACACGGACCTTATGGATTGGGGTAAGGTCTTTCACGTTAACTTCTTTGCATCCGTGGTTCTGGCCCGCGGTCTGCGCGAGGAACTGGCGGCAGCCAAAGGCGCTGTGGTCAACGTGACGTCGATCGCCGGGTCGCGCGTTCACCCGTTTGCAGGTGCTGCTTACGCAACCTCGAAGGCAGCACTTGCTGCGTTAACGCGGGAAATGGCGCACGATTTCGGCCCGATGGGCGTGCGTGTGAATGCCATCGCCCCGGGCGAAGTCGAGACCGCCATCCTATCCCCCGGAACCGAAGAGATTGTCGAGAAGCTGCCGCTCAAACGGCTTGGTCAACCCGAGGAAGTCGCCTCGGCCATCTATTTCCTCTGCTCGGATGAAAGCTCGTATATCTCGGGTGCTGAGATTGAAGTGAACGGCGCGCAGCATGTGTGAGTGTAAGGCTGAGGGCCGAACGCCCCAAGTTAGTCTAGGCCAGCGATGATTGCGCGCAACGTCTCAATTCCGTCGCCTTTTTCGGACGAGGTCAACACCAGTTCGGGATAGGCAGCCGGGTGTTTGGACAGCGCTTTGCGCACCTGTTCCATCACCTTCGCGCGGTCCTTTTCCTTCACTTTGTCAGCTTTGGTCATCACCACTTGAAAGGTCACAGCAGACTTGTCCAGAAGGCTCATGATCTCATCATCAACCTTCTTCACACCATGGCGGCTATCGATCAGAACAAACGCGCGACGCAGGTTCTGACGGCCGGACAAATAGTTCTTTAAAAGCCGCTGCCATTTCTCGACCACAGCCACGGGCGCGTTTGCATAACCATAGCCCGGAAGGTCGACCAGATAGGGGCCGCCAGTTGTGGTGAAAAAGTTGATCTCTTGCGTGCGGCCCGGCGTGTTTGACGCACGAGCCAGTTTGACGCGACCAGTTAAGGCATTGATCAAGCTGGATTTACCAACATTCGATCGCCCAGCAAAGCAAACCTCGATCCGGTCCGGGGCGGGCAGCCCATCCATCGCGACAACGCCTTTCAGAAAGTCGGTCGCCCCGGCAAACAGAAGACGTCCTTTTTCTTTCGACGCCTGGTCCGGCTCTTCAGCCATTGGAAAGGGAAGCATGGTCATTCGATCACCTCAACGGGCTCATCCCGGACGACAACGCCGGGCTTCGTCACAACAGCATACACGCCGCAATCCTGATGGCCCCAGTTCTGGTTCAAGATGCCCAACGTATCTGCGTCCCGTTCACCGGTGCGGGTGCTGGCGGTCGTTGCCATACAGCGTTTGATATGTTCGCGGACCTCAAACTCTGCATCGCCAATCCGCAGCCGTTTTCCGATCCAGTTGCGCTCTTCCCACGGCTCAAACCCATCAAGCAGAAAGTTCCCGCGCCAACGCAGTGGTGAGATCTCTTTCCCAAGTTGCTTTTGCACCTCGCGATGGGATGCAAGATTGATCAAAGATACGCTTTCAAATTCTGTGTCTGTCATTCCGCGGCCAACAGAAACCAGCTTTGACGGCTGGGCGCGGTTCTCGGGTGACAAGGGTGTAACCCAATCAAGGAAACTTTTCTGATCAGCGGACAGATCTGGATTGATCGTGATGCCGGGCTGTGCGGGGTGAGTCAGGGTTACGGTATTCGTTCCTTCATCCACCGCAGCCGAAATTGCCATTAGTTTGGGGGCTTTGGACCCTCGCGAGAAGTTTGTGCAAGGAACCCAGCGTTGACCGTCTTCCAGCTTGGCTGCTTCATGCGCGACAGCCCATTTTCGGTCGAAGGGAAGACAGCGCCCTTCGGTCAACTGGACGCGAAGAAGCTCCTCGCGTCCATGCGACTTGATCGGGTGCCGCCAGATGCCAGCGACAACCCCGGTCATTTCGAGTCTTTCGGGCTTCTCTTGAAGCTTTTCAATACGTTACCCAGCACATCCGGTTTGTGTCCGTGGCTGCGCATGATCGTGTATTGCTGGATAAAAGTGATCGTGTTGTTCGCGATCCAGTAAACAACCAGACCCGATGCAAAGCCACCCAGCATGAACATGAAGACCCAAGGCATCCAAGCGAAAATCATGGCTTGGGTTGCGTCCGTGGGTGCCGGGTTCAGCTTTTGTTGCAGCCACATCGAAATACCCAACAGGATCGGCAGCACACCAAGCGAGATGATGGCCAAGAAGCTTTCCGGGCTGGGGGCTGCATAGGGAAGCAGGCCAAACAGGTTCAGGATCGAGCTGGGGTCCGGCGCCGAGAGGTCGTTGATCCAACCAATCCACGGGGCGTGACGCAGTTCAAGCGTGACGAAAATCACCTTATAGAGCGAGAAGAAGATCGGGATCTGCAACAGGATCGGCAGACAGCCAGAGGCAGGGTTCACCTTCTCGCGCTTATACAGCTCCATCATTTCTTGCTGCATCTTCTGACGATCATCGCCAGCGCGCTCTTTCAGCTTCTCCATTTCTGGCTGAAGCTCTTTCATCTTCGCCATAGAGACATAAGATTTATAGGCGAGCGGGAACAGGACTGCCTTGATCACAAGGGTCAGACCAATAATCGCCCACCCCATGTTCCCGATCAGCGCGTTCAGCCAGTGCAGAACGGCAAAGATCGGTTTGGTCAGGAAGAAGAACCAACCCCAATCGATCGAGTCGATGAACTTGTCGATGCCATCTTCTTTTTGATAGGCGCGGATGGTTTCCCATTCTTTAGCACCTGCGAAGAAATGGGTCGTGGCGCTGGCGGTGGTACCGGGTGCTACATCCTGCGCACGAAGGCGGAACTGAGCTTGATAGATATCAGCTTTGTCAGCATAGCGCACGACCGATGTGAAAGGCTCACCAGGTTCGGGGATCAGCGTGGTCATCCAGTAGTGATCTGTGAAGCCAAGCCAGCCGTTTTCTTCGACCTGCTGAACATCTGCCAATGCGCCCTCGCGGTCGTCATAACTCAGATCTGCGATGTCCGAATAATCACTTTCCTCAAGTTCACCATCCACTTCGCGGATCAGACCTTCGTGCAGGATGAAGAAACCTTTCTGGTCTTGCGGTTCACCGTGACGCGCGATCACGCCGTAGGGCGCCATGCGTTGGGCGGCGGCGCTGGTGTTTTCAACGGACTGATCAATTGAGAACATGAAGTTTTCATCAACCGACACCGTGCGCCGGAAGATCAGACCCGATGGGCTGTCCCAACGCAGTGTAACTGGGGTGTTTGGCGTAAGGGTGCTGCCGTTCTCAACGTTCCAGACAGTTGTCGGACCGGGCACGTCTTCCAGCGCCGTCTGCCCGCCAGGTGTCCAGCCGTAAAGCGTGTAATACGCATTCTCTTCTCCGGCAGGACGCAGAAGCGTGACGATGTCGCTCTCTTTCGAGAGTTCGACGTGGTATTCCTTCAGCTTCAGATCGTCTATGCGACCACCCAGAAGCGAGATCGAGCCGGAGAGCTCGGGCGTGTCGATGTCAACACGGCCTGCCTGAGCTTGTTGTGTTGCGATATCTGCCGGGGCCGCCTCTGTCGTGGCTGCAGCTGCAGGGGCAACAGTATTATCGGTCGGCGACGATGACTGTGAAGCTTGCGCTGCCGGATCAGTTGTAACAGCAGGCTCCGGGGGCGGAAACATGATCAGCCAACCAGTGATGACAATAAAGCTTAGAACCATTGCCAGGATTAGGTTCTTATTCTGGTCGTCCATCGGGCCCACCACTCATAGATTTCGGTCAGAGTGGTTCAACAGGGCAGGGGGCAAAAGGTCAAGCAGTTTATCCCGATTTCCCATGAATTGCTGGCGTTTGACTGTCCCAATTCGGTGAAGGGACAGCAGTGATGCGATCTGCAGAGGTCTTACAGTTGCGGATCCACATCGAAGCTGCATCCATCGGCATGGGTTTGGCAATCGCGTAACCCTGAACATGCGTACAACCCAATTCGCCCAGTTTGGCGTATTCGCCATGCGTTTCAACGCCTTCGGCGATAACCCCGACCTGAAGCTGGTCTGACATGGTTAGAATGGCGGATACCATGTTTTGCTGATTGGGGTCCGTGTCGATATGGGTAATGAAAGAGCGGTCAATCTTGATCCGGTTCAGAGTGAACCGTCGAATGTGAGAGATTGAAGCGTGTCCCGTGCCGAAATCGTCCAGATCAATATTGCACCCCATACGGGCCAAGGCATTGATATTGCGTGTGATTACGTCATCCTCGTTCTGAGTGATGACCGATTCCAGAATTTCCAGAGTCAATCGTTCGGGTGAGACATCAAATCGGTCCAGATCCCAGCGGATCTTTTCGAAAAGCTTGGGGTTTGAGAGTTCTGCGGATGACAGATTGATCGAGACTGTCGGAACCTCAAGCCCTTGCCGATCCCATTCGCAGATGCTGGTCAGGCATTCGAACAGCATCACTTCGCTCAGGCGTTCCAGAAGGCCAGCCTGCGTCAGCGCAGGCAGGAACGCTCCGGGGGCGATCCATCCAAGCTTGGGGTGGTGCCAACGTACCAAAGCCTCCATGCCCGTAAGTTGTCCGGTCTGAACGCAGATCTGTGGCTGGAACCACGGGGTCATCTGCCCGGATTCAAGCGCGTCGGACAGTTCTGCTTCGGAATGTTCCGAAGGTGCCGCGCGTGGTGCCATGCCGTTGGAAAAGGCACGAATGGATCCTGAACCTGCGGCTTGTGCGTTTTGCAACGCACTCTCAGCCGCTTGAAGAAGGGATTCCCCCGTAGCCTCGGGCGCGCGTTGGGGAAGTGCAAATCCGATGCAGGCGGTTAGGTGTAGCCGGGTTTGGTCAAGGTCGATCGGGTTTGCAATCACCGCCTGCAACCGCGATGCGATTTGCAACACAACTTCAAGATCCGCGCGTGTTGAACGGTCTATGGCGATGCCAAACTGGCCGCGCCCCAGCGAACAAATCAGATCGGTCGCGCGCAGCATTGACCTTAACGCTTCGCTCAGCTGTGCTTCGATCTTGTCCTGCGCATCCAACCCGTAGTGGTCTTCAATTTGCGCGAAGTCATCAATTTCGACGACAAGGCAGGTTTTCTCTTTCACATCGGGAGTTTCAAACCCTGCATCCAAAAGTGTGGTCAGGCGTTGGCGTAGTGGCAGATCTGTGACGGGATCCGTTGGCCATCTGTCTTTTAAGGTCGATCTTGTGAGCGCGCCGCCTAATGCAAATGTGCCGGGGAAAACGATTGCGGCCAGCAACAAAAGCGGCTCCCCGCCCCACCAATAGGCGAAAAGCATCAGGGCTGGGATTAACGCCGTAAGGTGGGGGCTGGTCAGCAGATTTCGAACAGCAGTTTTAACGGATCTTTGACCAAAGCTGGCAGCCATGACGGGTTCCTAAATTGATACTCCAATCGCGTCCCGGTTGTCGGGGTCGCAAGGGACAAAGTAGGAACATGTGGTCAATCAGGTGTTAACGCGCCTAGAAAAACTGCCAAAAATTATTCAGGAATCTTCGCTATTTACCGGTGTATCGCGTGTAAGGCCTGCAAAATCAAACAGTTGCGGGTCCAGAAGGTGGCTGGGGCGTGTGTTCATCAGGGCTTTGAACATGATTTGGCGACGCCCGGGGAAGTTCGATTCCCACTGATCAATGATCTTTTTAACCTGCTGACGCTGCAGCCCGTCCTGCGATCCACAGAGGTCGCACGGGATGATGGGATAGTTCATCTGGGCAGCGAATCTTTCGCAGTCTTCTTCGGCGACATGGGCAAGAGGGCGATAAACAAGCAGATCGCCTTCTTCATTCACCAATTTCGGAGGCATCGTTGCAAGACGTCCACCGTGAAAGAGATTCATAAAAAACGTCTCTAAGATGTCGTCGCGGTGGTGTCCCAATACAACGGCCGAGCAGCCCTCCTCGCGGGCAATGCGATATAGATTGCCACGACGCAAGCGCGCGCAAAGAGAACAAAACGTGCGGCCCTGCGGGATCTTGTCCATGACGATCGAATAGGTGTCTTCGTATTCAATCCGGTGCGGAACATGCATCTTTTCAAGGAATTCCGGCAGCACGGTGGCCGGAAATCCGGGTTGGCCCTGATCAAGGTTGCAGGCCAGAATCTCGACCGGCAACACGCCGCGCCACTGCAGTTCGTAAAGCGCGGCGAGCATCGTATAGCTGTCTTTGCCACCTGACAGGCAGACCAACCACTTCGCCCCACGTTCGACCATGCCGTATTGGTCCAAGGCCTCGCGCACATTTCGCATGATGCGCTTACGCAGCTTCTTGAACTCGGTGGTCGAGGGCGCGCCGTGAAACAGCGGGTGGATATCGTCTAGGTCGTCCAACATGGGCGCGGCATAGGGGAAAACACCACGCCGGGCAAGGGTTCGTCTAACAGGTGGAGTAATAGGATTGTGCTGCCGAGGGGCAGTTTATTCTGTGCGCAGATGTGATCAGACGCAGCCCAAGTTTCTTGCAAAACAAAAGGCTGCGTCGAAGTCGGTGCGTTGGCTGCGATCTGGTTTAGGTCCATGAAATTACAGCAGATGTGGTCGCTGAGATGGCAAAAGGCCGGGGTCCTCGGGTAAATTCAGATCCCGGCGCAGATGGGCGCTCAGGTCGTCCGCCTTAAGTGGCGCAGATGGACGTGCGAACAATGCCGCACGCAAAACGCGCCAGCGGCCATGACGTTCGATCAAGCCCAGAAGCGCGGATTGCAGCCGGACAGATCTGCGCCGACGGGGTGGAAGGGTCAAAACATGGGTCATTTCCGTGTCTCCTTTTTCGCAGGTTTGAGCCTGTTGTCGGACCTCAAGTGAACTTTAGGTCAAGCGTTTTCTGACCCGCCCCGAAACAACGGGGCGGGTGCTTTGGAAAGGCTTACCAAAACCTGGGCCCCTCGAGGTCTGGCGGGGGGTGGCTTGGCGGAAGCCCTACGTCACGTCGCAGATGGTCGGACAGATGATCCACTTGCGGTCGTCTTGTCCGGCCTGACATGATGCGCAACGCCAGTGCACGCAGCACACGCAGCGTTCCATGGTCGGCAATCAGATCATCCAGCAGATCGTTCAGCCGGACGGGATTGGAATGAATATTAGAGTCCATCATGGGTTGGAAACCGGCACGGGGCCGGCCCTCTTTATATTGGGTTTGGTTAAATGAAAGCTGACGGGACGCGGAACCGCGGACGCACTGCGGCCGGGATCAGGGTTTATGTGTCAGCTGTGGGATGGCCCGGCATGCGGGCGGATCGGGGCGGTTAAGCGCGGGACAAATAAGTCACGCGGTAAGATAACCCCAAGGAGCCGCAACGTGGCATGGGCGGAGAGCGCTGATATTCGTCATGTAACGCCTCCTTCTGCTTGTGCGTTGCGATGGCGCTTGTTTAGCGCAAACGAAATGAAGCTCAAGCTTCGTGTTCAGGTTGTGGAGGGATGTGGCCCTTCGGGCACGATTGTATCAGTCGTGAGTGTTACAATCGTGATCCGTGCCAGGCACAGGGTCGTAGCCACAGGACCCCCAGGGATTGCAGCGTGCGATGCGCTTGGCGGCTATCCAGCCACCTTTAAAGGCGCCGTGTTTCTGCAAGGCTTCCAGCGCATAGGCGCTGCATGTGGGTTGATAGCGGCAGTTCCACCCCACCCACGGGCTGAAGATCAGGCGATAGGCCCGGATAGGCAGGGATAGGATGAAGGCTGCGGGGCTCATGATTTCTTTCGCGGGGCGTGGATCTGTTCAATGGCGCGGGCAAGGTCCGCTTTCATATCCATATAGTCACGCGACACGGTCTTTTCAGCGCGACCGATCAACACATAGTCCCAGCCGGGCTTGCCCAATCCGGGCAGAACCTCACGTGCGATGGCACGCAGACGGCGCTTGGCTCGGTTGCGAACAACCGCATTGCCGACTTTTTTCGAGCAGGTGTACCCGATGCGGGTTTGTTCGGGTGGGGCAGTTTCGCCTTCACGTCGTTTACGTGCTTGAAGCAAGAAGGCAGGTGCAGGTGCCCGGCGGGCGCGGGCGGCGGCCAAAAAATCGCGCCGCTCTGTCAGCGTGATTAGCTTGCGATCAGGCGCGCAAACGGAAACCGCCGCAGACCCTTCGGTCTCGGCGGTTTTCATTTTGTCAGCTTTGGGCGCAGTCATGTCTGCGACCCGAGCGCTTATGCGCTCAGCGACTTCCGGCCACGTGCGCGGCGGGCATTCAGGATCTTGCGACCGGCTTTGGTGGCCATGCGTGAGCGAAAGCCGTGGCGGCGTTTGCGAACCAGGTTCGAAGGTTGGTATGTGCGTTTCATCGCCCGTCTCCGTTAATGCTCCCAATCCCGGTGGATTCGGAGCGTGAGTTATTCGAAGCCCGGTCTATAGGGGTCATTCGGGGGCAAGTCAAATGCCTGATGAAATATTTTCGCCCCTTTTGTTACATCGATATCCGTTTTCTTCACCACCGTTCAAGCAAGCGTGAGGTGGGTGGGCAAGGCAGGTCTTTGCGCTCATGTTGCTGGCAACCCAACGCGGCTTTGCTGCCTCTATGCCAAACCGGCACGGAAAGATACTTGATGATGACCGAACCCGATGCGGATATCCAGAAGCCTGCGCAAAACGCGCTTCTTCGCCGCCTGCCCCTGATTGCGATTCTAAGCGTTGCCGTAATCGGAGCCTTTACACTGCGTGACTATCTGAGTTTCGAGACCTTGGCGCAAAACCGCGAGGCGTTGTTGGCCTTCCGGGATGCAAACTACCTGCTGACGGTTGGCGCGTTCATCGCGGCCTATGTCGTCATCGTCGGCTTCTCGCTGCCGGGCGCGACCATTGCGACGCTGACCGGAGGCTTCCTGTTTGCGACCTTTCCGGGCGTGCTCTTTAACGTGACCGCAGCCACGATTGGCGCGACGATCATCTTTCTGGCCGCCCGCTGGGGGCTGGGCGAGAAGCTGGCCGCCAAAATGGAAGGCAGCGAAGGCGCGGTGAAGAATATCAAAGACGGGATCGACGAAAATCAGTGGTCGGTTCTGTTCCTCATCCGCCTTGTGCCAGCCGTGCCGTTCTTCGTGGCCAACCTGATCCCCGCTTTGGTCGGTGTGCCACTTCACCGTTTTGTGGTGTCCACCTTCCTTGGCATTATCCCCGGCGGGCTGGTCTATACATCTGTCGGTGCCGGATTGGGCGAGGTTTTTGCCCGTGGCGAAACCCCGGATCTGGGTATTATCTTTGAACCGCACATCCTGCTACCCATGCTGGGTTTGGCCGCGTTGGCTGCCCTGCCGATGGTGCTGAAGCTTTTCAAGAAGGACGCCTGATATGGCCGAACGAATCAAAACAGATGTCTGCATCATTGGTGCGGGCTCAGGCGGGCTTTCGGTTGCAGCGGGGGCCGTTCAGATGGGGGCGTCCGTTGTGCTTCTTGAAGGTCACAAGATGGGCGGAGATTGCCTGAACTATGGCTGCGTGCCGTCAAAGGCGCTCTTGCACGCTGGTAAAACCGCGATGGGCTGGGATGAAGCACATGAGCATGTGCGCCAAACCATCGCGACCATCGAGCCTCACGATTCAGTCGAACGGTTCGAGGGGTTGGGCGTGCGCGTCATCACGGAATACGGTCAGTTCATCTCGCCCAAGGAAGTACGAGCTGGCAACTATGTCATCGAGGCACGCCGTTTCGTAATCTCGACGGGCTCGTCCCCCTTCGTACCCCCTATCCCGGGGATCGAGAACGTGCCCTATGAGACAAATGAAACGATTTTTGAGCTGAAGGAAAAGCCGGATCATCTTTTGATTATCGGCGGTGGTCCCATTGGCATGGAAATGGCGCAGGCGCACCGTCGTCTGGGTTGTGAGGTCACCGTAATCGAGGGCATGAAGGCGCTGGGCCGGGATGATCTCGAGATGGCAGCGCAGGTGCTCGACGCGCTACGAGGTGAAGGCATCGCCATTGAAGAAGACGCAATGGCCGCCGAAATCCGCGGCAAAGCCGGTGCGATCGAGGTCGAGGCCAAGGATGGCCGTATCTTCAAAGGCACGCATCTTCTGATGGCCGTGGGGCGCAAAGCCAATACGGACAAACTGAACCTTGAAGTGGCAGGGATTGAACCCACCCGAACTGGCATCAAGGTCGACGCCAGCCTGCGCACGACGAACAAGAAAGTTTACGCCATCGGGGACGTCGCGGGCGGACTGCAATTTACCCATGTGGCGGGCTACCATGCAGGCGTGATCATCCGATCTATGCTGTTTGGACTGCCGTCGAAACAACGCACGGATCACATTCCTTGGGCCACTTATACATCGCCCGAGATGGCGCAGATCGGTCTGACTGAAGAACAAGCCAAGGACGCCCATGGTGACAAGATGGAGGTGGCGCGTTTCGACTTTGCGGGCAATGACCGCGCGATTGCGACCCAGCAAACAAAGGGCTTGATCAAGGTGATGATCGTCAAAGGTCGCCCGGTGGGGGTCTCGATTATCGGTCCCGGCGCAGGCGAGATGATCACTTTGTGGGCGCTTGCCATGGCCAACCGTTTGAAAATGGGGCAGATTGCAGCGATGGTTGCGCCATATCCGACGATGGCGGAAATCAGCAAACGGGCGGCGGGGGCCTATTTCTCGCCTCGGCTCTTTGATAGTCCTATGGTGAAGCGGGTCGTGGGTTTCGTGCAGAAATTCATCCCGTGATGTGAACTGGCGAGGACGCAGCGGTGTTCAATACTCTTTCCGGCCGTTTTTTGATCCTGACGACCCTGTTCGTCATGCTGGCCGAGATTTTGATCTTCGTGCCTTCCGTCGCGCGTTTCCGCGCCGATTATCTGCAAGACCGTTTGGAACGGGCGCAGATTGCATCGCTGGCCCTGTTGGCCGATGACATGATCGCACCAGAGCTGGAAGCCGAGCTTCTGGAAAACGCCGAGGTCTATAACGTCGTGTTGCGCCGCGATGAAATGCGCGAACTGATGTTGTCGTCGACGCCACCTGGGGCTGTCACCCACGACTTTGATCTGCGTGATGCATCCGCAATGACGCTGATCCGGGACGCCATGATGCGGCTTTTCAACACCGAGCCCGAGGTTATTCGGATCATCGGTGATCCGGTGCGCGAAGGCGGGTTGGTGATCGAAGTTACCATGTGGACCGCCAAGCTGCGCGCTGCGATGATCGATTATGGTCTGAACATCCTACTACTGTCGGCTGTCATCTCGGTTATTACGGCATTGTTGTTGTTCCTTGCGGTGCAGCGCCTGATCGTACGACCGATCAAGGGCGTCGTAGGCAATATGAAAGCTTATGCAGCCGATCCCGAGGATGCGCGCCGCATCATCTCGCCCGACACAAATGTGACCGAGCTACGCGAGGCGGAACTGACGCTACGCTCTCTGCAAACTGATTTGACGGGCGCGTTGCGCCAAAAGGAACGGTTGGCGCAATTGGGCGGGGCCGTTGCGCGGATCAGCCATGACTTGCGCAACGTTCTGACCACGGCACAGCTTTTCGCGGACCGAATGGAAGGCAGCAACGATCCAATGGTGAAGCGGGTGGTGCCGAAGCTTTTGAACTCGATCAGTCGTGCCGTTAGCCTGTGTGAAAACACGCTTGCTTTTGGCAAGGCCGAGGAACCTGCGCCGTCGCTTGGATGGGTTAATCTGGCTGATTTGGCGGGTGACATCTTTGACAGCGAACGTCTGTCAGCAGGCGAACATGATCTGTCCTTCGCCGAAGACATTCCCATGGGGCTGACCCTGCGTGCAGATCCCGAGCAGCTGTATCGCGTCTTATCAAACCTCGTGCGCAATGCACGCCAGGCAATTGTTGCATCCGGCAAACCCGGCGAGATCGCATTGCAAGCATTCGAGACAGATGCGGATTGGCAAATTCGCGTTGTCGATACCGGACCGGGATTGCCCAAAAATGCGCGCGAACATCTGTTCCAACCTTTTGCGGGGACCAACCGCAAGGGCGGCTCGGGCCTTGGCATGGCGATTGCCGCTGAACTGGTACGCGGCCACGGCGGCACACTGGACTTAGAGCGGACGGATGAAGATGGAACAGCTTTTCTAGTGACCTTGCCGAAATCAATCGAAGAATAGTCTTCAACGAAAAGGGGCCGCGTGAGCGACCCCTTACCTGCCCACCGTGAGTGGGGGACTAAGTTTTAGCTTTCCGGAGGCAGGTTCACGCTGTCGATGACGTGGATAACGCCATTTGACGTTTCGATGTCTGCTGACACCACATTTGCACCTTGGACAGTGACACCCGACATGGTGCCGATTTTGACTTCGGACCCTTGTACGGTTGCGGCCATCATGCCGTCAGACAGATCGCCTGACATTACTTTGCCCGGGACTACGTGATAGGTCAGGATCGACACGAGTTTGTCTTTGTTCTCGGGCATCAGCAGTGTTTCGACGGTACCTTCCGGAAGCGCGGCGAACGCGTCATCGGTTGGGGCGAAAACTGTGAACGGGCCCTCACCCTTCAGGGTGTCGACAAGGCCTGCAGCTTGAACCGCTGCAACAAGAGTGGTGAAGCTACCAGCAGCAACGGCTGTGTCCACAATGTCTTTCGAATGACCATCTGCGAATGCGGGGGCACTGAATGCAGCGGTGGCGGCGAGGGCAATAAATGTACGACGAAGCATAACGTTCTCCATGTTGTTTGATACAAGGAGTACGCGTGCCCTCTTAGGTCAGATCACTACAGCCGATGACGTTTCCGTGATCTTACAAATCCACAGTGATTTCACCGCCCGGTTCCGCAGCCCGGCTTTGGCACAGGATCATCGCGCCCTCGCGCTGGGCATTGGACAGAACAAAATCCCGATGTTCCACATCGCCCGAGATCAAACCGCATTTGCACACGCCGCAAATCCCGTCAGAGCATTTCACATCCACATGCACTCCGGCAGCATTCAGCGCGTCTGCGGCCGTTTGGTCCGCCGAGACCTCGATGCGGCGCCCATCTTTCAGCTGCAATTTGAATGGGTGGTTTTCATAGTCTGGCTGTTCGGGCACCGAGAAATACTCTAGATGCCGCGCTTCTTCCGGGAAATCTTGGCGCGCCGCGGCTTCCATCACCGCGTCCATGTAGCGGTCCGCGCCACAGGCATAGACATGTGCGCCCTCCGGCGCATCCGCCAACACCGTGTCGAAATCCGCCCGAGTGTCTTCATCCGAGATATGCAGATGCACCCGATCTGCCCAAGGCATCGCGGCCAGATCTTCAAGGAATCCGGCCTCATCCCGACGACCGACCGAATAGTGCAGCGCGAAGTCTTTCCCCAGCGCGTGAAGCCGGTGGGCGAAGGCGATCATTGGCGTGATGCCAATGCCGCCACCCATCAGGAAGCTTTTGGGGGCGTCTTCGACCAGTTCGAAATGGTTGATGGGTTTTGAGACGAAGACTTTGCGCCCCTCAGTGAAAATGCGGTGCAGAAGGGCCGATCCGCCGCGCCCACCTTCCTCGCGCAGGACGCCTATTTGATAGCTGTTGCGATCTGACGGATCGCCAGACAGCGAATACTGACGCAGGAAATCAGGGGACACCAGCACATCAAGATGCGCCCCAGCGGTCCAAGCGGGCAAACGCGATCCATCCTGCGCGGAGAGTTCGTATTTGGCGATGCCCGGTGTCATTTGTTCGACCTTGGACACTGCCAGTTGCAAGACCGGGCTGTCTTCCGGCACCGTATAGCGATGTACCATCGACAGGTCGCCGCGTGCCTTGCGGTCGCGATATTCGCCCGCCGTGATCATCGCGTCATAGGCCGTTATCCCGGCCTCGCGATCCATAGGGAAGGGATAGGGATAGGGCGGCGGCGCAAGATCAGCTGGATATGCCGCAAGGGTCTGGCTTTCCGGATCAAGTTTGATCTCGCGTTGAAGGTCGCGGCGGTTCACCGGGTCATCTGTGGGGTGATAACCGCCGTCTTCGCCAAGCTTCAGATCCCACCACCATTTTTTGACATCATTCAATCCGCCATTGCCGACGGCGTCATCAAGTTTCGCCAGTACCGGTGCAGCCCCCGGAATGGTCGATGCTGCCCATCTCATGGGCGCCTGCGCAAAAAGCCCCTCAAGATTCCAGGGGCACGTCTTCATACAGCGACCACACATCGCGCCACCGGGTTGAGTCACACGGTAGGTGGTGCATTTTTGGCTGTCAGATTTCCAGATCTCATAGCCGTTGAACATCTTCTTTGGCCCGGCAGTGATTGCACCGGACGGGCATTCGCGCGCGCATTTGTTACACGCTTCGCAGAACCGCTGCAGACCGAAATCAATTGGCTTGTCATGCGATAGGGGCATGTCGGTTGTTACTACACCTGACTTAAGGCGTGGCCCCAGATAGGGGTGCAGGATCACGTCTCCGATCCGCGAAATCTCACCCAAGCCAGCCAGTAGAAGCAGTGGAGGCTGCAGCACCGTGCCATCCATCACCGTATGGGCCTTGGCCGAGTATCCAAGATTGCGGATTTGTTGTGCGATGACGCCCCCGATCAGCGAGAACCTTAAATAAGCGCGCATGGATTGGCTGACGGCGATCCAATCATCGCCTGACGCGCCCTCCATAGTTTCGAACCCCTGATCGACGATCATGGAAATGGCCTGATCATGTGGCGGAGTGATTTCTTCCCCCGCCGCATCATGGCTGTACCATGCCCAATCGGGACAACGGCTGGTGCCCGCGGCGTCAATGCCCAGAAAGTAACTGGCGGCCCGGATTGCGGCAGCGTTCTGCTTGGCATCCGCAGGGCTTATACCGTTGGCAACGGGTCCATCCTGTAGCAACGTGAAAACACCAAGCGCGCGCCGTTGCGCATAGCTGGGTGCAGCCTTGCGCACATACATCCCCCCGGACGAGCCTTCGTGCAGGTTCTTCCCCATGTCCCCAAACTGTGCACGTGCGAACATGTCCGAGCGTTTCGGGACGCGTGCGACGTTTTCTTCGTCGATGTAAGATGTGGGGGTGTCGACGCGCTTCAGACGCTCAAAAGGAAGCGGACCCATTGTGTAGTCGCGTTTCGTATACGGATCTTGGTTTAGGCCTGACTTGGCGCTGTCCTTGCCCAACCACCACCGCAACCCGGTTAGATTTGGTTGGTCAGGTTCTGGGGCAAGGGGACGATCTGGTGTCATCTCAAGATTGGTGGTGACGACTGCCAAACCAAAACCTTCACCAAGCCAGGGCGCACGCGCACCGTTTGGGGTTGCCCATGTCAGCCCAGCTTGGACCGAAAGACGCGAAAGCCAGACGTCGCTCGCAGCCCCAGTGTGCGCTTTGGCATCATGGCCTAAAAGACGCAAGTAGTTCGCAATGACGATGGCAGTTTCGGCGGACAGCAAACAGGCCCGTTGAGCCTGCGCATCCATGATCCAGCTTGCGCCGGGTTCGTCCTGTCTTGGGGCGCGGTGATGTTCGTAAAGGAAGACAATCGCGTGGGTGTGATCCGTGATCGCACGGTTCTTTGTTGCAAGGCTTTCCTTAAGCTCTGCCATCAGGACATCGATACCAGCGGCCAGCGTTTTCACCTCGCGCGTTTCAAGCGCGCTCACAAGCTCTTGTATGCCGGGGTTTTCAACGGATGTCTTAAGATGGGCGGTCGCGTCGAGCCGCGTGATGCCAACCATGGACGCATCTGAAAAATACCCAAATGCCTTTAGGTGTCGCGCGCGTTCATCTGGATCTGTGGGGATAGTGGAGGGCGCTGGATTGATTTGACCGTCGCGAATGGCGTCCAAGGCTGCCTGATAGGGCGTCATGGCATTAACGATGCTGTCCGGCTGATCATGTCGGTGAAAGCTGATTGGCGCATCCATTGGTAACTGGTCGACAGCGGTGGGTTGATCCACGCGTCGGAGCCGTTCAAGCGGATAGGGGCCCAAATCCACAGGCCGATTGCGGGTCGAAAACAAGCGCATCTTTGTCTTTCAGCTTGGCGAGTTATCGGCGTAACAGCGCGCTCATGCGGCTTTTCCGACCCTCCCACCATGGTCGAATACTTATGACTGTTAAATGATCATATTCGTGATCACAGTGCCAGCTTAAATTGGATTCAATATCCATTCCGTGCGCGGAATCGGCTAATCTCGTGCTTTGTGGGGGTTTTTCCCGTGAAAAGCTCAACGTACAGAGGGACGCGATTCACACGGGCGGCATGATCTTCTTTGATCTCCATGGCGATATAGCCAACCTGCGTGAACAGAATGGTCATCGTCCTGATTTCGGCGTCTGTTGGGGGATAGCCGAACCGCTCGAACATTCCTTGAATTGCGGTTTTGCGCTTGGCATCTGCCGCATCGACCCGCGCTTTCAGCTTCCGATCATGATCGGCCCAATTTCGAATGGCACGGTCCAGTTGGGCATCAAACAGCTTGGATTGGAACCAGCAATCCTGAAGGTTGAACATCGCCTCGCAAATCGTCTCGGCATATAGGTCACATTGGGCAACCAGATTGCCGCTGTTTTTGCGTTCCCACCGTTCAATCATCGCGTCCAGCAGAGCATCGCGATCGCGGAAATGATGGTAGAAACCGGTACGTGTCAGACCCAGACGCTCAGCCAAAGGCATGATCTTCACACCGTCAGCGCCGGTTTTAATCAACAGCTCTATTGCGGCGTCTAGCCAAAGTTTTTTGGTCGCGCGTGGGCGGTTTTGTCGTTTTTGGGTCATGCGGGGCACTCTAGAGAACTTGACACATGTGTCAAACCTCCTGACGCTAGTGTCAATGGCGACTCGCAATGGAGGAGAATGCGATGAGCGAAACTGCGGTGAAGCGGCGGCGTAGCCGAGGTGGACGTCAAGCAAGGGACGGCTCGCCCGGACAGAATCCCCATTTGGAACGCCCCTATATCAAACGAAACATCCCCACCTATGACCTTCTGGGCGATGAAGCGTTAGAACAGATCGAGGCGACAGCCGATCGCATCATGGCTGAGATTGGCATCGAATTTCGAGATGACCCTGAAACGGTTGAGATGTTTCGAATGGCAGGCGGTGAAGTCACCCAGCTCGATCCCACACGATGGAACATCAAATTCGCACCGGGCATGATCCGCGAGATATTGAAGACTGCTCCGGCAGTGTTCACCCAACACGCCCGCAACCTGGCCAACAACGTCGAGATTGGCGGCGATAACGTGGTTTTTGCGCCTTCTTACGGCAGCCCGTTTGTCATGGATCTGGACAAGGGGCGGCGCTATGGCACGCTTGAGGATTTCCAGAACTTCGTAAAGCTGGGACAGATGAGCCCATGGCTGCATCACTCGGGCGGAACGGTTTGCGAGCCCACAGATATCCCGGTGAACAAACGCCATCTGGATATGGTCTATGCCCACATGCGCTATTCTGATCGCGCCTTCCTTGGGTCCGTTACAGCCCCCGAACGTGCGGCCGATAGCGTCGAGATGTGCCGCATCTTGTTTGGCACTGATTTTGTCGATCAGAACTGCGTGATTATGGGCAATTTCAACACCACCAGCCCGTTGGTAATTGATGGGATCACGTCAAAAGGCATTCGCGAATATGCGAAGGCAGGGCAGGGGTCCATTCACCTTCCTTTCTTGCTGGGTGGGGCCGTGTCACCGCTGACCCTTGCAGGATCAGCCGCGCAATGTTTGGCCGAAAGCATGGTGTCTTGCGCAATTACGCAATTGGAACGCCCGGGATCTCCTGCTGTTCTGGCGAGCTTCATCAGCTCAATGTCGCTGAGATCTGGATCGCCAACATTTGGGACGGCGGAACCGGCGCTGGGCAGTCTTGTGTTTGGGCAGCTGGCACGTCGCCTGAATATGCCGCTGCGCTGTGCGGGCAACTTCTCGACCTCTAAACTGCCGGATGCGCAAGCCATGCAGCAAAGCATGATGTCGATGATGTCAGCGGTGCAATGTGGGGCAAACTATTTGCTACATTCTGCAGGCTTCCTCGATGGGCTGTTGTCGATGTCTTACGAGAAGTTCATGCTTGATCTGGACCTCTGCGGTGCGTTGCATGCGTATTACGATGGGGTGCAGGTGAACGAGGATACTTTGGGCTTCGATGCCTTGGCCGAAAAAGGACCGGGGGAGCACCTGTTTTCGACCGCACATACGATGCGCCACTATAAGACCGCCTATTACGACAGTGCGCTGGACGACAACCAACCGTGGGAAACATGGGACGAGCAGGGCGAGGTCGATATGGCCACCCGCGCTAACCTGCGCTGGAAGGCACAACTGGCGGCTTATGAAGCGCCGGGCATGGATCCGGTGAAGGATGCAGAACTGAAAGACTTCGTGGCGCGAAAGAAAGCCTCGATGGAAGACGCCTGGTACTGACGGAGAAGATGATGTCGAACGATCCCCTTTTGCAGCCCTACCAGCTGGGACACCTGACTTTAAGAAACCGGATCATGACCACCAGTCACGAGCCCGCGTATCCTGAAGATGGCATGCCGAAAGAGCGCTATGCGGCCTACCATGCCGAACGGGCCAAGGCAGGCGTCGCGATGGCAATGACGGCCGGATCGGCGGCTGTGTCGAAAAACAGCCCGCCCGTCTTCAACAACATCCTCGCCTATAAGGACGAGGTGGTGCCGTGGATCAAGAACCTGACCGATGCAGTGCATGAACATGGTGCGGCCTGCATGATCCAGTTAACCCATCTGGGGCGGCGCACTGGATGGAACAAAGGCGATTGGCTGCCACCGGTCTGTTCGACACCGCATCGCGAACCAGCCCACCGGGCGTTCCCGAAATTGGCCGAGGACTGGGATATTTCGCGGATCATCTCGGATTTTGCGGACGCGGCCGAGCGGATGCAAGCAGGCGGAATGGATGGGGTCGAGATTATGACCCATGGGCACTTGCTGGATCAGTTCATTTCCCCGCTGACCAACCATCTTGAGGGTCCCTATGGCGGAGATTTGGCTGCGCGGATGAAGCTGACGCTGGAAATCATAGATGCCGTACGCAAGCGTGTGGGTGACGAGTTTGTCCTTGGAGTGCGTTTCGCCCCGGACGAGGTGGAAGATGGGGGTATCGACCCGGATATGGGTATGGAGATCGCCAAAATGCTGCGCGATTGTGGGCAGGTCCAGTATCTAAACATCAACCGCGGGCGCATTCACACGGATCCAGCTTTGACGGATATGATCCCCATTCAGGGCGCGCCATCTTCACCGCATCTGGATTTCGCAGGGCGTGTGCGGGCTGAGGTTGGAATGCCGACTTTCCACGCCGCCCGCATCCCCGATGTCGCAACCGCGCGCCACGCCATTGCCTCGGGTCAATTGGATATGGTCGGGATGACCCGCGCCCATATGGCGGACCCGCATATCGTGCAAAAGATCGTGGAGGGGCGCGAAGAGGATATTCGCCCCTGCGTGGGCGCAACCTACTGTCTGGATCGCATCTATCAGGCAGGTGATGCGCTATGCATGCACAATGCCGCCACCGGTCGCGAGCTGACCATGCCGCATGTGGCTGAACCAGCGGGCGAGAAACGAAAGGTGGTTGTTGTGGGCGCTGGCCCTGCAGGGCTGGAAGCAGCGCGTGTCGCGGCCGAGCGTGGGCATGATGTGACCGTGTTCGAAGCGCAACCTGATCCGGGCGGGCAGCTGCGGTTAGCAGCACAAACCCCACGTCGTCGCGAGATGATTGGCATCGTTGACTGGCGTATGTCCCAATGCGCCGCCCGCGATGTGACCTTCCATTTCAACACATGGGCTGAAGCCTCAGACGTGACTGCGCTGAATCCAGACGTGGTGATTGTTGCGACAGGCGGTCTGCCCAATCTGACGCTTTTCGAAACCAAAACCGATCAGGATTTGGCGATCAGCGCGTGGGATGTGATCGCGGGGGACGTGAAATGCGCAGGCGATGTGCTGATCTATGACGAAAGCGGTGATCACCCGGCAATGCAAGCCGCCGAAATCGCGGCCGAAGCTGGTGCAAATGTTGAAGTGATGACCCCTGACCGCACTTTCGCCCCTGACATCATGGCGATGAACCTTGTGCCTTACATGCGGTCACTACAGCCCAAAGGGGTGAAGTTCACCGTTACCGAACGCCTTAAGAGTGTCGCGCGTGATGGCAATCGCTTGAAGGTTACCCTTGGCACCGATTACTCTGATTTCACCCGCGAGGCGACATACGATCAAGTGGTGGTGAACTATGGCACACTGCCGATGGATGATCTGTATTTTGAGCTGAAAGAGCTATCGTCAAACCGCGGTGAGGTCGATCAAGAGGCCCTGATCACGGGCAAGCCGCAGACGATCAACACAAATGCGGATGGAAATTTTCAGCTGTTCCGGATTGGGGATGCCGTGAACGCACGCAATACGCATGCGGCAATCTATGACGCGTTAAGGCTGGTGAAAGACCTGTAAAACTTACCCCTGCTGCGTGCGTTCGATATACGCGCGCAGCTCTTCCGCTTCGTGGCGGGCATCGCGCAATCCATCCATTGCAGCGCGCAGTTCCGCCTCGGTCTGGTGCAGCTGGTTCGACATCTCGGCTTCGCGCGATTGCAGATAGGTGATGGCTTCGTCACGTGTCTCTTCCGCGTCGTGCAGCGCTTGCGCCATCTTGTCCAGCTCGCTCATTTCGCTGCCTTGCACCTGAACGAAGCGGTGGATCAGCCAATGGGCGAACCAGCCCAGAACAAAGGCCACAAAAAGAATGATCGCGGTGACGATGATAAACTCGGTTCTGTTCATCGGGCTGTCCTTTGGTGTCTATCAGCGTTCCGGGCGCGGAGCCGGACGGGTGTCGTTTGCGTCAGGGGCGAAGACTTCGGGCCCACTATAGGGCGGTTCCGAGGGTTCATCACCAGATTCGGTGTCGGGCGTGCTGGCGGCAGAGCCTTGGCTGGCTTCCGGACTTGTTGCGTTTGGCGCAGCGATGTCGGTCGTGCTGGGCTCTTCCACTGGGCCTGCAGGGTCTGATTCTGGGGCGGGTTCAGCATCAGCTACTGGGGCCGTTTCCGGGGCGCTTTCGGTATCTTCTACCGAATTGGCTTCGGGTTCGGATGCTGTGGTCTCGGCATCTGGTTCGCTAACGGTTTCTTCCGTTTCAGATGCAGGATCGACCGGCGGTTCATCGGCGTTCGTTACCTCAGCCTCGGGTGTCGCTTCGGCATCTGTTGTAGTAGAGCTTTCGCCTTCAGCCGTTTCACCGGAAGCCTCGCCTGTTTCCTCACCACTTTCCTGCGTCGCGCCTTCCAGAAGGCGGAACTCAATTCGGCGATTGGCTTCACGGCCATCCTCGGTCCCGTTATCTGCGATCGGGTTCTCTTCGCCATAGCCAACGGCGGACAGATTCGAGGTAAGGATGCGGCGCGACAGAAGGGCGCTTAGAACCGCCTGTGCGCGGTTTTGCGACAACGCCAGGTTCATTTCTTCACGACCCTGGCTGTCAGTATATCCAGAGATTTCCATCCGCACGTCCGAACATTGGCGCATGATCTCGGCGATCTTGTCGACCGTATCGGCGGCAGAGGCTTCAATATTGGCCGAGCCGGGTGCAAAGGTGATTTTCTTTGCTGCCAGAACCGCGTTGATGTCAGCTGCACATTGTTCCGGGCTAGGCAGGTTAAGGGTCGGGTTCAGGCTTTCCTCATAGGTGACGTTGACCTGAAAGTTCTCGGAAGCCCCTAGTTTCTCGCCCAAAAGGCGCGAGATCTCGGCGCTGGCTTCTGGATCGCCGGTGCGTCCGCGAATGTCCACGATGTCGGGCTGCACGACGACCACGCCGTTGGCGACCAGAGACAGTGCTTCCAGACCTGCCAGAACGCGTGTAGGCCAGTTGCCTGGCAGTTCGGGATCAAGCCGCGTTGCCGGGTAGACCGAGCGTGATCCAAACTTCGCCCGTGCAAAGCTTTCTGCCGCGCTACGCAAAGCTTCATCGGACAATCTTCCGCGCAATTGGACTTGCCCTTCAGGACTTAGCGTGGCGACAAATTCGGGAACTGCGTCGCCTTCGCCGGTACCATCGATTTTTACTGGTTCGGGCAATACCGAATGCAGCGAATACAGATCAGGAAGGTTGCTTTCCAGCTCGCCGACGACGCGGTCAAACGTTGCTTGTGGGGTCGTGTCTTGTGCAACCAGCGTTACGTCTGCGTCCGAAAAAGTTACCGACCCGCCGCCAAGGGCGGCAACGGCATTGATGCCCATTTCGGCGGCTTCGGCCCAATCTGGCGAAGGGACACCCAAGCCGATAATGCAATTGGCAACCCCGTCTAATCCCGCCTCGGTTGCGGCCGAGATGATCTTGGCGCGCCCCACAGCATCATGCGCCGAACAGGCATCGAAGCGAGCCCCTTTGTCGTCGATCAGGAACCGCAGCGTGAAGGGGGTGATCACGGGGCGCGGCGCTGAGATGTCGATGGACAGAAGAATAGAACGCGGGGCTTTGCGTTTCAGGTTGCGTGCCCAGTCTTGCTGTTGTTCCGCACTGTCGGCCACAGCAGTGATCGAAACCTTGTCTGCATCCATTGAAATTTTCGATCGTGGCAACTGGGATAGAGCGTAGAGCACATAGTCCAGCGTTGCGTCCCAATTGGCAGGGACCGCGTAATCGGCAACTTCCAGCAGGTCCGTGACGTCCGTTTCCCCTGCGATGTCACCAACTTCTTCAACCAGCTCGTCGCGGTCGGTTTTTGCAGGGATCAAGCCGATCATCGAGATACCGGCATCGTTGCGCAGAACCTCGATCGAGAAACGTGGAGGCTGAACTACTTCTGCTTCCGGGATTGCCATGTTGTCGATGACACGCGCCGCGTCAACTTCGCCGCCCGCGACGGACAAGGCACGGAATCGCATGGCTTCGCTTGGGGCAACACCAGACAAAACAACTTGCAACCCATCAGACTGGACCTGTGCCCATTCATGTCCGCGCAAAGTCAAAGCATCCCGCACGGCATCTTCCGAGCTTTTTTCGATCACATTGACCGAAATAATGGCCGCGAACAGGGCCAGAAAAGCGCCGACCACAAGCGAGGCCGGGACCAGAAGAATTTGCGATGGGCGCATACGAAAGTGGGTCCGTTATCTCTTTGGTTTCAAGCTTCTTATGGGGTGTTGGGGCAGGGTGCAATCATACGATCTGGCTTACGGCAAGAAAAAGCACAAAAATCAGCCCGGCATCCCGGTTGGATCGAAACAGTTTCAAACAATTCTCAGGGCTGTCGGTGTCCAGCTTTCTAAGCTGCCAGGCCAGATGCCATCCCATGAACCACACGCCGCCTAGGGCGATGACCAAGGTTAGCACATTGGCCAGCGGAACAAGCGCGAAAATCGTGGCCACGGCGAACAGAGCGACTGTTAACATCAGGAACAATTTCAGCCACTTGCGGCTGTTTTTGCCAAACAGGCGGGCGGTGGATTTCACACCAATCAACGCGTCGTCTTCAGTATCCTGATAGGCATAAATTGTATCATAAAATAGCGTCCATGCGATGCCAGCGACATAAAGAATGACCGGGGGAAGTTCCAGCGAACCCGTATGCGCAACCCAGCCCAGCAATGCGCCCCAATTGAAAGCGATTCCCAGAAACGCCTGTGGCCACCACGTGAAGCGCTTGGCGAAGGGATAGACCGCGACGGGCAGCAGGGCCACAATACCAATGATGATCGCAGCGGTGTTGAATGTCAGCAGAATTCCAAAGGCAACAAGCGCCTGTAGCCCCATCCAGATCACAGCTTGCTTTACACCCACCTGACCCGAGGGGATCGGGCGACTTCTGGTGCGTTCAACCTGCCCATCGAAGTCTCGGTCGGTGATGTCATTCCATGTGCAGCCCGCGCCGCGCATTAGCCAAGCACCTATGGCACAACCCAGCATGATCCATGCGTCGTAAAGACCAAATTTTCCGGTGCTGGCGGTGGCAAGCAGCACCCCCCACCAACAGGGGATCAGCAAAAGCCACGTGCCAATCGGACGGTCCGCCCGGCTTAGACGCAAATAGGGGCGCGACCATGCAGGCGCACGGTGATCCACCCAGTTGCCCTGATATGCATCAGAAACCTGTCCGGTTGGGTCTGGCAAATCGGTGTTCGGGGTCATAGGTTTCCCTCATGAAACAGGCAAAAGTCCGGCTCTATGTAGATCACCCTTTGGCCGAGGGGCAAACCGTTTCGCTGGAACGCGACCAAGCGCATTACCTTTTTGGGGTGATGCGGCTGGGCGAAGGCGGCCGCGTGGCGCTGTTCAACGGGCGGGACGGAGAGTTTCCGGCCCGTGTGATCGAGGCAGGGAAACGCAAGGGCGTGTTGGAATGCGAGGCGCAGTCCAAACCGCTGCACATGCCGCCGGACCTTTGGCTGTGCTTTGCGCCGATCAAAAAAGCGCGCACGGATTTTATTGTCGAGAAAGCTGCCGAAATGGGCGCGGCGTTGATCCAACCCATGTCGACGGAGTTTACCAATTCCGAACGAATCCGCCGCGACCGCCTGCAAGCACATGCAGTTGAAGCCGCAGAGCAATGCGGCGGCACCTATGTGCCCGAGGTCGTGGATCTGATGCGTATGGACAAGCTTTTGGATGCATGGCCCGACGACCGCCAGATCATGTTCTGTGACGAAGCGCTGGTGGGTGCGGCCGAGACGCTCAATGCGGCAAGCGGTCATCGATGGGCGATCTTCATTGGCCCTGAAGGCGGGTTCTCTGACCGCGAGCGCGCGCGGCTTCATGCGATGGAGAACGCGCATGCCGTCAGCCTCGGCCCGCGCGTTTTACGTGCCGACACCGCGGCCGTCGCCGCCATGACCATGTGGCAGCAGGTCTTGGGGGATTGGGGATGATCCGCCTTGCCCAAGCGGGGGATGAACCTGCGATCGAGGCGTTTCTGGCCCGTCATGCCGAAACCAGCATGTTCCTGCGCTCGAACCTTCTGAATTTGGGGCTGGGACAGGGCGCGTCACCGCGCTCGACCGACTTTTGGCTGGTGGAAGGGGCGGGCCTTGAAGGTGTTGTCGGCTACAGCAAAGCCGGGTTCGTCATGTGCCAGATGCCAAATGCGACTTTCGAGGCGTGGCAAGCCATCGCTCAGGTTCTGAACGGACGGGACGTTGGCGGCATCATGGGCACGTCAGAGCAAGTTGCGTTGGGAAAGCGCGGTTTGGGGATCGATGCTGGGCTCTATTCCACGGATCGTGAAGAGCCGCTTTATCGGCTGTCTCTGGATCAGTTGATCTTCCCAGAAATCACCGGCAAGCTGCGCGCCGCTGACGACGTTGATCTGGACCTACTGATCAACTGGATCATCGACTATGATAAGACCGCCTTTGGTTTGGAACTGACGGAGGATGTCCGTAACCGCGCAGTCGAAACGGCCAAGGTCCATATCGGATCGGATATACACCGCATTCTTGAAACCGATGGCACGCCGGTTGCGAAAACGGCCTTTAACGCAAGTCTTCCGGACATGGTGCAAATTGGCGGGGTCTATACACCGCCGGAACTGCGATCAAAGGGTTATGCACGCCAGGCCGTCGCGCTGCATCTTCTGGAAGCAAAGACAAATGGTGTGGAAACGGCGATCCTTTTCGCATCGGGGCCCCCGGCTTGTCGCGCGTATGAAGCCATTGGGTTCACCAAGATTGGGTCCTATCAGCTTTCCCTTTTGACCGAGCCTCAGACCATCGGAGGCTCGTTATGAGCATCGTTCGTCCAGATGCCTCTCAGATCCTAAGCCGCTTTCGGGATGCGTTGATCGGCGCGGGCATCATGTTGCTGGGCCTGTGGTGGGCGTGGGGGTCGCTTGGGTTGATCAAATGGATGGGGGTCGCCTTGGCAATCCTTGGTGCAGGCTTGACTTGGGCTGGTATCCAGCGGGGCCGGGTCTTGCCACGAAAAGGCGGTGCCGGAGTGATTGAGCTGGATGAAGGCCAATTGACCTATCTGCACCCCGATGGCGGCGCGATCGTGCCGCTTGAGTCCGTGATACGGATCGAGATTGAGACCACCGATGATGGGCCGCTGGAAGACGATCTGTTTTGGCTGTTTCACCTCTTGGGCGGCACATTAGTGCGCATTCCGGGATCGGCTGTCGGTGCGGAGTATCTGTTCGATGCGCTCGCCGGGTTTTCCGGTGCAAATTATGAACAGGTGATTGCCGCGTCAGGTTCGACTGCACAACACGTGTTCGTTATCTGGCAAAAACCACCAACGAAGCTGCATTGACACCGGGGGCCGCTTGCCCCACGACTGGAGCCCCCAAAAGGGCGTTTTCTATAGGAGCCGAACATGTCCATTCCTCAGTCCGGTGGTGGCCCAATCACCCATCACGATCAGCTGGCGCAGTTTCTGGAAAGCGGCTGTAAACCGCGTGATACATGGAAGATCGGCACCGAGCACGAGAAGTTTGGATACTGTAAAGACACGCATAAACCACTGCCTTATGACGGGCCGCGTTCGATCCTGAAGATGCTGGAAGGCCTGCGCGACCGATACAACTGGACCGAAGTGCGCGAGGCGGGCAACCTGATCGGGCTGGAACGCGACGGCGCGAACATCTCGCTGGAACCCGGTGGGCAGTTTGAGCTATCGGGCGCGCCCTTGGACAACATCCACCAGACCTGTGACGAGGTGAATGAACACCTGCGCGAAGTGCACGAGATCGCGGACGAGATCGGCGCGCGGTTCATCGGTCTGGGTGCGGCGCCCGAATGGACGCACGATCAAATGCCGGTGATGCCCAAGGGGCGTTACAAGCTGATGACCGACTATATGGACAAGGTCGGCACCCACGGCAAACAGATGATGTATCGGACCTGCACGGTTCAGGTGAACCTCGACTTCGCGTCCGAGGCCGACATGGTGCAGAAGTTCCGCGTGGCGCTGGCGTTACAGCCGGTGGCGACCGCACTGTTTGCCAATTCTCCGTTCTTCGAGGGCAAACCCAACGGCCACAAGTCGTGGCGCTCGCGCATCTGGCGCGATCTGGATGGCGCCCGTACTGGCATGCTGCCCTTTGTTTTTGAAGACGGCATGGGGTTTGAACGCTACGTTCAATACGCGCTCGATGTACCGATGTATTTTGTCTATCGCGACGGCGAATACATTGACGCGCTGGGCCAGTCCTTCCGCGACTTCATGCAGGGCAAACTGCCCGCACTGCCCGGTGAAACACCGACCCTGTCTGACTGGGCCGATCATCTGACCACGATCTTCCCCGAGGCGCGGATCAAACAATACATGGAGATGCGCGGCGCCGATGGCGGCCCATGGCGTCGCCTCTGCGCGCTGCCTGCTTTGTGGGTGGGTCTTATGTACGACCAATCCAGCCTCGATGCGGCGTGGGATCTGGCCAAGGGCTGGGACGCGGAAACCCGCGAGGCGCTGCGTGTCGCCGCGTCGGTCGAGGGGCTTCAGGCCGAGGTAAACGGCATCCGCATGCTGGATCTGGCGGGCGAGGTGGTGAAGATCGCCGAAGGCGGGTTGAAAGCCCGCGCCCGTGTTGGCAGCGGTGGCATGGTGCCCGATGAAACCCACTTCCTGAACGCGCTGCAGGAATGTGTTGAAGAAGGCCGTGCGCCTGCCTGTGAGCTTCTGGGCAAGTATCACGGCGAATGGGATGGTGATCTGAGCCGGATTTACGACGAGTATAGCTACTGACGTTCAGATTGCGGGAAAATTGCCCCCCGCCACGCAGAACATCTGTGATCCAATCACCCCTAGTGATCGTGCTTGATCAGGTTCGCTTTTGCGATCATGCTCTTTCACGTGGACTTTTCACTCAGGATACAGGTGTATGAGAAAACGCATTGCAGCACATCGTCATGCATTGCTTGTGTGGACCGTTTGTTTGTTTGCTCTGATGTTCGGGGCAGTTGCGACGACAGCGGTTCTCGATCTCAACGGTCCGGGTTACGAGTACGCGCTGATCGCATTTGTTTGGCTCGTGGTTGTCCTCTTTGTCCACACAGCAGCCTCAACACCGATTTACACAGCGTTCCTTGAGCCGGATGGACGGGTTTCGTTTGTCTGGCAATACCCTCACAAGCGCGTTTCCAGAATCTTAGAGCCCGCGGCCATACCCGAGCCTGAAATTGTGACTTCCAGAGATAGCGATGGTGATCGCCGGGTTGTTGTTAAAATAACCTTTTCAGACGGGTTTGAATTCATTGTGGCTGAACCGTCAGTTCAGACGGGGCAGAGCCAAAAATCCGAGGATCGGAAGCTGCGCTATTGCGAACGCGCCTGCGCGCGATTTTCCGACGCTATTTCCCAATCGTGAATGCCGTGGTGGGTTAAGGGAGCCTGCATAACTTCAGCACTCGCCGCTGTGCAAAGTAGGGCAAACTTGGTTTCAAAGCGGTAGTTCGTCATGTGTCTGGCTCAATCTTGGCAGCACTTTTCCCGGGTTCATGATCCCCTTCGGGTCCAGTGCCCGCTTGATCTGACGCATCACAGTCAGCGCCACCGGGTCTTTGCGCCGCTGCATCGAGGGAAGCTTCGACAGCCCGATCCCGTGCTCGGCTGAGAAGCTGCCGCCCATGTCGCGCACCACATCCTCGACCCGTTCCATTATGGGATCGCACAACGCCGCATCGCTTGGGAAAACGGCATAGTGGATATTTCCATCTCCCAGATGGGCAACCTCTAACACCTCCGCATTCGGGTCCAGCTTGGCAAGCTCATCCCCCATCCGATCCAGAAACGCTTCTACCCTGTCCAGTGGCAAGGCAATGTCGTTGTTGACGAGCGGTTGCCGCCCCAGAACCACCTCGGCGGCGGCCTCGCGGCGTTCCCACATCTCGGTGCGTTGGGTGTCGTTATGGGCGATCACGGCGTCCAACACGGTGCCGTCCTCCATGAACCCTACCAGTACATCCTCAAGATAAGTGGTCAGGGGCTGGCTGCCATCCGCGGCCAAATTCACATCGCGCGGGGCGTTTGATGCGATCTCAGTCAGGATGTTGATTTGATGGTGATTCTCAAACGGCGGGCGGAGGTCGGGACGCTTTTCAACCAACGCGTCCAGATAGCTGCCCGGCATGTACTCAAACGCTTCAACACCGCTGCCGGTCACTTCTAGCAGACGGTTCAGCACCGATAACGCTGTGCTAAGTTTGTCCACGGCGATCATGGCCGTGGCGCGCGCGCCCGGCTCAGGCACCAGTTTCAACACTGCGCCGGTGATCACTGCCAACGTGCCTTCGGACCCGATCAGCAAATTACGCAGATCGTAGCCGGAATTGTCCTTATGCAGTTCGCTCATCAGGTCGAGAATTTCGCCCCCCGGCAATACGGCTTCGATCCCCAAACACAGTGCGCGCATATTGCCGAATTTCAGCACATTCGATCCGCCCGCATTGGTCGCAAGCATGCCGGCAATCATACAAGATCCCTTCGCGCCGAAGGTCATCGGGAACCGCAATCCGTGCTCTGCGGAGGCGTCATGAAGCGCTTCCAGCACCACGCCACCGTCCACCACGGCCAAGCGGGCATAAGATTTGATGTCGCGGATGCGGTTCATACGGGCGAGTGACAAAAGCAAACTACCGTCGCGTGCCTGCGCGCCGCCCGACAATCCTGTGTTGCCCGAAACCGGCACAACCGGCACGGCATGGTCTTGGGCCAGCGCCATGATCTGGCTGACTTCATGCGTTGATCCGGGGCGCAGCACGGCCAAAGGGGTGCTTTCGTATTTGCCCACCCAGTCGCGTGCCCAAGGGGCCGTATCATCACCTGTCAGCACATGTGCCGCGCCTATGGCTGCGCGCAATTCGTCCAGAATGCTCATTCTGCCCCCTTCTGCTTACGGGCAGTTTAGGGCGCTGGGCTGGCAAGGCAAGTTGATCAGGCGTGACATAAGGCCGGGGGGATGTTAGCGATATCTTTCAGAACATACGGGAGGCCAAATTGACCCATATCCTTGCCATTGATCAGGGCACCACTTCGTCGCGTGCCATTCTGTTTGATAAGGACATGCACCCTCTGCGGACTGCGCAACAGGAGTTCACCCAGCATTTCCCGAACTCGGGTTGGGTAGAGCATGACCCGGACGAGATCTGGGACAGTGTGGTCGCCACCTGCCGCGATGCGGTTGAGGGTAGGGACGTCACTGCCATCGGCATAACCAACCAACGCGAAACCACGCTGGTATGGGATCGTGTGACGGGCGCACCTATTCACAACGCGATTGTCTGGCAAGATCGTCGCACAGCTGAACGGTGTTCCGAGCTGAAAGCCCAAGGGCATGAGGCGTTGATCACCGAACGGACGGGGCTTTTGCTGGACCCCTATTTCTCGGCCACGAAACTGGCGTGGATTTTGGACAATGTTGAAGGGGCGCGGGCACGGGCAGAGGCCGGTGAGCTGGTATTTGGCACCGTTGATACGTTCCTGATTTGGCGGCTCACCGATGGTGCATCCCATGTGACCGACGCCACCAATGCCGCGCGCACGATGCTTTACGACATCAAGTCCGGGCAATGGGACAAGGATATCTGCGGTCTGCTGAATATCCCGATGTCCATGTTGCCCGAGGTGAAGGATTGCGCTGCGAAATTCGGAGTAACCGACCTGTTCGGCGATCCCGTCCCGATTCTGGGCGTGGCAGGCGATCAGCAAGCCGCCACCATCGGTCAGGCTTGTTTCGAGCCTAGTATGTTGAAGTCAACATACGGCACCGGATGTTTCGCGCTTTTGAACACCGGTGACACACCTGTGACTTCACAAAACCGGCTGCTAACAACAATCGCCTATCAGCTTGATGGCAAACCGACCTATGCGCTTGAGGGATCGATCTTCATCGCGGGTGCGGCGGTGCAATGGCTGCGCGATGGGCTGGGCATTATCGACAATGCCGCTGAAACCACGTCTCTGGCTGACGCCGCTGATCCGGCGCAGGAAGTGATCCTTGTCCCTGCCTTCACGGGTATGGGCGCGCCCTATTGGGATGCCGACTGCCGCGGGGCCATCTTTGGGCTGACGCGTGGCTCGGGGCCAAAAGAATTCGCGCGCGCCGCTTTGGAAGCGGTAGGGTTCCAGACCAGAGATCTGCTTGAGGCCATGCAATCCGATATGGGGGCAGGCGGCAATGCCGTTTTGCGCGTCGATGGTGGAATGGCAGCGTCTGACTGGGCAATGCAATTCCTATCGGACATCAACGATGCGCAAGTAGATCGCCCAACCGTCTTAGAGACAACAGCCTTGGGGGCGGCGTGGCTTGCAGGCATGAAAGCAGGTGTTTACCCCGATCAGGCAGGATTTGCGGAAGCCTGGGCGCTTGAACACCGTTTCACGCCAAAGATGGATGCGAACACGCGTGCCGCACGCTACGCAGGCTGGAAAGACGCAGTTTCACGCACGCTCAGCCAGTAGGGTCCTTGGACTTATAAATCCCCTCGGGCAGGTTCAGCGCGGCTGTCAGGTCGCGTAATTGCGCGGGCGATAGAGAGATCCTGTGTACGATATCCGTGCGTGGGTCCCATTGCTCCAATGTCACACAGTCCTCAAAGGCGTTAATCGTAACGTCTTCATTCAAGTGTTCCTGCCCCTCGTCGACAAGGGTAACAACGGTCGCGTCAAAGTCGTGTTCTATGGTAAACATATGACCAGTTTAGCGCGCATGGCCGCAAAGGCCAGCGTGTTTGGCGGAAAGAAAAGGGTAAGCGCAGCAATGCAGCAATTCAGCGGATTCTTGACCGACAGGGGATCTAAATACGCGGTGTCTGGTGGCCCCGTTCAATCGCGGGCGGATGTGAAAGCATTCTTGAAGGAACTCACACGCGACAAACGCTATGCAAAGGCAACACACAACACTTGGGCGGCCGTCTTGCCCGAAGGTGGCGGCGTCAAAGGCGATGACGGCGAAGCTGGCGCAGGCATGGTGATTCTGCGGATGCTGGAGCGCGAAGGGCTGGAAGGTCACGTGATAGTGGTCACGCGCTGGTTCGGTGGCACAAAGCTGGGCGGAGATCGGTTCAGGCGCGTGCAGGACGCGGTATCACACTATTTGACGCATGCAGATGTAACGAGAGCAGAATGCTAAAGACCCAGCTTCATCGCTTTTGGATGACCTGTGTTTGGTCATGGGCAGGTTGGACAACCTCTTGGAAAACCGAAGCCTCGCTTAGGCAATGGAGCGCGGTGTGCGTGATCTCATCTGCTTTTGCATTGTGGATGGACCTGACACGCGGTGAAACCGCTTTGATTTTGGCATTGGGTGTCTTGGTTGTGGCGTCCGAGCTGGCCAATACCGCCATCGAGCGAACCGTGGATCTAGTGACACGGGATGAGCACGAATTGGCGCGGAACGCAAAAGACGCGGGCAGCGCTTTCGTCGCGCTGACTGCGACGGCAGGCGGCGTTGCTTGGTTGGCAATCTTACTGGGTTGATCAGGTGTGGCCGTTTCCGGCTTCTTCCTCGAGATGCAGTTTCATATCGATCAGAACATGCTGAAGCGCCAAGGTCTCGCGCAGAAGGCGCTTGGCTTCGTTGATCGTGATGATCCCATCTTCGATTGACTGCTGATACTCCGCCATGAGCATGGCGAAACGCTGTGACAGCGCAATGACGTCGCTGTTTACGCCACCGTCACCTTCGGGCGAGTTCTTACGCTCAGCATCATACGAGATCGTAATGCCGCGAAGCTCGGAAAGGGCGCTGGTCACATGAGGATAGCGGGCAGCTTCTTCCAAAGCCGCAACAGCGTCGATCGGCATGAAACGATCCGAGTGCTCTTCGCTGTCTGAATAATATCGCCCAAGCGTTGCTTTGGACTTGCCGGTGGCAGCACAAGCCGCTTCCAGCCCGACATCTTTTACCAAGGCCTCTGTGTGCTTTTTAAGATAACTTCCGACGCCAGCCATATTCCAATCCCTTTGCATTCCCAGTGGTGAGGGGAATTCCACACCCCTTTTCCCATTATTTTGCCGGTAAGGAAATGGCTTATTTGCTTTGTAACGAGTGATCTGTTGCTGTTTGCGAGTAAAAGAATTTGTTCACGAGTGCCCGAGGCATTGTGCATCGGTTTGGAAAGGCCCGTATTTGTAATCACGCGGGGTGCAGAAGAGGTGTCTGCATGAGAAAGCTGGACGTGGTTGTTTAATCAGTTGAACGGTCACTTCCATCCCCGGGCTTAGCCCACTGACCGAATGTTGTGTTCGCGCCAGCTTTCTCCTTTTCTTCCCGCCTCTCCGGACTTCCGCGAATTGATTGATGTGGACGGTTGAACCTGATCGCGCCTCCGCGTAATTCATGGATATGGCAAAGCTCTACTTCCACTACTCGACCATGAATGCAGGGAAATCGACCCTGCTTTTGCAAGCCAGCCACAACTATCGTGAGCGCGGCATGCAGACCTATTTGATCACCGCGCAGTTTGACAATCGGGCAGGGGATGCGCGAATTGGCAGTCGCATCGGCATTGGGTGCGAGGCGGACACGTTTGGGGTGGATGAGAATCTGTTTGCCAAGCTGGAGCGCAGGTTAAACGACGGCCCCTGTGCCTGTGTGTTCATTGATGAAGCTCAGTTCCTAAGCCACGAGCAGGTATGGCAGCTTGCGCGCGCCGTGGATGATCTGGGTGTGCCGATCATGTGCTATGGGCTGCGTGTCGATTTTCAGGGAAATCTGTTTCCGGGCTCGGCAGCGCTTTTGGCCTTGGCGGATGAGATGCGCGAAGTGCGCACCATTTGTCATTGCGGTAAGAAGGCCACGATGGTGGTGCGGCAGGATGATCAGGGGCGCGTTCTGACCGATGGGGATCAAGTCCAGATCGGCGGGAACGAGACCTATGTGTCGCTATGCCGCCGCCACTGGCGTGAAGCCACGGGCGGCTGAGTTCAAACCAACCGTTAGACTTTAGACGGCAGCGGCTTTCCATTCACAAATGCTTCGATATTATCCATCGCGAGCATGCCCATATCTGTGCGCACTTCCAATGTTGCGGTGCCCAAATGAGGTAGAAGTGTAACGTTTTCGCGGGTGATCAGCGCGTCTGGCACTTTCGGTTCGAACTCGTAGACATCCAATCCAGCCCCGGCAATCTGCCCCTTATCCAGAGCATTGATCAATGCGGCTTCATCCACAATTTCGCCGCGGGCGATGTTGATCAGGATGGCATGGGGTGGCATGGCGGCGAAGGTCTGTGCGTCGATCAGATGTCGGGTGTCAGCGCCGCCGGGCACTGCAACGACAAGGATGTCGGCGCTCATCGCCACAGCCTCGATACTGTCAAGTTGGTTCGCGGGAACATCCGGCGTTTTGGGGGAGCGGTTGAAGAACACCACGTTCATGCCAAAGCCAAAATGACAACGCTTCGCGATGGCTTCACCGATGCGACCCATGCCGATGATGCCGACAGTTTTGCCCGAAACATGCTGACCCAGAAGCTGGGTTGGGTGCCAGCCCTCCCAGTTGCCAGCACGCAGAAGGCGCTCGCCTTCTCCGGCCCGGCGTGCTGTCATCAGGATCAGGGTCATGGCGGTGTCGGCGGTGGCATCGGTGACAGCGCCCGGAGTGTTGGTGACCGTCAACCCATGGGTCTTCGCAGCGTCCACATCGATATGATTGTAGCCCACGCCGAAATTGGCCAGTAAGCGTGCGCGAATGGCAGTGGCATCGGTAAAGACGTCCGCAGAATAGAGATCCCCGAGCGTTGGGAGTACGATGTCGTAGTCCTGCAAGCTGGCAATCATCTCGTCCCGCGTCATCGGAGTCGTGATGTCGCGCACCGTTGCGTCAAAACCAGCACAGGCACGGGTCAGAACTGCATCGGGCAGAGGGCGCGAGATGAAGAGTTTCATCAGCACATCCGTGCGCCATTGGGGACATCGTGATCGGGGCTTAGCAGTACCACACCGTCATCGGCGTCATGCAGCCCAAGCACCAGTACCTCGCTGCGCATCGGGCCGATCTGGCGGGGCGGAAAGTTAACCACGGCGATGACGGCTTTGCCGACCAGAGTGTCAGGCGCGTAGTGCGCGGTAATCTGGGCCGAGCTTTTCTTCTCGCCGATCTCGCCTCCGAAATCGACCCACAGCTTGATAGCGGGCTTGCGGGCCTCGGGGAAAGGTTCGGCGCGCATTATGGTGCCCTTGCGAATGTCGACTTTCATGAAGTCGTCGAATGTGATCTCAGCCATTGGCAAGCTCCTTGGAACGGTCAGCTGCAGCCTTTACTGCGCGGGTTAGAAGGGTGGGGAAGCCGTTGGCGTCGTCCATTAAGACAGACAAGGCTGCGGCGGTGGTGCCTCCCGGACTGGTCACGTTCACACGCAGCTGGGCAGGGCTTTCCTCGGCCTCTTCGGCCAACGCGCCAGCGCCGCCCACAGTGGCTTTTGCTAGCTGCATGGACAATTTGGGCGGCAGCCCCTCGGCTACGCCCGCGGCGGCCAGCGTTTCGATCAGGTGGAACACATAGGCGGGGCCAGAGCCGGACACAGCCGTGACCGCATCCATCTGATGTTCGCCATCCAGCCGAACGACTTGCCCGACAGCCGACAGCAAAGTTTCGGCCAGATCCATATCCGCATCCGAAGACTTCTTATTGCCGCAGATTGCGGTGATCCCCCGCCCTATCGCCGCTGGGGTGTTGGGCATCGCGCGGATGATCGGAGTCTGTCCGCCCAGCAGGTCCTCGTAGGTGGAGATCGGCGTCCCGGCAGCAACGGAAAGGAACAAGGTGGTGCCGTTTCCAAATGCCTTTAGCGAAGGCAAAGCATCAGCCATCATTTGGGGTTTCACAGCGATCAGCACGATCGCGGGATCATCCGGCAGTGTGGCGTTCAGGTTCAACCCGTCCAGAGATTTCAGCCAATCCGAAGGGTAGGGATCGTTCACCCACACAGAAGACGTAGGTAGCCCATCCGAAAGCCAGCCTTCCAGCATGGCCGATCCCATCTTGCCACAGCCCAGCAACACCAGCCCGCGCGATTTTACCTGATCCATCATGATGACGCCCCGATCCAAAATCTCATTTGGGTGCGAGCTTAGAGCGCAGGGCGTGCGGCGCAAGCCGAAAGCGAAAGGCGGCGCTAGGCGCGGCCGTATGCCTCGGCGATGGCGACCTGAAGAGCGTCTTCGATGCTTCTGTCTGTCCATGCGACCAGCTGGAACGCCGGATAGAAACGCTCGCTTGCAGACACTGCTGATGCGATCAGGCGGTCAATTTGTTCCGGCCCAGCGAATTGGCCGCCGGTCAAGGCCAAGCCATAGCGCCAGACCATCAGGCGCTGCTCTTCCCAATAGGTGAATGCGCCGGTCCAGCACTGATCGTTGATGCGGTTCAGGGCATCATAAACGCGCGGCAGGCTGTCTTCAGGCGGCTCCATTTCGAAGGTACAGATCAGGCGAAGGGTCTCGTCGTAGGGTGACCATGCCAAGGTGATCGAATATGTGCGCCACTGTCCCTCGACCGCCATGGCGATCTGATCTTCGGCGACGCGGTCAAATTCCCACGCGTGGTGTTCGGCGATGGTTTCCACGATGTCGATCGGGTGAAGGTCTTCGCTTTCTATGAACTGCTCGGTTGCGGCCATGATATGCCCCCCTTGGTTTCAGCATTCGCGACGGGTTCGTGACAGCGACCCTTTAAGGCCACAAATGCTTGATGCCTGTACTAGGTTCGGCGTTCGTTGCGCCTTGCCTTACTAGATATGGTGTCACCCCCATTGCGGGCTGTAAAGTGAAACTTTACCTGTTCATCGAGTTGTCCACAGAAAACTTTGAGTTCTCCACAACTTAGCGTACGGGCGCTGAAGTGGCAGTTTAAAGCCACCTTCGGGTCTTGTGCTTGACCTTGCCGCTGAGACACACCAGTTTGGCGCAAATTCTTATCCCGTCAGGAGCCTCAGTTGCCCAAGCGTACAGCCCCGTTTTCTCGTTTCGAATGGCAGATTGCGTGGCGGTATCTGCGTGCACGCCGCGCCGAAGGTGGCGTCAGCACAATGACGTGGATCAGTCTGATCGGCATCACACTTGCTGTGGCCGCGCTGATCATCACACTGGCCGTGCGCACCGGGTTCCGTGATGAATTCGTCGATACAATTCTGGGGTCAAATGCGCATGTCGAGGTTTTTGCTCAAAGCCGCGTCACCGCGAATGGTGATCTGGACCGCACCATCCAGAACTACGAAGACTGGGCAGACCGCATCCTGACCGTGCCGGGTGTTATCCGTGCGGCACCCTTGGTGAAGGGGCAGGTCATGGCCAATCGCGGCCAATACAATGCCGGGGTCGAGGTGTTCGGGATCTCGTACGACGACATCCTGACCATCCCGCGTGTCGCGCGACCCGAAAGCTTCGCTGGCGACCTGTCCAGCTTTGAGCGCGGGGTGGCCATTGGGTCAGGCGTTGCGGCGGAACTGAATGTCGGTGTCGGTGACAAGATCAAGATCATCTCGCCCAATGGCGTCAAAACTGCCTTTGGAACCAGCCCGCGCGTCAATGCCTATGACGTCACCTATATCTTCACCGCTGGCCGCTGGGATATTGATCGCACGCGGGTCTATCTTCCGATTGCCGAGGCGCAGAGCTTTTTCAACCGTGAAGGGCTGGCAGATGAAATCGAAGTGATGGTCGAGGATCCCGAGGAAATTGACAAGCTGCTGATGCCGATCATGGAAGCCGTCGAAGACCCCAGCGGGGTGTGGACATGGCGCGACCGCTCTGGCGCGTTCTTGCGGGCGCTTGATATGGAGGACAATGTGATGTTCATCATCCTGTCCGTTCTGGTGTTGATCGCTTCGATGAACATCACCTCTGGCCTGATCATGCTTGTGAAGAACAAGGGGCGCGACATTGGCATCTTGCGCACGATGGGTCTGACCGAAGGCTCGATCCTACGGGTGTTTTTCCTGTGTGGCTCACTAACCGGGATTGTGGGTACGATTGCTGGCGTCATCCTTGGATGCCTCTTTGCCCTGAACATCGATAGCGTATTTGCACTGGTGAACTATATCTCTGGCGGCGGGGTCTGGGACCCTTCCATCCGTGGTATCTATCACTTACCTGCAAAACTTGAGTTTGCGGATGTAGCATCGGCGGTGGCCCTGTCGCTGACCCTTTCTTTTGTTGTGACCCTGTTCCCGGCCCGTAAAGCCGCACGGATGAACCCGGTAGAGGCACTGCGCTATGAGTGACACAGTTCTGTCCCTGTCGGGGATCACCAAGACTTACAACGAAAACACGCCCGGCGAGATCCGCGTGCTGCGTGGCGCCGATCTGTCGATTGCCAAGGGCGAGGTTGTAGCGCTGGTCGCCCCGTCCGGGTCGGGCAAGTCAACGCTTTTGCACATTGCCGGGCTTTTGGACACGGCGGACGCAGGCGAGGTGTCGATCAACGGCCAAACGATGGGCAACTTGTCTGACCGCCGCCGCACGGCCACCCGTCGCAACGAAGTTGGGTTCGTCTATCAGTTCCACCATTTGCTGCCCGAGTTTACCGCGCTGGAAAACATCGTTCTGCCTCAGCTGGCGAATGGTGTAAGCGACCGAGCCGCGCGGGATTATGCGATGGAGCTGATGGCCCGCGTGGGTGTCGACACCCGCACCAGCCACCGCCCGGCAGAGCTGTCAGGCGGCGAACAACAGCGCGTTGCGTTCTGCCGGGCGCTCGCCAACCGTCCAGCGCTTTTGCTTGCGGACGAACCCACGGGGAACCTTGACCCGGATACGGCCGAAACCGTCTTTGCAGCCCTCATGGAACTGGTGCGTGACACCGGCCTGTCTGCCCTGATCGCCACGCATAACCTTGAGCTGGCCGCCCGCATGGACCGCACCTTGCGACTTGATGGCGGCGAGATCCTCTGACCGCTCGCAACCCCTGACAATTGCGTGAGACCCGATTGCGCGGCCCGGCCCAATCGGCATTCTGAAACCGTATTTTGTTCAGCGGAGAAACCGATGCGCGTTCTGACCCCGATCCTTGCCTTGATCCTGTCCGCCAGTATGGCCGCTGCGG
Organism: Aliiroseovarius sp. F20344; assembly: GCF_023016155.1. GTDB lineage: Bacteria > Pseudomonadota > Alphaproteobacteria > Rhodobacterales > Rhodobacteraceae > Aliiroseovarius. Next base: position 66,662 of record NZ_JALKBG010000008.1, read on the forward strand.
GTCCTGTGAACTTCAACTCATGGCGCACGCATTGGTTCGCCATCTTCTCGAAGGTGACGTTTTCGGCGGCGGGCGGTGCGATGGGGGTGACCGCAGATGGAGCCGTGTCCATCACCTATGACCGGCTTGCCCCCAACGATTGGGGCGCACGAAAAGCCAGTTGGCGCTGGGCGGTGGACAGCTCGGTTCCTGCCACGGATTTGCGCCAGAAGGGCGGGGATGATCGCAACCTTGCGCTTTACTTTGCGTTCCTGCCAAAGGCCGAGGCCGAACGCCTGCAAGGCAGCCGCAACCTGCGCAAACTTCTGAACCACCCCGAGGGCCGCGTGCTGGTCTATGTCTGGGGCGGCAATCACAAACGCGGCGCGGTTCTGGGATCGCCCTATCTGGGCAATCGCGGCAAAACCATCGTGCTGCGCCCGTCCGGCACCGGGTCACATTCCGAAAGCGTGGACCTTGCCGCAGATTACCGCCGCGCCTTCGGGTCGGAGCCTGACGCGCTGGTCGCTTTGGCCTTGTCGGCAGACAGCGACGACACGGATGTGGTCATGCAGGGACAGATCAGCAATTTCAGTTTGAAATGACCTGGGGTTGCATGCAGGCGCAGGCGTGATAGAATCACGCTAAAGCAAGACCTTAGAAAGGCAACAGGGTTCCCCAATGCGCCGCGCAGCACCCCTTCTTCTGATCCTTCTGGCCGCTTGTCAGCCCGAAGACATCTTCTACACGCAAGCCAAGCCCCAGAAGGAAGACGTTTCCGACCTGACCGGGGCCCAGATCTATGCCGAGAACTGCGCGTCCTGCCACGGCGATGACGCCAAAGGCGGCGTCTATCCCAGCGCGCCGGACCTGACCAAACTGTCTGCCCGCCACGGCGGCAGCTTCCCAACCCGCCACGTCATGTCGACCATCGACGGCTATGCCAAAGGCACCCAACGCGCTCCCATGCCGGAATTCGGCGCGCTGCTGGAAAGCGAAATGGAGGTCTGGGTGGACGAAAAAGGCGTGCAAACGCCGACACCTGCTGCGCTGGTGCGTCTGGCGGAGTATTTGGAGAGCGTGCAGGACTGATCTGCGCGTGGCTTAGCCCTAGAACGCGACCTTTCGCTCGTCAGATAGACCTCCGGAAATGCGGCAAGATGCTGAAAACGCCTGTCGAGTGTTTTTCTCACCCAATAAGGTTGTCCGCGGCTCAAGCGTATTTTTTTAGATGCGTGTCATGGGCGGCGACGGGAGAGCATTGGCTGATTTCTCACACTACTTATGCTATTATTGGCGCCTTCTGTTTCTTTCAAAGGAGGGAGTATCCATGGAACTAGAGAAACGAGTGGCCGACCTAGAGCATTCAAGGACGCGGATCTTAGCGGTTTTCGGGGTTCTAGGGCTTCTAGGGTTAGGTTTGAGCGGTTTCGCTCTATTCCTTTCTTCGAAAGTGACGGATGTGTCTGAAAGCCTTGTCTCAGCTGAGACGCGCCTTGACGACATAGACTCCCAAATTCCAGATATACCAAATATGGTTAATGAAGCCGTAGACAGTAAAGTTTCAGTAGACTTGGCGAATGCATGGTCCTTTGATGGCGTATTGGGGCAACTTCAGGCGCAAGCGATTTGCACAGCTGTTTCGCCCAAATCCAAGACCGTCATGGCTGTGCTGAGAACGCCGACCGGCACCAACGCGACTGGTAATCCTGTTTCTGATATTTGCACCAATATCTGTCCAAGATACATTGCGCCAGGTACGAACCGACAGGCGAGTGACGTTGGTTCAGTTCATCTGTATTCAACATCGCTACCATTCGACACCGAAAACGGAGAAATATTTAACAGTGGCTTTGCCACGCATGTCTATCCAGCAGGAAATACTAACGTTGGCTTCGGCCCTAATTATTGTTGCTGTGGTGGATAGTTCTCTGTTCCCTCAAACATCCAACTCCTCCACAAACTTCGCGTTCTCCTGAATATACTGGAAACGAAGTTCGGGTTTTTTACCCATCAGCTGCTCGACCAAGGCGGCGGTTTCGCCGGGTTCGTCCTCGTCAATCGTCACTCGGATCAGCGTCCGTGATGCCGGGTCCATCGTGGTTTCTTTCAGGTCCTTTGCGTCCATCTCGCCCAGACCTTTAAAGCGGCTGACGTCGATTTTACCTTTGCCGCCCAGACCTTTTTCCAGCCACTCGTCCCGCTCGGCTTCATCAATGCAGTAGACGCGTTTGGCGCCTTGGGTGAGCCTGAAAAGCGGTGGGCAGGCCAGATAGAGGTGCCCGGTGTCGATCATCGGGCGCATTTGGGTGAAGAAGAAGGTCATCAGAAGCGACGCAATATGCGCCCCGTCCACATCCGCATCGGTCATGATGATGATTTTGTCATAGCGCAGATCATCTACGTTGAACTTGGTGCCCAGCCCGACGCCCAGCGCTTGGGTCAGGTCGCTGATTTCCGCGTTGGTGCCCAGCTTTGACGACGCAGCGCCCAGCACGTTCAGGATTTTCCCGCGCAGGGGCAGAAGCGCCTGAGTTTTGCGGTTGCGCGCCATCTTGGCCGATCCGCCAGCCGAGTCGCCCTCGACAATAAACAGCTCGGTGCCTTCGCGGTTGGTGGCGGAACAATCAACCAGCTTACCGGGCAGGCGCAGTTTCTTGGTGGCTGTCTTCCGCGCGGTTTCTTTTTCCTGACGGCGGCGCAGGCGTTCTTCGGCCCGCAGGACAAGGAAATCAAGGATCGCACCGGCGGATTTCGTATCCGCGGCCAGCCAGTTGTCGAAATGGTCGCGCACCGATTGCTCGACCATTTTGTTGGCAGCTTCGGTCGACAGGCGGTCCTTGGTCTGGCCCACAAAAGCCGGGTCCGCGATGAAGCAGGACACCAGCGCGCAACCGCCCGTCAGCAGGTCGTCCCGGGTGATGTTCGCGGCTTTCTTGTTGCCCACAAGCTCGCCGTAAGCCTTGATCCCCTTCAGGATCGCAGCCCAGAAGCCGGTGACATGTGTGCCGCCTTCGGGGGTAGGAACGGTGTTACAGTAGGACTGGATGTAGCCATCGCGCGACGGGGTCCAGTTGATCGCCCATTCGACAAAGCCGGGTTCGTTAAACCGCTCGCGGAATTCGACCTTTCCGGCGAAGGGCTGGTCGGCATAGATCGATGCGCTGCCCAGAGTTTCTTTCAGATAGTCCGCCAAGCCGCCGGGGAAATGGAAGGTGGCTTCGGTCGGTGTCTCGCCGTCATCTATGGCGGATTTCCAGCGGATTTCGACGCCCGAAAACAGGTAAGCTTTTGACCGCACCAGCGTAAACAACCGCTTGGGCTTGAAGCGGTGCTTGCCGAAGATTTCCTCATCCGCGTGGAATGTGACTTCGGTGCCGCGTTTGTTTGGCGCTGCGCCCACTTTCTCGACCGGCCCCAAGGGGACCCCGCGCGAGAAACGCTGTTCGAACATCTCTTTGTTTTTGGCAACGCGCACGACCATCGAATCCGACAGGGCGTTCACGACGGACGAGCCAACACCGTGCAGACCACCCGAGGTCTGATAGGCCTTGCCCGAGAATTTACCGCCCGCGTGCAGCGTACAGAGGATGACCTCAAGCGCGGATTTGTCGGGGAATTTTGGGTGCGGATCGATTGGAATGCCGCGCCCGTTATCGGTGATCGTGACAGAATAGTCGTCGTTCAGCGTGACCTCGATCCGGTTGGCGTGGCCCGCGACGGCCTCGTCCATCGAGTTATCAAGGATTTCCGCGACCATATGGTGCAACGCACGTTCATCCGTGCCGCCGATATACATGCCGGGGCGCTGGCGCACAGGCTCCAGCCCCTCAAGCACCTCGATTGAAGAGGCGTCATAGCTATCGTCGTTCCCAGTAAGGAGGTCGTCTGCCATATGCTCGAACTTTCTTATGTTAGTTGGGGCGCATTAGATCATCCGGCGCGAGCAGGGGCAATATGTGGTGGCACGTTCCAGCAAAAAAGGCACCGGTCATCCCGATGCCTTTGTTTGCCATCTCGGTTGGGCTTAGGTGTACAGGACAGGTTCGCCCATTTGTTCGTGGATCGAATTGGACGTGCGGGCGTCGATGCCCAGCGCCTGACCCAGATCGTGCAGGTATTGTGCCTCGGCTTTGCTGTCGAGGTCCAAGCCGACTAGAGACATGGCGTAGACCTGTGCCTCCATCCCGCGTGGGGTGTCATTTGCAAGACCCTGTACGTCAACCGGACGTGTGAATTCGGAATTCACGAAATCCGCCTCTTCACGAGACACATCGCCCAGATGCTCTTTCAGGGCCTTTTGTTCCTGCGCATCAATGCGGCCGTCGCTTTTTGCGGCTTGGATGATTGCGCGAAGCAACACAGCCGCCTTATCTTCTTCGGCCTGCGAGGGTGTTTGGCGCATGTTGCCGCCGCCTTGCAGGGCGTCATTCAGCATATCGCCCAATGACCCAGCGCCGGGTTTCGACGCCGCTGTACCTGCAGCTCCGCCTGCCAGTGCTTCCAGCAATCCGCCAAGTCCGCCGGGCGCTCCGCCTGAAGCTTGTTGGTTGCCACCGCCCAGAACTTGTCCAAGCATATCGCTTAGTCCGCCACCCTGTCCGGTCGACTGACCACCACCCAGAAGGTCGCCAAGGCCTCCGCCGCGTTGTGATCCAGATCCACCTTGCTTCATCAGGCCGCCAAGAAGGTCCGAAAGGCCTCCGCCGGACTGTTGGCCCGATTGGGGTTGAGCCTGTGTTAGGCCGCCCAGTATGTCGCTAAGCCCGCCGCCCGGCGAGTGCTCATCCCCGAAAATGCTGCCGCTTCCGGCATTGGTGGTTTGTCGTGGGGTCGACCCACCCTTCGTCATGCTGGAAACACCTTTTGCGACCGCAACGCCGATGGCTACTTTAGCTAATGTACTAACGAGACTCATGAAAACTCCTCCCAAGTCGATCTAAAATCACCAACAGAATAAGGGCGATCGTATCTTTGGATAGGGGAAAAGCTGCACAACCGCCTCATCGGCGGAAAAGAGGTTGGGGTGAACCCTATGCCTCAAACGGGTCGTCGGGATAAGTCACACCCGCCAGGTAAAGCCCTTCGGGCGGGCTGACAGGTCCGCAGGCTGTGCGGTCGCGGGCTTCAAGTGCGTGGGTCACATCGTCTGGCGACCATGACCCAGCACCCACCTGTTCCAGTGTGCCGATGAAACTGCGCACCTGATTGTGCAGGAAGGACCGCGCACGCACATGGAAGCGGTACTCGATGCCGGTGGTCAGAGGGACTTCTTCGACCCGCAGCTCATCCAGCGTCTTTACGGGGCTTTCCGCCTGACAGATGGTGGACCGGAAAGTTGTGAAGTCGTGAACACCTAACAGCCGATCCGCGCCCGCCTGCATCGCGCTTGCATCCAACTTACGTTTCACATGCCACGCCAATCCGCGTTCGTGGGTCAAGGGTGCACGACGCGAGATAAGCCGGAACAAGTACCGCCGTTCGCGCGCAGAAAACCGGGCGTGGAAATCATCGCCAGCCACGACGCAGTCATTGATCGCGATGCGGTGATTGCGCAGATGGTAATTCAAAGCTTCGGACAGTCGAAAGGGTTGCCAATCGCGCGTCAAATCAACATGCGCCACCTGCGCCAGCCCATGGACGCCCGCATCCGTGCGCCCAGCTGCGGCCAGCGTATGCGGGCCGGGTTCAAGTTTTTCCAGCGCAGCTTCGATGGCACCCTGAACGGAAGGATGCTCTTTCTGGCGCTGCCATCCGGAAAATCCTGCACCGTGATATTCGATTTTGAACGCAAATCTGGGCATGTAGTTCGCATAGCGTGCGGGCGCAGGCTCAGCAAGACCCGTTGCGGGATGGGGAGAAATGGGTGGAACCTCCCCTCTGGCGAAATGAGGCGCGGGACCATATCTTCAAGGTGAGCAGAGAAGGAGACGCCTGTGGGGCTTGGCGACATTGCAGACAGTATTACCCGCCAGATCGAAGCGATCGGTGACGCTACAAGCGAGGCATTGTTTGAACCCGTAATTCGGTTGGGTGTCACGGGCCTATCGCGCGCGGGCAAGACTGTGTTCATCACGTCTCTTGTGGCCAACTTGATGAACCGTGGGCGCATGCCGGGTCTGGTCGCGGCCTCGGAAGGGCGAATTGAAACAGCGTTTTTGCAGCCCCAACCCGACGACACAGTCCCGCGCTTTGACTACGAGGCACATCTGTCCGCCATGACGGGCCCTTCGCCACACTGGCCAGACAGCACGCGCGCCATATCCGAGCTGCGCTTGTCCTTCCGCGTTCAGCCGTCCGGGCTTTTGGGCGGATTGCGTGGGGCGCGCACCGTACATCTGGATATCGTGGACTATCCTGGTGAATGGCTTTTGGATCTGGCGCTTTTGGATCTCAGCTATTCCGATTGGGCCGCGCAGGTCCTGACCCGAATTGACACGCGCGATCAAGCGCAAGATTTCCTTGCCATGGCGCGCGCCACTGACGCGACCGAGAAGCTGGATGAAATGCAGGCCAAGCAGCTTGCCGGTGCGTTTGCGGACTATCTGAAAACAGCGCGCGAAGACGGGTACAGCGATTGCACACCCGGTCGGTTCCTTCTTCCTGGTGATCTTGAAGGCAGCCCCGCACTGACTTTCGCCCCGCTGCCGAAACCGGACACAACGCCGCGTCGCAGCCTGTGGCGCGAGATGGAGCGCCGCTTTGAAGCCTATAAATCCCGCGTTGTGAAACCATTCTTTCGGGATCATTTTGCGCGGATCGACCGTCAGTTGGTTCTGGTCGATGTTCTTGGGGCAATCCATTCTGGCCCCGAAGCGCTCGAGGATCTACGTCGCGCAATGGCCGAGATCCTGACGGCCTTCCGCCCCGGCACCAACGGATTCCTGTCTTCGCTCATGTTGGGTCGCCGAGTTGAACGTATTCTTTTTGCGGCCACGAAAGCGGATCATCTGCATCACGCGCAACATGCGCGTTTGACGGGAATCACCGAAGCTTTGTTGCGAGATGCTCGCGATCGCGCCGATTTTGCTGGGGCCAAGACGGGGGCGATGTCGCTGGCCGCGCTGCGCACGACGACCGAGGATCGCCTGACCCATGATGGCCAAGACCTTGATTGTGTGCGTGGTCGCCTGTTGGAAGACGGCAAAACTGCCGCGTTTTATCCAGGCGAATTGCCAGAAGATCCCGCCCAGCTGCTGAAACCTGCCCGAAGCGGTGAAGCCAAATGGCTTGATGCGGATTATCAGATCATGCGGTTCGCCCCGGCCGAGATTTCGCTGAAGCCCGGCGAGGGTCCGCCACATATCCGGCTGGATAAGGCCGCAGAGTTTTTGTTGGGGGACCGGTTATGATTGTTACGTGTGCCTCGACCGCTGACGTTCCCGCCATCGCCAACATTCTGTCTGGCTGGAACGCCACAACGCCGTGGCTGCCGCGCGTGCATTCACGGGCATCTGAAAAGGGGTTCGCACAAATGCTGGTCGAGCGGGGTTGGACATCGGTGGTGCGCACCGAAGGGCAGGTGCTTGGTTTTCTGTCGCGGGACAACCGTAAGATTCATGCGCTCTATGTTGCACCACATGCGCGCGGGGTTGGTGTTGGGAAAATGCTTTTGGATCAAGCCAAAGTGGCGCGAGATTCACTGTCGTTGTTCACTTTCCAACAAAACGACGGCGCACAGCGCTTTTACATGCGCGAAGGCTTTTACGAAGCCTACCGAACAGATGGGTCCGGCAATGACGAAGGACTGCCTGACATTTGCTATGAATGGAGACGCGCGTGACAGGAAACCGCAAACTCGGCCCCGTGTTGATCGAACTTGACGAAGCCTCGGCAACGTCACCCGCGGACGTTCCCCCGGTGCCCGAGGTGAACGCGCCAGAACCAACCGGCGCCGCGATGCAAGGCGTGTTGGCTGTTGCTGGGCGTAAACCGTCGCGGCTTATGCGCTGGTTTTGGTCGCTTCTTCTGTCCATTCTGGGGTTCGTACTGTCGGTCGCAGCCTATGATTTCGTAAACGGATTGATCACGCGCAACCCGTATCTGGGCTATGCCGCGCTAGCGTTGACCGGAGCGTTCCTGTTTGTTTTGCTGATCATCGCGCTGCGTGAGTGGATAGCATTTGCCCGCATGCGCCGCGTTGATGCGCTGCACCATGCCGCCGAACAGGCCCGCACTCATAATGATCTGGACGAGGCACGAGATGTCATGTCCCGCCTCAAACGGCTCTATCAGGGGCGGGATGACATGCGGTGGGGATTGGATCGTTTCCATGAACGCGAGGGCGAGGTGTTCGATGCAGACACTCTGTTTTCATTGGCCGAAACCGAATTGATGGCCCCGCTTGATCAAGCCGCCATGAAAGAGGTTGAAGCCGCCGCGCGCCAAGTCGCCACCGTCACGGCTATTGTGCCACTGGCCTTTGCGGACGTGGCCACGGCACTTACCGCGAACATCCGCATGATCCGCCGCGTGGCCGAGATCTATGGGGGGCGCTCCGGCACGCTGGGAAGTTGGCGTTTGACCCGTGCGGTGATGACTCATTTAGTCGCGACCGGCGCGGTTGCCGTCGGGGATGACATGATCGGGTCGCTTGCAGGCGGGGGCATGCTGTCCAAACTATCACGTCGATTTGGCGAAGGCGTGGTCAACGGCGCCCTAACCGCACGCGTCGGCGTCGCAGCACTTGAAGTCTGCCGCCCATTGCCATTTGGGAAAGGCAAACGCCCAGGTGTCACGGGGATTGTTAAGCGAGCGCTGACGGGGCTGTTTGGGAAATGAAACGTGTTCTTGTGCTTGGCGGCTACGGCCTGATCGGTTCCGAAGTTGTGGCGCATTTATTGCAGCAAGGATATCATGTCGTTGGGCATGGGCGATCCGCAGCGTCTTCAAAGCGCGCATCGCCGAAAATAGGTTGGTTGATACGTGATCTTGCGGACATGGTGGACGTGGAGTCATGGGGTCAGGTATTGCAGGAATTCGATGTCGTTGTGAATTGCGCAGGCGCGCTTCAGGATGGTGCACGCGACGACCTAAAAGCTGTTCATGTTGACGCCATTTTAGCTCTTGGAAAGTCGGCTGCGAAATATGGGACCATGCTTGTTCAGATTTCTGCTGCAGGGGTTTCCGAGAATGCATCAACAGAGTTTTTTCGAACGAAAGCACAAGGCGACATGGCCCTATTGGCAAGTGGTGCGAAGGTCATCATTTTGCGTCCCGGATTGGTGCTGTCGCCGCAATCCTATGGGGGTACCGCACTGATAAGGCAGCTGGCGGCCTTTCCCTTGGTGCAGCCCATCGCGCTTGCGGATACCCCTATTCAAACAGTGTCAGTCAGAGATGTAGCTATTGCAGTCGAACGCGCGATTGCAGGAGACTTGCCAGATCACGCGGTGCTGGAACTGGTCGAAGAAAAGCCAAATAGTCTGTCAGATGTGGTCGAAGCACATCGCAAATGGCTGGGGTTCTCAAAGGCGAGCATTCTGATTTCAATGCCCAACTGGGTGCTGCGAATTGCAGCCGGGGTTTCTGACGCGCTGGGATGGCTGGGGTGGCGATCGCCCTTGCGTTCAACGGCGGTCGAAGTGTTGAAGGATGGTGTGCTGGGCGACGCGCTGCCCTATCACATGTTAGGAGGAAAGGTTTCGAACCTAGATGAAACGCTCGCAAGCTTTCCCAATGGGGCGGAGCACCGTCTGAAGGCCAGGCTGTCTTGGTTTGTACCCGTTGGAATCGGCGTTCTGTCGGCATTCTGGTTGTTGTCAGGTCTTGTGGGGTTGGTGTCGCTTTCGGGTGCTGCTGAGGTTTTGACGCGCGTTGGCTGGCCTGCGTGGGCGGCGAAGGTCTCGGTGGTGTTCTGGGCAATTGTCGATTTAGTGCTAGGCGCGGCTGTTCTTTATCGTCCGTGGGTTCGGATGGCCTTGATCGGGATGCTGGCGACGAGTTTGATTTATATCGTTTCCGCCAGCGTTGTTACACCATCGTTGTGGCTGGATCCGCTTGGGCCACTGATGAAGCTTTTGCCAATTTGTCTCGCTATCTCGCTTATGTTCCCGCTGTTGGAGGATCGGTGATGGATTGGCCGCTTCTTTTTCGATTGGCGCATGTTTTGGGCGCAGTTGTGCTGATGGGAACGGGCGCTGGCATCGCCTTCTTCATGGTTGTGACACAGCAATCTCGTGATCCTAAACTGATCGCGCATGTCGCGGGTATCGTGGTTCTGGCCGATGCTGTGTTTACGGCGACTGCTGCCGTCGTGCAGCCTATTACGGGTGTGCTTTTGGCGCGCACACTGGGGTGGAGCCTGTGGGAAAGCTGGATTGTCGTCGGGATCGGGCTTTATTTTTTTGTTGGGGCGTTCTGGTTGCCCGTTGTCAGGATACAGATCCGGTTGCGAAATCTGGCACAGAAGGCTGCGGAAGCCGGTAAAGGGTTGCCTGATGAGTATCACCGACTTTACCGAATTTGGTTCGCCTTTGGCTGGCCCGCATTTACAGCAATGATCGCTATATTCTGGGTGATGCTGGCGCGGCCTTCGTTCTGGTAAACGTCAACTCAAACTCGGAACATCTTCCGCCGGGCGCGCTATGTCCTCAACGCCCATACGAAGTCCTCGCCCGATCCGGTGGACCAACGCAATCCATGCGCGTGCGGTTTGGGGTGGCAGTTTGTCGGTTGCGACGTCCTCGAACAAAGAAATCCATGGGGTGAAATGCTCGGGCCGCACATTGCCCGCTTGCATATGCGCGCGCATCGGGTTGCCCTCGTAGCCCGGTTCGCGAAGGATGGCACCCCGCCAGAAGCGGGTGATCAGGGCAATGTGTGTATCCCATTCCGCGTCGGTCGTTCCCACATGTCCGTTGAAAATCGGTCCAAGTTCAGGGTGGCGGCGGATGCGGGCATAGAAGGTGGCCAAAACCTCGTCGATTTCATCGCGGGAAATGTCAAAAAGCCGAAGCGGATTGGGGGCGTGTGTCATGGGATACCTTTTACCTGACTGAAATAGTCGACTCGCCACACGGGGCCAAGAAGGGATTGCAGGACAATTCAGCGCAGTCTGCGCCCTTAAGGTGCCTTTACGCCACGCGCGCACGGGCCTATAACGCCGTCATGATGCAACTTAAGGCCATCATTATTCGAATTATCAGCCCGGCGCTCTGATCCAGACGAGCCGCCGGGACAAGGCGCATGGACGACCCGCGCCGCCCCCAACCTGATATATGACGACTTTTCCTGAAAAGGACCGGACACATGTGTGCCGACACCCCAGAATACAAAGATACGCTGACCCTTCCCGTAACTGATTTTCCGATGCGCGCTGGCCTGCCCAAGCGCGAGCCTGAATGGCTGGCCCGGTGGGAAAAAATTGGCGTCTATGACCGCCTGCGCGAAACCGCCGGAGACCGCGAACCGTTCATCCTGCATGATGGCCCCCCCTATGCGAACGGCCACCTGCATATTGGCCACGCGCTGAACAAGACCATCAAGGACATGATCGTGCGCTCGCACCAGATGATGGGCCATGACGCGCGTTACGTGCCCGGCTGGGACTGCCACGGTCTGCCCATTGAATGGAAGATCGAAGAACAGTACCGCAAGAAGGGCAAGAACAAGGACGACGTGGACGTTGTCGACTTCCGTCAGGAATGCCGCAAGTTCGCCGAGGGCTGGATCGACATCCAGCGTGACGAATTCAAGCGTTTGGGCATCACCGGCAACTGGGCTGATCCTTACCTGACCATGGATTTCCACGCCGAGCGCGTGATTGCCGAGGAATTCATGAAGTTCCTGATGAACGGCACGCTGTATCAAGGGTCCAAGCCCGTGATGTGGTCGCCGGTGGAAAAGACCGCGTTGGCCGAGGCTGAGATCGAGTATCACGACCACAAGTCGCACACGATCTGGGTGCCGTTCTCGTTTGCGAAGCCTTCGGCCTTGCTTGCTGTGAGAGACGGCAATCTTAGTGCGCGTGAACAGCGCTATGCCAAAACTAGTTTGGCAAAGGACCTAGAAAACGCTCGTGTTGTCATCTGGACCACCACCCCTTGGACGATCCCGTCGAACAAGGCCGTCGCCTATAACGACAAGATTGCCTATGGCCTGTACCGTGTTGACGCGACCGAGGAAGAAAGCTGGACTAATCCCGGTGACCTGTATGTCTTCGCGGATGCACTGGCCGAAGATGCTCTCGGCAAGTCGCGCGTGACCGAGTTTACTCGCGTGCGGGATGTGGCGACTAGCGAGTTTGATGGCGTGATCCTCAAGCACCCGTTAAACGGTGCCGATGGCGCGGACGAGTTCTGGGATTACGACGTTCCGATGATCGACGGCGATCACGTGACCGACGATGCAGGTACGGGTTTCGTGCACACAGCGCCCAGCCACGGTGCCGACGACTATGAGGCGTTTGTTGCGCGCAACTGGATCGACCGCATGACCCACAATGTGGGCGAGGAATCGGAATTCCTGCCCCACGTGCCGTTCTTCGCGGGCCTTCAGGTCTTTGACCGCAAGGGCAAGGAAGGCAAAGCCAACAACGCCGTGATCGCCAAGCTGGTCGAAGCCGGCGGCATCATCGCGCGTGGCCGCGTGACGCACTCCTATCCGCATTCGTGGCGTTCGAAAGCACCGATTGTGTTCCGCAACACCCCGCAGTGGTTTGCGTCTGTGGATCGCGAGGTTGGCGACGGGCAGGACGAGATGGGCAAAACCATCCGAGAGCGTGCCCTGAACTCGATCGACCAACTGGTGAAATGGTGGCCGCAATCCGGTCGCAACCGCTTGTATTCGATGATCGAGGCTCGCCCGGATTGGGTTCTGTCGCGTCAGCGCGCTTGGGGCGTTCCGCTGACCTGTTTCGTGAAAAAAGGACTGCTGCCAACGGATGAAGGCTTCCTTCTACGCGACCCTGCCGTGAACGCCCGCATCGCCGAGGCGTTCGAGGCCGAGGGTGCTGACGCATGGTACGCCGACGGCGCGAAAGAGCGCTTCCTTGGCAACGAGCACAATGCCGATGAATGGGAGCAGGTCTTTGACGTGCTCGACGTGTGGTTCGATTCCGGTTCGACCCACTCCTTCGTGCTGCGCGATCGTGCAGACGGCACGCCGGACGGCATCGCTGATGTCTACATGGAAGGCACCGACCAGCACCGCGGGTGGTTCCACTCGTCGCTGCTGCAGGCCTGTGGCACCAAGGGCCGCGCGCCCTATAAGAACGTCGTGACCCACGGCTTCACGCTGGACGAAAAGGGCATGAAAATGTCCAAGTCGCTGGGCAACACCATCGTGCCCGAGCAGGTCGTGAAACAGTACGGTGCCGACATCCTGCGCTTGTGGGTGGCCCAGACGGATTACACGGTTGATCAGCGGATCGGGCCGGAAATCCTGAAAGGGGTTGCTGACAGCTATCGCCGTTTGCGCAACACGATGCGCTTTATGCTAGGCAACCTGCATGGGTTTGATGATAGCGAACGCGTGGACGTCGCTGACATGCCCGAGCTGGAGCGTTGGGTGCTGCATCGTCTGGCGGAACTCGATCACGTCGTGCGCGAAGGTTATAGAACCTTCGATTTCCAAGGCGTGTTCTCGGCCGTGTTCAACTTCGCGACCGTGGACCTGTCGAGCTTCTATTTCGACATCCGCAAGGACGCGCTCTATTGCGACGGGGCAGACAGCCTGAACCGTCGTGCCGCACGCACAGTGCTGGACATCCTGTTCCACCGCCTGACCACCTGGCTTGCCCCTGTGTTGGTCTTCACGATGGAAGATGTGTGGCTCGAGCGCTTCCCGGGCGAAGACAGCTCGGTCCATTTGGTGGACTTCCCGGACACACCCGCCGATTGGCTGGACGAACCGCTGGCCGCGAAATGGGCCGGTATCCGTCAGGTGCGCCGCGTGGTCACCGCCGCGCTGGAAATTCAGCGTCGCGACAAGGTGATCGGTGCCTCGCTAGAGGCCGCGCCGGTTGTGCATGTGCGTGACGAGGACGTGCTTACGTCGCTCAAGTCGGTAAACTTCGCGGATGTGTCGATCACAAGCCAAGTACAGCTAACCAACGATCCGCTGCCGTCTGAGGCCTTCCGCGTGCCGGAAGTCGAAGGCGTGGGCGTGGTGTTCGAAAAGGCATCGGGTGAGAAATGTCAGCGCTGCTGGAAGATCTTGCCGGATGTAGGCAGCCACAATCACAAAGGTGTTTGTGGCCGGTGTGACGAAGCGCTGTCGTAACCGGTACGAAACCGCAAGAAACGGAACGCCCCGACCATTGTGCCGGGGCGTTTTCTTTTGCACCATGGCCGTATGAACATTGCGGTAGTTGATAGCCCGGTTGGGCGCCTAGGGGTGGTGGAAGAGGGTGGCAAGATCACGCGCCTTCGTTGGAATGCTGATCCGGTCGGGGAACTGACCCCCGTGTTGACCGCAGCCCAAGCCCAACTACGTGCCTATTTCGACGGGGCACTGACCAAGTTTGATCTTCCCACGCAAGTAGACGGCAGCGAATTTCAGTGTGCGGTTTGCGATGTCATGTCTGCCATTCCCTATGGCGAGACTTTAACTTACGGCGACATCGCAAAGATCACGGGAAACTCGGCTCAGGCAGTGGGCAATGCCTGCGGCGCAAATCCCATCCCGATCATCATCCCCTGTCATCGCGTGATGGGGGCTGGGAATAAACTGGTTGGGTTTTCAGGCGCGGGTGGGGTCGAGACAAAAGTTCAGCTTTTGCGCCTTGAAGGTGCTGCCGGATTGCTTATCTGAGAAGCTTGGCCCACAAAGGACGCTTGGATGCACAAGCGCGGCGGCGAACAGGGGGACAGCATGGAAGCTTTTCTAAGCGTCAAAGGCGTGACCAAGACCTATGAAGGTGGTCATCAAGCACTGAAAGGTGTGGACCTTGAGATTGATGAGGGCGAAATCCTTGCGCTTCTCGGGCCAAATGGTGCTGGAAAAACCACTCTGATTTCAATTATTTGCGGAATCGCGACGGCAAGTTCGGGCACCATTACAGTTGGTGGGTTTGACCATGCGCGCGACTACCGCGCTGCGCGCAATCTGATCGGGTTGGTGCCGCAGGAAATCAATCTGGAACCGTTTGAGACCGTGATGAACTCGGTTCGGTTTTCGCGCGGGCTGTTTGGCAAGCCGCGCGATGATGCACGGATCGAAGAGATCCTGAAGCTGCTTAGCTTGCACGACAAAAAGGACAATCGGATCATGACGCTTTCGGGCGGAATGAAGCGACGCGTGCTGATCGCCAAAGCGCTGTGCCACGACCCGCAAATTCTGTTCCTTGATGAGCCCACAGCCGGCGTTGATGTCGAGCTGCGCAAAGATATGTGGGAGATCGTGGGCCAGCTGAAAGAGACGGGCGTGACCGTCATTCTGACCACACACTACATCGAAGAAGCCGAGGCGATGGCGGACCGGATCGGGGTGATCTCGAACGGGGAAATCTTGTTGGTTGAAGAGAAAGACGCGCTGATCAAACGGCTTGGGCAGAAAGAGCTGTTGATCGAGCTGGATACGCCGATCGATGCCGTGCCCGAACAGCTTGCGAGCTATCCCCTGACCGTTTCGGACGAGGGTGGGTTGATCTATTCTTATGATGCGCAGGCGGGCAGCACCGGGATAACCGGGCTATTGGCGGACTTGCGCGAAACGGGGCTGCATTTGGCGGACCTTTCAACGCGCCAAAGCTCTTTGGAAGATATCTTCGTCGATCTGGTGAAGGAGGATGCAGCATGAACTGGAATGCCATCGCGGCCATCTATCGTTTTGAAATGGCGCGCACCTTCCGTACGCTAGTGCAGTCGGTTATTTCGCCCGTCCTTTCTACTTCGCTCTACTTCATCGTTTTCGGCGCCGCCATCGGATCGCGCATCGATCAGGTTGAGGGCGTCAGCTACGGCGCGTTTATTGTGCCCGGCCTGATCATGCTTACGGTCTTGACGCAAAGCACATCGAACGCGTCCTTCGGCATCTATTTCCCGAAGTTCATTGGTACAGTCTATGAATTGCTCTCTGCCCCGATCTCGTTCTTCGAGATCGTAATTGGTTATGTGGGGGCGGCCGCCACCAAGGCCTTCATGATCGGTATGATCATCTTCGTGACCGCTCATTTCTTCGTTGATCTAACCATCGCACATCCGGTTTGGATGGTGCTGTTTTTGCTGCTGACTTGTATCAGTTTCGCGCTTCTGGGCTTCATCATCGGCATCTGGGCTGGAAACTTCGAGCAATTGCAACTGGTGCCCATGCTGGTCATCACGCCGCTCGTGTTCCTTGGCGGGTCGTTCTATTCAATCTCGATGCTGCCACCCGTTTGGCAGACAATCACGCTGTTTAACCCGGTTGTTTATCTGATATCGGGCTTCCGCTGGGCGTTCTTCGGACAGGCAGATGTGGCGCTGGGCTGGTCCATTGCTGCGATCATTCTGTTTATGACCGCGTGCCTTCTGACCATTGGTTGGATCTTCCGCACAGGATACAAACTACGCAGCTGATACGCAGAGATGCCACAGGTGGGAAAAAGCGTGATTGGCTCACCCTTGTTGAAACTGCGCAGGACATCTACATGAGTTGCCATGATCGAACATCTTCCATTTGTTAAAAAGCCACCCTTGGTGGCAGTCGTGCGCCTGTCGGGCGTGATCGCAACCGGCACGCGCGGACAATTGAATGACGCAGTGATGGCGCCCGCCATTGAACGCGCCTTTCGCAAGGGGAAACCGGCAGCTGTTGCGTTGATCATCAACTCACCCGGTGGCAGCCCGGTTCAATCCAGCCTGATTGCCGCTCGCATTCGCCGCTTGGCCGCCGAGAAAGAAATCCCGGTCTATGCTTTTGTCGAAGACGTCGCTGCCTCGGGTGGCTACTGGCTTGCGACCGCAGCGGACGAGATCTATGCCGACGAAAGCTCGATCCTTGGATCCATTGGCGTCATCTCAGCCAGTTTTGGTCTGACGGGGCTGATGGAGAAAATCGGGGTCGAACGTCGCGTCCACACGGCAGGCAAATCGAAGTCGATGATGGATCCGTTCCAGCCTGAAAAACCTGCCGATGTGAAACGTTTGAAGGCGTTGCAGGAAGACATCCACACGGCATTCAAAACCCAAGTGACAACCCGTCGTGAAGGTAAGCTGCCAAAAGGCGAAGATTTGTTCACCGGTGACATCTGGTTGGGCTATGCAGCCATCGAAAAAGGCTTGGCTGACGGGATTGGTCATGTCGTGCCAACTATGAAAGAGAAATTTGGCGACAAGGTTCGTTTCCGCGTTTACGGCGCGAAACGTGGACTGTTGTCCCGGTTTGGAATGCGGCTTGTGTCGGACACGATTTCAACGATCGAGGAACGCGCGGAATACGCTCGTTTTGGGCTCTGATGGTCATCAAGATCGTTGTCCTGTTTTTGGTCGCAATGGGTGTGCTGGCCATGTTTGGCAAGTTGCGCTATCCCGGCCAACAACGCATCGAAGCAATGAAATGCCCACGGTGTGGGCGATATAAGCTGGGGAAATCCCCGTGTGACTGCAAGGGAAAGGGCTAAGCCTTGGATCTGATTTTTGCCACGCTTGGTCTGATCATCCTTTTGCTCGCAGGCGATAGCCTTGTGCGCGGGGCAGTGAACATGTCGCTGCGCCTTGGTGTGCCTGCGATGATTGTGTCGCTGACCATTGTCGCCTTTGGCACCTCTGCGCCCGAGCTTCTGATCTCAGTCA
Source organism: Aliiroseovarius sp. F20344 (assembly GCF_023016155.1). Classification (GTDB taxonomy): domain Bacteria; phylum Pseudomonadota; class Alphaproteobacteria; order Rhodobacterales; family Rhodobacteraceae; genus Aliiroseovarius. The sequence goes on from NZ_JALKBG010000008.1 coordinate 84,355, forward strand.
GTTCGATCCTTGAAGGTGTCCCCGGACTTGCCATGGGCAACGTGGTCGGCTCAAACACAGCCAATATCCTTCTGGTCCTTGGTGTTCCGGCATTGATGGCGGGGCTTTCCACAAAAACCTGCGACAGTCGCAAAAGTTACCTTCAGATGATCGGCGCAACGGTGCTCTTCATCGTGCTGGCCTTTGGAGGCGAGATCGGCTGGCCACAAGGCTTGGTGCTTTTGGCCGCACTTGCACTGATGCTTGGCTCGGCCTTCCGTGAGGCGTTGCGCCATCGCCGTGCCGTCAGCGCAGGTGATGAAGAAGAGAATGATGACGATGAAGACGTCGAAGGGGCCGACCCTGACATGCCTTGGTGGAAGGTGATCATGTTCCTGACGCTTGGCCTGATTGGTTTGCCATTGGGTGCGGATCTTCTGGTTGATGCATCGACCAATATCGCGCGTCACTTCGGGGTCTCGGAAACGGTCATCGGCTTGACGCTTGTGGCTTTGGGCACTTCCTTGCCCGAGCTTGCGACCACAGTGATGGCGGCGCTTCGTAAGCAGGCAGATGTCGCTTTGGGGAACGTGATCGGTTCGAACATGTTCAACCTGTTGGCCATCATCGGCATCTCGTCTTTGGTTGGGCCGATACCGGTGGACCCGGGCATTTTGCAATTTGACTTATGGGTCATGCTGGGCGCGTCGCTTTTGCTGGCGCCATTTGTCTTCCTGAAATGGCACATGGGCCGCGTTTGGGGCATCCTTCTGTCGATACTCTATGTGGTTTATGTTCTGATTGTTTTGGGGAATGCATAATGACGAACAAATGCGCATTGGTGACAGGAGCAGGCGGGCGGCTTGGCCGCGCGTTGGCGTTGGAGCTGGCGCGGCATGGGTTCGACGTTGCTGTTCACTATAGCAGTTCAGCCGAAGGGGCTGCGCAAACCGTTGCAGAAATTGAAAGCACAGGACAGCGAGCCGTTGCACTTCAGGCAGATTTCCTGAAGCTCGACGAGGTCAAAGCCCTTGTGCCCCAGGCGGTCGAGGCATTGGGTGGGCCACTCTCCGTTCTTGTGAACAATGCTTCTATCTTCGAGTATGACCGCATCGGGACAGTGTCCGATGACAGCTGGGATCGGCACATGTCGTCGAACCTGCGCGCGCCCTTGTTCCTGATCCAGTACTTCGCTGCGCAAGCCCCAAAAGCCACGACAGACGAGTTTGGCGAGCAGCAGTCGCAAGCCCTTATCGTCAATATGCTGGATCAGCGGGTTCAGAAGCTGACACCGGAGTTTATGACCTATAGCCTGGCCAAACATGGGCTTTGGACCCTGACGCGCACAGCCGCCCAAGCCCTTGCACCCCATGTGCGGGTGAATGGAATTGGGCCCGGTTCGACGATGATTGGTGAACGCCAATCACAAGAGCATTTCGAGGCGCAGCGGATGGGATCGATCCTGAAGCGCGGGCCGAACCCATCGGATATCACGTCCGCATTGTCCTACCTGCTGAACGCTCCGGCTGTGACCGGGCAAATGATTGCAGTGGATGGGGGGCAACATTTGGGATGGCAGACCCCGGACGTGATTGGAAATCCAAAGAAATCTTGAACTTTTCCGAGGTCTTCAAAGGGGTGTGACGGCGAAGTTGTGCACCTGTGAAGCAAAACAGCGCGCAAATTTGTGATTTTTGCAATGATTTCACATGTTTACATATTGGTCATATTTCTTTTGTTTGAAAACAATGAGTTACACAACTGCCTAAAAAATAGGCAGATTGACGAAAAGGGCCGAATACAACGAAAAAAACCTATCCTTGGTGACATGTCCTCAGACTTATCCACAGTTTCTGTGGGCATGTTTTCTCTTGTATCCGTAACGATAAGATTGCAGCGGGACACAGAATCAAGAAAGCTACCCCATGACGCGCGATAATCAGGACAAGCCAGAGGAAAATGTACCGGTTGAAACCGGACATGAGGTTGTTCAGTCCTACCTGAAAACGCTTGATAATTCGCCGGGTGTTTATCGAATGCTCGATGCGAAGGGGCGGGTTTTGTATGTCGGCAAGGCGCGCAGTTTGAAAAAGCGTGTGTCCAACTACGCCAAACCCACCGGGCACAGCGCACGCATTGCGCGGATGATCAGTCAGACAGCGTCGATGATGTTTCTGACCACGCGGACCGAGACCGAGGCGCTTTTGCTTGAACAGAACCTGATCAAGCAGTTGAAGCCGCATTTCAATGTGCTTTTGCGCGACGACAAGAGCTTTCCAAATATCTTGGTGACGGATCATGAGTTTCCGCAGATCAAGAAGCACCGCGGGGCCCGGAAAGAGAAGGGGCATTACTTTGGTCCTTTTGCCAGTGCGGATGCGGTGAACCGGACACTGAACCAGCTGCAAAAGGTGTTCCTTTTGCGCAATTGCACCGATGCCACGTTCGACGCGCGTTCGCGGCCGTGTCTGCTGTATCAAATCAAACGGTGCGCTGGGCCTTGTGTGGGAAAGATTGATGCGGAAGGCTATGGTGCGTTGGTTAACGACGCCGAAGACTTCTTGTCGGGTCGCACGACCAAAATGCAAGAAAGCCTTGCGGCCGAGATGCAGGCGGCATCTGAAGCCATGGCGTTTGAGAAAGCCGCCGTGCTGCGCGATCGCATTCGCGCATTGACGCAAGTGCAGCAGTCCCAAGGCATCAATCCACGCGGTGTGGGTGAGGCTGATGTGATTGCGCTCCATATGGAAGGTGGACAAGCCTGCGTTCAGGTCTTCTTCATTCGGGCGCATCAGAATTGGGGCAACCGGGATTTCTACCCCCGCACAGGCGCAGGCGCTGGACCGGGTGAGGTGCTGCAAGCGTTTGTGGGGCAGTTTTACGATCAAAAGGAACCTCCACGTTTGATCCTTTTGTCTGATCCCTTGGATGAACAAGATCTCATGGCTGAAGCCTTGAGCGAGAGGTTGGGGCGCAAGGTCGAAATCTCGGTTCCGCAGCGGGGTGAAAAATCCGAGCTGGTTGCGAATGCCCAGCGAAACGCGCGTGAAAGTCTGGCTCGCAAGTTGGCTGAAACCGCGACGCAGGCGAAGTTGCTTGATGGTGTTGCGAAAGCGTTTGAGCTGGACGGCCCACCCGCCCGGATCGAGGTCTACGATAACTCGCACATTCAAGGGGCTCATGCAGTTGGGGCCATGATTGTCGCGGGACCGGAAGGCTACATGAAAAGCCAATACCGCAAGTTCAACATCAAGGGCGAGGATCTGACCCCCGGTGATGATTTCGGTATGATGAAAGAGGTACTGACCCGGCGCTTCAAACGCCTGTTGAAAGAGGACCCCGAGCAAGAACAAGGCTTGTGGCCAGAGCTTCTGTTGATTGATGGCGGGGCAGGGCAAGTCAGTGCTGTGCACGAGATTATGGAAGAGATGGGCGTTACAGACATTCCCATGATCGGTGTGGCCAAAGGTGTGGACCGCGACCACGGGAAAGAAGAGTTTCACAGGCGCGGCCAGCGACCCTTCGCGTTGCAGCGCAATGACCCCGTTCTCTATTTCATCCAGCGATTGCGGGATGAAGCGCACCGCTTTGCCATCGGCACCCACCGAGCCAAGCGCGCGAAGGCGCAAGGTGCCACCCCATTGGACGAGGTTCCGGGCGTGGGCGCCACACGGAAACGTGCGCTTTTGCAGCATTTCGGATCGGCCAAAGCTGTCAGCCGCGCGGGTCTTGATGATCTGAAAGCTGTGGATGGCATTTCAGAAACACTTGCAGAAACCATCTATGGCTTCTTCCATGACAAGGGCTGACGCGGTATTGAAAGCTCTATGAAATGGACTTTGCCTAATATCCTGACCATGGGGCGGTTGATTGCAGCCCCCGCCGTGGCGATCCTATTCCTCTATTTTTCGCGTCCGCTGGCCGATTGGCTGGCGCTGATCCTGTTCTTGCTGGCAGCCGCCACGGATTGGATTGATGGTTATCTGGCACGCAAATGGGGGCAGGAAAGCAAGCTAGGTGCGATGCTTGATCCGATTGCTGATAAGGCGATGGTGGTGATCGCGCTAATGGTGATCGTGGGCTATTCGGATGTGTATTGGACCCCGTGGCTTGTTCTGCCTGCAACCGTGATCCTGTTTCGCGAGGTTTTTGTGTCGGGTCTGCGCGAGTTCTTGGGCGATACTGCCGGAACGCTGAAGGTCACCAAACTAGCGAAATGGAAAACGACTGCACAAATGGTTGCGATTGCGGTCCTGTTCTCGCGCGGGATCTTCGAGCATCATCTGGTGATGGGATCATTTGGCATGGATCAGACGATGGTCGAGCAAATCATGTCGGGTGAAGTAGAAGACGTGAACGGCTTGCGTGGCTACTTTCATGGTATGGTCTGGTCGGGGCGCATTGGCTTGTGGCTGTTGTGGATCGCGGGATTGCTGACGCTGATCACCGGCTGGGATTACTTCCGCAAAGCGTTGCCGTACCTGAAAGAGGATTAACGCATGATCGACGTAATGTACTTCGCTTGGGTGCGTGAACGGATCGGTGAACCGCGCGAAACGGTCGAGACGTCGGCGGCAACGGTCATGGAGTTGGTAGAAGAACTGCGGGCGCGCGAGCCAAGATATGCAGCGGCTTTCGAAGATCTGTCCGCCCTGCGCGTTGCGCTGGATCAGGAACTCTCTGATTTCGACGCATCGCTTTCGGGCGTGCGTGAAGTGGCCTTTTTCCCACCGATGACAGGCGGCTAAGATGACTGTCCGTGTTCAGACTGAACCTTTTGATCCCGGAACAGAGCTTTCGGCATTTGCGCAAGGTCGTAGCGATCTTGGCGCAGTGGTCACCTTCACCGGTGTGGTGCGCGACGATGCCGGAACGCTCGATCGGATGGAAATCGAGCATTATCCGGGCATGACCGAGAAGGCGATTTCGAAGATTGTGATTGAGGCGACAGATCGTTGGTCATTGACAGAATGTTTGGTGATACATCGTCACGGGGCTTTGAAACCGGGTGAGCAGATCATGATGGTCGCCACAGCCTCGGCCCATCGTGTGGCGGCGTTTGAAGCGGCGGAATTTCTGATGGACTACTTAAAATCCCGCGCGCCGTTCTGGAAGAAAGAGTTCACCAAAGATGGCAGCACCGATTGGGTAGATGCCAAGGTGAATGACGAAGAAGCCTTGAAGCGTTGGGAAGCAGATCGTTAGTCGCGCGCGGGAATAATCTGCTGCGCGATCCCCGCGCCCAACAGGTAGATCGACGTCACAACAAGCCCCCAATGTGCCCAGCTTTCTGGGTGGAAATCGACCCAAGCGGCCCAACCTGCAAATCCGGTCCAGGCCAAAGCCATTGGCAGGCTGACAGTGCGCCAGCGTTCGGTGCGCACGGGGTGGATGAATTTCAGAGGCAGGAACATCGCAATCGCAATCGCGGCCACCAGCACGGTCATCACCCAGAAATTCGGTTCAGTGGCAAAGAGCACCAAGATCACCATGTTCCAACAGCCGGGAAAGCCCGAAAAGCTGTTGTCTTTGGTCTTCATACGCGTGTCGGCGAAGTAAACGACGCTTGTGAAGGTGATCACAATAATTGCAAACCAGCCAGTCCAGCCCGGCATCAAGCCTGATTTGAACAGCGCATAGGCCGGGATGAATACATAGGTTAGGTAGTCGATGATCAGATCCATCAACACGCCATCATATTGCGGAGCATTGACCTTTACGTGATATCGCCGCGCCAAAGGGCCGTCGATCCCATCGACCGTGAAGGCCACCACCAACCAAAGAAACATCAGCCCCCATTTCTCGTCCACCGCAGCCAGCATTGCCAACATGGCAAAGACAGCTCCGGTTGCGGTCAATAAATGGACGAGCAGGGCTTTGGTCGTGATGTTCATCCGCGCTTTGTGCCGGAAAACCGCCAAGGTGGAAAGGGAAAAGCTTGTCCGCGCATGTGCGGGATTAAGCGCGGGGGTGAGCGGCCTTGTACACTTCCAGAAGTCGGGATGTATCAAGCGCGGTATAGCCCTGAGTTGTGGACAGGCTGGAATGGCCCAGTAATTCCTGAATGGTGCGTAGGTCTCCGCCCGACGCCAAAAGATGCGTTGCAAAGCTGTGGCGCAACGCGTGTGGGGTGGCGGTTGCGGGAAGACCCAGCTGCAACCGCACTTGTTGCATCAGTTTCTGCACTTGTCGTGCGCCAAGTGCTCCCCCGCGCACGCCGCGAAACAGAGGGGCTTCGGGTGTTTCGGGATGGGGGCAAATCTTGCGATAGGCTTCAACAGCTTCGCGGGCCACAGGCAAAACAGGCACCAAACGCTCTTTGTTGCCTTTACCGGTAATCCGCAGAACGTCCCCCAAGGGCGCATCTGACGCCGTTAGCCCCAATGCTTCGGAAATGCGAAGTCCACATCCGTAAAGCAAGGTGATGACAGCCGTATCGCGTGCGCCAACCCAATCGTGACGTGACTGCAATGGTGTGGCCTCTTGCACAGCTTTGGCGGCATCGGGCGACAGTGGACGTGGCAGTTTCTTGGCGAATTTCGGACTGCGCGTCGACAGCACGGCGGTGGCGTCGAACGCGTCTTGTTCGCTCAACCACACATAAAAGCTTTTCACGGCAGACAATGCCCGCGCCAAGCTGCGCGCTGCGACGCCACGCGCGCGTTCCGACGCCATCCAAGCCCGCATATCGCTGATTGAAACCCGGGCCAAAGCACCACGACCGGCCTCGCCCCCCAGATGGTTGGCCATGAACGCCAGATATCCCGACAGATCAGCCTGATAGGCTTTGATCGTATTCTCAGACGCAGCGTCTAACGCGCGCTTATGTTCAAGAAATTGTTCCAGTGCATCACGCGCACCCGGGGCGATCTGCAATCTGTTTGGGCTGGTCATGACAGCCAGCGGCGCATCGCGCGTTCAAACACGCCCCCAAAAAAGTCCAGAAGGTCTGTCGCCTGCCCTGGACGGAATTGTGCAAGGTCTTCGGTGCCCATCACCAACATGCCAGGCAAACGACCTTCGCCCAAGTCAAGGACGACGCAAGCTTCGGATCTGATCCAGAAGCCGCAATCCCCATAAATGTCGGCATCGCGTTCCTGAATTTGGCGCAAGAAAACCTTGCGCCGGTCCGGGCCGGCCGCTTGCCCCAAATAGGTGTCAATAAATCCAGCAGGCGTGGTGGAAATCACAGAACCCAACCGCGAGATGGCCGGATTAATTTCTTCCTGCGTTGTTTCCAGAACCAACCGAAGGCAATCCACCTTCAGCGTCTCAGCGACCTCACCATCAAGGCTTTGCATAAACTGGGCAAAGTCCTCCGGATCAAGCATGCGCAACACAGCCCGGTGGATCAGGTTCATTCCCGCAACATTTTCATAAGCCGCGGCCAGAACAGAACGGTGAGTGTCTTCCAACTCATCAAGTCGGTCTGTCAGCCGATCCATTGCGGCACCACGCAAATCCACGATATTCGTGCCCATCTTGCGTTCGTGGGCTGAAACCAAGGCATTCATGATGTCTTGGTCATTTAAAATAGTTTCGGGCTGCGCAATCAGATGTGCGCGCAACTCGTCATCCAACGCTGGGTGACCACTCATGACTGCCTCGATATTCTTGTCGTTTTTTGAGACTATACATTAAACGCACAGGTGATGCGGCAATAATTCGGGCATGTAGAAAAGAGAAAAGGGGGCCGTGGCCCCCTCGTCACATCCTGATTTTCGTCTGAATTACAGGATTTTGATGTCTGCGGCTTTGATATCAGCCAAGAAAGCGTCCAGCCCGTTATCCGTTAGTACGTGCTTTGCCATGGCCTGAATGACCGAGGGCGGAGCCGTTGCAACGTCTGCGCCAACCAATGCAGCGTCCTTCATGTGGTTCACATTTCGGATCGACGCGGCCAGGATCTGCGTTTCGAACATATAGTTGTCATAGATGGTGCGGATGTCTTCGATCAGCTCCATGCCATCAAGGTTGATGTCGTCCAGTCGTCCGATGAAGGGCGAGATGAAGGTCGCGCCCGCCTTGGCAGCCAGCAGCGCTTGGTTGGCCGAGAAGCACAGGGTCACGTTCACCATGGTGCCTTCGTCCGACAGAGTTTTACAGGCTTTCAGCCCGTCCCATGTCAATGGCACTTTCACGGCGATGTTGTCGGCGATCTTGGCCAGCTTGCGGCCCTCGGCGATCATCGTTTCCGCGTCAATCGCAGTCACTTCGGCGGACACGGGGCCATCTACGATGTCACAGATCTCTTTCGTGACGTCGATGATGTCGCGGCCTGATTTTTTGATGATTGAGGGGTTGGTGGTCACACCGTCCACCATGCCAAGGTCATTCAGTTCCTTGATGGCGTCGATGTCGGCTGTATCGGCGAAGAATTTCATGTGCGCGTTTCCTGCAGAAGTTTGCGTTTGCGCTCTCATACCCCATGGGCGCGCGCGCAGAAAGCCCTTATGGTGCGTTTCATGACGGGGAATCTGGCAATATGAGCGACATTGAGCAGTTTCCGGAAGGCGCAAGGGTCGGCGTGCTGACCGCCCAGCCTCTGGACCGAATCCTGACCTACCGCGCACCTGAAGGGGGATGCGTGCAGGGGGATTTTGTCGAGGTGCCTTTGGGCCCGCGTAAAGTGTTGGGCGTGGTCTGGGGACCAGGCGAGGGCGGATTTGATGCGTCCAAGCTGCGTGCGGTGATCCGTGTGCTGGATGTTGCCCCGATGCGCCGCGAAATGGCCGAGTTTCTGACCCGCGTTGGTGACTACACGCTGACGCCTATGTCCCAGATGCTACGTCTGGCCACCCGCGCGCCGGGTCTGTCGGACCCTCCGTCTATGCGCAAGGTGTTGAAGGCATCGGGTCATCGCCCCAACCGCCTGACCGATGCGCGTGCCAAGGTGATGGACGTGCTGATGGATCATCCCGGTGTGGGCTTTACACAGAAGGAACTTGGTGATTTGGCGGGGGTCAGTGGCTCGGTCGTGAAGGGCCTGGTGAAGCTGGGGGCCATCCGCGAGGAAGATACGCCGCGTGACATGCCGTATCCACGGCTTGATCCATCGCTGCCCAGCAAGGAATTAACCGAAGATCAGGCCGCCGCCGCCAAGCAGCTGACCGATGGCGTGCGATCCGGCCGCTATGGCACCACGCTTTTGCGCGGCGTTACCGGGGCCGGAAAGACCGAGGTCTATCTGGAAGCCGTCGCCGCCTGTCTGCGCAAGGGCCGTCAGGCTTTGGTGCTTCTGCCCGAGATTGCCCTGACTGCCGAGTTCCTGAAACGGGTCGAGGAACGCTTTGGCGCGCGCCCCGCCGAATGGCATTCCGGCGTCACCATGACCGAACGCCGCCGGTGCTGGCGTATGGTTGGGCAGGGCGAAGCGCAACTGGTCGTCGGTGCGCGATCCTCGCTTTATCTACCCTTCCGTGACCTTGGGCTGGTGATCGTCGATGAGGAACATGACAGTTCTTACAAGCAGGAAGACGGGGTGCTTTATTCGGCACGTGACATGGCGGTGATGCGGGCGTCCATTTGTGACGCGCAGGTGGTGCTGGCCTCGGCCACGCCCTCGCTGGAAACATGGGCGAATTGCGAAGCCGGGAAATACAAGCGCATTGAATTGACCAGCCGCTATGGCCCCGCCGTGATGCCCGACATGCGCGCGATTGATATGCGGCAGGAAGAATTGCCCGCACAAAGCTGGATCTCGCCTACGCTGAAAGCGGCGGTGACCGCGCGCATTGCAAAGGGCGAGCAGTCGCTTCTCTTCATCAACCGCCGTGGCTATGCGCCCGTCACCATCTGCCGCGCTTGCGGACACCAGATCGGGTGCGATCATTGCGACGCGCGTATGGTAGAGCATCGCTTTCAGAAACGTCTGGTTTGCCACCAGTGCGGCGAAACGAAACCCATGCCGGACGCCTGCCCGGAATGCGAGGTCGAGGGCAAGCTGGCCCCTGTTGGCCCCGGTGTGGAACGGCTGGCCGAGGAAGTCACAGCGGCCTTCCCCGACGCGCGCATTGCAGTCCTGTCCTCGGACCTTTTCGGATCGGCCCGCGCCCTTAAAGCGCAGATTGAGCTGATTGCTGAAGGCGGGGCCGACATCATCATCGGTACGCAGCTGGTGGCCAAGGGACACAACTTCCCGAAGCTGACTCTTGTGGGAGTGATCGACGCTGACCTTGGCTTGCAAGGCTCTGATCTACGCGCCGCCGAACGGACCTTCCAGCTGATCCGGCAGGTTGCAGGACGGGCAGGACGAGCCGAGACACCGGGGGTGGCTTTGCTGCAAACCTTCCAACCCGAACACCCGGTGATCCGCGCGATCCTTGCGGGCGAGGAAGAGAAGTTCTGGAAAGCCGAAGCGGGCGAACGCCAAGCCGCTGGCGTGCCGCCTTACGGTCGCATGGCGGGGATCGTCCTGTCCTCGCCCGACATTCAAGCCGTGTTCGATCTTGGGGCCGAGATGGCGCGACGGTCCGAACCGCTCACCCAAATCGGCGCGCAGCTCTTCGGCCCCGCCCCAGCCCCCATCGCCCGCGTGCGCGGCCGCCACCGCGTACGACTGCTGGTCAAAGCCGAGAAAACCGCCCCCATCCAAGCCGCCCTAAAACGCTGGCTGGTGCAGTTCCAGATCAAAGGGGATATGCGGGTGTCGGTGGATATTGATCCGCAGAGTTTCTACTAGATCCCGCTACGCGCCATACGTGCAGCAAAAACATCTTACTGCGCAAAAACGTGAAACATGATCGGGACCATTGGCAGTGTCACTATGTAGGGCACCACGAATGCAAAGATGCAGAGCCAAGCTTTCCCGTCCTCGCCGGGCCGTGGCGCCTTTGCGATCAGCGTGACGCCACTGGCTGCAAAAAGCAGGCCCGGTAGATAGAGCAGAATAAGAACGTCCTGATCGAATGGTAGGTTGAAGGAAGGCTGAAGCAGCATCCCTGCGAGAACGAAGTGGATCAGTCCAGCACCGACGGCGATTGCGCTTTTCATGTCGGAATTACATGCGACCATGGCCGCCCGTGTCAATTGCGCTTGCCGTTTGGGGATTAGGGGCGTTGTGTGGTCGAAAGGATTTCCCTGCGATCACGCGGGTAAGTCTACTCCGCCGCCACCCCAACAGCCCCGCGCTGATCTACCAGCGCGTCTGTCACCATCGCGCCGATCCACATGCACAGAAGGGCAAGCCATGCGGTGCCGACGAAGATGGAGCCTCCGGTGACGCCTGCGCCGATGGCACAGCCGCCAGCCAGCATCGCGCCGAAGCCCATAAGGACGGCCCCAGTCATCGAGCGGCGCATGTTGGCCTCGCCCTCGAACCCTTGGAACTTAAACTCGCCGGTCAGCCAACTGGCGGCGAAGGCCCCGATGACGACGCCGGGGACAAGGCCCACGTCGAACTCCAACACCGGGTCGGACACAAGGAAGAACATGAGCGTATTTGCGGACGGACCTGAAAAAGTTGCCGAGGTTACGGACACAGGTTCAAACGCGGCAAGTGAAAGCTGATAGGTTAGCACCCAGCCCAGTGCGACTGCGAAGCCGACGCCCGAGCCAAAGATCAGCCGTGCATAACCCATGCCTGATTTGCGTGCGATGGTGATGGCAAGCACGGCGGTAAACAGCCCCATGGCCAAGCCGCCCCATTCGGGTGCGCCGACCAAGGTCAGAAGGTTCACGTTCACGCCGCCCTCGGTCATCCAAAGGCGGGCGAGGGTGTCGCGGGTGGGGGCAAGCCAGCCGTGCAGGCTCATCTGGGCGACCACGGCAAAGATCAGACCAGAGACGACGGATCGTAAATTGCCCGTTGCCGCCAGCACAAGAAGGCGTCCAGAACAGCCACGCGCCAGCACCATGCCCACGCCAAACAGAAGCCCGCCAATGATTGCGCCGGACCAGCTGCCAGTCACGGCCATCATGCGCGCGTCCTCGGTCCGCATAAGACCCAGAAGGTTCGCGCCCTGAACCCAAACGAGCGCAGTTGAGAAGGTCAACAGCCACACGGCGACCGAGCTGTCCATCATGCGGCGCGCGAACTCCACCGTGGCGGCGCGCAGGCAGAACCGCGAGCGCTGGGCGGAGACACCAAAAACGATGCCCGTAATCAGGCCAAAAAGCGCGGCGGTCGGGTTCTCTCCGATCCGGTCGATCAGTGGGACGATATCCATGGGGCCTCCTTGAACTTGGCGCAGTTTTAAAGGCTGGAGCGCGCCAAGCCTTGACCTATGTCAGAAACGCATCAGCATTTTTGAATGCGATTAGCGCTCGCCAAGCCTGCTAAAGGGGCGTAATGCAAGCGGATGAGACACCAGATCCTGACCCTTGACGAAGCCCGCGAACAGCCCTTCTGGCGCCGCCCGATTTTCCTGCTGATGCTGATGGCAGCGGGGATGCCGATTGCGTTCTTCACATGGTCGGCTCTTCTGAACAATTTCGTGATCGAGGCTGCAGACTTCACCGGGGTCGAGATCGGCTGGCTGCACACGGTGCGCGAGATTCCGGGCTTTCTGGCAATCGGCGTTATCGCGTTGTTGATGCTGTTTCGCGAACAGGTTTTAGGTGTTGTGTCGCTGGGTCTTCTGGGGGCTGCCACCGCGATAACAGCATGGTTTCCAAGCTTTGGCGGCATTCTGACCGTAACGATGCTAAGCTCGATCGGGTTTCACTACTTTGAGACCGTGAACCAATCCTTGCAGCTGCAGTGGATCGACAAGAAACGTGCACCACAGATGCTGGGGTGGATAATGTCCATCGGGTCGGCCGCTGCTTTGGTCAGCTATGGTCTTTTGGTTCTGACATGGAAGACGTTCGATCTGAGCTACAACCTTGTCTACATGATTGCGGGCGGTGTGACGTTGGCCATCGCCATCTTTGCGTTCTTCGCCTATCCGCAGTTTGAAAGCCCTGAACCGCAGCTGAAGCAATTCGTGCTGCGTAAACGCTACTGGTTGTACTATGCGCTGCAGTTCATGGCGGGCGCACGTCGGCAGATCTTCATCGTCTTCGCGGCTTTCATGATGGTCGAACGCTTCGGCTTCGAAGTGCACGAGGTCACCGCACTGTTCCTGATCAACTATGTCGCCAACATCTTTTTTGCGCCTCTGATGGGAAAAGCCGTGGCCAAATGGGGTGAACGGCGCGCATTGATATTTGAGTATGTCGGGCTGATGGGTGTGTTTCTGGCCTATGGCGGCATCTATTTCTTTGGTTGGGGCGTGGTGCTGGCCGCAGTGCTTTATGTACTCGACCACCTGTTCTTTGCATTGGCGTTTGCACTGAAAACCTACTTCCAGAAGATCGCAGATCCGCAAGACATCGCACCCACGGCGGCGGTGGCCTTTACCATAAACCATATTGCAGCGGTCTTTCTGCCAGCGCTTTTGGGGTATTTGTGGGTTGTGTCGCCCGGTGCGGTATTCGGGCTGGCCGCAGCCATGGCTGGAGTTTCGCTGGGCTTGTCCATGCTAATTCCCCGCCATCCCGAAAAAGGGAATGAGACAATCCTGTCTTATCGGATTGCACGCCCTGCCGAATAGGCGAGAACCTGCGTGCATCTGCAGGGTGGGATAATCCATACTCGTAGAATGCAACTTAATCTGACAAACTAAGCGCGCCTGACAACCCTTGGCTGTCGGCGTTGATTTTTGATTGCGATTCAAGAGATTTGATTTGAGCACCAGTTTTGAATTCTATTCGCGTTTCGATGCGATTGACATCGGCTATGCCATGCGCGCCCTTGCTGCCGAACGCCGCAAGCGGTCTAAAGGCTGGGGCGCTGAAATCAGAGCCGCGATCCTGATCGTCGCTTTGATTGCCATCGCTGCCATTGCAACTTTCTCCAATGATGCAGGGATTGGCGTGTTCTTGGCGTTTTTGCTTCTGATCGGGGCAGGGCTTCTTGTTATAAGGCACAATATACAATCGTATCAGGCGAAACTTAGCAGATCGCCCATGCGCGAAGGTGTGGCACAGGTTGTTTTGTCCGCGCTGGGTATGCGGATCACGCATCCGGGATTTGAGGTTTTGATCTCATGGAGCCACATGGAAGGTCTGATTGTGACCGAACGTGGGCTGCTGTTGCTGATTGATGGCTACGGGTATTGCCCGATTGAACGCTCTGCCTTTAACGACGATGCGCACATGAGAGAGGTCGCCGACCAAATTGAAGTCTGGAGGGCCGCAGCCGGTGTTGACACCTCGGCCCCAGATGCTTGACCCGCTGAATTGGTGGCGGTAGGCACAAGGGCTTTTGGGAAAGGAAACCATATGCCCACGTGGACCGCATTGACGACCGTTACCGGACAAGACGCAGCTGAGGCCCTTGGGGCGGCGATGGAAAATCTTGTCCCAGAACCCACTGGTGTCGGCGTTTTTGAGATCGAAGATGATAGTGGGATATGGGAAGTCGGCGGGTATTTCGTCGAAGAACCGGACACTGCTGGTCTGGCGCTTTTGTCCTCGATGCATGCTGCCAAAGACTTCACTGTGTCAGAACTGCCCGAGGTCGATTGGGTCGCCCATGTGAAGCGCGAGCTGGCACCCGTCGAGGCTGGACAGTTCTTTGTCTATGGAAGCCATGACGCCGCATTGCTTCCTAAAGAAAAAATTGGGTTGCTGATTGATGCGGCCATGGCCTTTGGTACGGGACATCATGGAACCACTCTTGGCTGCCTGCGTGCGCTGGATTTCTTGGTGCAAGACGGTTTCGTCGGAAAAAGCGTGGCAGATATTGGCTGCGGAACGGCAGTTCTGGGTATGGCCGCGGCGAAAATCTGGCCTGATACTGTTATTGCCAGCGATATTGACGAAGTGGCTGTAGATGTCGCGCGCGCAAACGTTGCCGCCAATGATTTGCAGGATCGCGTGATCTGCGTGGAAGCGGCTGGTTTCGGCGCCGATGCGATTGCGAAAAAAGCCCCTTTTGATTTGGTTTTCGCAAACATCCTCAAGGGACCTTTGATTGGATTAGCCTCTGATATGAGAGCAAATATTGCGGCAGGTGGATTCGCAATCCTATCAGGAATTCTTAACCCTCAAGCTGATGAAGTTGTTCAAAGCTACAATCAAAACGGGTTCGAATTGACCCAGCGGCAAGAGATTGGTGACTGGACCACCTTGATTTTGCGGAAAAAATGAAGAAAATGTGGCAAGAAACAATAGGTTTCCTAGCAAGTGCCTCAAAATTGCTGTAATTTGTAATTGCTGCTTGTTTTTTTTGTTTAGGCTTATCAGCTAGGGGGAATTAGGTATGGCTGAAGCTCAGGTGAGAGATTTTCGAAAACGTGTGCGACAAATTGATCGTCGTCACAATAAAATAACCCGTGGTTACGTCCATCTTGAAGAGCGGGACGGGCTTCTGGTTCCAAAGGAAAGTAGTTTCAAAAGCCGTAGCTTCCCGCTGCGTGCGATTGTGATTGCGCTTGTTGGGCTTGTTGTTTTTAAGGGCTTGTTGGTTAGTCAAGTTGGTATTTCCAGCTACTCCACACGTCTTGAAAGCCTTGCTGAAGGTGGCGCAATTGAAAAGGCCGGGGCTTGGTTGATGCAAATCGATCCGTTCTCGCTTGCTGTTGCCGAGATGGTAGCCGGACTTTTCTAAGCTTTCAGAGATCTGAATAGAGACTGGCTTGCATTTATTGCAGGCCAGTTTTTCTTTGCGCAGAGCCAAATTGCTTCAGAGCTGCCTTTCTGGAAGATTAACTGACGCATTTAGGCTCGAAAATCCCACACATCGTTGTTATTTGATCTGTCGAATGCGCGGCGCTTAAGTAGCGCAACTGATGAAATTGCCGTTGCAAAGCAAGCAACACGCCAGAAAAGGAAGAGCCACATGGCGAAGATCACCTATATCGAGCATAACGGAACAGAACATGTCGTGGACGTTTCCCCAGGTTTGACCGTGATGGAAGGCGCGCGCGACAACAACGTTCCGGGCATCGAAGCCGACTGTGGCGGAGCCTGCGCATGTTCGACCTGCCATGTCTATGTGGACAACGCATGGGTTGAAAAGCTGCCTGCGAAAGACGCAATGGAAGAAGACATGCTGGATTTTGCGTTCGAACCCGACGCAGCCCGTTCACGCCTGACCTGCCAGATCAAAGTCACCGATGATCTAGACGGTCTGGTTGTGCATATGCCTGAAAAACAAATCTGATGATTGGTCTTCGGACCATTTTGTTTGCCTTCTGTCTGGCGACCCCAGCGACTGCCCAGATTACCGATGCGCGTTATCTGGAACCAACCACGCGCTATGGGCACGGGGCTGTTCCGGGCGGAGAATACGGTGCGCTTGAGGTGACATTGGATGATGGTCGCCAGATTGTGCTGCGTGTTTCCGGTGGGGTCTTTGAAGATACGATTCCACGTCTGTATGACTTTAACGGTGATGGGGTCCCGGAAATCGTGACCGTATTCAGCGGCGATGATGTTGGGGCGATGATCCGGATATATGGGTGGCACGAGGGTGAACTAAAGCCCGTAGGAACAAGTAAGGCGATCGGCACGCGCCATCGTTGGTTGGCTGTCGCTGGGATTGCGGATTTCAATGGTGATGGGTTGGACGAGATCGCATATGTCGACCGCCCTCATCTGGCGCGCAGGCTTAGACTTTTAACCGTCGATCTGAGCGCAAAAGAGGCTGCTTTCAATGAGCTGTCATCAGTCGGTGGGCTGACCAACCACAAATATGGCAGCCCGGTGATCGAGGGTGGCGTGCGCATCTGTGACGGGCACAAGCCCGTGGTCGTAACCGCAAGCGCTAATTGGTTCCGCGTGATTGAAACGCACTTTGATGGGCAGGAACTGATCCTATCCAACGTCGCCCCTTATAAAGGTGAAGATAGCCTGTCGTCGCGTTTGGGATGCTGACAGTTAAAGCGCTCGCCAACCAATATCCGAGCGGTTGAATCCTTCCGGCCAGTCGATCCCGTCGATCATTTTGTAAGCCCGATCACGTGCTTCCTGAAGGCTGTTTCCGCGTGCTGTCACGTTTAGAACCCGACCTCCAGCCGCTGTGATTTTGCCATCAACCTCTGTCGTGCCAGCGTGGAATACCATGTTCTTGCTATCCTCCGGAAGATCATCCAGGCCATTGATGACAGAACCTTTTTTATAGGATCCGGGATAGCCATTTGCCGCCATGACAACGGTGATCGCGTGATCGTCAGCCCAGTTCACCTGAGCTTCGTGCAACCGCTCTTCCGCGCAGGCCAGCATCAGATCCAGCGCTTGTGCGCCAAGTCGCATCATCAGAACCTGACATTCCGGATCGCCGAAACGCACGTTGTATTCGACCAGACGCGCCTGCCCGTCTTTGATCATGAAGCCCGCGTAGAGCACGCCTTGATAGGGGGTGCCGCGTTTGGCCATCTCGTCCACGGTCGGCTGCACAATCTCGCGCATGGCGCGGGCCGCAATTTCGTCGGTCAGCACCGGGGCTGGCGAGTACGCGCCCATACCGCCCGTGTTCAGGCCGGTGTCACCGTCACCCACACGTTTGTGGTCTTGAGCCGTTCCGATGGGCAGCGCCGTCTTACCGTCGCAAAGGATGAAGTAGGACGCTTCTTCACCTTCCATGAACTCCTCGATGACGACCTCGGCGCCTGCGCCACCAAAGGCGCCGCCAAACATATCGTCGATCGCGTCCAGTGCGGTTTGTTCATCCATCGCCACGATCACACCCTTACCGGCAGCCAACCCGTCGGCCTTAACCACGATCGGCGCGCCTTGTTCGCGGATATAGGCTTTGGCGGCGTCAGCGTCGGTGAAGTGACCATAGGCGGCTGTGGGCGCGTTCGCCGCATCGCAGATTTCCTTGGTGAAGCTTTTCGAGGCCTCCAGCTTTGCCGCCTCAGCAGAAGGGCCAAACACCTTGACGCCCGCCTCACGTAAACGATCCGCTACGCCTGCTGCCAAAGGTGCCTCGGGGCCGACAATCACAAAGTCGATTGTGTTATCCTGTGCGAAGCTCGCCACCGCGCCACCATCCTCGATGTCCAGCTTGGCGCATTCCGCGATCTGCGCCATGCCTGCGTTGCCGGGGGCGACAATCAGCCGGTCACATTTCGGGTTCTGCATCACAGCCCATGCCAGCGCATGTTCACGCCCGCCGCTGCCCAGAATGAGGATGTTCATGGATGCTCTCCCTGTATAAGTTGTGCGTGAAATACAGAAGCGGCAAGGCAACGACAAGCATGCAGAACGAAAAGCTGTGGAATGCTATTCAGGCACACGAGTTTGACGACGGGTTTGCAAGCCGGTTGGCAGCCGAACTGAATTGGGACCTAGCGTTCTCGCAAGACGCGATTTCCGAGTATCTTCGTTTTGTATACCTATCTCAAATCTCGAAGAGTTCCGTAACCCCTTCGCGAACGATCGACAAAGTTTGGCACTTTCATCTGACCTACACGAAAAACTACTGGGATGTTTTGTGTAAGCAGGTTTTGATGCAACCGTTGCATCATAATCCTGGTGGTTCAAACGAGAACCAGGATCGGTATCGAGTTCAGTTTGCGAATACCTTGGCCCTGTATCAATTGGAGTTTGGAGGAACGGCACCGGCCAAGTATTGGGGACCGCGGCCCTATAGCGATATCAAAGCTTACTTTCGGCGGCGGATGTGGCTGGTTGTACTTCCTGTATTCATCTTGGTTTATTGGATTGCACCGTTTTTCGGACTCGGGTTCTCAATGGAAGGCTGGACTGGGGTAGGTATCTGGATTGGCTATTTAGGCATGGTTCTTGTCTCGTTGAGGCTTCACAACTGGTGGATGGAATCCCGGAAGCCGAATGGTGATTGTGGCGGAAAGAGAGTGGAATATGAGATTTCACTCACCGCCGAAAGTGACGGCGATGGAAACGCCGATTGCGGTGGCGGAGGATGCGGAGACTAAGATGGACCTAATCGACGATCCCCAGCCGGGTGAAAACGCCCCAGAGTTTACTGTTTCCGAGATCTCGGGTGCAGTGAAGAAGACCATAGAAGGCGCATTTGGTCGTGTCCGCGTGCGCGGCGAGGTTGGTCGCGTGATGTTGGCGCGGTCGGGGCATCTTTACTTCGACGTGAAAGACGACCGGTCCGTGATCGCAGCGGTCAGCTGGAAGGGGCAGGTGAGCCGCCTTTCGATCATGCCGGAAGAAGGCATGGAGGTCATTGTTTCGGGCAAAATCACCACCTTTGGCAGCCAGTCCAAATACCAGATCAACGTGGATGATGTGGTCGTCGCGGGCGAAGGCGCGTTGATGGCGATGTTGGAAAAGCGCAAGAAAGCACTGGCCGCTGAGGGGCTTTTTGCACCGGAACGCAAGAAAAAGCTGCCTTTCCTGCCTGAAGTGATCGGCGTTGTGACTTCGCCCTCCGGGGCCGTGATCCGCGATATTCTGCACAGGTTGCGTGATCGCTTCCCGCGCAAGGTGCTGATCTGGCCCGTCGCTGTGCAGGGCGACGCCTGTGCCCCTCAGGTGGCTGCGGCAATCGAAGGTTTCAATCGTCTGACACCCGGCGGTGCGCTGCCCCGTCCAGATTTGCTGATTGTAGCGCGGGGTGGTGGCTCTATCGAGGACCTTTGGGGCTTCAACGAAGAAGTCGTCGCCCGCGCTGCCGCTGCATCGGACATCCCGTTAATCTCTGCTGTTGGGCACGAAACGGATACGACTCTGATTGACTTTGTGTCCGACCTGCGCGCCCCGACGCCGACCGCAGCGGCAGAACATGCCGTGCCGGTTCGGCTGGAATTGCTTGCGTGGACAGAGGAACAGGGAACCCGCCTGACCCGATCATTAGAGCAAGGCGTGGGGCAAAGGGGTCAGAGGCTGCGCGATCTTGCGCGTGCCTTACCACGTGCCGAAGCGTTGCTGGACGGGCCGCGTCAAAGACTGGACACAGCGGGGCTGAAACTGCCTGCAGCGTTGACGCATATGACGCAGGCGCGGCGCGTGAAGCTGACGGAAGCAGCGGCTGGTTTGCGCCCACGCGCGCTGACCGCGCGGTTGGCGCCACTGCGCGACAAGTTGGACGGAACTGCCGCGCGTCTTGGGCCGGGGTTGTCACGGGGAACCGCCGATCATCGTCGTGAATTGAACAAGCTCTCCGCGCGTTTGGATGCGGGACGGATCCGGGAAGACAACAAGAAACGGGCTGGTCAGGTTCGGGATGTTGCTGCTCGGCTTGACCACGCCTATCTCAGCGCAGTTGCCCGTCAGACTGACCGATTGGTCGCGCTGGAGCGCATGCGCCAGACGCTTGGCTATACCGAGACGCTTAAACGTGGCTATGCAGTTGTGCGTGGGGATGGCGATGTTGTGACCACGCAGAAAGCGGCGTCGAAAGCAGGGGCGCTTGAGATCGAGTTTGCAGATGGGCGGCTTTCCGTCGGCGATGCCACGGCAACCGCAGCAAAGCCAAAGGCAAAGCCCACAAAACCATCAAGCCCCGGGAAAACTGACCCAGGGCAGGGGTCCTTGTTCTGATGGAACGCCCCGCGCTTAGCGCTTCGGCCTTTGCCCCGGCTTGCCCCGTTGCGGGCGGCCCGACCTTTGCGGGTTGGGGCCTTTGGAGCCGGATTTTGAACTGGGCTTGAACCCAGTTTTCAGAGCGGCTCCTCGGTTGCCTTTCGGTGGTGCTTTGCGCGTCCGGGTGGGCGGTTTTTTATCTTCATCCATCCCAAGCTGATCACGCACCACACGGCGTTTGACCTCTTCCACCTCTCCCGCTTTCAATTCTCCCAGTTGAAAGGGGCCATAGCTAACGCGAAGAAGGCGGTTCACCGACAGACCAATGGCTTCCATCGCGCGACGAATTTCGCGGTTTTTGCCCTCTTGAAGGCTGATGGTCAGCCAGGCATTTGCGCCCTGCTGCCGATCAAGCGAGATCGACATGGGCTGAAAACGCTCGCCATCAACGGTGATTCCCTTGCGAACCGGTGCCAGGACATCATCTGTCGGCCGGCCTTTTACACGCACACGGTATTTGCGGGTCCACCCGGTTGAGGGCAGCTCTAGCTTGCGTTTCACCTCTCCGTCATTCGTTAAAAGAAGCAAACCTTCAGAGTTCAGATCCAGACGCCCAATACTCATCACACGCGGCAGATCATCAGGCAGCTTGTCAAAGACGGTTTCGCGCCCTTTTTCATCTTTGGCGGTGGTCACCAGCCCTGAGGGTTTGTGATACAGCCAGATTCGCGGAGGTTCAGGTTCGGCCACGGGCTTGTCATCGACAAGGATCTTGTCTTGCGGCGTTATGTTCAGCGCGGGGCTTTCGATCACCTTGCCATTCACGCTGACGCGCCCGGCTTCGATCATACGTTCGGCTTCGCGGCGGCTGGCAACGCCAGCGCGCGACAGCACTTTGGCGATGCGATCGCCTTTGGGGGTGGGATTGTCCGTCATACCCCCGCATAACGCGGGCCGCGCGAAAGGGGAAGCCTTGGCAAGCAGGTCATTGGCAGGCATGAAGGGCGCATGAGCCAGTTCAAAAGCCATATGGAGACCGCCCTGTCAGAAGCCCGCGCCGCCGCAACCCGCGGTGAAGTGCCTGTGGGCGCGGCGCTGGTGTCCCCATCCGGTGAAGTGGTGGCCACGGCGGGTAATCGCACCCGCGAGATGAACGACCCGACGGCCCATGCAGAAATCCTTGTGATCCGTGAAGGCTGTGCTGCTGCCGGGTCAGAGCGTCTACCTGATCACGATCTTTATGTCACTCTGGAACCCTGTCCCATGTGCGCGACGGCGATTTCAGCAGCCCGCATCCGGCGGGTTTACTATGGTGCAGCGGACCCCAAATCTGGTGGTGTTGCGCAAGGCCCGCGCATTTTCAGCCACCCTCAGTGCCATCACGTGCCCGAGGTCTATGACGGGATCGCCGCGGAGGAATCCGAAGAGCTTCTGAAATCCTTTTTTGCCGCCAGGCGTGATTGAACGCCGCTTACAGACGCGCACCGCTTGCAGCCTGAGCCCCCGCGCGATAAATGACGGGACAAAGCGCCTTGTGCGACACACACCCGGAGACACTTCATGTCGATTGATATCGAAACCGCGCGCAAGGTTGCGCATTTGGCCCGCATCAAGGTCGAGGAAGACCGCCTGCCGGAGCTGGCCGAGAACTTCAATGCGATCCTTGGGTTCATCGAGCAATTGAACGAGGTGGATGTGGAAGGTGTCGAACCGATGACCTCGGTTACGCCGATGCGCCTGAAACGCCGTGAAGATGTGGTGACCGATGGCGACATGCCTGAAAAGATCCTGTCCAACGCACCGGATGCACGCGAAGGCTTCTTCGCGGTTCCGAAAGTTGTTGAATAAGGGGGCAGGGACATGACTGAGCTGAATAAACTGACCATCGCCGATGCCCGTGACGCGCTGCGCAAAGGTGACGTGACTTCCACCGAAATCACCGAGGCTTGCCTGACCGAAATTGAAGGCGCTGGCGCGCTGGGCGCTTTCGTCCACAACACCTCCGATCTGGCCCGCGAGCAGGCGAAAGCCGCTGACGCCCGAATTCAGGCGGGTGATGCGCCTGACATGTGCGGCATCCCGCTGGGTATTAAAGACCTGTTCTGCACCAAAGGTGTGCCGTCGCAGGCCGCGTCGAAAATCCTTGATGGCTTCAAGCCGGAATACGAATCGACCGTTAGCCAGAACCTTCTGGATGCTGGTACGATCATGTTGGGCAAACTCAACATGGACGAGTTTGCGATGGGGTCCTCGAACGAGACTTCGGTCTACGGCAACGCGGTGAACCCGTGGAAAATCGATGATCGCGAGCTAACCCCTGGCGGGTCCTCGGGTGGGTCGGCATCCGCTGTGGCTGCGGATTTGTGTCTGGGGGCCACTGGCACCGACACTGGCGGGTCGATCCGTCAGCCTGCGGCTTTCACTGGCATCACCGGCATCAAACCCACCTACGGGCGCTGCTCGCGTTGGGGGGTGGTGGCATTTGCAAGTTCGCTGGACCAGGCTGGACCGATGACCAAATCGGTGCGCGATGCGGCGATCATGCTGGAAGCCATGTGTGGCCATGACGCGAAGGATTCGACCAGCGCCGACATACCGGTACCAAATTTCGAAGCGATGCTGACCGGTGATATCAAAGGCAAGAAAATTGGTATTCCGAAGGAGTACCACATGGATGGCATGCCCGATGAGATCGAGAAGCTGTGGGCCGATGGGGCCGACATGCTGCGCGACGCAGGTGCCGAGATGGTCGATATCTCGCTTCCACACACCAAATATGCGCTGCCCGCCTATTACGTGATTGCACCTGCCGAGGCATCGTCGAACCTTGCGCGCTATGACGGCGTGAAATACGGCCACCGCGCAAAGCTGGAAGCGGGCGATGGTATTGATGAAATGTACGCCAAAACCCGTGCTGAAGGTTTCGGGGATGAGGTGCAGCGCCGCGTGATGGTCGGCACCTATGTTCTGTCGGCGGGTTTCTACGACGCCTATTACAACCGCGCCCGTCGCGTGCGCGCGTTGATCAAGAAAGACTTCGACGACGTGTTCGCCCAAGGCATTGATGCGATCCTGACCCCTGCGACGCCCTCTGCCGCCTTCGGCTTGGGCGAAATGGCGAATGCGGATCCGGTGAAAATGTACCTCAACGACGTTTTCACCGTAACCGTGAACCTTGCGGGCCTGCCTGGAATCTCGATCCCTGCGGGTCTGGATGCACAGGGTCTTCCGCTTGGCCTCCAGCTTATTGGGCGCCCGTGGGAAGAAGGCGATCTGCTGAATATCGCCCACGAAGTCGAAGCGCGTGCTGGCTTTGTGGCGAAGCCGTCTAAATGGTGGTAAAACCCGCGAAACTGGCGTGAAAGCAACTTCAGGGAGCTCACGATGCGCATCACAATCGGATTTGTTGCACTTGGCTTGATGGCTGGCTGTATGTCGCCTTTGCCGGATAGCCGTTCCCCCGAAGGAATATCCGGGCAGACAGCGCAAATAGGTGCGGACGGGCAGCCTCTGTCTGCATTTGGCGACAATAGTTCAGTTGATGCAGCACCAACCGCTGCGTCGGAAGCTGCGGGCATTTCGGACGAGCAAGATTTCTCGGCTGTGTCTTCACGTGAAAGCATCCAAAGTGATGCGCAGCGCTTGGCTGGGTATCGTGCGAACTATGAACAGGTGCAGCCAGAAGCGCTGCCAGATCGACCCTCGGGAAGTTCGGCATCTATTGTGCAATATGCACTGTCCACGACCAACTCTGTCGGGCAACCGGTCTATCAGCGTTCTTCTTTGTCAGGTGATGCACGAGCGCGCCGCAATTGCTCGCGCTATACGTCCGCTGATTTTGCACAAATTGCGTTTCTTGAGGGCGGAGGCCCAAAGCGCGACAAACACGGAATTGATCCTGATGGGGATGGGTTCGCCTGTGCATGGGATCCAGCGCCGTTTCGTGCGGCACGTGGTGTGACGCAGCCTGCGACAACACCCGATGCGGCTGTGAGTGCGGAAGAACTGCAAGCGATTGGAATCACTACCAATCCAGCACCTGCTCCTGCCCCCACCCCGGCCCCTGCGCCACAGCCAGCGCCTGATGTGCCGCTGCCCGGGGAAACGTTGAACATCTCGACCGAGTGAATGCGGGCAATTTCCCATCCCTCTCCGAATTTCGGACCCCGTCGGGATGGGTTGCAGCCCTCACTGATCGTTCTTCACTACACTGCCATGCCAGACCCGGACGAGGCTTTGACCCGTCTGTGCGACCCCGAACATGAAGTATCGGCGCATTATCTGATCTACCGGGATGGTCGGCTGTTTCGAATGGTCGAGGAAGATCAGCGTGCTTGGCATGCAGGAGCCGGGTCTTGGAGGGGGATGGATGACATCAACTCCCGATCTATTGGTATCGAGATCGACAATGATGGTGCATCGCCTTTTTCCGAACCGCAGATGTGTACTTTGGAACAGCTGTTGTCCGGTGTTATGACCCGCTGGGATATCCCCCCCGCAGCCGTGATTGGTCACAGTGATATGGCCCCCGGACGCAAATTCGACCCCGGACCGCGTTTCGACTGGGCGCGACTGGCGCGACAGGGCCTTGCTGTGTGCTCAGGAACGTCGGGCTCCATAGGCGACCCGTCGTTCGACACTTTCCGCAGTTGCGCTGCCAAACTGGGCTACCCAACCGATATCGATGACGCCACCCTGCTGGCTGCCGTACGCTTGCGCCACCGACCATGGGGCGAGGGGGCCCTGTCAGAAGATGACTTCGCAGCCCTTCCCAGCCCCTCGCATTTTCTTGCCTAAAATATCCCGGGGTGAGCCTCAAAGAGGCGAGGGGCTGCGCCCCTTCCGCCCTCGCGCCTTGACGCCACGGCTCAGCATATCTAAGTCCAACATTGCGCGGATGGCTGGATGACCGCGGGTCGTTAGGATGCTTGCATCTTTGGGGCGCGAGGAAAGTCCGGACTCCACAAGGCAACGGTGCCGGGTAACGCCCGGCCGGGGAAACCCGAGGGAAAGCGCCACAGAAAACAGACAGCCTGCGCCTGCGCAGGTTATGGTGAAACGGTGGGGTAAGAGCCCACCGCGCTTCTGGCAACAGCGGCGGCACGGCAAGCCCCACCGGGAGCAATGCCTAATAGGGATCGCGCGGGGGCAACCCCAGGGGCGTCTTGCCCCGAGCAGATCCGGGTTGGCAGCTTGAACCTGTTGGTAACAGCAGGTCTAGAGGAATGGTCATCCATGGTGGCAACACCGGGACAGAATCCGGCTTACAGGCCATCCGCGCGTATTCATTTGGAGTCAGTTACAATCTTCCGCATGCGCAAAGCGCAGCCCCCGTATCGAGAATATGTCCTGCGCCGCATAATTTGACCTTTCGCTGTTGACTCGGGGGCCAATGGCGCTAAAAGGCGGGTTCCAGAGATTTACGCCGGGCGGCATGCGCCCGCCCGATAGGAGCTGTTGTTATGGCGAAGCCGACCACAATCAAAATCCGCCTGAACTCGACCGCGGATACCGGCCACTTCTATGTGACCAAGAAAAATGCACGCACCATGACCGAAAAAATGGTGATCAAGAAGTACGACCCGGTTGTGCGCAAGCACGTTGAATACAAAGAAGGTAAGATCAAGTAAGATCGCCTGACTTTGCTGAAGATGCCGTCCCATTGGGGCGGCTTTTTCTTTTTGGGAATGTGTTCTTTACCGGTGTAGGATTCGCTGGGCCACTTTCTCGCCCATTAGGTAATAGGTGTTTGGTCCGGGGTGAAACCCGTCCTCTGCCATCATGGTTGGGGTTAAGGGGATGTCGAAGTGAATATAGTCGACGCCCAGGGTCAGGGCCTGGTGTGCCAGTGCTTTGTCGAACCGTTTGGCCTGTACCCCCAGGAACCAGCGTAAGGGGTGCGGCAGTAGCGGGAAATCCTTAAGCGGAGGGATCCCTGCCACGATCACCCGCTTCGCCTCCCAGTCTTCAAAAAGCAATTGATAGAGTTGCGCACGTTGGCGCAGTAGCCGTTTCAACGGGGTCTGACTGGTGATGTCGTTCACGCCAAGGACAACCAACGCAATATCGACTGGTTCGAACTGTTGAGATCGCAATAGGGGAATGGTGGTACGGGTGGTGTTCCCGGTTCGGGCAATCAGTTTCCAATTGACTTGATAGGATTCTCCCAACGCCCGAGCAAGCTGTCCCGAAAGGGCTTCGGACTGATGTGTCGCACCGACACCGGCGGCCGAACTGTCGCCCGTGATCAGAATCTTCAAAGGCTGGCCGCGGCCCCCACTGCCTGACCTGTGCCCCGGTGGTTCAGAAAGGCGGGTAGCAGTCTTGCGCACGCGCAGTGCCTGATAGGTCAAAAGCGGGCTCAGCAGAAGTTTCGCGATGGTTTCAAGCAGGACCAGCATAAACCTATCTCACAACAAAAAAGGGCCGGTCGCAATGACCGGCCCCGTGATGTCTTTTCGAGTGCAGATCACTCGCGGTTGCCAAGGAACTGCAGCAGGAACATGAACAGGTTGATGAAGTCCAGATACAGGTTCAGCGCACCCATGATCGCGGATTTCGCCAGCCATTCGCTGTCCATCGCGTGAGCATGTGCCAGGTAGTCTGTCTTGATCTTCTGCGTGTCGTAAGCGGTCAGGCCTGCGAAAATCAGGACACCAATCACTGAGATTGCGAAGTGGATCATCGACGACCCGATGAAGATGTTCACGATCATGGCGATGATGATGCCGATCAAACCCATGATCAGGAATGCACCCATTGGCCCAAGGTCGCGCTTGGTTGTGTAGCCATAAAGGCTAAGGCCAGCGAAAGCGATCGCGGTGATCAGGAAGGTGTTCGCAATCGACATACCCGTGAAGACCACGAAGATGTAGCTGATCGAAATGCCCATGACGGCCGAGAAGGTGTAGAAGAACAGCTGTGCGCCAGCAGCGGACAGGCGGTTGATCATCGCACCAAAGGCAAAAACCATGATCAGCGGGGCGAACATCACGATGTAGCGGGTGAAGCCGGTGAACAGCGTTTCCATCATCGCAGCGTTGTTGCCCACGGCCCAAGCTGCCGCGAAGGTCAAAAGCAGACCAACGGACATGGTGCCGTATACTTTGTTCATATGGGCGCGAAGCCCTTCGTCGATCGCGGCCTGCGAACCTACGCCGGTGCGGATCGTGTCAAACTCAGCCATTGAGACCTCCAAGAATACTTATTGTGGCGGTCTCAAATGAAAACCGCCCTTGGCCGTAATATTGGCAAGGGCGGCGTAATTTTCAAGTGCTTAAGAGCGGATTGCCCTTAGTATTGCCAATGTGCTGGCACGTCCCAAAGCGGACGGGTGGCTTCGCGATGTGCTTCGGCTTCGGTCAGACCGATGTCTTCCAAGCGATAAGCGTCCAGTTCGGCCAGAGCCTGACGTTCCCGGCGGGTTTCCAGCATGTTGGCAACCCACGTGAGCGGCGAGAAGCTGCGTTTTGCGATCGGGGCGTTGGTACAGGTTACTGCGGTCATCTCGACTCTCCTTTGTGATTCTGATGAATGATGCGTGTTGCATCAAAATTCTTGATCGTTATGCTTCTTTGTGATGGATAAGTAAAATGAATGATTTTGTTATGAATCATCACGGGGGGTGATATGCCGCGAAATCTTGATCTAACAGCGCTCCGCAGTTTTGCGACCGTTGCGGATGCTGGGGGGGTAACTCGGGCAGCAGGGCTTCTGCATCTAACGCAGTCTGCGGTGTCGATGCAGCTAAAACGCCTTGAGGAAAGCCTTGGGCGCCCGTTACTGGACAGATCAGGTCGTGGAGTTTCGCTTACCGCGGATGGTGAGCAGCTTTTGGGGTATGCGCGCCGTATCCTGCGATTGAATGACGAGGTTTATTCGCGACTTACCGATCAAGCATATGAAGGCGAGGTCGTCTTGGGCGTGCCGTCTGACGTTGTTTATCCGGCGATTCCCAAGGTGCTGCGTCAGTTCCACGCAGAGTATCCGCGGATGCGGGTCCAGTTGATCTCGTCCTACACGAGCCGGCTGAAATCTATGTTTGGGCGTGGGGAATGCGATGTCATTCTGACGACGGAAGAGCAAAAGGATGCGGGCGGTGAAACCCTGACAGCTCTTCCTTTGGTGTGGGTTGGTGCGCCGGGTGGTCAAGCTTGGCGCCAACGCCCGTTGAGGCTGGCCTTTGAACACAATTGTATCTTCCGCAAAGAAGTGCAGGAAGCCCTAGATGAGGTGGGCATACCGTGGGAGATGGGAGTCGAAAGCGATTCCACCCGCACAATCGAAGCATCGTTGTCCGCCGATTTGGCTGTTCATGCGGTGATCGAGGGCACTGTACGCAGTGATCTTGAAGTTGTAGATCATGGAGGAGCACTGCCAGATCTGTCGGTGACACAAGTGAACATGTATGCTGCCCAGAAAAGTGGCAACGAAGCT
Organism: Aliiroseovarius sp. F20344; assembly: GCF_023016155.1. GTDB lineage: Bacteria > Pseudomonadota > Alphaproteobacteria > Rhodobacterales > Rhodobacteraceae > Aliiroseovarius. The sequence goes on from NZ_JALKBG010000008.1 coordinate 113,215, forward strand.
TTGGATGAACTTCTTGAGATGATAAGACGCGCCTTTGACGAGCTTTAAGCGTTAGGCTCCATTGTCACCACCACTTTGCCTGTGGATTTCCGGCTTCTCAGAAGTTCAAGCGCCTGATCGGCTTGCTCCAGGGGTAGGCTGTGGCTGACATGTGGTTTGATCTTCCCGTCAGCATACCAGTCAAGCAACACGCGAAGGCTGTCAGTCAGCACCTCGGGTTTGAACCTAAGATAACCTCCCCAATAAAGCCCAATTGCCGTGATGTTTTTCACAAGCATATGATTGGGCTTCAACTTGGGCATGTCGCCCGAAGCAAATCCGATGTACAGAAAACGCCCATCCGGATTGGTGGCGCGGAAAGCTGCTTCGCCTTGTTCGCCACCCACCGCGTCATATACAACGTCAGCTCCCCCAAGCGATTTAACGACGCTGCGGATGTCTTCCGTGGTGCTGTCGATTACATGATCCGCGCCCGCACGTTTGCATATTTCCAGCTTTTCGGCCCCGCGTGCACACGCAATGACACGGGCACCCATCACTTTTCCGATCTCAACAGCGGTCAGGCCAACACCACCGGCAGCCCCTAAGACCAGCAGCGTTTCACCAGGTTTAAGCTGGGCTTTGTAGTCAAGCGCCACATGGCTTGTCCCATAGGCGATCTGAAAAGCGGCGGCGTCTTCAAAGCTCATGTTGTCTGGAATGGGAAGGCAGCGATCCGCAGGGAACACCCCTTCATCTGCCAGCCCGTCGCGGCCTGAGAACACAACAACGCGCGCACCCAAAGCGGGTGCTTCGGTATCGGGACCAAGCTCGGTCACAATGCCAGCGGGTTCCATTCCAAGTGAAAACGGTACCTCGGGTGTGTCTTGATACGTACCTTTCGACATAAGAAGATCTGCGAAGTTCAATCCGCATGCGCGGATGTCGATCCGCGCGAAACCCTTCTGCAAGGGCAGGGCGGACAAGTCGATTAGTGATGGGTGTTTTCCAAGCTCTGTGACGCGATAAGTTTTCATGTGGCCTCCTGCCCGTGGTGTAACCTTGCTTCAGAAAAAAATCGAGTGCTGTAGGAGGTCAACTTTGCCCCAGGTTATTGAACGGGCGAAATTGCAATATGTACATGAATATGTTACGCGTTTTCGTATTACGCATGTACGCGATATGCATCTATTGGCTTTCGTCGTTCCGGCAGTAGAAAAAGAATTAAGTTAGGCTGCTGGGCAGCTTGTTAACGAGGAGTTATTGGATGAAGCATCCCGTGGATATCCATGTAGGTAAACGTGTACGCCATCGTCGGTGGATGGTTGGCATGACCCAGCAGCAATTGGCTGAAAAAGTCGGGATCAAATTCCAACAAATCCAGAAATATGAAACCGGAATGAATCGCGTTTCGGCATCTCGTTTGTGGGATATAGCGGCCGCTCTTTCAGTGCCCGTCAGTTTTTTCTTTGATGGTTTGGAAAACCACGCGGATGATACTGGCGAAGATGCGCTACCTAGCGATTTCCTTGCCGATAAGGAAGCACTTGAGCTGGTCCGCAGCTACTATGCCATTCCAGAAAATCAACGTCGCCGGCTGTTCGAGCTTGCAAGGGTTCTGTCAGACGTCGCCTGACGCTTGACGATGCTCGCGTATCACTGCTACCGCGCTAGGGGTAGCAGAAGGATATGGTTATGCAAAAGCTAAGCGCGGATACTCAGGCCGACCTGATTCACGTGGCCAACCTGTTGGCTGATGCGGCGCGCGACGCGATCCTACCCTATTTCCGCTCCAGTGATCTGACGGCAGACAATAAGCTGACCGAGGGGTTTGATCCCGTCACAGAAGGTGATCGCGCGGCCGAGAAAGCAATGCGCGACTTGCTCGCTAACCTGCGCCCTGACGATGCCATCTTCGGCGAAGAGTTTGGTCAGAAAGAGGGCACGTCCGGCCTGACCTGGGTGCTCGATCCCATTGATGGAACACGCGGGTTTCTATCTGGCACGCCCACTTGGGGGGTTCTGATTGCCGTTGGGCGCGAGGATGGTCCCGAACTAGGCATTATCGACCAACCCTATATCAAGGAACGCTTTATCGGCGGGCTGGGGGAAGCCTGGATTGACGGGCCTCTGGGCCGCCGCGACCTGAAAACCCGCACCACCGCCGATCTGTCAGAGGCCATTCTGTTCACCACTTTCCCCGAAGTTGGTACCGCACAGGAAGGGACCGCGTTTCAATCTTTGTCCCAGCAAACAAAGCTGACGCGCTATGGAATGGATTGCTATGCGTATGGTCTGGTCGCGGCTGGTCAGATTGATTTGGTGGTCGAAGCCGGATTGCAATCTTACGATGTTCAGGCCCCGATCGCAGTGATCGAAGCTGCAGGCGGAATCGTGACGGATTGGCAGGGCAAACCGGTCCATCAGGGCGGCCGCGTGCTTGCTGCCGCAAATGCCAAGATCCACAAGAAAGCCCTAGAGGTTCTGTCTAAGGTTTAAGCTCGCGTTCATAGCTGCGGCTTGCGCTATCCGTAGCCCCTGTGGCAAACTTCCCTTGTTCGCGAGTCCTTTGCCCTTTCTGTCGCGCACCTCATGTTGTCTCACCGAAACGGGCGAAAGGAGGCAACATGGACTATCTTATCAGAAATGCACGCACCGTTCTGACGATGGATGACCGGGATCAGGAACTGCCGGGCGTCGATGTTCGCCTGTCGGGCGGGGTGATCCAAGAAATCGGTGTTGGGTTGGAGGCAACCGGAGAGGTGGTTGATGCGCGTAACGCGATCATCACGCCGGGATTGGTCAACACCCACCACCACCTCTATCAAACGCTGACCCGGGCTGTGCCGGGTGGGCAAGACGCGCTTCTATTTGGTTGGTTGCAAACACTTTATCCTATTTGGTCGCGTTTTGGGCCCGATGAGATGCGCGTCTCTGCAATGGTCGGGTTGGCCGAGCTTGCTTTGTCCGGCTGCACCATGTCGTCAGATCATCTGTACCTCTATCCAAATGGTGCTCGGCTTGAGGACACAATTGACGGTGCGCGCGAGGTGGGCTTGCGCTTTCACCCGACGCGTGGGGCCATGTCCATTGGCGAAAGCGATGGCGGCTTGCCACCCGACAGTTTGGTCGAGGATGAGGCTGCGATACTTGAGGACTGTGTCCGCGTTATCGACGCGTTCCATGATCCTTCTGAAGGATCCATGCTGCGCGTTGGTGTTGCACCTTGCTCGCCCTTCTCGGTCAGCCGTGACCTGATGCGAGACGCAGCTGTTCTGGCCCGCGACAAGGGGGTCATGCTGCACACACATTTGGCCGAAAACGACGAAGACATCGCCTATTCCGAGGCGCAGTTTGGTTGCCGCCCCGGCCAATATGCAGAAGAACTTGGCTGGGTTGGCGACGACGTTTGGCACGCCCATTGCGTGAAGTTGGATGGTGCTGAAATTGACCTTTTCGCACATACGCGCACTGGGGTGGCCCATTGTCCCTGCTCCAACTGTCGCTTGGGATCTGGCATCGCACCGGTGCGTGCCATGCGGGATGCTGGCGTGAAAGTTGGATTGGGCGTGGATGGTTCGGCATCAAACGATCTGGGCAATCTGATGGATGAAGCGCGTCAGGCGATGCTGTTGCAACGTGTGGCACTTGGGGCCGACAAGATGAGCGCGCGCGAGGCATTGAGGATCGCCACAAGAGGCGGGGCCGAGGTGCTGGGCCGCCACGATTGCGGTCAGGTGGCCGTAGGTAAACGTGCAGACATCGCCATCTGGGATGTGAGCGGGCTGGAAAGCGCTGGAAGTTGGGATCCCGCAGCCCTTGTGTTGGCCGGGCCGCGCAACGTGCGCCATCTTTTTGTCGAAGGTCAACAGGTGGTGCGTGATGGACAGATCACCACGATTGATCTGCCGCGCGTCATTGAAAACCAGAACCGACTGGCAAACGGCTTGATGGATTAGCGCAGTTTACGCCCGTTTGCCCAAACTGCCGAGATCGCCCGATCATCCCCCATCATAATGGTGGGGAATACGGCCTGCCAGATATCCTCGGCCCGCGCAGCGCGCTGGGCAATTGCGGGGGTCGAGTCTAGGTCGATTGCAATGATGTCGGCCTCGTATCCGGGGGCCAGGCGTCCGATCTTGTCGCCCAGATGAATTGCATTTGCCGAACCAGCCGTCGCCAGCCACCAAAGCTGTGCGGGATGTATTGCGAAACCGGACAACTGGCCAACCTCGTAAGCGGCGGCCATGGTTCGCAGCATCGAAAAGCTCGACCCGCCGCCGGTATCTGTCGCAAGTCCGATCCGGTGGCCCTGTGTCATCAATCCATTCATGTCGAACAAGCCAGAGCCGATGAACATGTTGGATGTAGGGCAGTGGATAAGGCTTGCGTCGACCTCGCGGATCCGGTCGCGTTCGCGTTCGGTCAGATGAATGGCATGTCCCAGCAGCGCACCAGGTTTGACCAGCCCGAATTTCTCGTAGACGTCCAGGTAATCCTCGGCCTCAGGGAAGAGGTCTGCAACCCACGCGATCTCTTCATGTTGTTCGCTGATATGGGTCTGCATCAGCAGCTCGGGATGCTCCGCCCAAAGCGCGCCGAGTGCCTCAAGCTGTTCGGGTGTGGATGTGGGCGCAAAGCGCGGGGTGATAACGTAAGACAAGCGATCCTGACCATGCCAACGCTCAAGCAAAGCCTTGCTGTCATCATAAGCGGATTTGGCGGTGTCTCGCAGATTGTCAGGCGCGTTACGATCCATGCAGGTTTTGCCACCCAACACACGTAGCCCGCGTTTCTGGGCTGCGCCGAAATAGGCATCCACGCTTTCCGGATGGATCGTGCAATAGCTGACTGTGGTGGTGGTTCCAGACGCGGTCACCAGATCGAAATAGGTTTCGGCAACCTCGGTCGCATGACCTGCGTCTCCGAACCGGCCTTCCTCGGGAAAAGTATAGCTGTTTAGCCAATCGATCAGCCGCTTGCCCCATGAGGCAATGATGGCGGTTTGCGGATAGTGAACATGGGTGTCGACAAAGCCGGGGGACAACAGCGCGTCGCCCATATCGGTCACGGGGGCGTCAGGGTGGGCCGCGCGAAGGGTGTCAGCCTCGCCCACATCAAGGATCGTTCCGTCTTTGATGGCCACAGCGCCGCGCCGAATGTGAAGGGCCGCGTCTTCGGGTCTTCCTTCAAACGGTGTATTGTTGAATTGCAGAACCTGCCCCAACAGAAGTTCCATGCTGGCCTCCTTGATTGCCGTCGATCACCGTAGGCGCCGAATTTCGCGGGTTCAATGCCTTTCTGACGGTTCCCTTGAGGCACAGCTTGTCCTATGGTCGGGCCGAACCAGAACGGAGGGCGCGCGATGCTGGATGATCAACATTTGGATGACGTGCCTGAAGATGGCGACTATGAACTGGACAACCTGACTTTTGGCCCGGTTCGCCAGGCGATCGCGGCAGATGACGCGGAAGCGCTTCATGCATTGCTCGAGCCGCTGCACGCTGCAGACATCGCCGACCTTGTCGAACAATTGCCCAAAGAAGAGCGGGACGGTTTCGTCCGTCTTTACGGCACAGAGTTTGACGGCGAAGTTCTGTCTGAACTGGAAGAAGGGCTACGCGAAGAGGTCGTTCAGGCAATGGCGCCTGACGTGCTTGCCGAGGCTGTCCGCGAGCTGGAAACGGATGACGTTGTCGACCTGATCGAGGATCTTGACGACCCTCAGGCCGAAGCCGTTTTGGACGCTCTGGATGATGACGACCGGGTGGTTGTTGAGCAGTCGCTATCTTATCCGGAAGAAAGTGCTGGCCGCTTAATGCAGCGTGAGCTGGTGGTGGCTCCGGATCATTGGAACGTAGGTCAAACCATTGATTTTCTGCGTGCTCAGGATGATCTGCCGGAACAGTTTTATCATGTGATCCTTGTTGATCCGCGCATGCGGCCTACAGGGTATGTCACGCTTGGTCGACTTATGGGCAGTGCACGCGAAGTTCCCATGACGGACATCACCGAAGATAGCTTTCGCAAGATCCCCGTCATGCAGGACGAGGGCGAGGTAGCGTATGCCTTTAACCAATACCACCTGATCTCTGCCCCCGTTGTGGACGCAGATGAGCGGCTTGTTGGTGTGATCACCATCGACGACGCTATGGCGATCTTGGATGAAGAGCACGAAGAAGACATCCTGCGTCTTGCGGGTGTGGCGGAAGAAAGCTCTCTGTCAGATAAGATCGTCGACACCACCAAACGCCGCTTTCCATGGTTGGCGGTGAACCTTGTGACCTCGATCTTAGCATCGCTTGTGATTGCTCAGTTCGACGAGGTGATTGCGCAGTTTGTCGCCTTGGCTGTCTTAATGCCGATTGTGGCCTCGATGGGCGGCAACGCCGGCACGCAGTCCCTAACGGTTGCGGTGCGTGCCATCGCAACAAAAGACCTTACATCCGCAAACCTTTGGCGGGTTATCCGGCGCGAAGCGGCCGTTGGCTTGGTCAATGGGATCATATTTGCGGTGGTTATGGGGATAGTCGGCGTGATCTGGTTTGGAACACCTTTGCTTGGTGTCGTGATCGGCGTCGCCATGGTCGTGAACCTTGTGATCGCAGGGCTTGCGGGTGTTATCATTCCGGTCGTATTGGACCGTATGGATATCGATCCCGCGCTGGCCTCTGGGGCTTTTGTGACCACGGTGACGGATGTCGTGGGGTTCTTTGCGTTCCTTGGCCTTGCGGCTGTGATGCTGATCTGACAACCCCAACGGGACCCAAGCCATGACCGATCTGACTGCTGTGAAAGCGGATGCCCGAAAAGCTGCGTTTGCCCGCCGTAAAGAAGCACATTGCGAAGCGCGTTCTGCGTTGGGAGTGGCGCATCTGATCTCGGTCTTGAGCGAGCATAAAGGCAAGCCGATTTCCGGGTACATGCCAATCCGGACCGAGATCAATCCGCTGCCCGCAATGGCAGCAATGGCCGCGTGGTCAACCATCGGCGTCCCCTATATTCAAGGCGAGGATCAACCGTTGAAATTCGCAAACTGGCGTCCCGACAGTGACATGGTGAATGGGCCTTTTGGGGCGCAAATTCCAGCATCACTCGAATTCATCACGCCAGAAGTTGTAGTCGTCCCTTTGGTGGCTTTTGACAGCAAAGGTGGACGATTGGGCTATGGCGGCGGTTTCTATGATCGAACCCTAGAGGGTCTTCGCGCAGAACGTCCAACACTTGCCATCGGCTATGCCTATACAGCGCAGCAGGCAGACAATTTGCCACTGGAATCAACCGATCAACCTTTGGACGCCATCGTGACGGACGAAGGTGTCATTTGGTTCTAAATCGCTTTAAATGGGCCCCTCTGTGAAGACGGACCCATTTCTGTTTCGGAAAACCGTTGTGTTACTCAGCCGGTTGCACGCCGTCGCTGCGAAACCAACCCATGCGGCGGAACAAAAGCCAATCCAGAAGCAACGCGAAAAGCAGGCTGGCCCCCATAAGCGGTAAAAGCAGCATCAGCACAATTACTGTCGCGCCCATGCCCCAGCCCAAGTTAGTCTCGGGTGCGCGCGGCACACCAAGCTCTCCCGCCGGGCGGCGTTTCCACCATGCGACAAAGCCGGATACAGACAGCACAACGCCAAGCAGTGCCGCAAGCGTGTTCAGCGCAAGGTTCAGTGGACCGAACAATTCACCCTGATGCAGGCTAATGCCATAAGACACGGTCTTTGCGATGACCGGATTCTCACTGAATTCGATGCGCTTTAGGACATCGCCGGAATACTGATCAACCAGAATTTCTGTTTGCTCGGACCGATTGCGGGAACCAGACCGCATCCAATAAGCTGCGTCTGCTTTGCGTGGCGGTTTCACCTCGATGGGAGAGACAAGCCCTTGTTCCCATCCCATTGCGACGATTTGTTCAATGGGCAAGGTGTCGCCGTTATCAGTTGCTGATTTCGGTTTGCGACCGCCGAACCGCAGCGAAACCGATTCCTGCCCAGTTTGCTTTTGCACATAGCTCAAACCGCCGCCCCAGACATCGGTCCATGGCAGGCCCGAGATCAGAAGCGGGGTTATCAGAACAGCCGCCAACATGCCGGTGAACATATGCGTCTCGCGCCACCAAGCACGGCCTGGTGAACGCGGCAGAGAAACTGCGTCACGCAAGCTGCGCTTGCCACGCGGCCACCATAGAACAACGCCCGTGATCATCATAACGATGGCCCAATGAGCAGCCAGTTCAACGAACTTGGTGCCAAACGCACCACCCAAAAGCTCTCCGTGAAACTTTTTGACCATGCGCATGATCAGCCGGTCCCGCGGGACAGAGGCCAAAACTTCGCCTGAATAGGGGTCCACCCAGGCGACAGAACGGATGTTTTCGCCGTCGTTGTATTCAATCGTGGTGGATCGGGTTGGATCATCACGCACCGTCACCATGCGAAGGCGTTTCATGCCTCGGGCTTGCGTTAGGGCGTCGATTTGCTGGGCGTAGGTCAAAGGTGTTCCTGTGATCTCGACATGCAGCCTATCGGCATAGAGCCAGCCTTCGATTTGAGGTTTGTAAAGGTAGATCCCGCCCGAGATTGAAAGGATCAGCATGAAGGGCAGAACGTAAAGTGCCGCCAGAAAATGCCATTTCCATACCAGTCGATAGAATGCGCCACCTTGCACAGGTGCGCGCGCAGCCGTAGCCGCGGTCGTGTCAGTTGTCATTGGTTTTATCCTTGAAAGTCTGTTGTTTGAGTTGGTTCAGACAGTCAGGATTGGGGGTGCGCGGGCTGGTCGTTTGCGCATGTAAGGCGGATCGACGTGTGAAGATATTTCACGCAAACCAGTGGTCAGAACATAGCTGCGCGCAAGGGCCTGCCAATGTGTATGCGGGGTCACAACAGTGATCAGGATGTTCCCCAGCACACAGGGCTCGGCTTCGTCACTTACCTCTTCAATAGGGTTGCCTTCAGCGTCAATGCGGATCGTTATAATGCCGTCGCCCGTACATAGAACCACGGTTTGAAGTTCGCCCAACACCAACATCTGCACGGCCGAACCAATCTTGGGCAAAACAACCCCAAGGCATAATGCAGCGGTCAGTAAGATGCGAGTGAAGCTCCTCATAATGATGAGCTACCGCAGGTGACAAAAAAGCTCCAGATTTTTGTTGGGATGTTTACCCGCCCTTGCCCTTTTGCGTTCATGCCAATAGGGCTAACTGCCATGAAAATACTCTTTCTTGGTGATATCATGGGGCGTGCCGGACGGCGCGCAGTGGCGGAACGGTTGAAGGGGCTTCGCGAAGACTGGAAGCTCGATTTCGTCGTGGCCAATGGTGAGAACGCAACCAGTGGGCATGGTTTGAACGCAAACCATGCCAAGGGGCTTTTGGATGCTGGCGTGGACGTCATCACGCTTGGCGATCATGCCTTTGATCAGCGCGATATGCTGACCCATTGCGAACAGGAAAAGCGTATTATCCGCCCGTTGAACTTCGCCAAGGAATGCCCCGGCGTGGGCGCGCGTGTGTTCGCGGATGCGCGCGGACGAAAAGTCCTTGTCACGCAAGTTCTGGGGCAGGTTTTCATGAAGCGCGCCTTTGATGATCCGTTTTCGGCGGTCGACATTGTGTTGAAGCGATACACGCTGGGCGGGGCTGTGCAGGCGTCGTTGGTTGATGTGCATTGCGAGGCGACGTCCGAGAAAATGGCGATCGGGCATTGGTGTGATGGACGCGCGAGCGTGGTTGTTGGAACCCACACTCATGTGCCGACCGGGGATGCGCAGATCCTTCCCAAGGGAACGGCTTACCTGACGGATGCTGGCATGTGCGGAGACTACAACAGCGTGATTGGCATGCAAAAAGAAGAGCCGATGCGCCGTTTCGTAACCGGGATGGCCAAAGGCCGTTTCACGCCCGCCGAAGGGGAAGCCACATTGTCCGGTCTGTATATCGAAACGGATGATCGCACTGGCAAAGCAACTCGGGTGCAAATGGTGCGCAACGGGGGCCGTTTGGCGCAAGTTTCTCCTGTGGATGCAAGCTAAGTCCTACAACGCTTTCCGATCGCGCGACAAAAGTGCGCTTGCTCATACCCCCTGCGCAGGGCAAAACTAAACCAAGCGATTAAACGGGGACTGTGCATGGGTTTATTCGAGTTCAGCGCCACAACGCAGGCGGTGATTGCCCTTCTGACCGTCGGAGGGATGTTTGTCCTTTTCCTGCGGGAAAGCTTCCCTACCGAAGTTGTTGCCATTGGCGGCGTGTCCATCATGCTGATTATGGGAATTCTCGACTATGAAAGTGCACTGGAAGTGCTTTCCAATCCCGCCCCGTGGACCATCGCTGCGATGTTCATTGTCATGGGCGCCTTGGTGCGGACAGGCGCGCTTCAATGGTTCACACAGATCGCAGAAAAGAAGGCCGAGCACAGCCCGATGTTGGCATTGGCTGCGTTGATGGGCTTTGTGGTGGTGTCCTCTGCGGTGGTGTCGAATACGCCGGTGGTGGTCGTCATGATCCCGGTGTTTATTCAGCTTGCAAAGAAAATCGGCAAATCAGCATCGAAGCTGCTTATCCCGCTCAGCTATGGCGCAATTCTCGGCGGCACGCTGACCCTGATTGGGACGTCCACCAACCTTCTGGTGGATGGTGTTGCGCGTGAAGGCGGGCTTGAGCCTTTCACGATTTTCGAAGTCACCCCGCTTGGCATCGCATTGGTGGCTTGGGGCATGTTCTATCTTCGCTTCATTGCACCCAAGATCCTGCCTGACCGCGACAGCATGGCAACGCTTCTGACAGACAGATCCCGCAAGAAGTTTTTCACCGAGGCTGTGATCCCGCCGGAATCAAACCTGGTTGGGCGCGAGGTCAACGGCGTTCAGCTGTTCAAGCGCGAAGGCGTGCGGCTGGTTGACGTTATTCGTGGTGATGCGTCGCTACGGCGGGACATGGCCGGCGTCACGCTGCAAGTCGGTGACCGTGTTGTGCTTCGGACAGCGATGACGGAACTGCTTAGCCTGCAACGCGATAAAAGCTTGAAGCGCGTGGATCAGGTCTCTGCCGTCGAAACCACCACGGTCGAGGTTCTGATCTCGCCCGGCTGTAAGATGGTTGGCAAGCAGCTGGGTAAGATGCGCTTGCGTCGTCGGTACGGTGTGTATCCGCTCGCGGTGCATCGGAAGAACCAGAATATCGGACGTCAGTTGGATGAGCTCGTGGTGCGCGTCGGCGATACGCTGCTGCTGGAGGGCGCGCCGGAAGACATTCAACGGCTGGCGCAGGACATGGATCTAGTGGATGTGTCGGCGCCGTCCGATCGCGAATATCGACGTGGTCACGCCCCGATTGCGGTGGCAGCACTTTTTGGATTGGTGGCCCTTGCAGGATTCGGCGTGGCCCCGATTTTCCTGTTGGCTGTACTGGCCGTAGCGGTTGTCCTTTTGACCCGCTGTATCGACGCGGACGAAGCGTTCGGGGCCGTAGATGGGCGGTTGCTTGTGTTGATCTTCTCGATGCTCGGCATCGGGGCGGCGTTGGAAAGCTCAGGCGCGGTTGCACTGATCGCTGAGGGCATCGCGCCCGTTCTAGGAAAGCTTCCCCCGTTCCTGATCGTTTGGGCGATCTACCTTCTGACATCAGTCTTGACCGAGCTTGTGTCCAACAACGCGGTCGCCGTGGTGGTCACGCCAATCGCCATTGGTCTGGCCCACGCGCTGGGGCTTGACCCGCGACCCTTGGTGGTTGCGGTGATGGTGGCCGCTTCGGCCAGTTTCGCAACGCCTATCGGCTATCAGACAAACACGCTGGTTTATGGTCCCGGGGGCTACAAGTTCTCGGACTTCTTGAAGGTCGGCATCCCGCTGAACCTGACTGTCGGCATTCTGGCGTCGATCCTGATCCCGTTTATCTGGCCACTTTAGTCCCGGCTATAGCGGCCAGAACACCAAGATTGCTGGGATTGAGACGACAACGACCAAGATCTCGAGCGGCAAGCCCATGCGCCAGTAATCGCCAAAGCGATAGCCACCAGGGCCAAGGATCAGCGTGTTGTTCTTATGCCCGATGGGCGTCAGGAACGCACAGGACGCGGCGATTGCGACGGCCATCAGGAAAGGGTCAGGGTTCTTGCCCAAGGCATGCGCCATCTGAATGCCCACGGGGGCAGCAACGATGGTTGTTGCCGTGTTGTTCAGAACGTCCGACAAGGTCATGGTGACCACCATCAAAACCGTCAACACGGCCCAAGCGGGTAATCCTTCGGTCCAACCGACCAAGGCCCCCGCGATCAGCTCGGTCCCGCCAGAGCTTTCCAACGCGGCACCCAGCGGTATCATGGACCCCAAAAGCACCACGACGGGCCATTCGATATGGGTGTAAAGCTCTGATAGGGGTACGATCTTGGCCAAGACATAGCCGACCACAACCAACCCCAACGCCACAGGCAAATACACCAACCCAAAGCTTGCCGCCGCGACAGCCACAGCAAAAAGGCCAATGGCCAGCCAGACCTTTTCGTCGCGGGTGACGGTCAAGCCGCGCTCAGCCAAAGGCAAGCAACCCAACCACTCGGTCACGTCTGCCTCGTTGCCCTGCGGCACAAGCAGAAGCAGGATGTCGCCTGGTTGCACTTCGGTCTTGCGCACCTGTTGGGCGATTTTCTTACCTGCCCGTGAAATGCCCATCAGGACCGAGCGTTGTCGCCAGTTCAACCCGATGGCCTGCGCGGTTTTACCGGCAATCCGGGCGTTCTCGGGCACGACGACTTCGATTTTTGATAGGCCGTCGCCCTCGGCTTTCAGTTTTTCTTCACGGGTTCCTTCGGCAAAGGCCAACCCGGTTGCAGCGCGAAATTCGTCCAGCGCTTCGGGTGTTGCCTCTAATACCAGGGCGTCCCCCTCAACCAGTTTGGTGCCGCGTTGGGTGCCGTATCTCCGCGCGCCATTCCGGACGAGGCCAAGAATGGCTACATCGTTTTTCTCAGCCGTCTCCAGCAGTTCTTTCACGCGCTTGCCGATGTGTTTTGAGCCTTCAGGCACGGTTAGCTCTGCAACATATTGGCCGAACTCATCCATGGGGTTGGACCCGTTTTTGCCTGCATCTGGCTGCGGGATCAGGCGCCAACCGATCAACGCCACGAAGATCAAACCTGCGATGGCGGTCACGCCCCCAACAGGTGCAAAATCAAACATCTTGAAAGGTTCGCCCAAGGAATCTTCGCGGATGGCGGCGATGATGATATTGGGGGGCGTGCCGATCAGTGTGACCATGCCGCCAAGAATGGTGGCAAAGGACAATGGCATAAGACTTAGCCCCACAGGACGCGCCGCTTTACGGGCGGTTTGAATGTCTACGGGCATCAACAACGCCAGCGCAGCCACGTTGTTCATGAAGGCAGATAGGACACCACCAATGGCCCCCATCAGTGCGATGTGCGACCCAAGGGATCGCGATGCATCGACAAGGGTTCGGGTGATCAAGAACACGGCGCCTGACCGGACCAAACCAGCCGAAACGACCAGCACCAGCGCCACGACCAGCGTGGCTGGGTGCCCGAAGCCAGAAAAGGCCTCTTTTATGGGCACAACGCCCAGTACCACCCCCAACATAAGGGCAGAAAAGGCAACGATGTCATAGCGGAAGCGGCCCCAAAGAAGCAGCCCAAAAACCGCACCGAAAAGCGAAAAAAGAATGATTTGATCTGTCGTCATACCCAAGGCTTACCGCGAAGGGCAGGGCGCGTCACCCGTAGATTACGGGGAAAAGTGTGGCAATCAGCAGCAGAGCCATGGTGACGTTAAAGGCTTTAAGCCGCGTTGGGTTCGTAAGGATCACGCGGATTTTCTGACCTAGTACGGTCCATGTGGAGACGGATGGAAGGTTCACAGCTCCGAAAATTACGGCCACCAAAATCACAGCCCCCATATCGCGCGTTGGTGCGTAGACGCTGATCGCAGTCAGGGCCATCGCCCAAGCTTTTGGGTTTACCCATTGAAAAGCCGCCGCTTGCAAAAACGTCATCGGCGTTCCGCCAGCCTTGCCAGTTCCGGGTTCACTTGCGCGCGCAATTTTCCACGCTAGCCACAAAAGGTAGATCACACTTCCGGTTTTCAGGATCGTGTAGCTGATGGGGTATAGGTCAAAGAGCTGCATAAGCCCGGCACCCACCAAAACCACCATGAACACAAATCCCCCGGCCACGCCCAGCATATGTGGGATCGTGCGTTGGAAACCGAAATTCGCCCCCGAGGCCATAAGCATCAAGTTGTTCGGTCCCGGCGTGATGGACGACACAAAGGCGAATGCGACAAGCGCAAGAAGAAGATCATAAGACATATGAGGATTATTGCCGTATACGGGCGCTTTGTGATTGCAAAATTGTGTAATATCGCGCTTATTCTGCAATCTATGCGGATAAAAGATAAAATAGATCAGCAAATATTGCGCGAGCTGTCGGCGGATGGTCGCCTGCCCAATACGGAATTGGCCGATCGTGTGGGGTTGTCCCCCTCGGCCTGTCTGCGCCGAGTGCAGCAACTTGAGCGGCAGGGCGTTATCGCGGGCTATCGGGCTGTGCTTGATCCAGTGGCGATGGGAGTGGGGTTCGTGGCTTATGTGACGGTCGGGCTGAATGACCACACCAAAGCGGCTCAGGAAGGCTTTGAAAAGGCCGTGGCGCGTTATGATGAGGTGCGCGAGTGTCACAACATCACCGGCACCGTGGAGTATTTGCTGCGGGTCGAGGCAGCAGACCTGATTGCTTATAAACGTTTCCACACCGATAAGCTGGGAACATTGCCGCAGGTGCATCAGATTGTGACCCATGTGGTGATGGGATCCCCGAAGGATGATCGCGCATGAAAATCCTCTGCGAACTGTGCTAAACCCAACCAATCCAGCAAGGCCCCTTGCCCCTTGTTGGCCGCTTGGGCTATTGAACCCCGAATGAATGATTTAGTCGGAGGGCGCCATGGCTGGCCACTCAAAATGGGCAAACATCCAACACCGCAAGGGTCGTCAGGATAAACTGCGCTCGAAACTGTTTTCGAAACTCGCCAAAGAGATCACTGTGGCTGCCAAAATGGGCGACCCGGATCCCGACAAGAACCCGCGTTTGCGTCTGGCCGTGAAAGAGGCCAAGTCGCAGTCGGTCCCCAAGGATGTGATCGAACGCGCGATTAAGAAATCGCAAGGTGGCGACGCCGAGAACTATGACGAAATCCGCTATGAAGGTTACGGCCCCAATGGTGTTGCCGTCATCGTCGAGACCATGACCGACAACAAAAACCGCACCGCATCGACCGTGCGCTCGACCTTTACGAAGAACGGCGGGAACCTGGGCGAAACCGGTTCCGTTGGTTTCATGTTCGACCGTAAGGGCGAAGTGATCTACCCTGCCGAAGCAGGCGATGCAGATACTGTAATGGAAGCCGCGATCGAAGCTGGCGCCGAGGATTGCGAAAGCGACGAGGGCGGCCATCGTATCGTTTGCGCCGACACAGATTTGAACGAAGTATCCACCGCATTGGAAGCCGCGTTGGGCGAGTCGGAATCGACCAAGCTGATCTGGCAGCCAAATATCACCACCGAGCTGGATCTTGAGAACATGCAAAAGCTGATGAAGCTTGTGGATGCGCTTGAGGATGATGATGACGTGCAGCGCGTCACCACCAATTTTGAAGCTTCGGACGAAGTGATGGAGCAGCTTTAAGCCGCACCCCATCTGGTTAAAGAAAGACCCCGGTTCGTGGAAACGCGCCGGGGTCTCTTGTTTTCGATCTCTATCCGGTGTCATGTCGCCGGATGAACGAAAGCGTTTCCTCTGATCAGCGGCCTATGCATGGCATCCTTTGGATGCTGGCGGCAGGTCTGTTTTTTGTGATGATGAATGCGCTGGTGAAATATGTAGGGCAAGAGCTGCCCTCATCCCAAGCGGCCTTTCTGCGCTATGTCTTCGGCCTTGTTTTTGTGCTTCCAGCTATCGGGCAGCTTACCAAGATCAAATTCCCCAAACGGGTGTGGCAACTGTTTGTGCTACGCGGGGTGGTCCACACGGGCGCGGTACTTTGTTGGTTCTACGCCATGACCCAGATCACCGTGGCCGAGGTCGTGGCGATGAACTATCTGACCCCAATCTACGTCATGCTTGGGGCGGCCGTGTTTCTGGGGGAAAGCTTTTCAACCCGACGGATGCTGGCCGTTGCCGCCGCGTTCCTTGGCGTGCTGATCATCCTAAGACCGGGGCTGCGTGAGCTTGGGGGCGGTCATATCTCGATGGTGTTCACGGCGATTTTTCTGGGGGTTTCCTATCTGATCGCGAAACGTCTGGCGCAGGATGCGACTGCGGGCGTGGTGGTGGCCATGATGTCGCTTACTGTGACGATCGGGCTGGTGCCAGCAGCCTACATGGCCTGGGTGCCCCCTACATTAGTGCAGATGGCGTGGTTGGCTGTCGTGGCGTTCTTTGCCACCGCTGGCCATTATTCCATGTCGCGTGCCTTTGCTGAGGCGCCCGTATCGGTCACTCAGCCCGTGACTTTCGTGCAAATCATCTGGGCGGCCGCCACGGGCGCGATTTTCTTCGCAGAACCGGTGGATTTCTGGGTGGTTGTCGGCGCGGGTGTGATCATGGCGGCCGTCACCTATATTACGTGGCGCGAGACTATTCTGAAGCGCCGCGTGACGCCGAACCCGAACGAGCCGAAGAGCTGAGTTATTTCCGTGAAAGCGTTAGCACACCACGATAATTTCGACTGCTTCAACTTCGACGCCACGTGCCCGCAACGTATCGAGGATCGCTTTCTGATCATCGGCCAGGTTTTCCATATCGAACGTTATGCGTTTCAAGTTGCGCATGCTCAAAAGCGGAGAGAGATCTTCAATTTCAAGGAAACTCATTTCCAGCTCTTCAATGGACTTGTTGCCTTTCAGCGGAGACAGATCATCAACATCCGAGCGTTCAATATCGAGGCGTTTCAGTCGCGGTAGATTACGCACAAGCGTCAGATCCTTGAAGGCAGATTGACCAATGGCGAGCTCTTCGAGGTTTTTGAGTTTCCGAATGGGCGTGTAGTCTGTGACATCCAGATCCTGTACGTGAAGGAGCTTCAGATTTGGAAAATTATGAAGTGCGGTCAAGTCGGTCACATTGCTGGCCCCAATGTGCAGTTCCGAATACTGCGCATTCCCCTCCAGCACCGAAAGATCAGAGAAATCGGTGTAGCTGACCATCAGGGCGCGCACATGAGGCAAATCTTTGACGACATTATAGTCCGGCAGTCGTGCTCCGTCCAAATCAAGGCGTTGGCATTCGGACGCGATGCATTGGGCTAAAATGGCTTGCCCGCGTTCTTCCCGGCTTTGTGTCGTGCCGCCAGATGTGGTGTTGCAGGCTGAAAGGGCAAAAGACACAGCCAGAGCTGCAACGGGGATGAAAGTAATTCGCATAATAGAACCTTAAAATAAGCAAGATGGGCGGCATTTCTGCCGCCCAACAGGATTACTCAGACCAGCTTACCCCAGTCAAATCATTCGCCTGTGTGGGCGCGTTTTCCCACAAGCCGTTGATCTTGGCATTCGCCACACCGGTTTTCGCCAGCTGGAACAGATACCCGTTCACATAATCGTCCGCGATGATCTGTTGGGCCTGTTTGTTCAGGTCCGACCGCATGGCGGGGTCTGATGTGACCGACAGTTTCTCGATCAACGCTTGGAAATCGGCGTTGTCATACTGGAAATAGTATTCCGGACGGGCATAGATGTTGATGTCCGCAGGTTCCGTATGACTGACGATGGTCAGGTCGAAATCCTTGCCTTTGAATACTTGTTCGATCCACTGCGCCCATTCGAGGTTCGAAATCTCGGTGTTGATCCCAACCTCGCGCAGTTGGGCGGCTATGATCTCGCCTCCGCGACGGGCATAGGCGGGCGGGGGCAGCATAAGACGCAGGGTCAGATCGGTCGCGCCAGCCTCAGCAAGAAGGGATTTCGACATCTCTGGGTCAAAGGCCGAGTTTCCGGTTAAATCAACATAGTCCGGATTATGCGGCGCAAAGTGAGTGCCGATGGGCGTGCCATAACCATGCATGGCTCCGTCGATGATGTCCTGACGATTGATCGCATGGGCAATGGCCTTACGCACCCGAACATCGGCCAGCGGGCCGGACTTGTTATTGGTCGACAGGATCGTCTCGCCCTCGGTCGAGCCAACGATCACGTTAAAGCGCGGATCGGCTTCAAACTGGCCCAGCGTTTCTGGCGCGGGGAAGTTTGGGAACGCGTCTACATCACCCGCCATCATGGCCGCAAAGGCCGCGTTCGGGTCCGATATGAACTTGAACGTCGCGTTGGCAAGTGCAGGTGCGTCGCCCCAATAGGCGTCATTGCGCGCGATGGTCACATGGTCGCCTTTAGCCCATTCAACGAAGCTAAAGGGGCCTGTTCCAACGGGGTTGGTCGCTGCGTTTTCGACGCTTTCAGACGCTACAATCACCGCATCCCCCCAAGCCATATTGAAGGGGAAGTTGCCATTGGGCGTGGTCAGCTTCACCTGCACCGATGTCGGGTTAACGGCTGTTACGCTTTCGATGTCCTTGAACAGGGCTTTCTGCGCATTGGTCGAGTCTTCTGCTCGCGCGCGATCAAGCGAAAACACGACGTCCTCGGCATCAAAACTCGTTCCGTCGTGGAAGGTGACCCCTTCACGAAGGGCGAACGTGTAGGACAACCCGTCTTCGCTGACCTCCCAGCTGCTTGCCAAAGCGGGCAACACTGCGCCATCGGGGCCGAACCGCGTCAGGCCTTCATAGATATTTGCATAGACAACTTCATCGATGGCCGCTGCAGCCCCTGCTGTTGGGTCAAGGTTTGGCGGTTCAAGCACCATTCCCAGCGTGATCGCGTCATTTCCAGCCAGCGCAGTCGTTGCCATCAGCGCCCAAGCGCTTGCAGTAAGTTTAAGGTTGGTCATCGTGGTCCTCCTTGTCCCGTTTCGCGGGATATGCCCCATGAAACGCGGGAAATTCCCTTAAGGCAAGGAAAGAACGTTTCGTCATCTCCCCTTTGATTTTCTGCGTCGCAGCATTATATTGCCGAGAAGCGAAGTGGATCAGGGAGGGGAAACCATGAGCGCCTCGGCCAAAGTAACAGCACCGACGCCGTCGGATATTCGTAGTCGTAAAGGGGACACGCCACTGGTGGTGCTGACCGCCTATGCCACACCCACAGCCCAGATGATGGACGCGCATTGCGACATGGTTCTTGTGGGTGACAGCGTTGGGATGGTGGTGCATGGCCTGCCTGATACGCTGGGCGTGACGATGGATATGATGTGCCTGCATGGGGCTGCCGTTAAACGGGGGCTGAAGCAATCCATGATGATCGTGGATATGCCCTTCGGGTCCTATGAGGAAAGCCCAGAGCAAGCCTTTCGCAACGCCGCCCGCTTGATGCGCGAAACTGGGGCAGCCGCGGTCAAGCTGGAAGGCGGCGTGTCGATGGAAGAAACCATCCGCTTCCTGACCAGCCGTTCGATCCCTGTCATGGCCCATGTGGGTCTGACGCCGCAGGCGATCAACACGCTTGGTGGATATAAAGTTCAGGGTCGGGGTGAAGACCGCGCCCGTGTGATGGCGGATGCCAGAGCGGTCGAGGCTGCTGGCGCATTCTCGGTCGTGCTTGAGAAAGTTCCGGAAAGCCTTGCGAACGAAATCACCGAAGCCGTGTCGATCCCCACGATTGGCATCGGTGCCTCAGCGCAATGTGATGGGCAGGTATTAGTTGTGGATGACATGCTGGGCTTGTTCACAGCGTTCAAGCCGAAGTTTGCCAAGCGATACGCAACCCTGGGTGAAGTCGGCGAAAAAGCCATTGCCAAATACGCCGATGAGGTGCGAAACCGCAGTTTCCCGGCGCCCGAGCACGTCTTTGCAGATGAGGTCAAAAAGAAATGAAGATCATCCGTTCCAAGGACGAGCTGCGCACCCTGCGCCGCAGTTGGATTTTCAAAGGCGAACGTGTCGCCGTAGTGCCCACGATGGGCGCGTTGCATGCTGGCCATCTGTCTTTGGTGGAAGAGGCGAAGAAGCAAGCGGACCGTGTTATCGTCACGATTTTCGTGAACCCCAAACAATTCAACAATCCGGATGATCTGGATAGCTATCCCCGGACAGAGGAAGACGACGCAGAGAAGCTGGCACCCTATGGTGTGGATGCTCTGTATGCACCGACGCCTGACCAGATTTACCCCGAGGGGTTCGCGACCAATGTGCGTGTGTCTGGCCTGACCGAAGATTTGGAAGGCGCACATCGTCCCGGCCATTTCGATGGGGTCGCAACCGTGGTGTCGAAGCTGTTTTTGCAGTCCCGCGCGGATGTGGCCTGTTTTGGTCAGAAAGACTATCAGCAGATGCTATTGGTTCGTCGCCTGTCCAAAGATTTGGACATCGAGACCGAAGTGATTGGCTGCCCCACAATCCGTGAGGATGATGGATTGGCGATGTCCTCGCGCAATGTGCGCCTTAGCCAAGAAGAGCGGGCCATTGCGCCGGCATTAAAGGCCGAAATGGACCGCGCCGCAGTCGCTATTCGCCGGGGTGCTGAACCACGCGTGGTACTGGACAGTGCCAAAGCTCAAATCGAGCATGCTGGGTATCATTCGGTCGAGTATCTGGAATTGCGTGATGCAGAGACGCTAGAGCCGGTGAAAGACCTGTCCCGCCCCGCACGTCTTCTGGCCGCTGCCATGCTTGGAGACGTGCGTCTGATCGACAACATCGAAGTTTAGGTCAGCCCTGTCCGTGATCAGCGCGATGTTCTTTGCGGATCACCAGTTTTAGGCCGGACCAGATTTCGTCTACGGCACACACCTTCACGTCGACCAAAGTGGTCTTCAGGGCCGCGTTGCGGATGACGCCCTCGGTCATGTCTGTCGGGACTTTTGATGCTTTCTTGGGCCAAGAGATCCAGATCATGCCGTCCATATCGAGCGCGGCGAGAAGCTGGGGCATGGCGGCTTCGAAAGCAGCGCGGTCATAGGTGAACATTTGGATCACATCATATGGACCGGTTAAGGCGTCAGGTGACGTGTCATCAACGGCAACGAATGCGCAGCTGGTAGTAAGATAATCATGCGCGGCGGGACGATTGATCCAAGCCACACGCTGCCCGTCCTTCAGGCCAAGTTTCTTTTCAAGTGGGGTGCCGGAATAGCCTGTCATGTCGTCAGGATATGTCCTGCCAATCCCAACGCAAAGCCAAGAATGGCCCACAGCGGAGGTGTCCAGCTTCGTTCGATAGGCAGTTCCGGCGCAATGTCCTGAAACATGAGGTACAGGATGCCGCCTGCAGAAAACAGCATCAGCCACCCAAGGATAGCGGGCGCAGTGGAAAGCATCGTCATGCCGATCACAGCCGCAATCGGTCCCAGCGGGACGAGCAACGCGAAAAGGGCCAGTCGCTTGCCGCGTGGCATTTGACTGCCAACTTCCAATTCTCTGTCCGCGTTGAACCCTTCGGGCAGGTTTTGTGCGCCGATCAATGCTGCCAACAGCAGTGCGAGCTGAGGTTCCGCCGTTATCACAGCCCCCAGTGCGATGGTTTCAGGGATGAAGTCCATCAACATGGCCATGAATTGCGCGCGTGAACCACCTGTCCGTGACATGGCGATGTCAACGATCAGGGCAGCGAGAGCACCCATTAGTAACGGCGCAAGTGCAAACAAGCCGGAAACACGACCAAGCCCTTCAGGGATAAGAACAAGCGCAACGGCAGAAAGCAGTGCGCCTGCACCAAACGCCATGATCCAGTGATTGGCCTGGTCACGAAGTTTGCCGGGAAACAGCCTGTCGAACCGGGCAAGCCAAGCTCCAAAAGGAATGGCCGCCCCGGCAAGGGCGGCCATTAGAATTGCATCGCTAAGGCCCTGCATCACAGGTGACGTTCGACCATCATTTTCTTGATCGAAGCGATTGCCTTGGCCGGGTTCAGGCCTTTCGGGCAGGTTTTTGAGCAGTTCATGATCGTGTGGCAGCGATACAGCTTGAAGGGGTCCTCAAGCTCGTCAAGACGCTCGCCAGTGGCTTCGTCGCGGCTGTCGATGATCCAGCGATAGGCGTGCAGCAGTGCGGCTGGCCCAAGGTATTTGTCGCCATTCCACCAGTAGCTCGGACAGGATGTCGAGCAGCTGGCGCACATGACGCATTCATAAAGACCATCAAGTTTCTTGCGATCCTCAATCGACTGCTTCCACTCTTTCGCGGGGCGGTTGGTCTTGGTCTCAAGCCACGGCATGATGGATGCGTGCTGTGCGTAGAAATGCGTCAGATCGGGGATCAGATCTTTCACTACTGGCATGTGCGGCAGCGGATAGATTTTCACGTCGCCCTTGATCTCGTCCATCCCGTAAATACAGGCCAGCGTGTTGATCCCGTCGATGTTCATCGCACAGGAACCACAGATGCCTTCGCGGCAGGACCGGCGGAAGGTTAGGGTCGGATCAATCTCATTCTTGATTTTGATCAGCGCATCCAGAACCATCGGCCCGCAGGCGTCCATGTCTAGGAAGTAGGTGTCGACCCGTGGGTTTTCACCATCGTCCGGGTTCCAGCGATAAATCTGGAACTTGCGAACATTCGAGCCTTCGGGCTTTGGCCATGTTTTGCCGACACGAACGGTCGAGTTCTTAGGGAGCTTGAATTGTACCATCTTCTCGTCTCCTTAGAACGTCCGCGCTTTGGGCGCGATTTTCTTGAGGTTGATACCGCCTTCAGCCTCGGTGGACAGCGGGTCAGTGATGACCGGACGATATGTCAGGTCAACCTTGTTGCCATCTACGCGGCTGACAGTGTGAACACGCCACTTCTTGTCGTCACGGTCCGGGAAGTCCTCATGTGCGTGTGCGCCACGGCTTTCCTCGCGCGCTTCTGCGCCATGGATTGTGGCCAAGGCGTTCGGCATAAGGTTTGCCAGTTCCAGCGTCTCCATCAGGTCCGAGTTCCAGACAAGCGAGCGGTCAGTGACAGCAAGGTCGTCCATCTTGGCGGCGACGGCGGTCATCTTCTCGACGCCTTCTTTCATGGTCTTGGCGGTGCGGAAGACTGCGGCATCGGCCTGCATGGTCTTCTGCATCTCGAGGCGAAGCTCGGCGGTCGGAACCGCGCCACTCGCATTGCGCAGACCGTCGAAACGATCAAAGGCCCCATCAACAGACGCTTGGTTCAGCACAGGGTTGGCGCTGTCTGCGTCCACGACCTTGCCAGCGCGGATCGCGGCGGCGCGGCCAAAGACAACAAGGTCAATCAGCGAGTTCGAACCAAGTCGATTTGCACCATGTACCGACGCACACCCTGCTTCACCAACAGCCATCAGGCCAGGCACAACAGCGGTCGGATCCTTGGCGGTTGGGTTCAGAACTTCACCCCAATAGTTCGTGGGGATACCACCCATGTTGTAGTGAACCGTTGGCAGAACCGGGATCGGTTCCTTGTTCACGTCAACACCTGCGAAAATCTTGGCGCTTTCCGAAATGCCCGGCAGGCGTTCGGCCAGAGCCTCGGCAGGAAGGTGGTCAAGGTGCAGGAAGATGTGATCCCCTTCGGGCCCAACCCCGCGACCTTCGCGGATCTCCATTGTCATCGAGCGGGAAACATAGTCGCGCGGGGCAAGGTCTTTGTACTGGGGCGCATAACGCTCCATGAAACGCTCGCCTTCCGAGTTGACCAGATAGCCACCCTCGCCACGTGCACCTTCGGTGATCAGGCAGCCCGAGCCGTAGATGCCGGTCGGGTGGAACTGAACGAACTCCATATCCTGCAGAGCCAGACCCGCGCGGGCCACCATGCCGCCACCGTCGCCGGTGCAGGTGTGGGCCGAGGTGGCCGAGAAATACGCACGGCCATAGCCGCCCGTCGCCAGCACAACCATCTTCGCGTTGAAGACGTGCATCGTGCCATCGTCAAGCTTCCAGCAGACAACACCCTGACACTGACCGTCTTCCGACATGATCAGGTCGATGGCGAAGTATTCAACATAGAATTCAGCGTTGTTCTTCAGCGACTGGCCGTAAAGCGTGTGCAGGATCGCGTGACCGGTCCGGTCAGCAGCAGCACAGGTCCGCTGCACAGCAGGGCCTTCACCGAATTCGGTAGTGTGACCGCCGAACGGGCGCTGATAGATCTTGCCTTCCTCGGTACGTGAGAAGGGAACGCCATAGTGCTCCAGCTCGTACACCGCTTTGGGTGCCTCGCGCGCCAGATATTCCATAGCATCCGTGTCGCCCAGCCAGTCCGAGCCTTTCACAGTGTCGTACATGTGCCACTGCCAGTTGTCCGGGCCCATGTTGGACAAGGAAGCGGCGATACCGCCCTGCGCTGCAACAGTGTGCGAGCGGGTCGGGAAAACTTTAGTCACACAAGCGGTGCGCAGACCTTGTTCGGCCATGCCAAGCGTGGCCCGCAGACCGGCGCCACCAGCACCGACCACGACCACGTCATATTCGTGCGTTTCGTATTCGTAAGCTGCCATTTGGGTTGCTCTCCGGTCTTAAAAGGCGATGCGGGCAAGGCCATACAGGCCGATTGCCAGAACAGTGTAGGAAAGGGCGGTGCAAACAATCACCAGCACTTTTTTGGTTACGCCGCGCGAATAATCCTCGATCACCACCTGAACGCCGTGGCGGAAGTGAACCATGGCGGTCACAAGGGTCATCGCTGCGATGATTGCGGGGAAGGGGCGTTGGTAATACGCGATGGCGTCCTCATAGGGCATGCCCAAGGCACAGCCAAAGGTCAGCGCGAACAGCGGCATCAGGATAAGAAGGCCAACAGCCGAAATGGCCTGATTCCAAAAATGCTCGGTGCCGGATCCAGCAGATCCTTTGCCCACGGCGCGTTTGCGGTCGGTAAGATAGCTCATGATTGTCCCCCTTACACGATCACGGCGACGAGGATCGCCAGAATGACGGAACCGAAGATGACCCCAAGGCCCATCTTCTCGGCCGTTTCGACCTCAAGCCCGATGCCGATATCCCAGATAAGGTGACGCAGGCCCGAGAGTGCGTGATAGCAAAGTGCCCAGAGAGCCAGGAACATAACAACGTCCCCAATGAATGAGGTCATCAGACCGTTCACAACGTTATAGTAGTCAGCACCCATCGAAGCGGCAAAGAACCACCAAACGACCAAGATCGCAGCACCCAGCAGGGCAACCCCGGTGATCCGGGCGAAGATCGAGGTAATGGAGGTCAGCTGCGGGCGGTATACTTGCAGATGCGGGGAAAGAGGGCGGTTGCCTCTGTTCACGTCGGCCATGGCGGCCTCCTTCTGTCTATTTCGACTTTACGACAGGAATAGCGCCTTTTGCGGCACGGAGTCACGCAGTAAGGCGATCAAAAACAGAGGAATTTGCGCTAACAGAGTGGTATTTTGGGTGTTGTGATCACGAATTTGAAATTTGTGATCACATATTTGGCCGGGATTTATCCTACTGAATAAATCGGGTATTTGGTGTAGCCCGACTCCGAAACTGGAGCGCCCATTCCTGCTTGGGAAAGGGCGCAACCTCCTATTTCGGCATCAGCGCCCAGTAGTCCAGATCCAACATGACCTCGGGCAGGTATTTTCCATCCTCGCCTTTCAGCGCAAATTCTGGCGCACCGTGTTTGACGGCAACCAGACGCAGGCGGACCGCTCCAACACCTGGCGCGTCGGTGTCTGCTTTGTCCAGAACCTCGGACCAAGCGCGGATCGTGTCACCCGAGAAACAGGGGTTCGCGTGCGCGCCGCCGTTCAAGCCGACAATCATCTGGGCATTTGCCAGACCGTTGAAGGACAGGGCTCGCGCCATCGAGATCACGTGACCGCCATAAATCAAGCGTTGACCATCCGGGCGGAAAGTGGCGTCGAAATGCACCTTGGCTGTGTTCTGCCATAGGCGCGTGGCCATCATGTGTTCAGCTTCTTCGACGGTCACGCCATCCACATGGTCGATCTTCTCGCCAATCTCGTAGTCGCCCCAGCGATGCGGTTCCCCGGCCAGCGTGAAGTCGTAGTCCTCGAAAGACAGACCCTCGGGGATCGAAAGGTCGGAGGCTTCAAGAACACTTTTCAGCTCGGGGATCACGGTTTCGGGCGCGGGCGCGTCCAAATCGCCCTTACGCACCATTACCCAGCGCACATACTCCATCACAGGCTCGCCCATCTGGTTGAACCCGCGTGTGCGGACCCAGACAACACCCGATTTACCGTTGGAGTTCTGCTTCAACCCGATCACCTCGGACTGCGAGCGCAGCGTGTCGCCGGGATAAATGGGTTTCAGCCAACGTCCCTCGGCATAGCCAAGGTTGGCAACGGCATTCAGCGAAATGTCGGGGACGGTCTTCCCGAACACCACGTGAAACGCGATCAGGTCGTCAATCGGCGAGCCTTCCAAACCACACGCCCCAGCAAACTCGTCCGAGGAATAAAGTGCATGCCGGGCAGGGTAGAGCGCATGATAAAGCGCGCGTTCGCCTTCTGCCACGGTGCGCGGTACGGCGTGATCGATCACGTCGCCCAGCTTGTAATCCTCGAAAAAACGTCCGGGGTTGGTTTTAGCCATTATAGCTCTCCGTTTTTCATGTCTTGGCGGGCACAAGGAACGGCCCGCCGATAGTTTTGGATCCCGCCCGCGCAGTTAGATTACGCGCCGAACGGGGACGGGCCGATCAGCCCATGAATATATCCGATGATCACCAGCAGAACGATCGAGGCCACAAAGAACATGGCGTCTTTGGCGATTGCCCCTTTGGGGTTTGGCTGCCAATCCGGTTCTGCGCGATTGATCACGGTAATTTCCAGCACTGCCCAGACCGTCAGAGCCCCGAACAGGACCATCGAAGCCAGATCCGGATTCACCATGATGTGTGCAACAGCCCAGATGATGAAACCGGTCAGCATCGGGTGGCGCATCTTGTAGAAGATGGCACCTTTCGAGGGGCCGGGGCTCATGAAATAGAGCGCGAATAGAACCAACAGGTTGTTCACGTGCCGCAGTGCTGAAGGAAGGGTGTGAAGATCATAACTTTCAGTCATGCGATACCCGATCACCATGAAAACCACGCTGATCAGGATCATTATTGCAGATATCCCTTTGGCCCGTTGACCCATGTTGGCATGGGCACCGGGTAGGGCGCGTTTCCAGAAGTGTCCGACATACCACAGGGCGAGACCGGCAATTAGCAACGTCATGGCGAGGTTCCTTTAAGTGGGCCTCAGCCCTCCATCGCGGTGATGGCTTCGGCTTTGGCCAGAATGGATTTTGCTGTCTCAACATGCAGGTTTTCGACGATTTTACCATCCACTACTGCAACGCCCTGGCCGGATGCTTCAGCCTCTTCAAACGCAGCGATCTGACGCTGGGCCAAATCAATCTCGGCTTCAGAGGGGGCGAAGGCTTCGTTGGCGATGGCCAGTTGCGCAGGGTGGATCAGAGTCTTGCCATCCATCCCCATGTCGCGACCTTGGTCACATTCGGCTTTTAGGCCCTCATCATCCTTGAAAGCGTTGTAAACCCCGTCAACAATCACAACACCATATGCTTTTGCTGCGATCAGGCACATATGCAACCCGCCCATCATGGGGAGACGGTCAGCGCGGAAGCGGGTGTTGAGCTCTTTCGCCAGATCGTTTGTGCCCATGACAAAGCCCTTCAGGCGGGGATGCGCGGCAATTTCAGCGGCATTCAACATGCCGATGGGGGTTTCCATCATCGCCCACAGATCCACATTCGAGATCAGCGCGGCCAGTTCATCCAATTGCGCGGCGGAGCCAACTTTTGGCATCAGGATCGCGTCGATATCCGCACCAACGAAAGCCGCCACGTCGTCTTTGCCCCATTCCGTATCAAACCCGTTGATCCGCACGATCTTGGCACGATTGCCATAGCCGCCCTTATCCAGTTCCGCTTTCAGAATGGCACGTGCTTCGACCTTGGCGTCGGGGGCAACGGCATCTTCAAGGTCGAAGATGATGGCGTCAGCTTGCAGGCCACGGGCCTTTTCCAACGCACGCTCTTTCGAGCCGGGGATGTAGAGGACGGAACGATAGGGGCGTGTGGTCATGATTCTGTGTCTCCGCAATATTGTTGCGCAAGGGATCACATTTGCGCACCAAATCGCAAGGCAAACTTTGCCGCAATGCAGAAATTTTTCGAGTTGCCCTGTGATCACCGATTCATGTTCGGCACGTTAACCACTTCTTTGACTTCAAGGCGCAGGGTTCCCTGACACTTGCCGAGTGACGGGAGGGCCAACAGTTGGCCACTGATACAATGGATGCAGCTTGGCGCGACACAGAACACGGCCCTGATGCCCCGGTACGCCGGATGGCCCAGCTGATCGGCCCAATTGAAAGGACAGATCCATGAAGCAGGATATTCTGGCCCTTAGTCTGGGTGTCGGCGCGATCCTTCTGACGGCAGGACAATTGCACGCCCAGAACGCCACGCGCTGCGCAGAGCGATCGGATGTTGTGCACCGATTGGCCGAAACCTTTGGCGAAACGCGGCAATCCATCGGGCTTGCTTCGGATCGGCAGGTGGTCGAGGTTTATGCCTCGCCCGAAACAGGCACCTGGACCATCACTGTCACCACACCACAGGGTGTAACCTGCTTGGTTGCCGCAGGGCGTGGGTTTGAAAGGGTGGACGAAGACCTGACCCCGGCCCGCCTTGGCAAACCGGTTTAGGTCAGCCCTTCCCAGATCAGTTTTGTCCCGGTGAGGATCAAAAACAAATAGGTGAAACCAAAAAACAGCCGCTCTGACATTTTGTGGTGCAGATGCACGCCAATCCAGACACCAATAACGGCAAAGGGGATCAGCAAAAGATCAGCCTTTGCCGTTTGCCACGTGAATATCCCCAAGACGAAATAGGGGATGAACTTCAACAGATTGATTGCCCAGAAACAGATAACCGTTGTGGCCTGAAACGTCGTTTTGTCCAACCGTCGTGACAACAGATAAACGGCGGCAGGCGGGCCCCCTGCATGGCTGATGAAACTGGTGAAACCCGCGATCATCCCCCAAAAAGCGCCAGCCTGACCGGACATCGGGCTTTGGGCGGGGGGGATCCAGCCTTTCGCTCGCGCGATTTGGAATAGGACGAAACCAACCGCGATCACCCCGATCAGCAATCGAAACACGTCGGGATTTGCAATTGTGTACAGCGCAGCCCCAAGTGCCACGCCCGGAATGGCTCCTAGAATCAGCGCCCAAGCGGAAGGAGTGTCCCACCTACGCCAATAGGGCTTCAGGGCTGTCACATCCATCAGCATCAAAAGTGGCAGCATCAGCCCAATCGCAGCGCCTGGATCCAGAATCAGCGCAAGCAAAGGAGTCGCCGCAAAAGCAGCGCCAGAGCCGAAGCCACCCTTGGAAATCCCGGCAAAGATCACTGCCGGGATTGCAAAGGCAAAGAAAGTGAGGTCCAGAACCTCGGGCATGATGATCCCCTCAAAAGTCTGGAAAATGGGCGCTTTAGCGCTATCGTCTGTCGCATTCTGTTGCAAGCCCAGTGTGATGCCGCAGTGCAGCGCCCTTGCGCGAAAGGCACTTTAGGACTAGGCATGCGCCCGAAAACAACTGATCGGAGATCACACTCATGGCCAGACCCAAGATTGCGCTTATCGGTAGCGGCATGATCGGTGGCACACTTGCTCACCTTGCTGCACTGAAAGAAATGGGCGACGTTGTCCTCTTTGATATTGCGGACGGTATCCCTCAGGGTAAAGCACTCGACATCGCGGAAAGCGGTCCTGTTGAAGGGTTCGACGCAGCCCTTTCGGGCACCACCTCTTATGCAGATATCGCTGGTGCTGACGTTTGTATCGTGACCGCTGGCGTTCCGCGCAAGCCGGGCATGAGCCGCGATGACCTGCTGGGTATCAACCTGAAAGTCATGAAATCGGTTGGCGAAGGCATCAAAGAACACGCCCCGAACGCTTTCGTGATCTGCATCACCAACCCGCTGGACGCAATGGTTTGGGCTCTGCGCGAGTTCTCGGGCCTGCCGCATCAGAAAGTGGTCGGCATGGCTGGCGTTCTAGACTCGGCACGCTTCCGTCACTTCCTGTCGGTCGAGTTTGACGTATCCATGCGCGATGTCACCGCCTTCGTTCTGGGCGGCCACGGCGATACCATGGTTCCGCTGACCCGTTACTCGACCGTTGGTGGCATCCCGCTGCCGGATCTGGTGAAAATGGGCTGGACCAGCCAAGAAAAACTGGACGCCATCGTGCAGCGCACCCGTGACGGTGGCGCCGAGATCGTTGGCTTGCTGAAAACTGGTTCGGCCTACTACGCCCCGGCTGCTTCGGCGATCGAAATGGCTCAGGCTTACCTGAACGACCAGAAACGCGTTCTGCCTGCAGCTGCCTACGTTGATGGCGCTTACGGCCTTGACGGTTTCTATGTTGGCGTACCGACCGTGATCGGTGCCAACGGCATCGAAAAAGTCATCGACATCGAGCTGAGCAAAGACGAGCAAGCCATGTTCGACAAATCTGTCGATGCGGTGAAGGGTCTTGTTGAAGCTTGTAAGGGTATCGACAGCTCGCTGGCATAAGCCAGTTACAAAAAACTACGATTTGCGCCTCCAGTTTTGGGGGCGCTTTTTTTATTTTGGCTTTGCAATTAAGGGTAGATGGAATTTGGTGAGTCGTGGACTTTGGGTGAGTTTTGTGCTCGATGAAGTCCAATCCTTTTATTAAGTGAATTGATTTAGTCGGGTTAGGGGGGGATTTTTGAAGCTTTTATTCCCGATGACAAATGATGATGGCTTTGTGTTTGCTGCCACGGGGGCACAGTATCGCGGGCTTGCTTGTCGCGCAGCCCGTTCTTTGCGTGCCGTGCTGAACGATGTGCAAATTGATCTTTTCGCGGATGAGCCAGTTGACGATCCAGTCTTTGATCAAGTGCATCCACTCCAACACAAGGGGAAGCGTCCAAAGATTGAAGCGATGCGCAAAAGCAGGTTTCAATATACAGTTTATCTTGATTGCGATGTTGTTACTGTTGCTGATTGTTCAGATTTGTTTGAACTTTTGCGCCAGATGGACTGCATCGGTGCGCAAGCGCAATATGGCAATGGCACCGTATCCATGCGTGAACCTAGATTGTCTTTGCCAGTTGGATTTCGCCAAATCAACAGTGGCGTTATGGGGGTTCGCAAATCCGATGCGACACAGGCATTCCTGACGAAATGGGAAAAACGAATGGACTCAGAAGGAGAGTCCTGGGACCAGCCAATTCTGAAGGAACTGTTGTGGGATTCCGCACTTCGGTTCTGGGTCTTGCCGCTTGAGTATAACCTGATGCACATAAGTTATATTCCGGTGATGGGGAAGCTTATGGCGGCACCGCGTCTATTACATGTGACAAAGCTACATGGTCAGCCTGGGTTCGATATCGCAACAGATTCCCCATTCGATCTGAGCGAAGTCATGGATCACACTTCTCTGAAAGCGCTGTATGAAATACTTGGTCGGGACAGGACGCTTATCAATTGCCCTACAGCCCGAGATCAAATTGGCAGTCTTTTGCATCGCCAACCTATGGTGAAGAAGCAGGCCCGCTCGATTTGGCGTCGGTTACGCTGACCGAAGATTCGCAAACTGTGCGTCAGGGCGCAAATTAACCATTTGTGATCACACATTTTAAGCTGTGATCACAAAATTCGCGCGTTTGGATAAAAATCGGGCTTTTTGGCAAAAAACATTTCTGCCCTCTGCTTCACTTGTGCATCTTGTCCGGGACCCAATGGACCAACTGGATAGGATGATTTCATGAACATTCATGAATACCAGGCGAAGGCCCTTCTGAAATCCTACGGTGCCCCCGTTTCGGACGGCCGCGTAGTATTGAAAGCAGAAGATGCCAAAACCGCCGCAGGTGAACTCGACGGACCGCTTTGGGTGGTCAAAGCCCAAATTCACGCAGGCGGCCGCGGCAAGGGCTCCTTCAAGGAAGCCGACGCTGGCGAAAAAGGCGGTGTCCGCCTGACCAAATCGGTCGAGGAAGCCGCTGAAGAAGCCAAGAAAATGCTGGGCCGCACCCTTGTGACCCACCAGACCGGCCCAGCCGGCAAACAGGTGAACCGCATCTACATCGAAGCCGGTTCCGGCATCGAGCGTGAACTGTACCTTGCGCTTCTAGTAGATCGCCAAACTTCGCGCATTTCGTTCGTTTGCTCGACCGAAGGCGGCATGGATATCGAGGAAGTGGCGGAAGCGACCCCCGAAAAGATCCTGAGCTTTTCGGTTGATCCGGCAACGGGATACCAAGGTTTCCACGGCCGTCGCATCGCGTTTGCGCTGGGCCTGGAAGGTGCACAAGTCAAACAGTGCGTTGCTCTGATGGGCAAGCTCTATAAAGCCTTCACCGAGAAGGATATGGAGATGCTGGAAATCAACCCGCTGATCATCTCGGACAGCGGTGACATCAAAGTGCTGGACGCGAAAGTTGGCTTTGATGGCAACGCCATCTACCGCCACTCGGACATTGCCGAACTGCGCGACACCACCGAAGAAGACCCAAAAGAGCTGGAAGCGTCGAAATACGACCTGAACTATATCGCTCTGGACGGTGAGATCGGCTGCATGGTGAACGGTGCGGGTCTGGCGATGGCCACCATGGACATCATCAAGCTGTACGGCGCTGAACCGGCCAACTTCCTTGACGTTGGTGGTGGTGCGACCAAAGAGAAAGTCACTGAGGCCTTCAAGATCATCACCTCGGACCCCAACGTGAAGGGCATCCTTGTGAACATCTTCGGCGGTATCATGCGCTGTGACGTCATCGCCGAGGGCGTGGTTGCAGCTGTGAAAGAAGTGGGCCTGCAGGTTCCGCTGGTTGTCCGTCTGGAAGGCACCAACGTGGAAGCCGGTAAAGACATCATCAACAACTCAGACGTTGATGTGATCGCTGCCGACAACCTGTCGGACGGTGCAGAGAAAATCGTGAAAGCGGTGAAGGGCTGATGCGGAAAACCTTCGTCAAGTTTGGGTTTGCTTTGCTGTTGAGTGGTTTCATGTCGCCGTCGCTAGTGGCTGCAGAAACACCCAACGAAGCGCAAGCTCGTGCTTTGGCATTGTTTGAAAAAACATGCCTCAAGACGTTCCCGAATTTCGAGAAAGTGGGTGCAATACTTGCGAAGGAAGGCTTCGAGAAAAGCAATAGTGGCTGGGTGTCAGACAACGGTGAATTCGTTAATCCGGCCATCAAGCTTTCTGGCGGCGGTACGGCGTGCATGGTTACACGCCAAAAAACTGACGCGAAAGGCATGGCGCCAAGCCTCGCTAAAACCCTTCAACGACATAAAGTTCAGGGATTGGAAGTGAAAGCAACTAAGGGCTCCCGAGCAAGTGCGACCTTTTCCAAAGGTGGCATTGGAGCGCAAGTGGCTGTGAGCAACCTA
Source organism: Aliiroseovarius sp. F20344 (assembly GCF_023016155.1). Taxonomy (GTDB): domain Bacteria; phylum Pseudomonadota; class Alphaproteobacteria; order Rhodobacterales; family Rhodobacteraceae; genus Aliiroseovarius. The sequence goes on from NZ_JALKBG010000008.1 coordinate 146,630, forward strand.
TCAAACGGCCGTTCTAAGGTCGCTTCCCTGTCAATCTTTGCTAATTAAGGAGACTACCACATGGCAGTCCTTATCGACGAAAATACCAAGGTGATCTGTCAGGGCTTTACCGGCTCTCAGGGTACCTTTCACTCGGAACAGGCGATTGCCTATGGCACCAAAATGGTCGGCGGTGTGACGCCGGGCAAAGGTGGCCAGACGCATCTGGACCTTCCGGTCTTCAACTCGGTTCACGAGGCTAAGCACGTCACTGAAGCCAACGCCTCCGTGATCTACGTGCCGCCGCCCTTCGCAGCGGACTCGATCCTTGAAGCCATCGACGCCGAGATGGAGCTGATCGTCTGCATCACCGAAGGCATTCCGGTGCTCGACATGATGCGCGTTCAGCGCGCTCTGGAAGGCACGGCGTCGCGTCTCGTAGGCCCGAACTGCCCCGGCGTGATCACTCCCGGCGCTTGTAAAATCGGCATTATGCCCGGCCACATTCACAAACGCGGCAGCGTCGGTGTTGTGTCGCGCTCGGGTACGCTGACTTATGAGGCTGTGAAACAGACCACCGATATCGGTCTGGGCCAGTCGACCGCGGTTGGCATCGGTGGTGACCCCATCAAGGGCACCGAGCACATCGACGTTTTGGACATGTTCCTAGACGACGACGAGACCCAATCGATCATCATGATCGGTGAGATCGGTGGCTCGGCAGAAGAAGAAGCTGCTGAATTCCTGGCCGAACAGAAGAAGAAAGGCCGCTGGAAGCCGGTCGCGGGCTTCATCGCTGGCCGTACGGCACCTCCGGGCCGCCGCATGGGCCACGCTGGTGCCATCGTTGCCGGTGGTAAAGGCGGTGCCGAAGACAAGATCGAAGCCATGCGCGCTGCTGGCATTGTGGTGGCAGACAGCCCCGCAACGCTGGGCGAGGCCGTGCTGGAAGCGATCGGTAAGTAATCATCTGGGGCCCGTTCATTCGGGCCCCAACTCCCAAAGGAACGAAATGACTCCTGCTAAAGCGATAAAGATGGGCTTTTCCAAATGCTTTTCATTCTCAGGCAGCGCCTCGAGAACTGAGTTTTGGTGGTTCGCAGCCGTACTGGCCTTTCCATTCGTGCTTTCAGTATTGGGGGTTTTTTCGGGGTTGAACAGTTCGTTCTATTTCCTGAAAAGCTTCACGGAATCTTTTTGGATGTTCTCTCCAATTCCTATGCTCTTTGGTGTTTCGTGTGCAATCCGTAGGAACAAAGATGCGGGTGTAACAGTAGTGCTCACGATCATTACCGCATTGGCTTTCTTTGGCGGCTATTGGGGCATCTTTGCCTTTTCCGCTATTGAGCAGTTTAGCCACCAGCGTATGAGTATTGGGTGGATCTTTATATTCCCTTGGTTGGGAACTAGCCTTGTACTCGCAATCCCAACAATTGTGCTCTGGGCTTTGCCAACATCAAAAAACAATGAGCCACTGGGTCCCAACCCTCATGAGGTGTTATCATGAATGACCAATCCCCGAACGACATTTTCCACGCATCCAGCTTTATGCAAGGCCATAACGCAGAATATCTGGAGCAACTTTATGCCCAGTATGTGAAGGATCCCAACGCGGTTGACGCTGCGTGGCATGCGTTTTTCGCAGAGCTTGGGGATGACGCCCGCGACGTAACCGCCGAGGCCGCTGGCCCCAGCTGGGCGCGCGGTGACTGGCCTCCGATGCCGGAAGGTGATCGGGTGCATGCTTTGGACGGTCAATGGCCGGAAGCCCCTGCCGAAGAAGGCAAGGCGGCGGCCAAGAAGATCGAGGCAAAGGCCGCCGAGAAGGGCGTGACCCTGTCCGACGATCAGGTCAAACGCGCCGTTCTGGATTCGATCCGGGCGCTGATGATCATCCGGGCCTACCGTATTCGTGGCCACTTGGCTGCAGACCTTGATCCGCTGGGCATGCAGGAACCTACACCGCATCCCGAGCTGGATCCCGCGTCCTATGGCTTCTCGGAAGCTGACATGGATCGCCCGATCTTTATCGATAATGTGCTGGGGCTCGAGGTTGCCTCGATCCGTCAGATCCTTGAGATCGTGAAGCGCACCTATTGTGGCACCTTCGCGCTGCAATACATGCATATCTCGAACCCGGAAGAAGCGGGTTGGCTGAAAGAGCGTATCGAAGGCTTCGACAAGGAAATCCGCTTCACTCAGGAAGGCCGTAAGGCAATCCTGAACAAGCTGGTCGAGGCTGAGGGCTTTGAGAAATTCCTGCACGTCAAATACATGGGCACCAAGCGTTTCGGCCTTGATGGCGGCGAAGCGCTGATCCCGGCGATGGAACAGATCATCAAGCGCGGCGGACAGCTGGGCCTGAAAGACGTTGTGATCGGCATGCCGCACCGTGGCCGTCTGTCGGTTCTAGCCAACGTTATGCAGAAACCTTACCGCGCCATCTTCAACGAATTTCAAGGCGGCAGCTTCAAACCCGAAGAAGTCGACGGTTCGGGCGATGTGAAATACCACCTTGGTGCATCGTCGGACCGCGAGTTTGATGACAACAAGGTCCACCTGTCGCTCACCGCGAACCCCTCGCACCTTGAGGCGGTGAACCCGGTGGTTCTGGGCAAGGTGCGCGCCAAGCAAGAACAGATGAACGACGTGAACCGCGATCAGGTTCTGCCGATCCTTCTGCACGGCGACGCGGCTTTTGCCGGTCAGGGTGTCGTGGCCGAAGGTTTCGGCCTGTCGGGGCTGGTCGGTCACAAAACCGGTGGCACAATGCATATCGTTGTGAACAACCAGATCGGTTTTACCACTGCGCCGCACTTCAGCCGTTCGTCGCCCTATCCGACGGATATTGCTCTGATGGTGGAAGCCCCGATCTTCCACGTGAACGGTGACGACCCCGAGGCCGTGGTGCATGCCGCCCGCGTGGCTACCGAATTCCGCCAGAAATTCCACAAAGACGTGGTTCTGGACATCTTCTGCTATCGCCGGTTTGGTCACAACGAAGGCGACGAGCCGATGTTCACTAACCCGCTGATGTACAAAAACATCAAGAAGCATAAGACAACGCTTCAGCTGTACACAGAACGTTTGGTTAAAGACGGCCTGATCCCCGAAGGCGAAATCGAGGATATGAAGGCATCGTTCCAAGCGCGCATGAACGACGAGTTTGAGGCTGGGAAAGACTACAAGCCCAACAAGGCCGACTGGCTGGACGGGCGCTGGTCGCATCTGGACACCAACAGTGATGAATATCAGCGCGGCAAGACCGAGATCTCGACCGAGACGTTCAACGAGGTTGGCAAAGCACTGTCCACCGCACCGGACAATTTCCCGATGCACAAGACCGTTGGCCGTCTTTTGGACACCAAAGCCAAGATGTTTGAAAAAGGCACCGGTTTTGACTGGGCAACCGCAGAAGCATTGGCGTTCGGCTCGCTTCTGACCGAAGGCTTCCCGGTGCGTCTGGCCGGTCAGGACTGTACGCGCGGCACGTTCTCGCAGCGCCACTCTGGCCTGATCAACCAGGAAAACGAAGAGCGCTACTATCCGCTGAACAACATCCGCGAAGGTCAGGCCCATTACGAGGTCATCGACTCGATGCTGTCGGAATACGCGGTGCTGGGTTTTGAATATGGCTATTCGCTGGCCGAACCCAACGCGTTGGTTATGTGGGAAGCTCAGTTCGGCGACTTCGCCAACGGCGCGCAGATCATGTTCGACCAGTTCATCTCATCGGGTGAATCGAAATGGCTGCGTATGTCCGGCCTGACCGTTCTTCTGCCGCATGGCTTTGAGGGGCAAGGACCGGAACACAGCTCGGCCCGTCTGGAGCGTTTCCTGCAAATGTGTGGTGGCGACAACTGGATCGTGGCGAACTGCTCGACCCCGGCGAACTATTTCCACATCCTGCGCCGTCAGCTGCATCGCGGCTATCGTAAACCGCTGATCCTGATGACACCGAAATCGCTTCTGCGCCACAAGCTGTGCGTATCGGACGCCAAGGACTTCACCGAAGGTTCCAGCTTCCACCGCGTATTGTGGGATGATGGTGATCGTGACAACGGCACGGGTCGGTCCGAGGCGAAGCTGGTGAAAGACGACAAGATCAAGCGCGTCGTCATGTGTTCGGGCAAGGTTTACTATGACCTGCTGGAAGAGCGTGACAAGCGCGGCATCACGGATGTCTACATCCTGCGCCTCGAGCAATTCTATCCCTTCCCGGCCATGTCCTGCGTTAAGGAATTGGAACGCTTCAAACAGGCGGAAATCGTCTGGTGTCAGGAAGAACCGAAAAACCAAGGGTCCTGGACCTTTGTAGAACCAAACATTGAATGGGTGCTGACCCGCATCGGCGCGAAACACACGCGTCCGATCTATGCCGGTCGCCCCGCTGCTGCCTCGCCTGCGACAGGCTTGGCATCTGCACATAAAGCACAACAAGAGGCGCTGGTGGATGCCGCGCTGACCATGGAAGGGAAATAAGCCATGAGCATTGAAGTACGTGTCCCCACGCTGGGCGAAAGCGTGACCGAAGCCACGGTCGCAACATGGTTCAAGAAACCCGGCGACGCTGTTGCCGTTGACGAAATGCTCTGCGAGCTGGAAACCGACAAGGTCACCGTCGAGGTGCCGTCCCCTGCCGCTGGCGTGATGGGCGAGATCGTCGCCGCCGAAGGTGAAACTGTTGGCGTTGATGCACTGCTGGCCATGATTGGCGAAGGCGAGGGTGCAGCCCCAGCTCCTGCCGCTAAAGCCGCCCCTGCTGCTGCCCCGGCTGGCGACGCGGGTCAGGCCGTCGACGTGATGGTACCCGCGCTGGGCGAAAGTGTATCTGAAGCCACCGTTTCAAGCTGGTTCAAACAGGTGGGTGACGCCGTTGCACAGGACGAGATGCTGTGCGAGCTGGAAACCGACAAAGTGTCGGTCGAAGTGCCAGCCCCTGCCGCTGGTGTATTGGCTGAGATTCTGGCCCCCGAAGGCACCACTGTAGACGCCACGGCCAAGCTAGCGGTTCTCTCGTCGGGTGGGGCTGTTGCGGCTGCGCCTGCTGCGGCCCCCGCTGCTGCGGCTGCCCCTGCGGCGGCTGGCAAGGATGTGGAAGACGCGCCCTCGGCCAAAAAAGCCATGGCGGAAGCTGGCCTGAACCCCGCCGACGTGCAGGGCACTGGTCGTGATGGCCGCGTGATGAAGCACGACGTTGCTGCCGCCTTGGCCGCACCGAAAGCTGCCGCGCCTGCAGCAGCCCCGGCTGCCCCGCGCGCTGCTGGCGATCCCGCCCGCGAAGAGCGTGTGAAGATGACACGTCTGCGTCAGACCATCGCGCGCCGTCTGAAAGACAGCCAGAACACAGCCGCCATGCTGACCACCTATAACGAGGTGGACATGACCGAGACGATGGCTCTGCGCAAAGAGTACAAAGACCTGTTCGAGAAAAAACACGGCGTCCGTCTGGGCTTCATGTCGTTCTTCACCAAGGCTTGCTGCCACGCGCTGAAAGAAGTGCCGGAAGTGAACGCCGAAATCGATGGCACCGACATCGTTTACAAGAACTTCGTAAACATGGGTATCGCCGCCGGTACGCCCACCGGTCTGGTTGTTCCGGTGATCAACGACGCCGACAGCATGTCCTTCGCCGAGATCGAAAAAGCGATTGCCGAGAAAGGACGCCGCGCCCGTGACGGAAAGCTCAGCATGGAAGAAATGCAGGGCGGCACCTTCACCATCTCAAACGGTGGTGTCTATGGCTCGCTGATGTCCTCGCCGATCCTGAACCCGCCGCAGTCGGGTATCCTTGGCATGCACAAGATCCAAGACCGTCCGATGGCGATCAACGGAGAGGTCGTCATCCGCCCGATGATGTATCTGGCGCTGAGCTATGACCACCGCATCGTCGACGGCAAAGGCGCCGTGACCTTCCTTGTGCGCGTGAAAGAAGCACTGGAAGATCCGCGTCGCCTGTTGATGGATCTGTAATGAACCTTGGCGCGCTCGACACTTTCCTGACTGATCAGGCAGAAGTTCGAGCGCGCCAGCTTCCCGGTTCTGGCAAATGCAAGAACACTGCGACCTGCCCGCAAATGCGCGCTGCAGTCGTTAATCACAGAGGGGGTTTCTGATCATGGCAACACATGTACTCTGGCAAGCTGATGTGGCGGATTTCGACGCGTGGTATACCGTCTTCAAAAGAGACCGGTTCAACCGCAAAGCCGTCGGCCTCAAAACGCTCCACGTCTGGCGTGACCCCGACAAAGACAACCACGCTGTGGCGCTTTTCCAGGTCCTTGATCTTGAACGGGCCCGCGCGTTCTTCGATTCTGAAGAACTGGCTATGCATATGGAGCGTGATGGCGTGATCAATGTGAATGTGAAGCTGCTGACACCAGTTTAAGGGGCGAACCGAAGCGGTTGTCAGCATCAATTCGAATACGCAAGTTGCGCAGAAACGGCAGTCGGCCAGCGCATGGCGAAGAAAGAAGGAAAGAGTGATATGGCAGACTATGACGTAATCGTAATCGGCGGTGGCCCAGGTGGCTATGTTTGCGCCATTCGTTGTGCTCAGCTGGGCCTGAAAACCGCTTGTGTTGAAGGGCGCGAGACGCTGGGCGGCACCTGCCTGAACGTAGGCTGTATTCCTTCCAAAGCGCTGCTGCATGCCTCGCACAGCCTGCATGAGGCAGAGCATAACTTCGCCAAGATGGGCCTGAAGGGCAAAAGCCCCTCGGTCGATTGGAAAGAGATGCTGGCCTATAAGGACGACGTCATTGGTCAGAACACCAAGGGCATCGAGTTCCTGTTCAAGAAGAACAAAGTTGATTGGCTGAAAGGTTGGGGTTCGATCCCCGCGGCCGGTCAGGTCAAGGTTGGTGACGAAGTGCACAACGCCAAGCACATCGTGATCGCCTCTGGCTCGGAACCCTCAAGCCTGCCGGGTGTTGAGGTGGACGAGAAAGTCGTCGTGACCTCGACCGGCGCGCTTGAGCTGCCGAAAATCCCGCGCAAGATGATCGTCATCGGCGCGGGGGTGATTGGGCTGGAAATGGGCTCGGTCTATGCACGTCTTGGGTCGGAAGTGACCGTGGTTGAATTCCTCGACGAGATCACGCCGGGAATGGACAAAGACATTCAGAAGACCTTCCAACGCACGCTGAAAAAGCAGGGCCTGAACTTCATCATGGGCGCAGCGGTTCAGAAGGTCGACGCCAAGAAGACCAAGGCGAACGTGAGCTACAAGTTACGCAAGGATGACAGCGAGCATGTGATCGACGCCGACGTGGTGCTGGTTGCCACCGGTCGTCGTCCGTTCGTGGATGGTCTGGGTCTGGAAGCCGCGGGCGTGAAGATGACCGAGCGTGGTCAGATCGCCACCGACCACTGGAAAACCTCGGTTCCCGGCATCTGGGCGATTGGCGACGTGACCGAAGGACCGATGCTGGCGCACAAGGCTGAAGACGAGGGCATGGCCGCTGCTGAAAGCATCGCCGGTCAGGCGGGCCACGTGAACTATGATGTGATCCCCGGCGTGATCTACACCTCGCCCGAAGTCGCATCGGTTGGTAAGACTGAACAAGAGCTGAAAGAAGCTGGTGTTGATTATAAGGTCGGAAAGTTCAGCTTCATGGGCAATGGCCGAGCTAAAGCCGTGTTCCAAGGCGACGGTTTCGTGAAGATCTTGGCCGACAAGGCCACCGACCGCGTGCTGGGCGTCCACATCATGGGTCCAGCGGCTGGAGACCTAATCCACGAGGCTTGCGTGCTGATGGAATATGGCGGATCGGCTGAAGATCTGGCGCGCACCTGCCATGCCCACCCAACGTTCTCGGAAGCGGTACGTGAGGCAGCTTTGGCCTGCGGAGACGGCGCGATCCACGCGTAAAAAAGTGCCCGAAACTACCTAAGAAAGCGCCCTTTGCGGGGCGCTTTTTTTCTTTCCGACTAAAATAATCAGAAAAGTGATCCTGAAGTGTGACGCCTGCGTACCTATATTAGGGAAATCAATCATCACAGGAAAATCACATGAAAAAAGTCTTAGGTCTTGATCCAACTCTTGCAGCAGGGATTGCGCTTGCCTTAGCTGCGTTGGCTGGGCTTGTCTTCGAAAACACACCAAGTTTGCAGCCGATCTATGACTCGATGCTGACAACAAAAGCAACTTGGGCAATCGGAGAGCTTGCAGTCTCAAAACCACTGATCCTTTGGATCAATGACGGGCTTATGGCGGTGTTTTTCCTGCTTGTCGCACTCGAGATCAAACGAGAGATCAAAGAGGGCAGCCTTTCAAGTTGGCAACAGGCTTCACTGCCCGTTTACGGCGCAATTGGCGGCATCACCGTGCCCGCTTTGGTATTCCTTGGGATTGTGGGAATAGACAGTTTCGAGGCAAAAGGCTGGGCCATTCCCGCTGCGACCGACATTGCCTTTGCGCTTGGTGTTTTGAGTCTTTTTGGTGATCGCGTGCCTGCGCACCTGAAGACCTTTCTTCTGACATTGGCCGTGGTCGATGACCTTGCAGCGATCGTGATCATCGCACTGTTCTATACGTCGAATTTGTCGATCTTTGCGCTGTCAATTGCGGCGCTCTGTCTTAGCGCTTTGGTGGTCATGAACCAGCGTGGCGTGTTCAACCTGACAGCTTACCTTCTGGTGGGGTTCGTACTGTGGTTGGCTGTCCTGAAATCAGGAGTGCACGCGACCTTGGCGGGCGTTGCGCTGGGCTTTGCGATTCCTCTGGCTCCAAACGCGAAGGGCAAATCCCTTGCCAAAGGGCTAGAGCATGACCTGCATCCGATCGTAAGTTTTGCAATCCTGCCGCTTTTTGCGTTTGGCAATGCAGGCGTGCCGTTGGCCGGACTTTCCTTGGAAACACTCACTGCGCCTCTGACCTTGGCGGTTGCTTTGGGGCTGTTCTTTGGCAATCAGATTGGCATCTTGGGAATGGTATACTTGGCAGAACGCACCGGTCTTTCAAAACGTGCGGATGGGGTGACCTGGCCGATGGTGTATGGGCTTGCCTGTCTTGCAGGGATTGGCTTTACCATGTCGCTGTTTATCGGTGGGCTTGCGTTTGACACGCTCGAGCAGCAAAACATGGTGCGCTTAGGAGTTCTGAGTGGCTCTTTGATGTCCGCGCTCTACGGCTCGTTTGTGTTGCTCGGCGCGACTAGGGCGTCTGCTACCCAACCAGCATCTTGAGGCCCTGAGTAACATCTGTACGCACGGCGAGCCTGAGTGCGGGCTCGTCTCCCGCGGCAAGGGCCGACAGGATCATGCGGTGGTGTCGTTGCAGGTCCGACCGCTGGCCTTTGGCGTAAAGCGCCCGCATGGTGGGACCAAGCTGCAGCCACACGGTTTCAGCCATGGCGAGGATCGCTGGGGCTTGAGCACGCAGGTAGATGGTGCGGTGGAACTCCAAATTTGTGCGCAGGTAACCACTGGCATCCTGATTGGCGACACATTCCGACACACGTGCATTTATCGCGCGTAGGCGGTCGATCAGGGTCATGTGGGCGCGGGGAAGGGCGCGGGCAGCCAATTCGGGTTCTAGCAGAGCCCGAAGCGCGGCCAGTTCCTCAATTCGTTCGGCAGACAGGTCAGGCGCCGTGACCCGGCCAGAGCTTGACAAGGTGAGCGCCCCTTCCGCTGCAAGCCGTCGTACAGCTTCGCGGGCAGGGGTCATCGAGACATCGTATTCCGCACCGATGCCGCGAATGGTCAGGCTTTCACCGGGATCCAGTTCCCCATGCATGATCCGGGCGCGCAGGTGGCGATAAACCCTCTCATGGGCGCTGGTACTGTCAGGGGATTGACGGGTCTGGGTCTGCATATCCCAATTGTGATCACAAAATCACTGGAGGTCAATATCACTAGGAATCAATCGCGAAAGCGAAAGCGGTGAAGGGCGGTGCCGTGGTCCTTTAGCCACTTCCGCGGCGTCTCGTAGTTCGGAAAGATCGCACCTACCTGTGCCCAAAACGCGGGCGAATGGTCCATATGCACCAGATGTGACACCTCATGGGCTGCAACATAGTTCAGCACCTCAGGCGGAGCCATGACAAGACGCCATGAATAGCTAAGATTGCCACGTGAGCTGCACGATCCCCAGCGGGACCGCGTGTCACGCAGGGTAATGCGCCCATAGGGCCGCCCAACCATCTCTGCATAATGATCACTGGCAGCAACAAGGGCTGCGCGTGCGTTTTCCTTCAGGAACGCCTCTAACCGGATGACGTCGTGCTTCGGAGACTGCGGTGGCAAAAGCAACCTGCCTGGATAAACCTCGACGACCCGCGCCTGTCCACGCACCAGCGACAGCTCAACGCCGCGAAATGGCAAGCTAGATCCGATCTGCGGCACCTCAGAGGGGGCGGTTTGCGCAAGATGCCCTCGGATCCATTCAAGGCGCTCTTGGGCGAACCGCATGACCTCATCCTGATTGGAACCAACGGGCGCGGTCAGTGTTACGCGTCCGTCCAGCCTTGAGACCCGCAAAGATAGTCTTCGAGCGCGGTTCGAAACCCGAAGTTCAATTGTGACCGGGTCCGGATTGCCCAGTTTCAGCGTCGAATTCTCAGTCAGTCGTTGGCGCGATTTGTTAAAGAACATGCCCTTCATTGCGGCCTGAATGCCGCCAAGGTCAACCCTTCAATGCAAAAGGCTTTGACACCCCTGCATCATTGTGGCAGTTGCCTGAAATCTCAGACGAGTCAGTATGAACGGAAAGGGTTTCAAATGCCCAAAGCTGAATGGGGCGTCAAACGTGTCTGCCCAACGACTGGAAAACGCTTTTACGATCTGAACGCCGATCCGGTGGTCAGCCCTTATTCGGGTGAAGTCGTGAACGTGGAGACTGGTAAAGGGTCGCGCACGATGGTTGCCGACAAAGAAGACAAAGCTGTCATGAAGGACGATCTGGTCGATGACGCAGATGCGGTTCTGGAAGATGACGACGCATCCGATGTCGACCTGGGCGATGACGTTCTGGACGATGATGACGATGAAGAAGTGTCGCTGGACGAGATCGCCGATATGCCGGCGAACGACGACGACTAAACGTCAAATAATTTTGTGCAAAGGCGCATTTTGAGGGTTGATCCCCTTGGCGCCTTTGCATAAATACCGCGCACGGACAGCGAATGCGCTGTGTCGCATGGGGCCTTAGCTCAGTTGGTAGAGCGCTTGCATGGCATGCAAGAGGTCAGCGGTTCGACCCCGCTAGGCTCCACCAAATCTCTTTCCCAGATTTGATAATGGTTTGAACCGGTTACGCGGTGTTCGTCTACCTTTCGTGTGTTGTGTCACAATTTTACATGCAGTCCTGTGTCACCTTATGTCACTCGCTCCGTGATGAGAGATGTGAGGAAAGCCCCATAAGCTGACATCGGAAGGACCAAGGATTTCATGTTCGAGGGGTGGCAATGCCCTCAATAGGCTTTCGGCCACCTCTAGAACGGTACCGGTAATCTCCGTGAGTATTTATGGGCGGTTGCTGATTTCTTGTGAAGAGGTTGGAGCTTCATAGACGCCAAGCAAGAGGTCAGTGATTGCTGCGGAAGAGTATTGTTAGGACAATCACTGCTCACATTGCTGCCAATGTATGTTCCAGTCCGTTGCGAATGTGATCTTCCAGCAATCGCTTGGCTGCGTTTGCATCCCGCGCCAGCGCGGCGTCAAACATTGCCTTATGCTCGACCACTGCATCTTCGCCGCGATACGTCAGAACCAGCATCTGATAGCGCAGATATTTATCGTAGAGCGTCGAGTGGAGCGATAACAGGTTCTTAGAGTTACAGGCCTCGATCATGGCCAGATGGAATTCCCAGTCATAGCGTTTCCACATCTCTTTTTCAGAGTAATCCCCCGACAGCATACGCTGTTCAATCAGGTGCAGTTTGTGGTGGGCAGCAACCAGATTGCCTTCCCAGTCCGTGTCGCCGTTCTTGATCGACTGTTCCAAAGCGTGACATTCCAAAAGGACACGAAGCTCGGTGATTTCGATCAGATCTTCTTGAGAGACGGGGGTAACAAAGAAGCCGCGTTGTTCGGGTGCTTCGACAAATCCTTCGCTGGCGAGACGGTTCAGGGTTTCGCGCAGTGTCGATGAGCTGGCCGAGTAGCGCTGCTTCAGCGCCTCAAGCTTCAGTTTCGCACCCGGATTCAATTCGCCGAAAATGATGTCGTGTTTAATGCGCTGGTAGGTGCTCGATCCGACAGTGGCGAATTGTTTGTTCATTTTTTTGTCCGGTTTTTTCTGTATTTCCATAATAGATACCATTTTGAAGATATAGCTACAATAACTCAATAAATCCGTTAAAACAAAAAATATCTGACATTATTGCAAATCGCGCGAGCGGCGCCTAGGGTGAGGTGAAGACGCCGGCGACTCGGCCTAATCAATGAAATTTAAGGCGCGTCTGCGCCTCTAGGGGGGACTGTCCCGGTGGAGACTGTTCAAATTGCAATCGCTGGGGTGGGCTTGGTTGGCCGACGTCACGCGGATGCCATCAATCAACTGAAGCACGTAACCCTGTCCGGGGTGGTGGATCCCAGCGTTGAAGGACGCGACTTCGCGCACGACCGGGGGGTTCCCTGTTTTGACACGCTGGAAGAACTGTTTGCAGCGCAAAAGCCGGATGGGCTGGTCCTGGCAACCCCCACATTGCTTCACGTCGAGCAGGGACTCGAAGCTGTGCGACACGACTGTCCGGTTTTGATTGAGAAGCCCTTGGCGACCTCTGCCAGCGCGGCGCGGACGCTTGTTGATCAAGCGGAAGCCAATGAAGTTCCTATTCTCGTCGGTCACCATCGGCGTCACAACCCGCTGATCCGTAAAGCGCACGAAGTTGTCTCGGTGGGTGGGATCGGCGACGTACGCGCTGTGCATGTCAATTGCTGGTTCTACAAGCCTGACCACTATTTCGATGAGGCGCCGTGGCGCAAGCAGGCCGGAGCCGGGCCAATTTCGGTAAATCTGGCACATGATGTGGATTTGATCCGGCATCTGTGCGGCGAGGTTCAAAGCGTGCAGGCGCAGTCTGCGCCTTCAATGCGTGGGTTCGAGAACGAGGACGTTGCCGCTGCGGTCTTGCGGTTCGAGAATGGTGCGATCGGCACCATCACGGTGTCCGACAGTATCGTCGCGCCCTGGAGTTGGGAGCTGACGTCGAACGAATACCCGATTTACCCGCCGACTCCTGAGAGCTGCTATATGATTGGCGGCGCGCATGGATCGTTGTCGGTTCCCGATCTGCGCCTGTGGACACACCAAGATGGAAAGCGCGACTGGTGGACGCCGATCTCGGCGACGACGCTGATCCGCGAAGCGTCGGATCCGCTAGTCAACCAGATGCACCATTTCGCCGATGTCATCGCTGGACGGGCTGAACCCCTGGTGTCCGGGCGCGAGGGATTGCGCACGTTGAAAGTGCTGGAAGCCATTCAGCTGGCCTGCAAAACTGGTAAAATTGTCGATATTCACCCAGGTCAAGATATTGAAACTGAAGGGGAATATGTGGCTGTAGGATAAAATATCAGATATTTTGCAAAAAATATTGCAAAATATCCAAAATCAGGCAAAGCTTATCATCGAGCTGATCAATGCGATATTCAGGGAGGAAAATCATGATCACCAAACTTACACGCCGCGCGGCGATTTCTGCCATCGTGGCAGCGGGCGTTGTCGCTGGCACGTCGGGTGCCAGCTTAGCGGCTGACAAAATTCAACTACGTCTTGCAACATCAGGTTCGGAAACGGACCAGCGTTCCGTTGCTATGGCCGAAGTCTTTGGCCCGAAGGTTGCAGACTTTGCGGACTATCAACCCAGCTATAACGGCACCATCTTTGCGCAGGGCACCGAACTTGACGCGATTTCGCGCGGAAACCTTGAGATGTCGATCGCCTCGGCACAGGAACTGGCACAGTTCTTCCCCGAGTTCTCGATCTTCGCGACCGGTTATGTCCATCAGGATGCTGCCCACCAGGTTGCCGTCTTCAATGACCCGCTGATGGATCCGTTCAAAGCGAAGGTGGAAGACGAGCTTGGCGTCAAGCTGCTGTCCGTCATGTATCTGGGGCGCCGTCAGGTGAACTTGCGTCAGTCGAAAGACGAGCTGACCGTCATGAAGCCAGAAGATCTGGCCGGTGTGAACCTGCGTATGCCGGGCACGGATGCTTGGCAGTTCCTGGGAGCTGCGCTTGGTGCCGCTCCGACACCTATGGCATTCTCGGAAGTCTATACTGGTCTGTCGACCGGCGCCGTTGACGGCCAAGACAACCCGCTGCCAACCGTTGTGGACAAAAAGTTCTACGAGGTGACCAAGCAGATCGTTCTGACGTCGCACCTTGTTGACCTGAACTACATCGCGATGTCGAAAGCTGTTTGGGATGGTCTGTCGGCCGACCAACAGGCCACAGTTCAGAAAGCAGCCGATGCTGCTGCCGAAAGCGGCCGCCAGAAGCAGCTTGAGCTGGAAGGCAGTCTTGTGTCCTTCTTGGAAGAGCAAGGCATGTCGGTTTACGAGCCCGATCTGGAAGCCTTCCGTACACACGTACAGGCACAGTATGTTGGATCCGAGTTCGCTGCCAGCTGGCCTGAAGGCGTGCTTGAGAAAATCAACGCGCTGGGCAACTAAACCAACCTGACAAGAGGGAGAACGACCATGGAGAAAGCCTTCAAGTGGTTCTCCCGTCTTGCAGAAGCGATTGCCGGCGGCATGCTGGCGGCAATCTTCCTGACCTTTCTTTTACAGATCGCACTTAGATACCTGTTCACGCCCGCCGGATGGACGTTGGAATTGATTGGTATCCTGTGGGTCTGGGTGATCTTCTTCAGCTGCGCTTTCGTGGTGCGCGAACAAGATCAGGTGAAATTCGACATCATCTATCTCTCGGTCAGCAGACCGGTTCGTCGTGTCTTTGCGCTTATCTCGGCCGTCGCATTGGTTGTTGGGATGCTCTACACGCTTCTTCCGACATTGGACTACATCGACTGGATGAAAATCCGGAAGACCTCGACGGTGCGTAACCCATTCACGGGCAACAAAATCCCGCTGCGCGATGTCTTCTCGATCTACGGCGTCTTTATCGTTGCAATCGCCGTACGCTACGCATGGCTGTTCTTCGATATCCTTCGTAACGGCCCCCCGAAAACCGAACTTGAGCTGGCCGTTGAAGAACTTCACGAAGCCGAAGCAGCTGAGACTTCCGAAGAGGACACAAACAAATGAGCTTTGAGCTGATTTCCCTTCTTGTCACCCTCTTCTTTTTGGCGGGGATTGGCACACCGATCGGCTACTCGATCTTGCTGGCCTCTGTCGTCTATTTGGGCGTCGCTGGGCTCGATGTTGCCTTGGCAGGCGAGAAAATCCTGCAGGGGTTCTATCGCAGCACCATTCTGTTGGCCGTGCCGCTGTTCATTGTGGCCGCCAATATCATGAATGCCGGGTCGATCACTGACCGACTTCTGAATTTCTGTGTGGCAGCAGTTGGACGCTTTAAAGGTGGCCTTGGACACGTGAATGTTGTCGCGTCACTTATCTTTTCGGGTATGTCTGGGTCCGCGGTCGCGGATGCTGCAGGTATCGGCAAAATCATCATTGAGATGATGACCAAAGGCGACCGTTACCCGCGCGGATATGCGGCCGCGATCACTGCCGCCACGGCCACGATTGGCCCGATTATTCCGCCTTCGATCCCAATGGTGCTGTATGCTCTTGTCTCCAAGGCATCTATCGGGTCGCTGTTTTTGGCTGGTATCTTGCCGGGCCTGATAATGGGCGCGGTGCTGATGGGCATAAACGGCTATTTGGCACGCAAGCGTGACTTCGCGCTGGAAGAGCCGGTTCCGCTGAGCGAACTGCCGCGGAAAACCGCAAACGCCTTCCCCGCGCTTCTAATGCCCGCCATTCTGCTTTACGGCATTTACGGAGGCGTCACCACGCCAACCGAAGCTGCCGCTGTTGCTGCATTCTATGCGCTGATGCTGGCCTTCATGTTCTACCGCGCCATTTCACTGGGCAAGCTCTATCAGGTGTTTGTTGATAGCGCCCGGTCGTCAGCCTCGGTCGGGATCGTCATCGGCGGCGCGTTCATCCTGAACTTCATTGTGATCCAAGAACAGATTCCACAGGCGATCTCGTCCATGCTGGAAGGATCGGACATCAGCCCGATCATGTTCTTGATCATGGTAAATGTTCTGATCTTGGCGCTTGGCTGTGTTTTGGACGCGACCACGATTATTCTGGTGATCGTCCCGCTGTTCATCCCAACTTGCGAGGCTTTAGGCATCGACCTTGTTCACTTTGGTGTTCTGGTTGTGGTGAACTCGATGATTGGTTTGATTACGCCGCCCTATGGGATCCTGCTCTTTGTGATCAACGCAGTCACCGACATCCCGTTGCGCGAAATCATTTCTGAAATCTGGGCCTTCCTGATTGTGTTGGTTCTGGCGCTTATCGCGATGATGCTGCTGCCCGATATGATCCTGTGGCTGCCGAGGCTCTTTGGATACCAAGGCTAATGTCTCTTGCAATCTCGACAACGTCGATCCCCGGTGACCTGGAAGAAAAACTCTCAGTCATCGCGGAGGCTGGCTTTACCGCTGTGGAATTGCACGAGCCGGATTTCACCGGGTTCCATGGATCCGCCGAAGACGTTGCGCAGATGGCGCAGGGGCTTGGCCTGTCGATCAACCTACTAAAACCCTTCAACGAACTTGAAGGTTGGGAGGGCGAAGAGCGTACCCGAGCCTTTGATCGGCTCGAGCGTAAGTTTGACCTGATGGACGCGCTCGGGACTGACTTGCTGCTGATTGGTGCGTCTAGCCCTGACGTGCCGTTGGATCGGGCACTGCAAGACCTTTCAGAAGCTGCGGACAGGGCAAAGGCACGCGGGATGCGTCTGGCCTATCTTGCGCTGCCTTGGGCGGGGTCGATCCAGACCGATGCACAAGCCTTGGAATTGGTGGAACAAATCAACAGCCCTAATCTCGGCCTCGCCTTGAATAGCTATTTTTCACTCGCAGACGGGGCGAAACCGGCCCAGTTGCGGGACCTGCCGGGCGAACGAGTGTTCCATGTGCAGCTTTCGGACGCGCCGCGCACGCAGGGGGCCATTCGCAGCCTGAAGCGGCATTTCGGAATGCTTCCCGGTCTAGGATCTTTAAATCTTGCTGGCTTCGTTAAAGTACTGGCGCGCAGTGGTTACACCGGCGCGTGGTCGGTCGCGCGCGTCAACGAACGCAGCCCGCGTCCCGGCGGGCGCACGTTGGCGCAAGATGGCTATCGGGCGCTTGTGAACCTACTTGATGAGGTGTCCCGCAGCGATCCCGATCTGACATTCGACATCCCCGATCTTCCGCCGCGTGTTTACACCTCGGGGTTTGAGTTTATCGAGTTTGCGGCGGATACCACGAGCGGCAAGGAACTGACCGATCTGCTGTCGTCCATGTGCTTTCGCATGGAACGCAAACACGTCTCGAAATCGGTCGAGCTTTGGCGGCAGGGCGCGATTAATATCGTCGTAAATACCGAAAAAGATGGCTTCGCGCATTCGGCTTTCATTGGTCACGGCCCGTCGGTCTGTGACATGGGGCTGCGGGTGAAAGACGCCGACCAAACCGTGGCCCGCGCCACCGCACTAGGCACACCCGAATTCTCACAACCGGTGGGCGCAGGTGAGTTGGACATTCCAGCGATCCGCGGCGTTGGTGGTAACGTCGTGCATTTCATTGACGAAAAATCCGATCTGCATCGCGTTTGGGATATCGAGTTTCAACCGGTTGCTAAAACAGAAGCGACGCAACCTGCCGGCCTGCGCCGTATCGACCACGTCGCGCAGACCATGCGTTATGAAGAGATGCAAAGCTGGCTGCTATACTACACCTCGACATTCGAGATGGCGAAATCGCCAATTGTTGATGTCGCCGACCCGGCCGGCGTGGTGCACAGCCAAGCCATTGAGAGCCCGGAAGGCGAGGTGCGCCTGAACCTGAACGGGGCCGAGGGGCATCGCACTTTCGCAGCCTCGTTCCTTGCTGACAAATTCGGGGCAGGGGTGCAGCATATCGCTTTCCTGAGCGATGATATCTTTGAAACGTCCACACAGCTTGCTGCACATGGCTTCCCGCGATTGGAAATCTCGCCCAACTATTACGATGATCTGCAAGCACAGTTTGGCTTGGACGGCGACCTGATTGCGCGCTTGCGCACGGGGAACATCCTGTACGACCAGCAAGGTAAAACGGCCTACTTCCAAATCTACAGCCAGCCGATCTTTCAAGGCTTCTTCTTCGAGATCGTCCAGCGCACCCGCAGCTATGCGGGCTATGGTGCACGCAACGCGTCTGCCCGTCTGGCCGCACAGATGAAACACCAACGACCAGCAGGGATACCGCGCACATGAAAGCTGCGTTAATTGGACAGAACATCGCGGGGTCTCTGACACCGGACATGCACACGGCCGAGGCGAAAGCTCATGGCTTTGCATATGAATATCGCCGGTTTGATACCGCAAAAGCGCCGTTCAACGGGATATCACTGGACAACATGCTACGACAAGCCGAGGCCGAAGGCATGGCGGGCGTAAACGTGACACATCCGTTCAAGGTGGACGCAGTTGGGTTGTTGCACGACCTTTCCGAGACTGCACAGGCGCTTGGCGCCGTGAACACAGTCCTGTTCGAAGATGGCCGCTGGATTGGCCACAACACCGACTATGTCGGGTTTCGCTCGGCGTTGCGTGGCGAGATGCCGATGGCCTCGATTGCGAAGGTTCTGTTGGTTGGGGCAGGGGGCGCGGGTGGTGCGGTTGCGCTTGCGTTGATCGATCAAGGCTGCGGTACGCTGTGTGTGACCGACATGTCCACTGACCGCGCCGAAGCCCTTGTGGCACGACTGAAAGCAGCACGCCCGCGGGCGCAGGTTCAGGTCGCGCGTAACTTTGAAAGTGCCGATCCCACGAGCCTGAGCGGCGCGGTCAATGCGACCCCTGTCGGGATGGATGCACATCCGGGCATGGCCTTTGACCCCGACCGTCTTGCCCCCGCCTGTTGGGTCGCCGACATTATCTATTTCCCGCGCCAGACCGAGCTGCTGAAACGCGCGGCGTTGCGTCGGCTGCGGACGATGGACGGGGCAGGCATGGCGATCTTTCAGGCCGCCGCTGCCTTTCATTTGCTGACTGGGAAGACCGCTTCGCCCGAACGCATGACCAAACACTTCAGACATCTTGTGTCTCAGGAACGGAGGGAAATGGCATGACCAGTGACCGTTCAGATGCAGATGCCATCCGCCATTGGTGGCGTACATCGATTATCGACATGGAACCGGGCAAAATCGAATTTCGAGGCCATCCAATTCAGGACCTGATCGGCAATGTGTCTTTTCCGCAGATGATCTGGTTGATGGTGCGTGGTGACATGCCAAGCGCTGACGAAGCTGCCCTGTTTGAGGCCGCTTTGGTTGCCGGCGTGGACCACGGGCCGCAAGCGCCCTCGATCGCCGCTGCGCGTATGGCAGCGACCTGTGGTGTTGGGCTGAACAATGCGATGGCGACAGCTGTTAACATGCTTGGTGATGTGCATGGCGGTGCGGGTGAGCAATGCGCCGAGCTTTACTATGACATCTCGGACAAGTTGCGCGTGGGGCAGGGATTGAACGACGCTGTTGCCAGCGGCTTGGACGACTGGCGCGCGCAATACGGCAAGATCGTCTCGGGCTTCGGTCACAGGTTTCACAAGCCGGTCGATCCCCGTGCACCTCGGCTGATGCAATTGGTGCGCGAGGCTGCTGCCAAGGGCACAGTGTCCGGGCGGTTCGCCGATATTGGCGAAGAGGTGCAAGCCGAGCTTGGCCGCCAGCGTGGCGGGCGCCCGATCGCGATGAACATCGACGGCGCGACTGCAGTGATCTTCTGCGAACTTGGCTTCCCTGCACCACTGTCGCGCGGGTTGTTCTGTTTGTCCCGATCCGTCGGCGTGCTGTCCCATGCCTGGGAGCAAATGAACCAGGGTGGTCGGAACAAAGGTCCGATGCCGCCCAGCTATCTACCACTTTATGAAGCGAAAGAAGATGACCGGTGACGCACCGAAAACCTTCCGGGTCGGCCTTGTTGGATGTGGCCGTATAAGTGACATCTATCTGACTACACTTGCGAAATTTTCAGAGGTCGAGGTCGAGGTCGAGGTCGTGGCCTGCGCCAGCCTTGATCTGAAGGAGAGCCGGGCAAAGGCGGCGAAGCATGGGATCGCACGCGCCTGCTCGGTGGAGGAGGTAATCGCTGATCCCCAGATCGATTGCATCCTCAACCTGACCACTCCGGCAGCCCATGCCGACATCACGCGGCGGGCGCTTTTGGCGGGCAAGCATGTCTACTCGGAGAAACCCTTCGTGACGGACATGGACGACGGGCGCGAGCTGTTGGCCTTGGCCAAGGCGCGCGGGCTGAAACTAGGCAACGCGCCGGATACGTTTCTGGGTGGGCGTTGGCAAACCGTGCGGCGCCTGATCGATGAGGGAGCGATTGGTCGTCCGACCGGGGTATTTGCCCATGTGGGTACGCATGGCACGGAACGGCACCACCCGAACCCGGATTTTTACTATCAGGCAGGGGGCGGTCCGCTTTTAGACCTTGGGCCCTACTATCTGACCGCGATGGTATTTTGCCTTGGCCCCATCGCGCGAGTGGCGGGCATGGCAAACCGCGCCTTTGACCGCCGCCAGATCGAAAACGGCCCCCGGAATGGGGAATGGATGGAGGTTGAGGTCGACACCCATTCGCTCAGCTTGATCGAGTTCGAAACCGGCGCGATTGGGTCCATGACGATGAGTTTCGATATCTGGGACAGTGAAACCCCGCGGTTCGAAATCTATGGAGAGGATGGCGTGATCTCGATCCCCGATCCCGATCCGGTTCATGGGGCGAATGATTTCCACGGCCCGGTCTGGCTGCGCACGCGCGAGACCTCGCGCTGGTCGCACCAACCTCGGCCCACCGGGCGAGAAGGCTGGCAAGTGGTCGAAAACCACCACGGCTTCAACGAAAACAGCCGGGGTCTGGGTCTGCTCGATCTGGCTTTGGCGGTGCGCGAGGACCGTCCTGTGCGGGCAAGTGGAGCACTGTCCTTCCATGTGTTCGAGGTGATGGACGCCATCGCCCGCGCGCCCCACGAAGGGCTTTACCAGAGTATCGCCAGCACGTGCCCAGTGCCCGAACCGCTGCCCGAAACCTTCCCCGCCAGTGAAGCCATTCAGACAAAAGAGGCCGCAAATGCCCATTGAAACCGTCACCATCGCCGAACCGTTTTTCGGCATGCGCCACGTCACGGACGAGGCCCAGTATGAGGTCACCGACCGCGCGATTGTTGTGAATGTCGCCGACCGCACCGTTCGCATCGAAGAACAAACCCTGGCGCCGCTTCAATCGGCGATATTCTCCAATGTCACTTTGCGCGATGTAGACCGCGCCATCGTGGTGGACAGGTTCGACGCACATACGGATGACGCCGCCCTTTGTGCGGACGTGCGTCAGGTGTGGCCGTCTGCGTTTGAAGTGCGCGGGGAAGATCGGTTGCGTGGGGTAGAGCACTACATGTCGCCCAAGGTCTTCGTCGGCAACATCGGCCTGACCATGTATCATTCGGCCTCGGTGCCGCTGAATGTCGGCCTACACAAGGACCACCCGTTTTGCCCGGTTCCGGGCTTTCGCGAGGTTCACACCCAGATCGTTGGATTCGGCAAGATGCAGCAATGCCGCGAACGCGATCCCGCCACGCTGTATTTGGAAGAATCAATGGCGCCAGGCATGACCCATCGTCCGATGTATGACGACCAAGGTAATTATCCTTGGCACCAATATGAAACGACCACGCCCAGCATCTTTATGGCGCTGGAAATCCTGCCCGAGGGGGCAGAGATCCCGAAACTGGGAGGATAAAATGACCGACAAGCTTCTGCCTGAAAACTTGGATTTCAATGAGCCATTCCCGGCCCTGTCGCGCCGCTTGCGACTTGGTGTTGTTGGCGGGGGGCGCATCTCGGCCACGCAGGCCACCGCAGCACGGATGACCGACCGTTGGGAGGTCGTCGCGGGGGCGCTGTCCTCGGATCCCGATCGCGCGAAGGAGCGCGGGGCGGAATGGTTCATGGATCCTGATCGTTGCTATGCGTCTTTCGCGGACATGGCACAGGCCGAAGCCGCACGGACAGATGGCGTCGACGCGGTGATGATCACCACGCCGAACAATCTGCATTTCCCTGCCGCCAAGGCCTTTCTGGACGCGGGCATTGACGTGATTTGCGACAAGCCCCTGACCAACGAGGTGGACGAGGCCTCGGCGCTGATCGACCTGACCGCGCAATCCGGGCAAGTGTTCGGCGTTGGCTACGTCATGTCCTGTTTCCCGATGATCCGTCAGGCCCGCGAGATCGTGGCCGAGGGGCGTATTGGCAACATCAACCAGATCCATGTGGAGTTCCTGCAGGACTGGATGACTCCTGATGACGCGGCCGACGCGCCGCATGTGCAATGGCGGCTCGACCCGAAGATCTCGGGTCCGACAAGTTGCGTGGGTGATATCGGCACCCACGCGGCCCATCTGGCGAGCTTTGCCTCCGGTCTGGAAATGACCAATTTGCGTGCTGAGTTCCACGTCTGCGGAGCGCCGAAACCGCTTGAAGACACGGCTTTCATGTTCACACGTTTTCAGGGGGACGTGCCGGGCACGCTGATGGCGACCCGTCTTGCGCCGGGCAATCGCGGCGGATTGAGGCTGCGCGTCTATGGGTCCGAGGGTGGTCTGGAATGGGATCTGGAGAATTCCGAGCAGCTGAAATTCTATCGCTTCGGCGAGCCGGATCGCGTGATCAGCCGGGGACATGGCCATGGGGTCAGCGCGGCCACCGAACGTCTTGTCCGCACCGCGCGCGGCTTCCCCGAAGGGATCATCGAGGCTTGGGCCAATCTCTATACCGAGTTCGCCATGGCCGTGGCGGCACGGCGCGATGGGGTGGCGCTGCCCGAGGGTTGGCTAGGCTTCCCAAAAGTGGCCGAAGGAGCAGCCGGAGTGCAGTTCATCGCGGCCTCGGTGCGATCAAATGAGCAAGGTGGGGCGTGGGTCGCGATCTGACCTAAACCGGGCGGGGGGTTCGGGCCTGAAATCAGCAATTGATATTTTAAAAAATATCAGATATTTTAGATTGCGTAGGATAAACCTGCGACTCGCTGATTTCGTCCGGAGCCCATTTCATGCCCGACACTGCCCAACAGGCCGATGAGACACCGCTGTATTCATTGGCGCATCTGACCCTGATCGGAGCGTCGCCGCCCGAGCTGGTCTATATCGCTGCGCGTGCGGGTTATGACGCCGTCAGCCCGCGTTTCATCCCGATGAAAGTGCCGGGGGAGTTCACGGAAGCTCCGGTGGACAAGGCGCAGGTGCAGGCCACGAAAACGGCTTTGGCCTCGACCGGATTGAAGGTTCTGGACGTGGAACTGGCCCGCATCACCGAGGACGTGGACCCCCGCAGTTTCGAGCGCGCCTTGGAACTCGGAGGCGAATTGGGGGCCAAGCGCATGATCATGTCGGCCTGGACACCGACCCGAGACGACCGGAATTTTCTTGTCGATGTCTATGGCGAAACCTGCGATCTGGCTGCGCCCTATGGCATCTCTGTTGATCTGGAATTCCCATCCTTCTCGCGCCTGCGGACATTGGACGAGACGCTGGACATCGTGCGGGCTGCGGACCGCCCCAATGGCGGCATTCTGGTAGATACGCTCTATCTGCACCTCAGCCGCGTCGATCTGGGCGAGCTTTTGCACGTTCCATCTGAACTCTTTCACTTTCTACACATCTCGGACTGCCTGCCCGGCATCGCCGACACCCGCGAGGGGATGATCCAGCTGGCCCGAGATGCGCGCCTCTATCCGGGCGAGGGTTGGATTGATTTTGCTGGCATCATCGAACGGATGCCGCCGGTGGATTATTCCATCGAACTACCCAACCAAAGCCGTGTTGCGGAACTGGGATACGAAGAACATGCGCGGCGTTGCTTGCAACACGCGAAACGAACTTTCGGTGATGCGCGCTCTCAGCGCCGGATGCCGGATGCAGCTACTCTCCAACACAATGAGGATCATCATGAGCAAAGAGCTCACTGACGCGGACCGCCAGTTGGCGGCCGACATGCTGGCGCGTGCGCGCGCGGCCATGGCTGAAATCGAAGACTGGTCGCAAGATGACCTGAACCGCCTGTCACAGGCAATTGCTTGGTATGCAGGGAATGAGAAAACTTTCACCCGCCTGGCCGAGCAGGGCGTGGATGAAAGCGGAATCGGCGACCGCACAGGTCGCCCGGCCAAACGCTTCAAAATCCAGATGGTGCTGCGAGATGTGTTGCGCACCCCGTCGACGGGCGTGGTAGAAGTGGACGAGGAAAAAGAGCTGGTGAAATACGCCAAACCTGCGGGCGTGATTGCCTCGCTCATCCCGATGACCAACCCGGCGATGACGCCACCCGTGACCGGCGTGTCTTCCGCCAACGCGCGCAATGCGGTTATCTTTTCACCCCACCCGCGCACAGCCCAGACCACATGGGAAATGACCGAAGTGATGCGTGCGGCCTGTCGTGCGGTCGGCGCCCCCGAGGACCTGTTTCAAGCGATCCGCAAACCATCCATTCCGCTGACCCAGCACCTGATGGAGATCTGCGATCTGACGCTGGCTACCGGCGGCAAACCTATGGTGAAAGCGGCTTACAGCTCGGGCCGTCCGGCTTATGGTGTTGGCGCGGGCAACAGCTCGATTGTCATTGACGAAACTGCCGATCTGGACATCGCTGCCATGAACACCCGTATCTCGAAAACCTCTGATTTCGGGTCAGGATGTTCGGCCGATGGCAATATCATCATCCAGAAGTCGATCTATGACGACATGGTCAAGGCGTTGGAAGCCGAAGGCGGCTATCTGTGCAACGCTGAAGAAAAGGCGATGCTTGAGGCGGCCATGTGGGACGAGAAGGGCAACCGTACCTTCCCGACCATCGCCTGCCGCCCGCAACAGACCGCCGAGGTCGCTGGCTTCTCGATCCCCGAAGATCGCAAGTTCCTGATGGTAGAAAACCAAGGCCAGATCGGGCCAGAGCACAAGTTCTCGAAGGAGAAGCTGACCACGCTAATGGCGCTTTATCACTTCGAGACCTTCGATGATGCGCTCGACACGGTCAGCCAAATCTACGCCACTGGCGGCAAGGGCCATTCCTGCGGCATCTACTCGCATGAAGACGAAAACATCGACCGTCTGGCGCGTCTTGCCCCAGTCAGCCGCATGATGGTGCGCCAGCCGCAATCCAAAGCCAATGCAGGGGCTTGGACCAACGGTATGCCGATGACCAGCTCGCTGGGTTGCGGCATCTGGGGCGGCAACATCACCAATGAAAACGTCACCATGAAACACATGATGAACTACACATGGGTCTCGCGGCCCATCGCCGAAGATCGCCCCTCGGAAGAGGAGCTGTTTGGCGAGTTCTTTGGACAGGAGGTCGCGTGATGGACGGAGCGAACGTAACGGGCAAAACGGTTGCCGAACATATCGTCGACTTTCTGGAACGGCGCGAGGTCGAGCATGTGTTTGGCCTGTGTGGTCACACTAACATCGCGGTTCTGGCAGCACTTGCCGAAAGCCCGATTGACTTCATCACCGTGCGTCACGAACAAATTGCCAGCCACGCGGCGGACGCTTATGCGCGCGTGACGGGTAAGGCCTCGGTGGTGTTGTCACACCTCTCTCCCGGTTTGACGAACTGCGCCACCGGGGTCGCCAATGCGGCGCTCGACTGTATCCCGATGGTGGTGATCGCGGGCGATATTCCGACCCACTACTACGGCAAACACCCGCACCAAGAGGTGAACCTGCACGCGGACGCGGCCCAGTGGGAAATCTATCGCCCCTTCGTGAAACGCGCTTGGCGCGTGGACCGGGCGGACCTGATGGCCGAGATCCTGGAAAAGGCGTTCCACTTGGCCGAAAGCGGTCAGCCCGGTCCGGTTCTGGTCAACGTGCCGATGGACATCTTCTCGGAAGTGATCCCGTCGGACACGTTTGACAGGATCATCGACAACACCCGCGCGCTGAAGAAGCCGTCGATTGACGATGAAACCGCGCGCGAGATTGTCGAGAAGCTGGCAAAAGCTGACAGCCCCGTGGCCTATGTGGGCGGCGGTATCCTTCTGGCGCAAGCCAGCGAAGAGCTGCGCGAATTTGTCGAGCATATGGGCCTGCCGGTCGCGCATTCCCTGATGGGGAAGGGTGCGCTGCGCGATGATCACCCGCTGGTCATGGGCATGACGGGCTTTTGGGGCACCGAGCTGGTGAACCAATCTTGCCTGAATGCCGATTATGTCTTTGCCGTGGGCACGCGGTTCAAAGAGGCCGATTGCTCCAGCTGGTATCCCGGTTACACGTTCAACATCGGCGGGAAGGACGACAAAACCAAGGTCATCCATATCGACATCGAGCCGCAGGAAATCGGTCGCAACTATCCGACCGAAATCGGAGTGGTGGCAGATGCGAAAGCTGCGCTACGCGTGCTGACCCGCGTGGCGAAAGAGATGTATCCCGACGGCTTCCAGCGCGCCGAGAAGAAGGCCGAGATCGCCGACTTCCGCACCAAGTTCAAAGCGTCAAACACCGAGATGCAGACCTCGTCTGCTTTCCCGATGATGCCCGAACGGATTCTGGCCGATGCCCGCAAGGCTTTACCCGATGATGCGATCATCACCACTGATGTCGGCTGGAACAAGAATGGAGTTGGGCAGCAGTTTGATATCCTGACCCCCGGCTCGATCCTGACCCCCGGCGGTTTTGCCACGATGGGCTTTGGCCCTCCTGCAACGATTGGGGCCAAGCTGGCTGCGCCGGATCGCGTGGTGATCAGCCTTGTGGGCGATGGTGGCTTTGGGCAGAATCCCTCGATGCTGGCCACAGCCGTCGAGTTAGATCTGGGCATCATCTGGCTGGTGATGAACAACAACGCATTCGGCACCATCGCGGGCCTGCAAAAGGCCCATTATGGGCTGACTTATGGCACGACCTTCCCGGGCACTGCTTCCGCGCCCACTAACGGCCCGGGCTATGCCGAGATCGCACAGGCCTATGGCGCTGAAGGGGTTCGAATTTCGTCTGCAGATGAACTTCTGCCTGCGCTTGAAGCGGCAATTGCCAGCGGCAAGCCCACGGTGCTGGACGTTCCGATGATCAACAACCCGACGCCGACGACAGGGCATTGGAACATCCTCGACATCTATTCGCCGGGCGAAGACGTGTCTCACGTCGCGACTTAAGTCCAACTGCCGGGGCCGTGCGCCCCGGCCTTTTACTGGTGGATCACCATGTTCAAAATCATCCTCGTTCCGGTCGCTCTGGACCACACCGAAACGCTTGCCCGAAAACTGGAAGCTGCCCGCCAATTGCGGGGGCCAGAAGGCCGCATCGTTGCGGTTTTCGTGCTTGAAGATATTCCCGCCTATGTCGCCGAATATGCGATGGTGAAGCCCGATCGCAAAAAGATGGTTCAGGAGGTCCGGAAGTCTTTCGAAGACGCCTTGGTCGGTCAAGATGACGTTGAACGCGTAACCCTTGCAGGGAAGCCCGGTGTGGTGATAGCGACCTACGCCGAAGAAATCGGCGCGGACCTGATCATCACTGGCGCTAGCCGCCCAGGAAGCGAGGGCTATGCGCTTGGCTCAACCGCGTCACGACTAGCAAGGCGCGCGCCATGTTCGGTGTTCGTGATTAGGTGACTTCTGAGTTTTGTGAGAGGTCATTTGCTACGATGAATGCAGGTTTGAGTATTGTTTTGTGTCACTTTCCAGTCACCACCAACAGATTCAACTACTTTCAACCACACTCTACGAAGCTTGTCTTTTCGCTTTGTCGCCACACCTGCGATCAACACATAACTAGATACATTATTGTTGGTTTGGCTCCAATCGCCTCCACTGGCCGGACAAATCAAACTCGCCCATGGCATGCAAGAGGTCAGCGGTTCGACCCCGCTAGGCTCCACCAAATCTCTTTCCCAGATTTGATAAAGGTTTGAACTGGTTAGGCGGTATCCGTCTACCATTCGCGCGTTGTGTCACCAGTTTGCTTGCAGTCCTGTGTCACCTCTGTGTCACTCGGGTTGGGGAGGCAAATGTGGAGGAAGGGTTCAAGAAAATCCAAATCGTTAATCGAGAATAGTTAGTGAGCTTGCAGCTGTCAGCGGTCAACGATGAGGGAGCCATTGCAGCAACGCCGTCCGCCAATACGGACCTTGTATACTATAGAGAATTCGGGCTTTGCGATAACTCGAGCCTTTTGGCTCGAAGTCAGTAAGATTTCTGGCTAGCCGCACATTTCAACTTAGAGATACGGCCAAGCCAGTATTTATAGTTTTTTTACCGGTTTTCGCGCGTCTGCGTTGAGCCATTCTCGCACGTGTTCGTGAAACGGCAGCCCCACCCGTTTCCGGCGTCCGGATAGCTTAGTGTCGGCATCGGCATGGCCTGCGCCGCGTGAGGCGCCGCGATAAGTCCAAGACCAATGGTGGACGCGGCAACTACGGTTTTAACGGTTTTGATGAACATACGCATATTGAAACTCCTTTTGTCTGATATCTGGATAATGCGGTGAACCTGACGCCCGTTTCATGAGGAGGATTGCCCATCTCGCTTTGGGTAGCTTTGCTCATGCGCGTCCCAATAGCGCCATGCCAGGTTCGAAACATCAGCTACCGGCGCGCTGAAATGAAAAGCGTCGAAGATGTTTCGAAGGAGAGATTTTATGAAAACCCTTACTGCACTTGCATTTATTGCTTCAACCAGCGCCGCGATTGCCGGTGGCGCTTCCTATGATGTCAGCGGATCGACGGTCGGCAAATCAGAAAACCAATACATGCCCCTTGGCGAGACCCACGTTTTTGTCGACCTCAAATCGACATACACTTTGCCCGAAAATGGATCGCCCCTTGATGGGATGACCGGTGATTGTCTGGGCAGCATGCAGATTGCCCTTGGCGCGGGCGCGTCCGGAATGGGGGTCTGCACGTGGTCCGACGCCGATGGCGACACGTGGTTTGGTCCCTGGAATGTCACGGGTATGACGCCGGAGAGAGCCTCGGTAGGGACGTGGTATGTCTCGGGCGGGACCGGAAAGTTTGCCAATGCGACGGGCGGCGGCACCTTCACCACAGCAACCAATCCCGAAACCGGGGATTCGAAGCTCGATGTACTTGGCTCGGTCGCCGTAAACTAAAGGGGTAGTCCCCTTGAAGTGACGAGCGCAGAAGCGTTTCGACCCACAAACCTAAGTTCGGCGTTTTAGAAATGACGCCGAACTTTTCTGTGAAAACACGTCGACGCCCCAGAAGATTTTTTGTTTTGAGCGCCAGCCCGATCTCAGGTGATGTGTGGCGGCTGCTCCCCGAACAAATACGGATCTTCTGAATCGAACATTGCGCCGACAGCCCGGAATACGGACAACGCGTCTGACAGCTCGCGGTTTGAAGCGACGCCGACCTTGTCATACACCGATTGAATTTGGTTCCGGATGGTCTTTTCAGCCCGCCCGAGTTCGCTTGAGATCTGCACCGGCGTCTGACCAGAGGCCAATGCGTTGCAAATCGTCGCTTCACGGGGAGTTAGTTGGAAAACATCCTGCAACAAACCCGGATTTATGGAATGTGTTCCATGTGCTCCGACAAAAATCGCAAGCAACTGGTCCTTATCAAACACGTCCTTCTCCGCCTGTAGATGCGTGACCATGGAAGGATGGAACGGCGCGACGCAAAGCGATACGACACCATCCGCCTGTTCAAGCCGTAAGCCCCGCGCATCGTTATCAATTTCGACATCAAGCAGGATCTTGCGAAACGCGTTGAAATCATGCGCATCGACCAATGATAGGCTTCCGGTCTGGGACAGCCGAAATATGTCCCCTCGATCCAGAAGGCGCTGCCCTGCCGAATTTGCCATCTGTAATGTCCGGCCGCTGTCGGAGATTAATAGAGGGATGGCGATCGCATCCAAAAAACCTTTGTAAGTTTCGGCAACTTCCTTTGCCATATAAAGCGCCCGAGCAATCCTTGTCGCGCGCACCACATGAGGCGAAATGAGCTCCAACAATTGTCGGAGACCAACGAAGTCTTTTTCGAGCTTTTCTTCTTCGTTCTCAAAAAACATGAGGGCCGCCAAACGCGTTCCATTCAGTGCGAAAACGAGGGTCGTCCAATGGCCGGTTCTGACTGGCTTCATGAAAATTTTATTGAAGGCCGTATTGCGATACTCTTCATCAGAATACCAATCCCGCGAGCTGCGCACCCTGCCCAAGGTCGGCGGATCACGGCGAAGCGCTGCCGCTCTTTCATCGGCATAGGCCGTCTGATCCCCAATGAAATGCCCCTCGTCCCAGCGGGCTTCATACATGGATTTAAATTTTTCGGTCATAAAACCAGAAGGCGAGTATCCTCCAAGGAAATGGCCGCCGTCAAAAGTCCCGGTCAAAGCCATATGGCCGGGAAACATCTCGCAGATTTTTTGAAGCAGCCTCTCCCACTGGTTCTGTTCAAGCGCAGAATCGTAAATAAGTCCAATGAGTTCGCTTAGCTCTTGTGCTGCTCTAATATCAGAGCCTGCCACGATTGACCTCCCCACTTCAGCCAATTTCTTCTATAAGTCACGTAGCTATCTTATTAGTTCACACTGAAAACACTTTCGTCAAGGCAGAGGATACTGCTGGCAGGTCATGCTTTCACACTTCGAAGTATTGGGTTGTGCCAGCGACGCAGCTGCGCTGTGGTGAACTCGCTGACTTTGTAGGGCCCATGCATCTCCAAGAGTTTGGTGTCGTACCTTCGCTTCTTGCCGGTCAGGGCATAGTGCGCCCGCTCCTGTGGGGTGCCTTGACGCAGTGGCCCCACGATGATCTTGAGTAAAGGACGGTAACCCGAGATGGTCTGCGGATTCACAGTGCCGCGCTTGGTTTCAATCCAATGCTCCACCGCCTCGGCAACGCTCGGGTTGGTGTTGGGGTTGAAGTAGCGTTTTCCGGCAACGGGATTGGGCAGGCCTTCGAAGCGCAACCCGGCACCATTGGCAAGTGACAAGAGGCCGTGATGCTTACAACTCAGATTGGCGAATAGGATATCAGGAATAGGAGAATCCATCATGGGATTGCTGCAGGACGGCCAGTGGGTCGATAAATGGTACGATACGAAATCCAGCGACGGTCGCTTTGTGCGTAAAGCATCGGCCTTTCGGAGTTGGGTGACCGAAGATGGAACTGCCGGACCTTCTGGCGACAGTGGATTCAAGGCCGAACCAGGCCGCTACCACCTCTATGTCTCGCTTGCCTGTCCATGGGCACATCGCACTTTGATTTTCCGCGCGCTCAAGGGATTGGAGGGCATGATCGATATCTCGATCGTGCATTGGTTTATGGGTGAAGACGGTTGGACATTTGCGCCTGGCGACGGGTCAACACCCGATCCGCTGCAGGGTGCTGACTTCATGCACCAGATATATACAGCTGCGAAACGCGACTACTCAGGTCGTGTCACTGTACCGGTGCTTTGGGACATGAAAACGAATACGATCGTCTCGAATGAATCCGCTGAAATCATCCGAATGTTCAACTCCGCGTTCGATGCTGTCGGTGCGGTGCCGGGGGACTATTACCCACAAGATGAGCGGGACGAGATCGATGCGCTGAACGAACGTATCTATGACACGGTGAACAATGGTGTCTACAAAGCTGGGTTTGCTACCTCGCAGGCCGCCTATGAAGAAGCTGTTGTTCCGCTTTTCGAAACGCTTGATTGTCTGGAAGACCGACTTTCGCGGCAGCGTTATCTGATGGGCGACCATCAGACCGAAGCAGATTGGCGGCTCTGGACCACGCTTTTACGGTTCGATCCGGTTTATGTTGGGCATTTCAAGTGCAACTTGCGCCGGATCGCCGATTATCCAAATCTGTCGAACTACGTACGCGATCTCTATCAGGTCCCCGGTATCGCCGAGACCGTCGATATCCCTTATATCAAGAAACACTACTACGGCAGCCACGAGACCGTGAACCCTACCCGAATTGTCCCGAAAGGGCCAGATGTGGACTACAATGCGCCACATGACAGAAACAAGTTCAGCCAGGAGTAATAGTGTGTCCCAAGCCGTCCCAATCATTGCCGCCAAGTCACCTGCGAAAGTTTCGTTGGAGAAGGGCAAAGAATACTACTGGTGCCAGTGTGGCCGTTCCAAAACTCAGCCATTCTGTGACGGTAGCCATGCAGGTACGGGTATTTCACCCCTGAAGTTTGCTGCGGAAAAAGATGGTGACGCTGTACTGTGCCAGTGCAAGTCCACTGCGAATGGTCCGTTTTGTGACGGCTCTCACACACGGCTGGGCGACGCCAGTGTTGGTGGCGCTGCGCCAGCGCCGAAATCTGACATTCCCCAAGTTACACCAACGCCAGAGGAACCCACTGTCGCGCGCATTCATGCGCTTGCCAAAGATGGTCTGTCCAAACTTGGCCATCATGGTGAAATGGGCGCCATGGGGGTGCCGCGAAAGGATCTGCCGCACTGGGATGACATCCAGATTTTGCCCGCACAAATGGCGCGCAAGCCCCTGTTGGACGAAGCGAATGTCGCGACTTCGATCGTCATAGGACCTCGCGCTGCAAAGCCATTGCACCTTGATATCCCGCTGTTTGTTTCCGACATGAGTTATGGCGCACTGTCAGAGGAAGCCAAGACGGCATTGTCGCGCGGCGCGCAGATGGCGGGAACTGGCATTTGCTCGGGCGAGGGTGGGATGCTGCCGGAAGAGCAGGCCGAGAACAGCCGCTATTTCTATGAACTCGCGTCGGCCCAATTTGGCTGGTCGCTGGACCATGTCGCCAAAGTGCAGGCTTTCCATTTCAAAGGTGGCCAAGGGGCCAAGACCGGAACAGGTGGACATCTGCCCGGAGACAAGGTGCAAGGCAAGATCGCCGAGGTGCGCGGGTTGGAGCCGGGTCATTCCGCGATCTCACCATCCACCTTTCCTGATCTGCACACTCCCGCTGATTTCAAACGGATCGCGGATCAGGTGCGCGAGCGGTCGGGCGGCATTCCGATCGGATTCAAACTTTCGGCCAATCATATCGAAGACGATATTGATTTCGCGCTGGAGGCGTCTGCCGATTACATCATCCTCGACGGGCGCGGCGGAGGCACGGGGGCGGCTCCGTTGATCTTCCGCGATCACATCTCGGTCCCGACAGTCCCGGCTTTGGCGCGGGCGCGCAAACATCTCGATGCCAAAACCGGTCGAGAAGTTACGCTTGTCATAACAGGCGGGTTGCGGGTGGCAGAAGACTTTGCCAAGGCGATGGCACTGGGTGCGGACGCGATTGCGGTGTCGAACTCTGCCATGCAGGCCGTCGGCTGCATCGCTGCGCGCATGTGCAACTCGAACAACTGTCCGGTTGGAGTCGCCACGCAGAAGCCTGAGCTGCGCAAACGGTTGGACGTGCAAGTTGGGGCAGAACGGCTGGCGCGATACTTCGGTGCTTCGGTCGAACTAATGCAAGTGCTTGCGCGAGCGTGTGGCCACGAACACCTGTCGGGCTTCACGCAAAACGACATCACCACCTGGAAACGTGAAATCGCGGATTTGAGCGGCATTCGCTTTGCAGGCGTCGCATAGCCGCCTTACCCTTCAAGATCTGGTGTGGGGACGAACGGCTCCCACATCTTGGCGGAAAGGAGAAGACCAATGCTCGATACCTACAAAATGGGTGATCACGACATGCCCGAAGAGATGCGGTTTCTATTGGAAACCTATCCTCGTGATGATTGGGATTTAGATACCCGATATGTCTCGGCAAATGACAACCTTGGTCCTAACCAGTTTCGTTGGGGCACCGACCCCTTGCAAAACGTAGCAAGTTGCCGTCGAAGGGGCTCAAAAAAGATCCAATGCGGTTGGCCGCAGCGAATGTCCGAAATCCGGGCTGCGACTGCAACCTTACGAATTTGTAAGCCCCGTGTCGGGCGCTTGTGATCTGAGCACTCCATTTCTGTTTCATCGGAAGGCAGCAACGCCCTCCAGAACATTAAAATGGAGAAACAACATGAACACGAAACTCATCACAGTAAGCGCATTGTCCGGTCTGATTTTGGCAGGCGGTATCGCAGGTGCGGTCTCAGCGCAATCAGTGGCCGACGCGACGAATTTGACCGAGGAACAGGTGATCGAGATCGCTCTGGCCGAAGTGCCTGGCGAAGTCACCGAAGTCGAACTTGAAGATCGCCGCGGTAAGCAGGTTTACGAGGTCGAAATCACCGACGCGGATGGTGTCGAAAAGGAAGTCAAGATCGCCGCAGACACAGGGGATGTTCTGAAAGTCAAAGAAGACGGCAAGGGCTGTGACAAAGCCGACGATTCCGACGACGCATAAGATCGAGCGGATTTCATTTTCGATAATTCCTCTTTAGGCTGCCGGCGACGGCAGCCTCAAACCGTTTGACCACAAGATGCAGGGACGACCATGCGAATTTTGCTTTTGGAAGACGATGATCAGCTTGGCGCATGGATTTCAGGTGGGCTTCGCGAAGAAGGGCATGTTGTAGACCACTTCGTGGATGGCAAAGACGCATTAATGGCTGCCATGGGACAAGATTTTGATGTGTTCATTCTTGATCGCATGGTGCCCAGCCTGGATGGCTTGGCGGTTCTGAAATCTTTGCGTGCATCGAAGAACAATACTCCAGCGCTGTTTCTGACGGCGTTGGGCGAAGTAGATGCGCGTGTTGAAGGGTTCGAGGCCGGAGGAGATGACTACCTGACCAAGCCTTTCGCTTTTGCAGAACTGTCTGCGCGGGTCAGCGCCCTTGGTCGGCGTGGCGATGGCAATGAAAGCGCGACTGCACAACAGACTGAGCTGAAATACAACGATCTGACGCTTGACCTTCTGTCTCGGCGTTGCGAGCGGAATGGGCAGGCGATTGACCTAATGGCTAAGGAATTCAAACTTCTAGAGTATTTCATGCGCCGACCCGGTCGGCTGGTGACGCGGACGATGTTGCTGGAGCAAGTCTGGGACATGAGTTTTGATCCAACTACAAGTGTCGTTGAGACCCATATCAGCCGCCTGCGATCAAAGATCGATAAGCCATTTGACGATGCATTGCTAAAAACGCGTCGAGGCGAGGGTTATGTATTTGGCAAGTAGACTACTGAAACAGTTTGAGTGGCTTCGCCGCTCTTCAGCTTTACGCCTTTCTCTGCTGCTCTCAGTAGTTTTTGCGTGCGGTTTTGCCATAGCAATTCTTGTTGCTCTGATTCTTGGAGAGTCCGCAATTGAGAAGCGCATAGATACGTCTCTTGTCGCTCTTGCAGGAGCTTCTGAGTTGGAAGACGTCCGAGGCGAAGGTCCTGCGATGATCCTGCGGGCACGAGACGATCTGGATGGTCTACCGAAACCTTTCGAGCGCGCAGTTCGCCGAGGGGGTGGAACGGTTGAACTTGAACGAGCCCTTTTTCGTTCAGACGTCTGGCGCGTTTTGGTTACCAAAGACAGTGAGGGGGAACCTGTGATGGTGGCCGTTCCACTGGAAGAAAGCGAGCAAGTGCAAGAACTTCTGGGGAGCATATTGTGGACCACTGCGCTCATCGTGATTGCATTAACACTGGCCATCGGGTTCGGGGCAGGCCTTTTGGCGCAGCGCAGGATCGCGCTAATCAATCGCACCCTCAGCCGATTGGCGGATGGGGATTTATCCGCGCGAACCGAACATATCAGAGCGAAGGACGATTTGGATGACATCGCCCGACAACTGGATACCACAGCGGCCGAGCTTGAACGCCTCGTGTCTCAAACCCGTCATCTCAGTGCCAGCATTGCTCACGATTTGCGTACACCTCTTGCGCGCTTACGAGCGCAGTTAGAGATGTTGCCTGACGGGCAGGGTCGCAGCGCCGCACTAGAAGAAGCCGAACGGCTTTCCCAAATATTTGATACGATCATGCGCGTCGCGCGTATTGAAGCGGCACAAGGCAAAGACGGCTTCGAACTTGTTGCATTGGATAATCTGACAACAGATGTGTTCGAGATTTTCGAAGCAGTCGTTGAGGATGAAGGAAAGAAACTCACCCTCGAAACCGTGTCCCATTCTGAGGTTGAAGCTGATCGCCAGATGCTGGTGCAAGCCATGGCTAACCTAATCCAGAATGCGCTGGTACACGGCGGACAAAACATCACGTTGTTTGCGCAGGGCCAGACTATCGGAGTCTACGATGACGGAGCAGGTGTGGATCCCTCTCAGTTTGGTGAGATCATCAAACCAATGGTTCGTTTGGACGAAGCGCGCAGCTCCGAAGGCTCTGGGCTTGGCCTCGCATTGGTGCGTGCTGTCGCAGATCGGCATGGCGCAAAACTGGAAATCTCTCAGGTCAAGCCGCAAGGGCTGAAGGTCGCTCTCAACTTTGCAGATTTGTAAGACTCCAGTCAGGCTTACGTAATTCACGGTCTCCATATCTAGCTCATCGAAACAACGATGAAATTGGAGACACCAACATGAACACCCTGATCAATAAAATCACCGCTGCCGTTTCTGGCGCCGTTCTCTTTGTGGCGGCCATCGCCATGGCTGGATTGGGATTCGCAGTTATCGGCGCACTTGCGATGTTTGCCCTCATCGGTATCGGCATTGCCCTGATTGCGGCGCCGTTTGCCAATCTGACACGGAAGGGCAGCGATACGCTTTCTGATCAAGACGAGAAGGCAGCGGCCTAATCGCGCATTCCGGGAGAGAGATTCTACGATGACAGCTTACGCACGCCCCCATGGATTTGTCACCAAAGGCATTCATTGGCTTTCTGCTGGACTGATCGGATATGGCTATTTGAAGGGACTCGAGGATGTATCGCAGTTGGCTGATCCGGCGTTAATACGATCAGAAATAGTCTTTGCGCTGTTGCTTGGCGGGCTGTTTCTACTGCGCTGGTTCTGGACCCACAATTTCGGTGGGACAACGCGATTACCACAGGCGGCTCCAAAGTGGGAACACCTCGGCTCACGCGCAGTTCACATTGGTCTCTATGCTGCTGTTTTCGGCATCGTTTTGACCGGCCTTGCGATCGCTCTTGGATACGCGACCCCTGTTCTAAGCGGAGTGTTCCTGACTGCGATGATCGGGCTTCACGAAGCGGCACTGGCGGCTTTACCCCTTCTCTTGCTCGCCCACATCGCAGGAGCGCTCTGGCACAAATTCATCCGTGGTGACGGCGTGCTTGAGAGCATGACTGGACGGATTCGGAGTAGGTAGAAACTCTTACTGAGGCTTGCGTTTCACCAAATTGGGTAAAGCGATCGGCTGTTCGGTAGTCTTAGCGACGGCTTTGAAGAGGCGTAGTACCACCATGATGATCATTTAGATTGGCAGTGAGGGGCCGCTCCAGAACAAGATATTGCCGGGTGAATTGGTCTATTGGCGACCAAGGCTGGCAAAGCTCTTTACAAAGTTAGCGGTTTCCGCGCTCCACAACTAAAATTCTCAAACCAGCATATCGTTTTTAAAAATCGGCGTGCATTTTATAAAAATCGGCGCGCGCCGATATGTCGACACGCTATACTGACTCAAATTCAGTACTCGATTATGTGAGTGGGCCGAATATGATCTTCCTTGACCTTGCGCTGCGTGGCGGCGCCGTGACGATCTTGTTGTTGCTGGCGATGTTGATTTGGCGCGCGCCGATCGGCCGGCAAGGGCGCTTGTCAGTAACGGCACTTGCCGTGTCCATGTCGGCTTTCCTAATCACTACGGCGGCG
Source organism: Aliiroseovarius sp. F20344 (assembly GCF_023016155.1). Taxonomy (GTDB): domain Bacteria; phylum Pseudomonadota; class Alphaproteobacteria; order Rhodobacterales; family Rhodobacteraceae; genus Aliiroseovarius. Next base: position 184,454 of record NZ_JALKBG010000008.1, read on the forward strand.
ATGCCACTTAATTTGCATCCAGTCTTACATTCGAACCTCACGCTTCTCTCTAGCGTCACACCAATAGCAGTAACTTGGCTAATCATAACCATCTTCCTCGATGCTCCGGGTCAGCGATGGCCTTGGATCTTTGCTTCAGTCGCCACCTCAGCGGCACTCTATTCCCACTTGGTAGTCCCAAGCGCCTTTCCAGTGTGTTTACCAATGGGGGTGCTGCTTTACGGAGCCCTTTTTGCGCTTTCGATTTGGTCCACGCGAGACGATCTTGTGGAATGCCGCTGCCGGGCGCGGCCTGGGTTTGCCGCAGCAATCGCTGGTCTTGCGCTATTCCTAACCCTCGGACAAGCAACCGGTGTGTTGCAGGAAGACACTGTGCTGCTTGCTCTTTCACAGGCGTTTGGCATTTTCGCAGTGGCACTTGCCTTTGCAGTTTGGCTACTGCGCCCCGATGTGAGCCGCTGGCCGGGTGAGGTCTCCTCCGAACGAGGTAACCAACTGCCTGTTCAAGAAGAATTTGCAGATCCCGCCCTCATTGCGCGCATCCAGGACGTGATGGCCAACAGCGTTTGGCGGGAGGAGGGTCTGACCATCGGCACACTGGCCGGAAAGCTTGCCGTGCCTGAGCACCGTTTGCGGCGTGCGATCAACCAAGGTTTGGGCCATCGCAACTTCTCAAGCTTTATCAATCGCGCGCGTATCGAAGCCGCTTGTGCAGCTCTAACAGATCCCACCCAATTGAACGTAACAGTTCTGGAAATTGCATATAATGTCGGCTTTGCATCGATAGGGCCGTTCAATCGGGCCTTTCGTGCAGAGGTAGGGCAAAGCCCGACTGAATACCGTCGACTGGCGCAGTCTAACGCACTAGCCGATTCTGATGAATCGTCGCCAATAGCTGCAAACCTGCACTGATTTTCAACATCGACGCGATTGAGCACGCCCATCTTCATAGGGATTAGGCATCAGTTCCTCAATAAATGGAGATGCATAATGCGCGCCCTCATTCTCGCTGCTACGTTAGTTATTGCCAATGCCACTCAGGTAGCAGCTCAAACTATGCCGACATTTCCGCCGACCTCTTACCCAGAGCCCGGATCATTTTGTGGTTTGTTGACCTTCTGTGCTGAAGCCGCACCAAAGGAAGGCGTTTAGTCCGTTGTAAAACCGCAGCGCAGGGGACGAAGGTCTCCATCGAGTTCGCCACGATTACACAACTGCTCGGGCTCCCAATCTGTGTACGGTTTCAGTTTGGTACAGGGCGAAGACCGGGGCGATCGATCAGGGCAATATGATTTGCCGTAAAGGCAACATCCTGACTGACATCCGGTACACCCTCTTCTGTCTCTACCGCGATGATTTCCCCGGTAAAGAAGTCGCCCGGCTGTACCAGAGTGACCCGCACCCAGGCGTCGCAGTCTGGAATGTCCTTCGCCCATAGCACACGCAACAAAACCTGATCCCCCGGTTCGATTGCGCGTTTGATGCTGAGCGGAGGTAAAGCAAATTCAGGCAAAATAGTCATGGCCTTCTGCGCCACGTCTTCGAATGTGAAGCCATCTCGATCTAGGCGAGGGCAGGCATCATTCGGGTCAGGGATCTTACGATACTGGGCAGCGTAGCTGTTTCGTTGCTTGAACTCGTCGCTCTTTGAGTATCGGGTGAAGGCTTTCACCCAGTCTTCATTTGCTTTTTCACGTAGGTGATCACGCCGCAGATAGAAAACGGCCACCAACAGCGCAACGAGCATAAGGACGATATTCAACCAGATTGCCGGAGTCATACCCAAGTCTCACACGCCATGGATCACCACCATCAGGCCTGTCACCAATAGACCAATGGCGATGTCTATTAGCGCGTTGCGATTTGTCTGCAGAAACGCCTGAACGCGTGATCGCCCCTTATAGCTGAAATAGACGGGCAGATTTTGATACAGGCGGCTATTTTTTTCATTCTCGCGCTCAATTCCACTGTGTAGTTCCTGCATCATCATCAAAGCCGATTTGGGCAATGTGTCAGGTTCATCCACCCAATTGGCGTAGTAATCATCAGGATCATAGCTTTCCACCTCCTCGCGCAAAGGGTGGTCTTTCGGCAAGGATGCCAGGACCTGCTCGTGTTCTTCCCAGGGGTTAAGCCCGGCTAGGTGCAACCCCTTCAGGGACTTGCGCAGGATTTGAAACGGATCATGACCATTGGCTTTGCAGAAGGCCGCGACGGCTTGTTTCTCGATGTCCATAAGATCCGGGAGATAAATCAAGTGCCGACCCGCATCTGCCCAGCGGTCCTCTGCAATTAGCAGGCTGGCCAGCCTCCGCCGCAAAGCGCGATGGTGCGGATAGCGGCATAGCATCCCATGTGCACGATCCATGGCGCGATTTACCTGGCCGGTTTCTATGTCCCTATCCATCCGGACCTTTAGCCTTTTCATCAGCCGTCTTTCGACCGTGTTTGCAAACCAATGCCTGCGGAACAAAAGGGCAAAAATGGCAAACCCATAGATCGCCAAAACGATAACTGCTTTGAGGCCAGCCCAAAGCAGCATCACCACACCAAAAAATCCCAGAAAGCTCTCGTTGAAGGTGGTGAGTATCCAGTATCCACCGATCAAGTAGACGCACAGCCCAATACCATGAAGAAGCCCCGGCTCGATCAGCCGCCACAGGGTCAGCTTCTTATCCTCGGCCGATAAACTCTGCCGATTTCTTGATATCTGCTCGGCTGAACTTGTCATGGAAACATCCAATAAATGGCGAGCACTGGTTGAACGATAACAGACAGACGTGCCCAACTACTATATTTTGTCTCAGAATGGCTTGGCCTCTGAGTTGGGACAAGGGTAATCATTTCTTTTTTTACAAGGCACAGTTGCTTGTGCATCTGATGCCGAATGGTTCCGTCAACAATCACTATATTCACGCGAACATGGGACCATGAAAGGGACATCAGTGAACGCTCATCAGGTCGCGCAGACACAAGGATCAACCCTCCGTCACCAACACCAATGTCAGCGATTTTCAATCAAACTCCACGAAACTTAATCTTTCACTCTGATCACAGCACCTCCCATCAACTCACAATTAGATCCACTTTCGTGAGTTTGCTCCATTCATGCTACTGGTCTGACAAACCAATCTCGCCCATGGCATGCAAGAGGTCAGCGGTTCGACCCCGCTAAGCTCCACCAATTCTTTTTCCCAGATTTGATAATGGTTTGAGTCGGTTACGTGGTATCCGTCTACCGTTTGCGCATTGTGTCACCTTTATGCATGCAGTCCTGTGTCATCTCTGTGTCACTCGATTGGGGTGGGAAATGTGAGGACAGCTCTAAAGCAGACTTTCGAATTGATTGCAGAGTCCGCCCTGTTCGCGCCATTTTGCTCGATGCTTCTAACAACCAGAGTGAGTCCGGGTTTCGGAGTTTGCTAACGGCGCAAAGCAACGAAAACTGCACAGCCTAGACATGAGCTTTCTGCTCTGCGCTTGGTGAGGGACGTGTTCATTCTGTACACTTCGACCATCGCAAGCGATTTGTGCGCAGTCCGATTGTCTTCAGGTCGTTCCTGCCAAGAACGTGACAAAAATAGCAACCGCTACCAGAACCTCTACCGTCAATGATCTGCGTCATAATAGCCACTGATTTTGTAGCTCAAAATAGCGATTAAGACACTGGCGCCGTTGCGTTGCTCCGTTGCGTCGAGGCGGTGAGTTTACTTTACCGTAACTTATGTTGGGGGATATACTTTGAAAGTCAAAGACTATCTGCAGATCGAAAGGGCCACAAATATAAGTCGATCGGAAGTTGGTCGGCTGGGGACTGCCATCCTCTTTGTGGTCGCCGTCATTCTTTACACAGGGACAAGATACGCGCATGTCGATCAGCTATTCCTGCTCATCGCGGCGGCCGTAATCGGCGCTTATATGGCGATGAACATTGGGGCGAACGATGTCGCAAACAACGTCGGCCCCGCTGTTGGATCCTATGCGCTGACTTTGACGGGAGCTATTGTAATCGCTGCCATATTCGAGGCTGCCGGTGCTATCATTGCCGGTGGGGATGTCGTCTCAACCGTTAAAAAAGGGATCATCGATCCCGCAAACGTTCCTGATCCAAATGTGTTTATTTGGGTGATGATGGGGGCGCTGATTGGCGCGGCCCTTTGGCTTAACACGGCAACGTGGCTTGGTGCGCCGGTTTCGACCACGCACTCGATCGTTGGTGGGGTGATGGGTGCAGGTATTGCCGCTGTCGGATGGGATGTCGTCAACTGGGATTCAATGGGGAAGATTGCGCTGTCTTGGGTCGTCTCGCCTGTTACAGGTGGTGTCATTGCAGCGCTGTTTCTGTTCATTCTGAAGAAGACCATCTTCTTTAAAGATGAACTGGTTGAAAACGCGCGCAGGGTTGTCCCCTTCATGATCGGCATCATGACCTGGGCTTTCACAACTTATATTGCGCTTAAAGGCATCAAGAAGTTGATCAAGATCGATTTCTCAACAGCGATGCTGATTGGCCTTGTTGCGGGCCTTGCGGCGATCATAATTGTGCGGCCGATGATCAATGCCGCCGCTCCGAAGCTTGAGAACTCGACTGAAGGCGTAAACAAGCTTTTCACTATCCCGCTCATCATCTCGGCGGCGCTTCTAAGCTTTGCCCATGGTGCCAATGACGTGGCCAATGCGGTTGGGCCGCTGGCGGGCGTTGTCGATGCGCTCACGCAAACAGAAGGCGGTGCTGCGAAAGTAGCCATTCCTTTGTGGGTGATGGTAATTGGGGCTATCGGCATCTCGATTGGCCTTGCGCTCTTCGGGCCCAAGTTGATCCGAACTGTCGGCTCTGAAATTACGGAACTGGACCGCTCGCGCGCGTTTTGTATTGCGCTTGCTGCTGCCATCACGGTTATCATTGCAAGTCAGCTTGGCATGCCAATCAGCTCAACCCACGTTGCCCTTGGCGCGGTGTTTGGTGTTGGTTTCTTACGCGAGTTCCTAGAAACCCGTATGGGTAAGGTTGTTGAAGACGTTCTGCACAAGCACGAAGGTGAGAAAGACTTTGCCATTGCCGAGCAAGTATTGATGACGTTCCGCAATGCTCCGCCGGAAGACAAGCAGCGAATGCTCGATGAGCTTAAGAAGATGGGCCCTGAGGCCGTGATTGATGCGGCAGAGCGCAAAGTTTTGCAGAAGGCCTTGAAGCGCCAACTGGTGCATCGCGCATCGCTGCTCAAAATCGTTTCGGCATGGATCATCACAGTTCCGGTTTCGGCTGTCCTTGCGGCGCTCTTCTACTTTGTCCTTCGCGGCATGATGTTGCCATAAGGTGCAGTCGCTCTCATGATGAAAAAACTGCTTCTACCGGTCATTCTGCTGGTCCTGACACTTGGGTTCTGGGCCAGCAGTGACTTTCAAGAGATCGCCGCAGGAGTGGCGATCTTCTTGTTCGGGATGCTGATGCTTGAAGACGGCTTCAAGTTGTTCAGCGGAGGTATTCTGGAGAAGCTACTTGAGAAGGCAACAGGATCGGTGCCGAAGTCGCTGGGCTTCGGGATCTTGTCGACCACGATCATGCAGTCCAGCTCTTTGGTGTCGGTGATCACCATCTCGTTTCTGTCGGCGGGGTTGATTTCGCTTATTGCGGGCGTTGGGATCATCTTTGGCGCAAATATAGGCACGACAACGGGCGCTTGGCTTGTTGCGGGTTTTGGTCTGAAGGTGAAAATTTCGGCTTACGCTCTGCCCATGCTGGCGATCGCCATCGTGCTTGTATTCCAGAAGAACAAGTACTTGCGGGGCGCAGGGTTTGTACTTGCAGGTCTAGGTTTCCTGTTCCTTGGCATTCACCACATGAAAGAAGGCTTCGAGGCGTTTAAAGATCAGTTTGATCTGACGCGATTTGCCCTGACTGGATTGTTCGGGTTGCTGGTCTATACGCTGGTTGGGACGGCCGCGACCGTGGTCATGCAATCCAGCCATGCAACGATGACGTTGATCATCACAGCGCTTGCCGCCTCGCAAATCTCATATGAGAACGCCCTTGCTCTGGCTATTGGCGCCAATATCGGCACGACCATTACGGCCATCATCGGTTCACTGACGGCCAATTTCCAAGGCAAGAGACTGGCGCTGGCACATCTGATATTCAATATGGTCACCGCCGGGGTGGCCCTGGTCTTTATTGGACCAATTCGAATGTCGGTGGATTTCATATCCTCTGGCGTTGGTATTGCCGATACTGACTACACGCTGAAATTGGCAGTCTTCCACACGATCTTTAATACGCTTGGCGTGCTGATCATGCTGCCACTTCTGAACAAAATGATCGTGTTTCTAGAACGCACAATTGCCCAACCGGAAGAGGATCTAAGCAAGCCGAAATACCTGTCTGCTGCAGTGGATGAGTTCCCGCAAACAATCGAACATGCGATGAGAAGCGAGGTGAAGCACCTCTACGACAATGCCGTCGAACTGATCGTGCACGGGCTGAACCTGCACCGGCACGATATCTTCACGTCGAAAGACATCGCCGCAACCGTTGCCGCCAGCCGCACGCCTGTCGAATTCGACATTGACGAGCGCTACGAGGCACGGATCAAAACGCTCTACTCCGCAATTGTCGAATTTGCGACGCGCGTAGGTGCCAGGGACATGCCCGAAGACGTGATGGACGATATTTATTCGCTGCGCGATGTAGCGGGTCGCATTGTCAGAGCGGTGAAAGCAGTCAAGCATTTGAGGCGCAACGCCACGCGATACACCCAATCGGATCAAGGCAAAATCACCGATCTTTATGATCAGCTGCGCACCGAAATTGCGCGAATACTGGTCGAGATCAACAAACTGGATTTGGCCGACCCCGAAGACCGGTCAAGCTTGTGGCTTGATCAGGAACGCGTCCAAGTACTCAGTGATGCGCAAGACACCAACCACCGGATCGACGTTCTGATCCGCAATCATGAACTTGAAGCCATCGTTGCCACATCATTTCTGAACGATGCCAACTATGCTTATGCTGCGATACGTGACCTGCTGGGGGCGGCGCGTGCATACTATATCGAGACTGAGGATGCCATGGCCGAGGTGGAACGCATTCTTGCATTGGAAGACGAAGAGTTGGCGGATCTGCTTCTGACCGCATCGGCCAATCAACGAAGTGGCGGTGACCAATGATCGTCGCAATGTGTCATAACACTATTACAGACATGCGGCAGTTTAGAACGTCGCATGCGGGAGGAAATCATGGGACTTGAAAGCATGACCGAGAAGCTCGACAAGTACTATGATCGGCTTGAGAAGGGAAAAACCCGCAAAATCAAGCCAGGTCATGTCAGCAAGGTGATCAACAAGTTGAACACAAAAGCTGGACAGTTGGAGGTCGAGATTTCCGAAGCTGTGAAGCCAGACAAGAAGCAACGTCTAGAGCGCAAGCTGGCATTGGTTCGTAAACAGCAAGAACGTGCGAACTGGCTGCAAAAAAGTATTGGCGAGCAATAAGGCCTCATGCCAATCACTAATATCACTACACTGTGTTCTGAATGGGTAAAGGGGCGGCTGCTTAGCATTGGGCCGTCTTTGATCACTTGTTTCGTGAGTTTTGGGCGGGTCACATTAGTGCGGGCATCACATTTCCAAATCGACCTGACTCAGCAGCCAATCCGGCATGAGATGTTTGAAGAGGCTCGGGCTTATTAAATGAATCCCGCTAAAGCGGATCAGTGAACACAGAAAAGAGCATTGGGGGCTTTATGGCGAATTGGCATAGTGAATCGTTAGCAAGTGTTTTGGATGACCTGCGCAGTTCTGCCGACGGTCTTACGAGCGATGAAGCAGAAAGGCGTCTGGAGCAAAACGGTCGCAACGAACTGAAAGTCTCGAAAGACACCTCGGAAATCGTAAAGTTCCTTTTACAATTCAAGAACTTCTTTGCGTTGCTTTTGATTGTCGGCGGTGCTCTGGCGATGACAGCCGAGCAAATGGATCCAGGCCAGGGCAACCTCTACATTGCAATCGCCCTGATTGCCGTTGTGCTTCTCAACGCCGCATTCACCTATTTTCAGGAACACCAGAGTGAGCGGATCATGGACAGCTTCAAGAGCATGCTGCCCTCTATGATCACCGCACTGCGCGATGGCCGCCCGCAGGAGGTCGCAGCGGAGGAGCTTGTGCCTGGGGACGTCATCATTCTGAACGAAGGCGATCGCGTGCCAGCAGATGGGCGGTTGATTGAGGCCAAGGAGCTGAAAGTCGACAATTCCAGCCTTACCGGTGAAAGCGAACCGCAGCTGCTGGATGAAGGCAAGCATGCGGAAGCGATGTTAGAAAGCCCGAACATGGTATTCTCGGGCTCGCTTGTTCAGAACGGCGAGGGAAAGGTCGCGCTGGTAGAGACGGGCATGAACACCCAGATTGGCGGCATCGTGGAGTTGACGAAAGCCACCGATGTTCACGAGACTCCGATCCATAAAGAACTGAGCTACTTCATCAAAGTCATCAGCTTCATTGCGATCTTCCTTGGTGTTAGCTTTTTTGCGGTTTCCGTGGCCATTGGAAACAGCTGGATCGGCAGTCTGATTTTTGCCATCGGAATTATCGTGGCCAATGTTCCAGAGGGATTGTTGCCGACGGTGACGCTTAGTCTCACCATGGCAAGTCGACGGATGGCGCAGAAGAATGCGCTGATCAAGAATTTGGAAAGCGTCGAAACACTGGGATCGACGACAGTCATCTGCACCGACAAGACCGGAACACTGACTCAGAATCAGTTGGGCGTGAACGCGATTGTTCTGAGTGGCGAAAGCTATGCGGCCACCGACCATCTGATAAAGGGGGCGCCGTCATTTGGCCGATTGCTGAAGGTCATGTGCGTCTGCAACAACGCCTATTTGACCAAGGAAGGTTTTTCGGGCGATGCGACCGAGGGTGCGCTCCTGATATACGCGCGCGATCATGTTGACGTGGCAACTCTGCGCGAGGTGGAAGAGATCGCTGAGCAGCCGTTCAATTCTACCAGCAAACGTATGATCACGGTGACGGATGCTGGCGACGGTCCGCAGGCCTACCTGAAAGGCGCCCCAGAGGTTGTGTTGGCGATGTGTGACCGCATTGCGTTGAGCGGAGAAGAATACCCCCTCAGCAAAGAACGCAAAGACGAGGTCATTCAGCAATACCGCCTTCTGGCAGGTCGCGGGGAACGCGGCCTTGCCTTCGCGGCCCGATCCTGTGGCAAAGGTGATGTTCCGGAAGATGGATATGTGTTCCTGGGCCTCGCCGGGATGATCGACCCACCGCGACCGGAAGTTCCCGATGCTCTTGCACGCTGCCACTCGGCCGGGATCCGAGTGATCATGCTGACCGGTGACTTTGGTCTGACAGCAAAAACAATTGCCTGCCAGATTGGTTTGATGGGTCCCAATGGCCGTGTCGTGCAGGGGGATGAGCTTTCCTTGATGGACGATGCAGAGTTGCAGCAGGTCTTGCGCGAAGAGCCCGAAATCATTTTTGCCCGAATTGCGCCTGCCCAGAAGCTACAGGTTGTCCAAGCCCTGCAATCCCTTGGGGAAATCGTCACGGTGACTGGCGACGGCGTGAATGACGCCCCCGCGCTGAAACATGCGGATATGGGCGTAGCTATGGGAGTCGGTGGTACCGAGGTCGCAAAAGAAGCATCGAACATGGTGCTGATGGACGACAATTTTGCCACCATCGTTGCTGCCGTCGAGGAAGGGCGAACGATCTTTGACAACATCAAGAAGTTCATTGCCTATATTCTGACGTCTAACATCCCTGAAATTCTGCCGTTCGTGGCGTTCGTTCTGCTAGATATACCCTTGCCCCTGACCGTTATTCTGATCCTGTCGATTGATCTGGGTACAGATATTCTGCCGGCACTTGGATTGGGCGCGGAAAAGCCGGAAACCGACGTCATGAAGCGAAAGCCTCGGCCACGAGGTGAACGGTTGCTAAGCCGGAACCTGCTTTTGATGAGCTATGGCATTGTTGGAATGGTCCAGGCCGCGGCGGGTTTCTTTACCTATTTCACCATTCTCTACAGTGGTGGTTGGGAATGGGGGCAGGAGCTGGCCAACAATGACCCATTGTATCGAACCGCCATCACTGGCTTCTTTGCATCGATTATCATCTGTCAGGTTGCGGATGTGATCATCTGCAGAACTCGAACCCAGAGCCTTTTCACTGTTGGCCTATTCTCCAACCCGCTTGTGCTTGTCGGCATCGCGTTCGAACTGCTTCTGTTGACGGGTATCAGCTATGTCCCAGCGTTCAATACATTCTTCGGAACGGCGCCGCTGGAACTGTGGCATCTTGCGCTCTCGCTTCCCTTTGCGCTGGCGATCCTGTTGGGCGACGAAATTCGCAGGGTGTTTGTGCGCCGGGGCAACCCCTTTGTGCGCCGCTGGCTGACTTGGTGAAATGCTACATAAAGGTGGACATTGGATATTGGTTCAGAATGCCTCGAGTTCCCGATTTCGCCCTCATCGCCAGTGCAAGCTGGGTGGAAGGGTGCTCTGAATCCTATCCTTCAGTCCACGGGAGGAGCCACGGAACGCCCTTAGACATGCGTCAGCAATCTACTCACCCGAGCGGCCTCCACGGGTCTCGCCGATATGCCCCGCTCTCGACCTGATAGGCTCGATCCAGAATGGCGAGCGCCTCGGCGCTACCGAGTACGGCTTGGGTGTAGTGCCCAAGTGTGACTGCGGGGTTCGCGTGCCCTGCGAGCTTGGCGACCAGCCCCACCTCGACGCCTTGGACCTGCAAGGTCGACACAAAGTTGTGCCGCGCCGAATGGTGATGATGTTGAACTTGCTGCGGTGCGAGGAATGTGTTGCTGCGCGGTGGGCATTGAAATGCCCATATAGGCCGAAGTCACCCATAGGGTGTTGTTTTTTGAGCGGAACTAGGGTTGGCCGCAATTCTTGATAGATTTATTTTAACGCATCCGGGCCGCGCTTGTAGCTCCCGGGGCCTAATACCATCAATCTTTTGGTAAATACCCAAAGTATGCCAGTCGCCTTTGTCGGGTTATTAATTCTTCGGCCTAGTCGACGGTTTCTGCCACTGCGAACCGGCGGAATGCATATTGCATCATGACCAACGTCAGAAGCACGATCAAGGTCAAGGTTATCCAGCTGGCCAACGCTGGTAGGACCAAGGAGGTTCTAAACGTTGTTAATGTGGCGAACCCCACAGCAGCCGACGCCGCACCAGCAGCCAAAACGACAATCGTCTTCGCAATGAACTCGACAAGTGACCGTCCGAGAAACTCGAAGTCTGCCCGTCCCATCGGAACCAGCTTTTTCGGAAACAGAAGGTGTATCGTGTTTTCGACTGTATAGATGAGCACAGTCAACGGGAGCGCAAATGCCGCAAAGACGAGTGCGCCAGATGTGACGAAACCCTTTTCAAAGACCGTGACGCTGACGATCAGGGACAAAGCGATGACATAGGTAACAAGCACCTGAACCACGAGCTGGCCTGCGCAGATACGCCACGGGGCTATGGGCAGGGTCTTGTAGACCTCCATCCTGCTCAGGTCACCGCGAAAATCGCATACCAGCGTGCGCGGCAGGATGAATCCGAAAAAGGTGTAAACAATCGTCAAAACCCGTGGGTCCGTGAAGGGTATACCGACCGCCGCAACAAGCGGCCCTGCGCATGCGGCGATGCCAACGAACACGACGACGACCTTCAAAGAATCGCGGGCAACGTTTAAGGCCTGTCGCCAAGCAATGGGGCCCAAGCCTCCCCAAACCAGCGAACGACGGATGGAGTGCACCTCGGCTCGTTGAGTGGCCCAGTAAGATCCACCTTGCTTCACACGCTCCCATCGGTTGCTCTGTCGGGCGTTCTCGCTTAGGGCGCGGTCAGTCGTGCGGGCGTCGAGCACGATAGCCGCGCGCAGCAGTGCAATGTTGATGAGGAGCGCGATACAGGCCCAAACGGCCATATTCGGCAACGATGACGACACGAAGAGTTCCGCAAACACAATGTAGGGTATCAGGATGATGGTGCCGATCCACGAATGTCGAAACGCCGACAATAGATCAAAGAGGTTACGGTCGGGCGTTGCCCATGCATAAAGCATGCAGGCGGCTGCAACTGCGAGAAGCAGCGCAATTACGGGATATCGTATCCGTGAGAGCCTGCTGCCTTCCAGCGTCTGAGCGGTCATGACGATAACAGCGCTGTTTAACTGAACGAATATGATCGTCAGGAGCGAAGCGATGAAAGCAGAAAGGGCTGAACCTGTTTGCCCCTGCGCAAAAATGGCGATGAGCGCACTGCTTAAAGTGGCCCCGGCAACGTAAGCGCCAAATTTGTAAATGATTAGGTCGCGCCGACGGAATGGCCCGGTATAAAGAAAATTGATCTCGGCCGGCGAAAAATGAAACGTTGGCCCGGTCGTCAGCGCCACTGTGAGCAGCGACATCGCAAGCATGCTGATTGGCATGAAAGTGCTGATCTGCGCGCTTAAAGCTTGCCGATCCAAGGCTGCGTTAGACATGGACCCCATGTCCGACGAGGAACTGTTGGTAACGACGAGCAGCCAAATGATTCCGAAAAAAGCAAGAAAGAAAAGCAGGCCACGCAAGCTTGTCAACTGGATCAGGCGCAGGCGAAAACCGCCGCGCAATCGCATCATAAGGAGACGGAAAAGTGCTTGATCCATAGCTCAGGCCTGACCCATCTCTTCTTTCTGGGTGATTGTGAAATACGCCTCTTCAAGGGCCGAGTTATTGTCGGTCTGGCCGAACTCGCTCAGAACGTAGTCCATCGTGCCAAATAGACGGCATTCGCCAAGGTTCAAAACCATAATATGCGTGCATAAATCCTCGAACAGGCTCAAAAGGTGCGAGCTTATGATGATAGCTGCGCCGGCTTGCGCACGTTCGCGGATCGCCTGCTTGATGCCCCGGATACCCTGAGGATCAAGCCCCGTCAGCGGCTCATCGAACAGTATAACCTTAGGATCGTGCAAGAAGGCGCAGGCGATCGCCACTTTTTGGCGCATACCGCGAGACAAGTTATGGACGAGCGTATCGCGCTTGTGTGTAAGTTCGAATGAATTAAGAAGTGCCTCGGCGCATTTCTCAAAATCTGTGACTTTGTAGGCCGCCGCAGTGAACGCCAGATGCTCCCAAACCGTCATGGTATCAAATAGCCGTGGATCGTCAGGAATATAGCCGATGTTCTGTTTGGCTGCGATGGGTGCCTCGGCAATATCATGGCCGGCAATCATTAGGCGCCCCGAGGTGGGGGGGATAATCCCACACAAGGCACGCAACGTCGTTGTCTTACCCGCCCCATTCGGCCCGAGTAACCCAAGGATCTGGCCGGGTTCAACCGAAAAGCTCAGGTCCTTCACGGCCGTGAAGCCTTTGTACTGCTTACTGAAATTTGTGACTGTGATCATATGTTCTTTGGCCAAGATTATCCGGTTTACCTGCGGCCGAGCAGTCTGACGTGGACTCCAACAACACTCAAGCCAGCGATATTTTGCACCAATTCATGGCAACTCTATGTCCAAATCATCAACAGCGCCCCTAGCAAAGCGAGAAAGTGGAAATACGCGGTTGGCGCACCGTGGCCAGCAGAAGGTTGCGTCGAATTGCAGCCTAACAACAAGAGGTGCGCTCTGGCTGCTCACTTTCAAGAGCTGGCATTCGGGTTTCATTCCTGAATATTAGTGAAGTCCCGAGATGTGTGAAACCGCCTGTTAGCTGATTTTGCCTACGCAGCGAATACCTCCTTAGGCGGGCCGCACTAGCGGCTTCGGATGGCACAACGCCCTAATGTGGAAGGGCCATAGCTAAGAAACAAGCAACGGAAATGAGTTAAGCAAGTTACCTATGAGCGCGAAAAGCATTCTGTGCGCTTCGAAATAGAACTTACTCTCTAAATGTCTATATGCGTTTGACGCGGTACTGCTTGCATTGCAGGCTATGCGCTTAGCTAGCGTGAGAATCCGAAGTGCAGATCGTTATCGAAAGAGGTCCTGCGCTGTTTGAGGGCGAATGTTGTCCCAATTGATTGGCTGCCCTATTGCCTTGTCGATAGTGCTGCCCGTCATGTCGACATTGGACCATTTCGAACCGGAAATCTGTGCCCCGATAAAGCTTGCGCGGCTAAAATCTGATACATTTTCTGTCCAGGCGACAGCCTCGCGCAGATTAGCATGATTGAAATTTGTACCCTTGGCGGAGCAGCCCGACAGGAATGCACTACGGAAGTTCCCATGGCTGGCGTCAAAGCCCGACAGGTCGCAAAAACTTATGTTCCAGAAGCTGAAGTCGATGTCGCCAATGTCGACGCTCGCTGCCGGCTCGACACTCGTTCGCGCTGCCTGCAGTACAGCGAGTGCGGCCATCACACTTTCATCCCTGGTGCGTGTAATCCCGTCGCGGGTGTCCAACTTGGTATGATCATCCACGACCCCCCGTCGTTCTTCTACCGCGAATTCCAAATACGACAAGAGGATGCGGATTGCCTGCTCTGCCACATCGTTTGATGATTTGCCCGGTGGGTCTGTAACAATCGCGCTGAGCATTTCGATAGCGTCTAGCCGGTCGGGGAGGGCGACAGCCCCGGGGTCGCCGCGCAATGCGCGGGTTATCTCGGCAATCCGTTCAGCATGAGTTGGGCGTGCGAAATCGAAGGGTGGTTCGGTTTTGGGTTGCACCCCAACGGGCTTTGACACCACCGTCTGGTTATCGGGATCTATGATTGGCTCCTGTTTCCCAATTAAGTGTTCCACCCAGTCGTCGCCTGTTGAAATTACCACTGTAACTACGGCGAACACCCCAGTAACGACGGCTGCAATCACCGTGGACGCCGAACGCGGATCTGACCAAAGTGACTTTCGTTCTGGTTTCTCGTCGTTGGGCTCAGCATTCATGGTATCTCCTCCTGTCCTCTGCCGCCTCTAGGGGCGAGGCCTTGCGCATTTCACCGCGCCTGCAACCGGTGCGTCGTGATCGCTGCGCCCGCGGTCTCCGTCCAGATCGATCTGCGTCATGAACGCACCATCTAGGCACCATGTCTCTGTATGTGGCGAATGGCTGTCCAACCGCCGTGCATCTAACTGCGTGGGCGCTTCAACCTCGATCCAGTACATCGATCCCCATTGCTGAGCGCCAGCATCGGCGGGCCGACAACACTGTGCCGCGCCAACTACAGGAGTGTCATTTGCGCTGTAGGCACGATCTCCATCGAGATCGAGCGCCGTCAGGTAATGCCCATCGGGACACCAGTCAGGGCGCTTGCCGTGGCTGTTTACTCCGCGGCGTTGAACTTCAACCCAGGTGCATGATCCCCAGGACGCTGAGGAGTTCCTTATTCCGCAGCATTGGACCTGTCCGACTACCGGTGCATCATGAGCATGCAGATTGCGTGGGCCATCGAGATCCATTTGAACCATGTAACTGCCGACCGGGCACCATGCACCGCCCTGTGCGTGGCTGTTAATGCCACCGTTCTCGACAGCCACCCATTGGCAATTCGCCCAGCCACGCTGCGGCAATCTAAAAATCCAGTTGTATGAATACGCTGTCGGCCGATACCACGAATGCCGCGCAGGTTCGCCGGGGTTGGCTGCATGCGATGCGACGCCGACCACCCGACCACGGCTGTTCAGCAACGGTCCACCGGAATCTCCGGGGCAGGTGCTGTAGCCTGGATAGTCGAAATGGATCGCTGCATAATTGGCTTGGGTGACGCTAAGGGTCAGCTGTCGCTTGCCCTGCGGAGGCTGATTGCAGTGCGAACCAGTGGCGCCATACCCAACAAGCGTGAGTGCATCGCCAGTCAAGGGCGTGACCGACGGAAACTCGATCGGGATCGGCACAACGCTTGCCGCGACGTTGTGCACAGGAAAGTCTAAGTCGATAATCGCAACGTCTTCACGCAGCCAGCCGCGATTTTCGAACTCAGGGTGATACCGGACGGTGCCCGGAATCTTGACTGTTGATCGTGTGCTTTGGCCGTTGGGGAAGACATTGTGTAGCTGGATCCCAGTCCGCCCGGGTGGTGCGCCACGATAGCAATGGATCGCGGTCAATGCCATGTCGGACGCGATCAAAGTTGCGGTGCAGTTACCTTCGATGGTCTGGCCGACGGCCTCAAGGTTTCCGTCTGAAACAGGGGCGCTGGTCGTCAGTGCTTGTGCTTGATCAACTGTCGTTAGCGCCAACAGGAATACGCTTGTTCGCGCTATTTTATTTAAGGTTGATTGTCTCCGTTTGAAATTGAAACGCTGCCACATGATCCACCCTCCTGGCCGACATGTACTCACGTTAATTAGATCACATTCTCAATTTCACGCTTTGACTGAGGTCAATCGCCACTCACTAGTGCTTTCGCAGTACAGAGCTACTATGCAGAAGGGGTAGATTAGGTTTTGACAGGACGAGTCTGGCATACCGGTTGGTACTAAAGTCAGATAGCTGGCAAGATCTGGCACCTTTGGCTATTCGTCCAAAACTTCATTGGCAAAGGCTAAATCGATTTCTCTCAACATAATCAGGCAATTCGACAGCTGGTCGATCGCAAGAAACTCATTCGCCTTGTGCGCCTGATCGATGCTTCCCGGCCCACACACGACCACGTCCATGCCAAGCTGTTGAAAGATCCCGGCCTCGGTCCCGAAGGGGGCGACATCGGCGGCATTGGCCCCGGTCAGTTCGGACAGAATGCGTTTGGCTTCGTTGTCCTCAACCGGGATCAAACCTGCGACCTCGCCTATGATTTCAGTCTCGATCGAGGCGTCGGGATGAACGGCCTGCATTGCGGGCAGAAGCGTGTCATTGCAATAGGTTGTGATGGCCCGTTTGACGAACTCTGCATCCGAATTCTGCACTGGTCGCATCTCCCAATCGATCTGCGCTTTTGGGGCGATGACATTGTGCACGCTGCCGCCATGAAGCGCACCCACGTTCATCGTCGTCCACGGCGGGTCGAAGGGGCTGTCTTTCGGGGCCATGTCTTTCAGCTGCTCGCGCAGCTCCAATAGTCGCGCCACATAGCGCACCGCATACTCTACCGCATTCACACCCAGATCGGGGGCGGAGCCGTGTCCTTCGAGACCCTGAAACCGCGTCGTATACTCAAAGCAACCTTTGTGGCCTTCGATGATGCGCATCATGGTCGGCTCTCCAATGATGGCCATGGCCGGGCGTATGCCGCGTTCGGTCAGCGATTGGGCAAGATGCCCCGCGCCGATACAGCCGGTTTCCTCGTCATAAGTGAAGGCAAAGTGGATTGGTGCCGTGCGCGGGGTTTGCGCGAAGTGCGGTGCCATCGCCAAAGTCGCTGCGATGAATCCTTTCATGTCACATGTTCCGCGCCCATAAAGCCGTCCGTCACGCTCGACCATGTCGAAGGGATCCGAGGTCCAGTCCTGATCCGTGACGGGCACCACGTCGCTGTGGCCAGACAAGACCAGTCCACCGTCGGTGTTCGGTCCCAGCGTGGCGAACAGATTGGCTTTCTGCCCTGTGGGATCTTGGAAGACCTCGACCCGTGCACCGCAGTTTTTCAGACGATCGGCCATGTAGCTGATCATCGCCAAATTGCTGTCCGCCGAGACCGTCGGAAAGGAAATCAGGTCCTTCAAGATGCGCTTGGCCTCGTCCAGCATGGGTTAGCCTTTCACAAAGAGCTTGCGGTCGATGCTACACATCGGCTCGGCTGCGCCGTCGTCGCGGATCAGGATGGTTTCGGTGGTCTCAAGCCCCCAGCTGTCCATCCAAAGCGCGGGCATGAAGTGGAAGACCATGCCGGGTTTCAGCACCGTCTCATCCTCGCTGCGGATCGACGCGGTACGTTCGCCCCAATCCGGCGGGTAGCTGAGGCCGATGGGATAGCCCATGCGGCCCGACCGCTCGATCCCATGCTTGGCAAGAACATCCATGAAAGCGTTGGCGATGTCGCAGGTGCGATTGCCCGCGCGGGCCGCGTTCAAACCCGCTTCGATGCCTTCAAGCTGCGCCCCCTCAGCGCGCAACATCTCGTCCGAGGGTTGGCCAAGGAACACCGTCCGGCACAGCGGCGCGTGATATCGGCGATAGCAGCCCGACAGCTCAAAAAAGGTCGCTTCGCCTTCGCGCATGGGGGCGCCGTTCCATGTCAGGTGTGCGGCAGTGGCGTCGAGGCCGGAGGGCGTCAGGGGGACGATCGCGGGATAGTCGCCCCAATCGTCGCCGACCCCGGTGATGCCCGCATGCATGATATCCGCCACCAGATCGTTCTTGCGTACACCCGGTGCGGCGCGGTCAATTGCGGTCTGGACGACCTTGTCGGAAATGCGTGCAGCTTTGCGGATGAAGGCAATCTCGTCCTCGGACTTGACCAGCCGTTGCCAGTTAACCAAGGCCGTCGCATCCACAAGTTTAGCCTCGGGTAGCTCGTCTGTCAGGACCGCATGGGCCTTGGCCGAGTAGTAATAGTTCTCCATCTCGACGCCGATACGGGCGGTGCTGAAACCGAGCGCTTTCAGCTGCGCGGCAAGGTCTTGCATCGGATGAACCACGGTCGACTGAACGAAATGGTCGCCATAGCCAAGGATGTTTTCGTGATCCATCCAACAAGTGCGGCGCCCGCCCATCATATCCATGTAGCGACCCCACCAGATCGGTTCGCCCTCCATCGTCAGGATCACGCCCTGATGGACATAGAAGGACCAGCCATCATAGCCGGTCAGCCAAGCTTGATTTGACGGGTCAGTGACAAAGATCGCGTCCAGCCCGGCCTGAGCCATTGCGGCGCGGGTCAGGGCGATCCTGCGATCGTATTCTGTTTGGCTGAAGGGTGCGTTGGTTGCTGTCATCGAAATCTCCTTAGCCCAAAACTGCGTGAACAGCGCGGGCGGTCGCGCCCGCGATCAGGTCCGCCTCCTCTTTTGTCAGGCAAAACGGCGGCGCAAATCCCAGTATATCACCTTGAGGCATGGCACGGGCGATGATGCTGTCTTGTTCCAGCAGCTTGGCGGCAATCTGCGGGCCGATTTTGTCGCTGGCATCAAAGAAGCTGCGGCTGCTCTTGTCGGCCACGAACTCGACCGCGCAGAGCATCCCTTCACCGCGGACCTCGCCCACATTTGCGTGGGATCCCAGTGCGTCCTGTATCGCTTTGTTCAGATAAGCCCCTACTGCGCCGGCATTCGCGACCAGATCCAGATCGTCGATCAGCTTCAGGTTGGCGACCCCGGCGGCCGCACCGATCGGGTGGGCGGAGTAGGTCCAGCCATGGCCGATGGGGCCGTTTTCGTCCGTTCCTTGCTCCAACACCTTCCACATCTTGTCGGAAACGATGGTTCCCGACAGCGGCGCATAGGCCGATGTCAGCCCCTTGGCGATGGTGATCAGGTCTGGGCGCAGGCCATAATGCTCGGACCCAAACATTGTCCCCAACCGGCCAAACCCGGTAACAACCTCGTCCGCGACCAAAAGGATGTCATGTTTCTCAAGTACGGCTTGGATCGCCTGCCAATAGCCTGCAGGGGGCGGGACGATCCCACCCGTGCCCAGCACCGGCTCGCCGATGAAGGCGGCAATGGTGTCAGCGCCTTCACGCGCGATCAGCGCTTCCAGCTCGGATACGCAATGGGCCACGAACTGGGCCTCGGTTTGTGCCAGATCCGGGCGGCGGAAATAATAAGGCGCTTCGGTGTGGATCACCTGCGCCAACGGCAGGTCGAACATATTGTGAAACAGTTCAAGACCAGTGAGCGATCCTGTCATCAGCCCGGACCCATGATACCCCCGCCAGCGCGAGATGATCTTCTTCTTCTCGGGGCGGCCAAGGATGTTGTTGTAGTACCAGATCAGCTTGATGTTGGTTTCATTCGCATCCGATCCGGACAGACCGAAATAGACCTTCGACATGTGATCAGGCGCCCGATCAAGGATCATTTTGGACAGGGTGATCGACGCCTCGGTCCCATGCCCGACATAGGAATGGTAATAGGCCAGTTCGCGGGCCTGATCGGCGATGGCGTCTGCGATTTCGGATCGGCCATAGCCCACATTCACACAGTAAAGACCGGCAAAGGCATCCAGCAGACGGTTCCCGTCGCGATCTTCGATGTGACAGCCGTTGCCACCGGTGATCACGCGATGAGGAACGTTGCCTCGTGCAAACTCGGCCAGATGTGTCGATGGGTGGAAGAAGTTTTCACGATCCCAGGTTTCAAGTTGGTCGTTGTGAAGCATTGTGTGCCCTTCAGGTTCGGGCGGCGCGCCGCCGGTTGTCATGAAAGGAGCCTGTTGCACGCATCAAACCGAGAGGGTCCAACCAGAGCAGACGGGCTCCGCTCACCCCGACAGCAGCGCGCAATGCCTTTATTGTCTGGGCAATCCAATAGATGCATGAAGGCACTAGCTT
The DNA here is from genome assembly GCF_023016155.1 of Aliiroseovarius sp. F20344. Taxonomy (GTDB): domain Bacteria; phylum Pseudomonadota; class Alphaproteobacteria; order Rhodobacterales; family Rhodobacteraceae; genus Aliiroseovarius. Next base: position 204,845 of record NZ_JALKBG010000008.1, read on the forward strand.
CAGCAATGAATAATTATAACCAAGGGACGATTGACTTGGCGGATTTTGAAACAAGATGGCTGCACCATTGGTTGTGAAGGTAAGCTTTGGGTTGCCCATTCAAAGCGTCACAGTCGGCTTTGTTTGGTCGCGGCCTTTGTTCAGTCCGCAGGATTAATAATAGGCTTTTCGCCGGTATCTCAAGGCGGGGCGGCGATCTCTTTCCGTTCGCAAATTGGGTCACCAGTTTGCATGCAGCCTTGTGTTACTTTCGTGTTTATCTTTCGCTGCGTTTCCACTGTTTTCTGTCCAGATTCTCTGAACTGAGCATTCGCGCTATGCGTAGCATCCTCTTTACTCGTGAAGTGAATTTGCACGGTGAAGAGTGTATTCAAAGCAATTTTGCCAACTGGTTTATTTCGTGCAGTCGTTTCTTTTCGCCGTCTTGTCAAACGGTAAGGAAATCTCTCAAAACGCTGTTGAATAGCCCGGGTTTCTCCAAATGTGCGGCATGGGCGCATCCCGGTATGACTGAAAGGTTCGCGTTGGAAATGGATTTCCACAATTGCTCGGTCTGACGCCATGGGTAGGTGCGATCCTCGTCACCCCAGACAACCAAGGTTTTGTTCTGAATACTCTCCAGTCGCTCAACGCCGCTCCAGTTTTCCATCGCATCGAGCCCGTTGAGCATGGCTTCTAGTCCGCACTGCTCAGCTATTGTCGCACAGGTCTCATAGCCAGCTGCATTTTCCCGCTCAAGAAACCAAGTTGCTGCGATCCGTCTGGCGGTGGACTGAGGCCCGTCTGCAAGCGCACGGCGTTTGGAAGTGCAGATGGTCTCGAACCGACCGGGAAGGACACCCGTTGCACCGGTGCCATAAAGCACAAGCCTGTCAACACGTTCCGGAGCTTGCGCGACCATCTCTTGTGCAACCATGCCGCCCATCGAATGGCCAACCAAGTTGAACCGCTCGACACCGCGCGCGCTAAGATCGCCCAAAGACCATTCGGCATATCCAGCAATACTGTCCAGTGCATCGCAATGCGCATTCTCGCCATATCCCGGTAGGTCCAGGCTTATAACCTCATATCCAGCTTCAGGGTCAATTTGCCCCTGCCATTGTCGACTGCCACCCATAAACCCATGAACAAAGACAACTGGGTTCATTTGCGGCCACCTTGTACGATGCGATCAAGGATCATGGCGCAGAACAAGATCGAGAAACCAGCGAGGATACCCTGACCGACATTGGCATATTGCAGAGCTTCTAAGACATCTTCACCCAACCCCTTGGCACCAATCAACGAGGCGACGACGACCATTGCCAACGACAGCATGATGGTCTGGTTGATGCCTGCGCGGATTGAAGGGCTGGCCAAAGGCAGATCGACCTTGGTCAATAGATACCATTTGTTGGCACCAAAGCTGATCGCCGCTTCGCGCACGCTTTCAGGCACGCCGCGCAGGCCCAGCACCGTCAAACGCACGACTGGGGTGCCGCCGAAGATCATGGTTACCACAACCGCAGCCGGTTTGCCGACGCCAAAAAACGCGATCACGGGCACCATGAAGACGAAGGCGGGCATGGTTTGCATGAAGTCCATGATTGGCTGAATGAAGCTGTAAAACCGCGGACGGCGCGCGGCGAACATGCCCAATGGAATGCCGATCACAATCGACAGGCAAGCCGCAGTGCCCAGCAGTGCCAGCGTCGTCATTGCCGCCTCCCAAAAGCCCAGAAGGCCCATGTAAGCCAGGAAAGCGCCAGAATAGATGGCCGTGCGAATGCCTGCGGTGAGCCATGTCAACAACACGATTAGGCTGGCGATCACGATCCAGGGGGTCTGAACAAGTATGACCTCAAGCGCATCAAGAAGCGCACGAATGCCGAACGTCAGGCCATCAAAGAAAGCTTCAGAATTGCGAACGCACCAAGCGATAAATTCCTCCACCCAAGATATGCTGGTCAAGCGAATGTCAGGATCAGTAGGGAAGTGGCTAAGCAGTGAGAAGCGACCCGGGAAGCTATAGTGAAGCATGGCGGCCGCCACGATCAACAACATGAAGATCGCACTGAACACGATATGGGTAACCGGCATGGCCGAGCGAACCGAGCGATCAGACAGCCAATCAGAGAACCTTGCCTCAAGCGCCCAATTGGCGACCAGCGACTGTGCGGTCTTGGCGATCAGTAGAATGACGATACCGGTCAGAACAATCATGGGGCCTTCGGCAGCCAGTGCTTCGGCCTCGGCGCGGATACCGCCGATGTTTTCTTCCAGTGACTCAACGGTGCGGCGATAAACGTCAATCTTTTCGGAATTGCTTTCAATGGCTGCCGCAAGTTGCTCGCGGCGCAGTTCAAGAGTGCCTTCGATCGAGGCAATGCGGGCCATGGCATCCGCCGCCAGATCGCCAAAAAGACCACGGGCTATTTGCACAAATGCAATGGTTTCAAGGATCAGGAATGGCAGGGCCCAAGACCATAACCCGCGTGCGCCGAACCAAATTGGGCCAAATAGGCCAGCCATTAGGTTGAATGTGGCGGTAAACCGGGATGACGCGCCGATCTTGTCAAAATTACGGATGTAATAGTCTGGGCTGGTGCGAACGAAGGCCCGGATGTTCTCGCGTCGCTCTTCTGCATATGCGAGCGCTGCTTCGCTTTCGGTATCTTCTAAGGGGTTAACGCCCAATTCTTCAAGCTCACTCATGATACTTCTGTCCCTTCGATCACGGTGCGCAATAGATCAGCGCGGGTGATAGCCCCCAGGTCGTTCCCGTCCGACTGAACAATGATCGGCTTTTCATCGTCGATTGCCATGTTGATAAGATTGCTCAGGGTTTCGCTTTCACCTACCCGCGGCGCGTCGGCAGCGATCGGGCCGTTCTGGGTGATATAGGTATCGAGAGGCTGCATGACGGCATGGGCATGCACGACTTTCAGGCGCGATATGCCTGCTACAAAATCGGCCACATAGTCGTCTGCCGGATGCATAACAATGTCTTCTGCTGTGCCCATCTGCACCATCTTGCCGTCGCGCATGATGGCGATCCGGTCGCCGATACGTACTGCTTCATCAAGATCGTGGGTGATGAAGATCGTGGTTTTCTTCAGGATTTTGGACAGGCGGATGAACTCGTCTTGAAGTTGGCGGCGGATCAACGGGTCGAGCGCCGAAAAAGGCTCGTCCATCAACAACACATCAGGGTTGGCAGCCAGAGCGCGGGCAAGGCCGACGCGCTGTTGCATGCCCCCTGAGAGTTCATGGGCAAACTTTGAACCCCAAGCGCCAAGTTCGACAATATCAAGTATTGCCGCGGCCTGTCGCATACGTTCATTCTTGGCAACTTGGCGAATTTCCAAAGGCATCGCGACGTTGTCCAGAACCGATCGGTGCGGCATCAGAGCGAAGTTCTGAAACACCATGCCAATCTTGCGGTTGCGGAAGGCCTGAAGTTCGCTTGGACCAAGCGCCATGACGTCGGTCCCTTCGATTTCGATTTTGCCTGCAGTGGGTTCCAGCAGACGATTGAAATGACGTACCAGCGTGGATTTGCCACTGCCAGAAAGGCCCATGATGCAAAAAATCTCACCACGGTTGACCGATAGGCTGACATCGGCAACGCCAACGACAGCGCCCATTTCTGCAAGAACGTCTGCCTTACTCAGGCCCCGGTCACGGATCGCCTGCAATGCGGCTTCGGGCTTGTGCCCAAAAATTTTCCAGACATTGGAAATTTCCACAACGGTTTCAGGGGTCATGCGCGTCATCCCGGTATTTTCTGATTGGATGGAGTGGCCGACACCAAAGGGTTCTGGTGTCGGCAGTCTTTTCAGCAATTATGGGATCAGAGCCCCAGCCATGCGTCTACGCGATCTGGGTTCGCTTCAACCCACTCGCGCGCAACTTCTGCTGGGTCACGGCCCTTGCCGCTGATTTCAAAAGCGAAGCCCGAAACGTCGTCAGCCGTCAGCGAGAAATTCGCAAAGAACTCGGCAATTGCTGGCGAGCGGCTTTCCAACGAATTCGACCAAGCGATCTGCACGTTCTTCAATGCGTCTTTCGAGGCAACCATGGACTTGTCATACCAATCGGCATCATCGGATGGCTGCACCATGACATATTTTGCCGGATCATACGCCGGTTCGCTCAGCATTTTGACGTCGAACATGAACCAAACAGCATGCGGCTTGTAGCAATAGAAGGCATAGCCTTCACCCTTGGCGATGCTGTCTTTGATGCGTGCGGTCTTGACGCTTTCTTCGGCGCGGACGGGTTCAATGAAATCAAGTAGGCCGTAGTCGCGGGTTTTAACTTCGTTGACGTTGGCCGAAGCCCAACCCGGAGCACCAATCCACATCTCACCTTTGCCGTTCCCGTCGCTGTCCATCAAAGCAGCCACGTCTGGGCGGCCCAGGTCGGCAATATCGGTAATGTTGTTGGCTTCGCCAAAGTCCTGCGACACGCAGAAACCCTGATTGCCTTCGTATGGGTTCGAAGACAGAGTCACAGTGCCCGCTTCATCGACGTATTTCTTAGTAAAGCTTTCCTGGTTCGGCAGCCAAACATCGGGGTGCACGTCAATGTCGCCCTTGCCCTGATCCATGGCTTGGAAAATCGTAGCATTGTTGCCGGGTACATATTCAACTGTACCGCCCACGCGCATTTCGACAACTGCGCCCAGAAGGTGAGCAATGGCCTGTGCGCCAGTCCAAGACGGCACACCAATTTTAACCTCTTCTGCCGCCAAAACGGGCATCGCAAAGACGCTCACTGCTGCGGCTAGGCCAAGTGATTTCAGGTTGGTTTTCATCGTAGTCTCCTCTGTTGAGATACGCCTTTTTTTTGGCGCTGTTTTTTTAGTTTTTATAGGTTCCAGCCAATGCGGGGATCTTGTGTTGAGTTGACGAAAGCGCCGCAAATGTGGACCGGGGGCTGTTCGCGGACAGCCAGCCGGGCATTGTAAAAAGTCTAAACCGCGAAGTTTTAAGAGCGCCAATTCGAACATTTCATCAAACTATTCGTTTTATGCATAGAATCCTTTATGGTCAGATGCACCGCTTAGAACAGGTTTCAGCAAGACATGGATTTAAACTGGATACGTGATTTCGAGTGCTTAGCCCGAACTTTGAATTTCACCCGAGCCTCTAACGAACGAAACATTACGCAATCGGCTTTCAGTCGCAGAATCAAGGCGTTAGAAAGCTGGGTCGGTTTACCGTTGGTCAACCGAGCGACCTATCCAGTACAGCTAACCGAAGCTGGCCAACAATTCTTACCGGTAGCACTCGAGGCGATTTCGCAGCTGTCTGAATCGCGACAATCGCTACGCGATGCTGATCGCGGAGATAGCCGGTTTATTAGATTTTCGGTGCTGCACACGATTTCGGTCAACTACCTGGCCGGCCGAATTGAAGAACTGCAAGGTCAAATTCCCGACCTAAGAACCCGCGTTGTGTCTGATTCCCTAAGCACCTGTTGCGAACTTTTGGTGGAAGGCGCTGTAGACGTGATGCTGTGTTACTACCATCATTCGGTCTCGCCGATGATTGACGAGTCTTCGTTTGAACGAAAGGATTTGCTGACGGATCGGTTGATGCCTGTGGCGGCTACCGAGGCTGCACGGGCACTTGGCTGGAATCTTGATGTGCTGGACGGCCCGCCGATCCCCTATCTGGCCTACGAGCGGTCGTCTTTCTTGGGCATGGTTGTCGAAAACATCATGGGGCGGCGGCCTTTGAACATCGAAACGATCTATGTCGACAGTCTGGTCGAAACGATCAAACGGCGACTTGTGACCGGAAGCGGATTTGCTTGGATGCCAGAAACGGCCATTGCAGCTGAGCTTGCCGAAGGTGTGCTCGTGCCAATTGGGAATGAAAACTGGCGCACAAATCTGACAATTTCTGCGCTGTCCAATCCTGCAGCATTCGACACGACTTCGCGCAGACTTTGGGATTCTCTATGACGCGTTAGCGCGCTGCAGTGATTATGATCTCAACTTTCAGTTCAGGCCGGGCCAAAGCCGCCTCACCACAAGCGCGTGCGGGCTCTGTACCTAGAACAACCCAATCGTCCCAAACAGCGTTCATATCAGCGAAGTCATCCATCGAAGACAACCAGATAATCGCCTGAAGGATCTTGGTCTTGTCAGAGCCCGCTTCAGCCAAAAGACTTTCGATCTTTGCCAATGTTTGCCGCGTCTGATCTGCCACACTGGCACCAGCCTCGCCCACTTGGCCGCAGAGATAAATGGTTTCACCATGGATGACGATCCGGCTCATCCGACCAGTACTGTGCATTCTTTCGATCTGGGTCATTGGATATCCTTCGTTGAATATTGGGTCAGGCCGTATTGTTCAGATAGAGACAGGAAGTCGCGATCAATCAGCGGCATCCATCTGAGCGGTTTCGACAATTGCCTGCGTCAGCAAATCAATCGTGTCTACAACATGCGCTTCTGGTGAAACGCTGTCAGCGATGAGCGAAAACTCGGAACAGGCGACGAATTGCAGTTTAGCGCCGGACTTCAGCAGTTCTTCAGAGGCCGCATGCAACGCGGCGCGTGAGGTTGCGCCGGGACCTTCCGCTTTAATAGAGCGGATTGCATCCAGCATGGGTTCATCCCGCTTGGGCCAAACAACAGACACACCGCGTGCTGTTAGAGCTGTTTCAAACAACCGGGTGTGTCGCACAGCAGGCGAAGCCAACATGCCAACACATCCCCCCGCTCCAAGAGTTTTAACGGCGTACTCCGCGGCCAGATCAACCATGTTCAAAAGCGGAATATCGACGGCCTCGGTGATCGCGTTCGCATAGTGGTGTGCGGTGTTGCAGGGCATCGCCAAAGCCACGGCCCCGGCCGCCTGAAGCCGCCGCGCCATCGCTGCCAATGTCGGACCCGGATCTGTGCCATTACCTTCGATCAAATGGGCAATCCGCGACGGAACCTGTGGGTTCATATCGATGAGCAGGGGAATATGATCGCTGTCATCGCGCGCTGGCACGGCCTCGATCAGCTTGCGCTGAAGGAGGAGCGTGGCCTCGGGGCCCATACCACCAAGAACCCCGATTGTACGCAGATCTGCCATAGATCAGACATTCACCCAGCGGATGCTGTTGTCAAATGCGAAATCATAGCCGCCCAATGCCGCCGCGCCGCCTGTGTGCAGGAAAACCACACGCTGATCTTTGAACTCGCCCTTGCGTGCCAGATCAATTAGTCCCGCAGCACCTTTGGCAGAGTAACAGGGGTCCAGAAGGATACCTTCGAGTTCAGCGAACATGCGGATCGCCTCGATCCCGCTTTCGGTTGGCAGGCCATAACCTTCACCAACATAGTCAGTATTGGCCATCACATCTTCGCGCTTAACCACGCCCGGACAGCCCAGCTTTTCCGCGGTCTTGCAGGCCAGATCATATACCATTTGCTCTTGCTTCGGCTGCGGTGCGCGCGTGCCGATGCCCAGAACAGGCACCAACGAATTCATGGCGCACATACCGGTGACAAGACCGGCCTGCGTGCCGGATGAACCGGTGGCATGCACCAGCCGGTCGATCCGCAATGCCGCGTCATTCGCTTGCGACAACAGTTCGAAGGCCGCATTTACATAGCCAAGCGCGCCGGTCGGGTTGGATCCGCCACCGGGTATGACATATACATTGCGCCCCTCAGCACGAAACTTCTCGGCGGCCTTTTCCATTTCGGACACCATGTCATGGCCACCAGGGAATTTCTCGGTGGTCGCGCCGTGCAGGTGATCAAGCAGGACGTTGCCGTTGGTGTTGTAGTTGCCATCCTGATAACCGGTGCGGTCTTCCAGCAGGATATGACAATCAACCCCCAGCTTGGCAGCAAATGCTGCAGTCTGGCGGCCATGGTTGGTCTGGGTTGCGCCCTGCGTCATGACCATATCGGCACCTTGTGCCTCGGCTTCTGCCATCAGGAACTCAAGTTTTCGGGTCTTGTTGCCGCCCGTCGAAATGCCGGTGCAATCGTCGCGCTTGATCCAGATCTCGCATCCCAACTCTTTGGACAGTCGCTTCATTGGTTCCAGCGGTGTGGGCAAGTGGGCAAGGTGTAGACGGGGAAAGCGGGCAAGATGCATGGGAGGCTCCTAATTCTGGTTTCAATCAACTTATCTGCGGTAAAAGGTGTATCCTAATGCAAAATCCGACCATTATATTGCGGAAATTGCAAGTTATCGCTGATTGCGCTATCGGTGTTACATGCGACTTGAATGGATAGATGATATTCTAGCGGTTCTAGATGGCGGTTCGCTGGCGCGGGCAGCCGAGAAACGGCTGCTGACGCAATCGGCATTTACGCGCCGGGTTCGGATTATTGAAGACAGTATAGGTGCGACCCTGTTTGATCGCCGACGCAAACCGATCACCCTAATGCCCGGGGTTCGAGCGCTTGAGCCCGATTTACGTGACTTAAGTGCGCGGTTGCACAAGTTGCGTCATTCCATGAAGACCGCCAGCGACCAGACTGCGAAGTCACTGGGCTTTGTCTGTCAGCATGCACTGACGACTTCGGTATCTCCGCAAGTTGTTCTGGCCTTGAGTGAAGCTGGTCAGACCTCGACACGGGTGCGTTCGGGAAATCAGGATGAATGTCTGATGCATCTCATCTCGAAAGAGGTCGATTTTGCAATCATGTACGCACTTTCTGACGATGATACACACGACCCCGGAAAAGCCTTCGAAACCGTGACGCTTGGGACAGATACATTAATCCCGGTCGCGACGCCCAATGGCCGAGACACTGTCGACTTGATGCTTCTTCCTACAATCAGCTATCCATCCGAGGTTTTCCTTGGACAGGTCTTCGCCCGAAAGATCAGTCCGCGTCTGCCTGAAGGCACTACTGTGTCGGTGATCGCGGAAACTGCCCTGACGTTGGCGATGCTGCAACTGGCGCTGACGGGCATTGGCATAGCGTGGTTGCCTCAATCTTTGGTTCAAGACCACCTGTCAAATGGCCGGCTGGTGCGGCTTGACGATGTATTACCTTCGCAAACTTTGGTCATCCGCATGGTGCGCCTCTCGGAAGCCCAACCCGATCATGCTGAAAAGGTGTGGCAGCATCTCACCGACCAATTCCAGTTGCTCACCAAGCGTGAGTAACTCCGTGATGAAGATCGCAGAAGGCGTGACCGTCATCAAAGTGCTGGTGGCCGCCGACATCGTGGAAATCCTGGGCTCAAGAGGCGCTATGTCAAGCACAGGCTTGTGTTGATTGATTAAAGAGCTTCTTTTATTGTGTTTGCATGGGCCAGGTAGGCGGATCGTTTGTCCTCGTCCATTCTGTCCCAATTCCGAAAGATATGCCCCAGACGAGGGTTGGACCGCAACTTGGCTTGGTTTCGGATCAGGAAATCCCAATAGAGTGTATTGAAAGGGCAGGCGGACTCGCCGATTTTCTGCTTCACATCATATCGACACTGACCACAGTAATCGGACATCTTATCTATATAATTCCCGCTCGCCGCATACGGCTTGGATCCAAGCAGGCCACCATCAGCAAATTGGCTCATCCCGATGACGTTTGGCGCCTCGACCCATTCGTAGGCGTCCAAATAAACGGCTAAGTACCATTCATGAACTTGCCTTGGATCCACGCCGGACAGCATGGCAAAGTTTCCGGTCACCATTAACCGGTGGATGTGATGTGCATAGGCGTAGTCACGGGTCTGGCCGATTGCTGCCGCCAAACAGGCCATATCGGTTTCACCGGTCCAAAAGAATGCGGGCAAATCGCGCTCTGCAGAGAAGAAGTTCTCGTCTGTGTAACCCGGCATCTTCAGCCAATAGATACCGCGGACGAATTCGCGCCAGCCGATAATTTGCCGAATGAATCCTTCGGCGGCATTGAGTGGTGCGTCGCCATCAAGAAACGCTTTTTCGGCGCGGCGGCATACTTCTAGCGGGTCTAGCAGGCCGACATTGATGTAGAGCGACAGAACCGCGTGATACAGAAATGGTTCTCCGTCCAGCATCGCATCCTGATAGTCCCCGAAATGGGGTAGTGAGTGTTCGATGAAATGGCTGAGAGCATCATGCGCGCCGTCCCGTGTGACGGCGTACCAGAACGGGCGAAGCGTGCCGAAATTGTCGGCAAACTCGGCCTCGACCAAATCAAGGACCTCGTTTGTAATGGCGTCTGGTCTGATCTGAAACGGCTGGGGCATGAACAAGTCGTGTTTGGCGGGTTTACGATTCTCGGCGTCGTAGTTCCACCTGCCGCCCTCGGGCTGATCATCGTGCATCAGCAAGCCGGTCTTCCGCCGCATCTCGCGATAGAAAAACTCCATTCGAAGCTGTTTGCGCCCCTTAGCCCAAAGTTGAAATTCTGCATGGCTGGCCAGAAACCGAGTGTCTTCCAAGAACTGAATGTCCACCCCCAGTTCATGAGGCCAGGCCTGCATGTCGGCTTTCAACCTATACTCGCCTGGTTCAGTCACGATTACACCCCCGGCGCGGTGCAGGGTGACTGCGCGCTGAACTTCGCCGCGTAGCGAACCAGTGTTTTCAGGATCGGTCAGGCGCGTATAACTGACGTGCCACCCGGCTGCCCTGAGTTCCTGGGCAAAATGGCGCATGGCCGAGAATACGAATGCAATTTTCTTTTTGTGATGCGGAACATAGGTGGCTTCATCGAGAACCTCTGCCATCAGAACAATGTCTTTATCCGGGTTCGCGTTCCTTAATGCGTGCATATCGGGTGAAAGCTGATCCCCCAGGATCAGTACGATAAGTGGGCGGTCGCTGGTGGTACTCGGTTCAGAGGGCGCGCTCACCATGGAACCCTTTTCCCGGCCCAGTCGAAAAACTGTCCGCTGTCGTCAGGCGAAAGGTCGTCGATGACATTCAGCAGGTTGCCTGCGGCTTGTTGTGGGGGAATCGTCTTGTGCTGAGGGTAGTTCCGGGTGAACTCCGTCTCCACGGTGCCGGGGTGTAAAGCGGCGCAAATCAGGTGTTTATGCGTGCGCTTCAATTCGATGGAAGCCGTTCTGATCACCTGATTGAGGGCAGCTTTTGAGGCGCGGTAAGAATACCAGCCGCCAAGACCATTGTCCCCGATCGATCCAACACGCGCCGAGAGTGCTGCAAAAACAGCTCTTTCATTTTTCGGTAGTAGGCGCTTGGCATGCTTAAGAACCAAAGCGGGTCCAATCGTGTTCACCGCAAACAGGTTTGCCATATCATCTGCGGACAAAGCCTGCAGCGACTTTTCCGGCCCTTTCTCGCCCGACAAGATTCCGGTTGCCACGATGATCCTGTCGAACTGGGGCTCGAGACGTCCAAGGGCTGTAGACACCGCATCTTCGCTGGTGATGTCCAGTCCCTCATGCGAACGAGAAAGACACGTTACGCGACTGCCCCTCGCCTTCAGCTCATCCGCCAAGGCCTGACCGATGCCACCTGAGGCGCCAATGACGAGTGCATGTCCTTCCAAAGCCGATCTCCTGGTTAATTGAGAAAAACGATCGCGGCATTCAGGGCTGAGGCGAAACCCACCCAAGCGATGTATGGAGCGAAAAGTAAAGCGGACGGTCGATCTGATTGCCACGCGGTCCGAATGAAGACCGCTATGGTCAGTAGCAGGCAGAGGATGATGACAAGCGCCAGCGCGGGCTTCTGAGCGGCAAAAAACACCGGCGACCAAGAGAAGTTCAAAGACAACTGGGCGATCCAGAGAGGTAGCAGAGAAGCACGGCTTTCGTGTCGCCATGCGCGCCAGCCGACATAAGCAATCATTAGATACAAAACCGTCCACACCGGGCCGAAAACCCAGTTGGGCGGATTGAAAAACGGCTTCTGCAGATTTCCGTACCATTCGCCCGGAGCGGTGAGAATTCCGATTGCGATACCAGCCCCCAAGACCAAAACCAGGAAAAGAAGTAACGAGCCAAAGCTTTTCATGAGGTCCTGCCAGTTACTTCTTGTAATTTGCTAAAGCCGCTTACGAAGACGGGGCGAGCTTTTAGGAACAGATTGTATAGCACTTCCAGAGCGCGCACGGCGCCAGGAAGGCTTGCCAGCCTTGCTAGCCAGCGCCAGCTTGGAATAAGCCGCCAAACCTCGACGAATGCCCGCGCGCCTGAAGCTTGCCGACCGTCTGCTGATCTAACGTGAAAACGTGCCATTGCGTCGGTTCGATTAATCCTGCCATCCTCTGAAAACTGTTCTGATGAAACGTCGATGAATTCCAAGACCTGATCGCGATCGGCCCGTTTGTAGTATCCGATTTCCGACGTGCAAAGAGGACAGGATCCGTCGTAGAAAAGAGTCAGCTTCGAGGGTGTAACGTTGCGCGTAGTTTTCAAACCAGAAGACCTCCGACGGGCTCGTGGGTCGCGGGCAATACCAGTTGTTTCTCGCCGAAGGCCGCTAAATCGAGCGCGGATAACAGTGCTAATCGGATCATTTCAGCATTTCCCATTTCCCTTAGTACGGTCCAAAGGCGCCTTTGGACCACTTTAGGTTCGAAGCATGACGAGATTTCCTAAAGTCGTTTCCAGAGTGATCAAGGGGCAGTCGAGCGCCGTCGCGGAAAAGTCCTTGAAACATGGGCAGCACAAACACAGTTCTATTGTAGCGCAATTGAATCGGGATGAAGTTCAATGAAGACACTTGCAGCGGCTCTGGGCTTTTGCCTGTCATTCGGTTGTTTCGCGACATCCGCTTTCGGAGAACAAGTGATGCTGGAAACTTTCGGTAATGACCCCCAAAGCCGTTGGGAGTTCTTCGCCGACACTGTAATGGGCGGCGTATCAACAGGTCAGGTGAGCTTTAAGGAGGAAAACGGGGCTGGATTTGCGCGATTGACTGGGAATGTCAGCACTGAGAACCGTGGTGGCTTCATTCAGTTTCGGACGGAACTCAATGCGAAGCTTTCGAATGATACAGAGGGTGTAAGGCTCATCACCCGAGGGAACGATCAAACCTATTTCATACACCTCCGGACCGGTGGAACGGTATTGCCGTGGCAGTATTACCAAGCAAGTTTCGAAGTCACGTCACAGTGGACGGAAGTGCGTATTCCCTTTTCGGCCTTCAAGGCTTCCGGCCGGATGCTCAGATCAGAGCCGCGCGCGGGTTCTGTAAAGTCAGTAGGTGTGGTTGCCTTTGGCCGAGACCACCAAGCCAGTGTGGATGTTATGGAAATTGGTTTCTATTGATCCTTAAGCACCTTCGGTTCCTTTTTTATTTGGTCGGTGAGAAAGGCGGAAAAGCTCAGTCCCATGACAGCGCGGTCATGAGTTCAAACCACTATGGTTTCGCAACGAGGAACGGCTGCAGACTTTCGACGAAATCATCAATGAAATCTAGTACAACGGGCGAGCTTGGGCCCGACGCGGGTTGAAGGATCGACAAGCGATGAAAAATGTTCGGTTGAAATGGACGGATGACAATTCCAGAAGAGCGGTAAGCTTCGGCATCGATGGCACTGACAACGGCGGCCCCTAATCCTTCCCTGACCATTGTGCAGGCAGTAGTAAACTGTCTGACTTCGACAAGGCTGTTTATTTCTTCACCACACTCCGTGAATGCGCGCGATAGGTGCTGGAAGAACTGGCTGTCACGCCGTGTATGGATCATCCGTTCGGTCGCAAGATCGTTTGGCGAAATTTCATCTTTCTCACCAAGGGGATGGCCCGTGGGTAGGATGCAGGCCGATTTGATGTACAGATCCTGACTGTGTGTGGCCGGATGGCCCAGAAAGCCGTCGGTGATACCGCAGTCATATTGCTCGCCAATGATCCATTCCAGAATCCGTTCCGGACGGTCAGGCTCCAGTGAAACGGTAACGCCTGGTCTTTCGTTCAAGAACCGGACCAGCACGCCCGGAAGGTGGTTGGTCGCAAAGCCGGGCAGGCAGGCGATCCGGATATGTCCCCTTGTCCTTTCAGTCAGATCGCGACGCAGGTCATCAAGATGATCAAGGCTGTCGAGAATGCGTCGAACTTCCGCCAACAGATATCGCGAATCGCTGGTGGGCTCGAGACCTCCGCGACTGCGCGTGAAGAGTTCAAATCCCACCGAAGCCGAAAAATCTGCAAGCAGACGGCTTACTGCTGGCTGCGACACACCCAATCTTGAGGCTGCCTTTGTCATACTTCCGGTCTCTGCGACGGCATGAAACGCTTCGAGTTGTCTTAGCTTAAATTTCAATGTCTTAGCCTCGCAATCTCGAACTAACTGTGTTGGTCACTCAGGGTTAACTAATAATGAAATGTTATAATAGGTGTCAAAAAAAATTAACTTGAATTATTTTCGGCTTTCCCAAATGCTGCGGGCAATATTGTTTGAATCCTGACAGGGAGGAAGGGATGAAACTATCAAGAACGCTCCTCGCGGGCACAGCTGCCTTTGCGTTAACCGCAAGCGCTGCAGTAGCACAGACCGAGATCAGCTGGTGGCACGCCATGGGCGGCACCAACGGCGAACGCGTCAACAAGATCGCTGCCGATTTTAATGCAAGCCAAGGCGATTACGTCGTCGTACCGACCTACAAAGGCAACTACACCGAAACCATGACAGCTGCCGTTGCCGCGTTCCGCGCGGGTGAACAGCCTCACCTTGTACAGGTGTTCGAAGTGGGCACAGCCACGATGATGGCTGCCAAGGGTGCAATTTACCCAATTGAACAAATGATGGCAGATTCTGGTGAACCATTTGACGGTTCCGCCTACCTGCCAGCAGTTGTGTCCTACTACCAGACACCTGAAGGCGAGCTTCTGTCGATGCCGTTTAACAGCTCGACCCCGGTTCTGTGGTACAATGCCGACGCATTGAAGGCCGCGGGCGCGTCTGTTCCGGAAACTTGGGATGACGTTAAAACCGCAGCTCAGGCCCTTGTCGACAATGGCATGGATTGCGGTTTCTCGTTCGGCTGGCAAAGCTGGGTTATGATCGAGAACTTCTCGGCGTGGCATGACCTGGCGCTTGGCACGCAGGAAAACGGCTTTACCGGGTTCGATACCGAGTTCACGTTCAACAACGAGCAAGTCGCCGCACGTCTGCAGGAAATCGCGGACATGCAAAAAGACAAGCTCTTTGTTTATGGTGGTCGCCGCGGGGACTCGCTGCCAATGTTCACCAATGGTGAATGCGGCATGTGGATGAACTCGTCAGCCTACTATGGCTCGATTGTTTCGCAAGCCGAGTTCGAATTTGGTCAGACCATGCTGCCGCTCGACACGGCCGTGGCCAGCGCACCTCAGAACTCGATCATCGGTGGCGCAACCCTCTGGGCCCTTCAGGGTCACGAAGCGGACGAGTACAAAGGTCTTTCCAAGTTCATGACCTATCTGTCCTCGGCCGAAGTTCAGGCATGGTGGCACCAGGAAACGGGTTATGTTCCGATAACAACGGCTGCAGCCGACCTAAGCGCCGAACAGGGGTTCTACGAGTCGAACCCGGGCACAGACACGGCGATCAAACAGCTGAGCCTCAATACGCCAACAGCGAATTCTCGCGGTCTGCGTTTTGGTAACTTTGTTCAGATCCGTGACGTGATCAACGAAGAGATGGAAGCGCTGTGGGCTGGCAGTATCTCTGCCGAGCAGGCTCTCGACAATGCGGCCGAGCGCGGAAACGCCCTGCTGCGCAAATTCGAGCGTACTGCAAACTAAACTCTCTCGCGTTGGCGGTCCTTAACACGGGGCCGCCAATTCGCTGCAGTTCTTCAATCAAATTGTGATGTCCCAATGCTAAAGCGCGTCCACTTTCCGACGTCACTGCTGCCCTATCTTCTGGTGGCGCCGCAGGTAATCATTACGCTGGTTTTCTTTGTCTGGCCTGCAAGCCAAGCGGTTTACCAGTCCTTTTTGATCGAAGATGCCTTTGGCATTTCGACCGAATTCGTCTGGTTCGAAAACTTCAGTTATCTCGCCAGCGATGAGCAATATCTCGGCACCTTTGGTCGCACGATTTTCTTTTCGGTCTGCGTCGCTGTTTTATCGATGTCTGCTGCGCTGCTTCTTGCAGGGTTTGCTGATCGCATTGTTCGAGGGGCAACAACCTATCGCACCTTGCTCATCTGGCCCTACGCTGTGGCACCTGTTCTGGCGGGCGCGCTCTGGGTCTTTATGTTCAATCCGACACTTGGGATTTTCCCATATATATTGGAGTTTGTCGGCATCGACTGGAACCACTATCTTAACGGTTCACATGCGATGATGCTGGTGATTTTTGCCGCCGCATGGAAGCAAATCGCCTACAACTTTTTGTTCTACCTCGCTGCGATGCAGTCCATTCCACGGTCGCTCATCGAAGCAGCTGCCATTGATGGAGCGGGCCCGGTGCGTCGTTTCTGGGATCACATCTTTCCGCTGGTGTCGCCGACGACATTTTTCCTTTTGGTCATCAACGCAGTCTACGCCTTCTTCGACACATTCGGCATCATCCATGCGGTCACGCAAGGTGGTCCGGCCAATGCGACTACGATCCTTGTCTACAAAGTTTATAACGATGGCTTCGTTGGGCTTGATCTTGGCGGATCAGCGGCTCAGTCCGTGATCCTGATGGTTCTCGTCATCGCGATGACGGTCGTCCAATTCCGCTATGTGGAAAGAAAGGTGGAATACTGATGATCGAGAACCGTCCAATCCTGAACATGGTCAGCCATGCCGTCCTGATTTTCGGCGTCATCATCGTTGCACTTCCGATCTGGATCACCTTTGTCGCCGCGACGCACGACCCTGTGCGCATGACGCAGGCACCAATCCCGATGCTGCCCGGTGGGTACTTCTGGGAGAACTTCAAACAGACCCTGTTTGGCGGTGGGCTGTCGGGAACCGAAAGTGCCCCGGTCTGGCGGATGCTGCTGAACTCTTTGATGATGGCTCTGATGATCTCATTCGGCAAAATTGCGATCTCACTGCTGTCTGCCTTTGCCATCGTCTATTTCAAATTCCCGTTTCGCATGGGCTTCTTCTGGCTGATCTTCATCACCTTGATGCTGCCAGTCGAAGTGCGCATCTTGCCCACTTTCGAAGTCGTGGCGGATCTGGGCATGTTGAATAGCTATTGGGGGCTGTCGATACCACTTATTGCTTCGGCCACCGCCACTTTCATGTTCCGACAGGTCTTTCTGACCATTCCAGACGAAATGCTGGAAAGCGCCCGGATTGATGGCGCGGGACCGTTGCGGTTTTTCTGGGACATTCTGATCCCGCTCAGCCGGACCAATATCGCCGCGCTCTTCGTGATCCTCTTCATCTATGGCTGGAACCAGTACCTCTGGCCTCTGCTGATCACGACCGAAACGGACATGACCACCATCGTCATGAGCATCAAGCAGATGCTAGAAGCGGCGGAACAGTCACCACAGTGGAACATCATCATGATGACCGCGCTGCTGGCCATGATCCCACCGGTCTTTGTGGTGGTCGCAATGCAACGGCTCTTTGTGCAGGGCCTGACTGAAACAGATAAATAACGGGGCGCACAGAATGGCATCCATTACTATGAAAGACCTCGTAAAAGCCTATGGCGACGTCGAGGTTCTGCACCATGTCGAAGGTGAAATCGAAGATGGCGAACTTATCGTAATTGTCGGGCCTTCTGGCTGCGGGAAATCAACGCTTTTGCGCATGGTCGCGGGGCTGGAAACGATAACCTCGGGTGAAATCAGCATCGGCGACAAAGTCGTGAACAATCTGGAACCGGCCGACCGGGATATCGCAATGGTATTCCAGAACTACGCTCTCTACCCGCATATGTCTGTGCGCGAAAACATGGCGTACGGGCTTAAGATCCGGAAAATCAGCAAAGATGAGATCGACCAGCGGGTTCGGGAAGCAGCTGATATTCTTGAAATCGGCCAATACCTTGATCGCAAACCTCGCCAGCTTTCGGGTGGCCAACGCCAGCGCGTCGCTATGGGGCGTGCTATCGTGCGCAACCCGCAAGTGTTCCTGTTTGACGAGCCGCTTTCAAACCTCGACGCCAAGTTGCGCGTGCAGATGCGTCTTGAAATTCGCAAGCTCCAGCAACGGCTTGGGGTCACTTCAATTTATGTGACCCACGACCAAGTCGAGGCGATGACGCTGGGCGACCGGCTCATGGTGCTTAATGGTGGGTACGTGGAACAGTTCGGAACACCCATCGAGCTCTACGACCGACCCGCCACATTGTTTGTTGCTGGTTTTATCGGAAGCCCCTCGATGAACTTCTTGCCTGCAACCGCAACAAACGGATTGCTGACGCTTGGCAATGGCGCGTCGGTGACCGGAGCGAACCACGCGAATGGAGCAATAACTCTTGGCATTCGCCCTGAGCACCTAGTCCATGACGAAAACGGTCCAATCAAAATCTCGGTCCAGATGTTCGAGCAACTGGGGGCCAACACGCTGATGCACGGTGTGCTCGATGGGACAGACAACGATATCGTGGCAAGCATGCCTGGACATGTCACCGCTGGTGAAGGTTCAGTGATGAGCTTTTCGGTTGAAGCCAGCAACCTGCACGTATTTGACGCCACTTCGGGTAAACGGATTGAAGAATGACCGATTTCCCTCAACTCGACGGATTTCGCGGTGCGCCCGGCGTCGTTCGCCTGATCGGCCATCGAGGGGCCCGAGGAGTGATGCCGGAAAACACCATGGAAGGCTTTGTATTCACGTTGAGCGTGGGTGTGAGGGCGTTGGAATTTGATGTTGTTCTGACTAAAGAAAAGACCCCAGTCATAACCCACAATCACCACCTTCTGAACGCGGCCACGCGTGGGCGCGATGGGAACTGGTTGACCGGGGACGAGTTGAAGGTTTCAGAACTGTCCCTGTCCGAGATCAAGCAGCTTGACGTAGGTGGGCTAGACGGAAACACGGTCTACGGCAAACGCTTTCCGGATCAGGCATTTATGTCCGGCGTACGTGTTCCCCGCTTGGCCGAGCTTTTGGATTTTGCGCTTCAACCGGAAGGAAAGGACCTTCTGTTGTTGCTAGAGATGAAATCCGAGCCAGCCGCGCCCGATCAGGCGCAATGCAGCCTTGCCATTGTCCATGAGGTTGTGAACGAAGTGCGGTCCAGAGGGCTGGAACAGCGCACCGTTCTGCACAGCTTCGATTGGAAAATCCTTGAAGAATGCGCCCGCGTCGCACCAGAAATGCCGCGCTCGTTCCTATCCCAGCTGCCCGAAAACGCTGACGAACCCGGCGAAGATTCACAAAAATCTGTTGCCCCTGATTTCGACGCTTTGGGCATGTCGATACCCAAGGCAGTCGCTAGCGCGGGTGGGCGCCTTTGGTGTCCATATTTCATGGATGTCACCGCTGATCATGTGTCCGAGGCCCACGATCTCGGGCTTCTTGTTTCGACATGGACGGTCAATGAAACAGAAGATATCAACGCCATGATAGATGCCGGGGTGGACGGGATCATCACAGACTATCCGGGCCGGGCGCAACGTATCCTGTTGTCACGAGGAATGACTTGGTAAGGGCTCTTGCCCACAAGGAGCCAAGAGGCACAATGGATTTTTACGACATGCAAATCGGTCCGCAAGCTGCCTTTGAACGGTACGAGACCATCCGTTCGCGATTACCGCAGGCCATCTTTGACGAAACGCCACAGCATGCAGCAAACTTGGCCGAGGTTGCCGCGCATTTTGATGGGTTCATTCTGGACGCCTTTGGTGTGCTCAACCGTGGTGAAACAGCCATTGCAGGTGCCGTTGAGCGGATGGCAGAGCTGCGCGCGATGGGCAAAAAGCTGATCGTTCTGACCAATGCGGCCAGCTACAGCCGGTCCCAGATACTTGAAAAGTATCACCGGCTTGGATTCGATTTCCGTTCCGATGAGGTCATTTCTAGCCGGGATCTCGCCCTCGCGGCTTTGCCGCATCTACCGCCGGGCAAGCGATGGGCCGCAGGGGCAACAGTCGACGACAAGTTCGACGATACTTCGCATATGCCTGGACAGCTGTTGGACGATCCAGCGCTTTACGACAACGCAGGCGGATTTCTTTTACTGTCGAGTGCCCGCTGGACCGATCGGGACACCCAGCGCTTGATTTCGGCCCTGCGCGAAAACCCCAGACCCGTTGTCATTGCCAATCCCGATCTCGTAGCCCCACGCGAGGATGGCCTGACCATTGAACCGGGCAGCTTTGCGCATGCACTGATGGACGCGCTGCCGGTTATGCCTCTCTTTTTTGGCAAACCATATGTTAATGCATTTGACGCCGCGATCGCCAAGTTGCCAGGTATTCCACGTGATCGCATCGCGATGGTGGGTGACACCCTGCATACGGACATCCTCGGCGGGGCTGCTTCGGGTGTTGGTACGGTCCTCGTCACCGATCATGGGCTTTTTCATGGTTTGGACGTACAGCCGTTCATTGAGCGTTCAGGAATACGTCCAAACTGGATGGTTCCAACGACCTAATCCCTTGATTGTTTCCAGTGTTGCCAACACTCTCGACGGGGCATTCATACTTGCAAGGAGGCATAATCAGGTTTGATCGCATTTCTGATTAATATCGCGGGCGCAGCAGCTTTACTTATCTGGGCGGTTCGACTGGTTCGGACCGGTGTTGAGCGCGCATTCATGGTGCAACTGCGCCTTTGGTTGCGGCGTTCGGCACATAACCGCATTCTTGCCTCCGGTACCGGTATCGTGTCGGCCATGATGCTGCAAAGCTCTACTGCCGTGGCCATTCTGGTTTCTAACTTTGCAGCAACCGGTGCTGTCACTTCTGCAGTGGGACTTGCAATCCTGTTGGGCGCCGATCTGGGGTCGGCTGTCGTGGCGCAGGTTTTGCTGGTACGGCAGACTTGGTTAATACCGGTTCTTCTGGCCGTTGGCGTAGGCTTGTTCCTGCGGGGTCAAGCGCGACGTACCCGCCAATCAGGGAGGATCCTTATCGGGTTGGCCCTGATTTTCGTTTCGCTTGATATGCTCCGGGCGGCGACCTCGCCGCTGATGGACAGCCAAGGCGCATTGAATATCTTCAGCTATCTGGAAACGGATTTGTTCACGGCCTTTGCTTTGGGTGCCATTTTTGCCTGGCTCGTGCATTCCAGCGTCGCAGCGGTATTGTTCTTTGTCACGATGGTCTCGCAGGGGGCTCTTCCTGTGCCTGCTGCCATGGCGATGGTGCTTGGGGCCAATCTGGGTGGGTCAATGATTGCCTATGTATTGACCCTTGCTGCACCCCCGGAGGCGCGCCGGATGGTCGTGGCCAATCTTGTGTTGCGCGGAGGGGGGGCGGCGCTTCTTCTGATCGCCATTGGCGCACTTTCAGAACATCTGGATTGGCTCGGAACAACTGGGGCGGCGCAGGCAATCAATCTGCACATGGTTTTTAACGCACTTCTATGTGTCGTCGCCCTGCCATTTGTTGTTCCAATCACACGGTTGGCTGAACGACTGGTTGTCGACAGAGCAGCAGGCGACGCAACCTTAATACCGTCGGCTCTTGATCCAAGTGCGTTGGACGTACCGGCTCGGGCGCTGTCTTGCGCCTCGCGCGAGATTGTTCGGATGGGCGAACGGATCGAGGCAATGCTGATCCGCACGGACGGCCTGTATGACGGCTGGGACGATGCCACTGCAACACAGATACGAAACAGCGACGCAGCGGTTCGCCAGGCACACCAAGAGGTTAAACTCTACCTCGCGGATCTGAACCGTCGAGAGCTAGACGAAGAAACGGTAAAGGGGGCAATGAACCTGTCTCTCCTCGCTGCCGGCCTAGAAGCCGCTTCGGATCTTCTTGTGCGCAATCTGCTTGGTCTGGCGCAACGGTTGGATTTGGAAGGTCTCAGCTTTTCAACAGAAGGACGAAAAGAGATCGGCGATTTTCATGATCGGGTTCTCGCAAATGTTCAGCTTTCCCTGAGCGTTATGATGAAGGAAAATCCTGATGATGCCCGTGAGCTTGTTGCTCAGAAGGAGAGCGTGCGCGAAGTGGAACAGTCCCTACAGCGAAAACATCTGGGTCGATTGCGCGAAGGCCTTGCGGAGAGCATCGAAACTAGCAACATCCATCAGGAAACGCTCCGTGTATTGAAGCAAGTAAATACTTCGTTTGCGATGGCCGGCTATCCGATCCTGGCAGAAACCGGTGACCTTCTGTCCAGTAGGCTTTCTGAAGGAGGGAAATAAGGCGCAGAGAGCTGACAGCGGTTCAGTGCACGCAGTGGTTCCCACTTTCAACGGCTCTGAGTTTACCGCCACAATTTTTACAATCTCTCACCAATCGCAAAGCAAACGACACTCGAATTCGCTTCGTTACTCAGGTTCAGAATTGCCAATTTGGCGGATTCCCGTCCAATTCCCTTCAATCACATCAACTGATCAGACAACCCAATCTCGACCATGGACAATCGCCTCGACAATGAAGTGCTGTGCAAAACAACTGATTTGATTTTTCCCGCGCGATAAGAAATTGTAAACTTCAGGTAAGTTTGAGGTGCATCGTATGAGCGATCGAAAGATCAGGAACATGGAAGAGTTTGCTGCGGTCAGCGGCATCTCGCGACCGACCGTATCGAAATACTTCAACGATCCGGCAAGCGTACGTGCGTCTACGCGCGAGAAAATCGAAACGGCTCTTAAGGAGCACGACTATCGCCCCAACATCTTTGCGATGAACCAAAATCGAAAATTGACAAAGAACTTGGGGATTGTGGTGCCCTATCTGGCCGATCCGTTTTTTGCTGGAATCGCGCGGCGCATCGAAGATCTGGTCATTTCGGCTGGATTTCGTCCGATCCTTCTAAGCTCTCATGGCGACGCAAAGCTCGAGGTAGAGAACTTGGACTCGTTGTTGTCGATCAAGCCTGCGGGTGTTTTGCTGGCGCCTCTTGGGCGCATTTCGGACACCGCCGCGATCGAACGGTTTTGTCGTGAGGTGCCCACGGTGAACTTTGACGCAAACATTGACGGGGTCGGTGAAGCGTTTGTCGGACACAACAATGCTCAAGCCACCGAAATGATGTTGGAGTATCTTACAAGAACGGGTGAACCACCTGCATTCTTCGAGATGAAGTCGCCACCGAACCCAAACGCTAACAAGCGACGCACGGCTTACGTGGAAACGATGGAGCGTATGGGTCACACGCCTCATGTAATACAGGCTGAGGGCGAAGGGTGGGACATCGAAGAAATCGGATTTCGCGAGGGCGCACGCGTGTTGTCACAAGACTCGCTTCCATCGCGCACTGTATTTTGCAGCAATGACCGTTTGGCCATTGGGTTTTTGGCTGCGGCCTATGAAGCAGGAATCAAAGTCGGCTTGGGGGATGATTGTGTGCTGCGCGTGGCAGGCCATGATAACCACCCGTTTTCCCGATACACTTGTCCGACACTGACGACGGTTTCACATAACTACTCAGCGATCGCGACAAAAAGCGTCGAGACGGTAATGGCTATGATCGAATCGGGAGAGCGTGCCCCAGAGCGCAATTCAACGCTATTTGATGGAGAGTTGATAATGCGCGCTTCGGCATAAGCGTTTGATTTTGCGCGATACCAATAAATAAATTTACGCGCGTAAAATTTAAGATTGACGAAGCGGAAGTCTCGGCACTATGCTCGTGGAATAATTTAAATTCCGTGGGAGGAAACAATGAAACTAGCTAACGCACTTCGTGCGGCGACAGCATTGTCTGTGATGACCACAGGCGCTGCCTTTGCTGACACAATTACGATCGCGACCGTGAACAACGGCGATATGATCCGTATGCAGGGCTACACTGACGACTTCACCGCCAAAACCGGACACGATGTCGAATGGGTTACCCTCGAAGAAAACGTTCTTCGTCAGCGTGTAACGACGGATATCACCACGAAAGGTGGTGCATTCGATATCATGACGATCGGCATGTATGAGACGCCGATTTGGGGTGCAAATGGCTGGCTCGTCCCCCTCGACAACTTGTCGGCCGAGTACGACGCCGGTGACATTCTTCCTGCGATGGCCGGTGGCCTTTCACACGAAGGCACTCTGTATGCTGCACCGTTTTATGGTGAAAGCTCGATGATCATGTATCGCACGGACCTGATGGAGAAGGCGGGCATGGAGATGCCGGATGCGCCGACATGGGACTTTGTTCGCGAAGCGGCAGCGGCGATGACCGACCGCGACAACGAAATCAACGGGATTTGCTTGCGCGGCAAGGCCGGTTGGGGTGAAGGCGGTGCTTTCATCACAGCTATGTCGAACTCGTTCGGCGCACGCTGGTTCGATATGGAATGGAACGCACAGTTCGACACCGATGCTTGGGCCAACACCCTGAATTTCTACAAAGGTATGATGGATGAAAGCGGTCCGGCTGGTTACGCGACCAATGGTTTCAACGAAAACCTGTCGCTGTTCCAGCAAGGCAAGTGTGGCATGTGGATTGACGCCACCGTTGCAGCTTCGTTTGTGACCAACCCCAACGACTCGACCGTCGCTGACAGTGTTGGTTTCGCTCTGGCACCGGATACTGGCCTAGGTAAACGGTCGAACTGGCTGTGGGCTTGGGCGCTGGCCATTCCGGCAGGCACACAGAAACAGGATGCAGCAACTCAGTTCATCGAGTGGGCAACCTCCAAAGACTATATCGAGTTGGTCGCCGCCAAAGAAGGCTGGGCAAACGTTCCTCCAGGTGCACGTACTTCGCTGTACGAGAACGAAAACTACAAGTCGGTTCCGTTTGCTCAAATGACGCTGGACTCGATCCTGTCGGCTGATCCGAACAACTCGACCGTCGAACCGTCGCCTTATGTTGGCATTCAGTTCGCCGCCATCCCAGAATTCGCAGGCATTGCCACTGAAGTAAGCCAGGAATTCTCGGCAGCCTATGCTGGACAGCAGAGCGTCGAAGATGCTCTGGCCAAAGCTCAGGCCATCACAAACGACGCCATGGAGGCTGCGGGCTACCGCTAAGCCGAATGGCAAGAATGCGAGGGGCGGCTGACTACGCCGCCCCTCGACCCCCAACCCAAACCCAAATAGCTTTACCTCGTTAAAGGCGGCTTGCCCGTCAACGAAGGAGATGTGTCATGGCGACCCAGCACTCACGATCAGCAGCCAGACTTATGATGGCACCTGCAGTGATCCTGCTTTTAGGATGGATGCTTGTACCACTGACGATGACCCTGTTCTTTTCATTCAAGAAATACCTGCCACTGCGCGGGGATTCAGTAGCCAACGGTTTGGAATGGGTGGGCTTTGCGAACTATGCCCGTTTTCTAAGCTCAAGTTCCTTTTGGCCAAGCGTCCAAGCTACTCTGATCATCGTCGGGGGCGTGTTGGTGATCACCATCGTCTTCGGGATTTTGCTGGCTATCTTGCTTGATCAGCCTATGTGGGGGCAGGGCGTTGTGCGCATTATGGTGATTGCGCCATTTTTTGTAATGCCCACTGTTTCGGCGCTGGTCTGGAAAAACATGTTCATGGATCCGACGAATGGCATCCTTGCACATCTTTGGAAGGCTTTTGGCGCAGAACCCGTGCAATGGCTTAGCCAAGCTTCCCTTCCGTCGCTTATCCTGATCGTATCCTGGCAGTGGCTGCCATTCGCGACACTTATCCTTTTGACTGCCATCCAATCGCTGGACAGTGAACAGCTTGAAGCCGCCGAGATGGACGGCGCGCCGGTTCTTAAGCGCTTTTGGTTTATCATCCTGCCGCATCTGTCGCGCGCAATCACAATCGTGATCCTGATCCAAACGATCTTTCTTCTGGCCATCTTCGCCGAGATCTTCGTGACGACGGGCGGTGCATTCGGCACCAAGACACTCTCTTACCTGATCTTCCAGCGCGTGTTGGAAAGCCAGAACGTGGGCCTTGGGTCCGCAGGGGGCGTCTACGCAATCATTCTCGCCAATATCCTCGCCGTCTTGCTGATGCGCGTCGTTGGCAAAAACCTGGACGCATAGGAGGGGCACATCATGGCACGCGCAGCGACAACACAACGCAAAGCTCTGAACACGGCCCTGGCTTGGCTGATCGGGTTCTTGATCTTCTTTCCGATCCTCTGGACGATCTTGACCAGCTTCAAAACTGAAGCTCAGGCCATTGCAAGCCCGCCGATCTTTTTGAACTTCGATTGGACTTTAGAAAACTATTCAGTGGTCCAAGAGCGGTCGGACTATATGCGGTTCCTGTGGAACTCAATCATCCTTGCCGGCGGTTCGACCATTCTTGGAACGATGATCGCGATCCCTGCGGCTTGGTCCATGGCCTTCGTACCCTCGAAACGCACCAAGGATATATTGCTGTGGATGCTGTCGACGAAAATGCTTCCGGCGGTTGGTGTTCTTTACCCCATCTATCTGCTGTTCATTCAGCTGGGGTTGCTGGATAGCCGCGCAGGTCTGGTCATCGTGCTGATGCTGATCAACCTGCCGATCATTGTCTGGATGCTTTACACCTATTTCCGCGAAATTCCGGGTGAAATTCTGGAAGCCGCGCGGATGGATGGGGCCACGTTGAAAGAAGAAATCCTCTATGTGCTCACGCCAATGGCAATACCCGGCATCGCCTCGACGCTTCTTTTGAATTTCATCCTCGCATGGAACGAAGCGTTCTGGACGCTCAACTTGACGGCCGTCGACGCCGCCCCGCTGACAGCCTTTATCGCGAGCTATTCCAGCCCCGAGGGCCTGTTCTTCGCAAAACTCAGCGCGGCCTCGACCATGGCCATCGCACCAATCCTGATCCTTGGCTGGTTCAGTCAGAAACAACTTGTCCGCGGCTTGACCTTCGGCGCAGTGAAATAAGGAAAGATCATGGGACGTATTGTACTCGATCAAGTATCCAAAAGCTTCGGCGAAGTGGAAGTCATCCCACCGCTGGACCTGACCATCGACGATGGTGAATTCACGGTATTCGTCGGCCCATCGGGCTGCGGCAAGTCCACGCTGCTTCGGCTGATCGCAGGGCTTGAGGATACCACAAGTGGGCACATCCGCATTGACGGAGAGGACGCCACTAATGTCTCCCCCGCCAAGCGCGGCCTGGCGATGGTATTCCAGTCCTATGCACTTTACCCGCATATGTCGGTTCGTAAGAATATCGCATTTCCGATGCGCATGGCGAAGATGAGCCAAGAGGAACAGGACAAGCGCATCGATGCGGCTGCCAAAGCGCTAAACCTGACCGACTATCTTGATCGGCGCCCCGGACAGCTTTCTGGCGGTCAACGGCAACGTGTTGCGATCGGTCGGGCCATTGTGCGCGAGCCGTCCGCCTTCCTGTTTGACGAGCCGCTTTCGAACCTCGACGCTGCATTGCGTGTAGGTATGCGCATGGAGATCTCGGAGCTTCACAAGAAACTTGATACGACCATGATCTACGTGACCCACGATCAGGTCGAAGCCATGACCATGGCAGACAAGATTGTTGTGCTGCAGGCGGGTGTGATAGAACAAGTTGGGACACCGCTTGAGCTTTATCGGACGCCGCGCAACGTCTTTGTTGCGGGCTTTATCGGCAGCCCGAAAATGAACCTGATTGAAGGTGCCGAAGCAGCGAAACATGACGCGCACACAATTGGTATCCGCCCCGAACATATCGATGTCTCGACGACGGAAGGTCTTTGGCAAGGCACCGTTGGTGTTGCTGAACACTTGGGATCTGACACCTTCATTCACATTCACGGCGTGCCCGGTTGCGAACCTATGACAGTCCGCACGGATGGCGAGTTCGGCGTGAAACATGGCGACACGGTTTACCTGACTCCGAACCTTGCACATCTGCACCGCTTTGATGCTGAGGGGTTGCGACTGGAATGAAACGACTTGCTGGCAAAACAACACTGATCACGGGTGCGGCACGCGGCATAGGGCTTGAATTTGTGAAGGCCTATGTTGCGGAAGGCGCACGGGTCGCGGTTGCCGATATCGACATGGCGCGCGCGCAAGCCGCCGTGCAGGAATTGGGCAGCGCTGCGATTGCCATCGAAATGGATGTGACCCAGCAAGACAGTATTGAAACCGCAGTCGCACAGACAGCAGATCAGTTTGGCGGGATTGACATCTTGGTCAACAACGCAGCCATCTTCACTGCCGCGCCCATTGACGAGATCACCCGGGACGACTTTGATGCTGTCTTTGCCATCAACGTGTCCGGTGTGCTGTTCACGATGCAGGCTGTTGCGCGTCACATGATTGCCCGCGGCGAAGGTGGTAAGATCATCAACATGGCCAGCCAAGCGGGTCGGCGTGGTGAAGCACTGGTCGGAGTTTATTGCGCTTCGAAAGCTGCAGTTATCAGCCTGACGCAATCTGCGGGTCTCAACCTTATTCAGCATGGCATCAACGTGAATGCCATTGCGCCCGGCGTGGTCGATGGCGAGCATTGGGACGGTGTCGACGCCTTCTTCGCGAAGTACGAAGGCAAGCCGCTTGGTCAGAAAAAGAAAGAGGTGGGCGAGGCCGTTCCGTTCGGGCGAATGGGCACCGCCGCAGACCTGACTGGAATGGCTGTTTTCCTCGCGACCAATGAAGCTGACTACATCGTGGCCCAGACCATCGGTGTAGATGGCGGGAACTGGATGAGTTGAAGATGGCCCATGCACTTGATCCAGCCCTCGTTCAGTTGAGCGATGAAAATCTGGCAGATCTGCTGCCTTCGGTGTCTTGCCCGACCTACGATCGTGCAAGCCTTTCCGCTGGAATTGTCCATATCGGGCTTGGAAACTTTCATCGCGCCCATCAAGCTTGGTACTTGCATTGTTTGATGCAAAACGGCGAAGCGCTTGATTGGGCAATCGTTGGAGCGGGTGTCCGCCCAAATGATGAAAGGCAACGCCAAAAACTGGCCACGCAGGATTATCTGACAACTCTGGTCGAACTGGATCCGGCCGGAACATCGGCAGAAGTCATTGGGCCGATGATTGATTTCGTCCCTGTTCAGCCGAGCAATCAGCAGCTGATCGAACGGATGGCGCAGCCCGATATCCGTATCGTATCCCTGACCGTGACCGAGGGCGGATATTATGTCGATCCAGTCGCCAAGACGTTTGACGCAACACATCCAGACATCAAGCATGACGTCGCAAATCCGGAAAGCCCGGCCACAGCGTTCGGCGCCATGGTGGCGGCACTTAAGATGCGGCGGGATCAGGGGATGGGGCCGTTCACCGGCCTTAGCTGTGACAACCTTCAAGGCAATGGTGCAGTCCTTCGGCAGACCGTCGTCTCGTTGGCGCGATTGACCGATCCCCAGCTTGCAGATTGGATCGACAAGAATTGCTCGTTCCCGAACTCAATGGTGGACTGCATTGTCCCAGCAACGGGTTTGAAAGAGATCGGGCTTGTCCGATCGCTGGGCATCGCTGATGCGTCACCTGTTACCCATGAAAACTATCGTCAGTGGGTGATCGAGGATGATTTCTGTGCAGGTCGCCCGGATCTGGACAAGGTTGGCGCCACGTTCACGGATCATGTTCATGACTATGAAGCGATGAAAATTCGTATCCTGAATGGCGGACATCAGATCATCGCAGGTGTCGGTGAAATACTGTCGGTCGCAACAATTGCTGACTGCATGGCGAACGCGAAGATCCGAAATCTCTTCCGGCGCATTACATTGAACGAGATTGCACCGCACGTGAAGCCAGTTCCGAGCATAACGCCAAAGGATTATGTCGACCTGATCGACCGCCGCTTCTCGAACCCGCGCATCATTGACACGACGCGTCGGGTGGCCTTTGACGGCTCGTCGCGGCATCCGGGATTTGTCATCCCAACGATCCGCGAAGGGATTGCGGCTGGCACGCCGATCGACGGTCTTGCTTTGGTCGAAGCAACGTGGGCACGCATGTGCGAAGGTACGCGCGAAGACGGCAGCCATATTGAGCAAAACGACCCGTTTTGGGATGACCTTCAGGAAACTGCCGTTCTGGCCAAAGCAGACCCTTCGGTTTGGCTCCGGCAACGGCAGTACTATGGAGATCTCGCGGACCAACCCCTGTTTGCGAACGCATTTTCAAACTGGCTCAATATGATCTGGTCAAAGGGTGTCGAGGCCTCCATCGATCAATTCCTGAAAGGCTAAGAGATGGCGTTCTTGGGTATCGACCTGGGCACTTCTGGCCTACGCGCGTTGCTCGTAGACACCGAAGGGAGTCCAATTGGCTCGGCTGAACGCGCCTATGCGACCCACCATCCCCGCCCTGGCTGGTCCGAGCAAAATCCCAAAGACTGGATTGATGCGCTTAACTCCGCAATGCGAGAATTGCGCGATGACCATCCAGAGTTCTCGGACATTAAAGGCATTGGTGTGTCGGGCCATATGCACGGCGCAGTCTTGGTGGATGAAATCGGTGATCCGATACGTCCCTGCATTATGTGGAATGACACCCGAAGTCATGAAGAGGCCGCGCGTCTGGACGCGATACCAGAGATGCGCGCTATTTCAGGAAATGTGGCGTTTCCCGGCTTCACCGCACCGAAACTGGAATGGGTGCGGGCGCATGAGCCAGAGAACCACGCTCGTATTTCCAAGGTGCTCCTGCCTGCTGCGTACGTGAATTGGTATTTGACGGGCGAATCTGTCTCTGATGTTTCTGATTGCTCGGGCACGGGTTGGCTGGATGTTCGTGAACGGGGGTGGTCTGAAGCACTCCTCGCCGCAGGCAACATGCACTCTAATCAGATGCCCAGGCTTGTCGAGGGATGCGACCCAGCGGGGGGACTCAGAATAGAACTTTTGTCGGACTGGGGGATCAAACACCCGGTGATCGTGGCCGGAGGCGCTGGCGACAATGCGGCAGCTGCATGCGGCATAGGTGCTCTTTCCGAAGGGCAGGGGTTTGTGTCCCTTGGGACGTCTGGTGTTTTGTTGCTGGCAAGGGATGGCTGTGATCCAGCACCGGAAACCGCGCTGCATAGCTTCTGCCACGCAATCCCAGGCCGGTGGTGCCAAATGGGCGTTATGCTTTCCGCGACCAATTCATTGAACTGGTTATCCCGCATCAGCGGGCAATCTCCCGCGTCACTGACCAAGGCGCTTGGAACGGAAATCAGAAATCCGAGCAAGGAATTGTTCTTGCCCTATCTGTCAGGTGAGCGCACCCCGCACAACGACGCACAGATCCGGGCCGCGTTCCTTGGTCTTGATACCCAGACTTCCCTTGATGACATGACGCGCGCAGTCCTCGAGGGGGTTGCCTTCGCACTGCGCGACAGTGCCGAGGCGATGAAAGCGACGGGTGCAGAAATCAAGAAGCTTTACGCGGTTGGTGGTGGCGCGGCATCACGTTACTGGGTGGAACTGATTGCAACGATACTTGGAACCAGCATCGCTTTGCCAAAGAGCGGTGAATTCGGAGCGGCCCTAGGAGCGGCAAGACTGGCGATTGTCGCCGCAACTGATGCACGTCCGGAAGAAGTGATGCATGCACCAGAGTTTTGTAAGAAGATCACCCCAAGACGCGATTTGATTCCGGTTTTTGACGATGCCTATGAACGGTTCAAAGACGCTTATCCTGCTATCCAGTCGTTGCAGTGACACTGCACGGTCTTCGAGTAACAATAAGAAGGTAAACCCAGATGATCCTTTGCTGTGGCGAAGCTTTGATCGACATGATCCCGGAAGCGACCCAATCAGGCCGAGACGGCTTTGTGCCCCATTGTGGCGGGGCCGTTTTCAACACCGCCATCGCCTTGGGGCGCTTAGGTGCGCACACGGGGATGCTGACAGGGCTTTCCAACGATATGTTTGGTCGCCAACTGGCAGATGCGTTGGGCGCAAGCCGTGTCGATACACGCCACGTCGTTACAAGTGACCGCCCCACCACATTGGCCTTTGTAAAATTGGTTGATGGTCACGCAAGCTATACGTTCTATGATGAAAACTCAGCCGGTCGAATGCTGATGCCAGAAGATATGCCGGCAAAGTTGACAGACGTCTCTGCGCTGTATTTCGGAGGCATCAGTCTGGCCTGTGAGCCGGGCGCTGATGCGTATTTGGCATTTGCCAAAGACCACGCTACCACACGAGCAGTTATGGTTGATCCAAACATACGTGCTGGGTTCATTACGGATGAAAATAGGTATCGTTCACGGTTGGACGTACTCATTTCTTTGGCGGATGTGGTCAAGGTTTCGGATGAGGATCTGAACTGGATCAACCAAACCCCGGTGCCGCTGGAAGAAAAGGCGCGGGCGTTGCTGGAACAAGGTCCCGCATTTGTCGTAGTCACGCGCGGCGGTGAAGGTGCGAGTGGGTTTTTGAACGAGGGCGGACAAATCGACGTTCCCGCGCAACGGGTTCAGATTGTTGATACGGTTGGCGCAGGTGACACATTCAATGCGGGCGTCATGGCCAAGCTGTCGGAACGTGGACAGCTGACGAAAAAAGCGCTTTCAGCCCTCACGCCAGAAATGGCATACGAGGCACTTGCCTTTGGTGCCAACGTAGCCGCCATCACTGTTTCACGCGCCGGAGCAAACCCTCCTTGGGGGGATGAGTTGTAATGGAGAATTTGGTCACCTTCGAGATGCTACTCGATGAGATCAAGTCGCGCGCAGACGGTGATAGGCGCATTCTCGTCGGCATCGCGGGACCGCCCGGTTCGGGCAAGTCCACACTTGCGGAAGACCTTGCTAATGGCATCGGTATATCCGCGGCGGTTTTGCCCATGGACGGCTTCCACCTAGATAACGCAACACTGCGGCAGAAAGGCCTTTTGGACCGAAAAGGTGCGCCCGAAACTTTTGACGCCGTAGGCTTTGTCGAACTGGTCCGCGCGTTGAAGCACCAATCAAGCCTGACTTACCCCACCTTTGATCGCGACGCTGACAGTGCCATTCCTGACGGAGGACGCATTGATGCCGGTTCAGATATTGTCTTGGTCGAAGGGAACTATCTGCTTCTCGACCTTCCACCTTGGTCCGAACTTGCCGCGCTGTTTGATATGACGGTAAAACTTGTTGTCGCCAGATCAGAGCTGGAAAGGCGGCTAACTAAACGATGGCTCGATCACGGGTTATCACCAACCGCTGCAAAAAATCGCGCGCATGAAAATGACATGCGCAACGCGGATTTGGTATTGGAAAGCTCACGGGCATCCGACTTTGTTGTTCAGGCCGGTTAGGTCTTAATCTCCATTACCTCAATGGAATTTGTTGTAGCGCGCCAGTTGTTTTGTGTGCGTTGCCGCTTTTTCAAACTTAGCGAAACTTCCAGTCTGGGTTCTATGAGGTGTCCCTCGATAAAGATCGGACAAGATTGCATAACTTGGATATTGGCTCGTCCCGGTTACCCATTCGCGGCAGTCGACAAAGCGTTCAATACGACAACTCCGGATAGGATCAGGCCAACGCCGAGATAGGCAAAGCCGTCCAGTTTTTGCCCGAACGCCATGGCGCCAAGCAGCGTAACGCCAGCGATACCACCACCAGCCCATACCGAATACGCTACCGCGACCGGCATGGTGCGCACGACAAGTGACATGACGTAAAAGGCTGTTCCGAAACAAAGAAGCGTCAGGCCTGCAAAGCCAAGCTTGGTGAATCCATCAGACAGCTTAAGCGAAGCGGTTGCGAGTATTTCGATCGCGACACCGATCGATAACAAAATCCAGTGCATGCGTAGTCTCCTTGATTGGTTTCAATGCGGTCGTCCAGCTTCAAAGCTGTCACGCGACCTTATCCCCTGAACTTCGGGAAGACCTTGGGGTCAACGCTTGCCGCTGACAGCAGTCCGCCCCAAAGCGCACCGGGTACGCCGGGGCTCGCAACGTCCTGCCCTGCCAGATAAAGCCCTGGGATTGGTGTCTGGGCCCGCAAAGCGTCGCTCATGACGCGCTCGGGCGTTACATCGAGCCCATAGAACGCCCCCTCGCGATGTCCGGTATAGGAAACGGTGGATAGTGGCGTTGCCAGTTCGCAATGAACGATCAGCTTTGCGAGATCGGGGAAGTAACGCTCGAACTGCGCCATCATTGTCACTTCGACTCGACGTTTAAAATCGGCGTAGTCTTCGCCGCGTTCCCGGGCGGGTTGATCTGCCCACTTTGCCACCGAGTCCCAGTCGGACCAGACCATGAATTGCCCCATGTGCTTTTGCTTCGGACCGGGGTCATGCTTCGGGTTCTTGAGCGACCCAAAAGAGGCGACCATGCAAGGTGGCTCACCATCCGGTGCCGATGTCCAAAGCGCGTCGACCTCTCCGGTTGGATAGATCCAATGGTTCGCCTTTGTGGCACCAGCGGCTTCGATGTCACCTTCAAAGCCAATAAACAGGGTGTAATGCGCGATGCTGGAGGGCAGAGCACGGATTTCCGCGATCCAGTCCTCATGGCCGCAATCCGCTGGCAAAAGGTTGTCGATGGTTTCGCGTACCCCGATATCCGAAATCACAGCGTCTGCGCGGATCTCCGTGCCGTCGTCAGTGCGGACACCAACAACAGTGTCGTCCTCAATCAGCAGCTCTTCGACGCGGACGCCTGCGCGGGTTTCTCCACCGTTTTTTGCAATGGTCGGTGTGATGTGATCGGCAAAGGCGGCGCTGCCGCCCACCGGATACCAAGAACCACTCCAAAGGTACCAACCTGAGATCAAGGCATGCATGGCGAAGCTTGCCTTGCTGGGCAGACCCCCGTGATCGCCCCATTGTGCAGCCATTGCCGCAGCAAGCTCTGGGTGGTCGGTGATGTCGTCGATGACCTCTTTTGTCGTCCGCGCGCACCATTTCGCAAGCGCGCGGCGGTTCCACCAGTCAAGCATGTCTCCTGCAACTTCGGGCATCGCGCGAGTCGGGAAGATCTTGTACATCGCCGCACGACCTTCGCGCAGCGCATGCGTCCAAGCTTCGATGGCTTCTGTCTGGTCTGGGAAGCGGTCCTTCAGATCGCGTTCCTGGGCTTCGTAGGGGCGCGAAAGCGGCAATGGCTCTGACCATCCGATGTGCAGGATGTCATAGACCGATCCCAAGGATACGAAATCAATGGGTGTTTCACACAGCCAATCCAGCATCTCGCGATTGCGATCTTCCGGCGCCATACCGCCCAGATAATGAAGACCAACATCCCAAGTGAATCCGTCGCGCGAGAAGCTGTGAGTCAGACCACCAAGCGTTTGGTGTTGCTCCAGCAACAGAACCTTATGTCCGACACGGCTTAATGCTGCACCTGCCGTCATACCCCCGATGCCCGAGCCGATAACGATGGCGTCCCAATGATCGTTTTTCGAATTGATCATAGTATAATCCTCCAAAGTTCGATGAGTACGCTTTGCCTGCGACCGCTGGGCATTGCGTCTGAATATACAGTCTGGGGGCCGGTTAATACGCGCCCCTCGCAATCAATAAACTCTGCTCAAAACCTCATGTACCGAACCGCATTTTCGAGTTCGAAATTGGGCTTATGGCGGCAAGCTAGCATGGGTGCTGTTTAGGTGCATTGAGGTGCGTCAATGACGGTTTGGACCAATTGCGCCATAAGTAAACGAGACGGGAAAGGAAGTAGGTGGAACAGATTTTGTGGAGGTCTCGTTGTGAAAGGCGCAGTACTATATACGACCAAGTACGGTAGCACCGCCGAGTATGCTGGTTGGATCGGCGAAGCAGCCGAATTGCCAGTCTTGAACGTCCAGAAAGATAACGTCGATCTGGATGCTTATGATTTTCTGATCCTCGCAACGCCGGTGATTTACTACAAGCTTCTAATCACCGATTGGGTGCAGGAAAATCTGGCCAAGCTCGATCAGAAACCCGTCATCATGGTAACCGTGTCTGGTGCGCCTCCCGGCCCGAAGCTTGATGCTTGGGTGGGTGATAGCTTGCCGACAGATTTCATCGCGCGGGCAAAGCATGTCGCGTTGCGTGGGCGTCAGGTGCCGGGCGAGCTTAGCTGGTTTGACCGAATGATGTTGATCATCGCAGCATGGAAGAACCCCGATCCCGTGGCCAGCGAGGAAGAGCTGAAAGGGTTCGACTACATGGACAGAAACAGCATTGCGCCGGTCGTGGCGCTGGCAAGGAAATACCAGTTGTGCACGCCCGCAGCGGCGCAAGATTTTCCGGTGATGTGAGGTATCCAATGACCAGTAAAATCGACCAGGTTGATGACTATATCGGCAAGTGCAATGCACCCGTCGTGCCGCTGTTGAAGGATTTGAGGGCCTACATACACGCGACCTTGCCGGGTGCGTCGGAAGATATGCAATATGGCGTCCCTGTCTTCCTCAATGCACATGGAGCGCCCGTGCTTTATCTGTTCGGATCGAAAGAGTACGTGAATTTCGGTTTTCTGCGCAGCTCAGAGCTTTCAGATCCGAATGGGGTGCTGGAGGGGTCAGGAAAACCAAGCAAGCACATTCGCGTATTGCCGGGACGTCCGGTCGACTGGGCTGGCCTGACTGCGTTTGTCACGCAATGCGAAAGTATTAGCTCAGACGCTCGTAACACAATGCATTAGCAAGGAATGGAGAATTCGTGATGCCGGTAACTCCAAACGCTCTAAGTGAAATGGGAAAGTTTGATAAAGTCGTTGCTACTGATGAGGAGCGACCGAACCCGTCATTCAAAGAAACTGCATTGCCCGGCTTCAAGAAAGCTGTGCAAGGACGGCGTGCCATTCGGATTTTCGACGGTGTTCCTTTGCCCGAGGACGTTATGCGCGATTGCTTGCGCGACGCTATTCTTGCCCCTAGCTCTTCGAACCTTCAATGCTATGAGCTTTATTGGATTCGGGATGAAGAGAAGAAAAAGCAGATTGTTCCGCTTTGCTTAGGTCAACCCGGTGTCGAAACAGCAGGGGATATTGTCGTCGTCGTGTCGCGGGTCGACGATTGGGAGGCTCACCTTAAAAAGCTGGTGGGCATTATGACTAATAACGGACAGAGGCCGTTAAAAGGGCCGATCCTAGACTACTACGAAAACATTGTTCCGATGTTGATGAAAACTGATCGCTGGGGATTCAATAACATCAAGCGGCGGATGATGTTTTGGATCAGGGGTAGAACCCAACCAACTCCAAACGGCCCCGTACGGCGCGCGGATCACCGAATCTATGGCCACATTCAAGCGAGCTTGGCCGCAGAAAACCTGATGCTTTCGATTGCAGCTCACGGGTATGAATCTTGTCCGATTGGCGGGATAGATAGCCGTGGAATTGGGACGCTGTTGGGGCTTCCTCCTATGGCAGAAGTCACGTTGGTGATAGGCGTGGGAACCGGTATGCCTGAAGGCTTGTTCAGCCCGCGAACAAGGTTTCCATTCAGTGATCTGGTCAAAGAAATTTAGGCTTCAGGACCACAAGCACTGATGCCGGGAATGGCGATAGATTTGAGAGGGTATTCTGCTTCGATCAAACCTTAGTAATGACACATCAGGAGAGGCTGATGCACTATGAAGACCAAGATTACCGCCGTGCGGGCGTCATTGTCGGTTTGCTGTTCATCGTAGCGACCCTATTTCTGTTCTTGGGGGAAGCGTTCTATCGATCTTACCTCGATCATACGGCTGTTCTGACCATCGCGGCAGAAAACAAACCAATCATCATCTTCGGCCTCTTGATCGAGCTGATCTGCATCCTCGCGATGCCTTTAATTGGCGCGTTTATCTATCCGGTTCTGCGTCGGGTCAGTACTCGCTTTGCTTTGACTTACTTCTTTTTCCGCAGTCTTGAAGGCATCATTCTCATCAATGTGGCGCTGACCAACAAGTTTGCCCTGATCACGCTCAGTGATGCGGTGGCGATGGGGGCCGATCCGACCTTGGCGGAAAGCGCTCGGATGCTGGTCGAAGCCCAGAATGCTTGGGGAAACACGGACGGATTGCTCTACAATGTAATCTTTGGGCTGGGCGCTCTGTGTCTCTATTCAATGCTCTTTCAAGCCAAGCTCATTCCGCGTTGGATCTCGGTCTGGGGGGTGATCGCAATTGCCATTTTGATGGCTCTTGTCATCGCGGCGATGCTTTTCCCCATGCCAGCTTGGACAGCTCTGCTCTTGGTTCCAATCGCAGTGCAGGAAATGGTCATGGCGCTTTGGTTTATCTTCCGCGGGTTCGATTTTGGCACACTGGAAGCCGACAATGCCGATACAGCTGAGGTCACATCATGAACGGCTCAACACATCGCTTTGTTGTGCACCGACGTGGCGGGCCCGAGGTGCTGCAGTGGGAAACCGTGGACTTGCCTGAGCCGGGCCCGGACGAAGTGCGCGTGCGGGTGGAGGCGTCAGGCGTTTCGGCCTATGACGTCATGCTGCGCGGCCATCGGTTTCCGGGGTTTCCTTCGCTCCCCTACACGCCGGGAGAAGATATCGTCGGTGTTGTCGACAAGGTTGGCGAAGATGTCACAGATCTGCAAGCTGGACAAAGAGTAGGCTGCTGGACCTTCGGCGATGCCGGTGGATATTCCGAGTATCTGTGCCGCCCTGCCGCCGAACAGGTGCTTGTGCCTGATGGCCTCGACCCTGCGGTTGCCGTGGCGATAATCATCAACTATCTGACGGCAAGCCTGGCGCTTCACCAAGCGGCCAAAGTCAAGGCGGGTGATCGGCTGCTTGTTCAAGGCGCTGGGGGCGGTTTGGGCAGCGCACTTTTGCAGTTGGGACACGCGGCTGAATTGCAAACTTTCGGTTGTGATGCGCTTGAAAAACATCCACAGATCCAGTCCGACGGGGCGCAGCCAATCGACTATCGCTTGGATGATGTCTTGGCGCATACCCGTACTTTGACCGACGGTGGCGCCGATGTGGTGATTGACCTTGTCGGCGGCGCGCGGCAATTGCTGCGCTCCTGGCGAATGCTTCGCCCCAATGGCAGGCTTTTGATGCTGGGCATGGCCGGCTCTCTGCAATCCGGCACTGGGATCATTCTGCCAAGCCTCTTATTGCTGGGATTGATGGCGATCTGGCCTGGTGGGCGACGACTGGCCAAGGGACCTGGAATGGACACCTACCCCCGCGCTCACATGGACTGGTACCAAGAGACCTTAGCCGGTTTTTTCGATATGGCGCTGGAGGGGCGGCTGGTTCCACGCCTAGCCCAAAGGGTGCCGTTAAGTGACGCAACGAAGGCGCATGCGATGCTGGAGCGCGCCGAGGTCTCAGGAAAGATCGTTCTGGTTTCGGACAGCTACGGGACCATCTAGATCTCTCATTATTGTTGAAAGAGTGTAGGCGCAGTAATCGACACCTCGCTGCGGCGCGGTCTGTGTCGGACAATACGATTTCACCTTCCTAACGATCTCAACCGAGGTCCTCCGCATTGCGGCGAACGGCCTGTCCGCAGTTGCGCGCGATCGGAGAAAGCTCAGAGCCGGCGACAAACGGGCGCGTTGCGCCTTCGCCTGTAAGTTGTTGTTGTGCGCCAAAATGCAGACACGAACCACCTGCGACTTGGATCAGCTTCGCATCAATGCATTGCTGGGGTCGTAGGGCGACGGGGCTATGACGGTGGCCGTAACACGATCTCCGCACAGGTCCAGATCCATAGTGCAGCCTTCATTTGCCAAGTCCGGCTCGACGAAGGCGAAGGCAAGGTTCATGCCGACACGATGTCCCCAGTCGCCCGAGGTGATGGTGCCGATCACTTTGTCGCCCTGCATCAACGAGGCTCCGCCATGTGCAGGTGCGTGGGTGGCATTGATTCTCAGAGATACCAACCTTTGGTTTGGACCGGCGGCATGACGCTTTTCCAAGGCCTCTTTGCCGATGAAATCTGCGTCCTTACCCAGCTTCACGAAGCGGTCCAGCCCGGTTTCGAACGGATCGAATTCGGTGATCAGTTCGGCTTTCCAGTGCAGGAAGCCTTTCTCCATCCGCATCGAGTCAACTGCGCGGGCACCGAAGAGTTTCAGGCCGTGCGCTTCACCTGCTTCGCGCAGCGCAAGATAAGCAGCATAGAGCGAGGAATTGGGCACGTGGATTTCATAGGCAAGTTCCCCCGAAAAGCTGACCCCCATGACCGTTGCAGGGGCAAAGCCGATGAAGCACTCGCGCACAGACAACCAGGGTAAAGCCTCTTTCGACCAGTCACCGCGCGAACAATCCGATAGCACCGCTCGCGCCTTCGGTCCGGCCAGAACCAAGATGGTCTGATCATTTGTCAGCGACCTGATCTTAACGTTTTCACCTTCTTGGATATGGGCCCGCAGCCAGTCCATGTCGTGATACTCCGACGCGGCAGCCGAACCGTACCAGACCCTTTCTGGGCCGCGATCTGACGCGGGCAAGTTGGCGACTGTGGCCTCGGACTTGATCATCCCGTGATGGTTCAGAAGATAGCCAAGACCAACCCGGCCGTCGCGTTTGGTGACGGTGCCGCAGAACATGCGATCAAGGAAGTTGTGGCGATCTGACCCGGTGATTTCAAACCGGTTGAAGCCGTTGACCTCGCACAATCCAACATTTTCCTGAACGTTTTTGACTTCTGCGCCAATGACGTCAAAGGCTTCGTCAAAGTTGAACGACAGGGTTGGGTGAAAGTCGGGCGAAGGCTTGATGTAATCCATCCGCTCCCACCCGTTGACTGTGGTGAACTCCGCGCCCTCGGCGGCAAGGATCGGGGTCAACGGTGTGGTCTTCGCGGGACGACCTGCCGGGCGGTGTTCGTGCGGGAAGTGGAAGCGGAATTCATTCTGATAGTCTTCAATCGCCTTCAATGCCGTCAGTTCCACATTGGTGTGACCGGTGAAGCGGCGCGGGTCGATGCACCAGGTGTCATAGCACGCCTCGCCATGCACGATCTGTTGCGCCAGCAACCAGCCGTGACCGCCGCCTTCGCCAAGACCCGCGCGCAGCCCGATGATGCAGTATGCATTACGTTTGCCGGGGATCGGGCCAACCAGTGGGGCGCCGTCGATCGTATAGGTGATCGGACCGTTGACGATGGATCGGATGCCGGTTTCTTCGAGTGCCGGCATGCGCTCGAACGCACCGGCCAGCACGTCCATCACCCGGTCAAGATCGTCGGGGCAGAGCGCATTGACGAAATTCGGATCGATCCCGTCCATACCCCAGGTCTTGCAATCCTGTTCGTAGAAACCGACCAGCAAACCGCCCTTTTCCTGACGACTGTAATAGTCTGAAATCGGGCAGCGCAGCAGAGGCATGCGATGGCCAGCCTCAGCAATGGCCGGGATATCTTCAGTCAGGAAGTATTGGTGTTCCATCGAGGCGACGGGGTGATGGACACCCATCATCGCACCCACTTCGTTCACACGATATCCGCAGGCATTGACCACGATATCGCAGTCGATATCTCCTATTTCCGTATGCACGGTCCAGGTGTCGTCCTTGTGTTGAGTCAGCGCGGTGACGGGCGTGTTGCGATATACCTCGGCCCCGGCTTTGCGGGCGTGGAAGGCCAGCGCCTGACAAAGCTGCGCTGGGTCGATGTCGCCGTCCAGCGGGTCCCAAAGCCCACCCAGAAGGTTGGTGGTGGAAATCAGCGGGTGGCGTCGGGCGCATTCTTCGGCGTCAACTACCTCTAGGTCTACACCCATGCCGCGCGCCATTGAGGAGAAATGGCGGTAGCCCTGCATTTGCTCTTCGGTATTGGCCAAACGGATGCCACCATCAGCGTGGTGATAGTTGATCGGGTAGTCCGGGTTCTCGGACAGCTTTTTGTAAAGGTTGATCGAATGCGTCTTCAGCCCAACCATCGTCTGGTTGCCCCCGAAGTTTGTGACCTGTGCGGCCGAGTGCCAAGTGGTGCCGCTGGTCAGCTCGTTGCGTTCCACCAGAACCACATCGTTCCAACCTTCTTGCGTCAGATGATAAAGGGTAGAGCAGCCAGCAATGCCGCCGCCGATAACGACTACCTTGGTCCGCGATTTCATGTTTGGTGCCTCCACACTCTCAGGTCCATTGGATAGGGCTGTAGTGGGGTTGCACAATCCGGCAATCACAAATCCCAGAAAATCGAATGTAATATTTGACAAAGCCACACTTAACCGCGAACAGCTTTGCCCTTGGCGCAAGCTGCGATGAGATCGCAGCCCACCTCGTTTTTCAATCTGCCGAGATTTTCAGAGCCGAATGCAAAATGCTGAGGTGGATCAGCTTTGTTCGTCCGCATCCGTCAACAGTTGAAAATCGTGCAGCAGCCAGGGCGTGCTGGTTGTTACCTGCTCAACCACCTGACGTGAAAAGAGGCGTCGTATGGATTCAGCGATCGTCGTGGCCAGTTCTTGGGGATAGTAGTCGGTTGTGAAAAGAGAAATCGTGCGTACGAAGTTTTTCATTGGCAACGGCAGAAGTGTAATTCGGTCGTGAAAACGCTTGGTACGGACAAAGTGAGACGGGGTAGTGATTGTCCAACCAATCTCTTCTGCCACCATACCCATTATTGAATGATTGCTTTCCAGTTCGAACCGATTTTCCAATGTAACCTTGCTTCGGCGTAGGTGGGTTTCGATCAGATTTCCGATAATCTGTTCACGCGAGTAACGCAGGAAAGGCAACCCAGAGCCGTCCTGTAGCAATTCCTCGGCTGAGATTTTGTTCGACTTTGGAACGGCCAGAACAAACGGGTCGCGCAGCAACGGGTATTCGATCAATCCTGGTACATCGTGGGGGGGGCGTGTCGCAACGCCGACATCCAAGTGTTGTTTCTGAAGAAGTTCAAGAATCTCGTGGCTTGGACGCGTATAGTATTTGAAGATGCATTTGGGCATGGCCCTCATCAAGAACTGCATCAATTCGGGCGCGACCTCACTTTCGAAGTCTTCAACGATTCCAAGGCGAAGATTTTGCGCTTCGATTAGATTTCCCGACGCCAGTTCTATTTCCCCTCGCCGGATAAGCCGCAAACCCCCATCAATGTAACGAAGAAAAATGGTTCCCACCGGTGTCAGGACCATCGGTCGGCGTGTGTGATCCAGCAGGCTGACACCCAAATCATCCTCCAAACGGCGCAAATGGTGTGAGACGGTGCTGATTGATAGCCCTGTGTCAGCGGCAACCTTACGAGCAGATCCGGATTTGGCCACAAGCTGGAATATTTCGAGGCCCCTAAGGCTCAATTTCGTAAGTTGCATAGTCTGCCTTCCGAATGGGTTTCAGACGAAGCTAGCATTTCGAATAATTAGAAACTACAATTTAATTATCTTGGAACGGTCTCGTTTTCAGAGATTTGAGAAGAAATCTATAGTGAAGTACCTGAGGCCATCTAAAAAATGTGTCCGTCACAAAGGCGGGCTGGTCAAATTACCAACCGGGAGAAAACCATGAAATCTAAATCAATCAGGCAAGCTGTATCCGCTCTGGCTGCCGGAGCTGCTATGTTGACGGCGTCACACGCGAGTGCCGAAGAAATCACAGTTGCGTATTTCCTCGAATGGCCGATGCCGTTCGAATATGCGAAACAAATGGGAACCTATGACGAAGCGCTGGGCGTCAAAGTCAATTGGGTCAGCTTTGAATCTGGCGTGAAAATGTCTGCCGCTATGGCTTCAGGCGATGTGCACCTGTCGGTCAGCCAAGGCCTGCCGCCTTTCGTAGTTGCCACATCGGCCGGTCAGGACCTGCAAATCCTTGATGTTGCCGTGTCCTATGCTGACAACGACAACTGCGTTGTGCGTTCGGAACTGGAAATCGACAAGACCAATGCGGGTGAACTTGCTGGCAAAAAAGTTGCCGTACCGCTCGGCACCGCTGCTCACTATGGCTTCCTGAAGCAGATGAGCCACTTCGGCGTGGATGTTGGCAGCATGGAAGTTGTCGACATGGATCCGCCTGACGCAGCTGCTGCCATCGCTCAGGGTTCGATCGACATGTTCTGTGGCTGGGGCGGCTCGCTGCGCCGTGCGCTTGAGCACGGTAACGTTCTGCTGACCGGTGACGAGAAAACCGAACTGGGTATTCTGGTATTTGACGTGACTTCGGGTCCTGCGGGCTGGGTTGCCGAAAACGGCGAACTGGTATCCAAGTTCCTTAAAGTAACCGCTGACGCCAACGCCATGTGGGCCGACGAGGCCAACCAAGCCAAGATGCTTCCGGTGATCGCCAAGGACGCAGGCATGGACGAAGACGCCACCATGGCGACGATCTCGACCTTCAGCTTCCCAACCGTGGAAGAGCAACTGGGTGAAGGCTGGCTGGGCGGCAATGCCCAAACCTTCATGAAGGGCGTGGCCGACGTGTTTGTTGAAGCGAAAAGCATCGACAGTGCACTCGACAGCTATGACAGTGCCGTTAACACTGGGCCGCTGACGGCCGCAGGTGGCATGTAAAGCGTAACTCTTGCGCGGCCCGGCATGTCCGGGCCGCTGCAACATCTTCGCAGCTGCTCATCCATTCCTTCGGGTGGCCCCGTGAGGGTCACATGAATGGAAGCGATGAACAGACTGAGCAAAGCAACTTACAATCAGGAAAGGCAGGCCATGTCGGGACTGTCCATTGAAAACGTCTCTATGCGTTTCGACCTGCCTAACGGCAGCTCGGTGCAGGCATTGAAAGACGTATCGCTACATCTAAACGAGGGCGAGTTGATGAGCGTGCTTGGCCCATCGGGCTGTGGCAAAACTACGCTTCTTAATATCGTCGCAGGGTTTCTGGCTCCCACCGAAGGGCAGGTGGTGATGAACGGTCATACCTGTATTGGACCCGATGCCGAGCGCGGCATGGTGTTCCAGCAGGGTGCGCTTTTCGAATGGATGGATGTCCGCGAGAATGTCAGCTTTGGCCCACGTATGAAGGGTCAGAAAGAGGCGCAGTGGGGCGAGCATGTCGATCATTTGCTTGATGTCACCGGTTTGGGGGACTTCAAGGATAAAGCGATTTACGAATTGTCAGGCGGCATGCAGCAGCGCGTTGCCTTGGCCCGCTGCCTTGCCAATGATCCAGATGT
Source organism: Aliiroseovarius sp. F20344 (assembly GCF_023016155.1). GTDB lineage: Bacteria > Pseudomonadota > Alphaproteobacteria > Rhodobacterales > Rhodobacteraceae > Aliiroseovarius. The sequence goes on from NZ_JALKBG010000008.1 coordinate 249,594, forward strand.
CATTCTGATGGATGAGCCCTTGGGCGCGCTGGATGCGCTGACCCGCGAAAAGATGCAGGGGCTGGTATTGAAGCTCTGGAAAGAGACCGGCAAGACCATCATTCTGATCACCCACTCTGTTGAGGAAGCACTGCTTCTCGGCGAACGCCTGCTGGTGATGGCCCCCCGTCCTGGGCGCATCCACAAGGAATACCGTCTGCCCTTCGCTGATATGGGCGTTGGCGCCGACCTGCGCGAAGTCAAGAAACACCCTGAGTATGGACCGACCCGCGAGGAAATCCTCGAAATGATCTGGGACATGGAAGAGGAAATAATGGGACGCACGGAGGACAACCAATGACCGGCTTCATCATTCTTCTCGTCTATATCGCGATCTTTGTGGGGTCGTTTTTTGTCATCAAGTTTTTCGTACAACGTGCGCGGGTGGACTACACCTCGCTCAAAACTGTCACCTTTGGCGATGAAAGCGCAGTGGTCTCGAACCGGTGGGCCAGCGTCATTTCGGTGGTCACGATCTTCTTGATCTGGGGCGCTTTCACGGGGTCGAAATTGGTGCCCGGCTTCTTGCAGGCACCATCACCGTTTGTTGGGGAAACCACGTTTAATTACACGCTGGACGATGGCAGCGGCAATCGCGACGATGCCACCGTCTTTGTCCGTGTTTTCAACTTCGGCGAAGACGTCGTGAAATTTGAGGTCGAGCCGGGCGATGGGATCGCTAAGGATGACGCCGTCGCCATGACTGCGTCGCGCACACAAACGGTCCTTTTCGATAAAAACGATGATGCCAAACGCAAAGAAGGTGCATCGGTCGTTGCCATCGAAGGCGAGCCAATTTCCGCAGGCGCGGTCGTCACCAATGACAAGGGCCGCTTCACCCTGACTGACAAAGGCGCGATCAGTTTCACGCCGCCCAAGGGTTTGCAAATGGATCCGGTCTATCTTCCCCCGCCCGAAGCGGTGGTGGATCGCGTGATTGAGATTGGCAGCGAAGGCTATCGAGGCAGCACGCTTGCGGTGCATCTCGGCTATTCGCTGTTCCGCGTGATCGCAGGCTTCGTTGCTGGCGCGCTGGTTGGTATCCCGCTGGGTTATGCGATGGGTCTGAATGGCTGGTTCCGCGGTTGGTTCGACCCGATTGTCGAGTTTATGCGGCCGGTGCCGCCATTGGCACTCATCCCATTGATCATCATCTGGTTCGGCATTGGCGAAGCTGGCAAGATCATCTTGCTGTTCTTGGCGGCACTTTGGATCATGGCCATTGCCGCGCGGTCTGGCGTATCAGGGGTGAACATCTCTAAGGTGCATGCCGCGTATTCGCTGGGAGCGAGTAAATGGCAGATCATGCGACACGTGATCGTGCCCAACTCTCTGCCCGAGATCTTCACCGGCGCCCGCGTGGCGATGGGGGTCTGTTGGGGCACCGTCGTGGCCGCCGAACTGGTTGCCGCTTCCGAGGGCGCAGGGATGATGATCATGGTCGCTTCCAAGTTCACCCTGACGGACATCGTTTTGATGGGGATCATTCTGATTGGCGTGATTGGCTTTGGCATCGATATACTGATGCGCAAGGCCGAGAACATCCTGGTGCCGTGGAAAGGCAAACACTAAAGGCTGTACGCCATCATTGAACAAATACGCGCCGGGCTTGCGAGTCCGGCGCGTTACGTTTTGCCTGACCTTAGCGTCCCGCTGACAAGGAAGGCCCTTGGTTAAACCCCGGTCACCAGCGCCAAACGCTTCCACTTTCAATTTAACGCAGCGAGATTGAGTTCACTCTCCTGCCTTTCAATTAAATCTCATTCCGCGCCAACCAACTTAGGGCGGAATCATATTGCAAAGCATACCCGCTTTCCGATAGCTAGTGGCAGGAATGTAATCAATATTTTAAGCATTTCGGCTTCAGGAATGCATAGTTACTACGAGTATTGCAAAAATGGGTTTTACTGCCAAATTTTCTCCGTCCCTTCCGATTTTCGAACTCGATCCAGATCAGACCGGTGCACAACGCTTTGCAAACAGCACCGAGCTTCCTGACGGGCGAATTCTTGTGACATGGTGCAGCATCGAGTCAGTGTCCGATCCGGCGCTATACGACGTTTTTGCGCGCTACTATCTGCCCGATGGCACCCCAGATGGTGATACATTTCAGGTAAACACATCCACGCTATACGACCAGATTGCCCCCGATGTTCAGGTGCTTGAAGATGGCGGGTTCATAATAGCATGGCAGTCGTCTCAGCTTGATGACCCGCTTGACCACGATATCGTAGTGCAGCGTTTCGATTCGGCTGGTCAACCAGTCGGTCCCGAGGTTGTGGTCAGCGAAGATGTTCTTGGCGCGAATGATACATTACCCCAGTTCGTGGATTTGCCGGGTGGGGGCTTTATGCTGTCTTGGACAACATGGGGCGGAGGCCACCAGCATCAGGGTGTATACGCGCAAGAGTTCGATTCAGACGGAAACCCCGTTGGAGGCTTGCTTTATTCGGACGCGAATCCATTCATAGATCCTACGGCTGATACGCTTCCGGCCGTGGTCGACACTGGCGACGGTTATACGTTTGACTGGGCCAACAGCCCCAACGATTGGCTTTATCTTTTTAGTCAGGACCAGATCGTCATTCTGGACAATGGCGGCATCATGACCGCCACAAATTTTAGGATTAGCTCCCAACTTCCTACCAGAGAATTTGAGTTAACCATCTATGGCCCGGATGGTGAGGTCTCGGTCCCCAGCTTTGGCGTGCTGCACGATAGATTCCATAAAATCTCCCTGCAAAAGCTCACCAAATTGCCGGATGGCAATATCCTTGTCACCTGGTGGGATGGCGAATACTCCACTGACAAAGCTCAGGCGATCTGGGGTGTTGTGTATTCCCAGACTGGCGAGCAATTGACGGATCATGTGCAAATCTCGCCCGATGTCATTCAAAGACCCGATCTTAAAGTGCGCGACTATGACGTCAGCGTGTTGAGCGATGGCAAGATCATGGTCACGTTTGATCGCGACATCTTTCATGGTCTCAATGATGGCGAAGATGCGTTTGCACGCATCTTCGAAATCGACCTTAGCGCGCATCAGGATGTGCTGTCAGACGATGACAATTCCGTAACCCTAACGGATCAAGATGACTTTGTCGGCGCTGCGGGCGGCAACGACACGGTTTGGGCCGGGCTTGGCGATGATGATATCAGCGGGGGCACCGGCCACGATGTGGTTTGGGGCGAAGCAGGCAACGACTCGCTGAAAGGGAACGACGGAAACGACACCCTGCATGGCGGTGACGGTCGCGACGTGTTGGAAGGTGGCATGGGTGATGACATCTTGCACGGCGACGACGGTAATGACGAGCTGTCAGGCGGCATGGGCGATGACACCATGTATGGCGGCGCCGGCGATGATTATATGTTCGGCGGCTCTGGGACGGATCAGATGTTCGGCGGAATCGGCGATGATGTGATGGTCGGGGCTTTCATTTATGAACCCAATGGTGGTTTCATGGATGGTGGTGCTGGTAACGACCAGTTGTTCCTAGAAGGTGGTGAAGCGCGCGGCGGTGATGGAAATGATGTCTTTGTAGGCTCTGGTAGCCTTTACGGGGAAGGCGACGATGATCTGTTTGAAACAGGAAGCAGTTTCTCAAACGTCGATGGCGGAGAGGGCTATGACACTCTGGTTACCTATCGGAGCGTCGATCTTTCTCAAGGGGTCTTCACCTACACTTCCGGTCCTTCGGGCACTCTCAATACTGCGGGGTCTATTCAGAATGTTGAGGCGTTCTATCTTGAAATTGACCCCAACCTTGATTTCGGAGGATTTACGAAGACCTTTATAGGCGACGATAGCAACAGCTATGTTCACTATACTGGCGTTCTCAAGCCCAGCACGGGCGGTGGCGGGGACGACTTTTTTGAGAGCTCGGGCCACTACGATCTTGGAGTATCTCTATTCTATAAAACAGAGATTGACGCCGGCGAAGGAAATGACACCGTTCTTGCTGGCGCACATCTGAACACTATTTATGGCGGTGAAGGCAACGATCTACTCGTTGGTCATATCTTGCACGATCGATTGTTTGGGGATGGGGGCAATGATATTCTGATCGGACGTGCCGGTCACGACGAGATCAGTGGGGGCGCTGGTGATGACCATTTGGATGGTGGCGAAGGTCATGACTACATCGACGGTGGTTCGGGGATAGACACAGTTCAGATCAACGCAAATTTAGCGGATGTCTTGATTGTGCAAACGGGATGGGGGTTCGAAATCCTCAACGGAACTGACCGCGACTTTGTTCGCAATGCCGAATACTTCCAGTTCTCAGATCAAACACTAGCGGCGGCTGATCTGCCGATACACGGAACGCTGGACAAACCTAAACCAGACGTCTCGGTGCATGGGTATCGAGACTATATGTATGGCACGTCCGAGGCTGACATCATCATTGGTCAGGATGACACGAACGAAATCCACGCGCACGAAGGCGATGACGTAATCTATGTTGCTGACACGGCTGCTTTCACAACGACGGTTGCCTATGGGGGCGACGGAAGCGACACTTTGTATGGCGGAGCGCAGCGTGACTATCTTTGGGGCGGCGGCGACGATGATCAAGCTTATGGCGGCGGTGGTGACGACGACCTCAACGGGGGCGTCGGAAATGATCAGCTGCACGGAGAGGACGGTCACGACAAACTCGTTGGTTATGACGGCGATGACCTTCTGAACGGTGGGGATGGCGACGACCACTTGGACGGCGGCGACGGCAATGACCACCTGATCGCAGGTGACGGTCGTGACACGCTTTACGGAGGAGACGGCGATGATCTTCTTCAAGGGGGATTGGGCTACAACATCCTTTACGGAGGCTCTGGAAACGACCGCTTGGAAAGCGGTGCTGGACAGGCATCGCAACGCGGTGAAGACGGCGATGACATTCTGATCGGTGGAGGCGGAAACGACTATCAACTTGGCGGCTCTGGCAACGATACAATCACCGGCGGCGCTGGCGAAGACACCATTGATGGTGGCACCGGAGATGACAATATCTTTGGTGGCGATGGAAATGATGAGATTGAGGGTGGCGATGGAGCAGACCTGATCATGGGTGAGATCGGGGATGACATCATTCGTGGCAATTCTGGGGACGATACGATCGCGAGCGGAAGTGGGAATGACACTGCCGACGGCGGAGCCGGAGATGACCAGATCCTAGGCGGGGCAGGCCGCGACATTCTAAGAGGGGCCGATGGTCACGATTTTCTGGATGGGGGGATCGGAAACGACAGTCTCGTCGGAGGTGTAGGTGACGACACTCTTAACGGCGGAAAAGGCTCTGATCGGCTGATAGGCGGCGATGGCACGGACACTGTATCTTTCCTTGGTACAAATTCGAATACCGTTGATTTGCGCAAAACACAAAAGCAGCAGACTGGAGAAGGGCTGGACCTTCTGCGTGAAATCGAAAATGTAACTACAACGTCAGGAAACGATAAGCTCTACGGGAATGGTGCGGCCAACCATCTGACGGCAGGCACTGGGAAAGATCTGCTTATTGGCCGAAATGGAAATGACGTCCTAAACGGAGGCAAGGGTTCTGATAGCATTTTTGGTGGACGCGGAAACGACTCTGCCGAGTTTTTGACGGGAGCTGACACCACCGTTGATCTGAGCATAACAAGCCGTCAAAACACCGGCGAAGGGCTCGACACACTCAAGTCAATCGAAAACCTCCAGACAGGGGATGGCGACGACCTAGTCAAGGGCGGGAAAGCTGCGAACGTTTTGGCGACAGGAGAGGGGAACGACACCCTAATCGGACGAGCCGGGAATGATCAGCTCTTCGGGGAGGGAGGCATCGACCAACTCAGAGGTGGGGCTGGCAATGATACACTCATCGGGGGTACAGGCGATGACGTCCTTTTCGGTGGTGAAGGTGCGGATACTTTCATTTTCGAAACCGGGGACGGGTCGGATGTAGTTTCAGATTTTGTCGTCGGAAGTGACAAATTGATTGTCGATGGTGTCGAATACTCTCTCACCAATCCTCCAACGGATGTTACCGTAACCGCTGGCAGCGGTCAGGTGATCATCGAATATGGAGATGGAGATGCGATCGTCTTGCTTGAAACAACGAGCTTAAAGAACTCACATCCAGATTGGTTCTTGTAAGGGAAACGACTATGCCGGAGCGATTTCGTTTTGGGTGTTTCTGAGTGAAGGTCCTTGTGCTGTGCAATGTTCCTTGGATTTGAACAAGTGGGTGCTCAGTTTACCATGATCAATCACCATTTAATCCGCAGTGCGCGCGGATGAAGTTGTTGATTAAGAGGGCAGGGACGGTTGCAATGCTCTGTGTCCCTTTTGGCTTCGATATCGCCGATGCTCTTCGATTTCCCTTTTCCTTGCCGTGACTGTCTGTCGTCACATAAAGTTGGACATCAGAACGGTCCGGCCCCGGTAACTACAACAAATCGCTTTCCCAGATATGGAAATGATTAGAACAAGTTGCGCGGTATCAACTTAGTGTCCATGCATAGCGTCACTCAATTGCACGTCTTCCTATATTGTCTCTGGGCTTCCTGGTTATTCGAGCAATCGAAAGGTCCCGATCTGCGGGTTTCCTTTTTATGACAGCACCGGTGACGGTTTGAACGGAGTTGGCTGGCTGAGTTCACCACAAAGGTCTTTGACCAGCTTGGACCAGGCGGTGGCGAAGTTTTGTTCGGGGGTTTGAGTAACGTTGCAAGTAGCCACGATTGCTATTTTCTTTCGCGCAGCGGCGTCGATCGCATCAGACCATGCTTCGATATCACGAGAGATGACAAGGCGTGCTCCGAATTCAACGTGGTCCACGAGCCCGTCAACGGATTGCGCCAACACAGGTCGCTTCGCGGCAAGTGCCTCGGCTGCGACCAATCCGTAAGCCTCCCAACGCGAGGGCATCAGGACTGCGTCGATTTCACCATAGATACCGCTTGCGTCGGAACGGTGACCTTCGAATGAAATGCGGGGATCATCTTGGGCCAAACGCTTGAGGTTCTCTTCCTCGGGGCCTGTTCCGTAAATCCGCAATTTTACGTTTGGAATGTTCACGTCTTTGAAGGCATCAATCAGAGTGTCAAATCCCTTTTGATGATCCAGGCGTCCGATTGCACCAAAGACGCGCGTTTCACCCTTCGGTGCGGGCATGGCACGCATGTCGTCATAGGACACAGTGGATTGTATGACACCAAGCTGCGACGGGCGCACAAGGCCAGCTGTAGCCAGCCAACGTCCCTGCGCATAACTGACGGCAACAACTTTGTCATAAAGTGCGTATGCTGAGCGCAGTAGCGTGTTGAAACGCGCTTTGCGGAGAACATTCCGGGCGACAAACGCTTCGGTATAGCTGTGCTCGACATGGATCATTGGTGTGTTTGGATTCAGTGCGCGCAACACAACATGGCCCGGCAAAGTACGCCAAGACACAGAAAGGTGGGACACGATGACATCCGCGTTCAGGCGGCCGATCTTGGTCGATCCGCGCTTAACGAATTTAACGATATGTCGATCACCCGATGCGCCGATGATCGGGCAGGATTGAATGTGCTCTAACACGCGGGTCACGCCGCCGCTGGTTTGGTCGTCGCAGAGGTGAATGATGGTTTTGCTGGACATTAGAAGGCTCCTTGGCGTTTGGAGTTCGCTGCGATCGCGAACAGGCGTTGAAGGTTGCGTGCGCCGAATAGCGACAGCAAGTGAAGGGCGCAGAAAGTCGTGGCGGATTTGACGGGCTCTTCAAGGAAAGGACGCAACGAGGTTTGCATCCAAGCCTTTGCGTGTCGGCGCGCGCGCGAAAGGTCGAGCGACTTGAGTGCGCGGCGACATAGATAGCGTTGTTGATACGCGCGCGCAGTCTGTGCGTGTTTTTCAAAGAATGCGGGGTTCAAAGGGGCCAGTTTGGTGACCATTTGCTCCCAGGCTTGCAACTGATTTTCGGTCGATGCGGATAGGCCATCAGGATTGATCCGATACTGTGTCAGCAAGCCCTTGATCCCTTCAAACTCCCAAGCGGTGGTCAAAGCAATTCGGGTCCAGCATTCAATGTCCTCGGACTGGCGGAAGGTTTCGTCGAAATACCAATCGCGTTCTTGTTCGTGCTTTGGGCGATAGGCGATGTCTTCAAAGACGTCGCGACGCACAACAACCGCCGAGCCATTGCCGATCGGATTGCGCTTGAAAACATGTGCTGGTGTAACGCTGGTAAGCTTTGGGGTCTGGGTTTGACCAATGGGGATGCCTGCGTTGTCAATCAGAGTTGACCCGGAATAACTCAGACCAACCACCGGGTTCGCACGCAGATGTGCCACATGACGCGCGAGCTTCTCCGGCGCCCAGATGTCATCAGCATCGCAAAACCCGATGAATGCGCCAGCCGCTGCGTGGATGCCGCTGTTGCGAGCGCCCGCAAGACCACGATTGCGCTGATGTACAACTTGGACATTTTCGTTTTGCGCATAACGGTTTGAGATTTCGATGGTTTCATCTGTCGAGCCGTCGTCGACGATTACGATCTCGAAGTTGTCGTAGGACTGCGCCAGCAAGGCCTCAAGGGTTTTGGGCAGTGTTTTGGCCGCGTTGTAGGCAGGAACAACGATAGAAGCGAAGGTCATGTCATTCTCCATTATGTAAAAAGCCTGCGCGCAATCGGGCGCGGCAAAACCGGGACGCTGAGCGCGGCGAGCAGGGTCAACACGCCGCGCCGTGGCGAGGAAAAGAAGCCTGAGGGGCTGATTTGCAGACCCGCGAGGGCGAAACGTAGGGGCAGGAAACGATCTTCGCTCATGCGCAAGGCGCGACGGGAAAGATAACGATTGTAGATCGCATTGCTTGTGGGGCTTGGGGTTGCACCAAAACTGGCGGCTGTTTTCAATACCTCTTGGCGCGAGCGTTCCATCGCCGCCAATTCGGACGAAAGACCGCGCGGGCTGGTGCGGTAATATGTGTGCAGCTCGTGCAGGCCCTGAATGCGAAGGCCTTGTCCGACAGCCCGCACAAGCCAGTCGAGGTCTTCGTTGTGGACCATCTCGGTTGAAAAACCGCCTGTGGCTCTGAATGCATCCCGACGCATGGTGATGTTGGAGCAGGTGCAAACGGGGTTTTCACCCAGCAGCATGTCGATGTTCAGCTGGGCTTGGGGCACGGTTGAATACACCGACGCGTCACTTGGTGTTTCGTTGAAGAAGGCAATCTGTCCGAATGCACCATGAGTTTCTGGATTGGAGAATGCTTTTGCGAGCGTTTCCAGTTTTGTCTCGGTCCAGATGTCATCTGCATCGCAAAACGCAATGAGCTCGTTGCGGGTAACAGTCATTGCTCCGTAGTTGCGCGCTGCACTCGGACCTTTGCGAAGGTTGAAGATCAATCGGATACGGTCATCGCGCTGGGCGTATTCCTGCACGATTTTACAGCTCGCATCCGAGGATCCGTCATCGACAACAACCGCTTCCCAGTCGGCATGTGTCTGGGCGCGAAAGCTATCAAGTGTAGAGGCAATAGTGCCTTCAGCATTGTAGCATGGAACGATGATCGAAAACTTGGTCATGGGTTACGCTTTCACTTTGTCCGGCCCATATGCCAACAGAACGGCTGGCGCAGAGGCGATTGAAAGGATGGTCGCGGTCACCAGGGCATAGCCGGTTGCGACAGAGGTCAGGCCGAAAGGTGCAAGCATGGCAGTATTGGCAAGAAGCGCGGCCGTGAGAATGAGGGTGACCCAAAGCTCGACTTCTGGGCGGTCTTGGACACGCAGCCAACCGGCTGCGGCAGACCAAAGCGTTGATGGGATCGCGACAAGGCACAGGATTGAAACAACGGGGCTGATGTCGTCCCAACCTTCACCAAAAAGAACAGGCACGTAATAGGGCGCCAGCACAGCTTGCAGCATCACGATCGGTGCAACCACGGAGAGCGGCATAGATATGCTTTGGCGCAGCGCCTTGGCCTTATCTTGGGCGCTACAAAGATGTGGGAAAACCACCGTAGCCAGCGCGACAGAAACCGAGTTGGCAAGGCTGAGGCCCGCGTTGAAGGCCATGAAATAGAGACCCAATGTCTCGGCGCCCATCAAGGCGCCCACAATCACTTTGTCAGCTTGCAGGCGCAGCGCTTTGGTCACTTCGGTTCCTAGCACGGCGCGGCCGAATTGAATGAAAGGACGGATCGGAGCGTAGCCCGCATCGCGATTGGCCTTCCAAGGGTGCAGGCGACGTTGTGCGATCAACCAGAACGGAGCAGAGATCACGCGTGGCAGGATCAACGCCAAAGGGTTCGCCCAAACAAGGGCAAGCGCGACAGCTGCAATATTAGAACCCACGATTTGCGACCCTGAAATCGCGGCAGTCTGTTGCATCTTCCCTGCGCGCATCGCCAGGGCGACCTGAACAAGGCCGCCGGGCATGAATAGATATTCAACTGCCAGCAGCAGGATAAGCGCGGCCAGGGTGGCGCTTCCGCCCAACAAGAAAACCGCGCCAGCAACACCTGCTTGTAAGGTGAAGAGGCCGAGGCACCATGCCCAGAAGGTCTTATGTGCTGTATTGCACGTGGCATCCAGGGCATCGTCGCGAGCCGAGATGATCTTTTGGCCCACGCCGTTCTCGGTAAGGGATTTGACGATATCACCCGCTGCCATTGCTGCAGCGGCCACACCGATTTCGGTGAGTTCAAGGGATCGCGCAACAGCGACCACAACCAAGAGGCGCGACGCCTTGGCGGCAGCTTCCGAAGCGCCATAAGCCATCAGGCCCTTTGCCAGTGAGTTTATTTGTGAAGCTGCGTTCATTCCGGTCATCCATTTCGTGATGACCCATTTTTATCTAACAAAAACTGAGGAGTATTGGACGCTACTGGACAGTTTCGAGGCGCGGAAGGCTTGACACCTACCCAAGTGGATAGGGATGTTACTCCCAACGACCTTTGGTAGTTTCAACGCTGCTGGGCTAAGCCGATGGTGTAAGTACTAGTTAGGGACCGACATGTATATCGCCGCGAAAACGATGACCGCCAGCACCGCGCTTGTATTGCTTGCAAGTTGCGCAAGCCTTGAAAAGCCGGGCAATCTTGAACCAGTGCTTCAGGGGGATGCTTATCAAGCTCAGTATCGCGCACCAGTTTTGGCTGAAACCGAAAAGGGCTATTTGCATTCATCGACAATGAACGCGCAGAAATGCCTTCCATTGCGTGGCGGGGAAGGCGGCAAAGGTATCACCTATTTGGTAGGCGAACGTCTGACGCGCAACGATTTGGTCGAGATCTTCGTCAGCGATGATGACACATTTGGAGGATCCTATGTTGTATCGCGCGATGGCACGTTGAAACTACCCTTCCTAAGCCCGGTGCGTGCCCAAGGGCGCACAACGTCCGAGATTGAACGTGACATTGCCTCCAAGCTTCAGGCCGGTGATTTCTTCACCGAGCGCCCGAAAGTGTCGGTACGCGTGAAAGACTTCGCCTCGGTGACCGTTGGGGTCTCGGGAGCCGTGTTTGAACCGCATGCGACCGAAATCGGCTCTGTATCAGGCGAGGATATCGATGACCGGCGCCAAGACGCTTTGGGTGCATCGTCCGAGGGGCGTAACCTGTCGGCGGCTTTGCGTGCTGCAGGTGGGATCCGCCCGGATGCAGACATTTCGGCGGTCGAAGTCTCGCGCGGGTCTACGGTCTACAAGATCGACATGCGCGGCGTGTTCGAAGGTCGCAACAACGTCGACATTATGCTGCTTTCCGGTGACGAAGTTCGCGTCCCAAGCCGAAGATGTTTTCAGGAAGATTTGATGCGTCCAAGCCCGATCAGCCCACCCGGCATCGCGCTGTTCATTTCGAACCTGACCCAGCCAGCAACGGGCAACGCCCCATCTGCAAACGGCAAAGAAATCCGTCAAGTGCCATATGGAACCCGTTACCTACAGGCCGCGATTAATATGAACTGTGTAGGGGGTGCGAAAACCACCAGCGCAAATCGGTCCGCTGTTCTGTTCTCGCGCAATCCCGAAACGCAGGTATCTGCAGTTGTCGAACGCAACATCGAGCAGCTGATGCGCCTGCCAGAACGGGATGATTTCGACCCCTATCTTCTGCCCGGCGATGCGATGGCCTGTTACGACAGTTCGGTGACGAACATCACAGAAGTTGGTCGTGTGCTTGGGGTGCTGAGCCTCGGAACGCTTTAGACCTTAGGTGTTGCGCGCGTTGAACGCGCTCATCGTTTGCGTCCAAGCCTCTGGCAGAGCAGAGATCGCATCCGTAACGTTGGAAAGATCGCCTGACTTTGCGGCGGTCTCGATGCCGCGCAGACGGTCAGCAATTTCCAACGCACCGATTGCGGCCGCGCCGCCCGCGATTTTATGGGCGGCTTTTGCCAACTCGGGCAAAGCGTCCGCTGTCGAACTAGTATGCGCAGTGACGAAATCCTCGAGCTCGCCAGATACACGTTGGAAAAGCTTTTCGTGTTGTTCGGTGCCGATCATTTCGCGAATTTCAGTGAAATGATCGTCCGAGATCAGGTGGTTGGAGCTGTGCGTCGTATCCATGGGATCAAATGTACTCCACTTATTGGTAATCTGAGCCAGTGCGTCAGCGCTTAGTGGTTTGGTGACCAGATCGTTCATGCCATCCAGCAAAAAGGCTTCAAGCTCATGGGGTAAAGCATTCGCCGTCAGTGCCACAATCGGCACTGCATGCGAAGCGCCATTGCCTGCGCGAATGGTTCGTGTGGCTTCACGCCCATCCATAACAGGCATGCTGATATCCATGAAAATCAGATCGAAGCGATGCGCTTGCGCAAGCTCGACACCAACCTCTCCATTGTCCGCTGTTGTGACCTGATGGCCTGCGTTTTGCAGCATCTCCTGCGCTACGAACTGGTTGATCTCATTGTCTTCAACCAACAAGATATCCAACGCTCGAGAGCTTTGATGCTTGCCCTCACCTGCGGTGGTGCGTTTCGTTCGTTTTACGATACGGGTCGGGATTGACACGCTGAACTGCGTGCCGGTGCCGACAGTGCTTTCGACCTGAACTTTTCCGCCAAGCGCTTCTACAAATCGCTTTACGATGCCAAGGCCAAGCCCCGTTCCCCCCACATCACGGTTGTAAGACGCATCGCCAGTCACAAAATCTTCGAAAATATGATCAAGCATATCTGGCGCGATACCGGACCCAGAATCTGAGACACGCAGATGGGCGGTTTTCTGGCCCGACGCATCCTCGGTCACTTCCGCTTCAATACTGATACGGCCATCATGAGTAAACTTGATGGCGTTGCCGACGAGGTTCACAAGGATATGTTGGATCTTGCGTTTGTCGGTTTCGATCCATTCGACAGGATTGCCAACCCACCCCCATTCAAGGGTGGACCCATTCGCCATGGCAGCGCTGGACTGGCTGCTAACGATATCCTCAAAAAGCGTGCTGAGGTTGACGGGGCCCAAACGGGCTTCGAGCTTGCCAGCGTCATAGGTGGTAATATCTAGAACGTCCGCGATGTGGTTCATCAGAAGCCGTCCGGATTTCTCCATATTCGACACATAGGTCGATTGCTTGGCGTTCAGCTTGGTGTCGTGCAGTAATGTCAGGCTGCCCAGAAGGCCGTTCAACGGTGTTCGAATTTCATGGCTCATGGTTGCCAGGAAGTTGGTCTTTGCCTTCTCGCTTTCCAGTGCTTTATCGCGGGCCTCGATCAGCTCTTCATTTGCTGCAATGCGCGCGGAAATATCACGTAGGAAGGCCACGAAAACCTCGCCTTCTGCCGTGCTCGCGCTTTGGATTGCTAATTCAACTGGGAACAAGCTTCCGTCAGCACGCATCCCTTCTAGCTGCACACGGCCTTGGCCAACCACGCGCCGCTCGCCTGATCTTCGCATGCGTTCCATCCCTGCGGAATGGGCCTCACGGAATTTCTCTGGCACGATCAATTCCCCAAGCTCTTTGCCCAAAGCATAGTCGCGTGAATAGCCAAAGATCGTTTCTGCGGCGTTGTTGTAGTCCAGCACTTTACCCGACAGGTCCGTCACGATGACTGCATCTAGGGACGTATTGATGATCGTTTCGGTTCTATCCTGTGAATTTCGTGCGGAGATCATGTTGCGCCGATTGCGCTTGTTCACGGCGTTCAACAAAAGTGAAAGGGTCACCAGCGCCAATGTCAGCAATCCAATGGCAACTGCCAATCTGCTTAGTGTCCCGAGCAACGAACGGCGGCGTTGGTCAGACAGGTTTGCAAAATAAGTGAGGCCGGAATTGGAAAGCGTGCGTGCGACGGGCCGCATCTCCTCGGCCTGTTTTACTATTTGGGGAAGCCCTGCCTGTAGCTTGTCGTCGGGTCCGTCGATGAGCGTGATTGTTTCATCCAAAAAACCACGCAACGTCGACAGGCTTGTTCCGAAGATGGCTTCGCGCCTCAGATCTGCATAGATGACTGATTGGGACAAAGTATCCAAGCGGCTATAGAAGATGTCGAACTCACGACGCATCGATGAGAAGTCAGGTGCGTCGCTTTGACTTGCTAAAATGGCATCTCGTTCGAACTCTAAAAACTCGACTTCGGCTTGCGTGAGTGACCATTGGATGTTGTCGGAATCCGCTGAGTTGAGCTGCCCAATATCGCGTGCGACATCAATTGTTAGGACGGATATCGCAAATGTTGAAAGCCCGACGAGAAACGCCAGGCCCAACATGCCGATACCACTATTGGATAATCGTGAGAGTATAGCTTCAACCCTTGTTGGCTTTCTATTCACACGAGGTTACTCCATAAATTCAATCCGCGCGAGTTGCCATATACTGCGCGAGTATACGACTTCAGTTCGATATTTAGCCGATGAATCATAAGGGTAAATTACCCAGACCGGACCCTTGTCGCGCACTGACATTGGAACGGAATTGCGTCTGATCGCAAGGATTGGCCCACCTTCAACGGCATCGCTCACTGGAATTTCGACGGCGTAGTCGTTCAATGCCACAGCACTGATTGTTCCCGAAGTAATTTCGAGAGCTTTGGTGAGTGTCGCCAGTTCTACGCCGTCGAAAACCTGAACACCTTCGGTCCAAATGGTCGATGTTTTGATGGTGGTTAAACCAAGTGCTTCCAATCCTGCGAGGTCAAGTTCGATTGTCTGGCTGTCGTTGCCGCCGTGGGTGATCGTAAGCAGTACGTCACCTTCTGGTTCTTTGAAGTCGGCAGCAAGCGCCGTGAGTGGTGTGGCAATTGTGATCGCCAAAATGGCCAAAAATCTTGAAAGCATCTGCATCTCCCGTCCTCTGATGCCACCATAGGAAACGCTGGTTTTCTTAGAAATCCTCTATTCGGTATAGCGACCTACCCGATCGGGTAGGTCGCTATATCCTTTCAAGCCGCGAGGGGGCGGGGTTTCATACGGCCTGAAAGGAATTCGGTTAGCTCAAGGTTCAAATCTGTGCGGGCAAGGGCGAATGCGGCGGTGGCTTGCACGAAGCCTTGAACCGATCCGCAATCAAAGCGTTCCCCCTCAAACTGATAGCCAGCCACCTGGGTTGCGCCGATGTCGGCGCAGATCGCATCGGTAAGCTGCAATTCGCCGCCCGCACCGGGGCTGATTTGAGCGAGCCGATCGAAGATTGAAGGCTCAAGGATGTAGCGGCCAACAACCGCTTGGGTCGAGGGAGCCTTTTCCGGGCGGGGCTTTTCGACCATCCCGCGTGCTCTGATCACACGCCCGACCGAAGTCTCTGGGTCTATTACGCCGTAAGATCCTGTTTGATCCGGGGCGACCCGCATAGTTGCCACCATATGGCCACCAGTTTGTGCATGTGCGTCGACCAATTGGCTCAGCGCGCCTTTCGGGGCCGAGATCACGTCATCCGGCAACAGCACAGCGAATGGTTCGTCTCCGACAAGGCGGCGGGCTAGGCTGACGGCGTGGCCAAGCCCGCGCGGGTGTTTTTGGCGCACAAATGACAGACTACCTTCCGGAAGATTGGTTTGTTCCAAGGTTTCCAATGCCGAGGTCTTGCCATTGTCGCGCAACTGCTGTTCCAGCGCGCGGGCAGTGTCAAAGTAATCTTCCAATGCGCCTTTGCCGGCTGCCGTGACAAAGATAAACTCTTCAATCCCAGCTTCACGCGCTTCATCCAACGCATATTGGATCAGGGGCTTGTCGACCAACGGAAGCATTTCCTTAGGGACCGATTTGGTTGCCGGAAGAAAGCGGGTGCCCATTCCTGCGATCGGGAAAACGGCTTTACGTATATGCGTCATTGGAAGTCTCCTTTTAAACTCGTTAGTAAGCACCACGGCCCGTTGCGACCGCGCGGAATGTAAGAAGGATAAGGATGAGATCGAGAAGGATTGTGCGCGATTGGGTATATGCAAGATCCATGTCGATCATCTTCTCAAACCCAATGTCAGCACGACCTGAGACCTGCCAAATTCCAGTGATGCCCGGTTTGACATTCAGCCGGCCAAGCGCACGTGCGGGGTACTGCGCCACCTCGCTGGGCAACGCTGGACGCGGCCCAACGATGGCCATGTCGCCACGAAAAACGTTGATCAACTGAGGTAGTTCATCCAGCGACGTGCGGCGCAGAAACTTACCGACACGAGTCACACGTGGGTCGTTCTTTTGTTTGAAGCAAATGCCCTCACGCTCGGAATTTGAGAGCAGTGCCGCGCGACGTGCCTCGGCATCTGTGTGCATCGAGCGGAACTTCAACACCTGAAACGGCTTTCCGTCTTTGCCAATGCGTGTTTGGGAAAAGAATGCCGGGCCTTTGCTGTCGATCCTGATCAGTGCTGCGAGGGTCAGAAACAAGGGCGACAGGACCAAAAGCGATCCACCTGAAATCGCAACGTCCAATGCACGTCGTGCAGAGCTGGTCTTTGTTGGCATCAGTTTTGACCGCTTCAGGCTTCCAACAAGAAAGGTCAGATTGCCCAGCAAATAGCGTTTGGCCATGCGGCGTGGCTCCATCGCCAATCTCCAGACCCACTCCATACGCGCAGTGCGCACTGCTTTGGGTGCGCGGGTCACGTTGCCTGCACGGAAATCAAAAAAGGCACCAACACCCATGGTCAAGGATGGGGCCAGCTTGCGTGCATTGCGCGACAACCAGATGTCTTGTTGCGGAACACCAAGCGCAACCAGCAGAATGTCTGCGCCGCTGTCATTGATATGCGAGATCAGGGCCTCTTGATCGCGCATATCATCATAGCCATTCGCGGTACCCGCAATGCGTAGGCTGGGAATGTCGTGCACAAGGCTGGCAGCTGCAGCGTCGGCAGTGCCGGGCTTCGCACCAAGCAGAAAGACGGACTTTCCAAGTAGTGCAGCACCAGCGAGCAGGGCAGGGAGGAAATCAGTGCCGTTTAAGTTTTCTTTCAGCACCTCGCCATCCATCTTGGCCGCCAGATCAATACCGATCCCATCTGGCAGGCGATAATCGGCGCTGACTACAGCGGTGTTATAGTGGGCATCACGGCGTGCGATGTTCACGCAATGAGCATTAACAAAGCAAACCCTGCGGCGACCAGGAGACAACAGCTTTTCCACCGCCGTTCTGATTGTCGCGTTCATCAAGCTCATCTCAAGCGATGGAAGGTCCTTGGTCAACGAAGCTCCGAGGGTCATCTTAGGAGGGAGAGTTAAGTGGACTGCGGTGGCAGTGCTTGTTTCAATTCGAGCAGCAGAAGTCATTGTCGTCGCCTTTCGGGTTTCGGTGTTGAAACCAACCTGACGTGACAACGACGCAGGCTCAACGGAGCGGACGGACAGTTCGAGGGAACACAGTATGGGGTTCTGGCGCGAAAGAAGGACTATAGGAAAACGAGGATAGCCGACCTATCCGAATGGTGAGCATCGTTAACCCTTCGAGAGCTTGTCTCGCCCGATAAACGCCGTATTCTGGGTCTAATTACAAAGCATCTAGGAGACACACTTGATGCGTATTTTGATTGCCGATGACCACGACCTTCTACGAGACACCTTGGTTATGTTCTTGGAAGGAGAAGATGATATCGAAGCCCAGACCGCCGCAGATTTGGACGCGGCGTTGAATATTGTTTCAAGCCAAGATCCGTTTGATTTGCTTTTGCTGGACTACAATATGCCCGGCATGAACGGGCTTTCCGGACTGACAAAAGCGATGGAATTCGAGGGTGGCCAACGCGTTGCCCTGATGTCTGGACAGGCGACCCGCGACATCGCTCAAAAAGCGCTCGACGCGGGGGCTGCGGGTTTTGTGCCTAAGACCCTTCCCGCTAAATCAATGGTCAATGCAATCCGATTTATGGCGATGGGCGAGCAATATGCGCCGCTCGAATTTATGACCGCGCCCGCTGATGAGCCTAAAAATGAGCTGGCTGAAAAACTCTCGCCAAGAGAGTTTCAGGTGCTGCGTGGTCTGACTGAGGGCAAGTCCAACAAAGAGATCGCGCGCGACCTGGACATTCAGGAACCGACCGTCAAGCTGCACGTCAAAACGCTGTATCGGAAAATTGACGCATCCAACCGGACACAGGCTGCATTGATCGCGCGAGAAGCGGGTCTGTTTGCCGATACCCTATCGGATAGGTTCGGCTGACCCTTTGCCCCGGCGCTCTACCCGTGGGCGCGCATGCATTGCATCATAAGGCCAGATATATTCACGTCATGGAGAACATGTCATGAGTATATCTGTTTCAAAAAACTGGGCAGCGCGCCTGCCGAATTTCAAGTGGCGTTTTGATGTTAAGCGCATTCTCGTTGGCGGAAAGCTTAGCGATCTCGGACGTCTGCCCCGTTATGCAGCGTTTGCGCTTTTGGGTCTGACGCTTATCTGGGCGCCGATCACCGGATATCTCAAAACCTCCCCGCTGGTCTTCAAGTCTTCTGTTTCTCTGATCTTGCCGGGCTCCGGCGCTTCGGCTTCGATGAATTTGAACGGTATTGGGCAGGCGACGTCCTATGCCAACTCGGCCTTCGCCAGCAACTCGATCAGCCCGACCGAGACTTATAAGCGCCTGATCGGAGCGGATCGCATTTTGAACGCAGCGGCGGAAACTGTGGGTGAAACCCGTCAGGCATTTGGCAAGCCACGCATCAACCTTGTGGATCAGACCGGCCTTATTCATCTGGAAATGTCCGGTTATAGCGCTGAGCAATCGCAGGCGCGGGCAGAAGCTTTGCTTGACGCCTTTTTTGTCGAGCTGGATGCGCTGCGCTCGGACGAACAAAGCACCCGTGAAGACAGCGGCCTTGCGGCAATCGAAGATTATCGCACGTCGGTCGCCAAAACGCGTGAAGACATTGAAAGCCTGCAAAGGGCGTCTGGCCTTCTAAGCGCGGATCAATACGACGTGCTGTTGCAGAATGCGACCGTTCTCGATGTCGAGCTTAACGCGCTGTCTGCGACCCTCAGCGACATAACGCAATCTGTGGTGTCTCTCGAAGCGGCTCTTGGGCTAGACGCTGCAACGGCGGCCGCGACGCTAAAGGCTTTCGCGGATCCCGAGTTTGTATCCCTTAGCACCGAGCGATCCGAACAAGCAGCAGCGCTTGCAGAGCTGAAATCGCGTTTTGGAAACAACCACCCCAAGGTTCAATCTGCGCTACGTGCGTATGATGCTGTGTCCAACGCGGCCACCCAACGTGCCGCTTTCGTGACCGGTCTTGGTGTGCAGGAGCTTGGCAAGCTTGATTTTGCGCGTGACGGAGCACGAGCCGATCTATTGTCGCGCTTGGTGCAGCTGGACGCGGAGCGCGCGGGAGTGCAGCAAAAGTACGAAACACTTTCGGCGCAGCTTGCATCACAACGCACTCAACTAACCCAATTGGCCGAACCCGCCGCGCGCTTGCAGGACCTACAACGCGATTTCTCGGTCGCGGAAGCGGTTTTTGCCTCGGCGATCGCGCGCAATCAATCCAGCAAGTCTGATCCTTACGCGTCTTACCCACTGGTTCAGGTGCTCGAGAACCCGTCGCTGCCCGAAAAGCCATCCTCGCCAAGTCGCAAACTTGCGTTGGTGGCTGGCATTGCGGCGTCCTTCTTCCTGTTCATCGGATTGGGTCTTGGTTGGATCCGTCTGGCACTGTTGAGCAAGCTTTTGAAGCGGCCTGAGGACAGGTAACTATGGACATGAACCCTGTCGAGCGTTTCGTGTTTCGCGCACTGGCTTACACGTGGCCCTTCTATGCGCTCGGCGCGCTTTATGTCGTGGGTCCAGTCTTGGCATGGCTCTTGGCTGGGCTAGCGCTTCTCTGTCTCTATCTTGGTAATGCGGTGCGTGATGACATGCAGGTGACCGGATCAATTCCGCCGCTGATCTGGGCATGGAGCGCCGGGATGTTTGTGATGCTTATTGCGCTTTGGCTGGGGCATTTGAACTGGGGTCTTGGTATGAAGACCTTGATCAAGTCCTCGATCGGTTGGGCAAAAGGGTGGGCATTGCTTGCGCTTTTCCCACTTGCAGGCGCGCTGTTGCCAGTGCGTCGCGACGTGATCATCCGTGGCCAAGGCGCGGTCGGGGCTTGCACGCTGGTGCTGGCCCCGATCTTGCTCGCTGCACCTTACATCGGTCTGCCTGAACGTATCTTCACATCGCCACTGAAGGCCGTCGGCGGGCCGGGGCCTGAGTATTTCACCGTCTATTTCTTCACGTTTGACCCTGCCAGTTGGACCCCCCGCTGGCAGTTTTATGCTCCGTGGTCTCCGTTTGCAGCGCTGCTGGGCGTGGTTTCTGTGCTTATGGCGCTAGAGGAGAAGGATTTTAAATGGCGTAGCATTGGTATTGCCGCCGGTGTGTTGATGATCCTGGCCTCAAAATCCCGCATGGGGCTGGTTGGGCTTGTGGCCTGCACAACATTGCCGCGTATGATGCCACTTATCACCAAGGCATGGGCATGGAAGACCGTGGCAGGGCTTACGGCTTCAATGGCCATCATTGGAACAGCTCTGTTGCAGTTCTTTCAAGACTTCGTCGCCGCATTTCGTGGCGCGCGCGCCGACAGCACGCGGGTCCGTGAAACCCTTCAACGGATTGCCTATGAGCGCTGGCTGAACGAAGCAGTTTGGTTTGGCCACGGCCGCGTTCAACCGGGTCCGCATTTGGTCGAATACATGCCCATCGGCAGTCATCACACGTGGTATGGTCTGCTTTTTGTGAAGGGTCTTGTGGGGTTTCTTGCGCTGCTGGGGCCTATGCTGTGGCATACGGCATTCACCATGTATGACACTGCACGCCACCCTCGCGGAAGGTTACCGCTTGGCATCATGCTGACACTGATCCTGCTGTCCTTCGGTGAGAATATCGAGATCGAAGTTTACCTCTTGTGGCCAGCGCTGATGATCCTTGGGATACATTTGCGAGAGGTGTCTCAGGACTAAGGATTGCATGTCAAAAATGTCGATTTTCAACCCCTTGGGGTGCGCTTATCGCAACCACTCAGCACACGGGATCCCGCCGTTTAATTTATAGGCGATAGCCTGCAAAATAACACCGTTCGTGTTGATATCGCTATAGGTCTGATCCGATTTCCCAGTCACTGAAAACACACCGGGACTGAACCCTAGTTCGCGTGCCTTTGCCCTTTTACGCACCTGCTCAACCAGGCGATCTGTATAGTCGTTCGGCCGATGAGCGTTCCAAAGGAATGCACCTTTGCTGTTCAACATATCGACGGCTCGGACAAATCCTTTGGTCTTAAAGCGCGGTGAAGGGTCAAGAGTTTCGACGGTCCAGTGGCCGCCATTGTCGTCGATCTGATAGCCTTGGTATACGAACCACGGCGCGCGGTTCACTGGACCTTCAGAGACGCAAACCAGTTTTCCGGTTGCGCGGTGTTCTTCGATCTGCGCAGCGAACAATGCCTCCGCTGCCGTTGTCGCCAGTGGCGAGGCCCCAAGCTCAACCGCCTCAAGAAGATGGGGTTCTGTTCCGATTGGGCCGAACCGGGCCACGTCATGCAATATTTGAACCCCTTGATCGAAACGAGATCCGGGTTTGGGGGCGTTGTAGGGCGACACAACCGGGAAGCCCCACAGGCCAAAGCCGCGGGCAATGTATCCAGCATAGTTAGATCGGTAGGCCGAAACGAACTTGCCGTCGCGAACCGTCATAGGGGTTCCGTCACGAATGGTCTTGTCCAGATCCCAACCCGCGACGATCTCGGCGATCCCGTAGTCATTCTTAGTATAGGATTGGACCAAGTGAAGCGCGGTCAGCAATCTTGCGGTGTCGCTTGCGTTATAGTCGTCGTCGCCCTTTGCTTTCCCATCCGTCGAGGTCAGTCCCTTAG
The DNA here is from genome assembly GCF_023016155.1 of Aliiroseovarius sp. F20344. GTDB lineage: Bacteria > Pseudomonadota > Alphaproteobacteria > Rhodobacterales > Rhodobacteraceae > Aliiroseovarius. Next base: position 271,887 of record NZ_JALKBG010000008.1, read on the forward strand.
GCAATCTAAGCCCGTTGAACCTGCCGGTTGAAAGCCCCGCCAAAGCGGTCTTCAGTCGCACTTCAAACGCGTCATCGTCCAATATGCCGATACTATGTGCGCTGATGATTGCCAGCAGCAAGGACCCCGTGTCCCACATTGTGCTGAACCGATAGGTATCGATCCGGTCCTCTTCGATCCAAGCTGTTGCAGGCACGAGTCCGGTTTTAGGATCTGTAAGGTGTTCGATGTACGACCAAGCCGTCTTTGCGTCCGCAAGAAGTTGAGTACGGTTTTGCGCGTCCCTCTCAGCGTTGGATGCGCGCATCGGCCAGCGGCGGGCGGCTCGAAGAAGCCGCGCTGCCTCGCTTTTTGCTGTAGTGGTTTGGAAATGCTGTCGAAGATCCAAAAGTCGAAACTTGTCTGATTGTGCGAAATCAACAAGGGTTTTGACCAGAGCCTTCGCATCTTCGGGCTGCCCAAAGGTGCTTCCCTTGATCCGCAGCGTGATATCTTCACTGGGCGGGGCGGATTGTAAAATGGCTTTCCGAAGGTCCTGTCTGGCAGCTGACGCGTCGAGCAACATAGTTGTGTTGATATGAAGCGTTCCCTGAGCATCAAACCCAACATCCCCCAGGCCTGCTTCCGATAGGTCCAGAACGACGTTAAACCCCGCGAGGTCCGGCAGTGCTGCTGATTTGTCCCCAGCGACGTCAAGCGCGACGCAATGCACAGGCGTGATAGTGTTGTCTAAACCTGTGTTGAACGTTGCCTGCCTTACGTCTTTCCAAACGTCCTTATCCAGCGTTGAGACAATCGAACACTGATGAATGCCATTCTTTTCCTGCGCATCCGGAGCGCTGTCTGACACCGCGGATCGCAACAGTTCAGAGAAGGGTATGTTTGCGGCGATCAGCTGTGATTTCAGGCTACTGCTTGTTTGTGCAGCCCCGTCCACTTCGAGGCAAAGAACCACGTGGCGGGCGAAAGCAGCACCTGAGCGGAACCTGAGTTCTGAAGGCAAAATGAAGTAATTGCTGGTTGAAGTCAGGTTGCGCCGAAAGGCGTCTCCTAAAACTGCGCCCTGATCGAAAAAGGCATCGTCACCCTGCAATGTGTCATCAGGAAAGGACGCGAAAAACACCAAAGGCCCATTTTGCGATGTTGCTTGGCTGAATGTTTTTGTGATCGCATCGGCGGTGGGTAAGCGGGGAATGCTCCACCCCCCGTTAACTTGTTGAGTACCATCAGCATTTCGCCAGACGATTGGTGCGCTGCCATTTTTCGGGATGAGAAACGACGTCAAAAAACCAGCGGACCGAAGCCCTTCGATTGTGGGAACCTCACCATCGGGCTGATCGAAAACCACCGTTTTCGGAACGTATTTGCCACTTACTTCGGCCATCGCTTGCTTGAAGCGGTTTCGTGCTTCGCTGGCCATCCGCATGCGTAGATACGGTAGCTCACTTGCAAGCCCAGGTAACTCGATCGCCAAATCAATCAGGCTGGGATAGTCGATGGTCAGCTTGTTCAACATTTCCATCAGCCCTTTGTTCTGAGCCGCGCGGTCCCATTCCTCTTGATCAAACTTAACCGCCACACAGACCGGCACATCTTGCGAGGTTATCGGGTCTAAGAATGAAAACAGCGAAGCCGCAGAACTGCGCGGTGTCACGTTTCTGATAACTACAAGACTTGGATGCGTTGCAGCGGCATACGCAAATTGCCCGGGCGTAGAAACGGCTGCAGCCCCTCCGATCAAGGCACGAGAAAGAAATGTTCTGCGATCCATTGCCAGTCCTTTGAACTATCTCTTGGTTCACCATTGCAGCTTTGCGCTTGGCGGCCAACAACCAAGACGTCACACCCCGTTGCCCTGCGACCATATACGCGTTCCTTCGGCCTTTGGGTTGTGCCAAACTGTGTGTAACTCCAGCGCATACCAGGGCGCGATACAGGTTGCTGATTTGAAAAGCCAAAAAGACGATAAGGACACTTCAAGGGCGAAGCCGGTTTTCTTCGATCCGACTTCTCATCGGCTCGTCTTTTTCAGCCTATTGTCCGGCGTGTTCTTGATTTTTGCTGTGGTCTGGTTTGTTTCGTTTCTGGTCCATCTTTATGGGTCTGAATTGCCGTCAGGGGCCAGAGAGCTCACTTCAACCGAAACGCCGATTTTAGTAGACCCCATTTCACCAAGCGTGAACGGATCACAAGACGACGCTGCGAATGCGTCACCTGTACAGTCGTGGACCGAAGCCCTTCAGGGGCCTGTCGTGCAGGGCGGAGCATATGAAGTTCAAGAAGCCAAAGTGCATGTTTTTGTACCGTCGTGGTCGCTTGAGGGGGTGGTTGAAGCCCGCACGCACATCGAAGCGATCGATGTTGTGCTGTCCGACTGGGTTTCGATTGAAGGTGTTACAGGCTTGGTCACGAACCAGCCGTCGCCCATTCGGGACAAGATACGAGAGCTTTCGGAGGCGAACCGAGGCCGTGTCAGCTTCTTTCCTGTTGCCCAGATCGAGCTTGCCCCAGACGGTCCGCAGCCGGATGTGTTTACTTCCGATGCCATGCAAGCCGAGCTGATCGCTGAATTGACGACCATTGCGGTCTCTGAAAATGCCGACGGACTTTGTGTGGACCTTTCTGGCAACTTCAATATTGCGGCTCAAACATGGGCGGGTTTTGCGACGGCAATGCAGACTGGTCTTGATGAAGTGGGCAAAGACAGCTGCCTTATCGCAAGCGTGGATCATGCGATTTGGGAACAGCCGAATGCGGCTGATCTGGCGGACAAGATGATCGTGCGCGCCTTTAATGAACCCGGCCCCTTCAGCGGTCCTGCGCCCCTTGCGCCGCAAGCATGGTTTGAAGCGAAGGTGTCCAAGCTTTTGGCCAATCTGCCTACCGAAAAAGTGGTCATAGCAATCGGCGGCTTTGGGATGGACTGGATCAGCTCCAAATCCGACCCAAGCTACCTTACTTACTTCGAAGCCTTGGAGGCGCTGCAAAGGTATGATGGCACCCTGCGCATCGATCGCCATGCCCTGAACACCGAGATGCGGTTTCTGGATGACCAAGGTCGCCGCCATCACATCTGGTTGCTGGACGCACTTAGTGCGCATAACCAATTGTCAAAACTTCCGCTTGAGACGTTGGGCGGGGTCGCAATTTGGCCCATCTCGGGCGGAGATCCTGGTATTTGGAAACTTCTCGATCCGGGTTTACCCCAGCCTGAGATTGCACTTGATCTGCTGCAAAGGATCAACCCCGCACCATACGTTAGATATGTCGGCGCGGGACCGTTCCTCACAGCAAAAATTTCCGCGTTGCCGGGAAGGCGTCTTTTGAAGTTGGATCAAGAGAGCGGCTTGATCGTCGAGGCGAAATATCTGGATTTCCCGCAAGCCTTTACGGTGACACAAAGTGGCGACATGCCTAATCGTTCCGTCATCTTAACGTTCGACGATGGGCCCAGCAAAAAGTATACGCCCGCGATTTTGGACATTCTTAAAGAACATGATGTACCAGCGGTTTTCTTCGTCATTGGAACTCGGGTACAGCAACATCCTGAAATCGCGCGCCGCATTGTTGATGAGGGGCACGAGCTGGGCGTTCACACGTTTTTCCATCCCAACATTGCCGATATTTCGGACTTTCGCCTCAAGCTTGAACTTCACGCATCGCAAGAGTTGATTGAAAGTGTTTCGGGTAAAAACACAAACCTGTTTCGGGCGCCATATGGGTTTGATGAAAACCCTGAAACGCCTGATGAAGCACGGGTGCTCAGCGTTTTATCCGACGAAAACTATGTCGTCGTTGGGATCGAGATCGACTCGAATGATTGGATGCGCCCGGGCTCAGATGAAATCGTCGAGAATGTGATATCGCACGCCAAGTTAAATCAAGGCAGCGTTGTCTTGCTACACGATGCGGGTGGTGATCGTGAGCAAACTGTCCAAGCCTTGCCACGCATCATACAGTCACTCAAAGACGCTGATATTTCCATCGTGCCTGTTTCAAGCGTCGCGGACCATTCCAGTCGGATCCAGCCGGGCAGGGTGGTTGAAAGCAAAGATCAGTTAAGCAGCGTGTCTTTCTTGCTAATACGTGGCTTCAAATCAGCCGTCACAACTGCATTTTTTGTGCTGATTGCAGCAGGGGTGTTTCGGACCCTGACCGTTTTGGTGCTGGCGCTGATAAAGGAACGGCGGATACACCAAGGCGGTGAACCAGCTCTACCTGTGTCAGTTCTTATTCCGGCTTACTGCGAGGAAACGGTGATCGTAAAGTCTGTGACATCGGTGCTTCAATCGACTTATCCGATTGCTAAAGTAATCGTGATAGATGACGGATCGACCGATAATACAGCGCAGGTGGTCCGCGATCATTTCGGGTCCGACCCGCGCGTTCGCTTGGTGCGCCAAGCTAATCAAGGCAAAGCAGAGGCGCTGAACAACGGCATTCGGCACATAGAAACACCCGTCTTTGTGGCCATTGATGCAGATACGATCATTGCACCCGAGGCGATCGGAGAATTGGTTAAACACTTCAACGACGAAGACGTTGGTGCAGTTGCGGGAAATGTCAAAGTTGGGAACCGGCGCAACCTGCTCACCCGTCTTCAAGCGATCGAATACATTACAGCGCAGAACTTAGACCGTCGGGCGTATGAGATCCTTAACGGCATAATGGTCGTCCCGGGTTCAATCGGGGCTTGGCGCACGGCTGCGGTGGTTTCCGCTGGTGGCTACACGACCCAGACGCTTGTTGAAGATGCAGATCTGACGGTTTCAATCATCCGTGAAGACTTCAAAGTTGTATTCGAGCCAGCTGCCCATGCATTTACGGAGGCACCGGAAACCATCCGTCAGTGGATGCGGCAAAGATTGCGTTGGCATTTCGGAATGCTGCAAATTGCATGGAAACACAAAGGCGCTTTTCTGGAACGGCGTGCTGTTGGATTGGTGGCAATCCCTGATCTGGTCTTGTTCGGTGCTGTGTTTTCGCTGTTTGCGCCCCTTGCAGACCTTGTGATGATCTTCAACCTGTTCGCGCTTTTTGACTTTCTGATCGACGGTTCTCGGGCGGCCCTTCAAACTCCGGCTTTGCTGGCCGCAATTGCGTATGTCGCTTACCTTCTTTCAGACCTTGTTCTGGCGGCAATAGCATTTGGGCTCGAACCCAAAGAAGACAAGCGCCTGTTGCCGTGGGTTTTAACCCAAAGGTTCTTCTATCGTCAGATTTACTGGATAGTAGCGTTGCGTTCTATCGCGCGTGCCATCACAGGTCGCTTCACAGGTTGGCGCAAGATTACACGTACGTCTTCGATTGATTTGAAAACTGCGCTAGAGCTTTCGCGGGCGCAGGCACGTGTTGTTCACGTGGACAAACTGGCAAACGACCCACAAGGGCAGGCTTAGCTGCACACTTGGAAGTTAACTGTGCCTGAGCCAGACCCAAAGCGCTCCATCGTAAATTTCTCGATATCAATCAGGTAACCGTCACCGCCCAGATTGTTTGTGCAGCAACCGCTGCAGTCTGAGTCAGCACAAAGGTCAAGCACCTGAACAACGATTTCGCGGTTGCCTTGGCGCAAGCGCAGATGTTTGCCGCCAAGGCGTTTCCAGTCTTTTTGGTGAACAGCGGCGATGTTTTTATTGGCAACCCAGCTTTCTGATTTTTTACCATTCACGCCATAAAACTGACCAGACCATTTGCAGCCATTATACTCGACACACTCAACGCTTCCTGGGGCGGGGTAGCTTTCATAGTTGGTCAAAGCCGCCTTCTGCCAATCACCTTTGCAGGTCACATCTGCCACAGCCATTGGGGCGATAAGTGTGAAGATTAGATACAAAAGGGGCTTCAGTGGTTTTCGCAATGACATTCTGATTTCCTTAACCTGGCATCGGAGCGATGGGCGGGCATATAGGCACGATTCCAGTTTTTTCAACGGACCGGCTCGTACAGATACCGCTTCTAGACGTGAAATCGAGCAATAATATGTTCACATTGCAGAATCTATATGTGTCCGTCGGGCGCGCGAATTCTTGCCCAGTTAGGACAGCGCACGGGTTAGAACTCCGAATGGCTGGATAAGCTGAAGCACCTCGGCCCATGAGCAATCACGCGCCGCAATCCTGAGCCAAATGATTTGAGAGTTTCTCAACCAACTCATTTTTCGATAGTGGTTTAGCAAGAAAGCCATTCATGCCTGCCTCTAAGCAGCTTTCAATGTCTTCGGCGAAGGCGCTCGCACTCAACCCGATGATCGGGGTCTGGATCATTTGCTGTGAACCGTTCCGAATGCGGCGAGTTGTTTCCAGCCCATCTATTCCCGGCATGTTGACGTCCATCAGTACCAGATCAAACCTCTGATCTTGCATCAAATTGATGGCTATTTCACCGCTTTCAGCCGTGGTCGCTCGGTGCTTAAGAGAACGAAGAATGACCTTGGCAATTTTCAGATTTGTTTTGCTGTCATCCACAACCAGAATGTGGGAAGGCTTAACCGGCTGTTGATGTGGTCGAGAAACAGGTTTCTGGTCGAGATCAAGATCTTCTTTTTCCCCCTCATCAACATCCACAACGTCGAATGGCAACGAGAAATAGAAACGGCTACCCTCACCCTCGTTGCTATCTACTGACAGCTCCCCCCCCATTGCTGAGACCAGCATATTACAAATTGAAAGCCCAAGACCCGTGCCTTGGTATTCGCGGTTGCTACGATTGTCGACTTGGACAAACCGTTCGAAAACTTGAACCTGATCCTGCTTTGAAATGCCGATGCCCGTATCGGCAACTTCAAAATAAATGGTGCTGTTTTGCGATTTGGCTTCGGCGATCACGGATACGCGAATGGCAACACCGCCCTCTGACGTGAATTTGATGGCGTTTCCGACCAGGTTTATCAGAACCTGACGCAGCCTGTTTACATCGCCGATGACTGTCTGAGGACATGTTTCCTGCACCGAGAACTCAAGTGAGATCCCTTTTTTTTGTGCGGATACCTGAAAAATTCCAGCGACGTTTTGCACGAGGCTGTTGATAGAAAACTCGTCGCTGTGGAGTACAAATTTCCCCTCGTCCATCTTTGTAATGTCCAAGATGTCATCAATGATAGATTTGAGCGCTTTGCCGGATTCCTGTATCGTTCCAATGAGTTGGGTTTGCTCTTTTGGCAATTCTTGTTCAAGCAGCAGCTCGGCTATCGGAATTACTCCATTCAATGGCGTACGAATTTCGTGACTCATGGTGGCCAGAAAACGTGATTTTGCCTCTGCCGCTGCCTGCGCTTCATCACGGGATGCAATTAAGCTTTGCTCGTTTTCTTTAATGGTGGCCCGCATCGTAGAGAAACTGTTGGTCAGATCGCCGATTTCATCCTTTGAACTAGGGGGAAGCTTTGCTTGGTAGTTTCCGAGCGCCAGCTGTCGTGCAGCCGAGGCGAGCAGCGAAGCGCGTTTAACCACCCAGTGTTCCAACAAGACACCGACAACAAGAAGCGCCCCAAGAAAGAAAACTGCGATCAGGATTGTGAGATACCGGACTTGCCGACGGATCTGTTCAAGATCAGTAGAAATATCAACCCGGACAGAAAGTACCGCGAGCTCTTTCCCATCAAACGAGATCGTTCGCGATGTCTGGATCACATCCGGCTTGACCATTGGCGTGGCCGCAGACAGAGGATAGAGGCGAGTGCCATCAGGCGTCTTAAGAATGACTGTTTCCCAATTCCCATATCGGCTTTGCATGCTGCTAAGGGTCTCAAACACTGCACCAATCTGATTTTGCAGCAAAAATGGAATAAGGGCATCTGACAGGATTTCGACGTTCTGATCCAGGTTTCGAATCTGAGAGGCGGTCATCTCTCGTGTCAGGCGCGGCTCCCAGAAGCCTGATAACCCAAGCACGCAAATACACATCATGCATGCGAGCAGGGCAACAAAGCGGCTGCGCAACTTGAAGCGCATGCCGGCCAAAGCCGAGGTGCCCGCGGCTTTGGCAGACGAAACAAGTAGTGGGTCACTTAACAAAGAACTCATCCAAACCCATTCCTTGCAGCCCTGTATAGTCGTCCAAACTTGTTTCAATCACCTCGCGGATTGGAACGCGTTCAAGCAGCTCGCGGCCATAGCCAGTTTTCCACAGTTCAAGAAAGGCTTGCATGACATGTCTTTGTACATCCTCAGGAACGCGTGGATGGGCGACGATGGGGTGCGGAGGGACCCGAGTGGTTTTGTAGAGCACGCGCAACTGTTCGGATATTTCAATCGGTTGCGAACGGAACGTTCCCATCACCCCGCCAGCCGCAGCAGCTTGGTTCAGAATGACGTTCAGGTATGCCGACCCGTGCGTCGACACATACATGGGTGAAAAACCAATGTTGCGTTGATTGGTCAGATCGGAGCGGATTAGTAGGGACGCGCCAAGCGCATTTGGTGCCGGAAACGCAATGGTTTGCCCTTCTAGATCCTCAATCGATTGATAGTTACTATCATCACGTACAACCAGAATACCGAATAATTCGCGCCCCCCATCCCGCAGAAGAGGCGTATAGTTCTGTGTCTGGGCGGCGACGATTGCGTGATAAGGATTCATATAGGCGAAATCGAATTCACCATTCATGAAGCTGGTTTCAAACTCCGGAATTCTTGGCGAACCCACAATTTCAAAATCGTAGCCGGTGCGCTTTTCGATTTCGTCGATGATTGGTTCCCAAATGCGCGCAAGCTTGCGCGCCTCAAACTGTGGAACAATCCCAAATGTATAGGTCTGCGCGTTGAGAAGCGCGGGGGTTAGCCCCAGCGCAGCGACCGCACAAAACAAGCCGCCATAGAGTGATCGAAGTTTGTTTCTAACCATGTTTGCCCCTCGGTTTGTCGCGGATGTTGAGCCGACGTCCATGTCGACAGTTTCGCGAGTTCGCCACGAGGGTGGAGCAATTTGGTTAATATTTTCACCTTACGAATTGCAATCCCCAAAAGCGCTACTCTGAAAAGCTTTCAAAGTTAACCAGCCTTTCATCAGCGTTAACGATACGTAAACATTTTACGCGTTTTAGTTGTGCATCAAAGCAACCGCCGAAACTCTGAAGCATCAGAAACGGCGACAAAAAACGGAGAACCGCTGATGCCATTTTTTTTAATCGGGACACAAAGGTCTGGTTCAAATTTGTTGCGTATTATGTTGAATCAGTCCCCTGAGATTGTCGCCCCTCATCCACCACATATTTTGGAACGTCTGTGGCCTTTGCTTGCTGACTATGGCGATCTGCAGGACCCGAATGCGTTCTCGCGCCTGGTTGAAGATGTTTGCCTGCTGGTAGAGACGAACCCAGTCAGTTGGAAGCTCGGCACAATTGATCGCGCGGCCTTGGAGCAAACCTGCTCGGAAAGGTCGCTGGTGGCGGTTTATTTCGCTGTTCACAACCTGCTGGCCCGTAACAACATGTCAAAAGACTGGATGTGCAAGTCTCTAGCAAATGTTCATTTTGCGGATGAGATTGACCGATTTGGTGGGGAGGCTGCCAAATTCATTCACCTGCATCGCGACGGCCGGGACGCTGCATTGTCCTTCCGCAAGGCGATCGTAGGCGAAAAGTCATCCTATCACATCGCAAAGCAATGGCATTTGGAGCAGGAAAAGGCGCTGGAGCTTGGAGCAATGCTATCCGCTGATCGCTTCATCTCAGTCTCTTACTCTGACCTGATCACACGACCCGATGCGGAGTTGCGCAGGTTGTGTGACTTCATGGGCATAGAATTCTACCCTGACATGCTAGAGTTCCACAAATCCCGCGAAGCCGCGAGTACCTCGGTGGCAGGGCAAATGTGGTCCAATGTGCAAAAACCGGTCATGTCTCAGAACACAAACAAATTCATGCGCGAGATGAGCCCGCGTGACATTGCCGTATTCGAAGCCGTTGCAGGCGAAACTCTGAAAAAAATGGGCTATCCATTGATGAGCGACTTTGAAGAAGAAAACCAACGTCTTAAGGCGCAAGCTCAGGAAAATGCGAACCCCGATGACCTGCAGAAGCGGAAAGCTCAGGCTTTGGTGATGCAAGAGATCAAAGAGCGTCTTGCCAACAGCAATACCAAGCGTCATGTCGCATAATTCCTCCAGGACCTGCACAGGGGAAATCTCGCTCTCCCAGTTGTTTCTAATTTTCTTCAAAATTGGGTGCATTTCTTGGGGGGGATATATGGCGCTGATCTCGGTTGTTCGGTCCGAGATTGTTGGCAAGCACCGGCTTGTGGATGATGATGACATTATGGACGGTGTGGCTTTGGCGATGCTGCTTCCAGGGCCGGTCGCGGTGAATGTTGTCGCCTATGTTGGCGACAAGATCCGTGGGCCGCTCGGTGGCGCAGTATGCGCCGCGGCGGTGATCCTGCCATCGTTTTTTTTGATGGTGGGTTTTGCGGCTTTGTACCTTTCATGGGGAACAATGGTCGTTGCAGACAAGGCATTGGCGGGCGTTCTGCCCGCTATTGCCGCCATTATTCTCAATGCGGGTCTGAAGATGCGTGAAAAAGCGCTTCAGGGGCCCGTTGATGTGGCTTTAGCAGTGATTGCAGCAGTCCTTCTTTTTGCCGTCGGTGGCATCTGGATTGTCTTCTGTATCTTTGTGATGGCCGCAGTGGTCGGCATTCTAAGGCATCAGCCCTCAAATGCTGATAATGTGGTTGAGAAACCAGACGGTCATCCAACTTTTGGGAACGGGTCGCGTGTTGTCACCCTGTTCTTGGCATCCTGTATCGGGCTGTTTTTGTTCCTGCCGCAGCTGGGCGTTACATCTATCCTTGGCCAGCTTTTTTCGGTGTTTTCCGGCATGAGCCTGCTGCTTTTTGGGGGCGGATATATCTTTATACCCATGATCCAAGAAGCTGTCGTAAATGCCTATGGCTGGTTGTCCCTCGACGACTTCGCAGCAAGTATTGCATTGGGGCAGGTGACGCCCGGGCCTATCTTAATCAGTGCGACTTTCATTGGGTACAAGGTGGCAGGTCTGACCGGCGCGGTGATTGCAACGATTGCGATTTTTATGCCCCCTGCAGCGCTGATCATCTTGGCCGCACGCCAGTTAGAGCGTTTCCGTCACTTGTCGCGGTTCAAAGCCGCGCAGGCCGGCATTCGTTCTGCGGTTTTTGGGATGATAATCTCGGCGGCTCTTTCGCTGCTTGCAGGGATCGGCGCTGAAGCTTCAAACCTCTGGGCGCCTGCGGCGGTATTCATCCTTTCATGTGTCATTTTGATGTATCTGAAGAAGGGTGAGATCTGGACGATACTGATAGCGGCACTACTGGGCGTGTCGGTTTTATAGGGTCTACGCAAGGGCGGGCTTTGGGCAAGGAAAAGATCAGCAGGGTTTTCGGTGCAAGTTTTGGTCACCTCGCATTAACCGGATATTTTTTGGAAACTCTTTTGTTTCAATGCTGGCAGCGGGCGGCGTGGGCACCCCATCCCGCCCAAAACTGCCCTTTCCCTCGCGGCATAGCATCACCCCCCTTTTCTTTCTGCCAGCGGACACCCATGTTGTGCGCATTGAAACCACTATAAGTTGGACATGAAATGTCATCTGAAAGCAGCGCGCGCTCATCTTTGGAATTTGCCTCAGATCCAGGTGCGGGACGATCCAAATGGGTTGCCGCCGGTTTGTTGGGATTAGTGATCATTTGGATGGGCAGCGGGGTGGTGTTCTCTTCCGATCCTGAGCCGACCGAACATGAAACAGCGGAAAAACAAGCTGTTGCTGTACAGGTGAAACTGTCCGAAGCCGAGCCGGTGACGCAAAGGTTTGTGGCAAAAGGACAAGCCCAGCCGTATCGCGACACGCAGGTTCGCGCGCAGGCATCAGGCAACATCATTTCCGTCGCTCTGAAAAACGGCGCACACGTCGAAAAAGGTGACGAGATCGCACGGATCGACGACACCCAACACCAAAAGGCGCTGACTGCTGCAAAGGAAGCGCGTGATCGCGCTGCGCGGGAGCTTAGCAACGCCAAAACGTTGTTCGATCGTGGCATTGCGACCTCGGATCGCGTGTTTGAAGCGGAAGTTGATCTTGCTGCAGCTGAAAGCAGCCTAACGCAAGCACTTGAGGCGCTCGAGGATACGATTCTAATGGCGCCGTTTGCCGGTCAGTTGGAGGCGCTTCCAATTGAAGTTGGCGAATTCGTCGCGGCCGGTGAGCCAGCTGCGCGTGTGGTCGATACAACCCCGCTTGTGGTGTCGATCCAAGCTCCTCAGCAGTTCCGCAATCGCTTGACCGTTGGTGAGCCTGCGCAGGTCTCGTTTCTGACGGGTGAGACCGCGACCGGAAGTATTCGATTTGTCGGCACGGCCGCCGATGTCCAAACGCGAACCTTTGTGACCGAGGTCGAAGTCGCCAATGCAGAAGGTGCAATCGCAGCCGGTGTTAGTGCTGAAGTGGCCATTGCGACCGGGGAAGTCACCGCGCATTTCATCTCGCCTGCGATCCTATCCTTGGATGAAAAGGGCACGCTTGGGGTGAAAACGGTGGATGACGACGATCAGGTCGCATTTCACGAGGTGGAAATCTCCAGCGCCGGATCCGGCGGGATCTGGGTGACAGGATTGCCTGATAAAACGCGCATTATCACCGTAGGGCAGGGGTTTGTGACGGCGGGCGACAAGGTTGCACCTCAGGAAGCTGACCAATGAGCAGTCTTATCGACTTTGCGTTTGCGCGCGCACGCGTAATTCTGATGGCGTTGGCCGCAATTCTGGCCTTGGGCACCTGGGCCTATAACGCCATTCCGAAAGAGGCGAACCCCGAAATTCCTATTCCGGTGGTCTATGTGGTCACAACGCTGGATGGCGTGTCGCCAGAAGATGCCGAACGCCTATTGGTGAACCCGCTTGAAACCGAATTGGGGTCAATCTCGGGGTTGGATGATATCATTAGCCACGCTGGGGAAGGCTACGCATCGGTCCAGATGGAGTTTAACCCGGACCTGCCGGTAGACGAGGCGCTGGATAAAGTGAGAGAGGCCGTTGATTCCGCCAAAGGTGAATTGCCCTCGGATGCAACAGAACCCAGTGTGCACGAAATCAACACCGCACTGTTCCCGATTATGAATATCGTGCTGTCAGGTCCTGTGCCTGAACGCACGCTCAATGACATGGCGACCGTGTTGCAGGACGACATAGAAGCCCTGCCGGGTGTGCTTGAGGTTGATATCGGTGGGACGCGCGAAGACCTTTTGGAAGTTCTGGTCGACCCAACAGTGTTTGAAACCTACAACATCACCTTCGCAGAGCTGATCACGCAGGTGACGCAGAACAACCTTTTAGTTGCAGCCGGGTCCATTGATACAGGCGCGGGGCGCATGGTTTTGAAGGTGCCCGGTTTGATCGAGAACGTGCAAAGTGTGATGGATCTTCCGATCAAAGTGTCCGGTGGAACAGTCGTGACGTTCTCGGACGTGGCGACGGTTCGGCGCACCTTTAAAGACCCCGAAAGCTTTGCCCGGATCGATGGTCAGCCCGCCTTGGTTCTTGAGGTCAAGAAACGGGTCGGCGCCAATGTGATCGACACAGTGGCTGCTGTGCGTGAAGTGCTTTCCGCGTCGCAAGAGACCTACCCGGAAACCGTTCGCGTGCAGGTCACCTATGATCAAAGCGATGACGTTGTGTCGATGCTGGATGACCTTGAAGCCAACGTTATCACCGCCGTGATCCTTGTGATGATTGTGATCGTCTGGGCGCTGGGCTTTCGTTCGGCGCTTCTTGTTGGTTTGGCCATTCCCGGCGCGTTCCTTGCTGGGGTAACTGCGATTTGGGCAATGGGGTACACGATGAATATCGTGGTCCTGTTTGCGCTTATCTTGGTGGTCGGGATGTTGGTGGATGGGGCCATCGTCACCACGGAACTGGCTGATCGGAAACTGCAGGAAGGCACACCGCCGCGCAAAGCCTATGCCTCTGCCGCCAAACGTATGGCTTGGCCGATTATCGCGTCGACCGCGACCACTCTTTCAGTGTTCTTCCCGCTTCTATTCTGGTCGGGTGTTATTGGCGAGTTCATGAAGTTCCTGCCAATCACTGTCATGCTGACGCTTGGTGCCAGCTTGTTTATGGCGCTGATTTTCATCCCGGTCTTGGGCGGGCTGATCGGACGCAGACAGCCGCAAACTGCTAGATCCAAAGCCGCCTTAGAGGCCGCTGAAAGTGGTGACCCTCGGGACATTCCCGGCTTCACGGGTGCTTATGTCCGCTTGCTGAATTGGGCCATTCTGCACCCGGCTGCGGTTGTGATCCTTGCGGTCGCAGCGCTGTTGGGTGGGTTCGGCATCTATGGCCAATTCGGCAAAGGGCTGACTTTCTTTCCAGAGCCTGAGCCAAGCGCAATGGTGATTGAAATTAGGGCGCGCGACAACTTCTCGATCTACGAAAGGGATGCGCTCGTTCGGAAAGTCGAAAACCGTCTGATCGGGCATCCGGAAGTCGACAGTGTGTATGCCAGAACAGTGTTGGACAACCGCGATGATCAAGAGGTCATCGGGACACTGCAATTACGTATGAATGATTGGGATACACGCCGTCCTGTGGCCGAGATCATTCCGGAAATTCGCGCCGACATGGACGATGTGGCTGGCGTTGTTGTGCAGGTGCAGACCCAAAGCGAAGGTCCGACAGGGGGCAAGCCGGTTCAATTGAAACTGTCCTCAGACAATCGCGATGATTTGAATGCGGCCACCACAAAGGTGCTAGGCATCATGGACAGTATTGGCGGGTTCACTGACGTGACCGATACCCGCGCATTGCCGGGTGTTGAATGGGCCTTGCGCGTGGATCGTGAAGAAGCAGCACGCTTTGGAGCTGACATTGCGATCTTGGGGCAAGCCGTTCAGCTTCTGACGCAAGGCGTGGGGGTCGCAACCTACCGGCCTGATGATGTGGATGGATCGGTTGATATTCGTGTACGCTTCCCTGCGCAGGATCGCACGTTGGATGAGCTGCAAACCTTGCGCGTGCCGACGGCGGCCGGGTTGGTGCCGATCTCGAACTTCGTTCGGTTTGAGCCGGTTCAGCGCTCAGGCCGGATCAGCCATGAAGATCAACAGCGGGTGATCTCGGTCGCGGCCGACATAGCCCCCGGTTTGTTGGTCAACAATCAGATTATCGCGCTTAAGGATGCCATCACGCAGGCCGGGTTGCCGGGCGATGTGACCTTTGATTTCGGCGGTGAGGCTGAAGAACAGGAAGAGGCGATGGTGTTCCTTGTCGGTGCCTTCCTAACCGCCATCATCCTGATGTTCGCCACGCTTCTTTTGCAGTTCAACAGCTTCTATCAAGCCTTCGTGGTGATGAGCGCAATCGTCTTCTCGATTGCGGGTGTGTTGATGGGACTTTTGATCACCGGCCGCCCGTTTGGCGTCGTGATGGGGGGCATAGGCGTGATCGCCCTTGCCGGGATTGTGGTGAACAACAATATCGTGCTGATCGACACCTATAATGTGCTTCGAAGCGAAGGCATGTCTCCGCTTGAGGCCGCGTTGCGCACAGGGGCCCAACGTTTGCGGCCCGTTGTGTTGACGTCCATCACAACCGCTTTGGGCTTGATGCCCATGGTGCTGGCACTGACGATCAGTTTCGGGGCCCGGACCATTCAGATTGGCGCACCGTCGTCGCAATGGTGGACCGAGCTTTCAAGCGCAATTGCTGGCGGTTTGGTGTTTGCCACGGTGCTGACCCTGATTGTCACACCTGCGATGCTGATGTTGGGTGAGCGGCGATGGTTCAAGGAACACCGCCGCGCATCATGACACGTGATGTTAAGCGGACGTCGCGGCTATAGGCTTAGTGACACCCAAAGGACCTTGGCGTCTTCCTCGCTGGTCGAGATTAAGCCATGTCCCATACGGGCGTCGTAATAAACTGAATCCCCGGTTTTAAGATCCAGGGGGCGGTAGTGTTCAGTCACAAGGGTCAGTTCACCTGACAGGACAAACATAAATTCTTCCCCAGTATGGCGCACCCAGTCGTCATATTCCGACACCTCGCGCGCTGTCACGGTCGAGATGTAGGGAACCATTCTTTTCGACGTTAGTTCGTTACAGAGAAGCTCGTGCGTATAGGTCGGGGTCTTCTTGATCTCACCTTCGCCTGCGCGTGTATAATCCCTGCGGCCCGAAATGTCTGACTTGGCGGATTGCAGAAATAGTTGCGGGGTCTCAAGCCCAAGCGTCTGCATCAGGCGACGGATGATATCAAAACTGGGGCGGGTTTGGTTGTTTTCGATCTTTGACAAGGTCGAACGACCAATCCCCGCAGCGCGCGCTGTATCCTCGAGCGTTTGGCCTTTGGCTTTGCGGGCTTCGCGAATCATACGGCCCATCGCCTCTCCGTCCGGGGCTTCAGCGGGTTCACCGCTACCTTGCGCTGTGGTGTTTGCGTCGGTCTCCAAACCAGTTTCTCCTGCTATCCCCTTGTTCCCTCACAGCTTAGAAGCAGCTCTTGAACCTGTCAAAGTATCCCGTTGCACACAAATCTTGCCTAATGTGCAAAAGTTTCCTATAGGGAGCATGAAATCCCGAATAGGAAACTAGTCTCACAAATAGGAAATTGTGAATACAAGTTGGGAAGCGGAGGGCAATATGTACGACCTTATCGTGATCGGCGCTGGACCGGGTGGCTATGTCGCCGCAATTCGTGCAGCCCAGTTGGGTTTGAAGGTTGCCTGTGTTGAAGGCCGTGGATCGCTTGGCGGTACATGTTTGAACGTGGGCTGCATCCCGTCGAAAGCGCTTCTGACCTCGTCTGGGAAATACGCCGAACTTTCGCATTTGGCCTCCCACGGCATTGCGGTGGAAGGAGCGTCTCTGGACCTCGCCGCCATGATGGCGCGCAAAGACAAGGTGGTTGGGGACCTCACCAAAGGCATCGCTTTTCTGTTCAAGAAAAACGGCGTGGATCATATTGACGGCTGGGCCAACATTATCGCGCCCGGCAAGGTGCAAGTGGGCGACACCGTGCATGAGGCCAAGAACATCCTGATTGCCACTGGATCTGAAGCGACACCTCTGCCCGGTGTGATAATTGACGAAGAATGCATCCTTAGCTCAACTGGCGCCTTGTCGCTGAAAACTGTACCCGCGCATCTTGTGGTGATCGGTGCAGGTGTGATCGGGCTTGAGCTTGGTCAGGTCTGGGCGCGTCTAGGGGCTAAGGTCACCGTAGTGGAGTATCTCGACCGCATCCTGCCCGGAATTGATGGCGAGATTGCAAAGCTGGCGCAGCGCGCACTGTCGAAACGTGGGTTGAAGTTCCAACTCGGCCGCGCGGTGAAATCGGTTGAAGCGGGCGAGGGGGGGCTTGCGGTCACCGTAGAACGTGTGGGCAAAGACACTATCGACACGATCGAGGCCGACAAGGTGCTGGTGGCCATTGGTCGCCGTCCAGTCATCCGTGACTTGGGGCTCGAGGCGCTGAGCGTCGATGTGAACGACCGTGGCTTCATCACTGTGGATGATCACTTCCAGACCTCGGTTCCCGGTATCTACGCTATTGGAGATTGTGTACCTGGCCCGATGCTGGCGCATAAAGCGGAAGAGGATGGGGTGGCCTGTGTTGAAGGGCTGGCTGGTCTGCCGGGCCACGTGGATTACGGCAAGGTGCCGGGAGTCGTTTATACCGATCCCGAAGTCGCATCAGTCGGCGTCACTGAAGAAGCGCTGAAAGAGGCGGGCGCCAACTATATCTCGGGCAAGTTTACCTTCATGGCCAACTCGCGCGCTCGCTCGACCGGTGAAACAGATGGTGCGGTGAAAGTGTTGGCCTCGCCCGATGGCGTGCTTCTGGGCGCGCATATCTGCGGTGCCCACGGGGGTGACCTGATTGCCGAGCTGGTTTTGGCCATGGTCAAAGGCGCCACGCTGTCCGAAGTCGCCGCCACCTGCCACGCACACCCGTCGATGGCTGAAGCCGTGAAAGAAGCCTGTCTGGACGCGCTTGGCAGCGCCATTCACGCGTAAGGAGCTGCCGATGAACACTGTTCCCCGTCTTCGCCACCCGGAAAAAGCGCATAAACCCGACACGGCCATTCTGCGCAAGCCCAAGTGGATTCGTAACAAGAAGATCGAAAGCGCCGAGTATTACGAGACTCGTCGCTTGATGCGGGACCATGATCTGGCGACTGTCTGCGAAGAGGCCTCGTGCCCCAACATCGGTGAATGCTGGTCCAAACGCCACGCAACCATGATGATCATGGGCGAAGTCTGCACCCGTGGTTGCAGCTTCTGCAACGTCTCGACCGGGCGGCCTGACGCGCTGGACCCGTTTGAACCGGGTCGCGTGGCGGCGGCGGTGAAAAAGCTGGGGCTGCGTCACGTTGTGATCACCTCGGTGGATCGCGATGATCTTGACGATGGCGGAGCCGAACATATCGCACAGACCATTCGCGCCGTGCGCCATCAAAACCCGGACACCACCGTCGAGGTTCTGACCCCTGACTTTCTTGGCAAAGGCGAGGCAGGACAGGCAGTGTTCGATGCTGCCCCTGACGTGTTCAACCATAATCTGGAAACTGTGCCGCGGCTTTATCCAACCGTGCGCCCTGGCGCTCGTTATTATCAGTCCTTGCGCCTTCTGGATGACGCCAAACGCGCCAACCCAGAGCTTTTCACCAAGTCCGGTCTAATGGTCGGGTTGGGCGAAACGATGGAAGAGGTGCGGCAAGTGATGGATGATCTACGCGCCGCGAATGTCGATTTCCTGACCGTGGGGCAGTATCTGCAACCCACAGCCAAACACCACAAAATTGATCGGTTCTGGACACCAGAAGAGTTTAAAAGCCTTGAACAGGTAGCCCGTGCAAAGGGCTTCCTTGGGGTGTCAGCCACGCCGCTGACACGTTCGTCCTTCCACGCCGATGAAGATTTCGCGAACCTGAAACAGGTGCGCCAGCTAGCGCTTGCTGCAAGTGCGGGCTGAGGGGTGTTAAAGATGGCAATTCACGCATTGTTCGCAGCCGACCGGGGCAGACTCGCAGGGATCATATCCCAATGCAGAACGTCCGGCCGACCTGTTCACAACATCGCTGGCAGCGATTACTCTATGAGTCCAGCACTCGCCCAGATAGACCATGTGACCCCGAATCTCGCCCGCGTTGTGCGCAACGCGTTTTCTACTGTTACAGTCGCATGCGACTGCACCTGAAACCTAAACCACAGGAGGCGCGGCTATGACCGACACCCCCCAACGCACACCGCTTTATGATCTGCACGTCGAACTTGGCGGCAAGATGGTTGATTTTGCTGGCTGGGAAATGCCCGTTCAATACCCGATGGGCATCATGGGCGAACACAAACAATGCCGCGAGAAAGCCGCACTGTTTGACGTTAGCCACATGGGGCAGGTGATCCTGAAGGGCGACAATATCGGCGAGAAGCTGGAAAGCATCTGCCCGCAGGCCTATGCCTCGCTGAAAGAAGGCAAGGCACGTTACGGCTTTTTCACCAACGAAGACGGCGGCATCATGGATGACCTAATCGTCTCGAATGCCGGTGATCATTTCTTTGTCGTGGTGAACGCCTCGATGCGTCATCAGGACATCCCTCATATGGCCGCCAATCTGGACGGCGTCGAAGTGGTTGAGATCTTCGACCGCGCGCTTGTGGCCGTACAAGGTCCCAAGGCCGAGGACGTGGTGGGCGATCTTTGCCCCGCTGCCCGCGACCTGACCTTCATGGAAACCACCTTGGGTGACATCAACGACGTCGAATGCCGCATCTCGCGTCTGGGTTATACCGGCGAAGATGGTTACGAAATCTCGATTCCCGAGGATAAGGCTGAAGCCGTTGCCCGCGCCTTCCTGGCCCATGAAGACTGTGAGCCTGCTGGTCTGGGTGCCCGCGACAGCCTGCGTCTGGAAGCTGGGCTTTGCCTTTATGGCAACGACATCGACCAGACGACCTCTCCCATCGAGGCCAGCCTGAGCTGGGCCATCCAAAAACGCCGTAAGGAAGAAGGCGGTTTCCCCGGTGCAGACCGTATTCAGCGCGAGCTGGCAGAAGGTGCTGCCAAGAAGCTGGTGGGCATCAAGCCCGAAGGCCGCGCACCTGCACGTCAGCACGTGGAAATCCAAGCCCAAGATGGCACCACAATCGGTGAAATCACTTCGGGCAGCTTTGGCCCGACCGTTGGCGGCCCGGTTGCCATGGGATATGTGTCGAAAGGACACGGCGAGGTCGGCGAGAAGGTCAACCTTATCATTCGCGGCAAGGCTCAGCCTGCCGAAATCGTATCGCTGCCCTTCGTGCAGCAGAACTACAAACGCTAAGATCAACTTTGGGAGCACCCTGACATGACCACTTATTATTCCGAAGAGCACGAATGGATCACCGTCGAAGGCGACATTGCCACCATCGGCATCACCAAACACGCAGCCGACCAACTGGGCGAGATCGTTTTTGTTGAGCAGCGCGAAAGCGGTGACGATTTCGAAAAAGGCGACGAGATCGGCGTGATTGAAAGCGTTAAGGCCGCGTCGGAAATCTATGCTCCGGTTGACGGCGAAGTGGTCGAAGCCAATGGCGCGCTGGAAGACAATCCCGGCGCATTGAACGAAAGCCCCGAAGGCGACGCATGGATCTATAAGGTAAAGCTGGCGGATGCCGCGCAGCTGGAAGACCTGATGGATCTGGACGGCTACAAAGCCCTGATCGGCTAACACCACATACCCGCCGGACCACCCGGCGGGTCACTTCGTTTACGCACAAGGATCACAGCATGGCCTTCAAACTAACCGACTACGAAGCCTATGATTTCGCCAACCGCCGCCATATCGGCCCATCCCCGCGCGAGATGGCAGACATGTTGAAGGTGATTGGCTTCAAGACGCTTGATGAACTGATCGACGCCACGGTTCCCCCCGCCATTCGCCAGAAAGAGGCATTGGATTGGGGTCCAGCCATGTCTGAGCGCGACGCGCTTTATCACATGAAACAGGTGGCCTCGAAGAACAAGGTTCTGACCTCGCTTATCGGTCAGGGATATTACGGCACGACCACGCCTGCCCCGATCCTGCGCAACATTCTGGAAAATCCCGCTTGGTATACGGCGTACACGCCTTACCAGCCCGAGATTTCGCAAGGCCGTCTTGAGGCGCTCTTGAACTTCCAGACTATGGTATCGGATATGACCGGGCTTGAGGTCGCCAACGCGTCGCTTCTGGATGAAGCCACCGCCGCTGCTGAAGCCATGGCCATGGCCCATCGCGGTTCGCGCTCTAAAGCCAATAACGCGGCGTTCTTTGTCGACAAGAACTGTCACCCACAGACCGTTGCTGTGATCAAAACCCGCGCAGAGCCTTTGGGCATCGACGTGCAGGTTGCCGATCCCGATGATCTGGATCCAGGTGCGGTCTTTGGCGCAATTTTTCAGTATCCCGGCTCACATGGTCACGTGCGCGACTTCACCGCTGAGATCGCCGCGCTGCATGAGCATAAAGCCATCGCCGTTGTGGCGGCTGACATCCTTGCGCTGGCGCTTTTGAAATCACCAGGCGAGATGGGCGCAGACATTGCTGTTGGCTCCACCCAACGCTTTGGTGTGCCCATGGGCTATGGCGGTCCGCACGCAGCTTATATGGCCACTACCGACAAGCTGAAGCGCAACATGCCGGGCCGCATCATCGGAGTCTCAATCGACGCGCGCGGCAACAAGGCCTATCGCCTTGCGCTGCAAACCCGCGAACAGCACATCCGCCGCGAAAAAGCGAACTCGAACGTTTGTACCGCGCAGGCGCTGCTGGCTGTGATCGCATCCATGTATGCCGTGTATCACGGCCCCGATGGCATCAAGGCCATCGCGCAATCGGTGCACCGCAAGACCTCGCGTCTGGCGGCCGGTCTGGAAGAGCATGGCTTCAAAGTAGAGCCAGAAGTCTTCTTCGATACAATCACTGTCGAGGTTGGCCCGCTGCAAAAAACCGTGATGGAAGCCGCTGTGGCCCGTGGTGTAAACCTGCGCGCCGTGGGCGAGGACCGGATCGGTATCTCGCTGGACGAACAAACCCGCGCCGAGACGATCGAAGCGGTCTGGGGTGCCTTCGGCATCGACAAGAAAGACGACAGTGTTGCCAATCGCGCCTATCGTCTGCCTGATTATGCGCTGCGTGAAAGCGAGTATCTGACCCATCCGATCTTCCACCAGAACCGCGCCGAGGCCGAGATCACCCGCTATATGCGGCGTCTGGCAGACCGCGATTTGGCGCTGGATCGGGCGATGATCCCGTTGGGATCGTGTACCATGAAGCTGAATGCGACCGTGGAAATGATCCCGGTCACATGGCCCGAATTTGGCAATCTGCACCCCTTCGTGCCGGAAGATCAGGCACAGGGTTATCACGAGATGATCGCCGATCTGAATGACAAGCTGTGCCAGATCACCGGCTACGACGCGATTTCGCAGCAGCCGAACTCTGGTGCGCAGGGCGAATATGCGGGCCTACTGACCATCCGCAACTACCACACCGCACGTGGCGAAGGGCACCGCAATGTCTGCCTGATCCCAACCTCGGCGCACGGGACCAATCCCGCCACCGCGCAGATGGTGGGCTATAAGGTGGTGCCGGTGAAATCGGACGAAGATGGCAACATCGACATCGAGGATTTCCGGTCCAAAGCCGTACAGCACTCGGATGATCTTGCCGCTTGCATGATCACCTACCCGTCGACCCATGGTGTGTTTGAAGAAACCGTGCAAGAGGTCTGCCAGATCACCCATGATCACGGCGGTCAGGTCTATATCGATGGCGCCAATATGAACGCTATGGTCGGTCTGTCCCGTCCGGGTGATATTGGTGGCGATGTCAGCCACCTGAACCTGCACAAGACCTTCTGCATCCCGCATGGCGGTGGTGGTCCCGGCATGGGTCCGATCGGTGTGAAGGCGCATCTGGAAGAGCACCTGCCGGGTCACCCAGAATATGGCACCGCTGTTGGTCCGGTCTCGGCCGCGCCCTTTGGGTCGCCCTCGATCCTTCCTGTCAGCTGGGCCTATATCCTTCTGATGGGCGGTGCGGGTCTGACACAGGCAACCCGCGTGGCAATCCTGAATGCCAATTACATCGCGGCACGTCTGCAAGATGGCTACAACATCCTCTACACTTCGAAGACAGGTCGTGTGGCGCATGAATGCATCCTCGACACCCGCCCGCTGGCGGACGAGGGCAACGTGACCGTTGATGACGTAGCCAAGCGCCTTGTGGACAGTGGCTTCCACGCCCCCACGATGAGCTGGCCTGTTGCTGGCACGTTGATGGTGGAGCCGACAGAATCCGAACCCAAGGCCGAGCTGGACCGCTTCTGCGACGCCATGCTGTCCATCCGTGCCGAGGCACAGGACATCATCGACGGCAAGATCGACCCGGAAAACAACCCGCTGAAACACGCCCCCCACACGGTGCGTGATCTGGTGGGCGAATGGGATCGTCCTTACACGCGCGAGCAGGCTTGTTTCCCTGCCGGCAACCTTGGGGTGGACAAGTACTGGCCCGTGGTGAACCGCGTCGACAACGCCTATGGCGACCGCAACCTCGTTTGTACCTGTCCTCCGATGGATGCTTACGAAGAAGAGGCATAAATCATTCCCCCGCCCGGACGTTTATTGGTCCGGGCGGGGGCTCATAATGTCGTACCAGATAACGGGATGCATCTATGAATATTCAAAACTCTTTAGGGACCCGATTTACAGACCTATCTTCCATCGGACCCATTCAAGGCATCACCATTATCGTGCCAGACCGAAGCCACGTGTCTTTGGCCAGTGTCTTCCGCGATTTCTTCATTTCGCTTGATCAATTTACCAATGCGGAAACACCCCGCGATTTCGCGGTCTATTCCCTGGATGGCTGCCCCTCGCACGACCACAGCTATTGGCGCAACCGAACCATCGTGTTCTGGAGCGACTTTCACGCACGCTGGCAGCTGACCTCAAAACAGCTTCACCGCGCCCACCAACTTCTGCGTCTTGCGCGCCAAAGCGTGTTGGTTGGCGGTGGCGTTTTTGCCTTGTGCCGGTCAGAGTTTGCCGGACGATGCGCCGTTGCTGTTCACCCAAATCTACGCTTCGTCGCGGAAGAGGAAGGGTTCATGTGCACCGAAAGCGGGGCGCCGTTCGCGATCGATGGAAACATCTGTAGCGCGACCAGCATTTTTGCCGCGTTACGCCTATTCTTGAAGCTCTTGGAGGCCGAGATCGGTGGGTTTTCTGCGGCCACCTTTGGTGACTATGTCGGGCTGGAAGTGTCGGGCGAACCGTTCCAAGGCAAGCAAGAGCACATCATAAAGCGCTATTCCGGCGGGGATCGCATCATCGGTGATTGCGTCGCGGTGATGCTGGAGAATTTGGAGAACACGCTCTCTATTGTTCAGATTGCGCAAATCCTGAATGTCTCGTCGCGCCAATTGCAGCGACGGTTCTCAACGCAGCTTGGCGTCAGTCCGTTGACAATTTACCGCAGCTTACGGCTTGAGCGGGCCAATCAGTTGGTCCAACAAACCAGCTATTCGATGCACGAGATCGCAGCGGCCACTGGATTTGGCACCCGATCAAGCATGGTGCGATCGTTCAAACAGCAGTTTGGAATGTCGCCATCTGATGCGCGGGCAAAGATGTTCTGATACCCGCGACGGTGTTGGCTTAATTGATTTCAGCGCAAGCCCGGATCAGTTCTGCCACGCGTTCTTCATTGTTTTTGGCAAGTGATCCGTCCGTATTCTGGCGTGAGTTTTCAAACCCAATCCGGCATTTTCCGCCCTCTTGAACGGCGCGGATAAGAGCAGGGGTTTCGTTCTGACCAAAGGCGCAGACGGCCCAATCTGGGGTCAGGCCAGCTTTCTTCAGCCAGACCAAAAACGGGTTCAGCTCTTCCGGGTTTGATTTTTGGCCAACCGCATAGCGACCCAGCACAAAGATCAGTTGGAGGTGGGCTGAAGTCAGCAGTTTATCATCCAGCACGCGGGTCAGCAATTCTGCATCTTCCACATCATAGAGGATGTGCTGAACAGCGATGCCGCGCTGCTCGCAGTCCTTGTAGAAAGCACGTGTGACTGCGTGGTCTTCACGGCACAACTCACGCACAGATGCCGAGACCATGTCCGCCCCAGAATTCAATGCGATATGGCGTTGATGTTTCGGATCATAGATGCCCACGGCCTCGGTTGTGATCTGAACTGGGAAGCCGGGCATCTCGGACCGAAACATGTTCAGCGCGTCGGCATAGGCGTCAGCATCCAGAAGATGCTTTCCATCCTGATCCCGCATATGCAGGTGCAGCCCGTCAACGCCCAGATCCTGGCACGCCAATGCGGTGTCCAGAATCTCGACAGGCGTCATGGGCAGGGCAGGGTGGTCGGCTTTGGTCAGGCGCGCCCCGTTTGGGGCCAGCATGACCTTGGGAAGGGGTGTCACAGAACTTGCTCCAACGACTTCGACAGCTTGCCTACCAACTCATCAATCTGATCATCCGAGATGATGAAAGGCGGGGCCAGAAGCACGTGATCCCCGTTCTGCCCGTCAATCGTGCCGCTCATCGGGTAGCATATCAGGCCATTCTCAAAAGCTTGTTTTTTCAACCGGCCAGCAATTCCGCGATCCGGCGAAAAAGGGGCTTTGGTTTCACGGTCTGCAACGATTTCAAGACCCCGGAACATGCCGCGTCCGCGTATGTCACCGATATGGGCATGCTGGCCGAACTCAGCGTGCAGGGCATCATTCAACCGCTCGCCCATTTTGGCGGCGCGGGTCACCATGCCGCCGGTGGTGAGTTTGTGGACAACGGCGTTCGCAGCCGCGGCTGCAACCGGGTGCCCGATATAGGTGTGGCCGTGTTGAAAGAAGCCGCTGCCTGATGCGATCGCGTCATAGATCTGACCCGTGCACAACATTGCACCGATGGGCTGATAGCCCGCTCCCAGCCCCTTTGCGATGGTGATGATGTCGGGTGAAATCCCATCTTGCTCGCAGGCAAACAACGTCCCTGTACGCCCCATCCCGCACATGACTTCGTCCAGGATCAGCAGGACGCCATACTTGTCACAGATTTCGCGAATGCGCTTGAAATATCCTTTGGAAGCGGGCACTGCACCAGCTGTGGCCCCGACAACGGGCTCAGCCAGAAAACCCACGACGGTATCTGGCCCAACGCGCAGAAGCTCATCTTCCAGAGCATTTGCAGCCCTTAACCCATATTCTTCTTCCGTTTCCCCCTCGCGGCGCAGACGATACTCATAGCAGGGATCAATATGGCTGGCCGACATCATCAAGGGGTCAAAGGGCTCGCGCCGCCACATATTGCCGCCCGTGCCCAAAGCACCGAGCGTGTTGCCGTGATAGCTTTGCTTGCGTGCGATGAATTTCGTGCGCTGGTGCTGACCAATTTCGATCATGTACTGGCGCGACAACTTCAACGCGGCCTCGACCGCTTCGGACCCGCCTGAAACAAGATAGACGCGATCGATTCCCTTTGGCGCGTGTTTGACCAGCTGGTCAGCAAGTGATTCTGCGGGTTCAGATGTCAGAAATCCGGTATGCGCAAAGCTGAGTCTGTCGATCTGTTCATGCATCGCACGGGCCACGTCAGGGTCAGAGTGGCCAAGGCAAGACACGGCTGCCCCGCCTGAACCATCAAGGTACTTTTTCCCTTGTGAATCAATAATGTAAATGCCATCTCCACGCTTCGCGATCGGTGGATTCGATTTGCAGTGCCGCGGAAAAATATGAGACATGATGCCCTCGCATGTGTCCGATTGAAACTGTTGGCATTGAAACAAAAACGAACACATTTGACAATACGTGAAACAAAAGGAACACTGAGCCTTGTCCAAGCAGGGAGGCACCTGGACGTGAATATGAGTGAAAGCTTCGAAAAGAGGCTTGCTGTGGCATATGGCGATCTGAGCGGTGCGTTGCGCGCTGCGGCCGATTACCTTGTGGAGAACCCACTTGATGCTGTGTCGCGACCATTGCGCACTGTGTCCGCTCATAGCGGTGTGTCCCCTGCTGCTTTTTCACGTTTGTCGCGGGCGCTGGGCTATCAAAATTTCGATGATCTGCGCGAAGAGATGCGGGTCAAAATTGACCGCAGGGTAAACAACTTCGCGGATCGTGCCGGGCAGCTTCAGAAGGAACATGGGGAAGGAAATTCGGATTTTGTTCAATCCCATTTCATGGCCTGCGAGCACAACTTAAGTAAGACGATGGCCGGGCTGGACCGGGACACGATTCGCTCTGTTGCAGACAGGTTGGCTGGGTCCCGCAAAGTGCTTTTGCTTGGCGCTTTGGGATCTACAGGTGTTGTCGAATACCTGTCTTATATGGCGAATTTCTGCGCAGATAACTGGATCTTAGCCAACCGAATGGGGGCTTCCCTTGGGGGAGCCTTGTCAGGTCTCGATAAACGTGATGCACTACTTATAGTTACCAAGCCGCCTTTTGCCGTTTCAGTGATCAAGGCAGCTAGGCTTGCGCGTGAGTTAGGGGTTTTTGTTGTGGTGATCACCGATACACACACATGTCCTGCGTTGGAATATGCGTCGTCGAGCTTTGTTGTCTCGACCGAAAGCCCTCACTTTTATTCGTCCTATGTCTCAACCGTATTCCTGATCGAAGCCATCGTTGGATTGGTGGTCGGGCGTGCAGGGGTCGCGGCACAGGACCGGATAGCCGAAATCGAACTTCACAACCGGCAACTTGCCGAGGTGTGGAGCGAGTAACCAAACATCAATCAAGGGAGATCAAGATGTTTCAAGGAATTAAACTGGCATTTGCAGGGGTTGCTGCCACAGCCGTGTTGGCACCTGCAGCATTTGCAGAAGAGTTCATCACCATCGGCACCGGCGGTGTCACGGGTGTGTACTACCCCACAGGTGGTGCCATTTGTCGTCTGGTAAACAAGGGCCGCAAAGATCACGGCGTACGTTGCTCGGTCGAATCCACAGGTGGTTCGGTGTACAACATCAACACCATTCGCGAAGGCGAGCTGGAATTTGGTGTGGCCCAGTCTGACTGGCAGTATCACGCCTATAACGGTACTTCGAAGTTCGAAGAAGCAGGCGCATTTCCAGGTCTGCGCGCTGTGTTCTCGGTACACCCAGAGCCCTTCACCGTTGTAGCTCGTGCCGACAGCGGCATCAAAACCTTCGAAGACTTGAAAGGTAAACGCGTCAACATCGGCAACCCCGGTTCCGGTCAGCGCGGCACCATGGAAGTTCTTCTGGAAGCACTTGGCTGGACCACTGGTGATTTCGCTCTGGCAACCGAGCTGAAGGCTTCGGAACAGTCTGCTGCTCTGTGCGACAACCAGATCGACGCCATGGTTTACACCGTTGGTCACCCGTCGGGTTCGATCCAGGAAGCCACCACAGCTTGTGACTCGGTTCTGGTTGAAGTGTCGGGCGACGTCGTCAACAAGCTGGTTGAAGACAACGCGTTCTACCGTACCGCGGTGATCCCGGGCGGCATGTACCGCGGCAACGATGCTGACACCGCGACCTTCGGTGTGGGCGCGACTTTCGTGAGTTCGGACAAAGTGTCGGATGACGCTGTTTACGCTGTTGTTTCGTCAGTGATGAACAACATCGAAGACTTCAAAGGTCTGCACCCTGCCTTCGCCAACCTTGACCCCAAGGAGATGGCAACTGCTGGTCTGTCCGCTCCTCTGCACCCCGGTGCCGAGAAGTACTACAAAGAAGCTGGCATCATCGAGTGATCGCTTAGCAGCAAGAACAATCGAGGGGCGGTGCGCCGCCCTTCGTTTTCTGGATCCGGCACAAGATCGGACGACGTAACAGAATGAACAAGTTTGGTCGCTTTGGTGGCCGAGGGAGATAATAAATGTCCACGAAAGAAGAACGCGCGCTCAGCGAAGAGGAGCTACAAGAGCTCGTCGCTGCTAGCGATACGGGTGCCCGAAGCCCACATGGGCCTGTCGGATTGATGATTGCCGCTGTGGCGCTGATCTGGGCGATCTTTCAGGTTCTATTGGCCTCACCAGTCGCGCCATATCTTTTGCCCGGTGACCTGATCAACAACTCACGCCAAATCCACTTGGCGTTTGCAATCTTTTTGGCCGCTATGGCCTATCCGCTGTTTAAGTCCAGCCCACGTGATTACATCCCGTGGTATGACTGGATTTTCGGGGTTGGGGGCGCCTTGCTCGCAATGTACGGATACTTCTTTTACGAGAAAATCGTCGCAAATGGTGGTCTTGCTGACCAGACCGATGCGTATATTGCTCTTGTTGCGCTGGGATTCCTGTTCCTGGCTGCGTACCGGACGCTTGGTCCGGTGATGGTGGCCTTGGCCGTCGTTTTCCTTTTCTACGTGTTCTTTGGCTCGTCAGAAGTCGTGCCCGACCAGATCCGCTGGGCCGGTGCATCGCTTCGTAAAGCCATGAGCCACATGTGGATCACGTCAGAAGGCGTCTTTGGCATCGCGCTGGGCGTGTCGACCAAGTTCGTTTTCCTGTTCGTTCTGTTTGGAGCTCTTCTGGACCGCGCAGGTGCGGGCAACTATTTCATCAAAATGGCGTTTGGCGCGCTTGGTCACCTTCGCGGTGGTCCTGCAAAGGCCGCCGTCGTTGGCTCCGCCGCAACGGGCCTGATCTCGGGTTCGTCGATCGCAAACGTTGTGACCACCGGTACATTCACAATCCCGCTGATGAAACGTGTTGGCTTCTCGGCTGAGAAAGCCGGCTCGGTCGAGGTCGCCTCGTCCGTGAACGGCCAGATCATGCCTCCCGTCATGGGTGCGGCTGCGTTCTTGATGGTTGAGTATGTGGGCATCTCATATGTCGAGGTGATCACCCACGCCTTCTTGCCAGCGATCATTTCCTACATCGCGCTGGTCTACATCGTGCATCTTGAGGCGGTGAAAAACAAAATGCCGACGATCGGCAACAAGGTCGTATCAATGGGTAAAACCATTGGCGGCATGTTCTTCTTCTTTGCTGGGTTTGCGGCACTTTGCTATGCCACGCAATATCCTGTGGGCTGGATCACATCGCTGTTCCCGTCGGGCTCTGGCTGGGTGCTGTCGATCTTGCTGTTCGCCATCTATATCGCGTTGATCTATCTGGCCGCACAGGTGCCAGATCTCGAACCGGATGACCCCAATGCAGAAGTGGTAGAGCTGCCAGATATCGCAAAGATCTATAAGTCGGGTCTTTACTATCTGCTGCCGATCATCGTGCTGGTTTACTTCCTGATGATCGAGCGCAAATCACCCGGCCTGTCGGCCTTCTGGGCCACGTTCCTGCTATTTGGTATTCTGCTGACACAGAAATCCCTGAAAGCGATGTTCCGTGGCGAAGGCGACCCGGTTGGGCGACTGCGTGAAGGCGTCGGGGACCTTGTTGAAGGGATGATCGACGGATCGCGCAACATGATCGGTATTGGCCTTGCAACCGCAACCGCCGGTATCATCGTTGGGACCGTGTCCTTGACGGGCATTGGTCAGGTGATGGCAGACTTTGTCGAATTCCTGTCTGGCGGAAACCTGATCCTGATGCTGGTCTTCGTGGCGATCCTGTCACTCATCCTTGGGATGGGCTTGCCAACAACGGCGAACTATATCGTTGTGTCATCGCTGATGGTTTCGGTTGTCGTCGAGCTGGGTGCGCAATCCGGCCTGGTTGTGCCGCTGATCGCTGTGCACCTCTTCGTCTTCTATTTCGGGATTATGGCGGATGTGACGCCACCTGTTGGGCTGGCAAGTTTCGCGGCAGCGGCAGTATCGGGTGGCGATGCCATCCGTACCGGTTTCACCGCGTTCTTCTACTCGCTCCGCACGGTGGCCTTGCCGTTCGTCTTCATCTTCAACACAGATCTTCTGTTGATTGATGTGACGGTCACGCAAGGGATTATCGTCTTCATTGTGGCGACGATCGGTATCCTTGTCTTTACGGCGGGTACCATGGGCTTCTTCCTGACGAAGTCGCGTATCTGGGAAACCGTTGCTCTTCTGGTGGTGGCCTTCGCGTTGTTCCGCCCGGGCTTCTTCATGAACCAGATCCAACCGCCCTTCACGCAGATTGAACCGGCTCAGATTGAGCAGGCGATTGGGGATGCCAATCCTGGTGATCCACTGCGCGTCGTGATCTCGGGACCGGACTTTGACACCCTTGAAGTCAAAGACCTGACGGTTGTTCTGGATGTGCCAGAGGCTGAAGGTGGCGCTGCGCGACTGGATGCTTCGGGTATCGCTTTGATGCCAGAAGGGGACGTGATGCGCATCGACGAACCGATGTTCGGCACGCCTTTGGCAGACAAGCTGTCTACGTTCGACTTCTACGGGGATGACCCCGTTCAAATCTCGGCGGTTCAGGCACCTTCGAACCAAATGCCGAAAGAGCTGATCTTCATCCCAGCCCTGCTGCTGCTTGGCCTTGTGGCCTTCCTGCAGTCGCGTCGCGCCAAGGAAGAAGAAATCATGGAAGGAGAAACGGCATGACCAAGACCATCCTTTGCGCTGTCGACATCAATCGTGTCGAGGCCGAGAACTCAGTTCTGAAAACGGCGGCTGAACTGGCCGAATTGCATGATGCACAGCTTGACGTGATCACTGTCGTACCGGATTTTGGTATGTCAGTGGTGGGGGCCTATTTCCAGGACCACCACGTCAAGTCGGCGCAGAATGACGCAAGTGATCTTCTGAAGTCCATGACGCTGAAGTCTTTGGGCGCTGAGGCCGACAGCAAGGTCCGCCACATCGTCGCCATGGGTTCTGTCTATGAAGAAGTACTGCGCGCAGCCGAGCTAAATAAGGCTGATCTGATTGTCATCGGGGCACACCGTCCGGACCTGAAGGACTATCTTCTGGGGCCAAACGCGGCGCGAGTGGTTCGTCACTCCACGGCGTCTGTCTATGTTGTGCGTGGCTAAAGCCGCGCAGCGATAAATCACTTAGAACGGGCGCGGCGAAGGCTGTGCCCGTTTTGCATTAGACTTCTCATTCTCTGGTGGTGGACTTAGAAAGGCCCAAGCGGGTAGCGATCCCGTAACCGTACTCAAGCAACCAAGGACCATGGGCACCAGTGTTTTTCCGGCAAGACATAAGCAGCAGGATCCTGTTGCCTGGCGAAGCTGGGTCCGCGCAGGCGCAACATGCAGCTGCCTCGGTTCGGCGCATTGCAAGTGGTCTGGGTGCAGGGGCGAGCATCCGTGCAAGTCAGGTGTCCGATATCCCCATCACGTTGTGGCACACAGATGATGGGCGGCAAGTTCTCGAATGCCAAAGTTCAGGTTCAAGTGGTGCCCCAAAAACCATTCAGCGAACGCCCGAAAGCTGGATGGCCAGTTTCGAAATCACACGCGCGCAATTCGGGGTGGGTCCCGATAAGCCTTATGCAGTGCTGGGTGTGCCCGGGCATTCGCTGGTGCTGTTTGCCATACTTGAAGCCTTGCATCTGGGGGCGGATTTGTCGGTTTTAACGGGTCTGTCACCACGCACGCAGATCGCGGAGATGGGCAAAGATGCCGTGCAGGTGCTCTACGCCACACCCGCGCAATTGCGGTTGTTGGTGAAGGTGGGATCCGCGCCTTTGTCGCAGATGCGCTTGGTTTTCTCTGGCGGTGGAAAGCTGGATCAGGATACGGCGGAGGCCGTTCAGCGGCTGTTTCCAAATGCAAAGCTTCATGAGTTTTTCGGCGCATCGGAAACCAGCTTCATGACCATGGCCGAGGTGAATGCTCCCATCACGTCCGTCGGAAAGGCGTATCCGGGCGTCGAGATTGCTTTGCGGGATGATGACGGCCAGCTGACAAAAACAAGGCCTGGTGAGCTTTGGGTGAAAAGCCCGTATTTGTTTGAAGGCTATGTCGACGGCGACAACTCGGACACGCGCTGGCAGGGCGGATTCCTGAGCGTTGGAGAGATGGCCCAGATGGATGCAGACGGGTTCCTATATCTGCTGGGCCGCAAATCGCGCATGATCACGGTGGCTGACAACAACGTCTTTCCCGAACTGGTCGAGGCCGAGGTTTCGCGGATCACAAACGGCGCGCGCTGTGCCGTCATTCCCTTGCCTGACACGCTACGTGGGAATGTGCTTGTCGCGGTGGTTGAGGGCGAAAGCTCTCCCAAATTGACGCAAGCCATTACAGCCGGATGTCGCGCGCAATTCGGTCCGCATTCAACGCCGAAGCAGGTGATCTATCTGGATGAACTGCCTTTGCTGCCAGCAGGAAAACCTGATCTGGTAAGGCTTCAGCACATGGTGATAAAGACAACATGACCCAAGCGCATATCATAGCTGCCCGGCGAACAGCCGTTGCCCCGCATGGTGGGGCTTTTGCAGGGCTTGATATCCACGAGCTTGCTGCGCCAGTTATCCGCGAGATATTGGATCAAGCAGGTTTGCGATCCGAGGATGTGGGCGAACTGATCTTGGCCAACGCTCTTGGAGCAGGCGGAAACCCTGCGCGCGTCGCGGCCTTAGCCGCTGGGCTGCCGGAAACGGTGGGTGGGCTGACCATAGACCGTCAATGTTGCGGGGGATTGGATGCCATTGTTTTGGCGCAGGCCATGGTGATGTCCGGCCAGCATGATTTGGTCATCGCTGGCGGGGCGGAAAGCTACTCGCGCAGGCCCCTGCGATACCGGACTTTCGTAGATGGGCGAGATCCAGAACCTTACGAACAAGCCCAATTCACCCCGTGGCCTGACAGAGATCCTGATATGACGCAGGCCGCAGATGCCCTTGCGCAAGAATTGCAAATCGCGCGGGAGGTGCAGGACGATTGGGCCATTGCCAGCCATCAGACCGCGCTTTCTGCGGATCAATCTTATGAAATTGTTCCCGTCGCGGGCCTTCACACGGATTCGTTTACCCGGAACCTGACAGCGCGACTTTGCGAACGTGCGAAAGTGGTGACGGGCAGTGTCACAACAGCAAATATGGCCGTTGCGGCTGATGGGGCTGCTTTCGTGCTGGTCGTTTCCGATCGCATCGCCCGCCGAGCATCCGTGCCCTCAGTACGGATCGAATCCGGGTCGAGCCTTGGCGGCACGCCCGAGCTGCCTGGCATCGCACCTGTTGCTGCGATTAAGGCGGCGTTGGGCCAAGCAAACCTTACCGCGAAAGACGTGAAGGTGGCCGAGATCATGGAGGCCTTCGCTGTGCAGGCCATTGCCTGTCAGCAAGGCGCAGGCCTTTCGCGTGAGATCGTCAATACAACCGGAGGCGCTTTGGCGCGGGGGCATCCAATTGGCGCCTCGGGTGCCATACTTTCAGTGAAGCTTTATCACGCACTCTTGCGAGAAGGTGGTGTAGGGGTTGCAGCCATTGCCGCAGCGGGGGGGCTTGGCACGGCTTTGATGCTTTCTGCGCCTTAACCTTCGTCGTTCGAAGAAAACCCGCGAAAGCTGGTGAACACCTCCAACGCATCGCGTTCTGTGCGGAACTGGTTCACGGGCGCGGCTTCGTCTTTCTTGCCAATGGCGATCCCGCACACGACCAGCTCGGATTCTGGCATGTCCAATTGGCGGTGGACGATATGTGCATAGTTCGCCAGCGCGCCGATCCCGGTTGCACCATAGCCAAGATCTTCGGCCGCCAACAGCAGTGTCATTAGCGACATGCCTAAATCCATAAAGCAGCCGCTGCCCATGCGGCGATCAATGGTCACCACAATTCCAACGGGCGCGTCAAAGAAGGCATAGTTTCGTGCGAATTGCGTGCGCCGCCCCGCCACATCGCGTTTTTCGATCCCCAGTGCTTGATACAGCGCGAAACCAGCAGATCGCTGTCGTGCCTTAAGGTCCGCGGGCATCGGTGTTGGGAAATACGAGTACTCGGCAACCGGTGCTTCGTTATTCGTCAATGCGGTTTGAAGAGCCGCCGTAAGCCCGGTCAGCTCTTGCCCGGTCAGAACGTGAAATTTTCCGGGTTGCAGGTTCGCACCACTTGGAGCTTTTCGTGCAGCCCGGCAGATTCTTTCCAGGTCGGATCTGGGCACTGGATCAGATGTAAATGCGCGCACGGATTGGCGCTGATCGAGCAAGGTTTGGAACGGGCTTGTCATGCTCTTGGGTGTGCCTTGCTGGACGCCAAACTGTCAAGAACAGGCATGACAATGGTGAATCGCTTCGTTGATGGTTTTGCTGACACGGATTTTGGAGAGATAACCCGAATTGTTGACGTAGAGTGAACTTACAGAAGGGGAAGCGTGAGCATGTTGTGCCAAATGTTTACATTTCACAAAGCAATGAATTATCATTATTTTAGATATATAACAATAGTTTGAATTGATTTTGGCATCCAAATTTACAAGTAAAACGGGCGCTGTTAAACAAATTTACACAAAATCTGTTGTTTAGATGTGTCTTATCCTCCAGTTTTCAAGGCAAGTGGGGGGCGAAACTTTGATGGTGCGTTCCCAACCCACGCGATCCGGTCGCGTTTGGAGGAAAAGCTGGGAGGAACCTGAATGTCGTCGCAAGCCACGGCTGATAAGACCTATGCTCCGTCTGCGGAGTTTGTCTCGAATGCACATATTGATGCCGCTAAATATCAAGAGATGTATGCCGCATCGGTAAATGATCCCGAAGCTTTCTGGTCAGAGCAGATGACGCGTCTGACCTGGACCAAGACACCGACCAAGATCAAGAACACCACCTTTGCGCATCCCGATGTGTCGATCAAATGGTTCGAAGATGGCGAGCTGAATGTCTCGGCCAACTGTATTGACCGTCACCTCGAGACCCGTGGCGACCAGGTTGCGATCATCTGGGAATCGGATGATCCGAACCTCGACAAGAAAATCACGTATAATGAGCTGCACGAGAACGTCTCGAAGTTGGCCAATGTGATGAAAGGCATGGGCGTCGGCAAAGGCGACCGCGTGGTTCTTTACCTCCCGATGATCCCTGAAGCTTCATACGCGATGCTGGCCTGTGCCCGCATCGGTGCCATCCACTCGATCGTCTTCGCGGGTTTCTCACCCGAGGCGCTGGCGGCCCGTGTTGAAGGTTGTGGCGCTTCGCTGGTGATCACCGCCGACGAAGCCCCCCGTGGTGGGCGTAACACGCCTCTGAAAACCAACGTGGATGCCGCTCTGGCCCATGGTGATCTGGGGTCGACCCCTGTTCTGGTGGTCGAGCGTACTGGCGGCGACGTGCCGATGGTGGATGGTCGCGACCATTCCTATGCAGCGCTGATGGCGGGCGCTTCGGCAGACTGCCCACCCGAGGTCATGAACGCCGAAGATCCACTTTTCATTCTGTACACATCGGGTTCGACTGGCCAGCCGAAGGGCGTTCAGCACTGTACTGGCGGCTATCTGCTCTGGGCTGCAATGACCCACGAGTACGTATTCGACTATCATGAAGGCGACATCTATTGGTGTACTGCTGACGTGGGCTGGGTCACCGGCCACAGCTACATCGTCTATGGCCCGCTGGCCAATGGCGCGACCACGCTGATGTTCGAAGGTGTTCCGACCTATCCGGATGCAGGCCGTTTCTGGGCTGTGTGCGAGAAGCACAAGGTAAACCAGTTCTACACCGCGCCGACCGCAATTCGCGCCCTGATGGCACGCGGCGAAGAGTTCGTGACCAAATATGATCTGAGCGACCTGAAGGTGCTGGGCACAGTAGGTGAACCGATCAACCCCGAGGCCTGGAACTGGTACAATGACGTTGTCGGTAAAGGAAACTGCCCGATCGTTGACACTTGGTGGCAGACGGAAACCGGTGGTCACCTGCTGACCCCGCTGCCCGGCGCCACGGCGACCAAGCCCGGTTCGGCCACCACGCCATTCTTCGGTGTGCAGCCTGTGATCCTTGAGCCGACCACCGGCGAAGAGATCCACGAGACTGAAGCCGAGGGCGTGCTGTGTATGAAAGACAGCTGGCCCGGCCAAATGCGCACGGTCTATGGCGATCACGAGCGTTTCGTGGCGACCTATTTTGCCGACTACAAAGGCTACTACTTCACCGGTGACGGCTGCCGCCGTGACACGGATGGCTATTACTGGATCACCGGCCGTGTGGACGACGTGATCAACGTATCAGGCCACCGTATGGGCACCGCCGAAGTGGAAAGCGCTCTGGTCGCTCACGCCAAGGTGTCCGAGGCCGCCGTGGTTGGCTTCCCGCACGACATCAAAGGGCAGGGTATCTATTGCTATGTCACCTTGATGGACGGCGAAGAGTATACCGACGACCTGAAAGTCGAACTGCGCAACTGGGTCCGTCAGGAAATCGGCCCGATCGCCAGCCCCGACCACATCCAGTGGGCCCCGGGTCTGCCTAAGACCCGTTCGGGCAAGATCATGCGCCGTATTCTGCGCAAGATCGCCGAGGACGATTTTGGTTCGCTGGGGGACACCTCGACACTGGCCGATCCGTCGGTGGTGGAAGAGCTGATCGACAACCGCATGCATAAGGCGGGCGCATAATGGACGCAGCGACGACAACCGCCGCACCTGTTTTGATCCTTCTCGGGCCTCCGGGCGCCGGGAAGGGCACTCAGGCCCGGATGCTGGAAGACAAGTTCGGACTTGTTCAGCTGTCTACCGGAGATCTTTTGCGCGCAGCCGTAGCAGCAGGGACCAAAGCGGGCCTTGCTGCAAAAGCCGTTATGGAGGCCGGTGAACTGGTCTCGGACGAAATCGTGATCAACATTCTGCGCGACCGTCTGCAAGACGCCGATTGTGCCAACGGCGTGATCCTTGATGGTTTCCCCCGCACCACCGTTCAGGCCGAGGCGCTGGACGCCCTGCTGGCGGAAAGCGGTCAGAAGATTAACGCAGCCATCAGCCTTGAGGTCGATGACGCTGCAATGGTGACCCGTATTTCGGGCCGTTACACCTGTGGCGGTTGCGGTGAAGGGTATCACGACGAGTTTAAGCAGCCCGCCAAAGATGGCGTCTGCGACAAATGCGGCGGCACGGGCATGAAACGCCGGGCCGACGATAACGCCGAAACTGTGGGTAGCCGCCTTGTGGCTTACCATGCGCAGACGGCACCGCTTATTGCCTACTACGGGGGCAAGGGCAGCTTGCAAAAGGTCGATGCCATGAAGGCCATCGATACCATTGCGGGCAATCTCAATGGGATCGTTCAGGAAGCGATCGCATAAGAAAGGGACGGGCGGGGGCGCAGATGTGACCCCGTTGGAGGAACTTCACAGGGAGGAGGCTTTCATGGCCGACAACTCATCAAACGACGCATATTGGTCCGCCAATTTGCGCATCATCATGATCAGCCTGGTAATCTGGGCGATCGTTTCATTTGGATTCGGCATCTTGCTGCGTCCGATGCTGTCCGGCATCGCTGTTGGCGGGACCGATCTTGGTTTCTGGTTTGCACAGCAAGGATCAATCATCGTTTTCTTGATTTTGATCTTTAACTACGCATTCCGCATGAACAAGCTCGACCGTGAACACGGCGTAGACGAAGAATAAAGGGGCCAGAAACAGATGGATCAGTTTACGATCAACCTGCTGTTTGTGGGCGCGAGCTTCGCGCTGTACATCGGCATCGCAATCTGGGCCCGTGCGGGCTCAACCTCAGAATTCTACGCCGCTGGGCGTGGTGTTCACCCGGTCACCAACGGTATGGCGACAGCTGCTGACTGGATGTCAGCTGCATCGTTCATTTCGATGGCTGGCCTTATCGCCTTTACCGGTTACGACAACTCGTCGTTCCTGATGGGCTGGACCGGTGGCTACGTGCTGCTGGCGCTGCTTCTTGCGCCTTACCTGCGTAAGTTCGGCAAATTCACCGTGTCGGAATTCATCGGTGACCGCTTCTACTCGCAGACTGCACGTATCGTTGCAGTTATCTGCTTGATCGTGGCCTCGACCACCTACGTTATTGGTCAGATGACCGGTGTTGGTGTTGCGTTTGGCCGCTTCTTGGAAGTGGACAACACAACTGGTCTGCTGATCGGTGCAGCTGTTGTGTTCGCCTACGCCGTTTTCGGCGGCATGAAGGGTGTGACCTATACGCAGGTGGCTCAGTACATCGTGCTGATCATGGCCTACACCATCCCGGCGATCTTTATCTCGCTGCAGCTGACTGGCACTCCGATCCCGGCCCTGGGCCTGTTCGGTGAGCACGCAGCTTCGGGTGAGCCGCTTCTGGCGAAACTGGACGCCATCGTGACGGATCTTGGTTTTAATGAGTATACTGCTCACCACGCCGATACCTTCAACATGGTTCTGTTCACCCTGTCGCTGATGATCGGTACGGCTGGTCTGCCGCACGTCATCATGCGCTTCTTCACCGTTCCTAAAGTATCGGACGCCCGTTGGTCGGCTGGTTGGGCTCTGGTGTTCATCGCACTGCTGTATCTGACGGCTCCCGCTGTTGGTGCAATGGCGCGCCTGAACATCTCGGAAATGATGTGGCCCAATGGCGGCATCTCTGGCGAAGCTGTGACCGTTGAGCAGATCGAAACCGAAGAGCGTTACGACTGGATGAAAACGTGGCAGAAAACTGGTCTTCTGAACTGGGAAGACAAGAACGGCGACGGCAAGATCCAGTACTACAACGACAAGTCTGAAGCTATGCAAGCAATGGCCGCTGAAAAAGGCTGGACCGGTAACGAACTGACCAAGTTCAACCGTGACATCCTGGTTCTGGCCAACCCCGAGATCGCCAACCTTCCGGGTTGGGTTATCGGTCTGGTTGCTGCTGGTGGTCTGGCTGCTGCTCTTTCGACAGCTGCTGGTCTGCTTCTGGCGATCTCGTCGGCTGTATCGCATGACCTTATCAAAGGTGCGATCAACCCGCAGATCTCGGAAAAAGGCGAACTTCTGTCGGCACGTATTGCCATGGCAGTTGCGATCGTTGTTGCAACCTATCTGGGTCTGAACCCACCGGGCTTCGCAGCGCAAACCGTGGCACTTGCCTTCGGTCTGGCCGCCGCGTCGATCTTCCCGGCACTGATGATGGGTATCTTCTCGACCAAGATCAACAACACTGGCGCAGTTGCAGGTATGATTGCAGGTATCTCGGTTACCTTGCTGTACATCTTCCTGCACAAAGGCTGGTTCTTTGTTCCGGGCACCAACAGCTTCACCGATGCTGATCCGCTTCTGGGCACCGTTAAGTCGACTTCGTTCGGCGCAATTGGTGCGGCGATCAACTTCGCGGTTGCTTACACCGTGTCGGGTATGACCAAGCCTCTGCCTGCAGAGATCAAAGAGCTGGTTGAATCGGTTCGCGTTCCGCGCGGCGCCGGTGCAGCTCAGAACAAGTAATCGGCTTGGGTGGGTGGCCCAATGCGGCGACCCGCCCTCTTTTAAATTTGTCCCGTCCGGTGTCATATCGGGCGGGACTAACTTTTAATGAAGGCAGCAAATATGCCCCTCAGCCAAGATCAGATCTTTCGTTTTCTGAAATCCGTCCACCCCTATGATGCACTGACGGCCGATGTGGTCGAAAAGATCGTGCCGGTTCTGGACGCCCAGGTCGTTGCGGCTTCGGATGAAATTTATCGCTTCGGTGATGAGCTTCCCGGAGTGTTCATCATTTACGAGGGCGATGTCGAGGTTACGGACGAAAACGGATCAGTGGTGTCGCATCTCGGGCTGCGGAACTCGTTCGGCGAACGTGGGCTGCTGCGTGACGGAAAGGCTGTGACATCCGCCCGCGCGGTCACGGATACGACTTTGCTGATTTTGCCAACCGTCGAGTTTCACGCGCTGATTGCAGCGGAGGACAAGGTAAGGCGCTTCTTCGATCGGTCGCGTTCCGATCGCCCTTCCAAACAGGATCGTCAGGATCTTGCGACAACGCAAGTTGATACCTTGATGGCGGCCAACCCGGTCACCTGCGCGCCTTCTGCAACCGTGCAAGAGGCCGCAATTCTGATGCGGGATCGTCGTGTTTCTTCGCTGTGCGTGACCGAAGGCGAAGCGTTGACCGGCATTCTGACCACGCGCGATATTTCCGGCAAAGTTCTGGCAGACGCGAAACCCGTGGATACGCCCGTATCCGACATTATGACCCATAACCCAATTACCCTTGCACCATCGGCAATTGGATCAGATGTGCTGCACGCGATGATGGAGCGGCGTGTTGGTCACGTTCCCATCGTCGAGGGGGGCAAGCTGGTCGGCATTGTAAGCCAAACCGACTTGACCCGCTTTCAGGCCGTCAGCTCGGCCGAACTGGTGCGCGAGATTGCGCAAGCTGATACGCCCGAACAAATGCGCGAAGTTACGACTCGCGTACCTCAATTGTTGGTTCAATTGGTGGCTGGTGGTAGCCCGCACCAAGTGGTCACACGGCTGATCACTGACATTGCGGATACCGCGACGCGGCGACTTTTAGCATTGGCGGAAGACAAATTTGGCCCGCCGCCTGTGCCCTATCTTTGGGCCGCATGCGGGTCGCAAGGGCGGCAAGAGCAAACGGGCGTGTCCGATCAAGATAACTGCATGATTTTACATGATGATGTCAGTGATGCAGACCGCGAAGGCTATTTCGCAGATTTGGCAAATTTCGTGTGTGACGGGCTGGATGTCTGCGGGTATTTCTATTGCCCGGGCGACATGATGGCGACCAACCCCCGCTGGTGTCAGCCGCTGTCTGTTTGGCGTGGGTACTTCGATGGCTGGATTGCGAAACCAAGCCCGGAAGCACAGATGCTGGCCTCGGTCATGTTTGATCTGCGTGCGATCTCGGGTGACGAAAGCCTTTTTGAAGGAATGCAGAAAGACACATTGACGATGGCCGCGAAGAATTCGATCTTTGTAGCGCATATGGTGTCCAATTCACTGAAGCATACGCCCCCTCTGGGATTGTTGCGTGGCTTTGCAACGATCCGGTCGGGAGAGCATAAAAACCAACTGGATATGAAACATAACGGTGTTGTGCCGATCGTGGATCTGGGCCGCGTTTACGCCCTTCAGGGCAAACTGACCGAAGCAAACACGCGTGCCCGTCTTGAGGCTGCGATCCATGCAGGTGGTCTTAGTAAATCTGGCGGGCAAGACCTGCTGGATGCGTATGATCTGATCGCTGACACACGGCTTGAACATCAGGTCGCAGAAGTCAAAGCCGGTGGTAAGCCGGATAACTATCTTTCCCCGTCTGATTTGTCCGAATTTGAGCGTAGTCATTTGCGCGACGCATTTGTTGTGGTGAAATCCATGCAAAGCGCAATCGGGCACGGGCGCGGGATGCTGGGCTAACACGGGGTAAGGAGGATACAGGATGTTCTTTGAGATGGTCGCAACATTGGTATCGGGCTTTGCGGGCGCCGGTGTCGTTCTGTTGTTCAACAAAATAAGCGGTGGGCGCCTTCCCAAATGGGCCATGCCTGTTGGGGCAGGGATCGCGATGATATCCACCACTATTGCCAATGAATATGCGTGGTATGACCGGACCCGTGCCACTTTGCCTGAAGGCATGAAGGTTGTTCACACGGTTGAAAAGAAAGCGATTTATCGGCCTTGGACCTATGTGAAGCCGTTTACCGAACGTTTCATTGCCTTGGATGAACCATCGCTACGCACCCATGCAGACCAACCCGCAATGCGTATGGTTGACACCTATTTCCTTGGCCGCTGGTCCGCACCAGAGAAGATGGTGATTTTGGCTGATTGCACATCCGGCAAACGCGCGCCCCTGATTGATGGCGTAACCTTTGACGCGGACGGAGACATTAGCGGAATTGATTGGTTCTCGCCGGGTGAGGGGGATCCGCTGGTCACGGCAATCTGCGAACTCGAGGTGTCCTGATGCAAATTCTGACAAAACTGTCCCTTCGATTTCGGATCTTTCTGTTCTTTGCTTTTTTGGCTGTGGCCTCGGTCACGCTTGTCATCGCAGCGCTCTTTGTCGGCGCGGGTCGTGCGACGCCAGAAGACGTGATATCGGGATTTGTCTTTGCAGGTGTTTTGTCAGGTTTCGGTCTGTTGGCTCTGGTCGCTGGGGTCTGGTTTCTGTTTGACGAGAATGTTGCACGTCCGATCGAACGTTTGGCCACTGGGTTGCGGTCTCGCGCACATGCTGGCAGCGGCGGGGTGGATATGCACAGCGCGCGCTTTTTGGGGGATTTGGCACCTGCGGCCGAGGCTGTATCGGAACAGCTGATGAAATCCACAATGGATCAGGCCAGTATCGTGGCTGCGGAAACACAACGCTTGTCCGCGGACAAAGCCCGGCTAACGGCACTTTTATCCGAGATTCCGGTTGCGATGGTTTTGATCAACCCGGCCCATCAGATCGTTCTTTATGACAAGCAGGCGGCTGCGGTGTTGTCTCAGGTCAGCCCGGCCCGGCTGAACGCCTCTATTTTTGACTACTTCCAGAAATCCGCCTTCTTGGCGGCTTATGACAAGATGATATCGTCCGGGTTAGAGCAGAAGTTCACAGACCTTTCCGCAGCCAATGGTCTGCAGTTTGACGCGCGCCTGAAACCCCTTGCGCCCGGCGAAGGCTATCTTCTGATGATCGACGACGCCCATGCCATGATCGCGCCAGATGAAGGGCGACCAGTTGTCTTTGACTTTGATTTGATGGAAGGGCAGGCGACCGACGATCTGATGCAGATGAGCTTGCGAGATCTGACATATGTCGTTTTCGATACCGAAACCACGGGTCTTTTGCCGCATAAAGATGAAATTGTGCAAATTGGCGCGGTGCGTGTTGTGAAGGAAAAGATTGTGCCGGGTGAGGTGATCAACCAACTGGTTGACCCTGAGATGCCAATCCCTCCGGCGTCCACCAAGGTCCACAAAGTGACTGATCACATGGTAGCAGGTCAACCGACCATTCGCGAGGCCGGGAAATCTTTGCATGACTTTGCCCGTGGCGCCGTGCTTGTGGCCCACAATGCGCCCTTTGATATGGCGTTCCTACGTCGCCATGCAGAGACTTGCGGGGTGGATTGGACCCATCCAATTCTGGACACCGTTTTATTGTCAGCCGCGCTTTATGGGACCACCGAAGTTCACACCCTGGATGCGCTTTGCGATCGTTTGGGTGTGGTGATCCCGCCCGAGCTGCGCCACACAGCATTGGGCGATGCCCACGCCACCGCCGAGGTCTTGTGCAAGATGCTGGCAATGCTGCATTCAAAAGGGATCGAGACGCTGGGCGGCGCCATTTCCGAGGCGAAAAAACACAAGCGTCTGTTGGAAGACCTGAACTGATCACCGCATGGCTGTTTAGCGGCTTTCATCCGCGCCCATGCGGCGCTCCAACCAGCGCACCCCGGCCGAGATAATCAGGACCAAAACCAGATATTCGAGGATCAGCAGGGTGTAGATCTCAAGCGGGCGATACTCGGTCACGACCAGTTCATTGGCGCGACGGGTCAATTCCTGCATTCCAATGACAGATGCAAAGGCGGACATTTTCACGATGTAGATGAACTGGTTCGCCAACGGGGGCAGGATGCGTCTGATGGCTTGTGGCAGGATCACATAGCGCATGGCCTTCGCACGACTTAGACCAATGGTCTGCGCTGCTTCGGCCTGCCCTTTGGGAACGGATTGAATGCCGGCGCGGAAGATTTCAGCGG
The DNA here is from genome assembly GCF_023016155.1 of Aliiroseovarius sp. F20344. Taxonomy (GTDB): domain Bacteria; phylum Pseudomonadota; class Alphaproteobacteria; order Rhodobacterales; family Rhodobacteraceae; genus Aliiroseovarius. The sequence goes on from NZ_JALKBG010000008.1 coordinate 316,384, forward strand.
TGAAGGCGCTATCGGATAAGGCCAGTGTAATCACGGCCCCCCAGAACGGATCGATCGATATATTGATGCCCATACTGCGCATGACGACGGGCAGGCCGTAGAAAACCCAAAAAAGCATCGGAAGCAGTGGGATCGCACGAATGAACTCGACATAAATCCGGTTCGGAAGGCGAAGCCAGCGGCTTTGAGCAAAAGCGGGAAGTGCCACCAATAGCCCAAGGATGATGGACGTGACTGCCGCAAGAACAGAGATTTGGATGGTCGAGCTAAACCCGCGCATCAGAAAGCGGATATTGGTCCAGCCGTTTTCAGTTGTCGGATCAATGACGTACCAGCCCCAGGTTCCGGGGGCCGCAGAGCAGGCGGTTAATAGAAGCAGAGATGAGATCAGGGCGATTGTTCGAAATTTCATTTCTGCCCCGTCAATGCTTCAAAATCTTGTCAAGGAATTGTGCGAAACGTTCACTTTCTGGCGCTTTAAACACCTGTTCCGGCTGGCCAATTTCGACGATTTCCCCAGCGTCCATGAAGGCGATCCGATCTGCCACGCGCCGCGCAAACCCCATTTCATGGGTCACGCAGATCATGGTCATGCCTTCAGCTGCCAAATCCTCTATCACCTCCAGAACTTCGGCGATCATTTCGGGATCCAGCGCGGATGTGGGTTCATCAAACAGCATGAGCTTCGGCTCCATGCACAAAGCGCGCGCAATCGCGACGCGTTGTTGTTGACCACCAGACAGCTGGGCTGGGCGTTTTCCAGCCTGTTCAGGAATGCGAACGCGCTCAAGATAACCGCGCGCACGTGTTTCGGCCTCAGATCGGGAAAGACCCAATGCCTGAATGGGCCCCAGTGTCAGATTGTCCAGAACAGACAGATGCGGAAACAAGTTGAAGCTTTGAAACACCATCCCGATATCGCCGGGTTTGTTGGCATCATGCAGATGAATGTCACCAACCTGATGCGTCTCGAGCCCTGACAGAAGGCGAACGATGGTGGATTTCCCAGACCCGGAAGGCCCGCAAATCACCAGTTTTTCACCAGTTCCTACGGTCAAAGAAATGTCGCGCAGAACCTGAAAGTCTCCGTACCACTTCGATACGTCTTTCATCTGCACCGCAGGATCAATCTGTCTTGTGTTCTGCACTTGTTCTACGGGCCGTTTTTTGTTCAACTGATTGTGACGAATGATCCACTCGGGTTTTGTTCCCGTAACCTATATGAACATGAGACCGAATTTATAACCACCAAAAGGACAAGGCGCGATGAACTTTTTGAGAACTCTTGGGGCGGGGCTTCTGGCTTTGGCAACTTTCACCGGGGCGGCATCAGCGCAATCTGCGTTGAATGACATTCTGTCGGGCGGTGTCCTGAAAGTAGGAACAACCGGCGATTGGAACCCGATGTCGGTGCGTGATCCGGCGACGGAAAGTTACAAGGGGTATGACATCGACGTCATGACCGAGCTTGCCAAAGACCTTGAGGTCAAGCTGGAGTTTGTTCCCACCGATTGGAAAACGCTGGTGAACGGCATTGTCGCCGGAAACTACCACATGACCGGATCGGCTTCGATTTCGCCGTCACGCATGAAGGTGGCAGGTTATTCGGACCCGTACATCTCGGTCCAGATTATGCCGTTTACGACTTCGGAAAAGCAGGCTGGCTTTAGCGGTTGGGAGTCCATCAATAAGCCCGAGGTCAAGGTGGCGACCACTCTGGGCACATCGTTTGAGAAGATGGTGAAAGAATGGTTCCCGGACGCCGATATCAAAGTGGTCGAAGCACCCGCCCGCGGCTATCAAGAGGTCTTGTCGGGCCGCGCGGACGTCTTCATCACGTCGAACATTGAAGGTGCAACCCTGACCGAGAAATTCCCGCAGGTTACGGCCATCCCAGTGGACGCCCCTCGTGCGCCTACGCCGATTGCGATGCTGTTGCCACAAGGGGATCAGGTCTGGATCAACTATGTGAACAGCTGGATTAAACTGAAGCAGGAAAAAGGCTTCTTCGATGCAACCGCTGCTAAGTGGGGCCTGAACTGATCAGGACATAGAGAAATTGGAAAGGCCGGGCATCTGACCCGGCCTTTTTTAAGGAAGTGGTGCGGTTTGGTAGAGCTTCACCTTTGTGCCGCCATGATCTATCGGAGGTCCCGGAGGCAAAAACGGCAAACCGGTCGCCTTGGCCAATCCACCATCCGATGTGATGATCCCAACCCGCCAACTTGAGAAGCGTTCCTGAAACACTTTGCCCATTGTGCCGTAAAGCGCAAACAACAGCTTCTTATTGCCAATGCGCCCCCCATAGGGCGGGTTCACGATGATTAGACCTGGGGCAATTTCAGGGCGCTCAAGATCGCTAATCGCAGCTTCTGTGAACTGAATGGCTTCGCTGACGCCCGCGCTTTCCGCGTTCTTGCGACCATTGGCAATTGCGCCGGCATTTCGGTCTGATCCGAAGAAGCGAACTCCACCGATGGCGGCTGGTGTGCTGGCAGCGCGTAGGGCCTCAAAGGCTGCGGGGTCAAAGGTCGCGAGCTTCTCAAAGGCAAAACTGCGGCTGCGTCCGGGCAGCAAAGCTGCCGCCCTTTCAGCGGCCTCAATCAGGAACGTGCCAGAGCCGCACATCGGGTCAATTACCGCCTCTTGCCCGTCATATCCAGCGGCCCGCAGAAACAGAGCAGCAAGGTTTTCGCGCATCGGCGCTTTGCCGGTTGCAGTCTTATGCCCACGCTTGTGAAGGCTTTCGCCCGAGCTGTCCAAGCTGATGGTGACAAGGTTGTCGTCAATCCGCACCTTGATTGTCAAAGCCGCATCTTTTGACACCGACGCGCCAAGGGTTTCAGAAATTGCACGCTCGACCCGCTGCGCGGCACCTTTGTGGTGATAGATTTTCGAACGTTTGCATACAGCTTCGACCCTTACAGGAACATCAGCGCGCAACACATCGGCCCACGGAAACTTACGCGCCCGTTTGTCCAGCTGCGCCATATGGAAGGCCCGAAACTCGCCCAAGCGAACCAATACGCGGGTCGCGCCGCGCAGTGTTAGGTTGGCGCGCCAAACTTCGGACCAGTTGCCACGAGTGGTGACGCCTCCGGGGCTGGCTTCTGGTGTTGCAAAGCCAGCGGCGCGCGCTTCATCAGCCAGCACGCCTTCCAGTCCGGGTGGGGCGACAAGGAATATCTCAAGATCATCTGTGGTCATGGGGCCTTCTATCCCAGCTGCATCCCGGCGGCGAGCGAAATGCGAAGGCAGTTTCAGCCGAGTTCATCTGTGGGGATCAGCGGAAAAAACTGCCCGTTCGACCAGACGCCAAACCAAGATGCGCTGTCATGGTCCTCGGCCACACCAAGATCAATCAACCTATAGAACGACTTGCGATCAATGCGTGCTTCAAGCCCCGCGCGAATTTCGACGTAGGGGCTGGGCATGTCGTCGATGTGATCCAATCGGATCGGGTGTTTAGGGCCAGCAATGACCGTGTCACCCACATGGGTGGTGAAGCGCAGGCATTGCTGTCGACCTTCACCCTCGACATCCAAATCCGTGGCCACAAAAGGGGCGTCTTCGACGGTAATGCCCCATTTCTCGACCGGGGTGACAAGGAAGAAACATTCTTCCTCCTTGCGCAGGATGGACGAAAACAACCGCACCAAACCGTCTCGTGTGATCGGGTCACCTTCGTGAAACCAAGTGCCGTCGCGATCAATCCTGATGTCGATCTCGCCGCTATAGTCCGGGGTCCACAGATGTACGGGCGGCGGTGCCTTGGCTGAAACCGTTCCAACCGCCTTGGCCAAAGCTTCGGGCGCAGAGGGACGTGTTTTCGCCGATTTTCCGGCACTTGGCGCTTTTGTCATTTGTTCCCCATCTGAATCTGGCCTTTAATGATCCTATTACCCACGCGAAGGAAATGCCATGCAGAACGAAGACTTACTGAGTGATGTCGAAACCCTGGGCACGAAGCTTGCCGAGGCGCGCAAGATGGTGGCACGCCGGATCATGGGTCAAGATCAGGTGGTTGATCTGACGATTGCAGCGATCCTTGCAGGGGGGCATGCGCTTTTGATCGGCCTGCCGGGGCTGGGTAAAACGCGACTTGTCGAGACATTGGGATCGGTTATGGGATTGAATGATGGCCGAATCCAATTCACGCCCGATCTGATGCCATCCGATATTCTGGGGGCCGAAGTGTTGGAGGAAAGCGACGTGGGTGCGCGGTCTTTCCGGTTTATCAAAGGCCCCGTTTTCTGCGAACTTTTACTGGCGGACGAGATCAACCGCGCCAGCCCGCGTACTCAATCCGCGCTTCTTCAGGCGATGCAGGAGCATGAGGTTTCCGTCGCCGGGCACACCCATGATCTAGGTGAAGTCTTCCATGTGTTGGCCACGCAAAACCCGCTTGAGCAAGAAGGTACTTACCCGCTGCCCGAAGCACAGTTGGACCGTTTTCTGGTGCAGATCGATGTTGATTACCCCGATAGGGATTCAGAACGTGACATTCTTCTTGCCACCACGGGCACTGAAGACGCCAAGGTGTCCGCGGTGTTCAACAGGTCGGATTTGATTGCTGCACAGAAGCTTTTGCGCCGGATGCCGGTTGGTGAAAACGTGGTTGAGGCCATACTAGATCTTGTGCGTGCATGCCGGCCCGAAGATCCCACTGCTCCGCAGATCGTGCGGGAAAACGTAAGCTGGGGTCCGGGGCCGCGTGCTACACAAGCTTTGATGCTGCTGGCGCGTGCACGTGCTTTATTGGATGGGCGGCTTGCGCCCGGCGTTGATGACGTTCACGCCTTGGCTGGTCCGGTCCTAAGTCACCGAATGGCGCTGGGATATGCTGCGCGGGCCGAAGGCGTGGCGCTTTCGGATGTGATCGCGCAAACCGTTGCTGAGGTGTTGCAGATCGAGGTCGCGGCGTGACCTCACAAGACGCCTCTGTCATGCTCCGGCCGCGTGCCGAAGCGCTGGGAGCGCGTCTGCCGCCCTTGCTTGTGGCGGCCCAGCATCTTGCCCAATCCATTGAACTTGGGGAACACGGACGACGGCAATCGGGGCAAGGCGAAGCGTTTTGGCAATATCGCCGCGCCCAGCCGGGTGATCCCGCACATCGTATTGATTGGAGGCGTTCAGCCCGTTCGGACAGCCACTATGTCCAGGAAAAAGAATGGCAGGCTGCGCATTCGGTGCAGATCTGGATTGATCCCGCGCCATCGCTTGCCTTTGCGTCCGATCCGGACTTGCCACAAAAGCGCGATCAAGCGCGACTGATAGGGTTGGCGCTGGCGTCGCTTCTATTGCGCGGGGGGGAGCGTGTTGGACTATTAGGCGGGGCGCAGCCTCCGGGACGTGGGCGTCTGGCCTTGTCGCGTATGGCGGATCACATGCTAAATGCTGGGGATGATGCCAAACTGTCCCATGCCGCGGCCGTTCCACACGCGCGGCAAATTGTGTTTTCTGATTTCCTTGGGTCTCTGGACGAAACCCGCGATTTCGTTCTTGCTGCACAAGGTAGAGGTCAGAAAGGTGTATTGTTTCAATTGCTTGATCCAATGGAAGAAGCGTTTCCGTTTCAAGGGCGTGTTCTGTTTCAGGATGTCTCTGGAGTATTGACCCACGACACGCGCGAAGCAGCGGATTTACGCAACCGTTACTTGGATCGATTGGCGCGCCGCAAGGCCGAGCTGTCAGACCTCGCCAAGCGCGCGGGGTGGCGGTTCCATACCTACCATACGCATCAACCGCCCAGTTCCGCCTTGCTTTGGCTGTGGAACGCAATCGGGGGACCAGCGCGTTGAGCGTGTTTGGCATAGGATTTGCCGCACCTTGGTTGCTACTGGGGTTGCTTGCCCTGCCGGTGATCTGGTTGCTTTTACGGGCCGTGCCGCCCACACCGCGCAAGCAGGTTTTTCCGGCTGTAACGCTGTTGTTGGGGCTTGAAGATAAGACTGCGCAAGCTGATCGTACCCCTTGGTGGCTTTTACTTTTACGACTTCTGGCCGTTGCCGCGCTGATTGTGGGATTTGCGGGTCCTGTATTGAATCCTGATGGTCAGGCAACCAAAACAGGTAGGTTGCTAGTATTCGTCGATGACTTCTGGCCCGCCGTATCAGATTGGGCGCAACGCATAGAGGCCATCGAAACGCAATTGGACAATGCGCAAACCGCAGGCCGTCCTGTCGCCCTTGTATTGGCAAGTAAAACAGAGCTTAGCGGTGTTGACCAAACAGTCGACTGGCAAGCCGCAGATATTTGGAAAGCAAGCCTTGCAGGCCTGCGGCCAGTCGCGTGGGATGCAGCGTATGGAACGGTCGAGGGCTGGCTCCTTTCGGATCAGGCCACGGATGTGCTGTGGCTTTCGGACGGAGTCAAACGAGATGGGCGCGCTGAACTGTTGTCACAATTCGAACAATTGGGCGCGGTTGAGGTGTTGGAGCCCCCATCCGCGCGTCTTGGCCTGTTACCTGCGAAGCTGGATGGTGGCGATTTGGTGCTTTCCATACTCAGGTCTCGGACCGGGGCCAGTGCAGACCTTACCATTGAAGCGATTGGTCCTGATCCTGAAGGTGTCGAGCGGGTTTTGCTCTCGACCCCTACTCAGTTCAACGAAAATGCCGACCGCGTCGAGCTTCGATTTACCTTGCCCAGTGAGCTGCGCAATCGGATCACCCGCATTCAGATTACAGATCACCGGGCAGCTGGCGCCGTGACCCTTGCAGATGACAGCCTGCGCCGCCGCCGTGTTGCGCTTTTGAACACTGTCGGTGAACGCGAAGGGTTGGAGCTTTTGTCGCCGCTTCACTATCTGCGTGAAGCCCTGGCCACGACGGCTGAAATCATTGAGCTTCCAACATTGTCAGAGCTGATCAAAGCCAGCCCGGATGTCGTCATTTTGCCGGACGTCGCCACGTTCTCGGATGCTGATCGGGCATCATTGACAGGTTGGATAGAACAGGGCGGGCTTTTATTGCGGTTTGCCGGACCACTGCTGGCGTCGGCCGATCTGGGGCAAGGGGTCACGGATGATCTGCTTCCGGTCCGTCTGCGCGCTGGCGGGCGCGTGGTGGGTGGTGCGATGAGCTGGGGTGACCCGCGTGCTTTGGCCTCGTTTCCAGAAAGCTCTCCGTTCTTTGGCTTGACTGTTCCAGATGACGTCAGGGTCGAGGCACAAATTCTGGCCGAACCCGGACCGGACCTTGCGGATAAAACAATTGCTACCCTTTCAGACGGAACGCCGATTGTAACGCGGCGGGCTATCGGCGCGGGACAGGTTGTTCTGTTCCATGTTTCGGCCAATGCAGAATGGTCGTCGCTGCCGTTTTCGGGCCTGTTTGTGCAGATGTTGGAGCGCCTTGCGGTCTCGTCGCAAGGAGCTGCGCGCGACAGTGTGGCGCTGGAGGGCACGACTTGGGTGGCAACGCAGGTGCTGGATGCGTTTGGGCAATTGTCGCCTCAGGATGCCGCAGCAGGCGTGCCAGGGAACATGTTGGTGAACCCGGTTGGTCCGAGCCTTGCGCCGGGACTTTATGCAGATGGGGACAGAGTGCAGGCTGTGAATGTGCTGCGGTCTGACAGCACGTTGGAGCGCACAGATTGGCCCGCCCATGTGACGACAAGCTGGCAGGTTGATGAGAAACAGCAAGAATTTGGCCCTTGGTTGCTTGCCGCCGCGCTGTTGTTGGGGGCTCTGGATGTTGTGTTGACGCTTATGTTGGCTGGACGTTTGCGACCAGCAGCGCGTCATGCCGCAATGGGGGCGGTTGCCGCGCTTGCTCTTATGACCACCACAACATCGGTCGAGGCCCAGACAGACACCGATCCAAATGTATTAGAGGCCGCAGGCATCGTGACCTTGGCCCATGTTCTAAGTGGTGATGCAGACATTGATCGGATCGCGCAGGCCGGACTAAAGGGGCTAACGGATCAGCTTTTCATGCGCAGTTCCGTCGAGCCTGCACCCCCCGTCGCGGTCGACATTGAAAACAGCGACCTATCGGTTTTTCCGATGCTTTACTGGCCGCTGACAGACCAGACACCCATTCCCAGCCCGGATGCTATTGTGCGCGTGAAACGGTATCTAGCTGCGGGCGGGTTGATCTTGTTCGACACGCGTGATGCCGGGGTCGGGGGCAACTCATCGACCAGCCGTCGCCTTCGTGCTGTGGCGCTGCCTTTGGGCTTGCCGCTATTAGATCAGGTGCCGCATGATCACGTTCTCACCCGAAGTTTTTATCTATTGCAGGAATTTCCCGGCCGATATCGCGGTCCGGTCTGGGCCGAAGCACCGCCCCCAGATGCGGAACGTGCCGAAGGAATGCCCTTTCGCAATCTGAATGACGGCGTGACGCCTGTCATCGTTGGGGGCAATGACTGGGCCAGCGCTTGGGCGATCCGCGACGACGGACGTCCCATGTTCCCCGTGGGTCGCGGACAAGCTGGGGAACGGCAACGCGAAATGGCTGTTCGGTTTGGCGTCAATCTGGTGATGCATGTGCTGACAGGCAACTATAAATCCGATCAGGTCCACGTGCCTGCGCTGCTTGAAAGGCTAGGGGAATGAACGCCATGTCCCTTCAGTTTGCACCCGGACTGCCTTGGCCGGTGATCGGGTTGCTTGCCGCAGTGGTGGTCTTGTCGCTCTGCGTGGCGCTATGGCGTGGGCTTTCGGGCTGGGCACTGCGGGCTGTGGCTGCACTTGTCGTGCTGGCAGCTTTGTGCGGCCCGTCGCTTCAGGAAGAAGACCGTGATCCTTTGTCTGAATTGTTTCTAATCCTTGTGGATGACAGTGCTTCGCAATTTCTGTCAGATCGTCCGGCGCAAACGGCACAGGCGCGCGATGGCGTGTTGGCGCAAATCGCAACACGCAGTTCGCTTGAGCCAGTGGTGCGCAACCTGTCAGAATTTACCCTGCCAAGCGACGCGGAAACAGATGAAAAAACGCGGTTGATGACTGCGTTGAAACAGGCATTGGCCGAGCTTCCTTCCAATCGTCTGGCCGGGGGCGTTCTGATCACCGATGGCGTGGTGCACGATCTGGAAAATGCCCCGGGTTTGTCCGCCCCCATGCACGCATTAATAACGGGTCGAGACAGCGACTGGGATCGACGACTAAGTGTCGTGAACGCACCCGCATTTGGCATCTTGGGGGAAGAGGTTGAGCTGCGCCTGAAGATGGAAACGCTCGGGGCCAGTCCGAATGTGCTCCCCCCTGCGGTGATAAGCGTTTCACATGACGGTCGCCCGGTTGAGGACATTCCGGTGACTGACAGTAAGGACATCGTTATTCCCTTGGTTTTGGACCATGCGGGCCGCAACCTCATTCATGTGACATTGCCGGTGGAAGATGGCGAGCTGACAGGCCGCAACAATGAAGTTGTGATCGAGCTGAATGGGGTTCGGGATCGTTTGCAGGTTCTTCTGATCTCGGGCACGCCACATCCGGGCACGCGCACGTGGCGCAATTTGCTGAAATCCGACAGCGCCGTGGATCTGGTGCACTTCACCATTTTGCGCCCGCCCGACAAGCAAGATGGCGTGCCAGTGAGCGAGCTGAGCTTAATTGCATTCCCAACGCAAGAACTGTTCATCGATAAGATTGACGAGTTCGATTTGATCATCTTCGACCGCTATCAGCTGCGTGGCATTCTGCCGGGTGGGTATCTGAACAGTGTGCGTGACTATGTGCGGCGCGGCGGTGCGGTTTTGGTCGCGGCAGGACCCTCCCTTGCGAGCGCCGAAAGCATCGCGCGCACAGGCCTTGCAGACATCTTGCCCGCCACGCCGACAGGGCGTTTGTTTGAAGCGCCATTTTTGCCAGATGTCACAGATGACGGCCTGCGCCATCCGGTCACTCGTAACCTTTTGCGCCATGCCCCGGAAGGTGGTTGGGGGCCGTGGATGCGGCATATCGAAGTGGAGCCTGATCGTGGCCATGTGATCCTTTCTGCTGAAGAAGGATCTCCTCTGCTTGTGGTGGATCGGAGCGATGAGGGGCGCGTTGCACTTTTGGCTTCGGACCACGCATGGCTTTGGGCACGGGGCCATAAGGGCGGCGGGCCGCAATTGGAGCTCTTGCGCAGGCTGGCGCATTGGTTGATGCGAGAACCTGAGCTGGAAGAGGAAGCCCTTGCCGCGCGCGCGACCGAAGATGGCCTTACGATTCAGCGTAACACCATGCAATCCGAACTGCCCAACGCGGTTGTCACCTCGCCTTCCGGCGACGAAGCTTTGGTTGAATTGATGCCCGATGATGATTTGGGCGTGTTCGAAGCTGGATTCGCCACAGAAGCAACGGGGCTGTTTCGCGTGACCCAAGGCGACTTGTCCACGGTCGTCGTCAGAGGGGCTGCAACATCGGAAGAGTTCAGCAATCCCTTGGCCCGGGGAGATCTTTTGCAACCTGTTTTATCCCCTACAGGCGGGGATGCACGTCGGATTGAGGCTGGCGTCCCATCGCTTCGATCAGTACGCGCTGGGCGTCCCGCACACGGGCGTGGTTGGCTGGGTTACGTGCCGCAAGAGGCCTATGTCACGACCGCCATTCGCCTGCGCCCACTCGCTCCGGCAGCCTTGTTTTTAACGCTCGCCGCGCTCGCACTTGTCGCCGCGTGGCTGCTTGAGGGACGGGGCCGCAAGCAAGTCACATCGTAGCCTTGTCGAATCCGGCTTGCGTCCGCGATGAAAAATTGGTTATATTTTTTTACCAATTTGCATCACGAGGTATGCACCATGCAGATGCCGACACCAAGTAACAGTATTCTTTCGCGGAAGGGCCACATCGTGGCGCGGCTCCAATCCGTGCTGCCAGAAGGGGCGGTTGTGCATGACCCGGTCCAGACCCGCGCCTATGAATGTGACGCACTGACCGCATACAAATGCCCCCCGCTCTGCGCTGTGCTGCCCGCTTCGACCGAAGAGGTCTCGGCCATCATGCGCATCTGCTTTGAGGAAGGCGTTCCGGTCGTTCCGCGCGGTGCGGGCACGTCCCTTGCAGGGGGCGCATTGCCTACCGAGGACAGCGTCATTCTTGGCGTGGCGCGCCTGACGGATGTGTTAGAGACGAGCTATGACGACCGTATCATTCGTGTGCAGTCGGGGCGCACAAACCTGTCAGTAACGGGGGCGGTCGAGGAAGATGGCTTCTTTTATGCGCCCGATCCCTCGAGCCAGTTGGCCTGTGCAATTGCAGGTAATATCGCCATGAATTCCGGCGGGGCGCATTGCCTGAAATACGGTGTGACCACCAACAATTTGCTCGGCGTGACGATGGTCATGGCTGATGGTGAAGTGGTGGAAATCGGCGGTGGCTATATGGATGCAGCCGGGCTGGACTTGCTAGGCCTTATTTGCGGCTCTGAAGGTCAGTTGGGCATCGTGACCGAAGCGACCTTGCGTATCCTTCCCAAACCCGAAGGCGCGCGGCCTGTACTGATCGGGTTTGACACAAACGAAGTGGCAGGCCACTGCGTGTCCGACATCATCAAGTCCGGCATCCTGCCTGTTGCGATCGAGTTCATGGACCGCCCCTGCATCCGCGCGACCGAAGCTTTTGCAGGCGCAGGCTATCCCGATTGCGAGGCACTTTTGATCATCGAGGTCGAAGGCTCTGACGCCGAGATCGACGACCAGCTTGCCCGTATTGTCGAAATCGCCAAAGCCCATGATCCGGTCGAGGTGCGCGAAAGCAAATCAGCCGAAGAAAGCGCGAAAATCTGGCTGGGGCGCAAGTCGGCCTTTGGCGCGATGGGGCAGATCAACGACTACATGTGCCTTGATGGCACGATCCCGGTGTCTGAGCTGCCGCGCGTGCTCAAACGCATTGGCGAGATGTCGAAGGACTACGGTCTGGACGTGGGCAATGTGTTCCACGCGGGCGATGGCAATATGCATCCCTTGATCCTGTTTGATGCCAACAAACCGGGTGACCTTGAGAAATGCGAAGCGTTTGGGGCTGATATCCTATCCCTCTGTGTTGAAGTTGGAGGCTGTCTGACTGGCGAACACGGTGTCGGGGTCGAAAAGCGCGATCTGATGACCAAGCAATACCGCCCTGAGGATCTGGAAATCCAAATGGCTGTAAAAGACGTGTTTGACCCAAAATGGCTTTTGAACCCGGCGAAGGTGTTCCCTCTTGAAGCTTCGAAAGGGCGGCGCGGATGACAAATCTGACCCCTCAAAGCGAAGCGGAGCTGGCAGATCTGGTGCGTGCGTCCAGTGGCCCGTTGCGGATCATGGGCGGCGGTACGCGGCCCATTGGAGATGTGGCAAACGCGCAAGTTCTGTCGACCGCGGCCCTATCTGGCATTACGCTTTACGAACCCGGCGCGCTGACCTTGGTCGCCAAAGCAGGAACGCCCTTGGACGAAATCGATGCTGCTCTGCGGGCAGAGAACCAAATGCTGGCTTTTGAACCTTATGATTTGACAGGTGTCACAGGTGCGAAAGGCGCATCGACCATAGGCGGGGTGGTCGCCACCAATGCCAGTGGCGCGCGGCGTGTGCAGGCCGGCGCGGCGCGGGATTTTCTACTGGGTGTTCGATTTGTCGACGGGGAGGGTCAGGTTCTGAAAAACGGTGGTCGGGTCATGAAGAATGTGACCGGATACGATTTGGTGAAACTGATGGCTGGCAGCTGGGGCACGCTTGGTGTCCTAAGCGAGGTCAGCCTGAAGGTCCTACCGATGCCGGAACATGTGATGACTGTTGCAGTCACGGGGCTTAGCGACGAAGACGCGGTAGCGGCCATGTCCGCAGCACTGGGATCCCCTTTCGATGTGACCGGGGCCGTGCATGCCCCAGCCTGTATTGAGGAAGAGCCGTTCACCATGGTCCGCGTCGAAGGGTTTGAGGGCTCCGTCCAGTATCGCGCTGAGAAGTTGAAAGAGCTGCTCGGGCGATATGGTGACGTAACGACGTCTGAAAATGCAGAAGGTTGGAAAGCTATGCGTGAGATGGTCGCCTTTTCCCAACCGGTGCGTGGATCGGGCGGGGCGCTTTGGCAATTGTCGCTTAAACCGAGTGATGCATCGCCGGTTATGGCCGAAATCTCTGATCGGTTCGATGTTCTCTACAGCTACGATTGGGGGGGCGGTCGTGTCTGGGTTTGGGCTGGCGAGGAAGTGGACCATTCCGCTTTGCATGGCGCCCTTCAGGACAGCGCGACACGGGTTGGTGGACATGCGACACTTATCCATAGTGCTTCCGCATTTGAAGGGCCGAAGTTTCAACTGCAGTCTCCTGTGTTGTCGCGTTTGTCCCAAGCCTTGCGTGCGAAATTCGACCCACGCGGCATTCTGAACCCCGGCCTGATGGGAGCCTGATCCATGCAAACCCATTTCACCGAGGAACAGTTGCGCGACCCCGCGATCCAGCGCGCCAACGAGATATTACGCTCTTGCGTACATTGCGGGTTCTGCACGGCCACTTGCCCCAGCTATCAGGTTTTGGGCGACGAATTGGACAGCCCGCGGGGCCGTATCTACCTGATCAAGGATATGCTGGAGGCAGGGCGGCCTGCAGACAAGAAGACCGTCGAGCATGTGGACAAATGCCTGTCCTGTCTGGCCTGTATGTCGACTTGTCCCTCGGGTGTGCATTACATGCATCTGATTGATCACGCCCGCGCGCATATCGAAAAGACCTACAAACGTCCTCTGTTCGATCGTGTGCTGCGCTGGACGCTGGCGCAGATCATCCCGTATCCCGGGCGGTTCCGGCTGGCCATGCAGGGCGCGCGGCTTATGCGGCCTTTGCGCAAGTTCATGCCCGATCCCCGACTTGAAGCGATGTTAGAGATGGCACCGCCGAAACTTCCACGTCCTTCGGAAAACGATAAGCCTCAGGTTTTCCCGGCCAAGGGCGAACGCAAGAAACGCGTGGCGCTTTTGACGGGCTGCGCGCAGAAGGCGCTTGATACCGACATCAATGACGCCACCATCCGGCTTCTGACCCGATTGGGCTGTGAGGTTGTCGTGGCCAAGGGTATGGGCTGCTGCGGCGCGCTGACCCATCACATGGGTAAGGAAGATGCGAGCCACGCACAGGCCGCGACCAATATTCGTGCCTGGATGGGGGAAAAGCGATCCGACGGACTAGACGCGATTGTCATCAACACCTCAGGCTGTGGTACGACGGTGAAGGATTACGGTTACATGTTCCGAAACGATGCCGCGCTTGCCGAAGATGCGGCGGAGGTGTCGCGCCTTGCCTGTGACGTGAGTGAGCTTTTGATGGATCTGGACGTATCAAATGCCGAGATGGGCATGCGGGTGGCATACCATTCTGCCTGTAGCCTGCAACACGGCCAACAAATCAAAACGCACCCGAAAACCCTTTTAAAACAAGCGGGTTTTGAGGTGGTTGAGCCTGCAGACCCTCATCTTTGCTGTGGCTCGGCGGGCACCTATAACCTGATGCAGCCCGAAATTTCGCAGGAGCTGAAGCGCCGCAAGGTGACCAATCTGGAAGCCAAGTCGCCCCAAATTATCGCGGCGGGCAATATCGGCTGCATGATGCAAATCGGATCGGGGACGGGCATTCCCGTTGTGCATACGGTCGAGCTGCTCGATTGGGCGACCGGGGGACCACAGCCGCGCAAATTGACGCTGCATGGATAAAATTCCTTTCTCTCGCCCCGATTTTCGCCGTAAACATGTGTGAGAGGGTGGAACAACCGCCCCGATAAAGGTAGTTGAGTATGAAGAAATTACTGGCATTGCTGGCCGCAGCCCTATGGCTGACCAGTCCGTTGGGGGCATCTGACCCCTCGCCTTTGCGCACCCTGATGACTGGGGATGACAGCAAAGGTTGGGAAGCTGTCGGGCGTTTGAATATCGGCGGTGGCAGCTTTTGCACCGGGTCTTTGATCGACGAAAACCTTGTTTTGACAGCAGCGCATTGCCTGTATGATCGCGACACGGGCGAACGGTTCAAACTGTCCGAGATCGAATTTCTGGCCGGTTGGCGCGGAGGACGCGCCTCGGCCTATCGTGGTGTCAAACGCGCCGTTGTCCATCCGGGATATCAGTTCACCGCATCCGAAAACCCGACCCGGGTGGCGGACGACCTTGCTTTGTTGGAGCTTGATACTCCGATCCGCAAAATGTCCGTCCGGCCCTTCAAAACTTTCTCGCGCCCGCGCAAAGGGGCGGAGGTTGGTGTGGTGTCTTATGCCCACGACCGCAAAGAAAGCCCGGCCTTGCAGGAAACCTGTAAAGTTCTGGCACGCCAGGGCGGGGCTTTGATCCTAAGCTGTACCGTTGATTTCGGATCGTCCGGGGCCCCGGTCTTCGTGCTGGAAGGGGGAGAACCGCGGATCGTCTCGGTGATTTCGGCCAAAGCAATGGTGCGCGACATCCCTGTGTCTCTGGGGACAGATCTGGAAACCCCTCTGGCCGAAATGTACGAAATGTTGGCCGCTGGGGATGGCGTATTCACCCGTGTTGAATCCGTGCAGAAACCCAAGGTGAAACAGATTGGAACCGGTGCAGCAGGGGCAGGGGGTGCCAAGTTCGTCCGGCCCTAGTACTCTGACTATTATGAAGCAGATTCTTTCATTCGTTGTTGCGCTTTTTCTTTTGCCCCAATCCCTTTTCGCGCAAGAAGGCGGGGCGCTGAAGCGTCTTACCCTACGCAGTGACCTACTGGGGTTCGAAGCGGTCGGGCGGCTTGATATGTCCGGTGGGTTTTGTTCGGGCGTGTTGATCGCCAGTGATATGGTCCTCACCGCAGCCCACTGTCTGGAAGATGCCGTTGCGGCGGGGTCACTTGATGGCCTCAGGTTTCGGGCCGGATTGCGGGACGGCAAACATGTGGCAGCAAGCGCGGCGAAGCGTATTGTGATGCATCCCAGCTATGATACCGGGCCGAACCCAGACTTTCGCAATATTCGCTATGACATCGGACTGGTAGAGCTGGCAGCCCCAATTTCCACAGCAGTTGCTGCCCCCTTTGCGGTTGAGGCCTTGTCGCGGAAAGAACAAGATCTTTCAGTTGTCAGCTATGCGCGTGGGCGCGCTGACGCCCTGTCGCGTGAAGCGCGATGTGCAGTGATTGACCGAGATACAGAGTTGGTCGTTTTTGATTGTGATATCTGGTTCGGATCCTCAGGGGCTCCGGTTTTCAACACATCCGGGCGGCGTCCACGGATTGTATCTTTGGTTTCCGCCGTCACGAACTATCGGGGTAAGAAAGCCGGGCTTGGGATGATGTTGCCAGCGCGCTTGTCGGAATTGAAGCAAGCCTTGCGAGCGGGCAGGGGAGTGGTCGGTGGAACTGTCGTGAAATCGCGGCGCATTGGTATCGGACAGAAAAGCGGTGGCGGCGCGCGGTTTGTAAAGCCCTGAGGGGCTTGAACCCGGAAAAATCCCACATATCTTTACTATACGGATGCCGCCGGGCGGGTCCGTGAACTGCTTGTCCCTGAAGGGAAAGCCCAAACATATGTCGCTTTATGAAAGGACACCCAATGCGTAATTTTGACCTGTCGCCGCTATACCGTGCCACCGTCGGTTTCGACCAGATTGCTGACCTGATGGACCGGGTTCTGACCAATGATGTCAGCCGTGACAGCTACCCCCCGTATAACATTGAAAAAACAGACGAAGATGCGTGGCGCATTTCCGTCGCTGTCGCCGGGTTCACAGAAGACGAGCTTTCGGTAGAGCTGCGCGATAAAGCCCTGTTCGTATCGGCCAAGAAGGCTGAAGACGATGAACGCACCTATCTGCACCGTGGGATTGCCACCCGCGCGTTTGAGCGTCGCTTCCACTTGGCCGACCATGTGCGCGTGTCAGGTGCAGCCCATGAAAACGGCATGCTTCATATCGATCTTGTGCGCGAAGTGCCCGAAGCACTGAAACCCCGCCGGATCGAGATTGCTGGCAAAGATGATGTCGAAGCTACGGCGATCGAAGCCTAAGTCGGATTGACTACTGATGCGAAGGGCGCGGTATATCCGCGCCCTTTCTGTTTTCAGACGGTTTGACGGCGTTCTTGCTCGAGAAGCCAAAAGCTCGCGGCCAGAATGATGGCCGTCCCAACCCACATGGAGCCTGTGGGAAAGAAGCCAAACACAACGAAACCAAGCACCACGTTGAACACCAGTTTCAAATGGTCGAAGGGCTGCAAGAAAGCCGCATCTGCCATCGAATAGGCACGCGCCAGAACGTGTTGGGCAAAGGCCGTCACCAGACCTGCGCCCACCACCATCCAGATCGCGTTCGCGGGCAATGTGAACCCAGTGCTAAGGGCCAGTCCGGCGTTAATCGGGCTCAGTAATAGCAACAAGTAAATCGTGATCGTCTCGGTGCTGTCACGATGGGTCAGGAACTTCGTCACGACAGAGCTTGCTGCCCACAAACCCGCCGCACCAACAGGCAACAAGGCTGCCAGCTGGAAGCGGTCCGACCACGGCTCCAAGATAATTGCACCGCCGATAATTCCCAGCACCACCGCGCCCCAGCGATGGACGGAGACATGCTCGCGCAGGATCAGTCCGGCGCCCAGCGTCACAAAGAAGGGCGACAGCAGGATCAGTGCAATCGCTTGCCAAATCGGCACATGCGCCAGCCCCAGCGTCCACAATTGTACGCCACCTGCGGCCAAGGCCACGCGCAGCACCTGCAACCAGATCTGAGAAGTCTTCATCACCGCCGCGCGATGTCGAAACACCCAAGGCAAATAAAAACCCAATGCAATCAAATATTGCCAGAAAGTGACCGAGGGCGCAGACGCCCCCATTTTCATTGTGGCCCCTTGAAGGGCCGTGTTCACGACAGCGAAACTTGCGCCTGCCAGAACCATCAGACCAGCCGCCTTCACGGGCGCGGTCATAGTAAGCTGATGAGCCATTGCGTAGTGTCCTTTCTTCCTTACGCGTTGACCCAAGGCAGAAGGACAAGGCGCACGGGAACACCGCGTGCCTTAGACCATCCTCTTCCATCCGGACTTTAACCGTCGGCTCCGGAGTTTCACCGGATCTGCTGTCACCCCCAACGGGGGCCGCTCGCGGGCTTGAGAAACGCGTCCTCTTTACCGCCGGTGGGGAATTTCACCCCGCCCTGAGAATGTCGCCACCCCGGCAGGGGCAGCGATGGGGAACGTAGGGTGGGGGATGGGGAGGGTCAAGTCTCATCGTGTCGTGTTCATGTGAGGCTTGCGTGGAAACCAACAACGACTATTTGTGTTAGGAGCGTTCGCAAACAAATCTGAGTTAGGTCAATGAAATTGAGTACAGATCCAAATAAAGACCAATGGCTGCGGGATACGGTAGTTGGCCAGATTGTTGTGTGGATCTCTTTTCCGTTTTTGGTGCTCGATCTGCTTCGCGTGATTGAGCCTTTCAGCATTGATTTCCTGTTGAATGAGCTCGGACTGAAGTCAGGATGGAGTCTGGTCCTCACCGTTCTTGCCTATCCCTTGGCAGTTGCCACGGTGCTTGAATTGAAGTGGCCGAGGCGTGGGCGTAACACCGATCAATCTGACTCATAAAAAGAGGGTGCCGAAGCACCCTCTTGAAGATCGGGAAGAACGCGATCTCGACCGTTTGTGCAGTCCTATTTAGACAGACTTTCGGCCAAGCGCATCAACGTGACGGCCTCGGCGCGGTAGCCGTAGGGGTCGCTTCCCTTAGCGCCGTTGGCCAGACTGATCGCGTCCGAGTAAGTCCAGTCGCCAAGGTACTTATCTTCGCGCAGAAGCTGCCCGAAGCCAGCAATTGCAGCGGCGAATTGTTCTTCCACACCGGCGTTATCTGCACCCGCAATGATTGGGGTTTCAATCAGAGTGCTGATGTCCTCACCCGGACGCTTGTAGCGTAGTTTCAGGAAGCCAAGTTCCTCGTTGTCGGTGGTGATCACCTCGGGCGCATAGCGCAGCGTGTCGGTCAGCACGGCATCCGATCCAACCGGCGTGACCTCGTAGATCGCGGTCACTTGGTGGCCCGCGCCAATCTCGCCCGCGTCGACTTTGTCGTTGTTGAAATCCTCGCGTTTCAACGCGCGGGTTTCATAGCCGATCAGACGGTATTCAGCGATGTGGGCGGGGTTAAACTCCACCTGGATTTTCACGTCATCTGCCAGCGGGAACAGCGCGCCGGACAGTTGATCGACCAGCACTTTACGGGCTTCACCCAGCGTGTCGATATAGGCGGCCTGACCGTTACCGTTTTGGGCCAGCGCTTGCATGGTTGCATCGTCCAGATTGCCGCGTCCAAAGCCAAGGATCGATAGGTAGGTGCCGGTATCGCGTTTTTTGGCGATGAAGTCTTTCAACTGATCTGGGTCGTGAATGCCGACGTTGAAGTCTCCGTCTGTGGCCAAAAGTACCCGCCCCACTTCGCCGTCATCAAACATGCGTTCGGCAACCTGATACGCAAGCTCGATCCCTTGTGCGCCCGCGGTCGAGCCGCCAGCATCCAGCCGGTCCAGCGCCGCCAGAATGGTGGCGCGCTCAGCCGCTTTCGTCGGCTTCAACACCTCACCCGCGCTGCCTGCGTAAGCGACGATCGCGATCTCATCCTCGGGTCGCAGTTCAGACAACATCATCCGTAGGCTTTGCTTCAGAAGTGGCAGCTTGTCCGGGTCGGACATCGACCCGGATGTGTCGATCAAAAAGACGAGGTTTAGGGGCGGGCGTTCGTCAACCACGTCACCCTGAATGCCGATCTGCACCAATTGCGTGCCCGTGTTCCATGGAGTTTGCATTGTCGAGACTGTCGGCGCAAAGGGATGTGGGCCATCGGGGGCGGGATAGGCGTAGGGGAAGTAATTCACCATCTCCTCGATCCGCACGGCATCTTGGTTGGGCATGTAACCCGATTTTAGATCACGCCGTATGACGGCATAGCTTGCCGTGTCCACATCGATCGAGAAGGTCGAGACAGGTTCTTCCGAGGTGATCTTCAGGGGCGATGGGGCTTCGTTGGCGTATTCTTCGCGGCCCGCTTCACCGGCCATTGGCATGATCGAAATCTCTTCTTCGAAGATCATGCCGTCAGTATCTGCAAAGGTTGACGCGTCGGCCTCCATTAGAGGTTCAGCAACCACAGCCGGGGCAGTCTGACCCGCTTGTGCACGAAGTTCGTTAGCGGTGTCCGCCCGGGTCCGCGCAGGCTGTTCAGCGACTTTGCCCAACGTGGTTGGGGCAGGTGCCGCGATTATCTCTTGATCGACCAAGGTGTCGTCGACGGGCTGTGCGGGGATCACGGTCACGTCCGGCAATTCCACCTGATCGACATTCGGCATCACCACAAAAACTGCAAACCCAACGGCGACCATTGCGGTTGTTGCGGCCAATCCACCGCGCGTATTCAAAGCGTTCAACATTTTCGATACTCCTTTTCCAATCACCCCAAATCTTGGGGCGTCAGAAGTAGGACGCGCGTCAGACCGCGATCCTTGGAAATCATCGAAATTTTTCATGGCCAGCGCTAAATCGGCCTCTTTCTTCGAAGGCTCTGGCGCAGGCGGAGCCGCGCGCAAGGCGGCCTTCAGATCGTCAAGATCGTCGCTCATATCGCGTCCTCCTCTGCCCGCATGTCGCGCAGGCGTTTCTTAACTTCGGACATTCGCCAGGCGACTGTCCCTTCAGACAGACCCAAAACCTCGCCTGCTTGGGCTTGCGTCAGTTCTTCACCCAAAACCAGCACGACGGTATCGCGCAATTCATCGGGCAGAGCGGTCATGGCTTGGCTTAACCAGTCCTGCGCCTCGGCTTCTTCACGGATCGCCTCGCGCCGGTTTACTTCCCACTCGCCCCAACTGTCGGCGGCTTTCGCATGCGTTGCGGCTCGACGGCGACGATCATGGGCTGCGTTCACAGCAACGCGGTAGAGCCACGTCGTAAACCGCGCATCCACTCGGAAGCTTTGTAGCTTGGCGGGCAGGGCAGCGCATATATCTTGCGTCAGATCCTCAGCGTCTGCGCGATTGCCCATTAGGCGGAACGTGAATGCAAACAGCCGATCATAATGGCGCGACAAGAGGGCCGCAAACGCAGCTCTGTCCCCTGTCGCGGCCGCTAGGGCCAGCTCTTCATCCTGTTCCGTCATCATCTTCACATAGAGTAAGACGCGGCCCGAAGGTCAATCCTTGGCGGAAAAACAAAAAAAAGCGGCAGGTTGCCCCGCCGCTTTCTAATAATTGGGTATTCACGCAGATCAGACCGACATGCAGATGTATTTCATCTCAAGGAAATCCTCGATCCCGTGGCGCGAGCCTTCGCGGCCGAGGCCCGATTGCTTCACGCCGCCAAACGGTGCGGTCTCGGTCGAGATGATGCCAGTGTTCACACCGACGATGCCGTATTCCAGCGCTTCGGCCACTTTGTAAACGCGGCTCAGGTTGTTGGCGTAGAAATAGGACGCAAGCCCGAATATCGTGTCATTGGCCTGCGCGATCACGTCGTCTTCGTCCTTGAACTTGAACAAGGGCGCCATCGGGCCGAAGGTTTCGTCCGTGGCGACGTCCATCTCGCGTGTGGCGTTTTTAATGATGGTCGGCTCAAAGAACAGGCCGCCCTTTTCGTGTTCCTTACCGCCAAGGATCACTTCACCACCCTTCGAGGTCGCGTCGGCCACATGCTCGCGCACTTTCTGAACAGCGGCAGGCGAGATCAGCGGACCAAGCGCGATGCCTTCGTTCAGGCCGTCGCCGACGGGCAGGGCCGATACGGCTTTGGAGAAGCGTTTGGCGAATTCGTCGTAGACGCCTTCCTGCACATAGATCCGGTTGGCACAGACGCAGGTCTGGCCGTTGTTGCGGAACTTACAAGCAATTGCGCCTTCCACGGCGGCGTCCAGATCGGCGTCGTCAAACACGATAAAAGGCGCGTTGCCTCCCAGCTCCATCGAGCATTTCAGCACCTGATCAGCAGCCTGACGCAGAAGGATACGACCCACATTGGTCGAGCCGGTGAAGGTCAGCTTGCGCACCAGCGGGTTCTCGCAGAACTCTTTCCCGATGTCCGAGCTGCGCGAGCTGGGCACGATGTTGAAGACGCCCGCGGGGATGCCAGCGCGTTCAGCCAGAACGGCCAAAGCGGTGGCGGACAGCGGGGTCAGCTCTGCCGGACGTCCGACAAAACCACACCCTGCAGCAATCGCTGGGCCACACTTGCGGGTGATCATCGCGTTGGGGAAGTTCCACGGTGTGATCGAGGCCACAACACCGATCGGCTGACGGATCACCATCAGGCGCTTATCGGGCTGGTGGCCGGGGATGGTTTCTCCATAGATACGCTTGGCTTCTTCACCGAACCATTCAATGAAGCTGGCACCATATGCGATCTCGCCGGTGGCCTCTGGCAGCGGCTTGCCCATTTCAGAGGTCAGAATTACAGCCAGATCTGCCTGGTTCTCCATCATCAGCTCAAACCATTTGCGCATGATGTTGGCGCGTTCCTTGGCGGTGCGCTTGGCCCATTCGCGGCCCGCTTTGTCAGCCACTTCGATGGCGCGAGCCACTTCAGTGCGCGACAGATCAGCGACCTGTGCGATCACTTCGCCACGGGCCGGGTTGGTCACGTCAAATGTGGCCCCATCATCGGCGTCAATCCATTCGCCATTCACATAGGCGCGGGTTTCAACCAACGAGGGGTCTTTCAGCAGCTTCTTGAGCTCTGTTGCATTGGCAGCCATGGTTGTCTCTCCCAAATCTGGTGCCGACGGGATCGGCGATCCGGTCGGTGGTGTCTTTATGTTGACATGTTAAGTAGTTTTGGCGCAAGCACGCCGGTCCTCTTGGATTCGGACATAGCGCATCAATGCCCGAAATTCATCCCAATTGGATACATTTTTTTGATCATTTTTTGGAGGGTCGCGCGGGCTTTTCTGTGCCCGCGCAGAATTCTTCGAAGAATCGTCGTTTTTGCCACAAGAAACGTGCAGAGAAGACGGTGCTGACGCTTTGGTCAGCGCCCGAAATCTTCCAGCCCGCGGTGGTCAATTTCGGACAGAAGGGACTTCATTACTTCTGGATCAGCGCCCGACGCTTGGATCAGAATACGCCCGTCCACGATGCCCGACAATTCGCCATCTTGATTGAGGTATTTCAGTCGACCAATGCGCTCCAGCTTCATGCCCATCAGGCCCGCATTGGCCATCATGCCCGAGAGCGCACCAACCATCGGGTTGTCGGCCATGATCGTGATCGAGAATTCTTCGTTTCCATCGCTATAAGTGGCTTCAGCACCGGCACCCCCGCCGAACATCGCCATCCCTGCGCTCACCTCAGTCGACACTTCACGGGTCCATCCGTCCGGGGCTTCGGGCAGAAACTTTGCAAGGTTGGCGGTCTTCATCGACTGCATCAACTGCTTGGCATATTCCAGTTCTTCCAAGGCGTATTGAACGTCGCCTTCTTCATAGGCGGTCAGCGCGCTTTTCAATGTGTCCGACACTTCATCAGCTACCGCGAAGGTCGGCAGCACAAGCGCAGTGACAAGGGCCAGTTTGGCGAAATGGGTCATGGTAAACTCCTAAGTAATTGGCCGCTTACTTGGCCTTTTATTCAAATGCGTTTGCCCAGCAGGGTAGTGTATCCCCCTCCGCAGGGCTAGCCGCATAGACGCCGCGTGCAATGGCGCGCGCAAGGCAGGTGGCGGCGGCATGGCCCAATCGAAGTGCGTCAAACCCCGGATCAGGCAGAGGTTTCGCGCCCGTCGCCGCAACAAAGATCAGATCGCCATCAAACGGAGTGTGGCTGGGATGGATGGCGCGGGCCATGCCGTCATGTGCCGCTGTGGCCAATCGGGTTGCCTGTGCCTGCGTAAGGTCCGCATCGGTGGCGATGATTGCGATCGTGGTGTTTTCACCAAGGCGCGCTTCGGGGCGGGGCTCTTGGGTTGGATCATGATTGCCCATGCCGTGGCCGCCGAATTCACCGTTCATTTCCCATGGGGCGGCCCAGAACTCTGGCCCGTCGCCCATGGTGACAGAACCCAAGGAGTTTACGGCAACCAGCGCCCCCACGGTGATGCCGCAGTCTAGCACAAGCGACGCCGATCCAAGCCCGCCTTTCAGATTGGCCGTGGTAGACCCGCAGCCCGCCCCCACGCTGCCAAGCGGGAATGAAGTATCCGCCGCCGCAAGCGCCACGCGGCCCAGGGCCTTGTACGGGTTCTCGGCCCAGCCCTTATCCCCGCCGTTCAGCAGATCAAACAGGATCGCGCCGGGCACGATTGGCACGCGTTGGTCACCGACTTGGAACCCGCGACCCTCAGCACGAAGCGCATCCGCCACGCCCGAGGCTGCATCCAATCCAAAGGCTGACCCACCTGACAACACCAGCGCATCCACCTGTTGCACCAGTTTGTCGGGGGCCAGAAGGTCGGTTTCACGCGTGCCGGGTGCGCCGCCCATGACATGCACAGCAGTGGTGAAGGGCGCATCGCCAACCAGAACTGTTGCCCCGGTTTTGATGGTGTGATCTTCCGCGTTGCCGACACGCAGCCCTGCCACATCGGTGATCAGATTGTTTGCGCCGGGTTTCATCAGATGCACCGTCCGCCATCAACTTCCATGGCAACGCCCGTGACCATGCTGGCTTCGTCTGAGCACAAGAAACAAGCTGCATTCCCCATGTCTTCCGGGGTCGAGAAGCGGCCGATGGGAATGGTCGAGACGAACTTTGCACGCATCTCGGGCGTGTCTTCACCCATGAAACTGGACAGAAGCGGCGTTTCACCGGCAACCGGACAGATCGCATTCACGCGCACCCCATGCGGGGCCAGTTCGACCGCCATGGCTTTGGTTGCCGTGATCATCCAACCCTTAGAGGCATTATACCAATTCAGGTTCGGGCGCGGACTTAACCCAGCAGTTGAGGCGACGTTCAAGACCGCGCCTTTGCCCGCGGCTTTCATCCACGGAACGAAATAGCGCGCGGTCAGGTAAACAGATTTGGCATTCACCGCCAAAACGCGGTCGAATTCGCCTTCGTCAACCTCTTCCATCGGCTTGGGCAGATGGGTAATGCCCGCGTTGTTCACCACGATGTCTACATGGCCCCAAAGCTCATGCGCGGCGCGCGCCATCTGGGCCACGCTGTCACTTGATGACACATCAACATGATGGGCTGTGCCGCCGACTTCATCTGCGACCTCGCGTGCCAGTTCGTCGTTCAGATCAGCCACCAGAACCCGTGCCCCTTCGGCTGCGAATTTGCGCACGATGCCCGCGCCAAAACCCGAGGCCCCGCCGGTTACAATCGCTGTTTTGTCCCGAAGCCGCATCACACTCTCCCTATGATCATCGGATTGTCTGAGGCAGCTTGCGCCCATTCTTCAACCCGTGCAAGTCACCCGCGTCCAACCTGCCAATTCGTCGCGGACAGGCTGGCAAATCGTCCAAAGCGTGCAAGCTCCGCATCAAGTTTTTTGTGGCGTACAGGTCCCCAACGCACGCCCGGTTCCGGCCAAAAGCCGATTACGGACAACGCGCCTGTTTTCCGGTCGGCCTTAAGCTCGATCCGTCCGACGAAACGATCGCCTTCCAAAAGCGGATAGACGTAATACCCCCAGCGCCTTTTGTCTTTCGGTACGAACATTTCATTGCGGTAGTCAAAGCCAAACAGCTTCTCAAGCCGTGCGCGATCACGGATCGCCGGATCAAACGGGTTCAGGATACGCAGCCGCGTGGTGGGGGCGGGCGTGTTTGCCAATCTCTGCTCGACATCTGCAGGGGCGTGGGCCAAGTAGCTGCCACCGTCGGCTGTCTCAATTTCAACGGGTATCAACTTGGCTGCGCTGCACCAGGCTTTCGCCTCTCGTGCTGTCATCGCATCCCAGAACCGCCCGACCTCACCGGTAGTTGCAAAAGACAA
This sequence comes from Aliiroseovarius sp. F20344, assembly GCF_023016155.1. Taxonomy (GTDB): domain Bacteria; phylum Pseudomonadota; class Alphaproteobacteria; order Rhodobacterales; family Rhodobacteraceae; genus Aliiroseovarius. Next base: position 342,207 of record NZ_JALKBG010000008.1, read on the forward strand.
GCGATCAATTGCGTTTTCGCATAGCCAGTGGACGGCATACTCATCAGGAACTGGATCATGGGTTGGAAACACCCGATCGCCCAGATCATAGAACTTCACAAAATTCTCGCGGTGACAGGTGGCAAGATCACCTGCATACCACATCTGATCCAACGCTTTTTTGTGCGGGGGGCGTGCCCACATCTCGCGCTTTTCAACCTTGGTGTCGAAGGCGTGTGTGGATAGCGCGCCCTCGGCTTCGATACGGGCGCGGATCGTGGCGATCTGTTCTTGTGCCAGTCCGGACTGATACCATTCGGACCGACCGGCATAGGCGCCAAGCCGGTCAAACTGCCGCCTCCAATAAGGCAACACGCGCATGTCGATCAGGCTGGCGTCATGGGTGAAATGTTCAAATATTTCCCGCGCGCGCAGCCGTTTCCAGATCTCGCTTTCACGGATGTTCTGATTGCGGGTCCACAGAATGTGATTGTGAGCACGGGTCACATTTCGGATCGTGTCGATTTGCACGAAGCCCAACCGCCAGATCATCTCTTGCAAATCGACTGGTCCGGTGGGGGTGTTGGACAAAAGATTGGTCCAAAGCCACAGGTGGCGCGCCTGTCGATTGGTAAGACGAAGGGGGGTGGTCATGATTTATCCGTGTCGCGCCGCGATGGTTTTTAGCTGTGAGAAACCGTAGAGCGCCTCGAACCCTTTTTCGCGGCCGTGGCCGGATTTCCCAACTCCGCCGAAAGGCAGTTCAACGCCACCGCCTGCACCGTAATTATTGATGAAAATCTGCCCCGCGCGCAGCCGTTTGGCCAGCCGCATCTGGCGCGCGCCATCGGCGGTCCAGATGCTGGCAACCAGCCCGTAATCCGTGGCGTTGGCGATCTGGACGGCCTCGTCTTCGGTGTCAAAAGGAATGACAACCTGAACTGGCCCAAAGACCTCATCTCGCGCGAGCGGGTGGTCGGGTGGCACATCGGCGAAAAGCGTCGGGGCCACGTAGTGCCCGCCTTCTGTTGCGTCAGTGACTTGACCGCGCCCGGCAGTTTTCAGATCCGCACCCTGTGCGAGGAAGCTCTCTACGATCTCCTTTTGGCGAGCCGAAATAAGCGGCCCAACATTCAAATCCGCATCTGCTGGCCCCACGCGCAACGCGTCGTAAGCCGTGCCCATTCGCGCAACCACGTCGTCATAGACACCCCGCTGAACAAGGATACGCGAACTGGCCGAGCAGGTCTGTCCCGCGTTTTGGATGCAAGCACCAACAAGAAAGCGAAGGGCTGCGTCCAGATCGGCGTCGTCAAAAACCAGCTGAGGCGACTTGCCGCCCAGTTCCAGCGTGACAGGCACCACGTTTTTAGCCGCAGCGGACTGCACCAGGCCGCCTACAGGAACCGATCCGGTGAAGCTGATGTGATCCACGTCTGGATGGGCGGATAGCGCTGCGCCCGTTTCCTCGCCCAATCCGGTCACTACGTTCAAGGCGCCTGCGGGCAGCCCTGCTTCTTCGGCGATACGCGCGAAGGCAAGCGCGGTCAGGCAGGCTTCTTCGGCGGGTTTCAACACGCACGCATTGCCCATTGCAAGCGCCGCGCCAACCGAACGCCCAATGATTTGCATCGGATAATTCCAAGGCACGATATGCCCGGTCACGCCGTGCGGTTCACGCAACGTGTAAACGGTATATCCGTCCAGATAGGGGATGGTTTCGCCCATCACCTTGTCGGCAGCGCCGCCGTAGAACTCCATGTACCGGGCGAGCGCCACTGCATCGTTGCGCGCCTGCGTCAGGGGCTTGCCCACGTCGCGCGCCTCAAGCTGGGTCAGTGCGTCGATCCGGGTTTCAACCAGTTGGCCGATCCGGGTCAGGATGCGCCCGCGTTCGGTGGCGGTCATCCGGCCCCAGTCGCCATCTAGCGCGGCACGGGCAGAGGCTACGGCGTTATCAATATCCTGTACGCTGCCGCGCCCGATTTGGGCGAACACCTGTCCGGTCGAAGGGTCTTCGACGTCGATCGTTTGGCCAGCTTTCTGCCAGATGCCACCAAGCAGGATTTCGGTCGGGTCAAACCAAAGAGCGTCCATTTATGCCTCCTTCCACGCGGGCGGAATGCGGGGCGCCGCGTTGATCAGTTCTTTTGTGTAGTCCTGCGAGGGCGCCGTAAAGACGGCCTCGGTTATGCCTTCTTCGACGATTTCGCCTGATTGCATCACCAGGACGCGATCGGTGATAGAGCGCACGACGCCGAGGTCATGGCTGATGAACAGATAGGCCAAGCCGTGCTTTGCCTGAAGGTCCGCCAACAGGTCCAGAATGTCAGCACGGATTGAAACATCCAGTGCCGAGACCGCTTCGTCCAACACGATCAGCTCGGGCCGCAGGATGAGCGCACGTGCGATGGCGATGCGCTGACGTTGACCGCCTGAAAACTCGTGCGGATAACGGGTCATGGCTTCTTCGCTCAAGCCAACCTCGGCCAAAGCTTGTCGCACTCGATCCTGCCAATCATCGGGTCGATTGCTCAGCAGGTGGAATGGTTCTGCGACCAGTTTTTCCACAGTCCAACGCGGATTAAAGCTGCCATAAGGGTCTTGGAAAACGACCTGTAGCCCGGCGCGGCGGGCTGGGTTCATATCAGGCGAAATGGGCTGGCCGTTCAAAAGGATCTCGCCCGCTTGCAGCGGTTCCAAACCAAGAATCGCGCGCGACAGGGTCGATTTTCCACAGCCACTTTCGCCCACCAACCCAAGGCTTTCCCCACGGTTCAGCGTAAAGCTGACCCCGTTCACGGCGCGAAATTGCGGGGCGGGGCCAAAGATGCGAGTTCGGGGCAAGGCATAGTCACGCACGGCGTTGCGAACTTCAAGTAGCGGCGCTTCCGCTGCGGTCGTTTGCCCGTCTGGCTGGTGTTCGGACGCTTCAAGCAACTGCCGGGTATACGGATGGGACATGGTGCGAAAGAGCGTTTCGGTCTCGCCCTGTTCGACCACATATCCTTTGCGCATGACCGCCACGTGATCCGCCATACCTGCCACCACGGCCAGATCATGGGTGATCAGCAGAAGCCCCATATTCTCTTCCGCGACCAGTTCTTTCAACAGATCGAGGATCTGCGCTTGCGTGGTCACATCCAGCGCAGTGGTCGGTTCATCCGCGATCAAAAGGTCCGGATGCAGCGCGATGGCCATAGCGATACAGACGCGCTGGCGCTGACCACCCGACAGCTCGTGTGGGTAGCGGTCCAGCGGGAAGCGGTCTTGTGGCAGGCCTACGCGGGCCAATTTTTCCGCCGCGATGCGCAAGGCCTCGGTGCGGGACGTGTCTGTATGGATCAGAAGGGTTTCTGCCACCTGATCCCCGATGGTCTTCACCGGGTTCAAGGCCGTCATTGGTTCTTGAAAGATCATCGAGATGCGCTGGCCGCGGATATCACACATCGCGTCTTCTGATAGGGTTGAGAGATCCTGATCATCCAGCAAGAGCTGCCCGGAGGCCTCGGACCCACGTGGCAAAAGCCCCATCAAGGCCAAAGCTGTCATCGATTTGCCCGACCCGCTTTCGCCGACCAGCCCGACCACTTGGCCGGGCGCAATGGACAGGTCCACGTCATGCAGGATAGGCGTGTCATGGATGGACAGAGAGAGGTTGCGGATTTCGATCATTCGCGCGCCCTCCGGATCCTTGGGTCCAGCAGGTCACGCAGCCCGTCGCCCATCAGGTTCAAGCCCAGCACCATGGCGACAATCGCCAACCCCGGCGCGATGGCAAGGCGGGGCGTGGTGTAGATCATGGTCTGCGCATCAGCGAGCATCCGACCCCAGCTGGCGGTGGGCGGTTGCGCGCCAAGACCCACATAACTCAGCCCGGCTTCGGCCAAAATGCCCAGCGAGAACTGGATGGTGCCTTGCACAATCAGCAGGTTGGCGATGTTGGGAAGGATGTGTTCAATACTGATCCGAGCTTTGCCTTTCCCAGCGACTCGCGCGGCCATGATGAACTCGCGCGTCCAGATGGTCAGCGCCCCGCCGCGTGCGACACGGGCGAAGACGGGAATGTTGAAGATACCGATGGCGATGATCGCATTGGTGGCTGAGGGCCCGAAAGTGGCCGTGATCAGGATCGCGATCACCAACGAGGGGAACGCGAAGATCAGGTCGTTGCCGCGCATAATCACCTCGTCCAGCCAGCCACCGCGATTGGCAGCAGCCATCAGGCCCAATGGCACGCCCGCGCCCATGCCGATGCCCACCGCCAAAACGGCGACGGCGATGGAAATCCGCCCGCCTTCCATCAGCATGGACAGAAGGTCGCGGCCGAAATGGTCCGTACCCAGAAGATACTCGGCCGAGGGTGGTTTGAGCTTGGCCGCGATGTTCAACGCAGTCACGTCATAGGGTGTCCACAGGTACGAGATCAGAGCAGCTGCAAGCAACACAGCGCTAAGCGCGGCGCCGATCAGAAGCTGGGCAGGCAGGCGGGTCATGCGCGCCTCCTAAGCCGTGGATCCACAACCGCATAGGCGACATCAACAAGGAACGTCACAAGGATCACGGCGAAGACCAAAAGCATGACAACGCTTTCAACAACCACCAGATCGCGCTGGGTAATCGCTTGAAAGATCAGCCGTCCAAGACCCGGCAGGAAGAACACGTTTTCGATGATAATCGCACCCGCCAGAAGAAAGCTGAACTGCAGGCCAATGATGGTCAGAACTGGGATGAAGGCGTTGCGCAACGCATGCCGCCTTGTGGCTTGCGCAACGCTTAGCCCTTTGGCGCGCGCAGTACGCATATAGTCTTGATGCAATACGTCCAAAAGCGAAGACCGCATGACGCGGGCAAGGATAGAGGCTTGCGGCAAAGCCAGTGCGATGGCGGGCAGGGTCAGCGCTTTCATTCCGGGGCCAAAGCCTTGGTCCCAACCGGGAAATCCCCCAGCAGAAAACCAGCGAAGCTGCACGGCGAAGACCAAAACCAGAAGCATCGCGAACCAGAAATTGGGTACCGCGATGCCGAGTTGTGTCACCCCCATGATGGTGTAATCCGATCCGGTTCCACGACGGCTGGCGGCGATCATGCCAACGGGAATGGCGATCAGCGTGGACAAGACCAAGGCAAAAAGCGCCAAGGGCAGCGAGACTTGCAACCGCTCCAGAACCAGCTCGGCGACTGGCACTCGGTATGTATAGGAGATCCCGAAATCTCCAGAGATCAAACCACCGATCCAGTTTAGGTATCGCGTCACCAATGATCCGTTCAGCCCGAGCTCATCACGCAGTGCTGCGACGGTTTCTGGCTGTGCATTCAGACCCAACATGAACGAGGCCGGATCGCCCGGAATAACCTCGATCATCGCGAAGATCACCAGCGAGGCGACAACAAGGCTTAGGCCAAGCGACAGGGCGCGGGTGATCAGGTATCGCAACATAGGGCGAGCCTAGCTGCGACCAGCATGCGCGGAAAGGGAAAACACCACGGCTGGGTGTTAGATCTTCACCTCGACCCCGGGCAGTTTCAGAGCCTTCATCAGATCGCGCAGCTCTTGGCGTGCTGCGACGTTCGAGATGTTCATCTGTCCCATGACGCCAATGTCGCGCAGGTCTAGAAGGGTCAGGCCGCGGGTGAAAAGCTCGCGGAAAATGACGCGCTCGTTGAAGCCTGGGGCGACGCGGAAACCGATGCGGCGCGACAGATCCTCGATCGCGTCCCCCATCTTTTTCTTGTTGTGCATCATTTGCGCGCCCAGTCGGTTGCGCACAACGATCCAGTCAACCGGTTTCAATCCAGCCTTTGCGCGCAGCTGGCGGGCGTTCCAAACCATCTCGGAATAGACAGAGGGCCCGGTCACCTTTCCCGTGGATGGGTCAATATGTGCCAGAAGGTCGAAATCAACAAAGCTGTCATTCAGCGGCGTGATCAACGTATCGGCCAGCGAATGCGCCACTTGGCTGAGGCGTGTATGTGAGCCGGGGCAATCGATCAGGATAAAGTCCTGACTGTTTTCCAGCGATGCAATGGCCATGGCCAAGCGGCGATCATAAGGGTTTTCACCTTCTTTCAGATCAGCCGTGTCTACCTCGGGAAGGTCATGATATTCGGGGGTTGGCAGGTCGACCCCAGCACGTTCCATCGATACCTTTCGGTTCTCAATGAATCGGCCAAATGTCTTCTGACGTAAGTCCAGATCCAGAACGCCAACGCGGTGCCCCATGCGCGACAGAGACGTCGCCACGTGCATGGACATGGTTGATTTGCCTGCACCACCCTTTTCATTCCCGACAACAATTATATGCGCCACGCCTGTATCCCCAGTATCTTGAGCATTTTCTTCTTCCGGCAACTATATGTCGGTTCTACTGCCGGGGGAAGAGGGTGCAGATCCAATTTTGTCAACTGAATTTCAAAGCTGGCCCTATGATCGGCGGCGCCATGCGCTATGGCTTATGAAACCGGGAAGGAGCGACCATGGAAAAGAAACGTGTACTTGTCGAATTCGGCATGGGTACCTCACTGCGCCGCGAGGACTACACCGAGGCCGCCGCCCGCGCGATCCGCGATGCGCTGTGGCATAACTCTGTCAATATGGCAGAGCTGTTTGGGTTCGAGAAAACCGATATGATCGTGGATGTCGAAGTGGCTGTTCAAAAGCCGGATCAGGTCGACACCAGTCAGTTGGCCAAGGATTTCCCGTATGGCAATATCTCTTTCGCGGTGAAACACGGCGGGTTGGATATTGAGAAGCCCCATGGTGGCACGACAGTGATCGCCAATGTCGCCATTGCCGTGTCGTTCATGATGGAGGCCGCGTGATGGGTGAAAAACGCATGATCCTTGAAATGGGAACGGGCAACGACCTTTATGGTGAGGACTACACCAAAGCGGCGTGCCGCGCGGTGCAGGATGCGCTGCATCATTCGTCGATTACCTTGTTTTCAACGCTGGGGTTGGATCACAAAGACATGCGCGTGTCTGTGACCATCGGCGTGGCAGAACCGGAAAAGCTGGACCTTGAAGTTGTGCGGGCCGAACTGCCCCGTGGCCGGGCCGAGGTGCGCGCGGTGAAGGGCGGCTTGAACACGGAAAGCGCCGGACAGGTCCATGTGGTGGCAACGGCTGCCATTGAAGCATGGTTGCCAGATCAAGCGGGGAAGTGGGTTGCAAGCATCGACGAATAGATTGTCGGATGTTCGGTTCGGTGTTAGATCGGTACTAGCAGAACGCCGGGTTCACGGCGCTGTTTACCTGAAAGACTAACTATGACGCTTATGACGTTTGCTGCTTACGAGCAGCCGTTGAAGTGGATTGCGTTTGGCCTTGGTTTGGCCAGCACGATCTCGATCGTTCAGGGTTGGCAATTGGCTGCAATGTGCCTGAGCCTGCCCTTCTGCCTGATCTGGATATACTGCGCATGGCTGCGTACTGAGAGGCAGCTTAAATACATCAATGTTCTGTTTGCGGCATTGTATATCTACGGCATCACCCGCCACCTGGTCTTGGCGCAATCCGCCTGAAACGAAAAACGCCGCTTCAAAAGAAGCGGCGTTTCTATTTCGAAAGAGGCGTGGTTTAGAAACCAAAGCCTTCGTATTTCGATTTGAACTTCGATACGCGACCACCGGTGTCCAGAAGACGGGTGCTGCCGCCGTTCCATGCCGGGTGTGCCGACGGGTCGATGTCCAGCGACAGCGTGTCGCCTTCGTTGCCCCAAGTCGATTTCATCTGAACGATGGTACCATCGGTCATTTTGACGTCGATCAGGTGGTATTCGGGATGCAGATCCTTTTTCATATCGACGCTCCTTAGGCTTGCTTGGGCTTGTATGTGGTGTCTTCGGCGATACGGGCCGATTTACCGCGACGGGTGCGCAGGTAGTACAGTTTGGCGCGGCGTACACGGCCACGACGCACTACGGTGATGCTGTCGATGTTGGTCGAATGCAGCGGGAACACACGTTCCACGCCTTCACCGAAGGAAATCTTGCGAACGGTGAACGAGCCAGCAATGCCAACGCCGTTTTTACGGCTGATGCAAACGCCTTCGTAGTTCTGCACACGGGTGCGCGAACCCTCGGTCACCTTAAAGCCTACGCGAATGGTATCGCCGGCTTTGAAGTCGGGGATGTCTTTCCCCAGGGCGGCAACTTGTTCCGCCTCGATCTGTGCGATCAGGTCCATCTGATCTTCTCCTATAAGCTTGCGGTTGTTCCGCAAAGTTGGTGCCGTACAAGAGCTCCGCGTCTTCATCGGGTCCGTCACTGGTGTGATCCAGGCGCCCGCGGGAGTGTAGTCCGCCGTTTCTTTGTCAATTTCCCTTGCGCGTCGCGCTGCCGAAGAAAGGCATCTGCCCAAAAGGAAATGGTCCGTGCGACTCATGTAAGCCCCGGACGGGCGGTGTATATGGGGAATGCGCCTTTAGATCAAGCAGATTGCGCCGGGTTGAGCCACAAATCCAGATAGGGTGTTAGGCGGCCTTTCAGGGGCTCGCTTTGGTGGATGGCACAGAAGTTTAGTGCCACTGCCTGAATGACAAATGAATGAACGCCATTGGCGAGCATCTCGGGCATTGCATCGGTGCGAAAGGGTCCATCTTTGATCCAGTTGGCAATGACATCGGCAAAGCGTTCGAAGGTCATCGCGATGGGGCCGATCTCTTCGATCTTGGCAGCGCCAGAATGCCTTAGAACAAGATCAAACACGAAGCGTTCACAGCTGATGAAGTTCATGTATGGCACGAGCGCGCTGACAATATCGTCAACCGATTTTGGCGTGGGTAGAGTTTCAATTTGATCAAGAAGCTTATCGATTTCTTCACCGATCAAGCGGTCCAAAAGCGCATCTTTATCTTTGAAATGAGAGAAGAAAGTGCCTTTGGCCACCCCAGCTTCAGCCACCACCTGTTCTACACGCATCGCTGAGTATCCAACGTCATTGATAATGGCGCGCGCTGCGTCGATCAGCTTCGCACGGGTCTTGAGTGTTCTGGGTTGAATTGCCGTTGTCATGGTGGTTTTCTATCATATTTTTGACCGTGGTCAAATTAGTTGTTGACCACGGTCAATTTTAGGGGGTAAGAAAATGACCATGGTCAATATTGGAGAAAATTATGCCCAAACGCATATTCGTATTGAATGGTCACCCTGCTGAGAAATCACAGTCTCATCAGTTTGCCACGGCCTATGCACAGAGCGCCGAGGCGCAGGGCCACGAGTTGCGGGCGGTTCACATCCGGGATTTGGAGTTTGACCCAGATTATGGGTTCGCTGGATATTCGCAGCAAAAGCCGCTTGAACCTGATCTGGAGCGGGTGTTGGAGAATATCAGGTGGTGTGAACACCTCGTTTTGACCACCCCGATGTGGTGGGGTGGGTTGCCAGCAAAACTGAAAGGTTTGATCGACAGGGTCTTTCTGCCTGGAACAGCCTTTGATCCGCGCGGGGCAGGGCTGCCGAAGCCTCTGCTGACCGGGCGCAGTGCGCGGGTCATTATGACATCAGACAGCCCTTGGTGGTATTTCCGGTTCTGGCTGCACCGACCGCTCTATTGGCAGTTAAAGCGGCAGATCTTGGAGTTTAGCGGTTTGAAGCCAGCCAAGATCACACATTTTGCGCCCTCCTCTCATCCCAAAGCCGGGCAAGTGGACAAGCGGATAAACGCGGTGTGTAAACTGGCCGAGCGCGCGATCTAGTCGTCGGCAGGACCCTCGGACCGACCCTGATGCGCCGCCCAAAGATCGGGGCGGCGTTCTTGCGTGATCTTCTCGCTCATCTCGCGACGCCACTTTTCAATTTTGCCGTGATGGCCCGAGGTCAGCACCTCTGGGATTGTCCGGCCCCGCCATTCTGCCGGGCGGGTGTATTGAGGATGTTCCAACATTCCGGCTGAAAAGCTTTCCTCTTCGGTTGAAGCCTCGTTTCCAAGAACGCCTGGCAATAGGCGCACTGTTGCGTCCAGCATGGCTTGTGCCGCGATCTCGCCTCCGGTCAAGACAAAATCACCAAGGCTGATTTCTTCGATGTCGTATTCTTCCAGAACGCGCTCATCGACACCCTCAAAGCGACCGCAGAGGATGGTCATGCCGTCACATTCGGCAAAGCGGCGCGCGGTGGCCTGATCCATCGGTTTGCCGCGCGGTGACATGTATACGATCGGCCATTTGGCGCGATCCTTAGGCACACCGCGCTGGGCTATGTCGATGGCACGGCCCAGAATGTCGGCGCGTAATACCATGCCGGCACCACCACCCGCAGGCGTGTCATCCACGTTGCGATGCTTGCCTTCACCAAAGATACGCAGGTCGATGGGTTCCAAGGCCCATCCTCCGTCTTTCAACGCCTTCCCGGTCAGGCTTTCGCCCAGGACACCTGGAAAAGCGCCCGGAAACAGCGTAATGACTTTCGCCGTCCACGTGCCCGCAATACGCGGCGTGTCCGTCACCAACTCGCGCGGTTTGAACGAAGCTGACACGGCAATGCGGCCATGGGAGCGGGGCTTTTTCTCGGGCGTATCAGTCATGATGAAGGCTTATCCACGTGGGAAAGGGTTGCCCAGAGCCAAACAGGCGCTGGTTATTCAGGAAACACACCTTCAGGCGGGTCGGCAATGATCCGGCCAGACGCCAGATCGACTGTTGGCACAGCCTCAAGCGTGAAGGGAAGAAGCGCTGTGGCTGAACTGCCCGGCAAACGGACCTCCAACACATCCGACGCACCGTGATTGTGTACGGCATGGACTTTCCCCAGCTCTTGCCCACCTGTGTCCAGAACGGTCAGGCCTACAAGGTCGGTATGATAGTATTCGTCGTCGGGAAGAGTGGGCAACGCATCGCGATCCACGAAAAGCTTCACGCCCTTCAGGGCATCCGCGTCTTCCTTTGTGCCCACCCCATCGATCCGAACAGAGAAGCCATTTTTGATGGGACGCAGAAGCGTCAGAGAGATGGATTTTGTTCCATCCTCAGACATCAGGGGGCCATAGTCTGCGATCGCTGTAGGCTCTGCACAGAAGCTTTTGATGCGCACCTCACCGTGGACGCCATAAGCGCCGCTGATGCTTCCTACACAAATCCGGTCGTCACTCATTTTGCACCTATGCAAACACCTTGTTCCATCTGGCCGCCACGGGCCACGCATTTGTCGCCCAGAACACTACGTTCATAGACTAAGCCAGCTGTGAAGCCTGCGCCGACCAATATGATCAACTTGAAAGGATGAAATAGCAAACCCATTTGGCGTTACCTAACCTCGAGCGGCAATGCGCCGCGCCGTGATTCCCATCCGGCTTTTTCAAGCTCGGGGCTGTCTGTGGCTTCTTCTGGCCAGCCTAAGCAAAAGTACCCGACAAGGCTCCAGCTTTTGGGCACATCCAGATCGCGGGCAAGCTGTTCGGGGTCTAAAATGGACACCCAGCCCAACCCCAACCCGCGCGATCGAACCGCAAGCCAGAACAGCATAATAGCGGACACAACCGAATAGCGGCGCATTTCGGGCATGGATTTTGCACCAAGTCCCGCGCCTTTGTCGGTTGTTTCATCGCAGAAGATTGCGAACTGTACCGGAGCATCTTCCATGCCCGACAGTTTCAACCCTGAATACAGCTGCGCTTTTTCACCGGAATAGCCTGATAGAGCCTCGGCGTTGGCAGCTTTAAAATTTTCCAGCGCGGCTTTACGGGCGCCGTTACTGCTGACCCTGATCAAACGCCAAGGTTCGGACAGCCCCACGGAAGGGGCCATCAGAAACGCGTCGAGGCATCGCGTCAGCAATGCCTCGTCCACAGGGTCCGTGCGAAAGCGGCGCACGTCGCGCCGCCAACGCATCAGATCTTCTAGATCCGACTGAAACTCGTCTGAAAAGGCGTGCATGTCAGATCCAACCCGCCGGATTTATTCCTCAGCAGCAGCTTCTTCAGCCGGAGCTTCTGCAGGTGTTTCAGCCGGAGCTTCAGCGGCTTCTTTAGCAGCAGCAGCTTTTTCAGCTTTCTCTTCAGCGCGATCCTTGGCTTTCTGGCCCGGCTCGGCTTTCTTCATGTTGGCGCGCTCTTTCTTTTCCAGAACACCAGCGGCTTCCAGGAAGCGGCTTACGCGGTCCGAAGGCTGAGCGCCTTGGTCCAGCCAGTACTGAACGCGTTCCATGTCCAGCTTGATGCGCTCTTCCGAATCTTTCGGCAGAAGCGGGTTGTAGGTGCCCAGCTTTTCGATGAAGCGGCCGTCACGCGGCATGCGCGAGTCTGCTGCTACAACGCGGTAGAAGGGACGTTTTTTCGAGCCGCCACGGGCGAGACGAATTTTCATAGCCATGAGAGTTTTCCTTTTTACTAGCTATTTGAGAGGGGCAGCGCCCCAGTCATTCCTGATGTTGTTTGTGATGCCTGATCACCTCATCGATGATGAAGTTCAGGAATTTCTTGGCGAATTCGGGGTCCAGATTGGCGCGGGTGGCCAGGTCTTCCAGACGTTCGATTTGACGTGCTTCCCGGTCGGGGTCGGACGGTGGCAGGGCATGTTCTGCCTTCAACTTGCCGACCGCTTGCGTGTGCTGGAAGCGTTCGCCCAGCGTGTAGACAAGAATTGCGTCCAGCCGGTCAATCGACTCGCGATGTTCTTTCAACAGGTCTGCGGCACGTGTGGATGTGTCGGTCACAAGCAGTCCTCCGGTGCAGGGTGGCGATAAACAGTCAGGTCGGGATGGGCATTCCATCCAGGGGCAGTGCCATCTGGTCTTGCGTTCAATCGAGTGGCCACGGCCGCCGAAGCGATGTTGGCGGGGTCGATATACGAAACGAGTTTAGGCAGTCCCAAGGTATGATAACCCCAATGACGCACGGCAATGGCAGCTTCGGTTGCGTAACCGTGTCCTTCAAACTCGTCGGCATACAGCGAATAGGCGACTTCCGGTTCCGGGCGGTGATTTGATTTGCGTATCCCAACACGCCCAAGCGCAGCAGCATCTTCACGGCGTTCGACATGGAAATAGCCATAACCGTGTTCATCCCAATGACGCAGGTTTTCGGCAAAGCCTTCCTTGGCCTCTTCTCGGGTTGATGGCCCCCCAACCCATTTCGAGCGGTCACGCGAAACGAAATCAGCAAATGCATCGAAGTCACGCGCTTCGGGTTTGCGCAAGGTGAGGCGATCGGTGTTCAGGGACAAAGGGCTCATGCATAAGCCTCCGGTCCGCCATCGGTATCGGCTGCAGGGTGACGCCAGATCTCCATCTTGCCAAATCCGGGATGGTCGAAATGGTCTTCGAATGCTGCGCCAAGACGTTTGGCAACGGCTTTACTGCCTTCGTTTTCCGTGTCGATCAACGATATGGCGGTGGACCAGCCCAACACATCATAGGCGTGCAGACGGGCGGCCGTTGCTGCCTCGGTCGCATAACCTTTGCCGGTCGCATCGTTCATCAACGTCCAGCCGATTTCCGGCTCAGGCCAGCCCAAGGGGCTCCACAGGCCGACATGGCCCACATAAGCGCCGGTGGATTTCTCTTCCACACCCCAAAAGCCATAACCACGCATCGCCCAATGGCCCAACAGCATGGCGACCATGCGCCAAGTCTCGTCCTCGCGCAGAGGGCCGCCGACAAAGCGCGAGGCGTCAGACGCGAAGAACGCCGCCTCAGCCGCCACATCTGCTTCGCAAGGTGCGCGCAGGATCAGGCGGTCGGTTTCCAGCCGGGGGATATCAAGCGCCAAAGTCATTGGCGAGCCTCCGGCGCATAACTGAAGACAAGCGCGCCTTCGAGCGTATCGGTTTGTGTGCCACCAAGCTTGGTCACCAGCGCCTGGCTGGCGACATTGGCGGGGTCTACATAGCTAACGATCGCCTCGGGACGAATGCTTCGCAGATGTGCAAGGGCAGCCTTAGCCGCTTCGAATGCGAAGCCTTGGCGTTGTGCTTCAGGGGCAATGAAAAAGCCAAGCTCGATGGCTTGATCGCCCGGCTCGACCCCGGCAAAGACAAAGCCGACCACAACGTCATCGTGGCAAACGGTAAACATGCCATCGCCGCGCAACACCCAGCCAGCGGTGTAGTTGGTGAACTGTGCCCAGATTGCCTCTGCGTCCGGTTCTTGCCCGATAAACTTCGCAGAAGGTGATGAGAAGAGCCGTTGGAAAATCTCGAAATCCGACAGGACAGGTGCCCGCAACACAAGCCGTTCCGTGCGCAGAACGGGCAGGGCCGATCTGGCAGCATCGGCGATTTTAGCGCCGGGGCAAGGAAGGGTTACGGGCGAAATCATGTTACTTCTTCTTTCCGAAGCCCGACAGGCCGGGGGGAAGGCCGCCGCCACCCAGTCCGGGCAGCTTGCCGCCCATGGCTTTTGCTGCCGCTTCAAGCGCTTTCGGGTCCATCGAGGATGGATCCATACCCGGAGGCATATCGGGCATTCCGCCACCTTTGCCGAACATGCCGCCCATGGCCTGTTTCAGCATCTTGCCTTTGCCCATTTTGCCCATCTTCTTCATCATGTCGCCCATCTGGCGCTGCATTTTTAGAAGCTTGTTCAGGTCGCTGACTTCCATGCCAGCCCCGGCGGCAATACGCTTTTTACGGCTAGCTTGCAGGATTTGGGGATTGGCGCGTTCGCGTTTGGTCATGGACTGGATCAGGGCGATCTGCTGTTTCAGCACCTTGTCATCCATGCCCGCGTCTTCGGCCTGTTTGGCCATTTTCTTCATGCCCGGCATCATTCCCATGATGCCCTGCATACCGCCCATCTTGATCATCTGCTCAAGCTGCATCTTCAGGTCGTTCATGTTGAACTGACCCTTCTGGAAGCGCTTCATCATGCGCTCGGCTTGCTGGGCCTCGATGGTTTCTTGGGCTTTCTCAACCAGCGAAACAATGTCGCCCATGCCAAGAATGCGGCCCGCGATCCGGTCGGGCTCGAACGTTTCAAGCGCGTCCATCTTTTCGCCAAGGCCGACGAATTTGATCGGCTTGCCAGTGACTGCGCGCATTGACAGCGCAGCACCGCCGCGTCCGTCACCATCCATGCGGGTCAGAACGACGCCCGAGACGCCGACTTTGTCGTCAAATTCCTGTGCGACCTCAACGGCAACCTGACCAGTCAGACCATCGACGACCAGCAGGGTTTCGCGCGGGTTGACCACGGCCGAGACTTCCTCCACCTCGCCCATCAGGACTTCGTCGATGTGCAGGCGCCCCGCAGTGTCGAGCATATAAACATCATAGCCGCCCATCGTCGCCTGCTGCTTGGCACGCTTGGCTATGTCGACGGGTTTCTGGCCCGGAACGATCGGCAGGGTGTCCACGCCGATCTGTGTGCCCAGAACAGCCAACTGATCCATAGCCGCCGGGCGGTAGATGTCGAGCGAGGCCATCAGAACCCGCTTGCCCTCTTTCTCGGTCAGTCGTTTGGCCAGCTTCGCCGTGGTCGTGGTTTTACCACCACCTTGCAGTCCGACCATCAGGATCGGGGCAGGGGGGCTGTCGACCTTCAGCGCGCCGGGCTCGCCTTCGCCGGTCAGGACGTCGACCAGCGCGTCGTGCACGATCTTGACGACCTGCTGGCCCGGTGTGACCGATTTGGTCACCGCTTGACCGGTGGCCTGTTCCTGCACCTTCTTCACAAAGTCGCGGGCCACTGGCAGCGAGACGTCAGCCTCAAGCAGCGCCACACGCACTTCGCGCAGGGCGGTTTTTACATCATCTTCGGACAGCGCACCCTGTTTCGTCAGGCGGTCAAAGACACCGGATAGGCGATCTGACAGGCTCTCAAACATTTCGCGGCTCCTTTGCCGTTTCATTTCCCCCAAAGATAGGGGCGGGTTGCGCGTATCCCAAGGCCAAAACCGGGCTTCCAAACGATGAGCGCCCCTGTGGGCGTAACACGCTGACAGGGGGCGATCCCGGCTTGGGCCATGGGACCGGAAGTTTCGCACTTCCGAGATTTGGGGCGGAGTTACGGGTTTCGGGGTGCAGAGTCAAGCTGCATTGGGCTTAAATGCGCTTCAATCCACGCATTGATTGCGTCTGCCGTGCGTCGCGGTCCGGACCCGTTGGTGTAGTAGGACTCAACCGGCAGGTTGGGCTGCCCATTCATCACCAAAACCGGACGATACATGGTGGATCCGTCACTTCGGGTTTCTTCAAGCTCGGCCCCGCGGAGCGCGTCCAATGGATAGACATCTTGTGCGTATCCCAGCACAGAACGCTTTCGTTTCACGATCTGTCCGGCCTCCATATCAAGGATCAACTGCACGCGCTTGGCAAATACCATGAAACAGATGCCCCAAACGACAGTGCCTATCCCGGCGAACATCAGACCGAACAGCAGCTCTCCGTTCAGAAGGGCACTCCCCCCGATGGCCAGAAAAATCAGCAACCCGGCAATCATGCCAAGCGAAAGAAGCCACGGTTTATGATCAAGGATCAGCATCTCTTGCGTGTTTGTCAGGACCTTCATGTGGGCAGAGTAGGCGGAAAACCAAGCCAGATAAAGCGTCTGTGGTGTTTGACCTGTGTCATGGTGGAGGGCAGAGGCGCAGGGTATTCGTAAAGAAATGCTGAACACTGAAAATAAAAAGGAGCTCAGTGATGTATAAAAATGTTCTCGTGCCGATCGCTTTGGATCACGACCGCGATACGTCAGAAGCCCTGCATATCGCCAAGGCTGTCGCCGCTGATGGCGCCAAGATCACCGCCCTGCATGTCATGGAGG
Source organism: Aliiroseovarius sp. F20344 (assembly GCF_023016155.1). Taxonomy (GTDB): domain Bacteria; phylum Pseudomonadota; class Alphaproteobacteria; order Rhodobacterales; family Rhodobacteraceae; genus Aliiroseovarius. The sequence continues at coordinate 358,882 of NZ_JALKBG010000008.1, forward strand.
AGGTGCCTGCATACGTGGCGCAATACCTGCCGGAAGGGCAGCTTGAAAGTAATATTCACGAACTGGAAAGCCGGTTGAAGGAAGCGTTAACGGAATCGCCGGATGTTTCTATCGCGGTCGTCTCTGGGCATGCAGGCCACGCGATTGTGGATTATGCCAAGGAACACAAGGTTGATTGTATTGTGGTGGCATCGCACCGTCCGGGGCTGACCGATTTCTTCCTTGGATCGACGGCTGCACGTGTTGTGCGCCACGCCCCCTGTGCTGTTCACGTCTCACGCTGATACCCTCCCTTATTCGCGTGACCAACTGGCGGGCCCCTTGTGGCCCGCTTTTTCATGCCTACATTCCCCTTAAGACAGGAGGGTTGATGATGAAGTGTCCCGTGGATGGAACCGAGCTTTTGATGACAGAACGCCAAGGGGTGGAAATCGACTATTGCCCCAAATGTCGTGGTGTCTGGTTGGATCGGGGCGAATTGGACAAGATCATCGAAAAAGCGACCCCCGCGATCGAGCTGGACGATCCCGATCCATATGTCGCGCCCCCGCCGCCGCCCTCCGAGCCTGTTCGCCAAGGCGAACCCCGCCGCATGCGATCGCGCGAAGAGATGGAGCGCGGGGCCGGGATGAAGCCCGGATCATCACGTAAGCGTCGATATGACGATGACGACTACGATGACGACGAGTACCGCCACGCCAAGCGCTACAAGAAGAAGCGCCGCAAATCGGTCCTATCAGAGCTTTTTGACATCTTTGACTGACCCCGAGGCAAGATCACATATTCATATGTGATCGAATTGCGGCTAGGCTTCTTTCCATAAGGAGGAAGCCATGCCCAAAATCAGCAAAGCCCCCGATTACCAAACCGTTATCACCACGTTCGAGATGACACCCGGCACTTGTCAGGATCTTCTTGATGCGCTGACGGATGCCTACACGGATTTTATTTCAAAACAGCCCGGATTTGTGGGCGCTGGCCTTCATGTGAATGATGCCCAGACCCGTATTGCAAACTACAGCCAGTGGAAGCGACGCGAAGACTTTCAAGCCATGCTGCGAACGGATGAAATGCGCGAGCGTAATCGTAAGATTGCTGCTTTGTGCAAAAGCTTCGAACCCGTCATGTATGACGTTTTTGAAACCTTTAACTAAGTCAGTCGAGGACCCCATGAAAACATTCACCGCCGCTGCCTCCCTTTTTCTGGCCACCACGCCTTTGTTTGCTGAGGGGGTCAATATTCGCCCTGACGTGTCCTCGGTCACAGTCGAAACAGAAGGTGGCCCCGTAGAAATTATGCGCAATCAGGATACCGCAAACGAGCTTTCGGGCGAATGGGCGCGCACCTCGCGGCCTTGTCCAAATTTCTGCGTTCAGCCCATGGTGCCCGCGCCGGGTGTGACCCCGATAGGAGAGCTGGAACTGCTCGAGATGCTTCAAGATCCGGTGGCCATCGTTGTGGACAGCCGCGTTTCTTCGGATCATGAAACCGGCACAATTCCGGGTGCAATCTCAATTCCTTACAACGAGGCGCCAGATCGACTGGATGAACTTGGCTGCGAGGTTGATTTCGACGGATTCGATTGTGAAGCCGCATTGCCCGTGGCGCTGTTTTGCAACGGGAACTGGTGTGGGCAATCCCCAACCGCCGCCCGGCGCATGATCGAAGCAGGCTTTCCCGCCGATAAGATCCATTACTACCGCGGTGGCATGCATGCTTGGCGCATGCTGGGTATGACGGTCACGGGCGAGAACTAAAAACGGTCAGGCGAGCCCCCATTGACCTTGGTCTTTGGGATCCCCATTCTTTGCAGGTGCCAGAAAATGGCACTTATGATGGAACGGGATCATGGCTCGCCACTTTAAACTGCTAAAAACCAGTGTCTTGGCATTTGGCTTCGCCATCGCCGCACAAGTTGCCGTGGCCAGCGAGCAGATTGGTGCATTCACCGTGTTCATAGGCAAGCCCGATCTGTCCAATGCCAAAGGGGCCGCTTTGTCGGACCCAGCAAGCATTTTACGACGGGATCGCGCGAATTATCACCGGTTTGGGGTCAGCCAACCGGGGGACGAATGGGATCCCTATTTTGGGTCCAATAAAAGCCGCAAGAACATCAAAGCCTTGCTTGAAAAGGGCGGCATTGGCCCGAAAGCTGCCAAGCGGTTTAAGAATGGTGGGACCGTTCTGATCCGTGTCATGGGCGCGGGCGGAAAGCCAACCGCGATCATGGTTTCAGTCCCGAACTAGAAAGCGTCTTATTCGCGGTAGGCACGAACGCAGGCGTCGCGCGCCGCAATTGCCCGCGGTTCAAGCTTTCTTTGATGTGCTTTCAATCGCGCCAGTTTCTTTTGAACATCATCCATGTCTACGGACACGGGCGTTTCAATCGTATGGAAACGTGTTCTGCGGCAAGGGAAGGGCTTTTTGTCCTTGGTATAGCAAATGCGGGTGTCGGTATACGGCACTGATTGCCGGTGCAGTGCGTATCCACGGGCAAGCGTTTCTTCAAGCTTAGCAATCTGCGCAGTAACTGCCCGGTATTCTGAGGTTTCGCGCGCAATGCATTGCTGCTGGGGCGTTGCACATGCGGATAGCAAAGCCAACATGGCTCCGAAGGCTGCGACACGATATCTTTTCACTCCGAACATTCAGCACCCTCCTGCCAATCGATATTTCGGTGATCCTATCATAGCGGGAAACGACAGCCTGCAAAAGCAGATCGGATTAGACGGATAGGTGGCAAACAAATTCAATCCCGCTTGTGTGTATTGGGCGGTTTCGGTATCCGTGCTGCAAAGGAGCAGTTGACATGGCAAGACAGGCAGGCGCGTCCAGCGTCGAGATGGACGAACGCGAGAAATCCAAACGTATCGGTGCCTTGTCGGGCCTGTGGCCATTCATGCGCCCTTACCGTGCTTGGATCTTAGCCGCGTTTGTTGCGCTGGTGTTTACCGCCGGAATCTCCCTGATCCTGCCAATCGCTGTTCGTCGTGTTGTTGATGGATTCGGGGAAGCCACACCGCAACTCTTGGACAAGTACTTCACGGCAGCACTTGGTGTGGCGTCGCTGCTCGCGCTGGGCACAGGGCTTCGGTACTATCTGGTCACCCGGTTGGGGGAACGGATCGTCTCGGATATTCGCAAGGCGGTCTTTGATCGAGTCGTGGGAATGAGCCCTGCTTTTTATGAGAAAATCATGACCGGAGAGGTGCTGTCGCGCATCACCACGGATACCACGTTGATCCTGTCGGTTATCGGCTCGTCAGTGTCTGTCGCCCTGCGCAATGTGTTCATCTTCTTTGGCGGCATGGTCCTGATGCTGTTCACGTCTGCCAAGCTGACTGGACTTGTGTTGTTGATCGTACCCGTTGTTATCGTGCCGATCATCGTTCTGGGGCGTCGCTTACGTGTTCTGGGCCGTGAAAATCAGGAATGGATTGCCAAAAGCTCGGGCAATGCATCCGAAGCGCTGTCGTCTGTTCAAACAGTGCAGGCCTTCACGCATGAAAACCTCAGCCGGAATGAATTCGCGGGCTTGACCGAAAAAAGCTTCATCTCGGCCAAACAGCGCATCGGCACCCGTGCCGTAATGACGGTGATTGTAATTTCGCTGATCTTCTCAGGCGTCGTAGGTGTGCTTTGGATCGGGATGCGGGACGTCACGGCTGGTGACATCTCAATCGGGGCGCTAGTGCAGTTTGTAATCTATTCGGTCATGGTCGCAGGCGCTGTTGGCGCTTTGTCTGAGATTTGGAGCGAATTGCAGCGCGCAGCGGGGGCCACAGAACGGCTGGTTGAGCTTTTGAATGCGGACGATCAGGTGAAAGACCCTGAGTACCCTATTGCGATCACTCAGCGCCCGACCGGTGCCTTGTGCTTTGACAAGGTGACATTCCACTATCCAGCCCGACCCAACCAAGCAGCGTTGGAAGAGGTCTCGCTTGATGTTGCGGCGGGTGAAACCGTGGCGCTTGTAGGCCCATCTGGTGCAGGCAAGTCGACCATCATCCAATTGATCCAACGTTTCTATGATCCGGAGCAAGGCGCAGTCACCATGGATGGCGTCGATCTACGCGATATGCAGCGTGATGATTTCCGCAAATACGTCGCCCTTGTGCCGCAAGACGCAGTAATCTTTGCCGCTTCCGCCCGCGAAAACATTCGCTTCGGTCGCCCAGATGCCTCGGACGCCGAGGTCGAAGCCGCCGCCAAAGCCGCCGCCGCGCATGAGTTCCTGTCTCGATTGCCAGAAGGGTATGACACCTATGTGGGCGAGCGTGGCGTGATGCTGTCGGGTGGTCAAAAGCAACGTATCGCCATCGCGCGTGCGATCCTGCGTGATGCACCGATCCTGCTGTTGGACGAAGCGACCTCGGCTCTTGATGCGGAAAGCGAACGCTTGGTTCAGGGCGCTGTGGATGAGCTTGCTCAGGGACGCACAACGCTGATTGTTGCGCACCGTCTGGCGACCGTGAAAAAGGCCGACAGGATTGTGGTCTTTGATGAAGGTCGCATCGTTGCACAAGGCACGCATGATGAATTGGTTGCCCAAGACGGCCTTTACGCCCGCTTGGCCCGCTTGCAGTTCACCGAAGGACAGATCTAAGCCGCAACGGCATCTGATCAGCCTCAAATCACGGGTGAGCTGCGTCTTCGCGCCCGTAATGCACGGTGATTTACCTTCCGTAAACGTCAATTCCACGTCACGTCAGACTTGCGGGAAATCACATTTACGCCCATGCTCATTCCTTAATATCAGCCTGTAAAAACAGGCGAAGGGAGGACAATCTATGTATGAATTTGGGTCGATGTTTGATCGGGATGCGGTCGAGGCCGAAATGTCGTGGGATGCGCGCGACAAACCAAGCACACTTTATCAGATGCTCGAGCGGACTGCGAAAGCATTCCCTAACCACCCGGCGGCGTCGTTTCAGATCACATCAGGTCCCTCGGATCCAAAAGAGACCGTGACATGGCGGGAAATGCTGGAGCGCTCTTGCCAGGCTGCCAACCTATTTCGATCTTTGGGCATCGGTGAAGAAGATGTTGTGGCCTACCTTCTGCCGAACTCGAACGAAACCATCTATACCCTCATGGGGGCAGGTACTGCCGGGATCGTAAATCCGATCAATCCGCTTTTGGACGCCGAACAAGTGGCCGGCATTCTGAAAGAAACGGGCGCAAAGGTCTTGGTGACCCTGAAGGCCTTCCCGAAATCAGAAGTTGCCCAACTTGCAAATGAAGCCGTTTCGATGGCCCCTAACGTCGAGACCGTTCTGGAAATTGACCTGAACAAATATCTGAAGCCGCCTAAAAGCTGGCTGGTGCCGCTGTTGCGCCCGAAGAACCCGGTGAAACACAATGCAAAGGTGTTGGATTTTGTCGCAGAGATGAAACGACAGAACACCACTTTGGATTTTGAGGATAAGTCCGAAGATCGTGTTGCCGCATATTTCCACACAGGTGGCACCACGGGCACGCCGAAGGTGGCGCAGCACAAGAACTCGGGCATGGTTTATAACGGCTGGCTGGGCGCAAATCTGTTGTTCGATGAGAACGATGTGATCATGTGCCCCTTGCCGCTTTTCCACGTCTTCGCGGTGCATGTGATCTGGATGTCTTGCCTGATGTCCGGCGCGCATTTTGTGCATCCAACTCCGGCTGGATATCGCGGGGACGGCGTATTCGATAACTTCTGGAAGCTTATCGAACGCTACAAAGTTAGCTTCATGATTACGGTTCCGACTGCGATATCAGCCCTGATGCAGCGGCCTGTAGATGCAGATGTCTCTTCCCTGAAAACCGCGTTTTCAGGCTCGGCGCCGCTTCCGATCGAGCTTTACAATCGGTTCGTCGAGGCAACCGGCGTGAACATCGTAGAAGGCTATGGCTTGACCGAGGCAACTTGCCTTGTCTCCTGTAACCCTCCGACAGGTGCCAAAAAGGTTGGATCTGTGGGGGTTCCTTTCCCGTACACGGATGTGAAAATCCTGACCTGCGACGGTGAAGGCACTGTTCTGAAAGAACATGGCGTGGATGAAGTAGGTGAGATCTGCCTGTCCAACCCTGGCGTCTTCACGGGCAGCACCTACACGGAAGAAGCCAAGAACGCAGGACTTTTTGCGCAAGGCACGCATCTGCGCACAGGTGATCTGGGTCGTCTGGATGAAGAGGGCTATCTATGGATCACGGGCCGCGCAAAGGATTTGATCATTCGTGGGGGCCACAACATTGACCCCGCCGAGATTGAAGAGGTTTTGGCCGGGCACGAGGCCGTCGCCATGGTCGGCGCGATTGGCCAGCCGGACAGCTATGCGGGTGAGCTTCCATGCGCCTATGTCGAACTGGTCGGCGGGGCGCAGGTCACCCCAGAAGAACTGATGGATTACGCCAAGAAACACATCCATGAGAAAGCCGCGCTGCCCAAGCATGTGGAAATTCTGGACGAGCTGCCAAAAACAGCCGTGGGTAAAGTTTTCAAACCCGACCTGCGCAAATCCGCGATCACACGCGTTTATGACAAAGCGCTGGAAGATGCTGGTCACGCAGCACATGTCTATGAAGTGATCGATGACAAAAAACGCGGTTTAGTGGCGCGCCTGAAAGCAACAGGCGATGTCGATTTCGAGGCCGTGAAACACTGCCTTGGGGAATTCACACGTCCGTTTGAGTGGATGGAGTGATCCAACTAGCAGCGCTTTAAGTTAGAATATCAGGGCGGCCTTTAGGTCGCCCTTTTCCGTTTTAGATCAAGAATTTAGATCGATCGAGCGGAAGATCTTCGTCATCAGCTCGAATTCGGTTGTTTCGTCGGCGGTGAGAGATCGTGGAACTGGAGGATGGAGTTTCTTCGGAAGTTTCGTCTCGCTGGGTGAAACTGCACATGCTTAACAAACGCCACTGCGATAGACGTCAAGCCTGATGCTGGTTGCATTTGGTTTTCTTCAGTATGTCCTGCCTCGTGTCAGTAATTCATTTCCCTTTCATGAGGTCAGCCCTTCGCCAGAGTGCTTAAACCGAGGTCATCAAGGATGGCATAGACTGCTGGCAGCACAAACAGCACCACAAGACCAGCACTCAAAAGCCCAAAGACCAGACTGGAAACCAGCGGGATTAGGATCTGCGCCTGAAGGCTGGTTTCGGTCAGGATCGGCAACAGACCGACCGTGGTTGTGGTGGTGGTCAATAAAATCGCCCTGAACCGTGCCCGTGCTGCGCGCGAGGCTGCTTGAGCCACGCTCACCGTATCCACATGTTCATGTTTGACGAAGTCTACCAGCAGGATCGAGTTGTTGACCACAATCCCGGCCAGCGCCACGAACCCCAGCATGCTGGGCATCGAGAAATCGAGCCCCATTGCCATATGGCCAAAGATCGCCCCGGGCAACGATAGCGGGATCACCAGCATCACCACGATGGGTTCAAGATACGACCGGAACAGGAAGCTGAGCAGCAGGAACACACCCAAAAGCCCGATCACGAACCCCTTGAGCATAGATTTCTGGGTCTTCCCGGCCTCGGCGTTCTGGCCTTCAACATCGAGCGTGACGGTTGGATGGCGTTGTAGCAGTGCCGGGACGAACCGTGCCATCGTATCGCCGACAATGGCGTTTGCATTGGCGATGCGCGTGTCGATCGAACCTTGAACCGTCACGCTGCGCACTCCGTCTTCGCGGTTGATCCGGCTATATCCCTGACCGGTCTCGACATTCGCCACAACGCTTAGCGGCACATAGGAGCCGTCGGCACGGGTGACGTTGAAGTTTTCGAACACGTCGTGACTGGCGCGCTCGCCGGGGCCAAACTGGGCGGTGACTTCGACCAGAGAGCCATCGATCTGCATTTCGCTGATGGTCGTGCCCAGATAAGCGGCCCGCAACTGGTCGGCGATCATCGCGGCGGTAATCCCCATCGGGCCAGCGGCATCCGTTAGTGTCACGCGCAATTCGCGTTTTCCCGGGCGCAGATCATCCAGAATAGACGTCACACCCTGATATTGCCACAACCAGTCCTGTAACTCGACCGAGGCGGCCTTTAGTGCGCTCAAATCATCGCCCTTCAGATGCATATCAATCGCGATCCCGGCCGGGCCGATGGTACTTTCGGCATATTTCAGACTGATGGCGTCCGGCACCGGCCCGACAATGTCGCGCCAAAGCTCCATGATTTCGTCGGGGCTGCTTGTCCGCTCGGCCGAGGGTAAAAGATCGACGCTAAGTGTCACCACATGGGCGCCGGTTTCAAAGGCGTCCCGGTTCAGCCCATGGAACACTGAGATATGCTGGATCAGAGCGGCGCCATCGGGTTGTTCCGGAGTCAGTGTGACGTTGACCTCGTCCAATCCGGCTTCAAGTTGCGCGATGATCTGATCGGTGCGTGTTAGCGGTGTGCCCTGCGGCATCAGCACCCGTGCGACAACGGTGTCGCCGTCCAGCTCGGGGAAGGCGGTGAATTTCAGATAGCCACCTGCCAGCATGCTGACCGAGACCAGCAGCACCGCGAAGCTGAGCCCGGTCACGGCATAACGCCAGCGAATGGTCAGATCGACGAATGGCCCGACCAGACGTTCGCGAGCCCAGTTTACCGCCGCCTCGACTTTGGCGCCGATACCGGTGGCGTGGTTGGTGACCTCAAGGCTGTGGATCAGGTGGTGTGGCAGGATCAAGAACGCCTCAATCAGCGACACCATCAGGACAAACAGCATCACCACCGGCACGACGCGCAACACGGCACCCAGATCGCCCGCCAGAAAGGCGAGCGAGCCGAAGATCATCGCGGTTGTGCCGAACGAGGCGAACACATTGGGAAACACCTGTGCTGCCCCCTCGACCGCTGCATCCAGTGCGCTGCGGCCCTTTTCACGCTGACGGGCGATGTTCTCGGCGATCACGATGGCATCGTCCATCAACAGGCCGATCACGATCAGCAGGGCCAGCGAAGTCATCAGGTTGAGCGAGTAGCCGATCATCCCCATTAGCGCGACACCGCCCATGAACGAAACTGGCAGTCCCATGGCGACCCAGAAGGCAAACCGGAATCCGAAGAAAAGCCACAGCACCAGAAACACCAGCGCCAGCCCCTGTAGCCCGTTGACAACAACCAGTGTCAGCCGTTCCCGCACCACCGTGGCACCATCGGCGGTGATTTCGAGCGCTATGCCCGGCGGGGCCTGGGCGCGCTCGGTTTCCAGAAACGCCTTGAGCGCGTCCAGCGTGCGCAGGCTGTCTTCGGCGCGGGTTTTGGTGATGTCCAGAATGGCGGCGGGCTGGCCATCGAACAGGATCACGTCGTCATCCTGCGCAAACCCTTCGGAGATGTCAGCGATGTCGCCCAGCCGGACCTGTCCGCCCTGTGCCGAAGACCGCACAATCAGGGCGGCAAGCGTAGCAGGGCTGCGCCGTTCCTCGGCCACGCGGATCAGAAGGGTCTCGGTGGTCGTCTCGATCGACCCGGCGGGAAGATCAAGACTGCTGGCCTGCACCGCACGTGCAATATCGGCGACGGAGACTCCGAATTTCTGTAGGTCGGCGGGACGCAGGTCAATCTGCAACTCGCGGTTGGAAAAACCACGAATTTCCACTCTGGGAATACCACCCCAGCGCAGCATGTCGGTGCGGATCTGTTCAGCATAGGCATTCAGATCAGTGCGGGTCTTGGGGCCGGTAATGGCAACCGAGGCAACAAAGTCGGTCAGGCCAAGCGGCCTGACTGTGGCGGTTTCTGCCCGCTCCGGAAAATCCGTGATGGCATCAACCTCGGACTTCACATCAGCGACAAACGATTGGAAATTGTTACCCTCGCGCATTTTCACAACCGAACGGGCCAAGTTTTCACGCGCCTCGCAGGATTGCCGGTCGATACCGGTTACCGCGTCCAGCGCGTTTTCGATCCGCTCACAGATGGCAGTTTCAACTTCCTCTGGTCGGGCGCCGGGATACGGCACGCTGATCTCGACTTCGCTGAGGTTGGCGCGGGGAAAGGTCTCGCGCAAGAGAGTCGGGCTGACGAACAATCCAGCGGCAAGGAACAGGATCATCAGAAGGTTGGCGATAGTCGGATGCGCCGCAAAAAAACGGATCATTGCGCGGCGCCCTCGGTCAGAAGTCGGTTCGCCACCTCAGTATCCGTATGCGGATCCAGAAGCGCGCCTTCGATCATCGGGGTTGGAGGGCTGAGCACGATACGGCTGTCTTCGGAAATCCCATCCGTGAACAGTGCGATCCCACCCTGTTCCAGCCACGGCGACGCCGTGATCACCCTGAGTCGGTTATCATCATCCACAACAAAAACCTGCCCATCGCGCAGGGCGCTGCGGGGCAGGACAATGCCGGACACCGGGTCAGAGCTGAGCAGGACCTCGACAAACATGCCCTTGGTCAAGGGGGGGCGGTCGCCCGCTTTCGTCAGGCTATAGGCGTCATCGACTTGCACCACGACACTGATTGTACCGGTTTTCGGATCGATGCCGTCGCCGATCCGGTCAACTGTCGCAGGCCAGGTCACGGCCTCGTCGCCCAAGCGCAGCCGGACCTGTGCGTTCAGGCCGAATTCGTGAAGAATTTCGGTCATCCGCGTCGGGTCCATCGGTAGCGTTGCGGTCGCTGACTGACCTGATCGGATCAGGCCGCGAAAGCTGTCGATAGACACCTGTACGTCGATCTCTGCCTGATCGATACCGTCCAGAATGGCTGCGGTCTGCCCGGTTTTCAGAAACTGCCCGGTCTCGACCGAATGCGTTGCGACCCTTGCAGTAAAGGGCAAGGTCAGCTCACTGCGCCCCAGGTTCAGCCGGGCGGTGGCAAGGTTGGTCTGATAGACGGCTATCTGTTCAGTCTGAACGGCGCGTTGGGTCGGAAACAGGGCCAGCGTGCCCTCAATGCCCTGCACTTTCTGGCGTTGTGCCAGATGCGCCGCACGCGCCATGTCGCGGCCGCTTTGCGCCATGGTTCCGGCGGCAAACAGCGTCTCGGCCCGTTCCAAGTCAGACGCTTTGACGGCCAGTGCTTCGCGTTCGATTTCAAGTGCAGCGCGCTGATTTGCTTCTGTCACGTCAAGTTCGGCCAGCCGGGCCTGAGCGGCACGGATGTTTGCGGTGGCCTGAGCGATGGCAAGATCGAAATCGGTTGGTGAGAGTCGAACCAAAACCGCGCCCGCAGGCAGAATTTGCCCGTCGCGCAAGCCCGGGTTGACATATTCCACCGTTCCGCCGACCTCGGCAATCGCAGCAAAGGTACGGGCCGGAGCGACAAGACCAAAACCGACAAGCGTCGGGGTGACTTCTCTGGTTTCGGCGGCGATCACGCGCACCGGGCTGGCACGCTCGGCAAGCGCGATGCGTCCCGGTGGCGGGCTAGTGGACACAACATAGGCCAGAACACCTGCGCCAATAGCGGCAATCGGCAGGGTGATCAGGACCAGTTTAAACCTAGTTTTCATGGCGTGTTTCCTTCGCGTTCGAAGAGCCTCAGTTGTAGATCAAGAAGGCGTTCACCCTCTTGCACAAGAGGGGCCGGGTTGCGGGTCACGATGAGCCGTAGCACCAGGCTCTGAACAATTCCGAGCAACAGCGTCACGCCGTCCTCAATGCCCAGATCGGTTCGCAGGTCGCCGTGGGCGCGCAGGTCATTAAAACAACCCGCCAAAGCCGCGCGGTAACCAGCCATCTCGGTTTGAAACCGCTGGCGGGTTTCGGCCAGCCCGCCGGTTGGATCACGCGTAACCATTATTTCCGGCAGGGCAGGAAATTCGGCGATCAGGTGGAGGTGACGTAGGACCAGATTACGCAGGTTCTCCGAGGGTGCCATGCAAGGGCTGACGCCCAGCCGGGCATTCTCTGAAATCCGGGCGCACAGTGTGTCGGTGGCTGCCCGCCAAATATCTTCCTTCCTGGGGAAGTGCTTGTAGATTGCCGGTTGCGTCAGACCCAGCCGACCCGCGATCATGCCGGTCGTCACGTGGCCCGGCCCAACCTCGAACGCCAGGTCCAGCGTCACCGCTAGAATCTCGGCCTTGCGATCCCCGGAGGATCTACGCGCCTTCATGTTCGCCTGATCGCACGGTTTGCTATCCATGCGACCGCCGCCCAGAATGTGAACCTCAGGGCCAGGGCGCCAACAGTTCGTAATTCAAACGCGCTTCCCTGAAAAACCACGATGACGAACCCCAGTGCGACAATCGCCGTTGCAATGGCGATAAGGCCAGCAAGCCGGGCAGCCCAGCCTTTGCCAAACCACAAACCGATGGCAGCAACGACATAAACAAATCCTGCAAGGAAATTGAACCAGACCACAAACAAGACGTAGTTGCCCGCCCATGTCTGTGCCTCGGCAGACCCAAAGAGCACGCTGCCTCCGGAGAAGACCGTCATCACGCCAAAGATTAATGCAAAGACTGCGATCAACTTTGGCCGAAGAAATGGAGCAGAGGCTTGTGGGGATGGAGGGATCAACGCGACTCTCACCTAAAGGTTATAATTCTATAACTACAGGCGAAAGATAGATGTTTCAATACCTCACCCGATATACACAAACATGCAATGTGACGTCGGCGTAAGGGTTCTGGCGGTGCAAGTTCAATGCATCGAGAGCGGATAGTTCAGGCGTGCGAACTATGGAAAACGCGGCGCTCGCCTGGACCGTAGTGGCGAGTTTGAATTGACGTATTCTCCTATTGCTTCGCCCTCTGCGCGTCTGAACAGCTTCGGGCCCCCAAGGCCGGATAAGAGGTCTGCTTGTCTGACGGAACAAACCCATAGCACGGATTAATGTTGGGCTGGCCAAGCTTCAGCACTGCGTCCGCGCCCAGAGATCCAAGATGCTATTTTCCATTGGTTCTTGCCTGACGCCAGACCCTTGGAGTTCCGACGTAACGCAGCTGGGCGCCAGCAGGTAGCAACTTGTGTCTGGATGGCCCTGTAAAACATAAGGTGTAAACAGCACATGGCAGTCGCGCGTATAGCAGGTCATGGTTTGGGTTTTGCCGTTCTTCCAGCATCACACGGGGCCATGACTTCCGAACATTTTTCACAACAATGTCTGACAATTGCGGGGATTCTTTATGCAAAGCTTGACACTGGCAGCAGCTTCTCGCCTTCTGATCCAGACCATGCGTTCAGCGCGATATACTTGATATGAGGCCCCGATGATCCGTTTAGTTGCAACCTTCCTGCTTGTCACCACGCTCCCCCTGATTACTCAGGCACAAGAGGCGCGGAATTGGCAAGAACAGTGCACGTCGGCAGCGCGCGGTGCCCCATTGGTATGCCGCGCAACACAGACTGTCGTGGACGCCCAGAGCGGGGCGCCAATCGTGCGCAGCACCGTGGTCACATCCGACGAACTGGATCTTCCGGGCCATGCACTGTTGTCTGTTGAGTTGCCCGTCGGTGTGCATATCCCGTCTGGTGTCACACTCGGCAACATCACCTTGGCGCTTGAGACCTGTGACACGTCGGCCTGCTATGCACAAACGCCGTTCTCGGGCGAGATTTCGGACATGTTCCTTGCCGGAGGTTCCCAGCCCCTTATTTTTCGGATGGCACCTGATCAGGACGTCAGTTTTACGCTTCAGCTTGATGGGTTTGCGCAAAGCTTCAACGCGATCAAGATCGCTAAGTAGGTTGCTTTAGAACGCATGTTCAAACCGGAACCCGAAGCTGGTTGCGGTCGAGTTTCCTAGCCAACGGCGCTCGGCTACGACCTCGGCCGAGGTGAGCGGTGTCAGTTCCAAGCCTACCGATGCCTCAACCGCCCAGCTGTCTTCCAGTGCATCCGTGACCATGAACGGGTCGGAGCCTGCCGGGCTAGCAACGAATCGACCGATCGAGCTGGCGGAACGATTGCCCAGATAGGTCTGTCGCGACAGCTTCAGCCCACCGGTGACCGTGCTGCACTGTGCGCGGCAGCCGTTCTGCGGCGGACCGTCAATGCCGAGCTCGATGGATGGCGTAAAGACTACAAACCAGTCGGCGCTGTGTTCCAGCCCCAGTGCCAGATCCCCACCTGTTTCGTTTGTGGCTTTCGAGGCGGTCTTACCAATATTCAGGTATGCGCCGGGGCGAACAAAGAAGCCCTGAGCGAGATCATACTGCTTTTCGGCCCCAAGAGAGAGAGCAATGCTGGTGGTGTTCAGCGTGCCTTTGGTCGCGCCGCCGATGAACGGGTTGCGCTCAACGTCCGAGGTGGCCCGACCAGCGGCCAATCCAAAGCTCCAGTCGATCCCGTACCGGTCCACATCATAGCTGAGCCCCAACATCGCATGACGCCCGGTGGCGCGGGCACCTGTATTCGTGTGGATGGTGCTGTGCGAGCCGAAATCAAACCCGAAGCCAAGGCGTGCGCCATTGTCCAACTCGCGTGCAGCACTCAGCTGTGCGGATGCACGCGAGGTCGTCTGATCCTGGTATTCGAAGTCCCCCGCGCGTTGGCCCTTTTCGTTACCAAAGCTGAACGTCAGGCATTTGGATTGTTCCCCGGATAGCTCGCAGCGGCCAAACCGTTCAGAGAAGTCCAAGAGACCACGGTGGTCCGAGGCTTTGCGGGCTGCATACACGTCGGCGTTCATAGTGTCATACAGCAGGGGAAGCTGGCTTGCATCCGACACCGCGAACAGCGCCGCTGAAAGCCTTTGTAGCCCGATTGGAGCCCCCTTGATGAAGGCCGAATTCAGGTGCTTGCCAAGCGAGGTTTCGTTGCGATTAAAGTTGGCCTTTCCGGGGGCAAAATCCACGTCCCATTCGACCGCCAGTTCATTGGAGGACAGGGCTGCGATCTTGTAATCGACGATCGCGCTCGGTGCGATGTCAAGGTTCAACCCGCCCATATCCGCTCCGTCAGAGGCGGTCGAGAACAGGGCGTGCGAGATGCCGGATCGCAGGTGCGTCGCGTTATAGGTTAGGACGGACAGAGTGCCATCCCAGTTTGCCGAACCGGTGTTGATCAGGTGATCCGCAGTGCGGGTGCCGAAATCAAGGTCGATAAAGGTGGTACCTGTTCTGGCTTGCTGGAAGTCGCCCGTCAGGTGCAGATCGCTTAGGGTCGTTGGCCTTTGCGCCGGGTTATACGCTGCTAGACGTGCGGCGTAGTTCAAATAGCCAGTATCGCCAAACGACAGTTCGCCTGAATTGGTCAACAGCCCCGACGCGCCTGCACTGCCATCATGAAGGTGCGATTGCGCGCCAAGCAGCGTCAGTGCTCCCTCTTGGTTGTCGAACAGGTTCTGCCCAGCACCCAGATCGAATGTGCCGATGAAAACACCGGCATTAGTGATCACGTCATTTCCGCTTTTGGCCTCGATCACGGTCGCGTCCAACCCACCCGCGGATTGTAGCTGACCTTCATTAGTAAGCGAGTTGTCGGTTCCGCCGACCAAGGACACGGTGGCGGTGTCTGTCCCGCCGGTCACGGTCGATCCTTTGCCGATACCGATCTCAACCCGGTTTGCCGGATCGTCAATGGCCGTGGTTTGGGCAAGGATTGCGTGTGCGTCGTCGCCCAGTACGGTAATGTCGCCCGTATAGTTGACGGTCACGCTGCCCGACGGGGCTCCGGCTCCATCAAGTGCAGTGGCAAAGATGCCATGTGCGCCGTCGCCCGCTGTAATGATCGTGCCGGTGTGATCCACAAGCACATCGCCTGCAGTCCCGATCGCTCCCGAGCTGCCAACCAGCCCTGTCCCTTCGCCGACTTCGCCCAGAACACCACCGCCGCCGCCGACCGACTGCGCGAAAATCGCGGTGGCGCCGTCGCCCAGCGTCACAATGGCACCGTTGCTGATCACAGTGACGTCGCCGCCATTGCCACCCGCACCACCCGAGGCCCCAAAAGCCAAGGCGTCTGTATTTTCCTCGCCATTGATGCCGCGGTCGACATTGCCGGCCATTCCGCCGCCGCCGCCAACCGACTGCGCGAAGATTCCATAGCCTGCGGTTCCGGCGGTCAGGATCAGGCCATCATTCGTGACCAGGACATCGCCGCCCTCACCGCCAGCGCCGCCCGAGCCACCAAGCCCGATGGTGCCCGTTTCACCAACAGCGCCATAGCCGCCAAGGCCACCACCACCGCCAACAGATTGGGCAAAGACCCCGATGGCCCCTTCGCCCAGTGCCATCACATTGCCCCGGTTTGTCACGGTCACCAGACCACCATCGCCGCTTGCACCACCGCGCCCACCGACTGCGATTTCGAACCGGCTGACGCCATCCTCTTCCTCGTCCGCCTCGGGTGTTTCTGGCGCTTCAGGAGGCTCAGGGCCAGCCGGAAGGCCAGGAACGTCCGGTGCTTGGGGAAGGTCTGCAACGACTGGCAGGCCCGGCAAACCGGGTAGACCTGGAAGTCCGGGCACCGTAACGCCATTCAAGCTAGGTAGACCGCCCAGATCCTTCAGGCTGGGCAGGCTTGGCAAGTTAGCCAGATTAGGCATGTTGGGAAGACCAGGCAGGCCTGTCACACCGGGCAAGCCGGGTGTGGAGCCCACCGACGGAAAGGCCGGAAGGGCCGGGATGGTCGGCAGGTTTGCAACCAGATCGCCTCCGATGGCGACAAGCTCGTCGATTGTGGGTTTGCCATGTTCGCCGTGCCCCCCGACGCCACCGCCGCCGCCAACGGATTGCGCCATAACCCCGAAAGCATTTGCGCCATAGGTCACAACCCAGCTGTCATTTTCAACATTTACGTCGCCGCCATTGCCAGCAGCGCCGCCGTCGCCACCCATCGTCAGTACTCGCGATTTGTTCTGTGGTCCGTCGGGCTGGTTCGTATCTTCTTTCCCGGCAAAGATCGTGACCGCTTTCGAGTTGCCACCCGAGCCACCGCCGCCGCCGATGGATTGCGCCATGACGCCGTGCGAATTCAGGCCAAACGTGTTTACGATGCCGTCGATATCCACATTCACCGCACCCCCGTGTGCGCCGGTGCCACCTTGTCCGCCGATCCCGACGGCAACTGCAAGATTGCGCGCTGGGTCGCCATTCGGACCGGTCGCAGGTGTGGTCGCGCGAGTCATCGCAAGCGCCGAGCCGCCCGCACCGCCGCCGCCGCCAATCGACTGTGCCAATACACCTTCCGAGAACGCCCCCGTGGTCAGCAGATAGCCAGAGTGGGTCACATCGACTGCGCCGCCGATGTTTCCGTCGCCACCCGCACCCCCGATTGCAAACGCGTATTGGGTGGTGTCCCCCCCGCGTCCCAAAGCAGCGCTGCCAGTAAAGCCGCCCGCGCCACCGCCACCGCCGATGGATTGGGCTTGGATACCGCGGCTCAGCACACCTTGGGTGTACAATGCGGCCGTGTTGTTGACCGAGACCTGATCGGCATAGCCACCGGTCCCGCCATCGCCGCCAAGGGACAGGCCGAAGGCTGTGCTGTCGGCTCCCGAGAAGCCGATCGATAGCGCTTGGTTGGCCGTGCCGCCGCCGCCGCCGATGGATTGGGCAAGGATCGCGTGGGAATCGGCCGCCAGCGTGGTGACGCCTGCATGGTTCTGTACGTCGACAATGCCTGCGTGGTTGCCGTCGCCTCCGGAACCTCCCAAGCCAACGTAGAACTGGTTCGCGCCCGATCCGGCTTTCTTCGCAATGATGCTGCCCGCCACAGCCTGTCCGCCATTGCCTCCGCCGCCGCCGATGGATTGGGCCGTGATGCCGTGACTGCGCGTGCCGCCAGTCGAAATCGAGGCTGTGTTGGTGACAGAAACATCCGAGGCATAGCCACCCGTTACGCCAGATCCACCGCTTGCCAGCGCCAGCTGTGTCGCTTCGTTGTCCATGGCGAAATTGAACGCAATCGCACCACCGCCCGAGCCACCACCGCCGCCCAGCGACAGAGCGTTGATGCCGATCGCATCGGCGCCGCGGGTCAGGATCGCCCCGTTCGAGGCTACGTTCACCGTGCCGCCAAAATGCCCGGTGCCTCCATTGCCCCCCAGTTGCAGGCTCATCGTTTTGCCGTCGTCAAAAGACCCGGCAAATGCACCGGCAAAGCCGCCGGTGCCGCCACCGCCGCCTATCGCGTGCGCCACGATGCCGCCGCTGCCATTCGACGCCGTGTCGATCACGCTATTAGATACCACCGTGACCGCTCCGGAATGCCCGCCGCTGCCGCCCGTGCCGCCCAGCGTCACCGCAACGCCGTTGGATTTCGAGGACAGCGCCAACCCGGCGTTTACGCTGGCATTGCCACCACCGCCGCCGACCGAGCGCGCCACAACGCCTGCTGCGTTCACGCCTTGCGTAACAACCTGCCCATTGGACACAACCCGCACGTCGCCGGCACGCGATCCGGTGCCGCCATCTGCGCCCAGCTGCAGTGACAAGGCGTTCGATTTCGAGAATGCACCAGACAGATGCAGGTTCGCCGAGCCACCGCCGCCGCCAATACTTTCGGCGACGACGCCTGCGCTGCCTGCGCCCGCCGTGTAGATGTATGCGTGCAGCTCATCCAATGTGACCGCACCACCTGAACCGCCAGATCCGCCGCGACCGCCCATGGTCAGGCTTAGCCCTGCACCGCTGGTGCCCTGCGCCGCCATTGTGAAGCTGCCATTGCCTCCTCCGCCGCCGATGGATTGGGCGCGGATCGCGGCTGCGTCATCGCCGCGTGTGTAGACATTGATCAACGCGCCTGCTGCACCAATTCGTCCAGAGACCGTGCCGCCATTGCCGCCCGCGCCACCGCTGGACCCGACCGAAAGGCTGCCGCCAGCCCCTTTATTGCCACCGCCCGCAATGATGTAAGAGCCGTTGCCGCCTCCGCCGCCGATTGATTGCAGTTGCACCGCGTCGGAGCCTTGGCCCTGCGTCTGCAAAGAGGTGCCGCCACCTGCAATCCCGGTTTGGGTCAGTGCGACGTTGCCACCTGTACCACCGATGCCGCCGCTGGCCCCGATGGTTAGGCTGGCCGAGGCCGCACCCGCGGCTCGCAAGGACAAGGTTCCGCCAGCCATTCCACCACCGCCGCCAATCGACTGTGCCAGAAGTGCCTGCGCACCCTCGCCCATTGTGGAAATGGTGCCCGAGTTGGTCACGGTCACCGCGCCACCATTGCCGCCATTGCCACCGCTACCACCAAGCGCAAGGGTCAGCGCGTTGCCCGTGGTTGCTGAAAGGCTACCAGCCGATCCTGCCGTGCCGCCGCCGCCACCAATGGATTGCGCCATAAGCCCAGCCGAGCGGTCGCCCTGTGTAAACAGATCTCCGGTGTTGTTGACAGTAACGGTGCCGCCCCAGCCGCCGCTGCCCGCGTTGCCACCAAGGCTGATTGTTGCCGCGCGGCCAGAACTGACCGTTCCACCCAGCGTGAAGCCTCCATTGCCTCCGCCGCCGCCGATGGATTGGGCGCGCAGTGCTGCGCTGTCATCACCATAGGTCACGATCTGCGCCGATTGCGTTACGTTTACCGCGCCGCCAAAAGCGCCACCCGATGCGCTGCCACCCAACCGCAGCGATGCTGAATTGCCTCCGCCTGCCAGACCTGCCGACATGCCGCCATTACCACCGCCGCCGCCGATGGACTGCGCCAGCAACCCGTCCGACTGCGCGCCGCGTGTTGTGATGGCGCCGGTGTTCGTCACCTCGACTGTGCCGCCTTGGACGGCACCTGCGCCGGATCCGCCGATGGTGACGCCCATGCTGGCAGATCTGGCCAGAGTGCCGCCGATGGTGAAGCCGCCATTACCGCCACCGCCACCGATGGATTGCGCGGCGACGCCGATTGAATTGTCACCCTGTGTCTCGATGGTGGCCGCGTTGGTCACACGGACAGTGCCACCCGCGCCACCGGAACTGCCGCTCCCGCCTATGCCTACCGAGGCTGCTGCCGTTCTGCTGAACCCACCCGTGATTGCCATGCCGCCATTGCCGCCGCCACCGCCGATGGATTGCGCCAGAATACCGGCCGAGTGATCTCCGATCGTTTGTAGGCGGCCGTCGGCACTGACCTGCACCGCGCCAGCCGATCCACCAGACGCGCCGCGTCCTCCAAGGGTGAAGGCCCCGCCAGCTGTTGTGGACACGCCCGCCGAGGCCGACATGCCGCCATTACCGCCACCGCCACCAATTGATTGTGCAAGGATCGCACCCGAGAAGCGGCCCATGGTAAAGATGTCTTTGTAGCTCGTCAGAACAACGTTGCTACCCGCTCCACCAGCACCACCAGAACCGCCGAGCGCGACATTGATCGCTGCTGTGCCCGCGTTTACCCCGCCCGAGACGGCAAAGCCGCCGTTTCCGCCGCCACCGCCGATCGACTGTGCCGACAGGCCCGTAGCGTGATCGCCAAGCGTGGTAACCGTGGCGCGGCTGGTCAATGAGACCGTATTACCATTGCCACCCGAGCCGCCAAAGCCGCCCATTGCCATTCCGGCGGTAAACGCGCTGTTCGAGACATCTGCCCCGATTGCGAATCCGCCATTGCCGCCGCCGCCGCCGACGGATTGTGCCAGAACACCGACCGAGCCGTCTCCTTCGGTGCGTAGAGTTGTGTCAAAAGCCGTGGTCCCCAGCGAAACCGACACCGCGCCACCAACCTGACCGTTGCCGCCCGATCCGCCCATCGCCAGTGTGGCCCGGTTGCCGCCGAAGCCTCCTGACAGGGCGAAGCCGCCATTGCCGCCGCCGCCACCAACCGATTGCGCCACAAGCCCGTGTGACAGGTCCCCTTTGGTCAGAATGCTTTCGGTTACGCTTGCAGTGACATAACCGCCGTGCCCGCCGATGCTGGCAGACCCCCCGAAGGCCATTGTGGCGCTTCCAGTGCCTGCATTCGCGCTGGAAGCCGTGAACCCGCCATTGCCACCACCGCCACCGATAGATTGGGCAAGGATGGCGGTCGAGTTGTCACCATGAGTTTCAATGTTCCTGTCCGGAATGGCAGAGTTCGCGACGTTGACGTCGACCCGGCCACCATGTCCGCCAATACCGCCAGCCCCGCCAAAGCTAAGCCCGACCGAGCCCGTCGCTGCAAAGCTGCCCGAGCTGGACATGCCGCCATTGCCGCCTCCGCCGCCGATGGACTGTGCGACCAGAGCGTTTGCGTTGTCGCCAAAGGTCCACGCCCCGTTCGAGGCGCGCAGGTCAACACGTGCACCATTGCCGCCGATGCCGCCGGAACCACCGATGCTGGCTGTCGCGCTGGCGGTGAAGCTGGCCGAGGCGCTGATCGCCATGCCGCCGTCTCCACCACCACCGCCAATGGATTGTGCTAGAACGCCCGTCGCGCCGTCGCCTTGCGTCAGAACCAATCCGGCCGCATTGGCCCAGACGTTTCCGCCATGCCCGCCACTTCCGCCCGAGCCGCCAATGGACAGGCTGCCTGATAGGGCTCCGGACAGCGCGCCCGCAACAGCCATGCCACCACGTCCACCACCGCCGCCGATGGATTGCGCCACAAGGCCCGACGACATATCGCCCGCCGTGACGATGGCGCCATTCGCAGTCACCGCAACACGCTGGGCGTAGCCGCCGCTGCCACCTGCACCGCCAAGAGCCACCGAAAGTGCCCCTTTGCCCGAGGCGCCTGCCGCAAGGGCCATTCCACCATTGCCGCCGCCGCCACCAAGCGACTGGGCCAAGATCCCTGTGGCATGGTCCCCTTGGGTGCCGATCCTGTCATATGTGGTGACTGTGACGGTCCGTCCGCCACCGCCGGCGCCTGCAGCGCCACCCACGGCCACCGACAGGGCACCGCCGCCACTGGCCGCACCTGCGACCGCGAAGCCGCCATTGCCGCCGCCGCCGCCGATAGATTGCGCAACGATCCCATGGGCCCCGTCACCTGATGTGTCGATTTGACCACGCGATGTGACCGAGACATGCCCGGCATAAGTCCCCAGCGAACCGCTGCCACCCAAGGCCAACGATCCCGCGCCCGCGCCGCCAAAGCTTTGCGCCATCGAATGCCCGCCATTGCCGCCGCCACCCCCGATGGATTGTGCAACGATGCCTGCGGACATCAGTCCGCGTGTCGCGATATTTCCATGACTGTCGACATTGACATTAGCGCCACCGCCGCCACGTGCGCCGCTGCCGCCAAGAGCAAAGCTCAGGCTGCCCACACCGCTCATGGCGCCTGCGAATGCAAAGCCACCATTGCCTCCACCGCCACCGATGGACTGCGCAAGAATTGCGGACGAGCGATCTCCGAGCGTGAGAAGGTTGTGATATGTCGAGACATTTACGCTTTGGGCCTGACCTCCCGCCGCACCTGATCCGCCCAATGCAAAGCTGAGAGCTCCGGTGGACGACGCCGACCCCGAGACCGCGTAGCCGCCATTGCCGCCGCCGCCACCCAGCGATTGTGCGCGCACGGCGTTGGACCATTCGCCCTCGGTCCGGATGGCCCCGCGATAGGCAACGGTCACGCTGCCTGCGTCGCCGCCGACGCCGCCATTGGCCCCGATGGCGAAGGCCGCCGAGAAGCCTGCGCCGAACGCGCTGGACATCGCTGCGCCGCCATTGCCGCCACCGCCACCGATGGATTGTGCCAAAATGCCGTCCGCGTAGTTTCCGCGCGTGTTAATATTAGCTGACCCGCCAAACCCATTCGTATTGGTGACGCTCACCTGAGAGCCATTTCCGCCAAATCCGCCACTTCCGCCCATGGCAAAGGATGCAAATGGTCCGGACGATGTGGCCGAGCCCCCGGTTCCGCCGCCGCCGCCAATACTTTGCGCTGAAATGCCGGTAGAATAGTGCCCCCAGGTGGAAACATATCCATCGTTTCGCACGGTGGCGCGCTCACCATTCCCGCCAAATCCGCCACGCCCGCCGATTGCGGCCATGCCGCTGGCGTTGCCGCCGTGACCGCCACCGCCGCCGATGGACTGAACGAAGATGCCAATGGCGTCCTGTCCGGCCGTATAGATCGCGCCGGTGTTTTCGACGATGGCCTGACCCGAAGATCCGGCCGAATTGCCGTTGCCACCCAAGGCAGCCGCGCCCGAGGCATTGCCGCCGACGCCACCGCCACCACCGATGGATTGCGCAAGAATGCCGTGGCTGCGCAGTCCCCAATGGGTGTTGATCGTGCCGCGGTTGGTGACCTGAAGCCCGGCACTGTCGCCGCCAAGACCACCTGTGCCACCTATGGCATAGTAGCCATCTGCCGCGCCACCGGCACCGCCGCCGCCGCCGATGCTTTGGGCCAGAATACCGACGGCGTCATGGGAGCCCCATGTGTCGATCGAGGCATTGTTGGTCACAAAGACACCGCCGCCGTTGCCACCGGAACGTCCGTTCCCACCAGCCGAGAACAAATAGCCCCCGGACCCGGCAGTACCTGCGAACCCACCAATGGATTGCGCCAGAATGCCGTTGGCACCCGCGCCGCGCGTGACGATGCTGGCCCAGTTCTGGTTGGTCACCTGCACGATGTCCCCGCGCGAGGCTGAACCACCTGCGCCGCCGGATCCAGAAACCCAGCCGCCATTGCCGCCCAGACCGCCTCCGCCGCCCAGCGATTGCGCCACGATACCCGAGGCTCGGAACCCATGGGTGTTGATCGAGGCCATGTTGTTCAGCACAACGTATTCTCCGCGCCCGCCAACGCCGCCGGAGCCGCCGCCGCCGAATACCGTCCCGTTGTGACCATTGCCGCCATTGCCACCCAGACTGCGCATCAGGATCCCAGCTGAATCGTTTCCATATGTGGTGATACGGCCCTGAATAATGGCACTAAGCACTCCACCTCGTCCGCCAGGTCCACCGTATGTACGGTCGCTGGATCCGCCCGAACCGTGGCCGCCCGCGCTTGCCATGACGATGCCATGCCCGCGGTCTCCGGTGGTCACGATCTGGAACGCGTTGCCCATGGCCCAGTTTGTGTATTGGGCATTGGTGCGATCATGGCCGAAGTCATAAACCGTGTTGTCGAAATAGATCGCCTCGTCGCCTGAACCACGGGTCGGGTTAGAATTGTCGATCCGCAGAGATAGATCGCTGCCGGAAAAGCCGAAGCGCTCATCAAGGTAGGGGAAGTTCACATCCCCTTGTAACAGGTATCCGCCAAACGAGCTGAGCTCGACCGCAGAGGCGCCGACGCCGTTGGCCTGTATGTATCGACCGACCCCATCCGGCAGAAGCCGCGCCTCGAAGTCATGGGCATAGTCCAGATAAGGCTGCGCATAGGTGAGTAAGCGAATGGCCGAGACATTGTTGGTGACAATCGGGCGATCCAGATAGGCGATCTCGATTTCCGAGAATGTATTCGGATTGAAAGGATTGACCAGATTCAAGGAGCCAAAGGGGCCAAAGGAGAATTTTGGAAAATGAACGCCGTTGGATTGGTTGCCTTCGCAGAAGACCTCAACAATCGCGCCCGAGGCGGGGTGGCCATTGTCCTCGATGCAGGGGTCATTGGCCCATATCGGTGTGCCAACCAGCACATTAAGCCCGGCCAAAAGGCCGAGTCTGGAAACATAACAAGTTAATCTTTTTGCGACACCCCAGCCACCCCAGGACGCGCGCAACAAACGCAAATTCATCTATCTAGTACGTTGAGCGCCGCGGCAGTATTTCCTGCACTTTAGGTCACCCATCCCCAACTTCGTGACGTTAGGGTAGAGACGCGGTTTTCTCCTGTCAATAAGCCTAAAAATCGACACAATGTTGACAGCTTTCCGAACGGATAAGAGGCAGCACGCAGCGCATTTTGTTGCCACAAACGCAGCCACCGTCGCCGTGATCAGTCCCATCTGAGCGGCCGACATTACCGGTTCGGACTGGCCGCTTATAGTTAATACGGTTTCGGTGGCAGCGGTTGTTTTGTAGCGGCGCAGTTCGCTGGTAGGCAATCTCGTGTGAATCGATGAAAGAACAAAGATTGAGCTGGTTCTTAATTGAAATCGCCACCATAGACCCCTCTATTTCGTCGCCACCAGTCGAAGCACAACAAAAGTTAAGGCAAGAACTAAGCGAAAAGCTCTTTGGGCAAGAAAGTGTAATTGAGGATAAACCATCAAGCAGCCGAGGTCTTGATCTAGAGACTATCAAAAGTGTGACGAATCCGATCACTAAAGCAATAAAGGCTGCCAAATGGTAGAGAATCCACCACAAGGACTACAAAATCTCAAATGCAGCTTGACTGACTGCTCCGCTCCGAAACAACGGCATTGGTAGGCGTTAGCAGAGGGCCGCTTGGGGAATTCGCCTAAGTTTTTGGATCGGCTGCGAATAACCGCTTCCCGCCAGCCTCAGAAAAATCCAAGAATTTTCTTCAAACGGCTGCTAGCGCTGCCCAAGGGATGGGGCGTCGGGTGGATAGGATAAGGCCGAACTCAACTAAAGATTTGTTCTTTACGTATTTTTTAAGAAAGGTGGTGCCCGGGGGCGGAATCGAACCACCGACACGAGGATTTTCAATCCACTGCTCTACCCCTGAGCTACCCGGGCACGGGTGAACGTTTCATCGTTCGGGTGGGCGGGTTTTAGACGCGGGGTGCGGCGGTGTCCAGAGGGAAAACACCGTTTTTCGCAGGTTTTTCAGTGAGGCTTTGAAGTTTCCTGTGAAAGCGCCTGAGACACGGCCTCGGCGGCTTCGTCCAGGTCTTCGGGGCTGTTTGCTGCCATGGCATAAGAACCGTTAAGCCAGCGGCCAAGGTCGACGTCTGCGCAGCGTCGCGAGCAGAAGGGCCGATACTTGGGGTCAGTGTCTTTTTCGCAGATCGGGCAAGCCATTAGCGGTCCTCCAGACAGCGCGACAGGGGCAGGCGCTCACGTTTG
This sequence comes from Aliiroseovarius sp. F20344, assembly GCF_023016155.1. Classification (GTDB taxonomy): domain Bacteria; phylum Pseudomonadota; class Alphaproteobacteria; order Rhodobacterales; family Rhodobacteraceae; genus Aliiroseovarius. Next base: position 384,594 of record NZ_JALKBG010000008.1, read on the forward strand.
CGTTGCAGCTCGAACAGGCCCAGTTGGGTCCAGCCGACCATAGCTGTTTCAATGCCCTCAGCCTTAAATGCGGCGCGGAGAACCTGTTCAATCTGCCGGCGATCTTTCTTGGGGCAGGGGGCGAAGTCGACAATGATCTGACCACCCAATCCCCGGCATCGCAGCGCGGCGGGCAAGGCGCGGGCAGCAGTGATGTTGGCCTTAAGACCCGCCGCCGGGCTGGTGTCTCCCCCGGTGTTCACATCGACAGCCACAAGCGCGCGTGTGGGTTCGACAAACATCGATGCACCGCCGGTTAGCCGCTCATAGGATCCGCGCGCAGAGGCGATCAACTCGTGCACGCCATGGCGGTCAAACGCGCCCATATCGGCGTCCAGCACATCGGGCTCAGACCAATCCCGCCACGCAAGCGCATGAGGATCAGGACCATCCACCAGAAGTTCAGCGTCGCCATCTGTGTCCGCAAGCACAGCGCGCGACAGGGCAAGCATGGCCGTGATGTCAGTAGCCACATCTTCAAGATCAGCTTGTGCGGCGATTGAGCGAATGATCAGGCCTTCTTCGGCTCCGTCCATCACCGCATGCGCTGTTTCCAGAAGTTGCACGCGGATCTCTTCATCGCGAATGGATCGGCTGACATTGATGCCAGGCGCACCGGGCGTCACGATGGCATAGCGGCTTTTGAACAGCACTTTCTGGGTAACAGGAACGGCTTTGCCGTCTTCTCCAAAACCTGTGACCTGAACCAATAGGCGCTCGCCGGGCTTTAACCCTTTGCCCTGCCTTAAGAATCCGGACTTGCCGTTCGGCAAGCGCAACATCATCCCGCCTTGCCCTTTTAAGGGGCGGTCGCAGATGGCACGAAGGATTGCACCGGGTTGAATGACATTATCCGGAGCCTCGATCAGCAAATCCGTAAGCTTGCCATCGACAATCTGGGCCGCGGCCATTCGCCCTTGGTAGTGATCAAGCGCAATCACGCTGCCGTTCATGTTTCTGCTCCGTATAGGGGGTATCCGGCTGCAACCAGCAGGCCTGCAGTTTCCGCCACCGGAAGGCCAACGACACCTGTATAGCTGCCTTGTATCCATGGAATGAACGCGCCAGCCGGGCCCTGGATGGCATAGCCACCAGCCTTACCCTGCCAGTCGCAGGTGGCGAGATAGCCGTTCAGCTCTTGGTTCGAGAGGCGTTTCATTTTGACGTCTGTCACCACATCGCGCGACCACGAGCTTGAGGCATTGCGCACCACGACCGAGGTGATCACACGATGGCGACGCCCCGACAGGGACATCAGGAACTCGGCCGCTTGTCCGGCATCTTCGGGTTTGCCCATGATGCGGCGCCCTAAAGCGACGGTCGTATCAGCGCACAACACGATCTCGTCTGCTGCTACGGTCATGGCTGCGGCCTTTGCGGTTGCAATTCGGCGGCAATAATTCAGCGGCAATTCACCCTTCAGCGGCGTTTCATCCACGTCCGGTGGGCGCACATCATCCGCAACAAGGCCGAGCTGCCCCAGCAACTCGGCCCGTCTTGGGCTACCAGAGCCCAGAATCAGCTTGGGGCGCGTCATGCGCGACCGCGCTTACTTAAAGCGATAGTTGATCCGACCTTTGGTCAGATCATAGGGGGTCATTTCGACCTGCACCTTGTCGCCAGCCAGAACACGGATGCGGTTCTTCCGCATCTTGCCTGCCGTGTGCGCGATGATCGTATGGCCGTTTTCCAGCTCGACCAGAAATGTCGCGTTCGGCAGGAGTTCCTTAACGACACCGGGAAATTCGAGCAGTTCTTCCTTGGCCATGTTCACTCCTGTGTTTTCACCCACCCATCGTAGGCGCGCTATAAATGGGGGGAAACGTCCCGGTTTTCAAGGGAATTCGGTGCTTACGTGACTTTTGCCAGAAAAGCGCAACTTTCAGGCCTTTAAGGCAGTGCTTTAACGGCGCGGAAGTTCCGTATTCGGCCGCCCAAAGCGTTCCAGGATACGTTCCTTGATCTGGTCGCGGGCTTGCCGGTAGTTGACCAATTTTTCCTCGCGTCGGGTGCCCAACCCCGTTGGGTCCAAAATGGGCCAGTATTCCACATCAAGGTGAAACACACGCGTCAGTTCCAGTGCACGGCGTTGGCTTGCGGGGGACAGGGCAATTACCAGATCGAAACTGGACAGGTCGTCGCCCCATTCCTCCATTTGGTCAAAACTACGCACGCGGTGGGCCGAAAGTTCGATGCCCAATTCGTCACACACCGCGACTGAGAAGCCGTCGATATCCAGCTCGCTATGAACGCCAGCGGATTGCACATATATCTCGTGACCATAGAAAGCTTTCATCATCCCTTCGGCCATTGGGGAACGCACAGAATTGTGGTCACAGCAAAACAGCACGGATTGGGGACGATCTGCTTCCAAATTTACCCCCAGTGCAGCACACAAATAAGGGTGAACAGGCGGCGGGCTGTGTCGATATCGATATCGGCTTTGCCCTCAAGGCGCTCTTGCAAGACGCGCGCGCCTTCATTGTGGATGCCGCGACGGGCCATATCGATCGCTTCGATCTGGCTGGGGGGCAGCTTCTTCACGGCATCAAAGTAGCTTTCGCAAATCGCGAAATAGTCCTTCACCACCTGCCGGAACGGCCCAAGCGACAGGTGGAATTCGCCAGCAGGATCGCCTGCTTCTGTTTTGGCATCTACCACCAGACGTTTTTCACGAATGGCCAGCCCCAAATGATAGGGGCCGTCCGGCACAGGTTGGTCTCCGCGCGCGGCCAGATCAAAGCTGTTGTCTTCCAACAGATCAAAGATCGCGACCTTGCGTTCCTGCTCGATCTCGGGCGTGGGGGCGGCAAGGCCGGTGTCATCAATATCAATATGGGTGATGCGGTTCGTGGTCATTGGCACTATCTGAGGGTCAATCGTTAAGGGCGTCAAGTCTTGCGCGAACGGACAGGCCGTGGGCTTCAAGGCTTTCGGAAATGGCAAGAGTTTCGGCGGCGGGGCCGATGGCAGCCAGCGCGCCGGGCGTCATGCGGGCCAGTGTGGTGCGTTTCAGAAAATCCATCACCGACAGGCCCGAGCTAAAGCGGGCCGAGCGCGCGGTGGGCAGCACGTGGTTTGGGCCGCCGACATAGTCGCCGATGGCTTCGGGTGTGAACTGGCCCAAGAAAATCGCACCAGCGTGGACGCATTTGTCTGACAGGGCTTCGGGGTCTGCCACGCACAGCTCTAGGTGCTCGGGTGCGATACGATTGGACAGCGCGGCGGCTTCGTCCAAATCGCGCACGGTGATCACCGCGCCGAAATCGCGCCAGCTTGCGCCTGCAATATCGCGTCGTTCCAGCGTTTCAAGGCGTGCGGAAACCGCTTTGGCCACGTCGTGGCCGAAGGTTTCATCGGTCGTGATCAGGATCGATTGCGCGCTTTCGTCATGCTCGGCTTGGCTCATCAGATCCAAGGCCAGCCAGTCGGAGTCATTATCGGCATCCGCGATGATCAGAATTTCCGAAGGACCCGCGATCATGTCGATGCCGACCTTGCCAAACACCCGACGTTTGGCGGCGGCCACAAAGGCGTTGCCCGGCCCGGTGATCTTGTCCACGGGCGCAATGGTGTCGGTGCCATAGGCAAGTGCTGCGATCGCCTGTGCGCCACCGATGCGATAGACTTCGTCCACACCTGCGATTTTGGCGGCCAACAAAACCAGAGGGTTCGTGGCCCCATCTGGTGTGGGAACAGTGATCGCAAGACGCTCGACCCCGGCAACTTTGGCCGGGATGGCATTCATCAGGACGGATGACGGATAACTGGCCAACCCCCCCGGTACATAAAGCCCCGCAGCGGAAACTGCACTCCAACGCCAGCCCAGATCAGCGCCGCTTTCATCAGTCCAGCGCTGATCTTCCGGCATCTGGCGCGAGTGATACGCGCGGATGCGATCTGCGGCGAGCTCCAGTGCAGCGCGGTCTTCATCTGAAACCTTCGCGCATTCCGCTTCGATCTCGGCCTCAGAAAAGTGCAATGTTTCTGGCGTCAAGTCCAGCCGGTCGAATTTCGAGGTTAGCTCGATTACGGCTACATCCCCACGCGCACGCACGTCAGCAATGATGCCAGCCACAGCAGCGTCCACATCCGGGCTGTCTTCGCGCTTCATGGATAAAAGTTCAGTGAAACGCGCTTCGAAATCGCTGTCGGTGCTATTCAGAAATTGGGGCATGGCGCTCTCCTTTGAGCGGGTCTTAGCGGCGGTACGACAGGGCTTCAAGCGCCACTGGGTCGCGGATTATTCGGACAGGTCATGCTCCGGCGTGTGTTTTGAGGGCGCGATATAGGGGCGCGTGACGTCTTGAAGGGTCACATCCAGCGCCTCGACATCCAGCGCAATGGCACCATCACCTGCCAACACCAGCTCAAGACGGCCCATTCCGTCTTCACCCGGAGTGAACGACAGAGACAAAACCGACAAGATCATATCCTTGTCGCCCTTATGAACGCCTTGGCTTTGCACTTTTAGAACATCCGAGACGGAAAGCACTGATTGCACCCGTTCGACATCACGTCCGCGGGCATCAGCGGCGGGTTTGTCCTCCCACCGGAAGCGATTGAGCAGCAGTGCAAAGCGGCGGCGGCTGGGATTCCACGACATTTCATTTGCGGGAAATACAGCGTCCTGAACCAGTGCCGAAACGACTGAAAGGTCTTCGCCATCCAGCGCAACAAGCTTCAGTGCGCTTTCGCCTCCATCTTCGAACCGGGCGTCTTGCATATCGCTCACTCCTTCACGCGCTCGATTTTGGCGCCAATGGATGACAGTTTGCGCACGACTTTCTCGTAGCCGCGATCAAGGTGATAGACGCGGCTGACCACGGTTTCGCCTTCCGCAGCCATCGCAGCAAGGATCAACGACACGGACGCGCGAAGATCCGTTGCCATGACAGGCGCACCTTTCAGCTTGTCGACGCCGTGTACGGTCGCAGTGCCGCCATGCACTTCGATATCCGCGCCCATACGGATCAGTTCCGGGGCGTGCATGAAGCGGTTTTCAAAAATGGTTTCGTGCAGGGTCGAGGTGCCCTCGGCCGTGCAAAGCATCGCCATCATTTGCGCCTGCAAATCGGTTGGGAAGCCGGGGAAGGGTTCTGTGGTGACGTCCACTGCGGATACACGACCGTTCTTACGGGCGACCTTTAGGCCCTTTGCGGTTTCTTCCACCTGAATGCCTGCTGCATCCAGTTTCTCGCAGAAGCTTTCCACCAACGAAATACGCCCGCCGATGCATTCAACCTCGCCGCCTGCAATGGCGGGGGCAAGCATATATGTACCAAGTTCGATCCGGTCAGTGACGACGGGGTGGGTCGCACCGTGCAGTCGGTCCACACCCTGAATGACGATCTCGGACGTGCCATCGCCTTCGATTTGCGCGCCCATTTTGCGCAGGCAATCCGCAAGATCCACAATTTCAGGTTCACGCGCGGCGTTTCGAAGTACGGTGGTGCCCTTCGCAAGAGTGGCCGCCATCATGATGTTCTCAGTCGCGCCAACAGAGGCGAAAGCCAGTTCAATCTCGGCGCCTTTCAAGCCACGCGGCGCTTTGGCGTGCAGATAACCGTCTTTCAGCTCGATCTCAGCGCCCAGTTTTTCCAGCCCGTGAATGTGCAAATCCATCGGACGCGCGCCAATGGCGCAACCACCGGGAAGCGATACAACCGCATGTCCCAGGCGCGTCAGCATTGGGCCAAGCACCAGATTTGACGCGCGCATTTTGCGCACGATGTCATATTCCGCCACGTGGTTATCAAGGTTATGGCTCGACAGGGTCAGAACCTGACCCTCTTGCATCGATGCGGCCTCAGCCCCAAGGCTTTCCAGAAGCTGCGTCATTGTCTTGATGTCCGACAGGCGCGGCGCATTGGTCAGGGTCAGAGGCTCTTCCGAGAGAATCGTCGCGGGCATCAACGTCAAACATGCATTCTTGGCCCCCGCGATCGGAATTTCGCCACGCAGCTCTCCGCCACCCGTTACTACAATCGAATCCATCTGCCTGCCTTACCTTTTATTCTCTGTGTTTTCCGCAGCTTCGCCCTCGGACGCTGCACGTGCCTTGGCCTGCGCTTTGCGCCGTCCCATGTTTGCTTTTAACGCAGCTTTCAGCCGCGCTTCACGATCAGCCCCTTTTTTTGCGGGCTTTTGAGATGACTTGTTCCGCTCCATGGGGTCTTCTGTAACGTGGATTGAAAAAAGGGTCCAGAATACGCTTGCGTCCATCTGAGAATAGGGCTAATCAGCCGCCCACGACAGGATGCTGTGGTAGCTCAGTGGTAGAGCGCGTCATTGGTAATGACGAGGTCGGGAGTTCAATCCTCCCTCACAGCACCATCCATTCCCCAAAACCCATGATTGCTTTTGACCTTACGCGGGTTCAGTACCTGCGGCAGTTGGTTGGATCTGCCAACACGGTTGGTGTTGGCAGTCGCTGTGGCCTTGAATTAACCGACGATCAGCTGTTTTAGCTGTAGGGCTTCGTGCTCAACCTCGTTCAAGCGGTGGGTGATGACGTCGCCGATGGTCACCATACCAATCGGACCAGAATCGCCCATCACAGGCATGTGGCGGAAGCGACCGTCGCTCATCCGTTTCAGGACAGAGACCAGCGGATCATTCATGCCGCAGGTTTCAACTTCTTTCGTCATGACGTCCTCGACCAGTTGGGGCAGGGTTTGTCCCGGTGTGTCCGCCAGTTTGCGTACGATGTCACGTTCGGACAGGATTCCGCACAACGCGCCTGTGTCATCGGTGACAACCAAAGCACCAATCCGCTTGTCCCGTAGGATCTCAACTGCGCGTCCAAGTGTTTCACCGGGCTGGATGGCGATCACATTGCTGCCTTTGCTGTCAAGAATATCACCAACCACGGCGGTTTTTGCCTTTAGGTTGCTGGCAGTGTCTTGGCTGTGGCTCTGGGATCCTTTGCGATCCTTGCGCATAGGGGCCTGATACGACGTTGGCATAATCTGCTGTCCTCCCTGAATGGATTGCTGTTCGCACACATAGGTAGCATAACGCAGCTTATCGATTTCAGGAGACAAAAAATGGTCGCACTTACGCTTTCATCCCCGGTGGCAACGGTGATCTTCGTGTTGGCGTGCTTTTGCGGCTATCAATATCGGCGTGTTTGGAAAGCCGAGGGGCCGCGGTATTTACTTTGGATTTACGGGCTGCTGGCAGCCGTTGGGCTGCTGATACTGGGCTTTGTACCATTGGCGTCAGCCCAGTAGGCTTGGTCAGCTTTCGGCCTGCGCCTGTTCCATCATCTTCTTTTTGCGCGGGCATTGCGATAGGCGCTCGCGCAGCGGGCTGTTGGGATCAATTTCCTTGCTGCACACAAGGCATTGATCTGCATCGCTGATGGCGTTCAGGCCACCACAGCTGCCCTTGATCGTCTTGCCCGCCATGATCACGCCAAGGGCCATGCCCAGCATGATGACAAGCAGAACGCCAAAGGTCAGAAGGAAGGTGGCCATGCCAGTGCTCCGATAATGTTATGCCGAAAGGCGTTTGAACGCGTCGCTTGCGGCCGATTTGAACTGAAGTGACGCCGCATCGGTGTCACGCTCGACGAACAGAACAGCCACATCATGCGCTGCCGCCACTTCCAGACCACGCTCGCGGCCCAGAATAAGCATCGCAGTTGCCCAAGCATCTGCCAACATTCCGTTTTCTGCCAGGACAGTTGCCGAAGCGGTGCGGTGTGTGATGGGTTTGCCGGTTGCTGGATCAATCACATGCGAATAGCGCTCGCCGTCTTTTTCGAAATAGTTCCGGTAATCCCCGGACGAGGCCAGACCCAGACCCGAAATACCCACAACGTCAAATACAGCGTTGTTCAGAGTGGCAGGGGTTTCGATACCAATCTGCCAAGGCAGGCCGTTGGGGTTGCGGCCCGACGCATAGATGTCGCCACCGATTTCAACCATATAATCCGTGATACCAAAGGCTTCGAGAGCTTGGCCAACACGGTCCGCACCATATCCCTTGCCAATCGCGGCCAGATAGACTTGTGCGCCTGTCTGCTTTTTCTGAAGCATGTCGCCATCGACGCTGATCGTGTTGTTGTGACCAACGGAGGCCAGCGTTTGTGCAACCTCAGCATCGTTGGGCATGGACTGCGCGCCGGGGGCACCGAAGCCCCACAGCTCGATCAGTGGGCCCATTGTTGTGTCAAAACGGCCATCACTGGCGGCATGCACAGAATCAGCGGCTTTCATCACATGGGCCAGCGCCGGGGTGATGGAAACAGCTTCGGTGCTTGCCGACGCGTTAAAGCGCGAGATCTCGGATTTAGGGTCCCAGTTCGACATTTGCTGATTCACTTCAGCCAATGCCGCATCAATCGCAGTTTTCACATCGGCTTCGACCGCACCGCCCGAAGGCTCGATCGCGACAACGTTGTAAGTCGTCCCCATTGTCAGGCCCGACAGGTTGAATACACGGGCAGCCCCTTTGCACGCGGCCAAGGCCAGCGGCATGAACATTACGGAACGGCGTGAGAATTTGATCAGATCGGGCACTGGATGAACCTCTTTCAGTCTTTGAAGGGTCTGTGATTTGAATTCAATCAGGCTTGTCTTAGACAATAATGGTCTTTTCAACAAGAAAATGGCATTCACAATGTAAAAAGGGCCTTTCGTCCGCCGCGTACACATTGCATATAGCGGCAAGTCAATCTGAAGAGGTGAACACTGTGCAGCGGTATAGGCTACGCAAAGGATTGAACATTCCGATTTCTGGCGCACCCAGATCGGATGTGGAGAACGGCCCGAATCTGCAGTCGGTTGCCATTCTTGGGGATGATTACATCGGCTGGAAACCGCGAATCTCGGTCGCCGAAGGTGATGTGGTCGGCGCGGGCACACCGATTCTGGTCAGCAAGGATCTGCCTGACGTACAGGTTGTTTCCCCGGTCGCAGGCACCGTTAAGGCCATCAATCGCGGCGCACGGCGCAAGCTGATCAGTGTCGAGATTGAAGTGGCGGATGACGCGGCCAAGCCCGTTGACTTCTCGAAGGTCGGGGATGCGTCTACCGCGGAAGGGCTGGCGCAGAAGCTTTGTACGGCCGGTCTTTGGACATCTTTCCGCACACGCCCCTATTCAAAAACACCCGATCCGGCGACTCGTCCGGCTGCGATCTACGTGAACGCCATGGATACCGAGCCGCTGGCCGCCGATCCTGCGGTGATCATCGCCGAGGATGCCGAGGCATTTGCCAAGGGTCTGGAAGCCGTCGCATCCTTGAGCGAAGGCAAGACCTATCTGTGTCAGGCCGATGGTGTGACCCTGCCGGGTCAGGACGTCGCCGGTGTCGAGGCTGCCGCATTTGCCGGCCCACACCCCGCGGGTCTGTCCGGCACGCATATGCATTTCCTTGAGCCGCCGCGCGCGGACAAGATCGTTTGGACCATCGGCTATCAGGATGTGATCGTCATTGGGCGCCTGCTGATGACCGGAAAATATGATGCGTCTTGCATTATTTCTTTGGCGGGCCCCGCATGCGCCAATCCGCGCCTCATCCGCACTATTGCTGGTGCGTCGATGGCCGATCTGACAGCAGGGGACCAACCCGCCGATCTGCCGGTGCGCATGATCTCGGGCTCGGTCCTCAGTGGACGGGCAGGTGAAGGGGCTGATGGCTACCTTGGCCGCTATGCCCGCCAGATCACGTTGATAGAAGAGGACACGAAGCAGATCCCGATGGGTTGGATCCGCCCGATGTTCGCGAAATACGCGGTTCAGCCAGTTCTGGGCTCGGCCTTTGCCAAGCGCGAGTTCCCGCTGACCTCGAATATGAATGGCGGTCGCCGCGCGATGGTGCCTACCGGCACGTTTGAAGAGCTGATGCCGCAGGACTTCCTGCCCACGCAGCTTCTGCGTGCGCTTCTGGTGATGGACACGGATCAGGCACAGGCGCTGGGCGCGCTTGAACTGGACGAAGAAGACCTCGGTCTTGTCGGCTTTGCCTGTCCTGCGAAATATGAATACGGGATGGCGCTGCGCGACAACCTGACGAAGATCGAGAAAGAGGGGTAGACCTTTGGGCTTGCGTAATTTTTTCGATCGGATCGAACCGAACTTTGAAAAGAGCGGTAAATGGGAAAAGTACTTCCCCATCTACGAGATGGTGGAAAGCTTCCTTTACACGCCGAAGACTGTAACGACCGCTGCACCACATGCGCGGTCTTACGTGGATATGAAGCGGATCATGACCTATGTGGTCATCGCGACGATCCCTTGTATCCTGATGGCTCTGTATAACACCGGCTTCCAGACCAACATGGCGATTGCCGAGTTCGGTCCCTCGGGCTGGCGTGCGGCGATCATTTCGGCGCTGGGCATCGGGTTTAATCCCGCCAGCGTCTTCGCCAACATGGCACACGGGCTGCTGTACTTCCTGCCGATCTATATCGTCACGCTGGTCGCTGGCGGTATTTTCGAGGTCATCTTCGCCACCGTGCGCAAGCACGAGGTAAACGAAGGTTTCCTTGTCTCCTCAATGCTTTATGCACTGATCGTACCCGCAACCACGCCGCTTTGGCAGGTCGCGCTGGGCATCATCTTTGGTGTTGTGATCGGCAAAGAGGTCTTCGGCGGCACCGGTAAGAACTTCCTGAACCCAGCGTTGACGGGCCGTGCGTTCCTGTATTTTGCCTATCCGGCGCAGCTGTCAGGTGACAGCGTTTGGGTGCCGGTGGACGGCTTTACCGGCGCAACCGCGCTGGCAGTATCCGCTTCAGATGGCGTACAAGCCCTGGCCGCACGCGGCATCACTTGGTGGGACAGTTTCTATGGCTTCATCCCCGGTTCGATGGGCGAGACCTCGACGTTAGCCTGTATCCTTGGCTTGATCTTCCTTCTGATCACCAAGATCGCCAACTACCGCATGGTCGTGGGCTGTTTGGCCGGGATGATCGGCTTCTCTCTGCTTCTGAACTGGGTCGGCTCTGAAACGAACCCGATGTTCGCGATGCCGTGGTACTGGCACCTTGTGCTGGGCGGTTATGCTTTCGGTCTGGTTTTCATGGTGACCGAGCCTGTTTCGGGCGCACACACTAACATGGGCCGCTATATCTATGGCGCGCTGATCGGCTTCATGGTCGTGATGATCCGCGTCATCAACCCGGCTTTCCCGGAAGGCATGATGCTGGCGATCCTGTTCGGCAACGTTTTCGCACCGCTGATCGACTATTTCGTCGTTCAGGCCAACATCAAACGCAGGGCAAAACGCCATGTCTGATAACGATCTGAACACCAACAAAGGCCCCATCCGCCGCTTTCTTGATGCGCCGGCTGACTCGGTTGGCAAAACGGTTTTCGTGGCTGTCACGCTCTGCCTTGTCGCCTCGATGATCGTGTCGGCCGCAGCCGTGGCCTTGCGCCCGCTGCAAGAGGTCAACGCGCTGAAGGACAAGCAGATCAACATTCTGCAAGTCGCAGGCATCTACGATCCCAACAAAGATGTGGTCGAAAGCTTCCAAGCGTTCGAACCACGCATTCTTGAGCTGGAAACGGGCACCTTCTCCGACGCGTTTGACGTGGCCAGCTTTGATGACCGCGCCGCTGCGGACGATCCCGCAACTTCGGTTGCACTGGATGAAGATCCGGCGGGTATCGTGCGTCAGGCGAAATTTGTTACCGTCTATCTGCTGCGCGACGACGCAGGTGCAATCGACAAGGTGATCTTGCCGATCCACGGCTATGGCCTGTGGTCGACGCTTTACGGCTTTATTGCGTTGGAAGAGAACGGCAACGACATCTTCGCACTGCAATTCTATGACCACGCCGAGACCCCGGGTCTGGGCGCCGAAGTGGACAACCCACGTTGGAAGTCGCTTTGGAACGGCAAGAAACTGGCCGACGAAAACGGTAACCTGCAGATTAGCGTGACCAAAGCGGTTCCGGCAGCGGGTGCGGATTACCACATCGACGCGCTGGCAGGGGCGACCCTGACCACGGTAGGTGTGCATAACCTTTTGAACTTCTGGATGGGTGAAAGCGGCTACGCGCCCTTCCTGGCAAATCTGAAAGCGGGGGATATCTAATGGCCCATAAACGCAGAGAGATGCTGATCGACCCGTTGGTCGACAACAACCCGATCACCTTGCAGGTGCTGGGGATTTGTTCGGCGCTCGCGGTGACCTCGTCGCTTCAGGTGGCCTTCGTAATGGCCATCGCGGTGACCTTGGTGACGGCATTCGCGTCGCTGTTCATTTCGATGATCCGCAGCCAGATCCCCGGATCGATCCGCATCATCGTTCAGATGGTGATCATCGCGTCGCTGGTGATCTTGGTGGATCAGGTGCTGAAGGCTTTCGCCTATGAGATCTCGAAAACCTTGTCAGTCTTCGTCGGTCTGATCATCACCAACTGCATCGTGATGGGCCGCGCCGAGGCTTTCGCCATGAAGAATGGCCCCATCGACAGCTTCATCGACGGCGTCGGAAACGGTCTGGGTTATGGCTTGATCCTGATGCTGGTCGGCGTGATCCGCGAGCTTTTCGGCTCGGGCAGCCTGTTTGGCATCACCATTCTGGAAACCGTAAACAACGGTGGTTGGTATGTCCCCAACGGCATGCTGCTTCTGCCCCCGTCGGCGTTCTTCATCATCGGTCTGATTATCTGGGCCTTCCGCACATGGAAACCTGGTCAGGTGGAAGAACGTGAATACAAAATTCAAACGGTCGAGGCCCACTGATGGAAGCGCTCCTATCCCTCGCCGTGAAGGCGATCTTCGTTGAAAACCTGGCCCTGTCCTTCTTCCTTGGCATGTGTACCTTCATCGCTGTCTCGAAGAAGATCTCGACTGCCATCGGTCTGGGCATCTCGGTCATGGTCGTGCAGGCGATCACTGTTCCGGCCAACAATCTGATCCTGACCTATCTGCTGGCGCCCGGTGCGCTAAGCTGGGCTGGTTTCGCGGATGTGGACCTGACCTTCCTTGGTCTGATCTCCTATATCGGTGTGATCGCTGCACTGGTGCAGATCCTCGAGATGGTTTTGGATAAGTACTTCCCGCCGCTCTACAACGCGTTGGGTGTGTTCCTGCCGCTGATCACGGTGAACTGCGCCATCCTTGGTGGCTCGCTATTCATGGTGGAACGCAGCTATGACTTCGCGGAATCGGTGACCTACGGCATCTCGTCGGGCTTCGGCTGGGCGCTGGCCATCACCGCGATGGCTGGTGTGCGTGAAAAGCTGAAATACTCGGACATCCCTGACGGCCTGCAAGGGCTGGGGATCACCTTCATCACCGCTGGACTGATGGCGATGGCCTTCATGTCCTTCTCTGGCGTAAAACTGTAAGGGAAGAAAGATATGGCAACCTTTAGCCTTGGCATCATCCTTTTCACCCTGATCGTTCTGGCGCTTGTCTCGATCATTTTGGCGGCGCGTTCGAAACTCGTGTCCACCGGTGATGTGAACATCACCATCAATGGCGAAAAAACGATCTCGGTTCCGGCAGGCGGCAAGCTTTTGCAGACGCTGGCTGAACAGCAATTGTTCGTTCCGTCGGCTTGCGGCGGCGGCGGCACCTGTGCTCAGTGCCGGGTGAAAATCCACTCGGGCGGTGGTTCAATCCTGCCCACCGAGGAAAGCCACATCACCAAGCGTGAAGCGGCCTGTGGCGATCGACTGTCTTGTCAGGTGGCCGTGAAGCAGGACATGGACATCGAAGTCCCGGAAGAGGTCTTCGGCGTGAAAAAGTGGGAATGCACCGTGCGTTCCAACGACAACGTCGCGACCTTCATCAAGAACTTGGTTCTAGAGCTGCCGGAAGGCGAAGACGTGAACTTCCGCGCGGGTGGCTATATTCAGATCGAAGCGCCTTCGCACAAACTGAACTATAAAGAGTTCGACATCGGCGATGAATATCATGAAGACTGGGACAAGTTTAACCTGTGGCAGTACGAAAGCACTGTGGCAGAGCCGATCGAACGTGCCTATTCGATGGCGAACTATCCGGATGAAAAAGGCCTGATCATGCTGAACGTGCGTGTGGCCTCGCCGCCGCCGGGTTCGCAGGGCATTCCGCCCGGTCAGATGTCGTCCTATATCTTCAACCTGAAGCCGGGCGACAAGGTCACCATCTCGGGCCCGTTTGGCGAGTTCTTCGCGCGCGAGACCGAGAAGGAAATGGTGTTCATCGGCGGTGGTGCCGGCATGGCCCCCATGCGCTCGCACATCTTTGACCAGCTGAAGCGTCTCAAAAACAAAGATCGCAAGATTACCTTCTGGTATGGCGCACGCTCGAAAAAAGAGATGTTCTTTGTCGAGGACTTCGACAGCCTGGCAGAAGAGTTCCCGAACTTCACATGGCATGTGGCCCTGTCAGATGCGCTGCCCGAGGATGATTGGGGCGGTTACACCGGCTTTATCCACAACGTGCTTTATGACGAGTATCTGAAGGATCATCCGAACCCCGAAGACTGCGAATACTACATGTGTGGTCCGCCCATCATGAACCAGTCGGTGATCAACATGCTGTTGGATCTTGGCGTCGACCGTGAAGACATTATGCTGGATGATTTCGGCGGTTAAACCGCCCGTAAGATCACAAACAGACACACAAAAAGGCCTTGAGCGGAACACGCTCAAGGCCTTTTTATTTGCTTTCAGTTCCCTGAGCGCGTAGCGGAGGGGTCAGACACGGTCAATCGGGCGAGGCTGGTTGGGTTTGTAGTGAGGAACACATGGTATTTAATTCTCTTGGAGCAGGTGCATTTGAGCGGCTGCGTCAGCGTGGTCATAGCCGCGTCTTCAAGAAGAAGGATGTGGTGTTCCGGTTCGGTGATCCCGGGCTGACGTTGCTGATTGTAGAAGAGGGGACAGCCGAAGTCAGCGTGACAACAGCGCTTGGTCAGAAGTCCATTCTTGGTTTGGCCGCGCCGGGGGACGTTCTGGGCGACATTGCGTGTTTGGATGGCGGACCACGTAGCGCGGATGTAGTGGCGCTCGAAAAGCTGGAAACCATAGAAGTTCAGCGCGGCGACGTCTTGCAAATGTTCCGAGAAGACCCTGACAGTGCAATTCTGGTGATTGAAGCCCTGTGTCAAAAGGCCCGCAATGCGTCCGAGATGTTCGAAGTTCAAACGATGCAAAGCGGTCAGGCGCGTTTGGCGGCATGCCTTCTTAGGCTTCTGGCATCCACGGCGCGTGACAACCCGGAACAGAATTCGGTTAAGGCCAGTCAAAGCTGGTTGGGCGCCTATGCGGGGCTGACACGAGAGAACGTAAACAGGCAGCTTAAGGCATGGGCGCGAGAGGGAATTGCTCGGTTTGAGAAGGGTAATGTTGTGATCGAAGATCGGGCACGCCTTGAAGAGCTGTCGCAGGGTGAAGACTGATAAATAGCTCAAATCATGAGCTTTATTGAAAATCACCCATAGGTAGAAAATAGTGAAAATGTGAAGTAATTTTCCTAACTGTGATGTGCGTCACATGTGGTGTGCATGCCGCGTGCTATTCAAAAGGGGAAGACGCTGAAAGCTTTTGGGGAAAGTTATTTTAGCACGCTTAGATACTAAAAGCTCGCTTTGGGTGGCGCTGTTTACGGCGTTTTGGAGTGAGAATTGTACCCGGTTTCCGGGACGCCTAAGTGTCTTCCCCTGTCAGATGACGGACGGGGTTTGGTTGTGCCATTATTGGCTGCCGTGAGTGGTGAGGCGCTACGTCAGCTCTGGGAACTCAGGCCCGGAGGCGCCGACACACCAGTTTGAGTTTGTGATAACTCTGTCCGTATTTCGCGGATGGAGTGGTCCCACTCATACTCTCCCACTTCATCAGACAAAATTTTTGCTTGATCGAGAAGTGATTGTGACGTTTCCAGATCACCATTCGCCAAATAGGCTTTCGCCAAAGCCGCTTTGTAGAATGGGGCGTTCAAACCCGCGCCAATCATACTGGCCTGTTCGACCATCATTTCTAGCGCGGCTGGAGTTTCCGCGGTGTGGCCTTGATAGATTTGCACGATTGTCAGCCAAAGCCGACCGTTCAGCGACCAGAACTGCGCCTGTTGTTCGTCCGCAACCTCGATGCCTGCTTGGATTTCACGTTCCGCGAGGTCCAGATGCCCACCTGCAAGCAGCGCTTGACCTCCGAAGATATGAATCCACGGAATTTGTGCCACGGCTCCGATGGCATTTAGGTGTTCGTGTGCCTTTGACATCGCCGCCAAAGCACCATCCAGATCACCCTTACGTGCAAGCACATGCGCGTCGGCGGATAGAACCGACGCAAGCGGGTCGGCGCCAAGTTCTAGGAACAAGCGGCCATGTTCTTCTGTTTTGTAAAGCGACTTGAGCATAGCACTACCAATGGCAGCCCGATCAAATTGACCCGAGTACAAAGCGTGGGCAGTTTCGTTCACCAGCCAGATGACCTTAAGCTCGTCATCTCCGTTTTCGGCCAAGGCCTTCATCATATCGGCGTATTCGCCGCTTTCGCGCACGCGCCCATTGATTATGCGGTGGGCAAACAGGCCGTAAAGCGCGGTCATCCGTTGCCGGTCGGTGCCCTCGGCATGACCAACCGCATCTTCCAAAAGCTGATAGCGTTCAAGAACTATGGGGTGCGCAAACCCCATGCGTTGCACTGTGGCGCTGGCCAGAAGGGACAGAACCGGAAGGTACTCCATACGTGTTACTTTTTCAGGGGCGGCCTGCGCCTCCATATCGGTCCGGGCGTGATCCAGATAAGCCATGGATTGATCAAAATTCACGGCCATCAGCATGTGAATCCCTGCATGCATACATGCCGCCGGAAGCTGTTCATGGTCCCGTGCCGCGATGCGGTGGTCTGCCATAAGGTGAGGGTAGGTCGCACAATAGGCCGGGTCCTGCACCTGCATGGCATCGGCGAATTGCTTGTGAAGGGTACGCCTGCGTTTGCCTGGTATCATTTCGTAGGCCGCATCCCGCAGGAGGATGTGATCGAATGACAGCCCATCAGCGCGGGGGTTGAAAATGCCGCGAATGGTTAGAACCCCAAGCTCATCTTCCAGGTTCTGGCGATCCGTTAACAGATGTGCCACGTGATCGGATCTGAACTCGCGCCCCAGTACGGATGCACATTGGATGACGTCGCGGAGTGCCCCGAACCCGTTGATGATCGCTTGGAACGTCGCTTCAATCGTCTGTGGAAGCTGCTGTGATGCGTCACCAGACCCAAACTGTCGGGCGTGGGTGGCGAGGGCTGACAGGAACAGCGGGTTCCCCTCGGCTGCATCAATAATCTGACGGCGTTGGGTATCATCAAATTCTGGATAGGACGAAAGCGCAGTTTGCGCCGCTTCGTCGCTCAGTGGTGACAAGTGGACCGCTTCGATGGAGGTAGTCTCCAGCAAGGCATCGATCTTGTCCGAAGGGCGACTTGTTACCACGATACGCTGAGCGCCACCTTCTGCTTTCAAAAGCGCTTCAAGCACCGTGATCGTGTCATCATCGAACCAGTGCAAGTCATCAAAGGTGATTGCGGCGCGACGTGTGATTGCAAGACCTGCAAGTGCACGGGTCGCCAGCATAACCCGACGAGATTGCAACTGTTCTGGGGTTAGCAAAACCGGTTGGGCCGCTTGTAGGCCAAGAAGACCCGCCATCACCATCTGGTCCTGGTCTGACAGGGTGATCCCGATGGATTTTAGTTTCGCATTCAGATCGGACAGGGCGGATTGGCCCTTTAGGCATAGCTCGTGGCGAAGGGTTTCGGTGATCGGGAATAGGGCTGATTGCTGAAGGTTTGCACGCGCATCAACTTTGATTGCGTTTGCACCCGTCTGCGCCCGATCAAACGCATCCAGAAGAACTGATTTTCCGATGCCAGCAGGGCCAATCAGCGCATGCGCGCG
The DNA here is from genome assembly GCF_023016155.1 of Aliiroseovarius sp. F20344. Lineage (GTDB taxonomy): Bacteria > Pseudomonadota > Alphaproteobacteria > Rhodobacterales > Rhodobacteraceae > Aliiroseovarius. Next base: position 402,488 of record NZ_JALKBG010000008.1, read on the forward strand.
GTTGTCGTCATCTTGTAGCAGAGCAAGCTCTTTATCGCGCTCCAGCAGCTCCGACTGCTTGGTGTGATCCTCTTCGAAATGGAAGCCGGTAACCTCGATCAAATCAACAGGTTCATCGATCCCCTTTAGCTTGCGGGTATCTTGTGAAGCCTCATCCAGACGGGCCAGCCGCGACAAGAAGGATTTCGTTTGCCCCGATATCACGACGCCGCCGGTTTTGGCCTGTTCCTGCAAACGGGCGGCTCTGTTCACATGCAGCCCGGTCAGTTGCGGGAACAAAGTGCCCTGCTGGCCGACGCGACACATGATTTGCCCGGTATCAATCCCAACGCGTACTTGCTGTCCGTTCACGCGTTCGGGCATGGTTTTCGCGATGGACAGGCCAGAGGCGATTGCGGAAAGGGCTGAATCTTCTCCATCGTGATCCAGACCGAAGCACGACAACACACCATCGCCATAGCGCTGCAGTACACGCCCACGGTAGGTTTCAACGGTGTCATTTACCTGTTGGTGAAACGCGGCGATTGTGTCGTCATAGGTCTCAAGCTCGGTCGAGCTGGCAAAAGCGGTCGAGCCGACAAGGTCGATGAACTGAATGGTCAGAATCCGAAGTTCAGGATTGTCCGCATTCGCGATGACTTCAGCCCCGCAACTGCTGCAGAACCGGGCCCCTTCAACAAGTGGCTCTGCGCATGACAAACAGTTGGTGGCCTGCATTCTTACCTCATCGATCTTTGACGAACCCACTCCCTCGCCATGGCCGCATGACGTACCCGTTTTGAATCCAACGGGTTGGTCATCGCCCATGAGCACCAAACCCGGAACGCACCGGGAAGGCGTTCCCCAGTTTGCAACTGTAATGGGGCGGCGTCAAACTTTGTTGTCGGAAAACCTAGTGGATCCGGGTCTTTAACCTCGATCTGGGCTGAAACCGGGGCGACATAAGCACGATCAAGTTGCAAGTCGAAAGCGTTGTAGAACATGCGGCCCGATGAATTGCGGGTCACGAAGGTCATGTTCAGCAGATTCGATATTGCTCCTTGCGCAGGATGGCCGGGCAACGGGTCGGGATCTTGATGCTGCTGAAAGCATGCCTCGATCTGCATGCCGCGCGGGCCAGTCGCAGTGAAGCGCGTGTTCTCGACTTTGATGTCCGACCAGACTTTCGGCATCGCATAGAACACCTTCCCAGCCATGATCGCGGACTTGTTGTTGACGTAGAGCCTGCGGGGATAAAGCAGAGGCGCCTCTCGTGCCTCGGCCGTGCGCGTGTAAGGGATGGCGAAAGTTGCCTCTCCATAAGGGGACATGGCCAGAAAATCCGGTACGAATGACCCGCGCACATTGTGATAGTGGCAAAAGGACATGCCAACGGGATGAAAGCCCGGGCGGCTTAGGGGGCTCGGTCCAAGTTCAATACCCGGTGGCAACATGGCCTGAACCTCGGCCCGCGGCAGTTCGTAAAATAGGAAGACGCCACTCATCTCGCCCCGCGCAAAGAAGGGCGTCAGTGGCCACTTGGTTCCGGAAACCGAATTCGTCTGGAACATCGCTTTTTCAGACACCGTTTCCTCGCGGGCAATGTCTTCAGCACCCACATTCAAAAGCGTTTCGCCCGTCAGGGCCGAGGCACAGGCGATCCCCGACATGGTTGCCCCTTCAACGCAACCCGCGTTCAGCCCGCAACGGGTCCAGTCCCCTGCCAAGTACAGGTTGGCAAAGCCGCTCTGCGACGGTGCCAGCCGGTGATAAACGCTGTTGGCGACCGAGAGCACATAGCGTTCCGAGCCGAACATGTTCACGCGGGAATAGATTCCGGCCTCTTCGTTTTCATGCAGGAGGCTTCGGTCAAACTTGCCGTCTTTCTCGGCCCCTGGCCAAATCTTGACCAGATCCTTGTCCATCCACTTGCCAAAGCTCTCGTTGAAGTCACGCATGTCCTCGCCATCCGGCGCAGGAGAGCAGAAATATGCAATGGAGCTGGGCTTGTTCGCCCCCCATTCTTCGTGCGGGATCAGGTGGGACATGTCGGCCCAAGTGTCTAAAGGTTCCGCAAATCCCGTGATCACAGTGCGCATAGGAGATTTCGGAAGGGATTTCTGCGAGTTATGCGCTTTTACCAGTTTCTCCCACCCCATCTGTTTTGGGGTCTTGTTCATCCACAATTGCAACGCGTGGGTCGGCACCGTTTTCACGCGGTCCAGCATGTTGCGCCAACGCTCGGACGCGATGGACAGTTCTTGCGACATGTAGGGTAGGGAGCCGATCGACGCGCCAAGGATCACAAGGTCGAAATCCTCGCCCCGCTTTAGAGTGTAAGCCTCGCCTTTGGGCGGCGTGCGCTCGCTTTCGAAATTGATGCCGCTGTCTTTCAAGTGCGCGCCATCTTCCAGCTGATCCCACAGCGGTTCCGACGGCCAGCAGGGCAGGCCATCCACATCGACCAACGGGTCATAGCTGCCGGATTTAACTTTGGCTTGCCGCACCATGCTGATGCGATCGATATGGGTGCGGTCCTCGTCCAGATGCAGATTGCGGGCGGCGTTGAAAAACTCGAACTTCACGCCCAGCTCTTTCAGAACCAGATAGTAAGGGCCAAAGATCGTGTCCCCCATCCCGGCTTGCATCTTGTGGAAGATGGCCTTGGAGTAAGTGAAGATCAGTCGTGTCATGGCACGTAGCGCGGTTCCAGCACCGGCATCGCCTTGGCGTTCGGTGTTGCCCAACGGGAAGCCGAAGACGAAGTCATAGCAGCCCCGGATCGATACCCATTTGAGTGCCTGATCGCTGACGCCGTTCATTCGTAGCCAGTCTGAAAACTCCCACTGGTCCAGTATGTCATAGCCACTGGTGAACGTGTCCGAACCGACCACCCCATGCATGTACCCCAGCCCGATATCCATCAGGTTCAAGCCCCGGCGCACGCTGTCCCGTGCCATGTTTTCCGGGGTTTGCTGTTTGTGAACCTCGGCCTGCGCATCTTCGATGATCTCAAGCAGCAAATCTGAATTATGAGGACCTACGGGAAGACCGGCGCCCGGCAGGGATTTCAGATGCGACAGGATGCTTTCATGTCGATCCAAAAGGCCATCTGGGACTTCGATTCCCAGCGGGCCATCTGCACCTCCTTCAAGCTCTCCTCTACGTAGGAACTCGAGCATGATTTGCAGAATCCGCATCATCATCTCGAACGGGGATGGGACTTCGGTTTCCTCCCCTGGGACCTCGTCATTCTCGGGCAGATCAATTACCCAAGGACGCCACGGGTTTTCGTTGGGATCGTCTGTGGGGACGTTCTCGGCCAGAAACAGGTGCGATAGAGGCTTGAACGCCTTGTCCATCGTGCCAAGCGGGTCACTTTCCTTGCGCAACCCAAGCTCGACCATCTGTTCATAGCAACTGCGCATGTTGCGAAAGGCGTTTTGGTAAAATCCCGCCCAAACGTGCAACCCGTGTTCTTCAATCCTTTGGCCAAGCTTAGCATTGCGTCCACTGGCACCTTTGCCGCCTGTCCGCCATCCAAGTTGATAAACCGTAATATCGTATTTTTTGTCCCAATCCGCGGTTTGCGTGATCGCGTAGATGGCTGTCATAGCCCCCACGCCGCCGCCAATCACGGCAATTTTCTGCTTTTCCATCCCTGTGTCCCCAAAAATATGGTGGTTGTTCGCGATCGTTACAAAACTCGTTTTAGTTAATCACGTTAACCATTACCGATGCGGGACAGTCCGCCAACACAGATCACGGAAATTTACAGACTAAGGATGTAGTTTTTTAGGTAAGAGCCTATCATGGGTTGAAAGGCTTGCGATCAACGCATCCCTGAGGGGCTGCAGGAGTGCAAGAACGGGGCCGTTACGTCAATCAGCCACCTCATGCGAATAGGGTTTCAGTCGTCGAGAGATCCGTGAACCGCAAATTGATCAAGCTGGGCTTGCTGGGGTTTGATCGCCCGAAAGCTCTCGCGCACACCGGATTTAGTTAGCTCGCGGGCAACGGTTAACAGAGTACCATCTTCATGTTCGTCGCATAGGTCTGCCATGTGGGCAATTTCCTCGGCTGCGACAGGACGCGCCGCTGCGACATCCGGAGCGCCGTAATAGGTGACAAAGTGTTCGGCCAGCTGATCGGTCAGGCGCTGTACTTCACTTGGTTCCACCGCTGTCACCGCGACGAAAGTGACGCGACCGCCGGTGTCCAAACCAAGCCAACCATTTGAAAACGCCTGACGTGCTTTGCCGACCAAATCACCTTCGGCCCAGTTTGAGAATTCAAACCCGCCAGCAATGCACCATTCCCCTGTACGGGCGTGGTTGGCGAAGACACGCGTGTCGCTGTCATCCAGATGGGTGGCAATCGCAAGTTTCATCAGGTGATCTCCAGCAGATTGGTCAGAGGTATAAGATGGGTTTTGCCTTCGCCATCGCGTAACAGCATGCCGAAGTCCTCGTCCACACCCATAAAACTGCCAGTACGGTCGCCTTGGTTCATATCCTCGCCCATTCCATGCGCCAATCCACGCCATTCTTCATGCAGTGCGCGCGGACCTTCGTTTTCCCAGCGGTTAATCCAGTTCAGCGTGTGGCGCGCCCATGCCTCAAGAAGGCGCGGGGCTTCGACTTCCACGCAGCCTTCGGCATATAGTGCGGTGTCATCGGGCGTATCCCCCGGGCGGTCCCCTTCGGGCCAAAGCGGCAGAGTGAATCCCACGACAAGCCAGTCGGGCACAGAATTGACGTCTGGGTCTGAAGCTGCAACGCGAAATCTGCCGCAGCGCGCGCCATTCACGCGGATACCGCCGCCCCATTCCAAATGAACCGCAACCTCGGGCGGGGCCAGCGCGCCTAGGGCGTTCTGAAACCCAATCCCGCAGGTTGGCAACATGGACATGGCGCGAGATAAAGGCACCTCGGGGGCGAAAACCAGGGCCGCGGAAAGCGTGTTTTGGCCCAAGTCATAGACGATCAATCCAGCATCACAGCCCATCGCTGCCTTGGACACCGCTACATTGAATGCGTCACCGGATCCCGTGGCATCATGGCCTGACATCATTGGTGGAAAGACCACGGCGTCGGTCATGCGTGCCCCCCGTCAATCAGGGTGCGCGCAACTTTGCGGAAAGCTTCAGCTTGTGGGCTGTCAGGCTGGCTGGTCACAATCGGTGCGCCGCCATCAGCGGCCAAGCGGATCTGCAGGTCCAAAGGGATCTCTGCCAGAAGCGGCACACCAAGCTTTTCGGCCTCAGCGGCGACGCCACCATGGCCAAACGTGTGTTCCTCGTGGCCGCAATTCGAGCAGATATGGGTGGACATGTTTTCGATCATACCATGGATCGGCACATTCATCTGATTGAACATGTCGATCCCCTTGCGCGCGTCCAGAAGCGCTACGTCCTGAGGTGTCGACACGATCACCGCGCCATCAACAGGGGCTTTTTGCGCCAGAGTCATTTGTACATCGCCGGTACCCGGTGGCAGGTCGACAATAAGAACATCCAAAGCGCCCCATTGGACCTGTGTCATCATTTGTTGTAGCGCGCCCATCAGCATGGGACCGCGCCAGACCACAGCCTGATCATCGTTGGTCATAAGACCAATCGACATCATCGTGACCCCGTGATTGCGCAGGGGGAGGATGGTTTTCCCATCCGGGCTGGAGGGCCGACCGGAGACACCCAGCATTCGGGGTTGCGACGGTCCATAAACATCCGCATCTAAAAGCCCAACCCGCCGCCCTTCGGTAGCCAATGCACACGCCAAGTTGGCCGAGACGGTTGACTTGCCAACCCCACCTTTGCCCGAGGCCACAGCCAGAATGCGATCCACGCCGGGGATCTTTTCCGGCCCCTTGGGGGCAGCGGCTGCGGATTGCGGTTTCAAGTCGGGTGGGGCAGCGGGGCTGCTATGAGCTGTCATCACGATGTTTGCGGTGACGCCGATGGCGGCCAACGCCGTCTCGGCTTGCGACTTCACAGCCTCGTAGGCCAGCGCGCGTGCCGGATCGATCTCCAGCACAAACCGCACCGCGTCTCCGTCCACATTCAGCGCCCGCATCGTGCCCGAAGACACGATGTCGCCACCAGCGGGATCGTTCACGCCCTTGAGCGCGTCCAGAACCTGTTCTCGGGTCACGTATTACTCCTGTGCCTTGATGTCGCCTTCGACCTCATGGGTCATGCCCAGCTCGTCGATGGTGATGACCGCGCGCGCTTTGAAGCTTTTGCCCTCGGTCTCGGGAGAGCTCCGCAAGGCCTCTTCAATGGCTTGTTGCGAGGTCACGCCAACTTGCTTGAGAAATTTACGCATCGACATGTTGAAATCATCGCTCATGGGTGGCTCCTGTTTTGGATTAGTGATCGCGTCGTTTTGACAGATAGTCTGCCGTTGTTCGCGGCACGGGACGGTCACCTGCTTCAAAGGGGTTGTTTTGAGAATGATACTGCGCGTTCACACGGCAATTGTCACACATCTGGATCATCCGTGCGGCTTCCGGGTTGGCAAACATGGCGTGGTTGCCTGCAAGCTTCTCTGTGATTTTTTCGATGGTTGATTTCACACCGAATAGCGCACCGCACTCGATGCAAGCAAATGGCTCTTCTTCGTGAAGCACCTGTTGATCGAGCGCACTTGCTGTCAGATTCATCTGTGGCGCAAGCGTGATTGCCTTTTCAGGGCAAGTTGAGGCGCAGATACCGCATTGCAAACAGGCGTCTTCCTGAAAGCGTAGTTGCGGCAGATCGGGGTTGTCACCCAAAGCTCCCGACGGACAAAGCGATACACAAGATAGGCAAAGCGTACAGGCATCGGTGTCGATCAGCGTCGCGCCATAGGGTGCTTTATCTGGCAGGGGCAGCACCTCGGCATCAGGGTTCAGCGCGATGGCTGCCTGCCGCGCGACCTGACGACGGCTGCCCACAGGGCGCACGGGTGATGTGATGGGCGCAGAGGTGTCCGCATCATAAAGAGCATCCGACATCGCGTCGGGATCGCTTGTGTCCAGCAGTGTGATCTGCGCACCCATTGCGCGGGCCAATTCTGCCTCATAGGCAATGACATCTGCGTCCACGCCGGGCCCCATCACAAGTGTCACGTCAGCAAAGCCGGCTGCGGCTGCGGCCAACATCTCGGCATGGCCAAAGGCGGCAAGCGCGGACAATTCCAGCGGGATCACGTCAGCAGGAAGGCCGCGCCCAAACCGGGCTGACAGTCGGATCATCTCGGACCCATGATCATTCACCACCAGTAGACGCGGGGCTTTACCTCCCGCCTCCAGGTAAGCACGCGCCAGTGTTTGTGTGCGCCGGATCGTCAAATCGACCGGCGGTGCATCGTAGCTGATCGCACCGGACGGACAAAGTGATGAACATGCCCCACATCCCGCACAGATCATGGGGTCGATCACGACGTGATCCCCATCGGGTTGGATTGCACCTGTAGGGCACACGTCCAGACACCGGGAGCAGCCGGATTGACTGGCGCGCGAGTGGGCGCAGAGCAACGGTTCTGCTTTGATATACAAAGGCTTTTCGAACGTGCCGACAAGGTGGGAGGCCTGCATCACAGCCTCTGCAATCGACGGCGCATGGCTGGGATCAGCACGCAAATAACCTTCGCGCTTTTCAGGGGCAGGGAACAGAGGTGTGTCACCTGTCAGGTCCAGAAGGATGTCGCATTCCGACCGCCCGCCATCGCGTGGCGGGGTCAAGCGCGGAGCGCCACGACCTGTCGGATCAAGCTGCTCTAGCGCGTCGATCTCGACACTGAATTGTCCTAGGGCACCTTGCGCCCGTTTAAGCGTCCCACGGATTACGTCATAGGAACGGGTGACCGGCAAATCAGCACCGTCAGTGAGCAACACTGTAACCCCAAGATGATCTTTCAACGCCTCTGCGGCTGGGATCGCGACAGGTTCAGCCCCGATGATCAGACACAGCCCTTCGGATCGCACATCAACGACCTTTTCGGCAGTCGCAGGCAGGGCGGCCTCTGCGACCAGAGCGGCCATTTTGGGTAGTTTCGAGGCAGGGTCATCTGACCATCCTGCCCGATCACGTAAGTCGAGAACCTGAGGTGCATGGGCTTCTAATTCCTCGGCGAGGGCTTCGAAAAGACGGTGTTCTTGCGCGCAACAAATAATTGCGTCGCCCCCCGAAATGGCTGCTGCTGTCAGGTCAACTTGGGTGGTACACAGCGTAGAATGCAGCTGAGATACAGGAGCGCCTGTTGCTTTGGAAAGGGCGGGAGTGTCAATGTCCTGACTTCCAGAACAATCACATAATATCAGTGTCTTATCCAACATTACCCCCATTGGAAACTGGTGCGTTTCAGACCCGTTTCAAGCCTTCATTCGACATTCAACTAGCCACGAAAACTGTTGGCCGTAAACCGGTTTTGTTTTCCAGCGCCTCGGCAGTTCGGGCCGATTGAGGCTTAGTGATTCGTCCGAAACGGGCGCGTTTGTAAATCCGATTGATTTGATCGGGTTAGACAATTCGTCCGCCGCCCCAAAACCGTCGAACGAGGGTTCGACATTTTGTCCTGAATGGCTGTGCAGCCGTGAAAAACCGTTTTCGGGTCATAACCGCTGGGGCAGGATACCGGCAGGGAGGACTGTCACCACGTGATCCATGATCCGAACAGATTTGATACGATGCCCATCGGTATCGTTTTGCGACGCGCTCCGGGTGTGACCCGGTGGGCGGCTTGGATATGGAAAGCTGTGGATGTCTTACCGGGCGCTGGTCCTGCGGATTGGCGCGTTTTGCGTGAAGAAAACGACGTGACGGATTTTCATGCCACCACAGCGTCGCTTGAGCTGCATGGTGCAGATACTGAAGCCTACCTGCACGGCCTGAATGCCCAGACACCCGCCCTATATGCCGTGATGCGTGAAACGGATGATGACGCCCGCCCCTTGGACCTCGTGCTGCTGACGGCCTCGCCCTATGAGGCACAGGATTACGCGGATAACGGCGAGGATATAATCGAAAAGATCACTATGCCACCCGCCGTACACGCTTGGGTCAGCGACTTTGTCGACACCCATCACCGCGAAGAGGTGTTCAAGAAGCGAAAGCGCGACAAGAAAGACATTGGCGCAGTTGAGGATGGCATCGGGGATGCCCGTATTGCGCAGATGGCGGATGTGTATCGTTCGCCTGTGCAAGCCAAGAAGGAGCGTCTGCAATGAGCGACTTCTGGGCACGCCGCAAAGCTGCCGTTCTGGCCGAGGAAAAGGAAAGCGTCCGTTTGGCGCAAGCCCAGCTTCAGTCAGAGCGTGAAGCAGATATGGCTGAGCGCACGGATGAAGACATTCTGGCCGAACTGGATCTGCCCGATCCCGACACGATGGAAGAGGGCGATGATTTCAAGGTGTTTCTAACCGAAGCCGTGCCCGCGCGCATTCGCACCCGTGCTTTGCGCCGTTTGTGGCGGTTGAACCCGGTTCTGGCGAATGTCGACGGGCTGGTTGATTACGGCGAAGACTTTACCGATGCCTCTTGCGTCGTTGAGAACCTGCAGACCGCCTATCAGGTTGGCAAAGGCATGACACAGCACGTGCTGGAAATGGCACGTAAGGCGGAAGACGATACGCCGTTTGAAAGCACGCCTGATGAAGACATGCCTGAGGAAGACGAGCCCGTCTTGCAGGCACAGGTCGACCCAACAGAAGTGCAAGAGCTGGACATTGCTCCGGCTGATGCCTCCACAGGTGAAACCGCAATCCATGAACCTTACCCGGCCGAGGATCTGGCCGCCGCCGCACCGCGCCGCATGCGGTTTGCATTCGATACGCCCCAACCGGAGCCGCATACATGACACAGCCCCATTTGCAGGAGAGGCCCATGAGCGCCACCAACAGCTCGCCTATCATCGACGAAGATCGGATGCGGGCGGATCTATACAACTTTCTTGGGCTTCTGCTGGCCAATCCACCAAGCACAGAAACCCTGTCGATGACAGCGGGTCTAACAGGTGACGACACGCCCCTTGGTACAGCGATCAATGCGCTGGCCCGGATTGCCAAACTGTCAAAACCTGCTGGTGTGGAAAGTGAGTTCAACAAGTTGTTCATCGGCTTGGGCCGGGGCGAATTGCTGCCTTATGCCAGTTATTATCTAACCGGCTTCCTGAACGAAAAGCCGCTGGCAAAGTTGCGCCAGGACATGGCGGCACGCGGGCTGACTCGCGCCGAGAACGTGTACGAGCCCGAAGACAACATCGCATCTTTGATGGAGATGATGGGCGCCATGATCGCCGGCCGTTTCGGGCGCGGTCATGACGTGTCCGATCAAAAACTGTTTTTCAACACGCATATCGGCCCTTGGGCCGGTCACTTTTTCACGGATTTGGAAGCCGCCAAGAACTCGGTTTTCTATGCCGCCGTCGGCCAAGTGGGTCGGGTGTTCATGGAAATCGAAGCGGAAGGCTTTCGGATGAGCGCGGAGTGATCCGCAAATCGGGTGGGAAACCACCCTTCACAAGAGAGGAGGAACTCTCATGACCCAGAAGGACAAGGAAGCGACAAGCCGCCGCGACTTTCTGAAACTGGCCGGAACGGCAGCCCCAGCGGCTGCAGTGACTGTAATGGCCAGCGGGCAAGAGGCTGAAGCAGCCGCCGAGCCTGATCTGCAATCAACCAAATTGCAGGACACGGCGCAGACCCGCGCCTATTTCGCGTCGGCCCGTTTCTGACAGGCTAAGCGACCCGCACCTGCGGCGACTGGTTGCGATAGGCCCGACTGCCAAAGGTATTCATCAACCCAGCCAGCCCCAGTGGGGTAGCAAGGGAGGTTAACATGCTGAGGAAAAAGACCAACGGGGTAGCGAGACGCCCCCAGCGGACAAGTATCCTTTCCGATGTCGCAGAGAAATCTGTCGACCGCCGCGCGTTTTTGCGTGGCAGCGGCCTGGCCATTGGTGGTCTTGCCGCAATCAGCGCCACCGGAGGAACGGTGACGCAAGCCACGGCAGCCACGGCTGCCGAAGGCGCGGTTGAGACCATTAAGTCGGTCTGTACGCACTGCTCGGTCGGTTGTACGGTCGTGGCAGAAGTCCAAAACGGTGTATGGACTGGTCAAGAACCCGGTTATGACAGCCCCTTCAACCTTGGCGCACACTGCGCAAAAGGTGCTTCGGTTCGCGAACATGCCCACGGCGAACGTCGCCTGAAGTACCCGATGAAGAAAGAAGGCGGTGAGTGGAAGCGCATCAGCTGGGAACAGGCGATCGACGAGATCGGCGGCGGCATGATGTCAATTCGGGACGAAAGTGGCCCGGACAGCGTCTACTGGTTGGGTTCAGCCAAACACTCGAATGAACAGGCCTACCTGTTCCGCAAGTTCGCAGCCTACTGGGGTACGAACAACGTGGATCACCAGGCACGGATCTGTCACTCGACCACCGTTGCAGGTGTGGCGAACACATGGGGCTACGGCGCCATGACCAACAGCTACAATGACATCCATAACAGTCGCGCGATTTTCATCATTGGTGGTAACCCGGCCGAAGCACACCCCGTGTCGCTTTTGCATGTGTTGAAAGCCAAAGAAGAAAACAATGCGCCTCTGATCGTTTGCGACCCGCGCTTCACGCGCACGGCCGCCCATGCTGACGAATATGTCCGCTTCCGTCCCGGCACCGATGTGGCGCTGGTTTGGGGCCTTCTGTGGCATATCTTCGAGAACGGTTGGGAAGACAAAGAATTCATTCGCACCCGTGTTTGGGGCATGGATGAAATCCGCGACGAGGTAAAGAAGTGGTCACCAGAAGAGGTAGAGCGCGTTACCGGAACCCCCGGTGAACAGCTTCGCCGCGTGGCGTATACTTTGGCCAACAACCGACCCGGCACTGTGATTTGGTGCATGGGTGGTACGCAGCACACCAACGGTAACAACAACACCCGTGCCTACTGCATCCTTCAGCTTGCGCTGGGGAACATGGGCACCGAGGGTGGCGGGACCAACATCTTCCGCGGCCACGACAATGTTCAAGGCGCAACTGATCTTGGAGTTCTCAGCCACACACTGCCGGGCTACTATGGCCTTTCAGCAGGTGCATGGGCCCACTGGGCGCGTGTATGGGGCGAGGATGGCGACTGGCTGAACGGCCAATTCGACAAGCTCACCGGTGCCGATGGCAAGGAAAAGAGTCTTCAGAATTTGAAGGGTATTCCTGTAAGCCGTTGGATCGATGGTGTGTTGGAAGACAAGGACAACATGGACCAGCCCAACAATGTGCGGGCTATGGTTTTGTGGGGTCACGCGCCAAACTCGCAAACCCGCGGGCCGGAAATGAAAACGGCGATGGAGAAACTGGACATGCTGGTCGTGATCGACCCGTATCCAACAGTTTCGGCTGTTTTGCATGACCGTACCGATGGCGTTTATCTGTTGCCGGCGGCGACGCAGTTCGAAACCCGTGGTTCTGTCACGGCCTCGAACCGCTCGTTCCAGTGGCGTGATGCGGTTGTCGAACCGTTGTTTGAAAGCAAGCCTGACCATGTGATCATGGCCATGTTCGCCAAGAAGTTCGGCTGGGCGGATCGCCTGTTCCGGAACATCGAGATGGAAGACGATGTCACCCCCAATGTTGAAAGCATCACGCGTGAGTTCAACAGAGGTCTGTGGACCATTGGCTATACCGGACAAAGCCCGGAACGCATCAAGTTGCACATGGCAAACCAGCATACGTTTGACCGCACCACGCTTAAAGCTGTGGGTGGTCCAGCGGATGGCGACTATTACGGATTGCCTTGGCCTTGCTGGGGTACGGCCGAGATGGGGCACCCCGGAACGCCGAACCTTTATGACATGTCCAAGCCAGTGTCCGAAGGTGGCCTGACATTCCGCGCCCGTTTCGGTGTGGAGCGTGACGGTGACAACCTTCTGGCCGAAGGCGTCTATTCGAAAAACTCGGACATCCAAGACGGATATCCCGAGTTCACGATGCAGATGCTGATGGACCTTGGTTGGGACGGTGATCTGACGGATGAAGAACGTGCCTCGATCGAGGCCGTGGCAGGTCCCAAGACCAACTGGAAAACCGACCTGTCGGGCGGTATTCAGCGGGTTGCGATCCAGCACGAATGTGCGCCTTTTGGCAACGCCAAGGCCCGTGCGGTTGTGTGGACTTTCCCGGATCCGGTGCCGCTGCACCGCGAGCCGCTTTACACACCTCGGCGTGATCTCGTGGCGGATTATCCGACCTATGAGGATCGTCAATCCTATCGTCTGCCGACGCTCTATGCCTCGATCCAGAAGAATGATTTCTCGAAAGAGTATCCGATCATTCTGACATCCGGGCGTTTGGTCGAATACGAGGGTGGCGGGGAAGAATCCCGTTCAAACCCGTGGCTGGCCGAGCTTCAGCAAGACATGTTTGTCGAAGTGAACCCGCGTGACGCCAATAACCTTGGCCTGCGTGATGGGGAACAAGTCTGGGTCGAAGGCCCGGAAGGCGGCAAAGTGAAGGTCATGGCGATGGTCACCGAAAGGGTTGGCGAGGGCGTAGCCTTCATGCCGTTCCACTTCGGCGGTCACTTCCAAGGGGAAGATCTGCGGGACAAGTATCCCGACGGGGCAGACCCTTATGTGTTGGGGGAAAGCTCGAACACAGCGCAGACCTATGGCTATGATTCAGTGACCCAGATGCAAGAGTCTAAGACGACCCTTTGCAAAATCTGGACAGCGTAAGGAGGAAAGAGAATGGCAAGAGCAAAGTTTCTCTGTGACGCCGAGCGCTGCATTGAATGCAACGCCTGTGTGACCGCATGTAAGAACGAGCACGAGGTGCCTTGGGGTATCAACCGGCGCCGTGTTGTGACCATCGAAGATGGCAAACCCGGCGAGCGGTCGATCTCGGTTGCTTGTATGCACTGTTCGGATGCACCCTGTATGGCCGTTTGCCCGGTCGATTGCTTCTACCAGACCGAAGACGGTGTGGTGCTGCATTCGAAAGACCTGTGCATCGGTTGTGGTTATTGCTTCTACGCGTGCCCGTTTGGCGCACCGCAATACCCGCAGGCTGGCAACTTCGGCAGCCGTGGCAAGATGGACAAATGTACCTTCTGTGCCGGTGGCCCTGAAGAAAACCACTCGACCGCCGAGTTCGCCAAATACGGTCGCAACCGTCTGGCCGAGGGCAAGCTGCCCATCTGTGCTGAGATGTGTTCGACCAAAGCGCTTCTGGCCGGAGATGGCGACGAAGTGTCGAACATCTACCGCGAGCGTGTTGTGGCCCGTGGCTTCGGTTCGGGCGCTTGGGGCTGGGGTACAGCCTATCAACAAAAGGGTGGCTGATCACAGCTGACCTTGGGGCGGCCCGACACAGTTTCGGGCCGCCCAACCCATGAAATTCTGACACAAGGAGGAGCGACCATGCTGCGCATGGCACTCGCACTTGTTCTGATGCTGACACTGGCTCCGGCTGGGTTTGCACAGGAAAGCACACCAGATACCACCGCCGAGATTGACCGCTCGGCCACTGGTGGGGCGCAAACGCTGGAAGACATTCTGGCCCGTCAGGCCGGGCAAAAACTTGACGACAGTTTCCGCTCAGGCGCCGTGGGCGACCCGGACAACGCGGCAGGTATCGCTTCGCAGCTTGGCACGCTGGGCGGGGTCTCGGACGCTGAGACATGGCGCGCCCTGCGCTATGGATCAGCTAACGTGAAGGTCTCTGCCGGCGGGGACGTCGCTACGGTTTTGGTCCAAGACGGCGGCATGCGTTGGCATGAGTTCCGCGACACCACACTTCGAACCTATGGCGGCTGGCTTCTGATCGGTACGCTGGTGGCCTTGCTGGTATTTTATGTCCTGCATGGTCGGATCAAGATTGATGATGGCCGTACTGGTCGCACCGTGACCCGATTTAAAGCGATTGAACGTTTCGGTCACTGGCTATTGGCTGGCTCATTTATCGTGTTGGGACTGACTGGGCTATTGGTCCTGTTCGGCCGCGTGTTTCTTGTGCCGCTCTTTGGCAAAGATGCTAATGCCTTCCTGCTTGTCTGGTCGAAATGGGTCCACAACAACGTTGCTTGGGCCTTCATTCTTGGCCTCGTGATGATCTTCGTGATGTGGGTTGTCCACAACATCCCCAACCGTACCGATCTTCATTGGCTGAGAAAAGGTGGTGGTATCCTGTTTGGCCACGATCACCCGCCCGCCAAGAAGTTCAATGCGGGCCAGAAGATGATTTTCTGGTCGGTTATTTTGTTTGGTGGGTCGATTGCGCTTACAGGTGTATCCCTTCTTTTCCCCTTCGATTTGCCGCTGTTTGCGAAAAGCTTTCATATGCTAAACGCCACGGGCCTGCTGCAAATGATTGGGATGGGAGAGCTGCCCGTTCAATTAGCGCCACAAGAAGAGATGCAACTGGCGCAGGCTTGGCATGCGATCCTTGCCTTTGTCCTGATGGCCATCGTGTTTGCACATATCTATATCGGCTCGGTCGGGATGGAAGGCGCATATGATGCCATGGGCACAGGTGAAGTTGACGAAGCCTGGGCTGAACAGCACCATTCGATTTGGTTGGAAGAATACAAAGCTGCTGAACGCGACACCAACGGAAATGCGGCGAAAACAGCCGCTGAATGACAAGGTCGCCGCCGATCTTACAATGGTGTTGGTTCGGCGGCGGCATTGGCGAAACTTGGAACCCCACAGAAGGGTGCCATGATGGAGAAGCAAAGATGAAAGCGATGCTTTTGGGGTTTTTGGCAATCATCGTGATTGCGATTGGCGCAAGCAATATATTGGGGACGCTGGGCTATTCCTCTTCAGATCGCTATTCTGGCGCAGCTGTCAGAAACTAAGGCGACATCATGCGTGACGAATACGGAGAAAGCCTTGCCGGGGCGTCCATCCTTGTGATCGACGACGAGCCGGGCATGCGAAACTTCCTGACCAAAATCCTGACGCCGCGCTGTAAACGGGTCGAACAAGCAAGCTCCGCGGCCGAGGCATCGGCTGCGTTGGACAAAAGCCATTTCGACCTTGTGATCCTTGATAACATTATGCCCGGCAAGACCGGGCTGGATTGGCTGCGCGAACAGGGCAAGGTCGGACTGTTTTCAGACGCAATTCTGATCACTGCTTATGCTGACCTAGAGACCGCGATCGACGCATTGCGCATTGGTGTTGCCGATTTCGTTTTGAAACCCTTTCGTGCAAATCAGATCCTGAACGCTGTAGCGCGCGCTTTGGACCGAAAGATCCTGCGCCGTGATAACTCGCTTCTGAAGCATGAACTGTCAGCCGAAGGAAGTACCGCACGCGGGCGTTTGTTGGGCAACTCTGCCCCGATTAACAAGGTGCGCGAGATGATGTCGCGCCTAGCCCCGATGCCCACGCCGGTACTTTTCACCGGCGCGTCTGGCACAGGCAAAGAAGTTGCTGCGCGCACGCTCCATGCTATGTCAGATCGGGCCGAAAAGCCCTTTGTCGCGGTGAACTGTGCGGCCATATCCGCCACCAATTGCGCGCAGGATTTGTTTGGCGTGATCAACGAAGACGGGCAGGGGCGCGACGGGCTGTTTCTGCTGGCCGATGGTGGGGTTTTGTTCCTAGATGAAGTTGCGCAAATGCCCGAGCAGATGCAGGCCGCCTTGCTGCGTGTGCTGGAAGATCAGCGTATTCGCCCCGTGGGGGCAGAGCGTGATATCCCGCTTAACCTGCGATTTTTCTTTGCCACAAATGCAGACCTGAAAGAGGCAGTGGCCAATGGCACATTCCGGGCCGACCTTTATCACCGGATTAATGTCGTCAGTATCGATATGCCCCCTCTTAAGGAACGTTCCGAGGATATTGTTGAACTGGCTGCGCTGTTCATGGGGCAGTTCTCTAAAACGCTAGCGCTGCCCGATCTGGATCTGGATGAAGATACGCTGTTGAAGATCAGCAGGTATGACTGGCCGGGGAATGTGCGCGAGCTGCGCAACATGATCGAGCGTTCTGTGATCCTTGGCAGCTTCCCGGAAGAGTTTGCGGGCGGCGGGCAGGTTAAAGGCGTGCGCGCCATTGAGACGTTAGACCTCGTTACAAAACGGCACATTCTTCACGTGTTGGATACCTGTGGCGGAAATCGGGCTGAGGCGTCACGTCGTCTGGGTGTTTCGCGCAAAACGATTGATCGTAAATGTGCTTCGTGGGGGATGTAGAGGGGACTTCTAACCCGTCTCCTCGCGTTCGACCGCCGGAAGCCAGACTGTAAAAACAGCTCCGCGCTTGGTCCCGTTTTTAACCGATATCGTCCCCCCCGCCTGCCGGATGAGGGTCTGACTAATCGACAAGCCCAGCCCGGTGCCTTCGCCCAGTTTGGTAGTGTGGAACGGGTCAAAAACGCGGTTCAGGTTTTCGGTTTCGATACCGGGACCACTGTCCTCAACTATCAGTTCAACCCCGTCACGCTTGTCACGCTGGGCTTGTCGGATCGTCAGGCGCAACTCTCCGGCTCCATCCATCGCCTGAACCGCATTGATCATCAGGTTTACCACAACTTGCTGCATTTCACCGGCACTAATCGCCACATTCGGCGCCGGCGAGAACTCGGTGGTAACATCAACATCCTTTTGCGGCTGCACATGGGTAATCAAACCCCGGCAATCCTCGACCAGCTGCGATAGCTCTACACCTTCGCCAGAAGCGGAGTAATCAGTGGGACGCGCGAACTGTAAAAGCTTCCCGACAATGCTGTCGATGCGCTGAACCTGTCGGTCGATCAAGCTCAGCTCAGTTTTAATACCTTCTGCATTTGCGCCGAGGGTCTGACGCATCACATCAACATTACCTTGAATCACCGCAACCGGGTTGTTGATCTCATGTGCCACGCCGGCGGTGATTTCGCCGATCGATGCCAGTTTTTCGGACATAACCAGCTGTTGATAGGTTTCTTCAAGCTGATCCTTGGCCGCGCGAAGTTCGACTGTGCGCCGATCCACGCGGTCATTCAGCTCTTCCGCCCAGCTGCGCAATGCCTGATCACGTTCCTGAACCTGATCCAGAAGGGTATCGAGGTGTGTTGCAACCTGACCAATCTCGTCCTTTGAGCCAACATCACCATTTCGCGCGGCCAGATCACCACGCTCAACTCGCTTCATTGTGCGGGTCATTTGTTCCAAAGGTGAAAAGATGCCCCGCGCCATCCACAAGAACAAGGGTGCGGATAAGACCAGTACAGCCGCCATCGCCGCCAACATCGACAGATAAGCTGCCCGTTTGGCGCTGGAAAACGGAGCTTCAAGAAAACCCACGTAAAGCATTCCAACCCGGTTTCCGAAACTGTCTATCAGGGGCAAATAGCCCGAGATATACCAGTCATTCACAACAAACGCGCGGTTCAGCCATGTCTGCCCATCGGTCAGAACAGCGGAACGAACTTCCGCAGAGACGCGGGTACCCAAAGCCCGTACATCTTCGAACAGACGCACATTGGTCGAGACACGCACGTCTTCTAAAAACAAGGTTGCTGTGCCTTGCCGGTCACCATCAGGGGTCGCGGCATTCAAGTAGACCAGCGCGTTGATCGTATCGATGAAGTCGAGGTTGCGGTTCAGAAGGATACCACCGACCAAGACACCACGGTGATTGGGCAAATCGATGGGCGCAGCCGTGTGGACCACCATGCCTCGATCCTCAACCGTGCGATCTGTCGGGACGGCCGCTTTTGTTTCAATCAAGTCAATGCGTGCGCGCTGGGCAAGTTCGGGAAAGACAGCCAGATCTGTTCCCGAAAAAATGTCGATTTGCGAAGATCTCTGACCCTCTAAAGCCGACTGAATAACCGGCCATCGGCGTGCTTGTGACGCATCGCCTTCGGGAAGATAATACAGAAAATCAAGTGCTTGCGACTTTCGCATCTTCTCAAGATACGCCGTGCGGTTGCCATCCGGTTGCGCCAAAACCGCCTCAAAAGCGCGCGAGTCTGCGATTGCCTCAACGCCCGCTCCAGTGCCAGTCAGGATGCGCCCAAGATACTGCTCGGCAATTCTGAGATCACTGTCGACCTTGGAAATCAGAAGTTCGTCATAATCCGTGGTCCAGCGGGCCATAGCCAACAGCATCAACAGCGGAAGCAAGATCCCAAGCGGCGCCAAAGCCAACACCAAAAGCTTCAAACGGACCGAATTCAATTCTGCTTCCTTCTGGCATAGGTGACCGAGTTGAGCCGAGCTTAACAGACCCGATAACCCTGACCAGCCCATTGACAGTATTCAGCAACAAGCTTGGTCGTATTGGTGCGCTTTATGAGAAAGCCGTCAAATTGGACGGTCAAAATGTCCAGTTCGCCGCTTTTGCCCAAGAAATCGGTTTTTCTGTTGCGCATGATATGGTTGATCAGTCTTAAGATGATCGGACAATTTGGCCATACGGGCCGCGGTCCTGCAAAACGCGTTAAGGGATGACGTCTTGGAAATATGGTCCGGGATAACCGAGGCTTTCTGGTTGCTGATCACATTGGATGCGGATCTTGTCGAGATCACGCTGCGATCGCTCTATGTTACACTAACTGCGCTTGTGATTGCGTCGGCGATTGCCCTTCCGCTTGGGGCCCTTTTGGCCGTGCGCCGGTTCCGGGCGCGGCGGGTCACAATTGCTGTTTTGAATGCGTTGATGGGCTTGCCCCCAGTTGTGGTTGGGTTGATCGTCTATGTCATGCTCAGCCGTTCGGGGCCATTTGGTGTGTTAGGGCTACTGTTCACGCCAACCGCCATGATTATCGCACAGGTCATCATCATCGTGCCGCTGATCGCATCGATTGCACATCAAGCCCTGCGCGAGCTTTGGTCCGACTATCACGACCTGCTGATCTCGATGAATACGACGCAAACCCAACGTGTTCAGGCGCTGCTTTGGGACGGGCGACGCGCGTTGCTGACAGCGTCTTTGGCCGGGTTTGGACGCGCGATTGGTGAAGTCGGTGCGATTATGGTCGTGGGCGGCAACATCGATCACCACACTCGCGTATTAACCACCGCCATCGCGCTTGAAACCGGCAAAGGTGAATTTGCGCTGGCCCTTGGGCTGGGCTTCGTTCTGATCGCCATGGCCATCGCGGTAAACCTTGCGATCCACGTGATCAGCCGCACGGAACGAGGAGGCCGCTGGTGAGCAATCTCTTCCCCGTCAAACTTGAAGGCGCATTGGTGCGCCGTGCTGGCAAAGTGCTTATCGGTCCTGTGGATCTTGAGCTTCACGCCAAAGGGGTGGCCATCGTGATTGGTCCTAACGGAGCTGGAAAAACCTCACTTCTGCGAATGATGCATGGCATCGCCCGGCTGGGTGAGGGCCGAATTGATTGGGCTTGCCCCCCCAGTGAAGCCCGCGCACATCAGGCCTTTGTGTTTCAACAACCGATTATGATGCGCCGGTCTGTTTTGGGCAATCTAGCTTATCCTCTTCGCTTGTCGGGGCTATCCCGACCCGAAGCGAACGCCCGTGCGGCAGAAGCTGCCGTGGACGTCGGATTGGGCGAAATGCTTGATCGTCCCGCCCCGTATTTGTCAGGCGGAGAGCGCCAGAAGCTTGCCCTTGCGCGGGCGCTTGTTACCCAGCCGGAACTGCTTTTTCTTGATGAGCCCTGCGCGTCGCTGGACGGGCGCGCCACCCGCGAGATTGAGGAAATCCTAACCCGTGCCGCCGCACGCGGAACCCGTTTGATCATGTCGACCCACGACATGGGGCAGGCGCGGCGTTTGGCGACCGAGGTGTTGTTCCTGTTGAACGGAAACATCCACGAACACAGCCCTGCCGAAGCCTTCTTTGGCGGAGCCTCCACCGCACAAGCCCAAGCCTTCCTGAAAGGAGATATTGTCGAATGAAACGGACCATCCTTGCCGTTGTCACATCAACCTTGCTGGCAGGGTCAGCCCTGGCAGACGAGATGAAGCTTGCTGTCACCACATCGTTCCACAACTCGGGCCTGTCAGACATTCTGCTACCCCAAATCAAACAGGACACAGGGATCGAGGTGCAGCTTTTGGTCGTTGGAACCGGGCAGGCTATCAAACTGGGCGAGGCGGGCGACGTCGATGCGATCCTTGTTCATTCACGCAAAGCCGAAGACAAATTTCTGGCGGGCGGGTTCGGAACCCATCGACGCGAAATCATGTACAATGATTTTGTGTTCATCGGTCCTTCTGATGACGGCGCGAAATTGGGTGACGCCACCAGCGCGAAAGACGCACTAAAGCGGATTGCAGACAGCGCAGCGCCCTTCGTCAGTCGCGGGGATGACAGCGGGACACATAAGAAAGAGCTCAGCTTATGGGCAGCCGCCGAGGTCACGCCAGAAGGGGATTGGTACAACGCCGTCGGGGCAGGCATGGGGGCTGCGCTTAACACAGCAGCTGGTCTGGACGCCTATATCATGGCAGATCGCGCAAGCTGGCTGAACTTTGGCAACAAAGGCGATCTGGCACTGGTCTATGCGGGCGACCCCGTGTTGTTCAATCAATACGCCTTCCTGCCGGTGAACGCGGACAAACACCCGCATGTGAAAACAGAATTGGCCGCCAAGCTTGAAGCTTGGCTTGTCTCTGACACGGCCAAAGCCTTGATCAATGACTACAAAATCAACGGCGAAACTTTGTTTGTGTTCAACGCTGAATAAACCTGCGGGGCAGGGCGTTTCAGCCCTGTCCCATGATATCTGCCACGCGCGACTTGCACGATGTAGTAGCCTCTTCCTTCACTGGGCCAAATCCGCGGACGTTCAGTGGGGCGGAGAGGACTTCGCGAACCAATTCCATGTCGAGATTTCCGGACATGCCGGGCAGTTTAGACAGGACCCCTTCAAACCAAGTGATCATCGCACGCTCATCGCGCCGTTCCTGTGTGTAGCCAAACGGATCAAAGGCCGTGCCGCGCAGGCCTTTCATACCGGACAATAGCCGCATCGCCCCAGTCATCCACGGACCAAAGCTGCGCTTGGCAGGGCGGCCGCGCGCATCTTTCTTCAAAGAAAGCAGCGGGGGCGCCATGTGATAGTTGATGCGGAAACCCGGTTCGAATTCAGCCTCAAGGCGCTCAGCGAAATCAGGTTTGGTGTGCAGCCGGGCGACTTCATATTCGTCTTTAAATGCCATCAGCTTGAACAGGGATTTGGCCGCCAGCGTGCACAGCTCTTCCGCGTTCTCCGACGGCATTGCCGCGCGAAACTGCTCTAAAGTGGTTTTGTATCGGTTCGCATAGCCCGCCGACTGATAAGCGGTCAGAAACTCCGCATGCCTGTCCATTAATGCGGCAAGCGATGTGTCGGCAGAGGCAACAGGTTCACTGGCAATCGCAGACGGGTTTTCAGCCAACAGACGGCCCAAATCAAATGCATGACCGTTCTTTTCGACCGCGACTGAGTTTAGCTGGATCGCCTGTTTCAGGGAAGACAGGCTGACCGGCACCAATCCCTTTTGCCATGCATAGCCCAGCAGTATGACATTTGCGAAAACGCTATCGCCAAGGAACTCTTCAGCCAGTTCATTGGCATCAAAGCTCCAAACCGTGTCATCGCCAACAAGCTTACGGATTGCGGCCTCGCGCTGATCGACCTTCAGCTTAGCATCGCGATGCAGGACAAGATCTCCGGTAGGCATCTCGGCCAAGTTCAAAACGACCCGAGTGCCCGTTCTGTAGTGAACCGACGCGCGTGGGGCAGACGACACCACTACATCGCAGCCGATCACGGCATCTGCGGCGCGCTGATCAATGCGCACTTGATTGATCGCGGCAGGTGAGCGACCAAGCCGAACATAGCTGAGAACGGTGCCGAACTTTTGGGCAAATCCCGTGAAGTCCAGAACGCTCGCGCCTTTGCCTTCAAGGTGGGCCGCCATCGTAATCAACGCACCCACCGTCACAACACCAGTGCCACCAACACCAGTGACGAGCAGGTCAAAGGGTTTTTCCAAACGGTTCAGGGGTGGGGAAGGCAGATCTGCTGTCATGCCGGCCATATCCAGCGCCTTGCCCGCATTCTTGCGCCGCACCGCGCCTTCAACCGTCACGAAGCTTGGGCAGAACCCGTTTAGGCACGAGAAATCTTTGTTGCAGGTGGATAGGTTTACTTTCCGCTTACGACCGAATTCTGTCTCTAACGGTTCGATACTCAGGCAGTTGCTTTCGACCGAGCAATCCCCGCAGCCCTCGCACACATCCGGATTGATAAAGGCAAAGCGTTTGGGATCGTCCATTTTGCCCCGTTTGCGACGGCGGCGTTTTTCCGTGGCGCAGGTCTGTTCGTAGATCAGGACGGTCACGCCGGGAATGTCACGCAGATCTCGCTGCACGGCGTCAAGATCCGTGCGCGGGTGGAAGCTTGTCCCGGCAGGGAAATCAGTACGGTCGAATTTGGTGATGTCGTCAGAAATCAGCGCGATACGCACGATCCCTTCGGCGCGACAGGTCTGTGCGATGCCATGTACGCTGACAGGGCCATCCACGGGTTGCCCGCCGGTCATTGCGACGGCGTCATTGTAGAGAATTTTGTAAGTGATGTTTGTGCCAGCAGCGACGGCTTGCCGGATTGCCAAAGACCCTGAATGATACCACGTTCCCTCGCCAAGGTTTTGGAAGATATGTTTGCCGCCATTGAATTGCGAGGCCACCACTTGCGGCACGCCTTCGCCGCCCATCTGCGCGTAACCAACAGTTTCTCGATCCATCCAGCTTGCCATGACGTGACACCCGATGCCGGATGCCGCCTTGCTGCCTTCGGGCAGTTTGGTCGAGCTGTTATGTGGGCAGCCAGAGCAGAAATAAGGTGTGCGGTTTGCGCCCGGAACGCTGAGCAGAGTCGGTGGCGTGTCGGTCAGTGCCTTGGCCTTTTGAGGAAGGTTTTCATCCGGAAAGAAGTGATCCAACCGTTCTGCCAAAACCGGGACCAGATCCAGGGGGCTAAGCTCGCCTGTCCAAGGCAGAAGCGGATCGCCTGCCGCGCGGTGTTTGCCAACCATTTTGTCCGGCTTGTCGCCTGGCCAGTCATAGAAATACTCTTTAAATTGGCTTTCGATGATGCCGCGCTTTTCTTCGATGACAAGGACCTCTTTCTTGCCACGCACAAAGCCAAGCGCGTCACGCCGCGCCAGCGGCCAGACCATGCCAACCTTGTAAATGTCGATCCCAAGACGTCGGCAGGCGGCCTCGTCCAGTCCAAGAAGGCGCAACGCCTCCATCAGATCCAGATGGCCTTTGCCGGTGGTGACGATCCCAAATTCTGCATCGCCAATGTCATAGATACGCTGATCAATTGGGTTCGCCTCGACAAAGGCTTCAACCGCGCGCAGCTTGTGTTCGATCCGGGTTTCAATCTCGGGGCTGGGAAGGTCAGAGTTGCGGACATGCAGCCCACCCGGCGGAAGGTCCAAGTCAGGCAGGGTGAAATCGCGATCACGCGGAATTTCGACGGACTGACCGGACTCAACGGTTTCAGAAATTGCCTTGAACCCAACCCATGTGCCTGAGTATCGGCTGAGCGCCAAACCGTATTCACCAAAGCTCAGATACTCACCCACACTTGCAGGATTTAGCGTAGGCATGAACCACGTCATAAACGCGACATCGGACTGGTGCGGCATAGAGGAAGAGACGCAGCCGTGGTCGTCACCCGCAACCACCAAAACACCCCCTTTTTCCGAGGAACCATAGGCGTTCCCATGTCTCAGGGCATCTCCCGAGCGATCAACGCCAGGGCCTTTGCCGTACCACATAGAAAACACACCTTCGACGGTGCAATCGGGGTCCAAGACCGCTTGCTGTGCCCCAAGAACTGCCGTCGCGCCCAGGTCTTCATTCACGGCGGGCATGAAGGTAATTTGATTGCGCTCGGTCTCGTCGCGCGCGCGCCAAAGCTCCAGATCCAAACCGCCCAAGGGGGACCCGCGATAGCCTGAAATAAAGCCTGCCGTGTTCAGCCCCGCTTTGCGGTCACGGCGCGCTTGATCCAGCATGATCCGCACCAAAGCCTGTGTTCCGGTCAGAAAGACGCGACCGTCTTCGCGCGCATAACGATCTGACAATTTATAGGAGGAGAAATGGTGAGATTGCTCGGTCATCTTGGGTTCCTTGTTAGATTTACCCAATTTATCGCCGTGAATGCGAATAAGGTGACCAAATAGGGTCGCAATTTCAGAAAAGTCCGGGTAATTATGTCTATAAGATCATGCATTCTGGATAGAATAACCAAATGAAACTGGACGCCCGAGACAGGCAGATTCTGAAGCAGCTTCAGACCGATTGCCGAATTTCCAACGCCGACCTGGCCGACCAAGCCGGACTTTCCCCATCTGCGTGCTGGCGCAAGACACGATCGTTAGAGGAAAGCGGTGTCATTGACGGCTACCGCGCAAGTGTGTCGCCGAAGGCTGTTGGTTTAACGTTTCAAGCTTTGGTTCACGTGCAACTGACGCGACACAACCCGGAGCGATTGCAGGAGTTCATATCCGCGATTGAGGCGCGACCAGAGGTTTTGGAATGCTATGCGACGACCGGGCAAGCGGACTATCATCTGCGAGTGTTGTGCCGGGATATCACAGCCTACAACGCTTTTCTGGAAGACTTTTTGTTTCGCCTGACCGCCGTTGAAAGTGCGCAAACCAATGTGGTTTTGAAAGAGGTCAAACGAAGCTTCGAAGTGCCAGTTTAATATCAGCGACTGTCCGCAGAAAGGGACAGCTCTAGATTCTGTAGTGTTTCCGCCCCGATCTGTGCCATGGCGTTGCTCATCTCGGCGCTCAGGACGTCCCACATGCGGTGCAATCCGGCTTCGCCTCCCGCGGCAATGGCAAACTGAAGAACGCGGCCCACAAATGTGTAATCGGCGCCGAGTGACAGTGCTTTCAGGGAATCCTCTCCGGATCGAATGCCGCTGTCATAGAAAACGGGAACCTCGGGACCAAGTGCCACGCGGATGTCTTTGAGCATTTTTATTGGGGCAGGGGCGCTTTCCAGTTGTCGTGCGCCGTGGCTTGATACCTGAATGGCATCGGCACCAGCGCTGACAAGCTGCTTGGCATCTTCGACATCCAGAACGCCTTTGACCACCAACTTGCCGGGCCAAGCGTCACGAAGACGCGCAAGCGTGTCCCATGTGACATTGGCGCGTGTCGCGGTGCGATCGAACTCGAACCCGTCCATTTCGAAATTCGCCATCTGCGGCTTTCCTGCGAACAGCGTTGGCAGGGACCATTGTGGATGTAGCGCGAAATCGATGAACTGGCGCGGACCCATGCGGAAGGGCATCTTGAACCCGTGGCGCAGCTCGCGGGGGCGACGCCCCACTTCGGGGACATCCACTGTTAGGACCAGTGTGGTATATCCTGCCGCTTTGGCCCGCTCGACCAGCTTGAACGTGTCCACCCCGTCCCCGCTGAAATAAAGCTGAAACCACGCATGGCCGTCGGCTGTTTCAATGATTTTCTCCATCGGGGTCGAGGCGACGGTCGAAACCCCATGGGGCACGCGGTACTTGGCCGCCAGACGTGCCAGCATCAGGTCTGCGCCCGGTCGTGACAGGTTGCACATGCCCATTGGCGCGATGCCGAAAGGCCGTTCTGCAGGTGATCCAAAAACTTCAGTGGCCAAGGACCTTCGGCTCACGTCTTTCAGGATCCGAGGCCGCAGAGTAACGGCATCAAGGGCGGCCCGATTGCGCGCCGCCCCTGTTTCTTGTCCGGCAGAGCCGTCGATATAGTCAAACACCATCCATGGCAGCCTGCGCCGGGCAAGGCGGCGGGCATCTTCCGCACAGTGGATGGCGTTTGCGCCCATCAGCTTGCGACCGCTTTCATAAAGCGATCACGGATGATTACCGGATCCATGGTGATCACCGGCATCTTCGCGTTGCCGCTGTCGCACTTCACGACCATCACGGTGGGTTTGCCAGCGTCGATCGCCTCTTGCAGGGCTTTCCCGGTGTCGACGTCCTGAACCTCGACAACATTGTCGCTGCCAGCAGCGCGTGCCATGCCAGCAAGATCGGTCTTCATGCCGGTATAGGTGGGCTGGTCCCCGGTCGAGCCGTAGGATCCATTGTCGATGATCATCAGGATGTAGTTGTTGGGGGCGTTGTTCCCAATGGTGGGAAGCGTGCCCAGATTGGTCAAAACCGATCCGTCCCCGTCAATCACGATCACCGTTTTGGGCTGTGCCAAAGCAAGGCCAAGACCGATCGAGGACGCAAGTCCCATGGTGCCGAGCATGTAGAAGTTCGACGGCTGATCGTCAATTGCATGCAGTTCCTGGCTGGGAATGCCGATGTTGCAGACAACCAGTTGGTCACGAAGGATGGGCGCGATCTCGCGCAGGATTTCAGAACGGATCATTGGTCGCCATAGCCTCCCCAGAAGTTGGCGTCGGTCAGGATCGCCACGGGCTTGTTGCACATGAAGGTGTATTTCAGAATGTTGTCAAATTCCTCGACATCGCTTTGCTTGTGGAAGTGATAGGTCGGGATGTTGAGCTGAGCTAACAGCGCTTTGGTATGCACCGCCATTTCCACCTGACAGGCCACGGGTTCGCGCAGCTCGCCCCGATAGGAAATCAGCATGGGCAAGGGCATCCGGTAAAACTGGGTCAGCGTTGCCAGAGTGTTGATGGTTACGCCGATGGCGGTGTTTTGCATGATGATGGCGGGGCGTTTGCCACCCATCCAAGCACCTGCGCACAGGCCCATGCCTTCGTCTTCTTTGTTGGAAGGGATATGGAAAATGTCGTCGCGTTGGTCGACCTCTTCGATCACGCCAGCCAGTTGCTTGCAGGGAACCGTGGTGACAAACGAGATGTCATTGGCCACCAGATCGTCTGCGATCTTTTTGTCAATGTTCATGGGTAAGCGTCCTGTTTGATTAGAGTTCTAGCTGTCTCGGTGCACATGTACTGCACAAGGAGCGTGTCGAACCACGCGTGCAGCCGTTGACCCGATCAAGTAATCCGTCAAGCCAGGTTTGTGTGACCCGATTACGATGCAGTCGAAATTGTGGGATACGGCATAGTCGATGATGGCCCGATGCGCTTGACCTCGTGTGATCTCGGCATTTACGTCGTCCAGCCCGGCCACTTTTTCCTGAAGGATCTCATTGGCGCGTTCAAACCCACGGCGCACGGTGTCTTCGCCGATATAGGTGCTGACTGATCCCTTTGGCACTTCATAAACGTGCAAAGCTGTGATCTGCGCATTGGCAGCACAAAGCGCGCGTGCAATTTCCAGCGTGTGCTGGGAAATTCCATGATCAAGGGCCATGGGAACGAGTATCTTTGTATACATGGTTTATTCCTTTCTGGCGTGTCACGTTAAGACCACGGGTCGAGAACGATTTTAGGCGAAGCGACCGCGCCACTGCGCAAGTCGCGAAACGCCTGTGCACCGTCAGACAGCGCGCGTTCTTCAATCCAATCAAGTGGTCCAAGGCGGTTTTCGAAAATGGCTTGCGCCGTATCGCGAAAGTCTTGTGCGGTATAAGTATACGTCCCAATAAATGTGATCTCTTGCAAGGTCATCCGACGGATATCGAGGCCACTTGCATCCTCTCCCAACCCAACATGCGCGATCACGCCGCCGGGATTTGTGATGGCAGAGGCCAGAGCGCGCGTGGCAGCGTATCCAACCGCATCAATAACGATGGCGGCAGGCTGGGTGGTTTTGTCGGTGACGGTCTGACCGCACCGTTCAGCAAGGAACGCGCTGCGTTTGTCGTTGGGTTCTGCAATCGTAACGTCTTCCACGCCCATTGCACGCAGCGCGAGCGCCGCCGCCAGTCCAATCGCGCCGCCGCCAATGACAAGCGCGGTGCGCTCCATCTTTGGATGTATCGCTTCCAGTGCAAGGCGCACGGCATGCCAGCTTACTGCAAGCGGTTCGGCCAATGCTGCTTTGGTTAAAGGAACATGATCTGGGACAGTCACCAGATTGCTGTCCGGCATCGTCACGTATTGTGCAAAAGCCCCTTCGCGCGGCGGCATCGAAATGATCTGGCGGTGGGGACACAAGTTCTCTCGCCCAGCGACACAAGCCGCGCAGGAACCGCAGGTCACAAGCGGGTTTATGGTCACGCGGCGGCCGTCATCCGGGCCTCCTTCAATGATACCCGCAGCTTCATGGCCAAGTATTAGTGGTGCCGGTCGCCTGTCATCATGCCCCAAATAGGCATGCATGTCAGACCCGCAAATGCCCGATGCCATGATGCGGATCAGATGTTCGCTATCACGCGCTTCCGCTTTGGGGACATCTCGATACCCAAGCGTTTCAATGCCGTCGTAAATCAGAGCTTTCATTTCGCTGTGAACCCTCCGTCCACCATCAGAACCTGACCCGTAACATAGGACGATGCGTCCGAGCATAGAAAAAGAAGTGGTCCATCCATATCCTCAAGCCGCCCGTTGCGCCCAATACAGGTCTGGGCAGCGTTGCGGTCAGCACGGTCTTCGTCATCGAAAACAGCCTGTGTCAGTTCAGTCGGGAAGAACCCGGGACCGATCGCGTTGGCCGTGATGCCATGGGGCGACCATGCCTCGGCCATCGCACGGGTCAATTGGCCGATCCCAGCCTTGCTTGCGCCATAGGCAATGCCGCCAGGAAAGGCGCGCGTGGTTTGTAGAGAGGCAAAATTCACGATCCGCCCCCATCCCTTCTTTTTCATAGCGGGCACAAACGCCTGGCTTAGAAAAAACGGGGCCGAGAGGTTCAGAGCCAGTGTTTGATCCCATCCCTCGGGCGTCACGTCGTCGGCGGGTTGGCGCGTGTTCACGCCAGCGGCATGGATCAAAATGTCTGGTGATCCAAACGGCGTTGCGATCGCAGAAGCCAAGGCATCAAGATTATCCCGATCCGCAACATCAGCAACGACATAGGCCGCATCTTCCCCGATCTCAGAGGTCAGGCTTTGAAGCGCATCTTCGCGCCGTGCAACGGTCACGACACGCGCACCCGCCGCCGACAATGCAATCGCCGCCTGCCGCCCAAGGCCAGAACTGGCCCCGGTGATGCAGGCACCTTTGCCGGTTAGGTCAAACAGAGATCGCGGATCAGCCATTTGCGGTCAGGTCGAAGACTTCGTCTGGGAAGTATTTCTCCAAACGGACGTCCGCCGCTCGTGCGTGCCCTTCCATGCCCTCAAGACGTGAAATACGGGCCGTTGCTTCGGCGACCGCTTTCGACCCTTCGCGCGTGGCGCGCTGCCACGTGACGATCTTCATATACTTGTGCACGCTCAGACCGCCCGTATAGCTGGCCGCACCCGAAGTCGGCAGAACGTGGTTGGTGCCAGCCGCTTTGTCGCCATAGGAAACAGTCGTCTCTTCACCTAGGAACAGCGATCCATAGCACCGCAAGCGGTCCAGCCACCAATCCAGATCGTCGGCCTGAACGGTCAAATGCTCGGGCGCATACTCGTCGGACGTGGCCGCCATTTCCTCGCGATCTGCGCACACCATGACCTCTGCATAATCGCGCCACGCCGCTTCGGCGTTCTCACGGTTCAATTCAGGCAGGTCCGCGATCAGTCCCGGCACCTGTGCCAGAACGTCTTCGGCCAATGGGCGATGATCCGTCACCAGCCACACAGGCGAGTTATATCCGTGCTCGGCTTGGCTGACCAAATCGGTGGCCACGATATGAGGATCAGCGTTCTTATCGGCAAGGATCAGGCTATCCGTCGGGCCAGCGATCATGTCGATGCCAACACGGCCATAAAGGGTGCGCTTGGCTTCTGCCACGAATTGGTTGCCGGGGCCGACGATGATGTTGGCTTTAGGTTGGTCGAACAGCCCAAACGCCATTGAGGCAATGCCCTGCACCCCACCGATCGCCATGATCTTGTCCGCGCCACTGGCGTGGGCCGCATAGACAATCGCAGGGTGAATTCCCACCTCGGGCTGAGGAGCAGAACACACCGTAATGTGTTCACACCCAGCGACTTTCGCCGTTGTCACGGTCATCACCGCGCTGGCGATGTGGCGATAACGTCCTGCGGGCACATAACACCCGGCTGCCGTAACGGGGATCGCCTTTTGACCTGCAATCAAGCCCGGATTGATCTCGTATTCCACATCCGCGACGGTTCCCTTTTGCACTTCAGCAAACCGGCGAACATTGTCATGGGCAAAAAGAATGTCATCTTTCAGCTTCTGAGGAACCAAAGCGCAGGCCGCGTCAATCTCGTCTTGGGTCAGCTGAACATTGCCATCGTATTTGTCGAATTTGGTCGCATATTTAAGCGCAGCCTCTTCTCGGCCCGCTTCGATATCCGAAAGAATATCGCTTACGATTTTTGCGGTTTCACCTTCGTCCGAGCGGGACGTGAGGATCGCCTTTTTCAGGTATTCGCGTGTCATATCTTAAGGTCCTGTAAACTGGCGAGAGACTATGCTTCACGCTTGTTGTGAATAATGGAGGCGTAGAAGGCCAAGGCAATCAAAGCCATGCCGATACCGCCGGTTATCAGTTCGTGAACATGCACGAGGGATTGAAGGAACATCACGATGGAAAGCGCGAAGATCGAATAGAACGCGCCGTGCTCAAGATATCTGAATTCGGCCAAGGTGCCTCGCTCGACCAGCATGATGGTCATCGAGCGCACATACATCGCGCCAATGCCAAGACCGATGGCGATCAAAAGGATGTTGGTGGTCAGGGCGAAGGCACCGATCACGCCATCGAACGAGAAACTGGCGTCGAGCACTTCGAGGTACAGGAAAGCCCCTAGCCCACCCTTGGCACCAATCGCGGCAGTCGAACCTGCCATGTTGTCAAGGTAAGTCCCAAGCCCGTCCACCATGGTGAAGACCAGCAGACCCATAACGGCCGAGGTCAGGAAGGGTCCGACCTCAGGTCCGGGCAGGGACTGAGAGATCAGCATGACAATGACCAGGACCAATGCGATCTCGAACCCTCGGATCGATCCCCATTTCCGCAGACGTTTTTCAACCACTGTTATCCAGTCAATCGACTTGTCTTCGTCAATGAAGAACTTCAGCGCCACCATCATCAGGAAGGTGCCACCAAAGGCCGATATGGGGCCGTGGGCGTGGCCGATGATGCGGGAATACTCGTCCGGATCGGCAAGTGCCAAATGCATCGCCGCAAATGGGTTGATCCACGCAAAGATGGCAACGATGGCCAGCGGGAAAACAATTCGCATTCCGAAGACCGCGATCAAGATACCCCAAGTCAAAAAGCGTTGCCGCCAGACCGGTGTCATTTCCTCCAGCTTGTTGGCGTTGACGATTGCGTTGTCAAAAGACAAGGCAATCTCAAGCGCTGCCAGCACTGTTCCGACCATCAGGAATGACAACACACCGGCCATACTGCCTTCTGTCGCCCAGCCTAACCAGCCAGTTAGGCCAAGACCAATGACGGTCGTGATCAATGGCCATTTCAGATAGGAAAGAGAACTACGATGCTCACTCATGGTCTAGTTTCCTGACATTACCGCCGGCAGCCAAAGCACCAGCTGGGGGAAGATGAACAGAAGGATCAGGCCCAACAGCTGGACCAACATGAACTGCATCATGCCAAGGTAGATGTCCTTGAGATCCCAATTGGGCACCACGCCCTTAAGGAAGTAGGCCGACAATGCAACCGGTGGCGACAACCACGCGGTTTGCAGGTTCACCGCGACCAGAATGCCAAACCAAACCATCATGTCATAGCGATCCAAGCCATAGACATCCAAAGCTTCCACGGTTGGCAGCAGGATCGGCACCACAATCAACACGATCGGAACCCATTCCAACGGCCAGCCTAAAAGGAAGATCAGAGACATTACGAGGATCAGGATCAGATAAGGTGACATGTCCAGCCCCAGCAGCAGCTCGGTCATCATCTTGGGCGTGCCCAATGCACTGAACTGTGCACCAAAGAAGTTCGAGGCAGCCACAAGGAACATGATCAGAACCGTGATCTCCAACGCCTTGATCAGGCTGTCAAAGAAGCTTGGGATGGTGAACTTGCGATAGGCCAGCGACAGCAGGATCGCACCAAACGCACCCATCGCGGCGGCCTCTGCCGGCGTTGCAAGGCCGAGCAGGATTGAACCAAGCGCGAATGAGATCAAGATCGTCGGGGGCATCAGCCCGGCGAAGAACTCGTCCCACAGGGCGGAGAAGTAGAAGCCACCTTCCGCTGCCGAGCTGTAAATTGGACGTCCAAGGAACGCCAAAAGCAAGATGAAGGCTGCCAACACGGTCGACCAGATTGGCAAACCGCCACCGTCGCTCATGTTCGCGACGACCATATAGAGGTGGAACAGCACCGCGATCGGCAGAACGATCCGAAGGATGTTCAGTTTCCGATAGGCCTGATAGGCGATGAACAGTGTTGCGACCAAGACGATCAGCCCACCGAATGGGATGACCCCGCCGAACGTCCCGCCCATGCTATGCCCAAAGACGCGGCATACGGTCAGGACGCCTAGGCAAATCAAAGCCACTTCAGCCCCATAGAAATTCGACGTATCCGGCTGATCTTCTTCCGGCAGGATCGGACCGAGCTCTGGGTTCAGCCAGCAACGCCCAAGCGTGTACAGCAGATAGAGCGAGGCCAGAAGTGCGCCGGGGATGAACGCCCCGCGGAACAGGTCCAGCGTGGACACTTCCAAGACCGGACCCATAACGATCAACATGATCGAGGGCGGGATTAGAATGCCAAGCGTTCCCCCTGCGGTGATTGTTCCGGCGGCCAATTGGACGTTGTAGCCAGAACGGCTCATCGTGGCGCCCGCCATAATACCCAGAAGCGTCACGGATGCGCCCACGATTCCGGTTGCGGCAGCAAAGATCGTCGAAACGATCAAGACCGCGATAAAGAGCGCACCGCGCACGCGTGCCATGATCATCTGGATGGATGCGAACAAGCGTTCCATCAGACCAGCGGCCTCCATCACGATCCCCATCAGGACGAACAGCGGCACCGCCATTAGCTGATCATTCAGCATGGTGGAGTTCGTGTTGAGCGTCATCAGAAGGGTCGTCAGTTTGAAGTTCGCGCCCCAAATGCCGAACACGAAGGCCAAGAAGATCAGCGTGAACGAGATTGGGAAACCGATGAAAATCACGAACAGCATCGCGCCAAGCATGATCAATCCAATGGTCGGTTTTGACAGCTCAGGACGGGCCGCCATCAGGTCCGAGAACCATGCGCCACCTGGCACCCAATCAGGCAGGAACACCGCCATCACGAGCCAAGCCAGTCCGATCAGATAGATCGGCAAAGCCCTTACGAACCAGCGTTCACGCTCTTTGCCCATTTTGTGGAACGCGCGGAAGATCTCAGGGATACCTTGCAGCAGCAAAAGGAAACCACCAACGGGCATCGCCAAACGCGCCGGCCACAGAAGCGGCCCCCACGCGCTGTCGATTTGCATGGTTTCGCTTCTTGAGTAGGCAAGCCACCAAAACTCGCAGGAGACCACGGTGAAAAAGATCATCGAAGGGATGAAGAACATCAGGTAGAGCAGCGCATCGACGGTCGCTTGGGTCTTGTCGGTCCAATTCCGGTAAAGGAAGTCCGCGCGGATATGTACGCCGCGCATCAGGCCGTACCCTGCCGCTGCCATGAATAGGACACCAGCAATCATGCGGCTGGTATCATAGACCCACAGTGTGGGGCCAAGACCGATTGAGCGCGCGAAATCAGCAAAACCAGCATTCTGCAGGATCGCAAACGAGTTCCGCGACAGGACCTCAAACACCACCACGATAATCAACGGCACCATCAGCAGCGCAATAAGTTGACCAGCGCGATAGTTGATCACGTCAATCGCCGCCGTGATTGGGCGCTGCCAAGGTGTCATATCCTCTGGCGTCTCGCCGGGTGCCTCAGCACGTCGTTCCGCGATCAGCTCGTCAGCGATTTCGAGCTCTTCGGGGTTTACCTCATCTGCGGCCATACCCGCTCTCCCTTGTTGTCGGTGCCCATTTTGGGTCTTCATTTTTGAAAAAGGCCGACGCCCTTATCGAAAATGAAGCGCGGGGCCACGGGGGCCCCGCACCAAAGGCTGGTGTTATTTCAGCGTGTCGGCGTGTGCTTTACCCAAACTTGCGTTCGAGGCTTGTGCGCCCGCCCAGAATGGAACCGCGACATCCGCGAAATCCTTCTGAGACTGCCAAACTTCTGCGAAGAACTCGTTCTCATCCGCAGCTGCTTGCAGCGCGTTCTTGGCCGCTGCCATATACTCGGTGAAGTAATCGGCAGGCGTGTCCTCAAGGATAACACCGTGGTTATCGGTCAGATCCTTCAGCGCCTTACCGTTTTCATAGATACGGTAGGACATGGACTTGGACAGCGATGCGTTTGCAGCAACTTCCAGAGCTTTCTTTTCAAGATCGCTCAGCCCGTCATAGAAATCACCGTTAATGTACATGTCGGCGTTCACGACAACCTGGTGCAGACCTTGCAGGTAGTAGTGCTTAAGCACCTTCTGGAAGCCAAAGACAGAGTCTGGCTTCGGGCAGCACCATTCAGCCGCATCGATTGTGCCTTTTTCAAGCGCTGGCAGGATGTCGCCACCGCCCATTGCAACGGCAGGAACGCCGATATCTGCATAGGCTGCACCAACCATTCCGGGAGGTGCGCGGAAACGCATCTGGCGGAAGTCATCCATGGATTCGATTGGCTTCGGGAACCAGCCCAGAGCCTCGGGGCCAACAGGCTGCAACATGAAGGCTTTAACGTTCACGCCCATTTCATCCCACAGACGGTCATAAAGCTCGCGGCCACCACCATATTGGAACCAGCTCAGGAATGCGATGTTGTCGAGACCAACACCAGCACCCGCTACCGGTGCACCAAAGAGGTTGGCTGCAACGTGCTTACCACCCCAATAGTGGGTCCAGGCGAAGCCACCTTCAACAAGACCGGCATCAACCGCGTCCATGATGTCACGTGGGCCAACAACGGCACCAGCAGGCAGAACTTCGATCTTCAGCGAGCCGTTGGTCAGCGCCGCGACGTCTTTCCCGAATTCATTCAGCATAAAGACTTCGTCAGCAGTGTTCGGCAGAACCGATTGAATACGCAGCACTTTTTCGGCCATCGCAGCGGACACCGAAAGTGCCAGTGCTGCAGCGCTTACTGCTACATGTTTTAGTTTGAACATTTCTGTTCCTCCCTAGTTGTGTTGCCTTCACGTTGGTTTTCATTGCTGCCGAAGGCGAAGGCATGATCCTGGCAGTTGTTTGTTGGCCGCGCGGAAATATGTATCCGCTTGGCGGGGTGTCCCGGCTTTTTGGCTGAGAAGCTCATTGGCCTGCGTCCCTAAGCACGAGATCGCTGGCTTTTTCTCCAATCATAATGGCGGGCGCGTTGGTGTTACCGCTGACGATCTGCGGCATGATCGAGGCATCGGCCACGCGCAGTCCCCGAACCCCTTTGACCCGAAGGTCAGGGTCCAGAACCGCCATTGGGTCGACGCCCATCTTACAGGTTCCGGTTGGATGATAGATCGTCACAGACGAACGACGCGCCCAATCCAAGGTCGCCTCTTCATCATCAAACGCAACATGTGCGCCCGGCGCGTGCTCCTCGGTGACATGTGATCGAAGTGGCTCGGTCTGCGCGATCTTTCGCGCGATCTGGATGCCTTTCACGATTGTCCTGCAATCGGTTTCAGTCGACAGGTAATTCGGGTGGATTTCCGGATGATCATCCATGTTGGCCGAGGTCAGCGTCAGATGACCCGCGCTTTCAGGGCGCAATTGCAATACAGATGCCGTAAATGCCGAAAACTTATGTGGTCCGTCGGCTGGTTTATCTGCGCTCCAAGGCTGGATGTGGAACTGAATGTCGGGCGTCGCAAGGTGGTCTTCTGTTTTCAAAAACCCGGTGCCGAGGCTGGCTGCCATCGTCATCGGACCGCGCTGGGTGAGCATATATTGAATGCCAATCATCGCTTGCTTGAAGATATTGCTGGTTTCGGTGTTGATCGTGCTGAGGTTTGTTTTGAACACGGGGCGCGCCTGCAAATGGTCCTGCAAGTTCTTACCCACACCCTTCAAGTCGACTTTCACCTCAATGCCGTGTGACTTGAGTTCCTCAGCATCGCCAATTCCTGACAGCATCAGAATTTGTGGCGATCCGATTGCGCCTGCGCTCAGGATCACCTCATGCCGAGCTTTAAGCTCTTGCATCGTTCCATTACGGCGGGCGCGAATGCCGACGGCACGCCCGTCATCAATCAGAACCTTTTCGGTTTGAATGTCGGTGATGACATGCAGGTTCTTTCGATCTCGGTAAGGGGTCAGATATGCTGCCGCCGACGAACAACGCCGCCCGCCTTTCATCGTCAGCTGAAAGTGCCCAACGCCTTCTTGGTCGGCACCATTGTAATCTGGATTGCGGCGGTAACCTGCAGCTACGGCTGCGTCTACCCAAGTATCAACGATTTCGCGCTTTAGCCGGGAGTTCTGAACTGACAGTGGTCCGTCTTCGCCACGCAGTCCCGTTGTGTCTGTACCCTCCCAGCTTTCCGAGCGCTTGAAGAAAGGCAGGACTTCATCCCAGCCCCAACCTGTGCAGCCCATCTGCGCCCAACCATCGTAGTCTTGTGGTTGCCCGCGTACGTATAGAAGTCCGTTGATGGAACTCGAACCGCCCAACACACGACCTCGCGGCCAAGGGATCGAACGCCCTGCAATGCCTGGGTCGTTTTGAGTTTTATAGCGCCAGTCACTGCGCGGATTGTCCATCGTGCGAAAGTAGCCAACCGGAATATGGATCCACGGATTGCTGTCTTTCGGCCCAGCCTCAAGCAGCGCAACCGAGTACTTTCCGCTCTCGGAAAGACGATTGGCGAGTGCGCATCCAGCGGACCCAGCCCCAACAACAATGAAGTCAAACTCCATCAGACCCTCTAAATTATCAAAAAATGAGACTTTAAGTCTCGTTTTTGGTAAAAAAAGAGCCTAAGATGATTCGTGTGAATTGCACCATTCTTTTTTCAGGGGACTTTGATGACGTCGTCAGATCGAATTCCGACAAACCTTAGGACTCTGCTTATTCTCGAGGTATTGGGGCGAAGTGATCAGCCCATGACGGCCACTGAAATTAACGATGTGCTGGGATTGCCCAAACAAACGGTCCATCGCTTGTGTGCCACATTGGAAGAAGAAGGTTTCATCGCGCGCATTGGCAGCTCGAAACGTTATCAGGTCACGCGCCGGCTGCGTGAACTTGGGTCTGGCCTTCTTCACAATTCAAGAGACCACATAACCAGACGGCAGATATTGAAAGACCTTGCAAACAGTGTTGGCGAGACAGTGAACTATGTTGTGCCCGAGGATGACGGAATGCGGTATCTGGATCGGGTTGAAACCGATTGGGCCTTTCGCATTCAGCTGCCCATCGGGACCAATGTGCCCTTTCACTGTACGGCCAGTGGAAAGTGCTTTCTTGCAAGCTTGCCACCTAAGCAGCGTGAAAGCCTAGTCCACAATCTGAACTATGAACGTATGACAGATCAGACCCATGTGTCGGCAGATACTTTGCTTGAAGAATTGGCCGACGTGAAGAAACAGAAATACTCCTTGGACCGAGAGGAGTTTCTTGACGGAATGATCGCCTTGGCTGTTCCGATCACGGATTCAAATGGCAGGTTTGTCTCCGTCATCGCGATGCACGGCCCAACACAGCGGCTTTCGATTGAAACTCTCGTTTCTCAGGTGAGCTTGATCCAGAATGCAGCTAGGAAACTCAGCCAAGCGCTCTTCTCTGATTAAGGCGGGTTTTGCCTGTCTTCTGGAGTTTGACAGTGGGGCAGGTGGGTTTGTGATCCGCGGATACCCCATCCCTTAAGGGATCATGGTCAGATCGCAGAAAAGCCTATACATTAGGGCTTTGATGTCCTATCCGCAGCCTCTGTGCCCGTCAAAGGCACCAAGATGCGCCAATTCAACGCGTTCGGCCCTTTCGGGATCTCGGATGCGCCCTCCAGATACAAAGAAGAAAAGCTGTGAAAGAAGCCCTAAGAGCTGCGATTGAAGATCGTGGATACACCACGCTGACGCCCGTGCAGCAGGCTGTTCTGAAACCCGAACATACAGGATGCGATCTGTTGGTGTCCGCCCAGACTGGATCGGGCAAGACGCTTGGGTTCGGGATCGCAATTTCTGAGACCATTCTGGAGGATGGTGAGCAATTTAACGGCGCTTCGGCCCCGCTGGCCTTGGTCATTGCCCCAACCCGCGAACTGGCGTTGCAAGTGAAGCGCGAACTGAGCTGGCTTTATGCCAACGCAAAAGCTGTGGTGGCTTCCTGTGTGGGCGGCATGGACATGCGTGACGAACGCCGCGCCTTGGCGCGTGGCGCGCATATCGTGGTGGCAACGCCCGGCCGTTTGCGCGACCACATTATGCGTGGCTCTATTGATCTGACCTCTATTCGCGCTGTCGTACTGGATGAAGCGGATGAGATGCTCGACCTTGGCTTCCGCGAAGATCTGGAGTTCATTCTGGGCGAAGCCCCCGATGAGCGTCAGACGCTTTTGTTCTCGGCAACTGTTCCCAAGTCGATCATGTCGCTTGCCGCGAGCTATCAAAAGGACGCGGTCCGGGTGGTGGCAAAATCCGAGAACGCACAGCACGCAGATATCGAATATCGTGCGATGCTGGTCGCGGAGCATGACACGGAAAACGCGGTGATTAATACGCTGCGCTTCCATGAGGCGCCCAATGCCATCGTATTCGCCAACACCCGCGCGATGGTTAACCGTTTGACAACGCGCCTGTCAAACCGCGGGTTTCAGGTTGTTGCCCTGTCTGGGGAACTGTCGCAAAGCGAACGGACACATGCCCTGCAAGCCATGCGCGATGGACGAGCCCGCGTGTGTGTGGCCACCGATGTCGCCGCACGCGGGATCGACCTGCCAAATCTTGATCTGGTGGTGCACGCTGAATTGCCATCGAGCCACGAGACATTGTTGCACCGTTCTGGCCGCACCGGCCGCGCTGGGCGCAAAGGAGTGTCGGCTTTGGTCGTGACCAAGCGGTCCCGCAAGAAAGCAGAGCGTATCTTGGGCTGGGCCAAGCTGAAAGCAGAATGGGGCAACGCCCCGTCGGCTGAAGCCGTCAAAGCCCGTGATGAGGATCGGATGCTGGCGGATCCCGATTGGGATGCGCAGATCGAAGAAACAGAACGTGCGACGATCGAAAAACTGCAAGAGAAGTTCTCGGCAGAGCAAATTGCCGCCGCGTATTTGCGGATGTATCGGATGACTCGTTCCGCGCCTGAAGACCTTGCAGATGTGGAAGCTCGCCCTGAGCGCAAAGAGTTCGGCAAGTCTGTTTGGTTCTCGATTTCAGTTGGGCGGGATGCGGGGGCTGAACCTCGTCGCCTTTTGCCGATGCTGTGCAAGGCCGGAGGTTTGAGCCGCGAAGACGTCGGTGCGATCCGTGTAAAATTCGACCAGTCTTACGTACAGATCCTTGAAGCGAGCGCCAAGAAGTTCCTGAAGAATATCGGAGTGGATATGACGCTGGAAGAGGGCGCGGTTGTCACTCAACTGGCCGAGCCGCCCGCGTTTGAGACCTCAGGAGGCGGTCGCAAGGGTCCCGCTGGCCCCGGCAAAAATCGCAAACCCGGTGGTAAACCTCGACAAGATAAGTTCGAACGTAAGGGGAAATCCGGATCATATGAGAAGCGTTCAGGCTCTGGACCAAAATCCGGAAAACCGAAGCCGCGTTATGATACGACGGACGCAGGTGGCTCGCAAGCAGACGCCTCCCCCAAGCGCCCGAAGCATGACGCAGGTCAGGACCATAAAGCGCGTAAAGGGGGCAAGCCAAAAGGTCCGCTCCCGCCTGCCGGGAAGCCCAACAGCAAAAAGAACAAAGCCCGCGCACTAGCCGCTGGTGGGAAAGCCGCGCCAAAGCGCAACAAGCCAAAAGGCCCAAAACGCACCAAGTCTTGAAGCGACCACCCAGTTGTACAGACAAACCAAGTATTGATTGACGCACCAGACGTTAATCAATGCTGGCGGTTGCGCTCTTTCCGTGATCCTGGCTGACTTAGCGTCCAAGGGGGCAGTCCAAAGGCGACGCATTCTCGGCCCCTGGTCAAAAAGATGTTCGCTTTGGTTTCGACACGCGAGCATCTGAGGTTTCCGGATTGCCCCAATGCCGCCCAGACCGAGGACGACCCAGCCGCCAGCGAACGCGTGAAAATACTTCACTGGAAAGTTGTTATGAAGTTTGGAGGCGAGTACCGCTAATGCACCGCTGTCGCAATTTGTCTCTTTATGTTTTATTTACAGGGTGTTGCCGGATTTCCCTTGTCTCGGCCTGTCGCATGAAATAGCAATATATCACATCCTTTTGGGTGGGTATGAGTGGGATAGAAAATTTGGGCACCGGTTCGATTCCCAAATTGAACAAGGAACGGTCCGTGCCGAAAAGAGCCAAAGAATTAGCACCCTTAGAAGTTAAGCGGCTGACGAAGCCAGGCGTGCATGCGGTTGGGGGTGTCGCCGGACTTGCGCTTCAAGTCACCAGCACCGGTGCAAGGTCGTGGGTTTTTCGCTATCGACACAACGGAAGGCGGCGCGAGGCAGGCCTCGGACCCTATCCTGACGTTCCCTTGGCCAAGGCGCGTGACTATGCGCGCGAAGCACGTGAGCTTTTGCGCAATGGTGTGGACCCAATCGCAGAGCGACAGGCAGCGCGTCGAAAGCTGCTCACTTTCGCCGAAGCCGTTGAACGCTACGCCGAAGAAAAGACCGTTGAATTTAACAGTCACCTTCATCGCAAACAATGGAAGGCATCACTCAAAAGACATGCAATTCCGACGCTGGGTGCAATAGCCGTTACGGATGTGTCGCTGCAGGATGTCTTAGAAACGCTTCGCCCGATTTGGACAGAGAAGACGGAAACAGCCTCAAAAGTTCGTCAACGTATTGAGCGTGTGTTGGATTACGCCACAGTGGCCGGCTATCGAAGCGGCGAGAATCCCGCAAGGTGGCGTGGCAATCTCGACATGGTTTTGCCTGCGCCGACGAAACTCACCGGTGCCAAGAATTATCCGGCTCTGCGCTTAGATGATGCGTCGCGTTGGTTTCGGGCGTTGCAAGCTCGGTCGGGCACCAGCGCGCGCGCCTTAGAGTTCCAAGCCCTGACCGCTGCACGCACTGGCGCAGTTCGGTTCGCAACCTGGGATGAGATGGACTTAGAAAAAGGGTTGTGGACGATACAACCAGGTCGACAATCGTCTAAAATTCCTCCGTCGGGCAAACCTCACCGCGTGCCGCTTTCTGCCCAAGCCCTCAGGATACTGAGTGAGTTGCCGCGAGAAACGAACAACCCGCTTGTGTTTTTGGCGCCCCGAGGCGGTCCCATGTCGGATGCTTCGCTCGCCGCAGTGATGCGAAAAATTCATGCAGCTGACATGCGCGAAGGGGAGGGGGGCTATCTAGATGCGCAGCACGGTCGTCCCGCCGTTCCTCATGGTCTTAGATCAACGTTTCGGACTTGGGTTGCTGAATGTACTCAGTTTGACGGTGACATGGCGGAAATTGCATTGGCGCACAAAGTTGGCACGAAAGTTCAACAAGCTTACGACCGGTCAGATCAGCTAGTGAAGCGCAAAGGCATGATGGAAGCCTGGGCATTGTTTTTGCAGGGCGACCACCAATCAAAATCAAATAATCAATTCGGCCGGGGCTAAGGCATGGGTATCAATGAACTATTGAAATCAGCAAACTACTATTTGGCCAATGTGGACGAATTGAATATCGAGCAGGATTTGTGGGCCAGCAAAATCGACGCTCCCAGCCTTCCGCGTTGCGATCCTGAGCACGCTGCTGCAATGCGGGCTGCTTTAGTGGAGATCGATAGGCTCAAAGTTTCGGGTGATTACGAAGCTGTGCGTGCGCGTCTTTTTGAAGAACTCGGATTGGAGAAATACAAGTTTGAAGGGTTTGAAATCCCACCCAAGTTTCGGGAGTTCCTCGGCAACTGGCATAATCTGAGAGATGGAATGGAAAGCCCGGACGAAGTCCAACGGGAGAGGTTTCAGAAGTTCTTCGAGACCGCGCAAATTCAAACCAGGGAACTATCGGAAACTCACGATCTCATCAGAGCTCTTGAACCCGCAAAGAAACAGAAAGGCCGTCCGCCAGGACCAAGGCCTCCTTGGCGAAAATATGCGACAGCGCTCGATGAAATGCGGATTTTGTGTGCAGAGGGTGTAAGCATTCTTGAAGCGGCGCGTCAGGTGGCTAAAAAGCAGGGCCTCGCCCAAGAAGAAAGCCGCGCGAAGTATCTCGAAAGGCATTATCGAAACAGGAAGGAACTCCGGGAAATTAAATAGCGCGCATTTCTATTACTTTGAAAATCGAGCAAATGCCTTCGATATTAGGTTCATCAGTAACAAGAGGTGAAATCCATGAATGAAACGTTTCTATCTGACACAGATCTTGCCGTTCGCTTCAGCGTCTCTCGCCAGACAGTGTGGCGGTGGCATCGATCGAACTCCGGTTTTCCGCGCGCTGTAAGCCTGTCGCCTGGATGCACCCGTTGGAAACTCTCAGAAATCGAGATCTGGGAGAACAGGCTTGCTGAGGTCGCCTGATGAAACTCAGTGGTTTGGTCGAGAGTTCGCCAGACCCCGTTTCCGCAAGCGAATAACTAGGCGGTTACTATAAGAACAGGCTGAGCTCGGAGAGCTCAATTCCAAACACTATCGGAGAGAAATAATGCAGGCTTCTAAGTCGAGCAAATGGGAAAGCTATGCCTTCAAACAAAATGGGGAGGCTCCCACCCCATTGTTTGGAGAGTTGCGGGATGCCGAACCCATTCCAAGCCATGCGCTTGGTCCTTTCGCGAACCCAGTTCAAGCGATTTCGACATTAACACAAGCGCCAGATGCGATCGCGATGCAAAGCATTCTGACGGTTGCGAGCGTGGCAACTCAAGCGATTGCAGATGTGGAATCGCTTCAAGGCGTCGTGCCGTTGAGCTGTTTCTTCTTAACGGTGGCCCAATCAGGCGAACGCAAGTCTGCTTGTGACTCTTTGGCGACGTCTGAAATCGATCGTATCGACAAAGAACGCGTGCGTGTGTTCCACCGTGAAATACGAGAACATGAAGCTGAAAAGCTTGAGTTTCAGAAACGCCGGCGTCGCTCAACACCAAGTGACTTTGATGTCATCGAAACCGATCACGACAAGGAGCGCGCGGATCTCCCTCCAGAACCACCTCTATTTCCGGCTATACGAATAAGCGATCCAACGATTGAAGGGCTTTTCCGCCAGCTGGAGAACGGAACTCCATCCGTAGCTGTAATGACTGACGAAGGGGGGCAATTCTTTGGTGGGCACAGTATGAAGCGGGAGAATGCCCTGAAGACAGCTGCGGGATTCTCTAAACTTTGGGATGGAGCACCTTTGAGCCGAAGCAGAGCATCAGCAGAACCCGTCTGGCTTTGTGGAAAACGCGTCTCACTTCATCTGATGATACAACCTGGTGTTGCTCAGCACGTGGTTGGCGATCCGACGATGAAAGATCAAGGATTGCTCTCGCGGGTGCTCATCGCTTGGCCGAACAGCAAGATTGGGTCGAGGATAA
Organism: Aliiroseovarius sp. F20344; assembly: GCF_023016155.1. Classification (GTDB taxonomy): domain Bacteria; phylum Pseudomonadota; class Alphaproteobacteria; order Rhodobacterales; family Rhodobacteraceae; genus Aliiroseovarius. Next base: position 447,027 of record NZ_JALKBG010000008.1, read on the forward strand.
TCTGTAAAGATACAGCACAGAGAGAACAGCAGGATCAGGCGCAAAGGCATTTGGAGCGTTTTAACACGCGCGTCGGAGGTCTCTTGCAGTTGGAAATGCCTTTACACCTAGGAACACGCTCAGAGCTTAACCCAAAGCATCTCAAGCTATCAGGCGAGGCCCGCGTGGCTCTGGAAGTGTTTTACAATCGAGTTGAGCGCGCTTCCGGTGCGGGCGGCGCCTTCGAATACTTGTCTGGGTTTGCGGCAAAGGTCCCCGAAATGGCAGCTCGTCTCGCTGGGATTCAGAGCGTTTTTGCTGACGAAGAGGCTGACGAGGTTTCCTTGCGTGTAATGGAGAACGGCATTGCCATCATGGAATGGTATCTGTCTGAGATGCTTCGGATAACAGATACAGGGAGGCCTGATCAGAACCTATGCGACGCCGAAACCATTCGGTGTTGGCTCGAAGGCAATTGGGCTGAAGAGTTTATCGATAAACGCACACTGATGAAGAAAGGACCAGGGCACTTACGCGATGGAAATACCTTGTCGCAATGCATTCAGAAGCTTGAAGCTCACGGCTGGTTGGTTCGAGGGAGTGGGACGCAAGTCATCGATGGGGCCAATAGCAAGACATTCTGGCACGTGGTGCGTAGGGCAGGTGCCAAGTGACCAATCCAACGCACGAATTTATCAGAGCTCTTTTTGAAAACGCGGAGGAGATCGTCACCCCTCGCGGGTCTCGCTCTATTGCGGCGTCGAAGCACACCAGTCAGCGATTTGATTTGCCGCAAATGCCGCAGTTGCCGCAGGCTCACTCTCTCGCAAAGGAACCTTTGCCATTGGAGGAGGATCTGTCGGAGGAGCGGGCGGCAATCATGGAGATTGATGGCGGACTGCCGCGCGCTTTGGCTGAGTTTCTTGCGGGAAAAACAAAGAATAACGGTTCGCTGTTACTCGATTGTGTAGTTGTTTAACGTTTGGAGGGGGCGGGATAGAGGTTTTGAATGTATTCGAGTAACGATTTCATTTGTACAGATGGCTTGCCGCTATTGGTTTAAGCAACAGAGGGTTGCCCTCGCGATGGTTAATACCCATCGAGGCAACTATCCGCTGAAGAGCAAGGAGCGCATGCAAATCAAGTCTGAGCATTCTGTTGAGTACTTTGTATCTGGCGCGAGATTAGGAAGGGTCGCCATTGGTCAGGGGTAAGCGCCCAACCATCTACACCAGAATGCTGCTCTTTATGTATTCCCATTTGCTTTGCTAAACCTGCGGCAAGCGCAGAGGTGACGTATGAGTGGTTTCCATCGACGATTTGATATCCTTCTTTCACTAGATCTAAGCAAATCAGAACCGGCTTTGGGTGTCCCGTTTCGATGTTTTTTCGTATTTGCTCCTTATCAAGGTCTCCAGACGATATGAGCTCTTCGACACGGCTGCTATCGATAGCGATCCTAGTGAGTTCTAAGTTGCTTTCAGCCCAACGTCGCATGGTGTCCACATCAAGCCAGCGTTCGTTTCCATCGTCGTCTGTGTAAACGTAAACTTGGGTTTTTGTGCGCATCGAAAAACTTCCTGCTAACTTCAACTATGACCTTGCTTTCGTCTCTAGTGCCTTACACAACTATAGGAAGAATATGCAATAAATACTCGTCGTAGGGCTCGGGGTTTCTTGCAATTTGGAGAGAGGCATAGAGATCGTGCCCAACCTTGGCTTTATCGATGGCGCTGATTGAGTACTGAACTTATCAAGTTCAGTCGAAGGATCGTTTGGCGCAGTACGGCTGACGGCTGCCGCTGCTTTCTAGCGGGTCCTTCTGAGCGACCCTCTGCATGCGGGTATTTCGCGCCCCATGGTCTCCGTTTCTCATTGGATTAAATCCGGGTTGAGATTGAGGTTATTGTTGTTGTCTCTATCAAATGTGCCCCTTCTTTGTTTAGCGCTTTTCAGCGCTTGTGTGGGTGACAGCCTAATCAGTTGACATGGTGCAATTAGAAGCGGCTTTTCAAACCGGTACGATTAATGGTTAAAATTGATTTAAGTGGTTCGAATTCAACAATTGGTAATTCAGGAAAGCACATTGGCATCTGAAGTTATTAGAGAGCTCCAAGCGAGTGATGATCCCGTGGCACGCGAGCTCGGGGAGGCGCTACTCAAATGGCAAGATGAAAAAGCGAGGCAAGGTTTGCCTAGATCGCTTGGATATGGACCTGTCACGGTTTGATGCCGCTCCTTTCATAGCATTTACTGCACCAAAGGAGCGGCATCAAACCGTGACAGGTCCAGTAGGAAGCGAATACCGAAAGAGAGACAAAAATGGATCAGCCAGGCCCGATCCCGTTCACGCAGAGCTGGCTAGAGGTTGGAGTGTCCTTTAGCCGAAATCTGGAAAAGGATGATGGCACAATGATCAGCCCCACCTGAGTGGAACTGTTTGACTGTTTGACGAATAACTGGCCCCTGCTCTAGTGGATCGATGGTTTCCGGGGGGAGCGGGCGCCAATCCAGAACAAAGTATCGTCGATTGGAGATACAGTGTCTCGTCCATTCTTCGATGTTGACCATGGCTTTATACAAAGGAGTACGCCCGCATCTTAGGAATTGGTGATCAAGATTTAGAGCAGATATACTTCCGATTTCAAAATATTGAAGGCAGCATTCCCTCAAGACATCATGATAGAACTTCCCGAATGCGATGAGTTTCTAAAGGACATGCTGGCGGTCAATGAGGCGTTAATCTCCAATGCCACGCAATGGATGAGGATTGTGTACGGAGAGCAAGACTATTAATTGCCCTTTCTCCATTTCATACTATGTTTTCTAATTGCATGTCCGATTTTTATAAGGCTTGACGGCTCGTAATCTTCAATTTCGGGTGTCGATTTCCCGTTCATTAATGCGCCAAGTCTTTCCCTTTCTACTCCATCAAACAAGAAAGGTAGCAGCGTTTTCTGCTCGCCGTTAAGCTGCTCAACGTGCATCGCTTCAAACTCGGACATACACCATGGGGAGCTCAAGTAATTCTCGGTAATTAATGAAATCATGAAATCAGACCATTCAATACCTCTACTTATCTCGCCATTGATGGAATCACCGCCTTCTATCTCATGATCGTCGATCCAATACTCATGACGAATGCCCTCTTTTCCCAACACAAGTGATACGGAAGAAATGACTGCGTCCCGAAGCTCTCGATCTTTCCTTGAATACGACACAAAAAGCTTCACCGTACGTCTAGATATTTCGGCGTCCCAGCTTGCTGGCCAGTCAGCTCCGTCGGAAACAATAACTGAAGGCTCAACATCCAATCGGTATGTATTTGATAGGAATGCTTCAAACGATGGGTGAAGCAGGAAGTATTTTGACCTCGGCAGGCATCCCTCCAAGCGCCAATCAAACTCGAGTGGGCTTTTGAAATGCTGGATGATGTCTCCGTCGGTATCCCTCTTCAAAACTCCAAGAAGACCGAGGTTGTAGAGCTCGCAAAATGGGTGCGCGGCACTCCCATCGAACTCTAAAGTATCAGAAATTCGTTTCAACTCGTTCAAACTTAGAATATTTCCATGAATCAGCGAAAAGAAACGGGCTCGACGCTCCTTGGAATCTAGAAACCGCAGAAAGTGCGCCATTTCTGACTCGATCTTGGTCTCCGCAATAGTACCCGACTTAAGATTAACTTCCTTTCTTAGGAGTTTTTCATATTTGTCAGGAGCAAGAGAGCGATCGCATTCTGAAGAAACACTACTCATCAAATTCAATAAGGATCTGGGCGTCCCCAAGCTGTGCCTGAAAAGGTATTCGAAAGCTTGCTCTTCGAGATATTCTCCCGTCGCTTCGCAAACTCCAAAGTTTCTTACAACACCTTTCTTCGCGGTGCCAAGAAATCCATCCAAATTCGCAACGCCTTCATAATGATGCGCAAGATGGTTGATGAGGCCTTTCAACTCCTGCTTGGAGTATTCAAGGCGCGTACTAAACGATTCAATAACTTGCTTGTTCTCGTGCTCGAAATGGTTCCATGCCTCTTGCCGAATGGATGTAAAGACACGAATATGGTTGCAGTTCACGAAAATATTGTAGGCTGCAATCGCCAACCCAGTTTGACCATTGACCCATAGATCGATCTCTCCGATTAGGGTATCAGACAGAGTTTGGTCAAAGCTGTCGATGAAAACGTAGACCGCGGAAGAAACATAGTTACTATAGAGTTGCAGAACCAAGTTCTGGACTACACTCATAAGGCGTTGCCTCGGTGTGCTTTCGAGGCTCAATAGGCAGTTCAGAATGAATGTTGGGTTTGCAAGCTTGGGGTTTTCACCTTCAAGTCTTTGGAAAATCAACTCGGAAACTTCATTGGGGATGTCCTCATTGTCTGCGATGTCTACCAACCTGAGCACATAATCGCTCCGTTCGTTCTCCACCGATTGATCTATGTTTATTAGAACTGACAGTGCGATTGAGATCTCCCAAAGGATGGCCCAATCAACCTGTTTAATCTGACCCCAGAACTTTGGACCCTTATTCATTGGGAGGGTACTTTGTCGATCAACATCGCTTCCTGAAGATCTCGGAATAAAAACCGCAGATCGACCTTTTGCAGAGTTGGAAAGTTCTGCCCTCTTCTTTCGCAATAGATGGGTTTTACCCATTCCTTTCGAGCTTAAAAGAAGCAGCTTTCGCTCACTTCCCAAATACTCGTTTACTTTTGGAGAATGGTATAGATTGTTCTCTGATATCTCTCTGAGTTGCTCTCCGGAAAAAATCCATTTTTGCATTCTGTCCACCAATAAATTTTTGTCGTGTAAAGGTGCTGTGCCGGAATTGGAACCGCTGCCGTAAGGTATTGTGAAGGTGAACGAAAATGAACGATGGCGCAAGGTTAACAGGGATTAGGTTCGGTTGGAGATACTGCAGTCGCTGTTTTGGGTGTTTCACAAGCGACGCACTACAACACAAAATCAACGAAACATCATAGCGTTCAATTAGACCAAGCCATTTTTGGGTCGGGATAATCTAACGACGGAAAGACGAACGCACCAAAGCAGCACCTAGAGTTCAAGCGCTGAACATCAACATCTCAGTATCCGGCTAAGGAATACATTGGGGACGCTGTGTCGCAGCAGAATTCTTTGTTGAAGGATTGATTTGGGTCGGCAAACAGCTTTGGTCATCTTGGGCGGAATGCTGCCCTTCGCCGCAATTGCGAGAGCAACTGGTCCGATCTCTGAATGCGGTCATTCAAAGTCTATAGACAAGTTCAGTAATCGACCTCAGAAGGCCGCGACCGCGGTCGGAATGTCCTTACTCTTGGTTGACTTCGTTCCACATCATCACACCAAGCGTCTTGCATCTCGGAGCAGGATCAGGTGATCGGTTGCTGGTACTGCTCTTGTTTGTCAACATTGCCCAGATGATCCGAGCTGATTTTTTCGCCTTCGCGACGGTGGCGAGACGGAAGGGCTTCTCGTCCAGTAACTTTGCTGTCCAGATGTCGGCCTTCTCTGGCTTGTCCTTGGCCATCAGTGCACTCGCCGTCATCCCATTGATGAGCAGCCTTCTGATATATCGCTCAACCTTCTTGGTGATCCGTCCGAGACGATCTTTGCCTCCACTGGACGTGTTGAGCGGCGTTAGGCCCAGCCAAGCCGCCAAATCGCGTCCGATCTGGAACTGTTTGTATCGCCGATGGTGGCGACCATATTCTCCAAGGCCGCGCTTTCGAGGCGCTGGGAGAAGCTCTACACACCGTTTTGCCGGCTAAGTGGCGGAAAGCCGTCAGCTCTGTTTATGAAGCTGCTCGCCGCCAGCTATCAACTTTGGATGCTACCGAACAAAGTGCACCCAAGCTGTTTGGGGGGGGGCGATCAACCCAGTAGTAAGATCAATCCAAGCGAGTGAATCCTCTCTAAGCTATATTGTGTACTTTGATGGATTGTCTTAAACAATGGTCATGGACAACCGAAAGTTGCCTTTGATCAACGGCATAGAGCACGCGGGGCAGGCTCTCAAGCAGCACAGGAAGGCAGTGGGCATGACGCAATTGGAAGTAGCGCGCCTGTCCAATGTTGCTCAGTCTTCGATATCTGACATCGAGACGGGGGCAGTGACACCTAGTCTCGAGACATACTTAAGATTGCTAAATTGCCTCGATGCGGAACTGCGCATTTGCAGCAAGGTGGATACGGGGCTTTGTTGAATGATTTATTTTAGCGACGTTCGGGCCAGTCTGGTGCTTTTGGGCGACTTGCAAACCCATTTGGCTCGGAATGATGAATTTGAGGGTCTAAATAGATGACTGAACGCAGGCCTTGTTTGGTACTTACCCAGCATCGTGAGAATCGAAGCGAGTACAATGATTTTATTGGGAAATTCTATCACTTTCCTGCCACTTCCAAGAAATCATACGCCAGCCAATTTAACGAACTGCCGTTGGAGTTTGTCTACTATGAGCCGCAGGCAGATGGGGGTAAAGGCGAGTTCTTCGGTTATGGTGTTATCGAAAAAGAGCCCTTTGAAGACAAGCAGAACCCTGAACACTTCTTTGTAGAAATTGCTTCATTTAAGCCGTTTGGGTCGCCTGTACCCCACAAGGATGAAGACGGTAAGTTAAGAGAAGCAGACAATCCTCACTACAATTATCAGAACGCGGTTCGGAAAATACCTAGCAAGCTGCTGGATGAGATCTGTCTCGACGGTAATGTCCAACTGAACTTCACCTCGGATGCCCACTTGATCCGTGTCTTAGGTGAGCAGCTAATAGCTTCCGAAAAGGTGGGGATTCTCGAGCTGATCAAGAACGCATATGATGCACACGCCACGCATTGCAAAGTGACCATCGAGAATTCTGATTTTCTGCCTCAGGATACGTCTCCCGATTACCAGTTTGGGGGCTACGAAGGGCCTGTGATCGTCATTGAGGACGATGGTATAGGCATGGACCGAAACACCATCGAAAAAGGGTGGTTGCGTCCTGCTTCAACGCTTAAGACAAATATTAAGGAACGTCTAAAACTGGAACGGGCAAAAGCTGCTGAGCGCGGAGCTCTTCCGCAGTTTGAAGGGATTGTCGCCGAAATAAAGAGGGCCAATAAAGGTCGAATTCCGCTCGGCGAAAAAGGGGTTGGTCGGTTTGCCACACATCGCCTTGGTCGGTTCTTAGAGCTGACAACAAAAACGGCAAACAATGATTATGAGTTTGTACTATCTATCGATTGGGATCAGTTTGACCGTTACTCTGATCGTGGTGTTGATCTTTCAGAGATTGGCGTCGGTCTCTCTCGCCGGCCAGAAAGTCGCGACTACGGAGATTCTGGTTCCGGCACACGAATAGTGATTTTTGGGGGGCGCGACGGCTTCCGCTGGGATCAAGAAAAGGTTTCCGACCTTAGTCGCTCGATTAATCAGTTAAGGTCTCCAAACCCCAACCCAAAGGCAGCGCAGTCCGCTTTCGAAGCCAAACTGTTAGTCCCTCAAGTTCCCGATTTAGAAGATCAGGCGCCTAGTGATCCGACACCAGTTTTCGAATTCGTTGGGCTTGTAGATGACTTCGGTAAACTCGACTACACTTTGACCTTCAAACCGCCCAAAAGCGTGCCAATGCCAGAGAGCGAGATTAGTGAAGTCTATGATCTCAAGGCCGCAAACAAAGGCTTTTGGCGAGGCCGTGAAGGCGAAAGAACCGAATGTGGGGCGTTCTTCTTAAGTCTCAATGTTTGGTACCGCGTGAGCCCGTGGATAACGGGTCCGGACAAGGACGCTTTCACTAAAAGGTTGGATCGATTTGGTGGTATCTCGATTTATCGTGATGGTATTAACGTTTTTCCTGCGGAATGGGGAGCTGACGTTGATTGGCTGCGACTTTCAAAAGAACATATCAAGAAGGGCAAGCTACTCTCCTACTATAACTTGTTTGGCAACGTCGAGATTGACCAAGCGACTAACCTGGCCTTGACCGATAAAACCAATCGTGAAGGCATGATTGAAAATGAGGCGAATGCGGATTTTGTCGAACTCATCCGCTCGGTTTTAAAAACCGTCGTTGAGAACCAGTTCATTGCTAAACGAGACGAGTACACGTCGCTTACCAAAGATGTGGTCAGGACTCCCAGTGCGCTCCGAGACTATGCAAAGCAGTCGCTTACTGTACACAAGAGCATTGATACAAATTATCCTGTGGATGAAGATCCATTTGCCATTTTGGAGACCATTGGAAAAACTCCCGAGGAGCGAGTTGACGGCCATCGTAACTTGACTCGTTCGCTTCGCAATCTCCAACAAAGCTTGGACCTGATTACCGAACAGCAAGAGATGCTGACGGAACAAGCTGGGTATGGGTTGGCAATTGGTGCTTCGATACATGAGATCAATAAAATTACTACAAGCTTCTTTTATGGCATCAACGAAGTTCTGAAAAAGAAAACGCCAGATCGAGAAAAGTTGGAACAGCTAAAGGACACGTCGTCTTCGCTGAGAAACGAGTTGAAGAGGCTTTCCCCAGTTATGGCTCTACGAGGAGAGAAACGTAGAGAGTTTCCGGTCATAAATGCGGTTGGTCTTGCGATCGACAACTATCGTAGCCGGCTCGCTAAGCGCGATATCACGATCGATTTCGACCAGACTAAGTCCTTCGATGTTTACACGCGATATGGAGCTGTCGTTCAGGTTTTTTCGAACTTGCTCGACAACGCCTGCTACTGGCTTGAGTCGGAGGATATTCGTAGGCGCAGAATTTCAATTCAAGTCGACGAGGAAAATAGATCCATTTTGTTTGCAGACGATGGGCCTGGCATCCATGAAGCGATTTTGCCGCATCTCTTCCTTGCAGGCTACAGCATGAAGGTTCCAAGGAGTGGGTTGGGGCTATATATCAGCAAGCATTACATGCAGGACATGAAAGGCGATATCTTATGCCTTGAGAGCCCGAAGTTGCGGGACGGAGAGTTCCACGGAGCTCAATTTATGTTGGATTTCAACAAAGTACCAAAAAGAAAAGTGATATGATCGGAACGAATATCTGCATCATCGACGACGGCTTCATGTTGCCAGCGGTCGATGCAAATTTACAATCTCACAGTTATTTCTCAGGAGCAGCTCTTAAGGTTCTGACTGCACAGGATTGGGACAAAGATCACCCTTTGAAAGAGCTGTGTGATACCCTTGTCGACCAACGTGACGAGAATCAAGAGCCTGTTTGGAGCGTGGCTGGCTTTCGGCTACCTGAGTTCTTTAAGCGAGCATTCGAGGAAGGAAAGTACCGATCCGACTTGATTGTGTTTGATTGGGAGTACGGTGACGAAGTAGATCAAGTGAGTGAGTTGAAGTTCATTCTCGAGAATTCTCATGCTCATGTAATCATTTTTACAGGTGCCGATAAAGATGAGGAAATTCGCGCGGTACTCGAAGAAGGGCTGAGCGAGTATTCATCTCGTATCGAGCTACTCGACAAAGAAACGGATGGCGCTAGCCAGCACCAAAAACTGAAAGAATTGCTGGAAGAGAAGCATGCCAACAACTTTTCCTTCAAGTTCGGTTCATCTCTCAGGTCATCTGTGAATAGAAGCCTCGATGGAGTGCTTCACAAATTGTCAGCCTTGGATCTCGACAAGGTAGTCAAGATACTCGCGGCTCAAGACAATGATCCGATCGATGCCGATCTAAAGGAAATGATCGGTGAAAAACTCAAAGAGAAGGTAAAGAGTAGCGACAAGTTTCGACAGCTTATTGATGAACAGGTATTATCAGAAGAGGTGTCTTCGGAACTTCTAGAAATAGTAGCGGAAGTTATCAAAACGGACATTGCGTCACTAGAGTTGGAGCATGATGGTGGTGACCCCCAAGAACTTGACGAAAACGACATAAAGATAATGGAACAGCTGTGGTCATATCGGCTGTACCATAGACCAGCAGACAATGTTGTAAGAGGCGGGGATATTATCTTGCCTAAAGACGGAGACGGGTCGGAGCTGTTTCTTGTTCTAACGCCACCCTGTGACTTGGCTAAGTTCTGGAACAAAACAGACGGAAAATTAGCTGTTGTTAAACTTGAGCTTCTGAATGATCAGAACCAAGGATTGCGGGAGCGTGCAAAACGATTCAAAAAACTTGGCGAAATAAGAAAGAAGCTTAAACCTGGTGTATCCTCATTGACTAATGGTGAACCGCTGAACGTTTTGCCGGGGCGATCATTTCTGATCCCATTAGTTCCTTTAAAAAATGACCTGGAAATCACCCTGCGTAACTACCGAGCAAATTCACACAGTCTGTCATCTATCGATGTTCCGTTGCCGGACGCTCCTGCAGAAGCATTACCCAAGGCTGCTCTTCGATATGATCATCTCGAATTTAGTAGGGTTACGAAACTGAGCGACCCGTTTTGTGGAGCCATTATCGGAGCAACTCTGTCGAATCTATCCGGCTGGGGCGTTGCAGACTATCCCAGAGAGCTTTCTGGTAAGTTTGGGCAGCACTTCTCTGAAAGCCTAAAGGACCCAGCCAATGGCTGACTTAAGATACAATAGCATAGACCTTTTCGCAGGCTGCGGTGGTCTTACGGAGGGCATGCGAAAAGCTGGCTTTCAAACAAAGGTAGCGGTTGAGCTGGAGGCGGAGCCTGCTCGCGCTTTCAGGTTGAACCATCCTGAGGCTAGCCTGATTGAGCAGGACATTCGAACGATAGACATTTCAGAAGTTAAACGGATGTTGGGGGGAGCGCCGCTGCATCTTCTTGCGGGATGCCCGCCCTGCCAAGGTTTTTCCAGTGTACGCAAGCTAAACAAAAAGGCTAGCGTTCGGGATCCGAGAAATCAGTTGGTCGTAGAGTACTTCCGTTTTGTAGAAGAGCTGAAGCCACTTACACTGATGATGGAGAATGTTCCTGGTTTGGCCGACTACTATCTGTTCAAACAGATAGTTAAGAAGCTCAAGGCTATGGGATATTGGATCGACGTCCAGGTAGTGAACGTAAAGAACTACGGTGTGCCACAAAGTCGACGACGGCTTGTAATGGTTGGATCTCGGCTGGGGGCGATCTCGGTTGCTGAAGGCTTTGAAGAGGAAACCACAGTACGTGATGCTATCTCTCACCTACCTACTCCGGAAGATACGACTGATCCCATCCACAAAATTGTTGCCAAGCACAGCGATCCCATTATGAAGCGTATTTCGCTGACACCGAAAGACGGTGGTAGTCGAAAAGACTTGCCAGCAGAATATACTTTGGACTGCCACAAAGACGAAAAGATCGGTTTCAATGATGTTTACGGCCGGTTGCGATGGGACACGATTTCCACGACTATAACTGGTGGTTGTTTGAACCCTTCAAAAGGAAGATTCCTTCACCCAGATCAAAACCGGGCTATCACGCCCCGTGAAGCAGCCCTTCTGCAATCCTTCCCAGAGGATTATGTCTTCCCTGCGGATATACGGAAACAATCTTTGGCACTGATGATTGGCAACGCACTTCCACCAGCGTTTAGTTTTGCGCAGTCTGCAAATATTGCTTCTCACCTAAGTGAGGCGGAACAAATTCCGGGTTAGCCAACTTGTTGGCAGTCACTTCAAAAACTGCCAACTTTCGACGCCCAAGCCCGTCGCGACTCCGAACAGATTATCCAATGAAATGTTTTGTTCAGAACGCTCGACCGCGCTGAGACACCGAAGAATACTGGCATCGAAAACGAAAGATTGGCCAACGTCCGCTTGCGAGAAGCTGCGCCGCTGCATTCGACGGTATTCCCAATATCCGGAGTGGGCCGCTTGACCTTTTTGGTCGAGCGGGCAATTATGTACTTGGCCTAGCGCGTAGGCCGGTGTGCCCGCCATGCGAAGCAAAGCAACGCGAATTGATTTTTTGGATACCATGCCGTTGGCAGGGTCCGATAAGCAGCGGGCACCTTTTCGGATCCAGTTCGGATATGGATCATGAAACCGACATACTACCTTAAGAAACTGAAAGAACTGTCTAAACGCTACGCGCGAGCTCAACAGGTACCTCTCCACAAAGCGCGTGATACGGTTGCTGAAGTGCTGGGCTTTTCACACTGGAACGACGTTACTAAGGCACAACGAGCCGGTTGGACCCCAACAAAGGAGCATGTCTCTGCCATTGAAAGCTTGCTCGTCGAAGCACTGCCCGGCGATGAAGCTGGTGGACCTGAATTAGGGTCATTTATTGGAGACTCAATCTTCGAGACAGATGTTCAGCACGGCACCATTGGTAAGCACGAATACACTATCTCAGTTTCAATGGGCGATGTTCATATGCATGGGACAGGTTGGCACCTTCATGTACCTGAAGCTCCAAACGGGGAACCTCGTCTAGAGATCGCAAAACAGATTGAGCATGAGGCTCCAGTCTATGAAACGACATTTCAGCAAGAAGCGCTCAACATCGCAGTCAAGCGTGCAGAACAGGTTCGTGCGGGGATCGCATCAGATTGGCCAAGACGTTCCACCAAGCCTGACAAAGACGGTCGAGTCCGTCATCCCATTAACGGTGCTGAGTCAGATAAGTGGTTCTGCTTGCATTGCGATACTTCGATAACTGGTGAACAGATCGCCAAGAGTCTTTGGCATTGCCCACGTTGCGACGCCTCTCCGCTTAACATCTTCAACACTCCCTGGTGGCTTGAAGAACAAGATACACAGCCGGAACCAATTGCTGACAAAGAGATACATGGTAGGCCCGAGCTAGTGGTCGATGTTGCTGATACACGGCTGAAGCTGGAGCTCGATTCAGAAAAGGTGACTTTATTGATACGAAGCGCTCTCGTCGAGGATGCCTTGAATGTAAGCGAGCGCTTGGGGGCATTATTCGCAGATATCTTCGTCCATGATGACAACGATGTATCTATCACCTTCGATGAAGACCTTTGGCCGGAGAACAAGGAACCTATTTCTGCACTCGCGGTTGCAGCACATCTCGGGATAAATGTTGATCAACATGTAGGTCTGCGGGAATTGCCCTTTGCTTGGCCCGGGTTGGGTGAGCACACTAAATGCACCGTTGAGTACACGGAAATGATGCTCAAAGCCTACGCCAGCCAACGGGCTGACAAAGATGTCGAATGAATAACGACCACTAGATTGGAGGTTGCGGGGAGTGTCTCCGCAACCTGCGACAAGTGAGTTCGATGATCCTCAGGTTTGCAACTGCAGCGAATGGCGGCTATTTGAGCTGCGAACGCAGCATCGTGAGGGTAAGATGAAAGCCCGGAAAAGGCCATTCGCTTCATTAGAAAAAGGGCGGAAGGCGGTAATTCGCTGCGAAAGCAAGATGATAGTGGCTTAGAAGCGGAGCAGTTGTAGTCTTTCGCAGATTTTGCTGGAAGTCTCAGTTTGCAGGAGTAGTATCAATATTGATTGCACGCCAGAATTGAAACAATACTTAAAGCTCTTGAGAAAAATGGGAAATGTAGAAGGCCACGACGAGAGTGTTCGGATTGCTCACCTAACAATGCTGCAAGGCGTGATAACCAGGATGGGGGCAAACTCGTTTACCCTCAAAGCACTTGCCGCAACGTTTGGGAGCGCAGCTGTTGCCGTATTAGCCACTGTCGAAACACCCTCGCCATACTATGCTGTTGCAGCCACATTTCCGATGATCATCTTTTGGCTCATGGACGCACAGTATTTGCGCCTCGAGCGGGCCTATCGGAAGCTCTATGATCATGTCCGGAAGGGAGAAGACGTCGAAGCCTATTCCCTTGAGGCAACCCCGTTCATGAAGGATACGTCTTCAGTTCTTCAGCTGGCGCTTTCGTGGTCGGTGAGCTGGTTTTATATGGCGATTTTCCTGTCTTTGGGTGCGGTCGCCTCGTTGATTTTTTGCGGGGTTTGAATGGCTAGTTTTTTCGGGGCTACGCCCTTTCAAACCGTCAAGCGCAGGGTCTTCTTTTCATTCCATTACCAAAACGACATTTGGAAGGTGAACCAGGTTCGAAACTCGTGGCGATACAACCATGAAAACACGCGCGAGTCGGAAGGCTTCTTTGATGGAAGTATTTGGGAGAGCTCCAGGCGAACAGGGCCAGATGCTCTCAAAAGCCTTATCCGCGAGGAGATAAAAAATACTTCCGTGACTTGCGTTCTTGTCGGAGCTGAAACCTACGAGCGTCGGTGGGTTCGCTACGAGCTGGCAAGATCGGTGATCAAAGGGAACGGGTTGTTGGCTGTGAAGATTAGTCCTATGGGAAACCAGCAAGGATATGTTTCCCATGAGGGGCCTAACCCTCTCGATTACATGGGCGTCTACAACGCGGCTGGCGTGGTACGCGTAGCGGAGATCGAGAATGGAAAATGGATGAGGTATGAAGATTACACCCAGGCGGTGGATCTTCCTGCCACTTGGGTTAAGCCGCACGACACAAATGTGATTAGGTTGTCCCGCTATGCCGGATTGTATTGCTACAAGACTCAGAATGGTGGCGCCAATTTTTCGTCATGGGTGCGACAGGCTGCGGCTGATGTAGGCCGATGATTTGTTTGTCTTCATAAACTAATAGACAGTGGGGCGCAGGAATGAAAACTGGAGTCAAAATCTGAAACATGGCCGACTACGAGCACGATATATTCATTAGTTATAGGCGGTCAGATGCCGATTGGGTGCGGTGGACGCGAGACAATTTTGCGCGCGCGCTCAGCTCACTCTTACGTCCTCGATTGGGTGGCATGAGTGTGTTTTTGGACGAGACAATTGATGATGGCGCTCCGTGGCCGAACCATCTTGCCATGAGTTTGTCACGCTCCAAGGTCATGGTTGCAGTACTGAGTAGAGGCTATTTCCAGAGCGAATGGTGTCGTTTGGAACTTGCCCTTATGCACGAAAGGGAAAAAAGCGGAAACTTGAGATGCGCCGCTAACCCTTGGGGAGTGATAGTTCCCGTTACCATTGATGATGGCAATTGTTTCCCTGCTGAAGTTCAAGCAATGCAGTCCGAGCCTCTCCACTGCTTTGCAAATCCTTTCATGCGGCCAGATAGCGAGAGTCAGGAAAAGATGGCAGAGCAGATGAGAACGAAACTGTGCGACTCAATCGAAACGGCAATGGGAAAAGTGCCCCCATATAATCCTTCATGGGAGACGATTGCGCACGAGCAATTCGAAGGGGCATTCAAGATTAAAATGGAATCTCAAGTTACTCTTCCATCGCTGAGTCTGCCGATCGTATGAACCGTATTGTTACCTTTTACTCCTATAAAGGCGGTGTCGGGCGTACTTTTGCGCTAGCGAATATCGCTGTGCTGCTCGCGAAAATGGGTAAGCGCGTGTTGGTAATGGATTGGGATTTAGAGGCCCCAGGGCTGCATCGCTACTTTGAAAAATATCAAAACTTATCTGTCGATCGTCACCAAGGACTTATACATCTACTATGTGAAGTTAAGAAGAACCCAAAAGCCACGTGGCAGTCATACATCACCAAGGTCAGGATGCCAGATGGTGAGCAGATTGATCTGCTTCAAAGTGGCGATCAAGCACCAGACTACGTTGATCTTGTAGGAAGCTTTTCCTGGAACACTTTCTTTGCGGAAGGGGGCGGCGGCACTTTGTTGGATCAATGGAGAGAAGAATGGAAATCGAATTATGACTTTGTTCTGGTAGACAGCCGAACCGGCATCACCGATGCTGGCGGTGTTTGTACAATTTACCTTCCCGACATCCTAGTCCTTGCCTTTACTGCCAATGAGCAGAGCTTATCTCGGGGCATTCAAGTCGTTACGGGCGCTCAGAAAGCACGTCGAGACCTGTCCGTTCCTAGAGCACCCTTAGCGGTGCTGCCATTGCCGGGAAAATTCGATGGAAGGGATGAAGTCGATGATGCGCAGATGTGGATGGCGCGATTCGCAAAGGATCTGAAACCATTCTACGAGGATTGGCTCCCGAAGGATATGAACCCGCGAAAGATTCTGGAGCTAACGAAAATACCATATATCACAAAATTCAGCTTCGGAGAGCCCTTACCAGTTGTTACCCAGGGAACGACTGATCCAGAATTTCCAGGATTTTATCTACAGAATGTTGCAGACTTGTTGGAAAGCGATTTTCGCGGAGCGCGTCAAATCATCGATCCGGATAGTTCTGATCGATATGCTAAACTACTCCGCTCAGCATTTTCGTCCGATGGTACACTTGATGATGCGTCCATTGAACGATTGATTGATCAAGTAAAAAACGAAAACGGTAACTCTATCGAGGCTGCAGAGGCTTTGTCTGAGGGAGCTACATTTTTGTCCCGCCGACAGAGATATTTAGATGCGGAGATTTTCTTTCTTCAAGCTATTGATATTTATCATCATGTGCTTGGGCCGGATCACCCGACGTTGAACTCCACTATGCGGCGTCTTGCAGGCATGTATCGTGAAATGGGCCGTTTAGACGACGCGCTTCAATGGTATGAGCGCTCATTGGTGCAATATGAGAGAACTGGGCGTCGTGACGATCCCGCCATGTTGGCAACGTACAACAATATTGCGGGCATCCATCGGGAACTGGGCCACTTCGATGACGCGCTTTATTGGTACGAGTACTCGTTGGAGCAATCTGAAATACGGGGTCTTCGCGACGATCCAGCTATTTTAGCAACTTACAACAACATCGCGGGTATCCATCGTGAAATGGGCCGTTTGGAAGATGCGCTTCAATGGTATCGGCGCTCTTTGGAGCATTCTGAGATTGGGGGGCGAAGCGGCGATCGAGCCATATTAGCAACGTACAACAACATCGCGGGTATCTATCGTGAAATGGGCCGTTTGGAAGATGCGCTTCAATGGTACCGGCACTCGTTGGAGCAATCTGAGATACGGGGTCGTCGCGACGATCCAGCCATTTTTGCGACGTACAACAACATCGCGGGTATCCATCGTGAAATGGGCCAATTTGAAGATGCGCTTCAATGGTACCAGCGCTCGTTGGAGCAATCTAAGATGGGGGGGCGAAGCGACGATCCAGTTATGTTGGCAACGTACAACAATATCGCGGATACTTGTCGTGAGATGGGTCGACTAGACGACGCGCTCGAATGGTATAAGCGCGCACTTTTAGTATTCGAAGAGCAGTCTCACTCGAACTCGATGGTGAGTAGGTCGAGCACCCATTTTTCGGTCTTGATAGCTCAGAACAACATTGCGAAGACATATCATGAGATGGGCCGCTTGGATGACGCACTTGAGTGGTATGAGCGACCTTTGTCACGAAGAGATCTGCGTGATTCACCTGCGATTGTTATGCAACTGATGACTGTCGCAGGAATCCTACTCGAAAAAGGCGATGTCCAAAAGGCGGAGATAATTCTTCTTGACGCATTCATGTCGGCTGTTAAGGAGCGATGGCCAGAAGGCTACGTCTTCCCTGACAACACCAAAAGGGACTTAGCAACACTTTTGGCAGTAGTTGGGAGAGAAAAAGAAGCCCTAACACTCACCAGAGATTTGCGATTTGACGTCTTCATTTCGTATAACCACAAGGACTCGAAGTTCGTCCGTGAACTCGCGCACAGGGTTGAAAGTAGGGGTGTTAAGGTTTGGTTAGACCAGTGGAGTTTACAACCTGGAAGCAGAGTTCAAGAAGCAGTAGCTGACGTGTTGAGTACGATATCGTCGATTTTGTACTGTGTTGGAAGTTCGCCATCACCTGAGGCATCTAAGTATCTAGACGATATTCTAGACCATAAAGACCCTCAGGATCCTTTGATAATTCCAGTCCTATTGCCAGGTGCGAATTTGGATTGGATGCCAGATTCTCTGCACAATATTCAATTTATTGATCTCCAAGACGGCATCTCGGAAGTCAGTGTTGATCGGATCGTTTCAGAAATACTGCGAAAGAAATCAGAAGCTGACAATGTTTTTAAGAGTAGAACCCAGGGGCAAAGAACAAGGCATTGAATTGGTTTGCTGTTTTGAGGAAAACCGATTGTCTTTTCGTGTAGATAGAACCTTGAATTCATAAAGCCTTTAAATTGGCATTTGCAGTGAACGGCTGATCTAACGGTCTGCACTGCAGTGGACAAAGCTTATGATCAACGGCAGTTCCTGGCTAGACTCGTCCTAATCTTGCTTCTGACTAGAGTAGAGTCTGCGCTGCATTTGATATCGGCTACGATTCCCAGGTTCGGTGCGCTATGTACCGTGACATTGCCTGGTTTCGGAACCAAGGACTGGCGCCGGAAATTCGCCCTCTAAGGCATTAGGACTACCACGAAAGTACGTGGCGCGAGATTTAAGCAAGTTCACGCAGAAATGGCATTGTGTGCGTTGGGATGCCGCCCCAAAGTTGAAATGAAACAAGATTTGAGATAGTACTCGACTATTACATAGTGGAATCTGAGGGCGAGCAGTATTGTGTTTTCCTAGCCAATAAGGCCTTCCCACCATGAGAAAAGCAAAGATTTTTTGCAGTTATGCGCAAGATGATATTCGAGAGTATGCCAACTTAAGAACAAGTTGGCTAGGCGAGTTATACGCCTCAATAGAACAGAATTTAGGAGCTCGTAACACTCGAAGCCCATACCAGTTTTTGCGCGACCGAGATGGTATGATCGTCGGCGGGGATATCATCCCGGACGCTGTTGCCGAAGCGATCAATAGCTGTGATCTAGCTGTCCTTTTTATGTCTGAAGCATTTGTTCTTTCAGAAGAATGCGAAAGGGAGGTTCGGCTTCTTGTGGAGTTAAACAAGACGATTATTGTCGTAGAAATTCTCAAGGATTGGCACGAAATACAGGATTCACGACTGTACGATCTCGGTGAACTATTAGGTAAAGACAAGTTAGCAATACTCTTTTGGGAAATGGATGGAGGGCATCCCAAACGACTTGCTTATCCTGTTCCCAGTATTTCCGAGAATAGAGCAGCATTCGACCAGAAGGTACACGAACTAGAGGTCGCTATACGTCATCATGCTAATCGGGTTCTGGCATCAGAAAATGAAAAGGTCGATGGCAGGAACGGCGGGGCCAGCACAATTGAAGCGCTATCCCTCCCAGAAGGTGATTCTGCTGAAAACTTCGATCTGTTTCTCGCCAGCCCTACAGCTGAAGAGGCAAAGCTCACGAACCGGCTAAAACTCGCAATCGAAGCAAAAGGATTTACTGTCGCTCATTTTGATTTGACCGACGAGAACCTAGTTAAAAACTGGTCATTTGAGGATTTGGTCGAGCTCATAAGATCCTGTAGTCACTTTGCTCAGATCGTTGGTAGTACGCCGGGGAGGCCAGATTTACTGAACTCAGGCAGGCCGTTGGTAATGGCACAATGCCAAGGAGCGCTCCGTGCAGGTAAGGTGCCACATATTCTGTTGCGCCCTTCAGTTGATCCTTCTGATTGTGACGCCGCTCATCGTGAGTTCTTGGATAACTGTGGTTATCAGTCCTCAACCGTCGAAGATTTCGAGGGGTTTCTGGTCAAGCACCTTGAGGAAGCACGGGCAAAGGCAGCGACTCTTTTGCGTCGAGGAGACATGCGCAAACACATGCCAGATGGCGAGCGTAAAGTTATTGCGATCGATTTCGATCCAAGCGACCGCGACCGGTTCGATCTTCTTGCTGACCTTCTAGGACAGCATGTTGGGATCGGTGAAAGCATTATGGATAATCCGGATCACGTTGGAATGAAGCAGGCCGTTCATGACCACGATGCCATTCTTGTAGTTTATGGTCGTCAGCCAGGCGCCCAGAAACGTGCAACAGCACATTTTCGGCAGTTCTGGAAACTCAGCGGCACCAACAGGTTGGAGGTTTGCAAGCTGGCAATTGGTGACGCTGCTCGTCGCGAGGATCCGCCTTGCCCACGTGCTCCTGGGGTGCAGCGCATCGATGTCCGCAAAGGAGTGGATGCGAAAGCTGTGTACGCTTTTCTCAACAGTCTCGGAATCGGTTCATCGCCAACTGATACTGGGGCTTGATCAATGGAAGCGGTACTAAGTGATACACCCTATCCAGGTCTCGCGTCCTTTTCACGTCATCAGTACGACATCTTTTTTGGTCGAGACGACCATATCGATGCAATGTTGGAGAAACTGAGTGAATCTCATTTTCTATGTGTGACGGGCCCCTCCGGCTGCGGAAAATCTTCGCTTGCCCGCACCGGGCTTTTTAATGCACTCGAATCCGGCTTTCTGCATGGGTATGGATCCGATTGGGTGATCTGTGACTTTTCCCCTGGAAATGAACCGATTTCGCGATTGGTTTGCGGACTTGCACGTGGAATTGTTCTTGGCGATGCGATGAACGAGTTGGATGCCAAGCAGCAAACCGAAGTTGATGAACTTGCAGCCTACTTCCATAGCAGCATAGAAAATGCATCAAGTAATCTGAACCTAGCAGCGGACAAGATGTCCACCTTGAAAGATCGCCCAGTAGCCATTCTGGTAGATCAGTTTGAAGAGCTGTTTCGTTTTGCGCAACGAGACCGCCACGAGGCAGCACGCTTTGTAGATGTTTTGCTTAAGACCGCCAAAGCAGCTGGACGCATATTTGTGATTATCACTGTGCGCACCGAAGAATTGTCACGCTGTGCACGCTATCCTGGATTGACGGAAGCTATCAACCAAAGCCAGTTCCTCACGCCCACATTAGATCGCTTTCAGCTTCAGGAGGCCATTGAAGGTCCAATCCGGTTGTTTGGGGGGGAGGTCGAACCATTGTTGACTGTCCGTATTCTGAACGATCTTGAAAGGGAGATGGATAAGCTACCGTTGATGCAGCACGCTCTTAGGTTGCTCTATAGTAAGAAAAAGCAAGCGGATCCAGATAAGGCTCCAATCATCGGCCTTGATGATTTCACCGCAGAGTTTAATATCTCGAGCCGGATATCCATAGGCGAACCGCGGTCCGCGCTGCGCGAGGCAATGTCATACAGATTGGATGCGATTTATCGGGACCTTCCGAAGGATCTAAAACGAGTCACTGCTCGGGCGTTTTGTGCGCTGACAAATGTGTCAAGCCAAGGCCGCGATATCCGAAATGCGCTGGATCTGCACGAACTAGCAGAAATTATCAACGAACCTGTCGACAAAACAGTCGCACTCGTTCGCAGATTTGCTGAGGGCGAAACTGGGTATCTTCGCTGCGATGGCAAGTTGGACGGAACTGACAATCCCAAAATTGACGTTACACATGAATGCGTTCTTCGATTGTGGCGACGCCTTCAGGAGAGATGGTTACCCAAAGAGCTAAAAAACGGACAGTTTCTTAAGGAGATCGCTCGCCGAACTCAACGTCGTAAAGAGTTGTTGAACAAACCAGGTGGCTGGCGGGCGCGCCTTATGGGAGACGGTTTGTTCCGTGGAGCTGAACTGAAGCGTTATGCCGGTTGGTGGAATGATCGCAGCTCCAGACCAAATGGGGCTTGGGCAAGGCGGTATTTAGACGAGGTTAATACTGAAACTGGGCGTGTTTCATCAAAGGGATCACTACCTGTGACCTTTGCGGGAACTCTTGATTTTATGAATAAATCGATGAATGCCGCAAACAGAAGGACATGGGTTGCGGCTGCTGCCACGGTCAGCCTGATCGGTTTTGGAGCCTATAGTTTTAATGAGGATCTAAAGGACGAGAGGACAAAAGTAGCACTTGAACTTAGAAGCACGCATGCGCGTCTTGAGTTGGAAGAGCAACGAAAAGATGCGGCCGAGCAGAAGAACCGCGCGAATGTTGCGAATGCTGTCGCAGCGCTAAACCCTAGCGAACTTGACCAGAATCCTGTTGAAACTATCGCACTGGGGATCGGTGTAATCAACTCAGCACGTGCCGCCAGTGTGGGCGAAGACACGATGACGTTGGCTAAGAATAAACTCTGGCTAGCAAACTTCCATACTTTTGAACGTCAGCGTCTGCAGCTGGGATCGGGCAGGGATGGTGATGTATACGCTGCAGATTTTGCCAGAGATGGTGAGCAGATCATTACTTGGACGCACGTCCCGGAGCTGAGCATCTGGTCGATGTCGAACTCTTCCAAACCTGATACCGTGATCAGTCTCGCGGACAGCTTGACAAAACCCGAACGCAAAGCAGGGAGATCAATGCGCGTTGCTCCGGATGGGCATACCGTTGCCGTTGGAACTTGGCGTGGCGCTGTGGCGATGGTTGACCTCAACACTGGTTCTGTTCTTGAGCTATACGCGGGCCCTGATCCGGATGCATCTGCTTCAGTGTTGGATGTCTCTTTTTCCACCGATGGGAATACTTTGGCAGCAGGATCCCTGGATGGTACTGTTCGTGTTTGGGGCAATTCTGCGCAGGATGGACTGGAGGGATGGAAGCTCCACACTGAAATCCGTCATCAAGCGCCTGTCTACTCGGTTGGGTTGAATGATGATGGGACACTTTTGGGCGTTGGCCTTGAGAACGGGATGGTTTGTCTTTCAGCAATAAAGATTTCTGGGTCAGACCGCGTTTGCGACGGTAACGGACATGTAAGTGGACAAGCTGTCAAGGCCATAAGCTTTCGGCCTGGTGGAGAATACTTTGTAAGTGCTGGCAATGATGACACCGCAGTGATGTGGGCCTACCGCCCAACTCCAGGCAATGCTCTAGGGTTTGTGCCGGTGGAACTTGGTCCAAGAATCTGGTTCGATAGTGATGTCTGGGATGTTAATTTTGATCAACTCGGCACCTACATGGCGGTCATTGTATGGGATGGGGCGATCAAAGTTTTTGATGCTGAGAACTGGAAACCGCTCTCAACCTTCCGCGGTCACACTCCTCCAACACGCACTGTACGCTTTGATCCCACAGGGCAGTATCTTGTCAGTGCTGGGCACGACAATACTGCGCGTATCTGGTCCCCTTTTGCGTCTCTTGGAACGGACGAGAAGTTTAGCTTCAGATTTGAAAGCTCCAATCCAGATCGAAGGCATCGCGCCATTCGCAATCTCGCATTTGGGCCTAACGCTGGCTGGATTGCCTTCACGGATCGAAACGATGTTTACATAAAGTCAGCAGAAGGCCCTGTTCAGCTATTGGAGGTGCCACGTAACTTCGATGGCATCGTGCCTGAAATTATTGACCTTGCGGTGGGCGAAATGTCGGGCCATATCGCGGCTTCTCTCGTCACGCCACAAGTTCAGCTATGGAAGCCAACAGGCGATGAAGGTCAGCTTCAGAGCATCACACTGGATCTGAGTGTAGACGAATTTGATGATGATCTGAGCCGACGCCCTGTTGCCGTCCACCCTGAAGGCAGCGCAGTCGCAGTCGCGGTGTTGGATAGCACTGGAAACACGAACAGTTTTGGATTTCGTATCTGCGCGCTTTCAGCTGATGGCCTGCAGCCAAGCTGTGGGGCACCAATTGTGATCAAGCAGGTGAATCCAGAACTGCTGCCGGATCAATGCGCGAACGAGCCGCCGCGCTTGAATGAACTTGCGTTTTCCAAAGATGGCAAACTCTTAGCCGCAGCCGGTCAAGACTGTGTCGTGCGCCTATTTGAAATCGACGGTGAAAATTCCAAGTTTAAAGGGCTCGTGACGGGGCACGTTGGCTCGATCACGTCACTGCATTTTTCCACTGACAACGAAAAACTAATAACCGGCGCGTCGGATTGGTCCGGACGCATTGAAAATCTTAAGACCGGTAAAGTGGTGCAGCTGCTCGGGCCACACCGATCTGCTTTGACAGGCGTTCGACTTTCACCAGCTGGTCAGACGGCTGTGACCGTCTCAGTTGATGAGCGTTTAATTGTCTGGGATATGGAAGACGGTAAACCATTGTCTGTTATGCCTGGCCACTCCAGTAGTATTTTTGCACTTGATATCGCCAAAGATCAAAATGGCCGTGTTTTGATCGCAACCGGATCACAGAATGGCGAACTTCAGGTAATTCCGTATTTTGAAAAAGTTAGTGCGCTACAGGAATTCTCGCGAGGCACCCTGTTAAAGGTGGTCGGGCAGGAAGCTTTGGACGCGTTAGTAGACGGCCCCAACAACGATTTGGCTCAATAGCAAAAATGGAATAAATTTCAGTTTCAGACGAACTATTTGAGCGCTCGGGGACGCTTCGCTCAAGCGCGATTCTGTCATCTGCGTGTGTAAGCGGCGAGCGATCGTAAACTGTGATAGAATTGAGATCGAAACAGCTAAAGGATTGAAACAAGACCCCATGCTTTCAACACCCCTACAGGTTTCGATATTCTTAAGTGGCAAAAACCAGGAATCTAATGATTACCGCAAAGCTTTTGTCGACGCATTTCAAGGTGGTGGCTCAGGTTACCTTGCGGGAGCACCGGATACCGGAGTTCCTGTACGTGAGTTCCTGAAAACGCCTCCTGAACCGCCGGCGGTTATGTTGGCCAGCGCTCTACATACTCTCAATATCGTTTTGGTTAGCCGAGACATATTGAATGACACGTCAATGGTGGAGTGGCTAAGTCGACTGGCGGATTACATCTCTACTCTCAACCAGCAATCGCCTGAAACGCAAGGTCTGCTTGTTTTGGATCTTGATGGCTCACTAGACAAGTTCTTTCAGATGTCATCGTCGGACAGCTGGCCACAGTCTCTTGCAAGCGAAAGTTTGGGTGAACAAGCCGTGCGTCCTGTCATCGCAAGCCTCATTGCAATCCACCTCGCCTTACAAATCGTCAGTAGTGGCGCAAAGATGGGTGGCAAAATCATATTCTTCGTAAGTCATGCCAAACTGGATGGACAGCCATTTGCCGATGCACTTTCGCGACTAATCATGGAGCTTCCTGGGTTTGCCAAGTTCTATGATGCTCAGGATATTCCCATCGGATCGAACTGGCGTGAAGTTCTTGAAGAAGGAGTTCGGGATTCAATTATGATAGTTTTGCGGAGCACGAACTACGAGCTGCGCCCTTGGTGTCGCCAAGAAATCTTATGGGCTGAGGAATATTCCACCCCCTACATTGTGGTGGACTTGCGCCATAGTCTTATTGAACCAAGCAGCCAGTTTAATTTCGACAGGGCTCCCACCATTCGTGTACCGGATGGCAATCTATATCGCGTTGTATTTATTGCTTTGCGAGAGGGATTGAAGGCGCGAATGCACTCTCGGCTGGTCGAAGATCTTTTTCGCCAAAACATACTAAGTCGAAGCCACACAAAGATCTTGCCCCGCCTTCCAACTATGCTCTCAATTAAAGTTGCCTGCGCTGACACCGAACAAGGCACACAAACTACAATTGTTTACCCAGATCCTCAGCTGCACAAAGCTGAGAGGTTGGCAGCCAATGCGTTCGCGACCTCGTACTCAGGAGAATTACGACTAACGACACCCGAAACCTTGATGGTCGGAGGGCTGGAGTGAAAGCTGTGATGAGAGATCCATATAAGAAAACCGACCCGCTTCGGGGTTTGACCCTCTCCATTTCGATCTCGGAAAGCCAGGATGCAAAGGATAATGGTTACACGAAGCGAGAAGTGAACCGCAGTGTGCGTGATATCTCCCGGGCTGTTTTGGCGCAAGGTGGTCATGTCGCATTTGGACATGACTGGCGAGAAGATGGAGTTATGGCCGAGGTTATGCGGATGGTAGTGGATTATCAAAGTCAACAATCGGGCTCAATGTTTGGGAAAATCCCAATGACGAACGTTGTACCTTGGCCTCGCAGAACGAGCATCCCTGAAGACCTCCGAGAGCGCTATCGGGATGTATTGAAGATCATCGAGATGCCTCCTGTAGAGGCGCAAGACGGAATCAGTAAGATGAGCGAGTTTATCGCAGAGGCAAATGCGCTTACCCAGGCGCGCATTGAGCTCACTAGGCGATCAAATGCGCGGCTCTGCATCGGTGGTCGCGTTCGCGGTTCAAGTGGATTTTGCGCGGGGATCGTTGAAGAGGCCGCGCTTTGCTTTACTGCAGGACTTCCTTTGTACGTAACCCGGCATTTCGGTGGTGCGAGTAGCCAGGTAATTGCGGCGATTGAGGGCAAGAATACGATTGAACTGGAAGCATTCTGGGCCTCTGGAGGGGTTGCGTCTGCGCTTGTCGAACAAGGGAAAACTGACGATCTGTTTTATAACCGTGCTAACATTTTTGGTAAGTTTGGGATCCGCGAGATTTCAAGAAAAAACGGATTAAGCATCGAGGAAAACCAACAACTATTTAATGCGCGCAGTATGGCCGAAGTAATTGGATTAACTCTGACAGGATTGGGACGGGTGGCCCGGACGATACGGAACCGGGACCATATCATCAATGAGAGTGGTGCTCAGGATCGCTCGGAACACGGCTAGCCGAGGAGAATTCAGGTGCCCGGACGTATTTCACAGCTTAACATTAGCCTGCCCTTCGGTCTTGGCGGGGTCACAGTTGACATTGGCCGTGCAGAGCAAGAGGCGGGATGGAAACTCTATCCCGAATTCAGTACGAGAATTTCGACTCAAACGCTCACACCCAGTTCCGGATCAGTTCGAGAGACACTTACTTCGTTGCATTCCTTGTTTGGAATTACACGCGAGATACTTAAGGAGGCCGGCCCGGACATCGGACATAGCCCTGACAGTCTTGGGCTTGTGACAATTCGCGTCCTTAACGAAGGTTTGCGACCTTTCCTGACTAGGTGGCACACAGCCTACGGCGACTTTGAATTGGAAACTGGTCTTCGGCTAGCTAAGGCATATAGCTTGCAAGTAGTGCCCATTGCGCATGTTGATCAAGCGGGTTGGAGCGACCATACTGCCTTTCACATAGAGCTTGAGAACGTTCGCCAAGAGATGCGCGTGTTTGCACAGCAGCTTGCCATAATCGTTGGTTCCGAGCCTCCTGATTGTTCAACCAATGCTTCGCTGAGGTAAGAGGTGCATACATGACTGGCCAAAACTTCCACATCTCTGTCGAACTCGTTTGCGGAAACTTGGCAAATGTAGAGACCGACCTGTACATAATCGGCCTTTTCGAAGATATAGCCCCAAAGATGGCCTTCTCGACGCTAGATGGCGTGCTAGAAGGCGAGATTATGGAACTGTATCGTGCGGGTGCATTGGGCGGCCATTTGGGCCAGGTTATTTCCCACGATACAACAACAAGTGACCTTCTCGCCGACCGCATTGCATTTGTAGGACTTGGTCCGATTTCTCAACGTCGTCCACAAGATCTGTGGCAAGTCGGAAAACTGCTTGGAAAATGGTTGGCTGATGAAGGGGTGATTGATGTTGCGACGGTCCCGATCGGTCTTGGGTCGGGTTTTTCATCTCATGACGTGATTTGGTACTATCTAGCGGGATTAATATCAGAGTATGCGGAGCATGCGAAAACAACAACATCTCTAAAACTACATGTCTGCGACTTCTCTGTATTCAATTGCCTGGATTTGCGCACTGAAATCGAACGCGCGATGCTGCAGAAAGGACTCAAAAGTTACAGCTGGAGTCTTACGTCAACACGCGTTGATGATCTTGTTGCAGCGAGCCGCGTTATGATGGAGCTGTCAGAAGACGCGTCCAATCTATTTATCAGGATGGGCGAATTTCCCCAAAAAACAACGAACAGGGTGGAGTTGGAGCTGATTCACATACCCCCCAACGCACCAGCTGGAGCTACTACGGTTCGCAGGTCCGTCGATCTCACGTTGTTGCAGCAGCACATTCATCAATTCAATGGCGCTACTCCAATCGGTTTCAAGGAAGGGGTCAATCTAGCAACATTTCTGCTTGGAGAGCATGTGGTGACCGAGCTAGCACAAGCGCATCATCATGGGCCGCCGATCGTTCTGTGGCACGACGCAGGCGCATCAATCGTACCGTGGGAATCGATGTCATTTCCTGAGCTGGCTTTCCCGGCTACAAGAATGTCATTTAGTCGACGTTTCTTAACTTCTAGAAAGATTGCTAATCCCTCAATTAATGACAAAAAACAGGAGTTCAGCGTGTTGTTGATTGTCGATCCAACATGCGACTTGCCCGGCGCTAGGTCAGAAGGTGGCCACGTCCGGAGAGCGCTGCAAGCTCGACCGGATGTCGGCATTGTCATTCTAGGGCAGGATGAAGCAACACGAGAACGCGTTCTTGAGGAGCTGCAAGCACGAAAGCATGATATCGTTCATTTTGCAGGCCATGCCTTTTACGATCCAGCCAACCGAGAAGGCAGTGGTTTGATATGCGCTGGCGATAAAGTTGTTACGGGTCACGACCTGTCGGGCATTGAAAATTTACCACGCATGTTAATCTTCAATGCATGTGAAACTGGACGGATCAGAAGCGGTCGCAATGGGTCGAACAAATCCGAGCCTACGATTGCAAACCGAATGGAACGAAACATCGGTCTTGCAGAAGCGTCTATGTCGGGCGGCGTGCATCACTTTATTGGTACCTATTGGCCTGTTGGCGATGCCGCAGCAAAGGCTTTCTCAATTGGATTTTACACGTACATTCTAGACGGTAGAGCTGTCGGAGAAGCAGTTATGCGCGGCCGGCAAGAAGCCTTTAAAGTTTCAGATGTAGATTGGGCTGACTATATTCACTACGGCGACCCTACGGACAGGATTCATCACTGAGGGTGAGATATTGGTTCACGCAATGATGGTCAGGCTAATATTGCGAGTACCTGGGATGTTCATAAAAGCGGACAACTCTGTGCTTTCTATTGGAACCAAGCATTTCGGTTACCATATCAAGATGATGTAGCGAGCCTGTTCTCTGATTAGCGAATTTTTGACAGTGCTGCTTGTAACCGCGTAGCCAGGTTCTCGCTATCCAAAGACGTAGGCAAAGGTAATTGCAGGGTCTGATGGCCAACTCCTACAAGGATCGCGCTTTCATCATTCGAAAACTCGACTGATTGCTGCCCATCAATCGGCCACGTTCCGATCCTGGCACATGTCTTGCGATCATGCATCCGAAGTGCATATCGGTCAGCCACAACGACAAATCGACCACTTTTCGATACTGCAACAGTTTCGGCGTCTCTGCCGGACGCATAGCCCACACAGTCCCAACTTCTGTTGCTCGAATTTGATGTTTTCGGTCGGGTATCTAGAGCTGGCGAAGTGGGAACCTCTTTATTTCCAGCCTCTTGCGCAATGTCGAGACGAAGCCATCTTTTTCGAATAAAGAAACCTTTAGGGAGCTCCCGTCGATAGCTGAAGACGTCAAGCCCATCAGTTACAATTATGTTATCCAACAGGCCCAAATACGAAAGATCTCGTTGTGCAGGATGAGGATCATCAATCTCCAAGAATTTTCGCCCAATTGTCGCCATGTCACGGCCCAACAATGATGAAGAAACAGTTTTCTGCTGCTCCCAATCAACCAAACTCGCACAATGCAAATCTTCCTGGCGATACTGTTCGTTTGTAACTTTTAGGACCCAGGGCCTTTTGTCCACGAAGGAGAGCCTTTCTTTCTGTACCGGATACTGGCCACACAAGAACGCGCCCTTTGTTGCAGGAAGTGTCAACGGGCGAATTTCCGAACAGCCTTCTGCAACGTTGAAGTCTGCAATGAAGAAACCCCCGTCGTCAGCGATTAATCCCAGTCGTTTTCCGCTTGGCGAAAATCGTAAAGAAACAATATGGATATCGCCTTCATGAATGTTGCACAGTAACTCATCTTCGATGAAATTGAATACAGCTACACCAGTTTTGGTCTGCGCTGCCAAGACTGTCCCATTCGGGTGCAGGTCGAAGGAATGATCCGGCTTTCCTGACATCCCGGTATCGTATCTGCTAAATGTATGTCCAACGCTCTGCCGAGATTCAACATCAATAATGTCGACACCCCTGGAGCTCGCAACGCCGACCAAGCCTAGGCCATCTTTTGAGACAATTTCTTCAATCGCCGTCAGATTTAGATTTGTGCTAAAAGTCTCGACGGTATCGGTGTCGAAATCCCAGAGTAGAAGTTCCCCAGCGAACCCTCCGTAAAGTGAGGCGTCTTGGTCCGAGATGACTTCTACGGCAAAAGATGTATTTCGCGGAAGTTGAACTTGATTGATAAGGGCGCCTGTTTGCATCGACCAAAGTCTGCCCCAGCGTGGCGAATTGCGTCCTCCTTCCGTAAAATCGACCTCAACTGTAGCAAGCAGTTCGCCAGTTGAATTTGTGTCGGCGTCCTTAATATGAAACTTCATTTCTTCTGACGAACCGATTGCTAAACCATTGAAAACTGCAATGGCCGCCGATATCGCTAGTGGGTCGTATGCTTGTATCCATTCATCAGGTTTTGGTAAGGCATCTTTAGCCCTGGATAGAGCTTCAGGCATATGACCCTGTTCCGTCAGACTGATAGCAGCGACTGCCGAGACCTCAGAGTTGCTTTCAAGCGAAGATACCAACTGCCGATATGCTGTATTTGCCATCCATGCAGTTACCAGCAGCATCGCGAACAACACGACAGACGTAATTGTGACGATACGCAAGCGTCGCTGTTCAATACGTGCTCCTTTGAACGACGCTTTGATCGCATGGACCACGTCCACATCTGCGGCCCGGTAACCGTTTGAATGTAACCCGCTACTGTCTTGAATTTTTAGAATGGGGTCAATTATTCCCCCATCGCTTTGCTTTATCATCTCGCTGTGTACCCAACCACTTAGACGATCGTTGTTCGGAGCGCGAAGGGCTTCTTCGACGGATCCATCCACGTCTACAATTAGTGGTATCTTTCCCATTTTCAGAAACTGGTCGGTTTCCTTCTTGACCCAGATTGAATCGGAAAGGGCCGCGGGCGTAGCAACAACTAACAAATGGCTGGAGTTCTTAACTCTGACTTTTGTTAATAGATCTAGGTTGTTTCCGGCGTGATAGTCTTCGATATCGAAATGTACCGTAAAGTCCTTGCTGAGCGCAGAATGAAGTGACTTTGCATAGTCCGATCCATCACTTTGGCTGTAAGCAATGAAAAAATCGTACCCGAACAATGCGTTGGTAGTCTTTGATATATATTTAGCGATTGAGTTTAGAAGCAATAGAGGAGCGTCCAGCAAATAGATGTTCACCTCCTTCCGGCAGAGATTGTTTAACTTTCCATAGTTGGTAGCCGTACGGTGAAGTCCTGAGAATGCGACAGCCAAGGTTGAAACAATACCATAAAAGTGAGTTTAGGTCACCGAGGACTCAGTTAGCTAGTCGAGGTAGATTGAACTCAAGCAAATGGTAGATTTTATCTTCAACTAAGTGTTCGTTTTCTGCGTCACTTCGGCGCTACATAGATCAATTGTGAAAGGTCAGATTTTCCTACACCTCCTGAAATTCTTGGCAATGGTCCTCGCTAACCATGATGTGCAAAAGGTCATTTGGCCCCTTAGTTCATCCCAGAATTGGGCGATGAGTTTTGTACGGGATCCGTTCTCCCCATACATCGTTTGTTGAGACAATGCAGCATTGTACAGACGGACTTAAACCAAACCTGAATGGTTCGAAGCGGTATCGCTTCGTCGCAACCCTACCTGATAAAGAGGGAGTAATGCGTAGGGCTAGCAGGTTCTTGAACTTATCAACAACCTCGCTCGGGAAAGACACAACTATCGATCGCATTTCGTCAGCTGCAAACGATGAAGTTGCTGCGAGCTATCTCAAGAATCCAAAATTTCCAAACTCTCATGCGGATCGTTTGTCGACTGCTCAGTTGGTTTAATAGATTGAGCTAGTCTAGTTGCAATCAAAAAATCTTGTGACTGAAGATGCAGACAGTTTTCTCACATGAATGTTTGGCGTGGTTTATTGAAATGAGAAACTAGGAACGGGCGCTTCAGTTCGGTGCTTTTGGCCTGTGGTATTTTGGGTGGGTAGATGGCGTATTTGAAATGAAGGGTTGCAGAACTATTCATTTTTAATAAGGGGTTGGGGGAAATTAGTGGAGGCGAGTACCGGAATCGAACCGGTGTACACGGATTTGCAATCCGCTGCGTCACCACTCCGCCAACTCGCCATCCGTGGTGTGGGGGTTCTCTAGCGCGGGTCTTGGGGGGATGTCCAGCCCGGTTTCGCAGTCAGTTGTGTGATTTTCTGACACATGCTTTGCAAATCGGTTGCCGGTGCGACCAATCATACCCCAAAGCCTTGTGGGATTGCCGCCAAATGATAACTATGGCAAGAGAAACCAACGACCTCAGAAACATAGGCCAGCCATGACAGATTTCGCCGCACGCCGCACCATTATGGTGGACACGCAGGTTCGTCCCTCGGATGTGACAAAATTCCCGATCATTGATGCGATGTTGTCCATTGCACGCGAGGAATATGTGCCTGATGGAAAGCGCGAGGCGGCTTATGTCGGTGAGAACATCGCGCTGGATGATAACCGTGTGATCCTGGAGCCGCGCACCCTTGCTAAGATGTTGGATGCGCTGGATATTCAGCCAGATGAGCTGGTGTTGGATCTGGGCTGCGGTCTTGGATATAGCGCAGCAATTCTGGCCAGCTTGTCGGATTTCGTGATTGCGGTGGAAGAAGATGAAAGCCGCGCCAATGAAGCGCAGGAAATTCTGTCTGCGCAGGGGGTCGACAACGTTGCTGTTGTTGCTGGCCCGCTGGCTGAAGGCAATGAAAAGAACGGCCCGTATGACGTGATTATGGTGCAAGGGGCGGTTGAATCCGTACCATCCCAGATACTAAATCAACTTAAAGATGGTGGCCGCATGGCCTGTATCTTTGCAGAAGGTATGTTGGGAACTGCGAAAATCGGGTATAAGATCGACGGAGAAATGGTGTGGCGGCATGGATTTAGCGCTGGCGCACCTGTTGTAACTGGGTTTGAGGCTCCTCGCGAATTCGCGCTTTGATCAGGGGCATTGTATTGGGCAAGTCATTTTAGGCAGGAGAGCGCTATGAGTGCTGGAGTGAAAGCAAAACTGACCAGATTGACCGCAGCCACGACCTGCGCCTTGGTCATGTCCTCTGCAGCGATGGCAGAAAGCCTGTCTGACGCGATGGCGTCGGCTTACAAAAACAGTGGGCTTCTGGAGCAAAACCGTGCAACCTTGCGCGCTGCGGATGAAGATGTGGCGATTGCCCGTTCAGCGCTGCGCCCGTCGCTGACTTACGCTTTGAACCATGGGTTTTCGGATCCAGATGCAGGCATCCCGAACAATGCGGGATGGCGTACTTCGGCGACGTTAACGGCTAATATCTTGATCTTCGATTTTGGACGCAGTCAGAGTGCGATCGAGCTTCAGAAACAGTTGGTGCTTGCGACGCGCGATAGCCTTGTCGGAGTAGAGCAGCAAGTGCTTCTGCGTGCTGTGAAAGCCTATCTTGATGTGCGTTCTGCTGTTGAAAATGCACAGCTGCAGGGCAATTCGGTCCGGGTACTGACGCAAGAACTGCGCGCGGCGAATGATCGTTTCGAAGTGGGGGAAGTGACCCAGACAGATGTCGCGCTGGCGCGTGCCCGCCTTGCGGCAGCCCGTGCGAACGAAGCGTCCGCCCGCGGAAATCTTGAGATTGCGCGCGAAGAATATAAGGCTGTGACCGGCGGCTATCCCCATACGTTGTCTGCGCCGCCCGCACCACCCATGACCGCCAAAACCGTTGAAGCGGCACAAGCGATTGCGCGCGAACGCCATCCGAACATTCTGGCCGCGCAACACAATGTTGCAGCTTCAGATCTGGGTATTCAGATTTCGAAGAAGGCGATGAAGCCTTCGCTTGTCGGGCAGGCTCAGTCGTCTTGGACACAGGACGGAGCCACTCGTTTTCAAAATGGGCAGTTGAATACCGAAGATCTGTATTCCCATTCAGTTGGGGTGGCCCTTCAAGGTACGATCTACGCTGGTGGCCGCCTGTCGGCTGAATACCGTAAAGCCATTGCCCAATCCGAAGCCGCACGGGCGGGACTGCATCAGACCCGTTTAGCCGTCGACCAAGGGGTGGCAAACGCTTGGGCGCAGTTGGCGATTGCATCTGCATCGCTGCAGGCGACCGACCGACAAATTCGTGCAAGCCGAGTGGCATTGCGCGGTGCGCGTGAAGAAGCGTCGCTTGGTTCCCGTACGACCTTGGATGTGTTGAATGCGGAACAAGAACTTCTGAATGCAGAAGCCTCGCGCATCACGGCGCAGTCGAATCAATACTTTGCGGTCTATTCGTTGCTGTCCGCGATGGGTCTGTTGACGGCAGAGCATCTGAATCTTGGCGTCGTCACTTATGATCCCGAAGCGTATTACAACACCGTGAAATCGGCGCCGATTCATCGCGTTAGCCCACAGGGCAAGCGTTTGGACCTTGTGCTGGAAGCACTGGGCAAGAAGTAAACGATCGTTCGTTTCGCGGTGTGATTGGGGTTTTGCTCCAACATCCACAGCTTGTTTCCATTTCCGGCTGTTGTCTGGGCAGTCTGAACTGGCTAATCTGTCAGTCAGAAACGCCGGATAACCGGCTAGTGTGTGCAGTTAAACAGGAAACACCTTATGTCGGACCCGGTCTCGAACGCAGAAATCGAAGATGTTCTGTCCTCGATCCGTGAACTCATCTCAGCAGGTCAAACAGACAAAGCTGACGGAGCGGATGCCCAAGGAACGGCGGATAATAAGCTGATCCTGACTCCGGCGTTCCGCGTATATGATGGGGATAAGGCTGGGGCCGAGAACAAGCGCGCGTATGACGGGCGGGACATTCCTGTTGAGAAGCTTGGGCACGAAGATCTGGAAACGGACCTTCAAGAAGTCGATCAGGGCAAGCTTATCGGAGAGTTGGCTGAAACCTTCGGTGGCAACGCTGAGTTGCAGTCCGGGCCTGGTACATCCGTCGTTTCGAACGATCCTCCGGTAGATTATGAAGACAATTGGGATGATGACAGTGTGGGCGAAACCGCGCAGGTCGCTTTCCTACATCAACGGCTGACTCGTACTGAGGATGAAGATCTGTCCGAAGACACGGCGGTTGATCTGCAAGAAGAGCAAAGTCTGGACGCTTCTGAAGATATTTTGGAAGCTGAGGTTGCCGACTTGGACGCCGACATTGCCAACACTGATGCCGAGATCGCCGACACTCTAGAGGCACAGCTAATTGAAGCTGTGGAAGCCGAGTTGGTAGAGGTACCCAGTGAAACGGATGACCTAGAAGAAGTGGCCGAACAGGAAAATGATCTGGACGCCGCCGTCGAAGCAGTCATTGCAGACACAGACAATGCCTTTGATGAGGCCGAAGAAGATGAAAGCTCGGTTGAGCTGGAAGCTGAAGGCGCCTTGAACACTGAAACGATCGCCGAAGAGACTGTTACGGTATTGGTTCCTGACTCTGCTCCGAAAGCCGAAATCGTAGACGACGATACTGACTTTATTGACGAAGACCATTTGCAAGAGATCGTATCGCGTATTGTTCGTGATGAACTGCAGGGTCAGATGGGGGTCAAGATCACGCAAGCCGTGCGCCGTATGGTGCGCCGCGAGGTGACACGTGCCCTTTCAATCGAGAAGTTCGACTAAAGCGTTTCGACTTTTTCTGAGACAGGGGAAAGACGAAACGCGGCAAGATATCTTAATAACGCGGGCGCATGACTTCGCCCTATCAGCGGGCCAGAGCCAATAGCGCGTCTAAATCCAAATGCGTTTCCAGATGATCGGCGAGCGCATCCAGACTGGCTTCAATCTGTGTGTCGAAACTTGTGTCAGAGACCTTTGCGCCCAATCCCCTTAGGAAATGCCGACGGAAGCCATCTGCCGCAAACAGGCCGTGCAGATAACACCCCAGAACACGCCCATCGCAATTGCTCGCGCCTTCTGGACGGCCCTGAACGGACAACCAAGCGCGGTCTGTGTCCGATCCTTCGGTGCGCCCAAGATGGATTTCATACCCTTCAACGGCCTCATCGGACGGCAAGTGGATGGCTTGCGTCAGGGCCAACGTTTTGCGCGGTTCCAGATGGGTCACGACGTCAAGGTGCCCCAATCCCGGCACCTGTGCGGCAGGGCCCTCGATCCCGTCGGCGTCGATGATCTCTTTCCCGAGCATCTGATATCCGCCGCAAATTCCCATGACATGACCGCCCCGCCGAATATGCGCGCTTAGATCAATGTCCCATCCCTGGGCCCGGAAATCGGCCAGATCCGCGATGGTGGATTTCGATCCGGGGATAAGGACCAAATCTGCATCGCCGGGCAGGGGGCGGCCGGGTTCTATGATTTCGACCGTGACATCTGGTTCATTCACCAACGGATCAAGGTCATCGAAATTGGCAATCCGGTTCAGGCGCGGAACAGCCACCTTGAATTGGCCCCCTTTGCGGGTTGTGATGTCCATCACGTCTTCAGCAGGCAGGCGCCACGCATCGGTAAACCAGGGCAGGGTGCCCAGATCGGTCCAACCGGTCAGGCGGGCAATCTCGGCCGCTCCATCCGCAAACAATGTGGGGTCACCCCGGAACTTATTGACCAAGAAAGCTTTGATGCGGGTGCGGTCACCTTCAGGAAGGACGGCGTGCGTACCGACCAGTTGCGCAATCACGCCCCCTCGGTCAATGTCACCGGCTAGGACGACGGGAATATCCGCAGCTTCTGCAAAGCCCATATTGGCGATGTCGCCTGCACGCAGGTTGATCTCGGCAGGGCTACCAGCGCCCTCGACCAACACAAGATCATGTTGTGAACGAAGCCTGTGAAAGCTCTCCAGCACACGCGGCATCAAATCGGCCTTCGCCTTGCCATAGTCGCGCGCTTTCATTGTGGCAAAGCGTTTGCCCTGTACGATGACCTGCGCGCCCGTATCGGTCTCGGGCTTCAGAAGCACGGGGTTCATATCCACAACCGGATCCAGTCGGCAGGCCCGCGCCTGAAGCGCTTGGGCGCGTCCGATTTCGCCCCCATCGACGGTCACGGCTGCGTTGTTGGACATGTTCTGCGGTTTAAAAGGGGCCACGCTGAGCCCACGTTTCACGGCTGCACGCGCGATACCTGCCACAAGCAGAGATTTTCCAACGTTCGAGCCCGCGCCCTGTATCATGATCGATTTGGTCATGGCCAAATCATTAGGCGGTTTTCTGGGCTGGCTCCAGCCCTGAACCGACCATCACATGTCACCGGACGAAAAACGCGCCCCAAGGGACGCGCAATTCATGGAATATGGTTAGAAAAGCTTATGCAGCTTCTGCGGTGGCGGCGTTACGACGCTCACTCTCTTCGCGGCTCAGCGCAACCGACGTGCGGACGCCTTTGGACACAAAGTCCATCAAGCCACCAACAACACGTTCGTTCGGGTCGATGCCAGCGCAGCTCAGAACCTCACGGCCGTCGCGCGAACGCGCCCAGCGGGCAATCTGATCCGGGCCATTGCCGTACTTTTTATCGTCAGCGATAGCATCATCCAAGGCAGCCAATACGACAGCAGCAAACAGTTTGCGCGCGCGATTGCCTTGTTCGTTATTGAAAGCAGTACCGTCTACGGAGTCCAGCATGGTCGTCCTTTATTATTCTTGCTCTTGCGGTTTTTGGCGTAGCGGCCAATATGGCAGTTTCCGAGCGATTCGGTATCCCCCTAATTACATGGCTGCCATGCGCCTGTTGCATGGCTGTTACATAACTTGGTCGTTTCACGCTCGTCTTGTCAGATAGAGACCGCCAAGATATAGGTTCAAACCAACAAATTTCAACCTTTTGCGAAGGTTTCAGGATATGCCCAAGATCAACGGTAATGAAATTCGTCCCGGCAACGTGCTGGAACATAATGGTGGCCTTTGGGCTGCGGTCAAAGTCGACCACGTGAAGCCGGGTAAAGGCGGCGCGTTTGCACAGGTCGAGATGAAGAACCTGCGCAACGGCTCCAAGCTGAACGAACGTTTCCGTTCTGCCGACAAAGTAGAGCGTGTGCGTCTTGAGCAGAAAGACCAGCAGTTCCTTTACGAAGATGACGGCATGCTCATCTTCATGGACACCGAAACCTACGAGCAAAACCAGATCCCAGCCGATCTTCTGGGCGAACGCCGCCCGTTTTTGCAGGATGGCATGACCATCGTGGTCGAGTTTTACGATACCGAGGCGCTGAACGCGACTTTGCCGCAGAAAGTCACTTGCACGATCGAAGAGACCGAGCCGGTTGTGAAAGGCCAAACAGCCGCCAACAGCTTTAAGCCAGCGCTGTTGGACAATGGTGTGCGGATTTCGGTGCCGCCGTTTGTTGGTCAAGGCGAAGCGATCGTCGTGAACACCGAAACGATGGAATATTCCGAGCGCGCTTGATCCGCGCCCCAGCGATGACCATTTAAAACGTGCCCATGCGGAATGCTGGGCACGTTTTTTATTGTTTAATCGTGCTGGCCGCAGAGAATTGACCGATGAAACGCATAGTTTGGATTTTGTCAGCTCTCTCAGCGGTCTGCTTTCTAACTTTGAACAAGGCTTCGACCGCGCAAGAGGCATCCATGATTGGTGAAACTACTAAGCTTGATGCTCTCGTCAAATCACTCCAGCAAGAACGCGGCCGTGCAATTGGTGTTGGGTTTCAAAGATTGGGTGAGCCCCCTCAGATCGTTACAGCAGGCCCCCGTTACATACGGGAAGGTCAGGTGTCTGTTGAGTCCCGCTGGCATATTGGGTCGCTGACCAAGTCGATGACATCTGCGATGATATTGCGGTTGCATGATGAGGGCGTGTTGGACATTGACGCACCCGTTGGTGATTTGCTGCCTGCGTTTCAGGCCGAGATGCACACGGACTGGCAGAGCATCCGTTTGTCGGGTTTACTAAGCCATACTGCTGGATTGCCGGCAAATGCGCGCCGGGACGGGTTACCTGAAGACTCATCCAAAGCGCGGTTGGCGTTGATGCGGCAGCTTTGGTCCGAGCCGCTCAAGAACGCAGACCCATCCTTCGAATACTCCAACACGGGATATGTGCTGGCTGGATTGGTGGCCGAGCAGGTGACAGGCAAAAGCTGGGAGGAATTGATCCGCGCAGAAATCGCCAGTCCACTTGGGTTAGCCACCCTAGGGTTCGGAGCGCCTGACGGGGTGGAGGATGCTTGGGGGCACCGCCGCTTGCTTGGGTTTTCATGGCCTGTGAACCCAGCCGGTACGGCTGACAACCCTGCTTGGATGGGGCCGGCGGGCACTGTTCATCCTTCCTTATCGGATCTGATGCACTGGGGCGCCGCGCACTTGAACCAGTGTACAGGTGTTAACCCGAGTTTCCTGTCGAAAGAAAGCTGTGCGCGATTGGTGACGCCAGTGAAAGATAGCTATGCGCTGGGCTGGGTGATCTTGCCGCGTGACGACGGGGATGTGTTGTTTCACAACGGCTCCAACACGATGTGGAGCGCGATGCTGTTTGTATCAGATGCTCGTCAATCCGTACTGGCCATGGTCATGAATGATGGTCGGATTGGGTGGTTGGAAAAACAACTTCCTCGGATTATTGAGGTTCTGCCGAAGTAATCGACTCGGCCAAACCGCGTGCCGGTTGATCATGTCCAAAGGCGATCGCAATGACCACGATCCTGTTCAATAAGCCATACAACGTGTTGTCCCAGTTCACTGATAAAGGGACTGAAGGCAGCGACCGGAAAACCCTGTCAGACTACATTGATCTGCCGGGTGTCTATGCAGCTGGGCGCCTTGATCGTGACAGCGAAGGGCTGCTGGTGCTGACAGATGATGGCAAGCTTCAGGCGAAACTTGCAAATCCGAAGCATAAGCTTGCGAAAACTTACTGGGTTCAGGTCGAAGGCATTCCGGACGAGGCCGCGT
Organism: Aliiroseovarius sp. F20344; assembly: GCF_023016155.1. Classification (GTDB taxonomy): domain Bacteria; phylum Pseudomonadota; class Alphaproteobacteria; order Rhodobacterales; family Rhodobacteraceae; genus Aliiroseovarius. Next base: position 486,576 of record NZ_JALKBG010000008.1, read on the forward strand.
TGCAAGCTTTGCGCGATGGCGTTGATCTGAAAGATGGGCGCACGCGACCTGCGAAGGTTCGGCAAATGGACGAACCAGCGGGCCTATGGATGCGTAATCCCCCCATCCGTGTGCGAAAATCCGTGCCGGACAGCTGGATTGAATTGAAGATCACCGAAGGCAAAAACCGCCAGGTGCGTCGGATGACAGCTGCGGTCGGTCATCCGACCCTTCGCCTAATACGCTATGGGGTTGGTGCATATACGCTGGATGGAATTGGGCAGGGGAAGTGGCGCTACGCCTGAGCCGACCACGACACTTCTGCGTCGTCGGCCTTCATGCCTGTACCCGCGCGATCAAATCGAAGATAGGCGATGGCCTGCCCCCCCGATTGTGTAAAGAGCGTACCGACCGGCTTTCCGTCGCGCGTGATGGGCGCGCCAGCGGGGGCTGCGCCGTCGATTGACACCAACGCCAATCCTTTCTTCAACTCGGTCTTGTGCTTCATCCGGGCGGTGACCTCTTGCCCGACATAGCAGCCTTTTTTAAAATCGACACCGTTAAGGCGCTCAAAGCCTGATTCAAGGATGTAAGTGTCAGGCGTCAGTTCGATCCCAGTTTGGGGGATCAGATGCGCGACATGGAGCGCCTTCCAATCCACGCGCGTTTCCCCGTCACGTCCGTCATAGGCACGCCAGCCTAGCTCGGGATGGCGGGGGTCAGCAAAGGCGCCGTCGGGCGTATCCCCAAGCCCCAATGCAGGCGTGATCTCGGTGGCTTCGATCGCCACATCCGCGCGCAACTTGTACATAGACAACCGCTGAGCCAGCGATTTAGCCAGTGAAGTCGCCACGTCGATCAAGATGGCGTCATCCGCTGGGACCATAAAAAAGTCCGCCAGATACTTGCCCTGCGGCGTCAAAAGCGCCGCATAGACCAGCCCGTCTTTAAGCCGTGCAATATCGTTAGTGACCAGCCCCTGCAGGAAGCTTTCGCGGTCGCTGCCGCTGATCTTTAGGACGGTTCGATCGGTCATCATGGTCTCCTGTCGCCGGACCAATATAGGTGCGTGATGCGGCGGTAAAAAGGATCAGTCGCGTTTGCGGCCCCAAAACCCACCGGTGAATAGCCGGCGGAAGGACCAGCGGTCTGGGGTGGGGCGTTCAGCGGGCATGGCAGGCGTGCTTTCATTTTGCCCAATGCTGTGTTGCGCTCCGCCTGAGCCGTCTTGAAACTGAAGGTTATAGAGCTGCGCATAGAGCCCACCACGGGCCAAGAGCTCATCATGGGTCCCCTGATCGACCACACGGCCCTGATCCATCACGACGATTTTGTCGGCATCCCGGACGGTGGACAGGCGGTGTGCGATCACCAAAGTCGTGCGACCTTTTGACAGCGTATCCAGGGCTTCTTGCACCAGCTTCTCTGACTTGGCGTCCAGTGCCGATGTCGCTTCGTCCAGCAACAAAACAGGCGCGTCGCGTAGTACCGCGCGGGCAATTGCAATCCGTTGCCGTTGTCCACCTGACAGGTTTGAACCCCGTGGGCCGGCCGGGCTGTCCAACCCGTCTGGCATGCGCGGTAAGAAATCGGAAACATGGGCCGTATCCAGCGCATGTTTCATGGCTTTCTCATCCACGCCTTTGCGCCCCATCAGGATGTTGTCACGCAGGGTTTCGTCAAACAGAAGGGCTTCCTGACTGACTACCGAAAACAGACCGCGCAACTGATCCAGTGGCAGGCTTGCGACATCTGCCCCACCAACCGAGACCTCACCTGACTTTGCATCGGCCAACCGGGTCAGCAAGTTGAAGATCGTACTCTTGCCAGCGCCGGAAGCACCGACCAGCGCAGTGGTTTTCCCGGCCTCCGCGACCAACGACGTTCCGCGCAGGATCGGCGTGTCGCCATAGGCAAAGTTCACGTCTTTCAAAACAATATCAGCAGCACTTGCCTTGGCGGGAAGGGCTGCCGGTTTGGCGGGGGACAGAATTGTTGGGCGCTGGGCAAACACGTCGCGAATGCGCGTCAGGCTGGCAATCGCGGCTTGCCACCCGCCCGAGACCTTGCCCAAGTTACGCAAGGGATCAAAGACCAGCGCCATGGCCGTGAAAAAACTCATGAACTCGCCCACAGTCTTCACGCCGGAATTGATCTGAAGCCCACCATACACCAGCACGCCGAAGAAGCCGACCGCAGCAATAATGTCGACCATGGCGACAATCGCCCCTTGGTTGGCTTGGCTTTGCAGGTGGGTCTTTGCGAAGGCGCTGATCTCGCGATCTACGCGCGATTGTTCGTGACGTTCCGTGCCGGAAAGTTTGATCGAGTTGATGCCGTGAAAGATCTCGTCCAGTCGGGTCGAGATTTGCGCCGCAGCAGATCGGCTGTCTGTCGTCGTTCTGCGTACGCGTTTTTGCAAAATGCCCATTGGATAGGTCAACAAGGGGGCCGCTGCCACAGCGACCACCACCCAAAGCCAATCGATCGACAGGGCAACACCCAGAAGCGCAAGCAAAGAAACGACATCGCGGGCGACGGCGGCCAGGACGACCTCCCAGATAGTGGCGATGGCTTGGGCATCCCCGCGCACCCGCTCCATCAGCGTGCCGGGTGAGTTGTCGCGGAAATAGTTGCTGTCCAATGTCAGCATATGGGCCACCATATCCGACTGAAGATTGGCCCCGACACGTTGGCCGACATGCACCATCAGGACGCGGTGGCCGAATGCGGCAAAGGCGCGGACAATGAAGATACCTGCTACGACCACGGCCACCCAAATGATCGAGGTCGTACTGCCCGATGAAAACGCCACATCGAACATCGGTTTGATCATGTAACTCAGGCCGCCCAGGGCCAGACCTTCTGCCAGCATCAGAAGCATCGCCAGCATCAGCGGCAACCGATAGGCGCGCATGTAGCCCTTCCAAAGCCAGCGGATCATCTCTTTCTGGTCGGTTTTGGCCGTGTCTGAGGTCATCGCTTCTTCCGTTCGGCTTGAAAGGCCTGTGTGATGGCGTCCGGGTCATAGTGATTTGCGAACCAGTCCCGAATGGAAATTGGATCAGTTTCACAATGCGTTGCGTAAGCTTCGATCAACGCGTCCAAAATACCAGCTTTCGACCAACGTTGATGCGCGTATTTCAAAGACAGTTGCGCGCGCGCCTCGTCCAAACTCGCACCGCATTGATCCAAAAGATAAAGGGCCGAGGCTATGCCTGTCCGATCTGCACCGGATTTACAGTGGATCAGAAAGGGTTTTTCGGCCGTTTGCATGATGTCGAGAAGCTCAAGATATTCCTCCGCCGTGCCCAACACGCGTGCCAGCAGGGGGTGGTCGATAAGCTTCATGCCAAAGTCCTGGCAGGCTTCGACCTCGAACAGGTAATACGAATACTTGTCCGCCCCACGCAGGTTGATCACGGTCTTGATCCCGATTTTTTCAAGCGCCGGAAAATGCACTGGATCAGGTTGGTTTGAACGCCATGCGTCATCGGAAAGCTGATAGCGGTTCGGCAACACGCGGCGAAGGAATGCATGATCCACAAGGTTATTGTGGCGACGTGCTGCACGCCGCCCTTCCGGGGTCGAGATATCCATCCCGAACCCGTGTTTCCACGCACGCTCGCGCCTCTTGATCTCGGCAAACAGTGATTTGAACATTCGGTTCCTGTCCGGTGCTGACCCAAACCCAGTGAAAGGCTCTTACCGGGATGTAACTTGTCAGAGCGCTACAAACAAGAAGGGGGCGTCCTGACCCCGTTGACGCAATCGGTCTGTCGCTTTACCGCTTATGGCTTGAGAACAATGAAGGCTTCCCATGACGCTATCACATGGCCGCACCCATCTTGCTATTCCTGGTCCGTCCGTCATGCCGGATCGGGTATTGCAAGCGATGCATCGCGCCGCGCCCAATATCTATGCGGGCGAGGTTGTGGACATGATGCCCGGCTTGATTGGCGGGCTGAAATCAGTCGCCAGAACACGGCACCATGCTGTGATCTATGTCGCCAATGGCCATGGTGCGTGGGAGGCAGCTTTGTCGAACACGCTGGCGGCGGGCGAAAAGGTTCTTTCGCTTTGTACCGGACGATTTGGCCATGGCTGGCACGAAATGGCTTCGGCGTTGGGCGTCAACACTGTGATCGAAGAGTTTGGTTTGAAAACGCCTGTTGATCCCAGCCGGGTGGAAGAGCTTTTGCGCGCGGATATTACGCACGAATTGAAAGCCGTTTTGCTGACGCATGTGGATACTTCGACTTCGATCCTGAATGATGTTGAGGTCGTACGCGCAGCGATCGACGCGGCGGGCCACCCAGCGCTGTTGATGGTCGATTGCATTGCCTCGCTTGGCTGTGACCGGTTCGAGATGGATGCATGGGGTGTGGACGTGGCCGTCGCGGCCTCGCAAAAGGGGCTGATGGTCCCGCCCGGAATGGGGTTTGTGTTCTTCAGTGACAAGGCCGCCGCCGTTCGCGACAAGCTTCCACGCGTGTCGCGGTATTGGGACTGGGCACCGCGTGCCAAACCCGAGATCTTCTATCAGTACTTCGGAGGCACCGCGCCGACGCACCATTTATTTGGATTGCGCGAAGCTTTGAAGATGATCGAAGAAGAGGGCGGGGTCGAGAAAGTTTGGTCCCGCCATGCTCATCTGGCCCGCGCCATTTGGGCCGCCTTCGATGCATGGGGGGCAGAGGGACCGCTGCAAATGAATGTAGTTGATCCGATGCACCGCTCCAACGCGGTGACCTCTCTGCAGATCGGAGCGCCAAACGGAACGGCCCTTCGCAACTGGACCGAGCAGAACACGGGTGTAACCCTTGGAATTGGCCTGGGGATGTCGACCCCAGATGACCCAAAAGGCGACGGGTTCTTTCGTTTGGGCCATATGGGACATCTGAACGCCGCAATGGTGATGGGCGCTTTGTCGGCCATTCAGTCCGGATTGACGGCGCTGGATATTCCCCAAGGGGCCGGAGCGTTGTCCGCCGCTGCTGATGTAATCGCGCAGGCTTAAGCGCGGGCAGCTTTCAATGCCAATGGAAGCGCTTTTGCGAAGACGTCCAGTTCTTCAGCGGTCCCCGCAGAAATTCGGATGCAGCGGTTTTGTGGGTCGGCAAAAGGCATTCTGACAAACACATCCTGTGCGATGAGCTGATCCAGAACAGCCTTGGCAAACTCAGCATCTTTTCCACAATCCACCGCAACAAAGTTCGTGGCCGAGGGCAGGGTGCTCAGGCCGTTCTCACGCGCGATTTCATCGATCCGCGCGCGGGCATCAGACACGTTTTGGACGGTTTCGCGCAGATAGGTTTGATCCTCAAGTGCCGCTAATGCGCCAGCTTGGCTAATGCGGCACATGCCGAAATGGTTGCGGATTTTGTGGAAGGCGGTGATCAGGTCGGACGTGCCAATCGCATAGCCTACGCGTGCGCCTGCCATGCCGTAAGCTTTTGAAAACGTGCGCATTCGGATCACGCGGGGGTCGTCCGTGTTCAATGCAGGCGCGGTGCCTTCAGGGGCAAACTCGACATAGGCTTCATCCAAGACCAGCAGACACCCTTCAGGCACGCTGTCGATCATCCGCTGGATCGTTGCAGCATCATGCCATGTGCCCATCGGGTTGTCTGGATTGGCAATGTAGACAAGCTTCGCACCCACCTCGGCAGCCTTGGCAGTCAAAGCCTCTGGGTCTTCATGGTCACCCTTGTAGGGTACCGTTTCCAGCGCTCCGCCAAATCCAGCCACATGATAGTTGAAGGTCGGATAGGCGCCTTGCGAGGTGACAACCTTGTCGCCCGGTCCAATCAACAGCCGCACCAAATATCCCAACAGCCCGTCGATGCCTTCGCCAACCATGATGTTCTCGGCTGAAATACGGTGATGCGCAGCGAGCGCCTGCCGCAAATCATGGTTCTCTGGGTCGCCATACATCCAGACGTCGCGTGCGGCATCTGCCATCGCGGCGATGGCGTTGGGCGAAAGGCCAAAGGTGTTCTCATTCGCGCCCAAACGCGCAGCAAATTCGCGTCTACGGGCGCGTTCCTGCGTTTCGGGGCCGACGAAGGGCACGGTTGCGGGAAGGCTGTCGGCAAGCGGGGTCAGGCGGGCATGGGTCTTGGTCATATGTTGGTTAGAGCAGGGCGCGCGGAGGTCGGCAAGGTTGAAATCAGGCGGATCGTGATTAGTTAAGAATGGTTCTTAACAAGTGGAGGGCACACTATGCCCCAGATGAACCGACGCAGTTTTCTTGTCACTGCCGCTGCCGCCGGGGCCGCCACGCGGTTGCCGCAGGTGGCTGTGCAGGCCGCCAAAACCCCACCGATGCGCCGGGTGCTGACGCTGGTCTATGACAAATCCATGGGGATGATGCGCGCCGTTGAGCGGCTGGTGCCATAACACCCCGCACAAAAGAAAAGGCCGGGTCGCCCCGGCCTGTCCTTTAGATTTCTTTCAGTCGATCGAGCGCGGCGTTCAGCGTCGCCTCTTCCTCTTCGCGGGCGGCAAGGTTCGCCTGAGTCTCGGCCAACACCTCGGGTGGCGCGTTTTCCGCGAATTTTGGGTTCTTCAACCGCCCGCGCAGACCGCCCAATTCTTTGGCCAGCTTACCCAACGACTTCTCAAGCCGCGCAATCTCTTCGTCCACGTCGATGATCTCGGCCAAGGGCAGGGCGAAGATGCCACCTGCGACAGCGACCGTGATGCAGCCCTTGGGCAACTCCGCCATTTCCGTGATCGAGTCCACGCGAGCCATGCGCATCACCAGCGCTTGGTTGTTGTCCAGCGCGGTACGACCAGCTGCATCCAGTTCTTGCTGGATAACCGGGATTTTAAGACCGGCGGGAACATGCATCTGCGAACGGGCCGAGCGGATGTTTTCGATCAGCGAAATCACCCAGTTCATTTCGCGCGCAGCGGCTTCGTCCAACAGCTCATCGCCGTAAGTCGGCCAATCAGCGTGGATCAGCATCTTTGGACGCTCGGCGATCTGACCCCACAGCTCTTCCGTCACAAATGGCATGATCGGGTGCAGCATGATCAGACACTGATCGATGACCCATGCCATAGTCGCGCGAGTTTCGGCCAAAACAGCCTCGTCTTCCGAGTTCAATAGCGGCTTCGAGAATTCGACATACCAGTCGCAAACTTTGCCCCAGACATAGGCATACAAACCATGGGCTGCGTCGTTGAAACGGTAGGCGATCAGGGCTGCGTCCACATCCTCGCGGATTTTCGCGGTTTCCGAGATGATCCAGCGGTTCACCGTCTGCGTCGGGCTTTTCGGGTCGAAATCCGCGACCGGTTTACAGTCGTTCATTTCGGCAAATCTTGCCGCATTCCAAAGTTTGGTGCCGAAATTCCGGTATCCGGCGACACGATCCTTGGACATTTTCAACACGCCCCCGATCGAGGCCATGGCGGTGTTGGTAAACCGCAAAGCATCCGCGCCGTATTCGTCAATGATCTCGAGCGGGTCGATCACATTGCCCGTGGTCTTGGACATTTTCTTGCCCTTCTCGTCACGGACAAGCCCGTGCAGATAGACCGTGTGAAACGGGTTCTTGTGACAGACAGCCTGAGACATCATCATCATGCGCGCGACCCAGAAGAACAGGATATCCTGACCAGTGATCAGCACGTCACCGGGGAAGAAGCGGTTAAGCTCGTCCGTGTTCTGCGGCCAGCCCAGCGTGCCGAAGGGCCAGAGGCCGGACGAGAACCATGTGTCCAGCACGTCGGGGTCGCGGTAGAAACAAATGTATGCTTGTCCTTCCCAGTGACCTTCGTCTCCGACGTCGGAGAAACATCTGAATGCGTCTTGATCAACTTCGGAGAAGCCACCGCCGCCAAAGCTATCGCTTTCGAACTGTGAATAGTATTCTTCGTTAGCCTTTTGCCATGCAGTTTCCCAATCGGGAGCACAGAAGGCGACAGGTTGCGAATAATCCAAGTATTTGGTCTTAACTTCGCGTGGATTAATGAGCTGGTCGTCAACCTTATCGTACTGTGTTTCAGTGCTATCGATGACTTTCGGCCCATACCACACCGGCACCTGATGGCCCCACCAGAGCTGGCGGGAAATACACCACGGCTCGATGTTTTCCAGCCAGTGATAGAAGGTCTTCTCGCCGCTTTCGGGCAGGATTTTCACGTCGCCATTTCGCACGGCGTCCAGCGCGGGGCCAGCGATTTTCTCGGCGTCCACGAACCATTGGTCGGTCAGCATCGGCTCGATGACGACTTTCGAACGGTCGCCGAAGGGCTGCATGATCGGTTTGTTTTCGACGTAAGGCACGGTCTCGGTGATCCGGGTCTCGTTCCCTTCGTCATCCTTCTCGGTCCGCGTGACGTCATGCATCACGGCCAGACCCTCAGCGGTGATCTGATCGACCACCAGCTTGCGGGCCTCGAACCGGTCCAGACCGCGATACTCATCCGGCACAAGGTTCATCGCAGCGATTTTTGCCTCGTCGAAATCCTCTTCGCCATTCGCAATGCGCTGGGCAATTTCGGCCTCTTCCGCGTAAGCGCGACCATCGGCCCGCATCGCGCCGCGTGTATCCATCAGCGAATACATCGGGATGCCGCCGCGCTTGGCGACCTGATAGTCGTTGAAGTCATGCGCGCCGGTAATTTTCACCGCGCCCGAGCCGAAATTCATATCCGGATATTCGTCGGTGATGATGGGGATCAGGCGGCGATGCTCTTTCGGGCCCACGGGGATTTCGCAAAGCTTGCCCACGATTGGCGCATAGCGTTCGTCATCGGGGTGCACGGCAACCGCGCCATCGCCCAGCATGGTTTCCGGGCGGGTCGTCGCGATCGAGATATAGTCGCGCTCTTCTTCAAGCGTGATATTCCCATCCTCGTCCTTCTCGACGTAAGTGTAGGTCGCGCCACCGGCCAGCGGGTATTTGAAGTGCCACATATGGCCGGGGGTCTCGATGTTCTCGACCTCCAGATCGGAAATCGCGGTTTCGAAATGCGGGTCCCAGTTGACCAGACGCTTGCCGCGATAGATCAGCCCCTTGTCGTACATGTCGACGAAGACCTTCAGAACGGCGTCGTGGAAGTTGGCCGAGTTTTCGTGCCCGACGCGCGGATCGCCCGGCGCACCGGCCATGGTGAAGGCGTTGCGCGACCAGTCGCAGGTGGAGCCCAGACGTTTCAGCTGTTCAATGATGGTCGAGCCGTATTCGCCTTTCCACTCCCAGACCTTCTCAAGAAACTTCTCGCGGCCCAGATCACGGCGACCGGGCTGCTGCGTCTCGGCCAGCATCTTTTCGACCTGAAGCTGGGTGGCGATGCCCGCGTGGTCCTGACCGGGCTGCCACAGCGTGTCGAAGCCGCGCATGCGGTGCCAACGGATCAGAATGTCCTGCAGCGTGTTATTGAACGCATGGCCAAGGTGCAGCGCACCCGTCACATTGGGCGGCGGGATCATGATGGTGAAGCTGTCAGCCCCCGGCTTGGCATTCGCGCCGGCCTTGAAGGCGCCAGCCTCTTCCCAGGTCTTATATATGCGTGCTTCGGCAGAGGCTGCGTCGAAGGTCTTGTCCATGGCCATGGTGGTCGTCCCAAATCCTATAAATCAAAGACCGTTTACCCAAGTGGGCGCCAAAGGGAAACCCCGGCATCGTTCGCAAGCCTCAGGATGCGCAAAAACGTCTTTAAGTGATGCGTGGTGCATCAAAGAAGAAGGATGGACTTTGGAAAGGGTTGGAAGGAGTTTCGACAAATTGATGCCATATTCAACCCTTAGCAGTGCGGCCCACGCGACGGATCAATCTATGCTGTCCGAAAAGAAAACCGGATCAACAAGCGAAAACTCATGAAAAAAGCACTTCTTCTTCTGGCCTTCACCCCCTCAATGGCACTGGCACAGGAACGTACCTATAACTGCGAGGTTCCGAAAGGAGCGCTGCCCGAAATGGCGGTGACTTTGGTCACGCTCCACGACGGCAAGGCTGGCCATATTATCATGGACGGCGAGCAAAAAGAGGCCAGCGTTTATCCCGGCCTCGACTCGATCACGTTCCTAATGTTCAGCGATGACTACAGCTACACGCTGCACTACAATATGAATCTTGAAAATGGCGATTTTGACTTCTCGGCCTCTGGGGCCAAGTCAGGTTGGGGGCGTGGAACCTGTACTGAGGTGATGAGCTAACTCCAAATCGTAAGAACGCCCGGAGAGTTTCCGGGCGTTTCTTGTTTGGCAAGCTGTGTTTAGAAGCTCATCGTGTAGCCAATTGTCGCCATCACGCTTGGCTTTTCAGCATAGGCGGTTTGGCGCAGTCCGAGGCCTACGTCATAAGCACGGCCATTCCCCAATTGGTGAACATAACGTGCCTCGGCAAAGAGGCGCTGTTCATGCTCCAGTTCTGGACCGGCGATGGAAAAGTCGGTCATTCCGGGAATGTCGCTTGTTCCGGTGACATCACCCGCTTTGCGCGACAGATCCCATTCGACACCCGCAGACATGGTCAAAAACCCGTTATCTCCGATTGTTGTGCCAATATTGGCCCCGATGGTCGCTGTGGTTTCAGAAATCTCGTAGTCGTCATAGCTTACAGGGAAGGCTGCGTTCGAGGTCTCAACATATCCATCGCGCTTTGACACGGTCCGTGCCAGACGCGCATAGGGGGTGATCATCATATTGCCCTGTGTGAAGCCATAGCCAAGCTCGACTGAAGCCGAGCGAGCACGCATAGAGCTGTCACCAGTCCCGCGTTCTGTATTGGCCAGCGCCGTGGCGCGGGTGATTGTCACATCAGCTGCCACCTGCGAGGCCGCAACTTTCCAGCTTAGCCCCTCGGCACCGATCTGACCGCCACGCAGGTAAAGCCCTAGCGCAGTGAAATTGCCGTCGATGCCAAAGTCAGCCAGTTCATCGCGATCTGTGCCAAGACCAAGATATCCGCCGAAGGTCAGACTCTGGGCAATGCGGGTCGAGCCTGACAGGCCGCCGATAATCAGCTCTTTGCCGTCTGGTGAATGGCTTGCACCTGCGGCAATGCGCAACGAAATCGGAGACCGGCCTTTGCCGCTGGAAGACAGGAAGCCGTCGGATGCACCGCCCGCTGCCCCTGTTACCTCTTGTCCCAGTACGAACTGCGATTGTTCGGCAAGCATTGAGACACCTGCCGCCTGCTGTGCGGCACCCGTGGTCACCTGCTTAAGGGTGTTCACATGGTCAAGCATGGTGCCCGTTGTTGGTGTTGTGGGGTTTTTACGGTTCTCACGCCAGATGAAGGCGCGCATGTTGCTGCTTGTATCTGTTGTGGACATGCCAACGACGATACTTCCGTCATCACTGATGCCAGTGGCACGTGCGTTGCCATCATTGTTTGTTGTCAGGTCGCCAATATACAAACCGTCGCCGTTTGCGTCCCAGCGGATGGCCTTGAACTGTTTCGGTGATTGTCCAATGGTGAAGCCAGCAACATAGCTGCCATCCTCACTAACAGCGGTTGCGCGGGTTTCCCGACGATCAGCTTCATCAGGCGCGACCAGATGCTGCATGCCTGTGGCGCGTGTCCAGCGGAAGGCCCGGTTGTCGACGGGAAGTGGGGTGGCTGAACGACCGACCACAGTGGTTCCGTCTTTGCTGACGGCCAATGCTTCGCTGAACCCGTTTACTCCACCGATTGTCCCCAAATCTTCCATCCCGCCAGACTGGGTCCAGCGGAAGGCGTGAAATGCTGAACTGGCAGCCGCGCCGCCTACAACAACGCTACCGTCTCCGTTCACTCCGTTTGCACGCGCAAAACCGGCAAGGTCGGTCCGCAAAGTCCCGATATCTGTCACGCTGCCACTGATCCGATCCCAAACAAAGGCTCGTTGCGGCAAGGCGCCCGAGCTCATTTGCCCGACAATAATCCGTCCATTTCCGCTGACGGCATTGGCTTCGCTATTCCCGCCCAACATCGGCGGTGCGGCGACCATTCCGGTGGCTTGTGTCCAGACGAAAGCGCGTGTTCCACCGCCGCCGGAAAGATCCATATCCCCGATGACAACCGAACCGTCTTCGCTTGCATCATAAGCAACGCTACGCGGCATCGAGCCCGATGGGTCCAATGCGGTCAGTGTGCCATTGACGAATATGAACGCCGTTTCTGTCACCGTTCCGGAAGAGGCTGTGCCGACAACAACCTGACCGTTGCCGGATATCCCGTGTGCTTCGGCGATCGGGGATCCGACAGTGCTGGGGAAGGGATCAACTTGTTCGAAGGTAGGTTGCGCAATTGCTGATCCAGCAATGGGAGCAGCGAGTACAGCACCGATGGCATATCGGGACAGCGAACTGAGCCTAAGGTCAGTTGATAAAGAAGAACGACGCGCCATTTGAGCCTCCACCCCACCCAAAGGGCACAGCCCAGGTCAACTGCTGCCCATCAGGATCTTCGGTCGCAAACGCGCGGAGTGGCAGAAACAGATTTCTGCGGTCATAGCAAGCAAGGAAGACCGCGCGAAGCGAAGTTTTAACAATTGATTAACCTATCCCCCAAACAGAGCTGTAAATGCAAGAAAATAAGGCTTTGAAACCAAAATTGCGATCAAAGGACGCAGATTTGCAGCACTTTAGCTGATGACATCTGGGGCCGTGCGTCCAAGCAGGTCTTGAATGCCGGCAAACTGTGAAGTTGCGGTAATCACTTTTGACAGCGCTTCTTGTGCATCACGCGTCAGATCACCGGTCGGATCTACGTATTGTTCCAAATAGACCCGTAAAGTCGCACCTTCAGTTCCTGTGCCCGACAGCCTTAGCATGGCCCGCGCACCGCCTTCATATGCCAAGATTACACCTTGGCCCGTGGTAAGGGAGCCATCAATCGGATCGGTATAGGCAAAATCTTCGGAACCGGTAAGGGTCAATCCAGCGGCCGATTGTCCGGGCAGGGTGGACAGTCTGGATTTTAGTTCTGACATCAAGTGATTAGCCGATTTGGAGTCCAGTCCTTCATAGTCATGCCGTGAATAGTAGTCGCGGCCATAAGTCTGCCAATGCTCCTTCAGGATCTGGGCAACACCTTCGCCGCGCACCGCCAAGATGTTCAGCCACAGAAGTACCGCCCAAAGCCCATCTTTTTCACGTACGTGATCTGATCCGGTGCCTGCGCTTTCCTCGCCACACAATGTGGCGCGGCCAGCGTCCAGCAAATTGCCAAAGAACTTCCACCCGGTTGGGGTCTGGAACGCTTCAACCCCAAGCTTTTCCGCCACACGATCTGATGCAGCAGATGTCGGCATGGATCGTGCAACCCCTGCAATCCCTTGGGCGTAGCCCGGCGCAAGATGGGCGTTTGCAGCCAGAACAGCCAAGCTGTCAGAGGGGGCAACATAGATGCCGTTTCCGACAATCATATTGCGGTCTCCATCCCCGTCGGATGCCGCGCCGAAATCCGGCGCATCCGGCCCATGAAGATGATCAAAAAGCTCTTTTGCCCACACAGGGTTCGGGTCAGGGTGCCCGCCGCCGAAATCCTCACTGGGATTGCCGTTCACAACGCTACCAGTTGGGGCGCCCAAGCGGCGTTCCAGAATTTCAGTGGCATAAGGACCAGTGACCGCGTGCATCGCGTCAAATCGTAGGGTGAATCCGTCCGCGATCATTTTGCGGATAGCATTGAAATCAAACAGCTCTTCCATCAAGGATGCGTAGTCCGCAACGGGATCGACAACCTCAACCACCATGTTGCCCAGAGTTGCTTCGCCGCATTCTGATAGGGACGGTGCGGCAGCGTCGGTGATGTGGTAGGCGTCGATATCTTGTGCGCAGGCGACGATTGCGTCCGTGACGGCTTCGGGCGCTGGGCCGCCATTTGCGATGTTGTATTTCAGCCCGAAATCTCCGTCTGGGCCGCCGGGATTGTGGCTGGCAGACAGGATCAAGCCGCCATCGGCATTGCGTTTTCGGATCAAATGGCTGGCGGCAGGGGTGGACAATATACCATTCTGCCCAACGATCACCCGTGCAACCTGATTGGCCGCAGCCATGCGCAAGATCGTGGCCATCGCGGGACGATTGAAATAGCGCCCGTCACCGCCCAGTACCAGCGTCTTTCCAGCCGGTTCAATGGCGTTGAAGGTGGCCTGCGTATAGGTTTCCAGATAGCCCGGCTCGGAGAACACGGCGACCTTCTTGCGCAATCCTGAAGTTCCCGGCACTTGGCCATCAATCGGGGCGGTTTTAAAGGTCGTCGAGGCGGTGGAGTTCACAATCAGTCCCCTTGAAATGCAATAATCAATATTGGGACAGTCTTAGCCCAACCGGTCGATCCGCGTCGAGAGGTGGATCAGACTTTCCGATCCTTTAACGCCGTCAATTTCCCCTATCGCATCGAGAACTTCATCCAAAAGTGCCGTTGAAGGGGCTGCCAGTTGCAACACCATATCCCAACGACCTGACGCAGTATGGGCAGCTTCGACCTGTGTCAGAGTTTTCAGGCGTGCCAATACTGCGGGGGTTGAGCGTGGCTCGATCGAGATCAGGACGGTGGCACGGATACGATCACTGCGCGCAGCGTCCCCCAGCCGAAGGGCATATCCCGCGATAATCCCCTTTTCTTCCAGACGCTCGATGCGGGCTTGTACCGTAGACCGCGCAAGCCCCAGTCGTCGGGCCAGCGTGGCGACTGGAAGGCGCGCATTGCTTTCAAGTTGGACAAGTAATTCTCGGTCCGTGTCGTCCATTTGTCTGATCTCTCGTTCAATTTGACGATATATAAGCGACATATTGACCGGAGTGCCACTGGAAATCGACGGCGCGAGTTGTGATTCTTAGTTTAGCGACAACAGGATCACGGAAAATAGCAATGAGCAGGCAACCCTCAATCTGGCTGACACCGCTGTCTCATCTGAAGACAGAGCGCCCCATGCAGCCCGTCATGTATTTTGCACCCGCCGTATTGCAGGCCACTGCACGTCGTTTCATCGCCGGGTTTGACGGATTGGTGACCTATGCAGTGAAAGCCAACGATACGCCGATGGTGCTTGAGAACCTTGTCACAGCAGGGCTGCAGGCCTTTGATGTGGCAAGCCCGGCTGAGATGCAGGCACTGCGCGCCGTGTCTCGTGATGTCGAGATGCATTACAACAATCCCGTCCGATCGCGCGCTGAGATCGCCGAGGCCGTGTCCCTAAACGTCCGTTCCTATTCCGTAGACAGCACCCGCGAGCTTGAAAAGCTGATCGCGCAAGTGCCGCCGGAAGGCGTTGAGATCTCTGTACGATTGGCCCTTCCGATTGAAGGGGCTGCCTATAACTTCGGGGCGAAGTTTGGTGCTGATCCCGATTTGGCTGTTTCACTGCTTGAACAAGTTAAGGCCGCTGGATTTATCCCATCGATGACGTTCCATCCCGGAACGCAATGTGCCGAACCGTCTGCATGGGTGGCTTACATATCCCAGTGTGCCAAGGTGGCACAGCAGGCAGGGATCAAGTTGCGTCGCCTGAACGTTGGAGGTGGATTCGCCGCCAACCGCGGAGTTGCACCAGACCTCGAGGCAATATTCCATGCCATTCATGCTGCCGTCGTGATCGAGTTCGGAGATGATGCGCCGGAACTGGTTTGCGAACCGGGTCGGGCCATGGTGGCCGAAGCGTTCAGCCTTGCCACTTGTGTCAAAGCCATCCGCGAAGATGGTGCGATCTATCTGAATGATGGGATTTACGGCGCATTGTCAGAAGCGCCGTCTATTGGTGTTCCTGATCGCTTGAAAACAGTGCGCGCGGATGGTGATCCGCATGAGGGCGAACAAGAAAAGCGCACGGTGTTTGGGCCGACCTGCGATTCAATCGACCAATTGCCTGACCCATTGTCGCTGCCCTCAGACTTGGCTGAAGAAGACTATCTACTGCTGGCAGGTATGGGAGCCTACAGCCTTGCAACGGTCACCCGGTTCAACGGCTATGGGGCAATTGAAACCGTGACCGTGCAGTCCTTGGCGCTTTAAGTCGCCTTCATAATGATACAGGTGGTCGAGCCGGTGGCGTAAAGCTTCCCGTCCTCGACGCCTCGGATTTCTCCGTTCGATATTCCGGTTGAACGGCCAGCGTGTTGGATGTGCCCGTTGGCCTCGATCAACGTGCCACGCGGAATGGGGCGCAGGATATTCACCTTGTATTCCAAGGTCGTATAGACCGAGCCTTTCGGCACGCGGGTCATAACTGCGCAAGCCATGGCGCTGTCCAGAAGTGTCCCGTACCAGCCGCCATGTACCGTGCCCATTGGGTTGCAATGCTCAAAAAGCGGCGTTCCACGAAAGCTGACTTTCCCATCCTCGACCGCATGAAGGTGGTAGTTCAAAGTGGCCCCAATCGGCGGCCCAGAGATGGTCCCGTCCAAGATCCCTTGCATGAAATCCAACCCAGACATGGACGTGGTGACGTCCAATGTTGGCAGCTGTTCGTATGAGGTTGCGATGATGCTCATAAGGAGGCCTTTCCGATCTGATGCTCGGGAAGGCTAAGGGCGGCACCCCAAGGTGCAAGACTTACGCTAGGTCACAAAGTGGGTGCCGCTGCAATAAACTGATATCAGGCGACATTTGCCAGGCTGATTTGCGGCGTGACGCCCAGCGCATGGGCCACATCACGCGTCAGAGTGGGTTTGTTCAGCGTATAGAAATGAAGGTCGTGCACACCTTCATCAATCAGATCGGAACAAAGCTCTGTACACAGGGCAGTGGCTAAAAGATCGGTGCGATCATCCCGCTCCGCCTTTACGAATGCATCATCCAGCCATTTGGGGATGTTGGTGCCACAGCGTTCAGCAAACTTGCGCACGCCCTTCCAGTTTTCAATGGGCAGAATGCCCGGAATGATCGGTACATCAATGCCAGCTTGTTCGCATTTGTCGCGGAAACGGAAGAAGGTCTCGGCCTCGAAAAAGAATTGAGTGATGGCCGATCCAGCACCGGCGTCCACTTTGCGTTTCAGCCATTCGACGTCAGCATCCATATCCGACGCTTCAGGATGCGGATCAGGATAAGCGCCAACACGAATGTGGAAATCACCAGTGGTGGCGAGCGCTTCGATAAGCTCGACCGAGTTCGCAAACCCGTCTTCGCGGGGAATGAAACGATCTGCGCCTTTCGGTGCATCGCCACGCAGGGCGACAATCTCTTTCACGCCGACCTCGGCATAGCTTTTTGCGATTGCCAGGGTTTCATCTCGCGTGGCTTCAACGCAAGTCAGGTGTGCTGCAACGTTTAGACCGTAATGCTTGTGGATCGTGCCAACCGCGTCATGGGTAAGCTCCCGCGTGGTTCCGCCCGCTCCGTAGGTGACGGATACAAAGTTAGGGTCCAGCGGCGCTAGCTGACGAACGGTTTCCCAAAGCCGGAACGAAGCGTCCAGCGATTGCGGGGGAAAGAATTCGAATGAGATACTTGGCGTGGTCATGGCACCCTCGGCGGACATATGGCGATTTGGCCCTCTTGTGCCTCATCTTCGATTGTGAGACAAATTCATAATACTCACATTAAACATGAGGTGTGTGCATGTATATTGAATTCCGGCACTTGCGCACAATGCGAGCCATTCACCAATCGGGGTCTCTGGCCCGCGCAGCGGATATTTTGCACATCACCCAGTCGGCGCTGAGCCACCAGATCAAAGGGCTGGAAGAACAAGTCGGTATGGAATTGTTCCACCGACGCACCAAGCCCATGCGCCTTAGCCCTGCAGGGATGAAGCTGCTGCGGCTGGCCGAGCAGGTGTTGCCCGAAATTGACCGGCTGGAAGAGGAATTCAGGGCTTTGAAATCAGGGCGCTCTGGCAGGTTACACATCGCCATTGAGTGTCATGCCTGTTTCGATTGGCTCTTTCCGGTGCTTGATAAGCTGCGCCATGCATGGCCCGACGTGGATCTGGATATTCGCCAGCGCCTTGCCTTTGACGCGATCGAAGCTTTGCGCCGCGAGGAAGTTGATTTCGTGATCTCATCCGATCCGGTTGAGGTGCCGGGGATCACCTTTTCTCCACTCTTCGCGTATGAGCCCCGGTTTGTTGCCTCATCCGCGCATCGATTAGCGAGGGAGGATTTCATCGTTGCGGAAGATTTTGAACAAGAGCTGCTGCTGACCTATCCGGTAGAACGTTCGAAGATTGATGTGTTTACCGGATTGCTCACCCCAGAACGCATTGAACCGCGTGGGATCAGGCAAGTTGAAATGACCGAAGTAATCCTGATGCTGGTAGCGGCTGGGCGCGGCGTCGCGGTGCTGCCAGATTGGGTTTTGGGGGACGTGAAAGACAATGCGGATTTCATCACCAAGCCCCTGACCGAAGGTGGCCTGCGCAAGCAAATGTATGCCGCAACCCGGGATGAAGATACCATGGTGCCCTTTATGGCGCATATGATCCGTCTGTGTAGGTCTGAACCCGTGAAACTTCAGCGCAACTGACGTCCTTTCAGTCTTGGCAAACAAGGCGCACAGGCGTATACGCGCCGTTTGAAACATCAGGAGTCCTTTCCAATGCAAGGCAGTGCAAATCTGAACGTGATGATCAAGGCAGCCCGCAAAGCTGGCCGCAGCCTTGTGAAAGACTTTCGCGAGGTCGAGAACCTTCAGGTTTCGATGAAAGGCGCTGGTGACTTCGTATCGAAAGCCGACATCTCTGCGGAACAGATCATCCGTGAAGAACTTATGGAAGCCCGCCCGAACTATGGCTGGTTGGCCGAAGAAGGTGGTGCGGCAGAAGGCAAAGACCCAACACGCCGTTGGATTGTCGATCCGTTGGATGGCACCACGAACTTCTTGCATGGACTACCGCACTGGGCAATCTCGATTGCGTTGGAACACAAAGGCGAAATTATCGCTGGTGTGGTTTATGATGCCGCCAAGGACGAGATGTTCTATGCCGAAAGGGGCGAAGGCGCTTGGTTGAACCAAAGCCGCCTGCGTGTATCAGGCCGTTCACGCTTGATCGAATGCATCTTTGCAACAGGTCTGCCGTTTGGTGGTCGCTCAGACCTTCCTGAAACGCTGCAGGATTTGGCACGTATCTTGCCTGCCTGTGCCGGTGTGCGCCGTTTTGGATCGGCTGCATTGGATTTGGCCTATGTCGCCGCTGGCCGTTATGACGGCTATTGGGAACGCAGCCTCAATGCCTGGGATATTGCAGCGGGCCTGCTGATTGTGCGCGAAGCCGGTGGCATGGTTGCCCCGTTTGAAGGCGAGTCGATTCTGGACAGCGGCAGTATTGTTGCTGGAAACGAACCAGTATTTGAGAAATTCACTGGATTGGTTCGTAGTGACTCAAGCAAATAGGATCTGAGCCTAAATTTCCCCAACCATGACACATTCGTGCCGCAAACGTCGCGAATAAAATGGGCCATGAGCACAATGTCACATATCTCTCGCCGCTTTGCACTTTTCATTTCTGAAGAGGAAGGCGCAATTACAGTCGATTGGGTGGTTTTGACCGCCATTGTTGCCGGCGTCGGATCCGTTTCTGCCTGGCTGGTTACGTCGAATATCCCGGGATTTGCTCAGAACATTGGAGATGCCATTTCCGTAATGTCCGTCGGCCCCTAAGCACAACTTGACTACCGTCTACGACGCCCGGTCCGGGGAATGCTGGATCGGGTGAGCTTGTATTTGGCTTCTGGATGATCGGGATGCCCGTCTGTGCGTTCCCAAAATCTTTGTGCTCCCAATCGAAGCCAAAGCGGAAGCACAATTGCAAAGCCAGCGATAAAGCCACCTGCATGCGCCCAATGGGCCACCCCGCCTCCTTCTGCCCCGAAGGATGCTACGCCATTGAAAAGTTGCAATCCAAACCATACCAGCAGTGCGGCCCAAGCAGGGATTGGAATAACCCTGATGATGATCACAATGATGAACAGCACATCCACACGCGCTTTTGGAAACAGCAGTAAGTATCCCCCCATAACGCCGGCAATTGCCCCCGACGCGCCAATCATCGGAACCGCACTGCTGGGGTCGGTCACATATTGCAACAGTGCCGCTGCAATGCCGGTTGCCAGATAGAACAGAAGGAATTTGACATGTCCCAACATGTCTTCAAGGTTGTCGCCGAAGATCCACAAAAATAGCATATTGCCTGCGAAATGCATGAAGCCGCCATGCAGGAACATGGATGTTATAAGCGTTTCCAGCTCTGCGCCCTGCGACAGGCGCGCTGGGATCATGCCGTAACTGACAAAGATCTCGGACGCGGCAGAGCTGCCGTAGAGCGGCAGCATAAACAGAAAAACCAGAGTGTTCGCCGCCAACAGGCCATACGTGACGACCGGGCGACGTTCCGAAGGATTGTGATCGCGTAATGGAAACATGCGCTGACTTGACCCGATGCATGCCACCGGGTCAAGCCAAAGGCCCGTCAGGCTTTGGTTTGGGCCAGCATCAACAGCTCCGCATTGCCGCCTGATGCGGTCGTGTCGACGCAAAGATGGCGTTCATGGGTCACCGTTTCAGCAGTCGGCGCGCCAGTGATCAACGGAAGAATAGCCCCCGGTCGATTGGCTAAAGCCGTCACGATCTGCCTTGCGGAGCCTTCGTCCCCCCAAAACACAACGCCGCCGATCCCCTGAATGGTTCCGGCATTTTTTGTAGCGGCATTCGGTGCAAGAACGGCGGTGCCGCCAAGCTGTTCAATCGCCTTTTTCTGCGCCTCCGCATTGGCTTGCCCAGGACCCATGCACAGGAAGGGCGCGCGCGGGTGGACCGAGAGCTGGTTCAGTTCTCCTGTCGGTCCCGGCAGACGTTCCGAGGACAAGGTGACATCGCAGTTGATGGCTGCGATCTCGGTTTCCAGTACCGGAACGGGTGGGGCTGCAACCTTGTCAGCAGGCGCAGCTTGTGGGGCTGCATCCGCTTTGCAGAACCGATCCATATACATTGGTCCACCCGCCTTGGGGCCGGTGCCAGACAGGCCTTCCCCGCCAAAGGGCTGAGAGCCCACGATAGCGCCGATCTGATTGCGGTTCACATAGGCGTTGCCCACATGCATGCGATCGCAGACATGCTGCACCCTGTCGTCAATGCGCGTGTGCAGACCGAAGGTCAGGCCGTACCCAGTGGCATTGATATCATCAATCACCTGATCCAGCTCGTCGGCTTTGAAGGTGGCAAGGTGCAGGACCGGGCCGAAGATCTCGCGTTTCATGTCTTCGATGCCGGATACGCGCACAAGGGTCGGCGCAACGAAATAGCCGCCTTCTGGGGCTGTTAGTTCATGCGCAATGCGCCCCTCAGTACGGGCTGCGTCTACATAGGTTTTAATGCCCTGAAACGCCTCGTCATCAATCACTGGGCCAAGATCGGTGTGCAGGTACCATGGATCGTCCTGCTTCAACTCGTTCATTGCGCCGATCAGCATTTCCGTGACGGCTTCGGCCACATCTTCCTGCACATAGAGGCAGCGCAGAGCCGAGCATCGCTGTCCCGCTGACTGGAAGCTTGAGGCCACGATATCGCGCACGGCTTGTTCGGGCAGGGCGGTACTGTCGACGATCATCGCGTTTAACCCGCCTGTTTCTGCGATCAGCGGCGCCGACGGGGCCATGTTCGCCGCCATGGCGCGGCGGATGATTTGCGCGGTTTCGGTTGACCCTGTGAAGGCAACGCCTCCGATCCGTTGATCAGAGGTCAATGCAGCGCCAACCGTCGCGCCATCGCCGGGCAACAATTGAAGCACATCTTTCGGAACGCCGGCTTCATGCAGAAGATTCACCGCGGCATGGGCGATCAAGCCTGTTTGTTCGGCGGGTTTTGCAAGGACGCCGTTGCCCGTGGCCAATGCGCCAGCAATCTGTCCGGTGAAAATCGCCAGCGGGAAATTCCAGGGTGAAATACAAGTAAACAGACCAACCGGATCACGTGTATGGTCCTGAGCGCGGCTGGCATAATATCGTAGGAAATCAACTGCTTCACGCAGTTCCCCCATGCAATCCAGCCAGATTTTCCCTGCCTCGCGCGACAGAAGTGCAAAGAAGAGGCCAAGGTTCTCTTCGTACAAATCCGCGGCGCGGTTCAGCACTTCGGCCCGCTCGCCAGCACCGGCATCCCATTGCTTGGCAGAGGACAGGGCCGTTTCCACATCTGCCGCGCTGGCCCATGTGATTTGACCGATCGCAGAGTGGGTCGAGGGGTTCTTGACCGTGACGACAGGGCCGCCTTTGGGTGTGCCAGAGATCAGAGGGGCGGCTTCAAAGCTAGCCTTAGCAAATGTACCACGCGCGGTTTCAATCTGTTCCAGATGCGGATCATAGGTCAGATCCAATCCCATCGAGTTCTTGCGCGCGCCGAAAAGCTCGGGCCCGGTGGGAACATGTGGTGCCTCCAAGGCAAGCGCGTCAAACGGGCAGGCGGCGACCTCTTCTGGTGTCACGCTTTCGTCGACAATCTGGTTCACGAAAGAACTGTTCGCGCCGTTCTCCAACAGCCTACGCACCAGATAGGCCAACAGGTCACGATGGGCCCCGACGGGGGCATAGATGCGGCAGCGCGTGTTGTTTGCATCCATGATGATCTGATGAAGGCGTTCGCCCATGCCATGCAGGCGCTGGAATTCATAGGCTTGCGTGTCTATGCCAGAGGTCTGCGCGATGTCCAGAATGGCTGCAGCAGTGTGGGCGTTATGGGTGGCGAATTGCGGATAGATCCGGTCGGTCAGGCCAAGCAGTTTCTTGGCGTTGGCGATATAGCTGACATCGGTGGCAACTTTGCGGGTGAAAACGGGGAAGCCCTCTAGCCCTTCGACCTGCGCGCGCTTGATCTCGCTGTCCCAATAGGCGCCTTTCACCAGACGGACCATGATCTTGCGATCCAGACGTTCCGCCGTTTCATGCAGCCAGTCGATCACGGCGCCCGCGCGGTGGCCATAGGCTTGTACCACAACGCCGAACCCGTCCCAGCCAGCCAATGCGGGGTCTTCCAGAACCTTTTCGATCACGTCCAAGGAAATCTGAAGGCGATCTGCTTCTTCCGCGTCGATGTTGAACCCCATTCCTGCGGACTTAGCCAGCTGCGCCAGCGCGGACACGCGTGGAACAAGGGTTTCCATGACGCGCTTGTGCTGACCACGTTCGTACCGTGCGAAAAGCGCGGACAGTTTCACCGAAATGCCGGGGTTTGAACGGATGTCATCGGATGTGCAAGCCCCTGCAATCTCAGAAATCGCTTTTGCATACGCCATTTGATACCGGCGCGCGTCGCTGTCGGTCAGCGCCGCTTCCCCCAGCATGTCATAGGAATAGGTGAATCCCTTTTCCTCCATCTTTGATCCGCGCTTCATGGCGGCCCCGATGGTTTCACCCAGCACGAACTGGCTGCCCATTTCCTTCATGGCGCGGCCAACCGCCGTGCGGATGACGGGTTCGCCAAGTCGTTTGACGGCACCGCGCAAAGCGCCAGCAATGCCCGGCTCACGATCTTCCAGCACCTTGCCGGTCAGAAGAAGCGCCCACGTGGATGCGTTTACAAGGGAGGACGACGACCGACCCAAATGTTTGCCCCAATCTGACGGTGCGATCTTGTCTTCGATTAACGCGTCGATGGTCTCGGCATCCGGGACGCGCAAAAGGGCTTCAGCCAGACACATCAGCGCGATGCCTTCGTCGGTGGACAGGCCATACTCCGCCAGAAAAACTTCCATCAGGCCGGGATCAGAGGATTCGCGGATGGCCTGAACCAACAAGGCGCCGCTGGCCGAAATGCGAGCACGATCTGTGTTCGACAGATTGGCGTCGCGGACGAGGTCTGCAATGTGCGTCTCCTCGTTCGTATAGGCAAGGTCGTCGATCAGCTGTCTCAGGTCTTTGGGCATACTGAAATCCTTCTGTTATCGTTATCACCATAATAGCGCAATTTTATGGGTCGAAAATACCGAAGAAATGATCTATGAAAGTCAAAGAGACTTAAAAGAGCTAAAATGACAGGAAAAAGTGAATGGAATTTGACCGCTTTGATCGCTTGATTCTGGACATTCTGTCTGCGGACGGGCGGATATCGATCACCGAACTGGCCAGCCAGATCGGCCTGTCAAAATCGCCCACTCAAGCCCGCCTGAAAAAATTGGAGAAATCCGGCGTAATCACCGGATACCGCGCCCAAGTAGATCCCATTCGAATGGGGCGCGACCATGTCGCGTTTGTTGAGGTGAAGCTTTCCGACACGCGTGAGGCTGCACTGAACGCCTTCAACGAAGGTGTTGTGGCTATTCCTGAAGTCGAAGAATGCTATATGTTGGCGGCCCATTTCGATTATCTGCTGAAAGTGCGCACGCAGGACATGCGCGATTATCGCCGGGTTCTGGGCGAGAAAATCAGCTCTCTGCCCAATGTGGCGCAAAGCTCAACCCATGTAGCGATGCAAGCCGTGAAGGAAGATGGCACTTCTGTGTGATCTGCCGTTGCCCCTTCCGATCTTTGGCGCTAGGAAAAGAGCGCTTTGCCCGCGTGGTGGAATGGTAGACACAGGAGACTTAAAATCTCTAGGCCGGATAGGCCGTGCCGGTTCGAGTCCGGCCGCGGGTACCAAGCAACTGACAAGCTGCCCATACGCAAACGGCGCACCAGATTGGCGCGCCGTTTTCTTTTCTATATCAGCGAATTACTTCAGCGCAGCATCCGTAATGGCACTGGTCCAAGCACCTGATGGCTCAGCCGTAATCACTGGGTCCGATCCGCCACCCAGCAGCGTCGCAACGGTGCGTGCGTAGGCAGCTTCGTCCAATGCGCCGTCCGAGCCTGCGGTCAGCTTGGCAATCTCGCCCATCATGCGAACCTGATGCTTTTCGGTTTGCGCACCGGTTTCATCATATTCCAGAACGATCATAGCCGCATCTTCCGGGTTTTCTTCGGCCCATTTCCAACCTTTCATCGAGGCGCGCACGAAGCGCTCCATCTTGTCGGTGAAGGCGGCATCGCCAAGGTTTTCTTCCATGACGTAAAGACCGTCTTCCAACGTGGCGACGCCCTGGTCTTCATACTTGAAGGTCACAAGCTCTTCTGGCGCTACACCGGAATCGATGACCTGCCAGTATTCGTTGTAAGTCATGGTCGAGATGCAGTCGGCCTGACGCTGAAGCAGGGGATCGACGTTGAAGCCTTGCTTCAGGACTTCGACGCCTGTTTCGCTGGCTCCGTCCGTCGCAATGCCCAGCTGTGACATCCAGCTCATGAATGGGAATTCATTGCCGAAGAACCAGACACCCAGGGTGCGGTTGGCAAGGTCGGCAGGCGACGAAATTCCAACGTCCCCCCAGCAGGTCAGCATCATGCCAGAAGAGGCGAAGGGCTGTGCGATGTTCACCAAGGGCAAGCCTTTTTCGCGGGCAGCCAAAGCTGCGGGCATCCATTCAACAATCACGTCGGCACCACCACCAGCAATCACCTGCGTGGGGGCGATGTCCGGACCACCGGGTAGGACGGTCACGTTCAGATCTTCTTCGGTGTAGAAGCCGTTTTCCAACGCCACATAGTAGCCCGCAAATTGCGCTTGCGTGACCCATTTCAGTTGCAGCTTCACCTCGTCCGCGGCCATTGCCATGCTGGACGATGCTGCCAGCACTGCTGCGCTGATCATCGATGTGAGTTTCATGTCTCTCTCCTTGTTGAATGCATTTTTTAGTTTGTTTTGTTGTGTTTACTCAGCCTCTTTGGGATGGGTGCCAGAACGTCACCTTCTTTTCTATCCAGGCCACCGCGCCGTAAAACGCTGTGCCTGCCAATGCTGCGACGGCAATTTCAGCCCATACCAAATCGATGGACAGGCTGCCGACGCCTGTGGAAATGCGAAACCCCATGCCGCGGGTTGGGGATCCGAAATACTCCGCCACGATAGCACCGATAAGCGCCAAGGTCGCGGCAACTTTCAATCCGTTGAAGATGAATGGCATTGCTGCCGGAATGCGCAGCTTGATCAGGGTCGAGAAATAGCCAGCCGCATAGGTTTTCATCAGGTCGCGCATCATCGCATCGGTTTCGCGCAAACCTTGAACTGTGTTCACAAGCACTGGGAAGAAGACCATCACAACCACCACGGCCGCTTTCGAATGCCAATCAAAGCCGAACCAGCTGACCAGAATGGGGGCGACGCCGACGATGGGAAGAGCTGCGACGAAGTTCCCGATAGGCAGAAGCCCACGGGTCAAGAAGGGCGACTTGTCGATCAGGATAGCGACAAGAAAGGCTGCCGCCGCACCGATGAAATAGCCGCGGAGCGCTCCCTTCAGGACGGTTTGTTTGAAGTCCTCCCACAACATGCCGGTCGACTTGGCAAAGGTTTCTGCAACGTCAGACGGGGCGGGAAGAATTGCGGCGGAGACATTGAAGGCATGAACCAAGGCCTCCCACGCGACGATGAGCGTCAAGCCGAAGATGATTGGCACCAGATAGCGCACCAGCGTCGTGTCGGCCCATTTTGAGCGCACCATCGCAACATTCGCAGCCCATGCGGCCAGCCAAAAGATAAGGGCAATTATCAACCAGCTCATGAGCGCATCCCCATTTTGCGAAGAAGAACATGCTGGGTCCGATCAATCAGTGTGACAAGCACGCCTGCCAGAATGGCGGCCGCGAAGAGAGCGGACCAGATGGCAAGCGGGGTGCCGAATTGATCCCCGATCAGAATGCGGGCGCCAAGACCGCTGATGGCTCCTGTTGGAAGCTCGCCAACGATGGCTCCGACAAGTGCTGCCGCAATCCCGATCTTCAGCGATGTGAACAGATAGGGCAGGGAAGCAGGCAGCCGCAGCTTTAGGAAACGTTGCACACCGGATGCACTATAGGTTTTCAGAAGGTCCAACTGCTCTCCGGTTGGCGAGCGCAGACCTTTGACCATCCCGACGAGTACAGGAAAGAAACACAGGTAGGATGAGATCAGCGCTTTCGGAAAGCCGCGCCCTTCGATCCCGACTTGGGACGACAGCACAATTATCATTGGGGCAAGGGCAACAATCGGAACCGCTTGCGAGATGATGGCCCAGGGCATCACGGACATCTCAATCACGCGGGATTGCACGATCGCGATGGCCCCGATGATCCCAATGGTGGTGCCCAGAAGGAACCCCCAGAAGGTCGATTGAAGCGTGACCCATCCGTGATAGATCAACGAACGCTTAGACCATGTGCGACCTTTCAGAACCATTGCACCCGTGGTTTTCCAAAGCTCTTTTCCGACTTGCGTCGGGGTCGGCAGCCTTGGCCGGTCCAGATCATAACCCGCCGCGATATGGCTGCTGTTCTTTGCCATCAGCGTCCAGCTGGACACCTCGCGCCGTTCTACGGGTGTTTCTGGCGTGACGGTTTCACCTGCCCGGTCAGCCTGATCCAGCGCCACGCGAATGTTCATCGGTGCGACCGCCAGATACCAGATGACGACGATTGCCGCCAAAACCGTTAGAACTGAAAGCGCGGTTTTAGTCATAGGAATGCCCCGCGCGCAGCCCTTCGCGGACCCTGTGGGCAACGTCCAGAAACTCTTGCGTGTCGCGAATGTCCAAGGGTCGGTCTTTGGGCAGCGGATTTTCGATCACGTCCGAAATCCGACCGGGGCG
The DNA here is from genome assembly GCF_023016155.1 of Aliiroseovarius sp. F20344. Taxonomy (GTDB): domain Bacteria; phylum Pseudomonadota; class Alphaproteobacteria; order Rhodobacterales; family Rhodobacteraceae; genus Aliiroseovarius. Next base: position 514,092 of record NZ_JALKBG010000008.1, read on the forward strand.
CGGTGACATAACCACGATCTTGGTCGACAGATACACGGCCTCGGGGATCGAGTGGGTGACAAACGCAATCGTCTTTTCGGTCTTGGCCCAAAGCTGCAAAAGCTGCTCGTTCAGGTGATCGCGCACGATCTCGTCCAGCGCACCGAACGGTTCGTCCATCAACAGAATATCCGCATCAAAGGCCAGCGCACGGGCGATCGAGGCCCGTTGCTGCATGCCGCCCGACAATTGCCACGGGAACTTCTTTTCAAAGCCCGCCAGGTCAACCAGCTCCAACACGCGCTTGATCCGTTCGTCTTGGTCTTCTTTTGGGTAGCCCATGATTTCAAGCGGCAGGCGGACATTCTTGCCAATCGTGCGCCATGGATACAGGCCGGCATGCTGGAACACATAGCCATAGGCGCGCGATTTGCGCGCCTCGCGCGCAGACACGCCATTGACGGTGATCGAGCCGCCTGTGGGCTCTTCGAGATCCGCCATGCAGCGCAAAAATGTGGTTTTCCCACAGCCCGACGGGCCGATGAAGCTGACGAAGTCGCCCTTGTTGATATCAAGAGACACGTCCTTCAACGCATGTACCGGCCCGTCATTGGTCTGAAAGGTCAGCGAGAGATTCTCGGCCTTGATCGCCGTTTCTGTAGTCAATGTCAGACCCCTGTTGCCGGAATGCCGGTGCGTTTGACTGGTTGCGGAGCCGTCAGCTCTTTCCACTTCGACAGCGCTGTGTTGACGGTGGCATTCGGTTCGCGCTCGACGAACTTGCCGTGGCCTTCTTGCGTGCGGATTTCGCCGTCATGCACAGCGACCTGTCCGCGAGAAAGCGTGAAGCGTGGCAGGCCTTTGACCTTGTGACCTTCAAACACGTTGTAGTCGATGGCCGATTGCTGGCTGTCCGCGGCGATGGTCTTTTCCTTTTCAGGATCCCAAACCACAAGGTCCGCATCCGCGCCTACCAGCACTGCGCCCTTCTTCGGGTAGCAGTTCAGGATCTTCGCGATGTTGGTCGAGGTCACGGCGACAAATTCGTTCATCGTTAGGCGGCCCGTGGCCACGCCATTGGTCCAAAGCATCGGCATCCGATCCTCAAGCCCACCCGTCCCGTTCGGGATCTTGGTGAAGTCGCCCACGCCATAGCGTTTCTGTTCGGTCGTGAAGGCGCAGTGATCGGTGGCAACCACAGACAGGCTGCCCGATTGCAGACCGGCCCACAGGCTGTCTTGGTGCTGCTTGTTGCGGAAAGGCGGAGACATCACGCGGCGCGCGGCGTGGTCCCAATCCTTGTTGAAATACTCGCTTTCATCCAGCGTCAAATGCTGGATCAGCGGCTCGCCCCAAACGCGCTTGCCCTGCATGCGGGCACGCCGGATGGCTTCGTGGCTTTCCTCGCAGGACACATGCACCACATACAGCGGCGCGCCGGCCATGTCTGCGATCATGATCGCGCGGTTTGTGGCTTCACCTTCGACTTGAGAGGGGCGCGAATAGGCATGTGCTTCTGGCCCGGTATTGCCCTCGGCCAGCAGTTTGGCCGACAGTTCCGCCACCACGTCGCCGTTTTCTGCATGGACCATCGGGGTCGCGCCGAGTTCCGCCAGACGGTTGAACGAGGCGAAAAGCTCGTCGTCATTCACCATCAGCGCGCCTTTATAAGCGAGGAAGTGCTTGAATGTGTTTATGCCGCGCTCCTGCACAACGGTTTTCATGTCGTCAAACACTTGTTCACCCCACCATGTTACGGCCATGTGGAAGGAGTAGTCGCAGTTCGCGCGGGTCGATTTGTTATCCCACCGTTTCAGCGCGTCCAGCAGGCTTTCGCCTTGGTTGGGAAGGGCAAAATCCACGACCATCGTGGTGCCGCCCGCCAACGCCGCCCGCGTCCCACTTTCGAAATCGTCCGAGGAATAGGTGCCCATGAACGGCATTTCGAGGTGCGTGTGCGGGTCGATCCCGCCGGGCATGACATAGCACCCTGTGGCGTCGAGCACTTCGTCGCCCTTCAGGTCCGGCCCGATCTCGATGATCTTGCCGTTTTCGACAAGGACGTCTGCTTTATAAGTGAGGTCCGCCGTGACGACGGTTCCGTTTTTGATGACTTTGGTCATTTTGTCTCTCCCTAAATCTGAAATGCCAGCGACAGTACTGGTGGCAGATCAACGTCTATCCGACTTAAATTCACGAACGTCGAGCACTCGGTCAGCGCATCCCAAATCTGAGGTTGGGCAGATTTCAGTTTGGCAGCATTCTCAATATAGAGCGTAACTGTTTTTCCTGGCTCTACATGCGTAGCCGTTAGCCCGTATTCTGGGTCGTCCAAAGAGGTCATGCAGTCAATCCAAGCATCCATGTTCCGACCATAGAGCTCCGGAAAACCAAGTTCGCGTGCAAACAGGTCATGAAAGTCCTTCCACGAGGAAACCTTCCCGACATCTATTCGCAAAATCACTCCACAATCTCCGCCGTTTCCAACACCGCATGCATCAGCACATCCGCGCCCGCCGCTGCCCATTCCTTGGAAATATCCTCGGCCTCGTTGTGGCTTAGACCATCCACACAGGGGCACATGATCATCGCGGTTGGGTAAACCTCGTTGATCCAGCAGGCGTCGTGGCCCGCGCCGGAGACGATATCCATGTGGCTATAGCCTAGCTCTTCCGCAGCATCGCGGACCGCTTTCACGCAGGTCTCGTCAAAGGCGGGCGGGTCGAAGGTGCCGACCATTTCCCAGCTCATCTCAACGCCGATACCTTCGCAAAGCTTCGGCGCGCGTTCGTCAAACTCGGCGATCATTGCGTCGATCACCTCTTGCAGGTGCGAGCGGAAATCGACGGTGCAGACGACCTTGCCGGGGATGATGTTGCGCGAGTTTGGATAGACGTCGATATGTCCGATGGCCCCCACTGCGTTGGGTTGGTGCTTCATCGCGATCTCGTGGACCAGTTCGGTGATCAGCGCCAAACCGCGCCCTGCGTTGATCCGCATCGGCATAGGGGTCGAACCCGTGTGGCTTTCCTTGCCCACAATGGTCACTTCCAGCCAGTTAAGACCTTGACCATGAGTGACAACGCCGATGTCTTTGCCTTCGGCCTCCAGAATGGGGCCTTGTTCGATGTGTAGCTCGAACATTGCGTGCATCTTGCGCGCGCCGACTTCTTCGTCACCAACCCAGCCGATGCGCTTCAGCTCATCGCCGAACTTTTTGCCCTCGGCATCTTCGCGATCGTAGGCCCAGTCTTGCGTGTGTTTGCCCGCGAACACGCCCGAGGCCAGCATGGCCGGCGCAAAGCGCGTACCTTCTTCGTTGGTCCAGTTGGCGATGACAATCGGATGTTTTGTTTTGACGTTCAGGTCGTTCATCGTGCGGACGGCTTCCAGCCCGCCCAGCACGCCCAAAACGCCGTCATATTTGCCGCCAGTGGGCTGGGTATCTAGGTGCGACCCCATATAGACGGGAAGGGCGTCGGGGTCTTCGCCGGGGCGGGTGGCAAACATATTGCCCATCGTATCCACGCCCATGGTCATGCCCGCGGCTTCGCACCATGTCTGAAACAGCGCGCGGCCCTCGGCGTCTTCATCGGTCAGGGTTTGGCGATTGTTGCCGCCCGCGATGCCGGGGCCAATCTTTGCCATCTCCATCAGGCTGTCCCACAGCCGATCAGGATTGATGCGCAGGTTTTTGCGATTGGTCATATTCATCTCCCTTTGGGTACACATGAATGTGTTCGCGGAATTTAGATTCCGTCTTGATCATTAGGCTGGATGATTTCTGCACGATCGGTCAACATTTTTCTGACCGATCGTGCGAATTGTTCTGTTTTCTGACGAAATCTCGTGCGAAAAGGTAAAGAACTGCGTTAATTCTACGCAGAACTTAGGTGTGAAGTGTTGACGTAAGTATGGCGACAGAAGGCATTCAAAGCCGCAATCGGCAAGAGGTGACGGCGCGGATTCTAACCGCTGCTGAACGCGTGTTTGCCGAGTTCGGATATGCCGGAGCCTCGATCAGCAGGATCGCGGCGCAGGCGGGCATTCCGAAGTCGAACGTGGTCTATTATTTTGAGACCAAAGAGCTTCTGTATCGACGCGTGGTGGGCGAGATCTTTGATATCTGGCGTGCGGCGGCCGACAGCATCACCATCGACAATGACCCGATTCAAGCGCTGGGCGACTATATCGACACGAAGCTGGATCTGGCGCGCACGCGGCCCTATGGCTCGAAGGTCTGGGCGAATGAAATCATTCAGCGCGCGCCGATTGTGCAGGATTATCTGGAAGACGAACTGCGGTCTTGGACCGAAGATCGGATTGTGGTGATCGAGGCATGGATTGAACACGGAAAGATCCGCCCGATTAGTGCGCGTCATCTGCTCTATGCGATCTGGGCGACGACACAGCACTATGCAGATTTTACCCACCAGATTACTACGTTGAACGAAGGGGTCGAGCTGACGAACCGCCAGTGGGTCGAGTCCAAAACGGCGGTGAAAGACCTGCTTCTGCGTGGCGTTGAAAAGCATGGGGACGCGTAATGGCGCGGGCGGGGACAACAGCGCGCAAGACGCGCAATCAGTTGGAAAAGCGGCAGGCGATATTTGAGGCTGCGCTGGACGTGTTCTCGGAAAAAGGGTTGCGTGGCGCGACGTTAGAACAAGTTGCTAAAGCTGCCGGGCTGTCCAAGCAGAACGTGGTTTACTACTTCAACGGCAAAGACGCGATCTATGCAGAGCTTTTGGAAAGCCTGCTTGAGGTGTGGGTGCAGCCACTGCGTGATATGTCAGCGGACGGCGATCCGCTGGACGAGATCCTGACCTATGTGTCGCGCAAGGTGCAAATGTCGCGCGATATGCCGCGTGAGAGCCGCCTGTTCGCGACCGAAATCCTGCATGGAGCTCCGCGATTGGGGGACGTGCTGCCCTCAGAGCTGAAGGCACTGGTTGATGAAAAATCCGCCATAATTCAGGGTTGGATGGATGCAGGAAAACTGGCGCCGCTCGACCCGCATCACCTGATCTTTTCGATCTGGGCGATGACGCAGCACTATGCAGATTTCGATGTGCAGGTACGCTCGGTTCTGGGGCCAGATCGCTCGGCCACCCGGTTCGAGGATGCAGAAGCTTTCATCAAGGATATGTTGATTAGGACGCTTCGGCCTTAAGCAGCATAAGCAACGCCAGTAGTGTTGCGCCGACCCCCAAAAGCAGCATCAGCGGCTGGGTCTTGCCATGCAGCAGCAGATCCCACAGCACCACCCAGCTGGGCACCAGATAGGTGTAGGCCATGACTTTGCCCGCGGGCAGGCGTTGGGCGGCGTATTGCAGCAGGAAGAATGACCCGGCGGTGGCGGCAACGGCCAGATAGATGATCACCAGCCAAACCGCAGGGCGCAGGGCGGCATAGTCCGTCGCAATCAGGTCGGGCGCGCCGTAGATTGCCGTGACGACCAGCGCCCCCAGAATGGTCCCGATCGAGGTCTGCACAGGTTTCACATCATGGGCCAGCTTGCGGGCGAGCGCTGGGACCATGGCGTGTGCGAAGGCTCCAAGCGTGAAAAGGGCTTCACCAAAGCCGATTTCGAACCGCAAAAGTGCGTTCAAGTCGGCACGGAAGATCACCCAGATGGCACCTATAGCTCCGATGGTCAGGGCAATCAGGGTCCAGCGACTGGCATATTGGCGGGCGATGACATAGCCGAACCCAGCCGCCATCAGCGGGGTCAGGGTGAATACGGCGGCAGTTGATACGGCAGAAGTTACACGCAGGGCCTCGAACATCGTGATGAAATAGACGGCCATCAACCCGCCCATCAGCCCGAAGCGCCAGAAGCGGTGGAACACCGGGGTAATTGGCACGCGCATCGCCTTTGCGACGGCCATCAGCAGCAACGCGGCCAAGGCAAAGCGTACGGTGCTCAGTGCCGCAGGGGCCATGTCGCGCGCTACGATATGTCCAAAGGTGAAGGACAGCGATACCAGCATCGAAAAGCTGAGCATCGCCAAATGGCCCTGCCACGCGGGCGGCAGGGCCGAAGGGTTTTTACTCCGCAGCGGCTGAGCTGGGGTTGTTGGGGTGGGTTGTCCAGTTCGCATACTCATCCGCAACAGGCTTTCCGGTCCGTTCATCCATTGCGCCGGGCGCGATGGTTTCCATCGTGATACAGCCTTCAACGGGGCAGACATTGACGCACAGGTTGCAAGCAACGCATTCGTCGTCTTTCACGTCAAAAACCCGATCTTCTGACATGCTGATTGCCTGATGCGAGGTGTCTTCGCAAGCGGCATAACACCGACCACATTTGATGCAATCCTCTTGGCTGATCCGCGCTTTGGTGACGTGGTTCAGGTTTAGATACTGCCAGTCAGTGACATTCGGAACAGCGCGCCCGATGACTTCGTCAATCGAGCTGTAGCCCTGTTCGTCCATCCATTGGCTGAGGCCCGAGATCATCTCTTGCACCACTTTGAAGCCATAGGTCATCGCGGCGGTGCAGACCTGCACGTTGCCCGCACCAAGCGCCATGAACTCCGCCGCGTCACGCCATGTGGTCACGCCGCCAATGCCTGAAATGGGCAGGCCATGCGTGCCGGGGTTGCGGGCGATCTCGGCCACCATGTTCAGGGCGATGGGTTTCACCGCCGGGCCGCAATAACCGCCATGCGTGCCTTTGCCGTCGATCATTGGCTCGGGCGACATAGCGTCTAGGTTCACGGAGGTGATCGAGTTGATCGTGTTGATCAGGCTGACTGCATCCGCCCCGCCATCCTTCGCCGCTTGAGCGGGCATCAGAATGTTGGTGATGTTCGGTGTCAGCTTCACGATCACCGGCAGGTCGGTCGCGGCTTTACACCAGCGGGTCACCATCTCGATATACTCGGGCACCTGACCCACAGCGGATCCCATGCCGCGTTCGGCCATACCATGCGGGCACCCGAAATTGAGTTCGAACCCGTCACAGCCGGTCTCTGCGATGCGTGGGATGATCTCTTTCCACGCGGCTTCCTCGCACGGCACCATGACCGAGGCGATCAGCGCGTGATCAGGATAGTCCTTTTTCACGCGGGTCATTTCCTCAAGGTTCACCTCAAGCGGGCGATCGGTGATCAGTTCGATATTGTTAAGACCCAAAAGGCGCCGATCGGCCCCGTGTATGGCACCGTAGCGCGGGCCGTTCACATTGACGACGGGCGGGCCTTCCGACCCAAGGGTCTTCCAAACCACGCCGCCCCAGCCAGCCTCAAACGCGCGACGGACGTTATATTCTTTGTCTGTCGGCGGGGCCGAAGCCAGCCAGAACGGGTTGGGAGAAGAAATTCCAAGAAAGTTTGATGTCAGATCGGCCATTAGCTTGCTCCCATCAATGTAGCGTGAATATCCATGGCCGCATCGCGACCCTCGGCAACAGCGGTGACGGTCAGGTCATCCCCACCCGTGGCGCAATCGCCCCCAGCCCAGACGCCTTTGGCGCTGGTGCGTTGGGTGTCGTCGACGGCAATTTTGCCCCCGTCCAACGCAAGCGCATCAGGTGTGTCGCCCAGTTTCTGACCGATGGCTTTAAACAGCTGATCAGCCGGCAGGGTGAAGGTCTCGTCCAATGTGACCAGCTTGCCGTTTTGGGTTTCGGTGTAGGCAAAGGTGACGCCGGTCAGCGATCCGTTGCCCTCGATCCCAACGGGGGTGGCATTGCAGATAAGCGTGACACCTTTTTGCTGCGCCAGATCCTGTTCGAATTCCGAGGCTGCCATCGCCTCTTGCCCACGACGGTAAACGATTGTGACGTCTTCCGCGCCCAACAGCTTGGCTTGAACGCCCGCATCAATCGCGGTCATGCCGCCACCGATGACAACCACGCGGCGCCCAACGGGCAGGGTGGTCAGGTCGCTGGCCTGTCGCAGGTCTGCAATGAACTCAACCGCGTCCGAGACGTTGTCTTTGTCCTCGCCTTCCATCCCCAAGGCATTCACAGCAGAAAGCCCCATGCCAAGGAAAACCGCGTCGAAGTCGCTTTGCAGCGCGTCCAGCGTGACCCCATTGCCAAGGCCTTGGCTATATCGGATGTCGATCCCACCAATGGACAGAAGCCAATCCAACTCGCGCTGGGCGAAGTCGTCGGTGGATTTATAGGCGGCGATGCCGAATTCGTTCAGGCCGCCCCCTTTGGCGCGCGCTTCAAACACTACGACGTCATGGCCGAGCATGGCCAGACGATGCGCGCAGGACAGACCTGCGGGACCAGCACCAACGACAGCAACTGATTTTCCGGTTTTGTCGGCGCGGGTGAATGGGTGCGTGTTTGCCGCCATAACGGTGTCGGTTGCATAGCGCTGAAGACGGCCGATCTCGACTGGCTTGCCTTCTGCGGTTTCGCGTACGCAAACCTCTTCGCAGAGTGTCTCGGTCGGGCAGACGCGGGCGCACATGCCGCCGAGGATATTTTGCTCCAGAATGGTCTTCGCAGCCGCCTCGGGCGTACCCGTGGCGATCTGTCGGATGAACAATGGAATATCGATCGAGGTCGGGCAGGCGGTCATGCACGGCGCATCGTGGCAGAAATAGCATCGATCCGCGGCAACCAGTGCTTCGTGTTCGTCATATTCCGGGTGAAGGTCCGTAAAGTTGTCGGCAACTTGCGTCGGGTCTAGCCGCCCGGCTGCAACGCCGTTTTCCCTGTTGATATGTGCCATAGCTACTTCCTGTTGTTGGCTTTGGTCACTTCAGTAAGGCATAGATTTAAAAATTTTACCAGATGGTAAAATAGTTGAGTTGAAAGTGGATGGCTGCGTTTGCCGAGTGTGAGTTTGGGGTTCACACAACAGAAAAAGCCGCAGCGTTTTCGCTACGGCTTCTGAAATTCCGTGTTTAAAAGGGGTTAGGCGTTGAACAGGAAGTGCAGAACGTCGCCATCTTTCACGGTGTAACCCTTACCTTCGGCGCGCATTTTTCCCGCTTCTTTCGCGGGTCCTTCGCCGCCCAGTTCGACATAATCGTCATAGGCAATGGTCTCGGCCCGGATGAATCCGCGTTCGAAATCACCGTGAATCACCCCGGCAGCTTGTGGGGCCATGGTGCCTTCTTTGATCGTCCAGGCGCGGGCCTCTTTCGGGCCGACAGTGAAGTAGGTTTCCAGATGCAAAAGCTCATAGCCGGCGCGGATCAGGCGATCGAGGCCAGCCTCTTTCAGGCCAAGCTCTTCCAGGAACATCTCCATATCGTCTGCATCAAGCTGGCTGATCTCTTCCTCGATCTTGGCCGAGATCACGACCGAGGCCGCACCCTGTTCAGCAGCCATCTTCTCGACCGCTTCAGAGTAGGCGTTGCCAGTGGCCGCGTCGCCTTCGTCCACGTTGCAAACATATAGGATCTTTTTCGAGGTCAGAAGCTGAAGCATGTTCCACTGCTTGCGGTCCTCGTCGTCGACGTCGACAGTACGGGCCGGGCGACCTTCTTCCAATGCGGCTTTGGCGGCTTGCATTAGGCGTTCCTGCTGAACGGCCTCTTTGTCGCCACCGCGCACCTTGCGCACGATGTTCTGCAGGCGCTTTTCGATGCTTTCAAGATCGGCGAGCATCAGCTCGGTTTCGATCACTTCGGCGTCTTCGACCGGGTTTACACGACCTTCGACATGGGTCACGTCTCCATCATCAAAGCAGCGCAGCACGTGAGCGATGGCATCCACTTCGCGGATATTGGCCAGGAACTGGTTGCCTAGCCCTTCGCCTTTGGATGCACCTTTCACCAGACCGGCAATGTCCACAAAGGTCATGCGTGCGGGGATGATTTCTTTCGACGACGCGATCTCGGCCAGTTTATAAAGGCGCGGATCGGGCACGTTTACTTCGCCCACATTGGGTTCGATGGTACAGAAGGGGAAGTTGGCGGCTTGCGCAGCAGCCGTTTTGGTCAGCGCATTGAAAAGCGTCGATTTGCCCACATTTGGCAGACCCACGATACCCATCTTGAAACCCATCACGGCCTCCGTCGTTGAAACACTCGCGCGTTCTAGGGCTTTGACAGGCTGGGCGCAAGCGTGGTGGAGTGGGAAGGTATGAAATGGAGGAGGATGACTGATGCAACCTATTCCCTATATGTTTTTCAAAGACCAAGCACGAGCGGCAATGACCCGCTATGGCGAGATTTTCGGCAACGCGCCCGAGATCATGTCGTTCAAGGACATGCCCGAAGAAGATCGTGCCCAAATGCCGGGTGTCGCCGACGATGCGGTGATGCATGCCGGATTGGCCATCGGAGACGGCTGGCTGTTTGCAAGCGATGACCCGAGCGGTGAAACACCCGAAATGGCGGGGTGCAATGTATGTGTCTCACTCGCGGGCGACGACGAAACGCGCCGCGTCTTTGACGCTTTGGCTGAGGGCGGTGAAGTCCGCATGCCTTTGTCGCCCATGTTCTGGACTTCTTTGTTCGGAACGTTGACCGACAAGTTTGGCGTACGTTGGATGATTATGGCGGACAGCGATTATCAGTGAGCCATTGATTTTCCCGTCGCGCTTGGGCAAACCGGGCTGGACCAAGAAGGGGATCACGCATGACTCGCATTGACGCCAAGTTTGCCGCGCTTAAGGAAAAGGGCCAGAAAGCCTTTGTTGCCTACATCATGGGCGGTGATCCTGATGTGGAAACTTCGCTTGAAGTGATGAAAGGTCTGCCCGCAGCCGGTGTGGACGTGATTGAGTTGGGTGTGCCCTTCACCGACCCGATGGCGGATGGTCCGACCATTCAGCTGGCCGGTCAGCGCGCGCTTGGTGCAGGTATGACGCTGCAAAAGACGCTGGATATGGCTGCTGAGTTTCGCAAGAAAGATGACACGACGCCAATTGTTTTGATGGGCTATTACAATCCGATCTACAATCGCGGCGTAGATAAGTTTCTGGTCGATGCAAACGCCGCCGGCGTTGACGGCCTGATCGTGGTGGACCTGCCGCCCGAAGAAGATGACGAGCTGTGCATCCCTGCGCAGAAAGCGGGCCTGAATTTCATCCGTCTGGCGACCCCGACTACCGATGACAAGCGTTTGCCGAAGGTGCTACAGAACACCTCGGGCTTTGTGTATTACGTGTCTGTCACCGGCGTGACTGGGTCCGCCGAGGCACAGGCCGGCAATGTTGGCCCTGAAGTGGCACGCATCAAATCAGCCACGGATATTCCAGTGATTGTCGGCTTCGGCGTGAACACACCCGAAAAGGCCGAAGCGATTGCAAGCGTGGCCGACGGCACCGTGGTTGGATCGGCCATCGTGTCGAAAATCGGCGCGGGCGAGCCCGTTGCTGACATTCTGGCATTCGTCAAATCACTGGCCGACGGTGCGCATCGCGGCTGATTAGATCACGGCGCGCTCGCCAAACGGGGTGCCGGTGACGATCCGCTCATACCCAAACGGTGACAGGTCCATGCTGCGATAACCGCCATGGGTGATCAGTTCGGTCAATCCGCGCCCCATGGCCGGAGCCTGTTGCAGCCCGTGGCCTGAGAATCCATTGATAAAAAAGAAGTTTTCTAGCTCGGGATGGGGTCCAAGAACAGCGTTCTGATCCAGCGTGTTATAGGCATAATGCCCGGCCCATTCGGTGACGATCTTTAGCGCCTCAAACTGCGGGATCCGCGTCGCCACATGGGGCCAGACATGGGTTTCCCAGATGCTGTGATCCATGTGGAAATCGTCCGGCGTGACGGCGACATCATCTTCCGAGGCGGCTCCAATCATGTAGGTTTCCGGCCCGTCTTGACGGAAATGGATACCGCTTGGATCAACGGTCAGGGGCAGGGGGCGATCCAGTGGATCAGCGGCACTGACCACCCATGTGAACCGTTTGCGGGGTTCAATCGGAACGTCCAATCCAGCCATCTTTGAGAACACTGCAGCGCGAGGGCCAGCCGCGTTCACCAACTGACCGCAACCGATGTTTGTGCCATCAGCAAGGGTCACGGATGTCGCGCGCGCGCCTGAGGTCTGGACCCCGACGACCTCGCCCGAGAGGTATTCAACACCAGCCTCAATCGCCTTGCGCCGGAACCAGTCGAACAGTGCGCCACCGTCCCAATAGCCTTCATCTTTGGCACCATGGCTGCCCAAAATGATGTCATCCAGATTGTAAAACGGATACGCATCCGCAAGGTCGTTGCGCGTCATAATACGGGTTGAGGCACCAAGCTTGCATTGCATGGCCTGCGTCGTTTTTAACGTCTCCGCACGCTGTTCGGTGTCCGCCAGATAGAGATATCCGAAATCTTGAACCCTAAGGTTCTCAACCCGCTCATCTCCGCCCATCTGCGCGCGCAGGTCCTTGATGAACTCCAGCGTGAACTGAGAAATCTGAACATTCAGAGGTTCCGAGAATTGCTGGCGGATACAGGAATTTGTATGCGCGGTGGAACACTGTGCAAAGCTTGGGTCACGTTCGATCACCAGAATGCGCCCATTAAAATCCGGGTCCCGCGAAAGCCACCAAGCCACCGACGATCCCATGATGGCCCCACCCACAATGACAACATCATAAGTTGAATGCTTGGGTGCACCGGCAAACACCTGTCGGGTCATAGGTCAATCCATCTTTGTTATTGGTTTTAGGAAGTTTTTTGGCCATCTGCCGCGTCAACGGCATTCATGACCCAGTGCAATATGGCGTCATGCTGCGGCTCCAACGCCACCGCCTCGCCAACGAACTCCATAAACGCATCGCGAGACCCTTCGCTTAGCCCGATGATCGCAGGGATATCGTCTGCCAACGCCAGTCCGACCGCCTCACGAAAGCCACGGCCTTCGGCCTCTTGCTTGCCGAACTTGTTGACCAACAGAAGATCAGCACCCTCCTTAAGACGCGCTTCGGTCGTTGCGACGGCCGTTTCCAGTGCCTCCGGGTTCAGCTTACACCCCCGTGCATTCGCGCCGAGATACTGACTGATGCGGATTTTGGGGCCGTCCGGCAGGACCAGCACATCCATATCGCAATGATGCTCTTCGGCCCGTTCGGTATCCAGCTGAACCGTGCCGCAAAGCTTCAAACCCTTCTCGGAAAGGGCTTCGGCAACGCCGGCTAAAAGCAAATTGGTTGTGCCCCGTCCGGGCGCGATCACATAGGCAAGTTTCATCTGATGTTCCTTCTGTTTCCCAATTTGCAAGCCGCTGCGTGCTTGTCAATTGTCGCCTGCGCTATTGCTCTGGAAACATCCCCGTGTCTTGATGCCTCCAGTCAACGGGAGTGGGAAAATGAAACCAAAGATTTCACAGCATGAAGCCCCTGCAGATGCGGAACAACGCCGCGCTGTTAAACCCGTGATCTGCTATCCAGTGGACAGCCTTACGCCACCGCCCATGGCGCTTTACCGCAATGCTCGCGAAACTGCGCGAAAGGTGGACGAAGTTTTGGTTCCAGCACGGGATGCAAAGACCTTTCAGGTGCATGCAGGGCAGTTCTTCCGCATCTCTTCCGTTGACGGTCCGCAGGTTGGCGACCTGAACCTGTGGAACGTCGATGATTTGGGCGAAAGGTTCTATTCAGGCAAGACTCGCGCCCTTCATGGCACACATTTAAGCACTTCAGATCGGATGTGGACAAGTCATCCCAACCTGCGCCCGATGGCTACCATCACCGATGATACGCTGGATTGGTACGGGTTCGACGACTTTGGCGGGTCCGTGCATGACGTGATTGGTACACGCTGCGATCCCTACACACACAACCTTTTGTCAGGCGGTCAGTATCATCATTGCTGCCATTCAAACCTGACGCGCGCCTTGGCCGATCACCTTGGCTGTTCTTTGGCTGAAGCGGAAACCCATGTGCATGACGTGTTAAACGTTTTCATGTGTACAGGCTTCACGCGCGACACCGGCCAATACTTTATGAAAGCCAGCCCTGTGCGTCCGGGCGACTACCTTGAGTTCTTTGCCGAAATTGACCTTCTCGGCGCGCTAAGTGCGTGTCCGGGCGGGGATTGTTCTTCTGAGCACAGCTCGGACGAGGCCGCATGCTACCCTTTGCTGGTCGAGGTATTTGCGCCCGAAAAAGACGCCTTGATCGGCTGGGAACCGCCGATGCGCAATGGATATGAGGGCAGCCACGGGCGCTAAGGTATTCCGTCCCTTGCACCTTCGAGTGACCGCACTAACCTGTGTTCAACATAGTTGAAGGAGGTTCCCATGCGGTCCCTTGGTTGGCGTTTTATTATCGTCGGTGTTTTGTGCCTTGTTATGTTTATTCCCCTGATGATGGTGTCGGATATCGTGAATTCACGACGGCACTATTCTGAAGACACCATCCGGTCCGTTGGGCAGGAATGGGGCGGCGAGCAAACGATCTCTGGCCCGCAGGTTATTATTCCAGTCAATGCGCGGGTCAAAGTGACCGAGCTGCGCAATGTGATCGACGAGGCCACCGGCTTGGTCATGCGCGATACTGAGACAGGCAAGAACCTGCAAAAACTGGTGGAAGAAGAGCGGATTGAGAACCGCGAACCGCTTTATGTGTATCCCGATCTTTTTGACGTCCAACTGTCCTCGGAAACGCAAATGCGTCACCGCGGGATTTTTCAGGTGCCGGTGTATCAGGCCAAAGCCAAGATCGTGACCGAGTTCCCGTTTGACCGGGTTGAGGCCACGCTGGGCGAGGGTGAGTTTGCCGTTTGGGATGAGGCAACGTTGCGCCTGACCGTCAGTTCAAATCGGGCGTTGCGCGGCGAAGCCAGCCTGATGTCTGAGGGGCAGGAAATACTCCTTGAACCGCTTGGCGGAACGGCTGGCCTTTCTGCGGCACTGCCGGGGGGCAAAGATCAGTCCAGCTTTGATCTAATCCTGGGCTTCAACGGCGCGGCAGAGTTGCGCGTCTCACCCGTCGGGCGATCCAGCACGATCCAGATGAAAAGCGACTGGCCAGATCCCAGCTTCAGCGGGGCGTTCTTGCCTGATGGGTCAGAAATCTCGGACACTGGATTTACCGCCAACTGGTCGATCCCACATCTGGCGCGCAGCCTGCCGCAAATCTCGCGCATAGATCATGAACCGATCTCTCGTCGGGATACATCCTTCGGCGTACGCTTCTATCAACCCAATGATTTCTATCAAAAGGCATGGCGCGCGGCGCGCTATGGCATTCTTTTCGTGTCGCTGACCTTCCTAACCGTTCTGCTGATGGACATGCAAAGCAAACGGCCTGTGCATCCGGTGCAATACCTATTGATTGGCCTGTCGCAAGCTGTCTTTACGCTGCTCATGCTGGCCTATGCCGAACAGATCGGTTTCTCGATGGCGTATCTTGGGTCTGCCGCTGCGCTGATATTGCTTTTGGTTCTGTTTGGCAGGTTTGCCCTTAAAATGGGATCCCGCACGTGGGTGCTTGGGGGCATGTTGGTGCTGCTTTATGCGGTTCTCTATCTGATCCTCTATTCCACCGATTACGCGCTGCTTGCAGGCGCGACGCTGGCCTTCGTGGCGATTGGCGCAACCATGTACGCCACCCGGAACGAGGAATGGTATGGCGAGGATGGACCTGGAACGGGCCTGTTTGCGCGCCGTGCGGCACGGAAGGCCGAAAAGCAGGTGGTGCCCCCTACTGCGGGACCCAAAGCAGAAAGCTGAAACGAAAAGAGGCGCCGCATGGCGCCTCTTTCATTTTAGATGAACGGTTTGATTAAGCGAACGCAGCTTCTAGCGCGATTTCAACCATATCGCCAAAGGTCTTCTCGCGCTGATCCGATGGCAGGGCCTCGCCAGTTTGCAGATGGTCAGACACAGTCATGATCCCCAAGGCGCGCACGCCATGTCGGGCGGCCAGAGTGTAAAGCTCGGCCGCTTCCATCTCGACCCCCAGAATGCCGTGGCGGGTCATTTCTTTGTTCAGATCTGGGCGTTCGTCATAGAACGTATCGGACGAATAAATCCCGCCCACATGCACACCTACATCACGCCCGCGAGACGCCGCAACTGCGGCCTCCAACAAGCCGTAATCGGCGCAAGGGGAGTAGTTCAGCTCGCGAAAAATGGTGCTGGATGGGGTCGCGACTGTTGTGCAGGTCATTGCGATCACCACGTCACGCACCTTCACATGTGGCTGCATTCCGCCGCAGGACCCGATGCGGATCAGCGTTTTCGCGCCATAGTCACGGATCAGCTCATTCGCATAGATCGAGATCGACGGCATCCCCATGCCCGACCCCTGAATGGTCACGCGGTCGCCCTTATAGGTGCCGGTAAAGCCCAACATGCCACGCACTTCGTTGACCAACTCGGCCCCTTCTAGGAAGTTTTCAGCGGCCCAACGCGCCCGATAGGGGTCACCGGGCATCAGTACAGTTTCTGCGATTTGGCCCTTTTCGGCCCCGATATGGACGGTCATGGTCGGCTCCTATAGTCATTGTGTTTCGCAGGCAAAGGAGAACCCCGTGCGCTGGATCATATTACCATTCTTTATCGTGCCAAGTTTGACCCATGCGCAAGAGGCAGCAGAGTTAACGCTGGTGAAACAGGTCTTTACCGAGCTTCAGCCCAAGTCGATCCGATGGAATCGCGAGTATTGTGGGTACATTGGCTATGACCAAAGCGGCCAGCTGATTGCATCACGTCCCACGCCGGGAAAACGCGCGAGCTGTCTGGCAGATGAACCCGAAAACATCGAAACAATTCTGTCTTCATATCATACGCATGGGGCGTTTTCGTATGATTATGCCAATGAAGTTCCATCCGGGGATGACATGGAAGGGGATGAGGAAGAGGGGATCGATGGCTGGGTCGCCACGCCCGGTGGGCGGCTATGGTATATCGACACAGAAGATTTGATCACCACGCAGATTTGCGGGATCGGGTGCCTGCCGATGGACAAAGAATTTGAGCCCGGCGACATGGGACATATCGCCGAAAGCTATAGCTATAACGAGCTGGTGCAAAAGCTTGAGGAAGGTGACGGGTAATCTGTGGTCTGTAATCGGCACCGGACCTGAAGCAGTCACGATGCCAGATAACAGCGCCCAACTTTAGTTGCGCTTTGGCTTGCCCGCCGGATCTTTGGAATCCCCGAACCAAATCGACCAGAATGTCCGGTATTGTCCCTTAACCTTTGCGCGACCAAAGCCAATGCCAACGGATTTCCAGTTTTTCCGCCGCCACATGCCTTCGTTCAAAATGACCTTGCGGTGATTGGGCGAATTCAGGAAGCCTTTGATCACAACTTCCGGATCGCTATACCCCCACGCGGTGATTTCATAGGCGTTTTTGCGGTACTTTGTTCTCAAACGCTTGGGGGCGTCCCACATGGCTTTCGGGGCCCGATGGTTGGCGTAGTAGGGCGCATCGCTCCAGCTGTGCGTATTCGTGCCGCGGATTGGGCCGCCTCGTGGGGCGATGTTGCGAGTGAAATCCTCGACATGGCGTCCGGCGACAAGGGTCAAGCTGGACGAGAGCGGGATCGGTTTTAATCCGCGCTTTGCGCGCTCGCGCATAAGGATGTCATAGGCCTGTTTTTCAATGCCACTGAGGTGATCATTGGCGGTCGGCTTATAGTAGTTGAAAGCCGCACCTTTCGAGCTGACCTTGATGATCTCATTCGCCAACGCGGGCGACTGAGAGGCAAACAGCCCCAGAGCTGCTGTCAGAAGAAGCATTTTCATATGGACACACACGCCTTTGGCTGGAAACGGATCACTACTTTCACGAGATTTACACGTGAAATGAGGCCGGAATCTGCACGGAATGGTGCAATATCGCGTCAATTGTTTCCAGTTTTAACGAGTTGCTGCTCTATTCAGCTGCGATGTCCTTGGGGGCAACCAGCGTCACGATGTCTTCCATGATTGTGTTCAGCTCGAAATCCTTCGGCGTATAGACCTTGGCAACACCCATTGCGCGCAGACGCTCGGCGTCTTCGTCGGGAATGATGCCACCGGCCACGACCGGAATGTCGCCCAACCCGGCGTCTTTCATGCGCTCCATCAGCTCTTCTAGCAACGGGATGTGGCTGCCGGATAGGATCGACAGGCCAACCACATGGGCTTTGGTTTCAATGGCCGAAGCGACGAGTTCCTCAGGAGTCAGGCGGATGCCTTCATAGGTGATGTCCATGCCGCAATCGCGGGCGCGGGCAGCGATCTGCTCGGCACCGTTCGAGTGTCCGTCCAGTCCCGGTTTGCCGACCAAGAAGGTCAGGCGGCGGCCTAGAGCGTCCGATACAGCGTCCACACGATTGCGGATTTCGTCCAGACCTTCGGTGCGGTTTGACGGGTTCTTCGACACGCCGGTCGGTGCGCGATACTGGCCAAAGGTCTGACGCATTACCTCGCCCCATTCCCCGGTCGTTACGCCCGCTTTGGCAGCGGCAATCGACGACGGCATGATGTTTTCGCCCGACTTGGCGGCGGCGCGAAGGGCGTTCAGGGCTTCCTTAACTGCAACGTCATCACGATCCGCACGCCATTGTTCCAAACGTGCGATTTGGTCGGCTTCGGCTTCTTTGTCAGCCACCATGATGGCTCCGTCTCCAGCCGTCAGCGGGCTTTCAGTGGTTTCAAGCCATTTGTTCACGCCAACCACAGTGGTGTCGCCGACTTCGATCTTGCCGATGCGGGCAGCGTTGGATTCCACCAGTCGCGACTTCATGTATTCGATGGCAGCAACTGCGCCACCCATACCGTCAATCTGGGCCAGTTCGGCTCGTGCGCCGTCTTTCAGCTCGGCCACTTTGCGTTCCACGGCGGGGTTTTCATCAAAGAGGTCGTCGAACTCCAACAGGTCAGTTTCGTATGCTAGAATTTGCTGCATGCGGAGCGACCACTGCTGATCCCACGGACGGGGTAGGCCAAGCGCTTCATTCCAAGCGGGCAACTGCACCGCGCGGGCGCGGGCATTCTTCGACAGCGTCACAGCCAGCATCTCGATCAAGATACGATAGACGTTGTTTTCAGGCTGCTGCTCGGTCAGACCAAGTGAGTTCACCTGAACGCCATAGCGGAAGCGGCGGAATTTCGGGTCTTCAACGCCGTAACGTTCGCGGGTGATTTCGTCCCACAGCTCGACGAAGGCGCGCATTTTGCACATTTCAGTCACGAAACGGATGCCGGCGTTCACGAAGAACGAGATGCGGCCGACCATGGCCGGGAAGGCCTCGGCAGGGACTTTGTTCTTCAGGTCGTCCAGAACTGCGATCGCGGTGGCCAGCGCGAAGGCCAGCTCTTCCTCGGGCGTCGCGCCAGCTTCCTGCAGGTGATAGGAACAGACGTTCATCGGGTTCCATTTCGGCAGGTGTTCGCGCGTATAGGCGGCCACATCGGTGATCATGCGCAAGCTGGGCTTGGGCGGGCAAACATAGGTTCCGCGCGACAGATACTCTTTGATGATGTCGTTCTGAACAGTGCCCTGCAGCTTCGAGATATCAGCGCCCTGTTCCTCGGCGACGGCAATATAGAGCGACAACAGCCACGGCGCAGTAGCGTTGATCGTCATCGAGGTGTTCATTTGCTCAAGCGGGATATCTTTGAACAGCGCGCGCATGTCGCCCAGATGGCTCAGCGGTACGCCAACCTTGCCCACTTCGCCGCGCGACAGCTTGTGGTCGCTGTCATATCCCGTCTGAGTAGGCAGATCGAAGGCCACCGACAGACCGGTCTGACCCTTGGCCAGATTGGTGCGGTACAGCTCGTTCGATGCTTTTGCGGTCGAGTGACCAGCATAGGTGCGGAAAAGCCAGGGGCGGATGGTATTCGAAGACATGGCAGAGACTCACCTTATGTTGCGCTGCAGCATTTTTAGTGGCGCAAGAAAATTACGCAAGGGGTAAAATCAATAGAACAAAGTTACGCGGCGTGGCGTTTCGATCCGTTTGGCTGCGGTCGCCAAACTCTGAACCGCATTCAAGATGCAACGCACCGCGAAGACCAGTGTCACGATGCTTTACCTTTTAGCCAAATGGTGAAAATGCTTGGACATGACGCGCGCGGTGGAACTTCCTCTTTGGTTGCTTGTGTTGATCCTGGCCTTCGCCACGGTGACTTTTGCCTCGCATTTTCTGTTTCCATCCGTCCGCTGGTTTTTCCGCAAACGCCTTGAACGGGCGGTGGCCCGTCTAAACGAAAAGCTTGAGCGCCCGATCGAGCCGTTCAAGCTGGCGCGGCGCTATGACATGGTGCAGCGACTGTCTTATGACCCCGAGGTTGCCAAAGCGATTGTTGAACATGCGCGCAAAGCCGGAATTCCTGAACAGGTCGCCTTTGAGAAAGCCCAGCGATATGCGCGCGAGATTGTGCCGCGTTTCTCGGCGACAGCGTATTTCGGTTTCGGCATTTGGCTGGCGAAACTGCTCAGCCGCGCCTTCTATCGTGTGCGCTTGGGCGCCTTTGATGAGGCACGTTTAAGCGAGATTGATCCAGACGCGACGGTGATTTTCGTAATGAATCACCGATCCAATATGGATTACGTGCTGGTCACTTGGTTGGCCGCCGAACGATCACATCTGTCTTATGCGGTGGGGGAATGGGCACGGGTTTGGCCGCTTCGTACGCTGATCCGGTCTATGGGCGCGTATTTCATTAGGCGGAAAAGCCGCAACAACCTCTATCGAAAAGTTCTGTCGCGCTATGTGCGATTGGCGACGGACGGAGGTGTGACACAAGCCATGTTCCCCGAAGGCGGGTTGAGCCTGAACGGCGAGGTGGGCGAGCCGAAGCTTGGTTTGCTCAGCTACATCGTTCAGGACTTCGTGCCGGGCGAAAGCCGAAATGTGGTCTTTATTCCGGTCGCTATGAACTATGACCGCGTGCTGGAAGACAGGGTTTTGGTATCTGCCGACATAAAGGGCAGCCGCCGGTTTGGCCTTCGCTTTAAATATGTTGCCCGCCACGTAGGGCGGCATCTTTGGCAGAGATTGACTGGTCGGTTTCACAGGTTCGGCTATGCCAGCGTCTCGTTCGGGGATCCGGTATCGTTGGTAGATTACTTGGATGGGCGAGATCCCAACGACATCATGGAACCGTTGGGACATGAACTTATGTCGCGCATTCGCGATGTGGTTCCTGTGCTTCCTGTGCCGGTGGTGTCTGCAATCCTGCTGCAACATGACGGGTCCAGCCATGCCGAGATCACCGATCGCTTTGAAGCGCTGGTTCAGAATATGGAGGCTCAAGGAGCGCATGTTCATATTCCACGCAGCGACATGAACTATGCCGCCGAAGTGGGCCTGCGAGAATTGTTGTTGCGCAAGCTGATCACGAAATCCGGTGAAGGTGCAGAAGCAGCCTATCATATTCACGGACCGGACAGGCTTGTGCTGGCCTATTATTCCAACTCGATTGCGCATCTTAGTGCGGAAATTGAACCGATCCACATCTCGGATCTGACCCCAGCCGAGGTCGCAGATGCTGCGATCTTGCCTTAAACGGGTAAAATCCGTCGCGACATAAAATTACAAAAACTTCCTGATTGAGGTTGCAATCTTACCTTCTGATCCGTAATGCTGCGGTAGCAGCCGCATTTCTGCACTGCGGCGATAGAATCAGATAACGCGCTAGATCAGGAGGCCACCATGGCTTTGGACACACAACCCGGCATCGCCGAATATGATGCCCCCAAAAAAGACCTTTATGAAATTGGCGAGATGCCCCCAATGGGCCATGTCCCAAAGCAGATGTATTCGTGGGCCATCCGCCGCGAACGTCAGGGTGAGCCCGACCAAGCCATGCAGGTAGAAGTGGTTGATACCCCCACACTAGACAGCCACGAAGTGCTGGTTCTGGTGATGGCTGCAGGTGTGAACTACAACGGTATCTGGGCCGGTCTCGGCGTTCCGGTCAGCATGTTCGACGTGCACAAGCAAGATTACCACATCGCAGGGTCCGACGCGTCGGGCATCGTTTGGGCGGTGGGTGACAAGGTCAAAAGCTGGAAAGTAGGCGACGAAGTTGTCATCCACTGTAACCAAGACGATGGTGATGACGAAGAATGCAACGGCGGCGACCCGATGTATTCACCCAGCCAGCGCATCTGGGGCTACGAAACCCCGGACGGCTCTTTCGCCCAGTTCACTCGCGTTCAAGCTCAGCAGCTTCTGCCGCGCCCCAGACACCTGACTTGGGAAGAAAGCGCCTGTTACACGCTGACACTGGCAACCGCGTATCGGATGCTGTTCGGTCACCACCCGCATGAACTGAAGCCCGGCCAGAACGTGCTGGTTTGGGGTGCTTCGGGCGGTCTGGGCTCTTACGCTATTCAGCTGGCCAACGCAGCTGGTGCAAACGCAATCGGCGTGATCTCGGACGAAAGCAAACGTGACTTTGTAATGGGTCTGGGCGCGAAAGGCGTGATCAACCGCAAGGATTTCTCGTGCTGGGGTCAGTTGCCCACCGTGAACACCCCTGAATATGACACCTGGTTCAAAGAAGCCCGCCGCTTTGGCAAGGCGATCTGGGATATCACCGGCAAAGGCAACAACGTGGACATCGTGTTCGAACACCCCGGTGAATCGACCTTCCCCGTGTCCAACCTGGTTTGTAAGAAGGGCGGTATGGTTGTGATCTGCGCCGGTACCACCGGGTTTAACTGCACATTCGACGTGCGTTACACTTGGATGCACCAGAAACGTCTGCAGGGCTCGCACTTTGCGCACCTGAAACAAGCTGCAGCCGCCAACAAGCTTATGATCGAGCGTCGCATCGATCCCTACATGTCGGAAGTGTTCCCCTGGGACGAGATTCCAGCGGCCCACATGAAGATGTACCGCAATGAGCATAAGCCCGGTAACATGTCGGTGCTGGTGCAGGCTCCAAAGACCGGATTGCGGACCTTCGAAGACGCACTGGAAGCCGGCCCTAAATAAGCCACAAAATCTGCTTACAATACTGCCCGTCATCTTACCAAAGATGGCGGGCAGTCGCGTTTTGAAAACGAATCACCTTCTATTTTCATTCGATTCTGGCAAATTTACGTTACGGAAGGTGATTTGCATCCGTATCTCTACCTCGCTATTTATGGGGAGTTGCATTCAGCGAGTTAGAAGGCCTCAGTTTACATGCTAAAGTTGTTGGTAGACGCACTTAATGAGGTTTTGTCATGTCAGATAAATGGATTGTGGATGTACTTAGCGACCTCATGGCCTATGCTGAGCAAAACGGTCTGAGTGTGACGGCAGAATGGCTCGATGATGCGCGCCTCATCGCTTTGACTGAGATTGCAGACAAGTCTCGCGAGAAGAGGGAGATCCCGCGCACCTATGAAGAACCGGCTCGAAGACCTGCTCTCTACCTTGCAAGCGGCGGCCACGCTTGAGGATCTTCAAACGGTTCTGGAAGAACTGCGCGATTACTACAAAGTCGAACATACCGTATATCACTGGGTAAACTCAGTCGGTGAGCGCTATGGCGCGGGCACCTATTCTGCGGAATGGGTGGATCGCTATCTTGAAAAAGACTATCTGCGATTAGACCCGGTTATTTTTGGCTGTTTTCAAAGATTTACACCTGTTTCCTGGAAGTCTCTAGACTGGTCTTCAAAGCCAGCACGCGAAATGTGGCAGGATGCAATTGACCATGGACTGGGCAATCAGGGGTTCACAATTCCCATTCGCGGTCCGAATGGACAGTTTGCGCTTTTCACCATGAATGCGACTGCGGCGGATGAAGACTGGGATCATTTCATAGACGAAAACACCCGCGATTTGATGATCATTGCACATGAGTTCAACAAAAAAGCGTTGGAGTTTGAGCAGTGGGGCGAAGACGGAAACGTGCCCGCATTGTCCCCCAGAGAGCTTGCGTCGATGAGCTGTTTGGCGAAGGGAATGAGCCGCGCACAGGCCGCTGCAGAGCTGAATATCTCAGAGCATACCCTGCGAGTTTACATCGAAAGTGCCCGTCACAAATTGGGTGCGATGAACACAACCCATGCGGTCGCGAGGGCACTGTCGACGGGAATCATTATAATTTAATCTACGTTCTACCTCACGATGTATTTGCCATACGTTAACTAAGAAGCGAGCATGTTCTTGTTAAACACTCGGACAAAGGAGCTCCACTCATGCTGCGTTATCTCTATGGCAATGATCTTGCAAAATTTCCCCTTCTGGCTGACACCATGTTCAAGGACCGCGCTGAACAGTTTTCGCGCCGTCTTGGCTGGGATGTTTCGGTGGACGACAAAGGTCACGAACGGGACGAATACGACGATATGAACCCGCTATACGTTATCTGGGAACAAGCGGATGGTCGTCACGGCGGATCCATGCGCTTTCTACCTACGGTCGGTCAAACGATGGTGAATGACCACTTTAGCCATCTGACCGACGGTGTTCATATTGAAAGCCCGTTGATCTGGGAATGCACCCGTTTCTGTCTCTCCCCGGATGCAGACCGTCGTGCATCTGCCGCGCTTGCCCTCGGCGCTGGTGAACTTATGGCCTCTTTCAAGCTAGAGCACTATGTTGGTGTCTTCGATCCACGTATGGAACGGATCTATCGCTTGATGGGTCTTGTACCTGAGGTGATCGGTATGGCCGGCGAAGGCCGTGACCGTATCGGCGTTGGCCTGTGGTCGATGGATGAGGCTGCGTTTGAACCCACCTTGAAACGGGTCGGTGTCACACGCGAGATCAGCCAAGGCTGGTTGCGCTATTCGCTGTCGACAGGCAACCGCGCCCCAGCACCAGAGGCACTGCCACGTACAGCTTAAGAAAATATACCTGAGAAATACGGCTACCAGCGCCTACGGGTGCTGGTGCTGCCCCCATACGCGCGATAGGGTCGCGCCATGACCGAACGTTCCCCCGTAACTTTCTCTGACGATCAGGCCGAGGCACATGACCGCGTGTCCGAGATGCTGCGCCTATCAGGCGTGAACCTTGATGATGCACTGCTGACGCCGGTTTCTGATGGGAAGTCCCAGTTGATGGCGGTGATCGGCAAAGCGGGGTCGGGTAAAACTCTTCTGTTGGCAGAACTATACCGCGCTTTGGATGAAGCTGGCGTCGATGTGATTTCGGGTGACTGGGAAGGGAAACGTCGAAAGGACCGCCGCACCCTGGCCATTCTTGCGCCGACGAACAAAGCCGCAAGTGTGTTGCGCAACCGGGGGGTGCCCGCCACGACCATCCATCGCATTCTCTATACGCCCGTCTACGACCCCGAATACGAAAAGATCGCTGAATGGCTGGCCGGAAATGGCGAACGGCCCGAGATCGAAGGGCTGACGGATGAAGCCCTGGATCGTGCCTACAGCTTTTATCAGGCGCAGAAATCCATTCCGGGTGCCTTGGCTGCAGCCGGGCTAAGGGGATCAGACTTCATTACCGGGTGGAAACGGCGCGACGATCCGTTGGATATTGGATTTGTCGACGAAAGCTCGATGCTGGATGAAAAGCAGTTTGAAGATCTGCGCGAGATTTTCCCAACGTTGGTTTTGTTCGGTGATCCGGCACAGCTTGCCCCGGTCGGGCAGTCCGGGAAGATGGTGTTTGATGGCATTAAGGGGCCTCGAAAACAGGTTTTGCACCGAATTCACCGGCAGGAAGACGACAACCCAATTCTGGACCTTGCGCACGCCCTAGCGGATGATGCGCTGGACTTCGATGGGTTCGAAAAGATGATCCACGATGCTGCTAGGCGTGATGACCGGGTTGTGGTGTCACCGCGCGCCAATGCCGACCTCATGGCGCGATCGCCAGTTCTGGTCTGGCGCAACAAGACGCGCGTGCGTCTTATCCAAGCCTTCAGATCCGCCTTCCAAGCGCCAGAGATTGAGCTGTTGCCCGGGGAACCGCTGATTTGCGACGGGATCGAGCTGCCTTTGAAACACCGCAAGAAGCGGATTGATCTGGAAGCGCGCGGCCTTATCAAAGGGGCGCAATGCGTCTATCTGGGACCTGGGAAACGGCCCGGCTTTTCGCGGTTGCATGTGCTTGGGGCTGAGGATCCACAGGTCTCGGCGGCATCGATTGTAAAGATCGAAAAGCCTGATGAGGAAGAGCCGTTCATTCCCTTCGCGGCCCGCATGGGGGCAACCTTTCTGCACGGCGCAGCGGTAACGATCCACAAAGCGCAGGGTTCCCAGTGGCCGGAAGTTCAGGTGTTTGCCCCGGACATCGCAGCCGCCGCCTGGGCCGGGCGGAGCGAGGCTGGCCTGCCGCTTTGGAAGCGCTTGGCCTATGTGGCAATCACAAGGGCGGAAACGCGCCTGCATTGGGTGACGCGCTATGCCATGGCACGCCCATCGGCGGAGCTTTCGACGGCCGACTTGCCAGCGAAACCCGCCGCACTGACGTTAGAAACCCAAGGAGCTTCGGATGCCTAGTATTCTGATCACAGGTGCCAGTGCTGGCATCGGTCGCGCAGTGGCAGAACTGTTTTTGTCCGAAGGGTGGACCGCAGGGCTTATGGCTCGCCGGGCTGAGGTGTTGGAGGAGATTGCAGCAGATCACCCGAACGCGCATGTCTTAGTCGCGGATGTTGCCGATCCAGATGCGGTCAGTGGTGCGTTTGATCAGTTCGCTGCCAAAACAGGCCGCTTGGATGTGTTGTTTAACAATGCCGGGCTGTTCACCCCCGCCGCCCAAATTGACGAGGTTTCAATTGAGGATTGGAACCAAGCGGTTTCGGTCAACCTGACGGGCATGTTCTTATGCGCGCGGGCTGCGTTTCGTCTGATGCGCTCTCAATCGCCACAAGGCGGGCGGATCATCAACAATGGGTCAATCAGCGCACATGTCCCACGCGAAGGGGCCGTGACCTATACGGTAACGAAACATGGGATCACCGGCCTTACACGCCAGCTTAGTCTGGATGGTCGACCCTATGATATTGCATGTGGTCAGATCGACATCGGAAATGCGCGGACGGATTTGTTGCAGGGCATCATCGACGCTGCCGTTGCGAAAGGAGAGGCCCCGCCGCCCTCTATGGATGTGTGTGAAGTGGCCAGGTCGGTCCTTCATATGGCCAACTTGCCGCCCGAAGCGAATGTGCAATTCATGACCGTTATGGCCACCAAGATGCCTTACATCGGGCGGGGGTAATCCACACGGAATCTGTTCGCGGCATGCTTACATGCCGCACAAAGTTGCCCGATTCATTCGAGATCAGTTTCTCAGGATCATACGGAAGGCGGCTGATGCACCCCAGCCAGCTGCGATGGCAATGACCAAAGACAGCAAGCCATAGATCAGTGGTTTCTCGTGGGCCAGATTGAAGATCCACCGCTCGAGTCCAACCTTCTGAACGTTAATCACGGTCTCGTATTCAGACGTAACCTCTCCGCCGCGGGTCAGCAGGATACGTGTGCGATATTCGCCTTCAGTTAGGTTGGCTGGTAGGGCGACGCGCGTTTCAAAAAGCGTGTCTTTTTGAAGCGTTACCGAGCTTTCCAGAAGCTTATACAAGCCGGACTTCTGACGGATGCGGATCAGGGCATCCACAAATTCTCGCGGGTCATCAATGTTAAAAGGATTTTCCGATATCTTGATCGACCGTTCGACAGAAATCAGATGCCGCAAATCGTCCAGGGTCGAGACACTTTGCTCAAGTGGTGCCGAAGACGCAACGGCATAGAAGCTTGGCGCGGCCGCAAGTTCCATGGCTTCTGTGTTCACCCAGATCCCGAAACGTTTGTCTTTCTTGCGAACTGTGATAGGCGCGCTGGGGCCCTCAACCACCACAACAACTTCCAAAGGGTTATCCTCGGGAGGAGGGCTGTCGCGCTTCACAGCCCCGAAGATCAGGATCTCGGACCCGACAAATGTCGCGGTGATGGACACGCGGTTCTGGCTAAGTCCCGCGACAACCTCTTCCGCGCGAACGGGTAGGGCGGACAGCAGCAGAAATGAAAGAACGGTAAGAAGGCGCAGCATCAGTGGCCTCCCGCTGCGCCAAGCTCGTACAGCTCGGCTGGCATAATCAGAAGATCCAGACCCAGTTTCCCGCAGACGGCAAGAACCATGATCGCCAGAAGGACACGCAGCTGTTCAGCCTTAAGCTTGACGCCGATCCGTGCCCCGATCTGAGCGCCGATAACACCACCGATCAAAAGAAGCACTGCAAGGCCCATATCCACGGTGAAGTTGGTGGTGGCATGCAAAAGCGTAGTGAAGGCCGTTACGAAGATAATCTGGAACAGCGATGTACCGACTACAACTTTCGTAGGCATTCCAAGCAGGTAGATCATGGCAGGCACCATGATGAAACCGCCACCCACGCCCATGATCGCAGCCAAAATGCCCACAAGGACACCCACCAAAATCGGCGGAATGACCGAGATATAAAGGCCTGATGTGCGGAACTTCATTTTGAAGGGCAGGTTGTGGACCCAGGTGTGTTTGCGTCGCTTGGGAACGCTGCCGCCACGCGACTTCATAAGCGCACGCAGGCTTTCGACAAACATCAGAGATCCAATGATGCCCAAGAATAGAACGTAGGACAGCTTGACCAACAGGTCGACCTGCCCAATGGCTTTCAGCGCGTTGAAGAGTTGCACACCCAGCGCGGCACCGATCAAGCCACCAACAAGCAGCACGCCCCCCATTCGAAGATCCACCGTCTTTCGCTTTAGATGGGCGAGGACGCCGGAAAACGAACTGGCAACGATTTGGTTGGCTTCTGTGGCAACTGCCACGGCTGGCGGGATGCCGATGAAGAACAGAAGCGGCGTCATCAAAAAGCCGCCGCCCACACCGAACATGCCAGACAGGATGCCGACGATGCCACCAAGGCCTAGCAGAAGGAACGCGTTCACGGACACTTCGGCGATCGGCAGGTAAATCTGCATGGGGCAAAAACTCTGAATTAGTGGTCTTGGGGTGCGACCATTAATGGCTCAAACTACGCCCGTTCGTCACCTGTTAAGTAGCGCCAAACCAGTTTTTCCAGCTTTTCGGCTCCAAGTGGTGCCATTTTCTTGGTGTGCTCATGGCTTATGGCCTCGTCGGACATGCCTTGAGCCATATTTGTGATGGTCGAGAAGCCCGCAACTCGCAGCCCAAGAAAGCGCGCCAGAATCACTTCGGGCACTGTGGACATGCCTACGGCATCGGCACCCAAGGTGCGGATCGCTTTGATTTCGGCGGGCGTTTCAAAGGATGGCCCTGAATACCACGCATAGACACCTTGTTGCAGCGCGACCCCTTCTGCTTGCGCAATGCGCTGGAAATCGGCGGTCATGTCGGGGTCATAGGCGCCGCCCATGGGGACAAAACGCGCATCTGTTTTCTCGCCAATAAGTGGGTTCAGGCCCGAGAAGTTGATGTGATCCGTGATCTGCATCAGCTCGCCCGGTGGAATGTCAGGACGCATGGACCCGGCGGCATTGGTCAGGATCAGGCGATCGGCTCCAAGTTCGCGCAAGACCTCAAGCGGCAGGCGCATCGCGTCGGAACGGCCATTTTCATAGTAATGCTCGCGCCCGCCGAACACAGCGACGCGTGTGTTGCCAAGCATCCCGATTGCCAGGTTCGGATTGTGCCCCGAAACACCCGCATGGGGAAACCCCTCTAGCTGATCATAGGGGATCGCAATGCCGTCCACGGCGTCGGCCAAATGCCCCAGCCCCGACCCAAGAACCAATCCGACTGAGACCGGATCAGTACCCGCAATCGCGCGGACCTGATCGGCGACCGCCTTAGCGTTCTTTGACATAGGGCTGTCCGCCTGCCTTTGGCGCAATGGCCGAGCCAACAAAGCCGGCAAGGATTACGACGGTCAGGATATAGGGCAGGGCCTGCATGAACTGAACGGGGATCACGATGCCGCCAAGGTCGATGTTCTGATAGCGGTTGGCGATGGCTTCCAACAATCCAAACAGGAAGGTCGCGCCCAAAGCGGGCACCGGTTTCCATTTGGCAAAGATCAGAGCGGCCAGCGCGATATATCCGCGCCCCGCAGACATTTCTTTGATGAATCCCGCGCCCAATCCCGTTGCTAGATACACGCCGGACAACCCGCACAATGTGCCTGCGATGGCCATTGAGGCATAGCGCAGTCGTACGACAGAAATACCTGCAGTATCTACGGCTGCCGGGTTTTCGCCCACTGCACGAAGGCGCAGGCCGAACCGTGTGCGGAACAAAACAAACCACGACAGCGGCACCATCAAAAGCGCTACATAGACAAGGATCGTGTGACCCGAGATGAACTCGGAATAGACCTGTTGGATTGGGTTGGCTTGTTCGATCAAAATGCGCAGGGGAACGCCTGCAGCTTCAGCATCTGACCTACCAATTGCGAAGGGCAGCTCGATCGGGGGAAAGCGTCCATTGCCGGTCAAGGGCGGGGTACGCCCACCTTGGCCAAACCAAGCTTGGGCAGCGAGCACTGTAATGCCAGAGGCCAGGAAGTTCAGCGCAACACCAGAAATCAGCTGATTGCCCCGGAAGGTGATTGAAGCCATGCCATGCACCGCGGAAAAGCAGATCGAGGCAAAGATCCCGCTGAGAAGGCCCAGCCAGACCGAACCTGTGACGAAGGCAACGGCAGCCGACAAGAAGGCTGATGCGAGGATCTTGCCTTCAAGCCCGATGTCAAAGATGCCCGCACGTTCGGAAAACAGGCCTGCGAGACAGGCAAACAAAAGCGGCGTCGCAAGGCGCAGGGCCGAGTCGGCAATCTGGATGATCGTCAGGAAATCCATCTTACGCGTCCTTTCGTTTGGCAGCAGCAATGAACATGCGTTCGACCGGCATACGCACCATGTTGTCCAGTGCGCCTGTGAACAGGATCACCAAACCTTGAATAACCACGATCAGCTCACGCGGGATTTTCGTCCAAAGCGACAGCTCGCTGCCACCTTGATAAAGGAAGCCGAACAAAAGCGCCGCCAGAAGAACTCCGAACGGGTGGTTGCGGCCCATCAGGGCAACCGCGATGCCGATGAAGCCTGCGCCTTCAACCGCGTTCAGGATCAGGCGTTCGTGCTGGCCCATCGTGGCGTTGATTGCCATCAGGCCCGAGATCGCACCGGACAGCATCATAGCGACAATGATGATCTTGGTGGGTGAGATGCCCGCATAGACCGAGGCCGTTGGGCTTTCCCCGAAGGCGCGGATTTCATACCCCAGACGCGAGCGGTTCATAAGCAGATAGACAACGACACACATGGCAAGCGCCAGGAACAGCGACACGTTGGCCGGAGCCGATTTTGAGAAACTGATGCCCAGCGGGGCCAAAAGCTCGTGCAGGGTCGGAAGGTTGGTCACATCCGGAAAGCTGGCAGAAGCACTTTCCTGCGCGCCTTTCAGCTTCAGCGGTTTGATCAGCAGATAGCCCATCAAAGCGGTCGCAATGAAGTTGAACATGATCGTGGTGATCACGACGTGGCTGCCGCGTTTGGCTTGCAGGTATGCCGGGATCAGCGCCCAACCTGCACCAAATAGTCCACCGGCAATCACCGCAAAGACCAGTGCAATGGTCCAATGAGGCATCAATGCCGTGGGGATAAACAGACAAGCCAGACCCACGCCCAGCCCCCCGATCATCGCTTGGCCTTCACCACCAATGTTGAACATCGCGGCTTTGAACGCGATGGACACGGCAAGGCCGGTGAAGATGAAGTTGGTGGTGTAATAAAGCGTGTAGCCCCAGCCATAGGTGGACCCAAAGGCCCCGTCGATCATGGTCATCAACGCTTTGAACGGGTTTTCGCCAATGGCAAAAATCACCAATCCCGATAGGACAAAGGCAATCAGCAAGTTCAGAAAGGGGATCAGGGCGACGTCGGCCCATTTAGGAATCTTATCCATCAGTTGTCTCCCTCGCCGGTTACACCCGCCATAAGAAGGCCCAGCTCACGTTCGTCGGTTTCTGATGGCAAGCGCTCGCCCATGATATGGCCGTCGAACATCACGGCAATCCGGTCTGAAAGTGACAGGATTTCCTCAAGCTCAACGGAAACAAGTAGCACTGCTTTGCCTTGGTCGCGCAGGCCAATGATCTGTTTGTGGATGAACTCAATCGCACCGATATCGACGCCGCGTGTGGGTTGGCCAACCAAAAGGAGGTCGGGATTGCGTTCGATTTCACGGGCCACAACGATTTTCTGCTGGTTCCCGCCAGAAAAGCTCTTCGCGGCCAGATTGGGAAGCGGGGGGCGCACATCGAAGCGGTCCATCTTGTCCTGAGCGACGTCGACCATCTTGGCATTGTCCATCAAGAGCGTGTTCTTCTGATATTCGGGCTCGTGGTGATATCCGAACACAATATTTTGCCAGGCCGGGAAGTTCATGATCAGCCCGTGTTCCTGCCGATCTTCGGGCACATGTGCAATGCCGCGTTCACGGCGGGACCGGCCGTCAGAATATTTCCCTGTCAGGTCAATGGGATCCCCGTTAACCTTGATTTCGCCTGTGGCTGTGGCATACCCGCCCAAAACCTCCAAAAGTTGCGTTTGGCCGTTGCCGGATACACCTGCAATCCCCAAGATCTCGCCCGCGCGGACATCCAAAGATATGCCCTTCAAGCGTTCGACCCCATGATCGTCGACCATGTGCAGGTCCGTGACTTCTAGAACCTTTTCACCCGGTTGAGCGGGCACCTTGTCGACACGAAGCAACACTTTACGGCCAACCATCAGCTCGGCCAGCTCTTCAGGGTTGGTATCCTTGGTCTTGACGGTTGCAGTCATCTGGCCACGGCGCATCACGGACACAGTGTCGGTGATCTCCATAATCTCACGCAGCTTGTGGGTGATCAGGATGATGGTTTTGCCCTGATCACGCAGCCCGTTCAGGATGCGGAACAGGTGGTCGGCTTCCGCAGGGGTCAAAACACCCGTGGGTTCGTCCAAAATCAGGATGTCGGCTTCACGATAGAGCGCCTTGAGGATCTCAACACGTTGCTGTGTTCCGACGCCCAGATTTTCGATCAGGGCTTCGGGGTCAACGTGGAGCTCGTACTCATCCGCCAATGCTTTCAGAGACTTACGCGCCTTCGCCAAAGATGGCCGTAGCATTGCACCTTCTTCGACCCCGAGGATCACGTTTTCAAGCACGGAAAAATTCTCAACCAGTTTAAAGTGCTGGAACACCATCCCGATGCCCGCGCGAATAGCGGCTTGGCTGTCAGGGATCTGGGTTTCCTTGCCATGGATGAAGATCTGACCTTCATCGGCTTTGTAAAACCCATAGAGGATGGACATCAGCGTGGATTTGCCCGCACCGTTTTCGCCGATGATCCCGTGGATCGTCCCCGGCTGTACGGAAATCGAGATGTCCTTGTTCGCCTGCACCGGCCCAAAGGCCTTAGAGATACCGCGAAGCTCAATAGCAGGAGCAACAGTTACCTGTTGCTCCTCGTTTTTCATGTCCACCATGGTCGGATCAGAAGTCCAGAACTGGGCAGCTGTCGTCGGACATATAGTCGTGAACCACCAGTTCACCCGAGATGATCTTGGCAGCGGCTGCGTCAACAGCAGCTTTCATCTCGTCTGAAACCAGAGCGGCGTTGTGTTCGTCCAGCGAATAGCCAACACCTTCGGCTGCCAGGTTCATGACCTGTACGCCCGGTTTGATGTCCGCACCCATTTTCATGGCTTCATACACGGCAACGTCAACACGCTTCAGCATCGAGGTCAGAACTTTGCCTGGCTGCAGGTGGTTTTGGTTGGAATCCACGCCGATCGACAGGATGCCTTCGTCAGCAGCAGTTTGCAGAACACCCAGACCGGTGCCGCCAGCAGCAGCGTACACAATGTCAGCGCCTTGGCTGATCTGTGCTTTGGTCAGCTCGCCACCCTTTACCGGGTCGTTCCAAGCCGCAGGCGTGGTGCCGGTCATGTTGGCGATGACTTTCGCGTCAGGGTTCACGGCCAGAACGCCTTCTGCATAGCCACAAGCAAACTTACGGATCAGCGGAATGTCCATGCCACCGATGAAGCCAACGGTGCCCGATTTGGACGCGGTGGCGGCCATCATACCGACCAGGTACGAGCCTTCATGCTCGGAAAATGCGACGTTCAGAACGTTCGGTGCATCCGACCAACCGTCAATGGTGACGAAGGTAGTATCAGGATAATCTGGGGCAACATCCGAGATCGGGGTCGACATGGCGAAACCCATGGTGATCACAGGGTTGGCACCTGTTTCAGCAAAGCGGCGCAGGGCCTGCTCGCGCTGAGCTTCGGATTGCAGCTCAACTTCAAGGTACGAACCACCGGTTTCTTTGGCCCATTTCTCGGCGCCATTGAAGCCAGCTTCGTTAAAGGATTTGTCAAATTTTCCGCCCAAGTCGAAAATGATTGCGGGCTCGGCCAACGCGGCACCTGCGGTCAGGGCCAGCGACGCGGCTGCGCCAAGAAAGCTTTTCATCAGGGTCATTTCAATACTCCCGGTTATTGTTGTGGGGTCCGCACAGACCGAATGTCCGCCGATTCCCCCAAAGTCTGCGAGCAGATCGCTGCAAAGGATCATCCGGGATTTTACAACAAGGGCAAGAGGTGATCACAACTTTTGTTCGCCGCAGTGCCGCAATTTCTGGGGAATTTCAGGTGGTTCACGCTAGGTAATGTGCTTTTCCATCAAGATGGCATCGCAAGATGACCCATCATCGCGCGCGTAATAATTAGGGCGTTTGCCGCATATCGCCCAGCCAGAGTTCTTATAAAGCGCTATTGCCGCGTGATTGTCTGTCGCCACCTCAAGGAAGGCGCGTGTGGCACCACGTTCGGCGGCAGTCCGCTCGAATTCCAGCAACAGGGCGGTTCCTTGCCCGTGTCCTTGGGCGCTGGGCAGAACTGCAATCGTCAAAAGCTCTGCTTCATCAACAACCACCCGCCCCATCGCAAACCCATCAGGGCGTACAGTTACGTATACGTGAGGGGAGTCCAGCAGCTGCGCGATTTCCTCGGCGTTCCAGCCGCGAGATGTTTCAAACGCGGCGTTATGGATGGCAGACAGCTTTTGGGCAGATGTGTTGGACATAGCGGATCAGGGCAAGATAACCGGGGCGGGATCGCGTGGAGGCGCAGCATCGGCAGCGCGGATATAAAGCGGGGCAGGGCGCTCAATTGGCGCTTCAGAACTTAGCCGCTCTGCTGCGATCCGGGCGATCGCAAGGGCAGGGTTCTGATCCGAAACAGGTCCAACACGTTCCCCTTCTAATGACTGCGCATATTCGGCCGAAATCAGCTCGGGCGCTGATGCCGGACCCATTTCGAACAGTTGTGCATACAGATGATCGCGCCGCGCATCGACCAAAGACCAAACCGGGCGCGGGGCGTTGTCCACTTGCGCCTCAAGCGACGACACGCCAATCGCGGGGATGCCGAGCGATAAGGCAAGTCCGCGTGCGGCAGAAACCGAAATACGAATGCCCGTGAAGTTGCCGGGGCCAATGCCAACGCCAATGGCTGAAAGGTCAGCCCAGCTCACTCCAGCTTCGGCAAGAACCTCTTCCAACAAGGGAAACAGGCGTTCAGCCTGTCCTTTGGCCATGTTTTCTATGCGCTCCACCACAATCTTGTCGCCACATAGCAAAGCGGCCGCGCAGTGCGCGGCCGATGTGTCAAATGCCAGAATAAGTGGATCAGGCTGCAACAGGGCGTACCTCGACCACTTCGGGAATGTAGTGCTTCAGCAAGTTCTCGATCCCCATTTTCAAGGTCAGGGTCGACGACGGGCAGCCCGCGCAGGCGCCTTGCATGTGCAGATAAACGATGCCGCGATCAAAGCCGTGGAAGGTGATGTCGCCACCATCTTGTGCAACGGCCGGACGGACACGCGTATCCAGCAGCTCTTTGATCTGTTCAACGATCTCGCCATCCTCACCGTCATGTTCCGCATGACCTGAGGCCGCAGTGGCTTCACCTGCCATGATCGGCTGACCGGATTGGAAATGCTCCATGATCGCGCCCAGAATGGCTGGTTTGATATGGTCCCAGTCAACAGCGTCATCTTTGGTGACCGTCACGAAGTCAGCACCAAAGAATACACCCGTTACGCCGTTCACTTTGAACACGCGTTCGGCCAAAGGCGATGCAGCTGCGGCATCGGCAGTTGGGAAATCAGCAGTCCCTGCGCCAAGAACGTCCTGACCAGGCAGGAACTTCAATGTCGCGGGGTTCGGAGTGGATTCGGTCTGAATGAACATGGGGCACACCTTTTTTGTCAGGTTTGATATGGGCCTCGCGCGGTCAGGTGTCAACCATCTCGGGCTACCTTCACATTGATACGCCAGAGCGCAAATCCGCACGCCAGCGCCAACACCATCCCCAAAAGGCCTGCTTGAAGAGCATAGTCTGGTATCGCGAAAGCGGTGTCCCAGATATCGGCACAATCAAGCGCGGCGAGCCATAAGCCGAAGACGGAAAGCCCTAGGCAGACTAAAAGTACAAGTAGTTCCATACGAGTATATGACTTTTTCATGCGCATGAGGCGGATGACTATGGGGATAATTAGCGTGATGAACATCACCACCACCGCGTCATCGTCGCCACCACTGCTTTTCAAATCACGGCAAAGGAATTCCCCACCGGTGGCGTGAAACCCATGAGAAAGCGTATCAAACAACAGGCCGACAACCGAAATGGTCGCAAGCGAAGATAGATAAAGCAGGTTTAAAACCGTCTTCACGTGATCGCTTCAAGACGTTCCTTGGTCATTGTGCCCGGCACAATGGTGATCGGGATCGGCAGATCGGCGGCCGCGCGCGTCATTTGCGTTACCAGCGGACCTGGCCCGGATTTTCCTTCGCCTGCGCCCAGTACCAGCACACCCACATCGGGGTTCTCGCGGACATGGGCCAGAATTTCCGGCACGGCCTCGCCTTCACGAATAACCAACTCAGGCTCAACATCCTGACGATCGCGCATCCACTTGGCGAATACCTCGTAGTGCACGGTGATCCGCTCACGCTCTTCTTCGCGCATCAATTCGCCGACGCCAATCCAGTGGTTGAATTCCTCGGGGGGAATGATCGACAAAACGGTTACACCGCCGCCGGTATGGGCCGCGCGCATGGCCGCGAAACGCATGGCGTTCAGGCATTCGCGGCTGTCATCCAAAATTACGAGAAACTTGCGCATACGTGTCCTCCGAAACGCGACCACTCTGCCCGAGGGGCAGGTGAGTGTCTATCGTTTTCGATCATGGTCAGTTCTGCGCGGCGTCGGAAAGCGCCCAATCCCAATACATCTCGCGCACGTTCCGGGTGATTGGCCCAGCGTTATAACGTGTGTCCTCAAACGCGCTGACCGCGGTGATCTTGGACATATTGCCGGTCACGAACACCTCGTCGGCCTGACGAAAATCGTCATAACCCATGACGGTTTCGTGCACGGTGTACCCATTGGCACGCATGTTCTTGATATGGCGCGCGCGGGTGATGCCAGCCAGGAAGCATCCATTTGCGATCGGGGTGAAGACCTCTCCATCCCGAACCGTGAAGACGTTTGTGGTGGCCGTTTCAGCGACATTGCCAAGCGCATCCGTGACCAAAGCATTGTCAAAGCCCTTGGAGTGAGCCTCAAGAAGAATGCGCGCATTGTTAGGATAAAGGCAGCCAGCTTTGGCGTTCACCACAGCACTGTCGAGGGTCGGACGGCGGAAGCGTGTGGTCGTCAGGGTGGTCGAAGCCGCCGCGGGTGTCATTGGGATTTCTTCCAAGCAGACCGCGAAACCTGTCGCGCCCTCTTTTGGGGCAACCCCCATATGGCCCCCATCCAAGGCCCAGTACATTGGGCGAATATAAACGGCTGCGTCCTTGGGGAACATTGCCAGCCCTTCTTTGACGATCTCGACCATCTTCTGTGTTGAAACGGTTGGCGTAATCATCAGCGCTTCGGCGGATCGATTGGTTCGGGCGCAGTGAGAATCTAGATCCGGGTGTACGCCTTCAAAGAAACGCGCACCGTCAAAGACATTGGTGCCCAGCCATGATCCATGATCGGCCGCTTTCATCACAGCCACATCTTCATTGTGCCAGCTGCCATTGAAATAGGTGCGGATATTTGTGCCAAGTACCATGATGATCTCCCAAATTTGATTGGAAGTTACCAGCGAAGTCAGGTGGTTCCAAGGGCGACAAAAGAAAGCGCCCTGACGGCTGGGGAAGCTGTCAGAGCGCAAATGCGTGCAATAGGATCAGACGGGCACGCGACTGTGCCTTGATGCATGTCCGGGCGGGCATCCGGGATGCGTGAATCAGGCACGGTCACAGTCTGACGGTTGGATGAAAAAGTTCTATGACAGATCTAGCGAATACCGATATCGGCCAGTGCTGATGCCAATTCAGCGGGCAAGGGGTCCTTGTCAGAGGTGTCCGCACCAATCAGATCGCGTGGAGCGTCATCTGCGGACAGATATCGCCAGCCTTGGAATGCACGCCTTGGTTGGCTTTCTGTGCGTATAACCGTGTGATCCAGCACCAAGCCACAACGCCGGATCCCGTCGTCTCCGATCACTTCTTCAAGACGCAAAATACGTTGACGGGCAAGGATCAGGCCTTTGAAGACCCAATAAAGTGATCCACCTGCCAGCAGCTCGGATTCGCGTTTTGGCCACATCCGCGTTACATGGCGCGGGTTGGGCAAACCGGTCTGCCCCATGCGCATATTTTGCCACGCCGTAAGATCTTCGACCTTTTCGGCGCCAACGCAGAGTTTTACCAGATTTACGTGTGTGGTCATTGGGGTCTACTAAATGTTGTGGTGCAAGTGTCGATTTTAGTGCGTTTTGGTACGAGTTGGCTGATTTGGCAATTGACCGTGCATCTATCGGGGCTTAGTTTGTAACTCCCATCAGATGGCAAGTTGTTCTTTGCTCATCTGATGGGAAATCATTGCGACGTAGCTCAACTGGATAGAGCACCCCGCGCGTTAGGTCTGGCGACACTAACTGTCTAAAGCGGGGAGGTTGCGGGTTCAAGTCCCGTCGTCGCACTCAATTTATCGTCGCCTGAACAAATGACACATAGGAATTGCTTGCATGAGCCGCTTTGCTGCCCCCATCGCCGAACAGATCTGGGATATGAAATACCGTTTGAAACAAGCGGATGGGACCCCCGAAGATCAAACGGTCGAGGATACGTGGCGACGTGTCGCGCGTGCCCTTTCGGCGTCAGAGACCGAGCAAGAGCAGCGATTCTACGAAGCCCTTGAAGATTTCAAATATCTGCCCGCAGGCCGCATCACCGCAGGCGCGGGCACAGGGCGCTCGGTCACCTTGTTCAACTGTTTTGTAATGGGCACCATCCCGGACAGCATGGGCGGCATTTTCGACATGCTGAAAGAAGCCGCGTTAACCATGCAGCAAGGTGGTGGGATCGGCTATGACTTCTCAACTATTCGCCCGCGTGGTGCGGATGTGATGGGCGTTGCGGCAGATGCATCTGGCCCGCTGTCTTTCATGGATGTCTGGGACGCAATGTGCCGCACCATCATGTCCGCAGGCTCGCGCCGCGGGGCGATGATGGCGACCATGCGTTGCGACCACCCGGACATTCAGGACTTCATCACCGCGAAATCTGATGCCGCCCGACTGCGCATGTTCAACATGTCGGTACTTGTCACCGATGATTTCATGTCCGCTGTAAAGGAAGACGGCAGCTGGGATCTGAAGTTTGGCGACACGATCTATCATACGGTCGAGGCCCGTGATCTTTGGAATAAGATCATGAAGGCGACCTATGATTACGCAGAGCCGGGCGTGATTTTCATTGATCGCATCAATCAGATGAACAATCTGAACTACTGCGAAACCATCGCGGCAACAAACCCGTGCGGCGAACAGCCCTTGCCGCCCTATGGCGCCTGTCTGCTGGGGTCGATCAACCTTGCCAAACTGGTCACCGACCCGTTTGAGGATGCGGCCAAGCTTGATGGCGATGCTCTGACCGAATTGGTCGCCACTGCCGTGCGCATGATGGACAACGTGGTCGATGAAAGCCGTTTCCCGCTGGAAGCTCAGGCGCAGGAAGCCCAAGCCAAACGCCGCATCGGTCTTGGTGTCACCGGACTGGCGGACGCGCTTTTGATGTTGGGTCTGCGGTACGGATCGGACGAGGCCGCGGCCCAGACCGAGGCGTGGATGAAGCAGATCGCACGCGCGTCTTATTTGGCGTCGGTCGAGCTGGCCAAGGAAAAGGGTCCGTTCCCGCTGTTTGACGCCGAAAAATTCCTCGCTTCGGGCTCGCTTCAGCACATGGATGATGACGTGCGCGAGGCGATCCGCGAACATGGCATCCGGAATGCGCTTCTGACCTCGATCGCGCCAACAGGCACCATCAGCCTCTATGCGGGCAACGTGTCCTCGGGCATCGAGCCGGTCTTCGCCTATGCGTACACGCGCAAAGTTCTGCAAAAAGACGGCACACGCACTGAAGAAGAGGTTGTGGATTACGCCGTGCAGCTATGGCGTGACAAATTCGGCGACAAAGAGCTGCCGGACTATTTCGTCAACGCACAAACATTGGCCCCGCTGGAGCACGTGAAGATGCAGGCAGCGGCCCAGAAATGGATCGACAGCTCGATTTCGAAAACCATCAACTGCCCCGAAGACATCAGCTTTGATGACTTCAAGGACGTCTACATGGAAGCATGGGAAACCGGCTGCAAAGGCTGCACCACGTATCGCCCCAATGACGTGACCGGATCGGTTCTGTCTGTGTCCGAGGAAAGCGAGAAAGCCCCCGAGGCTGATAGCGGTGCGGATGTAGTCTATATCTCAGAGCCATTGGACCGCCCGCAGTCTTTGGAGGGACATACCTACAAGGTGAAATGGCCTGACAGCGAGCACGCGATTTACATCACCGTGAACGACTTGATCATGAACGGCCATCGCCGCCCGTTTGAGGTTTTCATCAACTCCAAGAACATGGAGCATTTCGCCTGGACCGTTGCGCTCACCCGTATGATTTCGGCCGTGTTCCGGCGCGGGGGCGATGTGAGCTTTGTTGTGGAAGAACTGAAAGCCGTGTTCGACCCGCGCGGTGGTGCTTGGATGGATGGGAAATACATCCCCTCGATCTTGGCCGCGATCGGCTCTGTCATCGAACGCCACATGATCGCAACAGGGTTCCTTGAAGGCGAGGGCATGGGCCTGAAGTCTGACCCACAGGCCGAGGTTGTCAACCTGGGCGAACCGCCCCGTGGCAAAGCGTGCCCAAGCTGCGGACAGTTCGACATGCGCATGATCGAAGGGTGCATGACCTGCGCGTCATGTGGCCATTCAAAGTGCGGTTGAATAAAGCTTTTTGAGTTGATCAAACGGCTCCTGTCGCACGTTAGGCGGGAGCCGCAAGAGGCTGCAAACGCAAGTGATTCTTGCTTTGTGGGTTCGCACGGTCAGAGAAACAGTTTATTCCACCTTCGGCGAACTGGTTTAGATTGCTTTTTGCTGTCGGAATGTGGTGAATCCCCAGCAAATATCGTCAGCTGTCATATTTTTGACCGGAATCTGATTTTACGTTTTGTTTTACGCTGTTGTTGGTGGATGTTGAGCGGACTCAACGCCGCAAATTATTTTAATAACGATGAGAAGCAGTTTTAGTTTATGACCCAATCCACGCCGACTTTCATCCATATCGGGATACACAAGACCGGCTCATCCACTCTGCAGCAAAAATTCCGTACGCACCCGTCGATGTACTATGTCGAGCGGGCAGACGTACGCAATGCTTTCATTGGCCACTTGCTGGATTTTAACGAAGCACCATTTCAGGCCGAAACCGAACGCGCAACTGAGCAAGGTAAGGCTTTGGTCATGTCGCACGAGCGCCTGACAGGCTATCCCGCATCCGGCGGGTTTGATCGAGAAATCATCGCGGCCCGTTTGGCCAAAGCTTTTCCGGATGCGAAGATACTTGTCTTGTTCCGAGAGCAGTCCCGGTGGATCAAAAGCTTTTATCAACAATATGTGGCAGATGGAGGTGGATTGACGCTGAAAGAGTTTCTGACCAATCCGCAGCCTCAGATCTATAAACTGCCCGCGTTTGAGCTGGACTATCTGAACTATCACAAGCTTGTTTCTTTGTATCACAACAATTTTGGCGCGGAAAACGTCCTGGCCTTGCCTTACGAGCTTATGGTGCAAGACTTTGATTCATTTACAACGCGGTTGAATGCGTTCTTTGGATTTGATTTGCAGCTCGAAAACGAAGTGACAAATCGGTCGCGTCCGTTGATGCCGCTTCTGTTTATGCGTTTCGTGAATGGCACAATTGGCAATACACAGCTTTCACCCGGAGGCTTTGTGCCACTGGGGTACTTGAAATTGGCCACCAAGCTTTTGGGCAAAATTCCTGGCGCACGATCAATGGACAAACGAATTTCGACACGGTTTGATCGTCTGATTGAAGAAAAGATTGAAGGCTATTACGATGAAAGCAACGGGGATCTGGAAGCTCTGATCGGCATGGATTTGAAGCCGTTCGGGTATTTCCCTGATACGATTGAGGCACAGATGCAAAAGGACAGCAGCCCGATGCTGGGCGAAACGTCAATCATTTGAAGACGAAGCTCCGGCCACATGATTTCTCGGGCCGCGAGGGGGTAAATTGGGGTAAGGATGGGCCGTGCCTTTGGGGCGGAGATTGAGATGAACGAAATTTTACAAAATATTGATGCCGAGGTACTGGGCGCGGAATTGCCGCGCACAGATCGGTTTTACCGACAGCTTGTCCTGATCCGTCGGTTCGAACAAAAGCTGTTGGAGCTTTTCACCAACAATTTGCTCGCCGGAACAACGCATACGTCAATGGGACAAGAAGCGAATGCCGTGGCGATTATGGAAGCGCTTGAGCTGGACAAAGACATGGTTTGGTCCAACCACCGCTGTCACGGGCATTTCCTGTCTTATTGTGGACAAAGCTATCGCCTGTTTGCCGAAATCTTGGGGCGCCGCACGGGCGCTTGTGGCGGGCGTGGTGGTTCGCAACACCTACACTGGCGCAACTTCTATTCG
Source organism: Aliiroseovarius sp. F20344 (assembly GCF_023016155.1). Classification (GTDB taxonomy): domain Bacteria; phylum Pseudomonadota; class Alphaproteobacteria; order Rhodobacterales; family Rhodobacteraceae; genus Aliiroseovarius. Next base: position 556,934 of record NZ_JALKBG010000008.1, read on the forward strand.
TCGGGCATTCAAGGGGGCTTTGCTGCAGCGGCCGTGGGTGCCGCATTGGCCGAGAAGGACAAAGGTGCGATCAGCTGTATCTTTATGGGCGACGGTACCATGGGCGAGGGGGCCGTCTACGAGGCGTTGAACTTCGCGTCGCTTCTGTCAGCACCTGTCTTGTTTGTGGTCGAGGACAACGGAATTGCGCAAACCACCCCAAAGGAACTGGGCGTGGCCGGGTCGATCACAGATCGTGCGAAGGCGTTTGGGATCGATTGCCATCATATTGCCAGCACCGATGCGGATGACATTTATAAAGGTGTTGCACCGATTGTAGATCAGATCCGATCAAGCGGGCGGCCCGCGTGGTTACATCTGGAAACGGTCCGCCTTGGCCCGCATTCCAAAGGCGATGATACGCGGGATGAAACCTACGTTGCCGAATTGCAAAAACGTGACCCGCTAGTGCTTTATCGGGATCGGGTTTCTGACCCGGACGCGTTGGAGCAATGGTGTGATGACCACATCGCCGAGGTACTTGAAGTAGCTTTGAAGGATGAAGTTGCATGCGCGTCGTAGAAGAGCTGCGGGACAGCCTGTTTTCAATCATGCAACGTGATCCTAAGACGATTGTCTTGGGGGAAGATCTATTGGATCCGTATGGCGGGGCCTTCAAGGTCACGCAGGGATTGTCGGACGCCTATCCAGACAATGTGATCACGACTCCGATTTCAGAGGCCGGCCTTGTCGGAGTCGGACTTGGTATGGCCTTGCGCGGACGCACAGTTCTGGCTGAGATCATGTTTGGCGATTTTCTGACCCTGACCACAGATCAATTGGTCAACCATGCCGCCAAGGTAAAATGGATGTTCAACGACGCTGTGGATGCAAGCCTTGTGGTGCGCACGCCTATGGGCGGCGGACGCGGTTATGGGCCGACGCATTCGCAAAGCATCGAAAAGCATTTTTGCGGTGTGCCGGGGCTGACCGTCATGGCCGTAAACCAATTTCAAAGCCCCGGTGAGCTTCTGAAACAGGCAGCGGGACTTGGCAGCCCGGTTTTGTTCATTGAGAACAAGATCATGTATTCGAAACTGGTCGAGCCTGATCGCCTTGTCAGCTACGACCGGCCTGATGCGGTCATTCTGACCTATGGCGGCGTGACCGAGTTTTGCGTGCAGTCAGCCGAACGGCTGTTGGAGGATGAAGAGATCACGGTCGAAGTGGTACCAGTGCAACACTTGTCGCCAATGCCAGGCGATCTTATCCGCGCGGCGGCTTCGAAATCGGATCGTGTTTTCACGGTCGAGGAAGGATCGGAAAGCTGGGGTTTTGGGGCCGCAGTGGCCGAGGAAATTCTGTCAGCGGGTATAGCCCCGCGTCATTTCCAATCCATTGCTGCCGATCCGACCGCAATCCCAAGTGCGCGCAATTGGGAATTGGAAATCCTACCCAGCGTCGACAAAATCGAACGCGCAGTTTTGGCTTCGTTCTAAAGGAAAAATCATGGCACTTATCGACATCATGACCCCTCGGGTAAATGCAAATGAAGACGAGGTTTTGGTTGCCGAGCTGAACGTTGCAGTCGGCGATCAGGTCGAAGAGGGGGATCTTCTGATCTCGGCCGAGACGACGAAAGCCTCGGTTGATATTGAAGCCACGCATGCTGGAACGGTCGCCAAGATCAACGCCAAAAAAGGCCGGATGATCGCAAGCGGCAGTGTGATTTTGGTGATCGACACTTGCGGCGATGACGCAGCAGCGGGTGATGAGGCCGGCGGGGCTGACGCTGGCAGCGCCGAGGTTAAGGTGACCACCAAAGCACGCATGCGGGCGGAAGAACTTGGCGTGGATCTGGATACAGTTCAGCCTAAAGCTGGCCGTATTGGCGTGTCCGAAGTCGAAGCGGCGGCACGCAAAGGCTCGGGTGACGGACCGGCTGTCACTGCGATGCAAGCCGTCTTGGTCGGCGGCGGTGGTCATGGTGCGACGATTGGTGAAATCGCTGTGGCGTGTGGTTGGGACTTGGTTGGCGCAGTTGATGGTAAACTGCCAAAAGGAACACAGGTCATTTCCGGGGTTCAGGTGATCGATACCGATGATGCGTTGCAGTCACTTTATGACAGCGGAGTGCGCGTTGCGTTTGTGGGTATTGGCGGCGCGACCTCGTCCGAGACGCGCAAGGCGGTCTATGAAAAGCTGTACGCCATTGGTTTTATCATGCCGCCATTGGTCCACCCGACGGCTCATTTCGGTGCGGATGTGAAACTAGGGCCGGCAAGCTATGTGTTGCCAAACGCCATGGTTGGTCCACGGTGCCGGATTGGGGCAAATGTGATTGTGAATTCGTCCAGCACGGTGGCTCATGATTGCGTAGTTGGGGATCATGCCCATTTGACACCCGCAGCGATCCTTGCTGGTAATGTTGGCATTGGTGAGGGCAGTGTTGTTGGAATGGGGGCATCGGTGCTCTTTGGCGTTTCCGTTGGGCAGGGTTGCCTGATCCACAACAATGTTTCCGTCCTGATGGACGTTCCTGACTTTACCGAATTGTCATTGGAACACGCCCCGAAACGCAGGGACCTTGAAGTCTAGCTTTCCTTTGTCGCCCGCGCGATGACTTGGTCCCAGTCCTGTAGAATTTGGCTAGGGGCCAACCGGTCGCGGTTGATCGCGGCCGCGTCCGCCATATGCGTGCGCAAGTCGCGATCCTTCAGCAATCGAATGATGTTATCCGCCAAAGCTTCGCTGTCATCGACAGGAACGAGCAATCCGTTTTCGCCTTCGGAGATGATCTCGCGCGGGCCGAAATCACAATCGGTGGACACCACGGGCAGGCCGTTGACGGTGGCTTCTGCCAGTACATTGGGGAAGCCCTCAAACCGCGAGGGCATGACCAGCACATCCGCGTCGGATAGCCACGAACCGGGTGTCGGGCTCGCCCCTGGCAGGGCGACGTGATCGGTCAGGGAAAGAGATGAGCGCAGCTCTTCCAAATGCGCGCGCTCCGGCCCTTCGCCGTGGATGGTCAGTTTTGCCTCTGGAACCGCTTGGATGATTTGGACCATTGCGTGCAAAAGAACGTCAAAGCCCTTTTGCTTGTCCAAACGTCCGACTGCAACCATTCGGTTCTTCACAGAATTCGGAGCGGCTTTGTGAGTCTCGTGCGGGGCGCATGGGTTCGGAATCACTACAGATGTGCCCTGTACCGAAGAGGGCAAGTCTGCACGCGCCCGTTCCGTTTGCATCACGGCGCAGGCTGCACGGCGCACCAACAGGTTCTGTGCGTGCCGCCAGACTGGATGGGCATTCTGGGCACGTGGATTGTTGCGTTCTGAAATCACAACCGGGGTGCCGGTTCCAATGGCAGCGGCAAGGCTGAGGACATTCACTTTTGTCAAGAAGGACAGAACCACATCAGGGCGTTCGCGTCGGATAGCTTGCCGGATCATTTTTAACCGCGCAAAAGGGGATCCGCTTTTCGCCCCATCTGGTACAAGAAGCTGAACGTCTTCGGGGTAGGGGAAATAGGACCCGCTTTCGGGCATGTCAAAACCCATGACGGTCACATCATTCCCAAGTTGTGCGCGATAGGCGGCGATCATGGCGACAACCTTTTCAGCGCCGCCTGCGCCGAATCCGCCCTGTATCATTAGGATTTTCACGTATTACTCCGCCGCGTCGGGCGCCTTTGTTTTATCCCCGGCGACACTATGGGGGTTCTCTGTCTCAGATAAACCGTCTGGCGCATTCAATTGGGCTTCGATCAGTGGTTGGTGCAGGTTCTTAGACTGGATGAATATGCGTCCAATGTATTCCCCCAAAATACCAAGAAACATCGCGTTCAAAGTCATGGAAAGCAAGAGCAATACTGTTGTGGTCGCAAAACCTGCGGGCCAATCCTGGCCGAAAACCAGCTTGGCGATGATGTAGAACATCATCAGAAGGAAAGTCCCCAGCCCAACCAACAAGCTAATGTAGGATGCCAGGCGTAGCGGCAAAAGCGAATGGTTGATCAACCCGTCAATGGCCAGCGATAGCATGGCGCGAAATGGAAACTTCGTTTCGCCCTCAAGCCGCGCTTGCCGGTCATATTCAAATCCGATCTGGCTGAACCCCATGCCGCTGATCAACCCACGAACATAGGGGGATCGGTCATCCACGCGCTTCAACTCGTCCAGAATGCGCCTGTCAGTTAGGCGAAACTCTCCGGCATTGCGTGGAAGGTTGTCTTCGCTGATCCGGTCGATCAAAGCATAGAAAAACCTGCGCGCGAAGGCAGTAATACGTCCATCAGGCAAGCTGCGACGGACCCCGTAGACGACTTGATGACCTTGTTTCCATAGGTCCAGCATATGTGGAATCAGCTCGGGCGGGTCTTGCAGGTCACAATCCAGCTGGATCGCACAAGCCCCCCGTGCTGCACGATACCCGGTTAGCACAGACGCTTGATAGCCCACGTTCTTGGAAAACCGGATCACCCGGACGTTTGGGTCGTTCTGGGCGATCTCCGAGAGGATCAGAAAGGTGTCATCATCTGAATGATTGTCGGTGAAAATGATTTCCGGTTCATATCCGTCAAGATCCTCAAATACGGTCAGCACACGGTCATAGGCGCGTCTTACATTGGCCTCTTCGTTCAAGGCTGGGATCAGAATTGAAATTAGCGTTGTCATGCGCTCCTCCTGCCATAGGGGGACAAGCCTTCCTGCTCTTCCATCGCTTTGATCATAAGGGTCAGACCAGCGTTCAAATCAAGGGATGGACGCCAGCCAGTCAGGTCAAAAACCTTGTCCGAGATCAGGCAAAGCTCATGGCCAGTTTCCGGGTCTTGCGGGTGAAGATGCAAAAGATCCTCTGAGGCACCGGTAAGTTCTAAAACCATCTGTGCCAGTTCGCGCATGCTGGGTGCGGTGGCTGACCCAAGGTTCAAAACGGGTGGCAAATCCCCTTCAACCCGGCCAAGCCCGATCAGCGCCTGAACCATATCTGAAACATGCACCAGATCGCGGCGGTCTTCGGGGCGTCGCACATCAAAGTTCTCTCCGGAAAGGCATGCTTCCACCATTGACGGAACTATGAAATCTCCGCCCTGATCCGGGCCATAGGTCAACGCCAAACGTGCTGTGGTAGTAGCGAAACGCAAATGAGGACGGGCTGCATTCAGATAATGGGTGCCTGACAGCATGGAGGCTGCGTATGCATTTGTCGGCTGGGCGTGAGATCCTTCGTCATGCGGGGCGGGCGCACGGCCATATTCGGCAATCGTGCCTGCACGAATGAATGCTTTGGGCGGCGTTTGCAACGCGTCAGCGGCCCGGATCATCGTAAGAAGCGGCGCGACATTTGCTTCATGTGCGGTCTTTAGATCCCGAAGTGGGTCCGAAGAGGTAAACCGCGTCTGCGCGCTAAGGTGATAAATCACATCAGGAACGATTTGCTGCATCTGCCGGGTCAGCCCTACCAGATCCTGTGAATCGACCCAGTAAACCCCAATCTGTGAAGCGATATCCTGCAGGCGTGCAGTGGAAGAACCCGGTCGCGACAGAACCGCGACCTCGTCCCCATTTGCGAGTAAAGCGCGGGCAAGATGCGACCCGATAAAGCCAGTGCCGCCGGATATCAAAACCCGGCGTTTCATACGCTCAGATCCTTTTGCAAAGCTTTGTCACGGCCTCGCCAGTTGCGGAACATTGTGACGGGCAGCTTTTCAAACAGAAGATAGGAAACATGTGAGGCAGCGATCGCCGCCACAAAGGTCACCAGGCCAAAGATTGTTACACTCAGCCATGCATTCTCGGAAAACAGACCAAGCTTCTGAAAGACCACTCGCATCGGCATGTAGATATAGGGATGTGCCAGATACAGGCTATAGCTGATTGTACCCAGGTATTGCGCCCAGCGGGCTGATAGAAGTCGCGCGGTGACGCTATCTTTTTCAACGGCGAAAAGGAAGTACAGGAAAGTCAGAGCCATGCAAATCAGCGTGATTGGTTCGCGTAGCTCGCCCGCACGAAAGTCGAAATGCGCCCGTGAAGCGGCGTAACCCAGCGACAGCGCGGCAATAACTTCCAGCACGGGACGCATAGGAAGCTTTTGCACGAAGCGGCGTCCATACAGAATGAAGACAAGTATCCCGGCTACAAAATAAAGGGATTTCGGAAAGACAACCAAGAATGCCAATGACGCCAGAGCCATGATCAGTTGCAGTCCACGCATCTTTTGAGAGATCGCAAAAGCCCCAAGACCTGCAAGACAATAGAACATCATTTCGTAGGTTAGGCTCCAAGCATTGGGGGTCAGCTGTTCCGTCCCGGCCAAAAGGTTCGTGAAGGTCAACGCATACAGGATTGTAGGCAGATCGTTCAGCTTGGGCTGTAGGTTCATCGCGGCATTTCCGGCGATAAAAATCAATGTAAAGACCAGAAAAAGCGGGTAGATCCGCAAGATCCGACGGATTGCAAAATCTCTCGGCGCATATCGAAATGCGCTGGGCAAAATGACGAAACCAGAAATGGCAAAGAACAGGTACACAAAGAACGTCCCGAAGTTCCAAAGCGGTTCAGACACAGCCAGATAGGCAGCATTGTCAGCATAGATATGTTCCGCCGTGCCTCCGACAATATGCGCAAACAGCACCATCGCAGCGGCCACGCCCCGCAGCCCGTGAATGCCTGTGTTGTGACCGCCTTCGTAAGGCAACCAAGCTGGCAATTGATGAGGGGCGCGCAGACCGGTCATTGGGCAGCAACCCCCTGATGTGAACGGGCAAACCCAGTGAAGATTTCATGCATGTAATCCACATGGGCCTGTGTCAGCCCATGATGAAGGGCGAGAAGGATGCCACCTTTCATAACATCATCTGAAACAGGATAGCCCGCTGGGTCGGTGGTGCAGGTCACGTCTTTCATGGCAGGCTGCCGCAAGATGTTGCCAGTAAATACGGGGCGAGTCTGGATTTCTGCCTTTTCCAGATGGATCTGTAGCTCGCGCCGGCTAAAAGGCGCGTCTTCGCGAAGGGTAAGCGGATAGGCCAGCCAGCCGGTGCGGCTGTTGGGCAACTGGTTGGGCAGGATGAACCAATCTTCGTAGTCCTTGAAGAAGGCGTTATGCGCGTCGAAATTCTTTTCACGCTCGCGGATATTGTGCTCGAGCTTGTCCAATTGGACCAGCCCAAAGGCGGCGCTGATCTCGGACGGTTCAACGTTATAGCCCAGATCTTCGAACAGAAACTTCGCGTCATAATCGATCCCGTCCACTTGAACGCCAAACCGGTTCTCGATGGTTTCGCTTTCGACGAAAAGTGACGATGTACGCCCCCAAGACCGAAGCAGAAAAGCTTTCCGGGCAAGTTCGTCATCATTCACACACAGCATGCCGCCATTGCCGGCGCCATTGATCACGTGTGACCCATAAAAACTGGTGGTGGAGACATCCGAATACTTGCCGGTGCTTTCCGAGCCGATCGTTGCCCCCAATGTGTCTGCACTGTCTTCGATCACCTTCAACCCATGTGCATCAGCCAGTTCGCGAATACGCACCCAGTCGGGCAGGTTGCCAATCAAAGATGGGATCATCACGGCCGATGTGTTTGACGTGATCATCCGCTCGATTGCGTCCACGTCGATATTGTACGTGCCGGGTGCCGCGTCGACAAATGCCGGGATCAGCCCTTGCCGAACAAGTGGCGCAACGGTTGTGGCAAAGGTTAGGGCGGGGGTGATGACTTCGCTTCCCTTGGGAAGGTCAAGGATTTCGACCGCCAAATAGTTGGCCGATGATCCAGAGTTCACCATGATCCCATGTGACTTAGCGAAAAGCCCAGCGACGCGTTCTTGCATCTTGCGCACGCGTGGCCCCATTTGGGTCGAGGTTTTCAACACCTCTACAACAGCATCAATCTCTTCCTGACCGTGTACGGTTTGTCCGTAATTCACTCGCATGTTGGTCTCCTTCTGGGGCGCGTTATTGGGCGGCCACCGGTGTGTTGTTTTGGGTTCCCCCAGACATCAGTGCGCCATATTGCGCGATTTGAGTCAGGGTGAAGTCTTTCATGTTTTCTTGTGCGGTGTCGGCGCGATACCAGTCGACTGTCATTTGAACGGCCTGAGCAAGGCTCAGCTGAGGTCGCCAACCCAGCCGGGTTTGTGCCTTGGTGCTGTCCAACCGCAAAATGCCAGCCTCGTGGAGCGTTCCCGCACCTGAAGTCGAGGAGGCCGGAAATTCGAAGCGAGGTCCACCTACCCCCCAATAGTCTTGCATAAGCTTGGCAAGCGCGCCGACATTTACTGTGCCCGAGACATCGGGCCCGAAGTTCCAAGGCTCGGCATAGGAGGCACCATCAGAAACCAGGCGCGCAGCCAACGCCAGATATCCCGACAGCGGCTCTAATACATGTTGCCATGGCCGGATGCTGTGCGGGTTGCGAATTTTGACGAGGTGATCCGCAGCAACGGCACGCACGATATCAGGGATCAGTCGGTCTTCACCCCAATCGCCGCCGCCAAACACGTTGCCTGCCCGCACCGTGGCCAATTGCGGGCCATCCGGAGCGTTAAAGAACGATCTGCGATAGGACTGTGCGACCAGCTCGGTCGCACCCTTCGAGGCGCTGTAGGGATCCGATCCACCCATCGGGTCATTTTCACGATACCCCCAATCCCATTCGTTGTTCTCATAGCACTTGTCGCTTGTCACTACGACCACGGCTTTTAACGAGGGCATGTCGCGCGCCAAATCCAGCACATGTGCGGTGCCGGAAACGTTGGTGGCGAATGTTTCTGCCGGATTGGCGTAGGATCGGCGCACAAAAGGCTGTGCTGCCATATGAATGACAACATCCGCATCAATATCGCCAGCCTGAGAGAGCAAGGTGCCACGATCCCGAATGTCGATCAGGCGACTGTCTACGTCGCCTTTCAGCCCCGTCACGTCATACAGGTTTGGACCTAGTTCCGGCGCAAGGGCAATACCCGTCACGCGCGCACCAAGCTGCATCAGCCAATGACTGATCCAGCCCCCCTTAAAGCCTGTATGGCCGGTGACCAGAACGTGGCGGTCTTTGAATGCGCCGCCGAAATCAGATGAAACAGCGCCCGACATCAGGAGCCTCAAATCGCAAGGGCTGTGACGTCAGACGGCAGCTCTTCGTTAAAACGCATCCAAGGGGGTGTTTCCTCTTCGCAAAGATCGTTCAACGTGTTGCGATCGCGGATTGTGTCCATCGGATGCCAGAAGCCCTCATGCTTGTAGGCCATGAGTTCACAGTCCTGAGCCATCTGGGTCAAAGGTGATTGTTCCAAGGGCTCCATGTCATCAACGAAATAGTCCATGACTTCAGGCTCAAACACAAAGTAACCGCCATTGATCCACGTATCGCGGCGGCGGACCTTTTCGGTGAAGGCTTCGACGCGATCACCTGCCAGCTCAATGTTGCCAAAGCGGGCAGGGGGCTGAACAGCCGTGACAGTCGCCAGCTTGCCATGTGATTTGTGAAATTCGATCAGCGCGTTTATGTCGATATTTCCAAGCCCGTCAGAGTAGGTGACCATGAATGGACCGGGTTTCAGCCATTCTTTCAGGCGGCGAATACGGCCGCTGGTCATAGTCTTGGGCCCCGTATCAACAACGGACACGTTCCAACCGCCGGGTGCAGCCGGTACAAGGTCCATCTTGCCACTGTCAACGGCCACGGTGATGTTGTTGGCAATCAGGTGGTAGTTGGCAAAATATTGCTTCAGGGACAGGGATTTATATCCCGCAGCCACGATGAAATCATTGTGCCCGAAATGGCTATAAATATCCATGACGCGCGTGATGATCGGGCGTCCCCCAACTTCGACCATTGGTTTTGGAATGGCCACGGTTTCTTCTGCCAAACGCGAGCCTAGGCCGCCCGCTAAAAGAATTGTCTGCATGGTTCGTTTCCCCCTTTAAAAGTGAAGTGAACGCGAGTTCTTTCTGTCCCAGAAAGAGCCACCCTTGGGACGTGATACTGAAAAATGTATTGGTTGAAATGGTTGCGTGATGGGGGTCATTGAATACTCTCCCCGGGTTGAAGATAAACACGGCCTTCGCCATAGCGATTGTTCAGGCCATCGACGGACACCTTACGGTATCCCTTTGAGATCGCATAGCGCAGCAAAGGTTCCTCTAAGGTAGGTTCATACCCCAATAGAAACGCGGCTGGCGGTTCTTTGTCAAAGACTGATGTGATCTCATCCGCGCCGGCCATCACGTAATGCTTGGCCAGTTCTGGATCGGTATATGGGGCAATGCGATAGGCGAATTGACCCGTAGCAAGTTCGGGATAAACATCCAGACCTGCCTCTAATGGATAGATTGGCAAGAAGGTTGCAACCTTGCCGTTTACGATACCCCGGTCAGACATGACCGCTTCCAAAGCGCGACCACCCGAGTTCATGCGATGCGGGGTCGAGCTGCCGGCCCCAAGGGTTGTACGCAAATCTGGGCCAAGCCAGGGCAGAGCAGTCAAGACGCATAACAAGGCGGCCGCTGCAAGCACCGGGCGCGACTGTTGCTGCACTGCTTTTGGAACGCGGTTCAGCATCAGGGCTGCCAAAATAGGTAGCAAAATCAATGGTGCCACGTAGTACTGAGAAAAGCCGGGGGTTGGTAGAAAACTCATCAATGCTGTTGTCAGCAACGTGCCAAGCACAACCACAACCGGGCCAAGGGATGGTTGGTTTTCCGGTGTCTCCAATGCGTTCTCTGAAAACGCCATCCACCCAAAGCAAAGGATCACGAAGCCGGTGATCAAGGGGACGCCCTCAAGCCAGATGCCGTAAGCCAATTGTGCTTTGCTGCCCAATCCCAGGGCCAAATCTGGTTCCGTTAGGCGGTTCGCCTCCCAATAGGCAACATGTGGCCCGGTGTGGAATTTGACGATATGGGCCAGGAAAAGCTGTGGGTCCGTGAACAGCAATATGAAAAGCGGAACAGCACCCAGCATTCCACCTAGCAGGATGGGCAGTGCAACGCGCCGGATACGCTGTGCGAAGGGTAGGGCGGCGGGCAGCAGAAATGCGGCGATTGCAACAGGGGGAATGAACGCAACAGCGCTTACTTTCATTCCAGTCGCGATGGACAGGCACAGGCCCGATGCAAACAGTCGCGCCCAGCGAAATTTATTCTCTTGCAGCTCAATTAAGAATAACCCCAAGCCCGCGAGGGCAAAGGGCAGTTGCAAAAGGTTGTTCGACGCGGCCATGCCCGGTTCGTTCATCAGGGGGTGGCAGGTCAGGGTCGCAACGGCTGCGAAGACAGCCATGCGGGTGGAGCCGGACAGGCGCAATGTGATCCAGCTCGTAATCCCTGCCAAAAAGAGCCACGCCGCGAATATCCCCATTCGGGCCGAGAACAACAGGCCTCCTGCTCCGAAAATCAGGTTAAATCCGCGGAAATACCACGCGGAATATGGGACATGATTGTAAAAAACATCTTGATAAAGCTGAAGATCACCCAAAAAGCGTGCTGGTGGGACGAACATCATTTCATCCCGACGCAACCCATATCCCATCAGCCGCCCATAAACGGCTGCCAGCAAAACAACAAAACCGATGGTCAGGGCGGTCTGCCCCATGCGGCGGGCCACGGGATCGTCAATCGTGTTCGAACTCTGTGATGCAGATGGATCAGATTTGTAATGCTCTGTTAGGCTCATGAAGCCCCCTTTTCACCATCAGGCGAATTAGAGGGACTTCCGCGCAAAGCAGCCGACACAAGTTTGAACGACAGAAGGACCGTAGGAACAAGCGCAATGGCTTGCGCCAGATAAGCCCCGGCGCCCAATGTCATCAGAATTTTCAAAGCCGCGGCATTGAACAAGTAGACCGCCACATAAGCCAAAACATAGTACGGGAAACGGCTATAGCCCCGCGTTCCGAACACAAAACGCCCATGTGTCATATGATTGAACACGACGCCAATCGCGAATTGCAGGGCCAGCGCCAGCTGCGGATGCGCACCAATAAAAACAAATGCCGCATAGATCGTATACCCGAACGCCGTGTTCACCAGACCTGCCAGTAGAAACCTCAGGAAGCGATTGTTTTGCTCTGAAGGATTGCTAGAAGTCAGAGATGCGGCGGCACGGGTCACGAGGCCAACTCGGAATAGGCAAGACCTTTTGGAAGACCCGCGTCAGGGTCAAGAGGCTCGACCCCCATGTTTTGCATCAGGATCGAGTTGACCAAGTGTACATCATATTTCCGGCACGCATGTTCGCGCGCAGCCTTGCCCATGGTTACGGCAAGGGAAGGGTCTTCGATGAATTTTTTCATCGTCTGCGCAAGGGCGTCCGCGTCCCCTTGAGGAAATACCATGCCAGACACGCCGTCTTGGGTGGCTTCGCCACAACCGGGGGCGTCTGTGGTGATAACAGCGCGTCCACTGGACATGGCCTCAAGGATCGATCGCGGGACGCCCTCACGCAGCTCGGTCGGCAAGACAAACACACTGCATTTGGCGAGATACGGACGTACGTCACGTGTCTCGCCCAACCAATTGACCAGCCCGCTTGCCTGCCATTCAGCAAAAAGGTCGGGGTCAATGGCATCAGGGTTGCTGTCTGCCGGTCCCAAAATATCGATGTCACATTCATGCCCTTGGGCACGAAGAATTTCGGCAGCCTTGCCAAGGGTTAAAAGCCCCTTGCTGCGCAAAAGCCGCCCGACAAAAAGGAATCTTACGCGTCCTTCGGGAACAGGGGATGCCGTATAGCGCTTCGTATCGACCCCCGACCCGGGCACGTCGTGCAATGCGACATGATCCGGGATCAGGTGGAACCGGCGAATATCGCGGCGATCTGCCGAGTTATAGCAAAACGCGCCATGAATGCGGCGAAGCGCAATACGGTGCAGTAGAATCGACAGGTCGCGCACACGCTTGCGGCGGCCTGTTGGGTTCTCTTCCATGAAACTATATCCAAGTCCCGTGAAAAGCGCATAGCGATGCGGGACACCAGCGATCTGAGCCGCGAGGCTGCCATAGATGTTGGGTTTCATCGTGTAGGAAATCACCAGTTCAGGTTTTTCTTTTCTGAAGAAATGGACCAACGCCCAGAGCGTTTTCAGGTCGCGAACTGGATTGGTACCTGTGCGATCCATTGGAATCGGGCAGGGCCGCACACCATTGTCGCGCAAAGTTTGTGCGGTTTCGTCGTCAATATCCGCAGCCGTGGCCAGAACGTCGTAACCGTTCTGAGCCAGCCTGCGGATCAGATCGAGCCGAAAGTTTACCAGTGACCAACCCAAGCTGCCAAGAACGACGGCTTTTCTGGGGGCACCCCCCCTGATCTGTTCGTTCGATTTCGATGAACGCGACATGCTGTTTACTCGCCTGCCCAAAGTCGTTGGCCGGAAGGGCCCTTAATTTCGGAGCCTCGCTTGGGACCGGCAATCGGAGCAGGATTAGACGCACGACGGCGATTGAAGTTATGCACGTTTTCTTGCGAACCAGCGTCTTCCCGATCCCCATATCCAGGAACCAGATCGATCAACTGTTGACGTACAGCAGCTTCATCCCCTTCACGGGCAGCCTTCTCTAAAGCGATAATCGCAGAGCGAAGCTGTGCCATGGGAAGCCCGTCAGGCAGCGCGCTTTCGACGGATTCAATTCCGCTATCGCGCCGTTCTTCGGCTTTGTCGAACAGCTCTTCAAACAGCTTCTCTCCTGGGCGGATACCGACAAAATCAATGTCGATATCGCGGTAAGGTTCCAGTCCAGCCATACGGATCATGCGTTCGGCCAGATCTACAATCTTCACGGGTTCCCCCATGTCCAGAACGAAAATCTCGCCCAGACCCGAGTTTCGTGCCAACCCTTTGGCGGCGGCCACAACGGTCAATTGGACGGCTTCCCGGATGGTCATGAAAAAACGTTCCATCCGACGATCAGTGACGGTCAACGGACCACCTTCGGTGATTTGCTTTTGGAACAGCGGAATAAGCGACCCCGACGATCCCAACACATTCCCAAACCGGACCGAGAAGAAACGCGTTTGCGAGTCATCTTTGGGCCCCTGTTTCTCATATGTGATGCGGTCTTGCGCTTGTGCATAGAACTCGGCCACGCGTTTGGTGGCGCCCATCACGTTTGTTGTGTTTACGGCCTTATCGGTCGAGATCTGCACCATTGCGATGGCGCCAACCTCACGCGCGGCATCGGCCACGTTGCGTGTACCAACGACATTGGTCAAAACGCCTTCGCACGGGTTGAGTTCTACCATTGGAACGTGCTTCAAAGCAGCCGCATTGAACACAAGTTCTGGCTTGTAGCGCTGGAAGATTGAATTGACACGTTGCGCATCACGGATACAGCCAACGTGGACCCGACGCTGAACATCAGAATAGTTTTTCCCAAGGTCCATGTCGATCGAGTAGGCGTTGAATTCACAGTTGTCCATCAGGACCAGAAGTGACGGATTGAAGGATGCGATCTGGCGCGACAACTCGCTGCCAATGGATCCCCCAGCGCCGGTGATCAGAACGCGACGGCCTTCGATCATCTGCCTCAGAAGGGACCGCTCCACAGCCTTTTGCGGGCGGTTCAAGATATCTTCGGGCTGGATCGGGCGCAGCGTGATTTCGTCGTCACCAGCTTTGTCCAATGCCGGATCAGCAAGCCCGGGAAGGCGCGAAACCTTAATCCCGTTGGTCGTGGCCCAGGACAGAAGCTCAAAGATGCCTTTTTGGTCAAAGTGAGAAACATCTTCTGTCAGCAGAAGCTGACGCGCTTTCAGATCATGGGCTTCAAGAGCTGCAATTGCTTTTTGAGGCTCCCGGATAGAGCCAAGAATACGGGCATTATGAAAATGCAGCCCTGTCGAGCCTTTGGCGTCATCGATCACCCCGACAGGCACATAGGTTGAACTGGAACGGTCTAGCGAACGCAAAAACAGATCGCAATTGGTGCCGGTGCCAATCAAAACAACAGGTACTTGTTTGGCCGCGATGCGATCTGCGTGCTTGGTACGGCGCACCAGTTCACGATGCCTTGCAATAATGCGCAGGGCACCCGTGAAGGGGATCGTCGCTAGGAATTGGATGATGAAGATGGAAACGGTAATCGGCGCCAGTGCCGGGATTTGTGCAGCAATCAGAATCTGTACACAGACGGCAACCAATGCCCCACGCGAGATGACAATCACGTCGTCTAGAGAAGTGGAGCGTGAATGCCGCTTGTAGAAACCCATCAAAGTGAAGATGATGAAGTTTATGGATGCTGCCAAAAGCATCATAGGCAGCATAATCGCAGTGAATTCGGCAGTAACAGCACCACCCTGCGACAAGCTGATCGCGACGAATACGGCAGCTGCAGAGGTGAATACGTCTCCGATCACCAGTTTATGGTTAGCACATAGCTCAATCTTTTTCTGAGCAAGCCAATGCTTCACTGTTTTTTGCATTCCGCCACGAGCAGACGTGTTGTCTTCCTGTGAAGATCGGAATTCCATACCATCTAGCATTTTAAGAACCTTCCCCGGCTCCGAGATAAAAAACATTGTTCAAATTTCGTGACGCTCCAGGGGCGCACGACAGAAATTCATACTTTTGAGAAGTTGAACCGACTGACATTTTTCAGCATGGATGGCTGGAAAATGTCAGCCACTGAGTCATTCAAACGAATTGTTCAACATCCCCTCACACTCACTACTCACGCGCTCTCACCTCAAACCACTTACTATGCCAAAAAAAATGGCAACTACACGTTCACGCTTGAAATACGCGCGAACAACACAATTGGGGTGAAGAGCACAGACACAAAATTCTTTGCGATATCGGAAATAGACCCACCCCTGGAAGCTCCGATTGCCATCGAAACGTAACCCATTTCCTTGTCATTATCTTTACAGCAATAGTTGCCTCAATTCTATCAATTTGTAGACATTCACTGTTTCTTTTTTGGAAACATGCATGTTTATCAGTAACTTACATCTTTTTGCGTGCGGCGCCTTAAGTCACAGCCTTTACGGGTAACTAATTTAGAAGCATGTGCCGGTGAAAATAAACACTCAATGCGTGTTAGAATTTTCGGAATGCAACTAATGGTAGGTTTTTCTAGAATCGGAATATGTTAACTATGCTATTGATCTGACAGGGCGCTCTTCGAGATCCATTTTGGTTTGAAAGACGGTGCCAGTTTTGACAGCAAGGCTGTGTCGTTTTGATAGAACTTCTCAATTTCTTGACGCAAATCCTCTGGCAAGGCGGGGTAGGCCACCGGTTTTGCGACGAGGTTTCGTAATGTGCTGATCGGTCGTCGATTGCGGATCGGGTCAAGAATTGGGCGTAGAGGCGCGATAACCCGATGCAAATGCGCGGGAACAATAGCAGCGTTTTTATCTTTCACCTTCTCGCGCACAGGGGGCGTCAGTTGCCCTTTATAGCCAATGTGATCGTCAACCCACTGTAGTTGTCTTTCAGGATGCGTCGCAACATCTTCAAACGCCAAAAGCAAAATCTGATCCTGCGGGAATATGTTGTAGAATCTCTGAAGATGTTGGCCGTAAAGACCGTCATGCAGAAAGCGTCCATTGGCAGCTTTCTGAGGATCAAGGTGGCGCCGGATATCTTCTGTAACCTCACCGCGCCGCAGCAGCATACAATAGTCAGAATAAGCGCGCTGAACGGGATTTCGCATCTGCACGATCATTTTGACATTGGGGTAAGTCTCATGGATCCGGTCGGCGGCGTCCGGCTGGGTGAGATATGAGTTCGATTTTTCGCCGACAAGATCGCCTTCCTGTGCGCCATTGAACTGGGCATTGAACCAGTCAAACCCTTTCCCGTATTCACGTGAAAAGAAATGAAGTTCTGGGGCGGGCATAAAAATGCCGGGAGACGCAGCCAAAGACTGCTGCACCCAAGTGGTTGCGCATTTGGCAGCACCAATGATCAGAAAGTCGATGGGACGGGGTTTGATGTTGGTCATGTGGTTAGTCCATCCCCCCTGCGAGCGTGTCATAAACAGCTGTGGTTTGGGCGACATGGATGTCCAGCCCGTATTTTCCGCGCACGTCCTTTTGTGCAGCGTGGGCAATTCTATCGCTTAGTGTTTTATCTTCCGTCAGGTGGAGGACAGGACTTGCAAATGCGTTGGCATCATAGGGGTCGACCAAAAACCCGGTTTCGCCATCCACGATGGCTTCGGGGTTGCCCCCATGGCGCGTGGCGACAACGGGTGTGCCAAGATGCATCGCTTCAATCAATGTTCTTCCGAACGGTTCGTCCAGTGCGGTGATCAAAAGCGCATCCACACCTGCCATCGCTGGGGCAGGAGGGTCGCGAAACCCCATCATATGTAGATTTGCGGAAACTCCCAACGCATCTGCACGTTCAACACAGGCTTGATCCAAACCAGAACCCTCGGTTTCAACCTTGCCAAAGATCAGCCCGTGCACCGGACGTGTTGGCATCACGTCACGAACTGCCCGGAGCGCTTCAACAAAATGCACCGGGCGTTTGCGATCATTCAGCACTCCGAAATAGGCCAATAAGACGGCGTCCTCTGGCAGTCCCAGTTCAGAGCACAAATCCTTGTGGCAGGCGGCGCGATCAGGAATGTTCGGATCAAGGTCAAACGGGCTTCGAACGACCTGAAACTTGCTGTCGATGCCACGGATTGGGCGTTCCGGGCGCGAAAACTCGGATACAGACAAGATTTTGTCGGCCAACAAAGGCGCAATGAAATTTGCCCCCTTTGCATCTGGACCCTGCCGATGATGCCATATGAATTTGCAGCCAGCCAGCTTTGCAGGTAGGCTCCATGATCCGTGCATACGTCCGTCATTCGTGTGAACAATGTCGATCTTGTTGCGCTTTAAATAGCGAACCATTTGCGGGACAGACCGCAATAGGAATCCAGACAGCGACGCATCCTGAGGGCTGCGGCTGTGCTTCGGGGCAATGATGCGTGGTGTCTCGAGTACTTCATAGGACAACCCCATATCCGAAATATAGGCACCGAGCGCACCGGCTTCGCGGTGAAGAGCGATGACCGGCTCGTATCGCTCAGTATCGAGATTTCGGATCAGACCCAACGCCGAAACGTGGCTACCGCCGATCGTGGCCCCACCTACAAAGGGATAAAAAATACGTAACTTCTGCATAAATAACCTAAAAAGAACTATTGAGAATTGGTCGGCAGCCCACTGACGCGTGATATTTCGATTGTGTCACCAGGGGCCAGATTGTCGGTTGGGGCAAATTCCAGCGAAACAGCTGTGCCGTCGACCACGCGGGTGACCCGGTATTCGGTCAGGCTTTCGGCGAGTGGGTCAGGTACTGCCAATCCGCTTGCCACTGCTTGCGCGCGCAATGCTTCCGCGGTTGCCAACCGGATGTCCAGCCGTGCCAAATCTCTGTCCACGCGATTTAGTTGCTCCAAGGTACGAGCGCGCGCGTCATCTGTAAGCGCAAGAGTGTCACGCTCGGCACGATTCAGTTGCTGCCGCGCAGTAAGACGCGCGATCTCAAGCTGAAGACGTTTGCTTTCAAGGTCGTTCAACGCGGTGGTTAGCGCACTTACGCGCGTATTGACGGTAAGCCCGCGTTCTTTCAGTGCATTGACGTCCGCCAGTTCAGCGCTGGTGCGTTCAATTTGCTTTGACCGCAGCTTGATCTGCTCACTCATGCGGTCAATTTGTTCGCGCAGAACGGTTTGAAGATCACGCAAACGTTCCCCTTGGGCTTCGCGAGCCTTTTGGGTGGCGTCGAGTATATCCCCCTCAATTCCACGGGGGCGCGGGCGAATAGGTTTGCTTGATGAAACGCTGGCGTTTTCCAAGTCTTGTAAGTCTGCAAGCAAGCGGGTGCGTTCTGCTTGAAGCGCATCAATCTCGGCGGCAAGGCTACGCACTTCGCCCCCAAGGCGCATTGTGTCCTGCGCAAATGCGCCGGCACTGGCAGGTTGCAAACGGACCAATCCGCCGGCCAGTGCCAAAGCCTGCTGTGCTGTCAGACCTGGGCGATATGCAAACGAACCGGGCGATGTGACTTCGCCCAACACGAACACGGGTTGGTGCCCTGTAACCTCAACGCCTACCCGCGGAGCAGGAGAGATGCCGAGTTTTCTTTCGATCTCAAACTCGATCTGGCGTGCAAGCGCCGGGGCTGTTTGCCCTTGCGCGGACAAGCTGCCAATCAAAGGCAGGGACAAAATCCCATCGGTTGAAACACGATAATCGCCAGACACACCATCCAGAACCGTAAACGCATTTCGATCGCCATCCCAACGCAGCACGCGGATTCGCAGTTCATCCTGAATGTTCAGTTGATACTCTTCTGCCATAGCGGTGTGGGGTGGAAGAACCGAGGCAAGCAATAAGGTCAGAACAATCGATACTACACGGATCATGGGCGTACTCTTTTGCTGCGAAATTCGAAGGATTGAGGGTTTGGCGGGCGCGGTGTTCTTTGGGGCTGTTGTAGCGTCGCTGCGGTGAGAGAAAACAGAAGGATCCACGGAACATTCCAAAATCGGGCATAAAAGGTCGGGAACATATTGAATGCCACAGCGTAGATAATCAGCACAACCAGTGTGATTGCCCAGACCAAACGGTTGGCCCGCGCAACGACTGCCGCCCAAATTAGTACAAGGCCTGATAGGAGAAGCCCGATCAGTCCAAGCATTGAAATAAGGCCACCTTCGACGAAGGCAAGAAGATAAGTATTGTGCACCGCTGCGTGGTGCGAACTGATTTGGCGGAACTGCTCGACGCCGAGACCTACAAATATCGTGTCCTTCATAACTGCGAAGGCTTCCTGCATCAGCTGCGCGCGATCGGAAAATGTTCCGGCTTCGGACAAGTTACGATCCAAAAGTGGGTTCAGAACACGCTCCTGAAACACTGCGGGCATAAAATTGTCGCCTAACATGATCATGATACCGGCAATGGCGATGAAAGCGGCCGCGGAAATAGGCAGGTATTTAAACGGTCCAACGATGGTGATCAGAAGGGCGACACCAAGGATGGTCGCCAACAACCCCGATACCGAGCCGGTCAGCATTATCCCGTAGACAAGCGGCGGCAGACATAAAAGCACGGTGCGCAGACGAAGCTCGCCCATTTTATAAAGTCCGAGAACCAAAACGATCGCGATGGCTCCATGAACCGCACATTCGTTTTCGCGTTGGATCAAGGATCGCATGCGGCCCGAGCCCGAAACCAACATCCGATTAGGGTTGTCAACGAAATGAACAACATAGGCCCCGAAAACCATGACAAAGACGTAAGACGCAATTAGCAGCTTAACCAGCGCCATTGTCTGTGCGTAAGACCGCCCACCCAACAGCATCGGCAGTACGAGCAGCGAGTATCCGTATTGTGCAAAGATGTTGGGCAAGGCCATAGGGTTGCCATTCACGACCGAGCTGATGGTCAGACCACCCATAAAAGCAAAGAACGACATGAACCAAAACACAGTGGCTGGGCCGAAAAAGCGAATGCTTAAGGTTCCACTGGCCAGCATTAAAACAAATGCCATAAGGGCCACGATGTCAGAGGCGGTGACATAAACTGAATCGAGTTTGACGTGGTTCATTGGGGCCAGAATGACGGCAGCAGCAATCAGCAATCCCGTTGGCGTTGTCAGGCCCGAGCTGACCAAGCCAAACGGATCCATCGCCTTACGCCCGGAGCGTGTCGCCCGCACAGAACTGTGCATCGGCGCGGAATTACCACCGCGGGCGATCATGACGGCACCTCGGTCTGCCCCGGTGCATTATGCCGGGTTTTCGCGTCAAGAGCACGAATGACCAACCAACTGCAACTCACCAACCAAAGTGCGTTGCTAAAGAGGTGGCTCATGGCAGCACCTTTGACGCCAAAGGTGATGACAAGCGGGTAGATCAAAACAAAGAATAGAGTTGCGGTTGCTGCCCCGACCCGCATGAGTTCTCGGTCCCGACCAAGGCTCAGCAAAACGGGGCCCAGTATGACGCCTACCAGAAAGAGTGCAACCGCAACGGCCTGAATGGAAACCACAGGGGCGGCCTCGATGAAGGCTTCCCCGAATGCGGCATTTAGGATCGGCGTTATATAAAGAAGTATCGGTGCGATGCCGATAAATAGGATTGCCGCAAAACCTGCACTAACCCAGATCGCTGTTTTGCGGATCTTGTTATAGTCACCGCTTGCTGAAAGGCGGCTGAACTCAGGGAAAATAGCTTGCTTGATGGGACGGCCAAGCCGGATCGCTGCGTCTCCACATTTCCGGGCGATGTGATAGTGGCCGACAAACACAGGTGCGACCAGTGCGCCAAGGATCACAACATCAAGCCGTTGAGTGGTTTGCCGCAGAATTACGGACAGGTTGGAGTTAAACATAAACCGAAGGAAACCACTGTTCTGTCGCAATGTATCGAGAAGGTTTCTGAAACGGGGATGTTGTCCCCGTTTGCGCATTTCACGTCGTCCATAAACAAACGCGATCAGACCTTCGGCAAGGCTGAAGGCAACGAAGATGATCACGAAATGGATCAATCCACCACCGACCAGCCAAGCGATAACTGAAAGAACCAACCGCATGAAGGCAGTTGCCGTATCTATTTTGGCAAGCTGATCAAAGCGATCATATAGCCGAAGTAAAGCAACACCTGTCGCACGCAAAGACAAGACAACGGCAAGCGCACCAAACGACAATAGCCAGGCGTCCGAGCCCTCCAATCCGATTTTGTTGGCGAGGAGAGGGGCCAAAAACCATATTAAAACCGCAGCAGCCAACCCGCCGATCACGTCCAGCACGATGGAAAGCCCGACGAGCCTCTCAAACCGTTCGGTTTCCTGATTTTCCAGCGCGGCGCTCCCATATTGGATGACCGCTTGCCATGGTTCGAAGTGAACCAGTCTTGCGTTAATACGGGCGAACGCTTCAATTAATGCAAGCGCCCCCAACCCCGCAGCTCCAAGAGCCCGCGCCGAGATTGCCAGCGCAATCATGCCCAACACGGCCATCGCGACCTGAGAGGATATGATCCACTTCAGGTTACGCAGCAGTCGTGTAGCGACTTGATCTCGCGGCAAGAGCTGGCGCAAGCGTGACTTCATTCAAGGTCTCCGGCAAGGGTTGCAAGCCAGATTTCCAGATGGCTATAATCGCTGCCTCTGGGGCGTTTCCAAGGATTGTTTGGTTGTGTGGGTGACAGACCCGCTGTCGCAGCTTCATAATAATCGGGAAGCCCGTCACTATCGCGATCAGCAGGAGCGGGGGCGCTCTGAATTTCAGGCCATCCGCCGACCTCTTCTACAGAGTTGATCACTTTACCACGGCATTTCAATGCGTCGTTGATGACGCGTTTGTCCAATCGATCCAGATGAGCATCACCAGGCATGCGATCGCCCACTTGGGTCAATACGTTGTGCAAGGTGCGATTGGTTTTATAGAGAGGGGCCGAGAAAGGTCCGGATGTTGTCGGAATGCGGCGCGCTTTGGCGGTTGAATTCAGAACGGCAAATTTGCGCGAATTGCACCCCGTAGCCGCACCAGTTTTGTTGCCAAAGGCCATAAGTGACACGCGCCGCTTACGCTTCCACTCGAAAACCTGAACCGCTGCTGGCGTTTTGCTCAGGGTGCTGGGGCCGCTCAAGGCAATGTTTCTACCATAGATGATTTTAACATTTCCAAGCAGATCGTAGAATTCACCAAACTGACTGATTGGGTTGTAAAACACGTTGTTCAGCACTTCGATGGGTCCAAGATTTGTCCCTTTGATGTCGGGCATCCGATCACGATGGTGCGCAAACAGATTTCGGGCGAGGGTGATGCGACCGCAGCTATTGTTCTTCTGTTCATGTGAACAGATCAGCGCACCCTTGGAGTGTTTTCCTTTTGGGTGTGTGCTTCGATCCAAGCTGAGTGCAAGAATGCTGTCTGCCAGCGTGATGTTAACCACCTTGCCACCTGAGACATGGATGTTGAATGTCTCATCCGTGGCGAAGTTCATCGACAAGTTACCCAAGTAGATATTCTTGGTGTCTTCGAGTGTAACAGCATCCACATTGGCAGAGGGGGTGATGCTGGGGCCCGGTCTGACCTTTAAGAACCGCATCACCACTTGGCGCGAGTTTTTCAGAATTAAGGGTGTCTGGATCGAATTGCGATTGCGTAATTGTATCCCTTTGCCCGGTGCAGTCTGTCCGGCGATATACAGATTTGATCCAACGAAGATTGGACTATCCAGCATGATCGTTCCCGAAACACGGAAAATGCAGACACGCGGCTGCTCGCGGTTTTTAACACAGGCGCGCAGGCTTCCTGGTCCGCTATCCGCTAAAGTCGTGACCGCGACCACGTCGCCGCCTTTCCATCCAACTGCTTTGGCGCCAAACCCTATTGCACCTGGAAAGGCTATGTCTTGCGCTTGCGCTGGCAGCAGTGATGCTCCGACAAAACCAAAGCCGGCAACGATGGCCGAAGCCATCGATTTCAATTTCACCCCGCGCGTTGCGCGACGTTTACGAATAATATCCTTCACCATAATTATAGTATTGAGCATACCCACCATATCCCAATCTTTGATGTCTGCGCGTATCAACGTCATTGATAAGTGTCGCCGTGATCGGCAGACCATCTCGTTTCAAACGTTCAACTGTATCTACGAGTACGTTTTCTGGAGTGCGGCCCCAACGGACCACTTGCCAGATTTCGTCCGCCAAAACGCCGATGCGAATTGTGTCGTCCACGACCAGCACTGGCGGCGTGTCAACAATTACCAAATCATATGTACCACGTAATTCCTCTTTTAGCGCCGATAATTGTTGGCGCTGTGTTTTCAAATTAGATGTGCTTCGTGCGTCGATGGACAAAAATTCCAATCCGTCGACAGTTTCGCCATCCAGCACCACAGGGCTGGGGGTGACGTCTCCTGAAAGGATGTCTTCCAATTTTGCAGGCTTCATGTCTGCATCTAAAAGGCGTGCTGCGGCTTCGCGGTGACTGTCCATATCAATCACCAAAGTACGCATTCCATCAAGAGCCGCCGAGACGCCAAGTGCGACAGTAACGGTTGACTTGCCCTCGTGCGGCAAGCCCGAAGTGATCATGACCACCCAACCATCTGCGTTGTCATCGAACCAAAGACCCGTGGCACCACGCACTGCTTGTGCGAACATCGTATGTGGCTTGGCGATAAGAAATCTGGCAACGCCTTTGCGCCGCATCGCGCCGGCGGCACGCCCAATGCGGGGAAGAAACCCTGCATTCGGAAGGCCAGAAATCCGCATCGTTTGGCCTTCGTTCCATATCCTGCGGTTCATAAGGTCCAGAACAAGCGCGATTACAAATGCAAGAACCAACCCGCCGACAGCTGCGATTATCAACGATGCCTTCTTGTTTGGCCAAGATGCTGAAACCGGCGGCCGCGCAACCGAGACCTGACGCGCGCCCTGAGAAACGAGGTTAATCTGTGTTTCAAGCTCGTTCAATTTCTCAATAGCGGTTTGATATCGCAGGCGCTGTACTTCAAGCAGTCGCTCTTTGCGCATCTGTGTAAGTTCGGCGCGGGTTCTGTCCTGAAGCTCGGCCTCGACCTTGGCAAGTTCCCCTAGCAGTCGTTCTTTGTTCTCAGCATCTTGTTCGGAATCGGCGGTTTTCAGGAACGTGGTCAAATACTGAACTTGAGAACGAAGGCGGTCAGGAAGCTGCTCGTCATCAAGTTTGTTTTCGCGAATGAAATTCGCAAGATCGACTTCAGAAAGTGAAAGCTCTTCGCCCAATGTCTCGACACGCTCTCGCAGAAACACGATCGAGCTTGAGACGTTTTCACGTTGTTCCGAAAGGCTGTTTTCAATGTAAACGGCAGGAATGGCATTCGCGATGTTTGCGGCAAGCGCTGGCGCGTTCGCTGTGGCGATGATGTCGATTGCCAAGCTTTCACCAGAGCGAAAGACCACGTAAGACGATTGTATCTTGTCCAGCACCTGTTCTTGATGAAGGGCTGGGTCTATGGGTTGGCCGTTTGAAGTAAGCGACACAAAGCTGGGGTCGTCATACAAAGCAAGATGATCCGCCAACTGATCCGCAAAGGCACGTGATTTTAACACATCCATCTCGGTTTCGATCACAGCGCGTGACAGCTCGAAACTTTCAAGTTGGGTATCGGTCTGACGTACACGTGTATCAAGCCCAGTCAGAACCAATGTGGCACGGGCCGTAAAACGTTCCTCAAGTCTGTCGACGACAAAGTACGTGGCGGCAATCACCGCGATCACCGTCAGGACGATCAGGCGTAGATGGCGACGTAGGATCAGCCAAAAGCCATCCAATCCGATACGATCGAAATCGTTCGAATTGTCGTCGCCACCGATTTGCGCGTCGATCTTCATGTCCAAATCTCCATTCGGGTCACGATCCGTTTCCGAATGGCGAAAACATGATGACGACTTCGCCTGGAACTCGCCACATAACCCCTATCAACTTCTTCTTGCCGCCTTTCGACGGGCCACCCAAATTCGTCCAGCCCATAACCCCCCCAGGACCAGACGTCGTTTAAATATTTCTCCACGTTTTTACTTCGCAGAGGATGCGCGGCTGTAAGCCGCAAAATGACGATCGACATAAATCTGTGTCGAAAAATGTTCGGTCACGCGTTCGCGCGCCAGTTTCCCTAAGGTTGCCCTAGCGACAGGGCCTTCGTCAATGAGTTCTGCAACTGCAAAGGCTTGTTTTTCCGGTGATCCCGGCGGAACGACGCGGCCCGTGTCCCCTACAAGCATCGCGCAATCCCCAACATCAGTAACCACACAGGGAACTTCGGCGGCCATTGCCTCGGACACAGCAAGTGGGAAGGCTTCTCCCCAAGCGGATGACAAAAGGAAGATGTCAAAGCCGGGTACGATTTCATGAATGTCGGGGCGCGTGTCGATAATGCTGACCCGATCCCGGATGTTCAGATCGCTTGCGGTTTTCTCGGCCAGGCTGTCACGATGCCCTTCACCAACAAGCACCGCATGCACGTCATGCCCCATATGCAGAAGCTGCGCCGTGGCCTTCACCATTGCGACATGATCTTTCATCGGATGGTTGCGCGCCACATTTCCGATGATGAGGCGACCTTCTGGAATGCCTGCAATTTCAGACAGGTGAGCACGCGCGCCCGGGTCTGGCCGAAACACCTCGGTATCAACCGCGTTGGCAATCAGTTCGACCCGATCTGGGCAGAACCCGATGGCTTCGTGCTGTTCTTTAGATACCCCCGAACAATAAGTGATCAATTCGACACTGCGCGACAGTTTCGCCATCATACGCACAACTATCTGAGTCGAGCGTTTCTCATTCCGGATGTCCTGAAGTGAATGGTGAACGGCCCAGACCTGTGCCGCGCGCTGGCGCTTGGGGAGCAGCTTAAGCCCCGCCCATGCCGCAAGGCAGCCGTGATACATCCAGCCATGAACGATATCGGGACGTGCTTCGCGCAACAGGCGCCGCAGCTGCCACAAGGCGCCTAGCGTGATTTTTCCTGGACGGAGCCCAAGATCGGTGACCTCAACCCCCAGCGCTTCGATCTGCGAAGCAATAGGGCCAGGAGGTACCAACGATATCACGGAATGAGACTGCGCATCATCCTTCAAAGCAGACAAATATCGTTGCAACATGATTTGAGCGCCGCCGACATCCGTAGTTGTGACGACATGAATAACTTTCATGCCTTGAGCTTGCATGGAATCTGAATGTCTGGCAAGCTTGATTCATTGCGTATGTGCATGTTGGGGCAGGATTTTCTGGTAAATCGCCATTTTGTCGTCACTCTGGGCATTTGTGTCCGAAATCTGCGGCGATCAAAGTGCTTTAGGATGCCCTCACAGATATTTATTGCCTTTTGAAGGCCCTTGATTGTTGGACACTCATGAATCGATTGCTCGAGATTCTGATTTGCTTGTGCATGCTGCTGATTGCCATACCTCTTTGTGCAGTCACCTATTTGGTTGTGGTGTTGAAACTTGGACGACCGGTCATGTTTCGTCAGACCCGGGCTGGGAAGGGTGGAGCACCCATTGAGGTCGTCAAATTTCGCACCCTGACAGATGATCGCGACGCGCAGGGCGTGTGGCTTCCTGATGAAGAGCGTTTAACCCCGGCAACAAAGCTTCTGCGACGCACACGGTTTGATGAGCTGCCGCAACTTTTCATCATTCTTTCAGGTCGTATGGCGCTGGTTGGGCCGCGCCCCCTGATGGCCGAGACGGTTGAGGGGTTCGGTGCGGATGGCGTTATTCGGGGATCGGTTCGACCCGGCCTGACAGGGTGGTCGCAAGTCAGCGGGAACACTGCGCTGAGTGACGAAGAGAAACTGAAACTGGACCTTTGGTACGTGGCCCACCGCTCCACCGCGCTGGACTTCCGTATCCTTATGGAAACACTGGGCGTCGCCTTGTTTGGCGAGCACCGGCGCGAGGATCGGATTGCAGCGGCCACACATTGGGGAACAGAGCCAACGAACACGAAGGCACGCGCATGAAGATCGTTTTGGTTGGCGCTGTGGAAAGCACCGAAATCGCGTTAAATGCGCTTTGTAAATCGGGCCACATCCCGGAATTGGTCGTGACGCTGCCACCAGAACTTGCGCACCGTCACTCGGATTTTGTGGATGTTGGGCCGTTGGCTCAGGAATATGGCTGCGCGTTGCATTTAACCCGCAAAAGCGACAGCGCCGAGACCATCGCAGCCATTCGTGGGGTTGATCCTGATCTGGTGTTGGTGATCGGCTGGTCGCAGCTTTGCGGACCTGAGTTTCGCGCCGTGGCTAAGCTTGGATGCATTGGGTTTCACCCGTCAGATTTGCCAAAACTGCGGGGCCGGGCTGTTTTGCCTTGGACCATATTGCTGCAAGAAAAAGTGGTTGGGGCATCACTGTTCTGGCTGGCAGAGGGCGCGGATACCGGGGATATCGCCGCAAAGGCCAGATTTGAGGTGGACCCGGACAATATAACGGTTCGCGAGCTTTATGATCTTCAGATGAAGGCCTTGGGTACAATGCTGCCGCCTTTGATGGAACGCTTTGCTGCGGGTGAAGTGCCGCGTGAGCCTCAGATCGAAGATGGGGCCAGCACCTGTGCGCTTCGACGTCCCGAAGATGGGCTGATCGATTGGTCGGCACCTGCCGCTGAAATTCATCGCCTGATCCGTGCCGCTGGACCGCCCTATCCCGGGGCATTTACCTATGCGGCAGATGGCGCGAAACTGATTTTAACCGCTGTGCGTCACACGCAGCGAAAGGGCTATTACATTGGCCTGCCCGGGCAGGTTCAAGCCATTGAGGGACGGACCATCACCATCTGCTGCGGGGATGGCGCCTGCATTGATGTTCTTGAATGGCATGGGGCGGACGCTCCGCCAAAACTACATACGAAACTTGGAAAGAATTCGACATGAGCAATCACGCTTCTTTGGCTTTCGGGGGCGACCCAAAGGCTCCGGTTCTGGTTATCGCTCCGCACCCTGATGACGAGGTGCTAGGGGTCGGCGGCACCATTGCACGCCTCGCGGACGAAGGGCGTGAGGTTCATGTGGCGGTTATCACCAAAGGTGGCTTGCCGCTTTTCACCGAAGAAATGACTGAACGCGTCCGTGCCGAAGCGCGCGCGGCCCATGATCATCTGGGTGTTGCGAAAACCCATTGGTTGGATTTCCCAGCGGCGGAATTGGCCGAACATCCCCATGGTGGGCTGAACGCCGGAATCGGTGCGTTGGTTCGAGATTTGACGCCGGGGCTGATTTTTGTCACACATCCCGGTGATATCCACATGGATCACCAGCTGTCTTTCCTGTCCACTTTGGTCGCAAGTCGCCCACATCAGCAGGACTATCCAACCGCGATCATGGCCTATGAAACCCTTTCAGAAACCAACTGGAACGCACCGTACCTCACACCTGCGTTCGTTCCCAATGTCTTCATTGATGTTTCTGAAACCTTAGAGCGCAAACTGGAAGCCTTCCAGTTGTTCGCAAGTCAGGTGAAAGAAGCCCCGCATGAACGATCCGTCAACGCGCTTCGCGCTTTGGCGACATTACGTGGTGCTACGGTTCATCGTCCTGCGGCCGAGGGCTTTGTCCTTGTGCGCAGCGTGATTTGAGGGGAAAGCCAATGTCCACCTGGCCCGTTTTCGACGATGAACAAATCGCCGCTGTCACTGAGGTGCTGAAGTCCGGCAAAGTGAATGCATGGACCGGCCCGGATGTGCGTGCATTTGAGGCTGAGTTTGCGGATTGGTTCGGAACGCCTCATGCCATCGCCATGGCAAATGGGACCGTCACTTTGGACGCGGCCCTTCATGTCTTGGGCCTGTCTGACGGCGATGAGGTAATTGTCACTCCCCGCAGTTTCATTGCCTCCGCTAGCTCGGTTTCCCTGCAAGGTGGCGTGCCCGTATTCGCAGATGTTGATGCGGACAGCCAAAACATCACGGCCGAGACCATTGCACCGCTGATCACGCCGCGTACCAAAGGGATTATTCCTGTCCACCTTGGGGGCTGGCCTTGTGATATGGCGCCGATCATGGAGCTGGCGCGCGCTCATGACCTGTGGGTGATCGAGGATTGCGCCCAAGCCCATGGAGCGATGATCGGGGACACACATGTGGGCAATTTCGGTACGTTCGGATCGTTCTCGTTCTGTCAGGACAAGATCATGTCCACTGGTGGTGAGGGCGGCATGCTGACCACCAATGATCGTGATCTGTGGTCGAAAGTGTGGAGCTATAAGGATCACGGCAAAGACTATGATGTGGTGTTCAATACCGAACACCCGCCCGGGTTTCGTTGGCTGCATGGGGCAGGGCCGGGAACCAATCTTCGGATGACGGGGCCATCGGCTGCGATCGGCCGGGTACAGCTTAAGCGTCTGTCGGACTGGCGCGCGCACAGAACGACGAATGCCGGCATTATTGCCCAGGCCCTTGCTGGTCTTGATGCCGTACGTGTGCCCGAGCTTCCAAGTGGGCTGACCCACGCTTACTATCGGTTCTATGCCTTTGTACGCCCCGAAGTGTTGAAAAACGATTGGAGCCGCGATCGCATCATCGCCGAGGTCTCGGATCAAGGCTTCCCGATTTTCTCGGGCAGCTGTAGTGAGATTTATCGCGAAGGCACGTTCACACGTTATGGCTTGGGGCCGGATGCGCCGCTTCCGGTGGCGCGTGAGCTGGGCGATACAAGTCTCTGTTTCCTTGTCGACCCGACATGGGGCACAGAGCGCACGCAGGACATGTCTGACTGTCTTCAACAGGTCGTCAGCTCTGCAACACGCTGAATGCTGGCAAGTAAGGTAAAGGACTGAATGGCAAAGCTGCTGGATACCCTGTTCCGTAAATTTGGGGCCGCGTCTGAATTTGACGCCGCATTGGCCCCGGATCAGCCTTTTCTGGTGGTGGGGGATATTCACGGTCGCTTGGATGCGTTGCAGGCAGCCCTCGATCTGATCGCACGCCATCCAGAGTACGATCAGTCACCTTTAGTGTTCGTCGGAGATTACATGGATCGTGGCCCGGCCAGCGCCGAAGTGCTTCGGCTGATCATGGCGCTACAGTCGGGCGCTGGGCGCGAGGTGATTTGCTTGCGTGGCAACCACGAACAACTACTACTGAGTTTTCTTGAGAACCCCGTACTTAATGCCCCTGTTTGGTTCTCGAATGGCGGTCTTGAAACCCTACGCAGCTTTGGTGTGAACGCGTCCAAACTGGATATGCGCGGTGACCGTGTGATGATGGTGCGCGAGCGTTTGAAGAAGGAAATGGGAGAGGCTGCTCTGTCCTTCATCGAAGGATTGCCGACCCGCTGGACCACTGGAAACGTAGCTGTTGTTCATGCGGGTGCGGATCCCGCCGTTTCGATTGAAAACCAAGAAGAAGACTTTCTTGTGTGGGGTCACCCGGACTTTCGAAGGCTTCCGCGTCAAGATGGTATTTGGGTTGCACATGGTCACACCATCGTTCCCGATGTCTCGGTTCGTCACGGAAGGATCGCGGTTGATACAGGAGCGTACCGAACGGGCATCTTGCCCGTGGTGTCGGCCTCGTCCGAAGGCGTTAAGGTGCTTGGTCGGGAGGACTTCATTCTGGCTTAGCCATTTGGATAGGCTTGAACGGTTCGTGTTGACAGACACGCAAATGCGCGACAAAAAAACACATCCGCAGCGATGGCGTCGCTGCCCAGTGCAAACGCGAAGGTAACTTCCGCCGCACCGGTCCGGAGATCAACTGCCCTGCACGCCGGGGGGTTTGGTTGGCCGGGCATAACTCAGATCACCCCGGCCTCGGAAGATGGAGAGATGTGAGATGTCACGCCCCCAATACTTTGTTTGTGAAAACGGGAAAAAAGCCCCGCTACCCTTTTCAGACGCGGAATACGAACGCCGCCTGACCAAATTGCGCGCGATTATGGCCGCGCGTGGGATGGAAGCTGCTGTGTTCACCTCGATGCACAACATCGCCTATTACTCAGGCTTTTTGTATTGCTCGTTCGGCCGCCCTTATGGGCTGGTGGTGACCGCGGACCGCTGCACAACAGTGTCGGCCAATATTGACGCCGGTCAGCCGTGGCGCCGTTGTTATGGTGACAACGTCATCTACACGGATTGGGAGCGTAACAACTATTGGCGCGCTGTGAAAAACCTTGTGGGGAACGCCAAGGCGATCGGGATCGAAGGCGATCACATGACTTTGGCGCAGCGTGGATTGGCAGAAGAGTTTCTTGACGGCAGCACCTTCACGGATATCGCGCCAGACACGATGCAGGCGCGCATGATCAAATCCGCTGAAGAGATCGTATTGATCCGCGAAGGCGCGCGTGTTGCAGATGTGGGCGGGGCCGCTATTCATGAAGCCATCAAGGTCGGGGCGCGCGAAATCGACATCGCCATGGCGGGTCGCGACGCGATGGAGCTTGAGATTTCCCATGCCCATCCCAACAGCGAAATTCGTGACAGCTGGGTTTGGTTTCAGTCAGGCATCAACACCGATGGGGCACATAACCCGGTCACCACACGCCGTCTGGAAGATGGGGATATTCTGTCGCTGAACACCTTCCCGATGATCTCGGGCTATTATACCGCGCTTGAGCGGACGTTGTTTGTTGGTGAACCTGACGCCGAAAGCCTGCGGATCTGGAAAGCCAACGTGGCCGCGCATGAACTGGGGCTTAGCCTGATCAAGCCGGGCGCGACATGCTCGGGCATCACGGCTGAGATCAACAAGTTCTTCGAAAGCGAAGGGCTGCTTCAGTATCGCTCTTTTGGCTATGGCCACTCGTTCGGGGTTCTGTCGCATTACTATGGCCGGGAGGCAGGCCTTGAGTTGCGTGAAGACATCGACACGGTTCTTGAACCCGGCATGGTTGTTTCAATGGAGCCGATGTTGTTTCTGCCCGAAGGCACACCTGGCGCCGGGGGGTATCGCGAGCATGATATTCTGGTGGTCGGAGAAGATAGTGCGGAAAACATCACCGGTTTCCCTTATGGACCGGAGCATAACATCATCTTGCGATAAGCTCTGATTTTGGCGCAAAAACCTCATTGCTGGTCGCTTGCCAGCTAAATTGCGACAAAAATAGTCGTCAAACTACATGTATTCGACGAAAAGTGTCGTGGGCACAAAGCTACCATGATCCAAGGCAGGGCGGGAATCATCGCACAAGATGCCCTGTTTTCAAAAAAGCCGTTTCGCCGGACAATACGGCGAAATGGCACCAAAAGACGGGAAAGACCAGAACGCACGTGCGAGTGTTGGAGGAGGCGCTGAAGTGCTCGTTTGAGCCGTCGAAAAGCGCATCTTCCGGTGGAATGAGGTGAATAAAGTCGAATTGACTGTTGAATTTGCTCATTTCTTCGTGTTGGCTGGTGCGAGATAAAAAAGAACATAGACCAGGGGGGTCACTTGGCTGAAACTGCTTCCGACGACGGATTTGTCGTTTTTGATCGTGTCCAGAAAAGCTATGACGGGGAAACACTGGTTGTAAAAGACCTGAACCTGTCCGTTGCTAAGGGCGAGTTTCTTACCATGCTTGGACCGTCAGGCTCTGGTAAGACCACATGCTTGATGATGTTGGCTGGATTTGAGACCGCAACCCATGGCGACATTCGTCTGGGCGGCCAACCAATCAACAACATTCCACCACACAAGCGTGGCATTGGCATGGTGTTCCAGAACTATGCGTTGTTCCCACATATGACGATTGCCGAAAACCTCGCCTTCCCCTTGGAAGTGCGGAAAATTGGTAAGTCCGATCGTGAGGCGAAGATCAAGCGCGCTTTGGACATGGTTGAGATGGGTGACTTCGGTGGTCGCCGTCCTGCACAGCTTTCAGGTGGTCAGCAACAGCGTATCGCCTTGGCGCGCGCGCTGGTGTTTGAGCCTGAACTGGTGCTGATGGATGAACCTCTTGGCGCTTTGGACAAGCAACTGCGTGAGAAAATGCAGTTCGAAATCACGCACCTGGCGCACAATCTGGGCATCACCACGGTTTACGTGACTCACGATCAGACCGAAGCGCTGACCATGTCTGACAACGTGGCCGTGTTTGACGATGGCCGCATTCAGCAATTAGCGCCACCTGATCTTCTATATGAAAAGCCAGAAAACAGCTTCGTGGCTCAGTTCATCGGTGAAAACAACACGCTTGAAGGCGTGGTGACCGAGATTTCCGGCGATACCTGCGTTGTCCGTCTGGATGACGGGGAAGAGCTGGACGCGACCCCGATCAACGTGTCGAATGTCGGCGATCGCACTACGGTGTCGATCCGTCCTGAGCGTGTTGAATACAATAAAGAACGCCTTCAGAAAGGTGCGCACACCCTTAAGGCTGAAGTGCTGGAATTCATCTATATGGGTGATATTTTCCGCACCCGCCTTCGCGTCGCGGGCAATGACGAATTCATCATCAAAACGCGTAACGCGCCGGATGTTGAGCGCCTTAAGCCGGGTCAGCAGATCGAGATCGGTTGGCTGCCACAGGATTGCCGCGCGCTGGACGCGTAACATCAATTGCGCTGGGGGCATGTGATCATGGCCCCGGGCATTCTGCCAGGGAATTGCCATGCAGCCCGTCATGCAGTTCCGACAAATCAAACGGGATAACTAGGGAGAATAATAGTATGAAACTTGCGAAGATGTTTATGGCCACCTCGGCCCTGACGCTTGCTGCCAACGTGGCAACCGCTGAGGAAATGGCCAACGAACTGACGCTTGTGTCCTGGGGTGGAGCCTATCAGGCCAGCCAGAACAAAGCTTATGTAGAGCCCTACCTGGCTATGCATCCTGAAGTCAAAGTGACTTGGGACGAAAGCTCGGGTGAAGCCGTGGCCAAGCTGCGCGCGATGAACGAAGCGGGCAATGTGACCTGGGATCTTGTCGACGCGACCGCATCGGATTCGATGCGTCTGTGTGACGAAGGTCTGGCGGAAGAAATCAACCACGACGAAGCCCTGGCTGCTGCCCCCGATGGCACTTCGGCATCCGATGACTTCGGTGATCTGATCGTTTCGGATTGCTTCGTACCGCAGATCGTATACTCGACCACATTCGGTTACCGCACCGATATGGTTGGTGATACGGCACCTTCCTCGGTTTGCGATATCTTTGATCTGGCGAAATACCCAGGCAAGCGTTCGCTGCAGAAGCGTCCGATCGACAACGTCGAATGGGCACTATATTGCGATGGCGTAGCCAAAGACGAGATCTATGACGTTCTCGGCGCAGACGGTGGTATGGAGCGTGCTCTTGCCAAGCTCGACAGCATCAAAGACAGCGTTGTTTGGTGGACTGCTGGTGCAGAAACCCCGCAGCTTCTGGCCGATGGCGAAGTTGTCTTTGGTTCGACCTTCAACGGTCGCCTTTTCTCGGCAATTGCTGAACAGAACCAGCCGATTGGCATGCTCTGGGATATGCAGTCGTTTGACCTTGATGGTTGGGTTGTTCCCGCCGGTCTGCCAGCAGATCGTAAAGCGCGCGTGATGGACTTCCTGAAGTTCGCAACCGACACTCAGCGTCTGGCTGACCAAGCCAAGTACATCTCGTACGGTCCGGCACGTGCATCGTCGGCCCCGCTGGTTGGTAAGCACGCCGATCTGGGCATCGACATGGCACCGCATATGCCAACCGATCCGGCCAATGCCTCCAACGTTCACGTCTATGACTACGAATGGTGGGCAGACAACCGTGATGATCTGAACGCTAAGTTCGAAGCTTGGCTTGCCAAGTAATCCGATCTTGAAGGGGGCCTTCGGGCCTCCTTCACCTCCCTTTTTATATACCTGATTTGTTTGTCAATTAACCTGACTGAAACCAAGAAACGGCAACAGCCGACAGGGAAGATATGAGCGATATGACCGACACCGGCGGCCCGGTACTGGCCGCAGATGGAACACCGCTAAAGCGCAGCCTTGCGCGCGCGTTGCGCCGGCAGAAGCTGCGGGCCTTGATGCTGATTGCACCACTTTTGCTGTTCATCCTGATCAGCTTCATTCTGCCAGTAGCGGACATGTTGTATCGTTCGGTTCAAAACGGGATTGTAAGCGAAACGCTGCCACGCACAGTGGTTGCGCTTGCGGATTGGGATGCCGATAGCGGCGACTTGCCTGAAGAAGCCGTGTACGCGGCGATGGCAGCCGATCTTAAGGATGCGGCGGCGGCCAAGACCCATACCAAGGTCGGCACGCGCCTCAACTATGAAAACCCGGGCATATCTTCGGTTTTCCGCAAAACTGGCCGGAAAGCCAAGAAGTTTGACATTGAGAATGATGGCCCTTGGAAAGAAGCCCTGATCGACCTGAACAAAGGGTGGGGCGACCCAGATCTCTGGCGCACCATTCAAACCTATTCTCCGCCGGTGACAGCAGGTTACTTCCTAAACGCCGTGGATATGCGCGTTGGTCCCGATGGCCCAGAAGCCCGTCCTGAAAGCGAACAGATTTATATGAACCTGTTGGGACGCACTCTGTGGATGTCGCTGACCATCACCGTGTGCTGCATTTTGCTGGCGTACCCGGTTGCATGGATCTTGGCCAACCTGCCAATGCGTCAAGCCAACATGCTGATGATCCTGGTGTTGCTACCCTTCTGGACATCACTTCTGGTACGAACATCCGCTTGGAAAATCCTTCTGCAACAACAGGGGGTGATCAACGATATTTTGGTCTGGATCGGCTTGGTGGATGACAGCGCACGGCTTGTCATCATCAACAACCAGTTCGGCACCATTGTGGCGATGACCCATATTCTGCTGCCGTTCATGATCCTTCCGATGTATTCGGTAATGCAGACCATTCCGCCCACTTACCTGCGCGCTGCCAAAAGCCTTGGCGCGACCGATTGGACCGCGTTCTGGCGCGTCTATTTCCCGCAGACCATTCCGGGCATTGGCGCAGGCTCGATCCTCGTGTTCATTCTGGCGATTGGCTACTACATCACGCCGGCGCTTGTTGGGGGGACCAAAGGGACGTTCATTTCGAACCAGATTGCTTTCCACATCTCAAGCTCTCTGAACTGGGGTCTGGCCTCGGCGCTGGGCGCAATTCTTCTGGCGGTCGTGCTGGTCCTTTACTGGGCCTATGACAAGATCGTCGGCATTGACAACGTGAAGCTGGGGTAATCGACATGGCACTTCCTCCATATGCAAGCACCGGCCAGCGCGTTTGGCACTATACGTTCCGCGTAATCTGTGGGCTGATCTTCTTTTTCCTGATCGCTCCCATCGTTGTGGTAATCCCTCTGAGCTTCAACTCGCAGGACTTCTTTACCTTCACCAAAGAGATGCTGAGCTTTGATCCCGCTGGGTATTCGCTGAAGCACTACAGGGATTTCTTTGGTAATCCTGATTGGCAAGACGCCTTGTGGAACTCGGTCAAGATCGCGCCCGCGGCGACACTGCTGTCGGTGTCGCTGGGAACCTTGGCCGCGATTGGCCTGAGCCAGCCGCATGTACCCGCGCGCCGGGCGATTATGGCGACGCTGATCTCACCCATGATTGTGCCGCTGATCATCTCTGCAGCGGGAATGTATTTCTTCTACTCGCGCATCGGCCTTGCAGGTACGTATTGGGGCGTCGTTCTGGCACACGCCGCACTGGGTATTCCCTTCGTGATCATCACGGTGACCGCAACGCTTGTGGGCTTTGACCGTTCGTTGACCCGTGCGGCAGCGAACATGGGTGCAGATCCTGTGACCACATTCTTCCGGGTGCAGATGCCACTGATCCTACCAGGCGTGATCTCGGGCGCACTCTTCGCTTTCATCACCTCGTTCGACGAAGTCGTGGTCGTGATATTCGTGGGCTCTGCCAAGCAACAGACGCTTCCATGGCAGATGTTCACTGGCCTGCGTGAGCAGATCAGCCCGACCATTCTGGCGGTTGCGACGATCCTGGTTGTGATTTCGATTGCGCTTTTGACCACGGTTGAGCTTCTGCGCCGCCGGTCCGAGCGTCTTCGCGGAATGTCACCGGGCTGATCCCGACAAACAATTGAACTCAGATCAGGCGCTTTCATAGCGCCTTTTCTTTTGGACAACGTTGCTTAGACGATGCTTTGGGAAGGAATTTATTAACCGTTTTCCGGCATCTCTGTTTGAAATGTGCTTCAGTCTAGGGTGAGCGGGGTTTCGGCCCCTTGCAGCCCCCTTTGCACGGGACTAGGTTGGCAGCAGGTGCCCAGAACGGGCTTAGGCGCGAAAAGAAAGCAGGCGACATGCACGATCCGATTGATACCTATATGAATACTCTTGTCCCAATGGTGGTTGAACAGACCTCTCGCGGAGAACGGGCCTATGATATTTTCTCGCGCCTGTTGAAGGAACGGATCATTTTCCTGTCCGGTCCGGTGCATGACGGCATGTCCAGCCTGATCGTGGCACAGCTTCTGCATTTGGAAGCGGAAAACCCTAACAAAGAAATCTCGATGTACATCAACTCGCCCGGCGGCGTGGTTACTTCGGGTTTGTCGATCTATGACACGATGCAATACATCAAACCGAAAGTGTCGACTTTGGTGATTGGCCAGGCCGCTTCAATGGGGTCGCTTCTGTTGGCCGCCGGCGAAAAAGGCATGCGCTTCTCGCTGCCGAACTCGCGTATCATGGTGCACCAGCCATCTGGTGGGTATCAGGGTCAGGCCACAGACATCATGATCCACGCACAAGAAACCCAAAAGCTGAAAGATCGGCTGAACGGTATCTATGTCAAACACACTGGCCAGAAGTTGCCTGCGGTTGTTGAAGCGCTGGAGCGTGACAACTTCATGGATCCCCAAGAAGCCAAAGACTGGGGCCTGATCGACGAGATCGTCGAGAACCGTGCCAAAAGTGACGACGCTGAAGACTGATCAAACTCTGGAGGGCCCGCATAAGGGCCTTTCAAAAAGCTGATTGTGCATGCCCCATCCCTGGCCTAAGCTGGCGAAAGGGGCACAAGACCGCCCAGATGGGCTTAACGGGGTCGGAATTCGGCCTAATAGGACTGGACTATGGCGAATAATTCCTCTGGTGACAGCAAGAACACGCTCTACTGCTCGTTCTGCGGCAAAAGCCAGCACGAGGTACGTAAGCTGATTGCGGGACCAACCGTTTTCATCTGTGATGAATGCGTCGAGCTGTGCATGGACATCATCCGGGAAGAGACGAAATCTTCCGGACTGAAATCCTCGGACGGCGTGCCAACCCCGCTAGAGATCTGCCAGGTTCTGGACGACTACGTGATCGGGCAGGGGCATGCAAAACGTGTGCTGTCTGTGGCGGTTCACAACCACTATAAGCGCCTCAACCACGCCGCCGCCAATGGTGACGAGATTGAGCTGGCGAAATCCAACATTATGCTGATCGGCCCGACGGGTTGCGGCAAGACGCTGCTCGCGCAAACGCTTGCGCGCATTCTGGACGTGCCCTTTACCATGGCAGATGCAACCACGCTGACCGAAGCGGGTTACGTGGGCGAGGATGTGGAAAACATCATCCTGAAGCTGCTGCAGGCATCCGAATACAATGTCGAACGCGCGCAGCGCGGCATCGTCTATATCGACGAAGTCGACAAGATCACCCGCAAGTCGGACAACCCCTCGATCACGCGCGACGTGTCGGGTGAAGGCGTTCAACAAGCACTTCTGAAGATCATGGAAGGCACTGTGGCCTCGGTTCCGCCGCAGGGTGGCCGTAAGCACCCGCAGCAGGAATTCCTGCAAGTGGACACCACGAACATCCTGTTCATCTGTGGCGGTGCATTTGCCGGTCTGGACAAGATCATCGCGCAGCGCGGCAAAGGCTCGGCGATGGGCTTTGGTGCTGACGTACGTGAGAATGATGATCGCGGCGTAGGCGAATTGTTTAAAGAGCTGGAACCCGAAGATCTGTTGAAATTCGGCCTGATCCCGGAGTTCGTCGGCCGTCTGCCAGTGATCGCAACTCTGGAAGATTTGGATGCGGAAGCACTGGTCACCATCCTGACCGCGCCTAAGAACGCGTTGGTCAAACAGTACCAGCGCCTGTTCGAACTGGAAGAGGCACAGCTGACCTTCACCGAAGATGCGCTGAAAGCCATCGCGAAACGCGCCATCGAACGCAAGACCGGTGCACGCGGATTGCGCTCGATTATGGAAGACATCCTGCTGGACACGATGTTCGACCTGCCGGGGCTTGAGAATGTGGATGAGGTTGTCGTGAACGACGAGGCTGTGAATTCGGACGCAAAGCCGCTGATCATCTATTCAGACACCGCCAAAGAAGAAGTCAGCGCCAGCTGATAAGGGCGAAAACTGATTCCCAATACATTTGGAAAGCCATCGCCTTTGCGGTGGCTTTTCTTATTTCGGCCGCTCTTAAGGCGAAACAGGCTTCATTTTGCGCAATGCAGGGGGAAAGGCAGGCAAAGCTCTGGACCTTCGCACTGCCATAGGCCATATCAAGTGTAAGAAATTTCGGAGATCAACATGCGGCTTCTTTCGCTTTTGACTTGGTATCACAGTGAGACAATCGGAACTTGGCTGTTTACGCGTCGCAGAGGCGTGAAAGTGGGCGAGGACGAACAAGGCAACGTCTTCTATCGCAACAAAGACGATAGCCGCCGCTGGGTGATCTATAATGGCGAACCCGAAGCCAGCCGTGTAAGCCCCGAATGGCATGGGTGGCTGCACCACACCTTTGACAACTGCCCGGAAGACAAACCACTGGCCCACAAGCCATGGGAAAAACCGCATCAGGACAACCTGACCGGCACAGCCATGGCATATGCGCCTGTGGGATCTTTGCGTCAGTCGGCACCTGCAGACCGCAGCGATTACGAAGCTTGGCAGCCCGAGTAACGCAAGCCGAGTTGGCGTCTGGCCCCTTGAGCACGGGAAGTTTCACATGAGCAACAGTCACACAACTGAAGTCGTCACTGGCAGCATCGTTCTTGCCGTTGCCGTTGGCTTTCTGCTGTATGCGGGGCAAATTATAGGCTTGTCGGGCACTGGAACAACAAGCACCTATACTGCGTCTTTCCGTACAGCCGATGGCATCTCGATCGGAACGGATGTGCGCTTGGGCGGCGTTAAAGTTGGCGCCGTGACGGATATCAATCTGAACCCCGAAACCTTCCGCGCAGATGCGGATTTCACCGTTCAATCGGACGTCGCTTTGCCCGAGGATACGGCAATCATCATTTCTTCCGAGGGCCTTCTGGGCGGCAATTTCGTTGAACTTCTGCCCGGCGGGTCACCCTTCAATCTGGATCCGGGTGCCGAGATTGAGGACACGCAGGGCTCCGTCAGCCTTGTGCAGCTTTTGCTGAAATACGTCGCCGGTGGCGAGGACAGCTCCCAGTGATTTTACGCGCCGTTGCTTTTACCGCTGCCCTGTTGGCAGCCGCGCCTGTTTGGGCGGAAACGGCAAAGGCACCGGGCGCACATCTGCGTGGGTTGGACAAAATCTCGGGAACGCCTGTCGATTTCAAGATGAACGTGGGTGACACGGTTGAGCTTGGACGGCTGCGTGTGACCTTGGGCGAATGTCGCTATCCAACGGACAACCCGTCGGGTGACGCTTTTGCATGGCTGGTTGTGCGCGACGGAAATGCTGAACAGACAACATTCGAAGGCTGGATGATCGCGTCATCCCCTGCGCTGAGCGCTCTGGATCACCCGCGTTATGACGTCTGGGTGTTGCGCTGCGCGACGGAATAAGCGTCTGGCAAGGGGCAGCTTTCAATGTCCGCCGTGCCCTCAAGTGCCGATCTGAGAAGTTGGTGATAGGCTTCACGCGGGACTTCGATCGCGCCAAGACTTTCCAAATGTGGTGTTAGGAACTGCGTGTCGAATAGGGTAAATCCTGTTTGGCGCAACTGTGCGACCAGATATGCCAACGCGATTTTGGAAACATCCCGGCGGCGCGAGAACATGCTTTCCCCGAAAAATGCCTGCCCAAGGGTCACGCCGTAGACTCCCCCAACCAACTCTTCCGCATCCCAAATCTCAATCGAATGGGCATGTCCCATCTGGTGTAACTGTTTGTAGAGAGAAAAGATTGTGTCGTTGATCCAAGTTTCCTCGCGGTCAGCGCAGCCTGCCACAGTCCCTTCGAAATCACGGTTCAATGTGACGTGATATGGGCATCGGCGAATTGTGCGGGCAAGGCTTCGCGAGATGCGAAAGCCGTCCAGCGGCACGATGCCACGCTGTTTGGGGTCAACCCAGAAAACCTCAGGATCATCTTGCGCTTCTGCCATAGGAAAAATGCCCATGGCATAGGCACGCAATAGTAAATCAGCGGTCAAAGGAGGGTGATCGGAAGGGGGGAGGGCCAATGGCCCTTACCCCATGTTTTCATCCAGCCAGCGTTCCAGCCAGTGGATGTTATAGTCACCGGAATGGATGTCAGCTTCGGCCAGCAGCATATCAAACAGCGGGACCGTGGTTTCGATGCCGTCGATGATCAGCTCGCCCAATGCTCGGCTTAGACGTGCCAGCGCTTCTGGACGGTCACGTCCGTGTACGATCAGCTTACCGATCAAGCTGTCGTAATAGGGCGGGATCGAATAGCCGTCGTAAAGCGCGCTATCCATGCGCACACCCAAGCCGCCGGGGGCGTGATACTGGGTGATCTTGCCCGGGTTTGGTGTGAAGTTCGGCAGACGCTCGGCGTTCAGGCGCACCTCGATGGCGTGACCGTTCACTTCCAGATCTGACTGCGCAAAGGACAGTTTGTTGCCTTCGGCCACAAGGATCTGTTCGCGCACAAGGTCCACCCCAAAAATCGCTTCCGTAACAGGGTGTTCCACCTGCAAACGGGTGTTCATTTCGATGAAATAGAACTCGCCATCTTCATAGAGGAATTCGATTGTGCCAGCACCTGAATAGCTCATCTCAGCGACGGCTTCGGCGCAGATCGTACCGATCTTTTCGCGTTCTTCCGGGGTGATCGATGGGCCGGGGGCCTCTTCGAAAACTTTCTGGTGGCGGCGCTGTAGCGAACAGTCGCGTTCTGCCAAATGTACGCCACCGCCTTGCCCGTCACCAAAGACCTGCACTTCGATGTGACGCGGTTTTTGGAGGTATTTCTCCATGTAAACTTCGTCATTGCCGAAGGCGGCTTTTGCTTCCGAACGCGCGGTCGAAAAGGCCGTGTCGATGTCAGCTTCGGATTCGGCCACTTTCATGCCGCGACCGCCGCCACCAGCGGTGGCTTTGATGATCACCGGATAGCCCATCTCGGCCGCCGCTTTGCGGGCCGTTTCGATGTCGGGCACTCCACCTTCGGACCCAGGAACGCAGGGAATGCCCAGCTTGTCCGCAGTGTCTTTTGCGGTGATCTTGTCGCCCATCATGCGGATGTGCTCGGCCGAGGGGCCGATAAAGGTGATCTCGTGATCTTCCAACGCCTGCACAAAGGTCGCGTTTTCCGACAGGAAGCCATAGCCGGGGTGAACGGCTTGTGCACCAGTGATTTCGCAGGCTGCGATGATGGCGGGGATTGAAAGATAGCTGTCAGTTCCCGCATTCGGGCCAATACAGACGCTTTCATCTGCCATACGCACATGCATCGCGTCCACATCAGCGGTTGAATGCACGGCAACGGTTTTAATCCCCATTTCGCGGGCCGCGCGGATGACGCGAAGCGCGATCTCGCCGCGGTTGGCGATCAGGATTTTATCGAACTGGGCCATGGTCTGCCCCTTATTCGATGATCATCAGAGGCGCGCCAAACTCGACCGGCGAGCCGTCTTCGACCAAGATACGTGTAACTTTACC
Source organism: Aliiroseovarius sp. F20344 (assembly GCF_023016155.1). Lineage (GTDB taxonomy): Bacteria > Pseudomonadota > Alphaproteobacteria > Rhodobacterales > Rhodobacteraceae > Aliiroseovarius. The sequence goes on from NZ_JALKBG010000008.1 coordinate 600,134, forward strand.
AGCACGCGGGGCCGGGATCTGGTTCATGGTTTTCATCGCTTCGACGATCAGAACGGTCTGACCTTCAGAAACGGTATCGCCCACACTTACAAACGAAGGCGCGCCGGGCTCAGGCTGCAAATAGGCAGTGCCAACCATTGGGGACGGAACAGCGCCGGGATGGCTTGCCGGATCGTCCGAGGCCGCAGAGGCTTCAGCCGCAGGGGCGGCCGCTGCGGGGGCAGCTGCCACGGCGGCGGGGGCAGCGGCAACCGGGGCCGCGATTTGCTGAACAACTTCCTTGGCGCGGCTTACTCGCACGTTCAGGCTGTCGTTTTCTCCGTAGTCGCGCATAACTTCCAGCTCGGTCAGGTCGTTTTCCTGAAGCAGTTTTGCCAGCGCTTCGATGAAGACCACATCGGTCTCGTGATTTTTCTTAGCCATGGGTCCTCGCCCTAGATTGTCTGCCTGTCATTTATGCAGGCCTTGTTTCTTTGCAATGCTTATAGGACGCTACGTAAGGGGAGAAAAGCAAGAAGGTTTGCCAAATCAGAAATTCCCCCGAAATCTGTCAGGTTTTCAGGGCTTGTTCATATTTTCGCCTTTTGGGACCCTGTCTGAATCAAGCACATCAACGGACAATATGGGCGGATCGTCGGTCTGCGTGGCAGGAGGTGTTGAATTTGGGGCAGAAGCTTCATTCACAAGCGTGCGCGAAACCTCGATCTTTGCAAGCCGCTGCTGAAGTTCGCGCTCCATTTCAAGAATATTGAGTTGAAACGAGGGGGGCGGTCCGACAGGCTGATCCGGGTCAGGGGGCTGGTGCAGAATTCTCTGCGTCCCATGATCCTGAGAGTTATGGGCGTCAGCCCGTGGCTTGCCCGTATTGTTCGCTTTCTCAACACGCGTTGGATCCGGCGCTTTGCGCGCAGGTTGTCGTGCCGCGATGCTGGCTTGTGCCCCCAAAGCCGAGGATAGCGTAAACTCCATTTCTAAGCTCCATCGAATGCGAAGCCCCCACCAATTCCCAAATTGAGCCGCTACTGATTAACAGAGCCTTACGATTTGTGAGGAAGTTTTAATGAAGGTTAACAGGAGGTTAAGTCTCGTCACAACGGCATGCCCGAGAACTTTGCGACAAGTTCTGGCAGTTTTCGTGCTCCAAATTTTTGAAGCAATCGCGCGCGATGCGCTTCGACCGTGCGATAGCTTAACCCCAGAGCAATCCCTATTTCTTTCGAGGTTTTGCCCTGACATGTCAGGATGGCCACGTCGCGTTCGCGTGGGGTCAACTCGACCACGGGACGCTCGGCCGATAGGTCTGCAAAGCTCCAAACACCTTGTCTGAACGGGTCATCTGGTGTCAGGCTTGTGCCGCGTACCCTGCACCAAAACATGTTGCCATCAAGTCGGCGCATGACACGCTCGTCCTCATAACGCCCTGTTTCACGCAGAATGTCGCCGCCAACACGGGCGACCTTTTCGTATTCCTTGAGCGATGGATACAGGCGCTCAAGGGGCATATCTTTAAAGGCATCGACCTCAGCCCCGAATACTTCGGCAAAGCGCAGATTGCATTGGCGTACAATTCTGTTTTCGGTCAACGCGAGCCCGGTGGGCGCGTGCATAAAGGCAAGGTCCATTTGCGTCATGCCTGCCATCCTGCCAAAGCTTTTGCAGCAATTCAAACAGTTGCGTAGTATTACGGGGCTTGCCTGACGTGAAATTCTTAGCGGATAGTCGCAATAACGATCTGAACGGAAGGGCAGTTTCATGAATTTGGCGCATTGGCTTGAACGCACCGCACAGACAAAAGGTGACCAACCGGCTGTGTTTTGTGGGCCAACTCAGATTTTTACTTATGAGCAGTTCTTTCGCGCCGCACAGGGGCTTGCGGCGGGTCTTGCTGCCCGAGGAATCGAACCTGGGGATCGGGTTGCTCTGTTCATGAAAAACTGCCCTGAATATCTGTTGGGATTCTTTGGCGTTTGGGGGCTGGGTGCGGCAGTGGTGCCGATCAACGCCAAACTGCACGCGAAAGAAGCGGCGTATATTATTGAAAACTCAGGGGCAAAGCTGGCTTTGGTCAGTGATGATATGGCATCCGATTTGGCAGAAGTGACCTCTGTGCCTTTGATCCGTATCGAGCAGCCAGAATTCAACGAATTATGCGCGACGGACCCTTTGCCCGTGGCTTCGTGTTTGGACACGGATTTGGCGTGGTTGTTCTACACATCCGGCACAACGGGGCAGCCAAAAGGGGTGTATATCAGCCACGGTATGATCCGGTCGACGTCGCTTTCCTATTTGCTGGATTGCGACACTGTCGCGTCTGAGGATGGCGTTTACTATATGGCCCCGATGAGCCACGGGGCAGGAATCTATGCCCCCATTCACGTCGCATGCGGTGCGCGCCATATCACACCTGCCTCTGGTGGATTTGATGAGATCGAGCTGCTGGACGCAGCGCGTGATCAAGGGCCGCTACAGATGTTTATGGCGCCGACCATGGTGCGGCGATTTACAGATATTGCCAAAGCCGCGGGGCGACGCGGGGAGGGGATCAAGACCATCGTTTATGGCGGTGGGCCGATGTATCTGGCGGATATCGAAGACGCCGTGGATTGGTTTGGCCCGCGCTTCATCCAGATCTACGGCCAAGGCGAATGCCCGATGGCCATCACGGCGTTGTCGCGCGAAGATGTTGCGGATCGGACCCATCCGCGATGGCGCGAACGGCTTGCCTCGGTCGGACGGGCGCAAAGCGTGGTTGAGCTGCGGATCGGGGATGAAGCCGGCGCGGCACTTCCTGCCGGAGAGGTGGGCGAGATCATGGTGCGCGGTACGCCGGTTATGCCCGGCTATTGGAACAATCCAGACGCAACAGCGAAAACACTGGAGGATGGCTGGCTGATGACGGGTGACATGGGGTTTTTGGATGAAGATGGTTACCTGACCATGCGCGACAGGTCCAAAGACGTGATCATTTCGGGCGGAAGCAACATTTACCCACGCGAAGTGGAGGAAGCGATCCTAACGCATCCCGATGTGCATGAGGTGAGCGTGGTTGGGCGCTCCAGCGCGGAATGGGGGGAAGACGTGGTCGCATTTGTGGTGCTTGCGAGCGGGGCCAAGTTGGATGAGGCAGCGCTTGATGCGCATTGCTTGGCAAATATCGCCCGGTTCAAGCGGCCAAAGGCTTACATAGCGTTAAAAGAGCTTCCAAAGAACAACTACGGCAAAGTTTTGAAAACAGAACTGCGCAAACGGCTTACATAAAAAACGCGCGCCATTTCTGACGCGCGTGATTTCTTGCCATGCTGGTCCGAAATCAGACCGGGCAGGGACGCTCGCGGTATGTGCCGTCGCCATTCGAGTAGGCGCACATGTTGGTCTGATAGTTGCGCGCAACCATGATACCGGCGGCAGCGCCAGCCAAGGTGGTCAGAACAGTCCAGTTTTTGTTGGCGCCAATGGCGTTGGCCGTGATCAGACCAGCACCGATACCAGCAAGACCGCCGGCGATGGTTTTTTCCTGATCTGTTAGTGGGCGGTTCATGCAGGCGGTCAGGGCCAACGACGCCACACAGGCAAGGGTCAATACTGATTTTTTCATCATATCCTCCTGGATGAATGCAGTTTTCATACTCTTTCTAGGCGATTGCGAGGTCAAGGAAACTCAACTGTTACTTCAAAGTGAAATCCCGGCGGTATTTCGCCGTTGGAGGTTCAGTTGAAGATGTTAAATCACATACGGGGCTTGTAAACAAACTGGGCTGGAGGGGAGGCGTAGGGAAAATTCTCTGTTAAAGCGCTAAAAAGTATGCATCTTTCTGTAAAGCCGCCGAGGTAGCCTTGGTTCGATTGATAAGTCGACGAAAACACCAACCCAATGCATGAAAGCTGAATACGCCGATGCCCCAATCCCGATTGACAGGAAGCCGTATCCGGGAACGTCGCCTTGTTTTGGGGCTGAAACAGGCAAGTCTGGCCAAGTCTGTGGGGATATCCGCGGCATATCTGAATCTGATCGAGCACAACCGCCGACGCGTTGGTGACGCGCTTCTGGATGTCATCGCACAGGAACTTAAAACCGACCCATCCGTTCTGGCCGAAGGGGCAGAAGCTGCGCTTTTGGGTGCGCTGAGCGAAGCTGACAAACGTATTCCAGATGCGCAGGCAGAGCTGGAGAAGTCAGAAGACTTCGCTGGCCGATTTCCCGGTTGGGCGTCACTGGTGATGGCTCAGAACCAGCGCATTCACGAGCTGGAGCAAATGGTTGAAGCGCTCTCAGACCGTTTGACGCACGACCCCGAACTTGCCGCGTCATTGCACGAGGTGATCTCGGCGGTGACGGCGATCCGGTCGACAGCGGCCATTTTGTCAGGCGGTGGTGAGGTGGACCAGGAATGGCAGGACAGATTCCTGCGTAACATGCGCGATGAAGGAATGCGTCTGTCCACCGCAGCGCAGGGATTGGTTGAGTTTTTGGATGCAGGGGCCAGCGAAGACGTTGTGCCCATCGGTCCGTCCGAAGAACTTGCGACATTTCTGGATCAAAATGATCATTACTTCCCTGTGTTGGAGAATCCGACCGCGTGGGAAACCGGAGTTCGGGATCAAGCGATCGGGCAGGTGATTGCGGGCGACGATGCCCTGACGTCTAGAGAAGCGCAGGACATGGCGCGGCAATTTCTGGAACGTTACATCGCGGACGCACAGGCGATGCCGGAAGAGGAATTCAACGCGGCTCGGAATGTCTTGAACTGGGACCCAACGGCGCTTGCGCAGAAGTTTGGGCAAGCGCTGCCAGCGGTCATGCGGCGGATCGCGTTTTTGCCCACGACGTCTCAAACGGTCAGCGCTGGGGTGGTCAGTTGTGACGGGGCGGGCGCATTGGAGTTGCGCAGAACGCTTCCCGGTTTTCCTTTGCCCCGCTTTGGTGCCGCGTGCCCGTATTGGCCTTTGTTTCAAGCGCTTTCCCAGCCGGAACGACCGGTGAGGGCGGTGGTGCGCCATCCGGGCGGGGCGCGCCGCCGCTTTGTCTGCCAAGCAATATGTGTTCAGAAAGATGCACCATCGTTTGACCGCCCAGCTGCGTTTGAAGCCTATATGCTGATCCGAGAACTGAATGACACTTTGGACGATGAAGCTTTGGTGCATGCAACGCCAACCGAGGTCGGGTCGTCTTGCCGTGTGTGCCCTCGCACCGATTGTGCCGCCCGACGTGAGGCGACCATCCTATCGGCAGGCTCTCCCCTCTAACAGCGCCATCGCCACCTCCCGTGATAGATGTACTTCACGTGTTTCGCTTGATTGAGACCACTTTCTTGGCAATAGTCACAAGAGGTTGCGGCCATGCGCATCCCGGGGGAGGACTTCATGACAAAACAGGTGCTGGTTATCGAGGATGAACCAAACATCGCCGAGGCCATCAGCTTTATTCTAAGCCGTGAAGGTTGGAAGGTGTCGATCCACTCCAGTGGAACAACCGCTGTTCAGGCCGTTCATGATGTATCGCCTGATGTTTTGATTCTGGATGTCATGCTGCCCGGCAAGTCTGGCTATGATATCTTGCAGGATCTGCGCAGTTCAGATGCAACGCGCGCACTGCCTGTCCTAATGCTGACAGCGCGCGGTCAGAAAACTGACCGGGAGCTGGCACAGCGCTTAGGCGTCAATCGTTTCATGACCAAGCCTTTCTCTAACACCGAGATGCTCAGCAATCTGCGCGAGCTGGTCGGGGGCTAACTGAAAAGGCGGACCCTGCATGAGAACCCCGCGCGAACCTTTATTCCTCGCCCGTCAAAGTTACAGAAAACGCCGGATCGAGGATGCAGCGCGTTTGCTGCCTCTTCTGGGTGTGATCCTCTTTCTGCTGCCGCTTATGGTTGGCGGGGAGGTGGGATCAATGCGGTTGGCATATGTGTTTACCGCTTGGTTCCTGTTGATCTTTTCAGCTGGCATTCTGTCATTTTTCCTTGGCCAGAATCTGGATCAGGATGCATCTGGTGAAGATACGGGGCGGCCGGAAAGCTCAGGTGGAATTGATAAAACCAGCGACGATACAAGGCGCCTCTGATGCTGACGTTTAACACGCTGGTCGTCGTCTGTTTTTTGTATGTTGTGCTGTTGTTTCTGGTGGCCTTCGGCGCTGACAAGCGCGCACGCCGAAGCAAGGTGCGATTCCTCAGCACACCCATGATCTATACCCTGTCGCTGTCCGTCTACTGTACGGCATGGACCTTTTATGGGGCCGTTGGATATGCCGCGCGATCCGGGTTGGAATTTGTCACCATTTACCTCGGCCCGACGCTGGTCATGATCGGTTGGTGGTGGTTCCTGCGCAAGCTCGTGCGCGTGGGGCGCAGCCAACGGGTCACGTCCATCGCGGACCTTGTATCGTCGCGCTATGGAAAGTCGAATCTTCTGGGCGTGCTGGTTACGCTGATCGCTGTGGTGGGCACCACGCCTTACATCGCGCTCCAGCTGCAATCGGTCACATTGTCATTTGCTGTTTTTGCGCGTGATCGTTCCGCCGGGTGGGCTGTGCCAGACCTTGAACAAACCGCAATTTGGGTTGCGGGTGGATTGGCCCTGTTCACGATCTTGTTCGGCACGCGGAACCTTGATGTAAACGAACGTCATCACGGCGTTGTCACTGCGATCGCGGTCGAGGCCGTGGTCAAACTGGTAGCGCTTTTGGCGGTTGGGATCTTCGTTGTTTGGGGGATCGGCGGTGGTCCTCAAGGTATCGCCGCAGCCATGGATCAGGTCATTCAGGATGCGCCCGAAGGGGCATGGGCAATGCAAGGTGGACGCTGGGTTGGGCTGACGTTCCTATCTGCGGCTGCCTTTTTGACCCTGCCGCGCATGTTTCAGGTTCTTGTCGTCGAGAACGTGAACGAGCGCCAGCTTGCCATGGCGTCTTGGGCGTTCCCCCTCTACCTCTTTTTGATGAGCCTCTTCGTCATCCCGATCGCTGTCGTCGGGTTATCGCTGATGCCAGCGGGTGAGAACCCCGATTTGTTTGTTCTGACGCTTCCGCTTTACTTCGAACAGGATGGCCTTGCGATGCTGTCCTTCCTTGGAGGGTTCAGTTCCGCGACTTCAATGGTGATCGTGGCCTCAATCGCCTTGTCGACGATGGTGTCAAACCATATCATCATGCCGATCTGGCTATCAACACGCCTTAGCGGCGCTGCGGAATACGGCGACGCCCGCCAGATCCTTTTGGCAGCTCGCAGATTGTCCATTGGGGCCATTCTGGCGTTGGGCTATTTCTACTACCGCCTGTCCGGTGGCGGTGCTGCGTTAGCTGCGATTGGCCTGATCTCATTTGCAGGTGTGGCACAAGTGCTTCCGGCGATGGCGGGCGGATTGTTTTGGCGCGGTGCATCGCGCAGCGGCGCGGTTGCCGGGCTGGTCACGGGGTTCGCAATTTGGGCCTACACTTTGTTTCTGCCCAGCTTTGGCGAAGCGGGTGTGATGAGTGCATCCGTGCTCGCGAATGGCCCTTGGGGGATCGAAGCCCTTCGCCCACAAGCTTTGTTTGGCGTGGATGGGTTGGATCCCGTGGTTCACGCGCTTTTCTGGTCGTTGATCCTGAATTGCGTTGTGTTCGTTTTCATATCTCTGATGTCCTTCCCCAGCCCGTTGGAGCGCCTTCAGGCTGCGCAATTTGTAAATGTGCTTGATCACACAAGCTCTGCGCGTGGGCGAAGCTTCAATGCAGCAACGTCTGAAGACCTGTTGGTGATGGCGCAACAAATCATGGGGGCAGAGCAGGCTCAGGCTTGGTTCCAATCGCAGGCCGAACAGCAAGGCAAACAAGGTTACCTTCCGGACACAACCCCAGATTTCATCGCGCGCTTAGAGCGTGAGTTGTCAGGTTTGGTTGGCACAGCAACCGCACATGCGATGATCGCCCAAATTCTGGGGGGGGCGACGGTTTCGGTGGATGATCTTTTGGCTGTGGCGGATGAAACGCAACAGATGTTGGAACAGACATCTCTGATGGAAGCCAAGCAGGAAGAGCTCGCAACGACCGCGCGTCAGCTTTCCGATGTGAACGAGAAACTGACACAGCTGTCGATCCAGAAAGATGCCTTCCTAAGCCAAATTAGCCACGAGCTGCGCACGCCCATGACGTCAATCCGCGCATTCTCGGAAATTCTGCGGGATGGGGGCGCGGATGATCCCGAAGCGGCCGCGCGGCATGCCTCGATCATTCATGATGAAAGCGTGCGGCTTACGAGGTTGCTGGATGACCTTCTGGACCTTAGCGTTTTGGAGAATGGTCAGGTGCAGCTCTATCCAAAACGCGAGGCTGTGCGCACTGTCTTGGATCGGGCACTGGCTGCGACCAGTTCTGTGATCGATCAAGAGAAGGTCCATATTCACAGAAACCGATCAGACGAAGGCATCGCCCTTTATACGGATACGGACCGCTTGGCGCAGGTCTTCATCAACCTGATCTCAAACGCCGCGAAATACTGCGATGCCAAGGGCAAACGTCTGGCCATTCGGGTGCGGGAGCGCGGCGGAGAGCTGCAAGTGGACTTTGTGGACAATGGCAGCGGCGTGCCGTTGGAAAGCCAGTCGATGATATTCGAAAAATTCTCGCGCCTATCAGACCAAGCCGCAGCTGGTGGCGCTGGTCTTGGGCTCGCCATTTGTCGCGAGATTATGGACAAGCTGGGTGGTTCGATCACTTATCTTCCGGGGCAAAGTGGCGGTGCCTTCCGTGTGACATTGCCAGTGCGGGCAAGATTGCATCAAACCGACAATCCACACGCCCAAATCAATCATTTGTAAACCTTGTCGCGGCAATGTCAGAGCGATTGATCGCTTGGAGCGGACATGGCCGACACAGAAACCATCAGCGTCCTGCAGCGCAAAGCGGGCGCGCGCCGTGCTACGGCGGAAATAAGCCCCCTGACGGTGACAGGGGCGCTTGGCAATGCGTTACGCCGCGCCGGGCAGGATATAGCAAGTATTGCGGTTTCTGTGGGGGCTGCCGCAGAAGGTACAGCGGTGCTTGAGAGTATTCTTGGCGAGCTTCCAGAGCAGGCGCTTTTGTGCATGGTTGAAGGACCTGACAGCAGTTTCGGAATGGCGATATTGGACAACCAGCTTACGGCTGGTTTGGTCGAGGCGATGACAGTTGGAAAACTGTCCGCGAATGCCTCGGCAAACCGCGAACCCACACGCACTGATGCTGCGATATGCGCGGATTATTTAGACCGTACATTGGAATGCTTTGAAACCGAGGCTTCCGACGCAGGTTTATCCATGGCTGCGCGTGTCTCTGGCTATCGGTATGCTTTGCCGTTCATGGATCCCCAGGTGATTTCTCTGACGCTTGAAAACGTGGTGTATCGCACGTTCCGTGTTGAGCTGGGATTGGATGGTGACGCAAGGCGGGGCGTTCTAACGTTGATCCTGCCGTTAGAGCCTCCTGCAAAATCCAAACAAGCAGCATCAGGTGGCGATGGGGCAGAGGTTCAAACGGTAGCGGATGTGGCCCTGACCTGTCAGGCAGAGCTGCGCGCGATACTACATGAGGTGCAGCTGCCGGTGACCGATGTGGCTGGTCTTGAGGTCGGCATGGTACTGCCGGTCCCGCTGCAAGCGCTTGGGCAAGTCAGCCTGATGGACACGGATGGGGCTGAAGTCACAACTTGCCGGTTGGGGCAGGTCAGGGGGCAACGGGCACTGCGCATTGGGCCCGCGATGGCATTTGAAACAGCGGCAGTGCCTAATAGGGATCTCACGGGTTTGACAGCGATCACATCGGCAGCACCTCAGAATACCGATCCTTTACAAGGCAATGTGCTGGCTCAGCCCGACACTGATCCTGCTGCAACCGCTGATCAGGTGGATATTCCGGTGGTATAAGGTCCGTCCAAAAGCTTGACCTGTATCAATGCAAACCTCCGCATATCGCTTCAAATTTGATCCGAAGGAGAACGCAATGGTTGATGTGAACAAATATCGCGCCATTCTGAACGCGCGCATGAATGAACTGGACAAACGACTTCACGAGATTGAAGATGAATTGGACAGTCACCAGTCAAAAGACTGGGAAGAACTGGCCGTGGAACGCGAAGAGGATGAAGTTCTGGAAGGTCTTGGAACCTCGGGACAGACTGAAATCGCGCAGATTAAAGCGGCATTTGCCCGAATGGATGAGGGCGAGTTTGGGTATTGCGTCGAGTGTGGGAATGAGATTTCGCCCGAACGCCTTAATGTACTGCCTCATACACCATTCTGTCGCGACTGCGCGGCCAAGCATGCATGACGGATTGTCGCTGCAGGGCGACCTGCTGCGACACCCCACTACGTAGATTGGGTGCAAACCCATTCGATGAAATGAAGGGAGGACGCTATGGCGTTTGAAGAGCTTAAGGCCTCGATCAGTATGATCTTGGATGAGATTGCGAAGCGGCCAGAAGATCGGCACGTCTTGCAAGAACAGCTGCGCGAAAAGATTGCAGAGCTGGACAAGCTTGGTCTGCCGGTGCCGGAAGACATTCGGCGCTTTGAAGACAAGTTGGAAGACGACGACGCGGACGATCTGTTCGACAATATGCCTGTTTGATCACCGGTTATATGGCACACAAGTGGCAAAACCGACCAAATGGTCGGGAAAGTTTTGCAAATGACGCCAAGAGGCATTGACAACGCCACCCTTGATCTGGCCCTTGAAGGGAACTGATCACGGAGGAACCATGTCCGAACTTGTCGCACTTCGCATCGAAAACAATATTGCAGTCATCACGATCAATAATCCGCCGGTCAATGCACTGAGCCACGGGGTGCGTGTTGGGCTGTCGGACAAGATCCAAGCCGCGATTGCTGATGACGCGGTTCAGGCCATTGTGCTAAACGCCAGCGGGCGGACCTTCCCCGCGGGTGCGGATGTCAGTGAATTCGGTCGGCCGCGGGAAACTCCGATCCTTTCGCAGATATGTGACCTGCTTGAGACAAGTCCGAAACCCACAATTGCCGCGGTACATGGCAACGCATTGGGGGGGGGATTTGAACTGGCTCTGGCCTGCCATTACCGTGTTGTCCTGCGCAGTGCCAAGGTGGGGCTGCCAGAAGTAAAACTGGGCGTCTTGCCGGGCGGCGGTGGGACACAGCGTGTTCCCCGGATCGTCGGTGCCGAAGCAGCCCTTGAATTGATGCTGAGCGGCAAACTCATTTCCGCAAAGCACGCGCACGATCTTGGATTGATTGACAAAATCGCGGACGAAGACGTGGATCAGGCCGCGATGTCCATGGCCACAGATGTGATCGCAGCGGGGGCAAAAACGGTTCCAACGCGTGATCGGATAGAAGGGTTTCAGGACGCTGTTGGTTTCGCCAATGCCGTCGCCAAACAACGTGAAAATAAGAAAAACGATCCGCAGCCCTCGGTCGCAAAGATCATCGACTGCGTTGAAGCCGCGCAAATCCTGCCCTTTGAAGCAGGCATCGCAATGGAGCGCGCTGCGTTTGACGAATGTGAAACTGGCCCTGAAGCGACAGCCATGCGCCACGCCTTCTTTGCTGAACGGCGTGCCGCCAAAGTTCCCGAACTGAAGGGTGCGAAACTGCGCAAGATCGATACAATTGGTGTGGTCGGCGCAGGCACGATGGGGGCGGGAATTGCAATCTCTTGCCTAGATGCAGGTTTCCCCGTTGTTCTGGTTGAACGCGATCAGGACGGGTTGGAACGCGGTGTCGAACGTATCGTCGCCAATTATGACAAGTCCGTCGCGAAAAAGCGTATCGACGCAGCAACGGGGGAAGAGCGTCTGTCGCGCCTAACCGGCACCACCGACATGCAGGACCTTTCCAAGGTCGACCTGATCATCGAAGCCGTGTTTGAAGACGAGGATGTGAAACGCAACGTGTTCGCCCAGTTGGATGCGGTTATGAAGCCGGGCGGGATTCTGGCGACCAACACCTCGTATCTGGATATTGATGCACTGGCCGCCACGATCTCGCGTCCTCAGGATGTGGTGGGTTATCACTTCTTTTCGCCCGCTCACATCATGAAGTTGCTAGAAATTGTTGTTGGAGAGAAAACCGATCCCAACGTGGTCGCAACGGGCTTCAAACTTGCCAAGAAACTGCGCAAAGTTCCCGTGCGGGCCGGGGTGGCTGACGGGTTCATCGGCAATCGCGTTTTGGCAGCCTATCGCCTGGCTGCGGATTTCATGCTTGAGGATGGAGCAAGCCCGGCACAGATTGACGCGGCGATGCGCGCCTATGGGTTCCCAATCGGACCTTACCAAGTTCTGGATATGGCGGGGCTGGATATCTCGTGGGCACGGCGTAAACGGCTTGCAGCAACGCGTGCGCCCGAGGATCGCTATGTCACGATTGGAGACAAGATTTGCGAACAGGGCTGGTTCGGGCAAAAGACGGGCAGGGGGTATTACATCCATGATCAAGATGGTGGACCCGTTGAAAACCCGGACGTTCTGGCCATCATCCAAGAAGAACGCAAGCTGCTTGGCATCACTCCCCGCAGCTTCTCGGCCAAGGAAATCCAAGACCGCTGCCTGTTTGCCATGGCAAACGAGGGCGCGCGCCTGGTGTCGGAAGGGGTGGCTTTGCGCCCATCTGACGTGGATGTTGTGCTTCTGTATGGCTACGGTTTTCCGCGCTATCGCGGTGGCCCGATGATGGCGGCAGATCAGGTTGGGCTGCTAACTGTTAAGAACGCGCTGTTGTCGTGGAAAGCGGAAGAGCCGCGATTCTGGGAGCCAAGCCCCATGTTTGATGAGCTGATCAAAAATGGGCGAAAATTCAGCGATTTATGAGCTGAAGTTCTGGGTTGAGGCGAGGGGATAAACAAGCCCTTTGCCAATTTAACCCAGCGATACTCCCACGATCACACACATCAGGCCAAGCACCGACAGGCCAAGTGCGCCCATGTTTAGCGCCATTGCCTTTTGAATTCGGGCGCGCAGCTCGGCGTCGTCAAGCCCTTCGCGCTTCGCTTTCATAACCTTGAGCGCACTGGCCACCAGTCCGATCAGGCCAAGGCCGGACATGATTGCCCCAATGATAATCAGCCACTCCATGGCGGTCTCCTATTCCGGTTTGTCTGCGCCTACAGCGCGCAATGACGCTTCGCAAGCCCCGAGAGGTCTTGAAGGCTGGTATCTGTCAGGCTAAATCGGATTGCAACAATGCCTGTCACGAAATGCTGCAGATACGCAGTTGATGCCACATCTCGTGGTGAACCGCAGGCGATCACAGGCAAGAGGGCCCAATGGACGATCATCAGACCCAAAGCAGCTACCGCGTCACAGCCGACGAGTTGCGCCAGTTTATCGAACGCATTGAACGTCTCGAGATGGAGAAAAAAGACATCGCGGATCAACAGAAAGAAGTCATGGCTGAAGCGAAAGGTCGCGGATATGACACGAAAGTCATGCGCAAAGTTATTGCTCTTCGCAAACGGGACGCCAATGACATCGCTGAAGAAGAAGCCGTACTTGAAATGTATAAAGAAGCGCTGGGCATGTAAGTCTGCCCGAAAGTTTCTAAAAAACGGCCCCTTCGTGGGGCCTTTTTTTATGGGGATAACAAAGTTACGCCTTCAATCCCGGAAATGTCTTTCAGATCCTCTTCGTAATTCTCGGTCAGTTCATCGACCAAGCCCTGGGTCCATCCGGGAAGATCGATCTCGCGCTCAACAACGCCATCCTTCGCAAATTTATCAAGAAAGGCTGCCAAGATGCGGCGGCGGTGGACTTCGTTTTGAAAGGGGTTGTCAAACAGATAGTTGCGCAACCGGGTCATTCCGTCCTCCTTGGTAATCTGTTCTAGAATGTCTAAGTCACCGCGATCCAGTTGCGTGTCATCATCCAATCCTGAAATCGCATGCATTATTTCGGGCCAAATCAGTGGCGTGTCTTCATTGCACCAAACAGTGATCGGGGTGTCAGGGTTTGCTTGGCGAATGCTTTCGATCACATCCGCCCAATAGAGCTCCAGAGGATTGGTCGTTTCAAGCATCTGGGCGCGCGTCTTGTCATCCAAACGCGCCGCAACATCTGGCATGAAATTGGCGATGTTGCTGATGCCGATATAATAGCTGACGTCATGTGACGGGAAAAGCTTTCGCAGCCCCGCTGAGTTATGCCCAGCAAGCGGGTACAACCTGCCGCCTTCAATCGCCTGTTGATGTGTCCCCAAGCTGTGCTGATGCCCCATCACAATTCTTTCCGCCTGTTTGGAGTCGATCAGTTCATCTATTAACATGTCTTGGGTGTTGGAATTTGCAACGCTTCCGTTTAGCTTCGTCATGATTTGCCCAAGCAAACCACGATAGCGCGTCGGCCCCGGTACAGCGACGCCCTTGATGAACAATTTGTTGGCATTCTTGAGCAGCGATTTGGTCAGCTGGTCTTCGTCCGTGCAATGAGCACCGATATGTATTGCAATTTTCATCTATCGCCCGCGTCCTGATGTCCTGCCGGAGTAAAACATACCGGGGATTTCTGGACAGTTAAACTAATTTCAGGTTAAAGCCGGTATATGGTTGAGCAAAAGACTCGGAAAGATAAGGTGGGCCGCAATCGGTTGCGCCTAAACATTTGGTCTTTCGGGGCAATTTTGATTGCCGCGCTGGTCTTGCTGCCCATTCTCTCGATCCTATGGTTGGCGTTTACGCCCGAAGAAAATGCCTGGCCGCACCTGATGGCAACAACGTTGCCGCGTTATGTAATCAACACGATGGTCATCTCGCTGTCTGTTGGGTTTCTTTCGGCGGCCGTTGGAACAGGATCAGCCTGGCTGATCACCATGTATCGGTTTCCGGGCGCACGCTGGTTAGAGTGGTTGTTGCTCACCCCCTTGGCCATTCCTGCCTACGTTGGCGCCTACGCGCTTGTTGATTTTCTGGAGTATGCGGGTCCGTTACAAACCGGGTTAAGATCCCTGTTTGGATGGGAAAGCGCACGCGACTACTGGTTCCCAGAAATCCGATCTCGCTGGGCCGCTATCGTGGTGTTGGGTGCGGCGCTGAATCCGTATGTGTTCCTTTTGGCTCGCGCGGCATTCCGTGAACAATCAGCAGATGCCTACGAAGTTGCCCGTGCCTTGGGGGCAGGGCCCTTTGCACGTTTTTGGCGTGTTGGCCTTCCCTTGGCTCGTCCTGCCATTGCAGCCGGTGTCGCCATTGTGATGATGGAAACAGTGTCCGATTTCGGGGTGGTTGATTACTTCGCCGTTCAAACCCTGACCACAGGGATTTTCACCGTCTGGCTTGAGAGCCACAATGCCGGCGGGGCAGCGCAGATTGCCTTGGTCATACTTGGTTTCGTTTTCCTACTGGCCGCGCTTGAAAAAATCGGACGGTCGCGCAGCCGGTTTTACCGGATGTCCCGTCAAAGCCGCCCAGTTGAACCCCGCCAGTTGGATCGCTGGGGCGGAGTGGCGGCTTTGGCAGCGTGCAGCGTTCCGTTTATAATTGGCTTTGTATTGCCCGTCTCCGTGTTGGTTTCACACGCCTTGTCAAAACCAGAATACTGGCTGTCGAATGGGCTGGTGTCGGCACTGATCAACACGTTGACCGTGGGGTCCATCGCTGCGCTTGTCACCGTTCTGGGGGCTATGTTCCTTGTCTACGGCGTGCGCCTGTCCGGAAATATGCTTGCCCGGAAACTGATGCCGGTCACGACCATTGGCTACGCCGCACCGGGGGCTGTTCTGGGCATCGGAATACTGATTCCCATGGCGGCGGCAGACAATGCCATGGCAGACGGAGTGTTGGCCCTGACAGGCTGGGACCCCGGACTGGTCATGACCGGCACCGCGTTTGCGGTGATCTACGCCTATTGCGTGCGCTTCTTCGCGATTGCGCAAGGGGCCACCGACGCGGCGATCGAGCGTGTTTCGCCCAACATCCCGATGGCCGCCCGATCGCTTGGCCGGTCTGCGGGCAGCACCCTGTCCGAGGTCTATTTTCCACTAATTCGCGGGTCGGTCGGCACAGCGCTTCTGCTGGTCTTCGTCGATAGCGTGAAAGAGCTGCCCGCGACCCTTCTGCTGCGCCCATTTAACTATGGAACACTGGCCACGCGGGTCTATGAACAAGCCTCGCTTGAGCAGCTTGGCCAAGCCGCACCCCCCGCATTAATGGTGATCGCAGTCGGCCTATGTGCAGTCGCTTTGATGGCGCGCGCAAGCCGACGTTGAACTTTCTCTTGCACCTTCCGAAAGAAGCAATTAGATCGACCGAAGTGCCCCTATAGCTCAGCTGGTAGAGCAACTGATTTGTAATCAGTAGGTCCGCGGTTCGAGTCCGTGTGGGGGCACCATTTTATAAATAATATCAAGTGTTTGCCGCGTTCTACATTATGACTGCGTTTGGTTGGAAAAATCCGGAAGCATATCGGAAGCAGGTTTTGGGCTGTGGCAGGTGCGTTACGGTCAAGTGATAGATTCGACGCGGTCAAGCAGAAGCAGTTTGAACAGGAATTGCATTCTGGTCGGCATGTGGCAGCATGTGCCGTCAACATAGTCTGGGCGATGTGCCAGAATTTCTCTACTCTGCTCCGAGTTCCCGCCAAAGGGCAACTCGATCTCGAAGCTCTAGAAGCGAAATTTGTGAACCTTCTGGGCCCGAGAAGGTGAAGCTTCCGACACTTTCGAGAATTTCATTTATCCTAGCAAGCATATCGTCGAGCCGTGTCCAATCGCCTGCATCAGCCGCGTAAGTGGAGATTCCGACCACTACCTTTACCTCCATCAAGACAATTTCGTGATCCTCAACAAACGTGCCGCGTAACTCATTCAGCCTTGCAAGCATTTTGCCAACACGCGTCCAGTCGCGTGCTTCTACAGCAATAAACGAGATACCGGATGCCGCTCTTGCTACTCTCAACGCAATTTCGCGATCCTCCGCGAACGCTTCTCGCAGTACATCCAGCCTTGTAAACATGTCGTCAATACGTGCCCAATCTCCTGCATCCCCCGCAACTGTGAGAGCATTGGCCAAGGCCTTTGCTTCTTCCAGAGCAATTTCGCGGCTGTCTGGGAACGTGATTTGCAGAGTATTCAGTTTTGCTAGCAAATCGTTGACCCGCGCCCACTCGCCTACATTTCCCGCGCGTTTGGACAAGTTGAAAGTTGTCTTTGCAAATACCAGTGCAATTTCGCGATCTTCCGGGAATGCGCCTCGCAGCGTTTCCAGCATTGCGAGCAAATCGTCGACCCGTTCCCAATCGCTTGCGGCTCTCGAAAAGTAGGAGATGTTGACCGCTGCATTTGCCTGATTCAAAGCGATTTCGCGATGCTCAGGGAAAGCATCTCGCAGCGTTTCCAGTCGTGCTAGCATGTGGTCGACACGCTCCCAATCGTCTGCTGCTCCAGCATCGTTGGAGATGTTGAACGCAATGATTGCAGCAGTTAGAGCAATTTCGTGATCCTCTGGGAACACACCTTGCAGCGCATCCATCCTAGCAAGCATATTGTCGATACGCGTCCAATCGCCTGAGGCTCCTGCGTGGATGGAGATGTTGACCGTTGTTTTTGCCTCCTCCTGCGCAATCTCGTGATCCCTAGGGAAAGTTTTGCGCAGTGCATCCAACCTTGCAAGCGTATCGTCGACCCGCGTCCAATCTCCTGCAACCGCTGCATATTTGGTGATGTTGAAGGCTATCTGGGAGTCTGTCAGAGCGATCTCGTGATCCTTTGGAAACATACCTCGCAGTGAATCCATCTTTGCAAGAATATCGTCGATCCTTGCCCAGTCACCTACATCTCCGGCATAATTGGAGATGTTGACCGCTGTTTTTGCTAATGTCAGGGCAACTTCGCTATCCTCAGGATACACATTTCGCAACATATCTAGCCATGCAAGAATATCATCGGCTCGCGCCCAATCGCCCGCAGCTCCCGCGTACTTGGAAATGTTGATAGCTGAATTTGCTACTGCTAGGGCAACACTGCGATCCTTAGGAAACTCTTTTAGCAGCGCATGCAGTCTTGCGAGCATATCGTCGATCCGCGCCCAATCGCCTGCGTCTCCCGCGTGTTTTAAGATATTGGACGTTAGGTCCGCGAGCGCCACAGCAATTTCGCAATCTTTAGGGAATGCGCCTCGCAGCCTTTCCAGCTTTGCTAACATATCATCGACCCTAGCCCAATCGTCTGCATCTCCCGCGTAAACGGAAGTGTTGACCGCTGCATGTGCCATTCGCAGAGCAATCTCTCGATCCTCAGGGAATGCAGTTTGCAACGTTTCCAGCGCTGTAAGCATGTCATCAACTCTTGCCCAATTACCTGCTTGTCCAGCGTATTTGGCGATATTGTATGCTGACTTTGCCAGATCCAAAGACTGTCGGGTTGACGTTTTCCAGGCGGCACGATCAAACAGAGATTTGAATACTTGAAGTGCGGTTTCTTCGTCCAAACAATCGCTCGAAAGACCAATAGTCAGCCGCCCGAAACTTAGCAGAGCTTCATCTTTGCTAACCACTTGCGCGATCTCGGCTAGTTTGAGATCTACTAATCGCTTGGGAAAGTCCCTTGCCAATCGGATCAGGCTGATGATGGATTGATCTTCCCCACAAGACATCGCGCCCCCGACGAGGGCCGAGCGTTGTTCAAGAGACAGTTCACAGTTAGATAGTTGTTCCGAGAGGAAGAACTCTCCCAAAATATCTGGCTCCATTTGGGGCCAATGATTGCCACTATACCCGAATGCAGCCAAGGCGATGCTATCGTGATTTGGCGGGGTCGGTGGCAACCACTCACAAGCACCTTCAAAGTTCACTTTGCTCAGTTCACTAAGCGAAATACCTTGTGCTAATGTCACAATAGCCAACCCCATTTCGTAACGTCGGCGCATTCCTTCATTTGGAACCGCTTTTTCCCAAATGGTATGCCGATCGCGCTGGATGATCCCTCGCAACACACTTTCCTGCTCAAAGCTGTCAGGAAATTCTTGTCCGGACTTGAGGGCTTCGATGATTGCTTCTGCGACTGCAAGCGCGAAAAGAGGGCGAGGTGATGGAGCGGCAACCACCTGCCCACGCATCTCAACTGGAACTCTTCTTGGATCGACTCCGAGGGCTAGTTTAAGAAGCTTGTGTCCCACCGGAGCTTCAAGTCCTGCCGTTGCAATTCGGTGCTGCATTAGATTGACAATGTGCGTCGGTGCAAGCGCCAAGATAACTGTACCCCGAACACTGTCTCCGCCGAAATTATGCTGCTCGATAACCGGCTTATCGTTTGTCTCCGGCAGCATTTTGTCCGTCCAGCGTGCCTCCGCACTTCGCTCTAAGAGCAACACTCGCACGGGGAATTCGTAATTTTCCGCTTCGGCGCTGAATGCTAACAGAAGCCTATTGATCTCTAGCGGAACGCTTTGTGCATAGTCGATAACAATGAAAGTTGGTTGTCTCGGTCGCCACTTTTCTGGCTGATCGAATGCTTTTAAACTAGCGAAATCCAACTTGCCTTTATACCAGTGCTCGCTCAATTCGTTCCGAGTAAAATGATATGCCAGCCTTGTCTTACCTTCCCCGCCGGGACCGGTCATTAGCATCCATCTGAAATTAAATATCTTTCCCCCGAAAGATGGGTCTCCGGCAAACCTATGGAGAAGATCGGTTTCCTTTTCTCTGCCTATGAACTGATCAATTCCGGATGTATACTTTATCCGATCAAAAGCGGAGAGGCTGTCCGAATTGTTCACCTCATTTTGCCATCTCAGATTTGGTGCAATCAGTTCATTGAACTGATTTGCTAGATCATCCCGGAAATCTGATAAAAGGTTGTCTCCAAGCGCGGTAATTGAACGATCCAAAGCTCCAAGCTCTTTAGATGTGTGTAATGCAATCACCATCTCAAGTGGGGTAGCTTCATCTGCTTGGATACCGGTATCTAACTTGCCGCCATCATTGAGAACACTCAGCAATGAAGTCTTGAGTTCGTCCTTTGTTTTCTCACCATGCCGCAACTCGATAAGCTTCTGAAAAATGCCCGCTAGTTGTTGGTGCCGATCGATATAGGCCTGCAATCTGGACTTTATCGATCCCCCCAAGAAGCGCTCACACCCGCCTAGAGCAAACACGATCAGCCGATATACAATTCCCGGAGCTGGCACTCCGGCGTCTCTTATTTCCGCAACTAGTGCGGCTTTAACATCTTTGTCAGAGAGAAGCTGGTGAAGTGATAAACCTTCAACATCATCTGATAAAATTTCACTTACCAGCGCTTCTGTGGTGGCCGATCCTGTTACTTTGTCGTCTTGCATAAATATTCCCAAAGAATGTAATTCGCATTCTGATTGATTGGCGAATTTGGCGCAAGATAGGGATTGCTATTAAACTTCCGGGAACTGCCTCTTCCAATCTACTAGAGCCAACCATTGCAGTGCCCACGAAAGAAGAGCGCCCCATGTTACCTTACATAGGGCGCTCTCAGCAGTTCTCCATCTTATGTAACGTAACCTTACGTAGGCGGCTCGCGGGCTTCCCTTGTGAACACATACCGATCCTTGGCATCCTGCAACTGCTTGGCGGACCGTTCCGGATCATCCTTAACAACTTCGGTCATACGCTCTGCAATACCTTGGAACGCCACGGGCAGTTCCTCATGCTCCCAGCCTTCCAGCGCGGCCATTGTGATGCAGGTGCCGGTGACCTGTTTGAGCAAGCTTGCGATGTGTTCCTCACGGTGCACTTCCTTCATCGGGTTCGGGTCGGCACCGCTGCGCATCTCGATCAGGTCGTCATTCATCTCGGCGCAGACCACCTCCCAGAGCGGGTGGTTCGGCCAGCGCGCGCGGTTGGTGTCGTTGGGGTCGGGTTCGGTATAGCGGATACGCTCTCCTGACGAGCGGCAGAGGTCTCCGAACTGGTCAAAGAACTGCTCCCATGTGCGGATGTCCCAACGGTCTTTCAGGAGGCTCTTTCCCGCTCGGAATTCCACCCGCCAGACTTGGTTCTGGGCCGCTTGGGTCTTGTCTGGGGTCAGGGGGCCGGGAACATGGCCCCTATGTAACGTATAGGGGGCGTTGGTGTTCCCAACCCCACTACGTAACGTATGGTTCCAGATGTCCCACCAATGGCGCTTGCTATGGGCGATTACCTCGGACCGTTTGTTATAGATGATCACCTGCCGGTTGGTGATGCTGCCGGATGTGACGGACGATACCCAGCCGGATTTGCCATGCACGGCCACGTCCTCATAGGTGATGTTGTCACGGCGACCGGCGGCTGAGTGGGCGATCAAGTTGTTCGGGTCCAGCACCAACCCATTCACCAGCACATCGACGCAGAAGTCGGCACGAGAGATGCTAACGTCCTCCGGGCCATATCGCACCCCAAAGGCGCCTAGAACGCGCTCACAATGGGCCTTGGCGGCACCTAGACCATAGAGGGACATGAAGAACGACCCAAAGGACAGGCGGATGCCCCATTTGTCCCGCGCGTTGGGTTTCTTGATCGACCAGTTCGCGCCTTCCGGCCCGCCGTCCAACAAGAAACGATAACCCTTACCGCCATAAGGCTTCAGCAGGAACTCTGCGCCGCCATAGGAGATCAGCACATCTTTCTGCTCTTCCTCGGCAATCGCTTTCTGCGCTTCCAAGTATTCGAACAGTTCTGGGCCAATATTGGCCTGAATGGACAGGGCCAGAGTGTCAAAGCCCCGATGCAACACGGTATAGTCTTCCGGGGGTTCTGTATTTCCAGAGGGGGGTGCTACTATCACCCCCCTCTTGAGGCGCATGCCCTTCGACTGGCTGCTTTCGCTGGACGCGTGAGAGCCTCCGGCGGGGTAGCTTGTGTTTTGGGGCCGTGAGTTGAATTCGGTTTTCTGATTAGGCTTGGTCATTGGTTTTTCTCGCAATCCAGTTTTCGGCGCGTTCAGCGCATTTAGAGATGTTCAGAAGGTCGGCATGGGCAAAGCTCTGAGTGCTGTGCCAATCGCCTTGTGCGTCCTTGTAGGAGCGTGTGAAGTCGACAGAATAGAAGTTGTCATTCTTCCAAATCGTGGCTGTGATCAGCCCGACCCGGAATTTGTAATCTGGTAAATTACTCATGGATTTCCTTTCTCCAATTTATGTTGTTGGCAGGCATAGGAAGGGCGCAAGGTGGCGACACCTCGCGCCCCGTTTGAAAGCCTCTCGGCCCCAAAATCCCCACAACCGCTACCAACTGTTGCGGGGCAAAACTCTTATGTGTTTGGTGCTTGCGACGTGTTGGACACAGTGCGATCCGCAATCCACTTTTCCAGATCGGCACGGCGATACCGGATCGATCGGGCGGACACTTTCACAAAGCTCGGACCGCCACCGCGATGCCGCCAATTCTGCAAGGCCCGGACGGAATAGCAAAGGATCGACGCGGCTTCGCGTTCGTCCACTAACTGGCTGTTTTGATCTGCATTTGTCATGTTCACCTCGTTGTCGCTGTTTGCGTTGAGGTGAAAGTGCGGCGTAATGGAATTGTTCTGTAACACCACATAGGGAAAATTTTGAACCCTATGTGGTGTGGAATAAATTAGTCTTTTGTAATGACCCGATTGATGCGCCTCCCTAGGGCAATTGAAGTGCCGAAACTGTCCGGCAAAAACTCATCCAAAATTGCTTTTGCCATATGAAAGAATTTACCACTGAATTCATCAGAAGCGGTTTCGTCACGATAGCATTGTGAATGCGCTGGAAGCCCCGTTTCCGTTTCAAACAATGCTGCCAAGTCAACAAGAATTTGGTCTAGAGCAGGGTTTAAACTGCCCTTTTTAACACCTTTGGTCGTTTCGAGGTGATCAAGTTCTGCTTGGCATACTTCGAGAATTCTCTCGCTCGCGCGTTTTGCTTGTTGCAGGGTATCATCTTCGGGGGGTAACCCTTTATTTTTATTTAAGAAGTCGAACCCTTCCCACCTCTCATCATGCGTTAGGTGATCCAACTGGGAATTCAAATCGCGCTCGATTTCATCGTGCAATTGAGCCAGCGCGCTCAAGAAACCCGCAGTTTTATCACGAAGCCGAGAAACCTGCGTTCGGCGCTCCTTTCGCGTGATCTGTGGGGTGTTCGCCAAGTAACGTTCGTATCGGATCAAGAAATGAACCAACCTATCTTTGAACAGGTGAATTTCACGCCGTCCTTCTATGAGTTGGTGGAGCCTGTCGACAATTTCATCCGAAACCCGGTCGGCAATTTCTTCTCGTGAGCTCATTCCAAGCTAACATCTTTCAATTGGCTGAATACTGTTTGCCTACTTACTATTTGGTTTACGCCACACTTCCCAACGCACTTGCAAGTCGATTGGCAATTTGTCCCGCCGCTTTCTGCACGGCATCATCAGAAAGGTGCGCATAGCGTAGTGTCGTAGACAGGTTTTTGTGGCCGAGAATTTCTTTCAGGGTGAATGGATCAATCCCGTTCATCACTGCCACTGACGCATAGGTGTGTCGCAGATCGTGCACCCTGACATCAGTCAATCCCGCGCGTTCCCGGATTTTGCGCCAAGGCTTTTGTAAGTCGTTGTAGTAGCCCTCAGAGTGCGTTCCTAAGATTACATAAGGGTTGCCCTCACGGCGCTCCAATGTGTCCAGTAGTGCGCGAGCCTCGCGGGGCAGGGGGATGCGCCGACGACCGGTCTTACTGTCGGGCAACTCCAGATGCGTGCGGGTGACATAATCCCATTTCAGCTTCTGGATTTCACCAAGGCGACACCCTGTCAGCAAAAGCAAATAGAAGGCGGCAAATACGTACCGAGTGATTTCTTCGTTTTGCAGCATGTTCGCCAGAACCATACCTAGGCGTTCCTGTTCAACCTCGTCCAGATAGCGTTTCTTTTCTTCTTCTGGGTAGCGTTTGATGCGGCGTGTTGGGTTGGAGTTCATGGGGCGCAATCCCCAGTCCTCGGCAAGGTTCAACATCTTCGACAGGATCATGACCCCGCGATTGGCTTGATAGGGCGTTTCACGCCGTCTCAGGTGAAACGCTTGAATATCAGTGAATGTGATTTCAGAAACTTTGATGCCACCGAGAACAGGGTTCACGACACCGCGCAGCATGTTGCGATAGTCGTATAGGGTCGTTGGCTTGCAATGTAGCGCTACGTGGTCGGTCAGGAAGCGTTCTCCTAGTTCCTTGATGGTTGGGCTGCGCAGACGCGCCTTGCGCTCTGCTGAGGGGTCAGACCCGCGCGCTACATCTGCCTGCACTAGCTTTGCGTCCTTGCGGGCTTCCTCGGCGGTCAGTACGCCGTGTTGCCCGAGGTTCTTTCGCCGGGTCCGCCCATGCAGGCGGTACTGCACCACATAGACCCGCCGTCCGGTCGGATATATCCTGACCCCAAAGCCTGCCAATTCATCATCCCAAAGGATGCGCTCTTTGGGTTCTGCTGCTAGACTTTCGACAAGACGTTTGGTCAGTTTTGGCATCTTCTTATCCACTCCTAGCTGCGAAATCCGGAAGCATATCGGAAGCACTGTGCAGCGTTTCGTGGCGTCAGTGATGAAAGATCAGCGCGTGAAGTGTCAATAAATACTGTTTGAGTTCATGCATTTATGTCGGTTTGGCGATGATTGGAGAAATCCTGAGAAATCCCATTTTGGCCGTTTGTAATCAGTAGGTCCGCGGTTCGAGTCCGTGTGGGGCACCATTTCATCAGTTTCGCCCTGGGGAATGGAAGACGCTTCTTGCAACCCGATGAAGCGCTCCGCTCTTTTTCAAATCCAGTTTTGGTGTCGTTCGGCGGGTCTGCCACATGTTCCCACTCAACCAAACCGGTTTGCCATCTGAATACGAAGAGATTGACATGACCATGTCGCCAAAGGTGCTGCGTTACATCAGGAACAGGCTGGACGCCCAGTAAGGCGGAAAACTCTACCACAGACCAAGCGTGAACGCCTGGTCTGTGGTGGTTCTTTTCAACACGGTTTTCTGGTGTGCAATCCCGATCTGGCGTCGAGTCTAATCGGTACACCCGGACTAACGCTCTGCAAATCGCCCAGGCCGAACACTGTCTCGCCCTGGGCAAATGCTTGCATCAAAATAGGAAGTCGCCTGAATCCAATTCGTCCAGATAGACGTCCACCAGGGTCACTTTGTTGTTGCCAACCTTGATCACAACATTGGTGCCGACCTGCGAGGCATGGTTGTTCATCAGGTCATTGAAGCCTGTGATGGCCCCGATATTGCTGAAGTCGACCTTCTCGTTCCCATCAAAGGCGTCAAAGTCATTGATGCGGTCTTTACCGAACTGGCCTTTGAACACGAATGTGTCCGAGCCAGCTCCGCCCCACATCTTGTCGTTCCCCGGATCGCCATTGATAGTATCGTTGCCACCGTTTCCGCGGATAATGTCATTCCCTGCGCCACCAAACAGAGTGTCACCTAGTGAATTGCCATTGATGGTGTCGTTCCCTTTGTTCCCTTTCAGGGTATAAGAGTAACTGCCAACGCACGACAAAACATTGTCCCCGTGGCTGCCGACAACACTCGTGCCGTTATACGCGGTGACATTCTCGATCGAGATCAGTTTGTCGCGTACCGCTGTACCAAGAAAGATATTCCCTTTCGTTAAGTTGATCGTATGGCCCGATCCAAGACCGGATCCCACAAATGTGTCAGTTCCACTTCCACCATTGAAGGTGTGAATATTGCCGCCGCCGGTGAATTCTGTCTTGTTGAAGTAGTCATTTCCGGCACGGCCAAGGAAGGTATAATTGTCACCGTAATCTGAATAGAAATAATCAGTGTTGTCACTGCCTTTGAACTTTTCGATACTTGATACGGTATCGGTTCCTGTTCCATCGTAGACACTGTTGGTATCAATGACTACCGTGATCGAACTGGTCGCATTGCTATAGTCAGCAGTGTCCGTTCCCGATCCCCCATTCAAGGTATCGGCGCCTTTTCCGCCGGCGAGTATATCATTCCCACCGCCGGCATTGATCGTGTCATCCCCAGCACCGGTCATGATGATGTTCTTACCACTGGTGCCGGTCACATTGTCATTTCCGCGGCCGGTCAGGATGTTCTCGAAATTGATAAAGGACTCGGCAGACCAGTACGTGACACCGGTGGTCATGTTGATGGTATAGTTATCGTGCACGTTCGAGAGATCAAGCCAGTCAATGCCACTGCCACCGTCCAGCAACTCGGTCGCGCCAAAGTCGGTGAACCCGCCTACGAAATAGTCGTTTCCAGAGCCGCCATAGTATTCGCCTTCGCCGCTCGAAATAATCGTATCATTTCCAGCGCCGCCTCTGACGACATCATAATCTCCGGAGCCGTTGAGTCCGGCGTGGATATAATCATTTCCGGCGCCGCCGAGCAGCAGATCAGCACCGATGCCACCAAAGATTTTATCGTTCCCACCGAGACCGCGAATGGTGTCATCGCCACCTTTGCCTCGAAGTGTGTCATTCCCATTCGTGCCAGTGATCGTGTTGTTGGCACCATTTCCGTTAATTACAACCATAATTTAGTCCTCCAAGTATTTAACAATCCACAGGCATTTCTCTTTCGAGAAACTAATGGATCTTTTAAATTCGAGGGGTCATGTGTCCGGATCTAAAATAGTTGCCGGGCGTCTGAAAATATTAATAAATGTCCCCCACTCGGTACTTTTAACACAAATTGCGAAAAAATTTGACTATTAATTAGGCGGTATTTTTTATTCACCTTTCGGTAGAGGGCTGCGCGCTGGGGCGGGCGTCATTGAGAGGGGCCTGCGGATTAGTGAAAATCCCTGCTGGGAAATAGTCGTTTTGCCTGATCACGCGGATGCATGGCGCGGGAAGGATAGCGGGACTTTTTCGGGGTGTCGTCTGCTCGTGGCCCTTCTGTGGTGAGCGCCTCGGGCATTGGGTGACCCAGTTCATAAAGTTTGTAAGACAGGTCGGTGATCTCCTGCGCGATCAGGTGCACGACGATGCCTTCGCGTTGCAGATAGCCTTTCACTTGCAGCAACCGCGCACCCATGACGATGCGGCGGTATTGTTCATAGACTTTGGGCCAGACCACCACATTGCTGACGCCGGTTTCATCTTCCAGCGTCAGGAAAATCACGCCCGAAGCGGTGCCGGGGCGCTGGCGGGTGATGACAAGGCCACAGACCGCATGGCGGCCCAACGGCACCTGTTGCAGCGTGTCATGGCGGGTCAGGCCGGGTATTTTGGGGCGCAAAAGCTCCATCGGATGGGCGCGCAGGGTTAGGCGGGTGGCGACGTAATCTTCGACCACCTCTTCGCCCAGATGCATCGCGGGCAGGGCGACCGAGGGTTCGTTGATGTTTTCGCCGTCAATTGGGTCGTTGAACAGGGGCAGGGGCTTGGGGCTTTGGATCGCCTTGACCTGCCACAGCGCGTCGCGCCGGGTCAGGCCCATATCGGCGAAGGCGTCCGCCTCGGCCAGCCGTTCCAGCGCAGATGGGATCAGGCCCGCGCGCAGCCACAGCGCTTGCGGATCCGGGTATCCGTTCCCGCGCGCCGCCACGATCCAGCCTGCGTCTTCCTCGCGAAACCCTTTGATCTGGCGAAACCCCAACCGCAGCGCCAGCGTTCCATCCGGGCGGCGTTCCAGCCGGTTGTCCCAGTCTGAATGGTTTACGCAGATAGGCCGCGTTTCGACCCCATGTTCGCGGGCATCGCGCACGATCTGGGCAGGCGCGTAAAACCCCATGGGTTGCGAGTTCAGAAGCGCGCAAGCAAAGACCGCCGGGTGGTGGCATTTCATCCAGGCCGACACGTAAGCCAGCATGGCAAAAGCGGCGGCGTGGCTTTCGGGGAAGCCGTAGTCGGCGAAGCCTTCGATCTGGCCGAAACAGCGCTCGGCGACGTCTGTGCTGTAGCCGTTCTTCAGCATCCCGGTGATGAACTTGTCGCGGTATTGCCCAATCGTGCCCATCCGCCGGAACGAGGCGAGCGAGCGGCGCAGGTGGTCAGCCTCTTCCGCGGTGAAGCCCGCGCCGACCACGGCGATCTGCATGGCCTGTTCCTGAAACAGCGGCACGCCAAGGGTGCGGCGTGTCACCTCTTCCAGTTCGGGGCCGAAGGGTTCGGGTTGCTCAAGCCCTTGACGACGCTTGATAAAGGGCTGCACCATGCCGCCCTGAATGGGGCCGGGGCGGACGATGGCGACCTCGATCACCAGATCATAGAAGGTTCGCGGTTTCATCCGGGGCAGGAAGTTCATCTGGGCGCGGCTTTCGACCTGAAACACCCCGACCGCATCGGCAGCGCAGAGCATGTCATAGGTGGTTTTGTCTTCTTGCGGGACGGTGGCGATGTTCAGATCCTGCCCCTCGAATTCGTCCAGCAATTCGAAGCTCTTGCGCAGACAGCTGAGCATCCCCAGCCCCAGAATATCCACCTTCAGAATACCCAAAGCGTCGATGTCATCCTTGTCCCAGCAGATGACGGTGCGGTCCTCCATCGCGGCGTTTTCAATCGGGGCCAGCTCGTCTAGCCGTCCGCGCGTGATGACGAACCCGCCCACATGCTGAGACAGGTGGCGCGGAAAGCCGATGACCTCGCGGATCAGGTGGATGGTTTGCATCAGGCGGCGGTCGTCGGGGTCCAGCCCCAGCTCGCGGATGCGATCCAGATCGACGCCGCCATTACTCATCCCCCAGATCTGGCCGGATAGGCTGGCGGTCACGTCCTGCGACAGGCCCATGACCTTCCCGACCTCGCGGATGGCGGCACGGCTTCGGAAATGGATCACCGTGGCACACAGCCCCGCGCGGTGACGGCCGTATTTTTGGTAAATCCACTGGATCACCTCTTCGCGGCGTTCATGTTCGAAATCCACGTCGATATCCGGCGGCTCGCCCCGGTATTTCGAGATGAAACGCTCGAACACCATCGAGATCATGTCCGGGCTGACATCGGTGATGCCCAGAAGGTAACAGAGGATCGAATTGGCGGCAGATCCACGCCCCTGACACAGGATGCCCTGCGACTTGGCGAATTGCACAATGTCATGGACGGTCAGGAAATAGGCTGGGAAATCAAGCTCTTTCACCACCGCGAGTTCCTTGGCCATCAGCGTGCGCGCGCGGTCCGGCGCGCCATTAGGATAGCGCCGTTCCAGCCCTTCCTGCGCCAGCCGTTCCAGCCGGGCGAAGGGGGGCTCGGTCGCGTCCTCTTCATGCGGATACTCATAGGACAGCTCGCCCAGATCAAAGCTGCAGCGATCCGCGATTTCCAACGTGCGGCGGATCGCGCCGGGGTGGTTGCGAAACAGGCGGATCATATCGTGGGCGGGTTTGATACGGCGTTCGGCATTGGGCAGGGCGCGGGTGCCGATTTGGTCGATGGTGATATGTTCGCGCATACAGGTCAGCACATCTGCCAACTGCCTGCGGCTGGCGTGGTGCATCAGCACATCCCCCACGGCCACCATCGGGGCCGAGGCGCGGTGCGCGAGATCGGCACAGGCCGTCAGATAGGCCTGATCGCTTCCGTCATAACGAGGCGCTGCCCCCAAGAAAACGTGATCGGGAAAGCGGCGGCGCATTTGCTGGATCTCGGACACAGCCTGCCGGAACCCTTTCTGCGGCAGGGCAATCAGGATCATGCTTTTGCACGCGGCAAGCATGTCCTTGGCGTAAAGGATACACTGGCCTTTCTCGGCCCGGCGTTTGCCCAAGGTCAGCAGGCGTGTCAGGCGCTGATAGGCGGCGCGGTCGCGGGGCAGGGCGACCCAGTCCACTGTGCTGTCCTGCAAGACCAAACGACATCCGGCAATCAGCTTTGGCAGTTGGACGGTATCGGGCTTGGCAATCGGTGTCTCAGGGCCAGTTTTCTGGCGTGAAGACGCATCCACCCGCTGCTGTGACTGGATTTTCACCGCCGCGTCGGCCTCTTGCTTGAGTTGCTTCAAGGCGGACCACGCACGCACCACCCCGGCCAGTGAGTTGTGGTCCGTGATGGCAATGGCAGAGAGCCCAAGCTCAGCCGCGCGGACGATCAGCTCTTCCGGATGCGAGGCGCCGGTCAGGAAGGTGAAGTTCGTGGTGACGCACAGCTCGGCATAGGAATTGCCCTGCGTGTGTAGGCTGCGCAGATGTGGCGTGTTGGGCGGAGTCATGCAAACTCCCCCTGTACGAACCAGCCGGGATTCTGTGGGGTATAAAACAGCCACAGCCTGCGGCCTTGCGTGGTCTCGACCCGCCAATAATCGCGCAGGCCCGCGCGCCAGTTTTCATCTTGAAACCACCATTCCGGCGCGATGCGTTCCGGCCCCGTAGCGCGTCCTGTGATCAGGGACATGCGCCGCCAGCGAAAGCGCTTGGGGGGCTGTGGGCCGTGGGCAGCAATCGATTCGGGCGGGAACAGGGACAGGGGGCGGGGTTGTGTACAGGCCCATGGCCCGCCGCGCGTGGCCTCGGAATAGGCAACGGGGGCGATCAGGAAGCTGCGTTCAGGGATGTGGCTGTCGGCGGGCAGGAAACGCTGGATGTTCTCAAGCCCAATGCGCGCACCGATCCGGGTGACAAGATCCTCAAGCTGCCCCGCGCTGCCGTTTTGCGTGGTCGAGGCATGGGTGATCTGCTGGGCACGCAGGGGTTCGACATGGGTGGCCTGAAGCCTGAGCTGATCAATGCCGTAACCCGCGTCGACCTCGGTCAGGCCACGTTCAAAGAGCGGCAGGATGCGTTGGGGATCATGCAGGGCGCGGGCCAGCCGCAGTTCCACATCCTGACTGTCCTGATCCACCCGGCGCACCGTGACTGTCAGCACCCGCGCACCCATCTCATGCGTTTGCAGCTTGGCACAAAGCTGATCCAGCAGGCGCGAAACGCCCGCCATCACATCCCCGATCAGGCCAATGGGCTCGGGCAGGGTCATGCGGACCCCAAAATGGGGCGGGTCGGCCAGCGGGGTGATGTCCTCGGGCTGATGGCCAAGGGCTTGGTCCAGCCGCATCAGCACATCCGTCCCAAAGCGTCGTGCAAGGGGTGCGCGGGCAGTGCTGGCCAGATCGCCGATCTTGCGCAGTCCCAACCGCTCCAGCGCGGTGGTGGTCTTGTCCCCCAGCCGCAGCGCCGCCACGGGCAGCGTCTGGAGCACGGGCAGGGGATTGCCCGCAGGGGCCACGCCCTCGCCAAAATGGGCCAAGGCCCAAGACGCCCCCCGCGTGTCCGCCATCCCGATTTGCACCGACAGCCCCGCGCGCATCAGACGCATCCGCATGTCGGCCAACATCCGGTTTTCGCCGCCAAACAGATGGGTGGCTCCGGTCACGTCCAACACCAGCCCATCCCGACCCTCAAGCCCGACCCACGGGCAATAGCGCGTGGCCCAGCGGCGCAACAGATGCAGGAAACGTTCGTCCTGCGGCAGCTCCACCGGGGCGGTTTGCAGGTCCGGGCAAAAGGCGCGGGCGTCAGAGAAGGGCATGCCCGCGTGCAACCCTTGCTTCAGCGCCTGCGCGTTCAGACAATACAGCCGATCCGTGTTGCTGATTTTCTGGGTCAGGGCAAAGGGGCCATCCAGCGGACAGCGGCGTAGAACCCGGTCACTTGCCAACCGGGGGAACCACAACGACACGACGCGACGCCCGATCCCATCGAACATACCAAACACCCAATGTTCCTGATTTGTTCTTTTTAAGCTCCCACCGATGCAGAGTCGAGTCTTCGCCGCCATATTCCGGGTCAAAAACCGGCGCGCAATGCCAGCGCGTCTCGGCTGCATTGCTGCCCATGCCTTCAGGAATAATTGCCAAGCCGGTGGATTTTCCATCGCGGGCGGCAAGTTGCAGGCGCCGGCCCTCGGTCAAACCAAGAGGCTTGTGCAGCGCCATCACGACAAGCGGTACGGCCCCGTCGCGCAGCGCCTCTTCCGCGACGGCCAGTGATTGCATCTGGTCCTTGGTGTTACACAGGGCAAAGTCAGCCGGGTCGATGAAGGGGGCAAAGCCGTTGGGGTTGATCTGGGCCGCGTCCCATCCGCCGCGCACCCACAAGCAGGGCCCGCCCAATCGCGCGGCCAGCGCGAAGGCGAAGACCGGTGCGCCAGGGCCATAGACCTCGTGTGTGCGGGTCTTGGTAGGTGGGAAATGAGGCCGGTCGAGAATCTGCATGGGTTCAGATTAGCATCGCGTCGCCGGAAGGAACATACAGAGAACAAAGCCGCCCGCTGCACGGGGGTGCAGCGGGCGGCAAATCTGTCAGCTGTGATCAGCGTGGATCAGTCCAGGAACGCTTTCTCGACCACATATTGTGCAGGCTTAGAGTTCGCGCCTTCCTCAAGCCCGTATTCCTCGAACATCTCTTTCAGTTCCAGGTTAAAGGCCAGATTGCCACAGATCATCGCGCGGTCATGTTCAGGGTTCAAGGGCTCAACGCCCAGATCCTTAAACGCTTCGCCCGAGCGCATCAGGTCGGTGATGCGGCCCATCTTGGGGCTCTCTTCACGGGTGGTGGTCGGATAGTACTTGATCTTCTTCCAGAAGCCCTCGCCGATCACTTCGTTCAGAAGCTCATCATCCTTCAGCGCCTCGATCAGGTTCGCGCCATAGGTCAGTTCGCCGACTTCGCGGCACGTGTGGGTGATGATCACCTCGTCGTAATCTTCATAGGTCTGCGGCTCACGCAGAAGCGAGGCGAAGGGGGCAAAACCAGTGCCAGTGGCGAAGAACCAGATGCGCTTGCCGGGGATCAGCGCGTCGTGCACCAAGGTTCCAACGGGTTTCGGACGCAAGATGATCTCGTCCCCAACCTGAAGGTGCTGCAGCTTCGAGGTCAGCGGGCCGTCTGGCACTTTGATCGAATAGAACTCGAGCTCTTCATCCCAGCTGGGCGAGGCGATGGAATAGGCGCGCAGGAGCGGTTTCTGTTTGCCGGTCTTCGGGTCCGGGTCGCCCATCAGCCCGATCATCACGAACTCGCCCGAGCGGAAGCGCAGGCTGGCAGGGCGCGTGCAGCGGAAGCGGAACAGGCGGTCGGTGTAATGTTCAACTTCGGTCACCGTCTGCGCGTCGGGCAGGGTCGGGACCGGTTTTACTTTGGTTTCAGCATCCATAACGGGCGTCACTTCATTCATCAGCGTAAAGCGAGGTACGGTGCCTCGCCCTTTCTTGTCAGAGTATATAGGAGGGTTGCGAAGGCCGGTCTAGCCGGTCATCCGCGACCTATAGTCATAGGCTTTCCAGTCCGCCCGGAACTGCCATTCGGATTCGGGTTGGCGCTGAGCCAGCTCGTCCGAGATCTCGACCTCGTCAAAGCCCGAGCGACGCGCCATCGCGTATTGGTCCGAGATCACATGGCCATGGGCGCGCAGACGCCCTTCAAAGCCCAGAAGGCGCAGCTGACGGCCCAGTGTAAAACCACGACCATCCGCAAAAGACGGAAAGTCGATGCGAATGGCAGGCACGCCCACCATTAGATCAGCCAAAGCCGCCGGATCCGTGTCCGAGGCAATGTGCAACCCGCGCGTGTCATTGGCAGCGCGCTCGTCCACGGTGGCGAACCCTTCAGTCCAGTCGTCACGGGCAAAGCCGTTATCGGTTACAATCACGCTCATGCTTCTGCTCCAATTCTAACCATTTTTCCGTCGACAAAGTGAATGCCGCATTCTGTCTTCTCGGCCCCGCGCCAACGTCCGGCGCGCGGGTCTTCACCTGGTTTCACAGCCGAGGTACAGGGTGCACAGCCGATTGACGGGAAGCCGCGGCTGACCAGCGGGTGCTTGGGAAGTCGGTTGTTGATCAGGTAATCTTGCACATCTGATGCCGCCCAGTGCGCCAACGGATTGACCTTCAGCAGACCGTCTTCGGCCTCGAAGAACTCTAGGTCCACACGCTTGCCGCCCTGAAAGCGTTTGCGCCCGGTGATCCAGCCGTCAAAGCCCTTCAGGGCATTATCCAACGGTTCAACTTTGCGCACGGCGCAGCAGGCATCGGTGTCGGCAAGATGCAGAATGTTGTCCGGGTCGCGGGCGAACAGCTCTTCCGGGTCCGGATGAACAACGCGCACATCGGTCAGGCCCAGCTTCTCGGCCACCTCAACTTGATAGTCGAGCGTTTCCTGAAACAGCATCTGCGTGTCCAGAAAGATCACTGGAACCGTGCGGTCGACCTTGGCCACCAGATGCAGCAGGACAACGCTTTCCGCGCCGAAGCTAGAGACCAGAGCAAGCGAGCCAATGGTGCTGTCTGAAAGCGCCCGTTCCACAACCGATGTTGCGGAATGGTGCTTGTAGCGACTATTCAGATCTGCCGCACGCTCTTCCGCGGGGGGAAGGGGGATTTCAAGCGGCATTGGACTTGTCCTCTTCCGGATAGAGGGCAGCCTTGAACGGCGCTTCGCCCAGACGGCGGAAGGCGTCGATGAAGGTCTCGCTCTCGTCCTCGCGGTGCTCAAGATAAGCGTGCACAAGGCGTTCGATGGCCGGGACGATCTGGTCATAGGCAAAGCCGGGACCCGCCCGTTTGCCAATCGCAGTGTCCGGGCCGGCGTCACCACCCAAGGTGATCTGATAGTTTTCCACGCCCGCACGATCCAGACCCAGAATGCCGATATGGCCCAGATGGTGGTGACCACAGGCGTTGATGCAGCCCGAGATCTTGATCTGCAAATGGCCGATATCGTGCTCGATCTTCAGCTCGTCGAAACGTTCGGCAATCTCTTGTGCGACCGGGATCGAGCGGGCCGTGGCCAGCGCACAGTAATCCATGCCCGGGCAGGCGATGATGTCCGAGATCAGACCGGCATTGGCTGTCGCCATGCCATGCGCACGCAAGGCGGCGAAGATCGCAGGCAGGTCCGAACGGTGGACATGCGGGAAGATCACGTTCTGCTCGTGGCTGATACGGATGTCGCTGTGGCCGAACTGTTCGGCCAAATCAGCGAGCACGCGCATCTGATCCGAGTTGGCGTCGCCCGGCGTTGCGCCATGCGCTTTCATCGAGATCGTGACGATCCCATAGCCGTCCGCCCGGTGATCATCCACGTTGGTATCGCTCCACGACCGGAAGATCGGGTCGGCGTCGCGTGCGGCGTGGTAGCCGTCCAGCGCTGCGGTCTTGTACTCCGGCGCTTTGAAGTCAGCCGCGATATTGGCGAAATGCTCTTGATCCACACCGGAAAACAGCGGGCGCAATTGGGCAAAGCGCGCCTCGACCAACTCGTGGATCTTGTCGATCCCGTTCTCCATCGTGGTGATCTTGATGCGGGCTTTATACTTGTTATCGCGGCGACCCAGCGTGTTGTAGACGCTGACGATGGCCTCGACATAAGGCAGCAGATCTTCGCGGGGCAGGAAGTCTTTCAACACCTGACCGACAACCGGCGTACGGCCAAGACCACCGCCAACGATGATCTGATAGCCAACCTCGCCCGCTTCGTTCTTTACGATGCGGATACCGATGTCATGTGCCTTGGTAACGGCGCGGTCAGCTTTCGAGCCGGTCACGGCCAGCTTAAATTTGCGCGGTAGGAATTGGAATTCCGGGTGGTCGGTGGACCACTGACGCAGCAGCTCGGCGGTGGGGCGGGGGTCTTCAACCTCGTCCGCTGCGGCACCGGCGAAGTGGTCTGCGGTCACATTGCGGATCGTGTTGCCCGAGGTCTGGATGGCGTGCATGCCAACATCCGCCAGCGCGTCCAGCATATCAGGAATATCCGACAGGCGCGGCCAGTTGTATTGAATGTTCTGGCGCGTGGTCCAGTGGCCATAGCCTTTGTCCCAGCGTTCGCCGATCATCGCCAGTTGGCGCATCTGGTTGGGGTTGAGCGACCCATATGGGATCGCGACCCGCAGCATATAGGCGTGCAGCTGCAGATAAACGCCGTTCATCAGGCGCAGCGGTTTAAACTCATCTTCGGTCAATGCGCCCGAGATACGGCGGCCCACTTGCTCGCGGAACTGCGATACGCGGTTGCGCACGAAGCTTTCGTCGAAATGGTTGTAATCATACATTGGCCACGGCCTCCGGTGCCGATTGCTGTGTCTGTTTGCCGTGGAAGCGGTTCGACGGGCCGGTGGCACGGAAAGCTTCGCGGAAATGGGTGGGGATCGGGCCAAGCGGGCCTGCGGCGGCGTCCGCTAAATACGGGCCAACGGCGACGCCGGGTTCGGTTTCGGCATGGGCCAGCTGGGCGTTTGCCTCGGCTTCGTCCTCGATCAGCCATGCCATACACATGTCGCGCACCCACGACCCGTTGCGGGCCATATAGATCACGTCGCCTTCGATTAGGTCGTTGGCGGTTACCACTTTGGGGCTAAATGGGCGGGGCATGGCATGTCCTTTCCGGTTGCGTTCGGGCAATATATAGGACATTTTCCCATTATTCCGCGAGGTCTCGCGGTAAATAAGGAATGTTGTTTCGGTTTGCGCGCCAATTGGAACGCTCGGACCAGAAGAAGGGAAAAAGCAGAATGTCTGTTCGGCTTGACGAGATCGACCGGAAAATCCTGCGCGAGCTTCAGCGCGATGCGGGGCAGTCTTTAGATGTAATTGCTAAGAAAGTGGGGTCATCCAAGACCCCGGTCTGGAACCGGATTCGTAAGATGCGTGAAGGCGGTGTGATCGGTCAAAACACGATGGTGATGGATGCTGAAAGTCTTGGGTTCGAGGCTTGTTTCTTCGTACTGATCCGCACGTCCGAGCATGAGGCCGATTGGCAGGAAAAATTCCTGAATGCCTTACGTGCCCGTCCCGAAGTGATGGAAGCGCACCGCTTGGCTGGCGAGATCGACTATATCCTGAAGGTCCGCGTTGAAAACGCCCGCGCTTACGACGAGTTCTATCAGGCGCTGATTTCCGAGGTGAAAATCTTCAACGTCACCGCGCTATTGTCGATGGAAGAGATCAAGTTCTCGACCGAGTTGCCAATCTGATCACACACGAACCATGAGCCGTTCCAATCCGTGGAAATGATAGACATTTCCATATTGCGGCGGAGCGGTCATTTGCAGGTTTGGACAGCGATCAAAGAGGATCGACAGGGCATGGGCCATCTCTAACCGAGCCAGTGGTGCCCCAATGCAGAAATGCGCCCCCGCTCCGAAGGCTGTGTTCTGTTTGATCGGCCGGGTCGGGTCGAACTCATTCGGTTCGTCCCACATATCCGGGTCACGATTGGCAGCCCCTAACAGAAGCCCAATTTCGTCCCCGCGTTTGAACTCCTGCCCGTAAAGTGTCGTGTCCTCATAGACATGGCGGGTGAACATATGAAGCGGGGGATCGAAGCGCAAAAGCTCCTCAACTGTTCCGTCAATCGCATCAGGCGCCAAAGCCCCAGCGGGATTTCCATGCTCCAGCAGGGTCTTCACGGCAATCGCCATCGCGTGCACGGTGGCCTCGTGACCAGCATTTAGCAGCAAAATACAGGTCGAGATCAGCTCGTCCGTGGACAGCTTCTCTCCTTCAGCCTCGGCGGCAATCAGTTCTGTGATCAGGTCGTCGCGTGGATCGTTGCGTCGCTCATTAACATAGCTGCGCATGAATGCGACGAAGTCTTCTGTAGCGGAAACTGCGGCGTCTTCAATCGCGCGCGTGCGGCGTGCTTGGTACATCGATACCATGGCATTAGACCATTTTAGCAAGTCGTCTGCGCGGTCTTCAGGCACGCCCAGAAGGCGGCAGATAATGATCACAGGAATGCGCGTGGCAAAGGCGGGCAGCAGGTCGAAATCGCCTGCGGGAAATGCGTCGATCAGTTCATGCGCCAGCACTTCGATCTCGGGACCCAGCCCGGCAATGCGACGAGAGGTGAAGGCCCGCAGGACAAGCTTGCGCAGCCGAGTGTGGCGGGGGGCTTCCAGTTCTAGCATCGAATGCGCTTCGACCGCATAAAACGGGGCCAGATGGTTGGGAAACTGCAGTGGTTCAACGGGTTCACGCCCAAAGCGGCGATCCCGAAGCAACGCATTCGCGGCCCGAAAGCTGACAGCCATCGGCAGGTCATAATCTTCCCAGAAAAACAGATCCCCGGCTGAACGGGCACGGTCATAGAACGTATACGGATTCTGGATGAAATCGGGATCTGTAGGAGATTGGGTCAATCGCTTCATAGGCGCATGTTCCTTAAAGCCGCTGGTCAATGCAAGTGCTGCTTTCTATGCTCGCCCCATGTTTCGCTTCTTGCATACGAAATGGGTTTTTCCCTTTCTTCTTGGGACACTGCTGATCAGTGCAGGGGTCTGGGCTGCGGCATGGCGTGCTGCGTTAAAACCTCTGGCCGAACAAGCGTCGTCCGAGCTTGCGCTGGCCTCGGACCAGTTGACGCGCCATCTGTTTCGGTACCGCGAACTTGCGGTGGTGTTGGCCGAGCATCCCGTTCTGAAACGCCGGTTAAGCGATACGAATGCGGAAGCAGCAGATCAGTTGCTTCAATCCATGGCGGATATGACAGGCGCGCATCAGCTTCTGCTGATTGATCGGGACGGGCAGGTGTTGGCGGCGTCGCACCGGACCGCGACGAAACTGGATCCGTCCAGCCCTTTGATCCACCGTGCCTTGACCGGAGCCCTTGGCGCGGATGCGCGGTTTCAGGCGCAGGTCAAAGACACGACACGGCGGGTGTTTTCGTTTGCAGCGCCCGTTCTGAATAAAGAAGGGCAAGGCCAAGGTGTGGTGATAGCACGCACAGACCTGCTGGATTTTGAGGAGAACTGGCCCTCAACTGCGGCGGCATTGTTTTTCACGCTAAACGGAGCGCGTGTCTTTGCGGCCAACCGGCTGGACCTTGTGAATGTAGCCCGCCCGACGGCACGCTTTCTAAACAGCAGCGTTTCCAGTTGGACGGGGTACGAGGTTTGGCAGCTTGAGGCCGGGCCTTATCTGCCGGATCGCGCACTACACCTGACTCGACGCCTGCCGGTCGTGGGGTTAAGCGGGGAGATCTTGCTTGATACAACACCTGCCGAACGCAGTGCAGCACTTTTGGCGGCAATTGCGGCTGCGATTTGTTTGGGCATCGGAGGGCTGTTGTTGGCTGTGGGTGAACGCAGACGGGCGTTGAACGAACGGCTTAGAATTGAGGCCGCCGCCAATGCCCGGCTAGAGGCACGGGTGGCGGAACGTACAACGGCCTTGTCCGAAGCCAACCAGGATTTGCAGCGAGAGAACCGCGAACGGCGCGAAGCAGAAGCAGCTTTGAAAAAGGCGCAGGATGATCTTGTGCAGGCGGGTAAGCTTTCGGCCTTGGGGCAGATGTCTGCGGGCATCAGTCACGAGTTGAACCAACCACTAATGGCCATCCGCAGCTTCTCGGAAAACGCAACTTTATTTTTGGAACGCGGGCAGGAGGAGCAAGCCGGGCAAAACCTGACGCGCATCTCGGAATTGGCGCATCGGATGGGGCGGATCGTCAAGAATCTGCGTGCCTTTGCCCGTAATGAGAACGAGCCGATGGGAAAGGTGGATTTGGGCCACGTGGTGTCCACTGCGATCGAGCTGACAGAACCACGCCTGAAATCGGATGGAATCACGCTGGACTGGATGCCTCCGCCCCAGCCGATCTATGCAAAAGCCGGCGAGGTGCGACTGTCGCAGGTCTTTGTGAACCTCATCAACAACGCGGCGGATGCAATGCTGGATCAAGACGATCGGCAAATTCACATAGCAATCAACAAAGGTAAGAAACTCTCGGTGACGGTGCGCGACACCGGGCCGGGCATTGAAGACCCCGATCGGATATTTGAACCCTTCTTTTCAACCAAACAGGTCGGTGATGAGGGCATGGGACTGGGCCTGTCGATCTCGTACGGTTTGGTGCAAAGTTTCGGAGGCGACATTCGCGGACGAAACTGCGAAAACGGCGCCATGTTTACCGTCGAGCTGCCACATTGGGAGGATACAGAATGACGCAGTCCGTGTTGTTGGTGGATGACGATATGATGGTGCGGGAGGCGCTGAGCCAAACGCTGGAACTCGCTGGTCTGACGGTGATTTCTGCTGGCAGCTATGTCGAGGCCAAAGACCATATTGCCACAGGATTTGATGGTGTGGTCCTGTCGGACATTCGGATGCCAGGCAAAGACGGGTTTGCGCTTTTAATGCAGGCGCAGGCCGTAGACCCTGAACTGCCGGTCATCCTTTTGACCGGAGAAGGGGATATTCCGACGGCTGTGCGTGGAATGTCCGAAGGAGCTTTTGATTTTCTGGAAAAACCTTGTGACCCGAACACGTTGCTTGCTGTGCTGGGCCGCGCACTCCAGACACGTTCGTTGGTGCTAGAAAACCGGGCTTTGCGTGCCAAAGCCGAAACCGGGGATGCGGCTGCACGACTGTTGATCGGTGAAAGTACATTGGCGGATGAGCTGCGCGCGCGCGTGCGTGCCGCTGCCAATACGAAGGCCGAAGTGTTGATTTGCGGCGAGCCGGGGTCAGGCACATCGAAAGTGGCCGAGGTTCTGCATCTTTTGTCTGGGGATGCGACACGTCCGTTTATAAAGCTGGCCGCAGCAGGGTTGGGCGCAGATGCGCTT
Source organism: Aliiroseovarius sp. F20344 (assembly GCF_023016155.1). Taxonomy (GTDB): domain Bacteria; phylum Pseudomonadota; class Alphaproteobacteria; order Rhodobacterales; family Rhodobacteraceae; genus Aliiroseovarius. Next base: position 640,538 of record NZ_JALKBG010000008.1, read on the forward strand.
GCGGCAGGCATCAAGCGTGCCGAGGGGGGCACCTTGTTTTTGGACGAGGTGGGCGCCTTGGACGGGGCCATTCAGTTTCAATTGCTGGAGCTTCTGGAACAGCCCGGAGACTGGCGCATGGTGGCGGGCAGCTATCGCGATCTGGACGCTGAACAGCGCGCTGGGCGCTTCAATTCGGACCTTTATTACAAACTCGATCTTCTGCGTATCCGCATCCCAGCCCTGCGCGAGCGCAAGGAAGATATCCCGCTGCTGTTCCGGCACTATGTCTCAATCTCGTCCGAGCAAGCGGCGCTGTCCCCACCCGAGGTCGGTCGGGATGTGATTGCAGAGCTCATGGCGCAAGATTGGCCCGGGAATGCGCGTGCCTTGATGAATGCGGCGATGCGTTTTTCTATGGGGCTTGGATTGGCCGAGCTGGGCGCGCCGCGCGATGATGTAGGGCTTGGTCTGTCCGAGCAACTGGCACAGGTCGAACGCTCGCTTTTAATGGATGCGCTTAAGCGTCATTTAGGTGGTGCAACGGCAGCTGCGAAAGAGCTGAAACTGCCGCGAAAGACGTTTTACGACAAACTTGCGCGCCACGGGATTCGGCCCGAGGACTATCGCACCTGAACTGTGTGAAAATCCGCACAGATTGCCATATGTGCTGTGTGGTATCCCGCCCATGCAGTTGCTGCAAAGCCGGCATGCAATAGGAAGGGGTTCGTTTAATTATATGAAATATAACAGTTTAAAGCGAAAGCAGCCCGCATAGTGTGCTTCCCCTTGGCGCTGTCACATTCCCGTGACCCAATAAGGCAGCTGCTCAAAAATGGGCGCTTTCCAATATCTGTCTGGGAGGACACCACATGAAATTCCTGACCCTTGCGGCCTCGGCCCTTGCCATCGCCGCTTCTGTCACCACCGCAAATGCGGCCTGTGATGACGGTGAAATCGTCATCAAGTTCAGCCACGTCACCAACACCGACAAGCACCCGAAAGGCATCGCCGCTTCGCTGCTTGAGCAACGCGTTAATGACGAGATGAACGGCAAGGCTTGCATGGAGGTTTTCCCGAACTCGACCCTCTACAACGACAACAAGGTCCTGGAAGCAATGCTGCAGGGCGACGTTCAGTTGGCTGCACCCTCGCTGTCGAAGTTTGAGAAGTTCACCAAGCAGTTCCGTATCTTTGACCTGCCGTTTATGTTCAATGACATCAATGCGGTTGACGCGTTCCAAGCTTCAGACAGCGGCCAGGCCCTTCTGGACAGCATGCAGCGTCGCGGTCTCCAGGGGCTGGCTTATTGGCACAATGGTATGAAGCAGATGTCGGCCAACAAACCGCTGGTTCTGCCAACCGATGCTGCCGGTCTGAAATTCCGTGTTCAATCGTCTGACGTGCTGGTTGCTCAGATGGAAGCCATTGGTGGCAGCCCGCAGAAGATGGCCTTCTCGGAAGTCTATGGCGGCCTGCAGCAGGGCGTTGTCGATGGGCAAGAGAACACCTGGTCGAACATCTACGGCAAGAAGTTCTTCGAAGTTCAGGACGGCACCACCGAGACCAACCACGGTGTCATCGACTATCTTGTTGTCACCAATATCGACTGGCTGGAAGGCCTTGACGCAGACGTCCGTGATCAGTTCCTAACCATTCTGTCGGAAGTGACCACCACACGTAATGCTGAATCGACCGCAGTCAACGAAGCTGCCAAGCAATCGATCATCGAAGCTGGTGGTGAGGTTCGCCAGTTGGACGCAGAACAGCGTCAAGCATGGGTGGACGCCATGAAGCCGGTTTGGGCACAGTTCGCAGACGATGTTGGCCAGGAAAACATCGACGCGGCACAAGCGATCAACGCTGGCTCGTAAGCCATACAAATCTCTCCGGGACGCGCGCCTGCGTCCCGGAACACCTCAGGTGTAGCGGAGCCCCAGCGGGCCCGCATATTTAGCAAAAATTCTGCGGGGACGGGGACATGCAACACAAGCACACCTTCGTGGACCAAATCGAGGAGACGCTGATCGCGACGCTCCTTGGGCTGATGACTGCGATTACATTCGCAAATGTCATCGCTCGTTTCGGGTTCAATTCTAACATTTTATGGGCGCTGGAACTGACCGTGTTCCTTTTCGGGTGGCTGGTGCTGCTGGGCGCATCTTATGCGGTAAAGAAACACAGCCACTTGGGCGTTGACGCAATCGTCAACATGGTTCCGCCAGCTGTCGCGCGTGTTATGGGGCTGATTGCGGCGGCCGCCTGTGTCTTGTTTTCCGTTTTCATGGTGAAGGGCGCGTATGACTACTGGGCTGTATTCGCTGACCTGCCACCCACTTCGGGGCGTTGGTTCCCGACGGGCTTTGTTGAGAAGTTCCGTTCGCAATCCTTCTACGAGGTGCAGGACGTCCCGATGGTGGGGATATTCTCGTTTCTTGAAGACCTGATCAACTATGGGGAATCCTACGAGAAGCTCCCGAAAGTCGTGCCTTATGTGGTTCTTCCAATATCCATGATCCTGTTGCTCTTTAGGTTCCTTCAGGCCTCACTTGCCATTTGGAACGGGAACACTGACCGACTGGTCGCAAGCCACGAAGTCGAGGATGAAATCCAAGAAGTTCGCGAGCAATTGGGGGAGCATGACTAATGGACGTCGTAATTCTATTTGCCATGGTGATCGGCCTTCTGCTGATCGGCGTGCCAATCGCAGTCAGCCTGGGCCTGAGCTCAATTCTATTTCTGCTGTTCTACTCGGATGCCACGCTGGCGTCGGTCGCCGGCACCTTGTTTGAAGCTTTCGAAGGGCACTTCACCCTGCTGGCCATCCCATTCTTTATTCTGGCCTCAAGTTTCATGTCGACGGGTGGTGTGGCGCGCCGGATTATCCGCTTCTCGATCGCTTGTGTTGGTCACCTTCCGGGCGGTCTGGCAATTGCTGGCGTGTTCGCCTGTATGATGTTCGCAGCGCTTTCTGGCTCTTCGCCTGCAACTGTTGTGGCCATCGGATCCATCGTAATCGCAGGCATGCGCCAAGTGGGCTATTCCAAGGAATTCGCTGCCGGTGTGATCTGTAACGCCGGTACGCTGGGCATCCTGATCCCGCCGTCGATCGTGATGGTAGTCTATGCCGCCTCGGTCGAAGTCTCGGTCGGTCGGATGTTCCTTGCTGGTGTGATCCCGGGTCTACTGGCGGGTTTCATGCTGATGGTAACGATTTATGTCATCGCAAAAGTCAAAAACCTGCCCAAGGGTGAATGGAAGGGCTGGGGCGAGATCATCGAATCTGGTCGTGACGCCGGTTGGGGTTTGTTCCTGATCGTCATCATCCTGGGCGGTATCTATGGTGGTATCTTCACGCCGACGGAAGCCGCTGCTGTGGCTGCTGTCTATGCCTTCCTGATCGCGACCTTTGTTTACAAGGACATGGGACCGCTGGCGGGTGCTGCAGCCGGTGTATCGGCTGGCAATCTTGAGGCATCGACCGGTGAAAAGGTCAGCCTGTTCAAGAAGCCGCAGGCACTCATCACCTCGATGTTCCACCCCGATACCAAGCACACGCTGTTCGAGGCGGGCAAACTGACAGTCACGCTCTTGTTCGTGATTGCCAACGCGCTGATCCTGAAGCACGTGCTGACCGAACAGCAAGTACCACAGCAAATCGCGGGTGCCATGCTGAACGCGGGCTTCGGTCCGGTCATGTTCTTGATCGTCGTCAACGTGATCCTGCTGATCGGTGGTCAATTCATGGAGCCGTCGGGCCTCTTGGTGATCGTCGCACCCTTGGTATTCCCGATTGCCATCGAGCTGGGCATCGACCCGATCCATCTGGGCATCATCATGGTGGTCAACATGGAGATTGGGATGATTACGCCACCGGTTGGTCTGAACCTCTTCGTGACCAGTGGTGTCGCGGGTATGCCGATGATGTCAGTCGTGCGTGCAGCATTGCCCTTCCTGGCCGTTCTGTTCGTCTTCCTGATCATGATCACCTACATACCTTGGTTGTCGACCTTCCTGCCCAACACGTTCATGGGGCCGGAGATCATCACGAAATAGAAAAGGGGCAGCGTCGCGCTGCCCTCCAAAACAACAGCGCCGGGCCTTTCGAGAGGGCCCGGCGTATACTATTCTACTCGCTACCTATACCGATATAGATGGCATTGGTTGCGAATTACTGAACGTTGTTTTTCAGTTTGCAGGTATTGATCCCGAAGATCGAATAAACCGGGCAGGACCCAAGGGCGCCAGTGGCCAATGGTACGATACCGATCAGCGCCCAGATCGGGCCGCCCGCGAAGAAATACCACCCCAACAGGGCAAGACCCGCGACGACACGCAGGATACGATCCAGATTACCTTCGTTACGTTTGAGCATTTTGAACTCCTTTCCTTGTCTGACACCTTGCTAGCAAGGCATTCATGGAAAGGCATGTGACGTGGTCACATAGTGGGTTCAAAAAGCTGTTCCGCTGACAATCGCGTTCAAGGCCTTGCGGTCCAAGATTGTCACAACCCCACGTTCATGCGCCACCGATCCGGCATGCGCCATCTTGTCCAACCGACGCGAGATGACCTCGCGCGCGGTGCCAATGGCTGTCGCCATTTCTGCCTGTGTCATGTGCAAGCATCCATCGGGGCCGCAGCGGTCAAGAATAAGGGCCGCCAACCGCGCTTCGACGCTCATGAAAGACACGTTCTCGATCAGTTGCATCATCGACTGCATGCGTTCTGCAAAGGCCCCGAAAACCAGCCGACGAAAGCCGGGAGAACTGTCCAGAAGGGCAAAGAAGACGTCGCGTGGGATCAGCACAAGCCGGGCCGGGGTCTCGGCCATGGCTTCGGCGGTGTAATCGTCGCCCCCGAGCAGTCCCAATGTGGATTGGATGCAGCTTTGGCCCGGAGCGACGCGATACAGCAAGATATCGCGCCCGTTGGGGCCGATCAGGTTCACATCGACCTGCCCGGACAGCATGACGACATATCCCATTACGGCCTCGCCGGGGCAAAACAGTACGGCCCCTTCGGGCACATCCATTGGCGCAAGCGTGTCCAAAAGCGCGCGGGCAGGGGCATCGAGATTGGCAATCTCGTGTGTGTGTTCGGTCCAGCTCATGTCACCAAGCTAGACCGATTGTGCCTTAGCTGCGACCGCGTTTTTCAAACCGCGGCAACATGGCCGAAAAGTCCATGCCCAGACCGTCTTCTTTCTCGACGAACTGGGTGTAAAGGTCCGTGGCGGCCTGACCCATCGGGGTGTCGGCATCCGCGGCCTCGGCGGCTTGCTGGCTCAGACGCAGGTCTTTCAGCATCAGTTCAGCAGCAAAGCCCGGCTGATAGTCATTGTCCGCAGGCGATTGAGGACCAACGCCCGGCGCCGGGCAATAGGCATTCATCGTCCAGCTGTACCCCGACGAGGTTGATACGACGTCGAACATCTTCTGACGGTCCAGACCCAGCTTGTCGGCCAAAGCGAAGGCTTCGCAGGTGCCGATCATGGTGATGCCAAGGATCATGTTGTTGCAGATCTTGGCGGCCTGACCAGCGCCGCTGTCGCCGCAGTGCACAGCCTTCTGGCCCATGATGTCGAAGAGGGGATCCGCCTTCGCAAAGGCCTCGGCCGAGCCGCCGGCCATGAAGGTCAGCGTGCCACCTGCCGCGCCACCAACGCCACCCGATACGGGGGCGTCTACCGGCAGAAGTCCTGCCGCAGCGGCTTGTTCTGCCACCGCACGGGCGCTTTCAACGTCTACGGTCGAGCAATCAACAAAGGCTGCGCCCTTGTCCATCGCCGGGACAATTTCATTCGCAACAGCGCGCAGGATCTGGCCGTTGGGCAGCATGGTTACGACCACGTCTTTGCCAGCCGCCGCTTCCGCACCTGATGCGGCTAGTGCTACGCCTTCGATGTCGACCGGGGCCATGTCAAAGCCGGTGACCTCGTGACCGGCCTTGGCCAAGTTTGCAGCCATCGGGCCACCCATGTTGCCCAGTCCGATAAATCCGATTTTCATGAGCTTCTCCCTAGAATGTCAGTTTATTGTCGCCCAAGGGGGCGAGCATATGTTCGACTGCCTCTTGCGGCAGGTTTTCCATGTCGTATTCCCAATTCGGCTTGCGATCCTTGTCGATCACGGCGGCGCGAATGCCTTCCACCAGATCGGAATGCTCCAGTGCACGATAGACGAAGCGGTATTCCAGTTCGAGCGACGCGCGCACGTCACGGGTGCCAGCCATGCGGTGAAGCATCTCGACCGTACAGGCCATCGACAGGGGCGAGTTTCGGCCCAAAAGCTCCAGCGTGTTCTCGGCAAACTGGCTGTCTTCAGCACGCAGCGATGCGACGATCTCGCCCAAGCTGCCGCCACCGAAATGGGCGTCGATCATTGGCTGCATGGCCGACAGGTTGCCAGGGATCGGCGGGATCGCAGCTTCGTCGATATGACTTGGGTCGCCGGTGCGGATCAGGTCTGCCTTCAGCGCGTCCCATTCGGCCTGACGGATCACGTAATCGGCAAAGCCTGCATGGATCGCGTCGCCCGGTGCAAGGCGTGCGCCGGTCATGCCGATATATTCCCCCAATCGTCCCGGCGCATGCGCCAAGATCATCGATCCGCCCACATCCGGCACCAGCCCGATCCCGCATTCCGGCATCGCCATGCGGGAAGACCGCGCCATGATCCGGTGTGAGCCGTGACAGCCCACGCCGACGCCACCGCCCATTGTGAAGCCTTGCATAAAGCTGACCACGGGTTTGGGGAATTCAAACAGGCGCGCGTTCATGCGGTATTCATCGCGCCAGAATTCTTGCGCGCGGGTGTGATCGCCCGACAGGCCGATCTCGTAAATCTCGCGGATGTCGCCCCCGGCACAGAAGGCGCGGTCGCCTTCTGCATCGATCAGGATCAGCGCTACGTCATCATCTTCGGCCCATTTGATCAAGGCTGCGTCGATCTCAAGGCACATGTCATAGCTGAGCGCATTTAGCGCGTCCGGGCGGGTCAATGTGATCCGCCCAGCCTTGCCTTCTATACGGATAGAGATGTCAGACATCAGCCGCGGTCGCGTTCTGCCAACAATTGACGTCCGACGATCAGGCGCATGATCTCGTTCGTGCCTTCCAGAATCTGGTGCACGCGCAAGTCCCGCACGATCTTTTCGATACCGTAATCGGACAGATAGCCATAACCGCCATGTAGCTGTAGGCACCCATTGGCGACGTCAAATGCAGCGTCGGTCACCATCAGCTTGGCCATGGCACAGAATTTGGACGCATCATGTGCGCCATTGTCCAGCTTCCACGCGGCCTGACGCAGGAAGGTGCGCGCGGCTTGCAGTCTGGTTTCGTATTCGGCCAGACGGAATTGCAGGGCTTGGAATTGGTCGATGGTTTTGCCAAACGCCTTGCGTTCGCCCATATACTGAAGCGTTAGATCCAAAGCCTTCTGCGCGCCACCAAGAGCACCGGCTGAGATGTTCAGACGTCCACCGTCCAGTCCAGCCATGGCATAGACAAAGCCTTTGCCTTCTTCGCCCAACAGGTTCACATGCGGCACGGCGCAATCGTCAAACTGCACCTGAGAGGTCGGTTGTGCCTTCCAGCCCATTTTGCGTTCATTCGCGCCGAAGCTCAGACCCGGCGAGCCAGCCTCAACCACGACGGTCGAAATACCCTTGGGGCCGTCTTCGCCAGTGCGGCACATGGTGACGTACACGTCTGAATAATTGCCGCCCGAGATGAACGCCTTGTTGCCGTTCAACACGTAGCCTTCGTTGGTTTTCTCGGCGCGGGTTTTCAGCGCAGCCGCGTCCGAGCCTGAGCCCGGTTCGGTCAGACAGTACGAGAATATCTTTTCCATCGAGCAGAGCGCAGGAAGCCATTTTTGCTTGTCTTCTTCCTTGCCGAACTTGTCGATCATGCCGCCGCACATATTGTGGATCGACAGGAAAGAGCCAATGGCGGGATCGGCCATAGCGAGCGCTTCGAAAATCAGTGTGGCGTCAAGGCGCGACAAGCCAGACCCGCCATATTCTTCGGACACGTAGATGCCACCAAATCCCAGCTCAGCCAGCTGCGGCCAAAGCTCTTTCGGGATGGATTCTTCCGCTTCCCACTTCTCGGAATTGGGTGCGATATTCTCTTCGCCAAAGCTTTTGGCCATGTCGAAAATGAGGGTCTGTTCCTCGGTCAGCGCGAAATCCATCTGGTCCTCCCGTCCACGTGTCTGGGCGCAACATATGGCGCAATCCTTACAGGAGTTTTTCAAGCGCGGTCACTGTTTCGCCGGTCACCGTGACTTACTTGGGTCTAAGCCCGCGAAAAACCACGTAGAAATACGGTACTTACAGCCCGTCGTGAAAGGCATCGACCAAATGACGGACCACGTCGCGCAGGGCCTCGTCTTTCGGCTTCTCGGCCTGGATGCTGTCTTGGTAGACAGCGCGTTGCCGATCAGCTGCAGTCCCACCTGTCAGGATATGGCGCGCCGCTTCAATTTCAGCGACACAACCTAACGCTTCGGCATCCTCTTTGACCAGTTCGATCATCTCATCCAGCAGCTCATCAAACGGGGCAATTTCACCCACACCAAAGTCGATCAATCCGCCCGAAACGCCATAGCGTTGCGCCCGCCAGCGGTTTTCGCCTATCAGGAAGTTATCATAAAGCCGCCAGCGTTGGTTCTTGGCCTTCAACCGCCACAGCATCCGCGTCAGGCATTGGATCAATGCGGCCAGCGACAGCGTGTCTTCCAGCCGGGGCTGAACATCGCAGATCCTTGCCTCGATCGTGGGGAAACGGGCCGAAGGGCGCAGATCCCACCAGATTTTCGAGCTGTCTTCGATCACGCCGATGTCTACCAGCGCCTGCACAGACCGTTCATATTCCGACCAGCTGCCCAGCTGTGGGGGCAACCCGGTGCGGGGCAGGTTATCAAAGACCGTCAGGCGATAGGACGCCAACCCCGTATCCTCGCCCTGCCAAAAGGGCGAACTGGTCGACATGGCCAGAAGGTGCGGCAAAAAGTAAGTCAGCTGGTTCACAAGATCGATCCGTGTGTCGGGATCGGGAATGCCGACATGCACATGCATCCCACAAATCAGCATCCGGCGAACCACGCCGGCCAGATCGCGGCGCAGATCGTTGTAGCGATCTTTGTTGACGTGATGCTGGTCTTTCCAATTGGCGAAGGGATGGCAACTTGCTGCAATGGGGGCCAGCCCATAGTCCTTGGCGTTCTTGGCAACGGACGCCCTAAGACGCTTTAGATCATCACGCGCTTCCAAGATGTCGGCGCAGACTCGGGTGCCGATTTCAATCTGACACTGCAAGTATTCAGGACTGACCTGACCTTCCAATTCTGCCCGGCAGGCTTCCATCATTTCTTCCGGGGCTTCTTGCAGGGCAAAACTATCGCGATCGACCAGAAGATACTCTTCCTCGATGCCGATTGAGAACGTAGGAGCTTCTCGGGCCATGGCCATTCCTTGTGTCATCGTCGCGCAAGGTCAGTTTGGCAAGAGATTGGTGTTTGAACAAGCGTTGAGGCAAAAATGGACCCGGAAACACAAAACGCCCCGGTCAATTACCGGGGCGTTTCGTGAGATCTAATAGTGGGTTTAATCCATGGCTTTGAAGTTGAACTCGCCACCTTCTTTGATACCCGACGGCCAGCGCTGGGTGACCGTTTTGGTGCGTGTATAGAACTTGAACGCGTCCGGGCCGTGCTGGTTCAGATCGCCAAAGCCCGACTTCTTCCAGCCGCCAAAGGTGTGATAGGCCAGCGGAACCGGGATCGGAACGTTGATGCCGACCATACCGATGTTGATCCGGTTGGCGAAGTCACGCGCGGTGTCACCGTCCCGGGTGAAGATCGCGGTGCCGTTGCCGTATTCGTGGTCCATGGCGTGGCCGAGGGCCTCTTCATAGCTTTCAGCGCGAACCATCGACAGAACCGGCCCGAAGATTTCCTGCTTGTAGATGTCCATGTCGGTGGTGACGTTGTCGAAAAGATGCGGGCCAACAAAGAAGCCGTCCTCATAGCCTTGCAGGCTGAAGTCGCGGTTGTCGACAACCAGATCAGCACCCTGTTCTACACCCGAGTTGATCAGGCGCAGGATGTTTTCTTTGGCGGCCGAGGTCACAACCGGGCCATAGTCCACATCGTCACCAGCAGTGTAGGGGGCAACTTTCAGCTTCTCGATGCGAGGTACAAGGGCATCCCGCAGCTTGTCGCCGGTCTCTTCGCCAACAGGCACGGCAACCGAGATCGCCATGCAGCGTTCGCCAGCAGCGCCGAAACCAGCGCCGATCAGCGCGTCAGCCGCTTGTTCGATGTCCGCGTCGGGCATGATGATCATGTGGTTTTTCGCGCCACCGAAGCACTGCGCACGTTTGCCGTTGGCGGTTGCGCGCGAGTAGATGTAGTGGGCGATTGGGGTTGACCCTACGAAGGCAACGCCTTGAATGGTTTCGTTGTCCAAGATCGCGTCAACAGCGTCTTTGTCGCCGTTTACAACCTGAAGAACACCATCGGGCAAGCCAGCTTCTTTGCACAGCTCTGCCAGCATCAGCGGAACCGACGGGTCACGCTCGGACGGTTTCAGGATCATCGCGTTACCAGCGGCCAAAGCCGGGCCCATGCCCCACAGAGGGATCATCGCTGGGAAGTTGAACGGTGTGATCGAGGCTACAACGCCCAGAGGTTGGCGCATGGAATACATGTCGATGCCGGGGCCAGCGCTGTCGGTGAATTCACCCTTCATCATCTGGGCTGCACCGATGCAGTATTCGATCACTTCCAGACCACGCTGTACGTCGCCTTTTGCGTCAGGAATGGTTTTACCATGCTCGCGCGACAGGGCTTCGGCCAGCTTGTCCATGTCACGGTTCAGAAGGCCAACCAAGGCCATCATCACGCGGCCGCGTTTCTGCGGGTTGGTGGCGCCCCAAGCTTTCTGAGCTTCGGCGGCTTTGGCAACGGCGTCGTCCAGCTCGGCTTTTGTGGCCAAGGCTACCTGTGCCTGCACTTCGCCGGTGGCGGGGTTGTAGACGTCGGCAGTGCGGCCCGATGTTCCATCGACCATCTGGCCGTCAATCCAGTGTCCTAGTTTTTGCATGGTACTTCTCCCAATAGTTGGGCGCAGGATAGTCTTGCAGAATTGCCAAGAAAAGGGTTAGTTTTCCAAAAGCATTTTGCATTTTTGCAATGATGGGGTGCAGGCGTGATCTGGATCAAGGGCTTTGCCCCTCGGCCCTGTGGGCCTTATCCCAGGGCAATTGAAACAAGAAAAAGGGGGGCAGTCTTGGATTGGGATGATCTGAAAGTGTTTTTGGCGGTGGCGCGCGGGGAAAGCCTCTCGCGCGCTGGGCGTGTGTTGAAGCGTGATGCAGCGACGGTTGGGCGGCGCGTGTCAAAGCTTGAGGCTGATCTGGGACTGCCATTGTTCACGAAATCTCCGCAAGGCTATGCGCTGACCGAAGCGGGATTGCGGTTGCTGGCACATGCCGAGCGGGCAGAGCAGGCGGTGATGTCGGGGGTGGACGAATTGGCTGGTCAATCTGGCCAGTTGTCGGGGCAAGTGCGCATCGGCGCAACTGATGGATGCGCCAGTTTCATCTTGCCGCAAGTCTGCGCCGCCATTCAAAGAGATCATCCAGAGCTGGAGCTGCAAATCGTCGCTTTGCCGCGGGTGATCAATCTGTCCAAGCGTGAAGCTGATATGGCCATCACAGTTTCGCCACCGCAAACGGGCCGGATCACTGTGCAAAAGATCACGGACTATCATCTGCATCTGGCCGCATCGCGCAGCTATCTCAAGCAGGCAGCCCCTTTGGACTGTCTTGCGGATCTACGACACCACCCGGTAGTTGGATACATTCAGGACATGATTTTTTATCCCGAGCTGGATTTCCTAGAAGAGCTTGGGGTCGAAAAGGCTGCGCTCGCGTCAAATCTGGTTTCGGTCCAGTTGGGCCTTGTGAAGCAGGGTGGAGGAGTGGGCGTGACCCACGACTTTATTTTGCCATCCGCCCCTGATCTGCAACGGGTGTTGACGGATGAGCTGTCGATCCGTCGCTCATTCTACCTTGTGCGTCACGAAGGCGACGCGCGCATGGAGCGGTTTGCCCGCGTGGGCGAAGAGCTGATGCGCGGCATCCGGGATGAAGTCACGCGATTGGAAGGTTTGGTGACCTGATATCGCTGCAGCTGCAAAGAGCTCTTGACATTTTGTTGCGTAAAGAGCGACGCTGGGGACAGAAAAATACAAGATATTCAAGCAGGAGGGCGCCAATGCTCATTCACCAGATCCTCAAAGATAAGTCACTTGATGGGGTGGCCACGGTAAAGCCGGGCAGCAAGGTGGCGGATGCGGCAAACCTTCTGTCCCAAAAGAAAATCGGGGCCGTGATCGTGTCGGACGATGGGGTGCATCCCAAGGGTATCCTTTCTGAAAGGGATATCGTGTCCGAGCTCGGCAAGGTCGGAACTGGCTGTTTGGATAAGCCTGTCGATGATCTGATGACAGCCAAGCTGATCACCTGCGCGCCAGGAGATCGTGCCATTCAAGTGCTGCAAACCATGACCGAAGGCCGGTTTCGCCACATGCCCGTGATGGAGGGTGATGAAATGGTTGGGTTGGTCTCGATCGGTGATGTTGTCAAAGCGCGTCTGGAAGAGCTGTCACAGCAGGCGGATGCGCTGAAAAACATGATTATGGGGTATTGATCCCAATAGAGTAAGAATACGCTGCACTGCGGAAAAAGCTTGCATTTGGGCGTGCCATAATGTTGCGTGCGCCCACTGCAAGGAGACCAAATCATGCGCATCGGATTGTATCCCGGAACTTTTGACCCGATCACTTTGGGGCATACTGACATCATTCGTCGGGCCTGTGCGCTGGTGGACCGTCTGGTGATTGGCGTGGCGATCAACACCGGGAAGGGTCCTTTGTTTACGCTGGAAGAGCGTGTAGCGATGGTCGAAGCAGAGTGCGCCAAACTGTCCGCCGAAACCGGGACCGAGATTGTTGCCCATCCCTTTCAAAACCTTTTGATTGACTGCGCCCATGACGTCGGTGCGCAAATCATTATTCGTGGTCTGCGCGCCGTCACGGATTTCGAATATGAATATCAAATGGTTGGCATGAATCGCGCGATGGATGACAGCGTCGAAACGGTGTTCTTGATGGCCGAGGCACGCTATCAGGCGATTGCATCAAAGCTGGTAAAGGAAATCGCCAAGTTGGGCGGGGACGTTAGCAAATTCGTCCCGGAAGATGTGCGCCACAAGCTGCTGCAAAAGATCGACTGAACGTTCTTTTAAGCAGAACTGCGTAAGGTGGGATGAAGTGGCGGCCCCACCGCAACCGTCGGGGTCTGAATTCCCGAGGACCTGTATATACAGGTGGGCGCCGGGTAAGTGGACCACGGTCCAAACAGAGCCAGCTCCCTCGGAATTGCTTAAGGCCACCGGAATTTTACCCGCATGTGACGCGAAGGGCAGAAGCCGCCTTGGCTTAGATAGGCGGCGGGGCGCGCGGTTGCAAGGGAAGACATGTGATGATGTGCGCGCGTCATTGACAATTTGTTCATGAATTGTTCATGTTAGGTCTATGAATACAACAGCCCCATCCCTTATGCCCGGCCAGCTTCTGGCGCGAGGCGTTTGCCGCCATATGCTGAGCCATGGATTTGTCACGGTGGAGGAGCTGGTGCCCGCGCGGGGCCTGCGCGTCGATGTGATGGCGCTTGGCCCAAAGGGTGAGATTTGGGTGATCGAATGCAAATCATCGCGTGCGGATTTCACGTCGGACAACAAATGGCAGGGCTATCTGGAATGGTGCGACCGTTATTTCTGGGCGGTAGATGCAAGTTTCCCGACCGAGCTTTTGCCTGAAGGCTCTGGGCTGATGATTGCAGACAGCTATGACGCGGAAATCATGCGCATGGGCCCGGAAGACAAGCTGGCTCCGGCGCGGCGCAAAGTGATGGTGCAGAAATTTGCGACCCATGCCGCGCGCCGGTTGCACGGGTTTCGTGATCCCGGCGTTGCCGCGTTCATAGATGGATCAGGAGGATAGAGAGATGATGATCAAGTACTACTACCCAGATGGGGATTGGTGCTATCGCGCGCTCCACACCGCACATGCCGTATTTCACAAAGACGGAAAGCTTATTGCCCGCGCCCAAAAGCCCGACGGCACAGGGCTTTACGAATTCGAGATCACAGGATTCGAATTGATCGGACCGGGCGACGTCCACACCTAAGCGTCAGCCCTTTTTTCCGGGTTTTCCTGCCATGGATCGTGCCTGCGCCGCAGCGGCCTTAAGTTCCTCGGCAATCTCTTCCGCTTCTTCAGGTTCGAAATCCATCGGAAGTTCTACGCCGCCACCTTCTACATACAGGCGCACCATTCCCACTGAGGTTGGTCCGATCTGCAGGTTTGCGTCGATGTCACTTTCGTCGTTGATGCCCATGTCTGGCCTCCTGAAAAACTCTTGATCGGGTTAGTGCGCTTTCGTGCATTTTTCAACCCGCGACCTCTTGCAAAGCCCCGCGTGGGGGGGTAAATGCATCCGGCGTGCCGACATAGCTCAGTAGGTTAGAGCGCTTGATTGTGGATCAAGAGGTCCCCCGTTCGAGCCGGGGTGTCGGTACCATCACCATCATTGAAAAGATGAATGATTTCAGCGGATCGAAACCCGCTTCCGCAGCGATCCGTCCGCGCTGTTGAAGATCAGGATCTCATCGCCTGACACCACGGCGATCCAGCCTTGGCCCATGGTCACTGCGTCGGCCGATACACCTTCAGGCAGTGTGATTTGGTCGGGCAGGGGCAGGGCACTTTGGGATGGCGTGGCTTGTGAAAACTTCATAACGACCACGGTGATCAGGACTATTAGCCCAAGGATCGTCGTGACGGTCATTGCCGTGACAAGCGTTTTCAGGTAGCGCACGGTGCCAAGGCCCGCGCTGTCTTCCAAGGCTGCGTCCAGTTCCTGTTCAGGAGTTTTATCCATGTCGACCTCGCACCGGATTGTCCGGGTTGTCATTGCCGAGAACCCGCCCAAGCGTCTTGATAAGGCGATTGCGCGCGATGTGCCAGAGGAAGCCAACCTTTCTCGGTCTCGTTTGGCGAAACTGATTGCCGATGGGGCAGTTACGATGGACGGAAAGGTGATGGATGACCCGCGCGCAAAGCTTGCAGAAGGGGACACGCTGGATGTTCGCGTACCCGAAGCTGCCGAAAGCCATATCGGTCCGGAAGATATCCCCCTCGACATTGTTTATGAAGATGACGACCTGATTGTGGTGAACAAGCCCGCTGGCATGGTGGTGCATCCTGCACCGGGAACACCCACCGGGACGTTGGTCAATGCGCTGTTGCATCACTTTGGTGGTGAACTGTCTGGTGTTGGCGGTGAAAAACGCCCCGGCATTGTGCACCGGATTGACAAAGATACATCCGGCCTTCTGGTGGTCGCCAAGTCGGATGCGGCCCATCACGGGCTTGCCAAACAATTCGAGGCCCACAGCGCCGAACGCCACTATTTGGCCGTTACCTATGGTGCGCCGGATCAGGCTGATCCACGTCTGGGCGGAATCAAGGGGGCAAGTTTCGAACGCGGCAACATCCTGAAGGTCACTACGCAACTGGCGCGCCACAAGACGGATCGGCAAAAACAGGCGGTTCTGTTTTCGGGCGGACGTCATGCTGTGACCCGAGCACGTATTCTGGAAAGCTTTGGCAGCCCTGCACAGGCCGCATTGATTGAATGCTGGCTTGAAACCGGGCGCACCCACCAAATTCGCGTGCATATGGCCCATGTCGGTCATGGATTGATCGGCGACCCCACCTATGGCGGTCGTCGGAAGTTGAATGTGAAAGTGATCGGCGAAGACGCGGTCAGTGCTGCGCGCGCTTTCCCCCGACAGGCGCTCCATGCAGCGACGCTTGGGTTTGCGCATCCGGTGACGGGTGAAAAACTCAGCTTTGAAGCACCGATCCCAAAGGATATGCTGGGGTTGATTGAAACCCTGCGTGCGGGCTGAACCTGCGCGCGACGAGCGTGAGGCATTCTGCCCATGACAGAGCTTTCCTGGGCCTCTTGGGGTGGGATATGGGCGGTCTTCCTGATCCTCATAGACATTGCCACTGTTGCCCGCGCGGTTACGCGAGAACATCGGTCGGCGGCGTCCCGTTTGGCTTGGGTTGTGGTGATCCTATCGCTGCCGCTTGTTGGCGTGATTGCCTATTTCTTTTTGGGGGATACCAGCGCAGACCGCCGGTCTGACCGAAAGCTCAAGGATCTGCGGCGCGAATTGCCCAAACGCCCGACAGGAACATGGTCACGTCCCGAGCTTCCACTGCTGTATCGTCAGGCCTTTGCCCGCGCGGCCTCGGTCAACGGGTTCCAGCCAGTGTCGGGTAATCGGGCCGAGGTCACAATTGACAGCAATGAAAGCATGGATTGGCTGGTCGAGGATATCGATGCAGCCAAGGAACATGTCCATCTGCTTTTCTATATCTGGCTTACGGATGGGAACGGAACGCGGGTTGCCGAGGCACTTATGCGGGCTGCGCAGCGCGGGGTTACATGCCGGGTGATTGTGGATGGGCTTGGCTCACGTAAGCTGTTGGCGAGCCCCCTTTGGAAGCAAATGAAAGAGGCCGGCGTTGAAACGGTCACGGCCTTTGCATTCCGCTTTGCCCCTTTGGCGGCGTTCTTTCGCAGGCTGGATATTCGCAACCACCGCAAGATTATCGTCATTGATCATGACACCACCTATGTCGGCAGCCAGAATTGCGCGGATGCGGCATTTATTATCAAGAAGAAGTTCGCACCTTGGGTGGATATGATGATGCGGATCACCGGACCCGTGGCATGGCAGTCGCAACGCTTGTTTGTCTCGGACTGGATGGTGAATGGGGGCAATGACATCTCGGATATACTGCGGCGCGAAGCACCGGTTGCTGTCGAAGGATTTCCTGCGGTTGTTGCGGGAACGGGGCCGAATATTGACGTGCAGGGTGTGCCAGACATGGCGCAAATGCTTCTTGCCAGCGCGCAACATGATGTGGTGATCACCACGCCCTACTACGTCCCGTCCGAGGCCCTGCAGCAGCAAATTTGCGCCACCGCCGTGCGTGGCGTGCGCGTGCGCCTGAATGTGCCCGCCAATAATGATAGCCACATCGTTGGATTTGCATCGCGCAGTTTCTACCGCGCGCTTTTAAAGGCAGGGGTTGAAATTCACGAGTTCCAGCCCGGTCTGCTGCACGCAAAGCTGATGACTGTGGACGGGCAGGCGGCGATGTTGGGATCAGCCAATCTGGATCGGCGCAGTTTCGATCTGAACTATGAAAACAGTATGATGCTGGTCGATCGCGCGACAGTTGGCGAGCTGGTGGCAAAGCAAGAGGTTTTCCTGAATGCGTCTTTGTCCGTCGATCGCGAGAAAGTGGAAAGCTGGTCGGTGACTCGTCGCGTGTTGATCAATTCTGTCGGGATGATGGCCCCATTGTTGTAATGTGCAACTTTTTGCACGAGCGCGTGAGGTTTCATGACATGGGCTTCACATCGCCGAAGCAGAGGTTCATATCTTGTTCACATTTTTCGGCGACACCCCTCTTGAATTCGCCATGTTAGCGCTTATCTCGATGTTAAGCCCTTAAACATGAGGGGACAGGACAGGAGAAGTTTGCCACTATGAGCAACTACAAAAATTTACCGGCCCCGACGCCAGAAGGCGGTTTGAACCGCTATCTTCAGGACATCCGGAAGTTTCCGATGCTTGAGCCGGAAGAGGAATACATGCTGGCCAAACGCTGGGCCGACCACCAAGACCGTGATGCGGCGCACCAGATGGTGAACTCGCATCTACGTTTGGCGGCCAAGATCGCTATGGGTTATCGCGGCTATGGCCTTCCGCAGGCGGAAGTCATTTCCGAAGCCAATGTTGGCTTGATGCAGGCCGTAAAACGGTTTGACCCGGAAAAAGGGTTCCGTCTGGCGACCTATGCGATGTGGTGGATCCGTGCCTCGATCCAGGAATACATCCTGCGGTCTTGGTCGCTGGTGAAGCTTGGAACGACCTCGGCGCAGAAGAAGCTTTTCTTCAACCTGCGTAAGGCGAAAGCACGCATCGGTGCGCTTGAAGATGGCGACCTACGCCCGGAAAACGTTCAAAGGATCGCTCAGGATCTGAACGTGACCGAAGAGGAAGTGATTTCCATGAACCGCCGTATGTCGGGCGGGGATGCGTCGCTGAACGCCACGGTTTCTGCCGATGGTGAAGGTGCAATGCAATGGCAGGATTGGCTGGAAGATGAAGATGCTGATCAGGCTGGAGATTACGCTGAAACCGACGAGCTGAATGTTCGTCGCGAGCTTCTGGCGCAGGCTATGGAGGTTCTGAATGACCGCGAAAAGGATATTCTGACCCAACGCCGTTTGCAGGACAAACCTGTGACGCTTGAGGATCTGTCGGGCGTCTATGACGTCAGCCGTGAACGCATCCGTCAGATCGAGGTTCGTGCATTTGAAAAGCTGCAAAAGCGCATGCAGGAACTCGCTTCGGAAAAGGGTCTTCTCGAAGAAGCTTGATCCCGGCAACAAAGAATGATCGGCCCTGCGCAATTGCGTGGGGCCTTTTTTTGTGGGCGCGCTCCGGCTGGAGCTTAAGCCAACACAGGCTCGATCTGAAGAGGTCCAAGAGCGTCCAAGACCTTGTGAACATCGTCACGGACTTGAAGATCAGGGCAGATTGCCTCGACCGGCAGTTCAGGCATGCGCAGGGCAATCCGACGCCATTCATGCAGCAATACAAGGCGTAAGGCGTTGCGGTCTAACGTTGTAAGACCTGTCAGTTCTTCACCTGAAAGCCGCGAGATCGCAGTTTGCAACAGCTTGATGTCATCTCGCAATTTCTGCGGCGCCAAGTGCTGCCTCACCCAATCAGGCAGCGCAATATCGGTGTCGGAAAATGAAAGGGCATCAGGCAGAGT
Organism: Aliiroseovarius sp. F20344; assembly: GCF_023016155.1. Classification (GTDB taxonomy): domain Bacteria; phylum Pseudomonadota; class Alphaproteobacteria; order Rhodobacterales; family Rhodobacteraceae; genus Aliiroseovarius. The sequence continues at coordinate 659,525 of NZ_JALKBG010000008.1, forward strand.
CGGCGGGGCGCCTGCGCCCAGAAAGACGCCCGGCGTCAGCTCGTGGAAGCCTTTGGCCATCAATGCATCAAAACTGCTATCGTCGTTGACCTGAGGTGCAAGTGCGATCAAATGCCATTGGGTCGGTGCAGGGCGCGCAGGCCCATAGACGCGGTCCGCAACCGCCTGCGTTTGCGCGCGCCCATCCTGTGAAAGGTGGTAGACCGATTGCCGGCCATAACGGGTGCTTTCAATCCATCCGTCTTTGCGCAGACGGTGAAGTGCCACACGCGTGGCTTCGGGACGGATGCCAAGGGATGACAGAATTTGCCCCAATGCCTGACCGGAAACGCCCGAGGCTTTGGCTTCAGGCGCGCCCATCACGGTCAGGTCCCCCATCAAGGTGATGATCACCGACCACACGCGCAAATCACTGCTGTCGCGCAGATGCGCCAGAATGTCTTGAAGCGGGTCGGTTTGAGCCATCATGTCCTCAATAGGCGTTCATGGTCAGCAGTTCGTATTCCGCCACAAGCTCGTCATCCTGATTGGTCAGTGTTACGTGCCAGCGTACCTCGCCATACTCGTCTGTGCGGCGCGTTTTGGCCTTCACGGTCAAGCGGACTTTCATACTGTCGCCAGCCTCGACTGGTTTCATGAAGCGTAGGTTATCAAGGCCTGTGTTGGCCAGAACGGGGCCTTCGTTGGGCTCGACGAAAAGGCCTGCGGCGAAGGACAGCAGCAGATAGCCATGCGCCACACGATCTGGGAAGAACGGGTTTCGCTTGGCCGCTTCGCTGTCCATATGCGCATAGAACGTGTCGCCGGTGAAAGTGGCGAAATGCTCGATATCGTCCAGCGTGATCTCGCGCGATTTGGTGTGCAGCGTCTCGCCGATCGAAAGCTCGCCAAACTTGCGTGTGAACGGGTGGGCAGGGCCTTTGATCTCGGCAGCACCCGGCACCCAGCGCCCACCGATCGAGGTCAGAATGTCAGGGCTGCCCTGAATGGCGGTACGCTGCATATAGTGCAGCACGCCACGCACGCCGCCCATTTCCTCACCACCGCCAGCACGACCCGGGCCGCCATGCACCATGTGGGGCAGGGGCGATCCGTGACCGGTCGATTCCTTCATTGAGGTGGCGTTGTTGAAATAAAGACGCCCGTGGAAGGCACCGGCACCCATGGCAACTTCGCGTGCGACGTCGCCCGAACCCGTGATGACCGAGGCTACCAGAGAGCCTTCACCCTTGTTTGCCAATTCAATGGCGTGGGCAATGTCGCGGTATCCCATGATGGTCGACACGGGGCCGAACGCCTCGCATTCATGCACGATGGTGGCGGTGTCTGGGGTTTCGCAGTGAAACAGCATCGGCTTTACAAACGCGCCCGGATCAACGTCGCCTTCGAAATCGATATCATCCGGGTTGCCATAGACCAAATTGCTTTCCGATCCGATGGCGGCGGCTTTCTGTAACACGTCTGTTTTCTGGCCTGCGGACACCAGCGCCCCCATGCGCACGCCTTCAGCACGCGGGTCACCGATTACGGTTTTGTCCAGACGGGCCGAGAGTGCCTCGATCACATTTTGAACCTGTGCTTCGGGTGCGATGATGCGGCGAATGGCGGTACATTTCTGACCGGCCTTCGTGGTCATCTCGCGGTGCACCTCTTTGATAAAGAGATCAAATTCGGGGGTTTCAGGCGTGACGTCCGGGCCCAGTATGGAGGCGTTCAAACTGTCCTGTTCAGCCACAAAACGGACCGAATTTTTCAGGATGTTCGGGTTTGATCGCAGCATCGACGCGGTCTGCGCGGATCCGGTGAAGCTGACGATATCCTGCGGACCAAGACGGTCTAGAAGGTCGCCCGTGCCGCCCGAGATCAACTGCAACGCGCCCTCGGGCAGGATGCCGCTGTCCAGCATGATGCGCACGGCGGCTTCAGTCACGTAGGACGTTGCCGTGGCGGGTTTCACGATGGCAGGGACACCTGCCAGCAGCGTTGGGGCCAGCTTCTCCAACATGCCCCAAACTGGGAAGTTGAAGGCGTTGATATGTACGGCCACACCTTGCAGGGGCGTTGCGATATGCATGCCCATGAAGGTTCCGTGGCGCGATAGCTGCTCAAGCTCGCCATCGATATAGATCTTGCCATCTGGCATCTCGCGGCGGCCTTTGGAGGCGAAGACGAATACGGTGCCGACACCGCCGTCGATGTCGATCATATGGTCCGATTGCGTGGCGCCCGTGTCGAAGCTGAGGTCGTAGAGTTCTTGCTTGTGGTTGCCCAGATGCATCGCCAGCGCTTTCAGCATCTTGGCGCGGTCATGAAAACCCATCTCGCGCAGGGCTGGGCCGCCCACATCGCGCGCATAATCGATCATCGCCTGCATATCCAGATCTGCGCCACCCGCTTCTGCGATCTGCGCGCCAGTGATGGCCGAGGCGATGGGGCGGGCATTTGCGCCCGGTGCAATCCATTGACCAGCCGCGAAGCTGGAGACTTTCATCAGGGTCATACTTAGTCCTCTGTTCGCAAAATCGTTGGGCGGCGCTTAAGGCGCGCTAAGGCCCAATTTGTTCAAAGTGGTGGCGGCAGCTGCTTCCCATTCCTCGCGCAGTTCCGCGTTGGTGGAGTGGCGCAGGCCGAAGGCTTGAAGCTGGCTGGCGCGGGTCGACACATCTTTGCCGAAGCTCGCAGCCACGCGGGGCCACCAATAGTCGACGCTGGCTTGCAGGTCGGCTTTGTCTGTGCCGGTCTCGATCAACCGTTCAATGCCCTCAGCGGCCAGTTCGGCGTGGCGGGCTTCAACAGGGCCAACGGCGCGGAAGGCTTCGGCCAAAGGTGCATAAGACACACGTTTAAACTCGCTCATCTGCACACCCACGGCCAAACCCATCAGCAGGTTCATGACCACGGCGTCGGACCAGCCCCGCATCGGATAGTTGAAGACCGACAGGCGCATGTCAGTGTCGGTGCGCGTGGTTCCAATATCTGCGTCACGTTCCAGACGATCGGTCCACGGATGGTGGTTGGCGTAACGTGCGGTGTTGGCACCAAAATCGCCCATGATCGTCAACACCTTGTCGGCATTGTCGGTCTTTTCCAACACGATCTTCGCGGCGGCGATGCGTTCTTTGATGCCCGGGCCGTCATTGATGATGTCGGCAAAGCCCGCAGCCCCAGCCAGCGCGCTGTCCACAAAGGTGGCCATTAGGCGCATCAGCTCGGCGCGGTAGCGCGCGGGGACGTTTTCGGGGTTGGTCAGGACACCGCCCTGAGCCAGATATTCGGTGATGCTCATATCAGACATAGGGGTCTCCTTATTGGTCGAAATCGACGACGACTTTGCCCGAGCGGGCATAGGATTGGCAGGACAGGACATAGCCTTTCTCGACCTCGTAATCTTCGAGCGCGTGGTTGGTGATCATATCCACGTCGCCTTCCAGAATCTTGCAGCGGCAGGTCGAGCAGACACCGGCCTTACAGGCATACGGCGCGTCCATGTCGTTGGCCAATGCCGCGTCCAGTATCGAGGTCTCGGCGTCCATGGTAATGGTGCGGCTGGCCCCGTCCATCGAGATCACGGCCTCGATGCCGTCACCGCTGACTGCTGACTTGCTGGCGGCTTTCTTGGCAGCGCGTCCCGGTTGCGAAGATACGAATAGTTCGAACTTGATCTGTGCGTCGTCCAACCCGTGATCACGCAGCGCCTTAGCGATGCCCAGCATCATCGGTTCGGGACCACAGATGAAGGCGGTGTCGACGGATTTGATGTCGATCCAGTTCTTAAAGAGCGCGGCGCATTTCGCTTCGTCCACCAACCCGGTGAACAGGTCGATCTCTTGCGCGTCGCTTTCCAGAATATGGATCACATTGAAGCGGCCCATATAGCGGTTTTTCAGGTCTTCCAGTTCCTCGCGGAACATGATCGTGGTCACGGCCTTGTTGGCATAGACCAGCGTGAATTCCGACTGCGGTTCACGCGCCAGTGTGGTCTTGATGATCGACAGAACCGGCGTGATACCCGACCCGCCTGCAAAGCCCAGATAGTGGCGGTTGGTGGTCGCGTCGAGCGGGATGTGGAAGTTCCCCATAGGGGGCATGGCTTCGATGCTCGCGCCCGTCGACAGCTCTTCATTGGCCCATGTGGAAAACGCGCCGCCATCGACACGTTTGATGCCCACCTGCAGCTTGCCGTCGTCCAGACCCGAACAGATCGAGTAGGAGCGGCGCAATTCCTGCCCGTCAAAGTCGCGACGGAAAGTGATGTATTGGCCTTGGGTGAAGTCAAAGGCTTCTGGGTCGTCAGGGGTCAATGTCACCACCACCGCGTCGCGGATGGTTTTCTGGATGTCGATCACGGTAAGGCTGTGGAAGCGCGCCATTTTGGGTCTCCTCAATGCAGTCAGATGCACTTGAAATAGTCGAAGGGTTCAAGGCAGTCGCGGCATCGCCAGAGCGCCTTGCAGGGGGTCGAGCCGAATTGGCTGGTGCGTTCCAGATTATGGCCGCCGCAATTGGGGCAACGTTCTGGTTCGCCTTTGGGCGAGGGCGGGGCGATGCCGTATTCTTCAAGCTTCGCCTTACCCTTTTCCGACAGCCAGTCGGTGGTCCATGGAGGGGACAATTGCTGTGTCAGGGTCAGCTTCTCGATCCCGCGGTCGCGCAACGCGGTTTCGATGTCGATGTTGATGATCGACGTGGCGGGGCAGCCGGAATAGGTGGGGGTGACAGCGACATTCAGCATGTCGCCCTCCCACCGAACATCCCGGATGATGCCCAGATCCACCAACGAGATCACAGGGATCTCGGGGTCGGGCACCTGGTCCAGCCAGTCCCAGATCGTATCAACTGACGGCTGCCCCATCTTACCAGGTCGCGCCCGGATAGGCGCGCTGCAACCATTGCATGCTGGTCAAAAGGTGGCCCAGATGCTCGGTGTGCATATACCCGGTGCGTCCGCCTTTGTGGTGGAACACGTCGGTGGGCACGGTCAGTGTCGCTTGGTTCAGAAATTTGCCAACAAAGGCGTCGTATTCTTCGCGCAAGGAAGCAGGGTCGGGGGCAATGCCTGCCTTGACCATAGCCGCGTCGACATCGTCACCATCAAACATCTCGCCCACATAGGGCCAGAGGTAATCCAGCGCAGCTTGCATCCGCTTGTGGCTTTCTTCGGTCCCGTCGCCCAGACCGACCACCGTGTCGCCGGAGCGTTCCACGTGATAGGCCACTTCTTTGGACGCCTTGGCCGCAATCTCGGCCACGCGGGCGTCGGACGAGGTCATCAAACGGCCCAGCATGATCGAGGACCACGCGTCATAAAGGAACTGGCGCATCAGGGTTTGACCGAAATCGCCATTGGGCAATTCGACCAACAACACATTGCGGAAATCCCAAGCGTCGCGCAGGAAAGCCAGATCATCAGCCGAACGGTCTTTGCCTTCAACTTCGCCCGCAAGTCCCAGCCAGAATTGCGTCTGACCGATAAGGTCCAGCGCGGTGTTCGCTAGTGCAATGTCTTCTTCCAGCACGGGCGACAGGCCGCACCATTCGCTGACGCGGTGGCCAAGGATCAGGCTGTTGTCGCCCATCCTCAGCAGGAATTCGAAAAGAGCTTTTTGATCCGCCATCACATGTGCCCCACTTCGTCAGGAATGTCGAAGAAGGTCGGGTGACGATAAACCTTCGAGTTCGAGGGCTCGTACAGCGGGCCTTTTTCTTCCGGTGAAGAGGCGGCAATGTGCTGGGCTTCGACCACCCATAGCGACACGCCTTCGTTGCGGCGGGTATAGACGTCGCGGGCATTCTTGATCGCCATTTCAGCGTCAGGGGCGTGCAGGCTGCCCACGTGACGGTGGCTTAGACCATGTTGTCCGCGGATGAAGACTTCCCAAAGGGGCCATTCTTTTGACATGTGATCTCTCCTTATTCGGCGGCTGTGCGCGCGGCTGATTTTTTGCGGCCGTGGGCCAGAAGACCATCGCGCACCCATGCGCCGTCTTCCCACGCGTTCACGCGTGCTTCCATACGTTCGACGTTGCAGGGACCTTTGCCCTTGATGACGTTGAAGAATTCGGTCCAATCCGGCTCTGAGAAGTCGTGGGCACCACGTTCCTCGTTCCATTTCAGGTTTTCGTCTGGGATGGTCAGGCCAAGGTATTTCGCCTGCGGAACGGTCTGGTCAACAAATCGCTGACGCAGCTCGTCATTGGTGTCGATCTTGATTTTCCACGCCAGCGACTGCGCCGAATGCACGCTGTCTTTGTCGGACGGGCCAAACATCATCAGCGACGGATACCAGAACCGGTTCAGTGCATCCTGCGCCATGCGGCGCTGGGCTTCCGTGCCCTCGGCCATCTTCATCATGATGTCGTAGCCTTGGCGCTGGTGAAAGCTTTCTTCCTTACAGATGCGGATCATCGCGCGGCTGTAAGGGCCGTATGAGGTCCGTTGCAGTGGCACCTGGTTCATGATCGCCGCACCATCAACCAGCCAACCAACCGCGCCAATATCGGCCCAGTTCAGGGTAGGATAGTTGAAGATCGATGAATACTTCATGCGGCCTGACAGAAGTTCTTCGGTCAGCTCATCGCGGCTGACACCTAGCGTCTCGGCCGCACAATAAAGGTAGAGCCCATGGCCTGCCTCGTCCTGTACTTTCGCCAGCAAGATCGCTTTACGCTCCAACGTGGGCGCGCGGGTGATCCAGTTGCCTTCGGGCAGCTGGCCGACGATCTCGGAATGGGCGTGCTGACCAATCTGACGGATCAGCGTGGCGCGATAGTCATCCGGCATCCAATCCTTGGGTTCGATCTTTTCATCGCGGTCCACGCGATCTTGAAAATTCCGTTCCTCGTCAGACATTTCCTCGCGGGTCTTCACGCCAGTACCTGCGGTTTTCACCAATTGAGCATACATGGTCAGATCCTTTCCAGAATAAGAGCAACACCTTGGCCAACGCCGACGCACATTGTGCACAGCGCATAGCGCCCGCCGGTGCGTTTGAGCTGATAAGCCGCTGTCAAAACAAGTCGTGCGCCGGACATGCCCAGCGGGTGGCCCAGTGCAATCGCACCGCCATTGGGGTTCACACGCGGATCATCATCCGCGACACCAAGTTCGCGCAGCGTGGCAAGGCCTTGGCTTGCGAACGCTTCGTTCAACTCTATCACATCGATCTGGTCGATGGTCAGTCCGGCCTTATCAAGCGCTTTGCGGCTGGCCGGAACTGGTCCGATGCCCATGACGCGGGGGGCAACGCCGGCGGCCTGCATGGCAACCACGCGGGCCATCGGCTTCAGTTTGTTGGCTTTTGCCGCCGCTTCCGAGGCAATCAACATCGCGGCCGCGCCATCGTTCACACCCGAGGCATTTCCAGCGGTGACGGTTAAGTCGGGACCATTCACGCCACGTAGACCCGACAGCTTTTCAGCCGACGTGCCGGGGCGTGGATGTTCATCCGTGTCGACGATTATCGGGTCGCCTTTGCGCTGTGGGATGGATACGGGAATGATCTCATCTGTGAACATTCCAGCCTCATTCGCTGCTGCCCAACGGGCTTGACTGCGAGCGGCAAAAGCATCCTGATCTTCGCGGCTTACGGCGTAATCTTCAGCAACATTGTCAGCTGTCTGCGGCATCGAATGGGTGCCGTGCAATTTGTCCATTTTCGGGTTCACGAAGCGCCAGCCAATAGTGGTATCGTACACCGCGTTGGCGCGGGTGAAAGCGCTGGTGGCTTTCGGCATCACGAAGGGCGCGCGGCTCATGCTTTCGACGCCACCTGCGATGCAGATGTCATAGTCGCCTGCCTTGATCCCACGCGCAGCCATGCCCACGGCGTCCATGCCGGATGCACACAGGCGGTTGATCGTGGTGCCCGGAACTTCGACCGGCAGGCCGGCCAGAAGGGCGGCCATGCGCGCCACGTTACGGTTGTCTTCGCCCGCTTGGTTGGCCGAGCCATAGATCACGTCGTCGATGGCAGCCCAGTCCACATTTGGGTTCCGCTCTTTCAAAGCGGCAATTGGCAGTGCGGCCAGATCGTCAGCGCGCACGCCAGACAAAGCGCCGCCGTAACGTCCGATGGGTGTGCGTACTGCGTCGCAAATGAAAGCTTCCATTAATCCCTCCAAGGGCAGACCGAGCGCGGGCCAAGAAGCTTAGGCGGCGGCTCGAAGTATTGCTGACCGTTTGGTCGAATATAGGGCGAAATACGATTCGCCTCAATAGATATGTTACGGAAATTTACTGAAGTTAAGTCTGGCGTAACAAGTGGGGGCGACTATCCCGCAGCCCCCAGAAGTGTAAGCCAACCCCAGGCCGTGAAGATCGACAAGGTGGTGCCCACCAAAACAGTGGTGGCTGCGATGCGTTTGCCAACGCCGTAGAAGCTGGCAAAGACATATGCGTTGATGCCCGGAGCGCTCGCAGCCGTAAGAACTGCGGACCTGAAGGCTGCAGTTTCTAGTCCCTGCGCGCTGCCCAAACTCCACGTGATTGCCGGATGCAGGATTAACGAGACCGCACAGAGGTAGGCAACAATCTTCATGTCCCCCTCGGGCCGGTACAGGAACAACACGCCGCCGAGCGCAAACAATGCGGTTGGAAGACCCGCGCGGGCTATCAGAGACAGCGCCTCAACGAGTACGCCGGGAAGAGGCAAGCCTGTAAGGTTCACGACAAACCCTGCCGCGATGGCCAAAACCAAAACGTTTCGCGACATCGAGCGGCCAATTTGGCGCAAGGTCTGAAGCGCACCCGCGCCCTGAGCGCGCGCAATCTCCATAGCTGTGATGCCAACAGCGTAGCAGAACGGCGCATGCATCGCGATGATCGCATAGTTTCCAGCCAGCGCATCGGGGCCAAAGGCGCGTTCAGTGATGGGCAGCCCCAACAACACCGAGTTTGAGAAGAGCGAAACAAAGCCAATGGCAACCGCATCTGTCCAAGGGCGTTGGAACAGATATCTTGCGCCCAGCAGTCCCACAAGGAACCCCATGAAGGCGCCTGTATAAAAGCTGAGCAACAGCGGGAAGTTGAACTCGGCCCCAAGATCCAGCCGTGCGATGGCGAGGAATAATAGGCAGGGAATGGCCACGGTTTGCGAGAACTTCATCAACCCGTCGATGGCGCTGTCATTCAGGGCGCCGCGCCAACGCACCAAAAAACCGAACCCAACCACCAAAAAGACCGGCAGGATGATGTCGATTAGTGCGTTCATGGGTGACGAAGGGCCAGCACCATCCCGTCATAAGCGACATCAACATTGTTCGGGGTTTCTGTTGCGACCGTGGCATGATCAAGATCGATATGCATATTGGTCAGCACCCCGCGTTTTGTGCCTGTGCGCTGGATCCAGTGCAGCGCGTCGTCCAGGCTGAAATGGGTCGGGTGGGGCGTGCGCCGCAAGGCATCGATCACGAAGGTCTCAAGCCCTTGCAATATATGCGTGACATCTTCCGGGATGTCACTGACATCCGGCAGATAGGCCAGATCCCCGATACGGAACCCCAACGCATCCATGCCGCCATGGCGCACCTCGAACGGGGTAAGGCGGATTGTGCCGCCATCGCCTTCGATGACGACATCCCCGTCGATCGAATGCAAATCCAAAATGGGCGGGTAGTTCGAGCCTTCGGGCTGTACAAACGCATAGCCAAAGCGCGACATCAGCGCGGTCTGTGTGGGGCTGTCGGCCCAGACAGGGACGCGTTTGCGCATGTTGTAAACGATCATCCGCAGGTCATCGATACCATGCATATGATCAGCGTGGCTGTGGGTATAGACCACCGCGTCCAGCGTGCCGACGCCTGCAGCCAAAAGCTGGCTGCGCATGTCTGGCGATGTGTCGATCAGCACACGGGTGATGCCGCCATCTTCCGCCACACGGGTGACCAATGCCGAACAGCGCGTGCGACGGTTCTTTGGGTTCGTGGGGTCACAATCCCCCCAGTTGCCACCCAAACGCGGCACGCCTCCGGACGAGCCACATCCAAGGATGGTGAAGTGGGTGCCGGGCGCCAAATCTGTCATGCAGTGCCCTCATAAGCGGCGGCTTTGGAAAACAGCCGCTCGAAATTCTCTTCGGTCTGGGCCGCGAAGTCTTCATAGGACAGATTGTATAACTCAGCTCCAACTTTGGCGGTGTGTACAGTATAGCCCGGCTCGTTACGCTTGCCGCGATAGGGCGGCGGGGCAAGATACGGCGCGTCAGTTTCTACAAGAATGCGATCCACAGGCGCGGCGGCGAAAATGTCGCGTACCTCTTGGCTGCGCGGGAAGGTCGCAATGCCGGACATGGACAGGTAGAACCCCAAATCCAGCGCTGCCTTGGCCAACTCAGGACCAGAACTGAAGCAATGCATGACACAGCTAAACGCACCTTTACCGTGCTCATCCGTCAATATGCGCGCCATGTCATCATCTGCATCACGCGAATGGATGATGAGGGGCAGGCCAGTTTGCCGTGCCGCTTCGATATGGATCAGCAGGCTTTCAATCTGCACGTCACGGCTTTCGGCCGTGTAGTGATAATCAAGCCCAGTTTCGCCAATCCCAACGAATTTGGGATGCTCTGCCAAAGCAACAAGTTCCTCGACGGAAACCATGGGTTCGGATGCGACGCTCATCGGGTGAGTGGCCGCGGCGAAGAAAACAGGGGCGTGCGCGTCTGCAATCGCCTGAACCTGCGCAAGATTGGCCATCTTGGTGCAAATTGTAACCATGCGGGCCACGCCAGCATCAGCAGCATTGGAAATCACTTCATCCAGACGACCTTCGAAATCCGGGAAGTCCAGATGGCAGTGGCTGTCGGTAATGCGGGGCGTGCTCATTGGGGGCGTCCTTGCCTCAGGCGGCCTGTTTCGCCGCCGTATCATTTATCCTGAAAACCATATCAAGGATGAGCGCCGCAGGGTCAAGGTTCACTGCCCGACCATGACTGGCGCGGGCGGACAATTCTTGTTGCAAACTGGCCCATGCGCGCGCCGCATTGGGGCCGGGGGACAGACGCGCCAAACAGGCGGCTTCACCGGGGGCCGCTTCGGCGGCAGGTTGGAACCCAGTGCCGGATCGGGCAAGCCTTGCAAGGAACAAATCAAACAGCCTAAGGATCAGTTCGAACCGCTCTGCATTGGCTTTCCCAACCGCGCTTTCCGCCAGCTTCAAGGCTTTGGGCCTGTCAAAATCACGGTTCGAGAAGATTTGAACCAGATCCGCGTAAACGGCCAACCCATTTTGATGCGTCAGGCGAAGCGCATCGCCAGCCGACCCGGAAGCCAGTTCATTCAATCGGATCGTGTCTTCTGGTGTGGGTTGCTCATCCAATCCTTGCATGACTTCGGCAAGTGCCTCGGGCGAGAGCGGTCCAAGCCGAAGTTCGCGACAGCGCGACCGGATCGTTGGAAGCAGGCGCGATGGCTGGTGGCTGATCAACATAAGGACAGCCCCTTCTGGAGGTTCTTCCAGAAGTTTAAGCAGCGCATTGGCGGCGTTCGAATTCATTTCGTCCGCCACATCCACGATCACCACGCGGCGTCCTCCACCGGCAGAGGACAGCGCAAAGAAACTTTTCAGCTTGCGCACCTCGTCCACAGTGATCTCGCCCTTCAGGCGCTTTGCTTTCTCGTCCCAAGGACGTCGCAGCAAAAACAAGCCGGGTTCCGAAAGCGCGGCAATGCGATGTGCAACTGGATGGTCTGGCGAAATGTCGAGCGTGTCCGGGGCAGGGGCCGCAAACATGCCCCCGTCATCGGGCGGCGTGGCCAGCAGGAACCGCGCAATCCGCCAAGCAAGTGTTGCCTTGCCCACGCCACGAGGGCCTGAAATCAGCCAGCCATGATGCATCCGGTCCGAGTTGTACGCAGTCAGAAAGGCTTGTTCAGCCGCGTCTTGACCTATCAGCCGTTTGGCTTCGCGGGGGTGCGGGGCGCCTTCGACCTGATCTGGCTGTGGAATGTCTTCTGGGTCGGTGCTCATCCACGGGCCTCAATCTCGGCCAAGGCAGTGGCCAGCACATTTGCTGCAACGATGTTGATATCGCGGGTGCCATCAATCACACGGAAGCGATCCGGGTGGTCCTTCGCAAGCTTTAGGAAACCAGCACGCATTTTGTGTTGAAGCTCGGCCCCGAAATCTTCGAACCGCTCCTCGGTCCCACCGCGCCCTTTCGCGCGGGCATGGCCAAGGTCCGGGTCCATATCGATCAGAAAAGTCACATCCGGTTCGCGCCCGATCATCAGATCATGCAGCGCATCCACCTGCGCACGTTTGTCGCCAGAACGTGTGCCTTGATACATGCGCGAGCTGTCGGCAAAGCGATCGGTGATTACGATCTTTCCGTCTGCCAAAGCCGGATCAATGAGCCGTTCCAGATGGTCGCGGCGTGCAGCGGTAAACAGCAAAAGCTCGGTTTCAGCAGACCAGCGATCCGGATCGCCTTCCAGAACAAGCGCGCGGATTTCTTCGGCACCATCCGAGCCGCCGGGTTCGCGGGTCAAAACAACATCGTGCCCCGCATCCTCTAACGCGCTTGCCAGAAGGCGTGCCTGAGTTGACTTGCCCGAGCCGTCAATGCCCTCGAAGCTGATAAATAATCCGCTCATGTTCTGATCAGTTTGTGGCAGAGGATGTGGCGCCGGGAACCACGGCCGGAGGTGGTGTGTCGCCCCCCATGACCAAGGTAATCACCTTGCCTGCCGCAGCTGTCAGGCGCTTCGTGTATCCTGCGTTCCCGACACCCTGTTCGGCATAAAGCGGAATAACTGTATCGCTTAACCCATCGCGGCTGATCACCATCTGTGCCAGCTCTTGCCCTTGAGCGATCGGGGCGGGAATGGGGCCTGTCCAGTTGATGGTTGCAACCATGCCATCGCGCTGCCCGGCTGGGATCAGCAGGTTCACATCTTCGGCGGGAACAAGGCCAACCACATCGCTGGACCCCAGCCAAACAGGTGCTTCAGCAACACGTTCGCCCGCTTTGACGGTGGTCTTCATGGTAAACTGACGGAAGGCCCAGTTCACTATGGCTTCGGCCTCTTCCGCACGTTCCTTTTCGGAGGTCATGCCCGAGATCACGAACACGATGCGGCGATCCCCTTGTTTGGCTGACCCGACAAGACCATATCCCGCTTCCTGTGTGTGACCGGTTTTCAGACCATCTGCGCCAATCCCCAAGCTAAGCAATGGATTGCGGTTGAACCGATTGTCCGGTGCGCGGTCCTTATAGTGGTACTCGGTCTGCGAAAAATAACGGTAGTAATCCGGGAAATCGACAATCAAATGGCGCGACAACAATGCCAGGTCTTTCATCGACATGCGCTGAAGCGGGTGTGGCCACCCAGATGAATTTCCAAAGCTAGAGTTCTCAAGCCCCATATCGCGGGCACGGTCGGTCATCATCCGGGCAAAGGCGTCTTCGGTGCCGGCAAGACCTTCCGCGACAGCAACACAGGCGTCGTTCCCAGATTGCACGATGATGCCCTGCAGCAGGTCTTCGACCGTTGGGCGATCCCCGCGCGTCAAGAACATGGTGGAACCACCCATATTCGCCGCACGGTCCGACACGCCAAACGGTGTCGACAGAGTAACGCGACCATCGGCCAGTGCCTCGAACAGCATGTTTACGGTCATCAACTTGGACATCGACGCTGGGGGCAGGGGTGTATCAGCATTCTTTTCCAGAATAACTGTCCCGGTGGTTACATCCAACACGTAGGCAGAGCTTGCCCGCGTGTCGAAGGCGTGCGCCGGTGCTGCGGCAAGAAGAACCAAGGTAACAATGGCTGATATGTCTAAGATCAGGTGGCGAAACATGGTCAGATTTACGTCCTATAGGTGGGCCGGGTGGCCTGGATTTCGAGTGTTCCGGTGTCAGTTCGAGACGAAGTAAGCATCTGCAAATCCGAGGCCCTTGATCTTCTTCAAGATAGCAGCTCGCTCGGATTTATCCGCAGCCGGACCGGCAAGCACGCGCCAGAAGTTTTTCCCGTTGGACTTCCCGGGCTTGATGGTCGGGATAACACCTACGCCGCGTAGAGACTGGGCCGTGTTCTTTGCATTCTGTTCAACTGAGAAAATACCGATCTGAATATAGGGCTTTGACAACGCGCTTTGTGTTGCGGATTTCGCAGGCTGAGCTGCTGCGGGAATGGCCGTCGGTTTGGCAACGGGTTTGGGTGCGGCACTTTCAGTGCGATCCAACGCGGCCTCTGCGGCTGCAATCGGGTCATCCAGTGAGGTCTGCGCGATTTCTTCAGGGTTTTCCAAAGTCGGCTCTTCAGTGATTTCAGGCTCTTCAACCACTTTTTCTTTGCGAAGCGCGGTCACGCTCAGCTCAGCGGGAGCACCTGCGAGCAACCCAAGCTCGGCCGCTGCGTCAGACGAAACCTGCAGCCGCGGGCCGGGTACATCACGTTCACGGCGGAAAATCGCACCCACCACGAACTTGTTGTTGGCCGTATTGCGGATGATGACGCGCTCAGGATCTTCGACCGTCGGGTGTGCAACCCAAACGCCCCCGAGGCTTGGGCGCCCGTCCCAAAGGCCCTTTTCCGTCACTTGGAATATCTCGGGCGCTTCCACATCGCGTTCAGTTGTGCGCGCGGATGACACCTTGGCAGCGGTGTTTGTCCCGTCCTTGGAGTTCTTCATGAAGCCCGGAAGGTTGGTGTCGTCGCATGCAGCAACAAAAAACGCACCTCCCAGTGCGACGGCCACTTTGATGGTGGTCTTAATCGACATATCGCGCCCCTAATATATTTCGTGCCGAATGTTTTCATCCGGACTGCTCGTTGAGGGTAATCCCTGAATTTGTGGGCAGTCTAAACACAACCTTCGCTCGAGAAAAGGGTAGCGATGTCTTGAATGTCGCATGAGCACCTTCCCGCGTGAATTCTGCACTTTCAGAATCGTTCAATCGAAGTTAAGCGTCACTTTGTCGGAGGAGTGGCAGAGTGGTTGAATGCACCGGTCTTGAAAACCGACGTAGGTGAAAGTCTACCGTGGGTTCGAATCCCACCTCCTCCGCCAGCAAATTTTCCAAATTATTACATGCAGTTAAAGAGTTGGCAAAGTCGCTTGCTGACCACGAAATTGACCACAATCTAATTGCTTCACTATGTTTCCTACCACCTTTTTATACTTTGATCGCAAAGAGCGCCCAGCAAGGCATCTTAGTCCCTGCCGGGTTCGTTTGCCCCAAAGTCGAGAAATTCTGTTCTTTGGGCGGAGTGTCCTTGAGGAGGCAGGCAACCTTAATCCTCGACAGCATTCAAACCAATGACCACAGGACTCGTAAGGGCTACTCATCCTTCTCCACCGAAGCGACAGCTAGCTTTGCTTGTTTTCAGGCTGCCTAACGTCGACATTGCTGATCTGAATGACAAAGATTTCGCATTTTTAGGTCGAAGGAAAAAGAGGTTCGGCATTCTAGAACCCGGCTCCTTTCCGCGCAGGATCCGAATTCTCCTTCGGATCCTGCTAGCCTTTCTACCAACTGGCTGATTGGGCTTTCGCATTCTATGATGCATCGCGCCGATAATTCGTGAATGCGTCTCTACATTTCTCTGACGTCTTTCTTTCGAACGAGCTCCGGATTTCCCGACGAAAGCAAAGGAGGGCGCCTTCAACAGGTGATGACTCAAATCAACGTAAAAGCTGATTGAACATTTGAAAGCTCGCCTTCGCCCGGGCTATGCTGCTTCCAATTGAAAGAAGTTTTTCACGAAGGGATGGGCCAAGTAATGACAGTTTCTGAAGCGCCAAAAACCAGGCGGCGCGCAATGGGTTGGACGGCATGCCTATGGGGGGCAGGGTTCTCGGTGATGTCTCTGACCAGTGCGCATGCCGACACGCAATATCGTGTGGTCAATGACGGCACCGACAGCTGTTCCGTCGTGTTTACGCCCAATGCGAAAACCTCAGAGGATGCGCCACATCTTATGGCTACCTTTGAGAAGTCCGGAAAGAAAGGGCTGGTGTCCATTGGTGTGACGGCTGCCGAAGAATGGGAGCAATTGCAGTTTGTGCATCAAAACCAACGTTCAAAATTTGTTGGGATTGAACAGGTCAGACCAAAAAGAGTTGCAAACGAACCTTTCTGGGTGACGATGGAAGCCGACGGAGATGCCTCAGTGCTATTCCATCTGACAGGGCGGGATGGCGCTGAAGAGTACCATTCAACCACCTACAGATCATTGACAGCCGCAGATATCGCAACGGCATTGTCAGACGAATGCGGAGCCAAGGGCGGTCCATTCGCTGCTAGTGAAATTGGCAGTCTTGAAGAAGAAAAATCTTTGGAACTGAAGCCGCGTGATAAGCGGCACATTCGATGGGTATTGAACCAGAAATACTCAGATTCTATGGATGTCAGCCGCGGAGCTATGACAGATCGAGAGCGCAACTGGCTGGCAAAATACGCATCTGCCAATGGTTTAGAGCCGTCGCGCTATCTGAATGAAGAACTCGCAGCGCTTTTGCTAAAAGAGAAGTTTAAGCCTAAGCGCAAGAATTTGCGTGGGGAGCCAGGGTTCAAACGTTTCGAAGACTGGATCAGCTATGACGATGTGGACAGTGATACCTGTGCGATCGTCAGTTTTGCCAAGAAAGTGAAAGGGTTCAAAACCTACACCGTGCCTCGCATGGAAATCCATGCAGACCCTGCTGCGCGTGGAAATAGCCTCTATTTCGATTTCGTCACGCCAAACCGTTTCAACGATGACTTCCCGATCACGGCGATCGTGGATGGGCGGAAGATCCGTTTGAATATCGAAGACGGCCGTGTCCGTCCGATCGATATGCGCAACGGATTTGCCTCGGCCGACATTGTGCGTGCCATTCGCCGCGGGAAAGAAATCGTGATCCGCGGGACTGGATTGAACGGCAAGTCTAAGCATTCCGTCCGTTTCTCGGCGCTGGGATTTACGGCAGCGTTTCACAAGATGGCAAGGGACTGCAATCGCCCCAAAGTGCGGCAGTGGTTGAGATGAGGAGTGAAGCAATGAAACATCTGTTGAAACGCGGCCTGCAAGTCACGACCGCTTTGGCGTTCGCATGCACTGTTGCCACCATGACGCCTGTTTATGCCCAAGGTAACGCCTTGGTCGGCGTAACTGTAGTGGCGGATGTCAGTGGGGATGCACAAAACTTTACGGCCCGCACTGCGCAAAAGCTGATGCGCGAGGTGAAGCAGGAACTGGATCGTTCTTGGGCGAGTGTAGATCTGTCTCTGGTGGCCTTTGGAAATGGGCTTGAGACACGTGTGGACCGTCATGGAAATGTCAAACCAGGTGAGATCAAGGAGTTGCTTCTGGACTATTCTCCTGAAGCAGCTGCCCCGGATGAACCCGCATTGCGTGCACTGCGCGTTACAGCCCGAAAGCTAAAGGCGCATGTGGCCGGAGAGGTGATTGTTCTGATGGCTGGTGGTGACCTGCGCCAAAAGGGTCCGGATGAAAGCAGTCTTGAGAATCCGAAGATCGACCTGCCCAAGAATACCCACGTGATTTTGATGAAAACCACGCCTGAAGCTGGCCGTGACCTGAGAAAGCTTGGTGAGGGTCTTGAGCGGAATGCAGAGACTGTGAGCGTATTAGGGTTCGGCAAGGAAGAGCGTGCGCGCAAGCGCATTGTGAAGCAGATTTCGCAAGCGCTAGAAGAGCATTTACTTAATGCGGTTCGCAGTGGAAATCTCCCAGAGCTCGTGACTGGCGAAGGGTCAGAATCCGACTAATACTCTTATATTGCTGAAGAAAAGAGCCCGGTTGTATTGGCCGGGCTCTTTTGTTTGTAACGGGAATGTAAATCCGACAAAAATAATAAGATAAAGCTTTACCTGACAAAAAGACTTTGCTAATTCGTGGGCAATTGACAACTTCGAGGTTCCTATGATCCGCTCTTTCTTTCTGACCACCTGCGCCGCCAGTTTGACCGCTTCGGCAGCGTTTGCAGCAACACCAGAGGACGTCGTCCAAAACTACGCCAATATTGCTTTGGCTGGGTATGAAGACAGCCTGACCACCGCCAAAACTTTGAAAACGGCTGTGCGCGCGCTTGTCGCCGCGCCAAGCGAAGCCACATTGGAAGTTGCCAAAGAAGCTTGGCTTGCAGCACGCGTTCCCTATCAGCAGACCGAAGCCTTCCGCTTTGGCAATCCCACCGTGGACGACTGGGAAGGTAAGGTGAATGCATGGCCGTTGGACGAAGGCCTGATCGACTATATCGCAACGGACTTTGGCGCAAATGACGAGAACCCGTTTTCGACCGCCAATGTGGTGGCAAATGCCAAGCTGAACGTGGGCGGTTCGATGGTTGACGCATCGACCATCACCCCTGCACTGCTGGAAAGCCTGCACGAAGTTGAAGGCATCGAGGCTAATGTTGCCACTGGCTATCACGCGATCGAGTTCCTTTTGTGGGGGCAGGATTTGTCCGGCACAGACCACGGTGCGGGCACGCGCCCGGCAACAGACTTCGACACAGCAAACTGCACGGGCGACAATTGTGATCGGCGAGCGCAGTACCTGATTGCCGCGACAGACCTGCTGATTTCGGATCTGGAAGATGCTGTTGCCAACTGGTCCGAAGGCGGGCAGGGGCGTTCTGATGTGTCCATTGATGCCTCAAAAGGCGTGACAATGGCGTTTACAGGCCTTGGGTCACTGTCCTATGGCGAGCAGGCGGGCGAGCGTATGAAGCTGGGCCTGTTGCTCAATGACCCGGAAGAAGAGCATGACTGCTTCTCGGACAACACCCACAACTCGCACTATTACGACGGGTTGGGCATGCGCAATGTTTATACCGGTCGCTATGTCCGGGTTGATGGAACCGTGGTTGAAGGTGCGTCGCTCTATGACCTGGTGAAGGCAGCGGATGGCGATCTGGCCGATAACCTGCTGGGTGATATGAACGCCACGATGATTGCTTTGGGTGACATTCGTACCGCAGCCGAAGCCGGGACATCCTATGACCAGATGCTGGCCGCAGGTCATGCAGGTGGTGCGCTGGTTCAGAACGCGATTGACCGACTGGTAGACCAAACGCGCAACATCGAACGCGCTGTCGCAGCCGTCGGAAATGGCGAAATCTCGGTTGCGGGATCCGACAGCTTGGACAACCCGACCGCCGTGTTCGAGTAACTCAACGGTAAAGAAAAACGGAAAGGGCAGGCGTTATTGCCTGCCCTTTTTTCCTATTTCTTCTCCGGCAGCACAGGCGCGGATTTCTCCAGCCTCAGCTCTGCATCCGAGAACACCCAAGGCCCGCGCACACCCGGCACACCCTCGGGCGTGATCTTCATGCCGCGATGCTGGATCTGTGGGTTCTGGAAGGTCTGTTCCATCGTATTGATCGGTCCGGCTGGGACGGTGGCGTCTTCCAGCGCTTGAAGGATGTCTTGCATGCTCCACGTAATAAGGTTTGCTTCGATCTCGGGCGTGAGCGCCTCACGGTTTGCGACACGGTCCGAGTTGCTGCCGAAACGTGTATCCGTCGCCAGATCCTGACGTCCGATCACCTCGCAGAACCGTTGAAACTGCCCGTCATTGCCTACGGCCAGGATGATGTGGCCATCCTTCACCGGACAGACCTGATAGGGCGTGATATTTGGGTGTGCATTGCCCAGACGATTGGGGCTTTGCCCTGTGGCCAGATAGTTCATCGCTTGATTGGCCATAAGCGCAGTGGCGCAGTCCAGAAGGCTCATATCCACATGCTGGCCGCGCCCTGTGCGGTGGCGCTGTTCCACAGCGGCCAGAATGCCGATCGTGCCGTAAAGCCCGGTGACGATATCGGTGATCGCGACGCCAACTTTCTGCGGTTGGCCTGCAGGATCGCCGGTGACTGACATGAGGCCCGATAGCCCCTGCAGCAAGAAGTCATAGCCCGCCCGCTTGGCCCAAGGTCCATCCTGCCCAAACCCTGTGACGGAACAGTAGATGAGCCGCGGGTTCAGTTTTGACAGGCTGTCATAATCCAGCCCGTATTTCGCCAACCCGCCGACCTTGAAATTCTCAATCAGGATATCCGCATCCTTGATCAGATCGCGCACGGCGGCCTGGCCTTCGGGCGTGCGGAAATCGGCGGTGATCACGTCTTTGCCCCGGTTGGCGCAGTAGTAATAAGCGGCGGTCTTGTCGCCGTCACGTTCGATGAAGGGCGGGCCCCATACGCGGGTGTCGTCGCCGGTCTCGGCTTCGACCTTCACGACATCGGCACCAAGATCCGCAAGTGATTGTCCGATCCACGGGCCGGCCAGTATTCGGGCGAGTTCGACGACTTTCAGTCCTTCAAGCGGATGCATAGACGCTCCTATAGATATGGGCCTAGAGATAAGGCGGTGTGCAGGCGGACACGACGCGGGTCGGACGGTCCGAGATGTTGCGGAAGCGATGAGGTTCGCGTGAGTTAAACAGATAGGCGTCGCCTGCTTTCAAGACGCGTGTCTCGGCTCCGACAGTGATTTCCAGCTCGCCTTCGATGACGATACCGCCCTCATTGGCCTCGTGTTCGATCATGGTTTCGCCGGTATCTGCGCCGGGTTCATAGAATTCCTGCAAGACCTGCAGCCCATGCGCCTTGGCATCCCCAACCTGACGGATCGAGATCATGCGCTGGGCGGCTTCATTGTCCTGATACAGCGCCGATGTCAGATCGCGCAGCTCGCTTGGGGTGAAGAAAACCTGCTGCGTGCTGGGGGCTTCGGGTTCAAAGAACTCGGACATGGACATGTTCAGGCCGCCCAAAATTTTGCGCAAGCTGGCGACTGAGGGCGAGGAGTGGTTGCGTTCAATCATCGAGATCTGCCCATGGGGCACACCTGCAGCTTCCGCCAACTGCCTTTGAGATAAGCCAAATTGCTGCCGTAACTCTTTCAGTCGCGTACCCACATCGAAGTCATCTTGCATCCTAAACCCCTTTTCCCGGCGGTCAATCTTGTCGCCAGCGAGTCCCTGCTTTCGCATATATTGCGCAAAATTTTGATAGCATTGCTCAGGATTTTGCGCAATATGGCATGGAATCAAATTCTGACAGGGGGTTCGCATGTCGAAAACAGAAGCTCTCAAATCCCGTCGCGCGGATGCCGTGGCAAATGGCGTTGCCACCCGTGGTATCTATGCGGTGCGCGCTGAGAATGCCGAGCTGTGGGACGTGGATGGCAAACGCTTCATCGACTTCGCAGCCGGAATTGCGGTGAACAATACGGGCCACCGCCACCCCAAGGTGATGGCTGCCGTTGCCCAACAGGCCGAGGCGTTTACCCACACCTGTTTCCACGTTGCGCCTTATGAAGGTTATGTATCGCTGGCCGAACGTTTGAATGCTGCCACGCCGGGCGATTTCGACAAGAAAACCATGCTGGTCACCACCGGTGCGGAAGCGGTCGAGAACGCCGTGAAGATGGCCCGCGCCTTCACAGGTCGGTCGGGCGTGATCGCTTTTTCCGGTGCCTTCCACGGCCGCACCCTGATGGGCATGGCGCTGTGCGGTAAGGTGAACCCCTATAAGAAAGCCTTCGGCGCTATGCCGCCCGAAGTGCTGCACGCCCCGTTCCCGAACGCCTTCCATGGTGTCTCGGTCGAGCAGTCGCTGGCCGTTCTGGACAACATGCTGAAAAGCTCGATCGATCCTGAGCGTGTCGCCGCGATGATCATCGAACCTGTACAGGGCGAGGGGGGCTTCAACATCGCGCCGCCTGAGTTCCTGAAGGCCATTCGTGCCATCTGTGATGAACACGGCATCGTGCTGATTGCGGACGAGGTTCAGGCAGGTATTGCGCGGACCGGCACGATGTTTGCCTTCGATCATGCTGGAGTTGCCGCTGATCTGGTGACCATGGCGAAAGGTCTGGCCGGGGGGTTCCCTCTGTCCGCAGTCACGGGCCGGGCCGAGATCGTTGACGCCGCCCCGGCGGGTGGCATTGGCGGGACTTACGCCGGGAACCCGCTGGCGGTCGCTGCCTCTCACGCGGTTCTGGATGTGATTGCTGAAGAAAAGCTGTGTGATCGCGCCACTGAGATCGGTGAAAGGATCAACGCCCGTCTGACCGAAATCGCGTCACGACAAGGTATGGAGCCGATTGGCGATGTACGCGGTCTGGGCGCGATGGTGGCCTTTGAACTGGTCACCGACCGTGAAACCAACGCACCGGACGCAGCCCTGACCATGGCAATTGTTGCCGAGGCTGAAAAGCGCGGTTTGATCATCCTGCCTTGCGGCACCCGTGGCAACGCCGTACGTCTGTTGCCGCCCCTGACTGTTCCAGCCGACCAACTGGACGAAGCCCTTGATATTCTGGAAGCCTCGATCGAGGCTGCCATCAACGCGAAAGGAGCCTGAGACATGGCCGATCTTGCCCCTCAATCCCGCCCTGAACTGTCCAGCTTCAATTGGGAAGACCCGTTCCTTCTGGAAGATCAGTTGAACGAAGACGAACGTATGATCCGCGACGCGGCGAAAGCCTATTGCGCCGAGAAGCTCGCCCCACGTGTGACCGAGGCCTATGCGACCGAGACCACGGACCCGGAGATCTTCGCCGAAATGGGCGAAATGGGCCTGCTGGGCACCACCATCCCCGAAGAATATGGCGGCATCGGCTCAAGCTATGTGACCTATGGTCTGGTTGCGCGCGAAGTTGAGGGTATCGACAGCGGCTATCGCTCAATGATGTCGGTGCAGTCGTCCTTGGTGATGTACCCGATCTATGCCTATGGCTCGGAAGAGCAGCGTAAGAAATATCTGCCCAAGCTGGCATCGGGCGAATGGATTGGGTGTTTCGGTCTGACCGAACCCGATGCGGGGTCGGATCCCGGCAGCATGAAGACCACGGCCAAAAAGGTCGACGGTGGCTATGTGTTGAACGGATCGAAGATGTGGATCTCGAACGCGCCGATCGCGGATGTGTTCGTGGTTTGGGCTAAGTCGGACGCCCATGGCGGCAAGATCCGTGGGTTCGTTTTGGATAAGGGCATGAAAGGCCTGTCTGCACCCAAGATCGAAAACAAGCTGAGCCTGCGCGCATCCATCACCGGCGAGATCGTGCTGGACGGTGTGGAAGTGTCGGAAGACGCACTGCTGCCCAACGTGGAGGGCCTGAAAGGGCCATTTGGCTGTCTGAACCGTGCACGTTATGGCATTGCATGGGGTGCGATGGGGGCTGCTGAAAGCTGTTGGCACGCTGCGCGCCAATACGGTCTGGACCGTAAACAGTTCGGCAAACCGCTTGCACAAACCCAGCTGTTCCAATTGAAGCTTGCGAACATGCAGACCGAGATCTCGTTGGGCCTGCAGGCCGCGCTGCGCGTTGGTCGTCTGATGGACGAAGCCAAAGCCGCGCCCGAGATGGTCTCGATCATCAAACGCAACAACTGCGGCAAGGCGTTGGAAATCGCCCGCCACGCGCGTGACATGCATGGAGGCAATGGCATTTCGCTGGAATTCAACGTGATCCGTCACATGGTGAACCTGGAAACGGTGAACACCTATGAAGGCACCCATGACGTGCACGCCTTGATCTTGGGTCGTGCACAGACTGGGCTTCAAGCGTTCTTCTGATCCCTTTGAAATCCAATAATGGGGGCGTCCTTCGGGGCGCCCTTTTTCGTCTGTCCGATTGACATTTCTCGGCCCATGCCTGACCTCTGTCTCTCAGATCAGGGAGGTGCGCATGTCGGACAGTAAGTGGGAGTTCTGGGTGGATCGTGGCGGCACGTTCACCGACATCGTGGCGCGTGATCCAGAAGGCGGGTTGCAAAGCCATAAACTCCTCAGCGAGAACCCTGAACGCTATCGTGACGCGGCGGTGCAGGGTATTCGCGAGCTTTTGGGGCTGGAAGCGGAACAGGCGAACCCGGATGGGGCGATTGCCTCGGTCAAGATGGGCACGACGGTGGCCACCAATGCGCTGCTTGAGCGCAAAGGCGATGACACGCTTCTGTTGATCACCAAAGGCTTCAAGGATCTGCTGCGCATCGGCTATCAGACCCGTCCGCGCTTGTTCGATCTGCATATCAAACGCCCGGATTTGCTCTATGCGGCGGTTGAGGAAGTGGATGAACGTTTGAGTGCAGACGGGAACGTCCTGCATGCCATAGATGAAGAGGCCCTGCGCGCGCTGTTGCAGCGTCATTTCGATGCGGGCATTCGCGGTGTCGCTATCGCCTTCCTGCATGGATATCTGAACCCCGCGCATGAAGCGCAGGCGGCCCAGATCGCGCGAGACATTGGTTATACGCAGGTGTCAGAAAGCCACGCGGTCTCGCGCTTGTCCAAGTTGGTCAGTCGGGGCGATACCACGGTGGTCGACGCTTACCTGTCGCCCATCTTGCGCCGCTATGTGGAACAAGTCGCGGGTGCACTGGACATTGGTACGGCCTGTGATCGGCTTTTGTTTATGCAATCGAATGGCGGTCTGACCGATGCGGCAATGTTTCAAGGTAAAGACGCGATCCTGTCCGGCCCAGCGGGCGGCATTGTCGGCATGGTCAAAACCGGAGAGGTGGCGGGCTTCGATCACCTGATCGGGTTCGACATGGGCGGCACCTCGACCGATGTCAGCCACTATGCAGGCAGCTATGAACGCAGCTTTGAAACCGAAGTCGCGGGCGTTCGAATGCGTGCGCCGATGATGGATATTCATACGGTTGCAGCAGGTGGAGGATCAATCTGTCAGTTCCGCGACGGGCGGTTCCAAGTTGGCCCCGAAAGTGCAGGCGCCAATCCCGGTCCGGCCGCGTACCGACGCGGAGGGCCGCTGACGGTCACAGATTGCAACGTGATGCTGGGCAAGTTGCAACCCGCCCATTTCCCACATGTCTTTGGTCCCAATGGGGATCAGCCGCTTGATGCGGATGTGGTGCGCCAGAAATTCGAGAGCCTCGCGCAACAGATCGCGGAAGAGACCGGCCAACCCGCTCAGCCGCCCGAGGACGTGGCGCGTGGCTTCCTGCGTATTGCCGTTGATAACATGGCGAATGCAATCAAGAAAATCTCGGTCGAGCGTGGGCATGATGTAACCCGATATGTTCTGCAGTGCTTTGGCGGCGCAGGGGGGCAGCATGCCTGTCTGGTTGCCGATGCGTTGGGCATGAAGACCGTGTTCTTGCATCCGTTTGCTGGCGTATTGTCTGCCTACGGCATGGGGCTGGCCGAGATCCGCGCGCTGCGTCAGGAACAGTTTGATGCGCCACTCGATGCGGTGGAAGATGCCACATCGCGGTTGCAGGCTCTGGCGTCCGATGCAGAAGGCGAGGTCGCCAAACAGGGCGTCACCGACATTCAGATCGAGCGCATTGCCCATCTGCGCTATGACGGCTCGCACCAAGCGCTTGAAGTGCCGTTTGGTGATGCCGCCCAGATGCGTGCGGATTTCGAAGCCGCACACGAGACGCGCTTTGGCTTCCATTCCCCAGAACGTGCGATCCTGTTCGAGGTTCTGGCCGTTGAAGCCATTGGAACATCAGGCGAAGCACCGCGCGGTCATGCGACCGGCGGGGATGATCAACCAGTCGATACCGTGCAGCTGTGCACCGAAGCGGGCTGGCAGGATGTGCCGCTCTATGATCGGGCCAACCTGTCGGCCGAGTCGCGCCTTTCCGGCCCCGCAATCATCCGCGAACCTACTGGCACCAATATGATTGAACCGGGCTGGCAGGCACGGCAGGACGCGCATGGCAACCTGATCCTTGAACGGGTCGAGGCCTTGGCCCGCGCCCACGCGGCAGGCACAGATGTGGACCCGGTTTTGTTGGAGGTTTTCAACAACCTCTTCATGTCCGTGGCCGATCAAATGGGGGCGACGCTGGCCAATACCTCGTGGTCGGTGAACATCAAGGAACGGCTCGATTTTTCCTGTGCGATCTTTGATGCATCGGGCGATCTGGTCGCGAATGCGCCGCATGTGCCGGTGCACCTGGGATCCATGTCCGACAGCATCCGAACGGTGATGCGTGATAACGCAGGGCAGGTGAAGCCGGGCGACGCGTTTGTCCTAAACAGCCCCTTTAACGGCGGCACGCACCTGCCGGATGTGACCGTCGTAACACCGGTGTTCGTAAGCGACCGCATTGCCTTCTGGTTGGGATCACGCGGGCACCACGCAGACATTGGCGGGCGTACGCCGGGCTCTGGCCCGCCCGACAGTACGCATATCGAGCACGAAGGCGTGCTGATCGAAAACACTCGACTGGTGGCCGAAGGGCAGCTTCTGGAAGGCGACATGCGTGTGCTTTTGGCCTCGGGCAAATATCCGTGCCGCAACATTGATCAGAACATGGCGGATCTGAAGGCGCAGGTGGCGGCTAACGAGACAGGGCGTCAGGCGCTGTTGGGTGTGGTTGATCACTACGGTCTGGACGTCGTGCAGGCTTACATGGGCCATGTGCAGGCCAATGCCGAAGAAAGCGTGCGCCGTGTCATTGATCGACTGCGCGACGGGGCGTTTGTCTATCCGATGGATGGCGGGTCCGAAATCCGCGTCACCGTCAGCGTCGACAAAGCCACACGCTCGGCCACGGTCGACTTCACCGGAACCTCGGATCAGCAGGCGGGCAACTATAACGCTCCTTTGTCGATCAGCCGTGCGGTGGTGCTCTATGTCTTCCGGACCTTGGTCGGGGCCGACATCCCGCTGAACGAAGGCTGTTTGGCGCCGCTGAACATTATTGTCCCAGAAGGCACGATGCTGAACCCGCGTTACCCGGCGGCGGTGATTTCGGGCAATACCGAGGTCAGTCAGGCCGCATGCAACGCGCTCTATGGCGCACTGGACGTGATTGCCGGGTCGCAAGGCACGATGAACAACTTCATCTGGGGCAACGAGGACTTCCAGAACTACGAAACCATCGCGGGGGGCACCGGAGCAGGGCCGGATTTTGATGGCTGTGATGGGGTGCAAAGCCACATGACCAACACCCGCATGACCGATCCCGAGATCTTAGAGAAACGCTTTCCCGTACGGCTTGAGGCCTTCACCTTGCGCAAGGGCTCGGGCGGGGCGGGGCAGTGGCGTGGCGGCGATGGGGTCATTCGCAGAATTCGGTTCTTAGAGCCTGTGACGGTCACGACGCTTAGCTCGCACCGTGTGGTGCCGCCCTTTGGTGGGGATGGTGGCGCGCAGGGTCAGGTGGGCGTGAACACCGCAGAGAAGGCTGACGGCACCCGCATTCCTATGCCTGGTAATGGCGAAGTAGTACTTGATCCGGGCGATCTGTTTGAGATGTGTACGCCGGGTGGCGGGGGGTGGGGTGACCCCGATTAACACAACACTGAAACGAAAACGGGCGCCGCTTGGGCGCCCGTTTCTGATTACTTGCCTTCCAAGCAGGTGGCAATTGTATCTGCCGCAGTCCAGAGCAGGTTTTCATAAAGCATCGGACCAATTTCTTGTGACGCCCCTGAGGGATCCAGAACCGCGGTGCCGGTTCCGGCGCTCTTTGCCAGTTCAAGCACTTGGGATTCACCTTGTGCTGGCTCCGAGAAGATACAGGCGACTTCACCATGCTCGATTTTCTCGGAAATCTCGGCCAGTTGCGCAGCTGAGGGCGGAGCTGCATCCGTTTCACGGATGGATGCAAGGTTGTTCAGCTCATAGTAATCCGAGAAATAGCCAAATGCGTCATGAAACAGCACAAACCCTTTTCCCTTAACAGGGGCCAAACGGGCCTGAATGCGTTCATCCAGTGCGGCGATTTTTTCCTGCGCTTCATGCGCGTTGTCGTGGTAAATCTTGGCATTGCCCGGGTCGATCTCTGACAGCTCTTCCGCAATCGCTTCAAGCCAGATCTGAGCGTTTTTCGGGGACAACCAGGCGTGTGGATCTACGCCTTCTGCATGCTCGGCGTGTTCGTCGTGCTTATGCTCATCATGCTCATCATGCTCATCATGCGCGTCGTGATCGTGATCGGCATGTTCATCATGTTTCTCGTGGACATGGTCCGCGTGCTCGTCATGCTGTTCATGGTCATGATCATCATGCGCATCTTTTGAATGATCATCGTGATCATCGTGATCATCGCCGTGGTCGTGATCATGCCCGCCTTCACGCTTTACCGTTTCTGGCAGGGACAGAAGCGCCATGCTGTGATCTGGTGCAGCGCTTTCAATAGCGCGCTCAAGCCAAGGACTCATTGATGGGCCAACCCATAGCAGCAGATCCGCATCCGTAAGGGCGCGCATCTGAGATGGGCGCATTTGGAATCCATGAGGGTCCGCCCCTTGTGGAAGCAGCAGATCGGGCTCATCAACACCGTTCATCACCTGCGCGGCAAGTGAGTGGATGGGGGCAAAATCTGCCACCACTTTCGGCGGATCGGCTAAAACTACTGTCGGACAAAGGCAAAGGGCCGTTGCGGTGCGGAGCAATGTCATCGGGGCTTGTTCCTGATCTTGTTATGTTATACCATTTTGGAAGAGTGATATTATTACATAACGCAGGTGTCAACCCATGTCCGATCCCGCATGCGCCTTTCAAAAACACGATCACGGCACGTGTTCCCGTGATGCCCTTTTAAGGGCCGAGGAAATCTGCCGCGAGGCTGGCGCGCGACTGACGCCTGTGCGCCGCCGTGCGCTTGAAATTCTGTTGGAAGAACATCGTGCCTTGGGGGCTTATGATGTACTGGAGCGTCTGGCCGCAGATGGGTTTGGAAGCCAACCTCCGGTAGCTTACAGGGCTTTGGAGTTTCTAGTGGATCAAGGCTTGGCCCATCGCATTCGACGCCTGAATGCTTTTGCGGCCTGCACAACGCTGGAATGCGACCACGCGCCGGCCTTTTTCATTTGCAAAAGCTGTAAAGCGGTTGCCGAAACTCCTGCCGATACGTTGCGTGCGCAAATCGATAAAGCCGGGGCCGCACTTGGCTTCGTTGTTGAACGCGCAAATGTCGAGGCGTTGGGCCTGTGCCCATCGTGCCAGACCGAGGCGCCCGCATGAGTTTGATAAAAGCCGAGGGCCTGTCTGTCAGGCACGGTGCACAGCTTGTCTTAGATCAGGTGAACATCTCGATTGATCGGGGTGAGATCGTGACAATTGTCGGCCCCAATGGATCCGGCAAGACATCGCTTCTACGCGCACTTTTGGGACTGACACCTTCGACTGGGGCGATCCAAAAGAAATCGGGATTGGTGATCGGCTATGTGCCTCAGAAGCTCGCGTTGGACCCGACATTACCGCTGCCTGTTCGATCATTTCTCAACCTGCCCAAGCCGCATACTCCCGCGCAGATCGACACCATGCTGAAACGTGTCGGAGTGCCGGGAATTGAAGCCAAGCAAGTTGCCGAATTGTCCGGCGGGCAGTTGCAGCGCGTGCTTCTCGTGCGAGCTTTGCTGACGGTGCCCGATCTGTTGATCCTGGACGAGCCGACCCAAGGCTTGGATCAAATGGGCGAGGCCGGATTCTATCGCTTGCTCGAGGATGTGCGCCGCGAATCTGGTGTGGCGGTGCTGATGGTTTCACATGACCTTCACGTGGTGATGAGCGCCTCGGACCGGGTGATCTGCTTGAACGGGCATATCTGTTGCGAAGGCAAACCCCACGTGGTTCAAAACGCGCCAGAATATCGCGCCTTGTTTGGGCATGGCACGCAAGGCGCCTTGGCGCTGTACCAGCATGCGCATGATCACGACCATGATTGCGGGCACGACCATTCACATGATCATGATGAGGGAAAGCATGCTGGATGATTTTCTTGTGAGGGCTGCGCTGGCAGCCTTTGGCTTGTCGATTGCCACCGGACCGCTGGGGGCGTTTGTCGTTTGGCGGCGCATGGCCTATTTCGGCGACGCGACAGCGCATGCGGCCATTCTGGGTGTGGCCTTTGCCTTGATTTTCTCCCTGCCGATCAGCCTTGGAACATTGATTGTGGCATTGGCAATGGCGGGGGCCATCAGTTGGATGATGTCGAAAGGACAATCGCCAGACAGCGGGCTTGGCGTGCTGTCCTTCGGGGCGTTGTCCGCAGGGCTTGTGGCGATCTCATTTGCGCCGGGCGTGCGCGTTGATTTGTCGGCCTATCTGTTCGGAGACATTCTGACCGTCACGCGATCTGATCTTGTTCTGGTCTGGGGCGGCGCACTGGCCGTGGCTGCGGTGATTGCTTGGCGCTGGTCAAAGCTTCTGCTGGCCACGGTCAGCCCTGATCTGGCGGCGGCATCTGGTGTAAACCCCGCGCGGGAAAGCCTTGTTATCACAGTCGCAATTGCAGTTGTTGTTGCGGTGTCGTTGAAAGTGGTTGGAGCGTTGCTGGTATCCGCGATGCTGATCATCCCAGCCGCAGCAGCACGTGGCGTATCGAACTCTCCGGTCCAGATGGTGGGCGTTGCGGTGATTGCCAGCTGGATCGCCAGCGGTGCGGGGCTTTGGGCGTCGTTGAAGCTCGACACACCAGCCGGGCCATCAATCATTGTTGCTGCGGCGTTGATCTTTGCACTCACGACCGGCTATAGGACGATCCGCAAGCAAACCGCATGATGGGACAGACTGATGACGGCTACGCTGGATCGTGCATTCGAGATCGCCGCGCAGACCAAACTCCGCGTCGTATTGCCAGAGGTTGAAGATCTCAGAATTGTCGAAGCCGCAGAACGCCTGCGCGCCGAGGGATTGGCAGACCCTGTGCCTTTGGCGGACGGTACCCCTAAGCATGTTGAGTTTCTGACAGAAAAACGAGGCATGCGCGCCGGGATCGCCAAGCGGCTGTTGCAACGCCCTTTGATGCGCGCAGCCGCGATGGTTGCCACAGGGGAAGCCGACGTTATGGTGGCAGGTGCAATCGCCCCTACAAAACGGGTGATCGAGGCCGCGTCGATCGTGATTGGTCTGGAAGATGGGGTCGCGACGCCCTCCAGCTATTTCCTGATGGTTTTGCCGGACGGGCAAGAATTTATTTTCGCGGATTGCGCTGTGAACGTGGACCCAACCGCGCAGGAGCTTGCAGATATCGCAAGTGCCAGCGCTCAAACAGCAACAAGGTTTTGGGGGCAGGCGCATGTTGCCCTTCTGTCGTTTTCGACAGGTCATTCCGGCGCGGGGGAAACGGTCGAGATCGTGCGCGAAGCAGCACAACTGACTGGGTTTTCTGGTCCCGTTCAAGCTGACGCTGCGCTGGACATGATGATCGCACAGCAGAAAGAAGCATCCCTTTTACATTGTGCCAATGTGCTAATCTTTCCCAATTTGGATGCGGGAAACATTGCCTATAAGCTTATGGTGCAATTGGCTGGTGCAAAAGCTTATGGCCCAATCCTACAAGGCTTTCGCTGCCCGATTTGTGACTTGAGCAGAGGCGCAACAGTGGATGAAATTGTGGCCACAACCGTGCTGTCCATAGCAGGTCGGCGAAGGCAGCCCGCATTTAACTGACGTCGCTTGCCTGCGCCGCCGTGACTGCGATCATGTGCAGAATATCTTCGGCCGAGCATCCGCGCGACAGATCGTTGGCCGGTTTGGCCAAACCCTGAAGGATCGGTCCGATCGCCTCGGCTCCGGCCATGCGCTGGGCGATCTTGTACGCGATGTTGCCGCTTTCCAGATTTGGGAAAATGAACACATTTGCATTGCCTTGCAGCGGACTGTCTTCGGCCTTGCGCGCTGCCACATCTGGAACGAACGCCGCATCGAATTGAAGCTCTCCGTCAATCAGCAGATCTGGCGCGCGTTCACGCGCCGTATTGGTAGCAGCCACGACCTTCGACACCGCGTCATGTTTAGCACTGCCACGGGTCGAAAAGGACAACATGGCGACGCGGGGCGGCTCCCCAATCAACCGTTCAAAAGAATGTGCCGAGCTTAGTGCGATCTGGGCCATTTCATCTGCAGATGGGTCCACGACCAGACCGCTATCGGCAAAGATCATTGCGCCTTTGCGATCGTGATGTTCCTTGCAAAACAGCATCAAAAAGAAAGAAGAGACCAGCTTGGTATCCGGCTTCGTGCCGATGATCTGGATGGCTGCGCGTACAATGTCGGCTGTGGTCGCAACAGCCCCGCCGACGGTGCCATCTGCATGACCTGATTTTACCAAAAGTGCTGCAAACACATGGGGAAGCAAGGCGGCCTCTCGCGCGGCATCTTTCGAAACGCCCTTATGTTTCCTTAGCTCATGGTAGAGATCGGCAAGTTCATCTTTTAGGGGCGATGTGGTGGGATCGTGGATCTCGATTCCATCCAGTACTTCCAGCCCCTGCGCAGCAAACTCGGCCTGAATGTCCTTGGTCGAGCCGACCAGCCCGATGCGGGCAATGCCCTGTGATGCGGCTTGATACCCAGCTAAGACCGCGCGCGGATCGCTTCCCTCGGACAGAACAATCCGTAGGTTGGTGCGGGCTGCGTTTTTAAGAAGAGTTTCAAGCGGTTTCATCGACGCCTCACGAAAAGGGATGTGTGTCGCGGGGGCGCAGGGCCCAAGCCAGCGTCAGGATGTCCGGGCGCAAGATCATACTGCGCCCGGAGCTAAAGGTTTAGACGTTTTGCGGGCGCATATCGTCTTTGCTGATGCCAGCCACGCGGACCGGTTTCTTCATCGCGTCACGACGGAAGGGTTCACCCAGTTCTTGGTTGATCATGGCTTCGATCAACGTGGTGACGCCATTTTCCATCTGATCCTTGATGGCTTGGTTCAGCGCGTCGGTCAGCTCGTCCATGGTGCGGGCGACAACGCCTTTCAGACCACAAGCGTTGGCGATGCCAGCGTAGGATACCTGCTGATCCAGCTCGGTTCCGACGAAGTTGTCATCGAACCAAAGGGTCGAGTTGCGCTTTTCAGCACCCCACTGGTAGTTGCGGAAGACAACTTGCGTCATCGCCGGCCATTCTTCGCGGCCAATGGCGGTCAGTTCGGTCACAGCGATGCCGAAAGCACCATCGCCCGAGAACCCAACAACCGGCACGTCTGGGCAGCCGATTTTGGCGCCGGCAACAGCTGGTAGGCCATAGCCACAGGGGCCAAACAGGCCGGGGGCCAAGTATTTACGACCTTCTTCAAACGCTGGGTAGGCGTTACCGATGGCGCAGTTGTTGCCGATGTCAGACGAAATGATCGCCTCTTTCGGCAGGGCCTGCTGAATGGCGCGCCACGCCATGCGCGGGCTCATCCAATCGGGTTTGTCTGCGCGGGCGCGTTCGTTCCAAGTGGTGCCCGGATCGTCATCCTCGTGCGTCATTTCTGTCAGCTGCTGGGCCCACGCGGATTTCTTTTGCGCGATGCGGGCTTTGCGTTCGTCGCGACCCGCGTCACCTGCGGTGTCGCTGAGTTGCGACAGGATGCCATTTGCAACTTTGGCGGCGTCACCGATGATGCCAACAGAAACGGTCTTGGTCAGACCGATGCGGTCAGGGTTGATGTCGACCTGAATGATCTTGGCATTTGCGGGCCAGTATTCCATGCCATAACCGGGCAGGGTCGAGAACGGGTTCAGACGTGTGCCAAGGCAGAGAACAACATCAGCTTCGCTGATCAGCTCCATCCCGGCTTTCGAACCGTTATAGCCCAGCGGACCGGCAAACAGAGGGTGCGAGCCCGGGAAGGCGTCGTTGTGCTGATAGCCAACACAAACCGGCGCGTCCAAACGCTCGGCCAGTGCTTTCGAAGCTTCGATGCCGCCTTTCGACAGAACAACACCGGCGCCGTTCAGAATGACAGGGTTCTTGGCTTCCGAAATCAGCTTGGCGGCTTCAGCAACCGCTTCTGCACCACCCGAGGGACGCTCGAAATCAACAATCGCCGGCAGTTCGATGTCGATGACCTGTGTCCACATATCGCGCGGGATGTTCAGCTGAGCAGGCGCCGAGGCGCGCTTGGCGTTCATGATCACACGGTTCAGAACTTCTGCCACACGGGTCGGATCGCGCACTTCTTCCTGATAAGCGACGCAGTCAGCAAACATGCGCATCTGTTCCATTTCCTGGAAACCGCCCTGACCGATGGTCTTGTTGGCCGCCTGCGGTGTGACCAGCAGCAAAGGAGTGTGGTTCCAGTAGGCTGTTTTTACGGCCGTGACAAAGTTGGTGATGCCCGGACCGTTCTGGGCGATCATCATCGACATCTTGCCGGTTGCGCGGGTGTAGCCGTCGGCCATCATGCCGCCCGATCCTTCATGCGCGCAGTCCCAGAAGGTAATGCCCGCATCCGGGAAAATGTCCGAAATCGGCATCATGGCAGATCCGATAATACCAAAGGCATGTTCGATCCCATGCATCTGAAGCACTTTTACGAAGGCTTCTTCAGTGGTCATTTTCATCTTGACGCTCTCCCTTGAAATAATGGTGGGCGGGCAGATTTGCCTCGGCCATCCTGTCAGTTTTCTGAATCTTTTTAGGCAGCGCAGGGCTTTGCCTATAGGGCCAGTTGCGTTGGCTATCTGTTGCCAGATTTGATTTTGCCCGCAATTTCTTCGGCAATGATCGCGATGCCATCCGGGATGCGCGAGGCTGGAATCGAGCTATAGGCGATCCGATAAAAATTGGTTGGCTGATTGGGACCGCGGAAAAACGGAGTGCCCGGTTCGATCAGCACATCCTTTTCACGCAAGCTGTCAGCAAGCTCGCCCATGTCGACACCCTGCGGTGCGCGCATCCAGAAAGCGGACCCACCAAAAACCCCGCGTCCTGCGATCGTCAGACCACTTTCCTCGATGGCTTGGTTCATCACTTCGCGACGCTCTTGATAAGCGCTGCCCATGCGGCGGATCAGGGCGTCGTAATGTCCAAGTGAAAGGAAATAGGCGACGGTGCGCTGGATCAGGCCGGGCGGGTGGCGCAACACAGCTGACCGAAGGGCGCGGGCTTCGCGGATAAAGGGTTCAGACCCCACCATGTAGCCAAGACGTAGCCCCGGGAATAGGGACTTCGAGAAACTGCCCACATAAATCACGCGGCCTTCCCGATCCAAGGATTTCAACGCGGGGGAGGGTGGTTTCAGGAACGACATCTCGAAATCGTAATCGTCTTCGACAATGACCGCGTCCAGCTCTTTCGCGCGGGCCAAAAGGGCCTTTCGGCGGGCAAGTGGCATTGTTGCGGTGGTCGGGCTGTGATGGCTGGGCGTCGAAAAGATGACGTCAGTTCCGTCAGGCAGCGCTTCGGGCGGCAGTCCATCGCGATCAACGGGGATGTTTACCAGATGGCACCGGCTTTGCGTCAACACATCGCGCAATGAATAATAGCAGGGATCCTCGATCGCGGCTGTGCGTCGCTGTGTCAGCAGGATTTGCGCGGCCATCCAAAGGGCATTTTGCGCCCCAAGCGTGATCAGGATCTCTTCGGGCCGGGCCAGAATACCGCGCCGGGGCAGAATGTGACGTGCAATGAACTCGATCAATTGCGGGTCGTCTTGGTCGTAGTAGTCCCCCATCATCACGGCGTGGTCTTTGTGACCGAGCGCGCGCAAAGCGCATAGGCGCCAAGCGTTGTGATCGAACAATTTGGGGTCAGCCTGACCGTATATGAAAGGATACTTGTGCTGTCGCCAGTTCTGCGGTTTCTGCGGCGTACTTCCCCCGGTGAAGTGATTGCCGATTGCGCGGTGCCAATCGACCTTGTCTTCACCTCGGGCACGAGGCTGAAAACTTGGCGGTTCCGGTGCGTTTTCAGAGACATAGAAACCCGACCGGCCCTTGGAGGACAGGTAATCATTGGCTTGCAGTTCAGTATAAGCCAGCGTGACGGTAATTCGGCTGACACCCAGATGTGCCGACAGTTTGCGCGTAGAGGGCAGCTTTTCGCCGCGGGGTAGGCGGCCGGACAAGATTGCCTCGGCGATCATTTGTTGGATCTGGGCCTGAAGCGTGCCTTGGGCGTCGGGGTCCAGAAAGAATGTCTCAACAGGTGCAACCATGTAGGGCACCATATATTGGACTTAGTCTGGGTGCAATCTGGATATACTCAACCTCTTAGCGATTTGAAGATATCCATGCAGACATCATTCCAGCATCGCGAAAGCACTCATCCGGGACTGAACGGCGCTTGGCGCGTGCGATACGTTCGGCAAAGGCGACTTGCTTGGACGTTGCGCGATTGTCGCGTGGTTTCTGGGACCGCACCTTAAGGCGCGCTTGATGCTCGCCGATCCACCCTGAAAGGGCAGCACGGTCATGAATGACATCAGCAGGGATGGCCGTGCCCAGCTTCGTGGCTATGGCGCGCGCGTAATCCGTTTGTTTCGGCGTCGGGGGCAGACTATTGGCATAAGCCATTGCGCGTTCCTTTTGTTCACATTGGCGAGAACAAATATAGAACAAAATGATTAATTGTCCAGTGCCCGCGGTTCACGTCGCGGTGATATCCCTTAGTTTCTGGGCTTTTCGAGCCGCCACGTCAGGTTTGCGCGCACCGCTGGCCATTCCGACGCGATGATCGAATAAACCGCTGTATCACGTAAAACGCCATTGCCCTGATCCATGTGGCTGCGCAACACGCCATCCAGTTTTGCGCCAAGACGCTCGATCGCAGCGCGGCTCTGGTGGTTCATGAAGTGGGTTCGAAGTTCGACCGCGATGCACCCCAGATCGTCGAAGGCATAAGAAAGAAGCAGCCTTTTCGCCTCGGCGTTCAGAAGGCTGCGTTGTACGGATTTCCGATACCAGGTTGATCCGATCTCGACCCGTTTGTTGATGGCGTCGATATTCATGAAGGTTGTCATGCCGACAGGTGTGCCATCTGGCGTCATCACGCAAAAGGGCAGCATGGTGCCAGCATCTTGCAACGCCAAACGCCGTGTGATTTCGGTTTCCATGTTTTTAGGCGTGGGCACGGTAGTGTACCAAAGGCGATGCAATGCGCCTACTGCGCTAGCCTCTTTCAAGGCAGGGGCATGTTCCAAGCTCAGAGGGGCGAGTGTGACGTGATCGCCAGAAAGCGTGACAGGTGCAGGCCACATGGCAGAAATCCTTTTTAATTCTACTGTCTCAAACAAAAGGCGGCCCCGATGAAAGGACCGCCTTCATAGCGCACACTATGGTAAATCAGTGATTGTTCAACCAAACACTTTGGTCAAAGCGTTGTCGACCGCCTCGCAGATCCGATCAATGTCTTGTTCGGTTGCGATCAGGGCCGGGCTGAAGCACAGCGTGTTGTTGCGACCGGGAAGGGACCGGTTGGTCGCCCCGATAATCACGCCTTGTGCGCCACAATCCGCAACCACTGCGCCGACCTCGGCTTCGGAAACCGGCTCTTTGGTCTCGCGGTCTTTCACCAGTTCTGCGCCAAGGAACAGGCCCTTGCCGCGCACGTCGCCGATCACGCTATGCTTTTCGGCCAGTGCATTCAGATTGGCCAGCATACGTTCGCCCATTTTGGTGGTATTCTCCAACAGGCCCTCATCTTCGATGATGCGCAGGTTTTCCAGCGCAGCCACTGGGCCAGCGGTGCAGCCACCAAAGGTCGAGATGTCGCGGAAATAGCCCAGCGGATCTGATGCGTCT
Organism: Aliiroseovarius sp. F20344; assembly: GCF_023016155.1. Classification (GTDB taxonomy): domain Bacteria; phylum Pseudomonadota; class Alphaproteobacteria; order Rhodobacterales; family Rhodobacteraceae; genus Aliiroseovarius. Next base: position 696,926 of record NZ_JALKBG010000008.1, read on the forward strand.
TCCTTGAACATGTCAAATACGCGCTCGTTGGATACGCAACAGGCAATTGCTGCATAGCCCGAGGCCACACCCTTCGCCATGGTCACAAAGTCAGGTTTGATGCCGTAGTGCTGATAGCCAAACCAAGTGCCTGTGCGGCCAAGGCCGCAGACGACCTCATCGATATGCAGCAAAAGGTCGTATTTCTCGCAGATTTCCTGCACACGCGGCCAGTACCCTTCGGGCGCTTCAATAACGCCACCACCTGCGGTGATGGGTTCTAGACAAAGCGCGCCAACAGTATCTGGACCTTCACGCAGAATGACTTCTTCAATGGCATCCGCAGCGGCGCGACCGAACTCGGCACCCGACAGATGCTCAAGCCCAAGCTCATGCTTGCGGTATTCCATGCAATGCGGCACGCGGATGAAATCCGGTGCAAAGGGGCCATACTGCGCGTTGCGCTCGTCCTGACCGCCTGCCGACATCGTTGCCAGCGTCGATCCGTGATAATCGCGATCGCGATACAGGATCTTGGTTTTCTTGCCGCCGTATTTCTTGTGGGCGATCTGGCGGATCATCTTGAAGGCTTTTTCGTTGGCTTCGGATCCTGAATTCGTGATGTAGACGCGGCTCATGCCTGGCATCTTCTCAATCAGTTTCTCCGAGAAGAGCGCACCGGGGATCGATCCAGCGGAGGCGGCGAAATAGTTCATCTTCACAAGCTGGTCGCGCACAGCGTCTGCAATGGTTTCGCGGCCATAACCAACATTCACGGTCCAGACACCACCAGATACGGCGTCGATATATTCTTTGCCGTTCTGATCCCAAACCCGCATGCCTTTGCCTTCTACGATGATACGCGGATCACCGGTTTCAAAAGGCTTGTGCTGGGTCAGGTGGTGCCAAACATGGGCTTTATCGGCCTCGACCACGTGGCTGATGTCGTTTTCTTTCAGTTGTCCGTCCATCGGTTCCTCCATCGGCATGATGTTCCCCGTGCGAAGCGGGCCGTGGGAACAGAGATTCTTTGATCAAATATCTTCTCGGAATTCTGAAACGAAAATAGGGCCAGCCCGCTATTAGGATATAGCCAGTCGTGGCGTAGGCTGGGCTGTTTGGCAGTTGCAAATAGTTTGCCGCACAGGAAAGGCATCACGGTTTTCTTTTGAAGGCTGGAATTTACGGCTGGATTTGCTTAACTCATCCCATGGCTGGCCAAACTGAAATCGTATTGAACGCAATCTTGTCCGGGATCGACAAAGGGGATTTGTCGCCGGGGGAAGCGATTGACGAAAACGCGCTGATTGCGCGTTACGAGGTGTCGCGTACTCCGCTACGCGAGGCGTTGCTTCGGCTTGAAGCAATGGGTTTGATCGTCCGCCCCCCGCGCAAAGGGGCCGTGCTGTTCAAGCCCAGTTTTGAAGAGTTCCTTGCGATCCTAGAGGTTAACGCCCAGCTGGAAGGTCAGGCGGCGGGGCTGGCCGCGCGCCGGATAGGGGCGGAAGGCGGCGAAAATCTGCTGAGTGTCGTAGAGGCATGCGAAAAACATGCGCTTGAGAAGGGCGATGATGACCCAAACGCCTATTACGCGCTGAACCTAGAGTTTCACAAACAAGTGGCCAAAGCGTCCGGCAATCCGTTCCTTCTGGACATGATCAAGATGAATGGGCGCAAGCTTTTGGCTTATTATCGGGCGCGCTATCGCAATCCCGGGGCAATTGCTGAAAGCGCGCGAGAGCACCGCCAGATCGCCGAGCTGATCTTGGCCCATGACGCGGATCGCGCACACGCGCTAATGTCTGAACATGTGCTGTTCGACCAAGTGACAGTTATGGATTTGCTGGCAGCACTTGGGTAGCCCGTTCAGTGCGGTTCAGGTTTGCGCTTGATTTGCGTGTTCAAAGAACCGCGCAATCCAAGATGCAAAAATTGGGCCATCCGCCAATAGACGAAGCGACTCGCGGGCATGGGTAATAACTTCCGCCGGCTTGTTATCTTCAAGTTCGTCGATCAATGCGCTGATAAATCCGCGTGTCATTTCTGGATGGTTTTGGGTGGTGAAGATGTGATTCCCGATGCGGAAGCCACCAATAGGGCAGCCTTCTGACATCATGATGTTTGTTGCCCCTTTGGGCATTTGGGTCACTTGTTCGATATGCGCGCCGTAAAGCCAGAAGCGTTTCACCTCGACCCATGGGGCAGCTTCAGTGATCTCCATCTCGGTCGACCCGAAAATCCAACCATCGGGGTTGGTCCCGATCTTTCCGCCCAAGGCTTTGGCGATGGCTTGATGGCCAAAGCACGCGCCGAACAGGGGGCGTTTCTGATCGTGCAGTTTCTGGATAAGATCGGCCAGATCGTTCATCCATGGCTCTTCATCTTGGACGGATGCCGGGCTGCCAGTGACTACAAACCCATCAAACTTGTCCAGTTTTTTGGGGAATTTGCCATCCTTTACCGAAAACACCGTGTACTTCCAGTCAGGACGCTTTTTTGACAAAAGCTCGATCCACTTTTCGCCGTCCTTTGGATGAAGCTGTGCGAATTCGCTTTCATCCGTGTTGGTCATCAGGATTGCGATGTGCATCATTTCGCCTCTTTACATAATTAACATGTTCTATAATATATTTATAGACGCGCTGCACACAATAGCAAAAACGCCAGGGAGGTGCGCATGACAGTCTGGACCCCAAATGATGATGGATTTGCCGATCTGTCCAGTCACGATACGTTCGTAAATGGCGCACCGCACAACACATTCGCACGCTTGCGGCGTGAAGATCCGCTAAGCTGGACCGATTGGGATGGCGGGGAAGGCTTCTGGAACGTGGTTCGGCATGCGGATATTACCGAACTAAACCGGAACTATGAACTCATGTCCTCGGCCCGTGGTATTCGGATGGAGGATCAGACCTACGAGGAATACCTGGCCCGTCGAACCTTTCAGGAAACCGATCCTCCCGAGCATATGAAGACCCGCGTGATGGTGGGTAAAGCGTTTTCGCGGCCTGTTGTTGCAGAGTTCGAAGATCAGATCCGCGAACTATGCCACCCCATTCTGGATGCCGCACTTGAGGCGGGCAGGTTCGACGCCACGAAGGTGATTGCGCGCCAGCTTCCCATGATGATGTTGGGGCGGATCATTGGAACGCCGGACGAAGACCTGCCGTGGCTGGTTGAGAAGGGTGACGCGCTGATCGCAAACACAGACCCGGATTTCACCGACCATGTGCTTGATAAGATGGAGACGGACGAATACCGGATGATGCCCTTCAACTCGCCTGCCGGGGCAGAGCTGTTCGACTACGCCAAAAAGCTAATCGAAGAAAAGAACCGCAAGGGCGACACGGATGGCGTGTTGCATATGATTATGAAGCCGGATCGTGACGGCAACGTCATGCCGGAACAAGAATTCCGCAACTTCTTCTGTCTGCTTGTTGCTGCGGGCAATGACACCACGCGCTATTCGATTGCGGCAGGTATTCAGGCGATGGCACATCAGCAAGAATTGCTGGGTCAGATGCAGGAAGGCGGCGATATCTGGGCCACTGCGCCGGATGAGATTATCCGCTGGGCGACGCCCGCGCTATACTTCCGCCGCACCGCCACGCGCGATCACGAGATGCACGGGAAGCTGATCCGCGAAGGCGACAAAGTGCTTTACTGGTGGGCCTCTGCCAACCGCGATGAAGAGGTGTTCGACGACCCCAACCGCGTTGACCTGTTCCGAAGCCCCAACCGCCATATGTCCTTCGGGCAGGGTGGCCCTCATGTCTGTTTGGGCATGCATCTGGCTCGGCTTGAGGTGCGGGTTTTGTTCGAAGAACTGGCGAAACGCGTGAAAATGGTGGAACCTGCCGGGGATCACAAGTTCCTGCGCTCGAACTTCGTGGGTGGGATCAAGGAATTGCCTGTTACGATGCAGGCCAAGTAACCCCAAAAGGGGACGACCCGGAAAACCGGGCAGGGAGGATTGATGAAAGACCGTTTGCGGGCCCTTTGGCTCGATCACCTGAGTATTCTGCGCGGCAAGTATCTGCCCGGGTCAAAGATTGGCACCAGCGAGACGCGGTTTTGCCGATCCACCTATGGTGTGCATTACGACAAGGACCTTCTGGACGCGCCCGGCGCGATGATGAAGGAAGGCCTGCCGGACATGGAGCTGCGCTGGCGGGCGGAAGACATTCGCGAGGGGTGGGAGGCCTCGACGCAGATTGTCATTGGCGACCTGTATGACCAAGACGGCGTGCCGTTGGAGCTTTGCGGCCGTCAGGCACTGAAACGCGCGGTTGCGGCATGGGAAGAGCGCGGATTGACCCCGATGGTCGGGATCGAGCTGGAATGCTTCGCACTGATGGCAAATGAAATCGGCCGCCTTGTGCCCTATGACGCGCCGGGCGGTGTGGTTTACGGCACAGGCCCCTTCACCGATCCGCTGCGCTTCACCGACGACATCTGGGAACGGGCTGAGAAGCTGGGTTTCAATCTGGAAATGATGACGGGCGAATATGACAGCCCTCAGTTCGAGTTCACCCTGACCTTTGATGAAGTGTTGAAACATGTGGATGACATTGTGCTCTTCCGCCAGATGGCCCGCGAAGTGGCGCTCGAACACGGGTTGGTCCTGACCTTTATGCCCAAACCGATTGCCGAGGCTGGTGGGTCAGGCATGCATATCAACTATAGCTTCCGGGATCGGTCAGGCGGCAACGCGCTGGACAATGGACCCGTGGGCGGGCCGGAGCATATGAACGATCTGGCGCGCGGCTGTATCGCGGGCTTGATGCATCACCACAAAGGGCTGGCCGGACTGGTCGCACCGACGACAAATTCGTATCAGCGTTTGCAGCCGGGATCTCTGTCCGGGTACTGGCGCAACTGGGGCGGGGATCACCGAAACGTCACCACGCGGATTTCTGGCGAAGGCGGCGCGAAGTCGCGGCTTGAACACCGAATGGCGGACGCGACTGCGAATCCATATACGGCTGTCGCGGCGGTTCTGCAGGCGTCCCTTCTAGGGCTTGAAAACAACTATCCGCTGGGCCCCATCGAAGGCGGTGACGGCTTTGATCGGACCGAAGCCAAGGAAGGCACGGCAGTGAACCTGAAGGCCGCCATGAAGGACCTAGAGGCCGACACTGTGCTGGGCGATCGCGTGGGCCGGATGCTGGTGGATAACCATATTTTCATGAAACGCAAAGAGGTCATCAAGACCCGTGATCTTGAGGGTGACGGGCTGCGTGATTTCTATGTGAACTTCGTCTAAGCGACTTAAAAACAAGGAGATACGAGATGAAAGTAACCTGGGTCTTGCCTGGGGGCGAGGAGGTTGTGGCTGATGTCCAGACGGGCGTGAACCTGATGGAAGCCGCTCAAGCGAACAATGTCGCCGGCATTCAGGGTGAATGCGGGGGCTCGCTGTCCTGCGCGACCTGTCATGTCCATGTGGATGGCGACTGGCTGTCGAAAACCGGCGCGAAGGGCGACTTTGAAGAGGCGATGCTCGATATGGCGGATGGTGAAGTCACCGATGCCTCGCGTCTGTCGTGCCAGATCGAGGCGTCAGACAATTTGGACGGGATCCGCCTGATCGTGCCGGTCTGAAAGCGGACTACCTTCCTTTGTGATAAGATGATCTCAAAGGGAGGATGATCTTATGCAATTGGGCGCGTTTTCTGTCAGTCTCGGGGTTAAGGATCTTGGCAAATCCAAGGCATTTTACGAGGCGCTGGGCTTCACCGCATATGCGGGAACCGAAGAGCATAATTACCTGATCATGAAAAACGGCGAGACGCTGGTTGGGCTGTTTCAGGGGATGTTTGAAGGGGCGATGCTGACCTTCAATCCCGGCTGGGATCAGAACGCTTCGAATGTCGATCCGTTTGACGATGTGCGCGCGATCAAGGCGCAGCTTGCCGCCGCAGGGGTTGCGATCACACAAGAACAAGGTGGCGAAGATGGCCCTGCCAGCTTTGTCGTGGTGGATCCCGACGGGTTCCCGGTTTTGATCGATCAACACAGATGAAAAAGGCCGCCCAATTCAGGCGACCTTTGTGCTTGGTGGCTGTGCAATCAGATCGCGGCAAAACCTGCCTTGAGCGCGGACAGGATGGTTTGCACATCCTCTGATGTGAGTACCAAAGGCGGAGACATGATCACGTTCGGGCCAGAGACGCGTACCATTGCGCCGTTTTGATAAGCGACCTCTTGCAGGGTGCCGATGCTGGCTTTGTCTATGGATGCTTTTGTGTCTTTGTCCGACACCAGCTCCAACGCGCACATCAAGCCGTGTCCGCCGCGCACGTCGCCGATGACGTCATACGCCGCGCCCAGTTCTTGCAACCCGGCGAACAATTCCGCCCCGCGGGCGGCGGCGTTTTCGTTCACCTTCAGACGCAGAGTTTCTTCCATACATGCAATCGCCGCAGCTGCCCCAACCGGGTGGCCTGAGTAGGTGTATCCGTGCCCGATGGCGGCCTTGCCGGTCTCGTCTTTCTCAAAGGTTTCAACCACATGGTCGGCAATCATCACGGCGCCAAAAGGGAAGTATCCATTGGTGATCGCCTTGGCGGTGCACATGAAATCAGGCTGAACGCCCCAGTAACGGCTCCCCGTCCAACCACCCGTGCGGCCGAAAGCGGTGATGACCTCATCTGCGATCAGAAGGATACCGTGACGCGAACAGATTTCGCGCACGCCGGGCATGAAGCTTTCATGGGGCGAGATTACGCCGCCTGCGCCCAGAATGGGTTCCATGATCATCGCGGCGATGGTGTCTGCGCCTTGGAAGGAAATCTCGTCTTCCATCGCTTGCAGGCAAAGCTGGGCGAGGCGCTCGGGATCGGTTTCATTGAACGGATTGCGATAGGTGTAGGGCGCGGGGATATGATAGCAGCCGGGCAGAAGGGGCTCATACTGCGTGCGGAAATTGGCATTCCCGTTCACCGAGGCCCCGCCCATATGGGTGCCGTGATACCCCTTCTTCAAGCTCAGGAACTTGGTGCGGCCCGGTGCGCCTTTCACCTTGTGATACTGGCGTGCCAGACGCAGCGCGGTTTCCACACTGTCCGATCCACCCGAAGTATAAAACGCCCGTGTCAGCCCGTCCGGTGCAAAGAAATCCCGCAGGATCTCCGACAGCTCGATCACCTTGTCATTGGTGGTGCCGCGGAAAGTTGAATAGTAGGGCAGGGTGTCCAGCTGCGCAGAAATCGCGTCCTTAATGGGTTGGCATGAAAAGCCAAGGTTCACGTTCCACAGTCCACCCACAGCATCGACAACTTCGTGGCCATCCACATCTGTGATTTTCACACCAGAAGCTCCTGTGACAATGGTTGGCGGGTTCTTCAGGCAATCGGCGGGATGCGCCATAGGGTGCCAGAGCGAACGGGCGTTCTTTTCTTTCAGAAAGTTGGAATCTTTCATGTCAGCTCGCTTTCTGCAGGAGGTTCTGCGGGGGAAAATGTTGGAAAAGTGTCAGGAGGGAAACCGCCCAGAACACGCGTTGTCCGGCGGGCAGCAAGGGCAAGTTCGGTTTGGATCGTGGCGCGCAATTCGTCCGTTATGCGCGAGACCGGGGCCGCCACCGCCATCGCGCCGATGCATTGCGACCCGGCGTCGAAAATGGGCACAGCGTGGGAATAGACATCCCGTTCATAGCCGCCGATCGACCATGCCATCCCACGTTTGCGAATTTTTGGTAGCAAAGCTTGAATGGCTGCAGGATCGGTGACGGTTTCCGGAGTGCGCGCGACTAGCGGTTTGCTTAGAATGGCGTCGACAAAGGGGGCAGGGGAAAAGGCTAGGACCGCCAGGCCCGAGCCGGTTGAATGAAGCTCTAGAACCTCGGCGTCTTCCATCATCACCATCGTCCCGTGCTTGTGTGCATAGCTATAGGTGAGGTTGGACAGGACCTCTCCGTTCAAGAGCGACATATGAGAGGTTTCGCCGGTCAACCCGCTGAGTTTTGTCAGCTCGGCCAGCGCCAGTTCGCGCATCGGAACCGCTTTTTCGCGTAGGGCTGCGAGTCGCAGAAAGGCGGGGCCAAGACGGTATTCTCGGCCCGCGCCGACCTGCTCAACGAATCCATGATCGGCCAGTTCGCCCATAAGGCGATGCACAGTGGCCTTATTGATCCCAGACAGGCGGGCCATGTCGCTTAGCCCAATCTGAGGTTGCGATCGCGTGAAGTAGTTCAATAAGGACAACGCCTTAGAGGCCGTACCCATGGTTTATTCGGTTCCATTATCTCAATCAACGCGACGCACGCGGATTGGTTTTTCGTTCACTTGTTCAATGTTTTGTTGACAGGAATCACTCCGGTCTGTCAATCTATTTTAAAACCAATGGTTTGAATAATGAACCAACAAGCAAGATTATCTGACGAAACAGGGAGACCGTCATGAACACCAAATCCATTCTGGCTGGCGCGCTGGCCGTAACCGCATCCATGATGGCTGCACCTGCCATGGCTGAATATCCGGAAAAGCCGGTCAGCTTCATTGTGCCGTGGCCTCCGGGTGATCTTGAAGACGTTCTGACGCGTATGATCGCTGAGGATTTTCAGGCAGAGTACGGCGTGTCGGCGGCTGTCGTGAACAAGCCCGGTGGCGGCGGTGGCCCATTCCCCGGCGCAATTGACGTCGCAACGGCCCCGGCAGATGGCTACACCATCGGCAGCTTCGTGCCCGCCGTGCCCGTCATCGGCCACGAGATTGGAATTGACGAACTGGCGCCTGCCAAGTTCGACCCGATTGGCATATTCTTGACCTATCCGTTCGTGATCGCCACAAAGGGCGACGCGCCCTACAGCTCGATGGAAGAGCTGGCCGCTTATGCGAAAGAAAACGACGTAGCGCTGGGTCACTTCGGGGACGTCCTGACACCAACACAGGTGACCAAAGCCTATTCGAAGAACGCTGGCTTTGAGTGGGGGTCGGACGCAGCCTTTGACGCGTTGGACTGTAACACGCTGGCCTCGGGCGACGCGGATGTGATCAACACCACGCTGCAACTGATCCTGCCTTGCCTTGACGACGTGAAGGTGCTGATGGCTGTCACCGACGAACGCATCAGCCTTGTGCCCGACACGCCGACCATCGGCGAGCTGGATGAAAGCCTGAACATCGCGCTTTGGAACGGTCTGTTCGTGACCAAGGATACACCGGCTGATGTGCGCGAGAAGATCGCCGCCGTCGCGTCCAAAACCGTGATGAGCGAACGTGCGCAGGCGGTTGCCAAGGAAACCGGCGCGCTGGTTTACTGGATGGATGCTGAAGCTTCGGCAGCACGCATCGCCACGGATCAGGAAACTGGTGCGGCGATCGGCAAGATCCTCGAATAACGACTGGACGAATAATACGCTCGGGGCTGGCTTTGGCTGGCCCCGCGTTACGCACAGACCGACCTTCTGGCGCAAGGAATGCCCTCTGAAATGAGCGATGAGATTATTGAACATCCTGATCGGCCCCAGCGGGGTCAGGTGTTGTTCGCGGCCCTGTTTCTGATTTGTGCGACGCTTCTGTTGGCGGCCATAGGGGATCAGACCAAGTGGCTGAAGGGAAAAGACTTTTTTGCGCAACCCCGGTTTTGGCCGGGAATTGGCGTGGGCGGCATGGTGCTGTTCACGGCGCTGCATTTCTGGCACCTGCCACGCAAACAACGCCGCCTTCCTAGGTGGATGCGTGAGGCAGATTGGTTCCAATGGGCGGAAAGTCTGTTCTGGGCATTTCTTGCGGCAGGTCTGGCACTGTGGCTTGGCCCAATTGCAGCGGCGCCGATGGTGTTTCTGGTCGCCGTGATCCGCGTTACATGGCTTTATCAACACTGGACGGACCGACGTGAGGCGAAGGTTTGGGCCTCGGTCTTTGAATGGGCCGGATGGTTCTTGGCCTATGTGCTGTTGGTGCCGATCATTGGCTACCTGCCCGTAACAATGGTGTTTGCCCCGATACTGACATGGCGGGTTGGGTATCGCTCGCGTCTGATGCTCTGGACGTCGGTCGTTTTTGCCGTTGTGGTCGTGCTGATTTTCAAAAGCTTCCTGCAAGTGAAAATCCCTGGGGCTGCGCTTTATGAATACCTGCCGGGCGCGCTGCGTTCGTTCTTTATCCTGAATTTCTGAGGGCCTCATGGATCTTATCTACGATTTCCTCACACAGGTGCAGGCCTCGTCATCGTACCTAGCACGATGGGACGTGGTGCTCGCCCTTCTGGTGGGCTCTGTCGGCGGTGTGCTGATCGGCGCAATCCCCGGTGTAGGACCTGCGGTTGCCATCGCGATCTTGCTGCCCGCGACATTTTCCATGGACCCCATCGTGGGGCTGACGGTGCTTTTGGGTATTTACGGCAGTTCGATGTATGGGGGCTCGATCCCCGCGATACTGATCAACACGCCGGGCACGGCGGTGAACGCGCTGACCACCTATGACGGCTTCCCTATGACCACGCGGGGCGAGGCACGGCGCGCACTGTCGCTGGCCTATAGCTCGTCTTTCTTTGGGGGCATCTTTTCTGTCGTCTGCCTGATCCTATTCGCCCCGATCTTGGCGAAAATCGCGCCCATGTTTGGTTCGCGTGAAATCTTCTTGGCAGCGCTTTTGGGGATCATTCTGGTCGTTACGGCGCATCGCAAACACACGCTGATTGCCGCCGCCATGGCGTGCTTTGGCATTTGGTTGAACACGATCGGCTTGCACCCGGCGAGCTACTCAAAACGCTATACGTTTGACCAAAGCTGGTTGTCGGGCGGGGTGAACCTGATCGTCGTGGTGCTGGGCCTTTTTGCTTTGAGCCAAGCCTTTACGCTGTTGCATGGCGACGACGAGAAAGTGCGCCTGACCAAGCTAAAAGGCAGCTTCTTTCAGGGTTTCCGAGAACTCGCCCGCCACCCGCGCATCGCGGGTATCTCGGCCACGTTCGGTGTGGTGATGGGCATGATCCCGGGCGTGGGCGAGTTCACCGCGCAGTTCATGTCTTACACCTATGCGCAGAAGTCTTCGAAACGGCCTGAGGATTTTGGACATGGCTCATCCGAAGGCTTGATCGCAGCCGAGACTGCCAACAACGCCGTCCCCGGTGCCGCCATGGTGCCGCTTCTGGCGCTGGGCATTCCGGGCGAGGCGCTGACGGCGATGATGCTGTCTGTCTTCTATGTCCACAATGTCATCCCCGGCCCACAGCTGTTCCAGAATGACATGGACTTTGTGGTTGCGCTCTACCTCGCGCTTTTGATCCTGAACGTGCTGGTGGTGGCTTTCCTTTTGGTGGCAACCAACCAGCTGATTAAAGTGGTGAAGATTCCCAATCGCTTTCTGGGCGTCTGCATCCTGATCCTCAGCTTCGTGGGCGTCTACAGCCTTCGCAATTCGCTGACCGATTGCATCGTCGCAGCAGCCTTTGGCATTTTCGGCTTCATCATGAAACGCATGCAACTGCCCGTCGTGCCCATCGTCTTGGGCATGGTTCTGGGCGGCATCATGGAAGTGAAACTGCGCAGCGCCATGGCGCGCGTGAAGACCCCTCTTGATTTCATTGATCGCCCCATTGCGGCGATACTGTTTGGAATGATTGTCCTAGTCCTTCTCCTGCATTTCCGCCGGGTTTGGCTGGACTACAAAGAAAGAAAGACTGACGAATGGCAGACCAGTCACGCATCAACGAGCTTTCCCGCAATCCTGTCGCGCCGCAGAAACTATATATTGACGGAGCGTGGAAAGAAGCTGAGGGCGAAGCGCAAGACGTTCTCTCGCCGATTGACGGACAACGACTGACCACAATCGCGCGGGCGTCCGCTGCGGATGTGGATCGGGCTGTGGCGGCAGCACGGCGGGCGTTTGACGATGGACGCTGGTCACGCGCAGCCCCAGCGCATCGCAAGAAGGTTCTGCACAAATTGGCGGACTTGATTGAGCAGAATGCTCTGGAACTGGCGGTTCTGGGCGTGCGCGACAATGGGACCGAAATTGGTATGGCCCTGAAAGCCGAACCCGGTTCGGCGGCGGGCACCTTCCGTTACTATGCCGAGGCTTTGGACAAAGTATATGGCGAGATAGCCCCGACCGCGCCCGGCATCTTGGGCCTTGTCCACAAGGAACCCGTGGGCGTTGTTGGTGCGATTGTGCCGTGGAACTTCCCGCTGATGATTGGCGCGTGGAAACTGGCGCCTGCACTGGCGGCGGGCAATTCGGTCGTGTTGAAACCCGCCGAAACCGCCTCCCTGACTTTGCTTCGGCTGGCCGAATTGGCCAGCGAAGCCGGATTGCCCGATGGTGTCTTGAACGTCGTCACCGGGGCCGGGTCCGTCACGGGCGAGGCGCTGGCCATGTCCATGGACGTTGACGTTCTGGTCTTTACCGGATCGGGCGGGGTCGGGCGGCGGCTGTTGGAATACTCGGCCCGCTCGAACCTGAAACGCTGCTATCTGGAATTGGGCGGCAAATCCCCCAACGTGGTCTTCGCGGACGCGCCGGATTTGGAGCAAGCGGCCAAGGTCTCGGCTGCGGGGATCTTTCGCAATGCGGGGCAGGTGTGCGTGGCCGGGTCTCGTTTGCTGGTTGAGGACAGTATCCACGACGAATTTGTCGAGGCGCTGTCACGCCAAGCCGCTGCCATGAAAGTTGGCAATCCGCTGGATCTGACCACCAACATCGGTGCTGTGAATAATCTGACGCAGCTGGAAGGCAATTTGAGCTTCGTGACGAAAGCCGTGGATGAGGGTGCCGAGATTGCACTTGGCGGCACGCGGATCATGGAAGACACGGGCGGCTATTTCATGGAGCCGACCGTGCTGAAAGGCGTAAAGCCTGAGCACAATGTGGCCCAAAACGAAGTCTTCGGGCCGGTGCTGGCCGTCACGCCGTTCAAGACGGATGAAGAAGCGGTCGCCATCGCCAATTCGACGAATTTCGGTTTGGCTGCAGGGGTTTGGACCTCAAACCTCAGCCGCGCGCATAACATGGTGCGCGACATTCAAGCGGGCGTCGTGCACGTGAACACCTACGGTGGCGCGGATGGCACCGTTCCCTTGGGCGGTGTCAAGCAATCGGGCAATGGCCATGACAAGTCGATGCACGCCTTCGATAAGTATTTCGACCTCAAAACAGCATGGATGCAGCTATGAGCGACAAGACAATTCTGGTCGTTGGGACCTATGACACCAAAGATGACGAGTTGAACTATATTGCCGATGTGATCCGGGCGCATGGTGGTGGGGTGGCGACGATGGACATCTCGGTTCTGGGTGATCCAAGCGCGCCGTGCGATTATTCCAAACATGATGTGGCCGAGGCGGGTGGTTCCTCTATCAAGGCGGCCATTGACAGCGGGGACGAGAACACCGCGATGCAGATCATGGCGCAAGGCTCTGCCGCTTTGGCGTTGAAACTCTACCGTGAAGGCGTGTTTGACGGTCTGATCGTGCTGGGTGGCACAATGGGCACGGACGCGGCACTGGATCTGTGTCAGGCGTTGCCGATTGGGGTGCCGAAATACGTTGTGTCCACTGTCAGCTTCTCGCCCCTGATCCCACCGGAACGTCTTCCTGCGGATGTGCAGATGATCTTGTGGGCGGGGGGGCTTTACGGGTTGAACTCGATCTGCAAAGCGTCGTTGTCACAAGCCGCCGGAGCCGTTCTGGGTGCTGCAAGAGCAGTGGAAAAACCTGCTACCAAAAAGCCGCTCATCGGAATGACCAGCTTCGGGAAAACCGTGCTGCGCTATATGGTCAGTCTGAAACCTGCTCTGGAGGAACGAGGGTTTGAGGTTGCGGTGTTCCACGCCACGGGCATGGGTGGACGGGCCTTTGAAAGCTTGGCCGCGGAAGGCGCTTTTGCCGCCGTTCTGGATTTCGCGCCGCAAGAGCTGGGCAATCACATTATGGGATCCACGATCTCTGCCGGTCCCGACAGAATGACCAATGCGGGCGCGTCTGGTACGCCGCAAATGGTGTCCATTGGCTGCTATGACCTTGTGGATTTTATCGGCTGGCAGGACGTCCCGCAGAAACTGGCAGGGCAAGAAGTGCACGCGCATAACCGGCTGCTGTCATCGGTGATGATGACACCTGACCAACGGCGCGAGATGGCGCGGGCCATGTGCACACAACTTGCAGGCGCGAAAGGTCCGGTGCACCTTATCCTACCACTTCAGGGCGGCAACGAATGGGATCGACCTGGTGGCCCGCTGCACGACGCCGAAGGGCTTTCGGCGTTTATCGACGAGATCCGTGCACATTGCCCAGACAACTTGACCTTGATCGAGCTGGACGCGCATATCAACGACGCCGCATTTTCGGATCGGGTCCTGGCCGAGTTCGATGCATGGGTCGCGGCAGGAACCGTATCGACCTGAGACAACTTGTTGCACCTGCAATGATTTGCAATTTAGACGAGACGGGTATTTACTACCAGTGTTAAGGAGTGAACATGCCACACCTGTCTTTCGAATACAGCAACGGGCTGGGCCAGCAAGCGGATTTGCCAGCACTGGCCGAAACCATACGCGCTGCACTGGTCGCCACGGGGCAATGCCCCATTGGTGGCATCCGCGTGCGTGGGTTCGAAGCTGACATCGACGCCATTGGCGACGGGGCAGGCGGGTATCACTTCATCGATATGATCCTAAGGCTTGGGCAGGGACGGGACGAGGCCACGCGCGAGGCCATCGCCGACACCCTATACAGCGCGGTTGAGGACGCGCTGCGCCCACAGATGGGCGACACGCCTTTCATTCTTAGTCTTGAGGTTCAGGAAATTGAAACCCGCTTCAGTCGCAAAGGCTGGAGCACGATCCACGCGGCCATCCGCGGAAGGACACAAGATGATGAAGAAACTCGATCGCGCGCTGCCACTGGCTCTTCTCCACGCCCGTGAGGCAACCCTCAAACCATTTCGCCACGAACTGGACCAGATTGGCTTAACCGTTCAACAATGGCGCGTGATCCGCGTGCTGGCCGAGGGCAAAGCCTGCTGCGCCACAGAACTGGCCGAACGCTGCGTCTTGATGCCGCCCAGCCTGTCGCGCATCCTGAAAACACTGACTGAACAGAAGCTGATCGAACGGGTCGAAGACAGCGACGCACGCCGACGTCGGGTGCAGATATCGTCAGTAGGTCGGGAAAAATACGCCACCATGGCCGGGAAAGCCGCGGACATCTACGAAGACCTCGAAACCCGCTTCGGAACCGAGAAGATGGAAACTCTGCTGGACCTACTGAACGAGCTTTACGACGTGGCAAAAGTGGCCTGATCAGGGTCGCAGGTGAAGACGCTCTTGCATGGGGTGCAGGGGCAGCTTACCCATGGGGCAACAAAGAACGAGGCCCCCAATGTCCAACAAGATGACTGACACCCAATCCGCCCCCGAAGGCGACATCATCCTGCGCACGCTTGCTATGCCAAAGGACACCAACGTGGCCGGGGACATCTTCGGCGGCTGGGTGCTGTCCCAAATGGATATCGCGGGTGGAGTGCTGGCTGCGGAATACGCAGGCGGTCGCGTGGCAACTGTGGCGGTGGACGCGATGAAGTTCATCTCTCCGGTCAAAGTGGGCGACGTTTTGTGTCTGTATGGTGAGGTCACGAAGGTAGGCAGAACCTCGATGTCCATCACGCTGGAAGCTTGGTCCGAACGTGATCGCGGCCGGTCAAAGCACAAAGTGACCGAGGGTGTTTTTGTGTTTGTCGCGCTGGACGATGAGGGGAATTCAACCCCCGTCCGAGGTAATTAAACAGGCGTTTCTGGCGAGTTTGATATAAAACCCAAACTGCATGACGCACTGAGCTTAGTGCTTACTAAGGCAAATCGCTTCGTAGGAACGCAAGAACCGTGCGGCTTTTGGGGTGCCAAACACCCCATCTTGGAACAGCTCTGGAAACAGCGTTAGAAGCTCTTCTTGGCAGTCCTCTGAAACTGCACCCATCGCGACGACACCTGGATAGAGGCTTTCGGTCGGGATACCCTCTGAGTAAATGATCTGATGGTGTTCGAATAGAACGTGGAAGTAGGTGATCATGCCACCCGGTCGGCGATAGATCGTTTCGCCATTCACAAGGTCAACCGCCCGCGCAATCACTTGATCCTCTCCAAATAAAAACTCTGCACGCCAATCTTTGATGACGACGCCGTGCTGGGGGGACACGACCAGCTCGCGGGTGTTTCCAAGAGCACCCTTTGTAATCACGACCGGCGCAAGCTTACCTTCTGCCGCAACCGTGGTCTGACCGATCCAAATCAGGGGCTGGTAATCCCCGGTCTGCGTCAACACCAGATCGCCGGGTTCCAGATCCTCAATCAGTGTCTGGCCTTCCTGCGTTTCGATCAGTGTCCCCTTGGCGAAGCAAACCACTTGCGCCCCAAGGTCCAAATGCAGTGCGCCATTGTCGTTCTCGACGATGGGGCCGACGGTCAGATCAGTGCCTGCGGGTGGAATGCCGTCCGGGAAGACCAGATAATAGCCATCCTCGCCCGCATCCTGCAGATCGTCATCATTATTCAGGTCAACATCAATCACGCCGACGCGGTAGACGGTACCGTCGGCGGCTGTGACTTCAAACGTATAATCCCAGACAACCTGCCGGTCGGTCCCGCCGATCTCGACCGTCTGTGCCCAGATCCCGCCGATTTGTTCCTGTGCCGAAACTGTTTCGTTGGTCACGTCGCCGTTGAAATTGGAGGCACCGTCGTTTTCTTTGACGGCAAAGTTGGTGCTTGTCCCGGACCAGCTCCAGGTACTGCCAATGGGTGGGCCAAAGTTGTAGTCAAACGCAGAGCCATCGATCGTGCTCTGCGTTCCAAAGATGGCATTCTGATAGCCATAATAGACGACCATGTTTCAGCCTCACTTCAGAAACTCGTCATAACGCTTTGTTAACGATAACATGAAATTCAGGCATCCGTTAGGCAGGCTTCTAACGATTGCGTGAGGTTTGGCGGGTTTTCGCCGGGGGGCGGTCAAAACACAAGGTGACCGTGGGGGTGTTTGTCTCGTTGGATGATGAGGGGAGCCCGATGGGGGCGGAGAAGGGGTGGTGAATTAGTTAGAACGCTCAAAGTCGGCATAAGCCTTAAGCTCTTCGTCCAAAAAATCGAAACATTGAACGTCGGTGAATGCTTTCACAGCTCGTGGATCTCCATTCTTCCATCTTGCAACAAGCGTTAAGAAAACATTCGCAAAATCAGCGTCCATAAGTGCATGAAGTGTAGAAATATACTGTAGTGAATCCTGTTTGCTAAAGTCTTGTTCAACTAGTAGCGCATGAGCAGTGATCAATAGTCTCGCTGGGGTGCCGAACTCGGTTATCTCGTCCGTGAGTTCCCAATCCACGAGACTATTTGAATTCTTCACAGAATGATAAACGTGCCATTTTGCTTGCGTTGCAAGAGTTGAATCGCCGTATTTCATTGTCCGATCCAGCGAGCGACGCTCCTCGGAAATCAATCTGACAAGGGAAAAGAAACTTTGTTCGAAGCTCTGCTTTCGTAGAGCTGCTTCTTGCAGAGCATTGATGCTTTCTTGCCCGCTCAGAAGCTTTTTCGTGTCATTTCGTTCTTCCTTGATGATATTTAACTCTTCTCGCTGCAGAATGACTGCATAGATAAGCATCATAAGAGCGGTGCCTGAAAAAATTGCATTCGCAGCACCGAACGTGTCACCGAACGTACCACCAGAAGCGTCTGATTTGACCGCGTAGATAAAGTTAGCGATGTAAGCGCAGGGAACAAAGAACAGCACGAAAAACAAGATAGTTTTCAGATGGGGCAAAACAATTCTCTAAAAATTGGCGTTGTCCTAAACCTATGCGCGAACGCGGATTTGAAGTCAAATCCGCTGCCTCGCGCTGATGAAAAAGGGCCCCGAAGTTGGGGCCCTTTGTTCATCTCGTAAACTTCTTATGCTTCAAGCGCTTGGGCTCCAGCGCGTCCGGTCCCAGCCTGCGCTTCTTGTCCTCTTCGTAGTCCTCGAAGTTGCCTTCGAACCATTCCACATGGGCGTCGCCTTCGAAGGCCAGGATGTGGGTACAGATACGGTCAAGGAAGAAACGGTCGTGCGAGATGACGACGGCGCAGCCGGCGAAATCTACCAGCGCGTCTTCGAGTGCGCGCAGGGTTTCGACGTCCAAGTCGTTGGTCGGTTCGTCGAGGAGGAGCACGTTGCCGCCCTCTTTCAACAGACGCGCCATGTGGACGCGGTTACGTTCACCGCCTGACAAGAGGTTCAGCTTCTTCTGCTGATCGCCGCCTTTGAAGTTGAAGCTGGAACAATAGGCGCGGGAGTTCACCTGCGCGTCGCCCAGTTCGATGATTTCGGCGCCACCGGAAATCGCTTCCCAAACGGTGTCATTGTCGTTCAGGTCGTCGCGAGACTGGTCGACATAGGACAGTTTCACGGTGTCGCCCAGTTCCACGGTGCCTTCGTCGGGCTGTTCCTGACCGGTCAGCATCTTGAACAGGGTCGATTTACCGGCGCCGTTAGGGCCGATGACGCCGACAATGCCGCCGGGGGGCAGCGAGAAATCGAGGTTTTCAATGAGCAGCTTGTCACCCATGGCTTTCTTCAGGCCTTCGACCTCGATCACCTTGCCGCCCAGACGGGGGCCGTTTGGGATGACGATCTGGGCGCGTCCGACTTTGTCACGCTCGGACTGACCTGCCATCTCGTTATAGGCGGCGATACGGGCTTTGGATTTCGCCTGACGGGCTTTCTGACCCTGACGCATCCATTCCAGTTCGCGCTCCAGCGTTTTCTGCTTGGATTTGTCTTCGCGGGCTTCTTGCTCCAGCCGTTTGGCTTTCTGTTCCAGCCAAGCCGAGTAGTTGCCTTCGTAGGGAATGCCGCGGCCACGGTCGAGTTCAAGGATCCAGCCGGTGATGTCATCCAGGAAGTACCGGTCGTGGGTGACGATCAGAATGGTGCCCTTGTAGTCGATCAGGTGCTGTTGCAGCCACGCGATGGTTTCCGCGTCCAAGTGGTTGGTCGGTTCGTCGAGCAGCAGCATATCGGGCGCTTCCAACAGCAGCTTGCACAGCGCCACGCGGCGTTTCTCACCACCCGACAGAGTTGTGACGTCGGCGTCATCGGGGGGGCAGCGCAGTGCCTCCATCGACACGTCAATCTGCGCGTCCAGATCCCACAGGTTCTGGGCGTCGATCTCATCCTGCAGCTTGGCCATTTCCTCGGCAGTTTCGTCCGAGTAGTTCATGGCGAGTTCATTGTAGCGCTCGAGAATGGCTTTCTTTTCGGCTACGCCCTGCATGACATTGCCGCGCACATCCATCGATGCGTCCAATTCGGGCTCCTGCGGCAGATAGCCGACCTTGGCGCCTTCGGCGGCCCAAGCTTCACCCGTGAAGTCCTTGTCGATGCCCGCCATGATGCGCATCAGCGTCGATTTACCGGTGCCGTTCACACCCACCACGCCGATCTTCACGCCTGGCAGGAAGCTCAGGCGGATATCCTCGAAGCACTTTTTCCCACCGGGGTAAGTCTTGGAAACGCCGTCCATGTGGTAGACATATTGATAAGCGGCCATGTGGAATTCCTTGGGTGATCTTGCTGAGATTTGGTTCCCGGAGTGATACCTGCGCCGCTGGCCAGAGGCAATGGTCAGAGTGTTTTCTCGAAAAACAAATCCGGGTTGGGATCGTCATTGTAGCGGTCGATTTCGTACCAGCCATCCTTGCGGTATAGATCGATCGCTTCGGGCAGGGCCGAATTGGTGTCGAGCCGTAGCCGTGTCAGGCCGATGTCGCACGCGCGATCCTCAAGCTCTTTCATTAGGCGTTTGGCCAGACCCATCCCGCGGGTGCGCGGATCGACCCAAAGGCGTTTTACCTCGCCGATGCCGGGTTCGAGCGTTTTTAGCATGACGCATCCCACCGGCAGATCATCCGATTGGGCCAAAAGAAATGCCCCATTGGGCGGGACCAGTTGATCAGCGTCCGGTGCGCGCGAGTTTTCCCGGTCGAAGGATTGGTTGAAACGCTCGTCCAGCTCGTCGAAATACTGCGCGAGACAGTGTTCTGCGGCGGCAGAGTTCGGGTCGGCGATGCTGATCCGGGTTTTCTCCCGTGCAAGGGAAAGCGATATTCTGTCCATCTCGGCCAGAAGATCCTCGTTGCCACGCAGCCTGGATAGGATCGTTTCCGCCCGCTCATCTGATAGGATTTCATAGGCTTGGAATTCAGCCAGCCCGGCTTTGGTCAGGTGCGCCAAACGACGGCGTGCATCTTCGGGGCCGGGCTTGGTTTCGATCAGGCCTTCATCTTCAAGGCCGCGCAAATACCGGCTCATCAATCCGCTGTCCAAACCTAAGGTGCTGCGCAAATCTGCAACATCGTTCATGCCATGACCGATGGCATTCAGGACGCGCGCAACGCCCAAGGGGCGGCCACGGTTCAGGAACGAGGCATCTAGGGCACCGACTTCTGCGATGACAGTCCTGCTAAAACGGCGGATGCGGGAAATTGGGTCATTGAACATGATATCTGACTTAAGTCAGGTAAATGTGTAGGTCAAGCGATGCGGTTGCTGATTGACTTCAAGAAGGCAGGCGGCGAAACAAACGCGATGCGCTACAACTTTCCATATGCGCGCCCGGGCCAGGTCATTGGGCTGTTGGGGGGATCGTTTGATCCGGCCCATGCGGGGCATGTACATATCACGCGCGAGGCGTTGAAGCGCTTTGGGCTTGATCAGATATGGTGGTTGGTGACGCCGGGCAATCCGTTGAAGGAACACGGTCCTGCGCCTCTTGATCAACGTCTGGCGCATGCGCGTGACGTGATGCAGCATCCGCGCGTAGAGGTCACGCAGATCGAAGCCCATACCGGCACCCGATACACGGCTGAGACGTTGGAAGCTCTGATCTCGCTCTATCCCGGGGTGCATTTTGTCTGGTTGATGGGTGCGGATAATCTGGCGGGCTTTCATCGGTGGGAGCGTTGGGACTGGATCATGGAAAACGTCCCTGTTGGCGTCCTTGCCCGCCCAGGAGATCGCGGGCAGGCGCGCATGTCCAAGGCCGCACGCCGGTATCGGGCTGCACAGATCAAGGGCCGAGATGCCGAGCGGCTTCGTATTGCGCAGGCGCCGGCCTGGTGTCTGGTCAATATGCCGATGCTGGACATCTCATCGTCCGAGATCAGAGAGCGCGGCGACTGGTAAACCCGGTCAGAAAGAACCTGCTGATCGTTGGGTTTCGCACTTGAATGACCGGACCATGAAAGGTTTACTCGCCTCATGGCGAAAGCAATTTCTAGACGCGTATTTTTATCAGGACTTGGGGCTGGTTTAGCCTCGCCTGTGCTGGCGAATGCCCCGACGACGTCGCTGTTTCCCGTGGCAAAGCCCGTCGATTTTGCCAAACGAAGCCTTCCATCCGTTGACATGCTGGTTGATGCAGCGGGGCTGGGTGGGAAGCTGGGCTTCATGGTCGCGGACGCCCGAAGCGGCGAAGTGCTTGAGGTTCGAAACCCTGTTCTTCCACTGCCACCTGCCAGCGTGGCAAAGGCCATCACCGGGGCATATGCTTTGTCATCTCTTGGTGGGGGGCATCGGTTTGAAACGCTTTTGATGGCGACGGGGGTTGCTAAGAATGGTGTCATTCAAGGGGATTTGATCCTTGTGGGCGGGGCGGACCCGACGCTTGATACGGACGGTCTGGCGCAGATGGCGCTGGATTTGAAGGCGCAAGGGGTGACCGGGATCACTGGCAGCTTCAAGGTGGATGGTGCGTATCTTCCTTACCAGCGCGTCATCGATCCGGGGCAGCCAGACCACCTTGGCTACAACCCCTCGATTTCGGGTCTGAACCTGAACTTCAACCGCGTGCATTTTGAATGGAAACGTGCGGGGCAGGGCTGGGACGTGGCGATGGATGCCCGGTCTGAAACCCTGCGTCCTGCCGTTAAAGTGGCGCGGATGGAGGTTGTTGACCGCAAATCGCCCATTTTCACTTACAAGGACGCATCTGGCGTCGACAGCTGGACGGTGGCCCGGACGGCTTTGGGTAAAGGCGGGTCGCGATGGCTGCCCGTGCGGCGTCCTGACATTTATGCCGGTGAAGTCTTTCAGGTCTTGGCGCGCGGGCAGGGGATCAATCTGCCGCGTCCTGTGTCGCAAGGTGCCGCGACGACTGGAAACGTGCTGACCACCTACCACTCTGCCCCGGTGTCCGAAATCGTGCAGGGCATGTTGAAGTATTCGACCAATCTAACCGCTGAAGTGGTTGGCATGGCTGCCAGTGTGGAAGCTGGCGCCGCGCCCGCCGATTTGCCCAGCTCGGCAACTGCCATGTCCTTTTGGGCGAAGGAGGCGCTTGGAACCCGCCGCTTGAGTTTCGTCGATCACAGCGGTTTAAGCGATCAATCACAGATCACCGCACGCGATATGGTGCGGGCCCTGATTGCAACCTCACCGGATGGCGATCTGGCGCCGTTGCTGAAGAATGTCCCGCCGAAGTCTGAGCTTCTGCCTGATGGTGGAAGCCATACCATTCGCGCAAAGACGGGGACGCTGAACTTCGTGTCGTCCTTAGCGGGTTATGCGACCACGCCGAATGGGCGAGAGCTGGCTTTTGCAATTTTCACTGCCGATATGGAGCGCCGTAGCGCCATTCAACGCGCGTTTCGCGAGCGCCCACAAGGCGCACGCGGTTGGAGCAGGCGATCGCGGAGATTGCAACACGATCTGATTGCGCGATGGTCAGTGTTGTTTGGAACGTAAAGGGGCGGGAGGTCGGCTTTGCGGACAATGAATGAATTCGCATCGCCAACAACAATGTCTGATTTCTTTGGCGCGACCAAGACTCTTCGAAGGAGAGCCTACGATTCGACGGCCTCGTCATAAGTTGCCCGCGCGGCATCGATCTTGGATAGGTTTTCCAGTGCCCAATAGCCCAAGGCACTGACGGGTTCTCGGAATGACTGACCCATTTCGGTCAGGTTGTATTCGACTTTAGGTGGGATTGTCGGGTGATAGGTTCGGTTCACAAGGCCGTCGCGCTCCAACTCTTTCAGTGTCAGACTTAGCATGCGCTGCGAGATGCCAAGGTTGCGCTTGAGTTCATTGAACCTCAGCGTACCGTATTCGGCCAATGAGATCACGACAAGCACGCTCCACCTATCGCCAACACGCGACAGCACCTCATTGATGCGTTTGCAATCGGGGCATTGTTTATCGTCCAGCATGGTGGTTCCCTTTATGTAACCGAGGGTCAGACATGTGCCTTCTTGCGGCACAGTGTGGTTCCCCATAGGTAGTCAGTCACAAATATATACTGCCCTGCTGGGGCGCTGACAATAGGACCAGACCCATGACCTCGAAGCCTCTGAATGATCTTTTGAACTGGCGCTACGCCACCAAGAAAATGGACCCGTCTAAAGCTGTGCCGCAGGATAAGGTTGATGCCATAGTCGAGGCGATACGTATGGCGCCAACATCCAGCGGTACCCAGCCATTCGAAGTGTTTGTTGCGACCAACCCCGATGTCTTGGGAGAAATCCGAAAAGTCGCTTGGGATCAGGCACAGATCACCGATGCCTCTCACCTGTTGGTCTTTGCGGCGTGGGATAATTACACGGCTGAACGGATCGACCACGTTGTTGATCTGAACGTTGCGGAACGTGGCGACCTGCCGATGCTGCATGCCTATTACGATAATCTGAAGTCCAACTACTTGCCGCGCGACGCCGAGACCAATTACGCCCACGCTGCACGCCAAGCCTATATCGCACTCGGCATTGCACTGGTCGCAGCTGCCGAGCAAGAGGTGGATAGCACGCCGATGGAAGGTTTTGACCCCGATGCCGTGGACGCAATTCTTGGCCTGAAGGGTCGCGGTTTGCGGTCAGTCGTGTTGATGCCATTGGGCTATCGCGACGAAAGTGGCGATTGGCTGGCCCCAATGGGTAAAGTCCGCAAATCCCGTGACACCATCGTCACTGAGGTCAACTGATATGGGTATCCTACGCAAACTGTTCCGTGCGACCCCAATACCCACAATCGACGGCGCGTTTAGCCCATCCCCCTTGGCGATCAAGTTGGGCACATCGCCCACCACGGATTATGATGGCGGGTTTTATGCGACCCCTTACACGGGCAGTAAAAACCGCGTTCTGATGATCTGCACTGAAGTACGCAACATGACGATGGCCAACGGCAAGAAATTCTCGACGGGAAACCATCCTGTCGAGATGGGCCTGCCGATGCTGCATCTGATGAACGCAGGGTTCGTGATTGACGTTGTCACACCAACTGGCGCGCCCGTCTCCATTGAAGATTGGGCGATGCCTGCGGATGACGCAGACGTCAAACGGCTCTATCGCGATTATGCGGATGCCTTTGCGAAACCTGGCAACCTTGCAGACTTTGTTGCCAGTAAGATGGATGAAGCAGTGTCTTATGCCGCTGTCTACATTCCCGGAGGACATGGGGCGATGCTAGGCTTGCCCGAAAACACCGATGTCGGGAAAGCGCTGCATTGGGCCCATGAACGGGACCTAATCACATTGGCACTTTGCCACGGCCCCGCTGCGTTATTGGCCGCTAAGACAGAAAATGGGTTCTTGTATGAAGGATACAAGATGACTGTGTTCCCAGATTCGGTCGACAAACAAACCCCCATGATCGGCTACCTGCCAGGTCCGATGCCGTGGTGGGTGTGTGAGAAATTGACCGCACTGGGCGTACAGATCACCAACACAAAAGCGGATGCTTCATGCCATGTTGATCGTCGTCTGGTCACGGGTGCAAGCCCCAAGGCCGCGAACTCTTTTGGCCGACTGGCAGCGGAAACGCTGTTGAAGAACGTGTCGTAGAGAGAAACTGGTGCAAAGTGCATGCTGACAATCCTGCGCCTTGCAGCATCGGTCTTTTGGGCTCTAAGCAGATTCTCGTCTCTCAAGCAGCCGGGGCCGTCTAAAAACGAAACCCGGCCTTTGGCTGTATGCTGAAGGATCAGAAAGCTTCTTTCTCTTGACCCCTCACCCCCCAATCAGGGTCTGGGCGGTACATTGACCGCAATTTTTGAAGCAGGGCGATCTGCACAACTTGTGTGCCAACGCAGCACGTTCGGAAAGCTCTCAAGCTCTAAGACATCGCCGGCGTTATAAGCAGTGAACAGTGCTCGGACCCACGGCCAGATGGCGATGTCGGCGATGGAGTATTCGTCGCCCGCAACAACCTCGCGCCCGTCCAGACGTTTGTCCAAAACAGCGAGCAGTCGTTTTGCTTCATCGCGGTAACGTTCCATTGGGCGTTTGTCCTCA
This sequence comes from Aliiroseovarius sp. F20344, assembly GCF_023016155.1. GTDB lineage: Bacteria > Pseudomonadota > Alphaproteobacteria > Rhodobacterales > Rhodobacteraceae > Aliiroseovarius. The sequence continues at coordinate 722,174 of NZ_JALKBG010000008.1, forward strand.
ATGTCTTTGCCGCCATAGGCGTAGAAGAATCCAAACTGGCCAAGCATTGGTCCAAAGCCGCCCATTTGCCACATCAGCCATTGAAGTACTTCGGCGCGCTTCGACGGATCAGTCGGCAGGAATTTTCCTGACTTCTCGGCCAGATAGATCAGAATGGCGCCAGTTTCCCAAAGTGGAAGGGGGGTGCCGTCCGGGCCATTTGGATCGATGATGGCAGGGATTTTGTTATTCGGGTTCAGCGACAGATACTCCGGCGTGAACTGATCACCATCCATGATGTTGACCAGATGCGCCTCATAAGGAAGGCCGGTTTCTTCTAACATCGCCGAGACCTTGACGCCGTTTGGCGTGGGCAGCGAATAAAGCTGAATGACATTCGCGTCTTTGGCCGGCCAGCGCCGGGTGATTGCAAAGCTGTCGAGCATGACGGCCCTTCCCATCTATGTTGTAAGATTAGACGACGCAGGGTTTGCGTCGATCACAGGTTCATATGGCGTGCCCGTGCGCCCCGTTCAATGGCTGCCGCATGCAAACGGTCAATGCTCAGCTCGTATCGGATTTCTTCAAGGATGCGAATTTCCGGCCCGTGCATCACGCCATCAGAGGCTGCAACATCACATGCCAGCGCATAGGCCGTTTCCCACAGGTTTTCGGGAAGATTGTCGCGCACAAGGCCAAAAAGGGCATCCAGCCCATCTTCGACAGCAAACAGATCAAAGACGGTTTGAGAAACGGTCTTGAACCGATCGGGGTCATAGGTTGCGAAAACCGGTAGGTGGTTGACGATGCGTTCGATGGTCAAAAGCTCGGCCGATGTGATCTCTTCATCGGACGCGGAAACCGCCATCATAACAGCGATCAAGCTGTCTTGGGCCGTGAGGGAGTGGGGGATATCTTGCACGTATTCGCTCCTATTCGTTGCAGTGCAGAATATTGACCCCGCGACCCCTTCGCAATAGGGAGGTGATCACGCGCAATAAGCGCGCCAAGAAAGGAAAACACATGTCCGAAATGCGTGACACCGCGATGAGTTCGAAAGCCTGGCCCTTTGAAGAAGCGCGCCGGGTGCTCAAACGTTATCAAAAGGGTGCGCCGGAGAAGGGATATGTGCTGTTTGAGACTGGCTATGGTCCGTCGGGTCTGCCGCATATCGGGACCTTCGGCGAAGTTGCGCGCACCACGATGATCCAGCGCGCGTTCGAGGTGATCTCGGACATTCCGACAAAGTTGATTTGTTTTTCGGACGATCTGGATGGGATGCGCAAAGTGCCGGGCAATGTGCCCAATTCCGAAGGCCTGCATGAACATCTGCAAAAGCCGCTGACGTCTGTGCCGGATCCGTTCGGCACCCATGAAAGCTTTGGCCATCACAACAATGCCATGCTGCGCCGGTTCCTGGATACGTTCGGGTTTGAGTACGACTTCTACTCCGCCACGGAATTCTACGGCTCGGGCCAGTTTGACGAAGTGCTGAAGCGCGCGGTTGAGAAGTATGACGACATCATGGAGGTGATGCTGCAATCCCTGCGTGAAGAACGCCGTCAGACATACTCGATCTTCCTACCGATTCACCCGGAAACCGGTCGAGTACTCTACGTGCCAATGAAAGAGGTGAACGCCGAGAACCACACCATCACTTTTGATGATGAGGACGGTAAAGAATGGACGCTGCCCGTGACCGGCGGCAACGTGAAGCTGCAGTGGAAGCCGGATTTCGGTGCGCGCTGGGCCGCATTGGAAGTCGACTTCGAGATGTATGGCAAGGACCATTCCACCAACACGCCGATCTATGACAAGATCTGCCGCATTCTGGGCCATCGCGCGCCGGAGCATTTCACCTATGAGCTGTTTCTGGATGCCAATGGGCAAAAGATCTCGAAAACTTCGGGCAACGGGATTTCGATTGATGAATGGCTGAGCTATGCCTCGACCGAGAGCTTGGCGTACTTCATGTTCCTGAAGCCCAAGACCGCCAAGCGGATGCATTTTGATGTGATCCCCAAGGCGATGGACGAATATCACCAGCAGCTGAATGCCTATCACAAGCAAGACTTGAAGGCGCAGCTGAACAATCCGGTCTGGCACATTCACGGCGGAGACGTGCCGGTGTCAAACTTGGTTGTTCCGTTCTCGATGCTGCTGAACCTGGCATCTGTGGCGCATGCCCATGACAAAACGCAGCTTTGGGGCTTCATCCAGCGCTATGCGCCGGACGCGACACCAGAAACGCACCCGGATCTGGATGCGGCGGCGGGCTATGCCGTGAAATACTACGAAGACTTCGTCGAGCCCGAGAAGGTGTTCCGCCTGCCAACCGATCAGGAACGTGGCGCGCTGGAAGAGCTGGCACGTGCGCTCCGGGACGGGGATACGGCACTCGATGCGATTGCGCGTAAGAACGAGATGATGGGCAACGACGACCCGCTGCCTGAGGTCAATTTCGGATCGGACGAGTTCCTACAATCGGTTGTTTTCGCGCTGGGCAAACTGCACGGGTTCGAGAACCTGCGCGACTGGTTCAAAGCGCTTTACGAGGTTCTTCTGGGTGCGAGCCAGGGCCCGCGGTTCGGTGGGTTCGCAGCACTTTACGGGGCCGAGGAAACCGCAGCCCTGATCGACAAAGCGCTGGCAGGCGATCTGGCATCGGCTTGATAGCTCTACATAAGAAATCACTTAAAGGGCGTCCATGTGGCGCCCTTTTCCATTTTATTCAACGGGTTGCGGCTGTTTCTTCGGGTGATCCTTGAAGCTTACCAAATAGGCGGCGAAGAGCACGCAAATCGTTGCGGGTAGGAAGTTCAGGCCCGGCCAGATGTTAAAGATCAGAAGATCTGCGCCCACGGCGAAAACCAACGAGAGGTACTCGATCCCCGCCAGTTTTGCGGTCTCAGCCAGTTTCAAGCCCAAGGTCATACAGATATGGGCAAGCCCGCCAGACAGGCCGGCTCCGATCAGGAACAAGTAGCTTTTTAAGTCCGGGCTGGCCCAGCCAAAAGGCAGGCTAAGTAGGCCACCAATTGTGCACACAAGCGCAAAGTAAAAGGCGATGGCGCCGGGGTGTTCTGTCGCGGTCAGCTGTCGGATCTGCACCTTGGCAATTGCGGTAATCACAGCCGTCGCAAGGCCGAGCGCCACACCAGTTAGGTAACCTTCGGACCTCGCGCCTTCAGAGACAAGGATCGCAGGCAGGGTCATGATTACAACACCTGCGAACCCGGCGCTGACGGCCAGTACCCTGTTGCGCGTGATCGCCTCGCCCAGAAAGACACCGCCGAGGATCAGCATCAGAATGGGCGTCAGGTAGCCAATCACGGTGCTGTCCGCCACCGGCAGGTATTTCAACGACATGAAGGATGTCGTCATCGCCGCCAACCCTAAAAGGCATCTTAGGATATGAGCGCGCGGTCTGTTCGTACGCAGCCCGGACGGCAGATCACCCGTCATGTGAAGATAGATCAGCAAGGGTGCCATCGCGACAAAACTGCGCCAAAAGATGATTTGACCCACAGGAATGCTGGTTGCGGTCAGCTTCACGCAAACCACCATCACTATGAAGAAAAAGCTCGCAGAGACGCGAAGGGCCAGTCCGTATTGATCTTGTGTCATGTCACATATTGTTTTTCGGTTCCGATCACGGGCTGGCTGAATGCGGCACATAGCAACGAGGAGTTGCGTGTGGGTGTGTTCGCATCTGGCGGGCGTACGGCGCAGTTAACTCCTCTTAAACGTGGTTTGCTACCCCTTTTGGCGTTTCTCGCCCCGAACACGCGCGTCTGCTGAGCGCCATGCCTGTTGCGGGGCCTTGCGTGAATTTCGACCTGAAAGGGGTTTCTATGAACAAGGCGATTACCGATGGCGTGGTGTTCATGCCGCCAGAGTTTGAAGATGGGCTTGATGTGTGGTCAAGCGAAGACGGCACCCCGGGCACGAATACCTATGATGGGGCGGGCAACGCGGCCATTGTCCCTGCGGATCAGGACTTCGACAGCTGTCTTGAACTGTTCAAGGATCAAAACACCCAGAAACTACGCTACATGGGCCAAACACCGTTTGAGCAAGGCTGTTATCTGCGGGTTCGGGCCAAGGTCAAAGCGATCTCGGGCCCTTTGCCGTCTGTGCGTATTGCGGCACGCCCAAGCTTAACGGGCGGCGGCCATGCCGGGGGCTATGTTGAAACAGGTCCGGCAGTTCCGCTCACCGCCTATGGGGAAGTGGTCGAGGTGTCCGCCATCATCGGGTCGGGCAGTCGGTCTAGCGTGGATATGGTGTGGGGCGATGATGTCGCCTATGCTCATATGGGGCTTGATCTAACCGGGTCCAATGGCGCCGCCGTGCGGATTGATGAGATGGTCATCGAAGATGTTACAGGCGCCTATCTGCGTGACATGATGGACTGGGTGGATGTGCGCGACTTTGGTGCGGCAGGGGATGGTGTGACCGATGATCGCGCGGCCTTTGCTGCGGCAGATGCGGCCTCAGCCGGGCGCACGCTTTTGGTGCCGGAAGGTGTCTTTCACATTGGGTCGAACCTGACGCTGCATTCAGATATTCGGTTTGAAGGCACTGTGACGATGGCTGACAATGTGTATCTGTCGCTGACACGTTCCTTCGATCTTCCAACCTATATCGACGCGTTTGGAACCGAGCTTCTGGGCTTCCGCAAGGCGTTTCAGGCACTGCTACACTATGCCGACCACGAAACTCTGGACATGTGCGGTCGTCGCATCGATGTGACCGAACCGATTGACATGCAGGCGGCCTATGCGACGTCGGACACGTTCCTGATCCGCCGTGTGATTAAGAACGGGCAATTCTACGTGATTGGCGGCGCGGCTTGGGATGATGAAGTTGCGACTTCGACTGCGCAGTACAATCCGGCCAACCCCTACAAGCTGACAAACGTCGCCAACATCTCAGCCATCGATCCCGGCGCAATCATTGCTGGAAACGGGGTGGGCCGTGAGGTCTATGTGAAAACGGTAAATGTAGGCGCTGCTGAGGTTGAACTTAGCCAACCTCTTTGGGGAGCAGCCACCAATCAAAGCTATACGTTTACGCGCCACAAATACGTGTTGGATTTCGGCGGATTTGCGCAGGTCAATCGAATGAACCTGGTTGAGGTCGAGTTCCAGTGCAACAACCACTCCTCAGCTGTGATGCTGCCGCGGGATGGCGAAAACTTCGTGTTCCAGGACTGTTTCTTTATCAAAGCTAAAAACCACGCGATTTCTTCGACCGGGCGCGGGTGTCAGGATCTTCACGTAGATCGTTGCCAGTTCATTTCAGGCGAACAGGGGCTGGCAGCAACTGATCGTGTCTCGGTCGCGTTTAATGTAAACGCCAATGATGCAAAAATCCGCGACAGCCGCTTCCAGCGCATGGGACTTTCCATGATTTTTCATGGGTCCAACCACATCATCCAAGGCAACCACCTGTTTCAAGGCGACGAAGTCAGCGACGGCCCACGTACTCCGGGCATGGTATTTACCTATGAAAACAACAATGCGGTGATTGCCGGTAATTACATCGATAACTGTTCGATCGAATGGAACAACGAGCATGATGAGAAGCCGGATTTCGGGTCCGAGTACTCGTTCGGCGGGATGACCATCGCAAACAATACGTTCTTGTGCATTGACGCAGCGTCTTGGTTCAAATGGATCCTCGTGAAGCCATTTGGTACGGGCCATTATGTATCTGGCTTGCACGTTACTGGAAATGTGTTCCGAAGCATTGCCGGGACGATCAACCGAGTTGATGGCGTGGTGAGCACCCATGGAACCCTCGACGGTTGGAGCATGCGTGACGTGACCTTTGAAAACAACGCGTTTGTAGGGATCAACCAGCGCACGATGTCGCCGGTCACATTGGAGTTTAATCAAAACACCGTCGCCGGCACCTGGACATTGGACGGATCGGACTATTTTCCATTTGGAGGGAATGCGCGAACAGTCAGTTCTGTTGTGATCGAAGGGGCGCTTCGAGATGGGTCCAACAATCAGGTCTGGGACAACCCACATGTCGAAGTGAACAAGGGGGCAAGTGCGCAGCTTGCTCAATTGAAATGGTCCAAGCCCGTGCGCGGGACCGCGCATGTGACACTTCGGGTTGATCGGCCAAACTAAGTCTGTTGCCTAAGAGGCCCGCCAATCGGCGGGCCTTTTTTAATCTGATCGGATTGATTGCCAAGCTATCTTCAAATTTTTTGATGCGGATCAAGGCGGGCCGGTTCGCGCAGTGCTAATGGCATCGTGGACAAATAAGGAGAGATGCGAATGAGTGTGAATCAGACCCGTACAACTGCGCCTAAAACTGCTGCCAAAACTCCGGCGAAACCGGCGGAGGCAAAGCCAGAAACTCAGGCAAAGCCTTTTCCCAAAGTCAGCGCGGATCAAATCCGCGAGACGTTTGAAAACGGCAAGTATCCTTATGATACCAAGCTGGGCCGTAAGGAATACGAAGCCGAAAAAGCACGCATTCAAGCTGAGCTTTTAAAGGTTCAGCGCTGGGTTGGTGAAACGGGTCAGAAGTTCGTGCTGTTGTTCGAAGGCCGTGACGCGGCTGGCAAAGGCGGCACGATCAAACGCTTTATGGAGCATCTCAACCCGCGTGAAGCCCGTGTTGTCGCGTTGAACAAGCCAACCGATGAAGAGCGCGGCCAGTGGTTTTACCAACGCTACATCAGCCAATTGCCGACCGAAGGCGAAATGGTTTTCTATGACCGGTCTTGGTACAACCGTGCCGGTGTTGAACGTGTCATGGGGTTCTGCTCACCCAGTGAGTATTTGGAGTTCATGCGGCAGACGCCTGAGTTCGAACGCATGCTGACACGATCGGGCATTCGTCTTTACAAATACTGGTTCTCAGTCACGCGCGAGGAACAGAAGCGCCGCTTTGACAGCCGCAAGGATGACCCGTTGAAGCGTTGGAAGCTCAGCCCGGTTGATTTGGCGTCCTTGTCGAAATGGGATGACTACACCGAAGCAAAAGAGGCGATGTTCTTCTACACCCACACTGCCGATGCGCCTTGGACTATTATCAAGTCAAACGACAAGAAACGCGCACGCCTTGAATGCATGCGCCACTTCCTGTCGACGGTTGATTATCCGGATAAGGATTATGATCTGGTCCGCGCACCCGATCCGCTGATTGTTGGTCATGCAAGTCAGGTGATCCACAACTCTGAACACATCTTGGGTGCAAGCCTGCATCCGGATCAGCGCCGCGCCTAAGCGGACATTCGCGTAGAAAGAAACTGGGGCGCTTCGGCGTCCCTTTTTCATTCAAAACCGTCTGGACTGAGGGTAGTGTTTAACAAAAGCGTTGCCCACTCCACGCCAAGTGGACTGCGGTGAATTAAGCAGTACAGGTGATTAAAATGCCCCTTTCCCGACGTTTCTTTCTGGCTGGTGTATCCGCCGTTTCCCTTGCTGCGTGTCGATCCGGAGCGGCGGATCGCATGGTGACATCATCAACGCGATCTTCTGCAGGCACGACAATGCGTGCGGTGCCCAATGCCGGGTTTGATGCTTGGGTTGCGGGGGCCAAGGAACGTGCGAAAGCGCGTGGCATAAGCTCAGCGACAATCAACCGGGCCTTCCGGGGTGTGGGCTTTCTGCCCGGCGTGGTGGAACGTGACCGCAACCAGACTGAATTCGTGCGCAGCTTCGAGGACTATCTGGCCATTGCCGCATCTGATGCGCGGATCGAAATAGGCCGAGCGATGCTGCAAAAACACGCCGCTCTGCTGCGCCAATTGGAGGCGAAGTACGGCGTGGAAAAAGAGGTTATCGCCGCAGTTTGGGGCGTGGAAAGCCGATATGGGGAACGGCGCGGGGACGTGCCTGTGATATCCGCCTTGTCGACTTTGGCTTATGACGGGCGACGCGGTAAGTTTTTTGAAGGTCAGCTGATGGCCGCCCTGAAGATCCTTCAACGGGGGGACGTGTCGGCCGATCGCATGACCGGAAGTTGGGCGGGGGCCATGGGCCATACACAGTTCATCCCGACTTCGTATCTGGCGTATGCAGTGGATTTCCGGGGCGATGGGAAGCGTGACATCTGGTCCGATGACCCAACCGATGCGCTTGCGTCAACTGCCGCCTATCTCAGCCGATCAGGTTGGAAACGCGGCCAGCGTTGGGGGGATGAGATAACCGGGAATTCGCCTTCGGGCCGGGGCCGCGTGGTGAAGCCCGCAGGTGACAGCGGACCGGTGTTTGAGGTCTATCACAACTACTCTGTACTGGGCCGCTACAACAACGCGCAGAAATACATCATTGGCGTGGGGCATCTGTCCGACCGATTGGCAGGACGTCCGGCTTTGCGCGCGTCATTTGGACCTGATGAACATGGCCTTACCCTTGCAGATCGTAAGGCGCTGCAGCGTGGTTTGACCCGCGCGGGCTTTGACGCCGGCGAAGCGGATGGGGTCTTGGGCAAAAAGACCTTCGCCGCGATTGAGGCCTTCCAGCGGTCACGCGGTTTGCCGGTGACCGGCACGCCAAGCAAAGCATTGCTTGCAATGCTCTAATCGGCGGCGCCTCTCAACCGCCGCGCCTTTCAAAGCAAATCCACCAATCGGTGGATTGGCTATTTGTTGCTGATAGCGCCATCACTCTGTGCTTGCCCCTCCGCACCACCGAGAATAGAGGTGGGGAATGACACAAGTTATGACCCTTCCTCAGCACATGCGCGCAGTGCTTGTGCTTGGCACCCCTTTGGTGGCCTCGCAGCTGGCGCAGTTCTCGGTTCAGATCACCGACACCATTATGCTGGGCTGGTATGGGGTCGACGAACTGGCCGCCGTCACTCTGGCGGGGACCTTCTTTTTCATTTTCCTGATCATGGGGGCAGGGCCTGCATTTGCATTGATGCCGATGGTCGCAGAAGCCGCCGAGGCTGGGGACGAGGTCCGTGTGCGTCGTCTGACCCGCATGGCCCTTTGGATCTCGGTCGGGTTTGCAATCGCGGTACTGCCGCTGATGTGGTTTTCTGCCCCGATCTTGCAGCGCATGGGGCAGGATGCAGAGCTAAGCCTGATTGCGCAGGACTATCTTCGAATTGCCGGGTTTGGGATGATCCCAGCCTTGGTGGTCATGGTGTTGCGCAGTTACTTATCCGCGCTAGAGCATGCGCGCATTGTTCTGTGGGCAACGGTTATTGCTGCTGTGATGAACGGCGTGATCAACTACGCGCTTATCTTTGGCAACTGGGGTGCGCCAGAGCTTGGCGTACGCGGGGCGGCCATCGCGTCCGTCACCATTCAAATCGCAGCGGGGCTGGTTCTTTGGATCTATGCCGCGCGGTTGAACCCGGAACAGGCATTGTTCCAACGCTTGTGGAAACCCGATTGGGAAGCCCTTTCGGCCCTTCTGAAGCTCGGAGTCCCCATTGGCCTGACCACATTGGCTGAGGTTGGGATGTTCTCGGCCTCGACCATCGTGGTGGGTTTGATTGGCACCGTTGAACTGGCCGCTCACGGGATCGCGTTGCAGATCACGGCGACGTTCTTCATGGTCCATTTGGGTCTGTCTATGACCTCAACGGTCCGGGCAGGACGCGCATTGGGGCGTAAAGACGAACTTGGTCTGCGCCGTGGCGCGCTGGCTGTCACGCTGACGTCTCTTCTGTTTGGCGGGCTGACCGTCATTCTGTTCCTGGTGTTCCCTGCGCCGTTGATCCAACTGTTCCTGGACCCAACCGAGGCCTTGCGCGAACAGATTGTGCTTCTGGGCACCGCGCTTTTGGTGGTCGCGGCACTGTTTCAGATTGCGGATGGGGCGCAAGCCATTGCGATGGGCCTGCTTCGTGGCGTGCAGGATACTCGCGTGCCGATGATCATCGCCAGTCTCAGCTATTGGATTGTCGGAATGGGCTCGTCTTACGTGCTGGGGATCACACTTGGCTTTGGGGCCGTTGGCGTTTGGTGGGGGCTGCTTCTAGGATTGGTCTGTGCGGGCGCGTTCATGTCATGGCGGTTCTGGATGCGGTCGTCCCGCATCGGCGCAACCAGCTAGCCCCGGTTGAACACATCTCGCGCGTTATTCTGACTTTCCCTTGATCAGCCTGTCGGCTTTCTTGCGCACAAGCATTGAACGAAGGTCGTGCATCGCCAGCAAAAGCGCATCCGTCACCTGTTCCAGATCTTCATCCGAGGCACGGCTTTGCGCCCAATGCGTCGTCAGGTTCAGGTGGTCGACGGTCCGAAGAATGTCATCAATGTCACGTTGCGCCAATTTCGCGCGGCGCTTTTCCATCCAGTCCGAAATGGCAGCTTTGTCCGCATCCGTTAGAGTGCGGCCGCCGTTTGGTTTGACCTCGCCGTTTTTGACATTCAGAACCGCGATCTGATCCAACTCGATCCGACGCTGACGGTTTTCCGTATCAACCTTGAACACGAAGGCGCCGTTCTCACGGACACGGAAATAGTACTCGGGCAATGCGGCGGTCATTGGAAACCTTTCGAATCGTAATGCAGGCTCTTCTACACCAAAGAGGCGCAGAAATCCTGAATGCGTGTGCAGGCTTCCTTAAGCGCTTCATCCGACGTGGCATAGCTGACACGGAAGTTTGGCGACAATCCGAAGGCCGAGCCGAAAACAACCGCCACGCCTTTTTCTTCCAGAAGTGCCTTTGCAAAGGTCTCATCGTCGTCGATTTTCACGCCGCCGGGCGAGGTTTTGCCCAGACAGCCCTTGATGGACGGATAGACATAGAACGCCCCATCCGGCACCGGACATTCAATGCCGTCTGCAACGTTCAACATCTCGACCACAAGGTCACGACGGCGCACGAACATCTTGTTGTTTTCCGGAATGAAGTCCTGCGTACCGTTCAGCGCTTCAACAGCAGCCCATTGGCTGACCGAACAGGGATTCGAGGTCGACTGCGACTGGATCTTACGCATCGCGGCGATCAGCTCCACCGGTCCGCCCGCATAGCCAATCCGCCACCCTGTCATCGCATAGGCTTTGGACACACCATTGCAGGTGAGTGTGCGATCATAAAGACCCGGTTCAATTTCGGCCGGCGTGCAGAACTCGAAATCATCATAAGCAAGGTGCTCATACATGTCGTCGGTCATCACCCAGACGTGCGGGTGACGCATCAACACATCGGTCAGAGCTTTCAATTGCTCGCGCGTATAGCCCGCGCCTGTCGGGTTCGAGGGTGAGTTAAAGATGAGCCATTTGGTCTTGGGCGTGATCGCAGCCTCAAGCTGTTCTGGCGTCATGCGGAAGCCGGTTTCAATCGGGCATTCCACCACCACAGGCTCGCCGCCCGCCAGAAGCACCATGTCCGGGTAACTCACCCAATAGGGGGCCGGGATAACAACCTCGTCGCCGGGGTTCAGCGTGGCCATCAGGGCATTGTAAAGGATCTGCTTTCCACCCGTCCCGACCGAGATCTGGTTGGGCGCATAGTCCAGCCCATTCTCGCGCTTGAACTTGTCGCAAATTGCCTGCTTCAGCTCGGGCATCCCGTCCGGGGCGGTGTATTTCGTCTTGCCCGCATCAATCGCAGCCTTGGCCGCGTCTTTGATGTTTTCAGGCGTGTCAAAATCCGGCTCGCCCGCGCCCAGACCGATTACATCGCGCCCGGCGGCCTTCAGTTCTGCTGCCAAAGTGGAAACGGCGATCGTTGGCGATGGTTTTACGCGGTCAAGTGTCGCGGAGAGGAAAGACATAGCGGCCTCGGTTTGTATGTTGGTCACATTTCTTCTAGGGTGCGCCGCGAAGCTGATCAAGCATCAACAGGTGCCGGTTATCGACATTGTTTTAAGAGAGGCAGGCATGGAACAGACAGAAGCAAATGGTGATTGGTATTCGGAAGAGGCCGCCACCTTCGGGGATCGTCTTGCAGCCGCCCGTGAATCCGAAAACATGTCGCAATCTGCCTTGGCGAAACGGCTTGGCATTAAGGTGAAAACACTGCGCGGATGGGAAGAGGATCTTTCGGAACCGCGTGCCAACAAACTACAGATGGTCTCAGGCGTTCTGAACGTCTCGATGCGTTGGCTTTTGACAGGCGAAGGGGCAGGGGTCGAAGAGCCCGCGCTTGAGGATGGGGATACACCCGAGGTTCGTGATCTCTTGCTTGAAATCCGCGACATCAAGATGCAAATGGCACGCTCGGCGGATCAGCTAGGCCGTTTGGAAAAACGCCTGCGTAAGCGGTTGGAAGGATAAAAGATGAGCGGCATTCCCCTCGATCAGTTGAAGGAAACACCGGGCGCACGCGAGGGCGAAACCCACGAACATCGCGTCAAGCGTTTGGCCATGCGCTCGATGCGGCGCGGGATCAAGGAAATGGACATCATCCTGTCGCGCTATGCAGATGATCATCTGTACGCGATGAACGCGGACGAACTTGATCTTTACGAAGCACTTCTGGGTGAGAACGATCAGGATCTGTATCAATGGGTGTCAGGTCAGCAGGACGCGCCCGAAGCGTTGTCAGAACTGATCTCGCGGATCGCCCGACATATGCAGTCGCGCTAAGCACGCAATTATTTTTAAGAGAATTGTCCTGATCTCTGTGATGGGATGCCGACATATTTAACCGAATGTTCTTCTTTCGGTCTCAATAGTCGTTCCTATAACGGTTCGGAGAGACGGATGAGTATGCATTCCCAGATTGGGCAAACGGAAAATCAAAGCTTTGTCCTGCAGTATCTCGAGGCATTGGCGCTGGTTGAGCGTCTGCACAGGTTGTTGCTGGATGTGATCAAAGATGAATTTGAACGGGTCGGCGTTTTGGAAGTGAACGCGGTACAAGCGTTGTTGCTGTTCAACATTGGCGACAACGAAGTGACGGCGGGCGAATTGAAAAGCCGCGGTTATTATCAGGGATCCAATGTGTCCTATAACCTGAAGAAGCTGGTCGACATGGGCTACATGCACCACCAACGATGCGAAATTGATCGCCGTTCGGTGCGGGTGCGTTTGACGGAAAAAGGCCGATCGATCCGCGATATCGTGGCAACCCTGTTTGAACGGCACGCCGAAGGGCTGCAGACACGCGATGTTCTGTCCTCGGATGGGATCAGCGACATCAACGGCGCGTTGAAACGCGTTGAGAGATACTGGACGGATCAGATCCGTTATATCTACTGATTTGGAACGGGGGGCTGGGGCCTCGGTTTGGCGTGCGAGACCATAAGCCCCTGCAGTTCGCGCAAGAGTTTCTTGGTCATCGCCTGCTCAAAGGCGTCAAAGCTGGCGGCCTGAATGGCGAAGCTTCCGATCCCGTTCAAAACGACCGCTTCGAAATAGGGTTTAAGATCACGCCCTCCATCAGTGTCCCCAACGACCAGCGCATTCACAACTACATTTTCAAACAGATCTTGGCTTCGCACATCCTGTGGCCGGGGCCCGGAATTTGAACGGCCGTCCCCGGAAAGATCCAGACTATGTGACCAGCAATCTGGCCGTTTCGCAAGAAGAACACCCCCAAAAACCATTGCGCGGCCTAGCCCTGTAGATGGATCAGCCGGAATACGGGCGGTGCTGCGCAACCGGTCTGCAACTCTTGTTATCACTGCCGCAGACGTGACAGGGGTCCAGTCCAGCACCAACCGTTGGTGGTTGGGACCGCTCCATTCAAACACGCTGATTTCGATGTGGGTGTTAGGCAACTCCAAAAGCTTCCCGACAACTGAAGCACTTTCAAGCGCTGCGGCAAGCCCATCCAATTGCAGCCGGTACTCACGTTCATCAACCGAACCTGACACATCCAGCCCAAGTGCAAGGGCTTGTCGACATTGGGTTTGAGCAAGGCTTTGGGCCGGGACCGGACCAACCAGCGTAGCCAGGCAAGCTAAGAACACGGCCCCCACCGTCTTCATGCGTTTCTTCGCAGGAAAGACAGGCATCACCAATGCCCGGTATTTTCCATGCTTGCCCAGGGTTCCTGCGGCGCAAGGGCGTCACCCGCCTGTAACAGCTCGACCGAGATATTGTCGGGCGATCGCACAAACGCCATGTGCCCGTCGCGCGGGGGGCGATTGATCACGACGCCGTTGTCCTGCAAGTGCTGGCACATGGCGTAAATATCCTCGACCTCATAGGCCAAATGGCCGAAATGGCGGCTGTCTGATGGCAGTCCTTCGTCGCCATCCCAGTTATAGGTCAGCTCAACCGGGCAATCCGGCTGATCTGGAGGCGCCATGAAGATCAATGAAAACCGCCCAGCTTCGCTGTCATAGTGTCGTGTTTTTTCCAGTCCCAGCAGTTCGAAGAACCGGATGCTGGCCTCAAGGTCCTTCACCCGAACCATTGTGTGCAGATAGCGGATTTTCATTTGAGGCCTCCCTTTCGTTGCGGATCACTGGCGCCACCATAGCACCAACAGTGCTAAGGGGAAGCCAAGTCGCATTTTCCGTCATATGGCTGTTTTTCCGAGAGGCACAACTAGATATAGTGGCCGGGCAGGTAACCTACGAGAGATTCGAAATGTCATTGAGCCCCGAGCAGATCCAGGAAATCGAAGAACAACGCGCCCAGACCGGAACCACCCGTCGTGCGATCAGCGAGGGGATGGAGAAACACCTCTATACCGCGCATGAAGTGCTGGATCATGGCTTTGTCCGTGTCATCGACTATATGGGCGATGACGCCGCGATCTGTCAGGCCGCGCGGGTCAGCTACGGCAAGGGCACCAAATCGGTGCAGAATGACGAAGGGCTGATCCGGTATTTGATGCGCCACTGGCACTCGACCCCGTTTGAAATGTGCGAGATCAAGCTCCATGTGAAACTGCCCGTATTCGTGGCGCGCCAGTGGATCCGCCACCGGACGGCCAATGTGAACGAATACTCGGCGCGCTATTCGATCCTTGATCGCGAGTTCTATATTCCAGCCCCTGAACACGTCGCCGCGCAGTCCGTGGTGAACAACCAAGGCCGGGGCGTGGCGCTGCAGGGCGAAGAAGCCGCGCGGGTTCTGGACATCCTGAAGGCCGACAGCAATCGCGCCTATGATCACTATGAAGAGATGATCAGTGACGAGGGTCAGGACGGTCTGGCCCGCGAACTGGCCCGCATGAACCTGCCCGCCAACATCTATACGCAATGGTATTGGAAAGTGGACCTGCACAACCTCTTCCACTTCCTGCGCTTGCGCGCCGACCACCACGCGCAATACGAAATCCGTGTCTATGCGGACGCGATCTGCAAGGTCGTCGCCGACTGGGTCCCCGCCGCCTACGGCGCGTTCGAGGACTACCGCCTTGGCGGTGCCAACCTTTCGGGACGCGCCATGGACTGCCTGCGCCGCATGCTGAAAGGCGAAGAAGTCACGCAGGAGACCTCCGGCATGTCGAAGGGGGAGTGGCGCGAGTTTGAGGCGGAGTTGAAGGGGTGAGCGACTCTGTCAGTATTCCAGAGGAATGTGGTCGCAAATGGAATTCAGACGGCAGCAAGTGTTCTTGGCCTGCGGTGGTTAACACCCCTTGTCCTCACTGTGGCGCCGCGACCAACTTCCCTCTGCAAAATCGACAACACAACCCAAATGCTCTCATGACCTGTGCCTCGAGTGTTTGCCCAAATTGCGATGGCTTCATTCAGTTGGTTTTGACGTTCCCACATGTAGAAAGAAATTCGGCGGCTCAACGTCCCTCGGCAATTAGAATGTTTCCGGCGAGAACCAAAAAGTACGAGATTCCCGATCTGCCTGACGTGGTCCCTGAAGCGCTACGCAAGTCCATGTTAGATACCGTCCGGGCATACAATGCTCAGATTTATGGTGCGACTGCTACGTCTGGCCGACGGACATTGGAAGGCATTTTCAAGTTCATAGTCCCCGAGAGTAAACAAAAGCTGCCTCTCCAGAAGTTAATATTGGAAGCACAGTCACATACGGACCTAGCTGAACCGTTGAGAAAGCTCTCTGACGCAATTCGTAAGGGAGGAAATCTTGGGGCTCATTTCGATTTGGACAACGAGCCAAATGAAACGATGGCGCGTCAAATTGTGGAACTTCTAGACTATCTCATTTCATATATTTACGTGCTTCCAGATCAGATAAGCAAACTAGAGGATGAAATACCGACCCGGTCTGGACAGCCAAATTGAGGCATTGCGCAATGAGTGAATTAACCAGCCCGTGCTGCGCACGGGCAGCGCCCGACCCTCCCCACGGGAGGGCGCTTCGCACCATCTCAGGGTCGGGCGCTGCCCTCAGCAGATGCCGCACTCCCCCATAGAAAAACCCCGCCGAGTTTTCACTCCGCGGGGTTTCGCAATTCGGTGGGTCAAAGCAAATCCGATCAGTGGCATTCCACTCTCATTCGAACGCGATTGCGGGCAATCGCTGCTTTGAGAGGCCGGTGAATACTCTTATGATCGTATCAGGATTTGCTCTCGCTTAGCCCTGAACTTCGATCTCAACTGCCGACTGGCGACCGTCGCGACCTTCTTGCAGGTCGTAGGACACTTTGGTGTTGTCGGCCAGACCGGTCAGGCCCGAACGCTCAACAGCCGAGATGTGTACAAACACGTCTTTGCCGCCGTTATCGGGTGCGATGAAGCCGTAGCCTTTGGTGGTGTTGAACCATTTCACGGTGCCGGTTTGTTTATCGGACATATCCGCTTCTCCTTATTTGAACCCTGCAGTGTGCGGGGCCTTCGTTCGCAATCAGGTATCGTCCGACTGCATGAAAGGAGGCGGTAGATAGTTCTGTCTTACCCCTTTGACATGGGGCGCGAGGCGTCGAAATGCAAGAAAAACCTTAAGAACGCCTGATTTGCAGCGGAACTCTGCATCCTTTCGTTTCTCGCCGTATGGGGTCATAAAAGGCGCAGGTGGCACCATCGGGGTGTCGTGTGACAGGACTATGACAGGGGGCGACATGCGCGTTTGGGGGCTGAAAAATTGTGATACCTGCCGCAAGGCGGTGAAGGCGCTGGAGGGGGCGGGGCGAACGCTCGATTACGTGGATGTGCGTGCGAATGGCGTGGACCGGGGTGATCTGGAGCGGTTCTTTGCGGCCTTCGGGGATGCGCTGGTGAACAAGCGATCCACCACGTGGCGTGGGCTGTCCGAGGCGGAACGGGTAGGGGATCCGGTTGCGCTTTTGGCGACGCATCCAACCCTGATGAAGCGTCCGGTGATCGAGGCCGATGGCGACTTGACGCTGGGTTGGGATGTAAAAACGCAAGCGAAATGGTTGGCGAACGGCAATTGATCCCTTATCTGGGATGAAAGAGCAGGAGGAAAACGATGCGTAATGCCGCTTTGGTTCTTGGTGTGATTGCAGGTGTTTTGGGCATGATCGTCGGGTTTTTTGGATATGGATACACGGAAGTGATCGACCGGTTTGGCGAACTTCCTGACTTGGCTGAACAGGTGGACAACCCCGGCCGAATTCGCGTGTTTGCACTGATCGCGCCGCTTCTGGCGCTGGCCGGTGGGGCGATGGCACGCTCTGTCGCGCAGATTGGGGGCGGGTTGATGCTGGCCTCGGCTGCCGGGATGTATTTTGCCTTTGGTTACGGTGTCTTCACCATGTTCCCAATCGCACTGGCCGCGCTGGGCGGCATTCTTGCATTGGTGGCAACCAAGCCCGACCCGCACTAGGTCATCCACGATAGTTTGGAAATTGAAGCGCCTGTGGAGCAATTCCGCAGGCGTTTTTCTGCCCTGCGGCGCGGTGTTTGCTGCACCTGCGTGACCAGAATTTGCATTCGTAGTCAATCACGGCCAGTCTCGGGTTCATAACAGAAGCGGTAAACCCGCTCGAAGAAACGGGCAAAGCCCCAGCGACAGGGAAGTGAAATGACAGATATTAGTAACGCAGAGGCCCTGCGGGACCCCAACTACATGCCCCCATTAGGGCAAGCGGTCCCGCTTGGTATTCAACATGTTCTGGCGATGTTTGCCTCGAACGTGACGCCTGCCATCATCGTGGCAGGTGCAGCCGGGTTTGGCTTTGGGTCAAACTCTCCAGATTTTCCGGTCATGCTTTATATGATCCAGATGTCGATGCTGTTTGCGGGCATCGCAACATTGATCCAGACCATAGGCATGGGCCCCGTGGGCGCGCGTTTGCCCATTGTGCAGGGGACAAGCTTTGCCTTCTTGCCTGTTATGATCCCGGCTGTGGCCGGGCAGGGTGTGGCTGGCATGGCCGGGCTGATGACCGGCGTGATGATCGGCGGGGTGTTCCACTTCCTGCTGGGCGCTGTGATCGGTAAAATTCGCTTCGCATTGCCGCCTTTGGTCACAGGGTTGATCGTTTTGATGATCGGTTTGTCCCTTGTGAAGGTTGGCATTCAGTATGCCGCGGGTGGTGTGCCTTTGATGGGCAAACCTGAATTCGGCAGCCTGAACATGTGGATCCCCGCATTGGTTGTTGTTGTTGTCACGTTGGCGATCAAGTTCTTTACGCGGGGCTTCATGGCCGTCGCGGCGGTCTTGATTGGCCTGATCGCAGGCTATGTCGTCGCCATGATGATGGGCCAGGTGAACTTCGGCAATGTCGGGCGTGCGTCTTGGTTTGCAATGCCCATGCCTTTCAAATGGGGCATGGATTTCAACGGCGCCATCATCATCGGCATGTGCTTCATGGCTGTTATCTCGGCGATTGAAACCGTTGGCGATACGTCGGGCATCACCAAAGGTGGCGCAGGGCGCGAAGCTACGGATGACGAGATTTCTGGCGCGACCTACGCGGATGGTCTGGGAACGGCAATCGCTGGCATCTTTGGTGGCCTTCCAAATACCTCGTTTAGCCAGAACGTCGGCTTGATCAGCATGACCGGCATGATGAGCCGCCATGTGGTGACCATCGGGGCGTTGTTCTTGATTGTCTGTGGATTGGTTCCGAAAATCGGCTCGATCGTATCCACGGTTCCAATTAACGTGCTGGGTGGCGGTGTGATCGTCATGTTCGGCATGGTGGCCGCTGCTGGTCTGAACATGCTGTCCGAGGTGACTTGGAACCGTCGCAACATGGTGATCTTCGCCGTGTCGCTGTCGATGGGTCTTGGACTTCAACTGGTACCGGAGGCGCTTCAGCACATGGGGCGGACTTGGCAGATCCTGCTGACCTCGGGCCTGTTGCCTGCGGCCTTCTTGTCCATCGTGTTGAACCTGGTTCTGCCCGAAGAACTGGGCGAATAAGATCGACCACCAGAAAAGCAAAAGAGCACCTGAGAAGGTGCTCTTTTTTTGTTTTAGATGAAGCCGCTTACCTGAGCTTCAACAGCCGATCCAGCGACAGAGCACCTGCGCCTTTGAAAACGGGGATCAGCAGCACAACAACCCAAAACAGGCGTTGATCCAGAATAAGGCTGTCTGGTATGCGATCAAACCAAGCACCCAAGGTCTCGGCATGTTCGATGCCCCCATGACCAAACAAGTCAGTGAGGCTTTGCACGACGACAAAACCAATCATGCCCAGCGAGGCCAAGCGGGTGAACAGCCCGATCACGATCAGAAGCGGTAGAATGAACTCGGCCACCGTGCCAGCAAAGACGACAGCCCAGTGGAAGAAAGTCAGATCGCCCACGTTATAGCTGGCGGCCTCCATGGCTTTGGGGAAGATCTGCGCATAGGCCCCAAGCGAAGGCTTGAAAATGCCCAAAAGGCCCGGACCCACCTTGGTCAGGGCAGATGCCCAGAAATACCCCAGAAGCGTGGCCGCAAATGTAAAGCGTGCCAGCAGAGGCAGAACCTCGGGGGCGGCACGATCAGCCAGCCCGGCCAGCCGGTTGTGAATGTGAGCCAAGGCGCGCATGGCAATGTCCTTCCATCTTCTTTTTATTTGTCCCGGTCTATACCGGTTATAGCTTGCGCCGCGATCAGGATCGTCAGCGTTTCAGTCAGATCGAAATCTGGCGTCTCGGAAGTGGCAAGCCCAAGGGCGGTGCCAAAGCTTCGGCCTTTCAGAAGCGAGCTGACAAAGGCAGCAGCCCCTTCGGGCAGCAGGTAGGTGGCCGGCTCAAATCCAATGCGCGAAATCAGGATGTCCTCGCCGCCGGATGTCGGTTGCGGACCGTCCTGCATGTTAAAGTCCCAAATGGATTTCGCGGGCCACTTGGCGCGCAGCACCTCGCAGGCCGGGGCCAGCGTCAGGCGCGCTTCCATTAGCTCGTGCTGGCTAAGGTCGGTCAGCTCGGCCGGATCGATCGGATCGGCATCGCCTGCGTGATAGGCACGGCGCAGGGCCAGTTCTAAACGGGCCACGTCGGAAAGGTATTTCAGATGCAGCGTTCCGGGGAAGCTTTCCAGAAATCCGGGAAGGGCCGCACCGTAATGCATCATCAGCTGAGATGCAGGCGGATGAATGCGCAAGTAAACCTTCGCCATTTCGCGAAAGAAATCGTCCCCTAGAAGCTTTGCTAGAACCGGGAAGCCGGTCAACATCGCCTCGGACAGGCTGTGCACAACATTGTTGCGATAGACCGAGAAGCGTTTTGAGGCTTGCTGGCCATCGGGGTTCACCAGGCCCTCGGGCACATCAGCCTGCGCGTTTAGGATTGCATTGCGGAACTCTAACTGGGTTACCGCGGCACGGTCGGTCGCTTGGGTCAGTGTGTCTTGCGTCATGCGGGCACCTTTTGCGTCTGTGCAGCCATCTGAGCAGTTGCGCGGGCGGCTTCGCTTTCAAGCACATCCCATTCGGGCACGTCATTGTCCCACTCGATCAGGGCGGGTCGGGCACCTGTACGGGCGATGACGTGATCAAACAGGGCCCAGACGGGCTCGTCCACCGGTTTGCCATGGCTGTCGATCAACAGCTTGCGGCCAAGTTCATCCGCATCCTCGTCGTGACCGGCAAGGTGGATTTCCTCGACCAGCTCGAGTGGATAGGCGTCCAGATAATCCAGCGCTTCAAACTCTAGATTGGTGGCCGAGATAAACACGTTGTTCACGTCCAGCAGCAGACCACAGCCCGTGCGGCGGGCGACTTCGCGAATGAAATCGGGCTCAGACCATGTGCTTTCAGCGAAGGCGAGATAGGAAGAGGGGTTTTCCAACAGCATCTTTCGGCCCAGAAGCTCCTGCACTTCGTTAATATGGGCGGTGACGCGGTTCAATGTTTCGTTCGTGTAGGGCAGGGGCAAAAGGTCGTTCAGGAACGCACTATCATGGGTCGACCATGCCAGATGTTCCGAGAAGCTGGCCGGGTTCAGCCAGTCCACCAGTTTTTTCAGTCGGGCCAGATGTTCGGGGTCCAAACGGCCCTCGCCCCCGATCGACGCACCCACGCCGTGGACGGAAATCGGGAAGTTTTCGGCCAGATGACGTAGCTGAGCGATCTGACGGCCACCGTCGCCCATGTAGTTTTCGGCGTGAATCTCAAGCCAAGTCACATCGCCGGGGGCGTTCAGAAGGTCTTGGAAATGCTGCGCTTTGTACCCAACGCCAGCGCCATTCGGAAGCGTCGTGTTTGTGCGTTGTTCCAACATGTCAAAAGCCTTCGTATCTTTTTTCAGATGTGCTCTGGCCAAGCGATGTTGGCCAGAGCAGAGTTCTTGGGACTGTTCAGCTTAACCTTGAGGATTAGCCGGGCAGGTTCATTTCGGTCGCTTCCAGCGAACCCATGTGCTTCTTGCCGTCTGCATCGGTGATTTCCATGGTTTCACAGGTGCCAGCCGGAACCAGTTTCCAAGCGTTGCCCTGATAGTCTACGGTCGACGAGCCGGCGCAGGTAGTGCCGGGGCCAGCGGCGCAGTCGTTCTGACCTGCCAGCGAAACGCCGAAGCATTTTTCGTTATCTTCAGCAAATGCGGGGGCAGCGTTGGCAGCTACGGCGGCAGTGACGGCGCCCAGGATGGCTACAGTTTTCTTCGACATCGAGTTTCCTTTCGGGTTTTAAATTCGATCCGCTTCAAGGCGGTAAGGAAAAGTTAGGGGGCGAATTGCGCTGTCTCCACTCACGAAAACGTGGATCACAGGCCTGTTAGGGCGACGTGAGGCTCGTTCACGACCGCGTGAGCTTCGTGAGTGAGCGATTACACGCTCAGGCCCCATATTTACTGGCATTACCTAGGGTTAACTTCCGTGAGCTTCGTGTGGGTGCTCACAGATGTGTCAGAAATTGCTGCAATTGATTTCAGCTTACCAGAGGTGGAAATCTGATTTGTTACAGAGTTCTGCGCTGCGGCATGACGTGTTTCACTGACGATGTGAGCAATTGTAACGAACTCTCAAAAGAAAAACGCCCCCAAACACTACGGTGCGGGGGCGTTTTAAAGGCTTGTTTTCGGATCAAATCATGTCGGGGGGTGTCGCCTCGGTCGCGAGCGTCGCGGCAACCTCGTCCAGCGGCAAGACTTTCGAGTGCTTCTCGCCCAGACGGCGTATCGATACGGTGCCCTCTTCGACCTCTTTCATACCGCAGGCCAGAATTACCGGCACTTTGCCGACCGAGTGTTCGCGGACCTTGTAGTTGATCTTCTCATTACGAATGTCGGCCTCGGCGCGGATGCCCTTGGCTTTTAGCGCGTCGACCACCTGATGCACGTAGTCATCTGCATCCGACACGATCGAAGCCACGACCACCTGACGTGGGGCCAGCCAGAACGGCAGCTTGCCCGCATGTTCTTCGATCAGGATGCCGATGAAACGTTCAAACGATCCCAGCGTGGCGCGGTGCAACATGACCGGGCGGTGCTTGGCACCGTCTTCACCCACAAAAGTGGCGTCCAGGCGTTCGGGCAGATTGGGATCCACCTGAAGCGTGCCACATTGCCAGTCACGGCCAATGGCGTCGGTCAGAGTGAACTCAAGCTTCGGGCCGTAAAACGCGCCTTCGCCTTCCAAAAGCTCATATTCGTGACCTGCGGCATTACAGGCATCGCCAAGCGCCTTTTCAACTCGTTCCCAGCTTTCATCCGACCCAATTCGCTTTTCTGGACGGGTGGACAGTTTGATCGTCCAGTTGTGAAAGCCAAGATCGGCATAGACGCGCGACAGGAAGTCGATGAAAGTCGCGGTTTCCTCGGTGATCTGATCTTCGGTGCAGAAGATGTGGCCATCATCCTGCGTAAAGCCGCGCACCCGCATGATCCCATGCAGTGCGCCCGAGGGTTCATAGCGCGCGCAAGAGCCAAATTCGGCCATGCGCAGCGGCAGGTCGCGATAGGATTTCATGCCCTGGTTATAAACCTGAACGTGGCAGGGGCAGTTCATGGGCTTCAGGGCATTCACAGCCTTTTCGCGGGCATGATCTTCGTCGACTTCGACGATGAACATGTTTTCCTGATACTTGTCCCAGTGGCCCGAGGCCTCCCACAGCTTACGATCAACAACCTGCGGCGTGTTCACCTCGACATAGCCGCCTTTGCGTTGTTGGCGGCGCATATAGTCCTGAAGTTCGGTGTAGATGGTCCAGCCGTTGGGGTGCCAGAAAACCTGACCGGGGGCCTCTTCCTGCATGTGAAACAGGTTCATCTCGCGGCCCAGCTTACGGTGGTCGCGCTTGGCGGCCTCTTCCAACATATGCAGGTGCTTTTTCAGCCCGTCCTTGTTCTGGAACGCCACACCATAGATACGCTGCAACATGGCGCGGTCACTGTCGCCGCGCCAATAGGCCCCGGCGACTGACATCAATTTGAACGAGTCTGCGGGCAACTGACCCGTGTGTTGCAGGTGCGGACCACGGCAGAGGTCCTGCCAGTGACCGTGCCAATACATGCGCAGCGGCTCGTCGCCCGGAATGGCTTCGATCAGCTCGACCTTATAAGGCTCATTGTTGGCCTCATAGAATTTCACCGCGCGGTCACGCTCCCAGATTTCGGTGGTGACAGGATCGCGCTTGTTGATGATCTCTTTCATCTTGGCTTCGATCGTGCCCAGATCTTCTGGCGTAAACGGCTCTTCGCGGTCGAAGTCATAATACCAGCCATTTTCAATGACCGGACCGATCGTGACCTTCACGTCCGGCCAGATCTCTTGCACAGCGCGCGCCATCACGTGGGCAAAGTCGTGCCGGATCAGCTCCAACGCCTGATCCGCATCCTTCATGGTGTGGATGGCAATCTCGGCATTGTCAGTGATCGGCCACTGTAGATCCCAGTGTGCGCCGTTCACAGTGGCGGAAATGGCCTTTTTGGCAAGCGAGTTGGAAATGCCAGAAGCAACTTCAGCAGGGGTTACGCCTGCATCATAGTCACGCGCATTGCCATCGGGAAATGTAAGGGAAATCTGGCTCATCGGCCTAGCTCCTCGTCGTTTTGGCGCCCACGGAACGCCCGGTTGCGGGTTATGTCTGCGCGTGTTTTTACCCGCGCACGTTGCGAAGTCAACGGCGGCAATTGGAAAATCGGCTTGCATTCACGAGGGGCGGGGGCAAGATGCGGGGCAGGAGGGGCGAATGCGCAGATTTGACGACATTCTGATGATGGCGGTTGAGCGCAAAGGCTCGTTCGGGGCCGTCTTGGATGGCATCGAAAAACCGAAATCCGCAGATGAATTGGCTGCGCTGGATGACAGCGCGTGGCTGGCCTGTTTTGCCAAGGGGGTTTTTCAGGCGGGGCTGGCCTGGCAGGTCATCGTCAACAAGTGGGACGGCATCGAAGAGGCATTTCACGGGTTCGACATTGGTCGCTGCGCGATGATGTCCGACGACTGGTTTGACACGCTGTTGGCCGACACGCGCGTTATTCGCAGTGCCCCCAAGATCCGCGCAATTCAGGAGAACGCGGTTTTCATTCAATCCGTTGCCTCCGAAGCGGGAAGTTTCGGACGGAAGATTGGGGAATGGCCCGCCGAAGACTACTTTGGGCTGCTGGATTGGCTGAAAGCCAACGGCGCCCGGTTGGGTGGCAATACTGGCGCATATGCCCTGCGCATGATGGGGCGTGATGGATTTATGATGACACGGGATGTTGTGGCACGATTGGTTGCTGAAGGAGTGATCGAGAAAGCGCCGACATCAAAAGCCGCCAAGGCTGCGGTTCAGGCCGCGTTCAACCGATGGCACGAAGAAAGTGGGCGCAGCTTCACCGAAATCTCGCGCATTTTGGCATATAGTATCGACTAAGAAGGACAGAAGATTGACCGCGTATCTCGACACGGCGCAGGGGCGTCGCATTGCTTATGTAAAGACCGAAGGGGATGGGCCGACCATTCTGTTCTTATCCGGTTTGAAATCGGATATGGAAGGCACCAAGGCCGTCGCACTTGAGGCTTGTGCGAAAGAGCAAGGGCGCGCTTTCGTGCGCTTTGACTATTCGGGGCACGGCATTAGCTCGGGCGAGTTTCGTGAGGGCTGCATTGGCGACTGGCATGAAGATACGCTTGAGGTGGTCGACAATCTGATCGACGGCCCGGTGTTGGCTGTGGGCAGTTCGATGGGGGGCTGGCAGTCGCTGCTTTTGGCACGCGCGCGCCCTGATCGCGTGATGGGATTGGTGACAATCGCCGCCGCGCCGGATTTCACGGAAGATGGCTATTGGGCTGGCTTCTCGGATGAGCAGAAGGCCGAGCTGGAGCGCGAAGGCTTCCTGTCGATCCCGTCCGACTATGACGAGGATTACATCATCACCAAGCGCATGATCGAAGATGGGCGCAACCACATGGTGCTGCGATCCACTCTGCGGTTGGACATGCCCGTGCGCTTCCTTCAAGGGACCGAGGATACGGCCGTCCCGACGTCACAGGCAGTGAAGTTGCTGGAGCACGCAGAAGGTGATGACATTCGCCTGACCCTTGTGAAAGGGGCGGATCACCGGTTCTCGGATGACGAATGTCTGCGCACGATTCAGAAAATGGTAAAGGTCGTTCTAGCCAGAGGTGAAGCATGAAAAACGTGTTGCGAGGTGCCATGGCATTGGCGGCAATAGTCGCTGCTGCTTTTGTGATCGGTCCGTATGAGCCGGTTGATCTTAACGTCCAGTTTGATGCGGCTGCAATCGGGCCCGACCCCGACGCTTATCTGGCCCGCCGTGAGGCGGTCTTCGATGATCTGATCGAGGGTGCTGAGAAACAAATCGTCTGGGCCGGTGAGGCTGGGCAAAAGACGCGGCTTTCAGTTGTCTACATCCACGGTTTTTCGGCATCCCATCAGGAAATCAGCCCTGTGCAGGAACTGGTGGCCGACGGGCTTGGGGCAAATCTCTATAACGCTCGGCTGGCCGGGCATGGCCGCAGCGCAGAAGCGATGGCAGGTCCAACCGTAAACGACTGGATGGTTGATTTTGCCGAAGCGATGGCCATCGGGCGCGCCATCGGGGATGAGGTTTTGATCATTGCGACCTCAACCGGTGGGACAATTGCCGCACTGGGCATGTTCGACGCACAGGCGGCGTCAGGGGTGAAGGGCATCACCTTCATTTCCCCTAACTTTGGGATCAACCATTCTGCCGCGCCTCTGCTGACCTTCCCGGCGGCGCGACATTGGGTGCCGCTGGCGACAGGTGCGACACGTGGTTTCACGCCGCTCAATGAGGCTCAGGCCAAATACTGGACAGAAAGCTACCCCACCGCCGCGCTGATGCCGATGGCGGCGATGGTGAAAGTCGCGGCGAACTCGGGCTATGGGATCGTCGATGTGCCAGCGATGTTCATCTACTCGAATGAGGATCAAGTGGTTTCCGCGGATGCCACCGAGAAAGTGGCAGCAGATTGGGGTGGGATCGTACACCGGCAGGTGATTGAGCCTGCACCCGGGCTTGACCCGTCAGCGCATGTTCTGGCGGGCGACATTGTCAGCCCAAATGGCACAGCCCCCACGGTTGAAATAATTCTGGACTGGGCACGCGGGTTATAGCTTGCGTGACCCAACCGGGCGGGTCACTGTTTGGGTGAGGCAGAAAAAATAATAAGCGAGACAGTGATGCAGGAACCCTTGGTTCTGATCCCCGGAATGATGTGTGACGCGCGTGTATTCGGACCGCAAATCAATGACCTGTCGCGGGATCATACCGTGATTGTGGCCGCCCCGACGCGCGGTGAAACCGTGCGAGAGATGGCAGCGCTGTTGCTTGAAGAACTGCCCGATCGATTTGCTCTGGCAGGTCTAAGCCTTGGCGGCATCGTCGCGATGGAGATGGCGCGTCGTGCGCCCGATCGCGTGAACCGGCTGGCTTTGATCTCGACAACGCCTTTGTCTGACACTCCGGCGCAAGCCACTTGGCGTGAACCGCAAATTGTGCGCGCAAGCGCTGGCCGGCTGGACGAAGCGTTGGCCGAGGCCTTCCCAATGGATTGTCTTGCCCCTACGGATGGTAAGAGTGCGATCCTGGATTTGGTGTATCAGATGGCGCATGATTTGGGGTCTGAAGTCTTCGTACGTCAAGCACGTGCGCTTCAACGGCGATCGGATGCGCAGCGCGCGCTACAGCGTTTGAAAGTGCCCACAATGGTGATGTGCGGCGCGCACGACACGCTGACCCCCCCTAAGCGGCATGAAACAATGTCCGAGCTGATCCATGATGCTGAACTTGTTGTTCTGCCTGATGCGGGGCATCTGCCGACGCTAGAGATGCCAGAGCATGTGAACATCGGGATCCGTGCCTGGATGGAACTACCGCTTCAGTTGCGGTGAAACAAAAAAACGCGCCGTTTGGCGCGTTTTTCGTTTTTGGCCAACTTGGGGACGTTTACCCGACGACCTTCTTCAGTGCGACGGTTTTGCCCTTCTTGGCAGCCTTTTTCTTGGCGGCCTGTGCTGCGTGGCGCCCGGCGTTCTGATCGATGAAATCCAAAACCAGTGGACGGATGTTGTTACGCCAGCTTTTGCCTGCGAAAATACCGTAGTGACCGGCGCCTTCTTCAACGTGGCTGGCCTTTTTGTCATCCGACAAGCCGGTCAACATGTCCAAGGCCGCGATGCATTGGCCCGGTGCCGTAATGTCATCTTTGGTGCCTTCGACGGTCTTCACCGCAACGTCTGTGATCTTACCGATGTCCACATTATGCCCATCGACCACAAATTCATTCTTCGCAATTTCGCCGTTTTTGAACACGCGCTCGACCGTCGACAGATAGAATTCTGCGGTCATATCCATCACCGCCAGATACTCATCATAAAAACGATTGTGTTTGTCATGATCTGACGCTTCGCCCTTGGCTACGCGCATGATCTGATCTGCAAAAGCTTTCGAGTGGGTCTCGGCATTCATAGACATGAAGCCGGCCAGCTGCAGAAGGCCGGGATAGACCATGCGACCCGCGCCTGCGTATTTAAAGCCTACGCGCTGAATGGCCATTTCTTCCAGCTGGCCCATCGTCACACGACGGCCGAAATCGGTGACGTCGGTGGCCGCGGCGTCTGGGTTGATCGGGCCGCCGATCAGGGTCAGAGTTTGCGGCTGCGCCTCGGGGTCAATCTCAGCCAGATATGCGGTTGCTGCAAGTGTCAGCGGGGCCGGCTGGCACACCGCTACAACGTTGATGTCCGGGCCGAGATGTCGCATGAAATCAACAAGATAGAGTGTATAGTCCTCGACGTCGAACTTGCCTTCGCTGACCGGAATGTCGCGGGCATTGTGCCAGTCGGTCACATAGACTTCTGCGTCAGGCAAAAGGCTGGCAACTGTGGAGTGCAAAAGCGTTGCGTAGTGCCCCGACATGGGGGCCACCAGCATAACGCGGCGGGACTTTTCAGGGCGGCCCAGAACCTTAAATTGGATCAGGTCACCAAAGGGGCGCTCGACCAGCTTTTCGATCTGAACCACGTGGTCACGACCATCTTCGGCCACAACACTTGTAATGCCCCAATCGGGTTTCACGATCATGCGGTGGAAGCTGCGTTCAGCAACTTCACCCCATGCCGCCATCATCTGAAAGAACGGGTTTGGGACAAGCGAGGTGGCTGGGTACGAGCCCATCGCTGCAGCGGTCGCACCGAGCCACTGATTCGTGTTTCGGATGGTCTCCATCAGGTCGTAGGTCGCCATGTATCGCATGTACTGTCCCCAATTAGCCTTTGCATTTTGTTTCTGCATTCGCATAGTTCTTAACATATGCGGTTTTTAATATGCTGCAACAGCGAAAAGGATAGGGGGGAATTTGCTATATGACAACAGACCAAAAGGTAACTCCGCCCGACCAGCCGCTCGAATTGTCCGAATTGGGGGCGAACCTCGCCAAGATTGAAGCGCTCTCGACCCGCTTGGGCGAGATCATGGCGAACCGCAAACCCGTCCGTCCCAGCCTTCAGGGGCCGGGGCAGGATTTCTACCTCAAAGCGGCCAGCTCGATGTGGTCGGACATGATGGCCAACCCTGCTAAGATGATCGAACAGCAAGCAGCCTTCTGGGGAAAAACGCTGGAACATGCCGTCGAGGCACAAGCGGCCCTGATATCGGGTGAGTTTAAAGCGCCAGAGGACCCGGCCCCTAAGGATCGTCGTTTTTCGAACCCTCTTTGGGAGACGCACCCCTATTTCAACTATCTGAAGCGGCAATATCAGATCACCTCGGGAACGATGGCCGAGGCACTGGAAGGTGTTGAAGGGCTAGACGCGGAAGAGCGTCGCCGCATGGATTTCTTCACCCAGCAAATGATCGACATGATGAGCCCGACCAATTTTCTGGGCACCAACCCCGATGCCATGGAGCGCGCGATTGAAACCAATGGTCAGTCATTGGTGGACGGGTTGGAAAATCTGGTGTCCGATTTGGAAGCGAATGACGGCGAGCTGCTGGTGAAACTCGTCGATGAGAGCGCCTTTGAGGTTGGCGGCAACATTGCCACCACGCCCGGCGAAGTCGTCTTTCGCAATCGGATGATCGAGCTGATCCAATACGCGCCGACTACGGAAAAGGTGCATGCAACACCGCTGATCATCTTCCCGCCGTGGATCAACAAATTCTACATCATGGATTTGAAAGAGCAGAACAGCTTGATCAAATGGATCGTTGACCAAGGCTATACGCTGTTTGTTGTAAGCTGGGTGAACCCAGATGCGTCTTACCGCGATGTTGGATTGGGTGATTACATCGAAGACGGATACATTACGGCGATCCGCGAAGTGAAAGAAATCACCAGTCAGAAGAAGGTGAATGTCGTTGGATACTGCATCGCGGGCACAACGCTGTCGCTGACGCTCGCATTGATGAAGAAACGCGGTGACAAGTCGGTGAACTCAGCAACCTTCTTTACCACTCTGACCGATTTCTCGGATCAGGGCGAGGTTGGCGTGTTTCTGGATGAAGATTTCGTCGACGGGATCGAAGAAGAGGTCAATGAGCGTGGATATCTGGACAGTTTCTTCATGTCGCGCACGTTTTCGTATCTGCGGCCCAATGATCTGATCTATGGTCCCGCAATCAACAGCTACATGCTGGGCAAGACCCCGCCAGCCTTCGATCTGCTTTATTGGAACGGCGACAGCACCAATCTACCGGCCAAGATGACCGTCGAATATTTGCGTGGTCTCTGCGTAGGGAACGAACTCGCAGACGGCGGCTTTGATCTTCTGGGCGAAACACTGTCACTATCGGATGTGGATACGCCGATATGTGCCATTGCGTGCGAAACGGATCACATTGCGGCTTGGAAGTCCTCGTATGCTGGCATGCGCCAGATGTCGGGCAAGGATAAGACATTCATCCTGTCCGAAAGTGGTCATATCGCAGGTATTGTGAACCCACCTTCCAAGAAGAAGTATGGTCACTACACCAACGAAGATTGGCCGGAAGCGCCTGAGGATTGGCATGAGAACGCCAGCTTCCACGAGGGATCCTGGTGGGGGCATTGGGACAAATGGCTGGCTAAAAAGTCCGGAAAAAAGGTGGATGCGCGCGAGCCGGGTGATTCGTCTCACCCGTCTTTGGCACCCGCGCCGGGCACCTATGTGAAGGCCATACCCAAAGATTAGTCCGTCATAAAAGCTTGGAAAGTAACAACTTAAAAGTGTTACATGCTGCAGTGCAGAAAAAACTTGATTTGCTGCACTGCAGCATCCATATTGAGTGCAGAAACAAAACGGCGCTTTCTCCCGGCGCCCCCGCTACTCTAGGAGCTTAAAATGACCAAGACTCAAGATTACACCAAAATGTTCCAAGACATGATGTCCAACTTCCCGCTGGACATGTCTGTTGCTCAGGACGCCTTCAAAAACCAGGCTGCCATGGGTGAGAAAATGACCAAAGTTGCTCTGCAAGCTGCAGACAAGTCGGCCGAAATCTCGACCAAATGGACCAAAGAAACTCTGGCCAAAATGGGCGATGTTGCTGCTGCTAAAGAAGACGCTGCTGACTACACCAAAGCCATGACCGATTTCGCATCGGCTCAGGCTGAGCTGGCTGCTGAGAACATGGCTGCTTTCGCTGAAGTTGCGAAAAAAGTACAAGCTGAAACCGTTGAGCTGATGATGGCTGCTGGCCAAGAGCTGGGCGAAGAAGCTCAGGCTGCTGTTAAGAAAGCTTCGGACGAAGTTTCGAAGGCTGCCAAAAAAGCAACCGCTAAATAAGCACAGGAAATCCTGCTGGCGCACTCCTCCCTGCCGGCACCTTCCTAAAGGACGAGCCATCGGCTCGTCCTTTTTTGATTTCCATCCCCGCACAGAATTTGAGCAAAACTCTTGCCTTTGTGGTCCGCGCTGTTAGGCTTTTGCAGTGCAGAAAGAGAAATTTCTGCGGGGAGGTAATATGAACAAGTCTCAGGACGCACTGCTGATCAAGCGTTACGCCAGCCGTCGGCTCTACAACACGGAAACGTCCGATTATGTCACATTGGATGATATCGCTGGTTTCATTCGCGATGGCCGCGAAGTGCAGATCATTGATCTGAAATCAGGTGATGACCTGACGCGTCAGTATTTGCTGCAAATCATTGCGGAACATGAAAGCCGTGGCGAAAGTGTTTTGCCAGTGGATGTGCTGACAGATCTGGTTCGCTCTTACACCACACAGGCACAAAGCGTAGTGCCGCAGTTTTTGGCCGCCAGCTTTGAAATGTTGCGCGATGGTCAATCGAAAATGATGGAAAATCTGGGTACGATGGGAAATCCCATGGCGAACATGCCGGGGTTTGAGGCCATGCAAGCACAGCAGGAAGCCTTTATGAAGGCGATGATGGGGGGCTTTTCTGGCACTTCTGGCCCTGCGCAAGAGGGCGAAACCGACGAGAAATCCAAAGAGCCCACGGATAATGACGAGCTGGAGAAGATCAAAAAGCAGTTGGTCGATCTTCAGACGAAGCTGTCCAAGCTCAGCTAACCCGGTTAGTTCCGATCCATACAAAAAGCCCGGCATTGGCCGGGCTTTTTTCTTTGAATCAACGCATAGCGGGGATCAGTAGGTTCGGATCAACCCAACCAGCTTACCCTGTACCTTAACCTGACCTTCCGGCAGAAGGCGGGTTTCGTAGGCTGGGTTGGCCGCTTCAAGCGCGATCATATCACCGTTCTTACGGAACCGTTTCAGCGTGGCCTCATAGCCATCGACTTGCGCCACAACGATATCACCATTTTCCGCCCGGTTGGTTTCGCGGATCACCACAACGTCGCCATTGTTGATCCCGGCATCGATCATCGAATCCCCTTTGACTTCAAGGGCATAGTGACGACCACCCGCACCAAGCATTGCGCCGGGGACAGACACATGCTGCGCGCCGTCGGTGATGGCCTCGATCGGTTCACCGGCGGCAATCCGGCCCAGAAGTGGCAGTTCATTTACACCAAGCGCATCCAAGGGCAGGGCGGTGCTGGGGGTGCTTTCGGGGCGACCACCTTCCACAACGCGCGGCTCGAACCCGGCACGACCAGAGTTCTCCATGGTTTCGGGCAATTTCACAATTTCGATGGCCCGGGCGCGATGGGCTAGCCTGCGGATAAACCCGCGTTCTTCCAAAGCCGTAATCAATCGGTGAATGCCCGACTTCGAGCGCAGATCAAGCGCCTCTTTCATTTCATCAAATGAGGGTGATACCCCGTCCTTCTGCATCCGCTTGTGGATGAATTCCAGAAGTTCCAACTGCTTTCGGGTCAGCATCTGCGTTCCTCCGTCCTCGTTCATGGGCAGAGAACCGTGTCAGGCGATGAAAATTCGCCTATATTTCATGGTTCAGCCCGTGGCCCTCGTTGCGGGGCGTTCAAGGGATGTTCTATCCATGTTCTTGGTTTGTGTCAACGGGGCAGCGCAAAGCCGCGCGGCCGGGGCGACTAGATCGGCAGATACTCGATCACGTCACCACTGGGTCGCGCAGGATCGGAACGAGGCCGCACCGCCAAAGCATTGGCCTGTGCCAGAACGCTTAAAAGCGCACTGTCTTGGCTGTCGAAAATGGTGATCTGATCGCCATCGACGCGCGCGCGCATGTAATGTTCGCGTGGGCCATTTGCGGCGATATCTTTCGATAGATGCGCTTGACGACGTGGGGCAGCGGCTTCGCCTAGCCCCAACATCGCGCGCAGGGCAGGCACAAGAAAGACGTGGCCACACACCATCGAGGATACGGGGTTGCCGGGAAGGCCAATCATCGTGGCACGGCCCATCCGTCCTGCCATCAACGGCTTTCCGGGCCGCATCAGCACTTTGTAAAAGCTCTGATCCATGCCCATTTCGGTAGCGACATCGCTAACGATGTCATGATCGCCAACAGAAGCCCCGCCGATCGTCACAATAAGATCGGCGTCGGACGCCAGATCCAAGGCCGTCCGCAAGCTGTCCTTGTTGTCCCGCGCAATGGGCAACATCCGGGCGTGACCGCCATTTGCCTCGACCAGAGCTTTCAGGCCAAAGGCGTTGGAGGCGATGATCTGGTCCGGGCCGGGCTCTTCGCCGGGCATCACCAACTCATCCCCCGTGGCCAGCAGCGCCACAACGGGTTTGCGAGAAACGGTCAGGGTGAGCACGTTCATCGCCGCAGCAAGCGCAAGATCAGCAGGCGTTAAGACGCGAGGCGCGGGAATACTGTCCCCCGGTCCGAAATCTGCCCCTGCCGGGCGCACATGTGGGCCCTTATCTAGTTTGCGCGCCAGCGTGATCAGGTCGCCCTTACGCTCGACATCCTCTTGAATAATAACGCGATTGCTGCCTTCTGGCAGGGGCGCGCCGGTGAAAATGCGCACGCATTCGCCGGGGCCGACGCGACCGGAAAATCCATGTCCGGCGGCACTTTCTCCGATCACACGAAACATCGCCTCGGGGTCGGCCTCGACGCCATTCAATGCATAGCCATCCATGGCAGATGCGGCGAAGGGAGGTTGCAAGCGGGTGGCCGTGACGGCGGCGGCAAGCGTGCGACCAGAGGTCTCGGCCAGAGGGACATCTTCAGTTCCACAAGGCGTGACCAAATCAAAGATTGCGTCCAGCGCCTCGTTCACCGTGATCATCTGCTTGCCCCAGAATCTACCGTGTATGTTCCCGACTTCCCGCCTTCTTTGCGTAGAAGGCGAATACCCGTGATTTCCATACCCTTTTCGGCCGCTTTCAGCATGTCATATACGGTTAGGCAGGCCAAAGAGACCGCAGTCAGCGCCTCCATTTCAACGCCTGTCTGGCCGCCGGTTTTGACCGTGGCCGTGATACGTACGCCGGGCAGATCGGGCTGAGGTTCAAGCTCCAGCGCAACCTTGGTAATCGGCAGTGGGTGGCAGAGCGGGATCAGGTCCGAGGTTTTCTTGGCGCCCATGATGCCCGCAAGCCGCGCGATGCCTAGAACATCACCCTTTTTCGCGGTGCCGGATGTGACAAGCGCCAAGGTTTCGGGCTTCATCTTCACGAAGCCTTCGGCCAGCGCGATACGATCCGTTACGGCCTTGTCCGAGACATCGACCATATGGGCCTGTCCGTCAGCGTCGAAATGGGTCAGTGGGCTGTCACTCATGCTGGCACCGGGTCAGCAAGGATTGCACGGGTTGCGGCCTCGACATCGTCTTGACGCATCAGGCTTTCCCCGATCAGGAAGCTGCGCGCGCCATGTGCTGCCATGTCAGCCAGATCTTGCGGCGTGAAAAGCCCACTTTCGCAGACCAGATGACGCTCGGCCCCGGCCAGCTTTGACAATCGGCGGGTGGTGTCGAGCGAGGTCTCAAATGTCTTCAAATTGCGGTTGTTCACGCCCAGCAGCGGCGATTTCAGGATCGTTGCACGCTCCAACTCGTCTTCGTCATGGACCTCAACCAAAACATCCATGCCCCAGGAAAAGGCCGCATCTTCAAGCTCTTGAGCTTGTGTGTCTTCAACGGACGCCATGATGATCAGGATGCAGTCTGCCCCCAACGCGCGCGCCTCGGCGACCTGATAGGTATCATACATGAAATCCTTGCGCAGGGCAGGCAGCGACACGGCGGAACGCGCCGCCACGAGGAACTCATCAGCGCCTTGGAAAGATGGCGTATCGGTCAAGACCGACAGGCAGGATGCCCCGCCGGCTTCATAGGCTTTGGCGATCTCAGGCGGGTTGAAGTCCTCGCGGATCAAGCCTTTGGACGGGCTGGCCTTTTTGACCTCGGCGATCAGGCCATAGCCTGTTTCGGCGTCGCGCATCAGCGATGCGGCAAAGCCCCGCGTGGGAGAGGCGTCACGGGCGGCGGCCTCGACCTCGGACAGGGGGCGGGCGGCTTTGCACGCGGCCACGTGTTCGAGTTTATAGGCTTTGATTTTGTCTAGAACGGTGCTCATGAGAGGGGTTTAAGTCCTTGAAGGGGTAGGAGCAAGTCAGGCCGCCGATGTCAGAGCCGCCAGAGCTTCGATCTTGGCTTTGGCAGCCCCGCTGTCGATGCTTTCGGACGCCATTTCGACGCCAGCTTTCAGATCATCCACCTTATCAGCAACGATCAGAGCCGCGGCAGCGTTCAGAAGAACGGCATCACGATAGGCCGATGCTTCACCGGCCAGCAATGCCCGGAACGCGACTGCGTTCTCAGCGGGATCTCCGCCCAAGATCGAGGCCAGCTTGTGAACGGGCAAACCTGCATCCTCTGGATGGATTTCGCGCGCGTGGATTTTACCACCCTCAACTGCAGCTACAGAAGTCGGGCCAGTGATCGAGATTTCGTCCATCCCATCAGCGCCGTGGACCAGCCAAGCCTTCTCGGACCCCAGTGATTGCAGGGTTTCTGCCATCGGAAAGATCAGGTCAGCCGCAAAAGCGCCGGTCAGTTGGCGTTTGGCCCCGGCGGGGTTGGTCAGCGGGCCAAGGATGTTGAAGATTGTTTTGCACCCCAGTTCCTGACGCACCGGCATGACGTGTTTCATCGCGGGGTGATGCATCGGGGCCATCATGAAGCCGATGCCGACCTCGTTTATGGCACGTTCAGCCACGTCTGCGCCAACCATCACGTTCACGCCCATCTCGGTCAAAGCGTCAGCCGCGCCCGATTTCGAAGACAGGTTGCGGTTGCCGTGCTTTGCGACCGTGACACCAGCGCCTGCCACGACGAAGGCCGTTGCGGTCGAGATGTTGAGCGTGCCCATCCCGTCGCCACCCGTGCCAACGATGTCCATCGCGCCGTCGGGGGCGTTCACCTTGGCGCATTTCGCGCGCATGACCGCCGCAGCCGCCGCGTATTCCGCCACGCTTTCTCCACGTGCACGCATAGCCGCCAAAAGCGCGCCGATTTGCGCCGAGGTTGCGCGGCCCTCGAACAGCTCTTCAAAGGCAGTCTCGGCTTGAGCGCGCGACAGAGGGCCTTCGGTGGCAGCGTAAATCAGGGGCTTCATAGCGTCGCTCATGCGGGCACCTTTGTTTTCTTCAAGAAGTTATCAAGCATCGCGTGGCCATGTTCCGACCGTATGCTTTCGGGGTGAAACTGCACGCCTTCGATCTCAAGTTCTTTGTGGCGCAGTCCCATGATCAGCCCATTGTCGAGCTCGGCGGTGATCTCAAGACAGTCGGGCAGGGTGGCGCGATCTACGACAAGCGAATGATAGCGCGTCGCTTGCAGTGGTGACGGCAGACCTTCAAACACGCCTTTGCCTTCGTGGCGGACCTCTCCCATTTTACCGTGGACGATTTCCGGAGCGCGGATCACATCACCGCCAAATGCCTCGCCAATGGTTTGATGGCCAAGGCATACGCCGAATAGGGGGATCTTTGCTTCTGCGGCAGCCATGGTCAGCGGGAGACAGATGCCCGCTTGTGCTGGGTCACACGGGCCCGGAGACAACACGATGCCTTCTGCGCCCATGCCCATCGCCTCTTGCACATCCAGCGCATCATTGCGGCGCACAACCACGTCGGCCCCAAGCTCGCCAAAGTAATGGACGAGGTTGTAGGTGAAGCTGTCATAGTTATCGATCAACAGGATCATCTTGCGGCCTTTCGCCAAAGTTGTATCAGAAGGGGTTACGAACGGCCCTTGTCGGGCTATACATGGTCCAGGCAAGCGCCGAGGGTCAAGAGCGGCGCGGTATCAATCGAGTATTTGGGGGTAACAGCCATGGCAAAAGGCTTCCTTTCAGGTGTTATTATGGGCGGCGTTGTGTCGGTTTTGGGTTTGGCGGTTGTGTCACCCATGTTACCGCCGATTAAATCGGCCCCGATGAATGAGGCTGTGGTCGAGACACTTTCTGACACCACCGAACCCGCTGTGGATACGCCGTTGGTCGAGGAAAGCTCGGAAATGACTGACGCAGCACCCGCAACGGAAGCGGTGGACGAAGCACCAGCAATCGATCCAGACGACGCGGCATCGGAAACTGAAGCCGCTCCAGTCGACGAACCATCTAGTGCCGAGCCATCTGCCCCGATGACAGCCGATGACAGTGGCTCTGTGCAAGACCCCGCGACTACACCCACACCCGAAACGCCTGAGGCCGATACGCCGCCAGACGCCACCCCGGATGCTGATGCGCCTGAGGTATCTCAAAGCGAACAAGGCGGATTCGGAACCGCCGTTACGCCGATTGATGACCGTGCAACCGGCGTGACCACAAACCGTCTTCCCAGCATTGATGGTGACGCTGAGGACCCGGAAGCGGTGACGCAGGTCGAACCCGAAGACGGAACCATACCAGAAGCGGCCCCTGAAGTGTCGCAAAGTGATTTTTCGAACTCCCCGTTGGCGATCGAACGGAATTCCGTGCCCCATCCTGCCACAGACGGGCGCCCGCTGATGGCGATTGTGCTGAAGGATATGGGCGAAGCGCGCAACGAATTGCAGGGGGTCGACAATCTTCCCTTCACAATCAGTGTTATTGTGGACGTCAACGCGCCTGATCTAGACGACGCCATCGCCTTCTACCGCGAGGCAGGGGCTGAAATCCTCATCCAAGCTGATCTTCCAGCCGGCTCGACCCCAACCGATGCCGAGGTGAATTTCCAAGTGCAGCAACCCAATCTGAATAAAGGTGCGGCGGTCTTTATGAAACCTGAAAGTGGGTTCCAGACCAACGCACCTTTGTCGCGCCAAATCGCCGAAATTCTTGTGACGTCCGGCCATGGTTTGGTGACACGACCTGAGGGACTGAACACTGGCCACAAAAACGCGCTGAAGATTGGTGTGCCATCTGGGCTGGTTTTCCGTGACCTTGATGGAAACGGACAAGACAGCAAGATGATCCGCCGCTTTATGGATAACGCCGCATTTAAAGCCAGCTTGGAAAACGGTGTGATCCTGATGGGACGCGCTGTGCCCGAGACGATGGCCGCCCTTATCGAATGGAACCTCGGAAATCGCGCGAATTCAGTTGCGTTGGTGCCTGTGTCGACAGTGCTTCTGGGCGGAACCTGATGTCAGCCACGCGGGATGTCAAAACCCTGTGGTGCCAGCGTGAAGCCGTCGAACTGAAAGCCCGGAGATACCGTGCAGCTGACCAGAGTGTAAGCTCCGGTCGAGCGCGCCGCTTGCCAATGATCCTTGGGGACAATGATCTGCGGGGCCTGACCTTTCGCTAAATCGGGCCCAAGCTGATGATCTATTGCTGGGCCCTGATCGCTGTCCGCCATCGATAAAATCAACGGCGCGCCGGAGTGATACAGCCAGATCTCGGTCGCATCGACCCTATGCCAGTGGCTGCACTCACCCTCTTTCAATAGGAAATAGATGCAGGTGCCTGTGGGACGACCTTCGCTGTTCGTATCCACCCAGGTCTGCCGATAATGACCGCCTTCGGGATGTGGCGTGAGGTTCAATTGGGCGATGATCTGGTCTGGGGTCATGACGTACTCATGATTGTCTCAGGCTTGATTTGAGTTCAACTAGGGATTTGCCCAGTCGAAATGGGGCCGCGAAGCTGACCATACAAAGCGCGATCACCTGCCAGATCAGGATGCCGGAATGTTGTTGCAGATATTCCCATTCGTCCTTCAATGAGCCGACCTCGGACACCAAATCTTCGTACGCGCGTGCCAAAACGTTAAAATCCCCGACCACCTCGGGTCGGGTTGGAGTAAGTGCGGTGGCGGCAGCACTAGTTTTCTCGTCTTGCGCTGCAAAGACAAGGAAACGTTCGATGCTGAAGGAATCAGCCTGATCCCGCATTTGCTGCATCTCGGCCTCGCGAGAGGAAGCGTGTTCTCCGAATAGAAAGCTTAAGCCCGCAAGAGGCGCGACGGATTGAGTAACTTCAATGAACAGAGGGAGATCGGCATTGGCCGCAGTTGAGGCCGAAAGGAACTCGATCTTTTCGCACAGCGTCAACAAATGTGGGTCCGAGGCCTCTTCGCAATATCGCAGCCGAAATCGAGCTGCGTCCCCATCAAAGGCCCGCGTGACCGCATAGGCCACGTCAATTTGTCGATCAAGTCGCGAGCTGTCAGATGTGTACAGCCCGGCGATGATGGCGATCAGCGCACCAACCCCACCTAGCAGGACCCAGACCAAATCGGCCAGCTTCCAAGCCTTGTCTCCGGGTGGTTTGCGAAACAGGAACAGCGTGCCGACCGCGCCGACCCCGAAAAGCAGCAACATGAAGTGAACTTGATAGTGTGCGATATGAGCCATGGAGGAAGTTTAGGCGCTCTGGCCGAGGCCGCAACAGGGATGACAAACTTGTCATGTTGAAGACCAAGGTGAAGGGCCAACGAAGAAGGCCGGGGATATCCCCGGCCTTCTTTTTTCGCTAGCGGCGGTTGCTTTACTTCAGGATCGAACGCCCAGCATACTCTGCCGTCGCGCCCAGGCTTTCCTCAATGCGGATCAGCTGATTGTATTTCGCGAGCCGGTCCGAACGGGCCAGCGAGCCGGTTTTGATTTGGCCACAGTTGGTGGCCACGGCGAGGTCGGCGATGGTGGCGTCCTCGGTCTCGCCCGAACGGTGCGACATGACGTTGGTCATGCGTGCGCGGTGGGCCATGTCGACGGCTTTCAGTGTTTCCGAAAGCGACCCGATCTGGTTCACCTTCACCAACATCGAGTTGGCGGCGCCCTTTTCGATGCCCATCGCCAGACGGGCCGGGTTGGTCACGAACAGATCGTCGCCCACCAGCTGCACCTTGTCGCCGATGGCTTTGGTCAGGGCCACCCAGCCGTCCCAATCGTCTTCGTCCATGCCGTCTTCGATCGAGATGATCGGATAGTCGTTACACAGGGCTTTCAGGTAGTCAGCGTTTTCTTCCGATGTCAGCGATTTGCCTTCGCCCGACAGAACGTATTTGCCGTCCTTGTAGTACTCGGTCGCGGCGCAATCGAGCGCCAGATAGATGTCCTCGCCCGGTTTGTAGCCCGCCTTTTCGATCGACTTCATGATGAAATCCAGCGCGTCACGGGTCGATGCGATGTTGGGCGCAAAGCCACCCTCATCCCCAATGCCGGTGGACAGGCCTGCGGCAGTCAGCTCTTTTTTCAGGGTGTGGAAGACTTCAGCGCCCATGCGCACGGCGTCGCGGATGTTTTCGGCCGCGACCGGCATGATCATGAATTCCTGAATGTCGATCGGGTTATCGGCATGTTCACCGCCATTGATGATGTTCATCATCGGAACCGGCAGAACGCGGGCCGATGCGCCGCCCACATAGCGATAAAGGGGCAGGGCGGATGCGTCAGCAGCGGCTTTGGCCACGGCCAGCGATACGCCCAGAATTGCGTTTGCGCCAAGGCGGGCTTTGTTGGGGGTGCCGTCGAGTTCACACATGGCGGCGTCGATGGCTTCCTGCTCGGTCGCGTCATAGCCGACCAAAGCGTCCGCGATTTCACCGTTTACCGCTTCGACTGCGGCCAGAACACCTTTGCCAAGATAGCGCGATTTGTCGCCATCACGCTTTTCGACCGCTTCATGCGCGCCGGTCGAGGCACCCGACGGAACTGCAGCGCGGCCAAGTGTGCCGTCTTCCAGGATCACGTCCACCTCAACGGTGGGGTTGCCCCGGCTGTCCAGAATCTCGCGTGCAAAAATATCGACGATGGTGCTCATGTTAGCGCTCCCAATAAGAAGAAAACTTCAGTTGAGGCGTCTTTAGCGCGTTCGGCGCGTTACGACAACAGGGCAGGGGTATGTTAGCGCGCGCGGGCCCTCTGTTCGCGCAAGAACATGTAGATTCCGGTGCCAATCACGATGGTTGCACCCAGATAGGTCCAGTGATCTGGGCGTTCGGCAAAGATGAGCACGCCAAGGATCATCGAAAAAATCAGGCGCATATAGCGAAACGGCATGATGATGGATGTCTCGGCTATCCGCATCGCCTGCACAATGGCGTAATAGCCCGACACGCCACAGATCACAGCGCCAAGGATATAAGTCCATTCCACGCCTGCAGGCATCACGAAGGGATCATTGATGGGCGCAAGGATCAGGCCCGCGGGAATGACAGATGCAAAGCCATAGAAGGCCACGCTCAGCGACGGGATGGATGGATCCATCTGACGGGTCAATAGATCGCGTAGGGCGATGCCAAACACAGCGGCAATGGGTAAAAGAGCGGCCAGTTGGAAGCTTTCACCACCTGGACGAATGATAATCAACACACCGATGAAGCCAATGATAATCGCGCTCCAACGGCGCCAACCTACCTGTTCGCCCAGAAACAGGGCAGCCCCTGCGGTGATCGCAAGCGGCGTGGCTTGAAACACCGCAGCAACTGTCGAGAGGGGAACAAGGGAGAGCGCTGTGATGAAGAACATGGCGGACACGGCCTCGGACGCATTTCGCCACAGCATGATAGGCGATCGCATGTCGCGATGAACCAAAGGCGCAAGCGTTCCGCGCTGCATATAGGTCATGATGGCAAAGGAGATCATCCCGCCCGCACCAAGGAACAGAAGCACTTCCGACACCGGGATGCCACGCGACATCGATTTGATAAACGCATCTTCCCCGGCGAAAACTGCCATCGAGAAAATCACAAAGATGATGCCACGAATATTTTGCATTGAAGGTCCCATTCACGCGTCAGGCGACAGAAACCGATAAACGGGCGCGCGACAAGACAGTTTTTTAGGATGGGTCGGATCACGGAACGTGATGGGAAGGCGTCAGTCCTTTTTGCGCACGCCGTACAGCTCCAGCCGGTGGCCCTTCAATTCAAAGCCAAGCTTTGTTGCGATCTTTTCCTGAAGCGCCTCAATCTCGGGGTCTAGAAACTCGATGACCTCACCGGTTGCCAAGTCAATCAGGTGGTCGTGGTGATCACGGTCCGCACTTTCGTACCGCGCGCGTCCGTCGCCGAATTCGTTCTTGACCAAAATGCCGGCTTCTTCAAACAGCTTCACGGTACGATAGACGGTCGCGAGCGAAATGCGGTTGTCCACGGCGGCAGCGCGGGCGTGCAGGCCTTCGACGTCGGGGTGGTCATGGTGGGCATCTTCCAGCACACGCGCAATCACACGGCGCTGCTCGGTCATACGCAGCCCCATGTCTTCACAGCGTTTTATGATGGATGCGCCTGACATCTGATCCTCGGTCCTTTGTGCTTCGCCTCTTATGCCGCGAAAAGATCGGCAGGCAAAGGGGTGACGTTAAATCCGGCTGTCGGGGATTACATTCAAATGAGTTTGCACTAGAAATGGTTGGGATCGTCACCCGGGTGGCGGCGCAACCGGGGTGACAAGGCGGCATTACGTGACAGCTGATCAAAACATCAAACGCGCACGGTCTGACGCGCAGAAGGCCGAACGTCAGGCCGCAATTCTGTCGGCGGCGCGTGATATGATTGATGAGGACGGGTTTGATCGCGTCACGATGAGCGCCTTGGCCAAACGCGCCGGATTGGCGAAGGGAACGCTCTATCTCTATGTGCGGTCGAAAGAAGAGCTGTTTCTTCTGTTGTTCGTCCAGGCGATGGAGCGGGTTGTGAGCCGCTTCAAAACCGAAACGCGACCCGGCAGCAATGCGGCGCAGATCGCGAAAGGTATCGCGAAACAGGCGCAAACAACGCCGCTGTTCCTGCCGATGTTTGCGCGTTTGGTGGCTATGATTGAATCGAACGTGGCGGACGAGCCTTTGTTCGCGGCGAAACGTCAAATGATGGTCCTAAGTGCGGAATGGGCCACGCATTTGGCGCATGTCACGGGGGTCGCGCCAGATCGGATCGAACCACTGGCACATGCGATCATGATGGCCATGCAAGGGGCGGCGCAGTTTGATCTGTCATCGCAACGTGACCCCACAGACTTGCCTGAAGACATTCGTGATGCCTTTTCGCGCTACGCATTTTCACCCAGCTTTGAACCCTCAGCCCGCTTGTTGCTCGAGGCCGCAATGGCTAAAGCGCCTAGCGAATAAGCTGACCAGACATCATGCGAACGGCCGATCCGGCCACGGTGACTTTCCCCGGTTCCGCCTGCAACTCGATTTGCGACGGACGCCCCATGTCATATCCTTGATGGATGATAAGGTTTTGCGGAGCATCACGGTCTTCACATAAAAGCGCCGCCAGAGGGGCCGCAGCCGAACCTGTCGCAGGATCTTCGGGAATGCCATCCAAGGGCGCGAACATGCGGGCGTGAATTGTACCGTCGGGGTCTTCCACCCACGCATAAACCGCGAAGTCGTGAGTGCCGGGGAACAGCTGTGTGCCTTCACGCATGGCGTCCGTGTTGGGCGTCAGGGCCGAGAGCGTGTCGCGACTGTCCAGTTGAGCGTAGACAAAATCCCCACCTAGCGAGGCGATTTCCGGCTGCTCAACGATGTTCTCAGCAGTGCACCCAATGGCGCGGGCCACAAGTTCGGGCGCGGGTTTTCCTTTGCGCTCCAACGGCACCTCGGTCACGAAGCTGGCCTGTCCCGCCGCCGCAGTCGCGGGCAGAGGGCCGACACCCAGCTCAAGCACCATATCCGGGCCATGCCCCATTTCAGCAAGCATCACCGCTGTGCCAATGGTGGGATGCCCCGCAAAGGGCAACTCCCGGTTGGGCGTGAAGATGCGAATGCGCGCGGTGTGATTGGGATCTTCCGGGGGCAGCACAAACGTCGTTTCCGAGAAATTGAATTCCCGCGCGATCGTTTGCATCTGGGTGTCC
This sequence comes from Aliiroseovarius sp. F20344, assembly GCF_023016155.1. Classification (GTDB taxonomy): domain Bacteria; phylum Pseudomonadota; class Alphaproteobacteria; order Rhodobacterales; family Rhodobacteraceae; genus Aliiroseovarius. Next base: position 766,418 of record NZ_JALKBG010000008.1, read on the forward strand.
GTTAAACCCGTGCCATCTGGAATGATAGCCAGCTGATTGCCGCCATAAGGCGTATCCGTAAACACATCATAGACGGCGTAATCTCGCATCACATCAGCTCCGGTTCGCGGCCGATCCGTTTTGCCATGGGGGCAACCGTCAGCCCTTGCACGATGATCGAGAAGATCACGACGATATAGGTTGCGGTTAGGATCAGCGGTTTCCATTCACTGTCGGGCAGGGACAAGGCCAGTGCAACCGAAATCCCGCCTTTCAAGCCGCCCCAGGTCATGATCGGGATCACCCCTTTCGAGAAGCTGCGGAAGGGTTTGAGCAGTATCACAGGCACGGCTACGGCGGTCAAACGAGCAACCAGAGCCAGCGCGATTGCCATTGTGCCGGCCATCACCGCGTCCATGGTGAAGGCAACCGCGAAAACCTCGAACCCGATCATCAGGAACAGAACGGCGTTTAGGATTTCGTCAATCAGTTTCCAGAACGCGTCCACATAGTTGCGGGTCTCTTCGCTCATCCCGTGTTTTGCGCCCACGTCGCCGATCAGAAGGCCAGCACAAACCGCCATGATTGGGGCCGAGAAATGCAGCGCCGCGGCCAAAGAATAGCCACCGAAGGCAAGGCCAAGGGTCAGAAGCACTTCAAGCGAGTAATCGTCAATCAGGCGCATGATGCGGAAGGTCAGCCAGCCAAGGGCAACACCCAGAATGGCACCGCCAAAGGCTTCCTGCAGGAACAGAATGACCGCGCCCATAGCCGCGCTTTCTTCATGCCCGCTGCCATGGCTGCCGTGATGTGGAAAGGCCAACCCGACCAGCACAAGAAAGACCACATAGCCCACGCCATCGTTGAACAGGCTTTCGCCCGCGATCTTGGTTTCCAGCGATTTCTGCAGATTGGCTTCGCGCAGGACACCCAGAACGGCCACAGGGTCTGTGGGGGTGATCAGTGACCCAAAGACCAGTGCGATCAAGATCGGCATGCCGGTGATCCAGCTGAAACCAACCCCAACCACAACGGTGGAAAGGGCGACGCCCATTGTGGCCATCAGAAACACCAACCGCCACTGCTCGCGCAGGTCCGAAATTTTGACGTGTAGCGCCCCAGCAAACAGCAAAAGACCCAACATGCCCTCAAGCAGAGCATCCGAGAAGTCGATGCTGGTTACTTGCGTGCGCACCTGATCGGCGACGCCCAGTCCGGGGGCAACCAGATCCAGCACCAAGATCGCAATCGAAGCCGCAAGCGATACAACCAGAATGCCGATGGCTGATGGCAGTTTTAGAAACAGGTAGTTGATGGCGCCAAATAAGCCGGCAAGTACAATTAAAAGCGAAGCAATTTGTAAAAAAGTCATGGTTGATCCCGTGTGATCTGTCGTCGCGTTGATGTGCCTCATAACATGCACGTCGCGTGTGACAAACCTTGGAAAATGCGACCGATTTACTCAGTCTGGGATACGCAGCTTGGCCCAAACGGGAAGATGGTCGGATGCGATGCGGGCCAGCCTAGACTGATCAACACCTGCGTCGCGCAACTCGACCCCTTCAGAAGTTGCAATTCGGTCCAGTGCCGCCATTGGCCGCGAGGCATGATAGGACCGCCCCGGTGAATGGATATCGAAATGCACTTCCAAAGGTTCAAATCCACGGCGTGGGGACCATTCGTTGAAATCGCCAAGAATGACGGTCGGCAGCTCGATATGATCGAAATGCCCCGCCAGCGCACGCATTTGCTGGTGGCGATAGGGGCGCAGCAGTCCCAGATGGGTGCCGATCACCTGCATCTTGCCTTCAATGCCTACAGACACGGCGCCGCGCGGCTCCAGCCCCGGCAGCTCGACCGTGTGCGCATCGTGGAATGTCAGCCCTTTGCGCACCAGAACAGCATTGCCATGGCTCCCTAAAGACAGCCCGTTCGAGGCAAAGGGAACGGGTATGAAATCCGTTTCGCCTTCGATCATCTTGAAAGGCAACGCGGTGGGGCGTGGTCCCAAACGCCGGTCGGCCTCTTGCAGGACAATTACATCAGCATTCAGGTCGTTCAGCACATGCAAAATGCGATGTGGATCGCGTCTGCGGTCAAGCCCAATGGCTTTGCGCATATTGTAGGTTGCGATTTTCAGGTCCATGTCGAAAGTGCTGTGTGGCGAAGGTCAGAACAGATGCGTCATCAGATGATAGCGATTTCGCGACTGAAAGCCCATGCGTTCATAAAGCGCACGGGCACGCTCATTGTCGCTGTCGACCTCAAGATGCATGGCTTTAATTCCCTGACCTGACAGGGCGCGGACCAATGCGGCCAGGGCTTCCGACCCCATGCCGCGCCCGCGCACTTTCTCGCGCACGTATAGCTCGTCCAGAAACACGTCGATCCCGCCGAACTCAATCGACCAGCCGAAGCTGACCGCCACATATCCGACCGGAGCAACGCGCGGTCCAATCATCCAGATCGCGCCATGCGGGGATCCCTCAAGCAAGGGCAACAAAGCGCCTCGGCGCGTGTCGTCGTCCTGTTCGATCCCTTCTTCGGCGTGAAATCCCGCCACAAGCGGCATAAGCCGATCCAGATCTTCCGGTGTTGCAAGGCGAAGGCTGCTCATAGGCGGGCGATCCTTTTGGTGAGAAGGTCAAAAAAGCCATCAGCATCAAGATCGCCAATGAACAGGGCGTTTGGTTGGGCATCCGTGACACCCCACCAGTCTGCAACCGTCATGCCCATCGTCAGTTCAGATCCGGTTTCGATCTGGACGTTCACATGCCGACCTGAAAACAGATCGGGTTGGATCAGATAGGCAATCACGGTTGGATCATGCAAAGGCGCGCCTTCGGATCCGTATTTATGGATGTCGAACCGTTCGAAGAAATCCGTCATCTCGGCCACCGCGTGGCCGACGTCTCCGGGCAGGGCGCGGAAAGCGTCGTTGCGCGGTTTGGTGACCAGCGCTTTGTGGGTCACATCCAGCGGCATGACCACAAGCGGCACACCGGAGCGAAAGACGATATCCGCGGCCTGCGGGTCCACGTAGATGTTGAATTCTGCCGCCGGGGTGACATTGCCCACCTCGAAATAAGCGCCACCCATCAGGACGATTTCCTGCACACGGTTCACGATGTCCGGAGCACGCTCGAAAGCTGTGGCGATGTTTGTCAGCGGCCCGAGCGGGCAGAGCGTGACAGTGCCGGGGCTCTCGGACCGCAGAGTGTCGATGATAAAGTCGACCGCGTGCTGATCTTGCAGTGACATTTTGGGGTCTGGCAGGTCGGGTCCATCCAGCCCGGTTTTCCCATGCACATACTCTGCCGTCACCAGATCGCGCCGCAAGGGGCGATCGCAGCCTGCAAACACAAGGGTCTCGGGCTTGCCCGCCAGTTCACACACGATGCGCGCGTTCTTGGCGGTCAGGGCCAGCGGTACGTTTCCGGCCACTGCGGTGATGCCCAGAACCTGAACATCCTCAGGGCTGGCCAAAGCCAAAAGGATGGCAACGGCATCGTCCTGACCGGGGTCCGTATCGATGATAATTTTACGCGTCATGACAGCCCTTTACGCGGCAAGTTTAATCCAAATCGGAACGTGGTCCGAGGGCTTTTCACGCCCGCGCACCTCTTTGTCGATCTGACAGTCCTCCAGCATGTCCGCGCATTCTGGCGACAAAAGGAAATGGTCGATGCGGATGCCATCATTGCGCTGCCATGATCCGCGTTGGAAATCCCAGAACGAATACTGCTCTGGTGCCTGATTTCGGGCGCGGAACGCTTCGGTTAGGCCAAGGTTCAGGATTTTGCGCCAAGCCTCGCGGCTTTCCGGGCGATAGAGCGCGTCTTCGGTCCAATCCTGCGGACGTGCGGCGTCTTCGGCTTGCGGAATGATGTTGTAATCCCCCGCCATCAGGAAGGGCATTTCTTCTGCCAGTAGTTCCTCAGCGCGAGCGCGCAGCCGCTCCATCCATGCAAGCTTGTAGTCGTATTTCGGACCCGGAACTGGGTTCCCGTTGGGCAGATATAGCCCGCAGATGCGCACCGCGTGATCGCCCACCACGGTGGCCTCAATATAACGCGCCTGTTCATCCTCGTCGTCGCCCGGCAATCCGCGCGTCACATCCTCCAGCGGAAGCTTGGAAAGCAGGGCCACGCCGTTGAAGCTTTTCTGCCCATGGGTTTCAACATTATATCCTTTGTCTTCAAAGACTTCTCGGGGGAAGTTCTCGTCAATCGATTTGATCTCTTGCAAGATCGCCACGTCGGGTTGGGCCTCGTCCAGCCAATCCATAAGTGCGGGAAGACGTGCCTTGATCCCGTTGATGTTGAAGCTGGCGATTTTCATGAGGCCTCCGGATGTCATTCAAACCTATGTAAGGGGCAACAGCCATGATGCACAAGCGCGCATCGGTTCTGTGCTTGGTCGTGGCGGAAATCCGTCGTGGAGGCTTGAATGTAAATCGAATAAACATATGTAAGAGCTGTCCATGGGAGATTTCTGATGAAACACATTTTACTGGCAGGTGGCTTTGCCCTTTCCGCAACCGCAGCCTTCGCCGACACCAAAAACTTTGACGTTAAGCCCTTTGACGAATTGCATGTCAGCACCGGATTGCAGGTCGAGGTGACCGCAGGCGAGGTGTTTCAGGTGCGCGCCGAAGGCAAGTCGCGTGGATTGAAGCGATTGGACGTGACCCAGACCGGAGACATCGTGCGCTTAAGCCAATCCGAAAAAGGGTTGGCGCGGTTTTCACCGTTTCTGAAAATGCAGGATGCGTCGATGACAGTCTATGTCACGTTGCCGGAACTGACCGAGCTTAGAGTGTGGGGTGGATCGCACGTACTGGCAAAGGACAGCCTTGCATCAATACATTTGACTAAGGTTAGCTCTGGATCTGAAGTTGAATTGGAGGGCATCAATTCGTTGAAAGTCACTGTCGATATCAGCTCGGGATCTTCCGCAACGCTTCAGGGAGAGTGCGATCTGTTGATAGCGGAAGCCTCTTCGGGGGCTGATTTGCGTGGCAAAGGATTGAGGTGCGAAACCGCCGTTGCGGAGGCTAATTCTGGCAGTTCTACAACGGTTTACGCAGAGCAGGTTGAAGCGCGCGCGTATACTGGTGGCCACATCAACATCTATGGAGCAACCGAGGTGACAGCAAAAGTCGGTTCCGGCGGTCATGTCGCGCGTCACGACTGAGCGATATGTTGTCCGGCAGCATGGGCGCTGGCCCAAGCCCATTGGAAATTAAACCCGCCCAGCCAGCCGGTCACATCCACGCATTCACCAATGAAATAAAGCCCTGGAACGGTTTTTGACATCATGGATTTGCTGTCCAGCCCTTCGGTGGACACACCACCCAGCGTAACCTCTGCCGTACGGTAGCCTTCCGTGCCGGATGGGGTCAGCTGCCAGTCGGACATTCGCCCAATAAGTGCCTCAAGGGCCGCGTCTGACTGGTCGGCAAGGCGCTGTGTCAGATCAAACTGATCGGCCCATTCTGTGGTCAAATGCTCAACCAAACGCGCGGGCAGGTGGCGTGCAAGCTCGGTCGACAATTGGTGGCGCCCTGCGCTTTGACGCTGCGCGCGCATTTTCTCAAGCAGCCCCATATTGTGGGTCAGGTCGATATGGACGGGCTCCCCCATTTGCCAATAGGACGAGATCTGCAGGATCGCCGGCCCAGACAGACCGCGATGAGTGAAGAGAAGCGCCTCTTCAAAGCTGGCGCGCGAATTCCAGACGCGCACAGGCAAAGACACTCCCGACAGTGCGGAAAAGCGCCCATCGGGGAAGGTGAACGGCACCAACCCCGCATTGGTGTCGATGATTTGATGCCCGAATTGCCGCGCAATATCATAGGCAAAGCCGGTGGCCCCCATCTTTGGGATCGACTTGCCCCCGGTGGCAAGCACAAGGTTTTGGCAGGTGAGCGGCCCGTGCGATGCCTCCAGTGCGAACCCGCCATCAATGCGCGTGACCTTGGTGACGGATGTCGACAGCGCAAGCTCCGCCCCAGCGTCACGTAGGCGAGACGTTAGCATCTCGACAATCTGGGTGGATTTTTCATCACAAAAAAGCTGTCCCAGCGTTTTTTCATGCCATTTGATGCCAGCTTGATCGACCATCTCGATGAAATTCCATTGGGTGAAACGGGCCAGTGCGGATTTGTGGAAGTGCGGATTTTGGCTCAGGAAGTTCTTCGGCTCGGCATACATGTTGGTGAAATTGCAGCGCCCGCCGCCCGAGATGCGAATTTTTTCACCGGGCTTCTTGGCATGGTCAATCACAAGCGTAGCGCCTGCTTTCGCGGCATAGGGCGCCGCAAACAGTCCCGCCGCACCCGCGCCAATGATGATCGTATGCCAATTTGTTTTCATGCGCGCGTCGTAGCCTGTTCAGGGGATAGGGGGAAGAAAAATGCGCTGAGGGGCGATTTTCTGAGGGTCTGGTCAGTGTTTGTTAACTCTGATCCGTCAAGTTTGAGGCAAATCTGACGTTTTACTGGAAGGATCTCTGCTTTGGACCACCTGACCCGTTCGCAATGCCTGCACAGTCTGGACCTGCTGGTCGGGCAAGAAGACGCTTTCGCAAAGGCCTTCTTCCCGCTTCTGTTCCAACGCGCGCCAGAATTACGTGTTCTGTTCCCTAAGGATATTGATGATCCCGCATTGCAACTGAGTGTGATCTACCGGATGGTCGTGGCCTTCGCCGGAAGTGACGTCACTTTGACCGCTGGGCTACGCCTGATCGGGTTTCGCTTGGCCATGCGCGGATTGCATGCGGATCAGGCCAATCTGTTGGCGAACACATTGATTGGCACGCTAAAGCGCCAGCTGGGAAATTCTTGGCAAAGCGATTTCGCCTATGCGTGGCGGATCGCCAAAAAAGACGCGTTAGAGGCTATGGCGCTGGGTGCCGAATTGATGGCCGCCTGAAGATCACATCGAGAATGATGTGCCACATCCGCAAGACGCCGTGGCGTTCGGGTTGTCGATCACAAAACGCGCTCCGATCAGCTCTTCCGTGAAGTCGATCACGGCGTCGGTCAGAAAGGGCAAGGACACTTCGTCCACGACCACTTGCTCGCCGCTGCCTTCAAGAACCAGATCACCTTCGGCCGGATCATCCAACGAGATCTCGTACTGAAAGCCGGAACAGCCGCCGCCTTCGACAGCCACGCGCAACGCTTTGCCCTGCGCGCTTGCGCCGATTTCGGACAGTCGAGCGAAGGCTCGTTCAGTGACTTTGGGGGGCAGGGTCAGGTCCATCGGGAATTCCGTTTCATGTTCACGCCAAAGGGAATATAGGTTGGCCAGACGGGCGCGACAAGACGCCCTGAACATCTGTGATGCAGACGGGACATCTGCATTGCGACAGCGATGACAGGCAGAAAGGGGCAGCCATGCTTGCCAGATTTGCAACCCAACCCGGTGCCAGCCGGGGGCGGCTTCATGCGGAAGGGGAAAGCGAATTTCGCGAGCCCTATCAACGGGATCGCGACCGGATCATCCATTCTTCGGGCTTTCGCAGGCTGAAACACAAAACGCAGGTGTTTGTTGAGCACGAAGGCGACTATTTCCGCACGCGTTTGACACATTCCATCGAGGTGGCGCAGGTCGCGCGTACAATTGCAGGGGCGCTGGGCCTGAATAGTCATCTGACCGAGGCCGTCGCGCTTGCCCATGATCTGGGCCACACGCCGTTTGGTCACACGGGCGAGGATAAGCTGGACGAGCTGATGGCCCCCTATGGAGGGTTTGATCACAACGCGCAGGCGCTGAAGATCGTCACCTCGCTCGAGCGGCACTATGCCAATTGGGACGGGCTGAACCTGACATGGGAAACGCTGGAAGGAATTGCGAAGCATAACGGTCCGGTGACGGGCGATCTGCCCTATGCGCTGGCGGACTATAACGCCGTTCATGATCTGGAATTGTCCACCCATGCAGGCGCTGAGGCGCAAGTGGCCGCTTTGGCCGATGACATCGCGTATAACAATCACGACCTGCATGACGGGTTGCGCGCGGGTCTTTTTACCATGGAAGAGATCGCCGAGCTGCCCATCGTAGGGGCCGCGATTGCCGAAGTGGACGGACTTTATCCCGGGTTGGATGCAGGCCGTCGGCGGCACGAGGCCTTGCGCCGCGTCTTTGGCGTGATGGTTGAAGATGTTCTTGCGACATCTAAAGACCTGCTCACGGAAGCCGATCCACATTCGGTCGAGGATATTCGGGCTTTGGATCACGCGGTCATTCGCTTTTCGCCCGAGTTGTGGAGCGATCTGAAAGTGATCCGCAAGTTTCTGTTTACCCGCATGTATCGCGCTCCGTCCGTGGTGGAAATGCGCACGCAAGTGACCGCAGTGGTGGGGGATTTGTTTGGTCACTTCATGGAACACCCAATGGAGTTGCCCGATGAGTGGTGCCGCGAGATCGAGGCCGCAGACGGAGAGACCGCTTTGGCGCGGCTTGTGTCGGATTACATTGCGGGAATGACAGATCGTTTTGCCCTGCAGGAACACGCGCGTTTGGAGTTGAGCGGGTAGGGGCTTTGCCCCTCTGCGCTGCGCGCATTCACCCTAGGATATTTGCGACAAGAAAATGCGAAGGTGCAGGATCAGCGCCCGCATCGCTTGACCTTTGGGGCGGGGGTGCTAGGAGTGCGCCTGAGAGAAAAGGACCAAACCCATGAACCTGTTTGCCGACATTCGCACGCTTGTGATCGACGCCCTGACCCAGATGGTCAGCGAAGGCGCTTTGCCCGAGGGGCTGAGCTTTGACAACGTGGCTGTCGAACCGCCCCGCGATGCGGCGCATGGGGATATGGCAACCAATGCCGCCATGGTGCTGGCGAAACCTGCCAAGATGAAGCCGCGTGACATTGCAGAGGTGCTGGCCGGCAAACTGGCCGAGGATGCGCGTATTGATGTTGCCGAAGTGGCCGGGCCGGGCTTTTTGAACCTTCGTTTGTCCGCGTCTGTGTGGACGGGGCTGGTTGAAGCGGTTCTTGCGACAGATGGCTATGGCCGGTCGGCTGTGGGCGCTGGGCAGAAGGTAAATGTCGAATATGTCTCGGCGAACCCCACCGGTCCTTTGCATGTCGGGCACACGCGTGGCGCGGTGTTCGGTGATGCGCTGGCGAGCCTTTTGGATTTCGCCGGTCATGATGTGACACGCGAATACTATATCAACGATGGCGGCGCGCAGGTCGATGTGTTGGCGCGGTCGGTTTATCTGCGGTATCTGGAGGCGCACGGCCAAGAGGTTGCGTTCGAAGATGGCACCTATCCTGGCGACTATCTGGTTCCGGTTGGTCAGGCGCTGAAAGCCAAGGTGGGCGATGCCTATATTGGCAAGCCGGAATCCGAATGGCTGGTCGAAATCCGCGAGTTTGCGACAGAGGCGATGATGGATCTGATCCGCGAGGATCTGGCGCAGCTGGGCGTGAAGATGGATGTCTTCTTCTCGGAAAAATCGCTTTATGGCACGGGCCGGATTGAAGGCGCGCTTGAGGCGCTGACCGACAAGGGCTTGATCTATGAAGGCGTGCTTGAGCCGCCCAAGGGAAAGAAGCCCGAAGATTGGGAGCCGCGCGAGCAGACCCTGTTCAAGTCGACCGAGCATGGCGATGACGTGGACCGCCCGGTGAAAAAATCGGACGGCAGCTGGACCTATTTTGCACCCGATATTGCCTATCACTTTGACAAGGTTGAACGGGGCTTTGATGCCCTGATCGACGTGTTTGGCGCGGATCACGGTGGCTATGTCAAACGGATGAAAGCCGCGGTCTCGGCCCTGTCCGATGGCAGGGTACCTCTGGATATTAAGCTGACCCAACTGGTGAAGCTTTATAAGAATGGTGAGCCGTTCAAAATGTCGAAGCGTGCTGGCACCTTCGTCACCCTGCGCGATGTAGTTGATCAGGTGGGCGCGGATGTGACCCGTTTTGTGATGCTGACGCGCAAGAACGATGCGCCATTGGATTTCGATTTCGACAAAGTATTGGAGCAATCCAAGGACAATCCGGTGTTCTATGTGCAATACGCACACGCGCGGGTCCGGTCGGTCATGCGTAAGGCGGAAGAGCAGGGCGTGACCCTGACCAACACCCCGCATTTGCAGGATGAAGCCGAACTGGCCGTTGCTAAGAAACTGGCCGAATGGCCGCGTTTGGTCGAGATCGCCGCGCGCACCCATGAGCCGCATCGGATTGCGTTCTATCTTTATGAATTAGCCTCGGAATTCCACGCTCTGTGGAACCGTGGCAATGACAAGCCCGAGCTGCGTTTCCTTCAGGATGGCAATAATGACTCAACGGCGGCGAAAATTGCCCTACCGCGTGCAGTGGCCGTTGTCATTTCGTCTGGATTGGGTATTTTGGGCGTAACTCCGGCTGAGGAAATGCGCTGATAAAGGTGCCCCGGTCGGGTTCGAGTAGAGCAGTTTGACCGGTGCAGGGTGTGTAGAGAGCCATAAGGCCAAGCCCCTGAAATACCGGGTGTGAGGCAAAATGGCAGAAATGAACTGGGGTCAAGGCACCCCACATCCGGCGTATCAAAACCATCCTGACTATGACCATGCGACCCGTCCTGTGGCCACTCCTGCTGTCGGGTCAGCCTATGTGCATCCGGCGCATGGTGGCCCGGCTCCACATGTGCCTCATGATCAGACCGATCAATATGGGTATGTCCAAGATCCTGCTTATGCCGCGCCAGCTGGTCCCGCTTCTGCCAATGTCAGAGGGGGAATCCTAGTAAACTACGCGGGCGCTGCGGTCTCGCTGGCCCTGATCGTCGGGCTGGGCGTTTGGGGATACAAACTGGCCATGCGCGACGTGACGGGAATTCCGGTTGTGCGCGCCCTTGAAGGTCCAATGCGCGTTCAGCCTGTCAATCCCGGTGGCCAATCGGCGGATCACCAAGGTCTTGCCGTGAATGCTGTTCAGGCTGAAGGCGAGGCCTCGGCCCCTGCTGACCGTTTGGTCTTGGCGCCTGAGCCTGCGTCTCTGTCCATCGAAGAAGACTTGGGCGCGGAAGTTGCCCGGTCTGATACAGATGTAACCGTTCCTGCGGCGGCCATTCAGGCCTATGTCGCCGCGCCCGGAGCAGATACTGATCCGGTCGCCGCTGCGTTGGCGATTGCGGAACAGGTTGCCGCAAATGCGCCCGTTTTGGGCGGAGACACCCCCGCACAACCGACCGAGGTCGTGGCCTCGCTTGCGGCCACACCAGTTCCTGCACCTTCGGTTGTTGAAGAAACTGTCGCCGCCGCTGTGCCCAGCGTGAAAATCATTCCTGCGTCGGTTCCCGGCGTCAGCAAATCTCTGCGTCCTGCGGTTCGGCCTTCGGATCTGAACACCAAGGTCGCAGCAGCACCTGCGCCCAGCACCGCCACAGCGGCCACAAAGGAAGTCGACCCTGCCACTTTGGCAGCTGGAACGCGGCTTGTTCAACTGGGTGCGTTTGACAGCGCCGAGGTTGCCCGCGAACAGTGGGACGCTCTGGCCAGCCGCTTCGAGGATTATATGGGTGGCAAGGCCCGCGTGATCGAGAAAGCCCAGACAGGCGGCAAGACCTTCTATCGCCTGCGCGCGATGGGATTTGCTGATCTGGCAGATGCACGCCGCTTCTGTTCGGTTCTTATGGCGTCTAAGGCCGCCTGTATTCCGGTTGCGACCAGATAGCCATGTCCCGCCAAGGCGCATATGTATTCGGCTGCGAGGGCACCTCCCTTTCCCGCGCCGAGCGTGACTTTTATGAACGCGTGCAGCCTTGGGGATTCATTCTGTTTGCCCGCAATGTTGAAGCGCCGGATCAGTTGCGCGCCTTAACCAGTGAACTTCGCGGCGCGGTTGGGCGTAATGTTCCCATATTTATTGATCAGGAAGGTGGTCGCGTTGCCCGGATGGGCGCGCCCTATTGGCGTGAATGGCTGCCTGCTTTGGATCAGGTGAAGCTCAACCCCAAAGCTTCGGTCCGCAGTCTATACGTGCGTTATCGCCTGATCGCGGATGAGCTTTTGTCTGTCGGCATCGACGGAAACTGTGCGCCTTTGGCGGATATCGCCTCGGCCGATACGCATCCAATTTTGCGCAATCGCTGCTATGGCGAGGACGTTGTTAAAGTGGCGGAACGGGCTGCAAGCGTGGCCCAAGCCCTTCTGGATGGTGGCGTACTGCCCGTTGTCAAACATATCCCCGGCCACGGTCGGTCGACGCTTGATACTCATCTGGAACTTCCACGGGTAAAAACCAAAGCGAAAGAGCTGGGCTGGACAGACTTCATGGCGTTTGAACCGCTTGCAGGTCTCCCGCTGGGCATGTCGGCCCATATCATTTTTGAAGACATTGATCCCGACCATCCCGCGACGCAAAGCCCAGACATGATCGCTCTGATCCGGAATAAGATTGGCTTTGGCGGTCTGTTGATGACCGATGACATAAACATGCAAGCGCTGTCTGGGGCGTTGTCCGTGCGCTCGCGCGCGGCCCTACGGGCCGGATGTGACATCGTTTTGCACTGCAACGGGGTGCTTGAGCAGATGGAAGAGGTCGCAGATGCCTGCGAAGATCTGTCTGGGGATGCACTTTCACGGGCAGAAACTGCGCTTTCGTGGCGCAAACCACCCGTTCCCATTGACATTGACGCTTTGGACGCCGAATTTCAGAGCCTGATGACAGGTCAGGCAGTGAAACAGGCGGGTGATGAGCGAAGCTGAAGAGTTTCAAGAAGATGCGATGTCAGTGTCCGAGCGGATGGCCGCCGAGGCATTGATCGTTGACGTCGAGGGGTTCGAGGGCCCTCTTGACCTTCTGTTGACTCTGTCGCGCACACAGAAAGTGGATTTGCGCAAGATCTCGGTCTTGGAGTTGTCTGTACAGTATCTGGCCTTTGTGGAACGGGCGCGTCATTTGCGCATTGAACTTGCGGCGGACTATCTGGTGATGGCCGCGTGGCTGGCATTCCTGAAGTCCCGACTGCTTTTGCCGCCTGATCCGACCGAAGAAGGCCCGTCCGGCGAAGAGCTTGCAGCCCACCTTGCGTTCCAGCTTGAGCGCCTACAAGGCATGCGCGATGCCGCGGCCAAGCTGATGGCACGCGATCAGTTGGGGCGCGATTTCTTTGCTCGTGGTGTGCCCGAAGATGTGACGCGCGTACGCCGCGTGACCTATACCGCCACGCTTCTGGATCTGATGCAGGGCTACGCCCGGATCCGCACCAAAGATGAGTTTCGACCGTTCGTCATGGACCGTGACGCGGTGATGACGATGGAGCAGGCCCTGGACCGGATGCGTGGTCTGATCGGCTATGCAGGCGACTGGACCGATCTGACATCCTATCTGCCTGAAGGGTGGGAAGTTGAACCCGCCAAACGCCGCTCGGCCATGGCTGCGAACTTCGCGGCCACGTTGGAAATGGCGAAACGTGGTGAACTAGAGCTTAGACAGGGCGAGACATTCTCGCCCATTCAAATCCGCAGGAAATCGAATGACGGATGATGTGATTGGTAACGCGCCCAGTGACGGGCAGGACGAGACGACCGAGCGTGAGGAGAGCCTGTTCGAGGCCCCGCCAATGGGCGAACAAGAACGTATGGTCGAAGCCATCCTGTTTGCGTCGACCGAAGCGGTCAGCGTGAAAGAGCTGGAAGACCGGATGCCGCATGGTTGCGACGCCGCCGAGGCCCTAGTGCATCTGCGCAAACGCTATGAAGGTCGCGGTGTGACAGTTGTCAAAGTGGGTGACGCTTGGGCCATCCGTACCGCGCCTGACCTTGGTTATCTGATGCAGAAAGAAACGGTTGAGCAGCGCAAGCTGAGCCGTGCAGCCATCGAGACATTGGCAATTATCGCCTATCATCAACCGGTTACGCGGGCTGAAATCGAAGAAATCCGCGGCGTATCCGTTAGCCGCGGCACAATTGATCAGCTGATCGAGATGGAGTGGATCCGCTTTGGCCGCCGCCGTATGACACCGGGCCGTCCCGTGACGTTTGTGGTAACTCCGGGCTTCCTTGATCACTTCGGGTTGGAAAGCGCACGCGACCTGCCGGGGCTGAAAGAACTGCGCTCGGCCGGGCTTTTGGAAAGCCGTCCGCCCCCAGGTGCCATGCCTGGCCCCGTCAGCGACGAGGAAGAGGAAAGCGCAGAAGGTCAGTCCGAACTGTTCGAGGACTAAGCCTGTTGCCTTTGACCCGACCGAGGTACTTAAATTAGACGGGTCTGATCTGATCGGCTAACGTCTTTTGTATGAGTGATTCAGATTCCCACGATGCCTATCGCCCGCCTGTAATCGCTGCCTTGATCGAAACTGCGGGCGTGGCCAAGGCGGCCCTTCCTGCAACGCAAATGCTGGTTCTGGCTATTTTGGCCGGGGCTTTCATCGGGTTCGGCGCCGCCGCCTACACAACCGTCATGACCGGTGTCGACATGGGCTATGGTCCGTCGCGCCTTGTGGGTGGAGTTGTGTTTTCTTTGGGGCTGATCCTTGTGATTGTCGGCGGGGCGGAGCTCTTTACAGGAAACGCGCTGATGGTGATGGCTGCGGTGGATCGGAAGATCACGCCGGCGCAGCTGTTTCGAAACTGGGGTATTGTCTATCTGGGCAATCTGATCGGCGCCGTGGGGCTGGGGATCGCTTTCGGGCTGTCCGGGCTTCTGGATGGGGCCGTTGGGGCAACAGCTGTCAAACTGGCCGAGGCAAAGGCAAACCTGCCCATTATGGAAGCTCTGGTCCGGGGCGCGTTATGTAATGCGCTTGTCTGTCTTGCCGTTTGGCTGACATTCGCCGCGCGCAGCGTCACCGGAAAGATCCTTGCTATTCTCTGGCCGATCTCGGGATTTGTGCTGTTGGGATTGGAACACTCGGTGGCCAATATGTTCTTCTTCCCGCAGGGGTGGGCGGCAGGCGTCAATGTGACCGCAGGCGCAGCGCTTTCAAATCTGTTCTACGTGACGATCGGCAACATCATCGGTGGCGCGCTGGGTGTGGCACTGGCCTATCGACTTGCCTATTTGGGACCACGCTAAACTGGCGACTGATGTGCTTTAGCGGAAGTGCTTGGACAGCTTCAGACCTTGGCCCTGATAGTTCGATTTGATGTCGACACCGTAGAGTGCTTCGGGCACTTCGCTCATATTCTCATAGACCAAACGTCCCACAACCTGACCATGCTCAAGCACAAATGGGGCTTCGTGACAGCGCACTTCCAAAACGCCGCGCGAGCCAGAACCCCCAGCCGCATCATAGCCAAAGCCGGGGTCAAAGAAGCCTGCATAATGCACGCGAAACTCGCCCACCATGGCAAGGTACGGGGCCATTTCGGCGGCGCAATCGGGCGGGATGGCGATGGCTTCGCGGCTCACAAGGATATAAAACGCGCCGGGATCAAGGATGATGCGGCCTTCGTTTGTCCGGACCTCTTCCCAGTATTCGGACGGATCGTAATGGGCGAGCTTCGACAGATCCACGACACCCGTGTGACGTTTAGCACGGTAGCCCACCAGATCGCCCTCGGCAGGCTTCAGATCCACCGAAAACCCCAACCCGTCCGAGATCACAGGATCGCCCGAGACGATCGGGCTGCGCTCATGCACGGCGCGCAGCTCGGCATCAGACAGGATGGTCTTTCCTTGCCGGAAAATGATTTGGTTCAGAAGTTGACCGGGCTGCGCCACCACAGAAAAGCTCTGCGGGCACAACTCGGCATAGAGCGGGCCGTCATATCCTTCGGGAACGCGGTCAAATTCGATCCCCTGATCGGTAATCACGCGGGTCATCAGGTCGACACGGCCAATCGAGCTTTTGGCGCTGGCAGCGGCGGTCATGCCTTGGGGCAGGTTTAGGCGCTCCATAAGCGGAATCACATAAACGCAGCCCTTCTCCAGAACTGCGCCCCCGGTCAATGACAGCTCGTGCATTGTCAGTTCGGACAGGCGATCCGCCACAGTGGCGCCTTTGCCAGGAAGGAACGAGGCGCGTACGCGATAAGCCTTTTCACCTAGACGCAGATCCAGCGAGGCAGGCTGAATCTGATCATTGAGAATCGGAGAGGACGCGGAAATTCCACCTTCTGTGATCATCTGTTTGATCTGATGATCCGCCAAGACACCGGATTTCATGGCGTTCCTCCTTCGCCGCAGGCCGAAAATGGACCTGTTAGATACAAAAACACCCGCCCGAAAGCCGGGCGGGCGGTTTTTGAATTGGTCGGGCTAGCAGGACTCGAACCTGCGACCTTCCGTCCCCCAGACGGACGCGCTACCAGGCTGCGCCATAGCCCGACTGAGGCTCTTACATAGTGATTTTCACGGGCAGGGCAAGCGAGAAAAGCCGCGAAATCGTGCATTCTTTCCGATGAAATATCCAAGTATCTGAATCGGATCGGCGCAGGCGTCATTCAGCCCGCCCATCATCTGATGGGGCAGGGGGCATTCGCTGGGCCAGTTCTTTCAAACGTGCAAGCATTCCGTAGGCTGCACCATCCGGCAAGGCACCGCCAGAAGACTTAAGCGCGCGCAACTGGGACGCAACGGATGCGCTGGCTGCTGCGGCATGCGCATCATCGGGGGTATCGGATGGGACATGCGAGACATCGATGGCTGCGGGGATTGCTGCAGCGGGTTCAGGCGAAGAACTCTCGGCTTCAGTGTCGGCAGAGGTGTCCACCTGTGCGTCATCGGCAGCTTCATCCGGCGTGGCCACGACGGGTTCGGAAACCGGGTCGCTCACTTCAGGCGTTTCTTCGCTGCGCCCAGAGAACAGATCGTTAGCCATGCCTGGCTCGTGCGTACTGGCGGAAGACGTGGACTGCTCCTCAACCTCTTCAGGCGCGTCGGTCAACGTGGGTGGGACGTCCTCATCAAGCGCGGCAGCTGCGGGTTCAGGTTCGGCCTCGGAAGGCGTGGTATCTTTGCTAACCTCTTGAGTAGGAAGCGAAGTTTCCGCCACTTCTGGCTCCGCTTCGGGTGCAGCTGGCCGTTCTTCAACAACCGCTTCAGCTTTCGCCGCCGCAGGTGTCATGGACACCACGTTTGACCCATCCGGATCACGCAATTCATCACTGTCCAAGGGGGTCGACATGGCAGCGACATGTTTGACGCCGTTTTCACGCAGAAGTTTCTGAACGCCGCGAATGGTCATGCCATCCTCGTGCAGAAGCTTTCGAATGCCACCCAGAAGCTCCATATCAGCAGGGCGATAATACCGTCGGCCACCGGCGCGTTTGACGGGCTTCACTTGCGTGAAACGACTTTCCCAGAACCGCAAAACATGTGTGGGCACGCCCAGCCAATCGGCCACCTCGCTAATGGTGCGAAAGGCGTCAGGTGACTTTTTGTCCATGTCTCTGCCCGTTCTTTTTTTTGCTCTGCCAGTGTCGGTTTTGCGATCACACGCGGACTAGATCAGCGCTTGTTCCCTGCGGCGACCCGATCTTTCATCAGATGTGAAGGACGGAAGGTCAGAACGCGCCGTGGCAGGATCGGCACTTCTTCTCCGGTCTTCGGGTTGCGGCCTACACGTGCCGCTTTGTCACGAACCGAAAAGGTACCGAATGAAGAAATCTTCACACTCTGGCCACTGACCAGCGCGTCCGAGATGTGGTTCAAGACGTTTTCTACAAGTTGCGCGCTTTCGTTGCGCGACAGGCCAACCTCACGAAACACGGACTCGCTCAAGTCCATACGTGTCAAAGTCTTTTCACTCATATTGTCCCCCTGAATGTATTTCTTTTTTTTGCCCATTTATTGGCGATTGGACGCCGGGCGCGTTTAGATACTGCTGTGAAGCATGTAAGCTTTGAATTTCCGAGTCAATATCAATGACTTGCGAAAGCAGAAGCTTGCCGGGGCAAATTGAGGTGAAACCGCTGGAATGCAAAGAATTGCAACGATCCGTTCGGTAATGAGGGTGACGTTCGGGTAAAACGCTGGATTACCAGCGCAGAACGACGGCCCCCCAAGCCAATCCGCCGCCGATGGCTTCGGCCACCAACAGATCGCCGTCCTTGATCTTGCCTTCGCTGCGCGCGACCGACATGGCCAGCGGGATAGAGGCGGCTGAGGTGTTGCCGTGATCCTGAACGGTGACAACAACACGATCCATGGGCACGCCCATCTTCTTGGCAGTGCCTTGAATGATGCGGATATTGGCCTGATGCGGGACGATCCAGTTGATATCGTCATCTGTAAGACCAGCTTTGTCCAAGGCGGCTTCGGCGGTTTGGGTTAGTTTGCCAACGGCCTGACGGAACAGCGGATTGCCCTGCATACGCAAGTGGCCCGAGGTTTGCGTCGTCGAAACACCACCATCCACATAGAGCATTTCGCGCATGCTGCCGTCAGAGTTGAGGTCCGCGGACAGGATACCGCGATCTTCGCTGGTTCCAGTGCCTTCTTGGGCTTCAAGAACAAGTGCTCCTGCACCGTCGCCAAACAGAACACAGGTAGCGCGGTCTTTCATATCCAGAATGCGAGAGAATGTTTCCGACCCAATCACCAAAACACGCTTGGCTTGTCCCGAAACGATCAAGGCGTTGGCATTGGTCAGGGCAAAAACGAAGCCAGCACAAACGGCCTGCACGTCAAAGCCAAAACCGCGTGTCATGCCCAGTTCGTTTTGGACCATCGTGGCCACGGACGGGAAGGTCAGGTCGGGTGTCGAGGTTGCCAATACAATTGCGTCGATGTCGTTGGGCTCAAGCCCGGCATCGGCAAGTGCGGCGCGTGCAGCGTGCGCACCCATTTGCGAAGTGGTCTCGCCTTCGGCTGCAAAGTGGCGGCGTTCAATCCCGGATCGGGTGCGAATCCATTCATCTGATGTGTCGACAATGTCTTCGAAATACGAGTTCGGAACCACGCGTTCGGGCAAATAATGCCCAACGCCTTTGACCACGGCGCGAAGTGTCATTCTGGCTGCTCACCTTCCGGTTTTTTTGTTGAGGCATCTTGGCTTGGCGCAACTGCAGATGCAACCCGGGCTGCAAGCTTTTGATTAAAGCCGCTTTCCCCAAGCCGGAAAGCCAGTTTGATGGCGGCTGACATGCCCGTCGCATCTGCTGATCCGTGGCTTTTGACGACTGTGCCGTTCAGGCCAAGGAACACGCCGCCATTGTTGCGGCGCGGATCCACGCGTTTGCTGAGGCGACGCAGCGATGTCAGAGCCAGCAAAGCCGAGATCTTTGACAGGATCGTCGCGTTGAACGCGTCGCGCAGCAGTCCAGAAACCAGGCTTGCAGTGCCTTCAGCGGTTTTCAGCGCGACATTACCAGTGAAACCGTCTGTGACAATAACGTCCACACGATCAGACGGAATGTCGCCACCCTCAACAAAGCCAACATAGTCGATATCGGCGTTCTCGGCGGCGTCACCGATCAGCTCGTGGGCGCTTTTCAGCTCTGGCCGGCCTTTATGTTCTTCAGTCCCGACATTCAAAAGTCCAACGCGTGGTCGCGCAAGGCCAAGCCCGTTGCGTGCGTAAGAGGCACCCATCAGGGCATATTGCAAAAGGTCGGTGTCGTCGGCACGGATATCAGCGCCCACATCCAGCATCACGTTGAACCCTTCAGGGTTTCGTGAGGGCCAGAGACAGGCGATGGCAGGGCGGTTCACGCCGGGCAGTTTACGCAGGCGGACCATCGACAGAAGCATCAACGCACCGGTGTTTCCGCAGCTCACAGCCACGTCGGCCTCGCCATTGCGGACAGCATCAATGGTCGACCACATCGAGGTGTTCTGACCATTGCGCATCACATAGCTTGGTTTGTCGTCCATGGTGACAACTTCATCGGCATGACGAATGTCACAGACGTCAGACAACCCCTTTGTCCGGGCAATCAGTTTTTCAAGTTCGGGTTTGTTGCCGTGCAGGATGAACCCGATATTCGGATTCTTATCCGCAGACAGCGCAAGACCGGCAACGACGGCTGCCGGTCCAAGATCTCCGCCCATGGCGTCGACCGATACGATTGTGCGTTTGGGGGCGTTCATTGTCATTCTTTATCCCATGCTCGGGGATTTTCTGACATGCCCACCCGCGCGGGGCAAGTGCCTTACGCTGCGTCCTCGTCATCCAGGTCGATTTCATCGGCCATGGCAACAACTTCACGATCATCATAGTGACCGCAGGACGGGCAAACGTGGTGGGGGCGCTTCAGCTCGCCGCAGTTCGAACATTCGTTCGGGTTCGCAGCAACCAGAGCGTCATGTGCGCGGCGATTGTTGCGGCGCGACTTGGATACTTTGTTCTGTTGGACGGCCATGGTCTCAACCTTCGATTTTGGGGGCGCATGGCCCGTTGAATTCTTTAGGCTTCAGGGAAGCCTGCTTATCCTCGTGTCTGAGTCTGGCGCCTCATACGCTGTTTGCGGGGCGCTGTCCAACCCATCTTGTGGAAGAAGCCGGGAAAATACTGGGATTCTTTTTTCTTGCAAGAGGTGATTTGGCCGATTTCGGCGATTTTCCCAGATTTATTGGCGTTTCACAGCCGGTGCTGCGCACAACATCAGCTATCGTCAGACCCATCCTTGCCCGCCAGTTGATCCCTGAGTGCTGACAGGCCGGCGAAAGGCTTTGCATCTTCATCGCTCATCGGGGCAACACCCGGAGCCGCGAAATTCTGCTGATCAAGTTCAGCCCCTTCGACGCGCGGAAACAAAGGCAAGGCCAGCGCAAGGGATTCGATCATCACTGCGCCCAGATCAATCTCGGCCCCCAAAGGCTCCAAGGTTTCGTCTTCGGGCATCTCAACTTCGTCACCCATCTCAAGCTCGGGCAGATCACGCACCCAACGGCGGCTTACCGCCTCTTCAATGCGTGTGGTCACGGGGTCAAGGGTCACAACGCAGTCCTGCACGACGGTGGCGCCAAGCTGTGCTTTCAGCTGCCAATCCGTTTTGCCGCGGGCTGAAAGCGTCCCTTTGAACCGCAACTTTCGTAGGGCCGGCAGGCCAAGGTCTAAAGCAATGGCTTTGCAATCGGCATCTGCTGGCACAAGTTCGAACTGCGTATCTACATTGGTGGATAGATCAGAAACGCGCAGGACATGTTTAAACAGGGGCGTTTGCTGGTCCTTTTCGGGCCTTTCGATGCTCATTGACGTTTCTCCTGACCGATCGCGGGCGGATATGGTGGTAATCCTCAAGAACCAGATACAAGATCGGTATCGTTTCTTGAACCGTGGCCATTCCTGCGATAAGCCGATACCCAGAAGCATGGGCAGAACGCAAGGGGAGCATATGTCTTATCTTACGGATGGGCTGAAGAAAGCTGGCAAGGCCGTCGCAATGGCAACGCTTGCGATCTCTCTGGCCGCCTGTGCTGCGACCTATCGCAATCACGGATATATGCCTGTGAAAGAAGATGTGGATCTTCTGGTCGTCGGCAAAGACACCCGCGAGACCGTCACAGAAGCGATCGGCAAGCCCGGGACTGCGGGTATTTTGGCCGATAGCGCCTACTACTATGTGCGCTCGCGATTCGAGCACTACCTTTACAACGCCCCGAAAGAGATCGACCGCGAAGTGCTGGCAATCAGCTTTGATGGCAAAGGACGGGTGGAGAACATCGAACGCTTCGGTCTTGAAGATGGCCGCGTCATTGTGCTTGAGCGTCGTGTAACAGAAAGCAACATCAAGGGCGTCAGCTTCCTGCGTCAGCTCTTTGGTTCCTTCGGGCGCATCGACTTAGCCGAGCAACTTGGCGGTGGCTAAGGGCTGCGAAATCCAGAATACTAAGGCGTCGGTCATCCGGCGCCTTTTTTATATTGTCCGTGTGGCTCCACGCCGTGGGTTTTCCTTTCGCCACGTCATGATGATGTCATATCTTGTCGACACGATGGGGCGGCCACATATGATGACCCAAGCAGGTTACGCCACTGGCGGGGGCAAGATATGCCGACACTGAATACGCCCCGATACCGGGCACGGTTTGACGAAACGCAGGCTGACATTCGCGCAGCACAAGCGTTGCGCCACAAGTGCTTCCGCACGGGGCAGGGGGTGGACAGCGACGCGTATGACGAGATTTGCCGCCATGTGCTGGTCGAAGACCAACAGACCGGAAAGCTGGTTGCCTGCTTTCGGCTGATGCCGTTTCAGAACGGGCAATCCATCGGAGACAGCTATTCTGCACAGTTTTATGAGCTTTCAGCGCTGCGCGATTATGCGGCCCCGATGATCGAATTGGGGCGGTTCTGCATCGACCCGGATGCGCGAGACGGGGCTGATATTCTGCGCGTCGCGTGGGGGGCGATGACCCGCTATGTGGATGCCGAAAATATTGGCCTGATGTTTGGGTGTTCGTCCTTTCAGGGAACAGACGAAGCGCGCTATCTGGATACGTTTGCGCTGCTCCGTGATCGCCATATTGCGCCAAAACGCTGGCTGCCCCGTGTCAAAGCCCCCAAGGTTTTTCGTTTTGCGCAGCGTTTACGCCGCAAGCCGGATGCGAAACGCGCGATGCTAGGCTTGCCGCCCCTGTTGCGTACCTATCTGATGATGGGAGGCTGGGTGTCTGATCATGCGGTGGTGGATCACGATCTGAATACGCTGCATGTGTTTACGGGGGTCGAGATCGCTTCGGTCCCACCTGCGCGCGCGCGTCTTCTGCGGGCCGTGGTTCCCTCTGCCTAAGTATTGTCCGTTACATCGCCTTGACCAGCTGCGCCCAAGACCGTAACCCGGCGGCATGGCACGTGTACCCCTTCTGCAAATGAACGATATCGCCCTGACCTTTGGCGGCGATCCCATTTTTAACAGCTTGGATCTTGTAGTTCAGCCCGGTGACCGCGTGGCGCTGGTGGGGCGCAACGGGTCTGGCAAGTCGACACTTATGAAGATCATGGCAGGCATGGTGGAACCGGACAGCGGAACCCGTGTTCTGTCGCCCGGCGTGACGGTTGGATACATGGATCAGCACCCCGATCTGTCCGCATTTGAAACACTGGGAGAGTTCGCCGCGTCCGGGCTGGAACCCGGACAGGATTACCTTGTTGAACGCGTGGCCGAAGGGTTGAAGATGCGATTGGACACGCCGGTTTCAACCGCATCTGGTGGGGAACGTCGTCGCGCGGCTTTGGCCAAGCTTCTGGCCGAGGCGCCAAAGCTGATGTTACTGGACGAACCAACCAACCATTTGGATATTCAAGCGATCGAATGGCTTGAGAATGAGCTGAAGCAGACGCGCGCGGGTTTTGTTCTGATCAGCCACGACAGGGCCTTCCTGCGGGCACTGACCCGAGCAACGCTCTGGGTCGATCGGGGCGAGGTGCGCAGGCAAGAAAAAGGGTTCGAGCATTTTGAAGCATGGCGCGACAAGATGTGGGAAGAAGAAGATCAGAACCGCCATAAACTGAACCGCAAAATCAAAGCGGAAGCGCGTTGGGCGGTTGAGGGGATTTCAGCCCGCCGCAAACGCAATCAAGGACGGCTACGCGCCTTGCAGGATCTTAAAGCCGACCGGGCCTCGCAGATCAAACGGCAAGGTGCTGCTGAAATGGCATTGGAAGCTGGGCCCAAGTCGGGCCGAAAAGTGATTGAAGCCAAAGGAATTTCAAAGTCTTACGGCGACAAGGTGATCCTGAAACCTTTCGACCTGCGCGTCATGCGCGGGGAAACCATCGCCTTTGTTGGACCGAACGGCGCAGGGAAAACCACGCTTCTGAAAATTCTGACCGGGCAGGAAGAACCAGACACTGGCAGTGTGTCCTTTGGCACCGGAATTGAAATGGCCGTGTTTGACCAGAACCGCTCAACGCTGGATGAAAATTCCAGCCTTTGGGAAAACCTGACCTCGGACCCGGAAATGAGCATCTCGGGCAAATCCGATCAGGTCATGGTGCGCGGCAATCCAAAACACGTCGTCGGATACCTAAAAGAATTCCTGTTCTCAGATGAACAGGCCCGTGCGCCCGTGCGATCCCTCTCGGGAGGTGAAAAGGCGCGATTGATCCTTGCCCGTATCATGGCGCGGCAATCGAACCTATTGGTGCTGGATGAACCCACCAACGATCTGGACGTGGAAACGCTGGACCTGCTGCAAGAGCTGATCTCAGGCTTTGACGGCACGGTTCTGGTGGTCAGCCACGATCGTGACTTTCTGGATCGCGTCGCAGAACGCACCATTGCGATGGAAGGGGACGGGATTGCCACAGCTTACGCCGGCGGCTGGTCTGACTATCGCGCGCAACGACAAGACGTGGCAGCGCCAAGCGCCAAGAAAAGCGACAAACCCAAGCCTGCACAGAAAGAGAAACCCAGGGAACAGAAAGCCCCAACGGGGCTGAGCTTCACCGAAAAGCACCGGCTGGAAGTGCTTCCAGACGAAATCGACCGCCTCATGGCCGAGATTGCCAAACTGGAAGAGTTCCTTATGGATCCGGATCTCTTTTCAAAAGAACCGGTGAAGTTCAAGAAAGCGTCCGAAGGCCTGACCGAGCGGCAACAGAAACTCGCTGCTGCCGAGGAAGAATGGTTGGAGCTGGAAGAAAAGTCCGAAGCCAACTAACCCCTTTTTCTTGTTCGAAATATCCTTCGGGGGACCGGGGGTGCAAAACCCCCGGTCCTGACGGTTCAGATTACTTCGGCAGATGGATGTTGAAACGCTCGCGAATTGCAGCATCAACGCCCGGATCCAACAGCGCCTGCGAACGCTCCGCCAAAATAGATTCTTTGCGCGCGGTGGCTGCTGACACCAGATCTGGTTTGCCCACTTCAGCCCATTCTTTAGGTGAACATCGATCGCCAAGAGATGGGTAGACATATTCGGTCTGCATCAGGCTGAGCGTCTGATCTGCGCCAAGATAATGCCCGGGGCCATCCAGACAGACGGATTTCATCAGATCCAGATCCACGGCATCTTCTGTCACCTCAATCCCACGCACGCAGCGTAGGGCTTGCCCAACGATGTCATCGCCCAAGATCAGGCTTTCATGGCAGAACCCAAGAAGGGACGCGTGCATGCCTGCTGCCTCATACACCATGTTCAACCCAGACAGACCGGCCATCACGTTCGAGCACATCTGCTCCCACCCGGCTTGCATGTCTGGCAGCTTGGAATCCGAGAACCCCGAGGCCGCACCACCGGGCAACCCATAGAACTGGTGCATTTGTGAGCATCCAGCCGCCAGCAACGCTTGTTCGCCCGATCCGCCCGACATCGCGCCTGATCGTAGGTCGACCACGAAAGGCCATGTGCCGAAAATCGCAGGATGACCGGGTGAGATCGCGTTGACATAGACCACGCCTGCCAGACACTCCGCCACAGCCTGTACGATTGCACCCGCCAAGGTGGGCGGGGCGGTAGCGGTGGCCATTCCTGCCGACAACAGCAGCACCGGCATACCGGCAGCGATGACTTTCTCCATCACCTCGCAGCTTTCGGTGGCGAATTTCATGGGTGGCACAACAAAGCAGTTTGTATTCGAGACGAAGGGCCGCGCGCGCCAGGCGTCTTCGCCCCCCGCCATCATGTGCAAAAGCTCGATCCCGTCATCCACGAAATCTGGCTCGGTGAAGGACACGCCGATATGTTTCTTTGTCCCGGTCACGCAGGCATAGATCGAGTTCAGATCCATTTCACGATTGTCCAGGATGTCCCGGCAGACCATGGGACGCTGCAGGAAGTGGATGTTGTCCAGCTGATCCACAATCCGGGCCGCGTCATGCAGGTCTTGCACGGTGCTGTCGCGATAGTCCTTGCCGTCGGGTTCGACCATGTGGACCGCCGCCCCAGCCGTACCGTAGTGCACGCGGTTGCCGGAGAGGTTTAGGTCATGTTGAGGATCACGCGCGCAAAGGGTGATCCCTTTCGCGGCTTTCGCCAGCATGTCTTCGACCAAGGCGCGTGGGAAGCGTAACCGTCCGTCATCGCCAAGAATGGCACCTGCGCGGGTCATGATGTCGATGCCCGATGCCGGAGCGTCAGCCAGCCCGATCTGTTCAAGCGCATCAAGTGCGGCTTGGTGGATGCGTTCCATTCCGGCCTGTGTCAGGGGCTTATAGGTGCCACCTTCAAGGCCTGCGCGCACCGGGCGCGATTCCTTGGCCAACGGGGCCGCACGAAGCGCCTGCCGGGCCTGCCGTCCACCAGAGCGGCGTGAAGTTCTTGTTGTCATATGGATTTGTCCTTCCTGCTGTGTCGTCAATTTCTAAGAAATGACGTCAGCAGGGGCGGCCTCGGGCCGCGCGACCGCGTTCTGCGCCGATGGTGCGCACAACGAGCGAGATTTTCCAATCCAGTCGGTCCATAGGGTTCCTCCACAGTGTTAACTATTGGAGACGAATGTTGGGGATTCTATTCCGTTTGCGTCATTTGGCATGACGCTTTCTGGACCCCTTGGGATGTTAATCAGGGGTTAGGACCACGCAACCATCACGACAGCAGCATAGTGGGCCGCGGCGCCCAAAAGCACATGTACATGCCATATGGCCCGGTTGAAGGGCCAGTGGTCGCGTAGGTGAAACAGCGTGCCGATGGTGAACAGAAACCCGCCGCCCACCAAAAGGATCAGCACCCCAAGGCTAACGCTCGCCAGCAATGGTCCGATCATCAAAACCCCCATCCAGCCCAGCATCAGGGTCAGCATGAAGCCGGTGCGTTCAAACCGGCATAGGAAAAAGAGCTTCAGCGCCATGCCAACAAGCGCCACGGTCCAGATTAGGGCAGCCCATGCCAAACCAGTTCCGCCCCCGATTCCAATCAGCGCGATGGGCGTATAGGTGGCTGCTATAAAAAGAAAAATCGCCGCGTGATCAAAGCGGCGAAGGACAGAGCGGGCAGATGTGTGCAGGGTCATGTTGTAGGCAGCGGAAAGCGCGAAGCTGGCGACCATCCCGATGCCATAAACAAGCAGTGGCGGCAGGTGTCCCATTGGCGCATCCCCTGACGCCCAGAGGATCAAGGTGATGGATCCGATAAGCGCGGCGATCACCCCAAGCCCATGTACAACCCCGTCGGCCACATATTCGCGAAAGGTGAAGTGCTGCCCGAAATGGTGTCGGTCAGGCAGAGTGTCGGTGTGGTGGGCAGTGCAGCTGTCCGTCAGATTTTCAGCGTGGCGGCCCAGATAATGTTCACGGAAACGATCCATGTGAATACCCTCTCTCGCTTGCCTCTAATATAAGGGGCGATACAGGCGTAGGTGTGCCGAGCTTTGGTCAATAAAATGTCAGTTGCCCGTGACACCAGCCCCTCTAGATTAGAGGGTAATCATGAAAATGTAAAGATTTCCTAATGTTACAGATCTTTTGCAAGCTCGGATAGAACGGCGGGGATGGCCATCACGTCTTCTCGCGTGCAGGTGAATTGTCCTACAGACACTCGAATGACAAAGGATCCGTCGTGATAGGTCTGCGTCAGATAGATGCGTCCGTCGCGGTTTACACGCTCCAACAATTCGGCGGTTTTCGCGTCGTCGCGATAGCGGAAGCTAAAGAGCGATAGGATCGGAGGCGTCGTAATCTCGAAGCCGGGCAGGGCGGCGATGGCCTCGCTCGCCTCGTTCGCCCACGCGACGTGGTTTCGGATGCGGGCGCGCAGGCCCGACAGGCCCTCGGCGCGCAAGAGGAACCAGATTTTCAGCGCGCGGAACCGGCGGCCAAGGGGCAGGGTCCACTCGTTGTAATTTACGATCTCGTCCGCGCCCTGCGTCTTCAGGTATTCTGGGCGCAGCCCCATTGCGCCGATTTGCGGACCGGGATCGCGCAGGAACTGCACGGCGCAATCGAACTGCGCGCCCAGCCATTTATGCGGGTTGAAGATGATGCTGTCAGCGTCTTCGATCCCCGCCCACAGATGACGGAACTCTTCGCATATCATCGCGGACCCCGCCCACGCGGCGTCCACATGAACGGTCAGCCCATGGCTTTGCGCCACTTTGATGCAGGCAGCAATGTTATCGCAGGCCCCGATCGAGGTGCCGCCGACGCACAGCACGACGCCTGCAGGTTTACGCCCGGCGGCGATGTCGTCGCGGATCAGACGATCCAGCGCGTCCGGGTCCATAGACCATGTGGGGTGGCCAGGAATTGTGGGCACCTTTACAAGATTGTCCTGCCCGATCCCCGACAAGCGAACGGCCTTGTCGACGCTGGAATGGGTCTGCGCGCTGGCATAGATGCGAAGCTGAGGCGCACCGGAGAGTCCTTTGGTGATGCCGGTATGATCCAGCGCAAGCTCTCGCATCGTGGTTACGGCGGAGAACGTAGCGGTTGTCGCGCTGTCATGGATGGTGCCGGTGAAGTCTTCGGGCAGACCCATTCCGTCACGCAACCAGCGGATCACCAAATCCTCCATTTCATTGGCGGCAGGGGCGGTCTGCCACAGCATCGCTTGGGCCGACATCGCGTTGGCCAGTTGCTCGGCCAGCATCGAAGCGGGGGCGGCATTGGCAGGGAAGTAGGCAAAGAAACGCGGATGCTGCCAATGCGTCATGGCGTCGGGCACAAGGCGGGTGAAGTCGTCAAATATCGTTTCTACCGGCTCTGGGATCTCGGGAACCGGGGACTCGATCTTGGCCAGAAACTCGCCGGGGGCCAAATCCGGGCGCACCGGACGATCGCGCAGACCCGTGTGATAATCGCGCGCCCAGTCAGCGGCCTTTTTTTGCCAGTCGGCCAGATCGTCATAGTTCATTGCACGCTCCCTTGAATAACAGTTGCGATGTTAATTAATTGGGGTGATCTGTCAAGATGCGAAAACCCCGACGCAATGGCCGGGGTTAAGAGCAAGTGATTCCTAAAAGGGATCAGGATGATGCAAGCGCCGCGATGATCTGACCGAAATCTTCGGCCTTCAGGCTGGCCCCGCCAACCAGCGCACCATCGACGTTGGACACGCCGAAAATATCAGCGGCATTGCTTGGTTTGACCGACCCACCATAGAGAATGCGCGTTGACAGGCCGACGCCGTCACCAAAGCGGCGCACAAGACGGGCGCGAATAAAATCATGCACGTCGCCGATCTGATCCAGCGTCGGGACTTTCCCTGTGCCAATCGCCCAAATGGGTTCATAGGCGACAACCAAATTTTCACCTGTGACCTGATCGGGTATCGAGCCCGCCAGCTGTCCGCCGATAATATCAAGCGTGTTGTTGGTCTCGCGCTCTTCCAGACTTTCGCCGCAGCAGATCACAACCTTCAGACCAGACTCAATTGCGGCGCGCGCCTTCAAGCGCACATGGTTGTCGCTTTCATTGTGATCTTCGCGACGTTCCGAATGGCCAAGGATCACATGGGTTGCGCCCGCGTCCTTCAGCATCTGGGCCGAGATGTCACCGGTATGTGCGCCGGTTTCGGCATTGTGGCAATCCTGCCCACCGATGGCGATGCCATCCCCGCAGACCGAGGACGCGCGGTGGATCAACGTGGCCGGGGGACAGATCAAGATATCACAATCTGCGTCACCGTAACTTTGCGCCAGCGCCTCCAGCTCGGCCAGGTTGTCTTGCAGGCCATTCATTTTCCAATTGCCCGCTGCCATCTTGCGCCGCATGTCGATCTCCCTTGTGATGTTCGGACTGTTTTCCATTGCGGCGCGCGGGGCGTCAAGTCCTGCGGCCATTTTGCCGTTGATCCGTATGGTGCGTCCTGTAGAAGCGGGCAAGACTATCTATGAGGTTTTCGATGATCCCCAGACTGGATGCTGCCCTGATTGATGCCCGTGACCCCGCCACGATGGCCGAGCTGTTGCGCGGTGTGCAGGAGGTCGGCTTTCTGACCGTTCACAACACGGCGATCAGCAATGATGAACTGTCTGCGACAATTGCGATGTATCGCAAGTTCTTCCATCAGCCCGATGCGGTGAAAGACGTCGTCAACATGGCGAAAACGGGTGCAAATCGCGGGTGGGGGGCCGCAGGCAGCGAGCAAGTGGATCCTGATGCCAATCCCGATTTTAAAGAAGTCTTCGATTGCGGGTTCGAACTGGCCGCGGATGACCCTTTGCGGGCAGAGAACCTGTCGGTCTACGGTGACAATCAATGGCCCGAGCTTGAGGAGTTCCGCGAAGCCATCCAAGCTTACTACGCCAAAGCCTTGGGCGTCGCGATGGGCGTTCTTCGGGGAATTGCGGCCGCGATCGGCGAGGATGAGACCTATTTCGATGCGGCCTTCACCCGACCGATGGCGCTTTTGCGTGGAAACTACTATCCACCGCGCCCGGATTGGGCGGGGGACAAGGATTTCGGAATTGCGGCGCATACGGATTACGGCTGCGTGACGCTTTTGGCCTCGGACGGTGTGGCCGGGCTTGAAGTGCTGGGAGCAGACGAAACCTGGATGCCGGTGGATGCACCGCTTGGGGATTTTGTCATCAACTTCGGCGAGATGCTGGAAATGTGGACAGGTGGCCGGGTGAAAGCGACCTTGCACCGCGTGGTTGGATCAGGGGACGAGCGGGTATCTGTCCCGATGTTCTTCAATCCTAACCACGACACCAATGTGGCCCCGAAAGGCGCGGATCAGGCCATTCTGGCTGGGGACCACATGAAGAAGCGGTTTGATGAGACCTATCTGCACCTGATGACGCGAAACGCCTCTTAAAGCGCGTCAAGCGCGCGGCGGGCCCAATCGGTTGCAAGCTCGGGATCGTCCAAGGCGTCCTCGGGCAGGGTCCAATATCCCATGGTTTTGCCATTCATCCCGAAAATGCGGCTGCCCGCATCCACCATAGCGTCGGCAAAACCGCCTTTCGCTTTCAGGAAGACCTCACCCTCGCTGGACAGGATCGCAAATACTTGTCCGTCGCAGTAAAACGTGGCCCCACCCATCATCTTGCGATGCGTCAGCGGACCCAGCCCGGAAAAGAGCTCTTTCACAAAAGCGATGTCGCTGTTGGTGACAGACATCAGAATTTCGGAGGGGCGTTCAAATCCGCAGGGGCGGCAGAGAGTGTATCGTCAAACTTGATCGATTCACCGCAGCCGCAGGCCTCGGTCACGTTCGGGTTGTTAAACTTGAAGCCGCTTTCCAGAAGCGAGACCTCATAGTCTATCTCGGTCCCGAAAAGGAACATCTGCGCCATCGGGGCGATCATCACGCGGGCATTGCCCTGTTCAACCACCTCGTCATGGGCTTCAACTTCGTCGACATAGTCCATGGTGTATTCCATCCCCGCACAGCCGCCTTTCTTGACGCCGATGCGCAGGCCTTTATGGCCGTCCTTCTCCATCAGCTTGGCAATCTGAGCCTCGGCTGCTGGGGTCATGGTGATAGGTGATTTGCCGGGAATGCCGAACATGTCTGTGATCCTTGTCGCTTGTCCCTAATTTAGGGAAGCAGGGCGGTAATCTCAAGCGGGGGCAGAAGGGAAAGCAGGCCTTGGGTGGCGAAACCTATCAGGATGGCCCAGCCGAAACTGGCCAAAGTGCCGATGATCACATATTCGGCAGTGCGCTGGTCACGGCTTGCGGTGCCAAAACGCAAGATGGATTTGGCGGCAATCAGGAAGCCTACGCCAAGGGGCAGCTCTGCCAGGATCAGGACAAAGACCAGCCCACGCTCCAAAACGCCAATGGTCCAGCCGCCGCCCTTCAGTCCGTTGTTGCGGATCCGCATGGAGTGAGGCTGCATGAGAAGACCCACAGCAAATCCGCCGGCGCGGGTGGCAAGGATAAACCCTGTGGCGAGCGCCATAAGGGGCAAGGCGGTATCGGGCCATACGCCCCAGAGGCTTGGCACGTATGCCGCCACGGCCAAGAGGGTCAGCAGATGCGCCGCTTGATCCCACAGAAAACCCGAAAGTTTCCGGAATCCACCCCATTGCTTCACAGCGTCGATGGCCAGATGGGCGAGGGCAAGCGCCAGCAGTTCGGGCGCGTCATAGACGCCCAGCGCGGCCTGAGCGGTGATCAGCACGATCAAAGCGTGAAGCAGCAAGACCGGAAAGCGCTGCTTGTTGTCGTTGATCCATTTGGTTTGGAACACGAAATCAGCCAGCACATGGGCGAAGAGGAGAGCTGTGAAGGTTTCAATCATGTCTATAGCTCATGCATGTCAATGGCGCGTAATGCGATCCAGATCGATTCAAACCCAGCGCCGTCCAGTGCCTTTGTGATGGCTTGACGAGATTTCCCCAAGCCCTTTGCGACTGAAGAGTAGCTGGGTATTTCTCCGGGTGCCAGCATTGGTAAAATGGCAGCGGCCTGCGCGGGGGTCCAGCTTTGAGAGATGTGGTCTACCAATACAAAGGCTGCGCTGACCGCTCCGATGTCTTGATGGCTGAGTTCGACACTCACGGTTTTGGATTTCATACTGTCAAGAAGGCGACCGCTTTCAACAAACACCTGATCTGCGGACATGTTCAGATCGATGCCCGGCTGGATTGGCCCAGCTTCGCCCTCAGCCACCGCCATAAATGTCGAAAACTCTTTGCCTTCGCATCTCAACGCTGCCCGAAAGGCCAATGCAGATCGCAGTGCCAGTTCAGGCCGCGCAAGCCGTACCTGCCACCCATCCCCGCGTTGGCGGGTGAAGTGGAGGTCTTCTCCGTGCCATTCAGCCAAAGTCTCGGCGCAGTCCGAAAGCGCCTCAAATGCGCGCTCCAGATCCTCGGGCGACATCTGGGTCGAGCCGATGATGTCCCCGGTCAAGACAGCGATATTCGTCAGTTTTTCAGTCATGGTGCAACCATAATAGGTTGCGAATGACTAAATGCAACCTTTTTTGGTTGCGATTCAAGTTTAGCAACCCTTTTCGGTTGCCTTTCACGTTTCGCAATCCAAATGGGTTGCGCTGGGCGTTTACATAAAGCCCAGCTCCAAACGTGCTTCGTCCGACATATTCTCCATGCCCCAGGGCGGTTCCCATGTCAGTTCGACATTGACCTGCTTCACGCCTGCGACTGGTTCGATCGCTTCGACCAGCCAGCCCGGCATCTCGCCCGCCACTGGGCAACCGGGGGCGGTAAGGGTCATGATCAGGTCGACTTCGTTCTGGTCGTTGATCTCGATCGTGTAAACGAGGCCAAGATCAAAGATATTCACCGGGATCTCGGGATCATAGACAGTGCGGCAGGCTTCAACCACTGCATCATAGAGCGGGTGTTCGACGCTGGACGGCTTGATCAGGGGTTCCCCTTCGATCCGTGTATCGGCTGTATTGGTCATGTTGGTCTCGTTCTAATCCTGAGCAAACATATAGGGTTCTCGTGGCCAGAGGTCCAGAGCTGCAATGTGTCACATGGTAAAGTGACGAAAAGATTGCTTGAACACTCGCTTAAAAAGGTCCAAGGGGACTCAGCTTTATATTGACGAAGAAGTGGCCAATTTTCGCCATAGTTGTGGGGCAACCCTAGCCGAAGCGAAGAACCATTTTCGATTGATACATTCGCTCACGGGTGTTGGGGATTAATTAAGGGATCGTGGCGGTATGACCACGGATATTGAAGGCCCTTCGAAACGAGGGTCGATTAAAAAAAATCGGATTGATCAATTGTCGGAAGCGGCGCAGATGGTTCAGGGATTTGCCTATGACCTTGCCGCTTATCTCGATCCAATCACGACAACCGAGTTGATGTTGACCAGCAGAAGGCTGGAACGTCTGGCTGAGCGCTTGTCGAAAGAGCCCGATGTGCTGGCGGCGTTGGTCAAATTGGATGATGCCGGAGCAGAGGTTGATGGCTAAGGCCATCTGACAAAAGCGCTTGGCTTTCGGGCTGTGTTGGGTCACATCTCGGCCATGACTGATCAAAGCACGAAAAACTTCTCGTACACGCTTAAGGCCACGGATGGGATGGCACGCACCGGGGTGATATCAACGCCTCGCGGCGACATCCGCACGCCAGCCTTCATGCCTGTGGGCACTGCGGCCACTGTGAAGGCGATGATGCCTGAAAGCGTTGCCGCGACAGGTGCGGACATTCTGTTGGGCAACACCTATCACCTGATGTTGCGCCCCACCGCAGAACGGATCGACCGTTTGGGTGGGCTGCACAAGTTCATGAATTGGGACAAACCGATCCTGACGGATAGCGGCGGGTTTCAGGTCATGTCTCTGGCAAGCCTTCGCAAGCTGACCGAGAAGGGCGTGACCTTCAAATCGCATATCGACGGGTCCAAGCATGAGCTGACGCCGGAACGGTCTATGGAAATTCAGCGCCTGTTGGGTTCGGACATCGTCATGTGCTTTGACGAATGCCCGGCATTGCCCGCTGATCGTGACCGGATTGCCGAAAGCATGCGCTTGTCCATGCGCTGGGCCGAGCGGTCACGTGAAGCGTTTGGGGATCGGCCAGGATACGCGCTGTTCGGTATCATGCAGGGCGGACTTGAACGGGACTTCCGCGAGGAAAGTGCTGAGGCGCTGAAGGCCATCGGGTTTGAAGGCTACGCGATCGGCGGTTTGGCCGTGGGCGAGGGGCAGGAGGCCATGTTTGGCTGCCTCGACTTCGCGCCGGGGTTTCTGCCCGAAGACAAGCCCCGCTACCTGATGGGTGTCGGCAAGCCAGACGACATTGTTGGGGCCGTAAAACGTGGAGTGGACATGATGGATTGCGTGCTGCCGTCGCGGTCGGGCCGCACCGGTCAGGTTTGGACCCGCATGGGTGTTCTGAACATCAAGAACGCGCGCCATCAGGACGATCCGCGCCCGATTGACGAGAATTGCACCTGTCCGGCCTGCGCCAACTACTCACGCGCCTATCTGCATCACGTCTTCCGCTCGAACGAGATGATCTCGGGCATGCTGCTGACATGGCACAACCTGCATTACTT
The DNA here is from genome assembly GCF_023016155.1 of Aliiroseovarius sp. F20344. Lineage (GTDB taxonomy): Bacteria > Pseudomonadota > Alphaproteobacteria > Rhodobacterales > Rhodobacteraceae > Aliiroseovarius. Next base: position 801,103 of record NZ_JALKBG010000008.1, read on the forward strand.
CCAAGAAATCATGCAGGGCATGCGGGATGCCATTTCCGAGGGCCGGTTTGATGCGTGGGAGGCTGATTTCCACGCGACACGTGCCCAAGGGGATATTGATCCGCTATAAGGGGATATGGCTGAGCTTCTGATCATATGGCATTCGCGCACGGGCGGCAGTCAACAGATGGCCGAGGCTGCCTATCACGCGGCGCAACCCGAAGGGCCAGCACGCATAATGCGCGCCGAAGATGCCCAGCCTGACGATCTGCTGGCTGCATCGGGATATCTGTTTTGTGCGCCCGAAAATCTGGCCAGTCTGTCGGGTCAGATGAAAGAGTTCTTCGATCGTTGCTATTATCCTGTTCTGGGCAAAATCGAAGGCCGACCCTATGCGCAGATGATATGTGCCGGATCGGACGGGCAGGGGGCGGCGCGTCAGTTGGCGCGCATCGCAACAGGATGGCGGCTGCGCGAGGTCCAGCCCGCACTGATCCTTTGCACCCATGCCCAAACGCCGGAAGGGATTCTGGCACCTAAGAACCTGACCGATGATCAGCTTCAGCCGTGCCGCGAAATTGGGGCCGCAATGGCCGCCGGGCTTGCACTGGGCGTCTTTTAGCGCCACTGGCCCCGTTTTTCCTGTGGATATCCTTCTCAGACTCTTGTGGAACCGCGCACGGACCGTCACAATGCTGCGAAATACAGGTCAATAGGTGGTTGAAACCCGCTGATCATACACCCAGATAGGCGTAACCGGCCTTTCATCTGAAGGCTGACAATCCGGAGGTGATCCGAGCTGCCGCACAGCGGGGCCGCATCATCTGCCCAATAACAAGGATTACCCATGAGTGAGCAACTGAGCCAATCCTTCCCGGTCCTTCCGCTGCGTGACATTGTGGTCTTCCCACATATGATCGTGCCGCTGTTTGTGGGACGCGAAAAAAGCGTTCGCGCGCTGGAAGAAGTGATGGCTGATGACAAGCAGATCTTGCTGTCCAGCCAGATTGATCCTGCCATTGACGAACCCGATGTCGAAGGCATCTATGAAGTTGGCGTCTTGGCCAATGTTCTGCAATTGCTGAAGCTGCCCGACGGCACCGTGAAGGTGTTGGTCGAAGGCCAGTCGCGTGTACGCATCACCGATTATGTGGACAACGCAGACTATTTCGAAGCCTTTGCCGAGATTATCGAAGAGCGCCCCGGCGACGCCAATGAGATCGAAGCGCTTCTGCGCTCGGTCGGGGACGAGTTCGAGCGTTACGCCAAGATCAAGAAAAACATCCCGGAAGAGGCGCTGGCCGCCGTTTCCGAAACCCGCGCACCTGACAAGCTGGCTGACTTGGTCGCCGGTCATCTGGGCGTGGAAGTCGACCAAAAGCAAGAGCTTTTGGAGACCTTTGTCGTGTCTGAACGGCTTGAGAAAGTCTATGGCTTGATGCAGGGCGAAATGTCTGTCCTGAAGGTCGAGAAGAAGATCAAGACCCGCGTGAAGTCTCAGATGGAGCGCACCCAGCGTGAATACTATTTGAATGAGCAAATGAAGGCCATTCAGAAAGAGCTGGGCGACGGCGACGAGGGCCAGAACGAGCTGGCCGAGCTGGAAGAAAAGATCGAAGAAGTTAAGCTTTCCAAGGAAGCGCGCGAAAAGGCGGATGCCGAGCTGAAGAAGCTCAAGAACATGTCGCCCATGTCGGCGGAAGCCACGGTTGTGCGCAACTATCTGGACTGGATGCTGGGTCTGCCATGGGGCAAGAAAAGCCGCGTGAAGAAAGACCTGAACAATGCCCAGAAAGTGCTCGACGCTGATCACTACGGGCTTGAGAAGGTTAAGGAACGGATCGTCGAGTATCTGGCTGTTCAGCAGCGATCAAAGAAGCTGAAAGGCCCGATCATGTGCCTTGTTGGCCCTCCGGGTGTGGGTAAAACTTCGCTGGGGAAATCGGTTGCCAAGGCGACGGGGCGCGAGTTCATCCGCATCTCGCTGGGTGGCGTACGTGACGAAAGCGAAATCCGCGGTCACCGTCGGACCTATATCGGGTCTATGCCCGGTAAGATCATTCAGGCGCTGAAAAAGGCGAAAACCACGAACCCGCTGATCCTCTTGGATGAGATCGACAAGATGGGGCAGGATTTCCGTGGCGATCCCGCATCGGCGATGCTGGAAGTGCTTGATCCGGAACAGAACTCGACCTTCGTCGATCACTATCTTGAGGTCGAATATGACCTGTCGAACGTGATGTTCCTGACCACGGCGAACTCCTACAACATGCCCGGACCGCTTTTGGACCGGATGGAGATCATTTCGCTGGCCGGATATACCGAGGACGAGAAGCGCGAGATCGCGTCGCGTCACCTTCTGCCCCAGACCATTCAGGATCACGGGCTGAAAAAGGGTGAGTTTGCGGTGCCGGAAAGCACTCTGACTGACATCATCCGGTACTACACCCGCGAAGCTGGTGTGCGGAACCTGAAGCGCGAGCTGGCAAAGCTGGCGCGGAAAGCCGTGACCAAACTGGTGAAGAAAGAGGTCGAAACCGTCGAGGTTACACCCGATCTGCTGGACGACTATCTGGGCGTGCGCAAGCATCGCTTCGGTCTTGCCGAAGAGGCTGACCAAGTAGGTGTTGTCACCGGTCTGGCTTGGACCAGCGTTGGTGGCGATCTGTTGTCGATCGAGGCGCTGCGCCTGCCGGGCAAGGGCCGTATGAAGACAACCGGGAAACTCGGCGACGTCATGAAGGAATCGATTGATGCGGCCAGTTCTTATGTCCGTTCGATTGCGCCTGAGATTGGTGTGAAGCCGCCCCAGTTCGAAAAGTGGGACATCCACGTGCATGTGCCGGAAGGTGCGACGCCCAAGGATGGCCCATCAGCAGGTCTGGCCATGGTGACGTCCATCGTGTCTGTCCTGACGGGCATTCCGGTGAAGAAAGACATCGCCATGACGGGCGAGGTTACTTTGCGCGGCAATGCGCTGGCCATTGGCGGCTTGAAAGAGAAGCTGTTGGCGGCCCTGCGTGGAGGCATCAAGACGGTTCTGATCCCGCAGGAAAACGAAAAGGACCTGCGCGAGATCCCGGACAACGTGAAAGAGGGGCTGACCATTATCCCCGTAAGCCACGTCTCTGAGGTTCTGGAACACGCCTTGGTGCGCAAACCGGAAGCTGTCGAATGGGATGAAGCGGCGGAAGAAGCAGCTGCCAAGGCCCTAGCGAAAGAAGCCGGGACCTCGGGTGCTACAGCGCATTAAGTTAGCCGCCTTAAAATGAATGAAAGGGCGCGGCCGTGAATGCCGCGCCCTTTTTCGTTTCTGCCTGATCTGCGGACTGCTGACCTGCTATCCCCCGCCGGCTGAAAACCGATGTGGGGACATGCCAAAGGTTTCGCGGAATCGTTTTGAGAAGTAGGCGGCAGAATCATAGCCGCAGGCGATGGCCACATCGACAACAGGCATATCCGTTTCAGCCAAAAGAATGCGAGCGCGTTGCAGGCGCAGGTCCTGAAGATACTTCTTTGGGGTCGTATTCAGGTGGTGGCGAAACAGACGCTCCATCTGGCGGCGTGAAATGCCCAATTCCTCGGTGACGTGATCCAGATTAACGCTGTCTTCAAGGTTCTCTTCAAAAAAGGTCAGAACCCGCACCAACTTGTCATTGCGCACCCCAATCGTTGCCGAGGTGGAGCTTTGCTGGCGATCGGTCTCGGAGCGTTGAACCGTGTGCAGACACATGTTCAGAACGGCTTGTGCAAGCACGGGACCATGCGTGTCATAGATCAGGCGCAGGAACAGATCTGTCGCTGCCGCACCCCCGCCACACGTCATCACGCGATTGTCGATTGTGTAAAGCTGCTCGACCGGATCAAGGTCCGGGAAATGTTCACGAAACGGGGCGATGTTTTCCCAATGCAGGGTGAACTTGTGGCCCCCAAGGATGCCCGCTTTGGCCAGCGTGTAGGCGCCTGTGCAAAGTGATCCGACCGTATGCCCCATGCGCCATTGCAACCGCACCCAGTCGGACACCTTACCTGACACAGATCTTTCGGGCTGTACGCCGGAACAGACAAATACTCGGCTGTTTGGGGGGATGTCGCCCAGCGGCTGGTCGATGCCAATCTCAATCCCGTTTGAGCAACGAACGTTTTCCCCATCTTCGGACATTGTGGTCCAGCTATATAGGCTTTGACCTGTCAGTTGATTGGCAATGCGCAACGGCTCGATCGCGGACGTAAACGCCAGCATGGATAGGTTGTCGAGCAACACGAAAACAATCGGGTCTGGCGCGACCTGAGAGGCGATGGCGACATGGGCGACGCCCTTGGGAACGACGGGTTCTGGCATGGCAAACCTGCTAATCTGATGTGTAATCTTAACGTTGTTTGACCACCAAACAAAGTTAAGCAGCGTCATGTTGCAAACTGCTTGCGTCAGAAATTAAAAAAAGTGGATTTCCCCTCTTGCCAACCCCGGACGAATAGCGATATGTCGCGTCCCACGGCGGGTGATTAGCTCAGTTGGTAGAGCGCTTCGTTTACACCGAAGATGTCGGGAGTTCGAGTCTCTCATCACCCACCATTTACTCCCTACAGCAAGTACCACATGATGCTTTCATCATGGATTCTGTTTTTCCAGACCTATACGTTATTCGCCACGGCCAGACCGAATGGAATGTTGCCCGTCGTCATCAGGGGCGGCTGGATTCGCCATTGACCGAAAAGGGCCAGACACAAGCCCGCGACATGGGACAGATGCTGTCGCGCAGGGTGGCTGGGCGCATGGACATACAATCTTTCAGTTCACCGCAGGGGCGGGCGCTTCATACAGCACAGATTGCGCTGACCCCGCTGGGCTGGCAGGTGACACAGGATGCGCGTCTTTGCGAAGTCTCATATGGAGCTTGGGAAGGCCTTACGCGAGACGAGATTGACGCAGGATGGCCTGAACAGGCGGCGTATGCCGAACAAAATCCGGTTGAATGGAATTTCTCATCGCCAGGCGGGGAAGGGCTGCATGATCTGAAGGCCCGTGCGGACAGTTTTCTGCGTGAATTAACCGGACCCGCGATAGTCTTCACCCATGGCGTCCTGTCGCGCGTTCTTCGGGCGCAGTGGCTTGGGTTGAATGAATACGAAATGCTGGAGCTTCCGGGCGGGCAGGGGATTATTTTCCACCTAAGTTCCGATGGTGGGCACCGCGTGATCGAAAAATAATCTGAAATTCGCAAAAGGCCGCTTGACGCCCCCGGCGGCTGGCCCTAGAACGCCCAAACAGTCGCAAGACTGGCAGTGAGCGGTTGTAGCTCAGATGGTTAGAGTACCGGCCTGTCACGCCGGGGGTCGCGGGTTCGAGCCCCGTCAACCGCGCCACCACTGCCTGAAAGAAGCCCCGCCTTTGGCGGGGTTTTTTCTTTGTGCAGCCTAGCGATTCCACGTCATGAATTCGGACCAGGTTTTCGCTTCTCACAGCGCGTTTTTCCATTGACCACTTGGCGACCTCGGGCTATTCACGCCGCCACGCGCGGTTGTAGCTCAGTTGGTTAGAGTACCGGCCTGTCACGCCGGGGGTCGCGGGTTCGAGCCCCGTCAACCGCGCCACTTCACCACATTTCGTCAGATCATCAGGCCTGCTAGGCAGGGCTGCTGTTGTGGCGAACCCCCTTGGTGCAGGAGATCCAAATGTCCATTATCGACGAGATGCCATTCTCACTGATCTTGGTGGCGTGTTTGACGCTGGGCCTTGCGCCTTTTGCGCCGCCACATATTTGGGAAAAGCTAGGGATGCTCTTTTCCGGCACGTTGACCAAACCCGTGGATATCTTCGATTTCCTGCTGCATGGCATGCCTTGGATCATCCTAGTTCTAAAGCTGTTTCGCCTCAGGCGCGCATAAGAAAACCCCGGCAGGCAATGCTATCGGGGTTTCATGAGTTTTGGTTTCCAATACGGATCAGGTCAGTTCAGCAAGAATGCGCGCCCAGCTGCGGATGCCCTTATGGAAGCTCTCCAGATCGTATTTCTCGTTCGGGGAGTGGATTTTGTCATCGTCATTGGCAAAGCCCACCAGCATGCTTTCCATGCCGAGGATCGACTTGAAATAGCCCGCGATGGGGATCGAACCGCCCATGCCAGCGAAAACCGCGTCGCGATTCCATTCATCCGACAGGCCTTTCTGGGCGGCGCTGAATTCGGGGCGGGTGATGTCCATGACGGCGGCGGGTGAGCCTTCCAGATCATTGTCCCAGACCACTTTCATATCCGGCTTCAACTGCGCCTCCACATGCGCGCGCACGCGATCGCGCAGCTTGTCGGGATCCATATCGCCCACAAGGCGACAGGTGATCTTGCAGTGTGCCTCGGACGGGATGACAGTTTTTGAACCAACACCGTTATAACCGCCCCAAATGCCATTTACCTCGAGCGTCGGGCGTGCCCATTGCTGCTCCAGGCAGGACCGATCTTTTTCTCCGTGGCACTGCGTATAGCCCGCATTGTCCAGATAGGCTTTTTCGTCGAAGCCCGAGTTCTCCCATCCCTGCAACTGCTGGGTGGGGGTGTCGTGAACGCCTTCATAGAATCCGTCCACCGCCACCTTGCCGGTATCATCATCATAGAAGCTGGCTACGATACGGGACATTTCGCGCAGCGGGTTCAGGCCGGGGCCGCCGTAATGGCCTGAATGCAGATCTAGTTTGGGCCCGATCAGCGTGAACTCATCTTTCAACATGCCGCGCAGCTGGCTTGAGATAGAAGGAACACCGGGGCTTACCATCGAGGTGTCGCAGATCAGCGCAATATCCGCAGTCAGCTCATCGCGATTCTCTTCCATGAACGGGATCAAGGACGGCGAGCCTGATTCCTCTTCGCCCTCAAAAAAGATGGTCAGCTTTGCGGGAAGGGACCCATGCACCTCTTTCCAGGCACGGCACGCTTCGACAAAGGTCATGAGCTGGCCCTTGTCATCGGACGCGCCACGGGCGCGAATGATCTTGCCGTCGGGGGTGTCTTCGACGAACGGTGCAAATGGGTCATGGTCCCATTTGTCCAAAGGATCCACGGGTTGAACGTCGTAGTGGCCGTAAAACAAAAGATGCCGATCACCATCTCCGCCATGACCAACGACCATCGGATGGCCCGGTGTGTCGCGTCTATCAGTTTGAAAACCAATGGTTTTAAGGTCATCGACCAACCAATCGGCAGCAGTAGTACAGTGCTGAGCGAAGGCTGGATCCGTGGAAATGGACTGAATGCGCAACAGTTCAAGCAAGCGGTCGATGGCATCGGGAAGGTCCGCGTCAATACGGTCCAGGACTTTATCAAGCGACATATGGTGTCTCCGGTATCGGGATTTTGGCCGGGAGCCTAACACCCTAATGGCCACTGTCCAGACCGATTGCCTGCGGGACGAGTTGTCGCGCCGGATCGGAAAACTCTTCCGTTTGAGGTGGATCAATGTAAAACCCCGATCAGCCCCTTAAATGGGGCGAGCGAACAGGCGCAACATACATTTTTTTGAATGTGTTTTGCGGGGGAATCCCTGTATAAGGCTGCTTAGGGAACTGGATGAAACGGCCCGGGAGGGTAACTTGGACTACAATCATAAGCTGGATGAGGCGCTGTCGCGCCTGCACGAAGAAGGGCGTTATCGCACCTTTATCGAGATTGAGCGCGCGAAGGGGCAGTTCCCCCATGCGACATGGCTCAAGCCCGATGGGTCCGAAGCTCCTGTCACCGTTTGGTGCGGCAATGATTATCTTGGCATGGGACAGCATCCGGCTGTTCTGGAAGCAATGCACGAAGCGATTGACGCAACGGGTGCAGGGTCGGGCGGGACGCGCAATATCTCGGGCACGACTGTTTATCACAAGCGTCTGGAAGCCGAGATTGCGGATCTGCACCAGAAAGAAAGCGCGCTGCTTTTCACCTCGGCCTACATTGCGAATGACGCAACCCTGTCCACGCTGCCCAAGCTGTTCCCCGGCCTGATTATTTATTCCGACGAATTGAACCACGCCTCGATGATCGAAGGTGTGCGCCGCAATGGCGGTGCCAAGCGCATCTTCCGCCACAATGATGTCGAACATCTGCGCGAACTCTTGCAGGCCGATGATCCGGCGGCGCCCAAGCTGATCGCGTTCGAAAGTGTGTACTCGATGGACGGCGATTTTGGCCCGATCGAAGAGATCTGCGATCTGGCGGATGAGTTCGGCGCCCTGACCTATATCGACGAAGTGCACGCCGTGGGCATGTACGGCCCGCGCGGGGCAGGGGTCACAGAACGTGACAATCTGGCCCATCGGATCGACATCATCAACGGCACGCTGGCGAAAGCTTATGGCGTCATGGGCGGCTATATCGCAGCTTCGCACAAGATGTGTGACGCGGTACGCTCCTACGCACCGGGCTTCATTTTCACCACATCGCTGCCACCCGCTGTGGCCGCTGCTGCTGCCGCTTCGGTGAAGCATCTGAAATCAGATCAGGAATTGCGCGACCAACATCAGACGCAAGCCAAGATCTTGAAAACCCGCCTGAAGGCTATGGGGCTGCCGATCATTGATCATGGGTCGCATATTGTTCCAGTGATCGTGGGCGATCCGGTTCACACCAAGCAGCTTTCCGATATGTTGTTGGAAAACTTCGGTATTTATGTTCAACCGATCAATTTTCCAACCGTCCCACGCGGCACTGAAAGGCTTCGGTTCACGCCGTCTCCGGTGCATGGACCGGACGAAATGGATAAGCTTGTTCGCGCGCTGGACAGCCTCTGGTCGCATTGTGAGCTAAATCGTGCCGAACTCTCTGCTTAGGCGGAAAGTTAATATACACAAATTTGCGTGATGTGTTACCTTCCCTCAACGGAAACGGTGGACCACGAATCGTTTCCTTGGGACAATGAGGCATCAGGAGCAATCGTATGATCGGGCGTTGGAGCACGTCTCAGGTCGAGGAGGAAGAACAACCTACTGGGTTTGATTCCTACGAGGTCCTGTTGGGCGACGTGATGCGCGGCGAACGCGCGACGCTTGGAAAGTCCCTTCTGGATGTTCAGCGCGAGCTGAAAATCAAAGCCAACTACATTGCAGCAATCGAAAACTCAGACCCGTCAGCCTTTGCATCGCAAGGCTTTATCGCGGGTTATGTTCGCTCGTATGCGCGATATCTGGGCCTTGACCCGGAATGGGCCTATTCGACCTTCTGCAGAGAAGCTGGATTTGAAGTTGATCGGGGAAACTCGAAAGGCCTGATGAGTGAGAAAAAGGCAGAGCGGAATCCCGAGTATCGCGGTGATCCTCTGTCCAATCCACAAGCCAGCTGGGTCCCGAAAAAGGAAAGCGTTTTCACGGGTGTTGAACCCGGCGCGATTGGCTCCATCTCCATGCTTTTGCTGCTAATCGGCGGCCTTGGCTATGGCGGTTGGGCCATGCTGAAAGAAGTTCAGCGCGTTGATTTCGCCCCGATTGAACAGACGCCCGGCGTTTTGTCAGAGCTGCCTGATTTCGGCGCTGCAACCCCGAACACAATCACCGATGAAACCGAGCTTGCGTCGGCCGCAGGGCTAAACACACCCCCGTCCGTCGAGGCGCTGGATCGCCTTTATCGCCCTCAGGCGCTGGAAGTGCCGGTGCTGACCCATCGTGACGCACCGATTTCGACGTTGAACCCGAATTCGGTTGGCGCTCTGGCTGGGCTTCAGACGCCCTCGCTTGATCTGCCGGAAGAGACTTTTCCGGAAAGCGCGACACGTTTGGCAGCGGCATCTGGTGCTGGTGCAACTGTACCCGAAAGCGGCGTGCAGGTTTTGGGCGCGGATGCAGCGGATGTTGCCGTGTTTGCAGTCCGCCCATCCTGGGTCCGTATTCAAGCCGCTGATGGCAGCGTAATCTTTGAGAAAATCCTCGATGCGGGTGAACATTACGTGCTGCCAAAGACCGAACAGGCTCCTGTTTTGCGGTCGGGCAATGCGGGGTCCGTTTACTTTGCTGTGAACGGCGCGGCCTATGGCCCCGCCGGCGATGGTCCATCGGTTGTAAAGAACGTGGCATTGTCACAAGAGGCCGTGTTGGAAAACTTCGCATTGGCCGATTTGGAAGGCGATGCCGACCTTGCGACCGTTGTGGTCGAGCTTCAAGCGACCGAGTAACCGCGCATTCTTAGATCTATTTGCGGGCATGCCTTGTCGCCTAGGGGGTGGCAGGTTATCTCTCACTCCAAGTGAACCCATTTGGAAGCCTGCACATGTCTCACAATCCCATTCGTCCGTGGCGTGATATCGAGCGTCGGAAATCCCGGCAGATCATGGTTGGGAATGTGCCCGTAGGGGGCGGTGCGCCGATTGCGGTGCAAACCATGACCAACACGGACAGTTCGGATGTGAAGGCGACGCTGGGACAGGTTCTGGCCGCTGCCGAGGCAGGTGCAGATATCGTACGCATTTCGTGCCCGGACGTGTCGTCAACCACGGCGTTGAAAGAGATCGTGGCCGAAAGCCCGGTGCCGATCGTGGCGGACATCCATTTCCACTACAAACGTGCCATCGAAGCCGCCGAGGCAGGCGCCGCCTGCCTACGGATCAATCCCGGCAACATCGGGGATGCGGGGCGTGTGCGTGAGGTGATCAAAGCCGCCAAGGATCACGGCTGTTCCATCCGTATAGGGGTGAACGCCGGATCGTTGGAGCGCCATCTGCTTGAAAAATATGGGGAACCTTGCCCTGAAGCGATGGTGGAAAGCGGGTTGGAGCATATCCGGATCCTCGAAGACAACGACTTCCGCGAATACAAAATCAGCGTGAAAGCCTCGGACGTGTTTCTGTCGGCCGCCGCCTATCACGGCATTGCGGACGCAACGGACGCGCCGATTCACCTTGGCATTACCGAAGCTGGCGGCTTCGTTTCTGGCACGATCAAATCTGCAATTGGTCTGGGCAATCTTCTTTGGGCCGGTATCGGCGATACGATCCGCGTCAGCCTCTCAGCCGATCCGGTGGAAGAAGTGAAGGTGGGGTTTGAAATCCTGAAATCCCTTGGTCTGCGCCATCGCGGTGTGAACATCATCTCGTGCCCATCTTGCGCACGTCAGGGGTTCGACGTGATCAAAACCGTGGCCGAGCTGGAAGACCGCCTGGCGCATATCCACACCCCCATGAGCCTGTCAATCATTGGCTGCGTGGTGAACGGACCGGGCGAGGCGTTGATGACCGATGTGGGCTTTACCGGCGGTGGTGCCGGGTCTGGCATGGTGTATGTTACTGGCAAGCAAGACCACAAGCTCGACAACGAAAAGATGGTGGATCACATCGTTGAGTTGGTTGAAAAACGCGCCGCACAGATCGAGGTAGAAGCTGACGCCGGAACATAGACTTTAGTTTAGGAATTTGGTGAGCGCCTATTGATCCTTACCCAGGGTCACCCCATCTAAACTCTGTCGTGCAGGACAGAGGATTTAAGCATGAAGTATTTTCCCGCATTTTTTACCTCAGCGTGCCTATCATTGCCCCTAGCGGCTCTGGCCGATGACCTGAATGGTGTCTGGAAATCAAAAGGTTACGGGCTTTACTTAAGTCTAAATGACGGTGGCGTCGTGTTGGATCAAGTCAGCGCAGGCGGCTGTGTAAAGCTCGGGTCTTCGGATCTTGAGGTTGGAAATGATGGGCACCTACACGGTGCAGCAAAACTTACCGGCATGGGACGTTGGGCGGGGACATTTGACTTCGACCTGTCGCGCAAAAGGGACGAACTTGCGCTTGAGATTGGCAAGCTTAACAAGATCACATTGAGCCGCGTGAAGGCCCTGCCGCCGTCTTGCGATGATCGCCCCGGTTGGGGTGCCTTAGAAAACTTCGACGTCTATTGGAACTACTTCAACGAAAACTACGCATACTTTGAAGAGCGTGATGTCGATTGGCAGGCGATGCGAGCAAAATACCGGCCCGAAGTGGAAGCTGGTGTCGGGCGCGGCCGGTTGTTCGAAATCCTAACTGAGATGACGCAGCCCCTGAATGATGGTCACGTATCGTTGCAGGCCGTCTTGAACGCTGCGGATTTTGGGGAACTCCCTGATTGGATTGCAGAGATTGGCGAAGAGCGTTTTGAAGGCATGGCGCGCGAGTGGATGAACAAGGCCATAGCCGGTGAACCGATCAAAGTGGCAGACACCATCGCCTATGGTCGCACCGCCGATAATCTTGGCTATATGGCCATCATCGGAATGGATGAGGCGTTGCTGGATGAAGACGCAGCGCCATTGGCTGCTGCTGTGGACAAGGTACTGGGGGACTTGGAGGAGACGGACGCGCTGGTGATAGATCTGCGCATGAATGGCGGTGGGGATGATCGCGTTGGGTACTATATCGCCGGAAGTTTCACCGATCAGGTTGTTCCGATTGGCTCTAAACAAGTGAAGGCCGCAGATGGTTGGCATGATCTGATGGATTTGCAGATCGAGCCGACAAAGGGTGTTCACTATGACAAGCCGGTCTATGTGCTGACCAGCGGCTTCACGGCTAGCGCGGCCGAGACCTTTGCCCTTGCTCTGACACATATTGAGAACGTGACAATTGTTGGCGAACCCTCCAACGGGATCTTCTCGGATATGTTCTTTGTAGCGCTTCCAAACTGGTGGATGGCCACGATTTCGAACGAACGATATCTAGACGCTCAGGGTCGCAATCACGAAGCAAAGGGCGTGCCATTGGATGTCCGCGCCCCAATCCTTGCATCGGATATTCTGGATGGCAAAGATGCGGTGATGGAAAAGGTGCGTGCGCTGCACAGTGCGGGCGATTGATGTCCCCGCTCGCACGCGGTTGCTAACGGATCGGGAAACGCAACCCATCCTCTGTGATGACTACAAGGCGGTTGCTGGCTTCGACAATCATATCACATCGGCTGACCCCGGTAACAAAGGTGACGCAAACGGTGCTGTCATCCTGTAGCTCGTAGTGTCCCAGCCACGTACCGCCGCCGCCATAAGTGTAAGAGTATTCGCCATTTTCCGAGTAAACGGACTGAGCGTCGTCAAAGAACGTGAGCGTCTGTCCGACAAGTTGCCGTTCAAGATCCGTACGCGACAAAAGCTGATCGTCCGGGCGCGTGTTCCAGCCATCTGCAACCGCGACATGCGGAAACATCATCAGGCCAAGCAAAAGAGTACGTCGCAGCATGTGTTTCCCCGGTTGCGCTTCAATGCGTCTGAACGGTTTGGCGTAAACCGAAACGTCCAGATCATTCGGAGCATAACGTCTACGAAATGACGCAGGGGTCACAACCGGGTGATGTGGGTCAACCCACGCGCGCGCGCCGTCCGCCGCGACGGCGGGTGAGCGTTGATTTGCGTGCCGGAAGTTCTTCCAGAACCGCACGTCTTTCATCCGACGACATTTGCGACCACGCGCCGATTTCGTCGATTGTGCGCAGGCAACCGGTGCAAATGCGGGCCTCGGGTTGGACCACACATATTTTCACGCAGGGGCTTTCCACCTCGTCGCGTTTCCAGACGTCGTCGGTCATGTCAGGTGCCTCATCCGGTCAAGTACTCCTTGCAGGATATACCCGGCGGCGACGTGATCGATGACCTCTGCGCGACGCTTTCGAGACGTATCCGCCTCAAGCAGCGCGCGTTCAGCGGCCACGGTGGATAGTCGTTCGTCCCAGAAGGTGATCGGCAAATCAGTCAGTTTTTCAAGATTGCGGGCAAAAGCACGGGTGGATTGGCAGCGTGGCCCTTCGGATCCATCCATGTTGCGCGGAAGGCCAAGCACAAGCCCGCCCAACTGCCGTTCCTTGGCAATCTCAAGCAAGCGTTCCGCATCCAGTGTGAACTTCTTGCGTTTTATGGTCTCAAGGGGAGTTGCCACTTGCCGGAAGCTGTCCGACACCGCCACGCCAATGGTTTTGGTGCCCAGATCCAGACCTGCCAGCGCTGTCATCGGGGGCAGGGCGGCTGCGAAGTCTTCGACGGCTTCGTATATCACTGGGCAACTCCGGCCTGCCGTGCGGCTTGTTCAACTGTGGCCAGCGCCTCGGGATGGGCGGCGAAGCGGTCTTGTGCTTCGCTCCAAATAGCCGCCGCGCGTTCCGTGTCGCCTGTGACACCCAGAACCGAGATCAAGCGCGCCCATTCTTCGGGGCTACCGCCTTCGGTCGCCAACCGGTCTGACAACCGTTCGACCATGGATTGGATCATCTCGGCGCGTTCTGCTTCGCTTAGCTCTGCGGCGGCCTGCATGTCTTCTGCGCTCGGGCCTGACAAGGCAGGCATGCCAGTTTGTGCCTGAGGTGCGGGCGCATCCGGCGCGGTGTAGTTTTCGCCAGCAAGTGCTGCCAACCCGTCGATCTGAGAGCGCACCGAGCTCCACCAGATTGCATCTGCCGGACCTTCTTCCAGCAACCCGCGCCACAAGCGAAACGCCAAGTCAGGGCGGCCGTTCTGCGCAAACATGATGCCGGTGTAATAACGGCCCAATTGATGGCCCGCATCACGGCTTAAAGCCCGGCGCAACATCTCTTCCGCTTCGGGCGACACATATCCGCCAGCTGCGTTCACCATCAGATCGGCCTGTCGGACGTAGTCATCCGCCGTTGCGGCCTCGCCTTTAACGGCCAAAAGCTGCGCCATGGCTTCACGTGCAGCGATCATATTGCCAATCGCGGCTTCATGCTGGGCCAAAAGGTCCAATCCGCGCTGGTCCTCTGGCCGTTCCTTTACCGCAGCCCGCAGCCCATCGATCAGTTTCAGATAGTCGTCAGGGGCTTCTGGCGGAGGACCGGGCCATGCCGGGGCTTGGGCTTCGATCTCGGCTTGGGCGGGGCGGTTGTCGTGCATCTCTTGGCTGAGCGCGAGGCGTTTTTCGCGGCCCAGATCCTGTGCGCCCGGCACGCCCAAGTAGTAATAAAGACCAAAGCTGCTGACGGTCAGAACGATCGCCGCAATTGCCATGGTCACTCGTGTTAACCCATCGGGGGCGTCGGCGACGCGTCGGGCCTGCGCGACTTTGTCAGCATCCAGCAAACGGCGTGAGATCTCGACCCGCGCACGATCTGCATCTTCTTTGGAGACGGTGCCACGGGCAATGTCGCGATCCAGTTCAGACAATTGGTCACGATAGACCTTCATATCCGAGCTCATGGCACTTTCGTCCGATGTGCTTTTCGGCGAAGCCGCCAACATCCGTCGTGCTAGGACAAGAATGGTTGCCAAGGTTGCTGCGCCTACAATGGCCCAGAATGTCCAGTTTTCCATGTATCCTCCGCGCGACTTCGCAACCTACTAGCCCACCCCATGTAATGCGCAATGGGCCGCTGCAAAACCCCAGATATCAGACTGCGACAAAAGGCATGCCAGGAATGTGGCGTGAAAAGTGGATAATGTCGTCTTTTTCCAATCAAATGACGCTGGGCTTTAGTGAGATTTTGTCGTTTGAGCGTAAAACCGACACAAATCGAAACCCAAACAGGGGAATCGCATGCGACGTTATTCGGCATTTGCCATTGCGCGGGAAGCTGCGCGCTATCACACTGGATGGGAACGGGCTTGGCGCTCGCCCAAGCCCAAGAAGAAATACGATGTTGTCATCGTGGGTGCTGGTGGCCACGGGTTGGCCACGGCTTTTTACCTAGGCAAGAACTTCGGGATCACCAATGTGGCGATCATCGAAAAGGGTTGGCTGGGCGGTGGCAACACGGGTCGTAACACCACGATCATCCGCTCGAACTATCTGCAAGATCCCTCTGCGGCGATCTACGAGAAAGCGCGTTCGCTTTACGAGACGATGTCGCAGGATCTGAACTACAACGTCATGTTCTCGCCGCGCGGCGTCATGATGCTGGCCCAGACCGAGCACGAAGTGCGCGGATACGAGCGCACGGCCCATGCCAACGCGCTGCAAGGTGTCACGACCGAGTTCATCTCGCCCGAGCGCGTGAAGGAACTGGTGCCGATCATGAACATCAACGGCCCGCGCTATCCCGTTCTGGGGGCGCTTTGGCAGGCTCGTGCTGGCACGGCCCGTCACGACGCGGTCGCGTGGGGCTATGCCCGTGCGTGTTCCGACATGGGCATGGACATCATCCAGAAATGCGAAGTGACCGGCGTGCGCCAAGAGGGCGGCAACGTCACCGGCGTCGACACGACCCACGGTCAGATTGATTGCGACAAGCTGGCGATGGTTGTCGCGGGCAACGCAGGCCATTTGGCCGAGATGGCGGGCTTCCGTCTGCCGATGGAAAGCGTCGCCCTGCAAGCGCTTGTGTCCGAGCCGATCAAGCCCTGCATCGACGTGGTGGTCATGGCCAACACCGTGCACGGCTATATGTCCCAGTCCGACAAAGGCGAGCTGGTCATCGGCGGCGGTACCGACGGGTTCAACAACTACACCCAGCGCGGGTCGTTCCACCACGTGGAAGAAACCGTGCGGGCATTGGTCGAGACCTTCCCGATCATCTCGCGCCTGAAAATGCTACGCCAGTGGGGCGGCATCGTGGACGTGACCGGCGACCGATCACCCATCATCGGTAAGACGCCATTGGGCAACTGCTTCATCAACTGTGGTTGGGGCACCGGCGGCTTCAAATCCATCCCCGGATCGGGCTGGGCCATGGCCGAGACCGTCGCTAAGGGCGAACCCGGTTCGCTGGCTGGCGAGTTTGGCCTGAACCGCTTCACCGAAGGACGCTTTATTGATGAGAGCGTGGCTGCGGGGGTGGCACATTGATGTTTAGGCAACGACCAACGGCACGAGAAATAATTGCGAAAGGGCCGACCCATTTATCGAAATGGATGGTTCGTCCAAGAGCCAAAGAAAAGCAATTTACTTGTTGCGTGGCAGATGCGACCGGTGATGAATGGTTTGAGGTGTGGTTTAACAATAGTCTTAAGGACAGTTCCACGCCCGAAGTGCATGTGTCTAATGACTTGCTTGTTTATGCCGCAAACAAGCGTGGCGTGGTGGCGCTTATCGACTTGAGTTCGATGGGGTTGCCAGGATTGACAGCAAATCGACAAGCCCGAAGTATTGAGGGTGCATCTTCAAGACTGGTGTGGGGAACACATCACATGTTTCGCATTGCGGTGAGCTTCGTGTTTCATAGCGATTGGCAAGGAGCATTGGATTCAAACCGGGATACATCGGTCTGGAAGAGGCTGGTATCGAATGACAGGCAACGAACCACCAATTTGCAGAAAATGATACGCGACGGGTTCACATACATGAACATGTCGTTGTTGAACGAAAACGACGAAGTTGCGACTTTTGTCGAAGCCCTCTGGACAGAAGATGGCTGGATAAATTCTAGAGAGGTGCAACCATGCTGATCCTTGAATGCCCCTATTGCGGCGTGATGGCCGATGAAACGGACCTGCATGGCGGCGGCGAAGCGCATCTGAAGCGCTTTGGTCCCGGCTCGTCCGACGACGATTTCGAGACCTATCTGTTCCACCGCGCAAACCCGAAAGGCGTTCACTTTGAGCGCTGGCGGCATGTCTCGGGTTGCGGCAAGTGGTTCCACGCGGCGCGCAACACCATGACGCTCGAGGTTTACGGCACCTATCCGGCCCAGACCTATGAGCCGCCGAAAGAGCTGGTCGCCAAGATCAAGAAGAAACATCCTGAGTGGGGGGGCTGGAAATGAGCACCCGTCTGGCACAAGGCGGTCGCCTGATCGACCGTTCGAAACCGAAAAACTTCACCTTCAACGGCAAACGCATGAAGGGGTACGAGGGCGACACGCTGGCCGCAGCGCTTCTGGGCGAAGACCAGATGCTGATGGGCCGGTCGTTCAAATACCACCGTCCGCGTGGCGTTGTGGCCTCTGGCGCGGAAGAGCCGAATGCTCTGGTCAATTTGGGGCAGGGCGAGCGCTTTGAACCCAACCAACGCGTCACCACGACCGAGCTGTTTGACGGTCTGACCTGCACCTCGCAAAACCACTGGCCGAGCCTCGAATTCGACGTGGGCGTGGTGAACAATTATGCCGCGCGCTTCCTGCCGGCGGGGTTCTATTACAAGACGTTCATGGCGCCCGCGGCCGCGTGGAAGCACGTGTTTGAACCCGTTATCCGTAAGTCCGCCGGTCTGGGCCAAGTCCCGACCGAAGCCGACGCGGACCGTTACGAGCACTATTACCACCACACCGATGTCGTCATCATTGGCGGCGGTGTCGCCGGTTTGGCCTCGGCTCTGGCGGCTGGTCGCTCGGGCGCGAAAGTGCTGGTGATGGAGCAAACCCATCACTGGGGCGGACGTGCGCCTGTGGACGGTGGCGAGATTGACGGTCAGTCGGTTGACGCATGGATCGACGCCACATTGGCTGAACTATCCGCGATGGAGAACGTCACCCTGCGCACCCGCATGATGGGTTCGGGCGTCTATGACCACGGCTATGTGCTGGGCTATGAACGTGTGGCGGATCACACCCCGGGCGACGGGCGTCCGCGGCACCGACTATGGCGCATCCGCACCAAGCAAATCGTGACCGCAACCGGCGCGATCGAGCGTCCGCTGTCCTTTGCAGGCAACGACATTCCCGGCGTGATGCTGGCCTCGGCTGTGCGTGACTACGCAGTGAATTGGGGCGTGTCGATTGGCGACCGCACCGTGGTTGTGACCAACAATGACGACGGCTATCGCACCGCGCTGACGCTGAAAGAGGCCGGGCTGGACGTACCTGTTGTTTTGGATGCACGTTCCGAGGCAACCGGTCCGCTGGCCGAGGCTGCTCGTGCCGCAGGTATCCGGGTTGAACCGGGTCGTGCCATTGCCAAAGTGCATGGCGGCAAGCGCGTCACCGGCGTGTCGATCTGTCTTCAGGCGGGCGAAGGCTCGGCTTTGGAAGAGATCAAATGCGACGCGGTTGCCATGTCCGGCGGCTGGTCCCCGGTCGTGCACATGTGGTCGCATTGCGGCGGCAAGTTGATCTGGGACGAGGCGCAAGCCCATTTCCGTCCCGATCCCAACCGTGCACCGACTAGCCACGACGGCGAGGCGTTTGTTGTGACCGCAGGCACAGCCTCGGGCGCAATGTCTCTGGCTGCGACGCTGGAAGACGCTTACGCAGCGGGCAAGGCTGCGGCCAAAGCCGCTGGCGGAAAAGCCGTGCGCAAGGCAGGTCCGAAAGCGGATGCTGAAAGCGAACAGCCGATGGCGCCGGTCTGGATCATGCCGCAGGGTGCAAGCATCAAGAAGCGCATGAAGATGTGGCTGGATTACCAGAACGATGTGAAGGTTTCCGACGTTCAGCTGGCCGCGCGTGAAGGCTATGAAAGCGTTGAACACACCAAGCGTTACACCACGTTGGGTATGGCGACAGATCAGGGGAAGCTATCCAATATCAATGGCTTGGCAGTGCTTTCGGATGCGTTGGATCAAGAGATCCCGACCACCGGCACCACCACCTTCCGCCCGCCTTACACGCCGATCAGCTTCGGTGCGATTGCAGGCGAAGCGCGCCACGAAATCTTCCAGCCGATCCGTCGCACGCCGATGCATCAGTGGCACGAAGACGCGGGTGCTTACATGGAGCCCGTCGGTCATTGGCGTCGCCCCTATTGCTACGCCAAACCGGGCGAAACCAATGAACAGGCGGTGCATCGCGAGGTGCTGAACACCCGCGAGAACCTCGGCCTGCTCGATGCCTCGACACTGGGCAAGCTGATCGTGAAAGGCCCGGATGCGGGCAAGTTCATGGACATGATGTACACCAACATGATGTCGAACCTGGCTGTCGGGAAATGCCGCTATGGTCTGATGTGCTCGGAGAACGGCTTCCTGTCGGACGATGGCGTTGTGGCCCGTATCGATGAGGATACGTGGCTCTGCCACACCACCTCGGGCGGGGCTGACCGCATCCACGCGTGGATGGAGGAATGGCTGCAGACCGAATGGTGGGACTGGAAAGTCTATGTCGCCAACGTGACTGAGCAGCTGGCGCAGGTTGCCGTTGTCGGCCCCAACGCCCGCAAGGTGTTGGAGAAGCTCGGCGGTATGGATGTGTCGAAAGAAACGCTGCCCTTCATGCAGTGGAAAGACGGCACGATCGGTGGGTTTGACGCGCGCGTCTATCGCATCTCGTTCTCGGGCGAACTCAGCTACGAGATTGCCGTGCCCGCCAGCCAAGGCCGTGCTTTCTGGGATGCGCTTTTGGAGGCAGGTGAAGAATTCGGCGTGATGCCTTACGGCACCGAATGTCTGCACATCATGCGCGCCGAGAAGGGCTTTATCATGATCGGAGACGAGACCGACGGCACCGTGATCCCGCAGGATCTGGGGCTGAACTGGGCGATTTCCAAGAAGAAGGAAGACTTCCTTGGTAAACGCGCGCAACAGCGCAGCCACATGACCGATCCCAACCGCTGGAAACTGGTGGGTCTGGAAACGCTGGACGGGTCCGTCCTGCCGGATGGTGCTTATGCGGTGGGCGAGGGCAACAATGTCCATGGCCAGCGCAACATGATCGGGCGCGTGACCTCGACCTACTATTCGCCGACGCTGAAAAAAGGCATCGCGATGGGGCTTGTGCTGCACGGTCCCGACCGTATGGGCGAGGTGATCAGCTTCCCTACGGTGGATGGCTCGAACACGGTGGTGAAGGCGCGGATCTGTGATCCGGTTTTCTATGACAAGGACGGGGAGAAGCAGAATGTCTAATGCTGTATCCGCACTTCAAGGCGAGAGCTTTGACGGCTATTGCAAGGTCGAAGAGGCCGGGCTGGTCGGTATGATTACGCTGCGCGGTGATCTTGCCTCCAAAGGTGTCGCCAAAGCGGTGAAAGCCGCCACAGGTGCTGCCATGCCGGGGCAGGGTGAAATCACCCAAGGCGCCAAGGGCCGCGTGGGCTGGATGTCACCCGACGAGCTTTTGCTGATCGTTGATCATGGCGACGCCCCAAAAGTTGTTGAAACCGCGACCAAATCACTGGCGAAAGAGAATGCTCTGGTCGTGAACGTCTCGGACGCTCGCGCGGTTTACCGTGTGAAAGGGGCAGCTTGCCGTGAAGTGATCGCCAAGTTGGCCCCGGCGGACATGTCGGTGATGCAGCCGGGCATGCTGCGCCGCTCGCGCATCGCGCAGATCCCAGCGGCTTTCTACATGGAAGACGACGAGACGGCCGTTCTGGTTTGTTTCCGTTCTGTCGCGCAATATGCGTTCGATCTGCTGAAAGATGCTGCCAAACCAGGGGGGGAAGTAAACCCCTGACTTGGCCTGCAATTTAGAGTTGATCAGTAAGCATGGCCCGGATAGTACGGGCCATGCTTTTTTATGGAGTTTAGTATTTTGAAACGCTTGTTTGCAGGAGAGTTTTCAGTCGCCGCAACCTATTGGCTTGGGTTCGTTGGTTTCAATATTTTCATGCGTTTGGTGTTCGTTGTCGTGACCGCTGTATCAATGTCGCTTTATGCAAATGAACAAGAGTTTGTCGGTGACCGCCTGTTCGATGTTACGATGTTGTTTTGCGTCATCTATTGCCTGTTTTTGGCACGGGCGCAGTACCGCGCTATGCATAATGATCGGCAGCCATCTGCATGGTCTTGGATCGGTTTGGTTTTGATCCTCATTGGTACAGCAAGCTACGCATACAACTTTGCGCTTCTACAGTTTCCATCGATGGCAGTTCCAGACCGATTTGTCAGAGAGGAGCTGAAGACCCTCAATTTGACACTGCCAAAGGAACTGGAGCCCGGCCTTGTGCTGGAGAAGGTCAGCCTAAAGAACGACGTGATGACTTACCATTTCGACTATGAATTTGATGACTTGCCCCATGGTCGCTTCAACATGATGGAAGATGTGCTTGGAGAAGAGACATGTCAGGACATGTTGGGATACTTCAAAGGACCGTTAAAGTCGATAGAATTTGACTACCGAAGCGGCGGCACAATTCATATTGAATATGTGTCGCGAGAGGAGTGTCTACAATTCGCAGCCGGTCAGTGATTTGGTCTGCTGATCAGGTGTTACGTAAACACATGGGTGGTACAATAACCTCTGCGATACGCCACGTTTCCTTGCAATCAATGGTTGATTTCAGCTAAATTCACCGCATGTATTTTCCTATGGCGGTTTTACTCCTTTCCCTGATGCCAGCAATGGCGCAGGGCGAGATTTTTCGATGCAACATTCAACCTGATGGAACGGGTGACTGGATCCCAAAGCGACTGTTGATTGACCATAGTCCGGGCCAAACCACCGCAGAGGTCTGGGATCCGCTCATTAAGTATTTCATCGGGTCGCCAATGATTGCCCGTGTTGTTGCTGAAAATGACAAACGGCTGACCGTTGCGTGGGAAATAACCCGTCTCGCCAATCGCGCAGGGGCAGGGCGCCAGTACACACCTGCACTGGCATTTCGCGCAACACTGTTGAAGCCATCGCTGAGGATGATCATCAAATCAAAGCCACGCGGCTACCCCAATGATTATCGTGGAGCTGGCGGCTGCAAGATTTATTCTGAATTTTGAACAGTCTGTTTCCCTTGATGTGCCGTGAATGCATATATTCGCAACATTGATTTGTTGGCTTCTTGTATCGGTTGAAAGTTCTGCGAATCTATATAGATATGGCCGAAGATGCACTTTACGAAGGAGACCGATTCATGAAAAATTTAGTTTTGAAAGCTGTTGCGACTGTCGCAGTTTGTATGGTCGCTGCGCCCGCATTTGCGACAACATATGAATGCAAACTGAAGATGAGCAAATCTGGGGGCAATTGGATGGGCCCAGTTATACGCGTTGAATATGATGAAAAGAATGGCAATGCGACTGTAATTGACGGTGTTATCAACCACTATTTCGGTCAGCCGCTCAAAGTCAGCAAAGTTGTCGACAACAACAAGCGCATGACCTTCAGCTACAACACAAACAAGTTCGAAGGAACATCGACGGCACGCGCTGGAAAAACATTCGCGAACCGGGTTTATCGTCTGACGATTTTAAAGCCCAGCCTGAAGGCTTCCGTTCATATGAAACCAGTCGGGTATCGCAACACGTGGCGCGACAGCGGGACATGTGTTCGCAAGTAGTGCAACAAGAATGTAATCACGTTACCATTAATCATTGAAAGCTTTAGCAATGAACTTAAACACGAAAACCGCTCTTTGTGCAGTGTTTGCAATCTCGGTGTCAGCGTCGGCTGCATTGGCAGTTGACTACAAATGTGAACTGAAGGCGAACCCGGGTGTTCCTCCTCTTATTTACGTCATCGAAGACAAAGGCGAAACGTATGCCTATGATGGATTGATTGACGATATATACGGCAAGCCGATCCCAGCAAAAATCAGTGTCGATAACGACAAACGCGTGACCTACAGCTGGAATGTTAATGGGGCTATGGGAAAGAACTCGAACCTCGGAAACTCAGTGAACGGGAATATCAATTTTCGCCTGACGCGTCAGAAGGCGAGCGGTAAGGCAAGCCTCCAGGGCAAGCTGGTTGGTTATGACAACAGTTTCCGCTCGAGCGGAAAATGTACAATCGCGAAGTAAAGATTGCAGTAGGCGGTGTGGTCCCCCTTGACCTTACCCCGCCTGCTGCCCCATCTAAGGGGCAACGGAAACACGCATGAACAGGGGGCCCAAAATGGCTTTTGAACTTCCCGATCTTCCTTACGCCCATGACGCACTTGCTGAACACGGCATGTCAGCGGAAACCATGGAATTCCACCACGATCTGCACCACAAGGCATATGTCGACAACGGCAACAAGCTGATTGCTGGTACCGAGTGGGAGGGCAAGGCCCTCGAAGAGATTATCGTTGGCACCTATGACGACAAGTCTGTCGCGCAGAACGGTATCTTCAACAACATCTCGCAGCTGTGGAACCACAACCAGTTCTGGGAGATGATGGGCCCGGGCAAAGTTGCTATGCCGGGTGAGCTTGAAAAAGCAATCACCGAGAGCTTCGGTTCGGTTGACGAGTTTAAGTCGCAATTCTCGGCTGCTGGCGCTGGTCAGTTCGGCTCGGGTTGGGCCTGGCTGGTGAAGAACGCTGACGGTTCGCTGGCTGTGACCAAGACCGAAAACGGTGTGAACCCGCTGTGCTTTGGTCAGACTGCTCTCTTGGGCTGTGATGTGTGGGAGCATTCCTACTACATCGACTTCCGCAACAAGCGTCCGGCTTACCTGTCGAACTTCCTCGACAATCTGGTGAACTGGGAAAACGTGGCCTCGCGCCTGTGATCGCCTGACGGGTTGAGCAAGGATATTCAAAGGGCGCCTTCTGGGCGCCCTTTTTCATTTTGAAAGACAGAATTGGATTGAAAGATGAGCAACGTTCGAAAAGCCGCCTGCCATTGTGGCGCCGTCACCTTTGACGTGACCCTGAGCGAAGGCCTTGAAACGGCGCGACGGTGTGATTGCAGCATGTGCCGGATGCGCGGTGCTGTGGCGGTGTCAGCGAGTTTGGACGGGATCGTGTTTACCAGCGGTGAAGACAATCTGACCCTTTATCAATTTGGGACGAAAACCGCGAAACACTATTTCTGCAAAACCTGCGGGATCTACACGCATCACCAGCGGCGATCCAACCCGAATGAGTTCGGCGTGAACGTGGCTTGTCTTGAAGGCGTCAGCCCTTTCGATTTTCCCGAAGTTGTCGTGCATGATGGCGTCAATCACCCGTCAGACGGCAAAAGCGGTGTTGCCGGGGTTTTGGTGTTCAAGCCCTCCTAATCGCAGATCCTGAAGCAAATGTTTGCCACAGCCCCTTGGGCGTCTTGAGAAATTGTGTCACACCACTTGAACAAGGTGCAGGGGGCATGATGAACGAGACGACAAAAGGCGTTGCTGCAATCATAGCGGCCTGCACGGTGTGGGGCACCTCACCCTTGTTTTACAAGGCGTTGGAGCATGTTCCCCCGCTGGAGCTTCTCAGCCACCGAACCCTTTGGTCGCTTTTCCTGTTCAGCATCCTTCTGGGGGTCCAAAACCGGTTGGGGGACGTCGTCGATCTGCTGAAATCACGTGCGATCTTGTTCGTCATTCTGGCGGCCATTGTGATTTCGGTGAACTGGGGCGGCTTCATCCTGTCCGTGCAAATCGGCATGGTGGTTGAAGCAAGCCTTGGCTACTTCATCTTTCCGCTGATCATGGTTGCCCTTGGATGGTTGTTTTACTCGGAAAAACTCGACCGAAGCAAAATCTTGGCGTTGATCCTGGCAGTCGGGGCAGTTCTTGTCCTGACAGTCGGCTTGGGCGTTGCCCCTTGGCTGTCATTGCTTCTGGGTGGGACATTCGCCACCTACGCGGTGATCAAGAAAACCCTTTCAAACGGACCCGTGGTTACGGTCACGGCGGAAGTGCTGCTTTTGTCACCCTTGGCGATCATTTGGCTGTACGGGTCTCATTTTGCGGGCTGGGAAGGCATCGTTGGGAGGGCAGGAGGGGTCTTTGGGCATTCTTTCTGGGACAGCGCGTTGCTGGTTGCCTCGGGCCTGATCACGGCGGGGCCGCTTATCCTGTTCAGCTATGCATCGCGGCGGTTGAAGCTTTCAACGGTTGGCGTTGTTCAATACCTCAATCCAAGCCTGCAATTCACCTGCGCAGTCGCCTTTCTGGGGGAAACGGTGACCATCTGGCACATGATCGCTTTCCCACTGATTTGGCTGGCGCTTGCGATCTATTCGGCCGGGGCCATTCGTCAGGACAGGGCGGCGCGTAAGGTCTCAACCGCCTGATCCACATCATCAACAACGCTAACGAACTCTTTCAGGCTGTCCTCGGCAAAGCCTTGCGCGATGACGTGATCTAAAAGGGCAATCAGAGGGTCCCAGAAGCCGTTGACGTTCAAAAGCAAGATGGGCTTTTTATGCAGCCCAAGTTGTCGCCATGTCAGGATCTCGAAGAACTCGTCCAGTGATCCGGCTCCGCCGGGCAGCACGACAACTGCGTCCGAATTCATGAACATGACCTTTTTGCGCTCGTGCATGTTTTCGGTGACGATGAAGCTGGTCAGGTCCCGCTTGCCAACTTCCCAATTCAACAGATGCTCAGGGATTACGCCAAATGTGTCCGCGCCAGCGGCTTGGGCCGCTTGTGCAACTTGACCCATAAGCCCCACATCGCCAGCACCGTAAACGAGCCGCCAATCATGGATCGCCAAGGCTTTCCCAAGGGTCACGGCGCTGGCACGATAGGCCGGATCGTTTCCCATGCGAGAGCCGCAATAAACGCAAATTGAAGCTGTATGTTGTGTCATGAACGTCTCCGGGCCGAATATATCGTAATGATCTTTTGACCGGTGTTAGCGGTATTGCTAGGGTCGGGCAAGACAACGCGACGAAAAGATCGCTGAAGGGGACGTTTATGGCTGGAAGTAACGGCGGCGCATCTGGCGCTGGCAAAATCTGGATTGGTGTTGGGGTTGCCTTGGCCATTGCGGCGGCGGCCTATGGTATCTTCATGCGCTCGGCTGGGGACGCGCCCGTAGCGGAGGTCAGTGAGGTCGAGACAACGCTCACCGAAAGCGAACCGGCATCAACGGATATCCCTGAACCAGAAGCCAGTGCTGAAAGCGCTCCGGAAGAAGTTGTTCAGCCAGAAACACCTGCCACCGAGGCCCCGAGGTTTGACGTTGTTCGCGTGGATCCAGAAGGGCGCACTGTTGTGGCAGGGCAAGCCGCGCCGGGGGTGAACCTCCAACTGCTTTTAAACGGTGAACCGCTTGATACCGTAAGCACAGATGCATCGGGCAATTTCGTAGCTCTTTTGAATATCCCCGTGACCGAACCCGGGCAGCTGAGCCTGCAAGAGGTTGATGATGCGGGGCAGGTTAGCGAAAACCAACAAGCAAGTGCGACGGTTTTGATCGAACCAGTTGCGCCTACGACAGATGTCGCCACCACCGAACCAGCGGCCACGGATGAAACAGCTAGCTCTGAAACAGCAAGTTCTGAAACAGCAAGTTCTGAAACATCTGATGAGGTCGTTGCTCAAACGCTGCCCGTTGAGGAAGCGACACCTGCGCCACGGGTACTTTTGGCGGATGATCAGGGCATCACAGTGCTTCAAGATAGTGCCGGAGAGCTTACGGTTCAGAATGTGGTCATTGATGCGATTTCATATGATGATGCGGGCGAAGTGGCCTTGTCGGGTCGTGCGACCGCGGGCGGGAACGTGCGCGTGTATTTGGACAATGAGCCGATTGAAACAACCTCGATCCCCGATAGCGGTCAGTGGCGCCTGCCTTTGCCGGATGTCGCCAGCGGAGTGTATACCCTGCGCGTGGATGAGCTTGCCCCCGATGGCACGGTCACTTCGCGCACTGAGACCCCGTTTAAACGTGAAGAACCTGCACAAGTTGCGGCGGCTTCTGAGGCAGACACCCCGCGTGAACGGGTCGAGGCGATAACAGTCCAGCCCGGCGCGACCCTTTGGGCGATCGCACGCACGCATTTAGGCGAAGGGCTTTTGTATGTTCAGGTGTTTGATGTCAACCGGGAGAAGATCAAGGATCCCGATCTGATCTATCCGGGGCAGGTCTTTGCCATTCCGGGTGAAGAGCAAGCGAACTAAGCCTGCTCAGCGGGGGCGTTGGCTTTGCGCTTTGCCCCCATGCAGGCGGACACATCCGCAGCCCCTGCACAGCAGTCATTCAAAAGATATGAAATGACTTCTCCCAACGCTGTACGATCAGCCGCATAGATCACATGCCGACTTTCCTTTCGCGAGGTGAGAAGCCCGGCTTGCTCTAGCTGCGACAGGTGAAAAGACAGACCCGAGGCTGACACGCCAAGGGTTTGCGCAATGTCGCCTGCACACAGCCCATCATCCCCGCGCGGCACAAGCAGGCGCACGATCTCAAGCCGGGTGTCATGGGCCATCGCGGACAGGGATTTCAGGACTCGACTCTGTTTCATAGTTCAAATATTGATGAAATATTGAAATGACGCAAGCCCCCTTGGGCGCATCTGCTCAGCTTGCCCAACGCCAGGATCACTATGTCTCCCAGCCGCATCACTACCACCGAGCTTCCAGACAACAATTGGCGCACCATTCGCCGGGTCGCGCCGTATCTTTGGCCAGACGATCATCCTTGGGTGAAGCGTCGGGTTGTGCTGGCGATGCTGGCGCTTCTTTTGTCCAAAGTGATCTCGGTCGCGACGCCATGGTTCTATCGTGAAGCGGTCAACGCGTTGGCGGGTGAAGGGTCGGATCCAGCTTTCCTGATGGGGGCAGGGGCCGTCGGACTGACGCTGGCCTATGGCATGGCGCGTCTTATGACCAACGGCTTTCAGCAGTTGCGCGATGCGATTTTCGCCAAGGTGGGCCAGCGCGCGCTTCGGCAGCTCGCACTGGAAACCTTCACCCATATTCATCGTCTTTCCATGCGCTACCACATCACGCGAAAAACAGGTGGGCTCAGCCGGATCATCGAGCGTGGCGTGAAGGGGGTCGAGTTCCTTTTGCGCTTCATGCTCTTCTCGATGGGCCCTTTGATCCTTGAACTTGGCTTGATCGCGCTGATCCTCTTTATCACTTTCGATGTGTGGTATCTGGCGGTCGTGGTGGTCACCATCTGGGCGTATGTCTGGTTCACGTTCAAGGTCACCGAATGGCGCGTGAAAATCCGCAAGGAAATGAATGACCAAGACACGGACGCCAACCAAAAGGCCATCGACAGTCTTTTGAACTTTGAGACCGTAAAGTATTTCGGGGCCGAGAGGCGCGAGGCAGAGCGGTATGACAGTGCGATGGCGGGTTACGAGAAAGCCGCACTGAAGACCTCGTATTCGTTGGCATTTCTGAACTTTGGCCAAGCGCTTTTGATCACTGGCGGCTTGGTTGCGGTTATGATTTTGGCAGCCGTCGGGGTTCAAAACGGTCAACTGACCGTCGGCGATTTCGTCATGGTAAACGCCTATATGATCCAGATTACCATGCCTTTGAACTTCCTTGGCACGGTCTATCGCGAGATCCGGCAGGCCTTGGTGGATATGAGCGAGATGTTTGATCTGTTAGAGCAACCGGCTGACGTGAATGACAAGCCCGATGCCGCTGAGATCGCGGTGAAGGGTGGCGCGCTTCGCTTTAAGGATGTGCATTTTGGATATGAGCCTGAGCGCCCAATATTGAAAGGTGTCTCGCTGGATGTTGGGGCTGGGAAAACGGTTGCGATTGTTGGCCCTTCGGGGTCCGGCAAGTCGACCATCGGGCGGCTGTTGTTCCGCTTCTACGACGTCAACGACGGCAGTCTGTCGATTGATGGGCAGGACGTGCGCGACGTGACCCAAGACAGTTTGCATGGCCAAATTGGCGTGGTGCCGCAAGACACAGTGCTGTTCAACGACTCGATCCTTTACAACATCGCTTATGGCCGCCCCGAGGCCACCCGCACAGAAATCGAAGACGCCGCCAAGGCTGCCAAAATCCATGACTTTATCATGGAGCTGCCCGAGGGCTATCAGACGCAGGTGGGCGAACGTGGATTGAAGCTGTCCGGCGGCGAAAAGCAACGTGTGGGCATTGCGCGAACGCTGTTGAAGAACCCGCCGATCCTATTGCTGGACGAAGCAACCTCGGCCTTGGACACCCAGACCGAGCGCGACATTCAAGACAGTCTGCGCGAAATGGGGCAGGGGCGCACGGTGATCACCATCGCGCACCGCTTGTCGACCATCGTGGACGCGGATGAGATTGTGGTGCTGGACGCCGGTGTGATTGTCGAGAAGGGCACCCATGATGCGCTGTTGGAGCATGGCGGACGCTACGCGGCCATGTGGGCACGGCAAGCAAGTGAGGGTGAGCCTGAAGCACTGGCTGGCTGAACCTACTGCCACAAAAACGAAAAGGCGCGGTCCCCCGCGCCTTTTTCTATTCTGCTGCTTGCTTGCCGTCTGAGGGTTTCGCTGGCTTAGGCTTTGACTGTTTCGTCTTTGCCGGTTCCTTGGCGCTTTCCGTCGGAGGTTCAGGGACATCTGGCGCGGCAGGTTGATC
Source organism: Aliiroseovarius sp. F20344 (assembly GCF_023016155.1). GTDB lineage: Bacteria > Pseudomonadota > Alphaproteobacteria > Rhodobacterales > Rhodobacteraceae > Aliiroseovarius. The sequence continues at coordinate 831,002 of NZ_JALKBG010000008.1, forward strand.
ATCAGCGGCAACCTCATCTTCCTCGAACGTCCAAATCATCTCATGCAGCTCTTGCTTTTTTGCGGCTTTCTCAAGCATGCGATCGCGCGCGGTCTGGCCAGAGCTTCGGGCGAGCGATTCAAGCAATGTGATCGAACGATATGCCCCTGCCGATAGCCACACTCGCAACGCCAGCATGGACGGTGTGAACACCAAGGTCAGTACTGTCGCGATGCCAAGGCCGAAGACCACGGCTGTGGCCAACTGCTTCCACCACAGCGCGGTTGGGCTGTCGATCGAATAGCCGCCGCCGAAGAAATCAAGCGACAAGCCAAACATCATCGGGGTCAGGCCGGCCATGGTGGTGATCGTGGTCAACAGAACCGGGCGGATCCGTGCCTCTGCCGTGCGGGTAATCGCCTCGATCTTGGGCATATGTCCTGCGTAGTCCTGATAGGTGTCGATCAGAACAATGTTGTTGTTCACAACAATCCCCGCCAATGCCACGATCCCCGTGCCTGTCATGATGATCGAAAACGGCTGCTGCATCACCATCATGCCGATCAGCACGCCCGTGGTGGACAAGACCACGGCCAAAAGCACCAGAACTGAATTGTAGATGCTGTTGAACTGCGCCAAGAGGATGATGAACATCAGCCCCAACGCGCCAATGAAAGCCTGACCAAGGAAGGCCTGGCTTTCAGCCTCGTCTTCCTGATCGCCGGTCCATTCGTAAGTGACGCCTTCGGGCAGACCTGTGCTTTCGATCCACTTGGTCAGCGTGGCAATCTGTACAGCGGGAGTCACAGGGGTGCGCGTCAGATCGGGCGTGTCCTCCATGATCTTTGCTGCCTCGTCCAGAGAGACGACCTGTTCACTGCCATCCTCGGCTGTCAGACGCACCAGATCGCTGACCACGGCGGCTTTAATGTCATAATATCGGCTCTGATCCACCCGGTCGATCTGGGCAAAACTGGGAACCGGTTTTCGGGTCACGAAATTTGACAGTGGCACCAGACCACCCGGTGTGCGCAGACGCAACGTGTCCAGCGTGGACAAAACGCGGTCTTCTTCCGGCAGACGCACGCGGATTTCAATCTCTTCGTCCGAGCTGTCCACCCGCATCGTATCCAAGAGGATCCCGTTGGTGATCAGTTGCACCATGCCGCCCACCGTGGCGACGTTGGTGCCAAAGCGCCCAGCCTCGGCCACATCCACTTGCAGCTGCCAGTCGATGCCGGGCAGGGGCAGGGTGTCTTCGATGGCATTCAGGCCGGGCACGGTTTCGAACTTCGCGACCGCTGCGGCCGTTGCGGCCTGCAAGCTGTCCCAGTTGTCACCTTTCAGGCGAAGATGCACTGGCTTGGCGGATGCCGGGCCACGGTTCAGGTTCAAAACCTCGATCCGAATGCCCGGAATGGTTTTCAGGCGTTCTTCAAGACGCAGCATAACAGCGTCACCGTCATATTCCGGGTCAATCTCGCGCGTGGTGAAGGGAATAATGCCAAAGAGCGGGGCATCCTTTTCGACCGCAGGGCGGTCATCCCAGGCGACCAGCTCGATCTGCAACTGGCCCACGGTGTCACGCGGACCTGATGCGCCGCCGGTGTTTTGGTTCAGCCCACCAGCGCCCGCAAAGGCAAACACGCTTTCAATCCCTTTGGTGCTGAGTGCGATGTCTTCAGCCTGACGCACCATGGCGTCCTTTTCGGAAACGCTTAGATTGCCGCGCCCGCGCACGTAAACAATGGCTTGTTCCGGTTCGCTGTCCGTGAAGAATTCAACGCCAAGGCTGTTTTTGCCAAACGTCACGAAGGTGGCTCCAACAAAACCAACCACAAGAACAATGCTGACAATCGGCATAATCGGATTGCCCGCGATGAAATGGATCACATGGCCAAACTTGGTGCGTTGATAACCGCCGTGCACGTGGTCGTCTTCGCGATGCCACGGCATATGCCAGTCAATCGATCCCATTGCGATTGAGGTTGCAGATGCCCCGATCAGGAACATCAATGCGCCGGGCAGGATGGCCATCGCACCTTCGAACGGGCTGGTACCACCGAAAAGATATCCGGGGTTCAGCAACTGAAGGGCTGACAAGAAAAGAACATAGGCCGACACAATTGCCAAAGGCAGGCGCACCCAAATGGGTGTAACGGTCAAAGCGCCGGACAAGGTGCCAAACAACCTGCTGATGCGGCCCGAAACCCCGCCGACGACAGGCAGGTAAACAAGCGCCACAAGCAGTGATGCCGACAGGACATAGATCAGGGTCTTGGGCAGCCAACCCATGAACTGACCCGGAATGCCCGGCCAGAACAACATGGGCAGGAACGCGCAAAGGGTTGTCGCGGTTGAGCTGACAATGGGCCAGAACATCCGCTTGGCCGCCATCGTGTAGGCCTGCATAGGTCCGACGCCCAGTTTGATCTTTTTATCTGCGTATTCGACGACGACAATGGCCCCGTCGACCAGCATGCCGACCGCAAGGATCAATCCAAACATCACAATGTTCGAGATCGTGACCCCAAGCGCTCCAAACAGCGCGAAGGTCAGCAGGAAAGAGGTCGGAATGGCAAAGCCCACCAGGAGGGCAGGTCGAGTTCCAAGCGCGCCCAGAACCACGATCATCACCAGCGCAATGGCCGTCACGACCGAGCCTTCCAACTGACGCACCATGCTGTCCACGATGATGGATTGATCATTCGACACGCCAACCCATACGGCTTGTTGCAGCTCGGGTGGCCATTCGGCGCGGGTTTCATCAACGATACGTCGGACCTCGGCAGCCGTGCCGATCAGGTTGAAGCCTTTGCGTTTCACAACCTGAAGCGCGACAGTGGTTTCGCCGTTGAAACGGGCAGTGCCCTCGCGATCCTCAAAGGTTAGACGGATGGTTGCCAGATCCCCAAGCGTTACAACGCTGTCGTCATTGACCTTGATGGGCAGGTCGTAAATGTCCTGCAATTCGTCAAAAGACGATGGGATTTTGATCGCTGTCGACCCGGTAGGCGTCTTGATATCCCCGGCCGCAATCAGCTGGTTGTTGTTTTGCACAACCGAGATCAGCTCGCCCGCCGTGACATTATAAGCTTCAAGTTTCAGCGGATCGATCTCGACCTCGATCATTTCGTCGCGATACCCGGCAAGCGAGGCTTCCAGCACGCTGTCCAGAGCTTCAAGCCTGTCTTGAAGGTCACGCGCGATCTGGACCAGCGTGCGTTCCGGCACGTTTCCGGTCAGATTTACGATGATGATCGGAAACTCCGAGAAGTTGATTTCATTGACCGAATAGCTGTCATAGCCCGCAGGGAAATCACCCTCGGCATTGTTCATCGCGTCCCGGACGTCGGCCATGACCTTGGTCTTGTCCCAACCGAATTCGAATTCTAGTGCCACACCGGCATAGCCTTCGGCTGCGGTGCTCGACATGGTTTTAAGCCCGTCGATATCCGCCAGCTCGGTCTCCATTGGTCGAACCAGAAGCTGTTCGGCATCTGCGGCGGAAATGCCGGGGAAAGGGACAGATACGAAGATCGCCGGAATTTCAATATCCGGTTCGCCTTCTTTCGGAAGGCTGACATACGCAATTGTACCCGCCAAAATCGACAGGATCACGAAGGCTATGACCATTCGGGCCCGTTCAGAGGCCCAGTCAATGATTCCGGTCATAACCCGGCCTCCTGATAGGTGATGTTAAGCTCGGATCCATCTGTGACATAGTGATGCCCAATGATGATGACATCTGATGCATCCCCAAGTCCGGTCACCCAGACACCTTTCAGGCTGTCGCGCACGACGGTCACGGTTTGGAACCCTGCGGTTTCACCATCTGCAACAATGCGCACACCAAGATCACCGTTGTCATCCAGCGTCAGAGCACTTTGCGGCAAGAGATGCGCTGTGGTGCCTTGCCCGGTTGCGATGATTTCGGCGGTTTGGCCAGCTCGCACGGGGGCTTCGCCCTCGGCTGGCTGAACTTCAACATCTACGCGGAAGGTGCGGGTCACAGGATCAGCCGTGTCTGCAACAAACGTGACCTTGCCTTGCAAGGCCCGGCCCGAAGCCAAGCGCACATTCGCGACAAGACCGGGCGAAAGCTGATCCACCAAAAGCTCTGACACAAAGCCTACAACCCGCACCGGATCATACTGAACCAAGGTTGCACATTGCGCGCCAGGCTGAAGCAGAGTGCCAATATCGGCAGTGTCTGTTTCAAGCTCCCCATCAAATGGCGCGCGAATTTCCAAGCGCTCAATCTCGCGTTCCGCGCCGGCGACAGCGGCTTGGGCCGACTGGATGGCCGCGTCTGAACTGGATGCGCCGGAGCGGGCTGAGATGACGCCAGCGCGTGCCGTTTCAACGCCAGCGCGGGCGTTGGCGACGCGGGTGTCGGATGCAAACCCTCCTTCAGAAAGCTTCGTGGCGGCGGTCAGGTTGATTGTCGCCTCGTCCAGACGGGCCTGCGCTTCGATCACGCGGGCTTCTGCTTCTGGTGCGCGTGCTGTTGCTTCGGCCAGGCGAGCTTTCGCTTCCGCTAGGCTTGCTTCGCGTGTCCCCGGATCAAGGCGACACATGACGTCACCTTTTGCAACTGTCAGCCCTTTGGAAAGCTTGTCCGAGATCACTTGACCCGAGGTTTCTGCCCGCAATTCAACGCGGCGGGTGGCTTCAGTGCGCCCCCGAATAACAATGGGTGTTTCGATTTCGCGGGCCTTGGATTTCAGCACGACCACCGAAAGGCCAACCTTGTCAGCCTCATCGGCGTCTTGTGCGCTGTCTGAAACTTCTGTTGGTGTCTCAGAAACACCAGCGGCCTCATCAAGGGTGTCGCGTTGGAACACAAGCATGAAAAGGCCTGCGATGACCAGCAATGCTGTCAGAATTGGAAATAGACGCATGACCCCTCCTGGTGGGCAATATTTTTGAAGGCAATGTTTTGCGACTGAACATAGGCACTCGTGTTCGCGGTAACAAGTTCAGAGACTGCAATTGGTGATTGATTTCCGTAACGAAATATATTGCAGCGGACGCTTTGTTCGCCAAGCCTTTCTATGCCCCTTGGCAACGGAGCTTCGTTCGGGCAAAAGAAAGCGACTGAATTCGGAGGCACGCGCCGTGAGCGATACAGATAGTTTCATCGAGGAAGTGACCGAAGAGGTCCGTCGAGACAAGCTTTATGCAATGATGCGGCGCTATGGCTGGATTGCCGTGCTGGCCGTTGTCGCTGTTGTCGGGGCCGCTGCCTATAATGAATGGCGCAAAGCCAGTGAACGGGCTAAAGCCGAAGCCTTTGGCGATGCCATTCTTGCCGCCGAAGGTATTTCTGAGCCCGAGCAGAGAATCGCAGCTCTTCAGGGCATCGCGGCATCTGGCGAACAAAGCGCCGTTTTGAACCTTCTCTTGGCTACCGACACGTCGGATCAATCGGCCGAAGCCCTTGGCAAAATCGCCTCTGACGCCAGCCTGCCGGATCATTTCCGTCATTTGGCCATGCTGCGTCTTGCCCAGATGCAAAACGAGGCTGTGACCTTGGACGAGCTTCGTGGCATGCTTGCGTCTGTTGTTGTTGCCGGTGCGCCTTATCGCGTGCTTGGCGAAGAAGCCCTTGCCATCGCCGAGCTGCAAGCCGGGGAAAAGGACGCCGCACTCACCCGCCTTCAGGCGCTTTTGATAGATGATGAAGCATCGGGGGCCTTGCGTCGCCGAGCTTCTCAGTTGATTGTTGCGCTAGGGGGCACGCCAGAGGCATCCTGATCGATAGGAATTTGCTGTAAGCCTTTGACGATATTTATATGAGATCCTTGGGGGATTTGTTGTGAAATTCAAATTGAGCGCCGCGCTTTTGACTTCGATGAGCATTCTGGCTGGATGTTCTACCCCGGAATACATTTTGCCGGGTGACCGCGAAGGTCTGCGCAGTCCGAACCCCCAAACTCTTGGTGAAGATGCCGCTGCCGACGCAATTGCGCAACGCGCCGAGACGGAACAACAAGACGGGGCCCGGCCAATCAGCCTGCCGCGGCAGGTCAATCACGCCAGCTGGACCCATTTGGGCGGATCACCGACCCATCAGGTTCAACATGCGGCCTTGTCTTCAACGCCTCAGCTGATCTGGAGCGCTCCGATCGGGCAGGGCAATGATCGCAAGCACCGCATCACAGCAGAACCCGTGGTCGCGAATGGCCGCATCTACACATTGGACAGCCGTGCCCAAGTGGTGGCCACGGCAACTTCGGGTGCAACTGTCTGGTCACGCGACCTGACGCCAGCCTCGGATCGGTCTGATGATGCGTCGGGCGGTGGCTTGGCCTATGCTAACGGCGTCGTTTACGTGTCTTCTGGTTTTGGCCTTGTGTCGGCGCTGGACGCCGCAACCGGCAAAGTGAAATGGCAGCAGCGTATGGATGCGCCGGGCTCGGGGGCTCCGGCCGCCGTGGGTGGTTTGGTCTATGTGGTCAGCCGCGACAACACGGCTTGGGCGATGGATGCCGCCAACGGCAAGGTGAAATGGCGCCTGACCGGCACACCTAGCCAAGAAGGCGTGGTTGGCGTTTCATCACCCGCCGTGACCGATCGAGTTGTGCTTCTGCCTTTCGCGTCGGGAGAGGTTGTCGCCGCTTTGAAAAAAGGTGGAACGCGTACGTGGTCCAGCCTGATTGCTGGGGAACGCTTGGGTCGTGCCTACACACAGGTCACCGATATCACCGGCGAGCCTGTGGTCAAAAACGGCGTGATCTATTCCGGTAGCCCAGCAGGGCGCACCGTGGCCTTGAACCTGTCCGGCGAACGTCTTTGGACCGCCACCGAAGGCGCGACCAGCCCAGTTTGGGTCACAGGGGGCTCGGTCTTCCTTGTGTCGGATGAGAACGAGATTGTGCGTCTTGACGCAGAAACCGGCGAACGGGTCTGGGGCACGCGCCTTCCTTACTTCACCAAGCGAAAAGCACGTAAGATCAAACGCATCCACGCCAATCTTGGCCCGGTTTTGGCTGGTGGAAAGCTGTGGGTGGCGTCGTCTGACGGGGTCATGCGTGGCTACAATCCCGTGGATGGTACCCTGATTGCTCAAACAGCCGTTCCCGGCGGCGCAGCAACGCGACCAGTAGTTGTGAACGGCGTCGCCTATGTGGTGGCGCGTGACGGCAAACTTCTGGCTTTGCGCTGACCGTAAAACCGTGTATGCGGGGCGCTTGACGCAACCCGGAGTGCAAAATGAGCTTCACCCTAGCCATCGTGGGGCGCCCGAATGTGGGCAAATCCACCCTGTTCAACCGCTTGGTTGGCAAGCGCCTTGCGCTGGTTGATGACCAGCCCGGTGTTACCCGCGACCTGCGCGAAGGCGAGGCGCGGTTGGGGGATTTGCGCTTTACCATCATTGACACTGCCGGGCTTGAAGAAGCCACGGATGAAAGCCTTCAGGGCCGCATGCGTCGCCTCACGGAACGCGCCGTGGAAATGGCCGACGCCTGTTTGTTCATCATAGATGGTCGTGCGGGTGTCCTTCCTGCGGATGAAGTGTTCGCCGACATTCTGCGCCGTAAGAACGCGCATGTGATCCTTGGGGTGAACAAGGCCGAAGGAAAGGCCGCAGATGCAGGCGTAATCGAGGCCTATTCCTTGGGCCTTGGTGAACCGATCCGTATGTCGGGTGAACATGGCGAGGGTATGGGTGAGCTGTTAGAGATACTCACCCCGATCGCAGACGAGTTCGAAGAACGTGCGGCAGAAACTGCCCCGGAGATCGAAGTCGATGTTAGCGACGACGATGACGAAGACACACCGAAGCTGCCCACCAATGAAAAGCCGCTTCAGGTTGCTGTGATTGGCCGCCCGAATGCTGGTAAGTCGACCCTGATCAACAAACTGATCGGCGAAGAACGCCTTTTGACTGGACCCGAAGCCGGGATCACCCGCGACTCAATTTCTTTGAAGTTTGACTGGAACGGCACACCTACTCGTATTTTTGACACTGCCGGGATGCGCAAACGTGCGAAGGTGCAGGAGAAGCTTGAAAAGCTGTCTGTGTCAGACGGCCTGCGTGCGGTGAAGTTCGCCGAAGTTGTTGTGGTCCTTCTGGACGCCGCCATCCCGTTTGAGCAGCAAGACCTTCGCATCGCGGATCTGGCAGAACGCGAAGGGCGTGCTGTGGTCATTGCCGTGAACAAGTGGGATGTGGAGCCCGAGAAACAGGCGAAGCTGAAAGGGCTGCTTGAATCGTTCAATCGCCTTCTGCCACAGCTGCGTGGCGCGCCATTGATTACGATCTCAGCTAAGACGGGCCGGGGCATGGATCGCCTGCACGAAGCAGTTATGCGCGCCTATGATGTGTGGAACCGCCGCGTGAAAACAGCACATCTGAACGGGTGGCTGGCCGAGATGGTATCAGCACACCCACCTCCCGCACCAGGCGGGCGCCGTATCAAGCTGCGTTACATGACACAGACCAAAACCCGCCCTCCGGGTTTCGTTGTTATGTGTTCGCACCCCGACAAGCTGCCGGAAAGCTATTCGCGCTATCTGGTCAATGGATTGCGGGAAGATTTCGATATGCCGGGGACACCCATTCGCCTGACCATGCGTGGGCAGGGTGACAAGAACCCCTATAAAAACCGCAAAAAATCAACACCTTCGCGGTTGCGTAAGCACCTTGGAAAGGGGCGCGCGGACGAGTGATTCACGCGCTATCCTGACTGAAAAGCAGAAACTCCGCCCTTTGCGAAACGGGCGGAGTTTCGCTTTTCTGGGGAAAAAGACTCTCGGATTGCGTCATTCATCTGTCATGCTGGGGTCATAGCATTCCGAAATCATACCAACACGACCGAGGTTCCCATGCCCCTTTCAATGACCCGTCGCGGTTTTCTGGCCGGCTCAGCCGGTTTCATCGCGCTTCATCCGTACTCTGTTCTAGCGTCTTCCAATCAGGCGCATTTGCGCATCATGGAGACGACTGACCTGCATGTTCATGTCTTCCCTTACGACTACTATTCTGACCGAGAGACGGATCGCGTCGGTTTGGCGCGTACGGCGTCACTGATCAACGATGTCCGGGCCGAGGCAACGAATTCCCTGCTTTTGGATAACGGCGATTTCCTTCAGGGAAATCCCATGGGCGACTACGTCGCCTATGAGCGGGGCATGAAAGAGGGCGATACGCATCCGGTTATCAATGCGATGAATACGCTCGGGTTCGATGGCTCGACGCTGGGCAACCACGAGTTCAACTATGGTCTGGATTTCCTAATGAAATCGCTGGCCGGATCCAACTTCCCGGTGGTCTGTGCAAACGTCGCCAAGAAATTGGGGGCGACCCCACGCGAAGATGAAACGCTTTTGCCACCTTATGTGATTGTCGAACGCTCGATCACCAATGGCGCAGGAACAACCCAACCGATCAAGGTCGGCTTCATCGGGTTTGTGCCGCCGCAGATCATGAATTGGGACCGCCGCCATCTGGAGGGCAATGTGCAGGCCCGTGATATCATCGAAGCTGCCCGCGCCTATATCCCACAGATGCGAGAGGAAGGCGCAGACCTGATCATCGCTTTGTCCCACTCGGGCATTGGTGCCGCCGAGCATACGGATGGGATGGAGAATGCCTCGGTCCCATTGGCCGCAATCGAAGGCATCGACGCGATCCTGACGGGACACTCGCATCTGGTCTTCCCATCCTCGACCTACGCCGATTTCCCCGGCGTGGATGTGGAGCGCGGTACAATTATGAGCACGCCTGCCGTCATGGGCGGCTTTTGGGGCTCGCATATGGGGTTGATCGATCTTCTGATCGAGCATGATGGCGGGGCGTGGCGCGTTGTATCGCACACGTCAGAAGCCCGCCCGATCTATAAACGGGAAGAGGATCGTTCGATCACCGCCCTTGTTGAGAGCGATCCGAAGGTTCTGGCGTCGGTTCAAGCCGAGCATGACGAAACGCTTGCCTATGTGCGTCGTGCAGTGGGCAAGACAGACGCACCTTTGCACAGCTATTTCGCGCTGGTGGCGGATGATCCTTCGGTCCAGATCGTGTCCAATGCGCAGACATGGTACATCAAACAGATGATGCAGGGGACAGAGCATGAGGGGCTTCCGATCTTGTCGGCTGCGGCTCCCTTCAAAGCCGGTGGCCGGGGTGGTCCGGACTACTACACCGACGTGGCAGTCGGGGATGTCGCGATCAAAAACGTCGCGGATCTGTACCTTTATCCCAATACTGTGCGGGCCGTTCGTATCAACGGGGCGACGGTGCGCGAATGGCTTGAACGGTCAGCGAGTATCTTCAATCAAGTTGATCCGGGGGCCGAGGATGCCATCCTGTTGAACCCCGAAATGCCATCTTACAACTTTGATGTGATTGATGGTGTGACCTATCAGATCAATCTTGGCCAAGCGGCGCGGTATAACCGGGACGGAGAGGTTGTGGCCCCGGATGCCCATCGTATTGAGAACCTGAGGTTTGCCGGGCAACCTATTGATGACGCACAAGAGTTCATCATCGCCACCAACAACTACCGCGCAGGCGGCGGCGGGCATTTCCCGGGCGCCGATGGCACGACGACGATCTTCGAAGGTCCGGATACCAACCGTGATGTGATCGTCCGCTACATCGTTGAACAGGGCACGGTCAGCCCGCGTGCGGATGCGAACTGGTCCTTCACTCCGATTGACGGCACCACGGTTCTCTTTGAAACCGGGCCTGCCGCGTCGAAACACATTGACGGTGTCGAAGGCATGACAATTGAAGAGGTTGGAATGTCAGAAAGCGGGTTTGCGCAGTATCGCATTTCGCTGTGACCTCCAAAGATCAAGGGCGGCCCTTTTGCCGCCCTTGATCTTTAAGTCAGACCTAATCCAGATCAGTTCAGATACGGCATCGGGTCCACGGGTTCTGTGCCTTTGAAGACAAGGAACTGGATAGCGTTGTAGCGGTTCTTGGTCGCCACAGCGATTTGCTGACCACGTTTGACCTTCTGGCCCTTCTTCACCTTGATGCCAGCAATAAAGCTGTAGGCGGTTTGTGTACCATTCCCATGGTCAATCACTACGATCTCTTCGCCTTCGACATCTTTTGACACCAAGCGGACCGTCCCGCTTGCGGCGGCTTTCACGGCCTCTCCGGGTTTGGCAGAGATCAGGATGTAGCCGGCTTTCTCGGCATCAAACAGGCTTGTGACCTTGCCTGCCACGGGCAGCGCCATTCTGGCAGAGCTTGCCTTTGTTCGAGTGTCCGACAGCTTAGGAGCGTTCGGCGCTTTCGGGGCAGGTTGCTTGACCTCGTCCTTTGGAAGCGCCGCGGCTGCCGATGGTGGCGTCGGTGTGGCTGATCCCTGTCCGGGTTGAGAAATCCGGGTTTCTTTCACCGGTGCCGAAACTTTTACGGGGATCAGCAGGTGTTGACCCTCGCGCACGGTCAGGCTGGAGCCCAGACCGTTCCAATCAGCAAGGGAACGTACAGAGACGCCGTAGCTGCGGGCAATGGAATAGGCCGTTTCGCCACGCTGAACGCGGTGGCGGACGGGTTGCTGACCGGACACTTTGGGGGTTGATGTCGCACTGGACGTGTTTCCAGAACGGTCGATCGCATCGCCTGCCAATGTAGTGATATCAATCTCGCCTTCGGGCTTGATGACCCCGGCTGCCGGTTCTGCGACGCGGCGGGGCAGGGCCAGAAGCTCGCCATCGCGCAGGGGGGCATCCAATGCCAGTCCGTTATAGCGACCAAGTTCAGCAGGGTTCATGCCGATCCGTCCCGCCACTTTCGCAACGGTATCCCCACGCTTGGCCAAAGCGACCTGATAGCTGGGGTAGGAGATCACGCCGCGCGCGTCGGGCTGTGGCCGCTGTGCGGTGCCCACTGATTGCGCGGCTTGGCTGGTTGAAAGCTCGCCACCTGCAAGCCCCCTGAAATCCAGATCGAAATCGCCGCCGCAGGCGCTGAGGGCCAGCAGGGACCCAAGTAGGAGTGTTGTACGCGTTTTGGCCCCGGTGCGTGTTTCGGCACGGGGTTTCAGGCACGCAATTGTGCTGTGGAGTGGCATTGCTCGTCTTCCTCAATCCATGGGCCTGTTTCTCAGGCTCTGCATGTGACCCTTTTCGGGCCTTGTTATATTCTGGCTGGACTATCCCAACCTGATCCCGCCGTCGCGGGGAAAATTGCTATTCGCGCCCCAGCCCTTCCAATAGGGGAACGAACCGCACCGGCAGAAGCTCGTCATAGTCAAAACCTGTTTCGGTTCTTGTAACCTTAATCAGGCTCTGAACCGCATCGGACTGACCCACCGGTACAATCATGATACCGCCAACGGCCAGCTGCGCCAAGAGCGGACTGGGCGGGTCTTCGGCAGCAGCGGTGACAATGATGCGATCAAACGGCGCTTGATCGGGCAATCCACGCGATCCATCCCCGGTGATGGCGGTGATATTGTGCAAATCCATTTCTTCGAAAAGCTCGCGCGCTTCGGCGACCAGACGTCGATGGCGATCAATCGTGTAAACCCGACGTGCGAGCTTCGACAGGATGGCGGCCTGATAGCCAGACCCTGTTCCAAGTTCCAACACTTTGTCGCGGGGTGAAATGTCAGCGGCCTGCGTCATCAACCCGACTACAGATGGCTGCGAGATCGTCTGCCCGCAAGCGATCGGTAGCGGCATATCCTCGTAAGCGCGTTTGGCGAACACGCCGCGCACAAAGGGGCCGCGGTCAATTTCTTCCATCGCGGATAAAACGCGTGGGTTCGTTACGCCCTTTGAGCGTAGGGCAAACAGAAACTGCATCTTCTGCTCAGCGTCCCATGCCACCTGTGTTTGTCCGTCTGCCTGGCTCATGCAAACAGATCCTCAAGCGCGGAAAGCCTGTCATTGGCGGTCAGATCTGCCCGCATCGGCGTGACCGAAACATAGCCCTCAAGGTTCAGTGTCAGATCCATGCCCGGTTCGGAGGGGTTCGCTTGCGGTCCGCCTTTGATCCACAGGAATTTGCGGCCCGACGGGCTGTGATGGGCTTCGGTTCCAAAGAAGGCGTCATGGCGCCATCCTTGCGGTGCAGCGCGTACACCTTTCACAAGCTCAGACCCGATAGGCGGGAAATTGACGTTGTAAAACAACGGGTAGTTCGCCCCTTTGTCCCAGGGACCGGCTTCGATCAGTTTCTGCACAATCTCGGGTCCAAACCGTTCAGCGGCTTGAAATGGACTGTCCAGATCTTTGGTGCCCATGCCCATGTATTGCGACAGGGCAATGGCGGGCAGTCCTTGAAGTGCGGCCTCCATCGCGGCGCCCAGTGTGCCGGAATAGAGCGCATTTTCGGCCGAGTTGTTGCCTCGGTTTACACCCGAGATCACCAGGTCAGGCCGATCAGGCATCACGTCATAGAGCGCGGCTAGCACGCAATCGGCCGGGCTGCCTTCAGCGGCAAAACGACGGGGTTCAAGTTCGGCAATCATGAAGGGGCTGGTGTAGGAAATACAGTGCCCAACGCCTGATTGCTCAAAGGCAGGGGCGACGGTCCAGATCTCGGCCTTTTCGCCTGCCAGTTCCTGCGCGACCTGATTGGCAATTGCTTCGGCGACGATCAGCCCCGGCGCGTTAATCCCGTCGTCATTCGTGATAAGGATACGCATGATCCGCCCTTTCCGCCGTGCGGCCCTGTGTTTTCGGGCCTTTGGGAAATCAATAGGGCAGCTTGGCGCGCGCGGCAAGCATAGCGGGCAAGTCGACGGTCAGGAAAGTGAGGGCGTTGCGATCAAGCCAAACCGGCGTCAGCCAGAATGCGTTTGGCTTCGGCGTCCACGGGGGCAAGCGTGCTGCGATCTTCGCCGGGGAAGAACCGCCCGCGCATCGAGGTCGCCAAAGGCTTGGGTTCCGCGACGACCACGCGCGGGCCGATATTCGCGTTCTCGGCCGCCCAGCTGCGCACCATCGCGACTTGAGCCGCCTTGGTCGCGCCATAGCCTGCGAAGAACTTCTCGCCTGCATGGTCATCCGCGAAGAACAGTGCCGTGCTGTCATCCGTCATCAGCGCATTGACCATGAAGATCAGGTTGCGCGTGGCTTCTACATTGGTGTTCCACGCCTGCGTCCAGCCTTTGTCGTCCAGATCGGGCGTTGGCATCAAGGCAGGGCCGTAGATGGCAGCGTGTGCCCAGACGTCAATCGGTCCCCAGCGGTCATGGATTGACCGACACAGATGCGCCATCGCGTCCTTGTTGGTGATGTCCATCGGTGCCAGCGTGGCAGACCCACCGGCTGCCTTGATCTTGTCATCCAGCTCTTCCAATGCACCAGTGGTGCGGCCTACGGCCACGACGTGATGGGTTTTGGAAAGCTCCAGCGCAAGGGCGGCCCCAAGGCCACGGGATGCGCCAGTTACGAGGGCGATTTTCTGTGTGTCGGTCATAGGATCTGGGTCTCACGTAGGAGGCTCTGAGTAAGCGACGAATTCACTCCGCCGCCTTGATCTCGAACCCTTTTTCGATCTGGTCGGCAGGTGTCACCGGGTATTCGCCCGAGAAACACGCATCGCAATACTGTGGACAGTCGTTCTTGCGGCCTTCCGCCTCGCCAACCGCACGGTAAAGTCCATCGAGCGAGATGAATTTCAGGCTGTCGACTTTGAGGTGCGCACACATCTCGTCTTCGGTCATCTGGGCGGCCAGAAGCTTGTCGCGGTTGGGCGTGTCAACGCCATAGAAACAGGGCCATGCGGTGGGGGGCGACGCGATGCGGAAGTGGACTTCCTTGGCACCTGCATCTAGCAACATGTCCTTGATCTTACGTGTGGTGGTGCCGCGCACCACGCTGTCATCGACCAGCACAACCTTCTTGCCCTTGATCAGCGCGCGGTTCACGTTGAGCTTCAGGCGCACACCCATGTTGCGGATCTGCTCGGTCGGCTCAATAAAGGTCCGGCCCATATACTGGTTGCGGATGATCCCAAGCGCATAGGGAATGCCGCTTTCTTGGCTGTATCCGATGGCTGAGGGCACGCCGCTGTCCGGGATCGGGCAGACCAGATCAGCCTCGACCGGGGTTTCGCGGGCCAATTCCACGCCGATTTGGCGGCGGGTCTCATAGACGGAACGACCGCCATAAATGCTGTCAGGGCGCGAGAAATAGACGTGCTCGAAGATGCAGAACTTCGACGGCTGCGGACGGAAGGGGAAGCTGCTGTCGACACCTTGATCGGTGATGACCACCATTTCGCCCGGTTCGATCTCGCGGATAAACTCAGCACCGATGATGTCGAGCGCACAGGTTTCCGATGACAGAACCCAGCCTTCGCCAAGTTTGCCCAGAACCAGAGGGCGAACCCCATGCGGATCGCGCACGCCCATCAGTTTGGTGCGGGTCATGGCCACAACCGAGAACGCACCTTCGACACGGCGCAGCGCGTCTTCCATGCGTTCGGGGATGTTGCGTTGCAGGGAACGCGCCATCAGGTGAATGATACATTCACTGTCAGACGAGCTTTGGAAGATCGAGCCACGCTCGATCAGCTCGCGACGCAAGGCGTCGGCATTTGTGATGTTGCCGTTATGGGCGATGGCAGCCCCGCCCATGGAAAACTCGCCAAAGAAAGGCTGTACGTCACGGATAACGGCGCCTTTCGACCCGGCAGTGGAATAACGCACATGCCCAATGGCAAGCGGTCCCGGCAGGGTTTCCATCACGCTGGCCTTGGTGAAGTTGTCGCGCACATAGCCAAAGCGGCGGGCCGAGTTGAAGCCTTCTTCCGGATCGTGGCAGACGATGCCGCCCGCTTCTTGTCCGCGGTGTTGTAGCGCGTGCAGACCAAGTGCGACGAAGTTGGCTGCGTCTTTCAGGCCAATTACGCCGAAAACACCACATTCCTCCTTCAACTTGTCGTCATCAAACGGATGCGCAAATGGCATGGTTGAAGGGCAGGCAGGCGAGGTGTCGGACATGAGCAGCGGTCTCCGATTCCGTGGCGTTGGGCTTCTCTTACTGGACGGGCTGCGCCATGTCATCAAACTATCACAATCCATGTGCGTTTTTGTCTGGCCCAGAACGAAACAACGCGCCAGAAGGCGCGTTGTGAGGTGATCAGCTGCCGGTGTCTTCGGTGCTTGGCGTGCCGCCTGAGCATGTTCCGACAAGCTCTTCATACTTCTCGACGATCCAGCCGGGGGCGTCCTCGGGGATCTGTTCGTTGATGCTGTCTTGAGTGCGCGCAAAGATCTTGGCGGTGCGGCTGTCATCCACCATTGGGATCGTGTCCGTGGTGACGATGCGGTCATAAACCACCAAGGCAATGGCCACCAGGACAAGGCCACGCGCAACACCAAAGATGAAGCCAAGCGCCTGATCCAACCCACCAAGGGCCGAACGTTGTACCGCGGATGAGAACAATGGCGTGAAGATCGACACCAGAACCAGAGCAAGCGCAAACACACCTGCAAACGCTGCGATCATCGACAATTCACAGCTGTCTGAAATGAAATCCTTCAGAACCGGGATCTCTTTGATCAGTGGCAATGCGCGGGGCGCAAAAATATAGGCCAGAACCGCTGCGGCGACCCAGCCAAGGATTGACATGCCCTCGCGCACGAAGCCGCGCGAATACGCCAAGATCGCCGAGATCAGAATGACCGCTGCCACGATCCCATCAATCAGTGTGAAACCTTCCATCTTCGTCACTTCGGTTCGGGTCTGGGCCCGATACCGTCCCTGTTGTCGGGCCTATCCGGCCCCAAAAATATCTCCGACGAACCCGGTCAGGTCCGACATCTTCTGTATGTTCAGCCCGGATCCCGAGCCTGTCTTGCTGCGCGTTGGCGCGATTGCAGACGTGAAACCAAGTTTTTGGGCTTCTTTCAACCGGTTTTCGGTCTGTCCCACGGGTCTCAGGGCACCTGATAGACTGATTTCGCCAAAAACCACAGTGTCTTTGGGGATCGAGGCGTCCTCGCGCGCCGAGAGTAGCGCCGCCGCCACAGCCAGATCGGCTGCGGGTTCCGAGATTTTCATGCCGCCCGCGACGTTCAGATACACATCAAGCCCAGCAAAGGGGATGCCGCAGCGCGCTTCCAGTACGGCCAGTATCATGGCCAAACGTCCGCTGTCCCATCCGAGCACCGACCGGCGGGGTTGGGAATGGGGTGAAGGGGCCACAAGCGCTTGAAGTTCCACCAGAACTGGGCGTGTGCCCTCGATCCCTGCGAAAACAACAGATCCGGGGGCGGGGTCTTCGCGGTCGGATAAAAACAGCGCCGAGGGGTTCACAACCTCGGACAGGCCTGCGCCCGTCATTTCGAAGACGCCGATCTCGTCTGCTGGGCCGAACCGGTTTTTCACGGCGCGCAGAATGCGGAACTGATGGCCGCGCTCGCCTTCGAAATAGAGCACCGTGTCGACCATGTGCTCGACCACGCGCGGACCCGCGATTTGCCCTTCTTTGGTGACATGCCCGACCAGAACGACGGAAATACCGCGCTTTTTAGCGAAAGTTGTCAGCTCATGGGCGGCGGCGCGCACCTGACTGACCGATCCGGGGGCACTGTCCACATTGTCGGCCCACATGGTTTGAATCGAATCGATGATCGCAAGGGCAGGGCGTTCTGCATCCAAGGTCGTCATGATGTCGCGCAGGTTGGTTTCGGCTGCCAGCCGGACCGGAGCCTCTGTTAGGCCCAATCGCTGGGCGCGCATACGGACCTGCGCAGATGCTTCTTCGCCTGACACATAGATCGTGGGCAGACCAGCCTGTGCGAACCGGGCGGCGGCTTGAAGCAGCAATGTCGATTTCCCGATGCCGGGATCGCCACCCACAAGGATGGCTGATCCGGGCACCAGACCTCCGCCCAATACACGGTCCAATTCGCCCATACCGCATTCGGTGCGCGGGGGTGGGGCTTCTTCGGTTGACAGGTCGGTCAAGGCAACGGATGAACCGCGCTTTCCGCCCAAAGATTTCGAGGCAGGGCCAGCACTTAGCGGCGCGTCTTCAACAATCGTGTTCCATTCACCACAGGCTTCGCAGCGCCCCGACCATTTCGAGGAGCTGGCCCCGCAGGCCGAACAGGTGAAGATCTTTTGTGCTTTTGCCATTCGGAATTTCTGCCCGGTTGGTGCGCCTTACGCAAGGGGTTAGGCGATTGCCACGTCAGGCTTTTTGACGTTTCGCGGTTGCAAAGCTAAGTGCGATTGATGTCAGCACGCAGGCCGTGAACAGGTAGAGGCCCCAGCCGGTCTCGATCTTGGCAAGCCCGATGCCTTTGACCAGCACGATATAAAGCGCGATCAGGAAGATGTCGGCCATGGCGAGTTTTCCAAGGATGTTGAAGATAGGCAGCATCTTGCGGCGCATCATGCCGAACTGGATGAGCGCGAGGCCCAACACCTTCATGATCGGCGCGAAGACGGCGAAAAAGGTGACGAGCAGAGCGAGGACAACATCCGTGTCCCACAGGGCTTGCAGGCCCGAGATCACGCTGACCTCTTTCAAACCAAAGAGCGGTAAGTTGATGCCCGCCCGCATAAGCGGGGCGAACCACGCAATGGGGAAGGCGATGAGGAGGGCGAGGTTGAGGTAACGCAATTTCATGAGGACAATGAAAGCTCTCTTGATCGAAATCTCAAGTGGTGAATCCGGGGAGAAGTCTCGAAACCTTCCCGCTTGAACCCATTACCTCACTGCCTCAATCGGCCCTTCGGCACTCCCCGAAATAAACTGCGTCACGTAGGGATCGCCCGAGTTGTCCATGTCGCCCACCGGGCCGGTCCACTGAATTTTACCCCCGTGCAGCATTGCCACCTTGTCGGAGATCACGCGGACGGATGACATGTCGTGTGTGATGGTCATGGCGGTCGCGCCCATTTCGACGACGATCTCGCGGATCAGGTCGTTTATGACGCCGGACATGATCGGATCAAGGCCGGTGGTGGGTTCGTCAAAGAAGATGATCTCGGGCTCGGCGGCGATGGCGCGGGCAAGACCGACGCGTTTTTGCATGCCGCCTGACAGTTCCGCCGGGAAGAGGTCAGCCACGTCGGGCGTCAGACCCACGCGGCGCAGTTTCTCGATCGCGATCTCGCGGGCTTCTTCTTTGGGTTTGGCCAGCGATCCGCGCAGAAGGCGGAAGGCCACATTTTGCCAGACGGGCAAGCTGTCAAACAGAGCGCCACCTTGGAAAAGCATTCCGAAACGGGCAAGAAAGGCATCTCGCTCGACTTTGGACGTGTCTTCGCCATCCAGCGTGATCGTTCCGCTGTCCTGCACCATAAGGCCTAGAACGCATTTCAGAAGGACGGATTTGCCGGTGCCGGAGCCACCGATAATCACCATGCTTTCCCCACGGTTGATGGTCAGGTTTACCCCGTCCAACACGCGTTTCGGGCCAAAGGCTTTATGTACGTTTGTAAGTTCAATCATGTGGCAAAGAAGAAGCTGGTGAGCAGGAAGTTGGCGGCAAGGATCAGGACGGCTGCAGCCTCGACCGAGGTTTTTGTAGCACGACCGACGCCCTGTGCGCCACGGCCGGATCGCATGCCGTGGTAGCAGCCCATGACAGCGGCGATGAACCCAAAGGCCGCGCCTTTGATCAGCGACGATACTATGTCCGGGGTCTCAAGGAAGTTCCAAGTGTTGTTCAGATATGGGCCAGTGGCGAACCCAAGCTGCTGCGTGCCGACGATAAAGCCGCCCATGATCCCGATCACATCGCCGATGCCGACCAGAAGCGGCACGACCAATGTGGCGGCCAGCACGCGCGGGGCGGTCAGGTATTTCATCGGGTGGGTCGATAGGGTGACGAGAGCGTCGATCTGCTCGGTCACTTTCATGGTGGCGATTTCAGCGGCGATTGAGGACGTCACGCGTGCCGCAATCATTAAACCCACCAGCACCGGGCCAAGCTCGCGCACCATGCCGATGGCGACAATCTGGGGCACCACAGCCTCGGCCGAGAAACGTTGCCCGCCGGAATAGATCTGCAGCGCCAGCGCCGCACCTGTGAAAATTGCGGTCAGGCCCACCACGGGCAGGCTGAAATAGCCGATGTTCAGGATCGCGGTCAGAAGCTCGCGGGGATAGAAGGGGGGGCGGACAATGTGGCCGATGGATTGGCCTGCGAAGATTGCAACGCGCCCGACAAGGGCCAGAAACCCAAGCGTCACACGACCGATCGTGGCCAAGAGTTTGGTCAAAGCGTTCATGTGCGGCCTCTGGAATAGTGGCGGTTGTAGCGCGCGCCCAGCTGGGTCAAAAACTCGTATCCGATTGTGCCGGCAATTTCGGCCAGATCATCTACGGTCTGCTGTTTGGACAGCATCGTCAAGGCTTTTGGAGTGTCGCGGATGTGGGTGATGTCAACGCAGATCAAATCCATCGAGACGCGTCCCAAGATCGGGCAGGGAGTGTCTTCATGAAACATCACGGCGTGATTGGAAAGGTGACGGTTTAACCCATCTGCATAGCCGCCAGAAACGGTGGCCACTCGGGCTGGCTGTTCCGCTTTCCAAGCATTTGAATAGCCGACGGTTTCCCCGGCCGAAAGCTCGCGAATTTGAACGACGGGCAGGTCAAGATGAACGACTGTTTGTGCGTCCTCGAACGGCAGGCCGCCATAAAGGCCAATTCCGGGACGGGTCAGATCAAAATGATAGTCCGCGCCCAGAAGAATGCCACCCGTGGCCGCAATACTGCGCGGGACATCGATACCGTCCGTCATGTCGTGGAATGCGGACAGTTGCTGATGGTTCATCGGATGATCTGGATCATCCGCACAGGCCAAATGGCTCATGATCAGACGCGGGTTCTGCGGCAGAAGAATGTCGCGCAATGCCGACCATTCCCCCGGCTCCATACCCAATCGGTTCATTCCCGTGTCCAGCTGAATGCCAAACGGATGGCCGGGCAGGGCTTCAAGGTGGCGCGTGACCTGTTCGACCGAGTTCAGCATGGGCACCAGCCCAAGATCGTGGATCATATCGGTGTCGCCGGACATATGACCCGAGAAGACACTGATTTCAGGCCCGGGGCCAAGCGCTTCGCGCAGGGCGGCGCCTTCTTCGGCCACGGCCACAAAGAACCGACGTGTTCCAGCGGCTGCAAGGGCGCGTGCCACTTTGCCAGCGCCTAAACCATAGCCATCGGCTTTTACTACCGCAGCGGTTTGGACCTCTGCGCCGCTCATTGCATCCAGTGCGCGCCAGTTTGCGACCACTGCATCCAGATCTACTGTTAATCTGCCCGTACTCATAAAGGGGTTTTTGACGGGGTGGTGGCTCAGGTCAAGGTAAAAAGCGGTGCCAGTCGAGCAGCGTGCGGTTTTCCCCCGTGAACATCCAGTTGTCAGCCTGCCAGAACAGTCTCGATCTGACTGGAGTTCTCAAGTGTTCGATGGACGGGGCAACGGTCCGCGATTTCAAGCAGGCGTTGGCGTTGATCGGCATCCAGATCTCCGGTCAGGTGGATCTCGCGGCGGAAGGTGTCGATCCGGTTCTTCGCACCCGTTTCGGCATCCTGCGCGTGAACCTTATCATGACTGACTTCGACCCGAACATGGTCCAGAGGCCATCCTTTCCGCCGCGCATACATGCGGATGGTCATCGAGGTGCAAGCCCCTAATCCAGCTGACAAAAACCCGTAAGGTGACATGCCTTTGTTGGTGCCGCCATAGGCAAGGGGCTCGTCCGCCAGCGTGTGGTGATTGGGTCCTGACTGCACGTCTTGCAGGAAGCCCCGCGGGTCCGCCTCGGACACACGCACAATGCCTTCGGGCGCGCCGGGGGGCGGGGCTGGGGGGGTCAGATTGATGTATTTCGTGGCCCAAGTCGCAATAACATCCGCAACATACTCCGCGTCCGAGGCGCGGCTGATTAAGTGGTCGGCATCATCCAGCGTCACGAAGCTTTTAGGGTGTTTGGCCCCCATGAACAGCGTGGCTGCATTGTCGATCGAGACGATTTGATCGCGTGGGGCGTGAAGAACCAAAAGCGCGGCATTCAAAGACTTAAGCGCTTCGTCCAATTCAGTGCTTTGCACATCCTCAACAAACCCTGCACTTATGCGGAACGGACGTCCGCCCAAACACACTTCCGCTGCGCCTTCAGCTTGGATGCTGCTCAGCTCTTCTGCAAAGTTTTCAATGACATGTGATGGGTCGGCGGGTGCGCCGATGGTTACGACGCCTTGAATGCCGGCCAGATGCGTTGCCGCTTTGATCACAGCTGCGCCACCTAGGGAATGCCCAATCAATAGGCTGGGGGAAAGCCCGCGCGCGCTCAGGGCTTGGGCGGCGTTTTCCAGATCACGTACATTCGACGTGAAGCTTGTGTTCTCGAAATCCCCATCCGAGTGGCCAAGACCAGTGAAATCAAAGCGCAGCACCGCGATGCCAACGGCGGCAAGGCGGGCCGAAATACGTCGGGCTGCTGCGATATCTTTGCCGCAGGTGAAGCAATGGGCGAAGAGCGCAGTCGCCAAATGTGGACCGTCAGGAAGATCAAGGCGGGCGGCCAGGTCATGTCCGGCATGACCCGGGAAAGTGAACTTTTCGGTCGGCATGGGGGCTCCTGTCGCGATCGGAACTGCTGAATGGCTGGGCAATATGGTTGCCCGGCCAAGCGGTATTGAAGATTGGTTGGTTGCTCTAAACGTGGCGAAGTGGGTGCGTCTCAACAAGTGCGGTGTGGTTGTGTTCACGCAAGGGTGATGAGTTGTTTGATCAAGTGAAATGCGTGCCGGAAAGAGCTTGCGCGTTTCACAAGGGCTGCGCAAAGTCACCGAATACACTCAAGAGGCCTTTTGATGGTTGAGATTTGCCAGCAATATCTTCCGATTCTGCCATGGGCAGATCCGAAAACGGCGCGCCTTCCGGGACTGAATCCCATTGAATCCGGTCAATGGTTGCAAATTGATGACGCTTATAGTGCGCAAATGGCACACAGACTGTTTCTAATGCGGGAACATGGGAATCTCGTGCACAGGTTGTCCGAAACGGCGCAGCCTGCCGCCAAGGAACTGCTGGATGAAGTTCTTAAGGAACTGACTGGGCTGGAAGGATTTAGCCTGACCGATGAGGTCGTGACCTGTCCCGATGGCCGCGACGTTGAAATTGACCGCAATTCCCCGCTTTTTACACTTGGCTCTTTGGTTCAAGAAGACTTTGTGATCATGCAAAAACAAGGCGACGAGCACGTCATGACGGGCGCGATACTTTGTTTTCCGGCAAGCTGGCACATTGACCAGAAGTTTATGAAAACATTAGTAAAAATTCACGATCCTGTGGGTGAGTATACGCCCGATATCGCCCGTCGGGTGCAGCGGCTGTTTGATGGCATCCGGGTTGGGCGCCCCATGTGGCGGGCGAACTATCTGTCCTACAATGATCCGGAGTTGTTTCAGCCACGTCGTGAAGAGGAAAGACGAAGCTATGATGCCAGCCAACCCAGCTGGTTGCGGGTTGAGCGTCAGGGCATGAAACGCCTGCCGGAAACGCAAGCGGTCGTGTTCTCGATCCATACTTATGTGCTTCAAAAGCAAAGGTTAATCAGCTTAGGGGTAAAGCAACCTATAGGGGAATGATTAATGCTCCGATGGTATTGGTCGAGATATGCAACCTTGAAACAAAGCAATCTTCGTGCATAACAGTGGCGATGATCAGTATGTGCCCAGTCGGGTAAATTTCGCGAGTTAAAAAAGTGGAGCGGGAAATTATGAAAAAACTATCTTTGGTGATTGCAATCACCGCCTCAGGGTTAATGGCAGGCTGCGTCAGTAAAACTGCGTATGAAAGCAATCCTGTGCAAATCAAGACGCCGAAAGGTACCGTAACGTGTCAGCTGTATACGCGTGATCGCGTGCAGTGGGACGAGTCGATTGCCGTACCGGCAGGTATGACAAAGGCCGAAGGCGATGCATATTGCATTCAGGAAGGTCACCGTCAGTATCGTGGCGCGCATGATAGCGTGCGCACGGTTCCGAGTTCCTGAGCTGAGAAATACACCTGATTCAGACCTTGCCTGAGTAGAGATCTGAATTTCGGAAAAGGCGCCTTGTCGGGCGCCTTTTTTGTTTGGGAAAGCCATGTAGCTCGCGACAGGTCTTGAAACGAAAAGGGGCACCCGATTGGGTGCCCCTTTGTATTATGTCCTACGGTCTTAGCAGCTGTAGTAGAGCTGGTATTCAACCGGGTGTGGGGTGTGTTCGTAGGCATAGACCTCTTCCCATTTCAGGTCGATGTAACCCTGAATTTGGTCTTTGGTGAACACGTCGCCAGCGGTCAGGAAGTCGTTGTCGGCTTCCAAAGCTTCCAGAGCTTCGCGCAGCGATGCGCAAACGGTCGGGATGCCTTCCAGCTCTTCCGGCGGCAGGTCATAGAGGTTCTTGTCCTGCGCGGGACCCGGATCGATCTTGTTCTTGATGCCGTCAAGGCCAGCCATCAGAAGGGCAGCAAAGCACAGATAGGGGTTCGCGGCCGGATCGGGGAAACGAGCTTCCACGCGTTTGGCTTTCGGGCTTTCAGTCCACGGAATACGCACGCAACCCGACCGGTTCGAAGCCGAGTAGGCGCGCAGAACGGGGGCTTCAAAGCCCGGGATCAGACGCTTGTAGCTGTTGGTCGACGGGTTGGTGAAAGCGTTGAGGGTCTTGGCGTGCTTCAGGATGCCGCCGATGAACCACAGAGCTTCCTGCGACAGGTCAGCGTATTTGTCGCCTGCAAAAAGCGGTTTGCCGTCTTTCCAGATCGACATGTTTACGTGCATGCCGGTGCCGTTGTCGCCTGCGATCGGCTTGGGCATGAAGGTCGCGGTTTTGCCGTAAGCATGCGCCACATTGTGGATGATGTATTTGTACTTCTGCAGCTCGTCGGCCTGTTTGGTCAGGCTGTCAAAGATCAGACCCAGCTCGTGTTGGCACGAGGCCACTTCGTGGTGGTGCTTATCGGTTTTCATGCCGATGTTCTTCATCGTGGTCAGCATTTCCGAACGCAGATCTTGCGCGTCGTCAATCGGGTTCACGGGGAAGTAGCCGCCTTTGACGCCGGGACGGTGGCCAGTGTTGCCCATCTCGTACTCAGCGTCGGTGTTCCAAGCGGCGTCAACCGCATCAACCTCGAACGATACTTTATTCATGGTGTTCGAGAAACGAACGTCGTCAAACAGGAAGAACTCAGCTTCCGGACCCATGTAAGCCACGTCGCCGATGCCCGAAGACTTCAGGTAGGCTTCTGCTTTCTGGGCGGTGCCGCGCGGGTCACGACCGTAAGCTTCGCCAGTGTCAGGCTCGACGATCGAGCAGTGCAGACACATAGTTTTCTCAGCATAAAACGGGTCAACATAAGCGCTGTCCGTGTCGGGCATCAGTTTCATGTCCGAGCTTTCGATCGACTTCCAGCCGGCAATCGACGAGCCGTCGAACATAAAGCCTTCTTCAAGGAAGTCTTCGTCAACGAGGTCGCAATCCACGGTCACGTGCTGCAGCTTGCCGCGCACATCGGTGAAACGGATGTCGACATAGGCAATGTCTTCGTCCTTGATCTGTTTGAGTACGTCTTGAGCGCTCATATCAGGTTCCTTTGGTTCGTGTCTGTTCGTTAAGGTCAAAGAGCATCGTCGCCGGTTTCACCGGTTCGGATGCGAATGGCTTGTTCTACGGGCGAGACAAAGATCTTGCCGTCACCGATCTTGTCGGTCTTGGCCGCGTCGATGATCGCCTCGATGGCGTCTTCGACCTGATCGTCGGCCAGAACGATCTCGATCTTCACTTTGGGCAGGAAGTCGACGACATATTCAGCGCCACGGTAAAGTTCTGTGTGGCCTTTCTGACGGCCAAACCCTTTTACCTCGATCACTGAAAGACCTTGCACGCCGATGTCCTGCAGCGCTTCTTTCACTTCATCCAGCTTGAACGGCTTGATGATGGCTTCGATCTTTTTCATCTGCATGCCCCATGTGGTTGCTCGCGTTGCGACCCAAAGACCACTTTCCTATGGGCACGACAATTGGATAGGCTGACGCAGGGCGGCCTGTATTGGCTGATTTCCGGCTAATTGCACAAAAAATAGGCAGTTGGTTTAAGAATTGAGCATTTGGCGAAAGGCGAGCCATGACAGAACTGCTGACAGCGGCCCAAATGCGGGCAATTGAGCAAGCGGCCATCGACTCAGGCGAGGTCACCGGGCTTGAGCTGATGGAGCGCGCAGGCCGGGGCGTGGTCGAGGCGATTTTCGAGGAATGGCCCGAACTGGCAAAGACCTCTCATAAAGCTGTGGTGCTGTGCGGACCGGGCAACAATGGCGGCGACGGGTTTGTGGTGGCGCGGCTGTTGAAAGAATGGGGCTGGGAGGTCGAGGTGTTCCTGTATGGAGACGCCGAGAAACTGCCGCCAGATGCGCGGGTGAATTACGAGCGGTGGTGCGCGTTGGGGGAGGTCGAAGCTCTGCCGAAAAACTACGAACCTTCGCTGTGTCGCCCAGCAATTGTAGTGGATGCACTGTTTGGCACAGGTCTTACTCGTCCAATCGATGATATCAATTTTACGTTGTTAGATATGTGCGACTGCGTCGACGCAGGTTGCTATCGAAGCCCCGAGGACAGGGATGCGAACTGGCCTCCAATCGTGTCTGTCGATATTCCAAGTGGTTTGTGTAGTGATAGCGGAAAGGTCCTTGTTCCGCCGGATGGTGAACCGGATTTGTCTACAACGCTAGAAGCGATGGCAACTCTTGCCGATCTAACGGTTGCGTTTCATAGGGCTAAACTTGGACACCACTTGAATACAGGGGCTAAGCGGTCTCACAAATTGAAACTGGTCGACATAGGTTTACACTCTTGGCTAAAAGGATCGGCCAAGCAAACCGGTAGCCTACTTGGTTTAGATAAATACCGACATCGCAACGACCACAAATTCTCCCACGGCCACGCCCTCATTCTATCTGGCCCCTCCGGCAAAGGTGGAGCAGCCCGTCTTGCCGCCCGTGGAGCGCTGCGCATCGGGGCAGGGCTTGTCACCGTCGCTCCGACACCCGGCGCGCTTCAAGAGAACGCCGCGCGGTTGGAAGCAATTATGTTGTCTCCGGTGGGTGATGCGCAGGTGTTGCAGGCTGTGCTGGCGGATGAGCGGCTCAACGCGCTGTGCCTCGGCCCCGGATTGGGCGTAGAGCGTGCGCGGGATCTGGTGCCGGTGGGTTTGGCCGCAAAACGCGCGACAGTGCTGGATGCGGATGCTTTGACGGCGTTCAAGGACGATCCGTCCGTGCTGTTCGACATGCTGCATGAGAGCTGCGTGCTTACCCCTCATGCGGGCGAGTTCGCGCGGCTGTTTCCCGACATTGCCGAGAAGCTGGATGCTCCATCAACCAAAGGCCCGGCGTACTCTAAAGTGGACGCAACCCGAGAAGCCGCAGCGCGGGCAGGCTGTGTGGTGCTGTTCAAAGGGCCGGACACGGTGATCGCAGCCCCGGATGGCGCGTGCTCGGTCAACTCCGCCGCCTACGAACGCTCCGCACCGTGGCTCGCCACTGCCGGATCAGGCGATGTACTGGCGGGCTTTATTACTGGGCTGCTTGCGCGGGGATTCGGCCCTAAGCAGGCGGCAGAAACCGCCGCCTGGCTGCATGTGGAAGCGGCGCTTGAGTTTGGGCCGGGATTGATCGCGGAAGATTTGCCCGAACTATTGCCCGCAATCATGCGAAAACTCGGGGTCTGAACCCCGATAAGCGCGACTTTGACGGCATGACTTTGCCAACCGGGACAGAAATGCTGGATTTGCTGTGCTGACCTTGCGTTTTTCCTCTCGCATCCCGTGCGCACTGGTGCTAGAAGGGCGCGAATTTGGACGGCCCCGTCCCAAAAACGCGGGCCGTCCACGGTTTTAGCGGGTGTGGCGAAATTGGTAGACGCACCAGATTTAGGTTCTGGCGCCGCAAGGCGTGGGGGTTCAAGTCCCTCCACCCGCACCAAAATTGAAAGAAGGACGAGACGATGCAGGTCACCGAGACCCTGAACGAAGGTCTGAAACGCGGCTACAAGATCGTGGTTCCGGCCGCTGATCTGGACGCCAAGGTCAACGAAAAGCTGGTCGAAGCCCAGCCCGAAGTGGAAATGAAAGGTTTCCGCAAGGGTAAGGTTCCGATGGCTCTGCTGAAAAAGCAGTTTGGTCAGCGCCTGATGGGCGAAGCCATGCAGGAAGCTGTTGATGGCGCCATGAACAAACATTTCGAAGAATCGGGTGACCGTCCGGCCATGCAGCCTGACGTGAAGATGACCAACGAGGACTGGAAAGAAGGCGACGACGTTGAGATTGAAATGTCGTATGAAGCCCTTCCCGAGATCCCCGAGGTCGACCTGAAAGGCATCAAGCTTGAGAAGCTGGTTGTGAAAGCCGGTGAAGGCGAAGTTGACGAAGCGCTGGCCAACCTGGCCGAGACCGCTCAGGACTTCAAAGACCGCAAAAAAGGCACCAAGTCGAAAGACGGTGACCAGGTTGTGATCGACTTCCTTGGTAAAGTTGACGGCGAAGCCTTTGACGGTGGCGCTGCTGAAGATTACCCGCTGACGCTGGGTTCGGGTTCGTTCATTCCGGGCTTTGAAGAGCAGCTGGTTGGCGTAAAAGCCGGCGAAGAAAAAGAAGTCAAAGTGACTTTCCCTGCTGAATACGGCGCTGAGAACCTGGCTGGCAAAGACGCCGTGTTCGAATGCACCATCAAAGAGGTGAAAGAGCCCGTCGCTGCAGAAGTTAACGACGAGTTGGCCACCAAATTCGGTGCCGAAGATCTTGCTGGTCTGAAAGCTCAGATCGGTGAACGTCTGGAAGCAGAATTCGCTGGTGCGGCCCGCGCCGTTATGAAGCGTGGCCTGCTGGACGAGCTGGACAAGCTGGTTGATTTCGACCTGCCGCCGTCGCTGTTGGACGCAGAAGCTGGTCAGATCGCACATCAGCTGTGGCATGAAGAAAACCCGGACGTGGAAGGTCACGACCACCCGGAAATCGAAGCCACTGACGAACACAAGAAACTTGCCGGTCGCCGCGTGCGCCTTGGTCTGTTGCTCGCCGAACTGGGCCAGAAAGCCGAGATCGAAGTCACCGACGCCGAGATGACTCAGGCCGTGATGAACCAAGCCCGTCAATACCCGGGTCAGGAACGTCAGTTCTTTGAATTCGTTCAGCAAA
The DNA here is from genome assembly GCF_023016155.1 of Aliiroseovarius sp. F20344. Lineage (GTDB taxonomy): Bacteria > Pseudomonadota > Alphaproteobacteria > Rhodobacterales > Rhodobacteraceae > Aliiroseovarius. The sequence goes on from NZ_JALKBG010000008.1 coordinate 860,115, forward strand.
ACCCGCAGATGCGTCAGCAGCTGCAGGCGCCGATCTTCGAAGACAAGGTTGTAGACTACGTGTTTGAGCTGGCCAAGGTTTCTGAAAAAGAAGTCTCGAAAGACGATCTGCAGAAAGCCGTTGAGGCTCTGGAAGACGAATAAGTCTTACCGACAGACACTAAGAAGGCCGCTCCGATTTGAGCGGCCTTTTTTGTTGCGAGTTCAGGACGTGGGATTCAGGCCATCAGCCAGGTCGTAATCCAGTCTCGACCAAGAGACCCAAGCGCTTAGCCTCGTAGTAATACCCGCGGGCATACCACTTCATCGCACCGTCGATGTTGCCACCTGACACAAGGTAAGCCCCTTTCAGGTACTTCCCCGCGTACTTCAGGTTCACGTCGGGATCCAAAAGCTCATTCGCTGGGCCGCGATGACCCATTGTGCGGGCGGTTTGGGGTAGGATCTGCAGAAGTCCCCAATAAGGCCCGTTTCGCGCCCATGGGCGGTGTGTGCTTTCCCTCACGGCTTGCCGATGCACAAGTTCGCGTGGGATCTGGTAATGGTCGGCCCATTTGTTAATCAACGCGCGCAGCTCTGGCGTTTCGTTGGGGTACAGCGGTGGGTTGAACGCATCACTGGATTTGATGGGGCTGGGCGGCTCGGACCGATCCCGTCCCGAACAGGCACTTACTGCGAGTGCGGTGAAGGTCAGGATGGCGTGGCGTCGTGAAATCTGTGTCATGTGCGCGAGCATAGGCGGGCAAGGTGACGCCGGGTAGGGGCTTTGTCAGCATCGGCGGGGGCGTGCTTACTTAAGGCTCAATCGTCGCGTCCCGGTTCGCTTCGATCGTTGGAGAGCAACGCAATCTTGTTGCCCTGAGGATCGCGGAGGTACCCCACATAGAAGTAAGGGCCGTAGAGATCGCGAAAGCCCGGTTGACCTTCATCTGAGCCGCCCGCAGCAAGTGCAGCTGCATGAAGCGCGCGCACCTGTTTCTGACTGCGTGCTTTGAATGCAATCATTGTGCCGTTTCCAGCCGTGGCCGGGCGACCATCGAAGGTGTGGCGCACGTAAAGCGTAGTGGACAACGGGGATTGATCGGGCAGCGTAAAACCGAGCCCCTCATCACTTTCTTCAATTTCATAGCCAAGGGGGATCAGGAACGAAGAGTAAAAACGTTTTGCGCGGTCAATGTCATCGACCCCGACGGTGACGTAAGAAATCATGCCATGTGATCCTTCCACAAAATGAGTGAGGGTAGGGTACCGTAGTTCTGTTGGTCAGTTCAAATTGTTCGGAAAGCGGTTTGGCACAGTGCGAGATGCAATGCCTGTCGGATGCTTCAACAAAAAAGGCCGCCCCAATCGGAGCGGCCTTTCGAATTTTCTCAGATCGAAGATTACTCTTCTTCCGAAGCCTCTTCGGCGGCCGGTGCTTCTTCAGCTGCCGGGGCCAGTTCGTCGTCTTCCGATGCGGCTGCGCCGATGTCGTCGAACAGCTCAGCGATCTCGAACTCGGCTTCAGCTTCTGCTTCAGCAGCCAGTTCTTGGATCGATTTGCCCGAAGCCTGCAATTCGGCTTCTTCTTCCGAGCGTGCCACGTTCAGGGCAATCTCGGTTTCGACTTCCGGGTGCAGACGTACAGTGACGGTGTGCAGACCCAGGTCTTTGATCGGAGTAGTCAGAATGATCTGCTTCTTGTCGACCGAGAAACCAGCTTCGGTTGCCACATCAGCGGCGTCACGCGGAGTGACCGAGCCGTAGAGAGCACCAGCGTCTGAAGCCGAGCGAATCACGATGAACTGCTCGCCGCCCAGCTTTTCAGCCAGTGCGTCTGCTTCTTTCTTGGTTTCTAGGTTGCGGGCTTCCAACTGAGCTTTCTGAGCTTCAAACGACGCGATGTTCGCGTCCGAAGCCGACAGGGCTTTGCCCTGGGGCAGCAGGAAGTTGCGTGCGTAACCGGGCTTTACGTCGACGACGTCGCCCATTTGGCCCAGCTTGGCCACACGTTCCAGAAGGATAACTTGCATTGATCAGGTCCCCTTACTTAACGGCGTAGGGAAGCAGAGCAAGGAAACGGGCGCGCTTGATAGCACGGGCCAGTTCACGCTGCTTCTTTGCCGAAACGGCGGTGATACGCGAAGGAACGATTTTGCCACGCTCAGAGATGTAGCGCTGCAGAAGACGGGTGTCTTTGTAATCGATCTTCGGTGCATTGTCGCCCGAGAAGGGGCATACCTTGCGGCGACGGAAAAACGGTTTAGCTGCCATGAGTTAGACCTCCGATTAACGGTCACGGCCACGGCGGTCGCCGCGTTCGTCACGTTTTTGCATTTGAACAGACGGGCCTTCGGCGTGATCGTCGACCTTGATGGTCAGAACGCGCATAACGTCGTCATGCAGGCGCATCAGGCGTTCCATTTCCTGAACAGCCGTCGACGGGGCGTCGGTCTTCAGGAAGGCATAGTGGCCTTTGCGGTTCTTGTTGATCTTGTAAGCCATCGTCTTGACGCCCCAGTACTCGCTGTCAACGACTTTACCGCCGTTGTCACCCAGTACGGTGCCAAAATGTTCGATGAGGTTCTCAGCCTGCGCGTTGGACAGATCCTGACGCGAGATGAAGACATGCTCGTAAAGGGGCATGTGAACTCCAGTTCTATTTTCAAGCGCGCTTCAAAGAATGGGTCAAAACCTTTCCGCGACCCATCCACGAGAGGCTACGCGGTTCATTCACTTACGGAAAGGACGGTGCCTTATACACGCTTAGACGTGCTGCGCAAGGCGCTTACGGGGTCAAAAGCAAGTTTCTGAAAGGTGGATTTGTACCAGTGTGTGCAAACTATGGCCCTGCATTCACCCATCTCGCGCCCAATTTCCGTCACACTTGAGGAGGATCAATAGTTAACAGCCTCAAACTGGGGCGAGAATAACTGGTCCGGACGAGCTGCCTTTGTCCGAGCTGCCCATAAAAACAAGAAAGTTTGTCCCATGACGATGGTATCACCTCTTCCTAAGTCTGGCGCGGAAACATCAAATTCGGCGCAACCTGTTTTGTTGAGCCCCGCTCAGTGGGGATATTCTTTGCACGATCAGGTGAACGGACAATCGGGGGAATCGATCGCACGGGCCTTTAGCCGGATCCTTGGGATTGCTCTTGTTATTTCGTCACTTGGTCTTTGGGTAATCCCAAGCGCGTCTGGAATGGGCGACGGGGTTCTTTTGATTATGAAGCTTGGGCTGACCTGCCTTTTCATCGGGCTGGGTGGTCTGCTTTATATGTTTGGCAAGGCCAACGGCGCCTCAGTAACGCAAGTTGATCTGTACAACCGCACCATTCGACGCGGGCGCGTATCGGAAAAGAATGCCTTTGAAACCGAAGCCGCCGTTCCTTTTGAAGATGTGAAAGGCCTTTTGCTGTCTTCGGATGACAGTGCAAATGCAGCTGCTTCGATGGCGACTTTGTATCTGCGTCTGGATGATGGTGAAGACAACATGACCGCGATCGAGATCCTGAAAGGTCCCGAAGCCCTGTTGCGTCCCATCCGTGAACGCCTGCTGCGCGATCTGAAGAATGATCGTGGTGGCCTTCCGCTGCCAAGCTTTGAAAGCCGGAAAGTGGCCAGATATTCCGCTGCTGGACCGGGCCTGGCCTTTCAGGCCGCCTGATAAGCAGAGTATTACTCCCAAACCGTTTGCACAGCGCCCCGCCGCGGGGTATCCCATTCCCTAACGCCAATGGCATAAAGAGGAGGGGGCATGAGCCGCGCATTCGTATTTCCCGGACAGGGAGCCCAAAGCATCGGGATGGGGAAAGCCCTCGCAGATGCTTATCCCACCGCAAAAGCTGTGTTCGACGAAGTCGATGACGCGCTGGGTGAAAAGCTTTCCACGTTGATTTGGGAAGGCGAACAAGACGAGCTGACCCTTACACAAAATGCTCAACCCGCATTGATGGCGACCTCATTGGCTGCCATGCGTGCGCTCGAGGCTGAAGGCATCACGATTGAAGCTGCATCTTTTGTTGCAGGGCATTCGCTGGGTGAATACTCGGCCTTGGCGGCTGCTGGGGCTTTGTCGGTCGCTGACACGGCGCGTCTTCTACGGACCCGCGGAAAAGCCATGCAGGAAGCCGTGCCGGTTGGTGTTGGCGCGATGGCGGCTCTTTTAGGGCTGGATTTCGAAACGGCTGCTGAAGTCGCTTCGGAAGCCGCGCATGACCAAATCTGCCAAGCGGCAAATGACAATGATCCGGCTCAGGTTGTGGTGTCTGGCCACAAAGAAGCTGTTGAGCGTGCCGTTGAGATCGCCAAAGGCAAAGGCGCGCGTCGTGCCGTTCTGTTGCCCGTAAGTGCTCCGTTTCATTGCGCTTTGATGGAACCGGCAGCCGAAGTCATGGCCGAAGCTTTGGCCCACGTTGAAATGAACCAACCCGCTGTGCCGCTTGTTGCTAACGTACGTGCGGCTGAAATTTCGGACCCCGCTGTTATCCGATCTTTGTTGGTCGAGCAGGTCACTGGGTCGGTTCGTTGGCGCGAAAGCGTCGCTTGGATGGCCGAGCATGGCGTGACCGAGATTTGGGAGATCGGCGCAGGTAAAGCCCTGTCTGGCATGATTAAACGGATCGACAAGTCGGTTGCGACACGTGCAATTGGGACGCCGGACGACGTTAAAGCAGCGGTTGAAGCTGGTTAACGCCACGTGTTCCGCATGAAGACGTTCTTCTATGGAATTGCAGGCTTTACCGTCTTGGCGGTGGGGCTTGCCTTCACCACACCTCTTGGTGAGATCGCGACCGTCATTGCTTTGAACCAAGTTGAAACAACCAAGTTTCAGGTTAAAGGTTATGTGCTGATCATGAATGGCGAAATCAATTCTAAGACTTTGGATCAGTTCGAAAATATCATTGAAGCCCATCCAAACATCAAAACCCTTCGTGAGGTTGAGGTGCCGGGATCGCTGGATGATGATACGATGATTCCGCTGGCTTATCGCGTCCGGGAACTCGGTTTGAATACAGAGCTTCTGGCCACAAGCAAGATCTATTCAGGCGGGGTTGATCTGTTTCTTGCCGGTGTAAACCGCGTTGCCACTGAAGGGGCTGAGATCGGAGTGCATTCCTGGTCTGATGGCGTGAAAGAAGCGGTTGATTATCCAAGGGATGCCCCCGAGCACGAGGCCAACCGGGCCTATATTGAGAAGATGCTTGGTGATGATGCGTTTTATTGGTTTACCATTACTGCAGCCCCTGCAGATGACATCCATGTCATGACGCGGGAAGAAATCGAAGAATATGGTCTGTTGACCGAACCGATGCGCAAAGCGCAGTAGGATACAGGAGAGCAAATGTTTGATCTTACAGGTAAAAATGCACTCGTAACTGGCGCGTCAGGCGGCATTGGTGGCGCAATTGCGAAAGCATTGCACAGCGCTGGAGCCACCGTTGCGCTGTCGGGCACACGGGTTGAACCGCTAGAGGCCTTGGCCGCAGAACTGGGCGATCGTGCTCACGTGCTGCCATGTAACCTGTCAGATGCGGACGCTGTTGATGCGCTGCCGAAACAGGCGGTCGAGGCGATGGGGTCGGTTGATATTCTGGTAAACAATGCTGGGATCACGCGCGACCAGCTTTTCATGCGTTTGTCGGATGATGATTGGAACGATGTCATCAATGTCAATCTGACCTCAACCATGCGTTTGTGCCGTGGTGTGATGCGCCCGATGATGAAGGCCCGTTGGGGCCGGATCATCAATATCGGCTCGATTGTTGGATCAACCGGCAACCCGGGGCAGGTGAACTATGCGGCGTCTAAGGCCGGTATGGTTGGTCTGACCAAATCCATTGCCTATGAAGTCGCCAGTCGTGGCATCACTGCAAACTGCATTGCGCCCGGTTTCATTGGCACTGCGATGACGGACAAACTGACAGATGATCAGAAATCTGGAACGCTGTCGCAAATCCCTGCGGGTCGTATGGGATCCCCAGACGAAATCGCTGCGGCGGTTCTGTATTTGGCTTCAAAAGAAGCGGGATACACCACCGGGGCCACCCTTCATGTGAATGGCGGAATGGCGATGCTGTAATGGCGAGGGGCGCAGTCGGCGAAAAAATGACTGTGCCCTTGCACCGCGAAAGCGTTTGCCTATCTTATGCGATGTGCTATAGGCGGCGCAGGTTTACCCCGACAGCCTGAATTGGGTTGGGGGTCTCGGCGTTACGCGCTGGAAACTTAACGGCCCTGATCGGGTCAAACGAAAAGGGCCATGCCCTGAACTAACGTGAGGATTTATCATGAGCGACGTCGCAGATCGCGTGAAAAAAATCGTAGTTGAGCACTTGGGTGTTGAAGAGGACAAGGTCACCGAGACCGCCTCGTTCATCGACGACCTGGGCGCCGACAGCCTGGACACCGTAGAGCTGGTTATGGCTTTCGAAGAAGAGTTTGGAATTGAAATTCCGGATGACGCTGCTGAAACCATTCAGACTTTCGGCGACGCCGTGAAATTCATCACCGAAGCTGCTTAAGCTCGGGATAGAAATCAAGGGAACGGCGCCTTTTCAGGCGCCGTTTTCTTTTGGGGAAGCAAGAAGTTGGTGAATCCAAGCGCCTGTAAGTGCAGGACGGGTTTGATCTGCCGATAGAGGAGCAAATGCGCGATGCCTCTTGCCCCCAAACCCCGCCCCGCGCTATCAAGCGTGGAATGACGAACGACCTGAGAAAGGGCAGCAAAAATGCGTCGAGTGGTTGTAACAGGATTGGGCATGATTTCTCCGCTGGCATGCGGTGTTGAGGAAACATGGAAACGCATTCTGGATGGGCAATCGGGTGCTGGCCCGATCACAAAGTTTGACGCTTCACGCGTGACCACAAAATATGCCTGCGAAGTGCCTTTGGGCGATGGGTCGGATGGTACATTCAACCCAGACGACTGGATGGAGCCAAAAGAGCGCCGCAAAGTCGATGATTTCATCCTTTATGGTCTTGCTGCTGCCGAAATGGCTGTGAAAGACGCCGATTGGCTGCCCGAAGACGAAGAAGGCCAGTTGCGCACTGGCGTGATGATTGGATCGGGTATTGGCGGGTTGTCGACCATTGCTGACACCTCGATCCTGCTGAACGAACGTGGACCGCGCCGCGTGTCGCCGTTCTTTATTCCCGGCTCGCTGATCAACCTGATTTCCGGACAAGTATCGATCAAATTTGGCTTCAAGGGCCCAAACCACTCGGTCGTGACGGCCTGTTCCACTGGCGCACATGCCATTGGGGACGCCAGCCGTTTGATCCAAACCGGCGACGCGGATGTGATGATTGCAGGGGGCGCTGAAGCAGCCATTTGCGAGCTGGGTATTGCAGGTTTCAACGCTTGTAAGGCCCTGTCCACGAAGCGTGAAGATGATCCGCAGGCCGCAAGCCGCCCCTATGACGAAGATCGCGATGGGTTCGTGATGGGCGAGGGCGCAGGTATTGTGGTGCTTGAAGAATATGAACACGCCAAAGCCCGTGGTGCGAAAATTTATGCCGAAGTGCTGGGTTATGGTCTGTCGGGCGATGCCTATCACATCACGGCCCCCTCAGAGGATGGCGACGGTGGTTTCCGTGCGATGCAGGCCGCGCTTGGAAAAGCCGGGCTGGAGCCTGCTGCCATTGATTATATCAACGCGCATGGCACATCGACTATGGCCGACACCGTCGAACTGGGCGCGGTTGAACGTCTGTTGGGCGATGCGGCTGACACAGCCACGATGTCGTCGACCAAATCCTCGATCGGGCACCTTTTGGGTGCTGCGGGCGCAGTGGAAGCCATTTTCTGTATCCTGGCCATTCGCGACCAGATCGCGCCGCCCACCATCAACCTGGACAACCCAGCCATCGCGCCGCGCCTGACGCTGGCCGCCAACAAGGCCGAGAAGCGCGAGATCAACGTCGTGCTGTCCAACAGCTTTGGCTTCGGCGGCACCAATGCCAGCCTCGTTATGGGGAAGGTTTCTGACTGATGTGGCGCAATATCGCCTCGAACGCGCTGAGTCTGTTCATCGTCGGCCTGATCGTCGTTGTCGGCGTGATCGCTTGGGGCAAACAACAGTACACAGCTGAAGGCCCGCTGTCGGAAACCATCTGCTTGCGGGTCGAGCGTGGCAGCTCGTTTGCACGAGTTGCTGAAAACCTTGAGGCGCAAGGGGCGATCTCGAACGCGTCGATTTTCCGAATTGGCGTCGAGTATTCTGACAAAGCCAGCGCTTTGAAGGCGGGATCTTTCCTGGTTCAGGAAGGCGCGTCCATGGACCAGATTGTGGACATTGTCACACGTGGCGGAGCGTCGACCTGCGGAACGGAAATCTTGTATCGTGTGGGCGTTTTGGCGGCTGTCGTGCAAGTGCGCGAGCTGGACCCGGCCACGCAGGAATATAAGATTACTGCAGAGTTCAAACCTGCAGAGCTTGAGGGCGAAGCCCCTGAAACTTATGTCGAAAAACGTGCAGAGAGTGACACGCGCTTCCGTATTGCGTTGGCCGAAGGCGTGACCAGCTGGCAGGTTGTGGACAGTCTGACCCGCGCCGATTTCCTATCGGGTGAAGTGCCAAGCATCCCTGCGGAAGGCAGCCTTGCGCCGGACAGCTATGAGGTGAAGTTGGATTCAGATCGGGCTGCGCTAATTGCAATGATGCAGGAAGCTCAGGTTGAGATCCTCGCTGAGGCTTGGAATGCGCGGGCCGCTGATTTGCCTTATGCAAATGCGGATGAAGCATTGGTCATGGCGTCGATCGTGGAAAAAGAAACGGGCTTGGCGGAAGAACGTCGTCAGGTTGCCAGTGTCTTTGTAAACCGCTTGAACAAAAGCATGCGTCTGCAAACGGACCCGACGGTGATCTATGGCATCACCAAAGGGCAAGGCAGCCTTGGTCGTGGTTTGCGCCAAAGCGAATTGCGTAAGGAAACGCCTTACAACACCTATGTGATTGATGCGTTGCCACCGACCCCAATTGCCAACCCAGGCCGTGCTGCAATCGAAGCGGCTTTGAACCCGGACAGCACGCCGTATCTGTTCTTTGTGGCAGACGGTACTGGTGGTCACGCCTTTGCGGAAACGCTTGCCCAGCACAACGCCAACGTGGCCGAGTGGCGCAAGATCGAAGCAGAGCGCGCCAAGCAATAGGTTGCCAGAACATTACAGCGGCGCGCGCTTCCCGTGCGTTGCGTTTTGACCGATCGCACGGTCCAATGTAGTCTCTGACATACGCTAGAAGACGTGAAACTAACGGCCTTGGGCATCTGCCCGGGGCCGTTTTTTCATGTCGCTCGTGCGGACAAGAGCATGAGAGGCAACAACAAAAAACATGACAATTATCACGCCCTTGGGGAAGGACGCGGCTTCGGAAGATTACCTGAAGATTGCGGACTCGTTTTTTCTACGTGTTTTGAAAGAGTTGGATCGCCAGTTGTCGGCGGCAGAAACGGATGGGTGCGAAACCACACCTGAATTGGCGAAAGCCATGACGGAAGTGCGCCGCGCCATGCAAACGGTATTTGAGGAAAGGAAACGTCTTGAACAAAGTGGTAAAACCGGCTTTGGCGGGGGACGAGCATCTGAGCTCAACCTTGCTCAGGCCCGAGATGAAATCGGGCGCCGATTGGCTTGCCTGCGCGACGCAAGACGAGCGCGAGAGCTTCCTGAATGATCTGAGTGACGGGGCGCTTATGGCGCTTCCTTATCTGTTTGAGTTTTGGGCCTTGGGTCACCAATTGCCGCCCGAGGGCGATTGGCGCACATGGGTGATCATGGGCGGGCGTGGCGCGGGGAAAACCCGCGCCGGGTCCGAATGGGTACGGTCCGAGGTCGAAGGGGCGGGGCCATTGGACCCCGGCCGCTCGCGTCGGGTGGCCCTGGTGGGCGAAACCATTGATCAGGTGCGCGAGGTGATGGTGTTTGGCGAAAGCGGCATCCTTGCCTGTTCACCGCCTGACCGTCGTCCCACATGGGAGGCAGGCCGCAGGCGTTTGGTCTGGCCCAATGGGGCTATTGCACAGGTCTTTTCCGCCTATGAACCAGAAAGCTTGCGAGGCCCGCAGTTCGATGCGGCTTGGGTGGATGAGTTGGCCAAGTGGAAAAAGGCCGAAGAAACATGGGACATGCTGCAATTCGGTTTGCGCCTTGGTACCCATCCACGCCAATGCGTGACCACAACGCCGCGCAATGTGGGGGTGTTGAAGCAGATATTGAAGAACCCCTCGACCGTGACAACCCACGCGCCGACAGAAGCCAACCGTGCCTATCTGGCGAAAAGCTTTCTGGACGAAGTGCGCACGCGCTATGCCGACACGCGGCTTGGGCGGCAAGAACTGGACGGTGTGCTTTTGGAGGACACGGAAGGGGCGCTTTGGACCATGGCGATGCTGGACAAGCACCGCTTGGGGTCAGAGACGCCAGTCCTCGATCGGATTGTGGTTGCGGTCGACCCGCCTGTAACGGGGCACAAAGGCTCTGATGAATGCGGGATCGTTGTGGCCGGTATCTTCGCCAAGGGACCACCGGGCGAATGGAAGGCTGTGGTGCTGGAGGATGCCAGTGTCTCAGCCGCCAGCCCGTCGGAATGGGCCGAAGCCGCGTTGGCGGCCATGGAACGTCACCGAGCGGACCGTTTGGTGGCCGAGGTCAACCAAGGTGGCGACCTTGTGGAAAGCGTCATTCGTCAGATCGACGCAACCGTGCCTTACAAGGCGGTGCGTGCAACGCGTGGAAAACACGCGCGCGCGGAACCTGTGGCGGCCCTGTACGAGCAGGGGCGGGTATCCCATGCAGGGGGGATGGCACAGCTGGAGGATCAGATGTGCCGAATGACCAACAAAGGCTTTGAAGGCAAAGGCAGTCCTGACCGCGTGGATGCGCTGGTTTGGGCCCTGCATGAGCTGATCATCGAACCCGTTGCATCCTACCGCCGCCCGCAAGTGCGCACGCTTGGTTAAAGAGTTTTTTAACCCTCAATGGCAAAGTGCAAAACATCGAAAGGCGGGGCCCAATAGCCCACCCGGCAACCGGGCCCTGACCTGATCACCTGATGACGAGATTGACCGCTCGGGATGTGCAACCACGCGCACCCGGACAGGACAGGTTTGCCCGGTGCCAGCCGGAGAACCGAAACCAAGGAGCCAAGGCGCATGGTATTTGATTTTCTCAAGCGAGGCCCAGTTGACGCGAAGGCAGAGATGCCCGGCGAAGCAAAGGCATCAGCCACAGGGCCTGTCATCGCGTATGGCAATTCGGGCCGCGTGGCCTGGAGCCCGCGTGACACGGTTAGCCTGACCCGCAGCGGTTTTTCGGCCAACCCGGTCGGCTTTCGATCGGTCAAACTGATCGCAGAAGCTGCCAGCGCGCTGCCTTTGGTTTTGCAAGATGACCTGCAACGCTATGACAATCATCCGCTTTTGGACCTTCTGGCACGTCCGAATGCCGCGCAGGGCCGGGCAGAGTTGTTCGAGGCCTTCTTTGGTCAGCTGCTGTTGACTGGGAACGGCTATCTTGAAGCAGTTGCCGGCGAAGACGGCGCGGTGAGCGAGCTTCACGTGCTGCGTTCGGACCGGATGGCGCTGGTGCCCGGCGCGGATGGTTGGCCGGTCGCCTATGATTACACGGTAGGTGCGCGCAAACACCGCTTCAATGTGGGCGAGAGTGCTTCCCCGATTTGTCACGTGAAAGCCTTCCACCCGCAGGACGACCATTATGGCCTGTCCCCGTTGCAGGCCGCCGCGACAGCGATTGATGTCCACAACGCTGCAAGTCGCTGGTCCAAAGCGCTTTTGGACAATGCAGCACGGCCTTCGGGGGCCATTGTTTATAAAGGTGCGGATGGGCAAGCGCAACTGAGCGCGGACCAGTATGATCGCCTGCTCAGCGAGATGGAAAGCCACCATGTTGGGGCGCGCAACGCGGGGCGACCGATGTTGCTTGAAGGCGGGCTGGATTGGAAGCCGATGGGCTTCAGCCCCTCGGACATGGAATTCCAGAAAACCAAAGAAGCCGCGGCGCGTGAAATCGCGCAGGCCTTTGGGGTGCCGCCAATGCTGATCGGCATTCCAGGCGACGCCACCTACGCCAACTACCAAGAGGCAAGCCGGGCGTTTTATCGCCTGACTGTGGTGCCGCTTGTGTCACGTGTCGCGGCCAGTGTTGGCCATTGGTTGGCGGGGTTCACGGGGGAAGCGGTGAAGTTGAAGCCGGATTTGGATCAAGTGCCCGCTTTGGCTGCGGAACGCGATCAGCAATGGGCCCGCGTGGCCGAGGCCAGCTTCCTGACTGATGCGGAAAAGCGCAGCCTTCTGGGGCTGCCACCACTGGCACAGGATTAATGAGAAAGGGCGATATTATGGGTGATTATCACACCGATTTCGGACTGGAGCACAAGTTTGTCAAACTGGGCGAAACAGTTCAGACCGCTGAAGGCATTCAAATTGACGGCTATGCCAGTTTCTTCGAACAAGTCGACAATGGCGGCGATGTTGTGGCCCGTGGTGCCTATTCAAAGTCATTGGAAGACCTCAAAGCCAAGGGCCGTGGCGTTAAGATGCTGTGGCAACACGACCCAGCCCAACCGATTGGGGTGTGGGATGAGGTGCGAGAAGACGCAAAGGGTCTTTACGTTAAAGGCCGCATTCTGGGCGACGTCGAAAAGGGTCGTGAAGCGGCTGCACTGATCGAGGCTGGCGCGATTGATGGGCTCTCCATTGGATATCGCACCAAGAAATCCACAATGACACAACAAGGCCAACGGCTTTTGACTGAATTGGAGCTGTGGGAGGTGTCGCTTGTCACGTTCCCAATGCTTCCAACGGCGCGGGTGGGGGCAAAGGACAACACGTCTGTTGCTCAGGATACCACTCTGCGTGAACTGGCTGCGACCATTGAGGATGCACGCCTGATGCTGGCCCGCAAAGCCTGAGCCAGCGATCTGAACCCCTGAAAAGGACCCAATTATGAGCAAGAAAGAGACAAAGGCTCAGGGCCAGTCGGCTGCGCCCGCTGGCTTGGCTACAGGCCCTAATCCGGCTGCCGAGGTGAAGACCGCGTTGGTTGGTTTTGTGAGTGATATCAACGATTTTCACGACGACATTTCGACCAAACTTCAACAACAGGAAGAGCGACTGACCATGCTGGATCGCAAATCTAACACCATTGCGGGCCGCCCGCACCTTGCCGCTGCTGCCGATTTGGAAGCACCCCATCAGAAGGCTTTTGAAGCTTACGTTCGTTCGGGTGATGATGACGCACTGCGTGGCATTGATCTGGAGGGCAAAGCCATGTCGTCGGCCGTGGCGGCTGATGGCGGCTACCTTGTGGACCCGATCACCGCTGACACCATCAAAGGTGTTCTGAACAGCGCGGCGTCACTGCGTTCGGTGGCCAATGTGGTCAACGTGGAAGGCACTGCCTATGACGTTCTGATCGATCAAGGCGATCTGGTTACCGGCTGGGCGTCGGAAACGGGTTCGTCGACCGAAACCGGCACCCCGCAGATCGACCGTATTTCGATCCCGCTGCACGAGCTGTCGGCTCTGCCGAAAGTCTCGCAGCGTCTGCTGGATGACAGCGCGTTTGACATCGAAAACTGGCTGGCGGGTCGTATCGCTGACAAGTTCTCGCGCGCAGAAAGCGGTGCGTTCATCAACGGTGACGGTGTCGAGAAGCCTGTGGGCATTCTGAACCACACCGCTGTCGACAACTCCAGCTGGACTTGGGGCAATCTTGGTTACGTCGCCACTGGCGAGGCAGGTGACTTCAACGCCACCAACCCGGCAGATGCGATCTTCGACCTGATCTATGCGCTGGGTGCTGATTATCGTACCAATGCAGTCTTCGTGATGAACTCGAAAACCGTCGGTGCTGTGCGCAAGTTGAAAGACGCGGATGGCCGCTTCCTGTGGTCGGATGCCACTGTCGCTGGCGAACCCGCCCGTCTGATCGGCTATCCCGTTCTGATCGTCGAGGACATGCCCGACATCGGTGCTGACAGCCACTCGATTGCGTTTGGTGATTTTGCTGCGGGTTACACCATTGCCGAACGCCCTGACACGCGCATCCTGCGTGACCCGTTCTCGGCCAAGCCGCATGTGCTGTTCTATGCCACCAAGCGCGTAGGCGGTGATGTCAGCGACTTTGCTGCGATCAAACTTCTGAAGTTCTCAGTCTCGTAAGAGATGAACCTGATCCCGTGGCATCCAAAAGGGTGTCGCGGGGCAGGGCGCGCGCCGGCCAATCCCGTGTTGTCTAGCTGCTCCCCCTCCGTCCGAGCAATGCGGACGGCGCGCGCCCACCCTTTCCCACATGACGTGAGGGGCCCGAATTTCGGAGATGATCCATGATGTTAGTCGAGCAGACCACAGTGCCGGGCACGGCCATTCCGGTCGCCCAATTCAAGGACCACCTGCGGCTGGGTACCGGGTTTGCCGATGACGGGGTGCAAGATCAGGTGCTGGAAACCTACCTTCGGGCCGCAATGGCCGCGATCGAGGCCCGCACTGGAAAGATCCTTCTGTCGCGCGCGTTTACCTGGACCTTGACCGCATGGCGCGATCTTGCGTCGCAAGCCTTGCCGGTTGGTCCGGTCAGCCAGATCCTGAGCCTTGAGATCCATGATCGGCTCGGCGGCACTGAAACCATTGATCCGGCCCGTTACGCGCTGGAGCAAGACATGCACCGACCGCGCCTTGTGTCGACCGGTCTTTGCTTGTCGGCGATCCCTGTTGGAGGACAAGCGGTTATCGGATTTGAGGCCGGGTTTGGGGCGGCATGGTCCGATCTGCCCGCAGATCTGGGGCAAGCGGTGATGTTGCTGGCGGCCAGTTATTATGAGAACCGGGCGGATGCCGGGGGTGCAATGGGGCAAGGGGAATTGTCCTCGGCGATCTCGGCCCTGCTGCAACGCTATCGCACCGTGCGCCTGTTTGGTGGTGGAGGGGCGGCATGAAGCGCCCTGTCTTAAACCGAAAGCTTCTGTTGGAAGAACCTGTGCGCACTGCGGATGGTGCGGGTGGTTTCACAACAAGCTGGCAAACCTTGGGGCAAGTTTGGGCCCAGGTGAAACCCGGCTCTGGGCGCGAACGTGCGGCGGGTTTTGCTACCGTGTCGTCCATTGCCTTTCGCATCACAGTGCGCGCTGCCCCTGACGGTGCGCCGTCCCGTCCGAAGCCCGATCAGCGGTTTCGCGATGGATCGCGGATCTTCCGTATCCTTGCAGTGACCGAGGCGGATGCAGGCGCGCAATACCTGACCTGTTTTGCGCAAGAGGAGGTGTCGGCATGAGCTATGGCGTTTCAGCTTCGCTTCAACAGGCCATCTATCAGCGCCTTACTGCGGATGTGACCCTGTCTACGTTGGTGTCTGGTGCGATCTATGATGCCGTCCCGGCAGGGATCATCACGGGCACCTATGTCAGCCTTGGTCCCGAAGATGTGCGCGAGCGGTCGGATAAGACCGGTCATGGCGCGTTGCACGAGGTCACGGTCAGCGTGGTCACGGATGCAGCCGGGTTCCAGGCCGCCAAAGAGGTGGCCGCCGCTGTCAGCGACTCGTTGGTGGATGCCAGCTTGGTTCTGGCGCGCGGTTCCCTTGTTTACCTGAATTTCCATCGTGCGCGGGCGCGGCGGGTTGAAGACGCGGATGTCCGCCGCATCGACCTGATCTTCCGCGCACGTGTCGAAGACAATTAAACCTTTCAAAACGGAGTGATCCTATGGCTGCGCAAAACGGCAAAGACCTTCTGATCAAGCTCGATATGACCGACACCGGTGTGTTCGAGACCATTGCAGGCCTTCGGGCCACGCGCCTGAGCTTCAACGCGGAAAGCGTGGATGTGACCAGCCTGGAAAGCACAGGCGGTTGGCGTGAACTTCTGGGCGGTGCAGGCGTGAAATCGGCGTCGATCTCGGGCTCGGGTGTGTTCAAAGACGCCTCGACCGACGAGCGGGCTCGCCAGATCTTTTTCGACAATGAAGTGCCGAGCTTCCAAGTGATTGTGCCCGATTTCGGCGTGGTCGAAGGCGCGTTCATGATCACCTCGATTGAATATGCGGGGTCGCATAACGGCGAGGCGACATATGAGCTGTCGATGGCATCGGCTGGCGAACTGACCTTCACGGCGCTTTGATCATGGCCAATCCCTGGACGGGCGAGGTCGCCCTTGTGATCGACGGCACATCTCATGTGTTGAAGTTGACGCTTGGGGCATTGGCCGAGCTGGAAGAGCAGCTGGGAGAGGCCTCGATCGTATCGCTGGTCGAACGGTTTGAAAGCGGAGGATTCTCAAGCCGTGATGTTCTGGCCTTGATTGTCGCCGGACTGCGCGGCGGGGGCTGGGCTGGCACGGCGCAGGATTTGATTGCCGCTGAAATCCAAGGCGGACCCGTCGAAGCCGCAAAAGCCGCGGGTCAGCTTTTGACCCGCGCCTTCGCCCTGACACCCGGGGATGACGTGCGTGGCTGAGGCTGCCGGGTTCGACTGGCCGGGGTTGATGCGCCTTGGTCTTGGTAAACTGGGACTGCGCCCGGATGATTTCTGGGCGCTGACCCCGATCGAATTGGCTGTGATGGCCGGGCTAGAGGGGCAACCTGCCACCTGCCTGCGATCCCGGCTTGATGAGCTTGCCCGTGCGTTCCCTGATGAACCGCGTGGCCCCAAAGGAAAGGGCATGTGATGGCTGAATTGGACAGTATCGACAGTTTCGAAGACCAAATTGACGCCTTGGAAGCGGCACTTGGTGGCGCGCAGCAAATGACCACTGGCTTTATCTTCGAATTGAAGGGCATGCATTCGACGATTTCGGATCTGAATGCAGATGTCAGCACTTTGTCCTCGGGTATCTCGTCTGGTTTGCGCCGTGCGTTCGAGGGCTTGGCCTTTGATGGGATGAAACTGTCAGATGCATTGAAAGAGGTCGCACGGTCAATGACCGATGCGGCGTTCAATGCCGCCGTAAACCCAGTCACCAACCATTTTGGCGATCTTCTGGGTCAGGGTGTTGGCGCGATTACAAACGCGTTCCTGCCCTTTGCCGATGGCGGCGCATTTGCCCATGGGCGCGTCATGCCGTTTGCCAAGGGGGGCGTGGTGTCGCAAGCGACTGCCTTTCCGATGCGAGGCGGCATGGGCCTGATGGGTGAAGCCGGACCGGAAGCCATTATGCCACTGAGCCGCGGGGCCGATGGCCGGCTTGGCGTGCGCACGCAGGGCGGCGGTCAGCCCGTGAATGTCACCATGAATATCTCGACCCCGGATGTCGAAAGCTTCCGTCGGTCTCAAAGCCAGATTGCGGCCAATGTCCAGCGCGCTTTGGCGCGCGGCCAGCGGCACCGCTGATCACCAGATTTCCTGATCTTAGGAGGGTTCCACATGTCTTTTCATGAAATTCGTTTCCCAGCCAATCTGAGTTTCGGCTCGGTTGGCGGTCCTGAACGGCGCACCGAAGTGGTCACGCTGGCCAACGGGTTCGAAGAACGCAACAGCCCGTGGGAGCATTCGCGTCGGCGTTATGATGCGGGGATCGGGATGCGGTCTTTGGATGACGTTGAAACGCTGATTGCGTTCTTTGAAGCGCGCCGCGGGCAGTTACATGCGTTTCGCTGGAAAGACTGGTCGGACTTCAAAAGCGGCCTGCCATCGGCTGAGCCTGCGTACACTGATCAGATCATCGGGTGGGGCGACGGGACAACCACCGACTTCCAGCTGCTCAAGACCTACCGGTCAGGCACCAACACCTACGAGCGGCCAATCCAAAAGCCGGTCGAAGGGACGGTGAAGCTGGGCCTGAAAGGGGACCCTCAGATTGAGGCGACACAGTTTAGCGTCGATCTCACCACCGGGTTGATCAGCTTTGCGACAGCGCCGGAAGATGGGGCCGAGATCACCGCCGGGTATGAGTTTGATGTGCCCGTGCGGTTCGACACGGACCGCGTTCATACGTCGGTGGCGTCGTTCCAGGCGGGTGAGGCACCGAATGTGCCGGTGGTCGAGGTGCGTGTCTGATGGCGGTTTCAACAGAGTTTCAGGCTCATCTCAGCGAAGGTGTGACCAGCATTGCGCGGTTGTGGAAGGTCACGCGGCGCGATGGTGCAGTCTATGGCTTTACGGATCACGATCTGGATATCCAGATGGAAGGTGTGACCTACAAGGCCGACACTGGCATGACCGCTCAGGCGTTAAGTCAGACCACGGGGCTTTCGGTCGATAACACCGAAGCTTTGGGTGTTCTGTCCACAGATGCCATCAGCGAAAAAGACATTCGCGCGGGGCGCTATGACGGAGCCGAAGTTGAAGCGTGGCTTGTGAATTGGAAAGATGTCACGCAACGCTACCTCCGGTTTCGCGGCACAGTGGGCGAGCTGGCACGAGAAGCTGGTGGCTTCCGGGCAGAGCTGAACGGGCTGAGCGAAGCCCTGAACCAGCCGCAGGGGCGCGCATTTCAATCACCCTGTTCTGCGGTGCTGGGGGATGAGAAATGCCGGTTTAATCTGGGCCAGAACGGATATTCAGTCGAGCTGGATCTTGTCAGTAATGATGAAGAAACCGTGTTTCGGTTCGACGGCATGTCGCTTTACCCAAGGAATTGGTTTGTCCGTGGTCGGTTTGAAGTTTTGACCGGCGAGGCTGAAGGGCTGTGCGGGATCATCAAAAATGACAGCAAGGGCAAAGATGGCACACGGACTATCGAGCTTTGGGAAGCTTTGCGGGCCGTCATGCAACCCGGCGATCGCGTCCGCCTTGAGGCGGGTTGTGACAAGCTGGCCCGCACATGCCGCGTGAAGTTCAATAATTTCCGGAACTTTCGTGGTTTCCCTGACATTCCTGGCGAGGACTGGCTGATGTCCTATCCAATTCCATCGGGGCGTAATGACGGTGGCGATGGACGCGAAACGTTAGATGTCCAAGGCTTCATCTTTGGAGACGATGAAAACAACCCATTCAACCCGATTTCTGGGGCCTGATATGGTGCGGAAACAAGCATTAATACTGCAAGAGCTGCAGGGGTGGCTTGGAACGCCCTATGTGCATCAAGCCTCTCAGAAAGGGGCCGGGTGCGATTGCCTTGGCCTGGTGCGTGGCGTGTGGCGGGCCGTTCTGGGGCAAGAGCCGGTCAGCGTACCCCCATACACGTCTGATTGGTCCGAAACGGACGGACAGGAAGCGCTTTGGCAGGCCGCGAAAGCGCATCTGATTGCCAAACCGTTGGAGGCCAAACAGCCGGGTGACATCCTGTTGTTTCGGATGCGCTCCGATGCGGTTGCAAAACATCTGGGGTTTCTGGCCAGCGCGGGCCCAGCCCCATCCTTTATCCACGCCTATAGCGGCCATGGCGTGGTGGAGAGCTCACTTTCCACCCCATGGGAACGCCGGATTGTGGCGTGTTTTGAACTTCCTGAAAGGACAAGCTGATGGCGACGATACTTCTTTCTGCTGTGGGTGCTGCGGCTGGAGCCTCAATCGGGGGCGGGATCCTTGGTTTGTCTTCCGTGGTGATTGGCAAAGCCATTGGTGCCACGATTGGTCAGGCCATTGACAATCGTATTTTGGGGCAGGGGTCCGAGCCCATTGAAACAGGCCGCGTGGACCGGATACGCCTAAGCGGTGCTTCCGAAGGTACCGCTGTTCCCATGGTGTATGGGGCCGCACGTCTGGGCGGGCAGGTGATTTGGTCTACACGTTTCAAGGAAAATGTCACGACGACCGGTGGGGATGACGGGGGCAAAGGTCCTCCAAAGCCCCCAGAACCCGAAATCACGACCTACAGCTATTCGATCAGTGTTGCGGTTGCCTTGTGCGAGGGGCAAATCACGCGAGTAGGTCGGATCTGGGCAGATGGAAACCAGATCGCGAAGAAGGATCTGAACATCCGCATCTATAAGGGAACGGAATCCCAATTGCCGGACCCCAAGATCGAAGCGGTGAAGGGATCGGGGAAAGCCCCGGCCTATCGCGGGATCGCCTATGTGGTGATCGAAGATTTGGACCTCACGCCTTTCGGCAACCGTGTGCCTCAGTTCAGTTTCGAGGTATTTCGTCCGGAGCAGCCGTTCCAAAACAAGGAAGTCGCACGCGGCACCCAAGCTGTGGCGCTGATCCCCGGAACGGGAGAATACGCGATGGCGACGTCTGCCGTGCATTATGATGGTGGGCCGGGTGTCAGTGGCGGCTCTAACCAGAACAACCCATCGGGACACACGGATTTCGTGACATCCTATCGTCAGATGCGCGAGGAAATGCCCAACTGTACGAATACGGCGCTTGTAGTGTCGTGGTTTGGCGATGATCTGCGCTGTGGATCGTGCCAGATCCGCCCTCGTGTCGAGCAGAAGCAAATGGATGGTAAACCCATGCCGTGGACCGTCAGTGGTGTGGCACGTTCACAAGCGGGGCTGGTGCCGCGCGATGATGACAACCGTCCGGTGTATGGCGGCACTCCTTCGGATCAGTCGGTGAAAGAGGCAATAGAATTTGCATCGCTCAACAATCGCAAGGCCACCTTCTATCCGTTCATCCTCATGGAGCAGATGGAAGGCAACAGCCTTTTTGACCCTTGGTCGGCGCAGATCGGGCAGCCTGAATTGCCATGGCGTGGACGGATCACGACCACGCTTGCTCCGCACCATCCGGGGTCGCCAGATGGCACTGCCGGTGCCGTGTCGCAGGTTGCCGCGTTCTTTGGGAACGCGCAGCCCAGCGATTTCAATGTGACTTCTCAGGGTGTGAATTACACAGGCCCGAACGAGTTCTCGTATCGAAGGTTCATCCTGCACTATGCACATCTGTGCAAATCTGCTGGCGGGGTGGATGCGTTCTTGATCGGATCGGAGCTGCGCAGCCTGACGCAGATCCGCGGGCCGGGAAATAGCTTCCCTGTGGTGGATCAGCTGATGCAGTTGGTTGACGACGTGAGGGGAATTCTGGGCGCAAGCACCAAGATTTCCTATGCTGCGGATTGGTCCGAGTATTTCGGCTATCACCCGGAAGATGGGTCCGGGGATGTGTTCTTTCACCTCGATCCGATTTGGAGCCATGACGAAGTCGATTTCATCGGCATAGACAACTACATGCCCCTGTCAGACTGGCGCGATGGGTTTGACCATGCGGATGCTCATTTCGAAAGCATCTATGATCTTGGCTATCTGCAATCCAACATCGAAGGTGGTGAAGGGTACGACTGGTACTATAAAAACCCGGATGCAAGAGAGCTTCAGATACGCACACCAATTACCGATGGAGCACATGGCGAGGACTGGATCTATCGCTACAAGGATCTGCGCGGATGGTGGGAAAGCTCGCACCACAACCGGGTCGGGGGCGTTCGTAATGTGACCCCAACCGACTGGCTGCCAGGTTCCAAGCCCTTCTGGTTCACGGAAATGGGCTGTGCGGCGATTGATAAGGGCACGAACCAACCCAACAAGTTTCTTGATCCCAAAAGCTCGGAAAGTGCCAAGCCGCGCTATTCGAACGGGCGGCGTGATGATCTGATGCAAGCACAATACCTGCGCGCGCTTTATGGGTATTGGAAAGATAATTCCAACAACCCGACCCATTCGGCAACGGGCGTCAAGATGCTGGACATGTCGCGTGCGCATGTCTGGGCGTGGGATACGCGTCCCTTCCCACAGTTCCCGAACCGCAAGGGGCTGTGGAGCGATGGTGCAAACTATGACCGCGGGCATTGGCTGAACGGGCGGGCCTCGTCGCGGTCACTTGCGTCTGTGGTCAGCGAGATCTGCGAACGCTCAGGTGTGACGCGGTACGACGTGTCCAAACTGCATGGTTTGGTGCGGGGATATACCGTTGATCAGATAAGCGGTGCGCGCGCAGCCTTACAGCCTTTGATGCTGGCCTATGGGTTTGAGGTGGCGGAACGGGAAGGCGTCTTGATCTTCGCCTCTCGGACTGGGCGACCTGATCAGACCCTTGATCCTGAAAAGATGGCGTTGTCGCCAGACCGCGAGACCACCCTTGAACGCGTCCGCGCGCCCGAAGCGGAAATCGCAGGTCGCGTGCGCTTGAACTACGTCGAAAGTGGAAGCGACTATGACATTCGGGCCGTAGAGGCGATTTTCCCGGATGAAACGAGCTATTCGGTTTCAACTTCGGAAATCCCCTTGGTGTTAACACGCACAGAAGCGAGGGTGATTACCGAGCGTTGGTTGTCCGAGGCACGCGTGGCGCGAGACTCCGCCACCTTTGCCTTGCCGCCTTCGGAACTGTCCAAAGGGGCGGGCGATGTCCTGAAGTTGGAAACCGAAGCAGGGACCGAGCATTTCCGCGTCGACCATGTGGAACATGCCGGTGTGCAGAACATCCGTGCGGTACGTGTCGAGCCTGGATTGTTTCTGCCCTCAGACAGTGTCGAGCCTGCGCCCGCTGTGAAGCCCTATATCCCGCCAGCGCCGGTTTTCCCTCTGTTCTTGGATCTCCCGCTGCTAACAGGGGACGAGGTGCCGCATGCTCCGCATGTTGCGATTACGGCTGATCCTTGGCCGGGGAATGTGGCGATCTTCCGGTCGGCCAATGACAATGGCTATCGACGCATTGATCGTGTGTTGTCGCGCTCTGTCGTTGGGGTGACCGAAACAGATTTGCTCCCTTCGCCGTCTGGCATTCTGGATCATGGGCCCGCGTTGCGTGTGAAACTTGCATCTGCAGCCACGCTATCCTCGGTCTCGGTGGATGACATGCTGAACGGCGCAAATGTGGTGGCCATTGGGGATGGCAGCCCTGACAATTGGGAAATCCTGCAGTTTGCCTCGGCTGATCTGGTTGGCGAACAAACCTATGATCTGAGTGTACGCTTGCGTGGTCAGTTGGGTACGGATGCCACAATGCCAGGCCTTTGGCCCGCAGGAAGCTATCTTGTGGTGCTGGATGGCACTCAAGACCAGATCCCCTTGGCGTCATCAGCCCGTGGTCTGAACCGCCACTATCGGATCGGTCCTGCACGCAAACCCTATACGGATAATTCCTACCTGCACGAGGTTATGGCCTTCAAAGGCATCGGCTTGCGACCCTATGCGCCTGTTCATCTTGAAGCGCGCTATCAAGCAGGGGATCACCAGCTCAGCTGGATCAGGCGCACGCGGATTGACGGAGATCCTTGGGGAGATGTCGATGTGCCATTGGGCGAGGTGGACGAACGCTATCGTGTTCGGATCATCGACGGGGGAACCGTTAAGCGCGAGCTGGTCGTGACCTCGGCCAATTGGAGCTATGATTCCACGCTTCGGACTGCGGATTTGGTGACAGGTGCCTACACTGTCGAAGTCGCCCAGCTTTCCGAGAAATTCGGGGCAGGCCCGGATGCGCGATTGGAGGTTGATCTGTAAATGCGGCCAGTTCTGCCCGGTGACGCGATTGCCGCGGCCTGTGCGCTTTTGGCGCTTGGGCCGCACAAACGGCCCGGCGCGATGCTTGCCATGCTGCATCGTGCCGACGCCGCGGATCGTTACCGCCTTGCGCTGGGCCGGCTGCATCCGCGTTGGGGCAATGGAAGCCTTGGGTCGGTGGCGATGTCACTTCCGCGCAAAACAGAGCCCTTACACGATGATCCTGATTTTCTGGATTGTTTGCTGACGGTCTATGCCGCGCTCAAGGCGCGACACACACGGTTCAGCCAGAGGCACAGCTGACGCATTTCGGGGCGGTGGGGTCAAGTTCCAACCGCCCCAACGCGATGTCTTCGCCGCAATCTTCGCAATAGCCGAACTCGTCTTCGTTTATCCGCTCAAGCGCCATCAGAACCCTCTGGCGCTGGGCTGATCTGCGCGCGCCGGTGGCTTTTGCCATCGCTTGATTTTGCAACGCATCCATCCGGGATAGCCGCCCAACGGCTTGTTGATCAAGCTCCACAATCTTCTGCCCGTCCTGCCCAAGCGCATCATCCTGATCCAGCTCTTCCAGCTTGGCCAACAAGAGCGCCTTAAACTGTGCGATCTGGGATTCATTCATCTTTGCAATCTTTTCCATCAGGGGTTTGCGTTTGGAATTCAAACCCTATCTGGTGTAAAGTATTCGTTCAACGCGAGGAGCAGACATGGCCGAGAAACATGCGATTGTGACCAAAATCGATCCCGTCTGGGACCGGATCACCAGCGAAGCCAAACAAGCCGTGGCAGAAGAGCCTCTGCTGGGTGGTTTGATTGGGGCCTGTGTGCTTCACCACAGGACGCTTGAGAAGGCGTTGTCCTATCGCTTTGCCGCTAAGCTCAGCTCGAATGAGATGAGCATGGTGCTTTTGCGAGAGATTGCTGACGAAGCCTATGCTGGCTGCTCTGAACTGGCAGAAGCCGCGCGTGCTGACATCACAGCTGTGCTGGATCGCGATCCGGCCTGCCATCGCATGTTGCAGCCCGTGCTCTACTTCAAAGGCTTCCAAGCGATGCAGGCTTATCGTCTGGCGCATTACCTGTGGAAAGAGGGTCGCAAGGATCTGTCCTACTTCATCCAGATGCGCTGCTCTGAGGTTTACGGCATCGATATTCATCCCGGAGCACGTATTGGCCGGGGCATTATGATCGACCACGCTCATTCCATAGTGATCGGCGAAACGGCTGTTGTGGGCGACAATGTCTCGATGTTGCATTCGGTCACCTTGGGCGGTACCGGCAAAGAAGACGAAGATCGTCATCCCAAGATTGGTGACGGTGTTCTGATTGGCGCTGGCGCGAAGGTTCTGGGCAATATCAAGGTTGGGGAATGCTCGCGCATTGCAGCAGGTTCCGTGGTGCTTGAGGAAGTCCCGCGCAACAAGACCGTGGCAGGCGTGCCTGCCCGTATTGTCGGCGAGGCGGGATGTGATCGCCCTGCAATGAGCATGGATCAGACGCTTATCCAATAAACACCTACCCAAAAGACCGTGTTCAAGCCGGTGGCATGATAGCCATCGGCGGTTTTTCGCAAACTTGCTTTAAATCAATGTATTGCCCGTCAGGTTTCATCTATAGCAACCATGTGAAAACCTGGGAGACCCCGAAATGAAACAGATCTGGCTTGCCACCGTCGTGGCATTTTCTGCAGTGTTTCTTGTAGCAGTGGCCGGTTAACTGTTGTGAAGACCTGAACCACGGGTCACTTCATCACGGCAGACCGAGGCAGATAAAAGACCGCAAAGACGGTCGGAACACAAAAAGGGCGACGCTTCACGCGCCGCCCTTTTGTAATTCTGGTGATCAGATTTAGCCTGTCAGCTGGTCAAATGCCTCAAGCGCACGGGCGCCATACATATAGCCGGGTCCGCCGCCCATCAGGATTGCAACCGATACGGTCTCGGCGATCTCGTCGCGTGTGACCCCGGCTTTAATGGCGGCACGCACGTGAAAACCGATGCAGTCATTACACTGTTTGGCGATGCCAATGGCGATGCATTGCAGTTCTTTATCCTTCACAGACAGCGCCCCATCGACCAAAGCAGCCTTGTGCATGGCGCGAAAGCCATTGGCCCCGTCGGGATGAACGGCAGCAAAGGATTTTGTGTTTGCCGATGTGTCGTCCAGCAGTGCTTTGAAGTCCATTGATTATCTCCGAAATTGATGGTTCGGAAAAGCAAATGGCTCAAGGCGAGGGGTCCCGCCTTGAGCCATGTCAATAGATTGTGATTTTAGAATGTGACGTTACGCCAGCATCGCCATCGGGTTTTCCAGATTGTCGACAATCGCGTTCAGCAAGTTTGCACCAACCGCACCATCAATCACGCGGTGATCAACCGACATGGTGACGCTCATCACTGTTGCGACTGTCAGTTCACCATTTTCCCCCACCACTGGCTTCTTAACGCCAGTGCCGACTGCCAGAATGCCTGCGTGGGGCGGGTTCACGATGGCATCGAAATTGTCGATGCCGAACATGCCCAGGTTCGAGATTGCAAAGCTCCCGCCTTGGTATTCATGCGGCGCAAGCTTGCGATCACGCGCGCGGCTTGCCAGATCTTTCATCTGGGTCGACAGGCTGGACAATGATTTCTGATCGGCATCCTGCAGGACAGGCGTGAACAGCCCGCCTTCAATCGCTACAGCAACTGCCACGTCCGAGGCTTTCATCTGCAACACCCGGTCGCCTGCCCAAACAGCATTGGCTTCGGGCACTTGTTGCAGCGCAAGCGCGACGGCCTTGATGATGAAGTCATTGACCGACAGTTTCATGCCACGGGCTTCCAGCTGCTTGTTCAACTGGCTGCGGAAAGCCAAAAGGGCGTCCAGCTTGATGTCGCGGCGCAGATAGAAATGCGGGATGGTTTGCTTAGCTTCGCCAAGACGCGCCGCAATGGTTTTGCGCATCCCGTCGAGCTTGATTTCCTCGTATTCGCGGTCCTGATACATGGCTGCAACCATATCGGCCGACGGGCCGGTGGGTGCAGCAGCAGGTGCCGCAGTGGAAGCCGCCGCTGGGGCCGCTTTCGGAGCAGCGGTCGCGTTTTCCACATCCGCTTTCACAATCCGGCCTTTCGGGCCCGATCCCGTGATCTGTGTCAGGTCCAGACCCTTGTCTGCCGCAATACGACGGGCGAGGGGCGATGCGAAAATACGTGCGCCATCAGCAGCTTGTGGGGCAGGGGCTGCGGGGGCAGCAGTCACAGGGGCCGCAGCCTCTACCGCCGCAGGGGCGGCCTCGGCAGCGGCCGCAGCTGGTTCTGCGGGGGCGTTTGCGGCGATGTCGCCCGCGCTTTCACCTTCTTCCAGCAGAACAGCGATGGCGGTATTTACCTTCACCGCTTCGCTGCCTTCGGCCACAAGGATCTTGCCGATGATGCCTTCATCAACGGCTTCAAATTCCATCGTGGCTTTGTCGGTTTCGATCTCGGCCAGAAGATCGCCAGACGCGACCTCGTCACCTTCTTTGACCAGCCATTTGGCCAGCGTGCCTTCTTCCATCGTGGGGGACAGGGCGGGCATGAGAATTTCGATTGCCATTTCTCGGTTTCCTTAACGATAGGTCACGGCTTTAGCGGCTTGGATCACCTCGGCGGTGGTCACAAGCGCCAGCTTTTCAAGGTTGGCCGCATAGGGCATCGGGACATCTTTGCCCGTCAGGTTGATCACAGGCGCATCCAGATAGTCGAATGCACGTTCCATGATCTGAGCGGTGATGTGGTTGCCGATTGACGCTACGGGCCAGCCTTCTTCGACGGTGATGCAGCGATTGGTTTTCATGACCGAGTTGACCACGGTGTCATAGTCAATCGGGCGCAGGGTGCGCAGATCGATGACCTCTGCGGAAATGCCTTCTTTGGCCAGCTCATCCGCGGCTTCCAACGCATATTTCATGCCAATTCCGAAGCTGACGATGGTCACATCAGAGCCTTCACGCCAGATGCGCGCTTTGCCGAACGGGATGGCATAATCGTCCATAACCGGTACGTCGAAGCTTTGACCGTAGAGAAGCTCATTTTCCAAGAAGACAACGGGGTTCTCTTCACGGATAGCGGTTTTCAACAGGCCTTTTGCGTCGGCGGCTGAATAGGGCATTGCCACATACAGGCCGGGAATTTGCGCATACCATGCGGCGTAATCCTGGCTGTGCTGCGCGCCCACGCGGGCGGCTGCGCCATTCGGGCCACGGAAGACGATCGGGCAGGACATCTGACCACCCGACATATAGCGGGTTTTGGCGGCCGTGTTGATGATGTGGTCAATCGCCTGCATGGCGAAGTTGAAGGTCATGAACTCGACAATCGGTTTCAGACCGCCAAAGGCCGCCCCCGTGGCAAGACCGGCAAAGCCGTGCTCGGTGATTGGGGTGTCGATGACGCGTTTGGCGCCGAATTCATCCAACAGACCTTGGCTGACCTTATAAGCGCCTTGGTATTCTGCAACTTCTTCCCCCATCAGAAAGACAGTGTCGTCGGACCGCATTTCTTCCGCCATCGCGTCGCGCAAGGCTTCGCGTACGGTGGTCGATCGCATCTCTGTGCCTTCCGGCACTTCTGGGTCCGCTGCAACAACAGGCGTGATTGGCTGGGCTGCGACGGGTGCGGCAGCCGGGGCTTCTGCAACAGGGGCCGCAGCTTCAGGCGCCGGGGTCGCTGCAGGGGCAGAGGCCGCAGCGATATCATCCGCGCTTTCACCGTCTTCAATCATAACCGCGATCGGCGTGTTCACTTTCACGCCCTCGGTGCCTTCCGCGATCAGGATTTTGCCGATCGTGCCTTCATCAACGGCTTCAAATTCCATCGTCGCCTTGTCGGTCTCAATCTCGGCAAGGATGTCGCCCGATTGGACCTCATCCCCTTCTTTTACAAGCCATTTCGCCAGTGTTCCCTCTTCCATCGTGGGGGACAGGGCGGGCATCAATACTTCAGTAGCCATATCGTGTTCTCCTCTGTCCTAATCTCAGGCGTAAATGTCGGTCCACAGCTCTTCAAGCGCAGGCTCGGGGCTGGTTTTCGAGAACTCGGCTGCGTCATTCACAACCGCTTTGATTTCTTTGTCGATGGCCTTCAGGTCATCTTCAGAAGTGTGCTTGCCTTGCAGCAGAAGCTCGCGCACATGCTCAATTGCATCGCGTTCTTCGCGCACTTTCTGAACCTCTTCGCGGGTCCGGTACTTAGCCGGATCTGACATCGAGTGACCGCGATAACGGTATGTTTTCATTTCAAGAATGTAGGGGCCTTTGCCCGAACGGCAGTGTTCAGTTGCACGTTCGCCGGCTTCTTTCACGGCCATCACGTCCATGCCGTCCACAGCCTCACCGGGGATGCCGAAGGCTTCGCCGCGGGTGTAGATGTCAGGGGTCGAGCTTGCTCGCTGCAGCGAAGTGCCCATGGCGTATTGGTTGTTTTCGATCACATAGATGACCGGAAGCTCCCATAGCGATGCCATGTTGAAGCTTTCATAAACCTGACCCTGGTTGGCCGCACCGTCGCCGAAGTAAGCGAAGGTCACACCACCATTGTCCAAATACTTGTCTGCGAAGGCCAGACCTGTGCCGATCGGCACCTGCGCACCAACGATGCCGTGGCCGCCATAGAAGTGTTTCTCTTTCGAGAACATGTGCATGGAGCCGCCTTTACCGCGGGAGTAACCACCTTCGCGGCCCGTCAGTTCGGCCATGACACCTTTGGGGTCCATCCCGCAGGCCAGCATGTGGCCGTGGTCGCGGTAAGAGGTCAGACGTTTATCACCTTCTTTTGCTGCGGCTTCCAGCCCAACGACAACGGCTTCCTGACCGATGTAAAGGTGACAGAACCCGCCGATCAGGCCCATGCCGTAAAGCTGGCCTGACTTTTCTTCGAATCGACGGATCAAAAGCATCTCGCGATAGTATTCAAGAAGCTCTTCTTTGGATGTGTTTGATTTAGCAGTCTTTTTTGGAGCGCTTTTCCGGGCTGCCATGTGGCGTCCTCCTCCTGGCGTCATCTGGCTGATTGCGATAGTTTAGTGTTAAACTATCTTATACAGCCTTCACCCTTGCGGGTCGATAAAAACTTACAAAGCCTTGCGCGAAGCAGGGTTGCGCTCAATGCAATGCTCGAGTTTTTTACGTAATTTCAAAGGGGAAGATGCGCGATGATCAGCGCAGCACGACCTCGTCTGCGCGCACAACACCCAACACATTGCGGGCTTGTTCGTCCAACAGGTCAACGTCAAGGAAGTCATCCGAAAGGCGCTTGGTCTTGTTGCGCAGTTCGGCGATCTGAGCCGAGAGCGCATCACGCTCTTTCAAAAGCGCTTGCGTCTCGGCCTCGATCTGTACGCGCCGGAACAATCCATAATCGCCCTGCACACTGGCAAACGTGAAGTAAAGGCCAAGGCCAACGGCCCCGACAAAGTAGATCACTCCACCAATTCCAGATTGTGCGCGAGGTGCGCCCATAGGTTTCCCGCCTGTATGTACTGCCTCTTGCCCACCTCTTTTCGGGCGGTGCAAGGGAACTATGCCACAGGTGATTCGGCTTGTGAATCCCAAAAACGAATCACTCGGCAAAAAACTTACTTGGTCAAGGTAAGGGCCAACACATCCGTTTCGATCAGAAAAAGGGGACGGTCAGGGCCCGTGCGTTCTTTTGATGCCGTTCAACCAGTTTGCGCGCTTTTCGCCCGCTTACAAAGGCGCGCGCGGGTCGCATCTGGGGCAGGGCAAACCCGGGTTCATCCGTGGGAAACAGGATTTCCAGCTCTTCGCGCGCTGCATCAGACAGCACAGCGGTACTTTGTGCCCCAATAAACAGGCTTTCCACTGCGATCCCATTGGCATTCAGGATATGATGCGCATCAAACAGCAGGTGGAAATAGATCACCGATTGATGCGCACTACACAAAGTTGCCACGTCGCTTTCAAGAAGATCCTTCGCAGGTAGAAGGACCTGATCCGTCCCGAACATGCGCTGCGCGATTTTACCTTCAACCAAGATACGATGCTGGCGTGACACGGTCAGAGGGGCTTCGGATCCGCCCAAATCAGTCCGTTGCAGCTCAACCTTGATCGGGCGCAGTTTGGCATCTTGCATCATCTGGGCCGAGTTGACGCGCCGCGCGAAAATCCAGCGCAGGGGCTGAGGTCCGGCATCCAAGGTCTGCACAAGATCGCCCGCCCGCAGTCGTTCGACGGGTACAAAGCCCCTTTCCGTCAGGATTCGCGTCCCGTTGGTGAAACACACATTCGCAGTACCTGGGGTGGGTGTCTCGGAACCGGTAAACCCGGATGCGGTACGCTGAATCGAAAGGCCATCGGTGTCATTGCCCATGTCTTCGCCGGATCCAACACGCGTGGCGGTTGACGAGAACCCGTTATACCCGTTTCCGTTCACAGGATCGTCCAGGTTGTCTCCGTTGTAATAGGACTGGATAAACTCGTCCGCCGTAGGGTCATAGATGACGATGTTATCCTGACTGTTGTTGAACACGTTCGAGCCGAAATCCGCATCAAAGGCCAGATTGTCCCCTGTGACGGCGGGCAGGCTGTCTCCGTTTTGCACATTGCGAACGACGACGGCGACAGGTTCCAAAACAGTGCAGGGTGGAAAGGTAAACCAGTTTCCGCGCCCCTGATCCCACAGCTCTAAGCCCGAGATATCAATGGCGGTGTTCGACGTGTTCGCGATCTCAAGAAACTCATCCCCGCCTCGGGCGTTTCCATTG
This sequence comes from Aliiroseovarius sp. F20344, assembly GCF_023016155.1. Taxonomy (GTDB): domain Bacteria; phylum Pseudomonadota; class Alphaproteobacteria; order Rhodobacterales; family Rhodobacteraceae; genus Aliiroseovarius. The sequence goes on from NZ_JALKBG010000008.1 coordinate 891,187, forward strand.
CCATCAGTATCGTAATTCGTCGCCCCGTTTGGATCGACGAGTACTTCGTTAATAACAATGCCGCCACGAAGAGTGTCAGGCAGAGATAGCTTGCCTCAATCGTGAAAGGTTTAATCGTAACGTTTCCCGCTTAAGTATAATCAGTTTTTGCCGATTGGGCAAAGTGCTGGGCTGTGGAACAAATTTCAAATGTAAAAAGGGCGCCTAGAAACTGCTAGACGCCCATTGTTTTAAGAGCTTGGACGGGTCTTAGCCCGCAATCGACGCTTTGTAGATGCTGTCAATCGTGTCCGCGATGGTGCCGTTGAACGCGTCATCGCTTTGTTGTGCTGACAGACCTTCGGTCAGTGCGCGCGAGAAACTGGCGATCATGCCTGCGTTTTGCGTCAAACGAGCGTTGGCTTCTTCGCGCGAATAGCCGCCTGACAGGGCAACAACCGACGCAACGCGCGGGTGGTTCACCAGCGCCTGATAGTGATTTGCCGCTTCCGGCAAGGTCAACTTCAGCATCACAGTCTGATCATCTGACAGCGCATCCAGCTGGGCTTTGATCTCGCCCACAAGGATGTCTTCGGCCTCGGCCTTATCAGCGATGGAAATCGTCACTTCAGGTTCAATGATCGGAACAAGCCCGTGGCCGATGATCTGCTTACCAACTTCAAACTGTTGGGCAACGTTGGCTTTGATGCCGTCTGCGTTGGCCGCATTGATCACGGAACGCATCTTGGTGCCAAAAACGCCCGCCTTCACAGCGCGTTCGCATAGGGCATCCAGATCCGGCATCGGCTTCATAAGCTGAACGCCGTTATCTTCGTCAGCGAGACCTTTGTCGACCTTAAGAAAGGGCACCACGCCGCGCTCTTCCCACATATAGGTCGCGGTGGGTTTGCCGTCGATTTCGCGGTCCATGGTCATTTCAAACAGGATCGCGCCGATGACCTTGTCGCCGGTGAAAGCCGGGGCCTGTGCGATGCGCGAGCGCATAGCGTGGATCAGGTCATACATTTCGGCGTCGTTTGAATACGCGTCCTCGTCTACGCCATAAAGGCGCAGCGCCTTCGGAGTCGAGCCACCCGATTGGTCCAAAGCTGCGATGAAGCCCTGACCGGCTTTGATCTTTTCCATTTGTGCTTGGTTCGGCATGTCGATCCCACATATTGAATGAATAACTATCTGGGACCGTTCATAGGCGAGGGGGCGACAGCATGCAATTCTGCTGGCGCTAACAGCTTTCAGGGAATTGCCAGATCAACCTGTAGGGGGGGATTTGGGGGCAAGGTTGGATGAAACGGATATGGGCCTTGCCCCCTGGCAACGGCACGCGGGGAATTGGACGGCCAAGGGGAACTTGCCGAAACGCGCCAGTGCTTTCGCGAAATGCGGAGTTACTTTGTCAGGATCAGTTTGCCTGCGCGGGTGATGGTCAGGGTGTAAACCATGTCGTTCAGCACGATGCGTGCGGTTTTACCAAAGGCGGTCAGTTGCAATGCGTCATGTTCTGGCGGGGTCGTGCGCAGGCCATTGTCAAATGCAGTGCTGGTCAGAGGGGCAGTCATTTACGGTCTCCTTCAATTGCGGCTTCGATCCAGATGGCCAGAGCTTTCAGGCCATGAATGAAGGCGATGGGGCTTGGAATGTCGGTGCGGGCCACTCTGTGGCCGTATTGAAAATCAGTCATGTGTCGCGCTCCTGATATGTGGGGCAGGTTGGTCTGCCTCTCAGGTCTCCGGCTGATCGCGGCGGGCGCGACTGGCTGATGAATAATTCTTACAAAAATACTCGGAAAAGAGTCAAGTGGGAACCCGAAAAGAAAAACGCCCCGCAAGCTTACTTGCAGGGCGTTGATTGTATTGACTAAATCATGGTTGGCTTAGCTTAGGGCCGCAACGCCTGGCAAAGTTTTGCCTTCCATCCATTCCAAGAACGCACCACCCGCAGTCGAGATGTAGGTGAAGCGTTCCGCCGCGCCCGCTTTGTTCAAGGCGGCCACGGTGTCGCCGCCACCCGCGACCGAGATCAGATTGCCTGCCTCGGACAGCTCAGCCGCTTTCAGTGCGGCAGCGTTGGTTGCGGTGTCAAAGGGCTCGATCTCAAACGCGCCAAGGGGACCGTTCCAGATCAGGGTTTTGGACATTTCAAAGGTTTCTGCAATCCGCACCACGCTGTCGGGGCCCGCATCAAGGATCATCGCGTCTTCAGGGCAGGCATCCGCCGCAACGGTTTCGTTCGCCGCATTCGCCGCAAATTCACGTGCCACTACAACGTCCGTTGGCAGAATGATGTTGCAGCCCGCTGCTTGGGCTTTGGTCAAAATCTCGGATGCTGTATCGGTCATATCATGTTCGGCCAATGACTTGCCCACATTGATGCCTTGGGCGGCAAGGAACGTGTTTGCCATGCCGCCGCCAATGACCAGATGGTTGACCTTTTCAACAAGGTTCCCCAGCAACTCCAACTTGGTCGAGACCTTGGCCCCACCCACGACAGCCACCACGGGGCGTTCGGGTTCACCTAAAGCAGCCTCAAGCGCAGAGAGTTCCGCTTGCATCAAGCGCCCCGCGCAGGCCGGCAACAGGCGTGCAATCCCTTCGGTCGATCCGTGCGCGCGGTGCGCAGCTGAAAAGGCATCGTTACAATAGACATTGCCCAACGCTGCCAATGCTGCCGCAAAGGCCCCGTCATTTTTGGTCTCTTCTGCGTGGAAGCGGGTGTTTTCAAGCAACAGAACCTCGCCTGCCTGAAGCGCTGCAACCGCTTGTTTGGCTGGGCCGCCAATGCAGTCTTCTGCAAACTTCACCGGAAGCCCAAGTGCGGCTTCAAGGGCAGGGCGGACGACAGACAGGCTCATCTCGGGGACGCGCTGTCCTTTTGGGCGACCGAAATGGGCCAGCAGCACAGGCTTGCCACCAGCGGCCAGAATATCGCGGATTGTGGGCAGGATACGCTGGATACGTGTGTCATCCGTGACCACGCCGTCCTTCACAGGCACATTGATATCTACGCGGGTCAGAACGGTTTTGCCGTTCAACTCCATCTCGTCGAGTGTCTTCCAGGCCATTGGTCCCTCCATCAAGTGTTGGGCGTGTTGCACACCAAAAGCGCGCGCTGGTCAACAGGTGCGGGCGAAAATGAACAGAACTGCCCTTTCATCTTCCTGGTTGGGTGCTTAGTTTGGCGCCAACGAAATACACGATCAATTCAAAGGAGGCCCCGATGGCCGAATATAAAGATCCTGAAAACACCATCCTGATGGAGCTGAAAAACGGCACTGTTGTGATCGAACTGCTGCCGGACGTGGCCCCCAAACATGCCGAGCGCATGAAAGAACTGGCACGCGCGGGCGAATATGACGGTGTTGTTTTTCACCGCGTGATCGACGGCTTCATGGCCCAGACCGGTGACGTGGCCAACGGCAAAGACCCGATGACCCTGCGCCGTGCGGGCACCGGTGGCTCGTCGCTGCCAGATCTGCCTGCTGAATTCTCGAAGCTGCCCCATGATCGCGGCACGCTGGGTGCGGCGCGTTCGCAAAACCCGAACTCGGCCAACAGCCAGTTCTTCATCAACTTCAAAGACAACCACTTCCTGAACGGTCAGTACACGGTCTACGGCCGCGTGACTTCGGGCATGGAACATGTCGACGCGATCACCCGCGGCGAGCCGCCAGCAGAGCCTGATCTGATGGTATCGGTCAAGGTGGCCGCAGATGTCTGACGGCAATTACACACCCCGCGACAAACGCACATTCATTATGGCGTTTCTGGCCGGGGTGGCCTTGGTTGTGGGCTATGCGATTTATACGCTATGGCCCGCTTCCCCGCCCGAGCTGGCACCAGCCGTTGTCGGGGATGCGCCGAAAGTTGAAATCACCGTCGCTGGCGAAGCCAATGGCGTGATCGAGATCACCTTGCGCCCTGATCTGGCCCCGAAACATGTCGAACGGATCGTGACGCTGGCCAAAGAAGGCACCTATGACAACGTGGTGTTCCACCGTGTCATTGATGGTTTCATGGCACAGACCGGCGATGTTGAGTTTGGTAAGGCTGACGGAAACGGCGGCCGCGCGGGGCAGGGCGGATCGTCCTATCCCGACCTTCCGGCCGAATTCAGTGAAGAGCCCTATGTGGCTGGCACCGTCGGCATGGCACGTTCGCAAAGCCCAAACTCGGCCAACAGCCAGTTCTTCATCATGTTCGCCCCGGGCGATTTCCTGAACGGGAAATACACCGTTGTTGGTCAGGTGACGAATGGCTTTGACGTGGTTCAGGCCATCAAGCTGGGTGAAGGCCCGAACGGTTCTGTTCTGGGAAAACCGGACGTTATGACTTCGATGCGCGTGGTCGAATAGGCCTGCGCACAATCGCTCAAACCCTCGTGAGGGGGGCTATGGGGCCGCTTCTAACTCTGTCAGGCTATACTGGACAGAAAAAGGAGCGGCCCCATGCGCATTCTGATGACCTTGCTTGCGATCACCCTAGGCCTATGGGCGCAAGATCTACGGGCAAATCCCAATGCTTGGGAGCATGAGTTCCCGAAAACTGATTTCTCAAAATCCGATATTGGCGGTTGGAACGAGATCCTGTCAGGCGGTCCCGGTCGCGACGGCATCCCCGCGCTCAGCGATCCGGCGTTTCGCAAGGTCAGCAGCGAGACCCGCATAGGTCCGCGCGAACCCGTTCTAACGGTCGAGATCGCAGGCGCCACCCCGCGCGCCTATCCGCTGCGCTATCTAACATGGCATGAAATTGTGAATGACACGGTCGGCGGTGTGCCTGTCGCAGTGACCTTCTGCCCCTTATGCAACTCTGGCATGGTGTTTGATCGCCGCGTGGGCGGGGCCGAGCTGAGTTTCGGGGTGACGGGCAAGCTGCGGAACTCGGACATGGTGATGTATGACCACCAGACCGAAAGCTGGTGGCAACAGGCTTTGGGGCAGGGGATTGTTGGCACGCATACCGGCACCCAGCTGAAACAGCTGCCGGCATGGATGGAAAGCTGGGCGGAGTTCGTCCGTCGAAACCCGGACGGGCTTGTGATGGAGCAACCCCGCGCAAACCGATCCTATGGCCGCAATCCCTATGCGGGCTATGACAGCCGAGAACGCCCTTACGGCTTCTTTACGGGCGAGCAGCCGCCGCATGGCGTGCCCGCTTTGGCTCGCGTGGTCCGCGTTGGCGAGCGCGCATGGCCAGTTGAACGGCTGGCACAGGAAGGCGAGATCACAGAGGCTGGCATCACGATCAGTTGGGTAGCCGGACAGGCCTCGGCGCTAGACACAGCCCAAATCGCAAAGGGCCGGGATGTGGGAACCATTCGTGTCCGAGATGCACAGGGCCGGGACGTCCCGCATGATGTCCTCTTCGCCTTTGCGTTCCATGCGTTCTGGCCGGATGGGAAATGGATGTTGGGGGGCTAGAAGCCCTTGGAAATCTGCCGCGCTTTCTCGACCGCCTCGGCCAGACCTTCGGCTACGACATCCTCGATTCCGGCAGCCTTCATCGCCTCAAGTCCTGCTGCGGTGGTTCCAGCATAGTCGATCATGGCCTGCACCTGATCGGCAGGGGATGCGTCGCCGGCCCCCATCTCTTGCCCAGCCGCCAAGAAAAGCTGCCGCACGGCGCGCTTAGCAACGGTTCCGTCTACGCCCTGCTCTCGGGCAAACCCGACCATCGCATCGGCAAACAGCGCCACGAAACCAGGCACTGGGCCTGTGACCGCAGTGAATACATCCAGCTGAGCCTCATCCGCCAGAACATCCGTTTTGCCGATCGCTCCGAATAATACTTCAGCCAAGGCCATGTCGGCCTGTGCGCCCTTGCCAAGCTTGAAAGGAGAATAGGCCAGCCGCCCTGCAGCTGCTGGGCTCGACATGGCGCGTATCACGCGGTCATGACCTGCGATCTCGACTAACTGCTCCAGTGTCACCCCGGCCATGACCGACAGCACCGGTTTGCTGTCTGCATTCAGGCGCAGCTTAGACGCGTTGGCAGGTGGGATGGACAGAATAATGACGTCACAAGCTGCAACCATCTGGTCGATATCTGCCACCAGTCGCACCGTGTCCGGCAGATCCCCCCGATCACCGCTTCTGTTGAATACAAGGATTTGTTCAGCTGGAAGCGCCTTTGCAACCACCAGCCCATGAATGATCGCACAGCCCAGTTGCCCGCTGCCTCCGATCACGCCTAAAACCATGTCGCCAAGCATCGCTGCCCCTCATTTTCTTAGCAAAAATATCCTGGGGTGAGGCCGAAGGCCGAGGGGCAACGCCCCTAACCCCTAATGGTTGCCACGCCCTGTGAACATCGCCGCATCTTCCGCAGCGCGCCGGATGGCTTTGGACTTGTTCACCGTCTCTTCATACTCGGCCTCGGCGTCGCTGTCATAGACAACACCGCCACCGGCCTGAATATACAGCTTCTCGTCTTTCACCACAGCCGTTCGCAGCGCGATGCACATGTCCATGTCACCGCCCGCGCTGAAATAGCCCAGACCGCCGCCATAGACGCCACGCTTCTCGGGCTCCAGTTCGTCAATGATCTCCATCGCGCGCACTTTCGGCGCGCCCGAGACCGTCCCGGCAGGCATGCCCGCCATAAAGGCAGACAGCGCGTCTTGGTCGTCAGCGAGTTCGCCTACCACGTTGGACACGATATGCATCACGTGGCTATAGCGTTCGATGATGAACTCTTCGGTCGGACGTACGGTGCCGATTTTAGACACTTTGCCAGTGTCGTTACGGCCCAGATCCAAAAGCATCAGGTGTTCTGCCAGTTCTTTCTGGTCGGCCAGAAGATCGGCCTCCATCGCCTTGTCTTCCTCGGGCGTTTTGCCGCGCGGGCGGGTGCCTGCGATGGGGCGGATCGTGACCTCTCCATCAAAGACGCGGACAAGGATTTCGGGGCTGGCGCCGACAACCTGAAAACCACCGAAATTGAAATAGAACATGAAGGGCGACGGGTTGGTGCGCCGCAAGCTGCGATAGAGCGCAAATGGCGCAAGCGGGAAGCTTTGCGTCCAGCGCTGGCTGGGGACAACCTGGAAGATGTCGCCTGCGCGGATGTATTCCTTGGCCTTTTCGACCGCCGCCAGATAGTCGGGCTTGGCAAAGTTTGACACAAGCGGCCCAAGTTCCCGCGCTTCGCCCAAATCACGGCTTTCGCCCGGGGGCGCACGGTCCAGATCGCGCAGAGCGTCCATGACCCGCTCGGCGGCCTGTGCGTAGGCCGCTTTGGCGCTAAGGCCAGAGCTGACAAAAGCGGGCGATACTAGCGTGACGTCGCCTTTCACTCCATCCAGAACCGCCACGACCGACGGGCGCATCATCACCGCATCCGGGACCCCCAGAGGGTCCGGGTTCACATTCGGCAGATGTTCGACCAGACGGATCATGTCATAGCCCAGATAGCCAAACAGCCCAGCCGAGGCTTGCGGCAGGTCATCGGGAAGATCAATCGCACTTTCAGCCAAGACAGCGCGCAGGGCATCCAGCGGATCACCGGGCATGTCTTCGAACGCTTCGGCATCAAAACGCGCCATGCGGTTAATGCGGCTCACGTCGCCCCGGCAGTCCCAGATCAGATCCGGCTTCATGCCCACGATCGAATAGCGACCGCGCACTTCGCCTCCGGTGACACTTTCCAGCATGAAACTGTCACGACGAGCTTCCGTCAGCTTCAACATCAGGCTGACCGGAGTGTCCAGATCGGCGGCAAGACGCGTGTAAACCACCTGGTTCTTGCCCGCGTTCCAACCGGCTTCGAACTCTTCAAACGTAGGCGTAAGGGCCATAAGATCTCTTCCCAGAAATGCTGATTACTGGAACTGAGCGTTCACAGCGTTGATCATTGGACGGTTCAGTTCGATCCCCGCCTTGGTCTGAACGGCACGCGAAAAAGCGTTCTCGATGTCAATCGCGATCTCTTGCGCAGTTTGCGTCGCAAAATTCGCCTTGATTGTGGTGGCTTCCTCGCTGTCCTGATCAACAGGAACAATCGCATCCAGACGGACCAAAAGCACACCATCCACCGATGGAACGACTTGCCATGTGCCCTCGGTCATCTCGAACAGCTCAGTCATGAAGGCGGGCGGCGTGCCTTCGATGAAGGCGTCGCGTTCCTGTCCCTCTTCGATCACTTCGGTCAGACCCAAAGATGCAAGGCTTTCTCCACCTTCCAACGAGGGGATCATGCCACGGGCTTGTTCTTCCAGCAGTTCAAGGCGTTTTTCGGCCTGCCAACCGGCAAGAACCGCGTCTGCAACCTCATCTTGGTCCTGTACGCGCGAAGGCTCCAGCGCATCCAGACGCAGGGCAAAGACACCGCCATCCGACATCAAAGTGATCTCTGGGAAGTCACCTTCGCTGGCTGCCGAGGCCGCGTCACGGAAAGCTTCATAGGCCGCGATCCCGTCGCTGCTGTCCGAGGTCCAATCGATGCTGTCCAGCGCCATGTTATGGCTTTCGCTGATTTCTTCCAACGTCGCGCCACCCGCCATAAGGTCATCCAGTTCAGCAACCATGTCACCCACACGACGACGCGCGGCATCTGCGGCCAGTTCAGCATTCAGGCTGTCACGCACATCTTCAAGCGGCGTGCTTTGCGCCGACAGGATGGCGTTCACACGAAACAGGGCAGGGCCAAGATCGGTTGGAAGTGGGCCGACAATACCGGGTTCTTCCAGCGCAAAGATGGCGTCACCCGCCGCGCCAAGCTCGGCCTTGCTGACATCCCCAAGATCAATGTCGGAAAGCTCCAACTGGCGCTCGCCAACCATGTCTTCAAAGCTGGTTTCGCCAGCGGCAATCGCATCGGCGGTGGCTTGCGCTTCGTCTTCAGTGCCAAGCACCAGACGTTCCACCATCCGGCGCTCCGGCTGATTATATTGTTCATTCCGCTCGTCATAAAGCGCCTTGATCTGCGCCTCGTCCACTTTGATCTCACTGACCAAGGACTGCGGGTCCAGCCAAGCATAGGTAATCTTCTTGGTTTCCGGCAGGGTAAACGCCGCAGGGTTCGCGTCGTAATAGGTTGTCAGCTCTTCAGCGGTCGGGGTGGGCAGGGATGCCTCCAAACGCGACACCGGCAGTTCAGCCCAAGTGAAGTTCCGGGCCTCACGCGCAAAACCATAAAGCGTGTCCACATAGGTGTCGTTTGCAGTGATGCCAGTTGCCACGGCGGCCTGCAAAATCTGGCGGCTGACTTCGGCACGCAGCGTTTGTTCAAAGCCTGCTGCGGTCAGTCCGGACTGTTCAAGCGCAAAGCGATAGCTTTCCTTGTTGAACTTGCCGTCTACGCCCGCAAAGGCGGGGATGTCCACAATGCGCGCGCGTAGCTGATCATCACCAACCGATATGCCAAGCCGTGCGGTTTCATCTTCCAAAGCAACGGCTGCAAGGACGCGCGAAAGAACTTGCTGATCCACGCCGAAGGCTTGGGCTTGTTGCATGGTCAGACGCTGTCCAGTTTGTGCTTCAAACGCATTCAGCTCGGACTGCAATTCACGCGAATAGCGGCGCGCGTCGATCTCGGTGTCTCCGACCGTCCCAATTGACCGCGCAGAGCCGCCGAAATTCGTTGAACCGAACCCCACGAGCCCCACCATCACAAGACCCATCAAGATCCAACCGAAGGTACGAGAAGCCTTGCCAGTCGCCATGCTAGAAATCCTTTTGTTGCTTCCCCCATTTCGGGGCGCAAAGAGTTGTCTGAAGGGTTGTAGGTGAGCCTGACGGAATTGCCAAGTCGCGATGCATCGAGAATTCAGGTCAGGTTGGCTGAAGAGCCTTCAATCGGGCAATGAACTCACCGATCCCCGCGCGATCGATGTTGGCGAAAGCAACGCGCATATGCAGTGCCCCAGCCGGATCGTCATGCGGTGTGAACATCGTACCGGGCAAGGCCAGAACCGAGACTTCGTCGACCAGCCAAGGGGCCAATTGATCTGACGTCATGCTGAACGGGTGCTGAACGTAAGCGAAATACGCGCCGCATCCCTTCAGTTTCCAGCCGCGGGCTTCCAATGCCTGAAACCCATCGCGCATGGCTTGCGCACGCGCCAGAATCTCTAACCGTTCGCCTGCCAACCAATCATCCAGATTGCGCAGACCCCAAAGGGCTGCGTGTTGGCCCAACTGGGCAGGGCAGATCGTGACCGTGTCCAGAAACTTCTCAACTTCGGCAAGGCGGGCAGGCGAGGCGACAACGGCCCCCACGCGATGTCCCGTCAGCCGGTATGATTTTGAAAAACTGTAAAGCTGGATCACCGTGTCATCCCAATCCGGGTCCGTGAACAGCTGATGTGGCGCGCCGTCCTGCGAATGGAAGTCGCGATAGGTTTCGTCGATGATCAGCGCGATATTGTGTGCGCGCGCCAAGTCTCGAAACGCGGCGATCAAGTTTGCGGAATACTCAACACCCGTTGGATTGTTCGGGCTGACCAGCACGATGGCCCGTGTGCGCGGTGTGATCAGTGCTTTTGTGTGATCCGGATCGGGCAGAAGATCGTCCCCTGTGGGCAACGGAACCGCGCGAACCCCACCCATGTCGAGCCACATTTTATGATTGAAATACCATGGGGTTGGGACGATCACTTCATCCCCCGCAGCGGCCAAAGTTGCGATGCTTGCCGCAAAGGCCTGATTGCAGCCAGACGTGATGGCCACGTGTTTTGCCGAGACCTGCGCCCCATAATGACGGTTGATGTTAAACGCCAACTTGTCTCGCAGCTCAGGCAAGCCCAAAACGGGCCCGTACAGATGCGCTTCTGGCCGGGACAGAACAACCTCGGCCATGGCTTCGCGCATTGCGTCTGGTGGCGGATCTACCGGGGCTGCCTGTGAGACATTGATCAACGGGCGATCTGACGGAAAGCTCTTGCCTTCGACCCAACGCCGCGCCTCCATCACTGGGGGGGCAGACGTGGCGACAAGTTGTGGGTTGAGCAGCGTCATAGGACCCTCGCAGATGTTTGTTGCGTGACGGTAGCAATGACGTGCGAGTTGAGCAATCGCGGACCTTGCGGTTTGAGCAACAAAAAAGGCGCCCTGCAGGACGCCTTTTCATAAGATATTAGGTCTGCCTAGCCTTCCAAAACCACCAGCGCGTGACGCTTTTTCCCGGCCGATAGTTTCATCGGTTCGGATAGGTCGCCCGCGCCAACCATCATGCCAGTCTCGGTTAGAGCCGCGTCGTTTACCTTGGCGCCGTTCTCGGCAATCAAACGTTTGGCTTCCTTGCCCGATTTCACCAGCCCCGATTTCACGAAAAGCTGGATGATCGATATGCCATCGCCCAGATCACCTGCGCTGAGCGTGACGGTGGGCAGATCATCCCCGGTACCGCCTTTTTCAAACACTTCGCGTGCGGTGGCTTCGGCCGCGGCAGCAGCGTCCGCGCCGTGTGCCAGCGTGGTTACTTCGTTCGCCAAGACGATTTTTGCGTCGTTGATGGCTTGGCCTTCCAAGGCACCAAGGCGGTCGCATTCCTCGACCGGCAGTTCGGTGTAGAGCTTCAGGAAACGCCCAACATCCGCATCCGTGGTGTTGCGCCAGAATTGCCAGAATTCGTAGGGCGACAGCATATCTGCATTCAGCCAGATCGCCCCATTCAGCGATTTGCCCATCTTCTTGCCATCCGATGTGGTCAGCAGCGGCGAGGTCAGCCCGTAGATCTCGCTGTCCAGCACACGCCGCGTCAGGTCGATGCCGTTTACGATGTTGCCCCACTGGTCCGAGCCACCCATCTGCAACAAACAGCCATAGCGGCGGTTCAGCTCAAGGAAATCATAGGCCTGCAGGATCATGTAGTTGAACTCAAGGAAAGACAGGCTCTGTTCACGATCCAGCCGCGACTTCACGCTTTCAAATGACAGCATCCGATTGACCGAGAAATGACGCCCGATGTCGCGCAGGAAATCGAGGTAGTTCAGATCGTCCAGCCATTCGGCATTGTTCAGCATCAGCGCCTTGTTCGGACCTTCGCTGTCGTAATCAATGTAGCTGGCAAACACCTTCTTGATGCCCGCGATGTTGTCGTCAATCTGGTCAGGCGTCAGCAGGGGGCGTTCATCCGCACGAAAGGACGGGTCACCCACCTTTGTGGTGCCGCCGCCCATAAGGGTGATTGGCTGATGGCCGGTCTTTTGCAACCAGCGCAGCATCATGATCTGGATCAGCGATCCGACATGCAAAGACTTGGCCGTGGCGTCAAAGCCGATATAGGCGGGTACGACACCTGCAACCAAAGCTTCGTCCAGCGATTGATAATCGGTGCAATCGGCCAGAAAGCCGCGCTCGATCATCACACGCATGAAGTCGGATTTCGGGTGGTAGGTCATCGTTTTTCAGTCCATCCTGTGAATTGTGGCTTTCCGTATAGACGCGGGGGCCGCAAAGGAAAAGAGCGTGTTGGGGGCAAGTGTGAAACACGAGCTTGAAAACGGCCTGATCTGGGCCCTGGGAATGATGTCGGGCACGTCACTGGATGGGGTGGACGCGGCATTTGTCCAGACCGATGGCGAACAGATCAGTTCGTTCGGACCTCACGGCTATCTTGATTATTCGAATGATCAGCGCGGGATTTTACGCGCGGCCCTTGGGCAGTGGCCAGACGGACCCAAAGTTGCCGCCGCCGCTCAGGTTGGCGAGGCCGCGCATATCGCGCTTGCCCGTCAGTTGATGTCTGAACAAACACCAGCGCTTGTGGGATTTCACGGCCAAACGCTGGCCCATGATCCCAAAAACCACCGCACCCATCAAACGGGTGACGGGCAGGTGCTTGCCGATGCATTGGACGTGCCGGTTGTCTGGGATTTTCGTAGTCAGGATGTTGCTGAAGGTGGCGAAGGCGCGCCGCTGGCCCCATTTTTCCACCACGCTTGCGCGCGTTTCATTGGGGCAGAGGGGCCGCTTGCGTTCCTAAATCTTGGCGGCGTGGGCAATGTCACATGGGTTGATCCTGGCATCGCCGCACCCGAAGCGCCGAACGCCTGCCTTGCCTTCGACACCGGCCCTGCCAATGCCCCGATCAATGACCTGATGCTGGCCCGACGCGGGGAAGCATTGGATCAAGGCGGCGCTTTGGCTTTAAGCGGCAAGGCAGACGAGCGCCTTGTACTGAGCTTTCTGGAGCATCCCTATTTCAAACGCGTGCCGCCCAAATCCTTAGATCGGGATCAGTTCCCGAATTTGTCCGCCACTGTAGTGGCTCTGTCGGACGCAGATGCGGTGCGCACGCTGGTCGCGTGCGCGGCCGAGGCTGTCGCGCAAGCCATGATCCATTGCCCAAGTCGCCCAGAACGGATCTTGGTGACCGGGGGCGGGCGCAAGAACGTAGCACTGATGCAAGAGCTCTCAGCCCGCCTTTCCCTGCCAGTTCAGGATATTGATGAAACAGGGTTGGATGGCGATATGCTTGAGGCGCAAGCCTTTGCCTATCTGGCCGTGCGCGTGGCGCGCGGGTTGCCGACCTCATCCCCGACAACAACCGGGGTTGAGCGTCCGACTTGCGGGGGCAGAACCGCATATCCGACCCGCGCTTAGGTGCGGGCCACAGTCGCCTTATCAGCATAAAACGCCAGATACCCTTTGATCTGCTCAAGGTCTTCGATCGGCGCATCATAGGACCACGCCGCATCCTCGATCACAGTGGATTTCGTCTGGATCGAGAAATGCTTGGCCTCGCCTTTATAAGGGCAGGTTGTCACCGTCGCGCTGTCATCCAAGAAAGCCATCGCGATGTCAGCACGCGGAAAATAGATCACCGGGGGAAGATTGCCCTCGCGCAGCTCAAGCGCATTGCGGCTTTCACCGATCACAGCGCCCCCGGCACGCACGGTCCATTTGCCTTCTGCGGCGCGTATTGTGATGTTCTCGGACATGGTTTTCCTTCCCGGGGCGATTTTGACGGCAGACTAACAGATCTTCTGTGAAAAGCGCGTGTCAAATAGGCGCACAGGCTGTTTGAAGCCATTGCGACGCAGCGTCAGTCACGTGATCTTTCAACATTTCCAGTGTCTTGGCGTGATAGGCGTTCAGCCAATCACGCTCATCCCCAGACAGCATATCTGTCACGATCAAAGTCGTGTCGATGGGCACATAGGTGAGTGTTTCAAAGTTCAACATGTCGCGTTCACCATCGCCGCCCGCAGGCGTTTCCGCCTCTTGCACCACCACAAGGTTCTCAAGGCGAATGCCGAAAGAGCCGTTGCGATAATAGCCGGGTTCGTTTGATAGGATCATGCCGGGCAGAAGCTCGATATCTGAGATGTGGTTGAACCGCGCAGGGCCTTCGTGCACGGACAGATAGGCCCCAACACCGTGACCGGTTCCATGGTTGAAATCCTGATGTGCGGCCCAAAGGGGATAGCGTGCAATTGGGTCAAGATCGCGGCCCGTGCGTCCGCGTGGAAAGTATGTCCGGGACAGGGCTATCATGCCCTGCAGAACACGGGTAAAGCAGCGCTTTTCGTCTTCGCCAACGTCCCCCACGCGCAAAGTCCGTGTGATGTCGGTTGTGCCGTCGCGATACTGGCCACCGCTGTCCAAAACCACCAAGTTGCCGTCTTCAAGCTGCCGGTTGGTGCCCTTGGTCACGCGGTAATGCATGATTGCGCCATTGGGACCTGCGCCCGCGATGGTCTCGAACGAGATATCCATCAGCGCGTTTGAAGCACGGCGTTTTTCCTCAAGCCGTGTGACCAGATCAATCTCGGTCAGCGCGTTCTTGTCGCTAGCGTTGAACCAAGCCAGGAACTCGACCACAGCGGCAGCGTCGCGCAAATGGGCCTGCCGCGCGCCTTTCAATTCGGTGGGGTTCTTTTGCGCCTTTGGCAAAATGGCAGGATCATCGGCCCAATCGATTTGGATCTTCCGATCCGTCAGGATTTGCCAGATCGCAAAAGGTGCCGTTGCACGATCAACCCGCACAGGGCCTTCCAGTTTGGCCAGTGCCGCCGATAACGCGCCGATGGGCTGGAGATCGATGTCGGCATCAAACTTGACCTCAACCGCGCGGCCCTCGGTTGCAAAAAACTGGACCGAGGCATCGTCATTCAAGATCGCAAACCCCTGCACAACCGGGATGCAGGGAATGTCGTTTCCACGAATGTTCAAAAGCCAAGCTATGCTATCAGATAAAGTCAGAACGGCAGATTTCTGCCCTTTGGCCAACAGCTCATCCGCCAACTCTCCACGCTTTGCCAAACTGGATTGCCCTGCATATTCAAGCGGTTGCTCGATGACCTTGCCGCTAGGTGGGGCAGGGCGGTCCTCCCAGATTTGGTCGACCAGATTGTCCGTGGGCACCAGAGCAACCTGGGTGCCTTCCAGAGCTTTCTCGATTTTCTCAATCTCGGATTTCGTATGAAGCCACGGATCAAAGCCGATCCGGGCCTTTTGCCCTTCAAGATGATCGCGCAGCCAGTCACCGGGCTGCACCTCGGGCCAATCAACCGGGGTGAACGCATCCATATCCGCCTGTTCGCGCACCTGTACGCGATAGCGACCGTCCACGAAAATCCCGGCGACGTCCTTTAATGCGATGCAGAATCCAGCCGACCCGGTAAACCCCGTCACCCAAGCCAGTCGCGCATCGCAGGCTGCCACATATTCCCCCTGATGGGCGTCAGCGCGTGGCACGATGAAGCCATCCACCCCCTTCAGTCCCATTGCCCTGCGCAGACGGTCCAAACGGGCGGGGCCACGGGTCGGGTCAGCGGTGTTGGTGAAGGTCTGGAACATCAGGATCTCCAAAGTCGGGTGGTAAAAAGAGGACACGCCCGCGAAAGGCGGGCGCGTGTTGCGGGCAACATGCCGTGAAACGGGCGCGGTGAAAAGGGGGTCAGATGGCTTTCTTGATCCCCATAACCCGCGCGCGGGCGCGTGGATCGCTGTCAAAGAGCGCGGCCAGCTGTTCGGTCATCGCACCCGCCAGCTGTTCAACATCGGTGATCGTCACAGCGCGGTCGTAATAGCGGGTCACATCATGGCCGATCCCGATGGCCAGAAGCTCTACCTGCTTTCGCTTTTCGACCATATCGATCACGTCGCGCAGGTGTTTTTCCAGATAATTCGCGGGGTTAACAGACAAAGTTGAATCGTCCACCGGCGCGCCATCGGAAATCACCATCAGGATTTTGCGCTGCTCGGGCCGCGCTGTGATCCGGCGGTGTGCCCATTCCAGCGCCTCACCGTCGATGTTTTCTTTCAGAAGGCCTTCTTTCATCATCAAGCCAAGATTGTCCCGCGTGCGGCGCATCGGGGCATCGGCTTTCTTATAGATGATGTGGCGCAGATCGTTCAGGCGGCCGGGTTGCTGCGGCCGTCCCTCGGACAGCCATTTTTCGCGGGCCAATCCGCCTTTCCATGCGCGGGTAGTGAAGCCCAAGACTTCGACCTTCACCTGACAGCGTTCCAGCGTGCGCGAGAGCACATCGGCACAAATCGCGGCGATCGAGATTGGACGACCACGCATAGAGCCTGAATTGTCCAGAAGCAGCGTCACAACAGTGTCGCGGAATTCGGTGTCTTTTTCTTGCTTGAAGGACAGAGGCGTCGTGGGGTTCGCCACCACACGTGCCAGACGGCCTGCATCCAGAATGCCTTCTTCCAGATCAAACAGCCACGAGCGGTTCTGCTGGGCCTGCAATCGACGTTGCAACTTATTGGCCAAACGGCTGACGGCACCTTTCAGGGGCTCCAACTGTTGGTCCAGATAAGCACGCAGGCGCTCCAGCTCAGCAGGTTCCGCCAAGTCTTCGGCCATGACCTCTTCATCATGCTCGTTCAAATAAACGAGGTAATCCGGGTCCGCGTCTGACGCAGGCTGAGGGGCAGGTGGCTCGATCGGCGCATCTGCGTCGGGCATCTCTGCCTCTTCGCCCACCTCATCCTCGGCCATGTCATCAATGGTGACCTGAGCCTCGGACGGGTCCATCTGCTCGTCTTGCGAGCGTTCGGGATCGGCTTCGGCCTCGTCTTCGTCCGGCGATTGTTCCGAGTTCGGATCGTCCTGTGCCTCGTCGTCTTCGGGCTGGGCCTCGTCCTCGGTCTCGTCATCCTCGGCGTCGGGGTCATCGCCCAGTTGATCGCCATAGCCCAGATCTTCGATGATCTGGCGGGCGAAACGGGAAAACGCCTGCTGGTCTGCCAGGGCCGAGGTTAGATCATCCAGATGCTCGCCACATTGCGCTTCGATGAAGTCGCGCCAAAGGCCCATCACGTTGTCGGCGGCAGGGGGCAGATCACGCCCCGTCGCCAGATGGCGCATCAAATACCCGGCCGCAACGGGCAGGGGGGCGTCGGATGCGGCGGTGATCTGGTCATAGCCCAGCCGGTCGGCTTCGCTTCCGATTTTAGCGTCGATATTGCCTGCCGTGCCCGGCATGTCACGCGCACCCAGCGCCTCGCACCGCGCGGTTTCCATCGCTTCATAGATGTCACGCGCCATGTTGCCCGCAGGGGCGTATTTCGCGTGCATTGCATCATCGTGATACCGCAGCTTCATAGCATAGGCATCCGCCGTGCCCCGCGCCAACAGCACCTCGTCACGGGTCATGCGCCGCGTGACCTGAGGCAGGCGCATCGCGTCGCGGCTGACGCCCGAGGGATCCACCGTAAAGCTGACCGACAGCTCTGGCTCGTCGGCAAGCGTCTTCGTCGCCTCAGCCAGCGCTTTCTTGAACGGATCAGCAGGGTTGTCGGTGGGTTTTTTCATGATCAATCCCGAAGCAAAAGATCGGAGAGGGCTGTGATGCCCCGCGGGGTGGCGCTATTGCGCCGCCCCATGGGGGCGGGTCGGCGCAGCCCGGCTAAGCCGGGCAAAGAGTAGCCTGATATGAGACAGACTTGCTTCACCCCAAGCTCATGCTCACCGCGCTTTCCGGCAGTTCCTCATCAAAGCAGCGCTGATAGAACTCGGCCACGATCTGGCGCTCTAGCTCGTCACATTTGTTCAGGAAGGACAGACGGAACGCATAGCCGACCGAGCGGAAGATGGATGCGTTTTGCGCCCAGTTGATCACGGTCCGCGGGCTCATCACTGTCGACAGATCGCCGTTCATAAAGGCCGTGCGGGTCAGGTCCGCAACGGTGACCATCTGGCTGACGGTCTGGCGGCCGGTTTCGGTGTTCAGAAACGGGTTTTTCGCCAGCACGATGTTGGTCTCTGCATCGTGGCTCAGATAGTTCAGCGTGGCGACCAGCGACCAGCGGTCCATCTGCGCTTGGTTGATCTGTTGTACGCCGTGGTAAAGCCCGGTCGTGTCGCCCAGACCCACGGTGTTTGCTGTGGCAAACAGGCGGAAGGACGGGTGGGGGGTGATTACCTCGTTTTGGTCCAGAAGGGTCAGCTTGCCGTCATGCTCCAACACACGTTGGATAACGAACATCACGTCTGCGCGGCCAGCATCGTATTCGTCGAACACAATCGCGGTCGGATTGCGCAGAGCCCAAGGCAGGATACCTTCCTGAAACTCGGTGACCTGCATGCCGTCTTTCAGCTTGATCGCGTCCTTACCAATCAGGTCGATCCGGCTGATGTGACTGTCTAGGTTCACACGCACGGCGGGCCAGTTCAGACGGGCCGCAACTTGTTCGATATGGGTCGATTTCCCTGTACCGTGATAGCCTTGGATCATCACGCGGCGGTTGTGCGAGAAACCGGCCAGAATTGCCAGCGTTGTGTCCGGATCAAACTTATAGGTGCTGTCGATTTCAGGCACGCGGCTTGTGCGGTCGGCAAAGCCCTTGACCTTCATGTCGCTGTCGATGCCGAAAACCTCGCGAACCGAGATGTCCTCGGTCGGTTTCGCGTTCATATCCAGATTGCCGTCTGCCATTTGGGTGATCCTTCTGTCACGCGCCGCATTGCGCGCTTATTGCACGTTGTTTCGCCCGTGATGCCCCATGATGCGCGGTCGTGCAAGGGGAAGGGATTGGAAAAGGTGACGCTGGGCAAGGCTGGCCTTAATGACGTTGCGTGTCTGGTCTGAAAACGAAACAGGGTGCCGAAAAGGGCACCCTGCAATTCTGATAGAAAACAGCCAGCTTTACTTGAAACTGCGGCTTTCCTTGATCTGATCCCAAGCCCAGCGAACTTCCTGCAACTGATCCTCTTGGCTGCGGTCGCCACCGTTCATGTCCGGGTGCAGAACCTTGATCAGCTTCTTGTAGGATTTGCGGATCTCGGCCTTGGTCCAGTGATCCTTGGCTTCCAGAATATCGATGGCGCGGCGCTCTGTGGGGGGCAGTTTACGGGTGCCGGTGATCGACTTGCCGGGGTTCTGCGTGGCGTTCGCGCCCAGAACCTGATGGGGATCATCCACGCCCAGACGCGCCCAGGCACGCTGTTCGTCCTTGGTGCCCATGGGTTTGGTCTCGCGCTCCCACACGCGGTCCTTTTCCATCTGCTCGTCCATCTCTTCTTCGGTCGCACCGTCGAAGAAATTCCACTTCAGATTATACTCGCGCACATGGTCTTTGCAGAACCATTTGAACTCGTCCAAATGATCGGGCGAGCGGGGCGCACGGTATTGGCCCGCTTCCTGGCATCCGGGATGCTCACACACGCGTTTCGAGGTTTCGAACGCACCAGACATGCCACGCTTGCCACGCGGATTGCGTTTTTTGGCCGCTGAGACCGACATGTCAAAACCAAAGGGATCATCGTTGGACATCGTAATCTTCTCTTTTCGACTCGGACCCGAGAGTTTACTGCTTTTTCACCGGGTTTGAAGAGGGTAGTGCGAAGAAATGGACCGAAAAAGCCGAATTCATCAGGCGCTTCAAGACGCGTTTTCCCCCGAACAGCTTGAAGTTATTGACGAAAGTGAGCAGCATATCGGCCACGCCGGGTATCAAGAAGGAGGCGAAAGTCATTTTCGCGTCAGCATCCGTGCGCCGCTTTTTGCCGAGATGTCGCGCATCGCGCGCCACCGCGCCGTTCACAAAGCTTTAGGCGCTGACCTCGTGGCCGAGATCCACGCCTTAGCGCTTGAAATATCGGGATAAGACCGGCTTACGGATCGTGGCGTTCAATGCTGGGTGCCGTGTCGGCAGCCTCATTCGCATCGGTTGCGGAAGGCAGGCTCGGTGCAAAGTTCTCTTCCGCGGCCTCAACAGTCTCGTCCACTTCAGCCAGCGCAGCGATCGCTGCAAACTCAGCATCGGCTTCCTGATCTGCTGACATGTCTTTGATCGCGCGGCGAAACACCAGCATGTTCTGATAAACAGTGGTGCGCCCGGTCAGGCCTGAACGTTCTTCACTGGGCAGCGTATCCGTGCGCAGGTATTCCCACCCATCCTCGGCGGCTTCGTTCAGCACTTCCTGCATCGCAAGAGCAAAGCGTGCCTCAGTTCCTTTAACTCCGCGGGCTTTCTTGCCTTTGCGGGGGGCGGGGATCACCTGATATTCGTAGCTCGTCATGTGCTGACCTTTTCATGAAGTCCGGTAGTGGGCGGTCTTAACTTGTTTCGTTCATTTGTCCAAGAGGGCGATCCGCAAGCGGCGGATTGCCCCGGTTGGCTTCAACTGGCCAACTTTGGCGGGGCAACTTGTTTCAGTTCGTTCGCCTCGGCGCGGCTGAGTTGCTCACCCTGCTTACGTTTCAACAGAACCTCGCGAGCTCGGGCGTATTCGTCGCCTTGCCAGAAGATCAGACAACCATTGCAGCCCTTGCCACAGCATCCATCGGTGCCAACGCGATTGGTTTTCAGGCGTGTCTCACGCCCATCTTCCGCGATGGCATCGGCCAGCTCGTCCCGGCGCTTTTCATAGGCTTTCGGGTTTTCTTTCCCGGACACCTCAAGCCCTTGTGTCAGCTTGTCAAAGCGGATGCGTTTCCATTGCTCATCGGTCAGCGCCTTTTCCTTGCGCATGACGGTGAAGGCGGGGAAGCGGGCTTTCAGTTCGTCCAGATCTTCGTGATCAAACAGAGCGAAGGGCACGCGAATGGTGGTCTTGGTGCCGCCTTGGACAACCTCTTTCACATCACCCGTTTCTGCGTCTTCAAAGTCATACATACGCAACAGAACGGTTTCGCGCGCGATGGGAGAGATGAATTCCAACACCTCGCCGGCCTCAAGCTTGTTCTTCACTTCGATCAGGAATGCGTCTTCCGTCACCTCACGCACCACGCCCGCATATTCCCACTGCGCAAGCGACGCTGTGTGCTCGTAATCATGGGCGTAGTTGGTCAGGCGACCCTCGTGGAAGGCGAGCGTGTAGCCGCGGTTCCCCACGGCCTCCAGCTCGCGCATATAGGGCTTCGGATCCCAGTTTTCGGGGTCTTCGTAGTAGTCATCAATGGCCATGCGATAGGCGCGGGCAACGATGGCGCAGTAGTATTCTGACTTTCCGCGCCCTTCGACCTTCAGGCTGTCGACGCCGATCTTCAGGTATTCATCCAGCTTCGGCATGATGCACAGATCGCGCGAGTTCAGGATGTAAGAACCACGTCCGTCTTCCTCGATCGGCATGAATTCCCCGGGGCGGCAGCCTTCTTCCAGCAGGAATTCAAACAGGTCTGCGTTTTCTTCGGTGATGTTCAAGTCTTCAATGGTGCCGTCTTTCAAGCGCATGCGCACACCATAGTTCCAGCGGCACGAGTTCGCGCAGTTGCCTTGGTTCGCCCCTCGTTCCGCCATGAAATTCGACAACAGGCAGCGGCCCGAATAGGTCATGCACATGGCACCGTGGACGAAGGCCTCAAGCTTTACATCCGGGCACTCTTCGCGAATTTCAACAAGTTCTGGGTACGAGACCTCGCGCGCCAGAACCACCAGTTCCGCGCCCTGATCTTCCCAGAATTTCACCGACAACCACGAGCATACATTGGCCTGTGTCGAGATGTGCAAAGGCAGCTCGGGCGCGTGGGTGCGCACATATTGGAACACTCCCGGGTCGGCGATGATCAACCCATCGGGTTTCACCTTGCGAACGGTCTGAATGTATTCATCCAGCTTCGGAATGTCTTTATTGTGGCTGAACAGGTTCAACGTCAAATAGGCGCGGCGACCATGGGCGTGGCAGAACTCCACCCCCTCAATCACATCCTCAAGCGAGAATTGCGATTTCGTGCGCAGCGACATATCGGGCGTGCCCAGATAGACCGCATCCGCGCCGTAAAGCACAGCCATTTTCAGCTTTCGCAGGTTGCCCGCAGGCATCAGAAGTTCAGAGCGTCGTTCAGTCATATCATCACCCGTTGTTCGCGCAGTCGGTTGATTTGAAGAAATGGCAAAGGCCCCGATATGGGGCCTTCGTCTCGAATTATTGTTTGAAATCAGAGGCCCAGCTTGGCCGTCACGATCTCGTTCACCGCTTTCGGATTGGCCTTGCCGCCGGTGGCTTTCATCACCTGTCCGACAAAGAAACCCACCAGCTTCGGGTTTTCCTTGGCCTTTTCGACCTGTGCAGGGTTTGCTGCAATCACCTCGTCCACGGCAGCTTCGATCGCGCCGGTATCAGTGACCTGTTTCATGCCGCGGGCTTCCACGATATCGGCCGGATTGCCGCCCTCGGTATAGACGATTTCAAAGAGGTCCTTGGCGATCTTCCCCGAAATATCGCCCTTTGTGATCAGTTCGATGATGCCACCCAACTGCTCGGGGCTGACCGGGCTTTCTTTGATCGAGTGGTCTTCTTTCTTCAAACGACCAAACAATTCGTTGATCACCCAATTGGCGGCCAGTTTGCCGTCACGACCATCCGCGACCTGTTCAAAGAAGGCGGCATTTTCAGCCTCAGCCGTCAGCACGCCCGCATCATATTCGGACAGGCCAAAGTCCGTTACAAAACGCGCTTTCTTCTCGTCCGGCAACTCGGGCAGCGTTTCAGCAATCCCGTCGACCCAATCCTGTTCGATCTCCAGCGGCAGAAGGTCAGGGCAGGGGAAATAGCGATAGTCATGCGCCTCTTCCTTAGAGCGCATCGAACGTGTCTCGTTCTTATCCGCATCGTAAAGACGCGTTTCTTGTACAACCTCACCACCATCTTCCAGAATGGCAATCTGGCGACGGGCCTCAAAGTCGATCGCGGCCTGAATGAAGCGCATGGAGTTCATGTTCTTGATCTCGCAACGTGTGCCAAGATGGCCGAAATCCTGCGTTTCCATGTATTTCTCGTACTGGCCGGGGCGGCAGACGGACACGTTTACGTCCGCGCGCATGTTGCCGTTCTGCATGTTGCCATCACAGGTGCCCAGATAGCGCAGCAATTGGCGCATCTTGGTGACATAAGCCGCCGCTTCCTCGGGGCCACGAATGTCGGGGCGCGATACGATTTCCATCAAAGCGACGCCGGTCCGGTTCAGGTCCACGAAGGACATGTTCGGGTCCATGTCGTGCACCGACTTACCAGCGTCCTGTTCAAGGTGGATGCGTTCGATCCGCACTTTGCGCGCCACACCGGGGGCCATATCGACGATCACTTCACCTTCGCCCACGATCGGGTGATAAAGCTGCGATATCTGATAGCCCTGCGGCAGGTCAGGATAGAAATAGTTCTTGCGGTCAAAGGCGGAAAATAGGTTGATCTCGGCCTTCAGGCCCAGTCCAGTGCGCACGGCTTGCTCTACGCAGAACTCGTTGATCACGGGCAACATGCCGGGCATGGCTGCGTCCACGAAGGACACGTTTGAATTCGGCTCGGCGCCAAACTTGGTCGAGGCCCCGGAAAACAGCTTTGCGTTCGAGCTGACCTGGGCGTGGATTTCCATCCCGATAACCAGTTCCCAATCGTCCTTGGCCCCTGCAATCACTTTCGGCTGAGGGCTTTCATAGGCGAGATGATCAAGCATGTGTGTTTTCCCAAGTGTCAAAACCTCTCCGGGTTCTAGTGGAGCTGACGAAAAGGGGCAAGAGGGCAGGCGCAGGAGATCTTTGGGTTCCAGATGGAAATGCTGCGATGCGGCAATCTCTCGGCTAAATCGTGGGTTGAGTGACCCTTGGGAAACCTGCGGCAACGCATAGCAGCTTTGCAAATAAGGCATATCAGCAATTTTCAGCTTATTGCTGCGATGCCGCAATTGCGGGGTTGCGAAGTGCAAGCAACAACCCTATTTCACCCCGATCGAACGAGTGGGAACGTTTGTAACCGACGTAGGTGGGAAGATGAAACGGATCATTATGGGCTTGGTGGCAGCGACATTGCTGTCAAATGCCGCACAAGCTGAAGACTTTTTTGGTACCAGCGCTGCACGCCAGCCGGTGCTGACAATGCAGTGGGATGAAAAGCCACATGCGAAAGCATGGACGGAGGCCACCATTGTAGCACTTCAAAACCACGGCACGGTTTTGTCGCAAACTGTGCCTGCAGATATTGCCGACTGGTGCCCTGATTATGAAAATCAGGATGCAGCAGGGCGCAACGCCTTTTGGGCCGGGCTTCTGTCGGCGCTGTCTTTTTATGAAAGCACATGGCGCCAAACCGCTGTTGGCGGTGGCGGCAAATGGTACGGACTTGTCCAAATTCTACCGGCCACAGCACGCGGCTATGGCTGTGAAGCACGGTCCGGCGAAGCATTGAAAAACGGCGAAATGAACCTGAGCTGCGCCGTGCGCATCATGTCGGTCACCGTCCCCCGGGACAACGTGGTGTCCCGCGGCATGAAGGGCGTTGCTGCCGATTGGGGCCCGTTCCATTCCAAGCGCAAACGCGAAGGCATGCGCAAATGGGTGCGTGAACAGAACTATTGCAAAGCCAGCTAAGGCTTTGCAATCAAGCGCCCCTTCCTTCCCACCTTCGGAGAAGGGAGCGCGACTTTGCTGTTATGAAATTCGGAAAGCCTTCTTCAAATCGATCAACGCATCCGATTGACGGTCAGATAGACCTCCGGCTGCAACAGCGGCTTCGTTGAGAACGGACATCAAAGGCTGAAACGACCCAGCGCCATCCAGCTGATAGATGCGTCTGCCGATCCGTGTGATCGCCTGATCTGGTGATCCGCACTCGTTCATCAGCCAGCGTCCATAGGTCAATAACTCTTCCGCGTCGCCGGTCGTAAGCTGATATTCGCGTCCCAAAGCCGAAATGCTGGCGTTTTGAGTTTCGGAACGCGGCAGACCATCCAGTTCGACAAACGCAGCCGCAAAACCCGCAACAAGTTCTTCGGGATGTTCACATTGTTGAACCGGATGGACGTTGGCTTGCCGTTTGAATTTCATACGACGAGGCGCACGACGTGCTTCCCCTGCAATCTCAACAACATCTTCAATCGTACCAACCGCCCCACGGTTACGAATGTAGAAGAAAATTCCGGCAACGATAAGCGTGCCGAGCAATCCAAGAATGGGCATAAAAGAAAACCTTCACTGATCAATTCTGGGGCAGAATGACCAGTGAAGGGTGAGAAGGTCAAGCTTATCCGTTCAGAATACGCCCGAGCATTTCTTGACTGTCGCGGCTGATGCCCTCGGCATTCAACATGCGCTCGATTTGCGCTTTCATCATCGCTTGGCGATCCGCATCGTAACGGCGCCAAGTCTCAAAAGCCGATGTCATTCGGGCTGCGATTTGCGGGTTCACTGGATCCAGCTTGATCAGCCAGTCCGCCCCAAGCTCATAGGCTTTACCCGAGCTATGATGGAAGCCCGCAGGATTCATAGCCAATGCCCCAAAAAGCGCACGGAAACGGTTGGGGTTTTTCCAGTTGAACGCCGGGTCCTTACTTAGCTTTTCAACCACGTCCGCCGCTTCATCCGGCACAGCATGATACACCTGCAGCGAAAACCACTTGTCCATCACCAGATCGTCGTCTTCGAACTGTTTGCGGAAATCGGCAAGGGCTGCGTCGCCTTTCTGGGCTTGCAGCAGATACCCCAAAGCGCCAAGACGCAGGGTCATGTTGTCGGCCTTGTCGTAAAGCGTTTGTGCCGCTGCCCCACCGTCCAAACGGTTTAGCAAGTTCAACAGACCAAGACCAAGGGCGCGTTTGCCTGCCTGTTCGGCATTGGGTGCAAACGGCTCGGTCACGTCCATTTCCGCCATCATGCGGGGTAGGTGATCTTGCAGATGTTCTGCCATTGCCTGCCACAACGTTTGCTGGGCGCGGTAGATCTTTTGTGGGTCGGGTGTGATGCCCGCATCAAACAGGGTTTGGGCCAGATCGTCTTGGCTTGGCAATCCAAGCGTCAGGGCACGGAAGGCTGGATCCAAGCTTTCGTCACGCAACATAACGGTGATCGCATCTAGGTAAGCCTCTAACGGAGCATCCTCTCCAGTCACCAATGCCACCAACACGTCTTTGGCCAACGTGCGACCGGCCTCCCACTTGTTGAAGGGGTCGGTGTCATGGGCCAGCAGGAACGCGCGTTCTTCCGGCGAGCTATCACGTTCCAAGATCACAGGGGCCGAGAAATGGCGCAGCAGCGACGGCACGGGCTTGGCGGCAAGACCTTCAAAGGTAAAGCTTTGTTCGGCTTCGGTCAGCTCAAGGATCTGCGTTGAAACAACTTCGTCTCCATTGGGGTTCAGAAGGCCCACGGCAAAGGGAATGTGCTGCGGCAGTTTTTCATCCTGCCCCGGTGTGGGGGGCGTCGACTGGCGCAGGGTCAGCGTATACGTCCCATCCTTCCAGTCGTCCGAGACCGCAACACGCGGTGTGCCGGCCTGCTTGTACCAACGACGGAAATGGGTCAGATCGCGCCCGGTGCTGTCCTCAAAAACCTTCACCCAGTCTTCGATCGTGGCGGCCTCTCCATCATGGCGTTCGAAATACAGATCAAGCGCTTTGGCATAGGCGTCATCGCCCACCAGCGTCTTCATCATGCCGATCAGCTCGGCACCTTTTTCATAGATTGTTGCGGTATAGAAGTTGTTGATCTCGACAAAGCTATCGGGCTGGACTTGGTGCGCCAGCGGGCCGTTATCCTCGCGGAACTGACGTCCGCGCAAGGCCGAAACATCATTGATCCGGCACACAGCCTTGGACCGCATATCGCCCGAGAATTGTTGATCGCGGAAAACGGTCAGCCCCTCTTTCAGGCTCAGCTGGAACCAATCCCGGCAGGTGATCCGGTTCCCGGTCCAATTGTGGAAGTACTCATGGGCAATGATCGCCTCGATCCGTTCGAAATTCGCATCTGTGGAGGTTTCGGGCGATGCCAACACGGCAGAGGTGTTGAAAATGTTCAGCCCTTTGTTCTCCATCGCGCCCATATTGAAGTCGGACACGGCGACAATCTGGAAGATATCAAGGTCATATTCGCGCCCGTAAACCTCTTCATCCCATTTCATGCTGTCTTTCAAAGCCTGCATGCCAAAGGCGGTCTTGCCTTCGTCGCCGGGGCGCACCCACAGTTTCAGATCGACTTCTTTACCGGACATGGTGGTGAAGCTGTCATCGCGCGCCACCAGATCGCCTGCGACCAGCGCAAATAGATAAGCCGGTTTGGGCCACGGATCATGCCATTCGGCCCAGCCGTCCCCTGAAGCTGTTGGGTTGCCGTTTGACAGAAGAACCGGATCAGTTCCTTCGATGCGCACCTTAAACGGAGCCATCACGTCCGGGCGGTCGGGATAGTAGGTAATGCGGCGAAAGCCCTCGGCCTCGCATTGGGTACAATACATGCCGTTCGACATGTAGAGGCCGGACAAGGCGGTGTTGTCTTCGGGGGCAATCTCGACCTCGGTTTCCCATGTAAAGGGCGCATCCGGCACGTCCGCCGTTAGGCCATCTTCGACGAATTCCGGCGTGATCTCCTTTCCGTCAATTGTCGCGCGGATCAATGTAAGCTCTTCGCCATGAAGGAAAAATTCTTTCGACGTGGCGTTTGGGTTCGGTGTGAACCTGATTTTCGAGATCACGCGTGTGGCCGTTGGATTCAACAGGAATGTCAGCTCGACCGTGTCGATCAAAAAGGCGGGCGGCGTGTAGTCTGCCAGATAGATCGGTTGGGGGGCGGCGTCTTTCATGTGATGTCCTTCATAAATGGGGCCAGACCCGAAACCTATGCGGGTAAGACGAGAGCTGCAAGTGCTGGCAAGCGGTGCCGGTGGAGTTCGGGCAAGCTTAGTTTAAGTGGCGTCAAAATAAACGGACTTGCGGTTTTGTTTCGCATAGGAAACTCTGTCGTTCGACACAGAGTTTAAAAGGGGATCGGCATGAGTGACTACATTGAACGGGCAGGGCTTCAGGTCCATCGTGAACTGGGCCGCTTTTTGGAAACACGCGCGCTGGCCCGTACGGCGTTGCGCTATGATGATTTCTGGGCGGGCTTTGCCGCGATCCTGACCGATCTGGCGCCAAAGAACCAAGCGCTTTTGGAAAAGCGCGCGAGTTTGCAGGCGCAGATCGATGCTTGGCACAAAGCGCGGGCAGGGAAGCCTCATGTTGCGGAGGAATACCGTCGCTTCTTGGAAGAGATCGGATACCTCGTACCTGAAGGTCCCGATTTCACGATCGAAACCGAAAATGTCGACCCCGAGATCGCAATGATCCCCGGCCCGCAGCTGGTTGTGCCGATCATGAACGCGCGCTATGCGCTGAACGCGGCCAATGCCCGCTGGGGTAGCCTCTATGACGCGCTTTATGGGACGGACGCCTTGGGTGATCTTCCGGCAGGCAAAGGCTATGACCAGGTGCGTGGCGCGCGCGTCATTGCCGCTGCGAAAGGGTTCCTGGATGCGGCATTGCCCTTGGCTGATGGCAGCTGGTCCGAGGCTGTGATGAGCGGGAAAACCCCGCCTGCGCTGGCCAACCCGTCGCAGTTTTTGGGTGGGCGTGATGGAAATTACTACTACGAAAACAATGGGCTAAAGATCGTTCTTGAATTCGATGAAACCAGCCAAATTGGCGCGTCTGATCCCCTTGGCTTGTCTGATGTGAAGCTTGAAAGCGCCATGTCGGCAATCATGGATTGCGAAGACAGCGTGGCCGCTGTGGATGCGGAAGATAAGGTTCTGGCCTATTCCAATTGGCTTGGCTTGATGGACGGCTCACTGACCGAAGAGGTCACGAAGGGCGGTAAAACCTTCGAGCGTAAGCTGAATGACGATCTTGTTTTTGACGGGCCGGATGGGGAAGTGACCCTGAAAGGCCGCGCGTTGATGCTGGTACGTAATGTGGGCCACCTGATGACCAATCCGGCCATTTTGCTGCCTGATGGCAGTGAAGTGCCTGAAGGTCTGATGGATGCGGTGATCACCACCCTTTGCGCCATGCATGACTTGATGCGCGAGGGCGGCAACTCGCTGCATGGCTCGGTTTACGTGGTGAAACCCAAAATGCACGGGCCGGAAGAGGTTGCTTTTGCAGATGAAATTTTCACTCGCGTCGAAGACCTGCTTGGCCTGCCTGCAAACACCGTGAAGCTTGGCATTATGGATGAGGAGCGGCGCACATCTGTGAACCTTAAGGAATGCATTCGCGCCGCAAAATCCCGCGTTGCATTCATTAACACTGGCTTCCTCGACAGGACAGGCGACGAGATTCATACTTCGATGGAAGCGGGCCCCATGATCCGCAAGGGCGACATGAAAAACGCGCCATGGATTTCGTCATATGAAGATCGCAATGTGGATATCGGGCTGGCTTGCGGTCTGAAGGGCAGGGCGCAGATCGGCAAGGGCATGTGGGCGGCCCCTGATCGCATGGCCGACATGCTGGATCAGAAAATTGGCCATCCTCTGGCCGGGGCGACCTGTGCCTGGGTGCCAAGCCCAACCGCCGCCACGCTGCACGCGACACATTACCATCAGGTTGATGTCATGGCGCGTCAGGACGAACTTGCAGAAGGTGGCGCGCGCGGCGCATTGGAAGATCTTCTGACGATCCCTGTGGCTGCAGGCGTGAACTGGTCGTCAGATGAAATCCGTGAAGAGATCGAGAACAACGCCCAAGGCATCCTTGGCTATGTGGTGCGTTGGGTCGATGCAGGGGTAGGCTGCTCGAAAGTGCCAGATATCCATGACATTGGTCTGATGGAAGACCGCGCGACCTGCCGGATTTCAAGCCAGGCCCTTGCCAATTGGCTGCACCACGGTGTGGTTTCCGAGGATGAGGTCATGGCCGCAATGCAAAAGATGGCCGCCAAAGTGGATGGCCAGAACGCGGATGATCCGTCGTATCAAGCCATGGCACCGGGATTCGATGGCGTTGCCTTCAAAGCGGCCTGCGACCTTGTGTTCAAGGGACGGGCGCAGCCATCCGGCTATACTGAACCAGTGTTGCACGCGCGGCGACTAGAGAAAAAATCAGAAGGTTAAGGTGCTGGAAATGAACCGGATTACGTTGGACGCAGCCCGTGTCATCATTCATGATACGATGGCTTATGGGCGCGACAAAGGAATGAAACCGCTGTCGGTTGTTGTGGTCGATGCCGGTGGGCATGTGCTGGCCTTTGAACGCGAAGATGGGGCGCCTCCGGGCCGGTTCGATATCGCGCGCGGTAAGGCCTATGGTGCGGTCATGCTGGGCATTGGCGGCACAGCACAGCGCGAGCGGGCCGAGGCACAATCCTACTTCATCACTGCCGTTGGCGCGGCCTATGATGGCAAGATGATCCCGGTTCCGGGTGGCATTCTTGTGCGCAATGGATCTGGGGAAGTGATCGGCGCCGTTGGTGTCACCGGCGATACCTCAGAAAACGATCTGGACGCAGGAAGCGCGGGAATCAATTCCGTCGGTTTAACCGCCGAGGGGTGATCGCGCCGCATCACGGTGCATTGATCTGGTGCGTGAGGGTTTGAACTTCGACAAAAGCTGCATTACGTCATTGAAAGGCACATTTGCGCAAAGACATCTGTCTTGAGGCACAACAATCGTCGGAGCAGACATGACGCGACCCATCGTCGGTATTATCGGTAATTCCTATCTGTTGAACGATCACTACCCGACCCATGCGGGCGGCACGATGAACTCCGAAGCCGTGTCGCAGGTGTCGGGATGTCTTCCCTTGATCGTTCCAACCGATCCGCGCTTTGTGACCGTTGACGAGCTGTTAGAGACCTGCGACGGATTTCTTTTCACCGGCGGTCGCCCGAATGTGCACCCGGAAGAATATGGCGAGGATGAAACCGAAGCACATGGTGAATTTGATCGCTGCCGCGATGCGATCACTTTGCCTTTGATCCGCGCTTGCGTGGACCGGGGCCAACCTTTCTTCGGCATTTGCCGCGGGTTTCAAGAGGTGAATGTGGCCATGGGCGGCACGCTCTATCCCGAAATCCGAGAGCTGCCCGGACGTATGAATCACCGCATGCCACCAGATGGCACGCTGGACGAGAAGTTCGCCATCCGCCATGACGTCCATTTCGACGAGGGTGGCGTGTTTCATGATATGTTGGGCAAAACCGTTCGCACCAACACGCTGCACGGGCAGGGGATCAAGACCTCTGGCCCGCGCGTGATCATTGAAGGCCATGCCGACGATGGCACACCCGAGGCGATCGTCATCAAAGACGCACCCGGCTTCACACTTTCCGTGCAGTGGCATCCCGAATACATGGCGACTGAGGATCCGGTGTCGCGCGTTTTGTTCACGGCGTTTGGGGACGCGGTGCGGGCGTGGGCTGCTACTTAAGCCAATGGTCACAACCCTGTGACTTGGGCCCGATGGGGTCAGATCCGCATTGACCTTCCCCTTGCTGGAACCCGTATGGCCAATCTTGATAGTGATTGGTCAGGGAAACAGGGCGCAATGAAACCAGTATATGTTTTAGGGATCGCCGGGCTAACTGGGGCGGCATTGTTCGCTTGGATTGGGCTTGGCTCTCACCCCGATGTGCAAGACGTAAGCGTTGGTGATGCAACGGCGGCACCCACTGAAATGGTTCAAGTGACATTGCCTGAGATTGGCAACGACCTTGCGATTGGAGCGCGAGCGTTCACGGCGAAATGCGCGGCATGTCATGGACCGTCTGCAGGGGGGCTTGAGGGATCGGGCCCGCCGCTTATTCACAAGATCTATGAACCATCCCATCATGGGGACAATGCGTTCTTCCGCGCGGCTGAGTTGGGTGTGCGAGCGCATCATTGGCCGTTCGGAGACATGCCCCCGGTCGATGGCATTACCCGCGCAGAGATTGCAGAGATCGTGAAATACCTGCGTGTGGTTCAACGGGCGAACGGGATCCTCTGATAGAAAAGGGCCCCAACTTTGTGGGGCCCTTCTAATGATAAGCTTGCTTGAAACTTAGCGCGTCAGATCCAACACGCGCGCTTCATAGCCTTTCAGAACCATACGTGCGGTGTCACCGTATTGGCGTGGTTCACTGCGCAGTTCCGGGAACAGCGTGAACAGCTCTGCACGGGACGCGTCGTCAATGGCACCCAAGCCTTGGTGGCCGGGGTGGAAGCTTTCCGTCGCAGCGCCGTTGGCAAAGATCACCTCGTGCTGATCAAACATGATGTGGAAATAGGTTACCTGATCCACTTCAGTTTGAGTTGCACAGCCGCTTTGCAGCAGGTGAACAGCTGGGATCATAACTTCGGGCTGAGCAAACAACAGGTTGGCCTGCGGACCCTCGTACACCATGCGGTGTTGCGGGGATACGATCAGGTCGCTGTGATTGCCAAAGGCACCTTTTTGGATGAGAATGGGGGCAAGCTTGCCATGCCCTTCAGTGGCTTTCTGGCCGATCCAACGGATGGGCTGAAGCCCGTGATCGCGGGTGACAACCATATCACCGGTCTTAAGGTCTTCGACCGGACGTTCACCACGATCCGTCAAAATCATGCTGCCCGTTGTGAAGCAGATGATGACATTTTCGATGTTGGTGAAGTTGATGACCGTGCCGTCCGACAGCGTAACTGTTCCGCTTTCCGGATCATTCGGGTCATAGACAATGTCATCATGCGTAGCCAAGCCGCTTAGATACAGCGTGTCGACATCCGAATCGTCTGGGTCTTCGTTGCCATCGATGTTGATGACAACGCCCGGGCCACCGGTTGCCTCGGTCGGGTCCAAAATGAACGTGTCGTCGCCAAGACCACCTTCGGCAGTATCATTGACGCCGAAGTTAATCGTATCGTCGCC
The DNA here is from genome assembly GCF_023016155.1 of Aliiroseovarius sp. F20344. Taxonomy (GTDB): domain Bacteria; phylum Pseudomonadota; class Alphaproteobacteria; order Rhodobacterales; family Rhodobacteraceae; genus Aliiroseovarius. Next base: position 924,161 of record NZ_JALKBG010000008.1, read on the forward strand.
CTCGCCACCGTAAAGTTCGTCCGCGCCTTCGCCACCTGTCAGGGTGTCATCGCCGCCTTGGCCATAGATGATGTCATCACCTTCGCCACCGTCGATGACGTCGTCCCCGGGAACAATCGTATCTACGACAGTGTCATAGTGGATGTCCGAGATGCCGATCAGCTGGCCAGAAGTACCACCATTCTCATAGATGATCTCAATTTTGGAAAGTGGGCCAGCAATGGTGACAAGCGCAGATGCGTCTTGATCGCCCCAACCTTCACTGCCAATTCCCGAAGTAATCGTGTTGCCCGAAACGGTATCTGTACCGTTCGGATCAATCGTTACGGTGACCAGATTTCCATCAGCGTCATAGGCGTTGATTGTGACGATGTCTTGCCAGCCGTCAGAGTCCAACTCGCTTATGCGGAACGTCACATTTTCAACTTCGTCCTGAACACCTGTGGTATTAGACGAAAAGTCAATTGTGGTTGTGCTAGTCGGCGTAGAACCTGTCCCACCAAGGGAGAGGTTCGAATTTGGATCAAACGGCTCACCAGCCTCGGTATAGGCGGTGTCAGAAGTTTCGACGCTGAAGTCGTTACCGCCGCCATCATTTGAGAAGGAAACCGAAACATCCATCTGCCCGGTGGTCTGAGTAAACCCTGCTGAAAGATCTGTTTCGTCCGCGCCTTCCGAACTCCAGTTCAGGGATTCCGATGCCGAAGTGACAGGCGAGGGACCTTCGTCACCATAGATCGTGTCGTTGCCGGTACCGCCATCGATATCGTCGTTTCCGGATCCAGCGATGACAGTATCATTGCCTGCACCTGCCACAATCACATCGTCATTCGAGCCATCAAGCGCATCATTGTTGTCAACGAAGTCGCCATCCGGATCGCCGGTGTACGACGCATCGATCAGATCATCGCCAGCGGTGCCTTCGACAATGTAGTTATTGTTGGTGTCGTCACGGAAATCGTAATCTCCGCCAACGGCAGCGTCACCATCCGTATCGTCCAGCGTCAGGTTGCCGGAGCCGTCAACGTCGTCGTCATTAACGTCCCAGCCAACGACGTCGTCCACAGCATCCATAATACCGTCGCCATCACTGTCGCCAGATGCGTCGATGGTCGCTTGGTCCACGCCGTGACCGGCCTCGTCGACATCCAAGATGCCGTCATTGTCACTGTCAGTGTCCAGATAGTCGGCGATGCCGTCTCCGTCGGTATCAACGGGTGTCAGACCGCCTGTTTCATAGGCATCGTCAAGTCCGTCACCGTCTGTATCGACGCCAGTCGGGGCGACATAACCAGCCGAGGTCTGCGCCTCGACGTTGTCGGTGATGCCGTCATTGTCGCTGTCCAAATCGAGGTAGTCAGCGATGCCGTCCCCGTCTGAATCGAGCGCATCTACATCAAATGTGTAGCTGGCCTCGAAGCCGAAGTCTTCATAGCCGGTGCTGCTGATTGGGTTGCCACTGCTGTCGAGAACAGTTGTTCCATCAATGGAAAGTGAGAAACCTGCATCCGAGTTGGAATCATCATCCGTCCAAGACAGACCATCGCCGTAGGAATCCAGCATGCGGAACGTGTAATCAGGTCCAACTGGAAGATCGACGTCCCATGTCTGGACACCAGAGTCTGTGACCGTACCCGAGGCAACGACATTACCGTTGCTATCAAGGATTTCCCACGAGTTCTCTTCACCTTCTTCAGTGTTAGAATAGAAATCGCCGTCGACGGTGACTGTGAATGTCTGGGTCCCAGCGCCCTCATCCACGTCCAAGATACCATCACCATCGGTATCAACATCGGAAGAGTCTGGCACTCCATCACCATCGGTGTCGGTCGTGTCAGGAATATCGAATGAGAAATCTGTAATGCCCGATCCGCCGGTGGAAGGTGCATCTGGTCCTGGCGCAAAGGTCAGGTTGATCTCAGAAATCTGCCCGCTGTAATTGAAGGATACATTGTTTGCATTGCCGCCTTCAGATTCAATTGTAACCGAACCGTCGGGGTTGGCATATACAACATCCTGATCCAACCCGCTGATCGAGGCGATAATGTCCGCACTGTCGATCAGATCGCCATTTTCATCGTAGGCGTAGATCGTCCAAGAGTCGTCATAATTGACTTCATCGCCATTCACATGCTCGAAATCGAAGGAGAGATTTTCGACAGGCTCAGAAAACTCGTAATTGGCAGTTATGTTTGAGGTGACGCCAAACGCGCCGAACTCCGACACATTGTAGCCACTCTGACTATCATCCCAATTGCCAGTGAACGTCCCTGTTACGGTGGTAGAGTTCGCACCGTCTGTGATTACGGTGCTACCATTTTGTGCCTCACCGCTCGCGCCGGTGAGCCAAATTGCATTGTCTAGAGTGGCCATGTCTTTCCCCAGTCTCGTTCAATCGCTACGCTTGCCGTTGTCCGACTGAGTGTTGCCGAACATGACAAAATTAATGGTCATCCACCCGACCAATAACTACTGCTCTCTTCCTATCCCAATGGCTAATAAACCACTGGGTCTAACATTTGGCTACTTATGCCCGCCTAAATGCGACAAATTCAAGGCGAAGAAGCGGAAAATTTCATGTAAATAAGGGGAAAATAGGGGCAAACGTAACCCATTGTTTACCAACCGTAAACCGAAGGTAGAGGTGGCGGTGAGATCCTACGATCTTGACGTGATAACTTGAATCAGCTGCGTTTCATGAAGCGCTTCAGGCGGGTCAACCCTTCGCGTATATCCTCGGTTGAACGGGCATAGGAAAATCGAAGGGTTTGGTGACCGCGGATCGGGTCGAAATCCATGCCGGGCGTGACGGCCACATCGGCTTTTTCAAGGATCTCAGCGGCGAAAGCCCGGCTGTCATTTGTGTGCTCACTCACATCTGCATAGATGTAAAACGCGCCGTCAGGTGGGGCGATTTTGTCAAACCCGGCTTTGGGCAGCTCTTCCAGCATCAGCTGACGATTGGTGCGGTAAGTAGCCAGATTGTCGTCCAACTCGTCGCGGGCTTCTAAGGCTGCCAGCGCGGCGATTTGGCTGGCATGGGGCGGGCAGATGAACATGTTCTGAGCCAGACGCTCGATGGTGCGGATATGATCCTCGGGGACAACCATCCAACCGACCCGCCAACCAGTCATCGAGAAATACTTTGAAAAACTGTTGATCACGTAGATGTCATCCGACACTTCCAGCGCCGACACAGCCCGATCTTCGTACTGAAGGCCGTGATAGATTTCGTCCGCAATAAAGCTGGTATCCTTGGCGCGGCAGGTGTCGATCAACCCCTCCAGTGCGGCGTGATCCAGCATCGTGCCGGACGGGTTGGCAGGGGAGGCGGTGATCAGACCGGCCAGCCCATCGGGGATGTCTGCGGGCACGGGTTGCAACCTGTTCTCAGGACGGGTCTGAAGGCCAACCGGCTGCAAGTTCAGGGCTTTCAGAATTTGGCGATAGGAGGGATATCCGGGTTCCCCAAGTCCGACTTTATCACCTGCTTCGAATAGCGCGGTGAACGCAAGAATGAAAGCGCCCGAACTGCCCGGTGTCACCACCACGCGTTCTGGATTGAGGTCAAGATTATACCAATCTTTATATAGGCTTGCGATGCCTTCACGAAGTTCCGGAAGGCCAAGGGCAACGGTGTAACCCAGCGCGTTTTCGTCCATCGCCTGTGTCAGTGCCTGACGTGATTTCAGCGGTGCCGGGGTCGACGGTTGACCGACTTCCATGTGGATGATGTGACGCCCCGAAGCCTCGGCGGCGCGGGCAGCTTCCATCACATCCATCACGATAAAAGCATCGACGTTTCCACGGTTGGAACTTTTCATATTTTGCCCTTTCTTCCCACTCAGGCTGTGTGACGATCTGGTCGTTTAATCGATGCGTCCTGCCTTGCAGAGTTTTACAAGCGCGTAGCTTGGATCAAGCTAATTGATTTGGCTGAGGGGTGCCCGTCCTGTATGCGGAAGTCAATGCGCCAGAATGCACCGATCGTCGCGACGGGTTGCAGGCAATGGTTGGCAGTGTCGCGTGTTTGGCTTACATCGATGGCAACACAGTTTTACCTTGCCCGATCCGGGTGCCCAGACAGGAATGACCGCCAATGAAAATTGCTTTGCCACGCACCCTGCGCCTTGCCACTTTGACTGCTGTTCTCGGCTTGGCCACAGCCCTTCCGGCTTCAGCTCTGGATCTTGGCGCCTTGTCTGAAGATGAACGCAACGCCTTCCGCGATGAGGTGCGGGCGTATCTGCTGGACAACCCCGAAGTGCTGATGGAAGCCTTCGCCATTCTTGAGCAACGGCAGGCGGAAGCTCAGGTTCAGCAAGACAAAGATCTGGTCACTGTAAATGCTGACGACATCTTCAATGACGGCTTTTCCCACGTGGCTGGAAACCCGGACGGGGATTACACGATTGTCGAGTTTGTGGACTACCAATGTGGCTACTGTCGGAAGGCCTATGAGGTGCTTCAAGATCTACTTGAAGAAGATGGCAATATCCGGTTGATTTTGAAAGAATTTCCCATTCTCAGTGAGGCCAGCCTGATCTCGGCGAGATTTGCAATTTCCGCTCAGCAGAACTTTGGTGAAGAGGCCTATGCTAAGCTGCACGATGAGCTGATTGCTGTGCGCGGTACTGTGACCGAAGAGCGCTTGATCGAGATTGCAAATGAGCTTGGCTTGGACGGTTCAGCAATCGTTGCCGGCATGTCGTCGCCTGAGGTTGATAAAGTGCTTAAAGCGAACCGTGATTTGGGCAAGCGCTTGCAGATCACTGGGACACCGGCCTTTGTCATGCAGAACACTTTGGCGCGTGGCTACATGGAACTGGAGCAGATGGAATATATGGTATCGCAAGGCCGCGCTGCACAGTAAGCTGATCACAGACAGGGACAATCAACGGTAAGTTGGGATTGATGGCAGGATCAAATTCTTGGGGCTGGGGTGGTCGCTGGCTTGCGGCGTGTGTGTTTGCAGGGCTATTTCCTGTGTCGGCATGGGCTGACAGCGATCTGGCACCCGAAACCTCAATTCTGCCAAAACCACGACCAGCGGTGACTGTTCAAACGGACCAAAGCCCTGAAACGGGGAAGGGCGCTGTCACAGACAACGCCTCCTTGCCGGATACAACCAAGACACCCGCGGGGCTAAGTGGACTGGCCTATTTGGCTGGCGAAGGCGTCGCGCTTACGGATCGGTGGCGCGGTGTCGCGATTGAGGTGCCGATGACACAAGCCGTTCCGTGGCGGGTGTTCACATTGGACAACCCCAAACGGCTGGTTATCGACTTCTCGGAATTGGATTGGCAGGGGATCGATATTCCGACTCTGTTGTCTCAAGGGGATTGGTTCTCAGACATCCGGGCGGGGCTTTATCGTCCCGGCTGGACCAGGATCGTCTTTGGCTTGTCTGCTCCGTATCAGGTCGTGTCCGCGGGTCTTCAAACACAGGATCAAACCGCGGGAAGCTCTGCGCAACGGGTTGAGGCTGCACGGTTGCGCATCGAATTGACCACCGGTTCAGATGCAGATTTCGCCGCCGCTGCAGGTGCGCCCAAAGATGCTCTGTTTGACCGTCCAGCCCGCCCGATGCCGTCGCCTAAGACGCGCCAACGGGGTTTTGGTGATATCACAGTGGTTCTGGATCCCGGCCACGGGGGCATTGATCCTGGTGCTGAAAGGGGCGGCGCTGTTGAGGCGCATCTGATGATGAGCTTCGCACGCGAACTGAAAGAAGAGCTTTTGCGGGCAGGTGGGTTCAACGTCGTGCTGACACGCGATGCAGATGAATTTGTACCGCTTGAGGAGCGTGTGACCATCGCACGGCGGGCAGGGGCCGACGTGTTTTTGTCGCTCCATGCTGATGCGCTTGCACAAGGCAGGGCGACCGGGGCCAGCGTGTATACGTTGTCACAAGATGCCTCTGACGAAGCATCGCGCAAGCTGGCCGAACGTCATGACAGAAGCGACATTCTGGCGGGGGTCGATCTGTCCCAGCAAGATGATGCGGTTGCGCTGGTGTTGATGGACCTTGCCCGAACCGATACCGCCCCGCGTTCCGAGGCCTTGGCAGACAGTCTGGTTGAAGGCATTCACAGCGCCACGGGGTCGACCTATAAGACGCCGCGGCTGCAAGCAGGGTTCTCGGTCCTGAAAGCGGCCGATATCCCATCCGTTCTGATCGAGCTAGGCTTTCTGTCGTCCGAGCGTGACCGGGAACGTCTAACATCGCGGGAATGGCGGGCCGATGCCGCACGCGGGATACGCGAAGCGTTGCAGTATTGGGTGCTGCAGGATGCAGGCAAAGCCGACCTTCTTCGCCAGTAAGCCTTGTCCTCAAAAGAGTACGGCCACCGCATTGGGTGGCCGCATCCGTTTCAGGTGTGGTCGATCAGATCAGAGGCCCTTGGCCCGATAGCTGGCTGCGATACGGTCAATCGACACGATATACGCCGCCATCCGCAGGTCATCCACGTCGTCACGCGCATGCCATACCTCGCGCATCGCCTGATAAGCAATACGCATCGTGTCATCCAGACCCGAGCGCACCAGCTCCAGCTCGTCCGCGCCGCGCAGGTACTTGTCTTTGAACTCTGGCGTCATGGACCATGCATCGCCCAGATAGCGATCAAGGCGCTCCAGCTCGTCCACAACCAGCTGGTGACGCGCTTCTTCCTGACGACGCTGCATGCGTCCAAAGCGAATGTGGCTCAAGTTCTTGACCCATTCGAAATAGGACACGGTCACACCGCCAGCATTTGCGTAAAGATCCGGGATGATCACCGTGCCTTTGTCACGCAGCACTTTGTCCGCGCCAGACGTGATCGGACCGTTTGCAGCCTCGATGATCAAAGGCGCTTTAACGCGCTCGGCATTGGTCAGGTTGATGACGCCTTCAAGCGCAGCAGGGATCAGAATGTCGCACTCTGCTTCCAGCAGCTCTGGACCATTTTCGATATACTCAGCGTCCGCAAAGCCCTTAACGCCGCCATGTCCCGCGATCCAGTGATGGACGGCTTCGACATCCAAGCCATTTTTGTCGAATAGGGCGCCGTCACGCTCGATGATGCCAATGATCTTAGCGCCGTCCTCATGAGCCAAGAACTTGGCCGCGTGATATCCAACATTCCCAAGGCCCTGCACCACGATACGCTTGTCTTTTAACTTGCCGGTCAGTTTGGCTTTCTTGATATCTTCCGGGTGCCGGAAGAACTCACGCAATGCATATTGAACGCCACGCCCGGTTGCTTCAACACGCCCAGCGATCCCGCCCGCATGGGGCGGTTTGCCGGTGACACAGGCCCGTGCGTTGATGTCGGTTGTGTTCATCCGCGCATATTGGTCTGCAATCCAGGCCATCTCACGCTCGCCGGTGCCCATATCTGGGGCAGGGACGTTTTGTGATGGGTTGATCAGGTCACGTTTCGCAAGCTCATAGGCGAAGCGACGGGTGATCAGCTCCAGCTCGTGCTCTTCATACTGACGTGGATCAATGCAAAGACCGCCTTTCGATCCCCCAAAGGGCGTTTCGACCAGCGCGCATTTGAAAGTCATCAAGGAGGCGAGGGCTTCAACCTCGTCCTGATCAACAGCGATGGCATAGCGAATACCGCCTTTGACGGGTTCCATGTGCTCCGAATGTACGGAGCGATAGCCGGTAAATGTCTGAATCTCGCCTCGCAATCGCACGCCAAAGCGCACGGTATAGGTAGCATTGCAAACTCGGATCTTCTCTTCCAAGCCTGAAGGCAGGTCCATAAGGGAGGCTGCGCGATTGAACATCAGTTCAACAGATTCTCGAAAACTCGGCTCATTCGTAAGGGACATTTTGTACCTCTGTACAGGTTGTGCATTCTAATTGCTGCAATGCCGCAGAATCGCTTTGAACTGCGACAATACAGCACAGAGGTTAGGAGGAATTGAGCAAAGTACCACCCCATAACACTACCGACCGGGCGGTCATGGAATACGGCGAAGTGTTTCCATACCAGAAACGAGTTAACTTTTCAGTCACAATTTGTGGTTGATTCGTGAACAAAAATGGGCCTTTAGTGACCATTGTGATGATTTAGGTTTCAATGATCACAGGGTCGCCTTATTTTTGACACAGGGAATTTGTTGCTTAGCCTTGCTGAAAAGCGGGTGCGAGTGTCCTGTGGATCGCAAGAATGCGACCGGGAAGGGAAAAAATGGCTCATATTTCGGAGCATAAGAGTATGTTTGAATCGGCTTCTAAAATCAGGCTGGCGCTTCGCCGGCCGTTTTCGCGTGTTAAGACTTTTACATCTGACGAAGATGGCGCGATGTACATTTTAGCCATGTTCTTGTTTGTTGTAATGCTGATTTTTTCAGGGCTCGCAATTGATTTTATGCGGTATGAGCTGCACCGGACGCGCCTTCAAGCAACTTTGGATCGTGCAATCTTGGCTGCGGCCAATCCCGATCGCATTATTGCCGCTGAGGTTGGCCAAGAAGCGGCGCGTAAGGCCGTTGTGCTTGATTATTTCAAGCGGGCTGGTCTGGAAGATACCATCGATGCAAATTCTGTAACGGTTGAGATGAGCCAAGGGCAGAGCATTGTTGACGCCTCTGCATCTTTGAATATTACGACACCGTTCCTGAACTGGTCGGGTGTGTCCGAGCTTTCTGCTCCTGCAGCGGGACGCGCGGAGAAGGGCGTGGCGCTTACTGAAATTTCACTTGTCCTTGACGTTTCGGGTTCGATGCGAGGGGACAAGCTGACGGAATTGAAGAAGGCGGCGATCGAATTTAGCAACCTATTGCTGTGTGATCCGGCAGACGCTTCAAAATCCACGGATTGTACTATCCCAGAACCTGATGTTGCAAACGGGGTGTTTACGAAGACTTCGATCTCTTTGATACCCTATGCAGCCTATGTGAATGCGGGCGACGAGCTGTTGCAAGCATTTGATCCGGTTGGCGCACATGCCCGCAACAACTGCGCAACGTTTTCAGAACAATCCTATGGAAAGATTGGTGTTATACCGACACCAGATGCGCTCGGTTTGGCGGCAATGTCCAATGAGGATAAACGCGATTTTCTGATGCATCAATCATCGGCAGCGATGATGGCTAGAAGCATCGGTTCTACGTCAGAAACAGGCGAAGTCTACAGAGAGAGCACATACCTACTTGATCGTACGCCTTGCTATCGGGCGTCAGATACATGGCGGAATGTCAGACCGTTCCAGCATTCCGCAGCCACTTTGAAAACTGCTGTGAATTTGCTGCAGGCTTCGGGAAACACCTCTATCGATGTTGGGCTGAAATGGGGCACAACCCTTCTGCATCCTGGCGCTGAGCCAGTTGTTGACGAGCTTACCACTGGCCAGCCTGTACTAGATGCCGATGGCGATCCAGTACTTGATGGCACTGGTGCGCCGGTCATGACAACGCCGCTGATCCACGAGACCTTTAGAGGCCGTCCATATAACCCCAACAGCACGAGTTCGCGAAAAATTGTCGTTCTTATGACCGATGGGTTCAATACCTCCGCGATTGAGATGTCACCAGAAGTGCGCGCAGGGGATTCACCGTTTTGGGTAACCAAACCCTCAAAAATCAAGAGAATACATCGTGATAGCGGAGACGTTAGGCAACAGCGCGGCGGCAATGTGCTGTCAGTCTATGATTCGGATACAGAAAAGTATCAATGGCATTTTGTTCGCGAAGACAGTTATGGGGACATTAGGCAGGTCATAAAAACCGGAACGTCAAGTAATCCCTTTACTAAAGATCACCCCTTCGGGACACTTCCTACGGATTGTTTTAATTCGGACAAGACTAGAAGATACTGGCGGGAAATCTGTGCAAACTATCCCGATCCCACGGATCCGGCCGAACCCAGAAAACTCACATATGAGCAGTTTTGGGGGGAAGAGAACTATTATCCGAAGTTCCTAGAGAACCAGTTTCCTTGGATTGAGAACGACGTAAGTCTGAAGGTGGGATCAACCGCTAAGAACACTCGGCTTCTTGCACAGTGTAGTGCTGCGGAATCGTCCGGAATTATCGTGGTCACAATCGACATGTCCTCGGGCAATAGCACGATGGAATCCTGTGCTTCGACAGCGTCTCTGGATGGCAGTGCTATAGCGAAAAAACAGTATTATCCCGTGTCAACGACTGACATTGCTGAAACCTTTAGGAAGCTTGCAAACGACATCAACAAGCTACGTCTAACGAAGTAAAACGTGAACGCGTAGAAGCTTGAGTGGAAAGAAACTGCAGATGACAACACTAATGTCCAAAATGCGCCGTTTCATAATGTCGGCAGACGGGTCGACAACTATAGAATTTGTCATTTGGTTTCCGCTCTATATGACACTTTTCTTAACCTCTTTCGAGCTGACCTATTATGGTTTTCGTTCTGTGTTTTTAGAGCGTGCAGTGGATATGCAGGTGCGTGAGCTCAGACTGGGGCAACGTCCTGCGGATCTTGACGAGCTTAAGGAAGAGATTTGTGAAAAGACGTTGATCGTATTCGGGGATTGCGAGCGGGAATTGACCGTCGATATTCGCGACATCAGTACATCCACTTGGAATGTTCCTGAAGGTCCTCTGCCGTGTGTGGATCGCGCTGATGACTTTAAAGAGCCGGAGGATGTTGAATTCGGTCCCGGCGGCGCAGGGGACTTTTTGCTGCTTCGCGCCTGTTTTGTAACCGATCCATTGTTTTCGACGACGCCATGGATTTTGGGCCTTCCGCGTGACGCATCTGGCGGTATCGCCTTGGTTGCCGTCACCACATATGTGAACGAGCCTTAAGGGGACGCTGGTATGTCAGAGATCTTTTCTAACAGAAGTGCGCGGAAAAGCCGATTTGGTTCGGTTTCGCGACGCATGAAGGCGTTTCAACAGGAAGAACGCGGTTCGATCACCATTGAGAGCCTTATTATCCTGCCCCTTCTGTTTTCTGCATTGATGGCACTGTTCACGTATTATGATGCCTACCGAAAGCAGTCGCTTTCATTGCGCGCGAACTATGCGATCTCGGACTTTTTGTCTCGTGTTTACAAATACGACAATACAACCGTTACGGGGTTGGACAACCTGTTCAGCTACTTGTCGAAAACAAGCGAAAAAAGCTGGATAAGGATCACCGTTGTTAAGTGTGATGTCGTAGATACCCAGTGCAACAATCCACTTGATCGCAAGCTAAAGTACATGAGCACTGACTCAGCGGCTAGTCCGGGTGAAGGCAGTGCAAAATACACTGATGAAGCCCAGATGATCAATGCTCTTGGCGCGAAGATACCCAATATGTACGAAGGCGAATACCTTTTCGTTCTGGAAACGAGCGCCAGTTATAGGCCCATTTTTCCTGGAAGCTGGACCGGAATATACTCGACTGACTTCAAGCAAAGTGTTGTGACCAAGTCTCGTGAATTCCAATTCTTGTGCTTCGAGGGGGAAGGTAAGACTTGTGTAGATCCGAATGTCACTTTTGCTGGATCTACTTCAGGGTAATGCCGGTCGCTGCTCGCTATTAGCGTCTGTGCATATCTGAACGTACCAGTGTTCATCTGTGCAAGTTGCGCGTTTGTGCGCGGGTAACTAGCTTCCTTTCATACATGATGACAAAGGAAGCGAGGATCTTATGTCCATTCGGCCCGTTCTATCCGCCAATCCGTCTCAACCAACTTTAGAGGGGGCTGGGGTGCATTTGCACCGCGCGTTTGGGTTTCAGGAACCCGAGGCGTACGATCCCTTCTTGCTGTTTGATGACTTCCGCAATGATGATCCGCGCTTATCGGCGAAGGGCTTTCCTTGGCACCCACATCGCGGGATTGAAACCATCACCTACGTGTTGGCCGGTGAGGTCGAGCATGAGGACAGCTTAGGCAATAAAGGTGTTCTTGGCGCCGGTGACATCCAGTGGATGACCGCAGGTTCTGGCATCATGCATCAAGAGATGCCAATCGCGAACCAACGCGGTCAGATGCACGGGTTTCAGCTTTGGGCCAACCTGCCGCGTGATCTTAAGATGACCTCCCCGAACTATCAGGATGTGCCAGCGGTCGAGATCCCTGTGATTGAAGAGGATGACGGCACCAAGGTCCGCGTGATTGTTGGCAACTTCTGGGGCCGCGCTGGCCCAGTCGATGGGATCGCTGCAGATCCGCTTTATCTGGATATCAGCGTGCCTGCAGGTGTGACCAAAACCTTCCAGGTCAACACCCGTCGACAGGCCTTTGCCTATGTTTTCGAAGGGGCAGGGGCATTTGCTGACGCGGCGGTCCCGCAAGGAGTGCTGTTGGAAAAAGAAGTTGCTGGGCACGAGGTTAACATACGCGACCTCTCGGGCAACCGGACGGTGATCCGCTTTGGCGAGGGGGATGATGTGCGCGTACAAGCCGGACCAGAGGGGCTGCGCTTTCTTTTGGTGGCAGGTGCGCCAATCCGCGAACCTGTGGCGTGGCACGGGCCGATCGTTATGAACACCAAAGACGAACTGCGCCAAGCCATGAGCGATCTGCGCAATGGAACCTTCATCAAACCCGCACATTAAAGGAAATGTCACATTTGGTTTTGGTGATGTCGGTCATTGCATAAACCTGACGAATTGTTACAAGGGCAGCAATGCTGCCTTTTCGCTTGGGAAACCATGGCCAAACTGCTCCGAATTATTGATCTGCCTCCGGTTTGGCTTCTCGCCATGACCGCGATCGCATTCGGGCTGGATCGTTGGCTGCCAGGCCTCGGATTTGGTTGGAATTGGTCCTATTGGTTGGGAAATGGACTGTTTGGGGCAGGGATCGGCGTGATGGTTCTTGCAGTGTGGGAATTCCTGCGCGCACGCACGACGCTTATCCCTCGTCAGACCCCTTCAACGTTCTTGCAGTCAGGCATCTACCGGCTGACCCGCAATCCGATCTATCTGGGCGATGCGCTGGTTCTGGGCGGACTGGTCTTTCGCTGGGACGTCTTACCGGCGCTGATCTTGGTGCCGGTCTTTATGAGAATCATCACAAGCCGCTTCATCATTGGTGAAGAGGCGGGACTGGCCGAGTTATTCGGTGATGAGTTCCAAAACTGGGCCGCGACGGTACGTCGTTGGCTGTAATTTGCTGCAAAGCGGCATTGAACCGCGACCTGCTGTCGCGTATTGAAATAAAATTGTCGCAGCAAGCGTCGAAACGATAGCTTCTTGCGCAGTGGATGCGTATAGAATGCGCCATGAAGCCGCCGGGGCCGGGGGGGAGACCCCTCGTTCGGCACACGACGGGAGAAGGAAGAGACTGTGAAAATCGGTGTACCCAAGGAAGTGTTCGAGGGCGAAAATCGCGTTGCGATGACGCCTGAAAGCGCCAAGATGTTGCAAAAGCTGGGCTATGACTGCGTGATCGAGACTAAGGCGGGCGCAAATGCCGGCTTCTCGGATGCGGTATATAAAGAAGCAGGTGTCGAGGTCGTAAAGACCGCCGCTGCGCTTTGGAAAGCTGCTGACATCATCGCGAAAGTGCGTCAGCCCAATGATACAGAGCTGAAACGCCTGACCGCTGACAAGACGCTGATCAGCTTCTTCAATCCGGGCGGCAACGAGGACGGGCTTGAGAAGGCCAAGAAGTCCGGTGCCAGCGTGATTGCGATGGAAATGGTGCCGCGTATTTCGCGTGCGCAGAAGATGGATGCGCTGTCCTCGATGGCGAACATCGCAGGTTACCGTGCTGTGATCGAAGCGGGTAACAACTTTGGCCGTTTCTTCACCGGTCAGGTGACCGCTGCTGGTAAGGTTCCGCCTGCCAAGGTTCTGGTGGTCGGCGCTGGTGTGGCCGGTCTGGCTGCCATCGGTACTTCAACCTCGCTGGGTGCGATCACCTATGCGTTCGACGTGCGACCCGAAGTGGCCGAACAGGTTGAATCGATGGGCGCCGAGTTCGTCTATCTGGACTTCGAAGAAGAACAGCAAGACGGCGCTGCCACCGGTGGTTACGCTGCTGTGTCTTCGCCCGAATTCCGCGAGGCCCAATTGGCGAAGTTCCGCGAGCTGGCTCCTGAAGTTGACATCGTCATCACCACCGCGCTGATCCCGAACCGCGAAGCTCCTAAGCTTTGGCTTAAGGATATGATCGACGCGATGAAGCCGGGCTCGGTCATCGTTGACCTTGCGGCTGAAAAAGGCGGCAACGCCGAAGGCACCGTGATGGACGAGAAGGTCGTGACTGACAATGGCGTGACCATCATCGGCTACACTGACTTCCCGTCGCGCATGGCATCGCAATCCTCGAGCCTGTATGCCAACAACATCCGTCACATGATGACTGACCTGACGCCCGAGAAGGACGGCAAGGTCAATCACGACATGGAAGACGACGTGATCCGTGGCGCGACCGTGACCCATGAAGGCGAAATCACCTTCCCGCCGCCCCCGCCGAAAGTGCAGGCCATCGCGGCCCAGCCGAAGGCCGAGGTCAAGCAACTGACGCCCGAGGAAATCAAGGCACAAGAAGCCGCTGCGTTTAAAGCGCAGACCAAGCAGCAGGTAACTCTGCTGGCGGTTGGCGGCGCGCTGCTGCTGCTGTTGGGTCTTTATGCGCCTGCCAGCTTCATGCAGCACTTCATCGTGTTCGTTCTGGCCGTGTTTGTGGGCTTCCAGGTGATCTGGAACGTCTCGCATTCGCTGCACACACCGCTCATGGCTGTCACAAACGCCATTTCGTCGATCATCATTCTGGGTGCGCTGATGCAGATCGGATCGGGGTCCTTCCTCGTGATCCTGCTGGCCGCAGCCTCGGTCTTCATGGCCGGGATCAACATTTTCGGCGGCTTCCTCGTGACACGGCGCATGCTCGCCATGTTCCAGAAATCTTAAGGGGGTAGGGATCATGGAATTTGGTTTCACCACGGCTGCATATGTTGTTGCAGCAGTTCTGTTCATTCTCTCCCTTGGCGGTCTGTCGGGACAGGAAAGCGCGAAACGCGCGGTATGGTACGGCATTGTCGGCATGGGACTGGCAGTTGTCGCAACGCTGATCGGCCCCGGTTCGGGTCTTTGGTGGCTGTCGATCCCGCTGATCGCAGCGGGCGGCGTCATCGGGTATCAGCTGGCCTCTAAGGTCGAGATGACCCAGATGCCCGAACTGGTCGCCGGCATGCACGCGCTGGTCGGTCTGGCCGCTGTGTTCGTTGGCTTCAACGCGCATTTCGAGATCGGCAATGCCGCTGAAGCACTGGCTGCTGGCGGCGATGCTGTCAAAGAGCTGGGCGCCTTCGGGAAGCTCATCGCCAAGAAATCCGCCGTTGAGATCAGCATCCTGTTGGTTGAACTGTCGCTGGGTGTCTGGATCGGTGCCGTGACCTTTACCGGTTCGGTTATCGCCTACGGCAAACTGTCGGGCAAAGTGACCTCGTCGGCTGAAAAGCTGCCCGGCGGTCACATGCTGAACGCGGGCGCGGCTGCGCTTTCGGTCATCTGTCTGATTTGGTACCTGAACACGGCAGCCTTCCTGCCGCTGATCATCCTGACCATCGCGGCGCTGTTCATCGGATATCACTTGATCATGGGCATCGGCGGTGCCGACATGCCGGTGGTTGTGTCGATGCTGAACAGCTACTCAGGTTGGGCGGCTGCGGCCATCGGCTTCTCGCTGGGCAACGACCTTCTGATCGTTGTGGGCGCGCTGGTTGGCTCGTCGGGTGCGATCCTGTCCTACATCATGTGTAAGGCGATGAACCGGTCGTTCATCAGCGTTATTTTGGGCGGCTTTGGTGGCGGGTCTGATGGTCCGGCCATGGAAATCGAAGGCGAACAGATCGCCATCGACGCCGAAGGTGTGGCTGCTTCGCTGGAAGAGGCCGACAGCGTGGTCATCATCCCCGGTTATGGTATGGCTGTGGCACAAGCCCAGCAGAACGTGGCCGAGCTGACCCGTCGTCTGCGCGCCAAGGGCAAGAATGTCCGCTTCGCGATCCACCCGGTTGCAGGACGTCTGCCCGGTCACATGAACGTGCTTCTGGCGGAAGCCAAAGTGCCTTACGACATCGTGCTGGAAATGGACGAAATCAACGACGACTTCCCGGAAACGGATGTCGCCATCGTCATCGGCTCGAACGACATCGTGAATCCGGCAGCCCAAGACGACCCCAACAGCCCCATCGCCGGCATGCCGGTTCTGGAATGCTGGAAGGCCAAGCAGGTTTTCGTGTCGAAACGTGGTCAGGGTGCTGGATATTCAGGCATCGAGAACCCGCTGTTCTTCAAAGAGAACACGCGCATGTTCTATGGCGACGCCAAACAGTCGCTGGATACGCTGCTGACGCTGATCAACTAAGCGCAGAGCGAATTGTGAAAAGGAAAACGCCCCCGGTTTCGGGGGCGTTTTTCGTTTGGATAGGAAGAGCGGATTAAAGCCCTGTGACCTCAAAGGCAGGGATCCAAGTGTAATGGGTCACGCCTTCGAAGCAATGGCTGGCAAAGCCTTCCTCTTCTCGTAGGCAACCCAGACCTGCCGCCCACCCGTCAACGCGATCTTCTTTGGGCAGGTCTTTCATCGCGTACCGGACCGCTATCGCCCCTTGCATGTAATCGCCGGGGTCGTGGGTCAGGGTGATCGTAACTTCGGTATCCGACGTGACCTGAACCTGCTGAATGGCCAGCGGGTGTCTGGGGCCAATAATCTGAAACCCATAATTATCAGGCGGGGCAGGGAAGTGGTCGCTGTCGAGCGTCAAGGGCGAGGTGTTGTCGAAGCGGATCACAATCTCGCGGCCTGTAAGCTTTGCTGATACGAGTTTGGGACTGCAAAAGGGCTGCCCCTGTTCCAGCTTCCAAATCGCGCGGCCCAGATATTCGCCATAGAGCGCCTTGGCGCGATTGCTCCAATGTGTTTGGTCGAATAGCGGGTAAGGGTGCCGAGGCTGGACCAGATGAACGTTCTCAAACTCGTCTGCCAGATCCTGAAGGGCAAGCCTTACTTGCCAGTTTGAATCGCGGTAGGTTCCGGGCGATTGATCAAGAAGCCAGACAACCGGGGTTTCCAGATGTGCCACCCCGTCTTCAAGATCCGCAAAGAACGCATTCGCCATGTCTGCATAGTCCCGGCGCGTTGTGGCACGATCGGATTCCTGATGCGTCAGGGCGATGTAAATGACGTCTGTCGGAGCCCCTTGCTGCGCCGCAATCTCAACCAGTTTTGCAGTCGTCGAGACAAGGTTTTTAAAGCACTGAGCGGGCTCATTCAGTTCGTTCTTATGAAGTCCTGGACGTCTTGAGGTTTGGGTGTTCCCAATAAACGCCTGCCCTCCGATCGCTTCGGACCGGACGATGAACTGCGGCCAGTCCTGCCCGTCAGGGATCTGTGACAGATACGAACTTGCCGCCACCCCAACAACTGACTGAAGTGGCAGGCGCGCAAATTCATCCAGAGGTACCAAATCGGTGATGTCTTCGTCTGGAACGGCCCCCATCAGCCCGCGTGATCCGTTTCCATCATTTGGTGTCAGAATGTGATGACGGGTTTTGATGATGCCCGGGATGGGTCCGCCTGCAGGGTGAACGCCAGCGTTTGATTGGCCGGTGTGTATCAGCAGGATCGAACGATTGGTTATCGGTCGGACATATCCTTCTGGCGACAGGTAGCACCGTTGGACCTTGCCGTGGCCTGCATCGATCTGAAACTCTTTACGCCCGTTAACTGTCTGGCGATCTGTACTGGCTTCGGGGAAGTCACGATGGATTTGCGGGCGCTGCGTCTCAATCGCGGCTTTGGCGGCAAGACGGGCGTCACGTTTCGCGTTGGAGTGCCACAACGTCATAAACTTGCCCTGAGGTGGCAATTCATCCGTCACCCTATTTGCATGACCTCCAAGATCGCCATGCAGCGTTCCCAAATAGGCCGCCAGTCTGCTGTCATCTGTTGAAAACAGGCTGCCTGCAAACTGCAACGCGCGCTCGAAATTGCCCGCGTTATTGCGGGCGAAAAGCGTCAGCCCGGAAGATGCAAGGATTGCGCATTGCTCATAATCTGCGGGAACCGATGCAAGCAGAGGATTGATGTTGCCATCATGCGCAACCAGCAAAGCTGCGGAACGCATGC
The DNA here is from genome assembly GCF_023016155.1 of Aliiroseovarius sp. F20344. GTDB lineage: Bacteria > Pseudomonadota > Alphaproteobacteria > Rhodobacterales > Rhodobacteraceae > Aliiroseovarius. Next base: position 942,217 of record NZ_JALKBG010000008.1, read on the forward strand.
TTTTGGCCTGATCAAGCTCGCCTTCGATTTCCAAGATTTGGCACCACCCTTCAAGCTCCTCATCCAGAACAGGCACATTCGGATCATCAAAATGGCGGTGATAAAAGGAAAGTTTGGTATCGCCCGCATCCTGTACTGTGATCAGAAACTCACTTGGCCCTAATTCATTGGTGGCTTGTGCGGCTTCATCTGTTGTGGCGAAACATCGTGTAAGCTTTTGAGGCCAGGCCACCAGCTGGTGGCACTTCGCCAAAATGCGATCCGGTTTTTCGATGCAGGAGTCGCTGAACAATTGAGAGGCGGGCGCGGTCATAAGTACTACTTGAGTTGTCGGTGCAGTTTTGCGTGCGTGGCTAAGGCTGGTGACATTGCCTCATTGCGAAAAGAGGGGATATTTGGCGTTAAGTCAACTGGTTGGAGTCAGTGGGCTTTCTGCTGATACAGCGGGGAATCGGTGTTCATATATCAGTGTGACCGCCCTGAGGCGTCGCTTCTTACTAGAAATGCGCGCCCCACTGGGGATGAACGTCATCAATGATCAAAGCATGGGTGTGCCTGCGATGGCCTTTCAGATGCGGGTGGTTCAAAGGCAGGTTGTCATGAGTATGCGTTACCACAACCGGATCATCGGACGGCCAGAATTTGCGTGCTGTCGCGATGCCGATCGCCGCCAGAGCCGCCAGTATGAAGAGGGTCGGCACCGCCCCCAATCCAGTCATGAGCCACCCCGACAATGGGTAAGTGACCAGCCAGCAGGCGTGGGACAAGGCGAACTGAGCGGCAAAAATGGCAGGCCGATCCTCGGTATGAGAGGACCGCGCCAAAAGACGCCCGGACGGCGTCATGACAGTTGAGTAGCCCAAACCAATAACCAGCCATGCAATCAGCATGGATTGCCAGCTCAGTCCCCAGAAACTGATCACCGCACTAAAGCTCAGCAATGCCAGAACCATCAGGCTTGCGCCTGTCAGCATTAGGGGACGCTCGGCCCATTTGTTCAGAGCTTTGGGCAACAAAAGCGCCGCGGTCATACTGCCCAGTCCAAACGCAAACATGGTCCAGGCAAGGGCGGCCTCATTCAGACCAAGTTGGGCGCGCACCAGAACAACCGAATTGACCAGCACCATGGCCCCCGCGCTTGATACCGCAAGGTTCAAACCCAAAAGCCCACGCAGGCGAGGGGTCGCAAGATAGATGCGGATGCCACGCGTGGTGCGATCTAAGAACCCATGCGAGGTGGCTGGCTTCGGATCGGGCAATCGCACAAGAACGATCAAAAGCGCAGAGAGGGCAAAGCCCACCACCGTACCCAGAAACAGGTTGCTGAAGCTCATGACCATCAGCATCAAAGCGGCAAGGGTCGGTGAGATGATGTTCTCTAGATCATAGGCCAACCGGGACAGCGACAAGGCTTTGGTATACTCGGCCTCGTCCGTCAAAACGTCAGGGATGGTCGCTTGAAAGGCGGGTGTGAACGCGGCTGAGGCGGACTGAAGTAAAAAAACCAGCACATAGACCTGCCAGATCTGGGTCACGAAGGGCAGGCATAGCACCACGGCTGCCCGCACGAGGTTCAAACCCACCAGTAAGTTGCGCCGGTTCATCCGGTCGGCAAGCGCCCCCGCAATCGGGGCCAAGCCAACATAGGCCACCATCTTGATCGTGAAGATCGTGCCAAGAATTATCGCGGCATTGGCACCCGCAAGATCAAAGGCCAAAAGGCCAAGCGCCACGGTTGAGAGCCCCGTGCCCAAAAGCGACACGACCTGCGCCAAAAACAAATTGCGATAGACGCGGTTTCCAAGAACACCCAACATCAACGGCTCACAGATATCGCGTGATGGCTTTAAGCTCGGCAACTGCGGGTGCAGTTTCGTCGCCAAGGCAATGATCCAGATGGTCATGAATTAGGGCCTGCTTCGTGTTGCGAATGGCGCTTTCAACAGCCTGCAACTGCTGCGCAAGGTCAACGCAAGGGCGGCCTTGCTCGATCATCTCGATCACTGATTGCAAATGCCCGTATGCGCGTTTCAGGCGTGCTGCGATTTTGGGGTGACTGCTGTGTGTATGTGGTTTGTCCATATTTGGATGGTATCCTCCCGGGGGGGATGTATCAACTGCGTTGCTTTGATGGGGCCAATGCTTCGACAATTCCTGATTGCGTGTCGGTTTCGCTTTATACTGCTCTGGCAAGGGGGTATGCGAAGCTATGAACCCAAGACGCGGCATTTTTCTTAAGCTCGGATCGGTCTGTTTTTTCATGTCCATGCAGGCCATGGTGAAAGCGGTGACCATTGGCATTCCGCCGGGTGAGATCGTCTTTTTCCGATCAATCTTCGCACTTCCCGTGATTTTCGCATGGCTTGCTTACGAGGGCCGATTGCACTCCGCCCTGCGCACCCGCCAGCCTTTGGCCCATGTCAGTCGAGGCACCGTCGGCGTGATGGCGATGGGGCTGAACTTCACGGCAGTTGGCTATCTTGCGCTGCCGGATATCACCGCGATTTTTTACGCTTCGCCCATCATCACCGTTGTGCTGGCCGCGATATTTTTGGGCGAACAGGTCCGTTTGGTGCGCGTGTCGGCCGTGCTGGCCGGGTTGTTGGGGGTCATGATCATAATGTGGCCGCAGCTGTCCGGCTGGGGATCTGGCGATGATCTGAAAGCCTTTGGGGCAATGCTCGCGCTTTGTGCGGCGTGTTTTGTAGCTGTGGCAAAAATCCTCGTGCGCATGCTGGTGGGGGTAGACCCGCCCTCGACCGTGGTGATTTACGCTTCACTGACCGCGATCACGCTGTCGCTTTTGACCATTCCCTTTGGCTGGATCATGCCCACGCGGACAGAGTTCCTTTTGCTTCTAGGCGCTGGACTGGCCGGCGGAGTGGGGCAGCTTATGCTCACCACCGCTTACACCCACGCCGAAGCGTCAACGATTGCTCCGTTTGACTACTCCTCGATGATCTTCGCGCTGGCGTTTGGGTATTTGTTCTTTGGCGATCTGCCGACGATGCAAACCTTGCTGGGCGCAGCCATCGTTATCACCGCCGGGATGGTGATCATTTGGCGCGAGGGGCGGTTGGGCAAGCTCAGCTCAAAGGCGCGTTCGGTGCAGACGCCAAGCGGCTGATTGCCGATTAGCTGGAAAACGGGTGTAAAATCACTGGAAATGTGGGGAAAACCCAACTATCCTTGCCGCAAAGCTTCGCGTAAGACGGGCACACAGGCACTGGCACCAATAACCCGCAAAGGGATGGGCCGGTAATTACGAGCGGTACAGAAAATTGCAGGCGGTTATTCATGACTGAGATGGTGTATGGCGCGATCCCCGCACAAAGCGGCGATCCCATTCTTCCCCGTTGGTGGCGCACAATCGACAAGTGGTCGGTCTCGTGCATCCTGATCCTTTTTGGCATCGGCATTTTGCTGGGGCTTGCGGCCTCACCACCGCTGGCGGAACGAAACGGTCTGGGATATTTCCACTATGTCGAGCGTCAGCTGATATTCGGTGTGGCAGCGCTGATCACCATGTTTGCCTTCACGATGATGACCCCGCAGATGGTGCGCCGGTTGGGCGTGCTTGGGTTCATCGTGGCGATGGTGGCCGTGATGCTTCTGCCGGTGCTGGGCACGGATTTCGGCAAAGGGGCCACGCGTTGGTATTCGCTTGGCTTTGCCTCGCTGCAGCCTTCAGAATTTCTTAAGCCCGGCTTTGTCGTGGTGTCGGCGTGGCTGATGGCTGCCAGTCAGGAAATAAACGGCCCGCCCGGACGCGCGATGTCTGCAGGGCTTGTCACTGTGATTGTTATGTTTCTGGCGATGCAGCCGGACTTCGGCCAATCTGCGCTGATCCTCTTTGGTTGGGGTGTCATGTACTTCCTGGCAGGTGCGCCGATCCTCTTGCTTGTGGGCGCGGCAGGATTGGTCGTTCTGGGCGGCACATTCGCCTATCACAACTCGCAACACTTCGCGCGCCGGATTGACGGGTTCCTGAACCCCGAGGTCGACCCAACAACCCAGCTTGGATACGCCACCAACGCCATCCGCGAAGGCGGCTTCTTCGGCGTTGGCGTGGGCGAGGGCCAAGTAAAATGGTCCCTTCCGGATGCGCATACAGATTTCATCATCGCCGTTGCGGCCGAGGAATATGGTTTGCTTCTGGTCCTGATTATCATCGCACTTTACGCAACCATCGTTGTGCGCAGCTTCCTGCGTCTGATCCGCGAGCGGAACACGTTCATTCGTCTGGCAGGCTCTGGTCTGGCAGCAATGTTTGGCGTGCAGGCGTTGATCAATATGGGCGTGGCGGTACGCCTGTTGCCCGCGAAAGGCATGACATTGCCCTTCGTCAGCTATGGCGGCTCGTCTTTGATCGCCGGGGGTATTGCACTTGGCATGCTTTTGGCTTTTACCCGCACGCGGCCTCAGGGTCGGATGCAGGACGTATTTGCAAATAGGCAAGTCAGATGACAACAGAACAACCGCTTCTTGTGATTGCTGCCGGTGGGACCGGCGGCCACATGTTTCCCGCGCAAGCACTGGCCGAGGCTATGCTGCGCAAGGGGTGGCGGGTGAAGCTGTCCACCGACGCGCGCGGCGCACGCTATACCGGCGGTTTCCCCCATGTGGTTGAGATCGAGCAGGTCAGCTCTGCCACCTTCCAACGTGGTGGGATCTTGGCCAAAGTCTTGGTGCCGTTCCGCATTGGGGCGGGCGTTCTGGGCGCTGTCTGGAAGATGCGCCGCGACCGTCCGAAAGCGGTTGTAGGCTTTGGCGGTTACCCGACGATCCCCGCACTTGGTGCGGCGAAACTTCTGGGCTTGCCGCGTATGATCCATGAACAAAACGGTGTGCTGGGGCGGGTGAACACCCTATTTTCGACCCGCGTGAACCGCGTGGCCTGTGGCACGTGGCCGACCGACCTTCCAGAAGGTGTGGACGGTGTCTACACGGGCAATCCTGTTCGCAGTGAAGTTATGGCCCGACAGGGCGCTGGCTATATCGCACCGGGCGATTATCCCATGTCGGTCCTTGTGATCGGCGGATCGCAGGGCGCGCGCGCACTTTCTGATCACGTGCCGGCCGCACTTGCCAGCCTGCCCGAAAACCTGCGCCGCCATATCTCGGTCAGCCATCAGGCGCGGGATGAGGATATGGATCGGGTCAGCGCGTACTATCATGAGCATGGCATCCGCGCCGATGTGCAAAGCTTCTTCACCGACATTCCACGCCGTATGTCCGAGGCCCAGTTGGTGATCAGCCGGGCAGGGGCATCGTCTGTGGCCGATATCTCGGTCATTGGGCGTCCGTCGATCCTGATCCCGCTACCCACCGCAACCGATGATCACCAATCCGCCAATGCGCGTGGGCTGGTGGATGCAGGCGCTGCAATTTTGCTGCCTGAAAGCATGTTGAATGCGCAAAGCTTGGCAGAACAGGTAGCCTTGGTTTTTGAAAACTCGGACGGGGCCGAGCAAATGGCACGCGCCGCGCTATCACATGGCCGCCCGGACGCAACGGGCGCGCTTGTAGCGTTGGTCGAGGATTTGGCCGCGCAAGGTTAATGGTTTCCTCGCTTCTCACGAGGATGAATTTGAAAGGTTTTACGATGAACGCAGCAGCCACCAAACTTCCTACGGAAATGGGTCGAATCCACTTCGTGGGCATTGGCGGAATTGGCATGTCGGGCATTGCTGAAGTACTGCTGAACCATGGCTATCTGGTGCAGGGGTCGGATCTGAAGGAAAGCAAGATCACCGATCGCTTGAAAAAGCTGGGGGCTGAGATCTTTGTTGGCCAGCGGGCCGAGAACCTTGAAAATGCCGAAGTCGTGGTGATCTCCTCTGCCATCAAACCGGGCAACCCGGAATTGGATGCTGCGCGGGCGCGTGGTCTTCCCGTGGTGCGCCGGGCCGAAATGCTGGCTGAGCTTATGCGCCTAAAATCCAACATTGCAGTCGCAGGCACACATGGCAAAACCACCACCACCACGATGGTGGCCGAGCTTCTGGTCAAGGGCGGTATTGACCCCACGGTGATCAACGGTGGCATCATCCACGCTTATGGTTCGAACGCCCGTATGGGGCAGGGCGAGTGGATGGTTGTGGAAGCCGACGAAAGCGACGGCACTTTCAACCGATTGCCCGCCACGATTGCCATCGTCACCAATATTGACCCCGAGCATATGGAACATTGGGGCGACTTTGACACGCTGCGCCAAGGCTTCCTAGATTTCGTCTCGAACATCCCGTTTTACGGTCTTGCTGTGTGCTGCACCGACCATCCCGAGGTGCAGGCGCTGGTGGGTAAAGTGACCGACCGCCGCGTCGTGACCTATGGCTTCAACGCTCAAGCTGACGTGCGCGCCGTGAACCTGACCTATAAGGCAGGTGTCGCGCATTTCGATATTGAACTGAACCACGAGGGCACGCGCATTGATGGCTGCACGCTTCCGATGCCGGGGGACCACAACGTCTCGAACGCGTTGTCCGCCGTTGCAGTGTCGCGCCAACTGGGCATGAAACGTGACGAAATTCGTGCCGCACTCGCCAGTTTCGGCGGCGTAAACCGTCGCTTCACCAAGGTGGGCGAAGTGAACGGCGTCACCATCATTGACGATTATGGCCACCACCCGGTTGAGATCGCAGCGGTCCTGAAAGCCGCGCGTCAGGCCACCGAAGGCCGCGTGATCGCGGTGCACCAACCGCACCGCTACTCGCGCCTGCATGATCTGTTTGAGGATTTCTGCGCCTGCTTCAACGAAGCTGACGTGGTTGGCATCGCCGAGGTCTTCGCCGCTGGGGAAGACCCGATCGAAGGCGCCTCGCGCGATGATCTGGTGGCAGGGCTGGTGCGTCACGGCCACCGTCACGCCATGGTCGTCGAAGACGAAGACGCCCTGACTGCTCTGGTCAAAGAGCACGCAAAACCCGGCGACATGGTTGTCTGCCTGGGGGCAGGTACGATCAGCGCATGGGCGAATAACCTGCCAGGACGATTGGGATAATCACGCCTCACGCCACAGCGCGCTTGAACGCCTTGGTGATCCATGGTGATCTGCTGAAAACGCGCGCCAAACTGGCTTGAGGTGACATCATGAAACCGGCCCCTCTTAAACGAAATCTCGGTCTTGGGCTTTTGACCATGTATGGCGTCGGCGTCATGGTTGGGGCTGGGATCTATGTCCTTGTCGGCGCTGTCGCGGCCGAGGCAGGTGTCTGGGCACCATTGGCCTTCTTGTTGGCAGGGCTGATCGCGGCACCGTCGGCGCTCAGCTATGCGGAACTCAGCTCGCGCATACCCGAAGCATCGGGCGAGGCTGCTTATGTTGAAAAAGGCCTGAACAGCCACCTTTTGGCTGTGTTGATCGGCCTTGCGATTGTGGTTGCAGGAACCGTGTCAGCTGCTGCGGTTCTGCGCGGCGGTGTCGGGTATCTGACCGCTTTGATCGATGTTCCCAGTGAATGGGCCATCTTTGGAATTGGGGCCGCTCTTACTTTGGTGGCCATCATCGGCGTGCTGGAAAGCCTCTCACTCGCCGCGCTATTTACGGTGATCGAGGTCATCGGCCTGATCGCGGTCACATATGCCGGGTTCACAGCAGATCCGGTGGCCCAATTCGTGGACCTGCCTGAGATTTATTGGCCCGGTGTCGCGGGTGCCGCTGCATTGGCATTCTTCGCCTTCATCGGGTTCGAGGACATGGTGAATATGGCGGAAGAGGCTAAGAACCCAACCCATGTGGTTCCCCGTGCCATTCTGATCGCATTGGTCATTACAACCCTGCTTTATGCGCTTGTGTCTTTCGCGGCGGTCCGTGCTGTTTCCGTCGACGCGCTTGCCAGTTCGGATCGTCCGCTGGTGCTCGTCTGGGAAAGTAGCTTCACCGCGTCCCCTGCGGTGCTGGGCGCCATCGCAGTCGTGGCGGCCCTGAACGGCGTGTTGGCGCAGATTGTCATGGCCGCGCGTGTTCTGTTTGGCCTTGGGCGTAGGGATAAGATCCTGTCTTTCTTCTACCGCGCGCATCCGCGGTTCGGCACTCCGGTGCTTGCCACGGTGCTTCTGGGCGTCGGGGTGATCTCTGCGGCGCTTATGTTGCCGGTGTCAGAACTTGCCACTGTAACCTCGACCGTTCTTCTAATCGTATTTGCTGTGGTGAACATCGCCCTGATCGCACTGAAGCGCAAATCACCAGACGCGCCTTTCCGCACGGCTGGATGGGTTCCGTGGCTTGGGTTGATCGGGGCACTTCTGGCGCTTTCAGCCTCGTTCCTGACAGGAGCTATGACTTGAGCAGGCCTTTGATTGTCGCGGCCCTGTGGGCCATTGCGGCGACGATTGTTGCATTGTTGCCCATGCGGATGCAGTTCCCGCCGGGGATCGTCCTGCTAATTTCAGCACCCATTCTGATTATCTGGATCGGGGCCACCCACGGTTGGTTTTGGGCTGCGATGGGATTGGCGGCGTTCCTGTCGATGTTTCGGCGCCCCCTTTGGTACTTGGCACGTAAAGCGGCAGGGCGGGTATGACACTGTCGCTTATTCTAGCCTGTCTGTGGATCATCACAGCACAGATCATCGCGTTGACTCCGTCGCGCGATCACCATTGGCGGGTGGCTTACGTCTTGATTGCCGTGGGCATTCCGCTATTGGGTTACGTGATTTACGAGAATGGCCCATGGGTTGGGCTTTTGGTTCTTCTGGGGGCGATGTCGATCCTGCGTTGGCCCGTGATTTACCTGACCCGATGGCTGAAGAAGAGGTAGACCCATGGCGCGTCCTGACCAGATAGACATTCGCGGCAGCCTGATGGCCGATAAAGAGCTGGCCGGGCTAACATGGCTGCGCGTGGGTGGGCCGGCGGACTGGCTGTTCATGCCAGCCGACGAAGATGATCTGGCGCATTTCCTGTCCGAACTTGATGCCGATGTTCCAGTTTTTCCGATGGGCGTTGGATCGAACCTAATTGTGCGGGATGGCGGTATCCGGGGCGTTGTGATCCGCATGGGACGTGGTTTCAATGGGGTCGAGATCGATGGGCAGACCGTCACAGCCGGGGTTGCCGCGTTGGATGCTCAGGTGGCCAAAAAAGCCGCTGCCGAAGGCGTGGACTTGACCTTTCTACGTACCATTCCGGGTGCGATCGGCGGGGCGGTTCGCATGAACGCTGGCTGCTATGGGTCTTATATCGCTGATGTTTTCCAATCTGCGACGGCGATCACGCGATCGGGTGAGCGTGTGACGCTCACCGCTGAGGATCTGCAATTTCAGTATCGTCAAAGTGAGCTGCCTGAGGGCTGGGTTCTGACCCGTGCCGTTCTGATTGGCCCGTCAGGCGATCCTGATGCGCTGTCGGCGCGTATGGAGGCGCAGCTTGCAAAACGTGACGAGACTCAGCCGACTAAAGACCGCACCGCAGGTTCCACTTTCCGCAACCCGGCGGGGTTCAGCTCAACCGGTAAAGCGGATGACAGTCACGAGCTGAAGGCGTGGAAGGTAATTGACGAGGCCGGGATGCGCGGTGCCACACGGGGTGGGGCGCAGATGAATGAAATGCATTCCAACTTTCTGACCAACACCGGCGGAGCCTCCGCTGAGGACCTCGAAATGCTGGGCGAAGATGTCAGAAAAAAGGTTTACGAACACAGCGGCATAGAGCTAGTATGGGAAATTAAGCGCGTAGGCGAACCGGCGGCGAAATAAGCCGGGCGCAACATCGCAAAAGACACGGCCAAAAAGGCCGGAAGACTGAGGGGTCGGGCAGGCCCTAATAACCGAAAACCAGACGCAGAAAACTGCGCAGATGATCGGTTCGGGGCGGTACGCCTCATGACATAAAACCGTGGTTACACGGATTAACGCCGGAAACGGCAGGGCATTTTGGTCGCGTTGCGATCGTGTATGAGGCATTACAGGCATGTCGGAGCAGTCCGTCAGCAAAGTCGTCGTTTTGATGGGTGGCCCCTCGGCTGAGCGTGAAGTCTCGCTGAGTTCGGGGGACGAATGCGCCAAGGCTTTGGCGGGCGAGGGCTATGAGGTCGTGAAGATCGATGCGGGCCGTGATCTGGCTGAGCGTTTGAAGGCCGAAGCTCCTGACGTTGTGTTCAACGCTTTGCACGGACGCTGGGGCGAAGATGGCTGCGTACAAGGTCTGCTTGAGTGGCTGCAAATTCCCTATACACATTCTGGCGTTCTGGCGTCCTCACTTGCTATGGATAAAGAGCGCGCAAAGGACACGTTCCGTGCCGCCGGACTTCCGGTTGTTGCCAGCATTCTGGCGGAAAAGGACGAGGTTCAGGCCCGCCACGTGATGGAGCCACCTTACGTGGTGAAGCCCTATAACGAAGGCAGCTCGGTCGGGATCTACATTGTCAGCGACGGGGCGAACACGCCGCCGAAGCTGGCCGCAACCATGCCCGACACAGTGATGGTTGAAACCTATGCCCCAGGGCGCGAGTTGACGACCACAGTGATGGGCGATCGCGCGCTCGGCGTCACTGATATCATTACGGATGGCTGGTACGATTACGATGCGAAATACGCCGAAGGCGGCTCGCGCCATGTGATCCCCGCAGACATTCCTGCCGAGATCGAAGCCGCCTGTCTGGACTTTGCCCTGCGCGCACATGAAGCGCTTGGGTGTCGCGGTGTAAGCCGCACCGATTTTCGCTGGGACGAGGACCGCGGGCTGGATGGTCTGATCATTCTGGAAACCAACACGCAGCCGGGGATGACGCCAACCTCATTGGCGCCAGAGCAGGGCGCGCATCTTGGCTATAGCTTTGGCCAGTTCTGCGCATGGATGGTGGAGGACGCGTCGTGCAGCCGATGACCTCTTCTCAGAACGATAGATCCGAAGCGCAGCGCCGCGACCCGGCGCCGTCGCGTCTGGCTTATAAAGCGCATCGTTTATGGCTGACGCCGGTGTTTCGCGCCTTCCTGCGTGTGGGGCTGCCGGTTTTTGCAATCCTGATGGCAACCGGTTGGTATTTGGCGAACCCAACCAACCGCTATGCGATCGGTGAAAAGCTAACAAATATGAAACGGTCCGTGCAGGAACGTCCTGAGTTTCTGGTCAAGCTGATGGCCGTCGAGGGCGCAACGCCAGTTGTCGATAACGCGGTGCGCCAGATCCTTCCCATTGATTTCCCCATCTCAAGCTTCGATTTGGACCTGGAGCGGATGCGGGCTGAGATCATGAAGCTTGATGTGATTGAAGATGCGGATCTGCGCATCCGTCCGGGCGGCGTTTTGGAAGTGGCTCTGACGGAAAGACAGCCTGTGATCCTTTGGCGCCATGATGGTGTGCTGGACATGTTGGACGCGGGTGGCCATCGCGTCGCCAGCCTGTTGGATCGCAATGCGCGATCCGACCTGCCACTTATTACAGGGGCAGGAGCGTCTGATGCGGTGCCTGAAGCGCGTGCGCTTCTGGATACGGTCGGGCCTTTGCGTGGTGAGCTGCGCGGATTGATCCGCGTGGGCGAACGTCGCTGGGATCTTGTCCTGAAAAGCGATCAGCGCATTTTGCTGCCCACGGAAGACCCGGTGGCGGCTCTTGAACAAGTTATTGCCTTGCATCAGGCACAAGACCTGTTTGGTCGTGACCTGAGTGTGATTGATATGAGAAACCCCCAGCGCCCCACGCTGCGTCTTGGTGACACCGCCATGAAAGAGCTGCGCCGCATGAACGGGTTCGAGATTGAAGAGGTGTCCCAATGACCGATATCTACAGCCAGCAACGCGCGATGCGTGCAATGCGCGAAGCCGCCATGCAGCGCGGCGTCATTGCCATTCTGGATATCGGCAGTGCCAAGATCGGGTGCCTGATCCTACGCTTTGACGGTCCAGAGCAGTTCCGCGACAGCGACGGTGTCGGATCCCTGGCCGGGCAAAGCGCGTTCCGTGTGATCGGTGCGGCCACCACCCGCTCGCGTGGTGTGCGGTTTGGCGAGATTGACGCCATGGCCGAGACCGAGCGCGCCATTCGTACCGCCGTGCAAGCCGCGCAAAAGATGGCCAACATCCGCGTGGATCACGTGATCGCCTGTTTCTCGGGTGCGAACCCGCGCAGCTACGGTTTGGATGGGGTTGTCGAACTCGATGGCCGCGCGGTGACCGAAGACGATGTGGCGCGCGTTCTGGCGGCATGCGATATGCCCGAGATCGGCGATGATCGCGAGGTATTGCACGCCCAACCTGTCAACTTTGCTTTGGATCATCGTTCAGGTCTGGGTGACCCACGTGGGCAAATCGGAAACCGGTTGGCCGCGGATCTTCATGTGTTAACAGTCGACAGCGATGTCATTCAGAACCTGCTTTATTGTATCAAACGCTGCGATCTTGAGGTCGCAGGGCTTGCAAGCTCTGCCTATGTCTCGGGAATTTCGGCGCTGGTCGAAGACGAGCAAGAGCTTGGCGCGGCCTGTATTGATTTAGGTGGTGGTTCAACTGGGCTGTCTATCTTTATGAAAAAACACATGATCTATGCCGACTGCGTGCGGTTGGGTGGGGATCATGTGACCTCGGACATCTCGAAAGGTCTCCAGGTTCCACTGTCTACGGCTGAACGGATCAAGACTTTCTACGGCGGCGTCATTGCCACCGGCATGGATGACCGCGAGATGATCGAGATCGGCGGAGACACCGGCGATTGGGAACACGATCGCCGTACCGTCAGCCGGGCCGAACTGATCGGCATCATGCGTCCGCGCGTGGAAGAGATCCTGGAAGAGGTGCGTATGCGCCTTGATGCTGCTGGGTTTGATCATTTGCCCAGCCAATCCATTGTTCTGACAGGGGGCGGAAGCCAAATCCCCGGCTTGGACAGTCTTGCGCCGAAAATCCTGGGTCAGAACGTTCGCATCGGTCGCCCGCTTCGGGTGCAAGGCTTGCCACAGGCCGCCACCGGGGCAGGGTTTGCCTCGGCCGTCGGGCTTTGCCTGTTTGCAGCACACCCGCAGGACGAATGGTGGGATTTCGAAATGCCGGCAGAAAGCTATCCGGCGCGCAGCTTCCGCCGGGCCTTCAAGTGGTTCAAGGACAATTGGTAAGCCTCGCGCCAAACCGCAATATCCTGTACCTTCGGCGAAATCCTGCTGAAATTACCCTCATTTCCTCAATATTTTGCGGTTTCATGCCCCTTTTGGGCGTGACGACCCATGCATTTTTGAGTTAACATGGAAAAAAAGAGGCAGTTACCGGCGATTCAGTCGGAATAACAAACACAGCAGCCGCCTTCGGGGCACATCGAAGCGGCGAGGACCTAAACAGGCGGAAAAATCATGACTTTGAACCTTACCATGCCCGGTCAGGAAGAGTTGAAACCTCGTATCACGGTGTTCGGCGTAGGCGGTGCTGGTGGCAACGCTGTCAACAACATGATCGAGAAGGAACTCGAGGGCGTAGAATTTGTAGTGGCCAACACAGACGCGCAAGCTTTGCAGCATTCGCGCGCCAAAGATCGCATCCAGATGGGTGTGAAGGTGACCGAAGGGTTGGGCGCAGGTGCGCGCGCAACCGTTGGGGCCGCCGCGGCCGAAGAAAGCATTGAACAAATCGTAGATCATCTGGCGGGGGCACATATGTGCTTCATCACCGCTGGTATGGGCGGCGGCACCGGGACAGGTGCAGCCCCGATCATCGCGCAAGCGGCCCGCGAACTGGGTGTTTTGACGGTGGGTGTTGTCACCAAGCCGTTCCAGTTCGAAGGCGCCAAGCGTATGCGTCAGGCTGAAGAGGGCGTTGAAGCCCTTCAGAAAATGGTCGACACACTGATCATCATTCCCAACCAGAACCTGTTCCGTCTGGCCAACGAAAAGACAACGTTCACCGAAGCGTTCTCGATGGCAGATGATGTGCTTTATCAAGGTGTTAAGGGCGTGACCGACCTGATGGTTCGCCCCGGCCTGATCAACCTCGACTTCGCGGATGTTCGCGCTGTTATGGACGAGATGGGCAAGGCAATGATGGGCACCGGCGAAAGCACCGGCGAAGATCGCGCGGTACAAGCGGCCGAGAAAGCCATCGCCAACCCGCTGCTGGACGAAATCAGCCTGCGTGGCGCAAACGGTGTGTTGATCAACATCACCGGTGGCTACGATCTGACTTTGTTCGAACTGGACGAAGCAGCCAACCGTATCCGCGAAGAAGTGGACCCGGACGCCAACATCATCGTTGGTTCGACCCTCGACGAAGGTATGGAAGGCGGTATGCGCGTGTCTGTGGTTGCCACTGGCATCGATGCATCAGAAGTTCCGATGGAAGTTCCAGTGCCGCGTCGTTCGCTGGCACAACCTCTGCAAGCACCGCATGACGTTGAGCAGAAGATGGAAGCCGAAGCCCCTGCTGCTGTTGCAGCCGCTGCCGAAATCGACGCAGCAATGCCTGTGACTGAAGAAGTGGCTGAAGCTCCGCAAGAGCCTTCGCTGTTTGCAGAAATGGAACAGCCTGCACCTGCAGCTGAGCCTGAAATGGACAACAGCTTCCCTGCTGAAACCGCAGGTGGCGACGTTCCTCCGCCGGTCTATCAGCCGCGTGAAGAAGAAGCGATTGAACAGGCTCCGGCTGCGGATCCACGCTTTGACAGCGAACCTGCCGTTGCACAGTTCGTAGCGCCCAAAGCGCCTGCACCGGGAACACCGTCGCCAGAAGCCATGGCCCGTCTGCAAGCTGCCGTGCAAAACCAGCCCCGCGCTGGCCAGCCTGCTCAGCCCGCAGCACCTGCACCGCAGACCGAAGTGCCCGCGGCTCAGGACAAGCCGCGTTTCGGGATCAACTCTTTGATCAACCGGATGACGGGTTCGGGTGCAGCTGCGGATGGCGCCGCACGGTCGCAACCGCCAGTACACAGCGAACAGCCCGTTCAGCATCAAGCCCCCGCGGCTGACCCTGAGCAGGAGAAAGTTGAAATTCCAGCCTTCTTGCGCCGTCAGGCAAACTAAGCCGGAATAAGCTCAAAGAAATCAGACCGCTGCGCAGAGATGTGTGGCGGTCTTTTTCATTTGATAGCGGGTTTTGTTGAAGAATTGTGGAGCAGATCCCCCCATTAACCTTCGTTTCGGAAATATCAGCGAAGGATTGCCCGTTTTTGAAATGAGGGAAGCGCAGATCGCCAAGGTCTCGATATTAGGTAGAAGTGTATTATAACAATGACTTATGTCGCGATGTGATCCTCTCAAGCGGTTTTCCGCCAAGCTGACTGCGCATGTTACAAACCGTTACAGAGGTTTGAATTGAGATTAATGCCTGACAAGCTTACCCAGTATTGCACCAGTCGAACGCGATTGGTGCGCACCCGAAGGGGCGGCGAAATCAGCGGGTTGGCCTGAGTCAACGAGATCCCGATAACCTGATTTATCCGCACGACAACAAGTCGATCCCCCTGATGGCGTGGTTGGCCCGGCCCCGTGATACTCCACGCGGGGGCGGACGACCCACAAAAGGCCCTAGAATGGGGCAGGGCGCAAAGACAATAACGCGGAGCCGGCCACAGGCCAGACTTCGCGACCGAACTGAGGCAAAGAAAGAGGCGTCACGTGCAAACCACTGTAGCCAGCACTGTCAGTTTCAATGGCACCGGATTGCATTCTGGTCGACCTGTGCGCATGAAAGTGCAGCCGGCCTCTGCAGAATATGGCATTTGGTTCAAACGCATCGATGTAGAAGATCGCGACAACATGATTGCCGTGCATTGGGAATCTGGTGTGCCGTCGCCCTTGTGTACCTTGATCCGCAATGAAGCCGGTGTCGAAGTACAGACCATCGAACATATCATGGCAGCCCTTGCAGGATGCGGCATTCACAACGCTCTGATCGAGATTGATGGCCCCGAAGTGCCGATCATGGACGGAAGCTCGTCCCGGTTTGTGGATGGATTGATCCGCGCGGGGCAACGCGAGCTGACCGCACCTGTCCGCGTGATTGAAGTGCTGAAACCCGTCGAATATCGCGAAGGCGATGCGTGGGCGCGTTTGGAGCCGTCGGATGGGTTCTATATTGATTTCCACATTTCATTTCCAGATGCCGCGATCGGCACGCAGGAACTAAGCTTGGACATGTCCAACGGCAATTTCGTGCGCGAGCTTTCGGATTGCCGAACCTTCTGCCGTCAGGCAGATGTGGATGCGATGCACAAGGCGGGATTGGCTTTGGGTGGTACCTATGAGAACGCCGTAGTTGTGGACGGGGACGACGTCCTTTCGCCAGGCGGACTTCGCCGCATTGACGAGGCTGTTCGCCATAAGATGCTGGACGCATTGGGGGATTTGGCCTTGGCCGGGTCGCCTTTGCGGGCGCGATATACCGGTCACCGTGCAGGTCACGCCATGACGAACAACCTGTTGCGCACCCTGTTTGACACTCCGGATGCGTGGCGTCTGGTTGAATGTGACAGCTCAACCGCGCGCAAATTGCCGGGTGTGGGTGTGCGGTCATCAGACCTGCCCATGTCGGCCTGATCTGCATCGATTGTGACGCGCAAAAGGGGCAGAGGCTTCGGGCTGGCCCGAAGAACGGACCTTACAATGGGCGGGTTCTGGATAAACTCTTCGAACATTGGTGAAATTTGGTACGCAAACCATTTTGCCCTGAAAAATTCTGTGCTAGGAATTGCTGGAAGATGCCGAAATTATTTTATCGGCACAGAACAGTTGGGGTAACACCGGTTATGATCCGCGTGAAATTGGGCAAAACCATCAGCTTTGCACTGGTATCTGGGTTGGTTCTTACCGGCTGCGGAGGTGGCTCTGGCAGCTTGGGATTCGGAAGCTTGGGTGGAAGCTCGGGATTCGGCGGCGATGGGACCGGTCCCGGAATCTTTGGCAGTCGTGTCGAAAAACGCCCCATTGATCAATGGAGCGCGGAAGAGATCTTCAAGCGCGGTGAATATGATCTAGAGCGCGGGGACCCGTCGGAAGCGGCCAAATGGTTCGGCGAGGTCGAGCGCCTGTATCCCTATTCCGAATGGGCCAAGCGCGCTTTGATCATGCAGGCGTTCTCGCATCACAAAGACAAAGAATACGAATTGGCGCGCGCAAGTGCGCAGCGTTACATGGATTTCTATCCGGGTGACGAAGACGCAGCCTATGCTCAGTATCTTCTGGCGATCAGCTATTATGACCAGATCGACCTGATTGGTCGCGATCAGGGCCTGACCTATCAAGCACTTCAAGCTTTGCGCGTGGTGATCGAACGCTATCCTGATACGGAATACGCCAAATCGGCAATTCTGAAGTTTGATCTGGCCTTTGACCACCTTGCGGCCAAGGAAATGGAAATCGGTCGCTACTATCTGAAACGCAAACACTACTCGGCTTCGATCAATCGTTTCCGTGTCGTAGTTGAGCAATTCCAGACCACCACCCACGTGGCCGAAGCTCTGCACCGCTTGGTTGAAGCATATCTGTCGCTTGGATTGGTGAATGACGCGCAAACTGCGGGTGCTATTCTTGGCCATAACTTCCAATCGACCGAATGGTATCAAGACAGCTATCGCCTGCTCACCAGTCGTGGTCTGAAACCGGAAGCCAAAGGCAACAGCTGGCTGCGTCAAGTACACCGCCAGATGATCAAGGGCGAATGGCTCTGATCGTGTCAGGCCGCATGGCCTGCACATCGGTTTGCAGGCTGAACGCTGACGGGGCATAGGATGCTGCGGTCTCTCGACATTCGGGATATGTTGATCATTGACCGGTTGGAGCTGGAGTTCCAACCGGGTCTAAATGTGCTGACCGGGGAAACCGGGGCAGGGAAGTCGATCCTTCTGGACAGTCTTGGATTTGTGCTTGGTTGGCGCGGGCGTGCTGATCTTGTGCGTGCTGGCGCTGAGCAAGGCGAGGTTGTAGCCGTTTTTGACCTGCCCGCATCCCACCCCGCGCGCGTCGCGTTGGACGAGGCGGGCATCCCAGTAGAAGACGAGCTTGTACTGCGCCGCATCAACCGCTCGGACGGGCGCAAGACCGCTTGGGTGAACGATCGCCGTGCCAGCGGAGAGGTTCTGCGCGCTCTGTCCGATACACTGGTCGAACTTCACGGGCAGCAAGATGACAAAGGACTGTTGAACCCACGGGTTCACCGGCGTTTGCTGGACGAATTTGCAGGGCTTGGCTCTGATGTAGATGGCGTGAAAGCGGCTTGGTGGTTGGTGGCCACCGCCAGCAAGGATCTGGATGCGTCGCGCGAACGGATGGCAGCCGCGCAGGCAGAAGAAGAGTTCCTGCGCCATTCGGTTGAGGAACTGGATACGCTCGACCCGCAACCCGGCGAGGATGCTGAATTGGATGCCCGCCGCCGTTTGATGCAAGCATCCGAGCGGATTGGGGAAGACATCTCGCGCGCGCATCAGGCTTTGGGTGTGGGCGACGGGGCCGAGGCACGGTTGGGTGACGCGTTGCGTTGGCTGGAAGGGGCCGCGGAACAGGCCGGTGACACGCTGGATGCCCCCATAGCGGCCCTTGGCCGTGCCCTTGATGAATTGGGGAATGCCGTGTCGGGAGTTGAGGCTGCGATGGACAGTCTTTCCTTCAACCCGCACGAGCTGGAGCAGGTCGAAGAGCGCTTGTTTGCAATCCGCGCAATGGCTCGTAAACATCACACCACGCCTGATGAGCTGGGTGTTTTCGCTGGTGATCTTAGGGCGCGATTGACCGCTTTGGATGCTGGCGCGGACGAAATCAGTGGGCTTGAGGCGGCACTTGCGAGTGCACGAACGCAATATGATCGCGCTGCCACGGATCTGTCGAAGGCACGCCAAAAAGCGGCGCTGAAACTAGACAGCGCCATGGGGGCAGAGCTTGCCCCGTTGAAAATGGAACGCGCCGTTTTCACAACTCAGCTATCGCCATCTGACCCCGGACCCAACGGTATTGATGCGGTGACCTTCACCGTGGCCACCAACCCCGGTGCGCCATCTGGACCGCTGAACAAGATCGCATCAGGCGGGGAACTCAGCCGTTTTCTGTTGGCTCTAAAGGTTTGTCTGACCCGAGATGCCACAGGGTTAACTATGATCTTTGACGAGATTGATCGCGGCGTGGGCGGGGCAACTGCTGACGCGGTTGGGCGCAGGCTGGCCGATCTGGCGGCGTCGGGCCAAGTTTTGGTCGTGACCCACAGCCCACAGGTGGCGGCCTTGGGCGGGCACCACTGGCAGGTCAGCAAATCGGTCACAGGTGGCATGACGCTTTCAACGGTGTCGCCTTTAGATGCAGAGGAACGCGTGGACGAGATTGCGCGCATGATCTCGGGCGACACGATAACCGACGCGGCACGTGCAGCGGCGAAAGAGCTGCTGAGCGGTTAAGCCTGCGGCACCAGTTTGCCGGGGTTCAGGATGTTGTCGGGATCCAACGTGGCTTTGATATCGCCCATAATGGCCCAGCCGTCGCCGTGTTCTTCTTCCATCAAATGCAGTTTTCCCATGCCCACCCCATGCTCTCCGGTGATGGTTCCGCCAAGGGCCAAGGCGCGGCGGCTCATCCCTTCGGCAAGAGATTTTGCTTGTTCCATCTCATTGGGGTCGGCGGGATCAATCAGCAGAATGGCATGAAAATTCCCATCGCCCACGTGACCCAAAATCGGGCCGGGCAGGGAGGAGGCTTCGATCTCGGCCCGGGTGTCTTCAACAGCCCGCGCCAGTTGCGAGATCGGGACACAAATATCTGTCACCAAAGCATGCGCGCCGGGGCGTAGGCTTTGCACAGCATAAAAGGCGTGGTGGCGGATCTTCCAAAGCGCGTTCCGATCTTCAGTGTTTGAGGCATGCTCATATCCAGTCGCACCGAAGTCCTTGCTGATCTCGTCGAAGATAAGGCTGGCTTCGTCCACGACAGTTGGGCTGCCGTGGAATTCCACAAGAAGATGTGGGCACTCTTCCATCTCGGTCCCGGCATATCCGTTGAAAGCGCACGCGGTGGCGTCGTCAACGAACTCGATCCGGGCCATGGGGATGCCCATCTGAATCACCTGCTGCACAGCCCCAACGGCGGATGCCATGTCGGGAAAAGCGCAAATGCCCGCGCGGATTTCTTCGGGCACGCCATGCAGTCGAAGCGTCAGTTCAGTGATGACACCAAGCGTCCCCTCGGACCCCAGAAAAAGTGCCGTCAGATCATAGCCAGACGAGGACTTGGCCGCCCGTGATCCTGTGCGGATGATACGCCCATCTGCCAATACGACGGTCATGCCCAGCACATTCTGCCGCATCGATCCGTAACGCACGGTTGTCGTACCAGAGGCCCGCGTGGCTGCCATTCCGCCCAAGGTCGCATTTGCCCCCGGATCAACAGGGAAGAACATGCCAAGATCGCGCAAATCATGGTTAAGCTCTTCGCGGGTTAAACCGGCTTGTGCTTCGACAATCATGTCACCGGGATCCTGCCTGAGGATCTTGTTCATCCGCGTCATATCCAGACAAACCCCGCCTCTGGTGGCGCTGGTGTGCCCTTCCAAAGACGTGCCAGCCCCAAATGGGATCACTGGCAGTTTGGCCTGATTGCAGATCCTGACGATTTGGCTGACTTCGCTGGTATTCAAGGGCCAAACGACAATATCGGGGGGCGCGGGGGCAAAATATGTCTCTGAACCGCCATGCTGTTCCAGAACAGGCTTGGACCGGCTGATCCGATCGCCTAGAAATGACGAAAGCTCGGTAAACGCGGTGTCGATGGCCATCCCATTCTCCCCTGAAAAACCGGAACAACTTATGGTAAATGACGGGCCTTGGGAAGGGTTCTAAGCGCGCAGTGCAATGATAAAACAGTTAAAATTGATAGTGCTTGAACGCGTCCAAAACCTTGGCGGGAAAGCCAGGGATGCTTGGAGGCTTTTGATTGAAAAAGGCCCAAGCCAGATACAGTTTTGGCTGATTGCCTTGATCATTGGGGTGGCGTCGGGCGCTGCCGCTCTTGGCTTTCGCAAGGGGATCGAAACCTTGCAGGCCGCGCTTTACGGCACTGATGATCTGACGCGCTTGCACAGTTTTGCGGGCACCTTGCCGTGGTATTGGATCTTGCTTCTGCCAACTGTCGGTGGATTGATTGTCGGTGTCATTCTGAATTGGTTTACCCATGACGGGCGCGTGCGTGCGGTGGCCGATGTTATCGAAGGGGCGGCCCTTTGGGAAGGGCGGGTCGAAAAGCGCGCGGGCCTTGGCTCGGCGCTTGCTTCTCTTGTGACCCTCAGCACCGGTGGATCAAGCGGTCGCGAGGGGCCTGTTGTGCATTTGGCGGCTGTGATCTCAAGCTGGATATCAGCGCGGATCAACGCCAATGGCATCACAGGGCGAGACCTTCTTGGCTGCGCGGTGGCAGGCGCGGTATCGGCAAGCTTTAACGCCCCCATTGCCGGGGCGCTGTTCGCCCTCGAAGTCGTATTACGACATTTCGCGGTGCATGCCTTTGCCCCGATCGCCATCGCTGCTGTGTCGGGCACGGTGATCAACCGCCTTGAATATGGCGATGTGACCGA
This sequence comes from Aliiroseovarius sp. F20344, assembly GCF_023016155.1. GTDB lineage: Bacteria > Pseudomonadota > Alphaproteobacteria > Rhodobacterales > Rhodobacteraceae > Aliiroseovarius. The sequence continues at coordinate 963,678 of NZ_JALKBG010000008.1, forward strand.
GTTCATCCTGCCTGCCGAAGGAAGCTTGGCGTTCTATGTTGAACTGCCCGCATTCCTGCTCCTGGGATTGGTGTCTGGCGTGGTCGCCGTGATCTTGATGAAATCGATTTTCTGGGCCGAGGATCTTGGCAACAGCGTGCAGGATCGCCTGCGCCTTCCGCGAGTCCTGCGCCCGGCTGTGTCTGGTTTCATGCTGGGCGTGATTGCAATCTGGTTCCCGCATATCATCGGTGTTGGGTATGAGACGACATCCGCCGCCCTGACAGGCAGCCTGACGGCAACGGCAGCCATTCTTTTTGTCGCGGTAAAGGTCGCAGCGGTTGCGATCACCATGGCGGGGCGCATGGGCGGCGGTGTGTTCTCACCCGCCCTGATGGTCGGTGCGCTGACCGGCCTTGCGTTCGGGATCATCGCAACGGCGATCTTTCCTGACGTCTCTGGGTCCGAGACGTTATATGCGCTTGCTGGTATGGGCGCGGTGGCCGCAGCCGTTCTGGGAGCACCCGTTTCAACCACATTGATCGTGTTTGAACTGACCGGCGACTGGCAAACCGGGATTGCAGTGATGGCAGCCGTGTCGCTTTCGACCGCTCTGGCCAGCCAGATGGTGGATCGAAGCTTCTTCCTGACTCAGCTAGAGCGGCGCAATATCCATTTGGCGGCGGGTCCGCAGGCCTACCTTTTGTCCACCGTTCGTGTGACGCAGGTTATGCGTGGTCTTGAGCATGCTCGTGCAGCTGGAGAAGAGCATTGCTGGGAGCTAATCGAAGCTGGGATTTATGCCGATGGGAACACCACACTGGAAACCTTGATGCCTGTTTTCGAGCGGACAAATGAAAGGTTTATCCCAGTTGTCACTTTGGGTGGCGAGGGCGATCCGCCAGAGCTTTGGGGCGCTGTCTTCCATGTGGATGCGTTGAAGGCCTTCAACCGTGCTCTTGCGGATACCGCCGCCGAGGAGCACTCGTAACCTACGACGTAACGATCACGTCAGAGTGCGCGTGACAGGGCGCAAAAGGCTTCGACATCAATCTCTTCCGCGCGGGAAGTGGGTTTGATCCCAACAGACGTCAACACATCTTCGATTTGGGGGTGCAGCCCTTTCAAAGACACCCGGAGCATCTTGCGACGTTGTCCAAAGGCCTTGGCGACAACGGCCTGAAGCTTTTTCGCGTCCGCCTCGAACCGCGGGGCGGGGAGCGCCTCAAAATGCACCACAGCCGAGTGGATTTTCGGAGGCGGTGTGAAGGCTTCGGGTGGCAGCTCCATAACCACGCGCGGTGTTGTGCGCCATTGGGACAGAACGGCCAGGCGTCCGTATTTCTTTGACCCGGGTTGCGCGACGATGCGTTCAGCCACTTCCTTTTGAAACATCAGCGTCAAGCTGGACCAAGCAGGCGGCCAACTTGGCGGTGTTAGCCAGCGGACCAAAAGCTCGGTCCCCACGTTGTAGGGAAGGTTGGCGACAATCCTGATCGGTGGTGTCAGGTGTTCAAGCGGATCCAGCTCCAGCGCATCGGCATTCACAACTTCAAGCCGCCCCGGATAGGCCGCTTGGATTTCGGCCAATGGCGCCATGGCGCGGCTGTCTTTTTCAACGGCCAGAACTTTGCGCGCGCCTTCGACCAGCAAGCCTCGAGTCAAACCGCCGGGGCCGGGGCCAACCTCAAGCACATCACAGCCGGACAGATCCCCAGCTTGACGGGCAATCTTGGCGGTCAGATTTAGATCCAGAAGAAAGTTCTGCCCCAGCGACTTTTTCGCCACCAACCCATGTGTGTTGATCACCTCGCGAAGCGGGGGAAGCCCGTCGATTTGACTCATGTTTGGCTCTCCTGTCGGCGGGCCAGGCCCATGTGATGGGCCATCCGCAACGCGTTGACCAGCGATGTGGCGTCTGCGGTGCCGGTTCCGGCGATGTCGTAGGCGGTTCCATGATCGGGTGATGTGCGCACGAAGGGCAGGCCAAGCGTGACGTTGACGCCTCCCGCGAAATCAATGGTCTTGATCGGGATCAGGGCCTGATCGTGATACATGCAGATGGCCGCGTCATAGCCTGCGCGTGCGCTGGCGTGAAACATCGTATCGGCGGGCAGGGGACCCAGAAGGTCCAGCCCTTCAGAACGTAGATCATCCAGAAGGGGCGCAATCATTTCGATCTCGTCCATCCCCATCCCACCGCCTTCCCCCGCATGAGGGTTCAGACCAGCCACTGCAATGCGCGGCGCGGGAACGGCGAAGTCACGGATCAAGGCGGCATGAGTGGTGCGGATCACTTGTTCCAACCCGCCTTTTGAAAGCGCCTTTGGAACCTCAGACAGCGCGATGTGAATGGTTGCGGGCACGACGCGAAGTTCATCACATGCCAGCATCATCACAACATCCGCATCGTCCGCAAGATGTGACAGATACTCAGTGTGTCCGGGGAAAGCAAAACCGGCCCCATCCTTCAGCGCTTTTTTGTTGATCGGATTGGTGCAAACCGCCAGAGCCTGCCCGTTTTGGGCCATGTCCACGGCTTTCGCGATCACGTCAATCACAGCCTGTGCATGCTCGGCTTGCGCCACACCGGGCACGCGCGGAGTTTTGAAATCATGCGCCAGAATAGGAAGGGTCGTGGCCTCAAGGGCTTGATCCGGGTGGCTGATTTGAGTGAAAACCACGCCGTCAGGAAGGTGGCGCGGATCGCCGATCAGAAAAAAAGGGACCTCGCCACGTAGAAGGTCGAAAGCCTTAGCCGCGATCTCAGGCCCGATGCCGGCAGGTTCGCCCATGGTCAGCGCCACGGGCGGAACAGTGCCAGACACGCGGCGATCGCCGGTCATTGGGCGTCATATTCCTCGATGAAGGCAGCGGCGCGAAGCTCTTCCAGAAAGGCCAAGGAATAAGATTGCAGGCGCTGGTTTTGCAAACGCACGCGCAGTTCATCGCGGCTGACTTCCTCTGGCAAGTCTCGGCTGCGTGAGCAGAGCATCAGGAAAACAAGGTTTTGACCGTTGGCCGATGTCAGTGCGGTCGAGGCTTCTCCTTCGTCGAGCTGTGCAAGTTCGACTGCATAGCGCGTCGGAAGCTCTCCTATTGAAACGGCTTCACGCTGAATTTGCGCCTCGGTCGAGCCGGGGAAAAGTCCGTACAGGTCGTTACAGCTGTCTGCTTTGGAGCGAATTTCGGCGGCTTGTGTCAAAGCCTCTGCGCTGCGCCCTCCGGGGATTATTAGGGCCGCGTACTCGACCGTAACATCTGATGGGGTTGGGCGATCAAGCTCTTCAATTGCGCGCAGTTGGAAAACCGCCACGCCGTTTTTCACCGGAACGGGATCAGTTACGTGGCCGGGCTCCAACGCAACAACTTGCGCGGCCACTGCAGGTGGTAGATTTGAGATTTCCATCCAGTTCAAACGGCCCGAACGTCCACGGGACGGGGCAACCGAAGATTGACGCGCAGCAGAGGCAAAAGCCCCCAGCGTCGTGATTTCGGACAGCTCAGAAGCGCGGGCGTTAGCGATCTGCATGGCTTCAGGATTCTGGGCGGGCAGAATGATTTCCGACAACAAAACGCGCACGTTTTGTCCGGGGGCTGTCAACGACAATTGGCGATCAATTTCATCTTCGGTCACGTTGATGCGACCTTTCCAACGTTCGCGCACAACGGTGCGCCATGCCAAACCGCCGGATACAAAATCGCGGAAGGTTTCGGGCGCGATGCCCGCCTGCGCGATGATCTTGTTGAACTCTTCCGCTTTCAGGTTGAAGCGCCCTGCAAATTCTTCCATCCCGGCCAAAACTTCTTCGGCAGTCACACTGACACCAGCGGTCTTAGCGGCTTGCCGTTGAAGGGCTTCGTCGGTCAGCTGTTTTTCGGCCAACTCGCGCAAATTTCCGGGGGCACGTAGAACCGTTAAGAACGCCATGCGTTGAGACAGCTCATAAGCCGTGATGACGCGCTCATTGACCTTCTTTATCGGGGCGAACAGATTTTGCGCCTGTGCCGGGGCAGTGCCCAATCCAGCCACAGACACCAACCCAAGCATGACGCCAGTTGCAGCGCAGGTCCAAGCCGAAGCGGTCGATTTGCGCGGCGTGCGCAGTGCTTTTGATTGGCGAAGAAATCCCATTGGTCTTTTCCTGTATCGCATTAAGCTCGTATCCTCTGACCTTGGTCTATCGCGTTCAATTCGCTTTGTCTTTAGCTGCGACATTTATTTACCGTCGCGCCACGGCCACTTCCGAAACCGATCAATTCGAATTGCAGACCAAAATCCGTTGTTGGCTCTACATTAATAGAGGTTGTGAAGCGACGCGAGAGGGAAAGATCAACCGAAAGGCACTCATTTCGGTATTCGACACCGAAACCTGCGCGCGTTGCCTGTTTCGCCTCGACGTCAAAGCTGCCATCTGCTGAAATCGTCCAAAAATCACCGACCCTCCAAGCGCTGTCCAAACGCAGCTCGTGGGTTGGTGTTGGGCGTTGCTCGGCCGTATCTTCGATGACCCAGATATGGGCTGCTCCAAGCTGGAAATTATCCGTCAGCCAAGCGGCACGAGTTTCTGATTTGGTCAGTCCAAAATCATCATCCAACAAAGCACGTCCTTGGATCGAGAACTGCCCCCCGAGGTTGACCGAAGCCCCTAAAAGCCAATCCGATTGCTGACCCGCAAGGCCGGAGGCATCGGTGAATTGCCCCATGTCCACGTCACGGAACACGCGACCTGCGGCAAGCGTGAAGCCCCAACCAGACGGGGAGCTACGCGTCCAACTAAGTCCCAACGCCGCGCGTAGGCCCTCTTCGCGACGGTCGCTGCCGGGGAACCGGTTCAGATCAAACAGATTGCCCTGATCAAATTCAACAAACTGGCTGTCTTCATTGGGGATGTTTGCCCCCACTTGTTCAGACCACGCAAGGGCTGCAACGGGCTCGAGGATGTCCACGGCCCCGCTGCGAGAAACGCGTGACAAAGGCCAGCGCAGTGTCAAACCGGCCGAGGGCGTCGCAAAGCTTTGTTCCGTTTGATACCGGCTGTCCTGTTCGATCCAGTAGATATCCGCATCTAACGCAGCCTGTCCTTCGATCAGCAAACCAGCCGGGCCCATCCAGTCGCGTCGCCATTCCAATCCAGCCCCCATCCGTGCGACGTCACGGCCCAGAATGTCCAGCTCGCTTTCACGGAAATGCGCTTGCCACGATAGGTTGGTGCGCAGTTCGCCCCCGACAAATCCACCGGGGTGAAAGCGGCGTTCGTAAAACGCGTCAATTTGGGCAAAGGGCAGTTGGTCCGAGATTGGCAGCTCGGACGCGCGCAACGTGTCATAGCGTGTGATCCCTGCAAACGCAAATTCATCACGGCGCGCCCGTATGACGGTGATGGCGTTACGCAAACGGTCCTGATCGGAATAGCCATAGTCCAGCAGATATCCGGGGTCCGAGACCTCCTGCAATTGGAAGGACAAGACGAAGTCCCGCGGCAACTGAAACTCGCCTTCGCCAAACACATAAAAGCGTGTTTTGTCTTTCAGAATGCTGTCGCGACTGATGGCGCCTTCTACAAACAGGTCTCCGCTGCGAAAGGCTTGTCGATACTTCAGTTCAAGCGTGCGGGTTTTGTCTGCGACGAAGGGGGACACTGTTAGGTCAGCGTGATCCCCCAGTTTCAGGAAGTACGGCGTGGCCAGGCCAAATCCCAACGTCGAGTTTGTGCGGATCTTTGGTGGCAGGAAACCTGTGGCACGTTTCAGCGTTGGATCAGGCAGGCGCAGGCGGGGCAGGTAGAAGATCGGAACATCCGCCACCCGAAGCTGCGCCCCGTGGAAGTAAAGCTGCTGTTCTGCCTCGTCATGGACAACACGATCTGCCCTGATTTGCCAAAGCGGGACTGGGTTTTTCTTGCAGACATGGCACGAGGACGCCACGACGCGGGACAGTTGCGTATAGCGGTCTTGAACGCGGTTGATCTGAGCCGCCGCAATCTGAAGCTGCTCATCTAAAACCAGCCGCGCGCTGGTCAGAATGCCATTGCGCAGGTCAGCGGACAGCTGCGCTTCTTCCGCAACCAAAATCGTGCCATCAGGCCGTGTGATCGTAATTGGGCCGGTGATGTTCAGCGTATCTGTTGCTTTGTCATAGCTGACGCGGGTCGCAGTCAGGCGAGAGCCGCCAAACAAGACAACCACATTGCCTTCTGCCACCAGCCCGCCATTTCCAACCACGCGCACGTGATCGGCAATCAGGCTGGCGGTTTGCGCGGTAGCCGAGCTGACTGGCAACGCAAGGGTCGCACCCGTGCAAGCCAATAAGGCCAGGGCCAAACGTCCTGCGCGCAGGTGCTTTGACAAACGTGTCATCCGTCCTCCAGATGCAAAAGGATACCCATGGGCATCAGGATCGCCGCAATCGGGGGGGCCCATGCTGCCAGCAATATCGGGATCTGGCCGTTTTCACCCAGGATTTGCGCGAAGTTGCGGATGAAATACGCGCCGAAGCCCATCATCAACGCAAACAGCACCATTACACCGGTCCGCCCAAAACGCGTATGACGCATGGTGAATCCAGCCCCGATCAGGACCATGGCGACCAAGAAGAACGGCATCGCCAGTTCCATATGCAACCAGACGCGATGCGCGCGGGCCGAAAACCCTGCGGCTTCAAGCTGCCGAATGAACTTGGGCAGGTCCCAAATTGGAATGGCGCTTGGCTTGCCGAAACTGTCGCGGATTTGTTCCAGTGTCAGGTTCGATGCCAACGTGAACATTGGGTATTCGATGGCCGTGGTTTCGGGATTGGCGTCACTGACCAAATCCCAGACCTTGGCCCCCCGAATGGCCCAGTAACCCGGTTCCAGCCGCGCACTGGCAGCCTCGATACGCAAGGTGGGTGGGCCTTCTGGTGCGAACGAAAAGAAAGTGACGTCAAACAGCTCGGTTCCTTCAAGGTTGGACCGATCTGCACGGATAACGGTTTGGCCCGTTTCATTGCCTTGACGCAACCACACGCCATCTGATGCAATCGACAAGACAGAGGCACCACCACCTTCGTATTGAGCTGCGATACGCTCGTATTTCTTGGTGGTTCCGGCTGCAATCGGGTTGCCAATCGCCACCGCCAGAATGCCAAACAGGAACACTGTTAAAACAGGCGAAATCAGTGTCATCAGCGCTGATCTGCCTGCCGCACGTGTCACCACCATTTCCGAGCTGCGCGCGAGGCTGAGGAACATCCAGACGGTGGATAAGATCACGATCAGGGGCAGAATGCGGTACATCCAGACCGGAGCGTTCAAAAGGGTCAGGCCAAGCACATTCGTGAACCCAACCGATGCGGCGTCAAACTTGCGCATGCCTTCGACCATGTCCAGCAGAACAAAAATCATCGCAAGCACGAATAGCATGCTGAGAAAGGCGCGCAGGAAGCGGCGGGCGATATAGAGATGCAGCCTCATGCGTTGGCCTCGGTCATTTGGCGAGAGCGTTCCCGCAAGGTACGGCGTCGCCGGCGCAGGTCTGAAAAGGACGGTCTTGTGGCAAGAAACAGCACCACAAGATTAAACACGACGCCCAAAGCTGTGGCGACATAAACCAGCCAGACGCCACCTTCTGTGCGTCGTGCCAAATCGAGCATGGTGTTGTCCAAGGATTGCAGCAATGCGACGGACGCAAGGGCCAGCACAACCTGGCGCCACAAGCCAAACCGACTGAAGCCAGCCACGATTAGCATGGAATACCCCGCCATCGCCGTGACAATGGAATAGAGTGCCTGCGCATTCCGGAAGTGTCCTTCTGCCCGCAGAGCGCCACGCGTTTCGCCAAGCTCTTTCAAAGTGGCGGCCGGGGGATCAAGTAGTTCTGGCGTGTAGACCTGACTTAGACTACGAGCCCCTTCGGCTGTGCCCGACAATAGGGTTGCGATGTTATAAGTGAAATCCTCGAAACCGGTGGTGGTTAGGCGCTGGCTTTCGGTGTTGATGACCTGAGCCAACCCGTCAAACATCACAAGGCGCGGACCAAGTTCTGTCTTCACGATCAAGGCACGGCGTGCGGTATAGGTATAGTGCTGCTCCTCATCGCGCTCATCTGACAGGAAGATGTCAAAAAGCTCGCCCGCCGGGCTAATTTCGCGGATGTAGAGCGTGATGCCATCCGCCGGGTGAACAAATGATCCTTCAGTCAAGAAACGCGCGGTGACGTTCTCGGCAATCTCGGCCTGACGTTCTGCAAAGCGCAGTTGGCTCATCGGAACAAGGATATGCGTCAGCACCAGCATGAAAAGGGCGGTCAGGACACCAAAGACCAATACGGGGCGGGCCAGCCGAAATGGTCCATATCCTGCTGCCTGTGCGACAACCAGTTCGCTTTCGGAATTCAAACGATTGGTGACCGAAACAGCTGCCGCGAACGAGGCGATCGGGATGATGAACACAATCACACCGGGCAAGATCATGGCCGAAAATTCAAGGAACACGAGCGCGGTTTGACCATTGGCGATCAGCTGGTCAAACAAGCGCACGGCCCGGTTCACCCAGAAGAGCATAACCAGCACAAGCCCGTAAAAGCCGAACAGCACCACAAGCTGTGACAGCATATACCGGTCGAATCTGGCCACGTTTCCCCCTGAAAACCCAACATCTTGTGGTCTGGTTTCTAAACCATCCGAGGGACGGGGAAAACTGCTATCTGGTCAAAGTCGCAGCAGGCCGCTACCAATGGCAGAAACCCGCCAGAAAAAGGACCAATTATGACCTCTCCGATCCTTCCGAGTTTCACCGATATCAACCTTGATGCGATCGGTACGCATTCGGGCCGCGTTGTTGTGGTTTTGTCAGAGCCCGGAAAGCTGCACCCAGCAGCCCGGCGTGTAAACAAGCTGATGCGCGGTGCCCTTGTACGCTTCGCCGAAAGCGACGCCTTTGAAAAAATGAAGGATGGCGACACGCAGGACATCGCTTGGCCCACTGGGCTTCAGGCAGAGGCTGTTCAAGTTGTTCGCTTGTCGCCGCGTGCCGACGACGATGTTGCGCGTAAGGCGGGTGGAACGATCGGCAAGGCCTTGTTGGGAAAAGATGTTTTGGTTCTGGCTGGGGCATTGAAATCAGCAGATGAACTGGCGTTGGGTGCCACGCTTCGCGCCTATGCTTTTGATGATCATCAGACGAATGAAGATGCGCCAGAGGGCGGCAGCTTGACGGTGATGGTCTCGAAACCAGAAAACTTTGAGACGACCCCAGACAACATCAAAGCGCTTTCGGAAGGTGTGTTCTTCACACGTGATCTGGTGAACGAGCCAGCCAATGTTCTTACCACCACGGAATTCGCCGAGCGTTTGATTGCACTTGGCGATCTTGGGGTGAAAGTAAAAGTTCTGGAAGAAGACGAGCTTGAAGCCCTTGGCATGCGCGCACTTCTTGCTGTTGGGCAAGGATCGGAAAGCCCTTCGAAAGTGGTCGTTATGGAGTGGCTGAAAGGCGAAAAAGGTGCGGCTCCGCTGGCGTTGGTTGGCAAGGGTGTCGTCTTTGATACTGGTGGCATCAGCCTGAAGCCGGGCGCGGGCATGGAAGACATGACCATGGATATGGGCGGCGCGGGCACCGTGTCGGGTGTTATGAAAACGCTCGCCTTGCGTGGGGCCAAAGCCAACGTTGTCGGTCTGGTTGGACTGGTTGAAAACATGCCAGATGGGCGTGCGCAACGTCCCGGCGATATCGTGAAATCTATGAAGGGCGACACGATCGAGGTGATCAACACGGACGCCGAAGGTCGGCTGGTTCTGTGTGACGTGATGTGGCATGCGCAAGAAGCGTATAAACCCGCTGCAATGGTGGATTTGGCCACGCTAACAGGGGCTGTCATCATCGGCCTAGGGCATGAAAACACTGGCGTTTTCTCGAATGATGACAAGTTCTGCAACGGTTTCCTGAAAGCAGCCAACGCCGAAGGTGAAGGTGCTTGGCGGCTGCCAATGGGACCTGGCTATGACAAGCTGATCAAGTCGCATAAGGCGGATATCAAGAATGTCGGTGGCCGTGCTGCCGGTTCGATTACGGCGGCGCAGTTTCTGGGCCGTTTCGTGAAAGAGGACCAGCCTTGGATTCATCTGGACATCGCCGGAACAGCGCAGCTGTCCGCCGAAAGCCCGCTGGCGCCAAAAGGGGCAACAGGCTGGGGCGTTTTGGCCCTGAACCGCATGGTGAAAGACCAGTACGAAGGATAATGCGATGAACGACGCTGCGGAGACCGAGGTTGAGGAAAAGGGAAAAGGCGAAGTCTTTTTCTATCACTTAACTCGGGCACCGCTTGAAGCTGCCTTGCCAATGCTGCTTGACCGAAGCTTGCAGGCAGGGTGGCGCGTTTGCGTGCGTGGTCCAAACGAGGATCGCCTGAACTGGTTGGACGAGCGTCTTTGGCTTCATCCCGAGGACAGCTTTTTGCCACATGGTAGGGCGGGGAATGCGCAGGAGGCATCACAGCCGATCCTTTTGACAGGGTCTGACGACATTCCAAATGATGCCGATGCGCTGATGTCCATTGAAGGGGCCGAAATCTCGGAACCTGAGATGCGGCAGCATAAACGTGTCTTTGTAGTCTTTGACGGGAATGATCCGGACGCGGTGGCCCATGCGCGGACTCAGTGGATGGCTGTGAAACAGGCGGGCGTCACAGCGAAATACTGGAGCCAAGAAAGCGGTCGCTGGGAAATGAAAGCCAGCACAGAGCCGGACGCGAGCTCTTAACGCGTCAGGACAAGTTTGTCGCGACGGATCTCAATCTTTTCAAAGCGTTGAAGGTAGTCATTGCCCAAAAGAGATCCCGGCATTTCCCCTTCGTTCACCCAAACCTCGACGCCGAAATCCTGAATGCCCAAAAGCTCGACCTTGGCGATGTTTGCAGGAGCGGTGCGAACCTCTCCATTTGCGCTCATCGCGCGGCCGTAGAACCGCAACGCGTTCATTTCGATGCCAATTCGGGCGGCATCTTCTTTGGTCAGGACAATGTTACTGGCACCCGTATCTACAACAAAATCAACGGGTTGCCCGTTCATCTTAAGGGTTACGTAGAAATGCCCGTCAAACGCGCGGGGCAAGACGATTTCGCCGGTGTCCTGCACAAGGCTTTGCCGTGGGGCGATGTCGTCACGCACATCATTCCACAATCCAACGCCCGCCAAAACGCCAATAAATATCAATCCCCAGATCAGGGCGTGACGCAGGTTCTGGCCCAAATTGGCGCGCTGTTCAGCCACGAAATAGCCGCCCACTGCGGTCAGCAATAGGACGAGATAGGCAATTCTGGCGTAGTCGTCTCCGGTCATGGGATAGATATAAGTACCCGTTATCAGAATGTCACCGGGGCAGGGTGCCAAGTCACCCCATTAGGCCGAAATCCCGCAGACCTTCCAGGACAAACTGCACCGCAAGAGCGGCCAGAAGCATACCCAGAAGACGCGTGACAACCTTGATGCCGGTTTCGCGCAAGAGGCGCTCCAGCAGAGGGGCTGCGTTGAATAGAACGAATGCGATCAGCAGAACCAGCGACATTACAACCAAGGCCAGCCCGATACCTGCAATCCCATCGCCTTGGCCAGCTAGTAAGATCACGGTGGCAATTGCACCCGGTCCTGCGATCAGTGGCATGGCAAGGGGGAAGACAGATGGATCGTCGTCGCTATCCGCCTCTTCCGACTGGTCTTTGCGTCGTTGGGTGCGGCGTTCGAACAGCATGTCCAGCGCGGTCAGCAGCAACAGAATGCCGCCTGCAATTCTGAAGGCGGGCATTGAGATGCCAAGAAAGTTCAACACGCCTTCACCCAAAAAGGCGAAGAGCGTCAGAAGTACCCCTGCAATGGCACAGGCTCGAATGGCCACGCCCCGTCGTTTCGCCGTGCTCATCCCCCGCGTCAAAGCCATGAAAAGCGGCGCAATTCCGATCGGGTCCATGACCACAAACAAGGTCACGAATGACGGGATAAATAGTTCAAATTCCACGTCTAAGCCTCTGCCTTTTCAAGTTTATCTTGTGCGCGAAGCCAGAGTTCCTCGGCGCGGTCCAGTGCTTCATGCACTTCGGCATGCTTCTTTTGCCAGACAATGACTTCATCCTTGCGCTCTGGCTCGTAAAGCTCGGGATCTGCCAACTTGGCGTCAAGCTTATCACGCATTTCTTCCAGCTTGGTCACTCGGGATTCAGCTTTGCGCAGATCGGCCCGCAGGGCCAGAATTGTGTCGCGATCCGCCCTTTTGGCTTTGGGCTTGGCAGGCTTCGCCTTTGCAGGTTTCTTATCCTCGTCCGATGACAAAAGCATCTTGCGATAGGTTTGAAGGTCTTCTTCGTACGGGGCGACATGTCCGTTTTTCACCAACCACAGACGGTCCGCCACCATGGACAGCAAATGCATATCGTGGCTCACCAAAATCACCGCGCCGCTATATGCGGTCAGCGCATCCACCAGCGCTTCGCGGCTTTCAATGTCCAAGTGGTTGGTCGGTTCATCAAGGATTAGCAAATGCGGGGCAGGCAGAGTGGCCAGAAGCAGCGACAGGCGCGCTTTCTGGCCGCCCGACAGACGTCCAACTTCTGTGTCTGCTTGATCTGGCCCCAACCCAAAACTGGCGAGCCTTGCACGCAGCTTGGCTTGCCCTTCAGAGGCCCGTTCCCGCATCAAGTGCTGCAGGGGCGTTTCATCCACATAAAGCTCGTCCACCTGATGCTGGGCAAAGAAGCCGATGCGCAGCTTGTTCGAGGACACCATATTGCCCTCCATCAGGTCCAAACGACCTGACAGGAGTTTTGACAGCGTGGATTTCCCCTCGCCATTGCGCCCAAGCAGCGCAATGCGGTCATCTTGGTCGATACGCAGGTTCAGATTGCGCAGAACAACGGTATCGCCATAGCCGACAGCTGCCTTTTCGGTGGCGATAATAGGGGGCGACAGTTCTTCTGGTTTGGGGAAGGTGAAGACGGTGCGCGCGGCATCTTCGGGCGCACGGATGGTTTCCATACGCTCCAGCGCTTTCACACGCGATTGCGCCTGTTTCGCCTTTGAGGCCTTGGCCTTGAAACGATCCACAAAGGCCTGCAAATGCGCCCGCTGCGCGTCTTGCTTCTTGGCTGCTGATGCCAACAGTGCCCGCTTTTGGGCGCGCTGCTTGGCAAACATGTCATAGGTGCCGGTGTAGTAAATCAGCCCCTTGTCTTCGAGGTGCAGAATGCCCCCGACCGAGCGGTTCAAAAGCTCGCGGTCGTGCGAAACGATCAGAACCGTGTGCGGGTATTTGACCAGATAGGCCTCAAGCCACAGCGCGCCTTCAAGATCCAGATAGTTGGTCGGCTCATCGAGCAGCAACAAGTCAGGCTCGGAAAACAGCACCGCCGCAAGCGCCACGCGCATACGCCACCCGCCCGAAAAGGCAGAGCACGGCATTTGCTGTTCGTCATGGGTAAATCCAAGACCCTTCAGGATCGAGGCGGCACGCGCCTCAGCCGACCAGGCATCAATATCAGACAGACGGGTCTGAACCTCGGCGATGCGGGTTGGGTCGGTGGCCGTTTCGGCCTCTTTCATCAGCGCATCGCGTTCCGTATCCGCGCGCAGAACCGTGTCGATCAGGGACACTTCATTGCCGGGAACTTCCTGGCTGACACCGCCGATTTTCCAGCCCTTCGGCAGCGAAACACTGCCCGTGTCCAGCACCATCTCGCCGCGAATGACCTTGAACAAGGTGGTCTTGCCCGAGCCATTGCGCCCCACAAGGCCCACCTTGTGACCCGTCGGAATGGTGACCGAGGCGTTTTCAACCAAGGTGCGTCCAGAGATGGAATATGTGATGTCTGAGATTTTAAGCATAGGAACCCACATGCCTGAGCATTGCGGGGGCGTCAATCGCGGCTTTTCAAAATGATCCGCCCATGGTACGGGGGCGGCAAATCACACGCGCATCAGGGCAGGGGTCTTGGTGCCACAAACGCAAAGAGGACCATCATGGCCATTCAACGCACTTTCTCGATCATCAAACCCGATGCCACCAAACGCAATCTGACCGGCCAAATCGCCGCCAAGTTCGAAGAAGCTGGCCTGCGCATCGTCGCGTCCAAGCGCATCCAACTGACTTTGGCTCAAGCCCAGCAGTTCTACGGTGTACACGCGGAACGCCCGTTCTTTGGCGAACTGTGTGAGTTCATGATCTCCGAGCCGATCGTTGTTCAGGTTCTGGAAGGTGAAGACGCCATCGCGAAAAACCGCGAAGTTATGGGCGCGACCAACCCGGCCGAAGCTGCCGAAGGCACCATCCGTAAAGAGTTTGCGCTGTCGATCGGCGAAAACTCGGTTCACGGTTCGGACGCCCCGGAAACCGCAGCAGAAGAAATCGCATTCTTCTTCTCGGGTCTGGAACTGGTTGGCTAAGCCTAAGTCGCTTTTATGAGTATTGAGCCGCCCGTACTGTGATCAGCATGGGCGGTTTGCGTTTCAAGGTGGTCGCGCAATAGGCGCACATTACGTGTGTTGGCGTTCCACGCCATGTCAAATGCATCGCCGATGACTGGAGTAAGCCCAATCACCACGTCGGCGGCCAGATTGAGCCCCATGCGCGCCAGTACAAGGTTCGGCGCCCCCAGTTTACGGGCTTCGTACATGATGTAGCCGCCGGGGATCAGAGACATAAAATCTCCTACCACGGGCGCAAGCCCCATGACTGCGTCCAGCCCAAATCTGAGCTCTGTTCCCGGAATGGGGATAAGGTTTTCCAGCCGGTAGGCTAGTTTTTCAAGTGATTTAAGCTTTTCGTCCCTGTTAATGTTCATGCTATTAACATAGAGGTGAGTGAGGCGCTTTTCAATAGTATGGGACTAACTCTAAGTGGCTCGTATCCCAATCTCATTCAAAATCGCTTCCATCGTGTCTTCGGGGGGCTTGTTCTTAGAGGCCTCGGCTTTCAACGCATCAAACCGTGCGCGTAGGGCGTCTTTTTCCTTGCCCTTGCAGTCATTCCAAGGACGGCCCTGCAAGCCCATAACCATGGCGTAATAGGCGATGAAATGCGGGCGGGAGCCTGTGGCCAGAAGGCGGCGATAGGCCTCGTCCGGCCCTAAGATGCGCAGCTCTTCGGCCGTATGAATGCCAGCGCGGGCGTAGACCGCGTCCGAGGCTTCGCCAAGATTTCGAATGGATGATACAGGATCGCTCATGCGCCGAGGTTAATCGGTACAATAAAATTCTTAAACCCGTCTCAAGCCCAAATCTTAAATGCTGGCCCAATCGGTAAATAGAACCGCCGGCTCTTTCGGCTCGTCCGTGCGGGTGCGATCCCGCTTGGGCGGTGCCTTGACATGCACGTAACGCGTGCCGCCAGACGGTGGTTTATGCTTTTCTTCGGTCTTTTCCCCAGCCATATCCTTGCTCCGTTACTCATTAGGGGTGCGTAAAAATAAATGCACCAGTTTCCCCACAGGAGCCTTTCGGCCTTTACATGTTAACATATCGCCGCGCAATAATCGTAAAAATTTGAACACAAATTGTTTCCAAAGTGAAAAGGTGTGGCCGGGTTGCGACAAGCCGGTTGTCACGGAGCGCACGTGTTGTGAGGCGTGAGAATTTCATCGACGCGGAAAGATTCGGCTATAAGTCACTGATTGGAATGTATTAACACGGCTTAGTAGTCGCGTTCATAGTAGATCCCGATCCCGGTATCCCCATCTGACCCCAAAGTGCCCCGCGCAGTCAGGGACGGCGTGATTGTCAGGTTCAAATTAACCTCGGCTTTGCCTTCAGCCCCAACAGTGACGTCCGTGTAGATGTTTTCCGAGATGTATTTGCCCGCCCGAACCGACGCAGCACCGGTTTCATCCGTCGTCACATCCAAATCATCCAACGCAAAATTGTTGCGCAGTTTGCCCAGTACGCCTTCGCCGCCTTTGCCCGCCAAGGTGCGGACCGCCGCTGCAAGGCGTAAAGCCTGAATGGCTGAGATCTGGGTGATGTCTTTGCCAAACAGCAAACGTGCCAGCACCTCGTCCTCTGGCAAGGCCGGGGATGAGGTGAAGCTGATCTCGGGCGATGAGGCTGGACCATCTACGCCGATATACACATCGGCGTCTTCAGCGCGGGCCTCGGCCAAGAAATGCAGATACGGATTGAAGTTGCCCTGCAGGCTTACATCCCCCTCGGTCAGGGTCAGGCGCTTGCCCAGAATGTCCAAACGGCCCCGGATCAGGTTAAACTCGCCCTGAGGGATCACGTTTGCACTGTTGCCAGTGACGCGCAGTGCACCGCCAAGCTCTGCGTCCAGACCACGGCCCCGCACGAAGATCTGTCCGGGTGCGCTGAGCGTGATGTCGAGCGGGTAGGGGCGCCCGGGCGCTGCCGAGGCAGGTGGGACGATAAGCCCTGCGAACTTCCGTGTTTGACGCACCGATGCAGGTTCCCCCACATGGGCCAGCCCTTCCATCACGGGCAGGGTGCCTGCGGTGGTTTCCGGGACGCGAATTTCGGTGCGACCAAGGTTTAACGCCGCGCGCAGTGTTGCGCCGCCTTGTAGGGGGCCTTGTAACCCAGCGGTGCCGTTCATGGTGGTTTCAAACAGCTCTCCATCCGTTAGGCGAAGCTGATCCAGAAGGATGTCCAGATTTGCCTGCATCGGTGGGGCCAGCCCGATCGTACCTGTGGTTGAGACACGCCCACCCGCCGCGATCGAGCTTTGGATGTCCAGCGTGGCTTGGCCGCCTGACAGCGACACTTGTCCGCTGTTGATGTCGATGGATTGCTTCAAACGCGGCAGCGCGACGCGCGCATTCTGCGTGGCGATTGTCCCGCTCACCGAAGCCAGGGCCAAAGGCCCACGGAGTGTAAGGTCGTAGCTTGCCGTTCCGGTGGCGAGACGCGGTTTGATGGCCGTGTTCGCAAGCGCCAATGGGGCTGAGCCTGACAAGTCAAGATCCGCCTGCGATGCATCGGATTTCACAGACCCGGTTACCCGCGCGTTCACGCCTGCCGGGCCCGTTGCGTTAAGCGACAGACGCCAATCGTCACCGTCCAGCTGTGCTTCACCCTCGGCTTGGGCCGGACCCGACATGCCCTCTGCAAGTAGCCCAACATCAGTAAGGCGTGATTGGAATGCAATGCGCGTGCTGCCGTTCGAAGGCAGACCTTCGGCATTTAAGTCCAATGCAGTGCTACGGAAGGACAAACGATCCAGAAGCACGGGCGCTTTGTCCTCCTCACGATGAGCAGCCAGCGAATAGGTGCTGGCGCCACGCAGTATCGCGTCAACTTGGGCGATGCCGGTGCCAATAGACTGTCCAGAGCCGTTTACGTCCATCGTGAACGCGCCGTGTTCAGGCTGCATCTGGCCCTTTGCCTCAAAGGTTAGAGCCCCCGAAACTGGGCGTTTGGCAAGTCCACGATATGGGGCAAGCGATCCGATTTGCCCTTGGGCCGATCCCTCAACGTGATTGACCTGTCCGTCGGCCAATTTGATCAGTGCCGCAGCGTTGATGTTGGCGTCTCCGGGGGCGGTCATATCCGCATCCAACTGCCAGTCATCGCCTGTCTGCCGGGCTGTCGCGATCAGTTTAGCAGGCCCGCGCAAGGACGCATCGACCGCACTTGCGTCGGGAAGGTCCAAAGTAATCTTGGCGACCGAGGCATCGGTTTTCAGGTCCGCGGTTGCTGAAAGCTTTGCCTTCTCGGTGCTTAGATCAAACAGCGCGATCCGCGTGCCGTTGGTGTCTCTGATCGCTTCAACGGCCAGCTTGCTTTGCCCGCCGATCAGCTGATCAAGCTCGGGTTGGTTCACACCGATACCTGAGCCGTCACCGTTCAGGCGGATGTCAAACGCCCCACCCAAGAGGTTGCTTTCGCCTTCTACATCCAAACCCACTTCGCCGGTCAAAGCGGCGCCGATTACGCCGGAGAACCGCGACAGGTCACGGGCAGACAGGCGCAATCCATCGCTGCGCGCGATGATCCCGTCGGCGAAATCAGACAGGCTGAGCGCGCCAGTTAGGTCATAGTCCGTACCAGTAAGTTTCAGATCTGACAGGGCGAGCTTTTCATTATCTTGCCAATCAAACTGAACCTGTCCCAACACGTCAGATCCAACCGCTGCGGCCAGCTCCGGGCTTTGGGGGAGCACCCCAGCCACATCAAACCCGACACGGCCATCAATCTGCGCAGGTGCCCCAGCTTTTCCGGCGCGCAGCACGCCCGAGCCATTCAGATTGGCAGCCTGAACTGTAAGATCCTCGCGCGTTAGGTCTTTCAAATTGGCGGTTGCGATCCACTGATCGCCAGTGCTGGCGTCAAAATCAACTTTCAGATCAACGGATGACACTTGCGTGCGATCACCAGCGATTGGCAGATGTACCAGCCCGCCATCCTGGGACGCAATCTTCCCTTCAACGGCGACACGTTCAGGCCAACCCGCAGGGGACAGGACCAGATTGCCCTGAATATCCATGGAGGCAGACTGCAGCGAGAGAGCATCGATCCGGGTGGACCCATCAGCCTGTTGAACTGCACGCGCAGTCAGATCGACGGTCTCGCCAAAGAAACCGTGATAGTCGGGGTGGAGCAGGGCGGTGATATCGCCCGATAGATCGAGCGCGTATTGCCGTTCGGTAGCTGTTGTGGGTGTCGTGCCTTCAGTTTCTGTGCGTTCAAGAAGTGCGACTTTACCGGTCAGCCGATCCTGACCTGCGGTCGCTAAGGCGATGTCAGCTGTGAAGTCTGACAGGGGCCCTGTGCCCTCGACCGTCAGCCCCATCGAAGGTCTGTCTGGGATGCCCAACAGGTTTGCGGCAATCCCGTCAGCGGCCTCTTGCAAAGACAAGGACATCGACAAGACCCGTTCGACATTGTCATAGTTTCCCGACATGCTCAGATCGCCTTTGGGACCGTCTAACCGCTTGATTTGCAGATCCGCTTCCCCTTTGCCCGAGGCCAAAGAGGCAGAGCCTTCAAGCGATATGGTGGCGGCCGCCCCGATGACAGTTTCGCCCAAGATAACGCGTTTGGCCCGAATGACGCCGATATTCAAAGAGACCGGAAGTTCGGGCAGAGAAAACTCGGTCGCTTCCGGGCTGGGCAGGCCGGGTTCTGGAATGGGGCGGCGCAGCAGATTGATCTCGTCCGCTTCCAACGCATCGATTTTCACATTGCCGGTTAACAGCGCGCTGCGAGTCCATGTGAGCGTCAGGCCCCGCATGCTCAGCCAAATGCCCTCACCATCGGCAATGGTGATTTCGTCCACGGTTGCTTTCGAATTGAACGCGCCCTGAAATCCTGTGATCCGGATGTCGCGCCCGGTATCTGACAGGTTGTCTTCAAGAAAAGCTTGCAAGTAGCCGCGATCATCCTCGGATGTGGGGCTTGCGGATTGTGCCAAAGTTGCGACGGGAAGGAGAACAAGCACGATAAGCGCGAAGAATACACGTTGAATCATGATCAGAACGCCTGCCCGATACCAAGGTAGATCTGTATTCCATCGCCCGTGTCACCAGAAATCGGACCGGCCACATCCAAACGCAGTGGGCCAATCGGGGTTTTGTACCTTAACCCCAGCCCAGCCCCGGCATGCCAGCCCCCTTCACCAGCAAAAAGGCTGTCATCGCTGACATGCCCTGCATCTGCAAAGGCAACTAGGCCAATCGTGTCGGTGATTGTCGCCCGCAGTTCTGTCGACAGCGCCAGATAGGACTGCGCACCCCTTAGATCACCATTCCCAACCGGAATGCCCAAGGATTGATAGGGTTGTCCACGTACCGAGTTCCCGCCACCCGAAAAAAACAGGTACTCCGGCGGGATGTCTTTGACATCGTCGGAATAGACAGTTCCGGCCTGCACCCGTCCAGCAACGACAAACCGATCACCTGTATCAAGTGCGCCATACGCGCGTGCATCCACAAATGCGCGCGCGCCGCTGCCACCATCATTGAGAGATAAGAACGGCGTCACCTCGGCGCGGACAAAGCTGCCTGAGGTCGCGTCCAACAGATCATTGCGCCGATCCCACGTCAGACCAAGGGGCAGGGTCAGATGAAAGAACTCACGGTCTCCGAACACGTCAGTTGTGTCCGAGTAATGAACGCCCACGCCAATCTCTCCGGTCAGTGTTTCTGAAAAAATCCGGGTCATCCCAACGCCCAGATCCACATTGCGCGAGATATAGGCCGGTTCATCTTCATAAGCGGCTGTGGCGAAGCCAAAGGCGGTTGTGTCAGGTCCGAAGGTTGCTGGCTGTTCCAAACGTGCGCCCAGACGATAGTCGATCCCACCGTGTTGCCCGCCAATGCCCGTTACTTCGCCATCCACACGGAAACGCTCGGCCCCTCCAAATAAGTTGCGATGCATCCAGAACGCAGATACGCCGACGCCTTCAAGCGATGAAAGCTCTGCGCCGACGCCAAACCGTCTTGGTTTTTCATCGGCAAGTGCCAGCCCCACATCAAGTGTGTTGTCCGGGTTCAGCGCGTCAGCCTCTTTCAGGGCAACGGATGAAAACGCTCCGGTACGACGCAGACGATTTGCGACAACCTCAAGCGCGTCGGGCGAGAATGTCGTCCCAGTGGGGAAGCCGGCGATCCGCGCAATACGATCAGATCGCACCGCGCTTGGCGTAGTTTGCGTCATTCGTCCAAAGAACGCCTTTGGGCCGGGCGAAAACTTCAAATCAGCGGACAATTGGCGGCGATTGTGGTCTGCGGTGATTTTTTGGCCGGTTAAGTTGGCTTTCGCGTGCCCTGCTTGTCGCCATGCAAGATGTGCAGCATCTGCGGCTGCTTGGATTTCTGTGCTTTTTGCTGCGGCACCGGATTTGAACCCGTCCGGCAGGGTGGTGCCGGGCGCAAGAGGAGCGACCCGTGCTTGACCAAAAGTGAAAGCGGGTCCCGGATCGACCGACACAGTGACCGTGTTGATCTGCTTGGGCAGGTTAAAAACCGGGATCAATCCAGCCTCGCGCCCATCGACCTTCACGCTGACCACGCCACCATAATAGCCGTTCGCATACAGAATCTCGGTCAGGCGACCATATTCGGCAAGGGCGGCTGCCATCACGTCGCGCGGGTCCGTTTCACCGTCATTTTTAGCGGTTTGGACCAAAGACGCAGATTCAATGGCTGATTTCAGGTCGTCATTTAATCCTTGAACGGTGATCTCGACAGTCTCAAGCGCAAGCGCAGTCTGACCGCACACAGCCAGTGCTGTTGATAGGTAAATCCGTCGCCAATGCGGCGCCAAACTTGTCTTTCCCACACCCAGGTTCCTTGTGAGCAATAAAGCTTCTAACAATCAATGAAAGCCTACCCGGTCGCTGGGTTGGGCACCACCGGAAACGCGTAGTCGGCAGCTTTCCGCCTTAAGCCTATGTTAGGTGCGCAAGGGGGCGTCGAACAAGCGACCGAATTGCGGCATCCTATCGTCAATTCCTGCCAGTCGCAGCATGTGCCATGTCAGGGCGATGTTGCTGGACAAGACCGGGATCCCCAGTTGGGCTTCCAGCATTGGGATCACTGACATGCAGCGCAGATTTGTGCAGGAGATGATCAGTGCTTTACAGGGGGCATTTTCGGGTGCAGCTTTGGCCACACGTATGCTGGCGTCATAGATCGCGTCCTTGGTTATTCTGGCGACCACCCGATCATCGCTTTCCTCAAATGATCCGCCCGAAGTGATCGTGAAACCGGCGCTTTCAAGCTTCTCGCGCATGCGGTGCGAAACCTCGGGCACATAGGGGGTGACAAAGCCAAGGTTTCCAGCGCCAAGACTGTGGCCCGCTGCGATCATGGCCGCCAAGGGATCTGAGACCTTAACTCCGGGGCGCACGCTTTGAATGGCTTCGGCAACCTTGTCTGATCCGATCACGGTCGAGGCCGACGTGCAGCCATAGCCAATCACGTCAAAATCGAGCGCGGGGGGCAGAAGCCGGGTTGAAGCAGGAAGATCATCGAGCATTTGGATAAGCGTGTCCGGACGAATCTCCGTAACCATCGGAATGCGGCTGTGATAGCGCGCGACGCCCTCGATATCGGTGAGTTGGGCGAACTCCGCCTCTAGTGTCTCATCCGTTTCCAGAACGATCATGCCCAGATTGGCCCGCGTTCCAATGCCACCGTCTGTATCGAAGTCGAGTTTTAGCATTTTTCCCTCAGATTACCGGAAGCTCGGCAGGCGCGCGGCGAGTCAGAAGTTTCGCCCCAGATGCACGCACAACAATGTTTTCTTCGTGGACCATAATGCGCCCGTCACCATAAGAAAGCGACGGTTCAAGCGTCAGCACCATGTTCTCTTCTATGACAGTATCATCAAATGCAGCATGAGAGGGCCATTCGGTCAGCTGCATGCCCAGCCCATGCCCAAGTCGACCCACATCGCCACCCTGATCGTCCATCTCGGCGATGACAGATTGCATGGCCTGAAACAGCTCGGCGCATGTGTTGCCCGGGCGGGCGGCTTCGATCCCAGCCTCGGTGGCGCGCCAGAGAGTGTCATAAGCCCGTTTCGAAAGATCATCCGCCAGACCAATCGCCCAGTTGCGATCAAAGTCGCAGTAATAGCCATCCCACGTGGCACCCGTGTCCAGCATAAAGATATCCCCCTTCTGCAAAGGGCGCGGCGATGGCGGAGAGATCACGTCGTGATATCCCCCCTGATCAGCGCCGCCAACCAGATAGGGCACATCATCCGCCCCGTGATACATCGCTTCACGCCGAAAGAGCCGGAAGAGCTCTTCAAAGGGCAGTCCTTCACGCGCCAGTTTCGGGACTTCGGAAAACACGCGCGATCCGATGGCGCAGATATGAGAGAGCTTCTCGATTTCAGCCTCAGATTTCACCATACGCAAGCTGCGCACCAGCCCGGTGGCATCTTCAACTTCAAGGCCGGGAAGCCCCTCCATCAGGCGTTCATAATCCCCCAACGGCATGCGCAGCCCGGTTTCATGGCCTTTCAGAACGCCCAGACGCCCGCTGGAACTGGCCAGCGGTGACAGGAGGTCGGTCAGCAAACTAATGCCGTCATCAGTTGGGGCAGGGGCGCTCCAGGTGCGGACGTCGTCAATCCAAGTCTGACGCATAAGCGCCGCCCCGATTTCGGGGATCACGGCGATGGGTTTGCCCTGCGTGGGGATAAACAGGAACCACGGACGCGTGGGGCTTTGCCAAAAGAGCGTGTGGAAGCCGCTGAAATACCGGACCTCAGGCTCGGTCATTAACAGAATCCCGTCCAATCCCTGATCCGCCATTAGGGCTTGCGCATTGCGCGTGCGGGCTTTGAACTCCGACGCCGGGAAACCGCGTGTTGGAGCTTGGAGCACCTCAGACATGATTTGCCCCAGCCATGATCGCCTTAAAGATATCTGGGTCCGTTACGCCTTCTGATCCGATCAGCAACACGCGCGCGTTTCCGTCCAATCCCAATGCGTCTGACAGCACAGGATCTTGCCTTGCTGCGATCAACGCCGCCAATCCAGCGACAGCGCTTTCGCCAGCTTCGACGGCTATATCGCCAGTCTCACTATTGGCCAAAAGACGCACCGAGGGGGCGACAATGCTGTCCGGAATGGTCAGAAAGTCGCTGCTTTCCTCTGCCAGAATTTCCCACGCCATTTCAGAGGGTTCGCCGCAGGACAGTCCAGCCATAATGGTCTCTTCCGCAATCTCGAATGTTGTGGGCTTCCCCTTCTTGGCGCTGTCGAACAAACACGCTGCCAACTCGGGCTCCACGATCACAACACGCGGGGCAGCATCTTTGTAAAACTGCCGAAGACCCGCCGCGACCGAGGCCGCCAACCCCCCAACGCCACCTTGCAAGAAGACATGCGTTGGCGGCTTATCCAGAGTATTGCAGGCTTCGCGTGTCATCACGCAGTACCCTGCCATCACATCCCGCGGCGGCTCGGTATACCCCTCCCACGAGGTGTCCGAGACGACAAACCAGCCGTTTTCTTCGGCTTCAGACTTTGCCAGCAAAACGGACGCGTCGTAATCCCCTTCGATCCGGATGACATCTGCCCCCAGATCCCGCATAGCGCTGGCTCGGCCTTCGCTGACTTCGGCATGAATATAGATGCGGCACGGGGCACCAAAGCGCTGACAACCCCAAGCCAGGGATCGCCCGTGATTGCCATCGGTCGCTGAGACCAATGTGATCCCGGCGCAAGCCTCGCGATGTTCGCCATTGCGGATTTCTTCCAAGCTAACTGTGCGACCCAATTGGGCGCTCAGCTCACGCTGCAAAACCCGCAGCGCGGCATAGGACCCGCCAAGCGCCTTGAAGCTGCCCAGCCCGAAACGCGGGCCTTCATGCTTATAGTCGATCCGCGCCACGTTCAGGTCCTTCGCCAGACCGGACAGTGACACAAGCGGGGTAGGGGCATAGCCTTCCCAAGCCATGATCTCGGCGCAGGCATTGTCGAAATCCTGTTCCGAAAGCACGCGAAACGCCGCTTGGGCGGGTTTTGGGCGTCCAGCGGTGTGCCGCAGTTTGGCCGCGGTGAATACGTCGTACATGGTTAGTCCTTTCGCGGGGGCAGGCGATCCTGCACCAGTTTTGTCCAAAACTCAGCCCCAATGGGCAGAAGGTCGTCGTTAAAGTCGTAATCCGAAGAATGCAGAGGTTGGCCGTGGGGCCCGTCCGTTCCGTTGCCCATCAACAGAAAACAACCGGGAATGGCAGCTGTGAAATGGGCGAAGTCTTCGGAGAAGCTCATCGGTTGCCGATCCGGGATCACGGCGAGCTTTGCGGCGGTGGCCGCACGCACAACGGCTTCGGTCGGAGCATCTGCGTTGATCGTTTCAATGAACTCGGTCCGAAACGATACCGTCGCGGTGATCCCATGTGCTTTGGCGATGCCATCGGTGATTTGCTGCATCAGCATCTCGACCTTTTCCCGATCCTCGGGCGCGCGAGCCCTGACATCACCTTTCAGGATGGCTTGCCCCGGCAGCACATTGCGCTGCCCATCGGTCAGGAATTCAGTCACTGAAACGACCACACCTGCGCCGGGGGCCAGTTTGCGCGCCACAATCGTTTGCAGGGCCAACACCAGTTCTGCCCCCACGGTGATCGCGTCCACCCCAACCTGTGGCATAGAAGCATGCCCGCCCTGACCATGCACCGTAATTTCAAACAGGCTTTCACTGCTGCAAACCAAGCCCTTACGCGTCGACACCTCGCCCAATGGAGCGCCGGGCAGGTTGTGGATGGCATAGACTTCCTCCATCGGGAACCGGTCTAGAACGCCTTCGTCAATCATGGCCCGGGCACCCAGCCCGTGTTCTTCGTTGGGTTGGAAGAGGAAGACTACAGTGCCATCAAAGCCGCCTTCCGAGGCGAGTTTTTCTGCTGCCCCAAGGAGCATCGTCATATGCCCATCATGCCCACAGGCGTGCATGACGCCCGGGTTTTGCGACACATAATCGTGTGATGAGGCCTCGATGATCGGCAACGCATCCATATCAGCCCGAAGCCCAATGGCGCGGTTGCTGGTGCCTTTTCGCAATATGCCAACGACGCCAACGCCCTCATGCACCTCGATCCCCAGATCACGCAGATGTTTGGCGACAAGGGTCTTCGTGTTCTCTTCCTGAAACCCCAGCTCGGGCGCGCGATGGAAGCGTTGCCGCATCTTGGTCAAATGATCCAATTTTCCAATCCTTTTGACTCGTGTTGAATACATATTAGAAGGTCAATCAGGCTGGCACGCATCGAAAAAATCGTGCCTCATTACTAAAAAAATTGCAAAATCGCGTTTGCAGGAGGTAATTGAGAGCATGGACGACAAAGACCTACATATACTGCGCTTGGTGCAAGGCAATGCCCGCCTGACTGCTGAAGCGATCAGTGAAGCGGTGGGCCTTTCCCCCGCAGCGGTTCAAAAAAGGCTGAAGAAGCTGCGTGAGACAGGCGTGATCGAACGAGAAATTGCAGTCCTGTCCGCCACCAAACTGGGGCGGGAATTAACGGTGGTTGTCGAAGTCATTCTGGAACGAGAAAACCGCCAGCAACTGGATGCGTTCAAGCGCAAAATGCGCAACGCCCCATCGGTGCAGCAATGTTATTATACGACCGGCGAAGCAGATTTTCTTCTGATCCTGAACGTGTGCGACATCAAAGAATATGAGGCGTTCACGCAAGCCTATTTCTTTGACGAATCGAACATCAGCCGGTTCAAAACTTCGATCGTCATGGATCGGGTGAAAAGCTCTTTGGACGTTCTGTGAGTCCGCGTGCAAATTTGAGGAAGAAACGACCAACGGCAGATTTCAAGGAAACTCTTCGGTTCAGAAGGTCTGAATCTGCATAAGTAGCCGCCAAAAACAAGAAAAGCGCTCCAGAAGGAGCGCTTTTCTTGTTTTATCAATCCCTTAGGGGATTTATGGCTCCGGCGGTAGGGATCGAACCTACGACCAATTGATTAACAGTCAACTGCTCTACCGCTGAGCTACGCCGGAACATGTGGGGCGATATAGCAAGGGCGATTCAGGGCCGCAAGAGGCGAAATTACTTTTTTTCGTCCGTCATTCGAAAAACGGCATTTGCCTCGAGCGTTGGGGTCGCGGTGACAATTCCGCGCGCGGCGAGGTCTATCAGATGTGCGAAGACGTTACGCTCGGCGGCGGGGATGAGGGCATCCGGTGTTTCATTGTAGATTGCGCTGGTGAGGGTCGGGACTGTTGCCTCGTCCAGCTGTGCCAGAGTGGCTTGAATTTCTGCCTCGCGAGTCAGGCGGTGGTTGATCAGCCAGTCCAGACGCTCTTTCGGGCGGTCGATGGGGTCACCATGTGCGGGGTAGTAGGCGCGGTCTGAGCGTGAGGCCAGTTTTCGGCAAGAGGCCATGAACGCGGTCAGATCCCCATCCGGCGGAGAGACCAGAGAGCTGGCCCATTCCATGATGTGATCGCCAGTAAATACAACGCCTTGTGCTGCAAAGCTCAGGTGATTAGCAAAGTGGCCTGGTGTCCATATTGCCTCGACCTCCATACCGCCAGCCATGAACTTTTCACCGTCGGCAAGACAGATGTCACATGTGAATTCAGCGTCCACACCTTCACCGCCTGACGACAAGCCGCGCGCCACAAGATCGCGCATGACACTGCTGCGCCCGGACAAAGCATCGCCGTAGGCCAAGATCGGAGCGCCGGTTTCTTTGGACAGCACAGAGGCAAGAGGGGAGTGGTCCAAATGGGCATGTGTCACCAGAATCTGCGATATCCGCTCGTTTGGTCCAAGTCCGTTTAAGATTGATGCCAAATGGTTCTTGTCGGCCGGGCCGGGGTCAATCACCGCGACGTCACCTTCACCCAGAACGAAGGTATTGGTGCCCCAATAGGTCATCGGCGAGGGGTTTGGAGCGATTATTCGGCGGATGCCGGGCTCCATTTGCTGCATAATGCCTGCAGGCGGGCGATTTGCGGGGTCCGATGCCATGTTAGACGCTCCTTGGCTGCCGTTTGGTCATTCCTGACGCCGCACCCTTCGCTTGGCAAGCGCGTCGCCGCGTCATAGGGTCAGGCCATGACGCAAAACAACCGCTCGAACAATGCAAACTGGCGCGATTTTCAATGGCTGAAGCAGTTTATGCCACGCGGGCTTTATGGCCGTGCGGCGCTGATTCTTCTGGCCCCGATTATCACGCTGCAACTTGTGGTGTCCGTGGTGTTTATTCAACGGCATTTCAACAGGATAACCGTTCAGATGACCGAATCTGTGGTCGCCGAAATCGCGCTTCTTGAGGGCGAGGTGAACACGGCCATGTCGCAAGAGATTGCGGTGGAACAAGCCCGACGCATTGCCGCGCCTCTGTCTATGCGCGTGACGCTTCCGGCTGATCCAGTTGCAACGCAAGTCAGGTTGATGGATTTCACCGGTCCTCGGGTTTTGCGAACCATGCAGGCGGGCTTGCCGGGCCTGTTGGGCGTTGATTTGGAATCCGATCGGGAACGGGTGACGCTGTCACTTCCCACGCAGTTTGGAGTGATGCAGGTTGATCTTCCACGCCAACGTGTCTCGGCGACCAACCCGCACCAGTTGCTCGTCTTGATGGTTGTCACCGGGTTCCTGATGACGCTGATTGCCTATCTGTTTCTGCGAAATCAGCTGCGTCCCATCCGTCGCCTTGCCCGTGCGGCCGAGGCCTTCGGGAAGGGGCAGGTGGTGCCTTACAGGCTGGCAGGGGCAACAGAAGTGCGCGCGGCAGGGAAAGCGTTTTTGGACATGCGGTCACGAATTGATCGCCAGATCGAGCAACGCACGCTGATGCTGTCAGGCGTCAGCCATGATCTACGAACACCCTTAACGCGGCTCAAACTGGGCCTGTCGATGGTCGAAGACGATGCGCGTGAAGATCTGGAGCGCGACGTTGATGATATGGAGCGGCTCGTCGATCGATTTCTGGGTTTTGCTCAGGCTGAAGCGCTGGAGGACGCGCCAGAGTCTGTCGATCCGATCGCACTGGTGCATCACCTGGTTGAGAATGCGCAGCGTGCAGGCATGACGGTCGCGCTGGGGGAACTGGCGAACCCTGGTGAGCGTCCCCTTCGGCGTGCATCGCTTGAGCGTGCGTTGGAAAACCTTCTGGGCAATGCAACGAGATATGGTTCACAGGCGCGGTTTTCTTTGGTCACGGGACGCGGGGATCTGCGGTTTGTGATCGAGGATGATGGCCCCGGGATAGCGCCTGAGGATCGGGAAGAGGCCTTAAAACCTTTCGCCCGGCTGGATAAATCCCGCAACCAGAACAAGGGCTCAGGTGTGGGTCTTGGGCTTGCCATTGCCAATGACATCGCCCGCGGCCATGGCGGGCATTTGCGACTGGGTGAAAGCGCCGATCTGGGCGGTTTGAAGGTCGAGCTTGTTCTTCCGCTTTAATCCGTACTGGTCGCAAACAGGCAAGAAACTGTGCCCCGTGCATTGTCTCCTACGGCTAAATTACAGGAGTTTCCTATGACGCTGACCACGCCCGTGCCCAACATCGCCCATTGGAATGACCGCGTTGATATGGCGGCCGCCTTTCGCTGGACCGTGCGTCTGAATATGCACGAAGGGGTGGCGAACCACTTCAGCCTTGCCGTGAATGACAGCGGCACCAAGTTTCTGATGAACCCCAACCAGATGCATTTTGCCCGCATCCGGGCATCAGACCTCTTGGAAATCGACGCGGACGATCCCACTACTATGGATCGCCCTGACTCGCCGGACCCCACTGCGTGGGGGTTACATGGGGGGGTGCATCGGCATTGCCCACACGCGCGCTGCGTGATGCATGTACATTCGATCCACGCAACGGTTTTGGCGTCTTTGGCGGATAGCAATCTGCCACCAATCGATCAGAATTGCGCGACGTTCTACAATCGCTATGTGATCGACGATGGCTATGGCGGGCTGGCGTTCGAAGATGAAGGCGCGCGCTGTGCCGAGATGCTGACGGATCCGAAGGTCAAGGTGATGATCATGGGCAATCACGGCGTGCTGGTGATCGGAGACAGCGTCGCGGATACCTTCAACCGGCTTTACTATTTTGAACGCGCGGCCGAGACCTACATCCGTGCGCTGCAAACCGGCCAGCCCTTACGCGTGCTATCGGACGAGATTGCGGAGAAAACCGCGAAAGAGCTGGAAGAATACCCCGAACAGGGGGATCGCCATCTGTCGGAACTGAGAGCTATTCTGGACGACGAAGGCAGCAACTACGCGAGCTAAGCGTGTGCTTATGGCCTTCGCCGTTTGCTTTAATTATAAGGTGACCCAGTCCTAATCGACCTTAACCACCATTTTCCCGAAACTCTGACCAAGAAGCAGCTCGTTAAGCGCCTGGGGTGCATTCTCAAGCCCATCGACAACCTGTTCTTTGTATTTGACCTTTCCCTCGGCCAGCCACCCCGTCATGTCCTTAGCAAACTCTTGGTACGTGCTCAGGGGGAAGCTGTCGAAAATGATGAAGCCTTGCACCTTCACTTTCATCCTTAGAATCGTGCCCATGATGGCGGGGCCCATATCGGGACCATCGGGAAGACCGGTTAGGTTGTACCATGACACCACACCGCAAACGGGCATGCGTGCGAAGGGGTTCAAAAGAGGCAACACACCATAAAGAACCTTGCCACCCACATTTTCGAAATAGACATCGATGCCATCAGGGCAGGCGGCGGCAAGCTGTTCAGCGAAGTCATCGGCCTTATGATCGATACAGGCGTCAAAGCCCAGATTGTTCACCACATGCGCGCATTTCTCTGCGCCGCCCGCGATTCCCACCGTCCGGCAGCCTTTG
This sequence comes from Aliiroseovarius sp. F20344, assembly GCF_023016155.1. Taxonomy (GTDB): domain Bacteria; phylum Pseudomonadota; class Alphaproteobacteria; order Rhodobacterales; family Rhodobacteraceae; genus Aliiroseovarius. The sequence goes on from NZ_JALKBG010000008.1 coordinate 993,923, forward strand.
ATTTTTGCAATCTGGCCGACCGTGGCGCCAACTGGGCCTGATGCCGCAGCAACCACTACGGTTTCGCCGGGCTTTGGTTCGCCAATCTTCAATAATCCAGCGTAAGCAGTGTAGCCGGGCATGCCCAGAATACCCAATGACCATGAGGGGTTAGCGGGTGACGCGCCAAGGTTGATCACTTCAGTCCCATCAGAAATTGCGTAATCTTGCCAACCGCTTCCCGCCAGAACGAAGTCACCAGCAGAAAAACCATCAAGATTTGAAGAAATCACTTCTGCAACGACCTGACCGGTCATCACTTCATCAATTTTCACAGGCTCAGCATAGGATTTCGCATCGTTCATACGTCCGCGCATATATGGGTCGAGCGACAGGAAAACCGTGCGCAACAGCATCTCACCATCCTTCGGGGTGGGAACGGGGGTTTCCTCAAGGCGAAGCGTGTTTTTATCCGGAAGCCCATTGGGGCGCTCTGCCAAGACGATGCGGCGGTTGCTGGATGCGGTTTGTGGCATGAAATGCTCCTGTCTGTGTGCCTGTAGTGTTAGCCGTTATGGGCCATCACTACGAGCGGATTGTCATCTATGCATTTGCCCCAACTGCGGAAAATGGCTCGCGAAACGTGCATAGCAGATAAACTTTAGGAAAAGATGGTAGGCCCGGAGGGATTTGAACCCCCAACCAAAGCGTTATGAGCGCTCTGCTCTAACCGTTGAGCTACAGGCCCACTGTTTCTCTCGGTGCGCCATAGCTAGCAAACTGGTGCGCAGCGTCAAGCGGGGCGTGGACTCTTAGCCTGCCTTAAGTTATCGGATGCGCAGATTTCTTTAGGCGCCATCCGGGGGATAGACATGAGCGACGGCAAGAACGGTATCACCTATGCGGATGCAGGCGTGGACATCGACGCGGGCAACGAACTTGTCGAGCGGATCAAACCCGCCGCAAAACGCACCAACCGTCCCGGTGTGATGGCAGGTCTGGGCGGCTTCGGCGCACTTTTCGATCTGAAAGGGGCTGGTTTCAACGATCCGGTTCTGGTTTCGGCCACGGACGGCGTTGGCACCAAACTGCGCATCGCAATTGACACCGGCAATGTGGACACAATCGGTATCGATCTCGTGGCTATGTGCGTGAACGACCTTGTGTGCCAGGGTGCTGAGCCATTGTTCTTCTTGGATTATTTCGCAACGGGTCGTCTGGAGACAGACAAGGCCGCGCGGATCATCGAAGGTATTGCCAAGGGCTGCGAGCTGTCGGGCTGTGCGCTGATCGGTGGCGAAACGGCTGAGATGCCGGGCATGTATGAAGACGGCGATTTTGACCTTGCGGGCTTCTCGGTCGGCGCGATGGAGCGCGGCGAAGACCTGCCCAAAGGCGTGCGCGAAGGCGATGTGCTGTTGGGGCTGGCGTCAGATGGCGTTCACTCAAACGGCTATTCGCTGGTGCGTAAATTGGTCGAAGTCTCGGGCCTTGGTTGGGATGCGGAATGTCCGTGGGACGCAAAAATCACGCTGGGCGAGGCGCTGTTGGCGCCAACCCGCCTTTATGTTCGTCAGGCGCTGGACGCTGTGCGCGCAGGGGGCGTGCATGCTCTGGCCCACATAACGGGTGGTGGCTTGACCGAAAACCTGCCGCGCGTGTTGCCAAAGGGTCTTGCTGCGCTGGTGGATCTGGATGAATGGGAATTGCCCCCTGTCTTCAAATGGTTGGCCGCGACCGGCAGTATGTCACAGTCAGAGATACTGAAGACTTTCAATGCAGGACAAGGCATGGTTTTGGTGGTGGACGCCAAAGCGGCCAATGACGTAGCCGAGCTGCTGACCAAAGCAGGCGAGCGCGTGACTCGCCTTGGCCGCATCCAGAAGGGCGAGGGCGTGAGCTATCTGGGAACGCTCGCGTGAGCGATACCCCGAAGAAACGGGTTGCCATCCTGATCTCGGGGGGCGGCTCAAACATGGTGACGTTGGTTAACTCGATGACCGACGATCACCCGGCACGGCCTTGTTTGGTGCTGTCGAACGTCCCAGACGCGGGTGGTTTGAGCAAAGCCGAAGCCATAGGAATTCCCACTGCTGTCGTCGATCATCGCGACTTTAAAGGTGATCGAGAAGGCTTTGAAAAGGCACTGAATTCCAATCTAGAAGCTGCGCAACCCGATATTCTGTGCCTTGCAGGGTTCATGCGTATTCTGACGCCCACTTTCACCGGTCATTGGGCTGGGCGCTGCCTGAATATCCATCCGTCGCTTTTGCCGAAATACAAAGGCCTGCACACACATCAACGCGCGCTGGATGCACAAGATGCCGAGGCAGGCTGTTCCGTGCATGAAGTCACGGCTGAACTGGATGGCGGCCCGATCCTTGGTCAAGCGCGTGTACCTGTCGAGGCAGGCGATACCGCAGACAGTTTGGCCGCGCGCGTGCTGGTGCAGGAACACATCCTTTATCCTGCTGTACTACGACGGTTTGCTGACGGGGACAGAACGCCCATTTTGTTGCCGTGAAGCTGGCTGTTTGGAACTTGCGCGACGCAGGCTTCCCTTTCGCAGGAAATCCTCGTAAACCCGTGCGAAGCCCTAGTTTGGTGCGGTAAAGAGCAGGTAGACTTTTTATGATCACGATCACGACGACCGAAGCGCTGGAAGAATTCTGTATCCGCGCCACTTCGCACCCTTATGTGACCGTCGATACCGAGTTTTTGCGTGAACGCACCTATTACTCGAAACTGTGCCTGATCCAGTTGGCCGTTCCGGGGGATGACGACAATGACGCCGTGCTTGTAGACCCGCTCGTCGATGGTCTGTCGCTTGAGCCGCTTTATGAGCTTTTCCGCGATGAACGTGTGGTCAAAGTGTTTCACGCCGCGCGACAGGATCTTGAAATCTTTTTTGTAGAAGCCGGTGTTTTCCCGCGCCCCTTGTTTGACACGCAGGTCGCGGCGATGGTCTGCGGTTTTGGGGATCAGGTTGGGTATGAAACACTCGTGCGTAAGATATCGCGGGCACAGTTGGACAAATCCAGCCGATTTACGGATTGGTCGCGCCGCCCACTGACCGATGCGCAAAAGAAATACGCGCAGGGGGATGTGACCCATTTGCGCGGCATCTACGAACATCTGGCGGATGAGTTGGAGAAAACAGGCCGTGCCCACTGGGTTCAGGAAGAGCTGTCCGGTTTGACCGATCCCGCTACCTACACCATTCATCCCGAAGATGCGTGGAAGCGTTTGAAAACGCGCACGAATTCTGGCCGTTTCCTTGGTGTTGCGAAAGAACTCGCCCGGTTCCGGGAAGGGTATGCCCAAGCCCGGAATGTCCCGCGAAACCGCGTGATGAAGGACGATGCGTTGCTAGAGCTTGCCTCGACCAAGCCGCGCAATATGCAAGAACTGAACCGCTCGCGGCTTTTGCTGCGTGAAGCGCGTAAGGGCGATATCGCCGATGGGATTTTGAAAGCGATCACCGTGGGCCTAGAGCTTCCACAAGATAAACTGCCGAAAGTCTCGGACCGCTCGAAAGAGAAGCTTCAGGTGAACCCGGCATTGGCGGATCTGTTGCGTGTTCTTCTGAAAGCCCGTTGCGAGCAAGAAAAGGTCGCACAAAAGCTGATTGCATCAGCGGCTGATCTGGACGCTCTGGCCGCTGGCAAGCGCGACATGAAGGCGCTGACCGGCTGGCGCGCCGAAGTCTTTGGAGACGACGCGCAGCGGTTGTGTGACGGAAAGCTTGCGCTTGCTGCCAAAGGGCAACGCGTGGAAGTTTTCGAAGTCTGAGACCCAGTTAACGGCTGGCTGCGCGGCTGTTCTGTTCACCGACCACGCGAATTGTCCGAACCCCTTGCAGCTTAATGTCTGACACGAAATGCCCGACATAAACCTCGCGCTGTTTTGGGCGACCAGTTTGGGTGCGGTAGTAGGGTTCAGTGATGCGGAACATGTAGGTCAGTACGCCATTTTCGGCGCGTTCGAAGTTTTCTGGAACCAGTTCGGCATCCCAGTATCCAAGTCGCGGCGGCAGGCCTTTTGCACGAATGATCGCGCCACCTTGAGTGCGTAGGATTTGCAGGTCAACAACCTGCGTAACCAGCCCGCGATTTTCCTGATCTTCCAGAAATCCACCTTCTGGAATGATGGCGACCTCTTCAACACGATTGGAGTTGAACCAGCTGAGCGGATTGAGATTCGTATTTCCGCCACATGCGGTCAGCGTCACAATAAGCGCGGACATCAGGGCAGGGGCAGCAAGTCGGCGGAAATTCATGTCGGCTCCTCTTTCTCTGCCCAAAGGGTTAGCCCATGTCGGGGGTTTTGAAAAGACAGCAATCCGATCTGAGACTGGACCTTTTTGCGTGATCGTCATAGGTCAGGGAAGAAAGACGAAAGGACCCCCCATGGCAAGCCCGGCATTTGAAGAGATTGTTGAGGATTTCGAGTTCCTGGATGACTGGGAAGATCGTTATGCGACTGTGATCGACATGGGCAAGTCGCTGCCAGATATGGACCCGGCCCTGAAGGTTCCGGCCACCAAGGTGGAAGGCTGTGCCAGTCAGGTCTGGTTGCATCCCGAAATCGCGGACGGAACTTTTCATTTTTCGGGCGATAGCGATGCAATGATCGTAAAAGGGCTGATCGCGGTTCTGTCGGCGCTCTACACAGGCTTGCCGCTGTCTGAGATTGCCAAAGTCGATGCACCAGCGGAACTGGCGCGTCTTGGCTTGAATGAACATCTGTCTTCTCAGCGCTCAAACGGCGTGCGCGCGATGGTCGAACGTATCCGCCACTATGCGTCGGAAGCGGCCTAACTGCGGTTCAGCGTCTCTAACGACGTCGCCAGATCCCCATAGCCGGTAAACCTGCGCTCATAGGTCAGCCCAAGACGCTCGGCCGCGTCTTCGGCCATTTGGTTCAATTCCGGATTGTCCGATTGAGCCAGATACATCAGCTTGGTGTAGTGGCCGAAATACATATCCCGAAGCTGGGGGTGCTTGTCCAAACCCAAGGGCTTGATCACGAAGTTCTCAAACCCACGGGCCAGAAAATCGGTCAGATAGAAGACGTCAATTTCGCCGTCTGTGCGCTTCTCGAACGCGTCGTTGCCTTCGAAAAATGAATAACAATGCGGCCCGCGGATCATCGTGATGCCCATCTCATCGCAGATCGCATCAAGCTGGCCTCCGGTTCCGCAATCGGCATAGGCCAGAAATATCTGGTCAAAATCTGCTCTGTGCTTGGCGACAGCGTCGCGCACGGCCTCTGGGATTTTCTCGGGCGTGTTGTGCAAGATCGCAGGCAGGCAGGTCAGGCTCATGTGATCCCAGCCATTCATGCGGATCAGCGCCAAAATCTCATTCGCCAGCGCGCCGCAGGCGAGGATCAAAACTGATGCCTTCGATTGCGTCGGTGCCAACCCGTCTTGTGTCAGAGCGTCGTCATTCACGTTCATTTTTCAGTCCTTCCTGACAGGGCGCGCCATGCGATCGAGGCAAGCATGACCAAGGGCAGCAGCGCCATCGCAACCTGCCCATCCAGCTTTCCAGATGCAGCAGCCCAACCCGCGACGAGTACCGTCAGGCCAGCAGACAGGATCACCAAGGCAATCAGGAATATGAAACGTGTTTTGCTCATCCGATTAATCTGGGGGCTGTGTGCGCAAAAGAAAAGGCCCCGCCGCGGGGCAGGGCCTTTGAATTTGTGTTTCGCAAAGACCTAGCCCGCGGCAAGCTGGTTGTGCTTGCGCGCCATGTACTCTTTCGCGGTTTCCACAGCGACGGCTGCATCACGGCAATAGCTGTCTGCGCCGATGGCTTTGCCGAACTCTTCGTTCAAGGGTGCGCCACCAACCAGAACGGTGTAATCGTCGCGAATGCCCTTTTCGACCATCGTGTCGATCACGACTTTCATGTAAGGCATTGTGGTGGTCAGCAGAGCGGACATGCCAAGGATATCGGGCTCTTCTTTTTCAAGCGCTTCAAGATAGGCTTCGACCGCGTTGTTGATGCCCAGATCAACCACTTCGAACCCGGCACCTTCCATCATCATCGACACAAGGTTCTTGCCGATGTCGTGGATGTCGCCTTTTACAGTGCCGATGACCATCTTGCCCATGCGTGGTGCGCCGGTTTCGGCAAGCAGGGGTTTCAGGATCGCCATTCCGGTTTTCATGGCATTGGCGGCCAGAAGAACTTCGGGCACAAACAAGATGCCGTCACGGAAATCGATGCCAACAATTGTCATGCCACCAACCAACGCGTCGGTCAAAACTTGATAGGGCTGCCAGCCACGTTCAAGCAGGATGTTGACACCTTCTTCGATCTCTTCTGCAAGACCGTCGTAAAGGTCGTCATGCATCTGCTGCACCAACTCTTCATCGTTGAGTTCGCTCAGGATGATATCTTCTTCTTGATCAGACATGTGCGTCTTTCCCTGGCTAGAGGTCTGTTTCTTATTCCCTAATGCGGCAAGATGGCGCATTGGGTCTGGGCAATTTGCGACATGGAGTGCCCTGTCACCGACCTGTTGGCAAATGAATAATATGCGCAAGAAACGTGAATTTCATTTGATTGTTCTTCAAATGTTCTTATTTTGATCCCATGGAAAAGGATCATTCCGACAGAATTGACGCCGAGTGTCGACGTGGGCGGGGGGCGGCCTCGAATTCCACGGGTCGATTCGAGGGATTTCAACGGGTTCGGGTGGATGATGGCTGGGCCGAGGAACCGCTTCCGCCGTTCCGAACCGAGGTTTCAATCGAGCGTCCGAAGTCGGTTGTTTCGCGCAACAGCTCGCCCGATTTGCGGTTTGATCAATCCCTGAATCCGTATCGTGGTTGCGAACATGGGTGCATCTATTGTTACGCGCGCCCGACCCATGCATGGTTGGGCTATTCACCCGGGCTGGATTTTGAAACGAAGTTGATCGCGCGCCCCGATGCCGCCAAGCAGCTGGAAACCGAATTGCGGCGTAAGTCCTATCGCGTGGCGCCGTTGGCTTTGGGCACCAACACTGATCCCTATCAGCCGATCGAGGGACGATACCGGATCACCCGGCAGGTACTTGAGGTGCTCGAGCAATTTCAAAACCCGGTCATGATCATCACCAAAGGCACGTTGATCGAGCGGGATTTGGATATTCTGTCACGTATGGCGGCCAAAGGTCTGGCGCAGGTCGGCATATCGATCACCAGCCTGCAGCCTGATTTGTCCCGCAAGATGGAGCCGCGTGTTCCCAGCCCGAAGCGGCGTCTTCAGATGATCGAACGCTTGTCCGGGGCAGGGGTGCCCGTGCGGGTCATGGCGTCTCCTGTCGTGCCGGGACTGACCGATCACGAGCTAGAACCGATCATGCAAGCCGGGCGCGACGCAGGGGCAGTGGCGGCCAGCTACATTCTTTTGCGTCTTCCCGGTGAAGTGGCGGAGCTGTTTCAGGAATGGTTAGAGGAACACTATCCCGACCGCGCAGCGAAGGTCATGAACCGGGTCCGCGAGATGCGGGGTGGGCAAGACTATCAATCAGAATTTGGTCAACGCATGGTGGGGCGCGGCGTGTTTGCCGAACTGCTGAAGCAGCGGTTTCAAAAGGCCTGCCAGCGGTTTGAGCTGACCAAACTTATGCCGGATCTGCGCTGCGATCTGTTTGAACCGCCAATCGCGCAGGGCGATCAGTTAAGCCTGTTTTGAAATTGATCTCGTGCCGGACATGCTACGGCACAAAAAAAGGGCGCGCGACCTGCGAACGCACTTTTAATGTGAAAGTGCCGTTAACCGCGGCGGCGGCGATTGCGGCGCGCAGGTTGCGCAGCATCATCCCCGGTGCCATCCGATGCTGATGAAAACCCACCAATCGCTTCCGAGATTTCGTCCAGCGTCGGGCGCGAGCCGCGTGCGGGGCGGGTTTCAAGCGCCTCGCGCATGGCCTTCAGGTGTTCGGGTGTCGTGCCGCAGCAGCCGCCGATGATCTTCGCGCCACAATCACGGGCCAGAACGGCATAGTCCGCCATCAGCTCTGGCGTTCCGTCATAGTGGATATGGCCGTCAACATATTGCGGAATGCCAGCATTGCCTTTGGCGATGATCGGGCGCTCGGTTCCTTGTGCCGCGAAACCAAGAACGGTCCGCAGCAAATCTGCCGCCCCAACGCCACAGTTGGCCCCAAAGGCCAGGGGTGGATTGGGTAAGGTTTCGACCAATTTAGCCAGTTCGGCTGAGGTCAGCCCCATCATAGTGCGTCCGGCGGTGTCGAAGCTCATCGTGCCGCACCAGGGCATGCCGGTCAACTCGGCCGCGCGGGCGGCGGCTTTGTATTCGTCAGGCGCTGAAATGGTTTCGACCCACAGCACATCTGCACCACCTTCTTTCAGGCCCTCGGCTTGTTCGTGGAACATCTCGACCGCGCCATCAAAGGTCAGCGATCCCATTGGTTCCATGATTTCGCCGGTCGGCCCGACCGAGCCCGCAACGATCACAGTCCGACCCGATGCATCGGCGACTTCACGCCCGAGTTCAGCGCCGACACGGTTCAATTCGCGGACGCGATCCTGTGCGTCGTGCAGTTTCAGGCGCGAGGCATTGCCGCCAAACGTGTTGGTCAGGAAGATGTCTGATCCCGCTTCAACCGGTCCACGATAGAGCTCGCGGATGTTTTCCGGCTTGTCGACGTTCCACAATTCCGGCGCATCGCCCGATGTCAGGCCCATGTTGAACAGGGTCGTGCCCGTGGCACCATCCGCCATCAGCCAATCGCGTTCGTTCATCAGTTTTGTTAGGGCATCTGTCATGGGTGTCTCCGTTCACCGCTTGTTTGCGCGCTACCTGCCATGGAACGCCCGCAGGTGCAAATGCAATGCATTCATGTTGGCTTTGAGCCGAATTCACAATGCGAGCGACACAAACTTGAGGGGTTTGCTGATAGAGCAGCTTGGTGGCGGCGTTAGCGGTGTTTTGAAAGTACCCCTGCTTCTGCTTTGCGACAGATCTCCCGTGTTACGTCCAATGCGCCAAGAGCAAGGGCGATCCGCGAGGGCGCTGCCGCATAAAGCGTTTCCCAGCGCGGCGCGAATGAGGTTTTGAACTGGCGTAGCCCCGCAGCGCCGGTGATCTGATCCAGTTTAAGGCGTGCGCGGTGAAAGAGCCACGGTTCGTCCATTTGACCTTCAAGGGGAACGGCGGCCAGCGACAGACGGGTACAACCTTCCCGCCCGGCCTGAGCAATCGCGAATACCAGCAGGGCATGCATGGTGCCGTCGGGCGCATCGGCGCACATGCGCATCAGGTCCAAAGCTTGCTCTGACGCGTTTTCATGGAGTGTCAGAAACCCAATCACGTCGTGATTTTGTCTGGCCAGATACACACGGGCATGGGGCAGGTGGTCTGGGTGCCATTGGCCCATGGAAAACCCGCGTTCTCCGCCTCGAAGGCTGCACCAATTGTCCGCAATCCTCTGCATTTGGGGCAATGGCAGGTCGGCACCCGCCTCGCGGATCTCGATACCGGCCGTTTCGGCCTGCCGCAGTTTTCGGCGTAGCTGTCGTTTGTCGGACCCCGACAATGTGAAACCTGTTGGATCAATCCAGCCCTCGCGCGCGATGGGCAAGACCTGCCATCCCGCGTGGCGCGCAGCCACCGCCCATCGCCCCCCGGCCTTATAAAGGAAAGGGGACAGGAAGCTTTGATTTGCCAGCGCCTTCAGCGATCTGAGCAGGGATGTATGATCGAGTTTTTGGGCTAGTGGATCGGACAGGACCAATAGGCTTTGCCCCGAAGATGCGCCCATTGCAGCGGCCACGCCCTGGTCAGAGGTGATCAAGGACAAGCGACCTTGGCGTAGAAGCCCAGCCTCGGCCCGTGGGGCGTCCGTGATGGTTTTCGCAATATGCGGTGGCAGGGTTGGGGCTGATTTGATCGGCCGAAGCTTAGCTCCTTCATGTGGGCCAGCTGCCAAGCGCCTCTTATTCGGTCCGCGGATCACAACCAGCGCGGCGAGAACGGCTGGAACGGCATAATAGATGGTACGGAACGCGAGAATGGCGGCCAAAAGAGGCTCTGCTTCGAGCGTAGGAAGAAGTGCCAGAAGGGTCAGTTCAAATGCCCCCATGCCACCGGGGGCGCTGCTGATCAGGCCCGCGCCCAAGGCCAATAGATACGCTGCGATCAAGGGCAACAGGGCGACGTCGCAGCCTTCCGGCATGACCATCCACAAGGCGATCCCTGCCGCCGCCGTGTCAATTAGTGCCAAAGCAAGGAATGCGCCCATCGCCTTTAGGGGTGGGATATGCAGCGCCATCATGAACGAAGGGCGCAGCACCGAGAGCGCTGAAAACATACCAGCGACAGCTAAGACCAGCCAAGCAATCCAGTCGGCCCACGGCGTTGTCATAGGAACCGTCAACACAATGAGGGCTGCGACCACAGCCCATGCAGACAGGAAAGACACTGCAACAATGGCTGAAATGCGCACCGCTTGAATCAAAGACAGGTCAGGCAGCATGCGCCAGCGCACAAAGGCGGAAGAAACAACGCCAAGGCCAACGGTTTGGGACAAGGCGATTGAAGTGATTCCCGAGCGCTCTGCCGCTTTTATGGACACACCCGTTCCGATCAGGCGGTGGACAACCCCATCATAGCGGCCAAGTGCCCAAAACGAGATCGTAGAAAAGACAGCGGCCCCAAACCACTGAGACAGAGAAACGGTTTTGAGAGAGGCGTAGATATACGCCACATCCAGCCCTTCGATGCGCTGCCACAGCAAAATCACAAGTCCAAGGGTCAGCCCGAAGGGAAGAAGCTGGCGTAAAGCCATGCGCCGCAGATCCAGCCCGCTTTCAGCACTGCGCGCCAAAGCTGTGGCAAAGCCACGCTTGCGACCGTTTAACGAACTGTCATCCAACTATTTCACTTCCCCGTATCTCACGCATCACGGCTTATGGCCTCGCACAGTATTCTGTGATGCGACGAAAGAAGTCTTAACAGTTTCAATTTTAAGGAAATTTTTGGCTGGAAGTGAACGCGTGGATGTCGATCGCAATAATCGAAAAAAGGCGCACCCAGCAGGCACGCCTTTCACATCACAGAAAGAAGGGCTTATTAGCCTTCGTTCATGATCTCTTGTTTTGTTTGGGCCAGAAGCTCGGCGCGTTTGGCGCGAACTTCGTCAGCGCTGACGTTGCCCAGATCACCGGTTACTTTGCGCACGACGTCTTCGTGGCCGGCTTCTTCAAAATCCGAAACGATGACTTCGCGGGCATAGGCTTCGGCATCATCACCGGTTTTGCCCATCTTCTCAGCGGCCCAAAGCCCAAGCTTCTTGTTTGCACGGGCCTCGGCCTTGAAGATCATTTCTTCGTCATGGGCAAATTTGGCTTCAAAGGCGCTTTCGCGGTCGTCAAAGGTGGTCATGGTATTCCCTTGTCTTGGTCTTGCAGCTGGCAAGGCTAGGGGCCCGCAGCCGCGTTCCTGTCTGATATGCCAATCACAAGCGCGTATCGCAACCCCGCTAGCGCTCTCACAGCGGTGATTTCCTGTATTTCTTGATTCAGTGGGCGATATTCTTGCCCCTTTTCTGCCTTTCCCGTATAGGGCGGGCAACGGCGAAGACTCACCCGGGCAGGGGGCCCGTGGCGAAGGTGGCCGCCAAACCTGACGCGGGGGACCCCATGGCACGGCGCAAGAAGCTTTACGAAGGCAAGGCAAAGGTTCTTTACGAGGGCCCCGAGCCCGGAACGATTGTTCAATATTTCAAGGATGATGCGACCGCGTTTAATGCGGAAAAGAAGGACGTCATTGAAGGTAAAGGTGTTCTGAACAACCGCCTGAGCGAGTTCTTCATGAAGGGCCTCACTCAGATCGGCGTGCCGAACCACTTCCTGAAACGCTTGAACATGCGTGAACAACTTGTCCGCGCCGCCGAGATTGTGCCGCTGGAAGTCATCGTGCGCAACTATGCGGCTGGGTCGATGGCCAAGCGTCTTGGTCTTGAAGAAGGCATGCAACTGCCGCGTCCGATTGTCGAATTTTCGTATAAAGACGACAGTTTGGGTGATCCTCTGGTGCCTGAAGAATACATCGTCGCCTTTGGTTGGGCGTCTCAGCAGGACATGGACGACATCGTTGCCATGGCGCTTCGTGTGAACGACTTCATGTCTGGCACCATGTATGGCGTTGGCATCAAGCTGATTGACTTTAAGATCGAGTTTGGCCGTGTATACGAAGGGGATTTCCAACGCTTGATCGTCGCTGACGAAATCAGCCCCGACAGCTGCCGGTTGTGGGACATCGAAACTGGCCAGAAGCTGGATAAAGATGTGTTCCGCCAAGACCTTGGCAGCCTGAATGATGCTTATACCGAGGTTGCGCGCCGGTTGGGGGTTTTGCCCTCGAACGTGACGCACGCAGCCACCAAACCGACCCTGATCAACTAAGGAATTGTGCGCATGAAAGTACGTGTTGATGTGATGCTGAAAACCGGCGTTCTGGACCCTCAGGGCGAGGCCGTGCGCCACGCGCTTGGCAACCTTGGCTTTGACGGTGTCGAGAAGGTCCGTCAGGGCAAAGTGATCGAGCTGGACGTGGCCGAAGGCACCTCGGAAGAGAAGATCAAAGAGATGTGTGAGAAGCTTCTGGCCAACACCGTGATCGAAAACTACGCCATTCAGGTGCTGTGATGAAGGCAGGTGTCATTGTCTTTCCCGGCTCAAACTGTGACCGCGATCTGGCGGTAGCGTTCGAACGCGCGGGTGCCCAGGTCCAGATGATCTGGCACAAAGAAACCGAGCTGCCCACCGATCTGGACATCGTGGGTGTACCGGGTGGGTTCTCGTTCGGGGACTATCTGCGCTGCGGGGCCATCGCGGCCCAATCGCCGATCACCCGTTCGTTGATCAAACACACTGAACGTGGTGGCTATGCCATTGGTATCTGCAACGGCTTTCAGGTGCTGACCGAAACCGGCATCCTGCCCGGTGCCTTGATGCGCAATGCGAACCTGAAGTTCATCTGCAAACCCGTTGGTTTGAAAGTGGAAACCACCGACTGTGCTTTCCTTTCCGGCTATGAGCAGGGGCAAGAAATCACCGTTCCCGTGGCGCACCATGACGGTAATTACAACGTGACGGATGAAAAGCTTGCCCAGCTGCGCGCGGAAGGCCGGATTGCGTTTACCTATACCGACAATCCTAACGGTTCGACCGGTGATATTGCAGGCGTGATCTCGAAGAACCGACGCGTTCTTGGCATGATGCCGCACCCGGAACGCTGTGTGGATGAAATGCATGGCGGGACTGACGGGGTGGCAATGTTCCGCTCGTTGGTGGATAGCGTCGTTGCGGCCTGATTGTGATGGGGCCTGAAGCGCCCTATCTTTCCCCTATGGGGGACGAAACCACACACAGACCACCCAGCCCGCGGCCTCCGCGGCCGGGGGTGAGCATGAGAGCGCGGCTGGTGCTGATCGCGCTGATCACGCTGGCCGTGGCGGTTGTCTTTTTCTCCAACAAGCTTCTGACCGAGCGGTATACCGAGACGACCCGAAATCGCGCCGAACTGCGTGTGGCGCTCTATTCCGGTAACCTGATCAGCGAATTGCAGCGAAATTCGGTTGTTCCGCTGCTTTTGTCGCGCGATCCGGCCTTTATTTCTGCGCTCAACAGCTCGGACTTCTCGCAAAGTACCGCGCGATTGATCTCCTATCTGGATGAGATCGAGGCAGCGTCCCTGTTGCTATTGGACCGCGATGGGCGCGCGGTTGCGACGACAAACCGTGAAATTCTTGGATCGCAACACCGTTCAGACCCGTATTTCATCGAAGCGCTTCGAAGCAACGACACTGTGTTCACAACGGTTCAGACCGAAGCCGGGCAATATGTTTTCACTTATTCACGCAAGATCGAACAGGCCGGGAATACGCTTGGCGTGATCGTGGTGGGCGTGGATCTGCGCAAGTTTGAAACAAGCTGGGCGGGGATCTCGGACGCAGTGCTGGTCACGGACAGCGAAGGCAATGTCATCCTGTCCACCGAACCGCGCTGGCGGGGCAAACCGGAAGGTGAGGCTTTGGCCACCATTTCCGCCACCGAAGCCATCCGCCGATCTGCCCGGCAGGCCATCGACTGGTCCGGGCTTCCCGCCGAAGTGCTCTATCTTGGCGAAGCAGTTATGCGTCACGAAACACGCGTGCCGTTTCAGGGGTGGCGCATGACGTCGTTCACCTCGTACGCGTCGGTGCGTGAGAAGGTGAATACGGTTTTGTCCTTGGAAATCATGGCCTTCGCCATGATCCTGTCCTTCCTGTTCTATCTGATCAGCCGCCGTGCCCAATGGCGCAGCGCTGAGTTTGCACAGGAATCAGCGGAGCTTCGTCAGCTGAACGTTGCCCTTCAGCGCGAGATTTCGGAACGTAAGCGCGCCGAAGAAAACTTGCAGGTTGCAGAGCAGACCTTGGCGCAAAGCTCAAAACTGGCCGCCTTGGGCGAAATGTCGGCGGCTGTCAGTCATGAGCTGAACCAACCGCTTGCTGCGATGAAGACCTATCTGGCGGGTGCGCGGCTGCTACTTCAACGCGACCGTCCGAACGAAGCGCTGTCCAGTTTTCAGCGGATTGATGACCTGATCGGACGAATGGGGGCGATTACCCGCCAATTAAAATCCTACGCGCGCAAGGGCGGTGATACATTTGAACCCATGGACGTACGTGATTGTGTTTCCTCGGCTTTATCCATGATGGAGCCGCAGCTAAAACGGCGCGAAATCCGCATAACGCGCAATATTCCGCGCGATCCGGTGATGGTGATGGGCGATCGGTTGCGTTTGGAACAAGTCCTGATCAATTTGCTTCGCAATGCACTGGACGCGACCAAATCTGTCGATCTGCCTCAGGTCGATATCATCGTCAGTCTGGGCGACTACGCGCTGATCACGGTGCGTGATAACGGAGACGGCGTGAACGATTTGGACAGTCTATTTGAACCCTTCTACACAACCAAGGCTCCGGGTGATGGGGTTGGGCTGGGGCTGGCGATCTCGTCCGGTATCGTGTCCGACCTTGGTGGTCGTCTGACCGCACGAAATGGTCAGGACGGAGGGGCTGTATTTGAAGTTGAGCTTCCTATCTTGAAAGAGGAAGACGCCAATATTGAAGCCGCCGAGTAGCGGCCAAAACAAGAATCGCACAGGAGAGCGACATGGCACAGGCAATTAAAATCGCGATCGTCGATGACGAACAGGATATGCGGCAATCCATTTCTCAGTGGTTGTCCCTGTCAGGGTTTGAGACCGACACGTTCCCGTCGGCAGAAGACGCGCTGAAAGCCATTGGACCCGACTATTCCGGCATTGTAATCTCGGACATTCGTATGCCCGGTATGGACGGGATGGGCTTCCTGAAAAAGCTTATGAGCCAGGACAGCAGCTTGCCAGTGATCATGATCACGGGCCACGGCGACGTGCCGATGGCGGTCGAAGCCATGCGCGTTGGGGCCTATGATTTCCTTGAAAAGCCCTTCAACCCCGATCAGCTGACCAAACTGGTGAAAACAGCGTCACACAAGCGACGCATGGCGATGGATGCGCGTGCCTTGCGGCGCGAGCTGGGGGATGGCAATACGATCATGAAAAAACTGATCGGCGCTTCGCCAGTCATGTCCCGCCTGCGCGAGGATATTCTGGATATTGGCCAATCGGATGGCCACGTGCTGATAGAAGGCGAAACGGGCACGGGTAAGACCTTGGTGGCCCATGCACTTCACGCGGTAGGGGCCAAGGCAGGTAAGCGCTTTGTCGTGACATCTTGTGCCGGTATGGAAGAAGACGAGCTTACGCGCCGTCTTTTCGGTCCAATTGACGAAGGCGGGGCGATCCCGCTGGTCGAAGAAGCCCGCGGCGGCACCTTGGTGTTGGAAGACATCGAAGGCATGCCAATGGATCTTCAAGCACGGCTTCTAACTTGGATGAATGATCAAGGTTCACCCGCTGAAACCCGCGTTGTTGCGATCTGTAACCTGCAAGAGCAAGGCAAGACATGCGAGGATTGCCTGCGCCCGGATCTGTTCTATCGCCTTGCTGCAATGAAAATCACTCTGCCACCGTTGCGTCAGCGAGGCGAAGATATCCTGATGCTGTTCACGGTTTTCGCGGATCAGTTCGCCGATGAATATGGCTGTGCTGCGCCCGGGGTCAGCGCGCAAGAAGCCGCACAGCTTTTGCAGGCTCCGTGGCCGGGCAATATTCGTCAGCTTGAAAACATCGCCGAACGCGCGGTGCTCCAGTCACGCCGCGGGTCTGGCACGATCTCATCCTTGTTGATGTCGGATCACGACGAGGTTCAACCAGTGATGACAACCGAAGGCAAGCCCTTGAAGGAATATGTGGAGGCGTTTGAGCGGATGTTGATCGACAACACGATGCGTCGCCACAAGGGATCGATCGTTGGTGTGATGGAGGAGCTTTGCCTGCCACGCCGTACGCTGAACGAGAAGATGGCCAAATACGGACTGCAGCGCTCTGACTATCTAAGCTAAGGCGCAGATGCGGCCCGACTTGAAGAGGGATGCTGGATCGTTTACGCTAATCATTGCGATGTTAAGCAATGGAGGGCGGAATGCCAGCATCACCGAACAAGCTTAAACGGCATTTGGCTGGGAAGAACCTTCAGATTGGTCTTTGGCTGAACCTGGGCGATGTGTCCGCAACTGAAATTGCGGCCTCTGCCGGGTTCGACTGGTGCCTGATTGATGGCGAGCACGCCCCTTATGATCCCGTCACAATCCAAAACCAGTTGCGCGCAATGGCGGCGTTTGACAGCGTACCTGTTGTCCGTGTTCCCATTGGTGAAGATTGGATCATCAAACAAGTGCTTGATATCGGGGCGCAAAGCCTGCTGGTGCCGATGGTGGATACACCGGAGCACGCAAAGCAAATGGTTGCGGCGACCCGATATGCTCCTGAAGGACGGCGCGGTATGGGGGCGGCTGTGGCGCGGGCGTCTGGCTGGGGCCGCGTTGCGGATTACGGCACCAACATCAATGATGAGATCTGCCTGATCGTGCAGGCCGAAACCCGTTTGGCGATGCAAAATATCGACCAGATTGCAGCAGTCGAAGGTGTAGATTGCGTCTTTATTGGGCCGGCTGATCTTTCTGCCGATATGGGCCATCGCGGCAATCCCGGCCACCCAGAGGTGAAAGAGGCCATTGCCGACGGCATCGCGCGTATTCTGGCTGCTGGGAAGGCTGCGGGCATCTTGCACTACGACAGTGCAAACTTTGCCTACTATCGTGATCTGGGTGTGACCTTCCTTGGAGTGGGCTCCGAGGCCTCATTGTTGCGGGCAGCCGTTCAAGAAACGCTGAAAGATGCGAGGCGGGCAGTCTCGGACTGACACCTATGTGACCGCGTGCGACAATTCTGCGCTGAGGGGGAGGCTTTCGTTTTGCCAGCGCGCGCGCTACATCGGGGCAAGCCGAAAGGATATGATATGAGCAAAACGCCGCATTTTCCGCCTCCGCCTCCAATCCCCGAGAAGACCCGCCTGTTCCAACGAACCCCTCCGGCAATCTTCCCGCCGATCATGGGGCTGTTCGGGCTGGGTCTGGCATGGCGCCGCGCCGCTGAAGGCTTTGGCGTTCCAGCGGCCTTTGGGGATATGATCCTTGGGGCTGTCACGCTTCTTTATCTATTTTGCCTCGTAGCTTACGTGGCAAAGTTTATGCAAAGACCCGCCACATTCTTTGAGGATCTGAAAATCCTGCCGGGACGTGCAGGCATCGTCGCCCTGGCGCTTTCAGGATACCTTATGGCGACCACGGTGGTTCCCTTTTCAACGACTTTGGCAGGCGTGATTTTCGGCTTGGCGCTGGCCGTGCATGTGGTTGTCGCCCTGCGCGTCGCCTACACTTTGATCACCGGCCCGATTGAGGCACGATCGGTCACCCCGGTCTGGCATCTGCTCTTTGTAGGTTTCATCATTAGCCCGCTGGCGGCACTGTCTTTGGGGCTTTACGCCTATTCGACCACCGTGTTTTGGGTCAGCCTTGCCATCGCGGTCGCGATCTGGGGCGCCAGCCTTGCGCAGTTCGTGCGGGCAAGTGTACCCGCGCCCTTGCGTCCGCTTCTTGCCATCCATCTGGCCCCGGCAAGCGTTCTGGGAACGGTCGCCTTTCTTATTGGACAGCCGCTGATGGGGATTATCCTGGGGCTTCTGGCTGTGTTGATTGCCTCGGTTCTGATCCTGCGCGCGCGCTGGCTAGCAGAAGCTGGCTTCAGCCCACTCTGGGGGGCGTTTACCTTCCCGCTCGCTGCCTTTGCGACACTGCTTCAGATGCTGAACCTTGTGGTGGCGTCGGACCTTTTGCGCATCCTATCAGGCCTTGTGCTTGTGGCCGCCACGCTGATCATCCCACCCATTGCCTACAAGGTGCTCATGATGTGGTCCAAGGGCGTGTTGGCGGTGAAAACCAACGCCGCTCAGGCCTAGCCGTTGGCCTGATCCTCAAAAGGGGGCAGGGCGGCTTGCGCCTTTTTGGTCAGGCTGCCCCGGATCAACGCGTAGGAGCGATGAATGCGGTGGGTTAGCTCCGCTTCATCCGCATCAAAGGGTAGGTTCACCCATGAGCGGTGGAAATAGGGGGCTTTTACGCCGACGCCCGCTTCGATTAACATCGTGGCAGTCTCGATATCCGGGGTTTTCACAGAAATCCCGGGTGTCTTTGCGCCAATGGCCGCAAAAATCTTACCGCCAATCTTCCACACATCATGACCGGGGCCAAAAGGCTCGGACCATTCTGCGCCCGGAAGCGCGTTACAAATCGTTTTCACTTGGTCACGTGTCATGGGATCACGCTAACAGGCTTGGCAGAGGCAGGGAAGGGTGCTAGCGTGCGCGACATGAAACGGAAAAGCATCATCATTATTTGCTGCATTACCTGCTGAGATACTCAGGCGGGCCGTTCTTCTATTCCATACATGTCAGGAACTTGCTAAGCCCGCCGCGGGAACACCTATGCGCGGACGCACGAGGATAACATGACGGACATCAAGCTTTACAACACGATGGCGCGGGCGAAGCAGGACTTCATCCCGATCGACCCCAATAACGTGCGCATGTATGTCTGTGGGCCGACGGTCTATGACCGCGCCCATCTGGGTAACGCGCGCCCGGTTGTGGTGTTTGATGTGCTTTATCGCCTGCTGCGCCATGTCTATGGGCCGGATCACGTGACCTATGTGCGCAACTTCACCGACGTGGATGACAAGATCAACGCAACCGCGTTGGCGCGTAAGGAAGCGGGCGCGGCGGGCACGCTTGAGGAACTGGTTCACGAACGCTCGAACGAGACGATCGACTGGTATCTGAACGACATGCGCGCGCTTGGGGCGATGGACCCGGATCAAATGCCCCGCGCGACCGAGTTTATCGGGCCGATGATCGACATGATCGAGGATCTGATCGCTAAGGGCCACGCCTACCCAGATGGGGCAGGGCATGTGCTGTTCTCGGTCAAAAGCTACGAGGATTACGGCCAACTGTCCGGTCGCTCGGTCGATGACATGATCGCCGGCGCACGTGTCGAGGTCGCGGATAACAAGCGCGACCCGATGGACTTCGTGCTGTGGAAGCCGTCCACCGATGATCTGCCCGGCTGGGACAGCCCGTGGGGCCGAGGCCGCCCCGGTTGGCATATCGAATGCTCGGCGATGAGCCACGACCTGCTGGGCGCGTCTTTTGACATACACGGTGGCGGCAATGACCTTCAGTTCCCGCACCATGAAAACGAGATTGCCCAGTCGAAATGCAGCCATCCCGATGCAGGCTTCGCGAATTACTGGCTTCACAACGAGATGCTACAGGTCGAGGGCAAGAAGATGTCCAAGTCTCTGGGGAATTTCTTCACCGTACATGATCTGCTGGAGCAAGGTGTGCCTGGCGAAGTGATCCGCTTTGTCTTCCTTGGCACCCATTATCGCAAGCCGATGGATTGGACCGAGAAGAAACGGGCCGAGGCGGAAGCGACCCTAAAACGTTGGCGCAAGCTCACTGCCGGAATTGAACCCGGTCTTGTAAATCCAGATGTGCTTGCCGCTCTAGGGGACGATCTGAATACGGCTGGCGCAATCTCAGAACTCTATAAGTTAGAGAGGATCGTTAACCGGCAACAAGCAGTGCCAAATGAACCAATAGATTTGCACAAAGGTGTGCTTGCAAACTTCTTGGCTTCAGCTCAGGTGATGGGCTTGCTGACGGATGAAATGGGCGATTGGGTTGGTTCGAGCTCAAGAGATGCAGGTTATGAGGACATCCTCGAAAACCTTTTAGTAATACGAACAGCTGCACGTGCAGCTAAAGATTGGTCGCGAGCTGATATCCTGCGTGATGGTTTCAAGAATGCGGGAATCCGTATTGTTGATACACCTGATGGACCAAAGTGGTCCATCGAGCGCGATGAGTTGGATTCGCAGCCGTACTTTCACGCTGTCAGGTCTGCATATTCAAGCGGTGATAAAGTTGCCTACGAAGAGCAGCTTCAGATCGCAAAACGCGCGGGCGTAATTTTTTCAGAAACCCAAGACCCAAGTGTCGCACCGGCATGGAGAGGGAAACCTGATGCGGAATTCATCTTGGAGAAGTTGGAACTTCTGAGGTCCAAATTGGAGGGGCTGCAATGACCGAACGCCTCTATCTCTACGACACAACCCTGCGCGACGGGCAGCAAACGCAGGGCGTGCAGTTCTCGCTCACAGAAAAACAGCAGATTGCCGAGGCGCTGGACGTGCTTGGCGTGGACTATATCGAGGGCGGCTGGCCCGGCGCGAACCCCACGGACAGCGACTTTTTCGACGCCGCGCCCAAGACGCGCGCGACCTTCACTGCCTTTGGTATGACCAAGCGGGCAGGGTACTCGGCAGAAAACGACGACGTGCTGGCAGGCGTGATGAATGCGGGCACCTCTGCGGTCTGTCTGGTGGGCAAAAGTCACGATTTCCACGTCACAACCGCGCTTGGCATCACGTTGGATGAGAACGTGGAAAACATCCGCGCAACAATGGCTTACATGGTCAAGGAGGGTCGCGAGGCACTCTATGATGCCGAGCATTTCTTTGATGGCTACAAGGCCAACCCTGACTATGCACTGACCTGTGTGAAAGCCGCCTATGACGCAGGCGCGCGCTGGGTTGTGCTGTGCGACACCAATGGCGGAACGCTTCCCCATGAAGTGCACGAGATCACCAAGGCGGTGATCGCGGCAGGTATCCCGGGTGACCATCTGGGCATCCACACCCATGACGACACTGGCAATGCCGTGGCGTGTTCTCTGGCGGCTGTCGATGCGGGAGCGCGCCAGATCCAAGGCACGCTGAACGGGCTGGGGGAACGCTGCGGCAACGCCAATCTGGTGACGTTGATCCCGACGCTTTTGTTGAAAGAACCCTATGCGAGCCAATTTGAAACCGGTGTTTCAAAGGACGCTCTTGAACGGATCACCATAATCTCGCGCCAGTTGGACGACATCCTGAACCGTGTCCCGAACAAATCCGCGCCTTTTGTCGGCGCGTCGGCCTTTGCACATAAGGCCGGGTTGCACGCGTCCGCGATCTTGAAGGACCCGACCACCTACGAACACATCCCACCCGAAACTGTGGGCAACACGCGTATCGTGCCCATGTCAAACCAAGCAGGGCAGTCAAATCTACGCGCGCGTTTGGCCGAGGCTGGGATCGAGGTCGAAAAGGGCGATCCGCGCCTTGGTGACATCCTGAATCGCGTGAAAGAGCTGGAAGACCAGGGTTATGCCTATGACGGGGCACAAGCCTCGTTCGAGTTGGTTGCACGTGACGTTCTGGGTCAACTGCCGCAGTTCTTTGAAGTGAAACGCTACAAGGTCACCGTTGAGCGCCGCAAGAATAAGCGCAACCAAATGATAAGCCTGTCCGAGGCCATCGTTGTCGTGAAAATCGGCGATGACAAGAAGCTGTCGGTCTCGGAAAGCATGGACGCATCCGGCACCGATCGTGGCCCGGTGAACGCGCTGGCCAAGGCGCTGGCCAAGGATCTCGGCCCCTATCAAGCGATCATCGAAGACATGCAACTGGTTGATTTTAAAGTGCGTATCACCCAAGGCGGGACCGAAGCACAGACCCGCGTCATCATCGACAGCGAAGATGCAGCGGGCCACCGCTGGTCCACGGTCGGCGTCAGCCCAAACATCGTCGATGCGTCGTTTGAGGCACTTCTGGATGCGATCCACTGGAAACTTTTGCGCGACGGGGCCACCCCGGTATGAGCGACGCCTATGATCCCATCGCTTCCTGTGCTGAACAAGTCTACAAAGGCGACCCGGATCGGTTTCTGGCGACGATGAGCGGCACGGTGGAAGAGCGTAAACGCCTGTTTCCGCTCTACGCGTTCAACCTTGAAGTCGCGCGCGCGCCCTACATGTCGCAAGAGCCGATGGTTTCGATGATCCGTTTGCAGTTTTGGCGCGATGTCGTGACCGCAGCCGTGGATGGCACAGAGGCACCGCGCCACGATGTGGCAACGCCTCTGTCGCAGTTGATCATCTGGGGGGATATGCGGGCCGCGCCTTTGCTGCGGATCATCGAAGCGCGCGAGGGGGAAGTACAGGGGGATCGCCCGCAAAATTTGGATGATATCCGCGCATATCTTCGCGCAACATCTGGGGCATTGATGCTGGCAGGTGGTCAGCTTTGCGGGATGACCGAATTTGCCGGGGATTATGAAATTGATACCGCCTTGGAAAATTTGGGCGAAGCCACGGGGGCGGCCAATTGGCTTTTGGCGCAACCTGCATTGAACAAGTCCGGTCGGGGCCATATGCCACCGAGTGATGATACGATCCGCCAGCTGTGTGATGCTGGGTTGAAGCAGTTCAAATCCGCGCGCAAAGCCCTTGGGCGGCAAGGAAACCCCGCGCTGCGCAGCGCTTGGCGGGCGCGGGCGATTTTGGCGCAAGCGGCCAAGCAGCCATCCTTGGTGGCAGAAGGCGCGCTTGGCAGCGCCGAGTTCACCCGGCGCGGCCATATGCTGTGGTTGGGTCTAACCCGTCGTTGGTAAGCCCGCTTGTGGTCACCCGACATGCCACCGTTGGTTCCACCGACGCAGCTCAGTCTTGGCGTCCCGAATCCGGTCGCATTCCCGTTGTTTGCCAGTGCGGATCGTAGGTTTCTGACCTTCGGTGTGATGGTCCATCCGAGTCGCCGTTCGGAAGGAAGATGATAGTATTGAAAGCATTTGCGGTCTCCTTCTCAAGGTGTTGATGTTCGTAAAATAAGGTTGAAATTCTCGTTCAGGCAAAGCAGTATGATTTTCATATTGTAAGTAGAGGTTACATAATGGATTGGAGGTCTCTGCCATCCTTGGCCACGTTGCGCGCTTTCGAAGCCGCAGCCCGTCATCAAAACCTAAGTGGGGCGGCGCGCGAGCTAAACGTCACCCATGCCGCGATCAGCCAGCACGTGCGTCGGTTAGAGGAGGAGCTTGGCGAAGCACTTTTAACGCGACAAGGGCGCGGCATGGCGTTGACAGATGCAGGGCGTTTATTGGCTGAAACCCTCAGCACCGGGTTTGCAACAATCCAAGATGGGGTCGATCAAGTCAGGCAACGTGGTTTGGACAGGGCGGTCCAGATCTCGGTGACGCCTGCATTTGCATCCCATTGGCTGATGCCACGGATCGGCGCGTTTTGGGCTGAATTTCCTGAGGTCAAGATCAACATAAATCCCAGTATGGAATTGATTGATCTGCGCCGGGATGGGGTCGACCTTGCGGTGCGCTATGGCGATGGAAACTGGCCGGGGCTTGAGGCCGAGCTTTTGACGGATGGAGAGTTTGTCGTCGTGGCGCATCCCGATCTAGTGCAAGGGCGGCAAGTCGGTAAGCTGTCGGATTTGGTTGATCTGCCATGGGTCATGGAAACCCATATGATGGAACGCCGCCGTATTGTGGAGAAGGAAGGCATAGATCTAAGCGAAGTCGCTTTGACAACCATGCAGACCAGCGGATTGGTCATGTCAGCTGTGACCGCAGGGCTTGGCGTTTCCGTACAGCCGAAATCCTTGGTGGAAGCGCAGATCGCAGCGGGAAATGTCGTATCGCTTCACCGGTTCACACAATGCGAGTTGGGCTACTACATTGTCACAAGACCGGGCGGCTTAACCGAGAACGCCGAGATCTTTCGAAAATGGCTGCGGCGCAAAGGGGCTGAGGTTGCGAATTAGCAAGCCGAGGCCAGTCTGTATGTGCAATTACATGCTGGCGATTGAAACGAGTCAACAAGGCACAGTTTGGTATTGTTGTGCCAATCGTATCGTTCTTTCGGATGAGGTTTTGTATTTTCTTTGTTTCGCAGGGTGGTCAGGAAATCCACCACAGGTAGAGGGTGGATGCCTTTGCCTCTTATCCTATAGTCTGCGATATGAATTAGACTAAGGGCAAAGATAGATGTGGGTCGTTTTCGGTTATGTGATCGGGACAGTGATAGGTGTTTTTTCGTCGCGTTTTCTTTCAGGAGTTCTGCACGGATGGTTTGATCTTGGTATGGGGCATAGCCTCGCCAAACTTGGGGTTCATGGAATATTTCTTTGGGTTATCCTCGGTTTGCTTCCTTCTGTTTTTGGGGCTGTGGGAGCGGGTTATGCGTTTTATCGAATGAAAGATCGCGTGGCGACGACCAGAGAGGTGAGGTCATATACTCTCGCGCTAGCAGTTTCATGTACTACTATCTTCTATCTGTTCATCATCCTAAGTGGCGCGTGGTTTGGATTGATTCAGGCAAATGCGTTTTTCATCATCGCCACGCTCACCATTCCGCCTGCGGTAACCATTTTGCTGTTCTGGATCGTGTTCCCATGGTCAGTTCGTTCATATCTTTTCCTGCGCCCCTATTGGTAACAGGAAGAGGTTTGAGCCTTCTATGTTAGAAGTATGTGATTAAGCCAGCACTGCTGCCTCAGCCGCCATTGTGCAGATCTCGTCCCAACCAACAGCACCAACAAAGTTCCTTGGCACGACCCAGGAACCGTCCATACATATGATCTTGGGTAGTTTCGGTGGTTGCACGTTGCGGCTGGATCAACACTCAAGGTCAAACACGATGATGCCGTCCGCACCTCCGACGCACAGCTCACATAGGCGCTGACCCAGTGCCTGATGTTTCGGATGATCTGCATAGTGCTGAAGCGCGGACTGATCTGTGAAACGAATGACGAATCCTGCCTTGAACGCCTGAGATTTCTGTTCGAAATCGCGGTTGGGACCGTGTTGGAAGCTTATCACGCCCGGAAAATCGGCACATAGATCAGCGAGGCCCTGAAGGACCTTTACTGTTTCGGCTGGATCTGCGTCAGGGCGAAATCGGCAAAAACCGCAGTGCAAAATCATGTGTTCTTGCCTTTCGGGAATTGACTACGCGGTTAGGGTTGCGGCCTCAGCTGCCAATTTGCGGATTCCGTCCCAATCTCCGGCTTCGACCAGATTTCCTGGTGCAACCCATGATCCTCCGACACAGAGCGTGTTGGGCAAAGACAGATAGTCCATTGCATTCTTCAAGCTCACGCCGCCAGTTGGGCAAAAACGGATTTGGGGCAGGGGCGAGGATAAGGACTTCAGGAAGGGCACGCCGCCCGCGGCTTCTGCTGGAAAGAACTTTTGAACGGTATATCCACGCTCCAACAGCCTCATGCTTTCGCTGGCCGAGGTCGCGCCGGGCAGAAGTGGCAGATCGTTGGCTTCGCAGGCATCCAGCAACCGGTCTGTTGCGCCGGGGGAGACGCCAAAGGTTGCGCCAGCTTTCTTGGCGCGCTCGACGTCATCGGATGTCAGCAACGTGCCAGCCCCAACCACGCCCCCGTCGATCTGCGCCATTTCAGCAATCACATCAAGCGCGGCTGGTGTGCGCAAAGTCACTTCCAGCGCGGGTAGGCCACCTGCAACCAAAGCGTCTGCCAGAGGCGCTGCGTGGGCCACTTGCTTGACCACCAGCACAGGCACAACGGGGGCCAGACGGCAGATTTTTTCGGCGGCGTCACTTGCCATTTCGGGTGTCATATCAATCAGTTCCTTATGAGATCGACGAAGCGCCTTCGGTGGCCGGGCGCGCGGCACGGCGGAAGGTTTCAAACAATTCGCGGCCGCAACCATCGTTATTGTCGCTGAGATCAACCTGAACGGCTGGTCGATCAGTTGCGCCCTCGGACAGGACTTCCAGCGTGCCATTGGAGGCATCAAGGCGAATTATGTCGCCATCTTGAATGCGTGCGATGGGTCCGCCATCAGCTGCTTCCGGGGCCACGTGAATGGCAGCAGGCACCTTTCCGGACGCGCCGGACATGCGCCCATCAGTGACAAGCGCGACGCGCTGGCCGCGTGATTGCAGAACGGACAGGGTCGGTGTCAGGCCATGCAGCTCTGGCATTCCATTGGCGCGGGGGCCTTGGAAGCGCAGAACAAAAATGATGTCGCCGGTCAGTTCGCCTGCTTTGAAGGCTGTTTTGACGCTTTCCTGATCGTGAAAGATCCGCGCGGGGGCTTCGATGATATGCCGATCGGGGTCCACTGCGGATATCTTGATCACGCCTTGACCAAGATTGCCTGACAGCTGCACCAAGCCTCCGGTTTTCTGGAAGGGGTCACTGGTTGGGCGCAGGATTTTGTCGTTCAGGCTTTCGCGGGGCGCAGGTTCCCAGCGCACACGGTCACCATCCAGCTTGGCTTCTTGAGCATAAGCTGTCAGATCGCCTGCATTGGTGGTCGCATCGGGATGCAGCAAGCCCTCTTCCAGAAGGTTGCCGATCATGTAACCCAGACCGCCTGCGGCATGGAAATGGTTCACATCCGCCAATCCGTTTGGATAGACGCGCGCCATCAGCGGCACCAGAGCAGAGATGTCTGCAAAATCTTCAAGCGTCAGGATGACCCCTGCGGCACGCGCCATTGCTGGCAGGTGCAGCACAAGATTTGTCGACCCCCCCGTCGCCATCAACCCGACCAGCCCGTTCACAAAGGCTTTTTCATCCAGAACATGACCTACTGGTGTGAATTGATCGGTACCGGGCGCAATCGCGAGGGCGCGCCGTGTGCCTTCGGCCGTAAGCGCGTCGCGCAACGGCGTATGCGGCGTGACAAAGGACGATCCTGGCAGGTGAAGCCCCATGAATTCCATCAGCATCTGATTGGTGTTCGCGGTGCCGTAAAATGTGCAGGTGCCGGGGCCGTGATAGGCAGCCATTTCAGACGCCATAAGCTCTTCCCGCGTGGCGTCGCCGGTTGCGAACTTCTTTCGCGTTTCAGCCTTTTCATCGTTCGAGATACCCGACACCATCGGACCGGCAGGCAAAAACACCGTCGGGATATGGCCAAAGCTGGCCGCAGCGATCACAAGTCCCGGGACGATCTTGTCGCACACGCCCAGATAAAGGGCGGCGTCAAAGGTGTTGTGGCTCATCGCGACCGCAGCAGCCATGGCAATCACGTCGCGTGAAAACAGGCTCAGCTCCATCCCGGTTTCGCCTTGGGTGACGCCGTCACACATGGCGGGCACGCCGCCCGCTACTTGTGCGGTGGCCCCTTCTTCGCGGGCGATGCGTTTGATCAGGTCCGGGTAGGTCGCAAAAGGCGCGTGGGCAGACAGCATGTCATTATACGCGGTGACGATGCCCAGATTTGGGGCACGCCCTTTCGCCAGTGTCGCTTGGTCCACACCAGCACCTGCATAAGCATGGGCTTGTCCCGAACAGCTTAGATGTGCGCGGCGCGGGCCTTCGTCGATCGCGCGCGAGATCTTTTTAAGATACGTGGCGCGACTGTCGTGTGAACGTTCGGCGATGCGATCGGTGATGGCAGTAAGGGTCGGATGGGTGGCCATGTGGTGCCTTTCCAAGTGCATACGATTGCGCGATGCGATCAGGTTATCGTCTTTGCGCCTCTGATAACAGCAAATGGTAGCGCTAACAATAGTCAGAATTGCCGCAATCGGAAATTGGTCGAGTTTCGCCGTGACTATCGAAACAAAGGGTGACGGACCGGTGTCCGGTCGCAAATCCGCTTTCCGTTACCGTCGCCACAAGGTAGGGAGGGGCCAACGTCCAATCAAACATGGCAGACCCTCTGATGTCCGAGACACCTGAAGACCACACAGACCGCCCGGTCATTCGGCTGAAACCCAAAGCCAATGCGCGTGCCATTCGTCATGGTGCCCCGTGGGTGTATGACAACGAGTTGGTCACAGATCGCCGAACCAAGAAAATCGCCGCGGGTAGCATCGCAACGCTTGAGGATGCAGGCCGCGAAGTGATTGGAACTGTCGCGGTCACGCCGGGGTCTCGCATTTTCGCGCGTATTCTGGATCGTGCGCCCGATGTTCAGATCGACAGCGCGTGGTTTGAGCAAAAGCTCCAAGCGGCGCTGGATCACCGGACCCGATTGTATGACAAACCTTTCTACCGTCTTGTCCATGCCGAAGCTGACGGGCTGCCAGGGGTGATCATTGATCGGTTTGGGGATGCGGCGGTCATTCAGCCCAATGCTGCATGGGCCGAAACCCATCTTGATCTTTTGACCAATGCTTTGGCGAAGATCACCGGCGTCACAACCATTTTGAAGAATGCCTCAGGCCGCGCGCGGCAATTGGAAGGGCTGGACGCTGAGAATACGGTGCTTCTTGGGGATGTGCCGGAGGCTCCGATACATGTGTCCATGAACGGGGCCACGTATCTGGCGGACCTGACCGGGGGCCAGAAAACCGGCCTTTTCTATGATCAACGCCCCAACCATGCATTCGCCGCAAATCTGTCAAAGGATGCCCGTGTGCTGGACGTGTTCTCTCATGTTGGTGGGTTCTCTTTGGCGGCGCTTGCAAGTGGTGCGTCATCGGCTTTGGCTGTGGATGGCTCAGCGCCCGCCTTGGCGCTGGCAGAAGGCGGCGCAAAAGCTATGGGTGCCTCGGATCGTTTCGCAACCCGTCAGGGCGATGCGTTTGATGAGCTGGCTGCTCTGAATGAAGAGGGCGCGCAATTCGACGTGGTCATCTGCGATCCGCCCGCATTTGCGCCGTCCAAAAGGTCGTTGGAGACCGGTCTTCGCGCCTATGAGCGCGTGGCGCGGTTGGCTGCGACGCTGGTCGCCCCCGGAGGCTATCTTGGCCTGTGTTCCTGTTCACATGCCGCCACGATCGAGAAGTTTCGAAATGCCTCGATCCGGGGGATTGGGCGTGCGGGTTGCAGTTCTCAGCTGATCCATACGGGCTTTGCTGGGGCGGATCACCCGATGCATCCGCAATTGGCCGAAAGTGGATATCTGAAATCGATCTTCTTCCGGATCCTTCCGTGAAAGTCCTGATCGACGCCTGCGTTCTCTACCCAACCGTCATGCGCGAGATGGTGATGGGGGCCGCCGGGCAGGGGATGTTCACCCCGCTTTGGTCCCCACGTATTCTAGAGGAATGGGCCCGTGCCGCAGCCAAGCTTGGCCCAGAGCAAGAAGCCTTTGCACGCGGTGAAATTGCGCTTTTAAACGCGAACTGGCCCAAATCCAGCATCACCCCGAACGAAGGTGTGACCGCACGACTTTGGTTGCCCGACCCCAATGACATTCACGTACTTGCGGCAGCGATCACGGGTGGGGCGGACGTGCTTTTGACGATGAACAACGCCGATTTCCCGCGCCATACACTGGCCGAAGAAGACCTGCGCCGCGACGGGCCTGACTTGTTTTTGCGCAACCTCTTGGACACGCACCCAGAGCAAATCCAAGAGGTTGCCGACAAGGTTCTGTCACAAGCAATTACGCTTTCCGGGGAAGATTGGACCATGCGCCGTTTGATGAAAAAGGCGCGCTTGCCGCGACTTGGAAAAGCGTTGGAGCGCTAGTTAGCCCCACTTCGCCTCGTTTTTCTCGATCGCAGCAATCCGGTCCGCAGATTTCGGGTGGCTCATCAGCCATGCAGGCATGACGCCCGCCCGCGATTGGGTCAGAGTATCAAGCTTATCAAACAGGCTTTTCTGTCCATCCGACCCGATACCTGACTTGATCAGCAGGGCGGTTGCATAGGCGTCCGCTTCGTATTCGTCGCCCCGACTTAGACCTGCCGCCACCATCTTGGTGAGGATCCGCGCGACATACACACCCGCGCCGGGCAGAAAGCGCGAGATCATCATGGTTAGGACGGTCCGCAACGCATTCTGACCTGAAAAGTCGATCATACGCTTTCGCGCGTGGCCCAGTGCGACATGCCCTAGCTCATGCGCAATCACGCTCGCTATCTCATCCGCTGTGACGCGGCCTTGCCGGTATTCATCATAAAACCCACGCGTGATGAAAATCCGCCCATCAGGGGCGGCCAAGCCGTTTACGGGCTGAATTTCATAGATGTGAACGGGGATGTCCGCCAGATCCAAGGTCTTTGCCATCTGGTCGGTTTTGGCTTTCAGCACCGGATCTGCCAACCGGGTGGATTTCGAATCCAGTTCGCGATGGGTGCGCCAAACTGAGAAACGATAGAGGATCAATCCATAGATTAAGGGCAGGAGGATGGGCAGAAGCTTTGTCATGTCGCCTATATGGGCACAAAACGCTGGCTGGAAAAGGGTTAGATGCTCAGCCGTGATTATGCCGCCGCATCGGTCCCATGTTTTTCCTTGGCCCTTATCATCGCGCGGATCCACAGGACTGCGCCCGCCGCGACTGCGAGGGCGGCCAAAAGCCCCGCTAAATTGCCCATGAGGCTGGCAAGGCTTTCAATCCGCGAGGCGAACATGAACCCAAGCCCGACGTAAAGCGTGACCCAGACAACCTCGCCCAAGACATCCCAGATGGCGAAGCGAACCCAGCCCAGGCCGGTTGCACCTGCCGCGAAGTTCACCCATGGCCCCAAAGGCGCTACGGCCCATGTGGACAGAAAAACACCTATGCCGCCCCGGCGTTCGACAAGGGAGTGGGCCTTACTTAAAACAGCCTTTCGGGCGGGCGTTTGGGTGATTTTTTCTAGTGCAGGCGCGCCGCCGATCCGCCCGATCGCAAAGCCCGTTTGATCCCCGATCACAGCCCCTGCAAACGCAGCGGATACGACGTTGAGAAGGGCAAGGTCACCCGCGGCGGCAAATGCCCCGCCTGCCAACATCATGAGCGATGTTGGGATGGGCAGGGCGAGACAGGATAGAAAGGCCGAGGCAAACACAACCCACGGGCCATAGTCGGATAGCAGCGTGAATACCAACTCGGTCGAGATCATTGTGATTGGTCCCTGTCGGGCGAGTTTGTCCGGTGATTTGCAATGGCCAGTTCGATCTCTTTGATCAGATATTCGACGGACATCCCTTTGATCTCAGCCAAGCGTTTCAGATTGCGGCCTTTAGGGTCATTGTCACCAAGCGCCAGTGCTTCGAGCATCACATCGCGGGGCACCTGCCAAGAATAGGCAACGTAGCGCGGTGTCATCCATCCTGCGATAGGTTGATCGATATGGGCAGGATCGTTCCAATAAATCCAGCTAGTGATCGAGCGCGCACCAAAGAAAACGCCAGCGGACAGGGCTAGGGCCAGAACCACTGTCGCAACAGGCGCTGCGGCCCACATGCGGCGGATATTAGAGATCATCGTCACGCTCCTTATGCCATATTAAACGAAGGGCGCTGATTTTTCCGTCGCCAATCTCTGCGACATTTCGCCGGGTGACGCGCGCGCGGTATTTTGCGGATATGCCGACAAGATCGCAAAAGGAAACGCTCCATGTCAAAAGCCCGCTCAATCTGGTTGTTTCGCAAGATCGCTTCGGTCGAGGGCTGGAGCTATCTGCTGCTCTTGTTCATCGCGATGCCCCTGAAATATTGGGGCAATATGCCAGATCTTGTTCCTATCGTCGGCATGGCGCATGGCTGGCTGTTCATTGCATATATCGGCAGTTTGATCTACGCATCAGCCTATGGCGGTTTGTCATTGGTGCGCACAAACTGGGCGATCCTAGCAAGCCTGCTTCCCTTCGGGACCTTCGTACATGATCCCTATCTAAAGCGGGAAGAAGACGCTGTGCGTTTGGCTGATGTGACGCCTTAACGCCCAAGTTCTTTCATGCCGCGTTCAATCCCGTCGATGGTCATTGGCACCATGCGGTTTTCGAAGATCTGGTTGATCATCTGAACTGATTGAGTGTAGCGCCAATGTGTCTCGGGCAGGGGATTGATCCACATATTGTCCGGCCATTGTTCGCGGGCGCGTTCCAACCAAACCTGTCCGGTTTCGTCATTCCAGTGTTCGTTGGCCCCACCGCGATAGGCGATTTCATACGGGCTCATCGAGGCATCACCGACGAAGATGCACTTATAGTCTGATCCATAGGTGCGCAGAACCTCCCATGTGGGGGTTTGGTCATTCCAGCGGCGGGCATTGTCGCGCCAAACACCTTCGTAAAGGCAATTATGGAAATAGTAGTATTCTAGATGTTTGAATTCGGCCCGGGCGGCTGAGAAAAGCTCTTCCACCAGTTTGATATACGGGTCCATGGATCCGCCAACATCAAGGAATAACAATACCTTGACGGCGTTTCTTCGTTCTGGCCTGGTCTTTACATCCAGATAGCCATGTTCAGCCGTGGCGCGGATGGTGCCGTCCAGATCCAGCTCATCATGAGCGCCGTCGCGCGCCCAGTTGCGCAGGCGTTTCAAAGCGACCTTGATGTTGCGGGTGCCCAGCTCAACTGAATCGTCCAGATTGCGAAATTCGCGCTTGTCCCAAACTTTCACCGCGCGCTGATGGCGCGAGCGATCCTGCCCAATGCGAACGCCTTCGGGATTGTAGCCATAGGCGCCAAAGGGCGAGGTGCCGGCCGTACCAATCCACTTGTTGCCGCCTTGATGGCGGCTTTCTTGTTCCTTCAGGCGCTCTTTCAGCGTCTCCATCAGCTTGTCAAAGCCGCCCAAAGCCTCGATCTCGGCCTTTTCCTCGGGCGTCATGAACTTCTCGGCCATCTTCTCAAGCCATTCTTGCGGAATGTCGACGGCTTCCAGCATCTCGTCAGAGGAAATGGCTTCAAGACCTTCAAAGCTGGCCGCAAAGGCGCGGTCGAACTTGTCCAAGTTACGTTCGTCTTTCACCATTGCGGTGCGTGCGAGATAGTAAAAACCTTCAATGTCATACGTGACCAACCCGGCCTTCATTGCCTCAAGGAAGGACAGATACTCCCGAAGGGAGACCGGCACGTTGGCGGCGCGTAGGTTTTCAAAGAAAGGCAGGAACATGGCTGGAAGCTCTTAGTAATCGCCCGGAACAGCATTCAAAGCCGGTCCAAGATTGCGTTCGCCAATAATCACAAGGAATATCACAATCAGCGCAAGGCCAATGCCGTAGACCGCGCCATATTGCGCCATGTCCAACCGATTGCCGCCCCGTTTCTTCGCGCGTAGCACGCCGAAAACAGCACCCAAAACCAATGCAACAATAACGACCATCTTCGCATCCTCGGCTAAGGGGGCCATGCAGATATGGCCCGTTTATCCTGCCTAACCTGGTGCGATGGCTGCGATTTCCTGAAGCCGCGCTCCAACCTGGGCGTTCGATCCGAAGCCATACCGTGCCCAGCCAAGACTGTCGAGCCGTACGCGCTGTGCTTCGTCAATTCTTCCCATATGTTCCAAGGCTTCGGCTTTGATCATCAGCAACGTCGCCAAAAGAGCGGCGTTCTGCGCCTGTTTTACAGCTGGTAGGTGGCGGTTGATGGTTTCCACTGCCTGATCGGCATGGCCAGCAGAAAGCGCATAGGCAGAAAGCTGAACGCCCATATGTGCGGCATGAAGCTCGGTCCCGCTGCGGGACAAGTATATCGCCTCGGCCTCGCGGAAGGCGGCAAAGGCGGCTTGGCTATCCGTTTGCATGCTCAGACGGCCTTGAGCAAACAGGCTGAATGCAAGGCGTGTGTCTTGCCACCCGCGCTGACGTGCAATCGATACAGCGCGCTGTGCGGCGGCTTGGCGGCTTTGCTTTGGCTTATGCCGCCCCAATGCATCAACAATCGCCTGTTTCCATGCAGTGGGAGAGCCTGGCGTGATGCGCGGTGAACCAGTTCCTCCGGCTGGATTGATCCGCTCAAGCACGGCTGGAAGGCGTTGCGCAACCTCGGCCCGGGACATGCCCGACTGAAGTTCAGGCGCGTAGTATGCGCGTAGGATCAGCATATCGAATCCCGTCAGGACCGTGTGGAAATTGTCATCGTTAAAGACGCTGTTTTCCAGCCGATAGAGATCGTTCACCGGGCCAATCGCCTGTGCGATCTCTTCATGTAGACAGTCCCGCATTTCCTGCGGACTGACATCCGAAGGCAAGAAGACCGACATTTTGGTGCGTTGGCGCAGTTTGGTCCAATCGGTTTGGGCGGTACCACGTGCGCGAAGGTATTCGCCCCAGCCCGAGACATTGGGTGCGACAAAACAGGCTGCATGCGGAACATGCTTTTGCAGTTTGCGTTTCGGGATCATCTCGATCGTGATGAGGCCTGACGCACTGGCCCTTCCGCGCTTGATGTTGATCCCAGCTTCGCGGCGCAAACGTCCCAACAGGTGTTCCAAATCCGCCTGCATATGTTGCGGAGCCTGGCCTTTGACGGCAACGGTAATGGGCGTTTCAAAGCGGGATAGGACGGGCAGGGTGCGCCCGCTTTCTAGTTCAAAGCTCAGGTCCAGAAAATCCCCCATAATCAAGCTGTTGGCGCGGACGGGTGCGCTTGTTCTGGTCTGAGAAAAAGCCTTCATTGGGGGCAGCTGACTTGGCAGCCTGATGGTTTGCGCAACAACCGCACCACCGCCCGAGCCACGCTGAACGGCCTGCTGCGGATCAAAACCTTTGTCCTTTGACATCGGAGCAACGCAGCCCGACAGCCCTAGAAGGGCAAGGGTGATCAATGATACACTGAACTGGGACCGCATAGCCGGCTCCTTCCACAACAATGCAGTCCCGCACCTGAAGGCGGTGTTCTGCAGGCGCGTTGTGTTGAAGAGAGCGTTTTAGTGAATGCGTACAAATTGAACCTCGGTCTGATTGTAGATCCAAGGTCAGGCCGCACATGACGCGCAGGCCTGCGATCCTGTCCGGGCGGAACCCGCACAAGCTCGTACTCGTTCGAAGTGATATCCTGAGCTTCGGCAGGGGTGGTTTCATGTACCCCAGACCCAATTTCCAGCAACAAACCAGCTTTGCAACCGTCCCACGGGTCACACAGCGCCGGATCGCCGCGCGATATCAGCGTTCGAACGGAAATGTAGGCATTGTCTCCCATAACAATACAAACACACCGTTTTCATGCCCCCCCAGGCAAGCTTTGATCCTACTGCAGCGGTGCGGTTGGACCAAGACAAACCATCCAATTCTGGCGGTGAGCGTCCGAAAAAAGTGAAATGGGTCAATATGTTGTAGGGTGGTGTTCAACACATACTAGGCCAGCAGCCTGCCAATGGGGCTTAAACTGCGAATCGCTTGTGATTGACCGGATGACGTTGAAGGCGACGAGCTTGTGGGCCTGCGACGCGGCTTAACGCCCGCTGCGCGCCATAAAGGCCAGCCGTTCGAACAGGTGAACGTCTTGCTCGTTTTTCAGCAATGCACCGTGCAGTGTCGGCAATGCATTGGCCCCGTCGCGTTTCAACTCAGCTGGATCAATGTCTTCGGCCAGCAACAATTTCAACCAGTCCAGAACCTCTGACGTGGAGGGTTTCTTCTTCAAGCCGGTTTGCTCGCGGATTTCATAGAACTGGGTCAGCGCTTCGGTCAGAAGGCGGGGTTTGATCCCCGGGTGATGCACCTCGACGATTTTAGCCATCGTCTCGGCATCAGGGAAGCGAATGTAGTGAAAGAAGCAGCGGCGCAAGAAGGCGTCCGGCAGCTCTTTTTCATTGTTCGATGTGATGATGATGATCGGGCGGTGTTTTGCGCGAATGGTCTCGCCAGTCTCGTAGACATGGAATTCCATCTTATCGAGCTCTTGCAGCAAGTCGTTCGGGAACTCAATATCCGCTTTGTCGATCTCGTCGATCAACAGAACAATACGTTCATCCGCCTCGAATGCGTCCCAAAGCTTGCCGCGTTTGATGTAGTTTTTCACATCATGCACGCGCTCATCGCCAAGCTGGCTGTCACGCAACCGGCTTACGGCATCGTATTCGTAAAGCCCTTGCTGAGCCTTGGTGGTGGACTTGATGTTCCATTCGATCATCTTGGCCCCCAAGGCGCTGGCAACCTGCAACGCAAGCTCGGTTTTACCTGTGCCGGGTTCGCCTTTTACCAGAAGGGGACGTTCCAGAGTGACCGCCGCGTTCACTGCGACTTTCAGATCATCGGTGGCGACATAGCTGTCGGTTCCGTCAAAACGATTGGTCATTCTCATCCCTCACATCAGGTTCGTGCGATTGGGGTGAGGTAACCGTCACGTCGCATTTTGGCAAGGCCAGAGCTTTCTGACGCTGCGATTGTTCACGGAAATCAAGAGGCGTGACCAGTTCACCGACAAAAACGCGCATAGGTTACGTGAAAGATGTCATGCGCTATCAGTAGCTTAACCTAAGAGATAGGTAAGCACGCCATGGTTGGGTTTTTCATACGTGACATTCCCTGTTAGCGGGTGTAAACGGGCGCCATAAGTAGCGGGTGTCCACTGGCGAGAAGGTTCGACAGGGACCACAGCCCGGAAGAAGAGGGAGTTGGTATGAAAGCCGAAACTTTCCTGCCCGACGATTATCGGCCAGCCGAAGACGAACCATTTATGAATGACCGGCAGATGGAGTATTTCCGCCGCAAGCTTGAAGCTTGGAAGGCCGAACTGCTTGATGAAAGCCGTCACACAATCGAAGGTCTGCAGGGCAACACGCGCAATATCCCCGATATTGCAGATCGTGCGTCCGAGGAGACCGATCGTGCACTAGAACTGCGCACGCGTGATCGTTCGCGCAAGCTGGTTGGCAAAATTGATCAGGCTTTGCGTCGTATCGAAGAAGGCGAGTATGGTTATTGCTCGGAAACAGGTGATCCAATTTCGCTGAAACGTCTGGATGCACGTCCGATCGCCACGCTGAGCCTTGAGGCGCAAGAGCGTCACGAGCGCCGCGAAAAGGTTCATCGCGACGATTGATCGTTGGTCGGGGCATGACAATTTGTCCCGATAGCGGCGCAATTTGTCACGTTACGCGAATTGAAAAACCATGTCACAAAGGCGGCGGGCTCTCTGCCGCCTTTCTGCTTTGGTGAGGTGCGCACAGGGTGACCGCCTGCGACATGGACCTGAACAGGGACAGAGGGAAAGCATGATCACAGATCAGCCGATCACCATTCTGGGCGCTGGAATAGGCGGGTTGGCTGCGGCTGCGGCCTTGGCCCAGTGCGGTGCAACGGTCACGGTCCTTGAGCAAGCCCCCGAAATCACCGAGGTCGGAGCCGGTCTGCAGGTCAGTCCCAATGGTGTCAGGGTGCTGGATGCTCTGGGGCTGGGCGACAAAGCGCGCGCCGATGCCACGCAAAGCCGAGGTGTCTGGCTGCGGGACGGGGTGTCAGGCCACGGCGTGCTTGATCTGGACTTTCGCATGCTGAAATCAGACGACACCTTTTTGCTGTATCATCGCGCGGACCTTCAAAGATTGCTGTTTGATGCCGCGCTTCAGACAGGTGCAACCATCCGTTGCGGGCAGCGTATTGAGGCCGTTCAGCCCGGCCAGGATGGCACGACGGTTACTCTGCAGGGGAAAGCCCCTGAAAACATGGGTTTTGTCATTGGCGCAGACGGATTGCATTCGGTCATGCGGCCTGCGCTGAACGGGCCAGCCACGCCGAAATTCACGGGGCAGGTGGCATGGCGCGCTTTGGTGCCCGCGACCGGGCGCGAACAGGCAGAGGCCACGATCTTTATGGGCCCCGGGCGCCATATGGTGACCTATCCGCTGCGTGGCGGAAGTGTCGTCAATATCGTCGCTGTCGAAGAGCGAACTGACTGGGCTGATGAAGGCTGGTTTCACAAGGATGACCCCGCAAATCTGCTGTCAGCGTTTTCCGGCTTCTGTGACGATGCGCTTGCACTTTTGGAGCGGGTCGAGATCGCGCATCTTTGGGGGCTATTTCTGCATCCCGTGGCTGCCAATTGGCATCAAGGGCAGGCGGTTTTGCTCGGCGATGCGGCCCATCCTACGTTGCCTTTCATGGCGCAAGGGGCCGTGATGGCGCTTGAGGATGCATGGGTGCTGGCAGATTGCCTAGGTCGCCACGGGATTGAGCGCGGTCCAACGGCCTATCAGGCTTTACGAAAACCTCGCACTGAAAGGATTGTAGCCGAGGCACATAAAAACGCACGGAACTATCACTACAGCAATCCATTGTTGCGCAAAGCTGGCCATGCGTCCTTGCGCCTTGCCGGGCGGTTTGCACCGCAGCTGCTGATGCAGCGCTATGATTGGATCTATGACGAGGATGTCACGCGCCGCACCTAGTCCGACAAAAGTCCATCCACTGTGTCGCCAGAGATGCCATGCCCAAGCCGGTTGAAGTCGCCTTCATCAAACATGTCCTGCGCGGCGTCAAAAATCACCTTATGTGTGGCTCGTGCCAAGGCGGACCCCAGCGAAATCCTTGCAACACCTGCTTTTGCGAAATCCGCGCGGCTGTGCGCGGTGAACGGACCTGCGGCCAAGGCGTTCACGGGCAAGTCGGTTGACGCGCAGATCGCCGCTTGGTCCTGAAGTGTGCCGGGCAGGGGAATGTACAGACAATCTGCCCCAGATGCCTCGTAGCCTTTCAGGCGGGCCATGGCTTCGGCCAAGTCATACTGTCCGTTCATTACCCCATCTGCACGGGCGACCAGTACAAAATCTCCGGGCAGGGCGCGGGCTGCAGCGCTTGCTGCGCGGATCCGCTCGATCGCCAGATCGCGCTCATATGGGGTTGCGGCAGGCAGCGCCGTATCCTCGATCGAGATACCGGCAAGTCCGGCTTCATATGCCAGTCGTACGGTTTCCGCACAGGTCTCAGGCGTATCCCCAAAACCGTTTTCAAAGTCGCCCGAGACTGGGACGTTTACAGCCGCCACTAAATCCTGAGCATGGGCCAGCGCTTCATCGCGTGTCACATGCCCCATGTCTGGCCGACCCAGAGTAAACGCATGCGCTGCTGATGAGGTGGCAATGGCCTCGGCCCCTAAGGCGGCGAGCATCTTTGCGCTTCCGATGTCCCAAGCGTTGGCCAGAATGAAGGGGTTGCCTTTTTGGTGCAGGGCGCGGAATTGGGTGCCGCGATTTCGATCTGTCATGCGTGTTCTCCTTCAAGAGCCAACTCACCAGCAAAGCGGATCAGCCGCTCGACCGCTTCCTGGAATTTATCGTCTTCGATTGTCATTGCGATGCGGATATGCCCGGCTGCTGCACGGCCAAAGCTTTCACCGGGCATCACTGCGATGTGTTCTTCATCCAGAAGTCGAAGGGCAAATTCCTCGCCCGACAGTCCGGTCGCGCGAATGTCGACCATCAGATACATCGCGCCGCCAGACGGAATAAGTAATGCCGCTTCTTGCCCTCGGAAAAGCGTGGTGGCTGCATCGCGTCGGCGTCGAAAGGGTTCAGCAATCTTTGCTTCAAATCCAGCACCTTGTTTCAGTGCAAACAGTGCGGCGTCTTGGATGAAGCCAGCCACACCATAATTGGTGTTAATGGCAAGCGTTGCCAGATGAGCGATTGCAGCTTCCGGTCCGACAATCCATCCCAACCGACTGCCTGTCATGGCGTGGCTTTTGGACATAGACCCAACCACCAAGGTGCGCTCGGCCATACCGGGCAGGGCGCGCGGGCTTTGATGTGCGCCTGCCCAAACCTGACTGTCATATACCTCGTCCGAGATCAACCAGAGGTCCTCATGCTGGCATATCTCGGCAATGCCCTGAAGGCTGGCGTCGGAATAGATCACGCCTGTGGGGTTGTTCGGTGTGTTGATAAGAAGACTTTTAGCGGTTTTCGCCGCCTGACCTAAGGCCGCAAGGTCTGGCTGAAACCCTTCAGACGACCGCGCGGACACGGAAACAGCTTTCGCACCAACCGCCCGAACTGTGCCGGGATAGGTCGCGTAATGCGGATCGATGAACAGTGCGGTGTCACCTTCGTCGCAGGCGGCCATATGGGCGGCAAACAGCGCAGCCTGACCGCCCGGCGTGATCAGGACATTGCTACGGGTTGTCGGCACACCGCTTTTAGCTTCGACCCGCGCGGCCACGGCGTCGCGCAATGTAGGTGTGCCGGGAATGTCTGCATACCCTGTATGCCCGCCCAGCGCTGCCTTGTGCATTGCATCTAGAATGGACGGATCCGTACGGATATCATGTTCGCCAATGGTCAGCTCGGTCACATCAACGCCCGCGTGCTTCATGGCGCGCGCTTTATAGAACACGCCCCAGCCGTCATCCCCACCGTCCAGAATATTTTGAATGCGCGTTGAAAGCTGCATGGCGCGGTCCTTATGTGTTTGTTCTCAACTCAAAGGAGCCCCGGCGCCAACGCTTTGTCAAACCGGGAAACCGATCAGCAGGGCGACGAGCGAAGAAATCCGCGCATGAATCCGGGCTTCCTTGCAGAAAACGCATCTGCCCCCTTTCCAAATGCCCCAACCCATGAGATAGGGACGTGTCAAACGAACACTCCCGAGGAGACAGCCCATGGAGATTCGCGAGGCGCTCACTTTTGACGACGTCCTTCTGGTGCCGGCCGCAAGCAATGTGCTTCCGTCCACCGCTGACACAACCACGCGTGTGACGCGTTCTATTGCTCTGAACATCCCGTTGATGAGCTCTGCAATGGATACGGTTACAGAAGCGCGGATGGCGATTGCCATGGCGCAAGCAGGCGGCATGGGGGTCATTCACAAAAACCTCGATATGGAAGAGCAAGCCCGCCAAGTGCGCCGGGTGAAACGCTTTGAAAGCGGCATCGTCTATAACCCTATCACGCTGACGGCCGATCAGACGCTGGCGGATGCCAAAGAGCTGCAGGAACGCTACCGCGTGACCGGTTTCCCGGTGGTGGATGGCAAGGGCCATGTAGTTGGTATCGTGACCAACCGTGATATGCGCTTTGCGACCTCGGATGACACACCCGTCAGCGTCATGATGACCTCGGACAATCTGGCGATGTTGCAAGAACCGGCCGAGCTGGAAGAGGCGAAAAGCCTGATGAAAGCGCGCCGGATCGAAAAGCTTCTGGTCACCGACGGGAACGGAAAGCTGACCGGGCTTTTGACCTTGAAAGACACGGAACAGGCCGTTTTGAACCCGACCGCCTGCAAGGACGATCTGGGGCGTTTGCGCGTCGCTGCGGCCAGCTCGGTCGGAGACAGCGGCTTTGCGCGGTCGGAAGCGTTGATTGATGCGGGTGTTGATATTGTGATTATCGACACGGCGCACGGCCATTCGGCAGGTGTGATTGATGCGGTGAAACGCGTGAAAGCGCTGGACAGCGGTGTTCAGGTCATCGCCGGCAACGTGGCCACGGGCGAGGCGACGCGGGCATTGATTGACGCTGGTGCGGATGCGGTGAAAGTGGGCATCGGCCCCGGATCGATCTGTACCACACGTATGGTGGCGGGTGTGGGTGTTCCCCAGCTGACCGCCATTTCCGATTGTGCCGCAGCGGCGGGTGATGTTCCGGTGATTGCAGATGGCGGCATCAAGTTCTCAGGCGATTTCGCAAAAGCCATCGC
Organism: Aliiroseovarius sp. F20344; assembly: GCF_023016155.1. GTDB lineage: Bacteria > Pseudomonadota > Alphaproteobacteria > Rhodobacterales > Rhodobacteraceae > Aliiroseovarius. The sequence goes on from NZ_JALKBG010000008.1 coordinate 1,035,614, forward strand.
GGCGGGCGCAAGCTGTGCCATGGTTGGCTCGATGATCGCAGGCACAGATGAAAGCCCGGGCGAGGTGATCCTCTATCAGGGTCGTTCGTTCAAAGCCTATCGCGGTATGGGCAGCTTGGGCGCTATGGCGCGTGGTTCGGCGGATCGCTATTTCCAAAAAGACGCAGCAAGCGACAAGCTCGTGCCCGAAGGGATTGAAGGGCAGGTGCCTTATAAAGGCCCCGCCGGCACGGTCATTCACCAATTGGTGGGCGGTCTGCGCGCCGCAATGGGCTATACCGGTTGTGCAACGGTTGAAGAGATGCGCAAGAACTGTAGCTTTGTGAAAATCACCGGCGCCGGTCTAAAGGAAAGCCATGTGCATGACGTGCAAATCACGCGCGAAAGCCCGAACTATCGGATTGGCTAAGAACGTGCGGATCGGGATCCACCCATGACGCCCGGCGCGCGCGTTTCTGCGGCTATTGAAGTGCTCGACAGCTATTTGTCGGGCACTCCGGTTGAACAAGCGCTTACAGGTTGGGCGCGCAATCATCGCTTTGCTGGGTCGAAAGATCGCGCGGCCATTCGCGATCATGTGTTTGATGCTGTACGGCGTTTGCTGTCGTCTCAGGCGCTTGGGGGTGGCACGGATGGCCGCGCCACAATGATCGGGCTTTTGCGCGGGCAGGGTCGGGATCCGTCCGAGCTTTTCACGGCAGAAGGCCACGCCCCCTCACAGCTGTCACAAGATGAGCTTGCGTCCACTGATGATATGGACCGCGCTCAGCGGCTGGATTGCCCAGACTGGTTGCTGCCCCTGTTTGACGAGAGCTTAGGTCAAAAGGCCGACAAGGTTTTGGACAGCCTGCGTCAACGCGCGCCTGTGTTCGTTCGGGTAAATCTGGCCCGCTCCAGCCGGGAAGATGCAGCAAATATGCTGGCCGAAGACGGAATAGTCTCGCGGCCAAGTGACCTCGCTTTGATGGCGCTGGATATTTTAGAAAATCCACGTAAAATCAAGGTGTCACGCGCCTTTCTTAATGGCTATGTGGAGATGCAGGATGCTGCGTCTCAGGCGGTTATTGAGGCTTTGGACATTCAACCCGGCATGCGGGTTTTAGATTACTGCGCGGGCGGTGGCGGCAAGGCCTTGGCCATGGCTGCCTTGGGGGCAGAAGTGACCGCCCATGACCTTTCTTGGGACCGTATGAAAGACATTCCAAGCCGTGCTGAACGTGCTGGAGTCTCGATCAAACGTGTGCGTGAGAGCGAACTCAACAAACTGCCCCCGTTTGATCTGGTGCTGGCTGATGCGCCCTGTTCTGGAAGCGGAGCTTGGCGCCGCGCACCGCATGGTAAATGGCTGCTGACCCCTGAGAAACTTGTGCAGATCCAATCTGCCCAGAAAGACATCCTTCGCAAGATCCCGGCCTACCTTACGCAAGAGGGTGTCTTGGCCTATGCCACCTGTTCGGTCTTGCAATGTGAGAATGGGGATCAAGTACAGGGTTTCTTGGGTGAGAGCCACGATTTCCATCTGATATCGGAACGCCAATTCACTCCTTTGGACGGTGGGGATGGGTTCTATCTTTCCCAACTAAAACGCGGATAGCGCTTGAATATAACAACTTAAGGTTGCTAACATTTCTTTGTTAATCAGAGCTTAACTCTCTTCTTCCAGAAAAGAGCTCGTTACAAAGAAAGAAACGCTGTGCAGACATCTGCCTTCACCTCGCACCCCTTTACGCTCGCGGCAAATCGTCTGGCCCCAAAAACGTTTGCGCTTCTTCTGATTGGGGCCGTAATGCTCGGGGCTTCATGGTTCGTTGTGATGCCGATAATCGGGCTTGGTCTGATCGTCACTGGGCTTACATTTGTTTGTCTGGCGGTGATTGTACGGCTGGTCTTTGTGCTTCAGCGACTGCAACGCGACCGGGTGATGCGTGTTATCACGAATGTCGTTGAAAATGACTCGGTCTCGGTGTGCCTGACAGACCCCGACGGGGCCGTGATCTATCAAAATGACGCGGCGCGCCAGCTTATGGGGCGCCCAAATGGAGATGTCCTGTCGGTACAGTTGGCGGATCATTTTGCGGCACCCGCATCGGTCCTTTACCGCCTTCAGACCCGCGCTCAAGCCAAAGGCTCAGCCAGCGAGGATGTGAGCTCGTCTCAAGGGCTCATGCGCATATCAGCGCATCTTGTGGAAGATCGCGGGTATCTGTGGCGGTTTGAGAAGCTAACAGATCGCGGGGTACAAGGCCGCGCGGGCGAACACATCAATCTGCCGATGTTGAAAGTGTCAAAAACCGGTACTGTTCTTTATATGAACGACGCCGCGCGAAACCTTCTGGGCGGGCGTGAAACGACAATTGACCGAATTTTTACAGAGCTTCCGATTCAGCCAGGCACAATCATGCAGGTTTCGGGTCGGGAAGGGGCAGTTCCGGCATTGATCTGCGAGGTTCCGGTTGCAGCCGGACGACGCGAGATCTATTTGCTGCCGCCAAACGCGGCCCCAGAGCTTTCATCAGAAGAATGGGCCTTTATCGACGGCCTTCCTGTTCCCTTACTGAAGCTTGATGTCGGGGGGCGTATCACCATGGCCAACCGTCGCGCGCGTGATTTGCTGGGGGATGACAAGGCAATCGGGTCGCTCATGGCTGATCAGGTCGAGGGGCTGGGACGTTCCGTTTCGGAATGGCTGCGCGAAGCACATGCTGGGCGGCACCTAGGTCGGTCCGAAATTGTGCGTGCCACAAGGTCGGATGAGGATGTTTTCATCCAGATTTCACTGGCGCAAATCACGGAAGAAAATGGCACGGCGCTGGTGGCAGTGCTTCAAGACGCGACCGAACTGAAATCATTGGAAGCACAGTTTGTCCAAAGCCAGAAGATGGAAGCGATTGGGCAGCTCGCCGGTGGCGTTGCGCATGATTTCAACAACTTGCTGACTGCAATCTCCGGGCATTGCGATCTTCTGATGATGGGACGGGATGAAAAAGATCCAGCCTACTCAGATCTTTCACAGATCATTCAAAACTCCAATCGGGCGGCGGCTTTGGTGCGGCAATTGCTGGCGTTTTCACGCAAACAGACATTGCGGCCCGAGAAGCTTTTGCTCACGGAGTCTCTATCCGATCTGACACATCTTTTGAACCGGCTGGTGGGAGAGAAGATCAATCTTCAGCTCGACCACGACGCGGCGCTTTTGCCAATTCGCGCGGATCGTCGCCAGCTGGATCAGGTGATCATGAACCTTGTGGTGAACGCTCGCGATGCGATGGACCAGGGCGGGACCATTCGTGTCGAGACGCGAAATGTTATCCTGGAAAGCGCACTTCAACGCGATCGCGCCAGTGTACCTGCTGGTGACTATGTGACCATCCGGGTGATTGATCAGGGCACAGGTATTCCTGCGGACAAACTCTCTAAAATATTCGAACCATTTTTCACCACCAAGAAAGCGGGCAAGGGCACGGGGCTGGGCTTATCCATGGCCTATGGGATCGTGAAACAGATGGGCGGATACATCTTTGTGGATACGTTGCCCGATCGAGGAACGACTTTCACGCTCTACTTCCCTGTCAGCCGTGACGATGATGCCATGGAAGTGTTTGAAGGGGGGAATCCGGCAGAGACTTTAGCACCTGAGCTGTATAAGGGTCGCGATATTGAGTTACCTCTAAACGCAGAAGGACAACCAAAGCTATCGACCGGACAGTCAATAGACGAAGCACCAATCGGCGCGACATCCCAGATGGTGCCTACGGTGGTTTCCGGCGCGGAAAATACTTCCGGCGGTGTGGTTCTTTTGGTCGAAGATGAAGCGCCGGTCAGAGCCTTCGCATCGCGCGCCCTTAAGATGCGAGGCTTTACGGTTCTGGAAGCTGATTGTGCTGAAGAAGCCCTGCAAACGCTTGAAGACACAGCCCTGAAGGTGGACGTGTTCGTTACGGATGTAATTATGCCCGGAATGGATGGCCCAACATGGGTGGCGAAGGCTCTGGACGTTCGCCCCGACGTGAAAGTCGTGTTTATGTCGGGCTATGCAGAGGATTCGGTGTCCGACCACCAAGCCCGTATTCCAAACTCGGTTTTTTTACCCAAACCGTTCTCGTTGACCGATCTGACTGCGACAGTCAGTGAGCAAATGTTCTGATCATTCCATTCTTGGATAAGGATAACTTCAATGGTTCAGAGTTTCTTTAGTTATTGAAATAAAAGGTATTATAGAAGGTTTGAAAGCTTCAAAAAATCCTATCATCTTACGTTAAGAACTTGGTTACCAATACGCACTACATTCAAGTTTAGTGAAAACTTTACTTGAAATGTTCTCATTATGTACTCATACAGTGGTGAAGAACAAGGCAAGAACAACCCTTTGATTGCCGCATGCAGGCGGGTATGGAATAAGTGAGGGCAAGACATGGCAACAGCGGATATTTTCGAGATGAAAAAAGACAGCGACAAGCAAAAGGCGCTTGATAGCGCTCTGGCCCAGATCGAGCGACAGTTCGGCAAGGGCTCGATCATGAAACTTGGCGCGGATAATCCAGTGTCCGAAATTGAATCGACGTCCACCGGGTCCTTGGGGCTGGACATCGCGCTTGGTATTGGCGGTCTGCCCAAAGGCCGGATTGTTGAAATCTACGGTCCTGAAAGCTCGGGTAAGACGACATTGACGCTGCATTGTGTAGCGGAAGAACAGAAGAAAGGCGGCGTTTGTGCATTTGTTGACGCCGAACACGCGCTGGACCCGCTCTATGCGAGGAAGCTGGGTGTGGATCTGGATGAGCTTCTGATTTCGCAGCCCGACACGGGTGAACAGGCGTTGGAAATTGTGGATACGCTGGTGCGTTCGGGCGCAGTGAACATGGTCGTGGTCGACTCGGTTGCGGCTTTGACGCCGAAATCTGAACTCGAGGGCGACATGGGCGACAGCAATGTCGGCGTGCAGGCTCGTTTGATGAGCCAAGCGATGCGTAAGCTGACCTCGTCGATCGCACGTTCAAACTGCATGGTGATCTTCATCAACCAAATCCGGATGAAAATCGGTGTGATGTTTGGCAGCCCGGAAACCACCACCGGCGGCAACGCGCTGAAATTCTACAGCTCGGTTCGACTGGATATCCGCCGTATTGGCGCGATTAAAGATCGCGATGAAGTGGTTGGCAACGCAACCCGCGTGAAGGTTGTGAAGAACAAGGTAGCGCCGCCCTTCAAACAGGTTGAGTTTGACATCATGTATGGTGAAGGCATCTCGAAAATGGGTGAGCTTCTGGACCTTGGGGTCAAAGCTGGCGTGGTTGAGAAATCGGGCGCTTGGTTCAGCTATGGTGACGAGCGGATCGGGCAGGGGCGTGAAAATGCCAAGACCTACCTGAAGGAACACAACCGCACAGCGCTTGAGATTGAGGACAAGATCCGCGCTGCACATGGGCTGGATTTCGATATGCCCGAGGGCGAAAAGAACGAAGATGATGACGGGTTGCTTGAGGCCTGATCACAGCGGATAATTTGATCAAAGGATCGGCTTCGGCCGGTCCTTTTTTCATTGTGTACACGCGACATGGCCTGTGCTGTGGACAGCACGCGCGCGCAGGGGTAAACGAAAGCAACAGCGCATAAAAGACGAGATAAGAATGGCCAGCCTCAACGATATCCGTTCAACCTTCCTGAACTACTTCGAACGCGAAGGACACACGATCGTGGACAGCTCTCCGCTTGTGCCGCGCAACGACCCTACGCTGATGTTCGTGAACTCGGGCATGGTGCAATTCAAAAACCTCTTCACCGGAGTGGAAAAGCGCGATTATGTCCGGGCGACAAGCGCGCAGAAATGTGTGCGAGCCGGTGGTAAGCACAACGATCTGGACAACGTAGGTTACACAGCGCGTCACCACACATTTTTTGAGATGTTGGGGAATTTCAGCTTTGGCGACTACTTCAAATCTGAAGCCATTCCTTTTGCGTGGAACCTGATCACCAAGGAGTTCGGGATCCCGAAAGAGAAGCTTTATGTCACCGTTTATCACACGGATGACGAAGCTTATGACATCTGGAAAAAACTGGGCGTGCCGGAAGAGCGGATCATCCGCATCGCCACCTCTGACAATTTCTGGCAGATGGGGCCGACTGGCCCTTGCGGTCCGTGCACCGAGATTTTCTATGACCACGGCGAACACATCTGGGGTGGGCCTCCCGGTTCGCCCGAGGAAGATGGCGATCGTTTTATCGAGATCTGGAACATCGTGTTCATGCAAAACGAGCAGTTCGAGGACGGCTCGATGGTCGATCTGGACATGCAGTCGATCGACACAGGCATGGGACTGGAACGCATCGGCGCGCTGCTACAGGGCAGCCATGACAACTATGATACCGACCTGTTCAAGGCGCTGATCGAGGCTTCGGCACATGCGACCGGCGTAGACCCCTTTGGGGACAAGAATGTGCATCACCGCGTGATTGCGGACCACTTGCGCTCGACATCCTTCCTGATTGCGGACGGAGTGATGCCGTCCAACGAAGGTCGCGGATATGTGTTGCGCCGGATCATGCGCCGCGCGATGCGTCACGCGCATCTACTGGGCGCCAAAGACCCTGTTATGCACCGCTTGGTGCCGGAGCTGGTAGCTCAGATGGGGCAGGCTTACCCTGAGTTGGGACGCGGTCAGGCGATGATCGAAGAAACGCTGTTGAACGAAGAAACGCGCTTCAAAAAGACGCTGGATCGCGGCTTGAAGCTTCTGGATGACGAGGTGTCCAACCTTAAGGAAGGTGCTGATCTTCCGGGTGAAACCGCATTTAAACTGTACGATACTTACGGTTTCCCGCTGGATCTGACGCAGGATGCATTGCGCGAAAAGGGTCACGGGGTTGATCAGCCTGGCTTTGATGCAGCGATGGAAGAGCAGAAAGCACGCGCGCGCGCGGCTTGGTCCGGTTCGGGCGAAGCGGCGGATGCGACCATCTGGTTTGATGTGGCCGAGGAACATGGTGTGACCGAGTTCCTAGGCTATGACACTGAACATGCCGAAGGGCAGGTTTTGGCGCTGGTGCAGGATGGCAAGCCCGTCGACACTGCGAAGGCTGGCGACGAGGTTATGATCGTCGTGAACCAAACGCCGTTTTATGCTGAAAGCGGTGGCCAGGTGGGTGACACCGGCTTGATCCGCACCGAAAGCGGGTCAGCCCATGTGACCGACACCAAAAAGGTGGCCGATGTGTTCATCCACGTAGCGAAAGTCGATGAGGGAGAGGTCGCACGCGGGCAGGGCGCAGAGCTGGCCGTGGATCACCTGCGTCGCACCGCTATTCGCGCCAACCACTCGGCAACGCACCTGTTGCACGAGGCGCTTCGCAATGAGTTGGGTGAACATGTCGCGCAGCGCGGCTCTCTGAATGCACCCGATCGTTTGCGCTTTGATTTCAGCCACAACAAGGCGGTTAGCGCGCAAGAGCTTGGCAACATAGCCCGCGAGGTGAACACTTATATCCGTCAAAACACACCCGTTGAAACCCGGATCATGACGCCGGACGATGCGCGCGACATCGGTGCGCAGGCGCTGTTTGGTGAGAAGTATGGCGACGAGGTCCGTGTGGTCTCGATGGGTCATGCGGCAACTGGCAAGGGTTCGAGCGGCGAGACCTATTCGATCGAACTCTGTGGCGGCACTCATGTGAAGCAGACCGGCGATATCGGTATCTGTGTAATCTTGTCAGAAGGTGCAACCGCTGCTGGGATTCGTCGGATCGAAGCACTGACCGGTAAGGCGGCTGTGGCCCATATCGATGCCGAAGCGACACGCGGGTCCGAACTTCAGGGCATGTTGAAAGCCAAACCGGAAGAGGTCGTGGACCGCGTGAAGGGCCTGATGGATGAACGCAAAGCGCTCCAGAACGAGATCTCGGCCCTAAAGCGCGAATTAGCGAAAGCCGCCGGGGCTGGCGCAGAAGCCAAGGATATCAACGGAGTGAAATTCCTGGCTATGTCGATATCCGGCGTCGGCGGGAAAGACCTGCAAGCGCTCGTGAATGAACAGAAAGACTCGCTGGGATCCGGAGCAGTTCTGATCATCTCGGACAATGAGGGCAAAGTTGCCGTGGCCGCTGGCGTGACCTCGGACCTGACCGACAAACTGTCGGCCGTGGATCTGGTAAAGGCTGCAGTGCCCGAACTGGGCGGCAAGGGCGGCGGTGGCCGTCCCGAGCTGGCACAGGGCGGCGGTGCAGATGCGTCCAAAGCGGATGATGCGATTAAAGCTGCCGAGGCTGCCATCGCAGGCTAAACCGCCCTTTCCAATCACAAAAAGGCCGCGTATCGTTTCCCTGATACGCGGCCTTTTTATTCGGAGAACTGCCCATGCCCGCCCTTTGGATTGCTCACGTCACTGTCACGGATGAAGAGGCTTACGCGAAATACGCCAAGCTTGCCGGACCTGCGATTGCCAAACATGGTGGCTATTTCATTGCTCGCGCTGGTCGCTATGTGCAGCTTGAAGGCAAGGATCGCCCGCGCAATGTTGTGGCGAAGTTCGAAAGTGTGGAAGCGGCTGAGGCTTGTTATCATTCACCTGAATACCAAGAAGCACTCAGTCATGCGCGCGACGCGTCAGAGCGAGAATTGCTGATCGTCGAAACGGATGAATAATCCCGTCTAAGGCACAGAAATTAATAGAAAAGGGGCCTTTCGGCCCCTTCATTATTCTCAATTTGGAAACGCTTTACTGAGCGGCGCGGGCTTGGCGCTTGCGCTCGTGCGGATCCAGATAGCGTTTGCGCAGGCGCACATTTTCTGGCGTCACTTCGACCAGTTCATCATCGTTGATATAGGCGATGGCCTCTTCCAGAGACAGGGTGACGGGTGTGGTCAGGCGGACCGCTTCGTCGGTGCCCGAGGCACGCACGTTGGTCAGCTTCTTGCCTTTCAGCGGGTTCACTTCTAGGTCGTTCTCACGCGAATGCTCGCCAATGATCATGCCTTGATAGACATCGACTTGTGCGCCGATGAACATCTTGCCGCGATCTTCAAGGTTCCACAGAGCAAAGGCCACCGATTGTCCGTTCTCCATCGAGATCAGTACACCCGCGCGGCGGCCAGGAATTGCGCCTTTATGCTCGGTCCAGCCATGGAACACGCGGTTCAATACGCCGGTGCCGCGGGTGTCGGTCAGGAATTCGCCGTGATAGCCGATCAGGCCACGCGAAGGCACATGCGCGATGATACGCGTTTTGCCAGCGCCAGCGGGTTTCATTTCGACCAGTTCGCCTTTGCGAGCGCCGGTTAGTTTTTCGATCACGGCGCCGGAATACTCGTCATCCACATCAATTGTGGCTTCTTCGACGGGCTCCATACGGACACCGTTTTCTTCTTTCATGATCACCTGCGGGCGCGAGATCGACAGCTCGAAGCCTTCGCGACGCATGTTTTCGATTAGAACACCCATCTGAAGTTCACCGCGGCCCGAAACTTCGAAGGCTTCTCCGCCGGGGGTATCAGCGATCTTGATGGCGACGTTCGATTCCGCCTCTTTCATCAGGCGGTCACGGATGACGCGCGACTGAACTTTCTTACCGTCGCGACCTGCCAAGGGGCTGTCATTGATCCCGAAGGTCACGGTGATGGTGGGCGGGTCAATCGGCTGGGCGTCCAGCGGAGTATCAACCGCAAGCGCACAGATCGTGTCGGCCACAGTGGCTTTTGCCATGCCTGCGATCGAAACGATATCGCCTGCTTGTGCCTCTTCGATGTCTGCCTCTTCCAACCCGCGGAACGCGCGGATTTTGGTGACACGGAACTGTTCGATTTTTTGGCCAATGCGGCTCAGGGCTTGCACCGTTGCGCCGACTTTCAGCGTCCCGCTTTCCACGCGACCTGTCAGGATACGACCCACAAACGGGTCCGATCCCAACGTGGTGGCCAACATACGGAAATCTTCGCCCTGATGGGCGATCTGCTTGGGGGCAGGGACGTGGTTGACGATGAGGTCAAACAGAGCATGGAGGTCTTTGCGCGGTCCATCCAGCTCGTGATCGGCCCAGCCCGAGCGGCCCGAGGCATACATATGCGGGAAGTCCAGCTGATCTTCGGTGGCCTCAAGGCTGGCGAAGAGGTCAAAACATTCGTCCAGCGCGCGGTCGGGTTCCGCGTCGGGTTTGTCCACTTTGTTCAGAACAACGATGGGGCGCAGACCCAGCGCCAGCGCTTTCGAGGTCACGAACTTCGTCTGAGGCATCGGGCCTTCAGCGGCGTCTACCAGCAGGACAACTCCGTCCACCATCGACAGGATGCGCTCAACCTCGCCGCCGAAATCGGCGTGGCCGGGGGTGTCGACGATGTTGATCCGAGTGTTCTTCCATTCCACCGAGGTCGGCTTGGCGAAAATCGTGATGCCACGCTCGCGCTCAATCGCGTCATTGTCCATGGCGCGTTCGGCCACAGCTTGGTTTTCCCGGAAGGCTCCGGACTGTTTCAGAAGTTCGTCAACAAGGGTCGTTTTGCCGTGGTCAACGTGGGCGATGATCGCAATATTGCGCAGGTCCATAAGGGCCACCTTCGAATGAAAAGGGATAAGTTAGGGCGCGCATAGCCCGGTTGCGGCGTGATTGCCAGTAGAAATGCGCGCAGGCGCGGGTATTTCGCCTGTTCAGTGCTGAGCGGATTGCGAAAACAGGTGGATGACGAGGATCCCGCCGAGGATCATGGACAGCCCGAGTAGCGCGGGTGCATCCAGCTTTTGACCAAAAAGGGCATATCCAATGGCGGCGATTAGGACGATGCCCAAACCGGACCAGATGGCGTAAGCGACTCCAACGGCCATATATTTCAAGGCCCAGCCCAGCAAAATGAAACTGATCGCATAGGCGACGACAACCGTAAGTGACGGCCAGAGGCGTGTGAACTGGTGGCTTGCTTGAAGCGCAGTGGTGCCAATGGTTTCCGCAATGACAGCAAGGATCAAAATGAGGTACGGCATGGTTCGGCTTTCGTTTTCGTCACGCTAGCGCGAATCCGGCGTTTTGATCTGGCCTTAAAGCGACAATTCAGTCGTTTCCTTCAGCTCTTCCATGACGAAACTGGCGGACACATCACTCAGCTCGACCTTCTCGATCAAGCGTTGATACAGGGCGTCATAGTCCTGCACATCGCGAACGCGCGCATGGATGAGGTAGTCCAAATCGCCGGTCATCCGGTACGCTCCGAGGATCTCTGGCATCAGCTTTACCGCGCGCGAGAAGCGCGTAAGCCATTTCGGGTCGTGGTTGGATGTGCGCACTTGAATGAACACCGACAAGCCCAGCCCAAGTTTTTGCGGATCAAGAAGTGCCACGCGTTTCCGGATCAGCCCGCTTTCCTGCAAATTTCGCATACGTCGCCAGCAGGCGTTGCGCGACAAGCCAACACGCGCCCCAAGATCTTCAAGACTTTGGTCTGCATCATGTTGCAGGGCGCTCAGGATTTTTCGATCAATTGTGTCAATGTCCACCATACCAGTAAAATATCGGGATGGTGTCACAATATCAATCAGTTTAGGCGCAACATTGGGAAATTCTCTTGTCGAAGTTAAGTATTCTGTAAGCACGCAACAGGAGACACCCATGTTCAATCGTATCTTCATCGAACATCCCCAGTCGGTCGACGAGACATATTTCCAGCATGCTCGGTTTGCTGCGACGTTCAGCTTTTGGCTCTTTTTGGCGGCAGGCGCGGCCCTTATACACGCGATTATTCCGGCAGCGTTTGAGAAAACGGGCAGCCGCATCATCGCAAAGCTTTACGCAAAGACCCATAACCGGGGACAGTAAGGGGGCATTATGTGCCGTTGGGCCGCCTATCTAGGTGAACCTATTTTCATGGAAGAGGTCGTCGTTCAGCCCGGCCATTCCTTGATCCAGCAAAGCCAAGAAGCAGAAGAAGCCAAAACCGCCATCAATGCGGATGGGTTTGGCTTGGCGTGGTATGATCACAGGCCGGAACCGGGGCTCTATCGAGATGTGCTTCCGGCTTGGTCCGATCCGAACCTGCGTGCCATTGCACGGCAGGTGAAATCGCCCTTGTTTCTGGCGCATGTGCGCGCATCCACGGGATCCGCAACCAGCCGCAACAATTGTCACCCCTTCGCCTATGGGCGGTGGAGCTTCATGCACAATGGACAAATCGGGGGCTTTGAGCAATTCCGAAAGCGTGCGGACATGTTGATCCCTGATGCGCTTTACAGTCAGCGTAAGGGGGCGACGGATAGCGAAGTTCTGTTTTTACTTACGATTGACGCAATCGGGCAGGGGGCGGACGTGCCAGAAGCTCTGACGCAAGCGACGCAAGCGCTTCTGGCCTTATCGCACGCGCACGGCACCAGCCCGCATCTGCGCTTGTCTGCGGCAATGTCGGATGGTCAATCGCTTTGGGCCGCAAGATGCGCCTCCGATCAGCATGCACCGTCCGTCTATTACCGTTGGTCCGAAAGCCGGCAGGGCTGGGCGGTGGTGTCCGAGCCCTTGGATCAAAGTGAAGGGGATTGGACTTGCCTGCCCCCCGGTCACATTGCGCAGTTTTCCGGTAAGGAAGTTGCGGTCACGGCGTTTCAGCCATGACCTGATGCGGCTTAAGCATCCTCGTTCTGCGACCAGTCAGGTTTGCGCTTTTCGATAAAGGCTTGGATGCCTTCGGCCGTGTCACGCAGCATCATGTTTTCGGCCATGACACCGCCTGCAAAGTCATAGGCGTCTTCCAAGCCCATCATCGCCTGATCATAGAAAGCGGATTTCCCGATCCTCACGGCAGCGCCTAGTTTCGATGCTACAGTCTGTGCAAGCTCATCTGTGGCGGCGCGCAGGTTTTCATGCGGGACAACCCGGTTGACCAAGCCAACCTCGCGGGCGCACTCTGCGTTGATGAACTCACCCGTTGTCAGCATCTCAAATGCGACTTTACGCGGGATGTTACGTGACAAGGCCACCATGGGGGTGGAGCAGAAAAGACCGATATTAACCCCGTTCACGCCAAACCGCGTGCCTTCCGCGGCAACGGCCAAGTCACAGGTGGCCACCAGCTGGCAGCCCGCGGCGGTGGCGATCCCGTGAACCTCGGCGATGACGGGTTGGGGTAGGCGGGGGATCAGGGTCATGACTTCGGCGCAGCGTGCGAAAAGGTCCGCGAAATAAGCGCGTCCCCCATCCTCGGCGGCGCGTCCGGCCGTCATTTCTTTCAGGTCATGGCCTGCGCAGAACACCTTTCCAGCTCCGACGATCACGATGGCCCGAATGCTGTCATCGTTCGCCAAGGCCAAAAGCTCTGCCTTAAGCGCGGCAAGCATCGCATCAGACAGTGCATTCAATGCGCCGGGGTTGTTTAGCGTCAATCGCGCAACTGACGCTGCGTCCTCGCGGATCAGAAGTGGTTCTGCCATCTTGTCCTCCCATCATGTCCGGCCCACGATAGGCGGGAAGTGACATAGGGGAAACCATGCAGTTGAAAATGACGCAACGTGATTTGCAGGCCTTTCTGAAATCTGAGTTTCCGCAAGTGGCGGATGATTTTGAAGTGGCCGAGGTCGCCCCCATGCGCGCCACCATCCGCAAACGCATCGGGGACAAGCATTTACGGCCCGGTGGAACGGTGTCCGGCCCAACCATGTTCGCCTTGGCGGATGTGTCAATGTATCTGGCGATCCTTGCCATGATCGGTCCAAAGGCTTTGGCGGTTACGACCAACTGCTCGATCGACTTTATGCGCAAACCGGCGTCAAACGCAGACCTGCTGGCCCATGCGACACTGCATAAGTTGGGGCGGGTCTTGGCCGTGGGGGACGTTCTGATTTACTCGGAAGGCGATGACCGCCCCGTCGCCCGTGCCAGTTTGACATACTCGATCCCGCCGGAACGGGCTTGACCCTCAAGGGGGAAAGGCGCACCCATAAAGGGAATGCAATATGTTCCCCGAGGTCCCGATGAGCACCGAAACTGCCCCCCAAGATCAAATTCCTTCTGAATTCAGCCGCTTGGCACATTTCCCCGTGACCTTCTTCGCCATTGTGATGGGGCTTATGGGGTTGACCATGGCTTTGCATGCCGGCGCGCCGTCCATGCCGGTATTGGAAAACGCGTCGTCGCTGGTTTTATTGATCGGGGCGGCGGTTATGATCATTACAGCGATGATCTATGTGGCCAAGACGCTGCGGCATATGGGAATGGTGATAGAAGAGTGGCATCATCCAGTGAAGCTTGCGTTTTTCCCGACGATCTCAATCTCGCTCTTGCTGCTTGCAACGGCCACGTATCCACATAATGCGACCCTTGCCGAATGGATCTGGCTGGCCGGAGTTGCTGGGCAGGGTGTTCTGACGATCGCGGTGATTTCGGGCTGGATCAGTCACCGCTCGTTCCAGGTGGGGCATCTGACGCCCGCATGGTTTATTCCGGCTGTGGGGAACGTGATTGTACCGGTTCTGGGTGCCCGTATGGGGTATATCGAGACGTCATGGCTATTTTTCTCGGGCGGAATGCTCTTTTGGATCGTGCTGCTGACCTTGGTGATGAACCGACTGATCTTTCACGACCCGATTGTCGCGCGATTGTTTCCTACGATGGTGATCCTGATTGCGCCGCCGGCCGTGGCGTTTCTGGCCTATATTGCGATGACCGGAGAGGTTGATGGCTTTGCGCGTATCTTACTGAATGCGGGATACATTTTTGCAGCCCTTGTGGTGGCGCAGGTGCCGCGACTCGTGAAATTGCCCTTTGCGCTAAGCTGGTGGGCGCTAAGTTTCCCAATCGCCGCACTTGCCATCGCGTCTTTCCGCTTTGCCCAACTTGATGGATCGCGGGCTCATGAGCAGATTGGGTTCTTGCTGCTTTTGGTGCTGTGTGTGGTTGTTGCGGGTCTGATCTACAGGACCGGCAAAGCCATTGTTCGTGGCGAGATCTGCGTGCCGGAATAAAAAAATGGCCGGGGAAAACCCCGGCCCAGGAAGAGGTCCGTTTTGGTATCACCCGCGCCAGAAGGGCTTTTCCGCCTCAAGCTGCGCATCCGTTTTGGTGAGACCAATATCTTTACATAGATGATCTGGCAGGTCCTTCAGGGCCTGTCGGGTACTAAGTCGTACGCGCCATTTGGTGATGGTCACGGCGACGACAAGTGCCAGTTCCGCGAAGGCGGGCAATGGGCGTTGTGTGTCTAGAAAGGCGAGCCGGTCATGCCGGTACGTGTTTCCGTGTTCCATCTTGAACTCCAAGAATTGTATTGATACAAAGTGACGTTAATGTCATGGTGTATTGATACAAACCATGTGCACTGCACACAATTGGAACATTGATATGGGTACAATATTTTCAGAAGAGCTTTTAAGCGGGCAGGGGCCGAAGTATCGGCGGCTTGTCGACGGATTGGTGGACGCCATCAAAACAGGCGCTTTGCCGGAAGGTGAAAAGCTCCCCCCAGTACGCGATTTGGCGTGGGAGCTTAAGATCACCCCAGGCACCGTTGCGCGCGCTTATTCAATCCTGGGGGATGAAGGCTGGGTATTGGCAGAGGTCGGGCGTGGCACTTATGTCCAACCCTTGAAGCAACGCAGATCTCCGAAGGCATCGCTGGGGTCAGGGTATCTGAAACGTCAGGCGCATGCGCTGCATAGTGAACCGGAAACGGATTTTCTGTTTGCTCCGCGCCTTCCTGACGTTGGTCAGGTCAACATCATAAAGGAAGCCATTCATGCGGCGACGGATCTGCCGGATACGCTTCTTCTGCGCTATCCATTCCATGGATCACAAGCTTACCTGCGCGAAGCTTTGCTGGACCACATCCCGGAAAGTGAACGGGGCGGGCTAAGCGCGGACGACATCGTTGTGACAAACGGCGGTCAGAACGCGATCATGCTGTCTATGCAAACCTTGCTTGCCGAAGGCCCGCGCGTCGTCATGGTAGAAGAACATTCTTACCCAGGGCTTCGACGCGCTGTGGAGCTGTTGGGGGCGAAAGTCGTTGCGGTGCCGATGGATGAGCGCGGCATTGATCCGCAGGCGTTGGAACATGTCGCGCGCAGCTCGCAAGCCAGTCTTTTGTTTACGATGCCAGAAGCACATAACCCGACATGCCGCGTGACGGATGAAGCCAGACGGCACGAGGTTGCAGATGTCGCGCGCAAATTGGGTTTTCATGTGGTGCAGGATGATTGCTATCGCTTGGGGCCTGCGCGTGCGCCCAGCTACCGATCGCTGTTGCCCGAGCAATCCTGGTTCATCTCGTCATTTTCGAAAACCATCTCGCCAGCGTTAAGGGCAGGGTATGCGGTGACGCCGTCCAACTGGGCGGGGAAACTGCGGCGTGTGGTGGATGTGAACTATTTTGGGATTTCATCACCAACGGCTGAGATCTTGTACCAAGTGCTGACGCATCCGGATCTCGAACGCTCCATGTCCGATATGCGGCGCAGAAACCGGGAGTATATTGAGATCGCGGTGAACATGCTCGGCCGGTACGAACTGGGGTGGAGTCACGACGTTCCGTTTTTCTGGCTTAAGCTGCCCCTAGGGTGGCGCGTATCAAACTTCTGTCAGAAGGCCGAAAACAAGGGTATTCGTGTGCGGCCCGGGGATGATTTTGCTTTGCGCGATGGGCCTTCCCCGCAAGCAGTCCGGATTTCAGTGAACGGGCAAATGCCTTTGGATCGGTTCCGGTCGGTGCTGTCTGAATTGGTCGAGCTTTTGGACAATCCGACCGATACCTTAAGCGCGTAGGGGCTGAATCGCGATGAAACAAATGGGGTAAAATAATACCTTATTTATAACATACTGATAATGAACATTAAAATAGGCCATACTGCGCTTGACCCGCCCCGTAAAATCACTAAAACCACCCCATCCGAAACCCAATCAGGGCTGAATCAATGAAAACCTTCTCTGCAACGCCTGCAGATATCGACAAAAAGTGGATCATCATCGACGCCGAAGGCGTTGTACTTGGTCGTCTTGCATCGATCATCGCTATGCGTCTTCGTGGCAAACACAAAGCCTCGTTCACGCCGCACATGGACATGGGTGACAATGTCATCGTGATCAATGCGGACAAAGTACAAATGACTGGCAAGAAGCGCACTGACAAAGTGCACTACTGGCACACCGGTTACCCGGGCGGTATCAAGTCGCGCACGGCCGGTCAGATCCTCGAGGGTGAGCACCCCGAGCGCCTGCTGAACAAAGCTGTGCAGCGCATGCTGCCAGGCGGCAAACTGAGCCGTCAGCAGATGACCAACCTGCGCATCTACGCCGGCGCCGAGCACCCCCACGAGGCCCAGAGCCCCGAAGTGCTGGACGTCAAGTCGATGAACCCCAAAAACACACGTGAGGGCTGATCATGACTGAAGAGATCAAATCGCTGGACGAGCTGAACGCCGTCGCAGAAGGCACCGAAGCTGTTGTTGAAGTTGCCGCCCCCCGTGAGCCCGTCCGTGACGAGCTGGGTCGTTCTTATGCCACCGGCAAGCGTAAAGACGCTGTTGCTCGCGTGTGGATCAAGCCGGGCTCCGGCAAGGTCACCGTGAACGGTAAAGAAATGGACAAATACTTCGCACGCCCCGTGCTGCAGCTGATCGTTCGTCAGCCCGCACAGGTTGCTGGTGTTGAAGGCGAATTCGACGTTGTTGCCACCGTTAAAGGCGGTGGTCTGTCGGGCCAAGCTGGTGCCGTTAAGCACGGGATTTCGAAAGCTCTGCAGCTTTACGAACCCTCGCTGCGTGGCGCACTGAAAGCTGCTGGCTTCCTGACCCGTGACTCGCGTGTTGTTGAACGTAAGAAGTTCGGCCGCCGTAAAGCACGTCGTTCGTTCCAGTTCTCGAAGCGTTAATCGCCGGGAAACAGATTTTGGGAAGGGCTGCCGGTTCGGCGGCCCTTTTCTTTTGCTCGGGTTCGATTTGCATCTGTTTGATGTTGCGGGGGGCAAGGCGATGGCCTATATCCCGGCTTTAGGCACCCGTAGCTCAGCTGGATAGAGCGCTGCCCTCCGAAGGCAGAGGCCAGAGGTTCGAATCCTCTCGGGTGCGCCAGTTTCCAAAAATGAAACTTACGCGCGATACCGATCTACGAAGTTTTTCAGGATGTTAGCCGGCGCGTGTACGTCGGCGGCGTGGACCATGTCGACCAGCGCATTGGCTTCTTCCGGTGGGAAATAGCCGTGGTGCTTGTAGATACCGATCCGGGTTTCGAAGTTATGCGCGTCTGCTTCTGGATGGAACTGTGTAGCATAGACGTTCTGGCCGAAGCGGATCATCTGGAACGGGCATGGCGTTGAGGTAACCAATTGCACACAGCCCTCGGGCAAGCGTTGCATGGCTTCCTTGTGGCCAACAAAAGCCTCGAACGCGTCGGGGATTCCGTTCATCAACGGATCTGCGCGTCCATCGTCTGTCACGCGACAGGGGCTAGCACTGACGGGTTCTCCGAATTGTTCTTTGGAGACAGAGCCCGCTTCAAGGTGATGACCTAGAATGCCGATCCCGTAGCAACAGCCCAAAAATGGAATGTCGCGGTCCGTGATCTGAGGCATCAAAGACAGGCATTCCGCTTCAATCTTGGCTTCGATCTTGGATTTCTTTTCGGGCTCATCCGACACGCAGCCGGGGCCGCCGCCTACGATGACACCTGCATAGTTGGACAGGTCCAGATCAGCGGGAATGTCGTCCTGATCCAAGCGGATGCGGTGGACCTGATCTACGCGCAGGCCTCCTTTTGTCAGAAATGCTTGGAACTCGTCATCCGAGGCGTCGGTCTCGGGGCGCAGTTGCAGGATCAAGAAGGGTTTCATCGGGGCCTCGAATTGCGTTCAGGACTTGATGCCAAAGCGGGGCAGGCGGGTCAACACCACCCCAGATACAAAAAAAGCGCCCAAGCGGCGCTTTCTTCAACATCAATGTAAGTTGGGCTTAGCGGCCCCAGGTGCGGACCACGCCGCAATCCATATGTACAAAGTTCGAGCCGGAGTAGCGCCCAACACCGCCACCACGACAGGCGACAGCTGCTTTGAACATTTGGTTCACCGAACGCGACTTTAGCCGAAGATCAGCGGCCTGACCTTTCATGTGAAGCGAGTTCTTCGCAACACCACGCGAGCGCGAGCGGAGCATGGCGTTGGTTTTCGGCGAGCGATAGCCCGACAGCATCGTATAGGGTTCGCGAACATCCATCAGACCATGGGCGGCTGCCATAATGTCGATTGTGCGCGTGTCGATCTTGATCGAGGTGTCAGTCCGCCAATCACGCATGAAATGGTTGATCTCTTTCAAGCCATCTTTGATGTACTTGCCTTCGATCCAGTAAATCATGTTGATCGTTTCGCCGGTGCGGCCGGAATACATGGCCAGACGGCGTACATCGCCGCCACCGCGTAGAAAACCTGCTGCATTGGCATACATGGGGGCGGCTGTTACTGCGGAAGCTGCAAAAGCCCCCAATAGTCCGCGCCGTGTGATGCCCGATTTCAAGCCGTTCGAAGTCCCGTAGGTCATAGTCGTAGCGTGTCCCGTCGCTTGCCTGTCTTCAATCCCGTTTGACTCTGTGGTCAGTTCAGGTGTGTGTGCCTATACCCCAGGCGTGCCTTCTTATGGCACAACT
Organism: Aliiroseovarius sp. F20344; assembly: GCF_023016155.1. Taxonomy (GTDB): domain Bacteria; phylum Pseudomonadota; class Alphaproteobacteria; order Rhodobacterales; family Rhodobacteraceae; genus Aliiroseovarius. The sequence continues at coordinate 1,055,198 of NZ_JALKBG010000008.1, forward strand.
CGAATCGTGCGCCAAGCAGAGTTTTCAGTCGCTTAACGGGTTCAAGAAAAATCGGCAGGAATTTGCTGAAAATCCTGAAACTTTGGTTAACCGTGACCCCTCTGCAGCAATCCGGAAAGGATTGGTAAGGATATCCTGAGGTGGTGGCCAAAGTTATTCACAAAACCATCGGGAGTTTTCCTGATTGTGAATAGACAGTCGAACCAAGATGTTGGAATACTGTTTTTCAGCACGATTGATATCATTTCGGACCGAACATGACGAAAACATTGCCTGCGCGGACTCGTTCGCCATTTTATAAATTTGCCCTGGCAGCGATTGGCGCTGCGACTTTCAGCTTTAGTTCGCCTTCGGTTGTGGCGGCGCAAAGTGCTGTGTCTGCCTTTGCGCAAGCTGTTGCAGAGGCCGCGGCCCGCGAAGGTGAAGTGGCCGCGTTTTATCGGGCAAACGCCTATCAGCCGATCTGGACTGGATCGTCTCAGGATGATCTTGCCCGCCGCAAAGCGCTGCTAGCCGCCTTGGCAGGGGCCAGCGACCACGGCTTGCCGGTCGTTGATATTGATGATCTGAAAAACCGCATGGCGAATGTCGCATCGGTCCGGGAGTTGGGAGCGCTTGAGGTTGAGCTGTCTAAACTTCTTGTCTCATATGCACAAAGCATCAATTCGGGCATCCTGAAGCCGTCAAAGGTCGACAGCGGCATTGTTCGGAAAATCGATCGGAAAGATGGGGCGGTTATCCTGTCCGAGTTTGCGGGGGGAACGCCCGCGCGATACCTGAAAACTCTGCCTCCGAAGAATGCCGAATATGCCCGCCTGATGCGCGAGCGCCTGCGCCTTGAACAGCAGATTCAACATGGCGGATGGGGCGAGGTTGTTTCGGCCAAGTCTTTGAAGCCGGGTGAAGTTGGGAATGCTGTAATTACGCTTCGTAACAGATTGGTTCGTATGGGATATTTGAACCGGTCTGCAAGCCGTTCATATGACGCATCTATTCAGAAAGCGGTTCAGCAGTTTCAAGCCGATCACGGTTTAAACGATGATGGTGTGGCTGGGGCCGGGACCATCAAAGAAATCAACGTCTCGCCCGAGAAGCGCTTGGCGTCGATCCTTGTCGCGATGGAGCGCGAGCGCTGGACGAATTTCGAACGTGGTCAGCGTCATGTCTGGGTGAACCTGACAGACTTTACGGCCAAGGTGGTGGATGGCGGCAGCGTCACATTCCAAACGCGTTCAGTCATCGGGAAAAACGTATCTGACCAACGCAGTCCCGAATTTTCGGACGTAATGGAGTTCCTGGTGATCAATCCCACTTGGAACGTTCCACGCTCGATCGCGACAAAAGAGTATCTGCCGATGCTCAAACGCAATCCCAATGCGGTCAGCCATCTGAAGCTGATTGATCGCCGTGGGCGTGTTGTGAACCGTGGGGCTGTGGACTTCAGCAAATTCACCGCGCGCAGTTTCCCGTTTGCAATCAAGCAGCCGCCCTCGTCACGAAATGCACTTGGGCTTGTAAAGTTCATGTTCCCGAACAAGCACAACATCTATTTACACGACACTCCGTCAAAAAGCCTTTTTGCACGGGAAGTTCGCGCCTTTAGCCACGGCTGTATTCGTCTAAGCGATCCGTTTGATTTTGCCTATACTTTGTTGGCCAAGCAAAGCAGCGACCCAAAGGCGACCTTCCATAAGGCGTTGAACACAAGACGGGAAACGCGGATAGATTTGGAACAACCCGTTCCGGTGCACTTGGTCTATCGGACAGCCGTTGCACCTGCGAAGGGCCGCGTGAACTATCGTCGCGACATTTATGGGCGTGATGCAAAAGTTTGGGCCGCTTTACAGAACGCCGGGGTAGCACTTCGCGCCGTGGACGGTTAAATCCTTTGCAACGGTGGTCGGGCAAACGGGCCTGATCCCATCAAAGGAGCGCTGAATGACATTCACCCTTTCAGATATCGCGGCCTCGCTTGGGGCTGAATTTCAAGGCGATGGAAGCATTGCCTTGTCTGGCGCTGCCGAGCCGCAGGACGCTGGACCTGATCAGCTTGCCTTAGCGATGGACCCTAAGTACGCCGATGGAATTGCCCAAGGGAACGCCCGAGCCGCGCTATTATGGGACGGTGCCGATTGGAAGGCGCTTGGTCTGGAAGGTGCGATCTGCATGACGCGTGGGAAAACTGCGATGCCTCTGCTGACCCGTGCGCTTGATCCGGGGCTTGGGCTTGTGCAGGGCATCCATCCCTCTGCCGTGGTGGATGAAACCGCTCAGATTGGCCGCGGCGCGCGGATCGGTCCGCTGGCAGTGATCGGTCCGGATGTGAAAATTGGGGATAATGCGCAGATCGGGGCACATGCGTCGGTCGGGTACGGAACCGCTATTGGGGACGATCTGATCCTTCATCCCGGCGCGCGCATTGCGCATCTTTGCACCATTGGAAACCGTTATACCGGCCAATCGAATTCGGTCGTTGGTGGGGACGGGTTTTCCTTTGTCACGATGGATAAAGAAAGCGCGGTCGAGAGCCTTCGCGGCAATATGGCCGAAGGTGAAGCAGCCGGTTCAGTCGAGGGCAGTGCCCATTGGGCGCGCGTGCATTCCTTGGGTGGGGTCGAAATCGGTGACGATGTCGAGCTGGGTGCAGGGTCGACAATTGATCGCGGCACCATCCGCGCCACCCGCATTGGGCGCGGCACCAAGATCGATTGTCAGGTTCAAGTTGGGCACAACGCGGAAGTTGGCGAAGACGTCATGATGTGCGGCAATGTCGGCGTGTCCGGATCCGCCAAGATCGGCAATCGCGTGGTTTTAGGCGGCAAAGTCGGCGTCAGCGATAATATCTTCATCGGGGATGACGTGATAGCCGGTGGCGGTACCAACATATATACAAACGTTCCTGCCGGTCGTGCCGTTTTGGGCAGTCCAGCTGTGAAAATCGAGACCGAGATGGCCATTCGTCGCGAATTGCGCCGCCTGCCACGTCTGGCCGAGACGCTACGTGAACTTCAAAAAACGGTTACAAAACTCGTGGACAAGGACTAGATATTCGCCAACGCGAAAGGGAACCACATGTCTGACACTATTCAGGACCGCGTCATCGCCATCATTGCAGAGCAGGCCGTGCTTGAACCGGGCGATGTAAATCTAGACCAAACTTTGGAAGACTTGGGCATTGACAGCCTGGGTTTGGTGGAAAGCATCTTCGCCATCGAAGAGGCCTTTGATATTTCAGTACCTTTTAATGCCAATGACCCGAAGGACAGTGAGTTTGACATCTCGTCCGTCGCATCGATCATACGTGCTGTAGAAGGTCTGGTTGCGGACCAAGCCGCGTAAGCCCAATGAAAAGAATAGTCATTACAGGCCAGGGCACGATCAACGCACTTGGCCGAAATGTGCCTGAAACGCTCAGAGCGATGCGCGAAGGCAAATGCGGCATATCGGACCTTGAATTTCAGGATGTCGACCGCCTGTCGATCCGAATTGGCGCGCAGGTAAAAGGCTATGAGGCGGAAGAGACCTTCAATCGCCAGCAAATCGCGCTTTACGACCGTTTCACGCAATTCACTCTAATAGCTGCGCGTGAGGCGATCACGCAGTCGGGACTTGCGTTTTCGGGAGAGCTTTCTGCGCGCTCTGGCGTCGTATTGGGGACGTCGGGTGGAGGTATGAACACGCTCGATGAGAACTACCGCTCCGTTTATGAGGAAGGTAAGAACCGGGTGCATCCGTTTGTCGTGCCCAAGCTGATGAACAACGCGGCGGCAAGTCATGTGTCGATGGAATGGAACCTGAAAGGTCCAAGCTTCACTGTTGCAACAGCTTGCGCAAGCTCAAACCACGCGATGGGGCAGGCCATGCAGATGATCCGTGCAGGCATGGCTGATGTCATGATCACCGGCGGGTCCGAAGCCATGCTGTGTTTCGGCGGGATCAAGGCGTGGGAAGGTCTGCGCGTGATGTCCAAAGACGCCTGCCGGCCATTCTCGGCCAATCGCAACGGCATGGTGCAGGGTGAAGGCTCTGCCGTCTTTGTGTTTGAAGAATACGAACATGCCCGCGCCCGCGGGGCCGAGATTTTGGCAGAGGTGGTCGGCTTCGCCATGACTTCGGACGCGGCTGATATTGTTATGCCTTCGAAACAGGGCGCATCACGGGCCATTACCGGAGCCATGCGGGACGCCTGCATGAACCCCGAGGAAGTAACCTACATCAACGCCCATGGAACCGGAACGGCCGCCAATGACAAAACTGAATGTGCGGCGGTTGCGGATGCGTTCGGACATCATGCGGATGATCTGATGATCTCGTCGACCAAGTCGATGCACGGTCATTTGATCGGCGGCACCGGGGCGGTTGAGCTTTTGGCCTGTATCATGGCGCTGCGCGAAGGGGTTATTGCCCCCACCATCGGCTATGAAGAAAGCGATCCGGAATGCGCTTTGGACGTGGTGCCGAATGTGGCGCGGGATGTGAAAGTTGACGCGGTATTGTCCAATGCGTTTGCGTTTGGGGGATTGAACGCGGTCTTGGCGCTGCGCACATTCTAGAGGGCCGAAACTGATCGCCCAACGAAAAACGCCGCCCAATGGGCGGCGCTTTCATTTCTATACCCAGCGGCTTACTGCGCAGCGGGTGTAGGCGCTGTCAGTTCGTCATATCCCGCCGTGAAACCCGACAGGGACATGGTCAGGTTTACGCGCTGGTCGGGTGCTGCAGCCGGTACGATCGATACCGTCGCTTTAGCACCGTTCTTAAAGCCAGTGACCTCGGCAGCCGTGAAGCCGATATTGGCAACGCATCCCTGCTGAGTGCAGAAGCGGAAGGGATAACGGCGACCCTGTGCGCCATCCACGGAAATGGTCAATTGCTGTGTCAGCAGCGTTTCCAGCGGAACCACAACCGTAGCACCCGCAATCGCTTGTCCACCTTCAGGCAGTTTACCCATAGAGATCTCGGCCACCGGGTTGCCGGTTTCATCTTTCAGCAGTTGATACAGCTGACACGGATCTTCACCACGCCCCTCGGGCAGTACGATGCATTTGCGTTCCCAGTCACCGGACACTTTCTCGACATATGTCCGCCCGGGCTGACGTTCGCCATCTACGGGTTCACCAAGGTCAACTGACGGCTGCGGTGCTGGAGCTTGTTCGGTCGTCGCATCTTCAGTGGTGGTTTCGGTGGTTTCCTGCGCAAAGCCAGCGGTGCCCATCGAAAGTGCTGCAATCAGCGAAAGGGATTTGATCAGCTCGATCTTCATGATCTTTCCTTGTATCGAAATCAGTTTTTGTTGGCATTTGGATAGCATGGCTAAAATGTCGTGTCAGGTAGAAACGGTCATTCTGAAAACGGGTTTTCGCAATATCCAATGCGTCTTGGCGGTATGCTGCCGATTGCCGGCGTTTCAGGCAAAGGGTTGTCGGAAAATCAAACTGGCCAGGGGAAACACTCCGCTAAATCAGACAGGCCAAAAAGAAAGAGACCCACTTTCGCGGATCTCTTTCGAATTACTCTCCCTGCCGGACTGACCGGCTTATGGCTGTGACGCTATGTCACTTGTATGGACCGGTCAAGACACATTTTGACGTGTAATCGACATTATTTTGTCTTTTTACCTCTTCGCGGTAAGTTGAACAGCTTACAATGGGTAAGTTGCTGAATATGTTAAAAAAACCGCGCCCGAAGGCGCGGCAGTCTGACAGGGAGGAAGTATTCCCGCGCCAAAAGGGCACCCGGGAATGAATACAGTATGGTCTGGACTGGTTAATTTAGTATTGTCGCGAGCAAGAATATTGCAAAGCCCGGGAGACAGGCAAAATGGATGGTACGATTTTTATTGGTGGCGGCGGCGAAAACTACGGCGAAAAACAGGGGCTTTTGCTAAAATATGCCAACCGTCACGGGCTGGTGGCAGGGGCCACGGGCACAGGTAAAACCGTTACCCTTCAGATCATGGCCGAAAGCTTTGCAGCCCAAGGCGTGCCGGTGTTTCTGTCCGATGTGAAAGGCGATCTTTCCGGGTTGGCGAAATCAGGCAGTGAAGGGTTCAAACTGCACGAGGCGTTTACATCCCGCGCCGAAAAAATCGGCTTCGCTGACTACAGCTACGGCGCGTTCCCGGTAACCTTCTGGGATCTTTATGGCGATCAAGGCCATCCGATCCGCACCACGGTCTCTGAAATGGGGCCTCTGCTACTGTCGCGATTGTTAGAGCTGACCGATGCGCAAGAAGGCGTGTTGAACATCGCGTTCCGCGTAGCGGATGAACAGGGTCTTCCGCTGTTGGACCTGAAAGACCTTCAGGCCCTTTTGGTCTGGGTCGGGGAGAACGCCAAAGATCTGTCTTTGCGCTATGGCAATGTGTCGACATCATCGATCGGAGCCATTCAACGGTCGCTTCTGGTGCTGGAAAACCAAGGGGGCCACAAGCTCTTTGGTGAACCGGCGCTAGAGCTGTCGGACATCATGCGGACGGACACAGACGGTCGCGGGCGAATTTCGATCCTCGCGTCGGATAAGCTAATGGGCGCTCCACGCCTGTACGCTACCTTCCTGTTGTGGCTGCTGTCGGAATTGTTCGAGGAACTGCCCGAGGTGGGCGACCCCGACAAACCAAAGCTGGTGTTCTTCTTTGATGAAGCTCACCTTCTGTTTGATGACGCCCCGAAAGCTCTCGTCGACAAGGTGGAACAGGTTGCGCGCTTGATCAGGTCGAAGGGCGTTGGTGTCTATTTCGTGACCCAAAACCCCGCGGACGTGCCCGAGGATATCTTGGGCCAGCTTGGCAACCGTGTGCAGCATGCGCTGCGTGCCTTCACCGCGAAAGACCGCCGCGCATTGAAGCAAGCCGCGGAAACCTATCGGGATAACCCACGCTTTTCGACCGAAGACGCCATTCGCGAGGTTGGTGTGGGCGAAGCTGTAACCTCGTTCCTAGAAGCAAAAGGTTCACCGGGTGTCGTCGAGCGTACGCTGATCCGCCCGCCATCGTCACAACTTGGTCCCCTTGAAGCGTCCGAGCGTAAAGCGTTGATTGATGCCTCTCCGATCGCAGGAAAGTACGAGACGCTGCAAGATCGCGAAAGCGCGTATGAAGTGCTGACCAAACGGGCTGCAGATGCCGCGAAAGAAGCCGAAGAGGCCGAACGCCGCGAAGAAGAAGCAGAAAGCGTGGCCGAGCGTGAATACCGGGCAGGGCGCCGCTATTCGGGCAATAAAGTCGGGCGATCGACCTCGCGCAGCAAGTCATCCTCGGGCGGATTTGGCAAAGCCGTAACCGATGTGGTGTTGAAAGAACTGAAAGGCACCACAGGCAAACGCATCGTGCGCGGTATTCTTGGGTCGCTGTTTAAAGGCCGCTAAAACTCTGCGCGCACCTAACGCAATGTATAGGTGCGCGTGTTGCCATCTTCACTGATAAGCGTCGCCTGATCGCCATCGATCTGGACGTCAAGACATCCGCTTGTACGCATCGGTTCGGGCGTGGGTTCGGTCAGTGTGCGGCAGTATTTTCCACCCTCGATCGTCCATGAGCCACCAAACTGGAACTTGTCATTCCCGCCGCTGATCGTGCCATCAGTTTCAAGCTTGATCGCAAGGCCAGTTTTGCCAACAAAGGATTTCCCGGCCAAGTCGTGATACAAAGGATCTTGCGTATCGCTTTGGGCCAGAACGTCAGTTGTGAGACCCAGAAATGCGCAAAGAGCGGTGCTAAGTTGAAACGGTGACATGATCGTCGCTCCGATGCCAGTTCAAGTTGACACAGCTAACTGCCTTTTGTCGCTCCGATGCAAGCTTGTTCGAAGCGACAAACCAACGCATCTCCAAGCTTCATAGGGGGCGAATTTTAAGCCGCTCGATCCGGTTTCCAGCGCGTTCCATGACCTCGAAACGGAAACCGTGGAATGAAAACACCTGACCTTCATTGGGGATCATCTGCGCTTCGTGAATAACCAAGCCGGCGATGGTGTTGGCTTCTTCATCTGGCAAGTTCCAATCCTTCGCGCGGTTCAGGTCGCGGATGGTCACGCCGCCCTCGACCATGAAGCTGCCATCCGTTTGCGACTTGATTTCATGCTCGGATTCGACGTCGAATTCATCCGTGATTTCACCCACGATCTCTTCCAGAATGTCTTCCAGCGTGATCAGACCTTCGAGAGAGCCATATTCGTCGACCACCAGCGCAAAATGTGTGTGGCGTTTCAGAAACTCGCGCATCTGATCATCCAAGGTTGTCGTCTCGGGGATGAAATAGGGTTCCATAGCAACCTGAAGAACATCAAATTCTTCGATCACTTTGCCTTCGCGTTGAAAGGCATACATGGCACGGCTTAGGTCTTTGGCGTGAATAATGCCAATGATGTTCTCTGGCTCGTCACGGTAAATCGGAAGACGGGTGTGGCGCGATTCAAGGATTTGCTCCAGAACCTCCACGGCAGGGGCTGAGATATCGATCATCTCAATCTGGCTGCGGTGAAGCATGATCTCTTCCACAGCGCGGTCACCAAGGTCCAGCGCGCCCAGCAATCGGTCACGATCTTCTTTTTCAACGGTGCCTTCGGAATGGCCAAGGGCGATGGCGCCCATGATTTCTTCCCTGACCGCAAGGATATGACTGTCCGGGTCTGTTTCTACGCCAAACAGGCGCAGGACCCCGCGCGTGATGGCACGCACCGCGGAAACGATTGGGGCAAAGACAAGGATGATCAGCGCAATGGGACCCGAGGCTTTTGAAGCCGCGGATTCTGGGCGTGTAATGGCATATGTTTTGGGCAAAACCTCAGCGAAGATGAGGACCAGAAGCGTCATCACCAATGTGGCAAGCGCCACGCCGCTGTCGCCAAATAGCCGTGTGAACAAGGCTGTGGCCAGTGACGTCGCAAGGATGTTCACAAGGTTGTTGCCCAACAGGACAGACCCGATCAGACGCTCGTTGTCATCCGTAATGTCCAGCGCCCGTTCAGCCCCGCGATCCCCTTTATCCGCACGCGAGCGCAGCTTGCCCCGAGAGGCAGCCGTCAGCGCGGTTTCTGAACCCGAGAAGAAGGCAGACAGCACCAAAAGCGCCGCAATCGCTGCGCAAGAGATCCAAAAGCCACTGTCCAAGTCCATCAAATTTCTCCTTTGTTGCCACATCTTATGGGCACTTGTGTCGTGGCTTTCAAGAGAGCGGTGCCCATGGTCCAGAAAAGCGAAAAGGCGAAAGCTTGCGCCTTCGCCTTTTCTGTTACTTTGAGTGGGCAGGTTTAGGAAGTGAAGTCGTAGGCCCGTTCGCCATGCGCAGACAGGTCCAACCCGTTTACTTCGCTTTCAAGATCGGCTCTCAACGGGGTGATCGCGGCGGTCACTTTGATCAGCACATAGGTGACCACGAAGGTGAAGACGCCGACGATGATGAGCGCACCGAACTGAGAGACCCATGCGCCTTGGCCGAATACCGCGATCATGATCGTTCCAAAAATGCCGCCAACGCCGTGAACTGCAAATACGTCCAGCGTGTCGTCAATGTTCAGCTTGTTGCGCACAAGGTTCACGGCCTCTTGGCACAAGACACCGGCGACGGCACCAATGATCAGCGCTTCAATTGGCCCCACGAAACCCGAGGCTGGCGTGATCGACGCAAGGCCTGCGATCGTACCCGTGACGATGCCAACAAGGCTGGCCTTGCCGTATTTGATACGTTCATAAAGCGCCCATGTGAGCGATGCGGTGGCCGCCGAGATATGCGTGACTGTGATGGCCATCGCGGCCCCGCCATCGGCAGCCAGCTGTGAGCCGCCGTTAAAGCCGAACCAGCCAACCCACAGCATAGCTGCGCCCATGAAAACCATCCAAGGTGCGTGGGGTGGGGTGGTGCGATGCTTGCGCGGTCCAAGGGCTACGGCGATCATCAGGGCAGCGATGCCCGCAGTTTCGTGCACAACGATGCCGCCAGCAAAGTCGCGTGTTCCAACCTCGCCAAAGATGCCGCCATCTGCCAGCGCGCCGCCACCCCAGATCCAATGAACCACGGGCGCATAGCACAGAAGCATCCACAGGGACGAGAATGTCAGGACAAAGCCAAACCCGACACGTTCCACATAAGCGCCAACGATCAGGGCGGGGGTGATGATGGCAAAAGTCATCTGGAAAGCGAAGAACAAAACCTCTGGCAAGGAGCCTGACAGGCTGTCTGCTGTCACTCCTGACAGGAACATCTTATCCAGTGATCCAAACCAACCATGGGTCGCGTCCCCAAAAGCAATTGTATAGCCAAATGCCAGCCACAAGATGCTCATTAAACAAGCGATGGCATAGACATGCATAAAGACGCTCAGCACGTTGCGCGCCCGTACAAGGCCGCCGTAAAATAGCGCCAATCCCGGCAATGACATGAACAGCACAAGGGCCGTTGCTACGATGATCCAGGCTGTATCTGCGCCGTTCATAATCCACTCCTTGGTTTTCAGACCTTTGAAGCGGGTGTGATCGAAAAACTGGCGGACCACATCCAGAACGCGCGTTTTCTAAGCGGCGAATCCGCGAAATTTCTTATCTGCTCAAAATTTGGGCGCGATGCTTAGGGAAAAGCGCAGGGATTGCGCGGTGTAAGAATGCTCTAGGCAGTTCAGGAAAGTGCATCTGCCGCTTGTCCGAGCAAAGAGAGGGCGTGGTTCGCCGCAGCCTCACGCACCTGTTCACGGCCGATTGCGCCAAATTCTTGCGTTTCGACGAGAAGAACGTCGCGATAGACCAAGCCAAAGCAGACACGGCCTTCGGGCTTGTGCTCTGACCCGCCCGGGCCAGCAATCCCGGTGATCGATACGGCGATACTCGCTGCTGAATGCTTTAACGCACCTGCCGCCATTTCGCCGGCAACCTCTTCCGACACGGCGCCAAACGCATCCAAGGTCGCGGTTTTTACACCAAGCATGTCTATTTTGGCGGCGTTCGAATAAGTGATGAAACCACGATCAAAGACGTCCGAGCTACCCGGAACCTCGGTCAGCCAAGCCCCGACCAGTCCGCCAGTGCAGCTTTCGGCCGTGGCAAGTTTAAGGCCATGCTTGCGGCAAAGGTCCAGTAGAGTGCTCACGTTGCTCATGCCATCAACCCATGCGCGGCATAGGCGGTAACCACCACAACGATGGCCGCGGCCACGCCAGCCCAGACATCATCCATCATGACGCCGGTCGCATCGCCGCGACGGTCGGCGGTGCCAATTGGTCCCCATTTGGTGATGTCAAACAAGCGGAACGTCAGAAAGGCGACAATCCAACCGGGATAGAGCGCAAGGATGTCCACGCCCATCATGCGTGCTCCGAATGAAACCGGGAAAAGCGCAATCCACATGCCGACGACTTCATCAATCACAACTTCGGACGGATCGTGATCGGTCTTGCCAGCTGTATAGACCTCGGTCGCTTTCACGCCGATCAGATAGGCCGCAATGGTTGCACCCGTTAGCGCGATAGGGCCACCAATTAGGTGCAAAAGCCATGCAACAGGCAGGGCGGCCAGACTGCCCCACGTGCCGGGCGCGGGGCGCATCAGGCCCGCGTAAAAGAAGGTCGCAATCAGCTTGGCGGTTGAAGGGGTCATGTCACGCTCCGATCAAAGTTGCCGAGGCCATTGCGGCAATGCCTTCGGACCGTCCCGTAAAACCAAGACGCTCGCTTGTCGTGGCTTTCACGCTGATCCGGTCCTCGGCCAGTCCCATAATGTCGGACAAGGCCGCGCGCATGGCGTGCGCATGTGGGCCGATCTTTGGGTGCTCGCAAATCAACGTTACATCTACGTTTGCGAAGCGAAAGCCGCGTTTGCCCGCAAGCGCGACCGCATGGCGCAGGAAGATGTCGCTGGCCGCCCCTTTCCACTGTGGATCAGAAGGCGGGAAGTGCTGTCCAATGTCTCCGTCCGCCAAAGCGCCATAGATTGCATCAGTCAGCGCGTGCATCCCAACGTCGGCGTCAGAATGCCCTCTAAGCTTGCGAACATACGGGATTTTGACGCCACATAGGATCACGTGATCGCCATCTTCGAATGCGTGTACGTCGTATCCGCTGCCTACCCGAACATCCATCAGGCTCTCCTTGTTATTCTGTTCACGTTGCAAAAGCAGACGCTCAGCCCGCTCAAAGTCTTCGGGTGTCGTGATTTTCAGATTCTGTTCGTCGCCGTCAACTATCGCGACATCCAGATGGGCCGCGCGGGCGACTTCAACGTCATCTGCAGCGCCGCCGAGATGCGACTGATGTGCGGCCAGTATTTCGGCAAAGCGAAAGCCTTGAGGCGTCTGCGCGCGATAAAGACCGCTGCGATCCTGTGTGCCCGAGACTTTCTGATCCGAGCCGCGCCACAAGGCATCTGTCACCGCAAGGGCAGGGGCCGCGCCGGGTGCGGTGTCCAGCGCTGCAATGACGTCGTCGATTACCTTGGCAGAGACCAGAGGGCGGGCCACGTCGTGGATCAGTACAAGGTCAGGCGCATTCGCGGCCAGTGCTTCCAGTCCAGCGCGCACACTGGCATCACGTGACGCTCCACCTTGCACCACCGTGACACCTTCAATTGAAGCTGCAACCGCTTCGTCATCAGGATGGATCACCAGAACCACGCACGAAACACCGGGATGCGCGCGGAACGCCTGAACCGTATGGGCCGCGATGCGATCGCCTGCGATCTGGCGCCATTGCTTTGGCATTTCACCGCCTGCGCGGGTACCCCGCCCGGCGGCTACGATGATGGCTGCTGTATTCATGAGACTTGTTTAGGCTTTGCTCAGAAGAAGAACAACAGCGCTGTCATTGCTGATAAAAACGCCTAAAAAATAGGCAAAGTGCAAATCCGATGCTCGAACCTCGTGCGAATTGTTGATATATATTAGGGCGTCAGCCCAATCTGACGCCAATGCACAAGGAATAAGCATGTCCCTTTCTGTCGGACCCCTTCAATTGGAAACGCCCGTGATTCTGGCCCCCATGGCCGGGATCACTGATTTGCCGTTCCGCAATCTGGTTGCGTCTTTTGGGGCGGGGCTTGTGGTGTCCGAAATGGTCGCCAGTCAGGAAATGGTGCAAGCCAAACCCGGCGTACGCGAGCGGGCAGAGCTGGGGTTCGGGTTAGATAAGACCTCGGTCCAGCTGGCAGCGCGGGATGTTTATTGGGCGGGCGAGGCGGCACGCATGGTGGAACAGAATGGCGCACGGCTGATCGACATCAACATGGGCTGCCCAGCCCGTAAGGTTGTCGGTGGCATGTCCGGATCGGCTTTGATGCGCGATTTGGACCATGCGTTGCGTCTGATCGAAGCAATTGTTGGCGCCGTGTCCGTACCCGTCACGCTGAAAACCCGGCTGGGGTGGGATGACAGTAGTCTGAACGCGCCTGAACTCGCTCGACTGGCCGAGGGCGCGGGCATTCAGTTGATCACCATTCATGGGCGCACGCGCTGTCAGTTCTACAAGGGAAGCGCGGATTGGACGGCCATTCGTCCGGTGAAAGAGGCCGTGTCGATCCCCGTCATCGCCAATGGGGATATTGTCGACAGTGACACTGCGCGTCAGGCTTTGGCGCAAAGCAGGGCTGACGGGGTGATGATCGGGCGCGGGTCAGGTGGTCGTCCATGGCTTTTGGCACAGGTCGCCCATGATCTTTACGGGGCACCAGCCCCGCTCATCCCCGAAGGTGACGATCTGACAAGACTGGTGATTGATCATTACCTTGCCAGCCTTGATTTCTATGGGCCCGAACTGGGCGCTCGTGTGATCCGGAAGCATCTTGGATGGTACATGGACGGGGTCGACGCCGACCCAGACCTGCGCCGCCAAATCCTGTCCTCACGCGATCCGATTGAGGTTGTCGATCTGCTCCCGCGCGCCCTTAGCCCTATGAATGAGGCCGCATAATGCAGGATGAACGTCTCTGGTCCGCACTGCCCATTCCAACGCTGGAGCTTGATGAGGCTGGCCTTGTGTCCCGCGTAAATGGAGCGGCCGAGAGTTTCCTGAACATGTCCGAACGGCGTCTGGCGGGCAAACATCCCAATGTTGCCCTAGGGCTTGCGCAGAAACTGGACGATATGCTCGATCGGATCCGGCGCACCGAAACTGCGCTTTTTGTGGACGGCATTGATCTTCGCTTGGCAGATGGAAGCCAGCGCGAGGTCAGCTTGCATATCGCGCCGCTTCCGGCCACTGACGCCGCATCAGTTGGGACGATTGTCATGATGCAGTCGCGCAGCGGGTCGGATGCGCTGGGGCAGGTCCAAGGGCCGCAATCTGCGGCGCGCCAGGCGATCGGAATGGCAGAAATGCTTGCGCATGAGATCAAGAACCCGCTGGCGGGAATTGCTGGTGCGGCGCAACTGTTGTCAATGTCTCTGACCCCAGAAGATCAAGAGATGACCGACCTGATCGTTGTGGAAACCCGCCGCGTAGTCGCTCTGCTGGAACAGGTGGAGCATTTCGGCGATTTGCGTCCCCCAGTTCGCGAACCGACAAACATCCATGATCTTCTGGATCGGGCACGCGCCACGGCCCGATTGGGCTATGCCTCTGGCATGACGTTTTCCGAGCTTTATGACCCATCGCTTCCTGACGTTCTGGTTGATGCAGATCAGATCCAGCAAGTATTTTTGAATTTGATTAATAACGCATCTGAAGCTACTCATAATAAAGGTAATATCGAATTTAGGACTTTCTACGACAGCGGTCTTCGCGTGCCTTTAAAAAATGGTGGGCAAGCACATCTGCCGATACAGGTCGAAATCGTGGATAACGGCCCTGGTTTGCCGCTGGACATAGCCGATAATGTTTTTGATCCCTTTGTATCGGGCCGCGAAAACGGGACCGGGCTTGGATTGGCATTGGTGTCCAAGATTGTCACGGATCACGGTGCGTTGATTTCGGTAAATAGCGTTCCCGGACGTACGGCCTTCCGGATCAGTCTGCCTGTCGCAAAACCGGGATCAGATCGCAATGAAACCCCCAAAGATAGCCCGCAAGGAGACTAAGGATGGACGGAACAGTTCTGGTTGCAGATGACGACCGCACAATCCGAACGGTGCTGACGCAAGCTCTTACACGAGCAGGGTGCCGGGTTCATGCGACGGGCTCGATGCAGACACTTATGCGTTGGGTGGAGGAAGGGCGTGGTGACGTCGTCATTTCAGACGTGGTCATGCCAGACGGAAACGGGCTTGAGGCGCTGCCACGCATTCTAAAACTGCGCCCGGACCTGCCCGTGATTGTGATTTCTGCCCAAAATACCATCATGACCGCCATCCAAGCGGCCGAGGCCGACGCTTTCGATTATCTGCCCAAGCCCTTTGACCTTCCTGAACTGATGAAGCGCACTGCACGTGCTCTGGATCGAAAGCGGGTGCGCACGCCTGAGCCCGCTGCTGCGCCGATCCGGCCCGCCCGCGATGTAAACGACTTGCCACTGGTGGGGCATAGCCCGGCCATGCAAGAGCTCTACCGCCTTGTGGCGCGGGTTCTTAATGTCGATCTTCCGGTTCTGATCACCGGGGAAAGCGGCGTTGGGAAATCTTTGATAGCGCGTGCTCTCCATGACTTCTCGGAACGAGGGGAGTCGCCCTTCGTCATAGCATCGCCAGATGATCTGGAGCGGTCTGACGCCGTGAGCTCTTTGATGACGCGGGCGCGTGATGGCGTCATCTTGTTTGATGGCATTCAGGATCTGGATGACGCGGCACAAGGTCGATTGGCCCGATTGTTGGATTCGGCTGAGGCAAACAACACGCGCGTTTTATCGATTTCGCAGGGCGATCTTGCACAGGAAGCCGCGCATGGGCGGTTTCGATCTGATCTTTACTATCGGCTTGCAGGGATCGCGATTCCAGTACCAGCCTTGCGCGACCGGATCGAAGACATTGTCGGTCTTGCTGAGCACTTCCTGACGCGGGCTGAGCAAGACGGGATGCCGCGACGTACACTTCCGGACGAGGCCGCCGCAGCCTTGCGGTCATATGCCTGGCCCGGGAATGTCAGGCAGCTGGAAAACCTGATCAATCGCTTGGTGGTGACGGGGATAGAAGAACAAATCTCGACCGCCGAGATTGAGGCTGCTCTTGGTGGTCCCGCGCAATCCACAACCTTTCAGCAAAGCCCTGGTGGGACCGTAAATGCCGACGCGCGACTGGCTGATACGATTGCACAGCACCTTCAGCGCTATTTCGATCTACATGGTGGCGCATTGCCGCCCAACGGTCTGTATCAACGTATTTTGCGGGAAATGGAGCATCCGTTGATTGAAATCGCTTTGGACGCGACAGGAGGAAATCAGGCCAGATGTGCCGATTTACTTGGCATCAACCGCAATACTTTGCGCAAAAAGATCACCGAACTGGGAATCGAGGTGACACGCCGCCGTAAGTTGATGTAAAAGGGCAACATAGCGTGGCAATCGGGCACAAGATCCGATTCACATTGGCGGTAACTGCTCGCTTGAGGCGGTGGGCAGAATGTTTACAGGGTGAGCACAGTGGCGCAGCGCGCGGTGCGGAAATCGAATTACGAGCGTTATTTGTCCTTGCGCCGTTGGCGCAAGTTCAGTTCTTACGGCGCATTTGGAATGATTGTGTTGGGACCGGTTTTGGCGGTCACCACCTTCCTTGTGCTTGGACCGTTTGCGCAGGGCGCGGACAGCAAAGCGCTGCGGCTGATTCTGCTGGCTGACATTATCTATGTAATTTTGGTTGCTGGGCTGGTGATGACCGGCGTCGGACGCATGATCGCTGCACGGCGCAAAGAAAGCGCTGGGTCCCGACTTCACCTGCGCCTGACAGGGGTCTTTGCGGTCATTGCGCTTAGCCCAACCATCCTTGTGGCCGTTTTCGCGATGCTTACGTTGAACATGGGGCTTGAAGGCTGGTTTTCGGACAGGGTGCGCACGGTGGTCGGAAACTCTCGCGCCGCGGCCGAGGCCTATAAACAGGAAAGCCGTGACGGGCTGGTGCAGGATGCACGCGCCATTGCAGCGTTTTTGGAGCTTCAACGGCAATCGCAGCTTCTGTTTACAGATGCCGAGTTGGGTCAGTTTCTGAAGCAGGCGCAAGAACGTATCCAACGCGGCTTAAGGGAAGCCTATGTAGTTTCTGGCGACGGTACGATCCGTGTGCGCGGCGCGCGATCCTATTTGTTCGACTATGAAGAGCCCACGCCAGAGCAGTTTTCCAAAGCAGCAGCGGGCGAGGCTGTCGTCATCGAAGATTGGGCGATCAATGAATTTCGCGTGTTAATTCAGCTGAAAGAATTCAACGACCATTACATTTTGCTCACACGGGATGTGAACGGTGACATTCTGGATCTGGCGGATGAAACGCAAGAAGCCGCTCGTGTTTACAACCAGCTTGAATCTCAACGTGGACAAAGACTGTTCCAATTCGGTCTTATTTATCTGGGCTTTGCAGCCATTCTGATCCTAGCAGCAATCTGGATGGGTATGTGGTTTGCGGAACGGCTGTCGCGCCCTGTTGGGCGTCTTGCCAGTGCGGCGCAGAGGGTTGGGGCTGGCGATCTGGATGTGCGCGTCATCGAAGAGGAAGGGGATGACGAGATATCGATGCTCGGGCGCTATTTTAACCAAATGACCTCCCGCCTGAAAGGGCAGCGCGACCGGTTATTAGAAAACACCGAACAGATTGAACGTCGCCGCCGTTTGTTTGACAGCGTGCTAAGCTCGGTCACCGGTGGCGTCATCGGATTGAATGCAGACGGGCAGGTGGCTTTCTTGAATCGAGCTGCAGAGCTGCTTTTGGATGTTCGGGATGAAAACGGGCAAGAACACGATCTGTCGCTTGTTGTTCCCGAATTCCAACCTTTGCTGGAAGCCGTCACGCGTGATGGTCAGCCAAGCGCGCAGCGAGAAATGCGCCTCACGCGAAATGGAAAGCAAGAAAACCTGCTTGTGCGCATTGCCACACGTCGTAACGACGATGGCGGGCTTGAAGGCTACGTGATTGCCTTTGATGATGTAACGGACCTCGTCTCGGCCCAACGTATGGCGGCTTGGGGTGATGTGGCTCGGCGGATCGCGCATGAAATCAAGAACCCTTTGACCCCGATCCAATTGTCTGCTGAGCGGATCAAGCGCAAATTCGCCCGCGTGGAAGGCGTCGATGTCGACGCACTGGAGCAATACACGGATGTGATTGTTCGCCAGACAAACGACCTTCGACGCATCGTCGATGAGTTCTCAAAATTCGCTCGCATGCCCGAGCCCGAGCGGCGGGATACAGATCTTACGAAGCTTCTGAAAGACATCGTGCTGTTGCAGGATGCCGGTCAAGAGGGCGTTCGGATCGAGGCTGACATTCTTGATCACCCGATCATGATCGAAATCGATCAGACCATGATTGGCCAGGCACTGACCAATCTGATTAAGAACGCTGGTGAAGCCATTGAAACCCTGTATGAAAACGAGAATCCGGACGGGCATGAGGCTGAAGTTCAGGTCGCGATGTCCGAGGTTGACGGAGGTGTTGTGATCACGATTGCAGACAATGGCATCGGTCTTCCAGAAGATCGGGCCAGATTGTTTGAACCTTACGTGACCACACGCGAAAAGGGCACCGGTCTTGGGCTGCCCATCGTGAAGAAAATTATCGAAGAACATGGCGGGCGGCTCAGCTTGGAAGATGCCCCCGTTTTTGAAACAGAAAAAGCAAAAGGCGGCGCACATTATGGCGCGATGGCACGCATTTACCTGCCCAAGAGCAGTGCAGGTGGTGATGCGAATGCCGTTAAAACAGGAGACCCCACATGAGCGATATTCTGATTGTTGATGACGAACGGGACATTCGTGAGCTGATTTCCGATATTTTGGAGGATGAAGGCTTTACGACCCGGCTTGCGGGCACCTCGGACGAGGCTGTCGCGCAGGTTAAAGCGGAACTGCCCGCTTTGATGATCCTAGACATTTGGCTAAAAGACAGCGCCATGGACGGGATCGACATCCTGAAGATGGTGAAACGTGAACACCCGGAAGTCCCAGTGGTGATCATCTCTGGCCACGGGAACATTGAAATTGCGGTCGCTGCGATCAAGCAAGGGGCTTATGACTTTATCGAAAAGCCGTTCAATATTGATCAGTTGATGGTTGTGATCACACGCGCGATGGAAACAAGCCGTCTGCGCCGTGAAAACACCGAACTGAAACGCCGCGACAGTTTCCCATCCGAAATGGTTGGACAAAGTTCGGCCTTCAAGACTTTGAAATCAAACCTTGAAAAGGTGACAAGGTCCAATGGGCGGGTAATGCTGACGGGGCCAGCCGGTGTCGGGAAAGAACTCGCTGCCCGCTATATCCACGCCAATTCTGATCGTGCATCCGCGCCTTTGGTTGTTGTCAACTCAGCTTCGATCGAAGCGGACCGAATGGAAGAGGTTCTGTTTGGTCGCGAAAGCGAAGAGCGTGGGATCGAGCCGGGCTTGCTTGAAGAGGCCAATGGCGGCGTCGTATATTTCGATGAAGTCGCCGACATGCCAATCGGAACGCAGTCCAAGATCCTTCGCGTGCTGGTCGATCAGCGCTTCCAAAGGGTCGGGGGGGCGGACAAGGTCTCGGTCGATTTGCGGGTGATTTCATCGACAAGCCGCGATCTACAGCAAGAAATTGTCGCGGGAACCTTCAGGGAAGAGCTGTTTCACCGTTTAAACGTGGTGCCGATTGCTGTGCCGCCTTTGGATGAGCGGCGTGAAGATATTCCGGAATTGGCCGCGCATTTCATCTCGATGTTCAATGCGGAACAGGGCCTTCCCTTGCGCGAGCTGGCCGAAGATGCGCAGGCGATGCTGCAGACGATGCAATGGCCGGGGAATGTCCGCCAGCTGAAAAACGTGGTGGAAAGGGTGCTGATCCTTGGAGATGGCACGGATGAGATCGCCGCTGCTGAACTTCCGGGGCAAGAAGCGTCGCCAGAGGAAGGGGCCGATCAGGCCGTTGTCGTGTCCGGTGCTTTAGCGATGATGCCACTGCGCGAAGCGCGCGAGGCGTTTGAGCGTGAGTATCTGCTGACACAGATCAACCGTTTCGGTGGGAACATCTCGCGCACTGCGAATTTCGTTGGAATGGAGCGGTCTGCCCTGCATCGGAAACTCAAGTCACTTGGTGTGGTGACCGGGTCAAAGGCGGGCGCTCG
The DNA here is from genome assembly GCF_023016155.1 of Aliiroseovarius sp. F20344. Classification (GTDB taxonomy): domain Bacteria; phylum Pseudomonadota; class Alphaproteobacteria; order Rhodobacterales; family Rhodobacteraceae; genus Aliiroseovarius. The sequence continues at coordinate 1,075,341 of NZ_JALKBG010000008.1, forward strand.
TATGGCCTATGTCGCTGGCGAGGAAGAGGAATCCGCCGAGGCGTAGCTAGCAGGCGATCCCCAGTCAGCCTGACATGCGCTATGTGGCCGGGCATTGACGCTTTCGCGCCCATCTGCCATCCCTTCAAGGGAGCTTCGCACCTGTCAGGCGTGGTTGAAGCGGTAGGGCGTTCCAAGGAGGCCGGATGAAAGTTATCATTTGCGGTGCAGGGCAGGTTGGTTGGCAGATTGCCCGCCATTTGTCAGGCGAAAAGAACGACGTTACCGTTGTCGACAACAATCCCGAACTTGTGGCCCGAGCGACGGATACACTGGACGTTCAGGGGATTGCCGGCCATGCGTCGCATCCGGATGTGTTGGACCGTGCAAATGCGCGTGATGCCGACATGATCATTGCCGCGACCTATTCGGATGAAGTGAATATGGTCACCTGTCAGGTGGCCCATTCGGTGTTCTCGATCCCACGCAAAATCGCGCGTCTGCGGTCGCAAAGTTATCTGGATGCCATCTACGCCGATCTTTATCGCCGCGATCACCTGCCAATCGACGTGGTCATTAGCCCTGAACGCGAGGTGGCCGAGGCCGTTCTGAAACGCATTCAAGCCCCATCAGCCTTTGACATCGAAAGCTTCCTTGGCGGCAAAGTACAGCTAATGGGCATTCAGCTGGGCGAGGATTGCCCGGTTGTAAACACGCCTCTGCGCCAGCTTACGGACCTGTTTTCAACACTCAGCGCGATTGTTGTGGGTATTCGCCGCGACAAAAGCCTCTTCGCCCCTGAACCGGGCGATCAGCTGTTTGCAGGCGACCAGATTTACGTCTTTACGCGTAGTGAAGATGTCAATCGGACTCTCGAGGTGTTTGGCAAATCCACCCGCCGTCAGGAACGGGTTGTGATCCTTGGGGGTGGTAATGTTGGGCTGGCCGTTGCGCGTGAACTTGAAACCCGCACCGACCGGATCCGTGCAAAAGTGATCGAGCTGGATCGTGGCGTCGCCGAACGGGCTGCAGATACGCTTGAACGCACCGTTGTACTGCACGGCGACGGCATGAACCGTGAGCTGATGAAAGAGGCGGGCGTGCCGCGCGCGGACGCCATTTTGGCGGTCACCGATGATGACAAGGTAAACCTGCTGGCATCGGTCCGGGCCAAGTCCGAGGGCTGCGCCATGTCCATTGCCCTTGTGAATGATCCGACGCTGGTTGGATTGATGGAGCCCTTGGATATCGATGCCTACATCAATCCGCGCACCCAGACTGTCAGCTCGATCCTGCGTCACATTCGCCATGGTAAAGTGCGCGAAGTCTATTCTCTGGGCGACGCTGAGGCCGAGGTAATTGAAGCGCAGGTTTTGTCGACATCCCCTATCGCGGGGAAGGCGATCCGGGACGTTGATTTTCCAGAAGGCGTGTTGGTCGGGGCGATTATGAAGGGCGAAACCGTGGTGAAGCCCACAGGCAAGGTAAGGATCGACGAGGGCGATGTGGTCACATTGTTCTGTATGGCCGCCGATGTGCCCGAAGTTGAACGGTTGCTGCAGGTTTCGATCGATTTCTTCTAGGATCGCCATATGCTGATGCAAATCACCAAATTGCCGCTGCTTGTTATCCTGATGGGGATCAGCGTGTTGACTATGTTGATGCCTGCAGGCTTCGCGTGGACGGTCGAAGAATACTATCAAGGACGCGTGTTTCTGTATGGGGCACTGCTGTTTGGTTTCATTACCTTTTTCTTGGCCATTGCCATGGCGGACCGCCCCAGATCTACGCGTCACCGTCGACACTTGATGGCGCTGTTGGGGCTATTTGTTTTGCTGCCACTGATGCTGGCTGTGCCATTCCATCAAGCGGTGCGGACCACCAGCTTTCTAAACGCGTATGTCGAGATGGTGTCGGCGTTAACCACAACAGGACTCACCCTGTTTCCCGACGCTGATCGTTTGCCGAAATCACTGCATCTGTGGCGGGCACTGGTGGGCTGGATGGGAGGCTTCTACATCTGGGTGGGTGCAATTGCCATTCTGGCCCCAATGGCCTTGGGTGGCTTCGAAGTGCGCACACGGTTTGGGGCACGAGGAACAGCGCTCGATACCCGTTTGGGGGCGGGCCACAGTCAGATCGCACGGGTTGCGGATTTCTCTGACCGGATCAGAACTTATGGCGTGCGGCTGTTGCCGATTTATGCGGGCCTGACAGCAGCGCTGTGGGTTGGATTGATTATCGCGGGCGAAGTCCCGTTTATCGCGCTGTGCCACGCCATGTCGACCCTGTCCACGAGCGGGATATCCCCTGTTGGGGGCCTGTCTGGAGGGATCGCAGGCTTTGGTGGTGAGGTGATGATCGCGGCGTTTTTGGTCTTTGCTATCTCGCGCCAAACCTTTGCCAGCGATATGAACACCAGCGAGTTGCCTTCGCTTTGGAAAGATCCCGAAATTCGACTGGCGACCGTGATCACCGTGGCGCTGACAGGGTTCTTGTTTCTGCGCCATTGGGTCGGAGCCTACGAGGTTGATGAGGAACTCAACCTTGTCGCGGGCCTCACGTCTCTTTGGGGGTCATTGTTCACAGTCTTGTCTTTCCTCACGACCTCGGGCTTTGAAAGCCAAGCGTGGGAGGCAAGCAGGAACTGGTCGGGGCTGGACACTCCGGGTCTTCTTCTTATGGGGCTTGCCTTGATTGGCGGCGGGGTCGCAACCACGGCTGGTGGGGCCAAGCTGATGCGTGTTTATGCGCTTTACCTGCACGGGCTTCGCGAGATGGAGAAGCTGGTGCATCCGTCGTCTATCGGTGGGGCAGGGACCGAAGCCCGCCACCTTCGTGGGCGCGGCGCGTACATGGCGTGGGTGTTCTTCATGCTCATGGCACTGTCCGTGGCGCTGGTGATGGCGCTTTTTGCACTGACCGGACAGGATTTTGAAAGCGCGGTGATCTTGTCCATCGCAGCCTTAACCACAACGGGGCCCATCGTGAATGTCGCGGCGGTTGATCCGCTTTCGGTTGTTGATCTTTCCAGCGCGGCAAAGCTGGTTTTGACCGGCGCGATGATTTTGGGGCGGCTTGAAACTCTGGCGATCATTGCACTTCTTAGCCCGGACATATGGCGTCGATAGAATATCATTGCTTCCCAGCGGGTTAGGCGGCGTGTTGTTTACATGCCATACCGCCGTTAAGGCGGCGCAATTTGGGGGTGGAAACACCCAAACGAGCAGTTCATAGTGTCAGTCAGGTGAAATCCCTGCCGGAAAACGGCAGCACGAGACAAAAAAGGCAAAAAACGATGGCTGCCGATAAGCAAAACCTACAAGACGCATTCTTGAATCATGTGCGCAAATCGAAAGTTCCTGTGACGATCTTTCTGATCAATGGCGTGAAGCTTCAGGGTGTGATTTCCTGGTTCGACAATTTCTGCGTTCTTCTGCGCCGCGATGGGCAATCCCAGCTTGTGTACAAGCATGCGATTTCGACCATCATGCCGGGCCAACCGATCAATCTTTATGACGGCGAAGAAAGCTGACAGACCTCATTGAACAAGAGGTGAAGGACACGCGCGCTTGGGTCCTTCACCCCGAACTGACCTCAGATCCCAATCGCCGAACCGCTGGTCCCGCGTTGGCAGAAGCCGTGTCTTTGGCCGCGGCGCTTCCGCATCTTGAGGTGCTGGGATCCGAGATCGTGCGCCTGCGCGATCCCCATCCCGGCAAGCTCTTTTCCAAAGGTAAGCTTGACGACCTCAGCCAGCGCTTGAAGGCGGCCGAGGTTGAACTGGTGTTGATTGACGGACCGGTCAGTCCGGTTCAGCAGCGCAATCTGGAAAAAGAATGGGACGTGAAGATCCTGGACCGCACGGGACTGATCCTCGAGATCTTCTCGGACCGTGCGCGCACCCGTGAAGGGGTGTTGCAGGTCGAAATGGCGGCACTGTCCTATCAGCGCACGCGCCTTGTGCGGGCTTGGACCCACCTTGAACGTCAGCGTGGCGGGCTTGGGTTTGTTGGCGGTCCCGGTGAAACCCAGATCGAGGCAGACCGCCGCGCCATTGATGACCACATGAACCGTCTGCGTAAACAGCTTGAAAAGGTTGTGAAAACACGTGAATTGCATCGCGCGGCACGGGCCAAGGTCCCGTTCCCGATCGTGGCCCTTGTGGGCTATACCAACGCCGGGAAATCAACGCTGTTTAATCGGATGACCGGGGCGAAAGTGCTGGCCAAGGACATGCTTTTTGCCACGCTGGATCCAACCATGCGCCAAATTGAGCTGCCTGCGGCCGGGAAGACGCCTGAACAGGGTGGTGGGCGCAAAGTGATCCTGTCTGATACGGTTGGGTTCATCTCGGATCTTCCGACCCAATTGGTCGCTGCATTCCGCGCCACACTGGAAGAGGTGTTGGCCGCCGATCTAATCCTTCACGTGCGTGACATCAGTCATGAAGGCACGGATGAACAGGCACGCGATGTAGAAACCATCATGGCTGAACTTGGCGTGGATGAAGAAACGCCACAGCTTGAAATCTGGAACAAGCTCGATCTGCTGGATGAAGATGACGCCGAGGCCCGTCGTAAAGAAGCGTCGCGATCGGATCATATTCTGACGTTGTCCGCGATCACCGGGGAAGGGTTTGACGATCTGGTTGCCGCTATTGATGCGGCCCTAGATGAGCCGCGCCGGACAGAGGTTCTGCAATTGACCTTCTCAGAAGGTAAGAAACGCGCTTGGCTTTTCGAAAAAGGTATCGTCGAAGACGAAGAGCCGGGGGAAGAGGGCTGGGCGGTCACCGTGACCTGGACAGACCGACAAGCCGCTGAATTCGCTGCGCTTTAAAAGCTTTTCCCCCAAAAAAGAATGAAGACCATCCCGAAGGATGGCCTTCTGGCCGTGAGTGGCCATACATCGTCCAAGTGTGGGGACGCGCTAGATGGCGTTGTGGACGACGATCTGCTGGAAGGGGATCTCAATCCCGTCCTTCCGGAATTGCTCGTAAATGGCTTGGGGAAGGCTGTACTTAACGTCGAAATAATGTGCGCCTTCGGTAAAGGGGCGGACCAGAAGGTCAACGGACGACGTGTTCAGAGTTTCTACCTCAACAAAGGGCGCAGGCTCGGACAGCACATGGTCATGCGCTTTCAAAACCTTCGCGATCGAGGCTTTCACCTTCTTAATATCGCTGCCATAGGCCACGGAAGCGATCATATCGACACCGCGGATAGAATGATGTGAGTGGTTGGTGATCTTGGTGCCCCAGATCTCGGAATTGGGGATGATGATGTGCTGATTGTCAAAAGTGATCATGTCTGTTGTGAACAAAGTGATCGAATCCACTTTACCGAATGTGCCAGCGGCTTCCACGAAATCACCAACTTTAAAGGGGCGGAACATGATCAACATGATGCCTGCCGCAAGGCTTGAAAGTGTGCCTTGCAGGGCCAAACCGACAGCCAGACCGGCTGCACCAAGGATTGCGACAAGAGACGTCGTTTCAATGCCGAAGCGGTCAAGGACAACCAATCCGGCAAAGACCAACACCGCATATCGTGCGATGGAGCCAAGGAAGTGGAACAGGGTTTCGTCAAGCGCTTCATGGCTTTTGCCAAATCCGATAACAAGCCGCTTAACCATTCCCGCCACCCAATAGGCAGCGATGGCGATAACGACGACGTAAAGCACGTTCATCGCGTTTGCTTGTAGCCAGCTCATTCCCTGAGTAACGTTTTCCATTTCAAATCCTCTTTGATCTCTGAGTTCGTGTTCTAATTGAAGATCGAGAATCGGATTAAGGGGAAAAGACAGGCCATCGTAACCCGAGTGGGTCGCGTGTCAGGGTTTGGGAACCAGACGTGTGACGCCGACGGCGGCAGCTTTCGCAAGCTCTGGGTCCAGTGACATCGGGGTGAATTCTCCGCGCCGCCACAGTTCACCAAGGTCGTCATAGTGCCGTGACAACGGGTGACCTGATTGCCCGGTAGAGGTGACGAAAAGAGAGCTGTCGGGGTCCGAGAAGTCATAAATGCCGCGATAGCCTGCGCCGTGAACATTCTGGAATGGGTTTGCACCAGTGCCGGCCGTCACGCCGCGCAACAGAGTGTTGTCCCCGCCGGATGTCGACTGTCGGATGTTCACAAACCACTTCAGGAACGGCACGTCGCCAAGCACGGCATGTTTGTGAACGGCTTGGTGATAGTCGCCCCAACGTAGGCTTTCTTGTTTGCCCCCGGCATTTTCCGACAACCACAACAATGCGTCATCCAACGCGACACGGGCGATGTCTGTGCAGGTTTCAGTTGCCGCAGATTGGATGACATCACACCAGACAGACGCGCCGTCGATGTCGCGATAGACACGCTCGACAAACAACGGGTCAACATGTGTGAAGGCCTCGGCCAGCGGTCCAAGTTCATCTCGTATCAAGCGGTTTTGAAGAGCTCGTATCCAAGCCGAGTAGATCAAGGGCTCGGGCATGTGTTCGTTCATTTCACCGTTCCAATTGGCCAAAAGGCCAAGCGCGTCCTGACGATCGCGCTCAGGCGTTCCGGCAGGCGCGGCCTCGCCGGTGAACCAAAGATCGGCGCCGACCAGCGGCAGCAGGGTTCGTGCGGTGACTGATACACTGTCCAACTGCGCCTCGATAAAGCTATCGCGTGTGTGAACCTCGCGGGCTTGCATCAGACGTTTCCAACGCTGGATGCGCTGGCTGTCCCCCCAGTTAAAGCTCATGTGCGCGGGGAAGGGGCGATCAATGATCTTGTTGTTGGTGTTCCCCAAGATGCCGCCCGAAGGCTGAACAAATTCAGGATTGGCGCTGTAGCTCAGAGGGGCTCCCCAAAGGTTTTCCTTGTTCCATGCGGGGCTGGGGATACGGCCTTGAGTTTGGTGCCGAACATCGCGTCCGGGCATCTGACCGATAACCTTCATCGCAATCGTGTCGTTGTCCGCAAGCGTTAAAGTCTGGCTTGGGGCAACATAATCTGCCGCTGCTGCGATACCTTCCATCACGGTCTGCGCGCGCATGATCCCGATCCCAGCGCTCATGGATCGGTCTTTTTCCGTCAGTAATGTCCAAGACAATGACATGGCGTGGCCGGGGGGGGTGATCAGTCCCAGCCCATACATCTCAGCCGGAAGGATCGGGCCGTTGGGGGACCATTGCATCTTCACAGTGATAGGCGCTTCATCCTTGATGCGCAGGATCGTCGAGCGTGTGGTGATCGTAGCAAAGCCATCTGGCGTTTTCACCTCGGCCGGATTGTCCGGGTTAAGTTTTTCAAGATGAAGGTCCTGATCGTCTAGATAGGACGAGGTGATGCCATATCCGAACCCCTCGGACCGTCCTGCAAGGATAACCGGCATTCCGGGGATCGATCCGCCAATGACGCCACCCGTGCTAAGCTCCAACCGGGCGAGATACCAAATGGCGGGGGCTGTGAAGCCAAGATGTGGATCATTGGCAAGCAGAGTTGCCCCGGCTGCAGATCGGTTTGGGGCGGCTGCCCAAGCATTTGATGCACCCGCAAAGCCGCGCTTCGGGCTGGGCCACATCGCTGGGCGCTCTTGGCTTGCGGCATAGGTCGCGAATGTCGCATGAGGGGCGTCGATAAGAGACGCATAGTCGGGTAGGGCTGCAACACCGGTTCCCGGCATATCTGGCAAGATGTCCTTCACCCGCTCCTCTGGCAAAGCAAGCGAAACCCGGGCGCGCAGGACTTCGTCTTCAAGCTGTCCCGCCAGTTGCACCCCCATCAGTTTCAAGATGGCAAGGCTGTCTGCTGGTTGCCACGGCGATATCTCGTTTGAGAACAGAAAGAACTCGGGCGCACCACGGCCGAGCGCTTCGGTGTTGACGCGCGATAGATAGGCATTCACACCAGATGCATAGGCATTCAAGGCGGTCTTGGTGTCTTCGTTTTGATACTCCAGCGAGGCGCGCGCCAAGTTGTAAAGATCTAACCGCCGCATCAGCTCGTCCGTTTTCAGCGTGCGTCTGCCAAAGACCTCGGACAAGCGCCCCTGCACCGTGCGCCGCATCATCATCATCTGCCAAAGCCGATCTTGGGCATGCACATAGCCCAGCCCAAAGAACACATCGCTGTCATTTGCGCCCATAATATGCGGGATATTGGCGTTGTTTCGAATGATCTCGACCGGTGCGGTGATGCCGGGCGTCTGACGGGTGACGTCGTAGTTGGGAAGGGATTGCGCGGCCAAGTAATAAACCAGCGAAATTGCCAGAACAGCCAGAACCAATACGGCAGCAACACCGCGGATCAGCCATAAAATGAACTTGCCCATACCCTAACCTAACTTCCGTCCCTGACGCATGAAACGCCCGTTGACCTTGCCTTCGCCAGCGGTAACTACTGTGACCCAAGACAGATTACAACGAAAGGGTCGCGAGATGGCAAAATGTGCGTTTTTAGGCTTGGGCGTGATGGGTTATCCCATGGCCGGGCATCTGGTGGCCAAAGGGCACGAGGTTACGGTCTACAATCGAACCGCGTCCAAGGCGGAAGCCTGGGCCAAGGAACATGGCGGCAGATGGGCTGCGACTCCGCGTGAGGCGTCTGAAGGTGCTGAGTTTGTCATGGCATGCGTCGGAAATGACGATGATCTGCGGTCGGTTGTGAAAGGTGATGATGGAGCGCTGGCCGGCATGTCGGACGGCGCGATATTTGTGGATCATACAACGGTTTCAGCCGCCGTAACGCGAGAGCTACACGCCGAGGCTTTGGCCCAGAATATCTCATTCGTGGATGCACCCGTGTCAGGGGGGCAGGCTGGTGCTGAAAACGGTGTGTTGTCCATCATGTGCGGCGGCGACGTAGCTGCATACTCGACTGCCGAGCCCATCATGCAAAGCTATGGCCGTACGGTAAAACGTCTTGGTGACAGCGGTGCCGGTCAGCTGACCAAGATGGTCAACCAAATCTGCATTGCCGGATTGGTTCAGGGCCTGTCCGAAGGACTTCACTTCGCCGAGAAAGCCGGACTGGACATTCGCGAGGTTGTCGATGTGATCCAAGGTGGGGCGGCCGGCAGCTGGCAAATGGTCAACCGACATGAAACCATGGCCGATGATCATTTTGACCACGGGTTTGCCGTCGATTGGATGCGCAAAGATCTTGGGATCTGTTTGGACACAGCGGATGAAAACGGTGCGAGCCTGCCTGTTACTGCGTTGATTGATCAGTTCTATAAAGACGTTCAGAAACTGGGCGGTGGGCGCTGGGACACATCCAGTCTGATCAAACGCCTGCGCGCTTTGGATTAAACGAAAAAGGGCGGCTCGAGGGCCGCCCTTTTAATTTGAGAGTTTCATCCGATCAGGGGATGATCCGAGTGTATTTTGCGCCTTCAATTGAGGCGCCTGCGATCAGGCCGGCTTGACCGAACACAACAGCGACGACTGGCGAAGACGAGGTGATCGTATCTGCGGTCAAACGGTCGCCTTCGTTCTGGAACGCGTACTTGATGTCCGCCGAAGCGACCCAACCTGCGTCCGAGCGGAAATCCTGAAGGGCTTCGTCGGTCATGAAGAACAGCACATGTGCAAATTGCTGTGCGCCGATCTGCAGGCCTGCGCTGGCTTGGGTCAGCGAGTAGTAATCAACCGTCACGTCGTTGATACGCAGTGCACCGCGACCGTAAGCTCCGCCAAGGCCAAATCCGGCCTCGGTCACCAAGGGCATAACCAGTTGACCGGTTGATTTCTCGGCCAATTGCCGTGCGCCGGGATAGCGGTTGTACAGATAGGACAGGGTGCTGTCTGCGCGCGCATCAATCCGCGCACCGCCGCTGGATCCAATGCTGTTGTCACAGGCTGCAAGCGCGACACTGGCGCCGCCAACCCCGATCAAAAAGCCACGTCGAGAGATATCTGATGTCTGCATGTGATTGCCTTTGTGCCTCATGCTGGGTCGCCATACCGCCTTGGCACAGTTCGACCTGGTTGCTCGAATGCGGATCTTTGTCCGCTTTGGCAGAAAATATAGCGGATCAGGCTTAGCCTGTCACCCAGAAGTAAGAAAACTTGCGAATTTCTGCCTGTCGCGGAGCGCTTGCTTATCGGTCCGCCAACAAGCGGGCCATGCGTGGTGCGAAATAGGTTAAGATCCCATCACAACCAGCACGCTTGAAAGCCATTAAGCTTTCCTCCATGACCTTGTCGCCATCCAGCCATCCGTTCTGCGCAGCGGCCATCAGCATCGCGTATTCCCCTGACACTTGGTACGCAAAGGTTGGAACGCCAAAGCTATCTTTCACGCGCCGACAAATGTCCAGATACGGCATGCCAGGTTTGACCATGATCATGTCGGCACCTTCTTGCAGGTCGCGCTCAACAAGTCGCATGGCTTCGTCGCTGTTTGCCGGATCCATCTGATAGGTTTTCTTGTCGCCTTTCAGCGCGCCAGATGCACCGACGGCATCGCGGAACGGACCATAGAATGCACTGGCGTATTTGGCGGTGTAGCTCATGATCGTCAGGTTTTGATGACCTGCAGCTTCAATCGCAGTACGGATCGCGCCGATCCGGCCATCCATCATATCTGATGGGCCAAGTATATCCGCGCCTGCTTCCGCCTGAGCCAGCGCCATTTTCACCAATGCCTCGACGGTCTCGTCATTGACGATTTCACCATCGCGAACGATGCCGTCATGGCCGTTGGCATTGTAGGGATCCAAGGCGATGTCTGTCATGACGGCGATGTCTGGAACCGCAGACTTGATGGCACGGATCGCGCGGTTTGACAGGTTGTCCGGGTTCCATGCTTCCTCACAGGCCGCAGTCTTCAGGGCCGGATCTGTATAGGGAAACAGGCAGATGGCTGGAATTCCCAGCGCAGCAGCTTCCGTGGCCGCCTTTACGACGAGATCTACCGATTTACGCGTCACACCGGGCATTGATGGAATGTCTTGTTCAGCATTTTCGCCTTCAACAACAAAAACCGGCCAGATCAGATCCGAAGCGCTCAGCGTCGTTTCCCGTACCAGATCACGCAGCGCCCCCGACGACCGCGTGCGGCGCAAACGAGAGGCGGGGAAGGGGGCAACGGTGTTGGGCTGAGGGGTGCGGCTCACGTGGCGTTCCTTGGCTTCGCCGCGCCCGGAGCCCGGCAGTTTGTTTTGCTCTGAACTTCCTGCCATGCGGCCGGTGACATCACAAGTCTGCAATTCCCGGAAATTTACTCTTTTGGCGCTGGCACCTGCCCCGGCCCGTCGCTAGGGTGGTCCAAACTTGACCACAGACAGGGAAAGAAATTTGGATGTTTACTCTACCGTTTTCGAGTTTATCGATATGCGGTCCTTTTCCAATCTGTGGTATTGGATTTCGCTTGCAGTGCTGTGGTCTACCGCCAGCCACTGGGTCTTGGGGGTACCGTATGACCTGGTGCACAGGGCAGGGCGTCACGGCGGGCAAGCTCAGGACGATCTGGAGGCGATTGTTCGCGTGAACTGCAATCGAATGATGTCAGTTTCTGAGCGGTCCGGCTTGTGGTTGATGCTGATCGTATCCGCCATAGTGTCGTCCCTGGTTACTCTGGGTTTCTGGTATGGAATTGAGTTTGCCCAAGCCGTTCTTTTGTTGATGCTTCCGATGGTTATTGTCGCGTTTTTGTCTTTACGGACAGCTGCTTACATCACTCAACAGTCACTATCAGGCAATGCGCTTCGCGATCGGCTGGCCCGCCTTCGTTTGATCATTCAGATAATCGGAATGATTTCGATATTTATCACCGCATCTTGGGGAATGTTTTACAATCTCAGCCATGGTGCGTTGTGGTAATTGCGCTCGCCTAAGCCCCCCTTGCACGACGCCAACTGCAAAGATACATCCGCCGCATGGACAAGCTAACACTATCAGGCGCCCCCGAGGGCTTCGACGCAACGCTTTTGGTGAAAGAGTTGAACCGCACGAGCGGGCCCGTTGTGCATGTTGCGCGTGACGATAAGCGCTTGGCGGCGATGCAAGCGGCATTGGCCTTTTTCGCGCCGGACGTGACCTGCATTTCATTTCCGGGCTGGGATTGCCTTCCCTTTGATCGCGTGTCCCCCAATGCAGACGTTTCTGCCGCAAGAATGGCGACCTTGGCAGGGATAGCTTCGGGCCAGATTTCCGGGCGCTTTGCGTTGCTGACCACGTTGAATGCCGTAACGCAGCGTCTTCCGGCCCGTTCTGTTTTGGCTGAATCAAGCTTTTCTGCAAGCGTCGATAAACTGCTTGATGTGGATGCGTTGCGGGCGTTTTTGGTGCGTATGGGGTTCTCGCAATCTCCTACGGTAATGGAGCCCGGAGATTTCGCGGTGCGTGGCGGTATCATTGATATCTTCCCGCCGGGCGAAAGCGGACCAGTGCGCTTGGATTTGTTTGGGGACGTTTTGGATGGCGTACGTCGCTTTGATCCCGCAACCCAGCGTACAACAGACAGCCTGAAAGGGATCGAACTGGCCCCGGTGTCCGAGGTGATACTGGACGAAAAGGCCGTTACGCGCTTTCGTCAGAATTATCGCATTGAGTTCGGAGCGGCCGGGTCAGATGACCCGCTTTATGAGGCAGTCTCAGCCGGACGAAAGCACCAAGGCATCGAGCATTGGCTGCCTTTCTTCCACGAAGAGCTTGAAACCTTGTTTGATTACTTGCCCAGCGCTTCTGTGATTTTGGATGACGGTTTGGATGCCGCACGTTTGGCCCGCTGGGACGCCATCGCGGATCAATACGAGACCCGCAAGATTGCAATGAACGCCAAGAACCGGATGGACAGTGTCTACAAGCCCTGTCCACCAGAGCTTTTGTATCTCGACGACCCTGCGTGGGCCACGGCGCTTGAGGCACGTCGCGTGGTTCAATTGTCCGCACTTCCTCAGCCCACAGGGGCCGGCGTTGTGGATGGCGGCGGGCGCATTGGCCGCAACTTCTCGCCTGAGCGACAGCAGGAAAACATAAACCTTTTCAAATCACTCGCTGATCATATTGAAGCTAAAAGTAAAAAACCTGTCGTCGTCGCGTCCTATTCCGAAGGCGCGCGCGAACGGCTGCAGGGATTGCTGTCAGATGAAGGTGTGATCACAAACAGTTTGATCAAGACTTTCCGGGACGTGCCTGACAATACGGGCGGGATCTATCTTGCTGTTTGGGCGTTGGAACATGGGTTTGAAGGGCCCGGTCTGGCGGTGATTTCCGAACAAGACGTGCTGGGGGATCGCCTTATCCGTGCGCCCAAGCGCAAACGCCGTGCCGAAAACTTCCTGACCGAGGCGCAAAGCCTGTCTCCGGGCGATCTGATTGTTCACGTTGATCACGGCGTCGGCAAGTATAACGGCCTTGAAACCGTCACCGCGATGGGCGCCCCTCATGAATGCCTTGCACTGGAATATGCGGGCGGCGACCGTTTGTTTGTTCCCGTTGAAAACATTGAGCTTCTGTCGAAGTTTGGTCAGGATACGGGCCTGCTGGACAAGTTAGGTGGCGGTGCGTGGCAGGCGAAGAAAGCCAAGCTTAAAGAACGTATCCGCGAGATTGCTGATAAGCTTATTCGTTTGGCCGCAGAACGTGAATTGCGCAAAGCCCCGCTGCTTGAAGCCCCGCATCACGCATGGGAAGAGTTCGCTGCTCGTTTTCCGTATCAAGAGACGGATGACCAGATGTCCGCCATCGAGGATGTGATCGAGGATCTCGCTTCTGGACGGCCTATGGATCGATTGGTCTGTGGCGACGTGGGCTTTGGGAAAACCGAAGTCGCCATGCGCGCAGCGTTTGTGGCGGCCATGTCGGGACAACAGGTTGCGGTCATTGCACCCACCACGCTTTTGGCGCGCCAGCATTTTAAAAGCTTCTCAGAGAGGTTTCGCGGATTTCCCATCAATGTCGGGCAGTTGTCGCGTTTCGTCGGGCAGGCCGAAGCCAAGCGCACCCGCGAAGGCATGTCCCGCGGGACGATGGACATCGTGGTCGGCACGCATGCGCTGTTGGCCAAGGATGTGCGGTTCGAAAACCTTGGTCTGTTGATCGTGGATGAAGAACAGCGCTTTGGAGTAAGCCACAAAGAGCGGCTGAAAGAAATGCGCTCGGACGTGCATGTCTTGACGCTGTCCGCCACGCCCATTCCCAGAACGCTTCAGATGTCGCTGTCAGGCGTGCGTGATTTGTCGATCATCGGCACGCCCCCGGTCGATCGCCTGTCGATCCGCACTTATGTGTCCGAATTCGACGGGGTGACGATCCGCGAAGCCCTGCTGCGTGAACATTATCGCGGAGGCCAGAGCTTCTATGTCGTGCCGCGTATCAAGGACTTGCCCGACATTGAAGCTTTCCTGAAGGATCATGTGCCCGAGGTCAGTTATGTCGTTGCGCATGGGCAAATGGCGGCGGGCGAGTTGGATGATCGAATGAATGCTTTTTACGATGGCAAATTCGACGTTTTGCTGGCGACAACGATTGTGGAAAGTGGGATCGACATCCCGACCGCCAACACCATGGTTGTGCATCGCGCCGATATGTTCGGCCTTGCGCAGCTTTACCAGATCCGGGGCAGGGTCGGGCGTTCTAAGACGCGCGCCTATGCCTATTTGACCACCAAGCCACGCGCGCCGCTGACCCCGACCGCCCAGAAACGTCTGCGGGTCCTGGGATCACTTGATACATTGGGCGCTGGATTCACGCTGGCCAGTCAGGATTTGGATATCCGCGGGGCGGGCAATTTGGTGGGGGAAGAGCAATCCGGCCAGATGCGCGAAGTGGGATACGAGCTCTATCAACAGATGCTGGAAGAGGCGATCGCCAAGATCAAATCAGGCCAGCTGGAAGGCTTGTCCGAGGCCGATCACAGCTGGGCGCCTCAGATCAATCTGGGGGTTCCTGTCCTAATTCCAGACACTTACGTGCCCGACTTGGATGTGCGTCTGGGCCTGTATCGTCGTCTGTCATCTTTGTCCAAGAAGGTCGAGCTGGAGGGCTTTGCAGCCGAGCTGATTGATCGATTTGGTCCTCTGCCCAAAGAAGTGAACACGCTTATGCTTGTGGTTCGCATCAAAGGGATGTGCAAACGCGCAGGCATTGCCAAACTGGATGGGGGGCCAAAGGGCGCAACCATCCAGTTCCACAACGATAAATTTGTATCCCCCGTAGGATTGGTCGAGTTCATTCAGGCACAAAACGGGTTGGCGAAGGTGCGCGACAACAAGATTGTGGTGCGACGTGACTGGCGCAAGACCTCAGATAAGATCAAAGGCGCTTTCGCAATCGCACAGGATCTTGCTATGAAAGTCAAAGAGGCGAAGGCCCAGCAGAGCAAGAAATCCTAACTCACGGAACGTCGCTTACACGGAGAATGCGAGGGGTGTGTTCCGCATCATCGTGGGTCTTGGTTTCCGTAGCGTCTTAGGTAATGCCTGCACGGATGTGCAACACCTCGCAAACACCCGGTTTCGCGCTTTGACAAGACGGGTTTGACCCCTTATCCACGTCACTAATGGGATGTCTAAAGAAAGATAGAAATATGGCAT
The DNA here is from genome assembly GCF_023016155.1 of Aliiroseovarius sp. F20344. Taxonomy (GTDB): domain Bacteria; phylum Pseudomonadota; class Alphaproteobacteria; order Rhodobacterales; family Rhodobacteraceae; genus Aliiroseovarius. Next base: position 1,090,833 of record NZ_JALKBG010000008.1, read on the forward strand.
TTTTTGAGGGGGCGAGCAGCGCGGCCGGTACATCCGCGGTAAAGACGCTCAAAGGGCTGGCAAGCTGCAGTGGACTGGCTATTTTCCTAGCAATTTCAGGGGTTGCTGTCACAACCCCGCTACCTGTTCAGGCACAGGCTTATTCATTTAACAAGGTTGAGATCGAAGGAACGCAGCGGATCGAAGCTGCAACCATCCTGTCTTATCTGGGAATCGCTCAGGGCGAGGTCGTCAGTGCAGCACAGCTAAATGACGGGTATCAGCGCCTTGTTGGATCAGGTCTTTTCGAAGATGTGCAAATCATTCCCCGTGGGAATGTTCTGGTCGTCAAAGTCCGCGAATACCCTACGATCAACGTTGTGTCTGTTGAAGGAAACCGCAAAGTCAAAGACGACGTGTTTGAACCCTTGCTGAAATCTCAGCCACGTCAGGTTTTCAGCCCGGCAACGGCCGAGCAGGATGTGCAGACAATCGTTGAAGTTTATCAGGCTCAAGGTCGTTTGGCGGCACGTGTGACGCCGAAAATCATTCGCCGCTCAAACAACCGCGTGGATCTTGTTTTCGAAGTGATCGAAGGTAAGAACACCGAAGTTGAGCGTCTGTCATTCGTAGGAAACCGCAAGTATTCCGATGCGCGCCTGCGTCGCGTGCTTGAGACCAAGCAAGCTGGCATTCTACGCGCGATTATCCAGCGCGATTCCTACGTTCCTGATCGCATCGAGTTCGATAAACAGGTTCTGAAAGACTTCTACTTGTCGCGTGGTTATGTCGATTTCAAAACCACGGGTGTCACCAGCGAGTTTTCGCGTGAGCGTGATGCTTTCTTCATTACTTTCCAGGTCCAGGAAGGACAGCAGTTTAAGTTTGGCAAGATCACAACCGTTTCCGAAGTTGACGGTGTGAATGCCGACGAGTTCCATGCTGCTCAGAACATTAAATCAGGCAATGTCTTTAGTCCGGCACAGCTGGACAACGCAATTGCCCGATTGGAGCGTCTTGCGATCCGTAAGGGATTGGATTTCATCCGTGTCGAGCCTCGCGTTACACGTGACGAACGCAACCAGCTTCTGGACATCGAGCTTGTCCTTACGCGTGGACCGCGCATCATCGTCGAACGCATCGACATCGAAGGCAATGCAACAACGCTGGACCGTGTAGTGCGTGACCAGTTCCGTATCGTTGAAGGCGATCCTTTCAATCCGCGCGAAATTCGAGAAGCGTCTGAACGCGTCCGTGCGCTGGGTTTCTTTGCCGATGCGCAGGTTGAAGCGCGTCCCGGATCGGGTCCAGATCAGGTCGTGATTGACGTGGATGTTGAAGAGGCACCGACGGGTTCATTGAGCTTGGGTGGCGTCTACAGTCTTGAAAACGGCTTTGGGTTGAACCTAGCCTTTACAGAACGCAACTTCCTGGGGCGCGGACAATTCTTGTCGGCAAGCTTCCAGAACTCGTCTGATAGCCTTAACTTCTCATTCAAGTTTGCAGAGCCAGCGTTCTTGGGTCGTGATCTGGAATTTGGGTTTGAAACCTTCTATCAATCCACGGACCAGGCATCGGCAGACTATAATACACGTTCATTGGCCTTCCGTCCGTCGTTGGCCTTCCCTATCAATGAGTATTCAAGGCTGGGCTTGCGTGTTTTCGCCGAAGGCACAGAGCTTCTTACGACGGAAAACCTGAAGTCTGATCTTATCCTGAAGGAAGCCGCGCGCGGGCGTCAGATCGGCGGTGGTGTTGGTTTCTCGTATAGCTATGATACGCGCCGCACCGGGCTTGATCCGAACCGTGGGCTGCTGTTCCAACTGAACGGTGATATCGGTGGCGTTGGAGCCGATTATCAATATGCGCGAGCGACTGCATTGGCTCAGGCTCAGACCAAAGTCTGGAATGATCAGGTCACACTTCTTGCAACCGTCGAAGGTGGAATGCTGAAAAGCTTGAATGGGGCCAACTCTCGTGTCACCGATCGCTTCCGCCTTGGACCGTCGAAGCTGCGTGGCTTTGCAACCAATGGCATTGGTCCGCGTGATTTTTCATCGGTCACTGCGGATGACTCATCCGGGGACACCGTAGGCGGCAACATGTTTGCTGTGGCACGTCTTGAGGCTCAGTTCCCGCTTGGACTACCGGAAGAATACGGAATCTCAGGCGGTGTCTTTGTTGATGCCGGTACCTTGTGGGGTCTCGATGATACGCTGGGTGGCCAAATTGATGACAGTGCGCATCTCCGATCCTCGATCGGTGCCTCGGTCTTCTGGGAAACACCAATTGGTCCGCTGCGTTTCAACTATTCCAAGGTTCTGGCCAAGGAAAACTATGACGAAGAAAACAACTTCGAGCTTACAATCTCGGCTCAGTTCTGATCAGAAAGTGCCTCGGCCAAACCGGGGCACTTTTTTTGGAAAGCTTCTCAAAGCAAGCGCGGTGGCAATTGCGGCTGGTTTAGCGGCTGTGCCACTTGCCGGACATGCTCAGCAAGCTGAAACCACGTCGGTTTCGCAGATTGTCACCATTGACCGCCAAAGCTTGTTTTCGAGAACTGCCTATGGACGGCGAGTTGTCGAAACGGTGAAGGTAGAGCAGTCGCGGCTGGCAAAAGAAGCCCGTGCCGCTGAGGCAGAGTTGGCTGAGGAAGAGAAGCAACTGACTGAGCAGAGAGCCACTATGGATCCTGCTGCTTTCCGCGCATTGGCCGATGTATTTGATAATAAAGTCAGCGATTTACGTGCCGAAGTTGAGGCGCGCGGTCAAGCGTTTGCTCAAGTCCTTGAACGGGAACAGTCCGAGTTCTTCGACAGGATCGGCCCAATCCTAGGGGATCTTGTGCGTGAGCTTGGTGCGGTCGTTATCATTGATCGTCGTGCCATATTACTGTCGACACAGAATATCGACATCACCGACTTGGCTGTGGAGCGTATTGATCGTGAACTGGGTGATGGTTTAACGGCCCCTCAAACGCAGCCAGAACAAACTGAAGATACACCCCCGGTTGAAGCGCCAGCAGAAGACAGCGAAGAAAACTAAATCCGATTGTTTCGGGTCGGCTCGGCTGTTAATCACGGACAATGACAATATGGCGCAAAGCGCACGGATAGAAGGACAATTCAGACATGGTCGATGTGCCCAGCACAGCTGATATTCAGCTTATTCAGGAATGTATCCCGCACCGCTATCCGTTTCTTCTGGTCGACCGGGTTGAGGACATCCGCAAAGGGGAGTTCGCCCGTGGCATCAAGATGGTCACGATGAACGAACCGCATTTTCAGGGGCACTTTCCTGGCCTTCCTATCATGCCTGGTGTGACGATTATCGAGGCGATGGCGCAAACTTCGGCCGTGATGGTGTCCCTGTCGCTAGACCTCGTTGGGTCCGGCGCTGTGGTTTATTTTATGGGCATCGATAGCGCCAAATTCAGGCGCAAGGTTGTGCCGGGCGATGTGCTGACATTGGATGTAACCACCATTCGCGGCGGCGCAAAGGTTTGGAAGTTCGACGGCGTGGCAAAGGTCGGCGACGAGGTGGCATGTCAGGCGACCTTCATGGCGATGATCGACGTCACGGGCGGGAAGGGCTAAGCGATGGGCATCGACCCTTCTGCACAAGTCCACGCCAGCGCCATTGTTGACGACGGAGCTGTAATTGGTCCGGGCTGCGAGGTTGGCCCTTTCTGTACCATTGGCGCTCAGGTAAAGCTGGGCACGAATGTGGTTCTGAAATCTCATGTGGTTGTCACCGGCGACACCGAGATTGGCGATGAAACCATCATCTTCCCATTCTCGGTCATTGGTGAGATACCGCAGGACCTAAAATTTGCCGGCGAAGACACCAAGCTTGTCATAGGCAAGCGCAACCGTATCCGTGAACACGTGACTATGAATGCCGGAACGGCAGGCGGCGGATATGTCACGCGTGTTGGCGATGACGGGCTTTTCATGGCGGGCTGTCACGTGGCCCATGACGCACAGATCGGCAACAATGTGATCTTGGTCAACAACGTGGCCGTTGCGGGTCATGTGGTGATCGAAGATGACGTGATTGTGGGCGGTCTGTCCGGTCTGCACCAATGGGTACGCATCGGGCGTGGCGCCATTATCGGCGCGCTGTCTATGGTGACTGCCGACGTTCTGCCACATGCCCTTGTTCAAGGACCACGTGGCGAGCTGGATGGTTTGAACCTTGTCGGTTTGAAACGTCGTGGTGTGAACCGTGCAGACATCACTGCTTTGCGCGCGGCCTTCCTGATGCTCAAACAGGGCGAGGGATCGTTTCAGGATCGCGCTGCGCGTCTGTCTGAAGAGGCAGACAGCGAATATGTGCGCGAAATGGTGGCCTTTATCACCGGCGATAGCGATCGCGGTTTCCTGACGCCGAAATAGGGGCAGGGGATGACGGGTCGTCTTGCAATTGTCGCCGGAATTGGTGAGCTGCCGCAAAAGATCGCAGCGGCCAATCCGGATGCGTTGTTTGTGACGATCAAGGGCGTTGAGGTCTTAGCTCCGGAAGGGTTTGAGCATGTGGCCGCAAGCTATGAAAAGCTGGGCGCTTTGTTCAAATCTATGCGTGGGGCTGGGGTTGAACGCGTTGTCTTTGCAGGCAAGGTCGATCGTCCCAAGCTGAACCCCATACGTATGGATCGCGTGACTTTGGGCCTGTTTCCGCGAGTCAAAGCCGTGCTGGGAAAAGGCGATGACGCATTGCTCAGACTGGTTGCAGATGTGTTCGAAGAACAGGGGTTTTCGGTTGTCGCGGCGACAGATGTAACTTCGTCTTTGACAATTGAAGCCAGCCATATGGGGCGCAAGATCAGCGCCGAAGACAAAGAGGATGCTGATCATGGCTGGCACTTGTTAAGTGTTTTGGCCGGGGAAGACATCGCGCAGGGCGTTGTGTTTGCCGGAGGCCAGTGTCTTGGCATTGAAACCATCCAAGGCACCAACGCCCTTCTTGAGTTCGTGGCAAAGACACCCGAGCATCTGAAACAAGGCGCGCGTGGGGTGTTTGTGAAGCGTCCGAAGCCTGGTCAGGATGACCGCATGGATATTCCGACAATTGGTCCAGACACAGTGCGTGCTGTTGTAGCTGCGGGTTTGGGCGGGATTGTTCTGGAAGTAGGTGTGATCGTGATGGACCGCGACGAAGTAGAAAGCCTCGTCTCCGAGCATGACCTGTTTCTGGATGTGCGAAAGGGGCAAGCGTGAAAGTGTTCATGATCGCTGGCGAGCCCTCCGGCGATCGGTTGGGCGCGGCCCTGATGGAGGGGCTGAAGTCTCTTGTTCCAGAAGTCGAATTTCTGGGCGTTGGCGGAACCGCGATGGCCGAACAGGGCCTGACCTCTCGCTTCCCAATGTCGGAACTGTCCGTTATGGGCATCGCCGAGGTTGCCCCGAAATACTTCCACCTGAAACGTCGTATCCGCGAAACGGCCGAAGCCGTGGTCGAAGCCAACCCGGATGTTTTAATCACCATCGATAGCCCGGATTTCTGTCTGCGCGTGGCGCGGATCGTGAAAGAAGAAGAAGTCGAGGGTCAAACATTTGGTCATGACATACCTGTTGTGCACTACGTCGCGCCCTCCGTGTGGGCCTGGCGGCCGAAGCGCGCCGCCAAAATGGCGCGATGGGTGGACCATGTACTGGCGCTTCTGCCGTTCGAGCCGCCCTACATGCAAGCCGCAGGGATGGGCTGTGATTTCGTAGGCCACCCTGTCGTGGCCGAGCCGCAGGCTGATGACGCCGCCGCGCAAGCCTTTCGAGCAGAGCATGGCATCGGTGAAGCCCCGCTTCTTCTTGTGCTTCCTGGCTCGCGCAAAGGCGAGGTTTCGCGACTGGCAGAACGGTTTGGCGAAGTGATCGCGCATGCCAAACGTGAAAAGCCTGACCTACAAGTGGTCCTGCCGATGGCCCAAGGGGTCGAGGATCTTGTGCGCAAGGAAGTCTCAAAATGGTCCGTTGATCCCATTTTGATCCCGGCAACCGATCAGGATGCGAAGATGGCTGCCTTCAAGGCTGCAGATGTGGCGCTTGCGGCTTCCGGCACTGTGTCGCTTGAGCTTGCGGCGTCAAACACGCCGATGGTTATCGCCTATGACATGAACTGGCTCAGCCGGTTCTTGATCGGACGGATGCTAAAGATCGATACGGTCACTCTGGTCAATCTGGTGTCGGAAACCCGCGCGGTACCTGAATTCTTGGGGGCCGAATGTACCCCGGATCGCATCACGCCTGCGCTGTTGTCCGTGCTCGACGCCCCAGACGCACAGAACGAAGCGATGAAGTTCACGATGGAACGGTTAGGGAAGGGTGGTGAGGCGCCTGGCCTAAGGTCGGCTAAGGCCGTGTTGGGTGCCATGTCGCAGTAGACCGGCACCCAAGCCGATACAGTATGTAACTTACTCAGCGTCTATGATCGCAATGATCTTTGGCATTAACGTGCCCATCTCGGTTTGAACCATTTGCATGATCTCTGGTTGCTGCGCTTCAAGCAACTGAGGCAATTTGGTCATCGTGGCACGCCCATGTTCGGTGGCATAAAAATCCGCAAGGGCTTGGATTTCATCCAGTGTGAACAGATCGGCCATGATTTCGGTCTGACCGCGCATCGTTTCGTACATGGGTTCGGTGAAAGCTTCCTGATACAGCGCGTCGATCTGATCTTGCTTTTCAGCGCTCACCTCTTTGCCCTGACTTTCGATCATCTGGACGACGGGCTTCCACATGGTCTGGATCAGCGCTTTCATGTCGAGGTCTTGAAGAGACATTTCGACATAGCCTTTTGCGGCCTCGACACGCTCTTCGCGCGTTTCGGAAATGGCCATGAAGGGGGTGCTTGTTGCAACGATCAGCGCTACCGCAGCCGTTAGTGATTTGAAGGACATCTGAATACCTGTTTTGTGCATATAATTTGCACAAACAAACAGGAATTTAATTCCAGAGCAACCGATTAGGATCGCTCTGGAATACTTATTTAGTTTCCGCGCCAGATCCAGCCGCCACCAAAGATGCGAGGGCCGTCCATGTCATAGAAAACGCAGGCCTGTCCCGGGCTTACGCCTTCTTCGGGGGTCAGCAGTTCCACTTCCGCTTCGGTGTCCGAGATCGGGCGAATGATCGCCTCACGCGGGGGGCGGGTTGAGCGGATTTTAACGCCCATGTGCCATTCCTTACGCGATGTGAACGGCTCATCCCCTAACCAGTTGATCTCGCGTACAGGTACGGTGCGTGTGGCAAGCATCTCTTTCGGCCCGACAACGACCTGTTTGTTGTCTACATCCAGCTTCACCACATAAAGAGGCTCGGACAGCCCGCCGATACCAAGACCCCGACGTTGTCCGATTGTATAGTGGATCACGCCCTCATGCCTGGCCAATACCCGGCCGTCAGCGTGCACAATCTCGCCGGGTTCAGCAGCACCGGGGCGCAGCTTTTCAATGACACCAGCATAGTTGCCGTCAGGCACAAAGCAGATGTCCTGACTGTCGGGTTTGTCCGCAACCTCAAGCCCATATTTACGAGCTAATTCACGTGTTTCTGCCTTGGTCTTCAAGTGGCCGAGCGGGAAGCGCAGATAGTCCAATTGCTCGGGCGTGGTGGAGAACAGGAAGTAGCTTTGATCGCGCACAGGATCTGCCGCACGGTGAAGCTCCGCACCATGCTCCCCCATCGCGCGTTGAATGTAGTGGCCGGTTGCCATGCAGTCTGCCCCTAGATCGCGCGCAGTTTCGAGCAGATCTTTGAATTTCACCCGTTCGTTGCAGCGAATGCACGGCACAGGTGTGGCGCCGCCTAGATAGCTGTCGGCAAACTCCTCAATCACCGCGTCCTGAAAGATGTTTTCATAATCCAGCACATAGTGAGGGAAGCCCATATCCTCGGCCACACGGCGTGCGTCATGGATGTCGATCCCGGCGCAACACGCGCCTTTTTTCGCCAAGGCCGCCCCGTGGTCGTAAAGCTGAAGGGTGACGCCAATCACGTCATAGCCTTCCTCAGCCAGCATGGCAGCCACGACAGAGCTGTCCACACCACCGGACATGGCGACGACAACCCGCGTGTCAGCGGGCGATTTGGCAAAACCAAGCGAGTTCACTGCGGGTGCATCCGCGATGTTAACCGACATGTTGGGATCCTTTTAGAAGCGTTACGGAATATAGGAAAATTCGAACGAACAACAAGAGGTGCTTTCACGGATCCTTAAGGCTGAGTGGCGAGTGTTGGGCCAAATCATCTGCGAGGGTTCACAATGTATCTGAAAAAAATCGAAGGGCCGCGCGCTGTCACGTTGCCTGATGGATCGATTCTGACGCGGGCAGATTTGCCACCCAAAGACACGCGCCGTTGGGTGGCTAGCCGAAAAGCATCTGTCGTCAAAGCAATTCGATGCGGTCTTCTGACTCAGGAAGAAGCCTGTTCTCTATATGATTTGTCTGATGAAGAACTGGATGAATGGCTGAATGCAGTCGATCAGCATGGTGAGGCTGCTTTGAAAGCAACAGCACTACAAAGATATAGATAACCATAGGTGGTATTCGCTAAAAGTTCTTCTAGGGTAACCTGTGATTAACCATTTCACGCAATGTTCAATCCAGAACAACCAGATGCGGAGAACCCCAATATGCGAATCCTTCTTGTTGAAGATGATCCGACAACATCGCGCAGCATCGAGCTGATGCTGACTCATGCGAACCTGAATGTCTATGCTACGGACCTTGGCGAAGAAGGGATCGACCTGGCAAAGCTTTATGATTATGATCTAATTCTTCTTGACCTCAATCTGCCAGACATGAATGGTCACGAAGTTTTGCGTCAGTTGCGCCTTGCCCGGATCGACACTCCGATCCTAATCCTGTCCGGTGCGGATGACACGGAAAACAAGATCAAAGGTTTCGGCTTTGGCGCCGATGATTACATGACAAAACCCTTCCATCGCGAAGAACTGATCGCACGCATACATGCAATCATTCGGCGATCAAAGGGACACTCACAGTCTGTCATTAAGACTGGCAATGTCTCGGTCAACTTGGATGCAAAAACAGTGGATGTGGATGGCCGTCCGGTGCATCTGACAGGCAAAGAATACCAGATGTTGGAGCTGCTATCGCTGCGCAAGGGCACAACCCTAACCAAAGAGATGTTCTTGAACCATCTCTATGGCGGGATGGATGAGCCTGAACTGAAAATCATCGACGTTTTCATCTGTAAGCTTCGCAAAAAGCTGTCAAATGCCACAGGCGGTGAGAACCACATCGAAACTGTTTGGGGCCGCGGCTACGTATTGCGCGATCCAGAACCGGTTGAGATGGACGCGCAGATTGCGATCGGGGCTTAAGCCAAAACGAGATTCTAGATCAAATTTGACTGAAAAAAGGGCGGTGTGGCCGCCCTTTTGTATGTGTGACTGTCAGGCTTTTGCCAGAGCGCGTGCGATCTTTGAGGCCAGCTCTGCATTGTTTTTCACCAAAGAAATGTTGGCTGCCAGTGAGGCACCATCGGTGGCGTGAAAGATACGATCCAGCAGGTAGGGCGTGACTTGCTTGGCAGAGATGCCCTCGGTCTCAGCGGCGGTAAGTGCTTCTTCAATGACGGGCGTGATGACCTCGCGCGGGATTTCGGCTTCTACCGGGATGGGATTGGCCACCAATTGCCCCCCCTCAAGCCCCATTTGGGCGCGGGTTATGGCAGCGGAGGCGATTTGCTCGGCACTGTCCATGCGTAGAGGGGCTGCCAGATCAGAGATGCGTGACCAAAAGGCGGGGAAGCTATCTTGCCCATAGGCGATCACAGGCACGCCAAGAGTTTCCAAGACCTCCAAAGTCTTAGGCAGATCAAGAATGGCTTTTGCGCCAGCCGCGACGACGGTCACAGGCGTTTTCGACAGTTCTTGCAGGTCAGCGGAAATGTCAAAGCTGTTTTCCGCCCCGCGATGCACGCCGCCGATCCCGCCCGTGGCAAAGACCGAAATTCCAGCCAGATGTGCGGCAATCATGGTCGCAGCGACGGTCGTCGCACCCGTTCCGCCCGTTGCGATGCAGGCGGCCATATCGGCCCGCGACAGTTTCGCAACGCCTTGGGCCTGGCCCAGTGCATCCAATTGCGTATCATTCAGTCCGATATGCAAACGCCCCTCGAGAACCGCAATGGTCGCAGGCACTGCTCCGTTATCGCGAATGACAGTTTCAACAGCACGGGCTGTTTCCACGTTTTGCGGAAAGGGCATGCCATGGGTGATGATGGTGCTTTCGAGGGCCACAATAGGTGCGCCATTTTCACGCGCGGCGGCAACTTCGTCCGAGTAATGAAGCGGCAGGGTCATAGGTCTTCTCCTGATACGTAGCACGCGGCGCTTTTCTGTGCCGTTTCAAGTGCATCCTGAGGGGATTGTCCATCAAGTTCGGCTGCGATATGCGCCGCCATGAACGTATCCCCAGCCCCGGTTATCCTTCGCACATGCACCTTAGGGCAGGGGGCTTGGATCACACCGCGCTGGTGATGCCCATCCGCCGCGTGCCTGCCTCCATCCGTCACCAATACACGATGCGCCCCAGCTGCGATCATGCCCCGCGCCGCTTCAAACGCCGTGTCATATAGAGTGTCCGTCAAATAGCCCGCTTCCTCGCGGTTCACATAAAGAGTTGCTCCGGCATGCCGCATTAGCGGGGCCAAACGGCGTGCTTTGCCGGGGCTTGCAGGGGCCACACGCAAATCGGCCTGTGTAAAGCTGTCACGGGAGCAGATGTCTTGCAGCAATTCCTGCGTCAGATTTCCATCAAGCGCGATCACGTGACGATAGGGGCTGTCCTTGCTGCCCAAACGGCCATCCTCAAGCGGGGCAAGGATTGCATCTCCGGCGGCTTCAAGCGTGTGCGCATCCGCGACCGCTGCAATCAAGCCTTCTGGGCCTTCGATGGCCATGTAACGATCCGTTGGTAAACCATCCGGGCGATGCACAAAACTTGTGACCATGCCGCGCGCCGAACACTCGACCAGAAGCTCTTCACCCTCTGCGTCCCGACCGACGGCCGTCAGAAGCGCCGAGCGCAGGCCAAACCTGTGAAGCGTCATGGCGATATTCATCGCAACGCCACCTGGCAATCGCGTGATCCTTCCCGGTTCGTCCGATCCAACATGCATGGGGTGAGGTGTGCGCCCGATCACATCCCAAAGGACCGAGCCGATGCAAAGAATATCTTGTGTCATGATCATCTACTTGCCGTGATTTCCCGAGAAGGACAAGCCATGACGATGCAGGAGTGATTAGGACTTGCACAGGGTAAAATCGGCATGTATACGCGCGCTCACAAACCACAGGTGCTGTGCGGGCCGTTGGGGGAGACATCCTCATCGCGTCCACCGGTTGAAGGGCAACCTTCGAAACGCAGCGCCGAGGATGAAACCGGAAAAGGATAAAGAACATGGCATTGCCTGATTTCTCGCTGCGCCAGCTGCTCGAAGCTGGTGTTCACTTTGGTCACCAGACCCAACGTTGGAACCCCCGTATGGCCCCGTTTATCTACGGTGAGCGCAACGGCATCCACATTTTTGACCTGACACAGACCCTGCCGATGCTGGACGCTGCGCTGAACGCTGTTCGCGACACCGTTGCAAAAGGTGGCCGCGTTCTGTTCGTAGGCACCAAGCGTCAGGCCGCTGGCCCGATTGCTGAAGCTGCTGAAAAGTCAGCTCAGTACTACATGAACCACCGCTGGCTGGGTGGCACGCTGACCAACTGGCAAACCGTTTCGAAGTCGATCAACCGCCTGAAAGAGGTGGACGAGAAGCTTGCTGCAGGCGCTGAAGGTCTGACCAAGAAAGAGCGTCTGGGCATGGAGCGCGACCAAGGCAAGCTGCAAGCTTCGCTGGGCGGGATCCGCGAAATGGGCGGCGTTCCTGATCTTCTGTTCGTCATCGACGTGAAGAAAGAAAGCCTGGCCATCGCAGAAGCCAACAAACTGGGCATCCCAGTTGTGGCTGTTGTTGACACCAACTGCCCGCCAGAAGGTGTGGACTACATGATCCCAGGCAACGACGACGCTGCACGCGCCATCGCACTGTACACCGACCTGGCAGCCCGCGCTGCTCTGGACGGCATGTCGGCTCAGATGGGTGCTGCAGGTATCGACCTGGGTGAGATGGAAGAAGCTCCCGCAGAAGAAGCCGTTGCTGAAGAAGCTGCTCCGGCAGAATAAGACAGACCGCGTGCGCGGGGCAGGGGACTGGCCCGCGCAACTGTCACTGAATTGACACCCGGCAGACGCATGGTCTGGTCGGAGATCCCAAGGAGTAGAGACATGGCAATCACTGCTGCACTCGTAAAAGAACTGCGTGAATCCACTGGCGTTGGCATGATGGATGCCAAAAAAGCACTGGTCGAAAACGACGGCGACATGGAAGCCGCCCAAGACTGGCTGCGTACCAAAGGCCTAGCGAAAGCTGCCAAGAAAGCTGGCCGTACCGCTGCTGAAGGTCTGGTCGCTGTCACCGTTGCTGGTGGCAAAGGCGTTGCTGTTGAAGTGAACTCGGAAACCGACTTTGTTGCAAAGAACGCTGAATTCCAGGACATGGTTTCTGGCATCGCAACCGCGGCTCTGACTGTTTCGGACGTTGATGCACTGAACGATGCTGACATGGGCGGCAAGACCGTTGCTGGCACTATCACCGACAAGATCGCTACGATTGGCGAAAACATGTCGCTGCGCCGCATGGCCACCGTCGAAGGTGAAAACGTTGTGACCTATGTGCACAACGCTGTCACCGATGGCATGGGCAAAATCGGCGTATTGGTTGCTATGAATGGTGGCGACGAAGCCTTTGGTCGTCAGGTTGCGATGCACATCGCTGCTGCCAACCCACAAGCCTTGAACGAAGCATCGTTGGATCAGGCCTTGGTAGAAAAAGAACGTCAGGTTCTGACCGATCAAGCTCGTGAAAGCGGAAAGCCTGAAAACATCATCGAGAACATGATCAAGGGCCGCATGAAGAAGTATCTGGCAGAAGTTACGCTGCTGGGCCAAGACTTCGTCATCAACCCGGATCTGACCGTCGAAGCGGCTGCCAAAGAAGCCGGCGCTGAAATCATCGGTTACGTGCGTATGGAAGTTGGCGAAGGCATCGAAAAAGAAGAAGTCGATTTCGCTGCTGAAGTAGCTGCTGCTGTTCAAGGCTAAACCCGCAGAGCAGGGCACACGCCCACCGCACTATGAAGACTTGAAAGGCCGGTTGGATAGACCGGCCTTTTCTATTTGTCGCTTTAAAAGAGCACCAACAACATAACTCCACAGCCCCAAACGAAAAAACGCCGACCGAAGTCAGCGCCTTTGTTACTCGTCAAATTTTCCGGTGTGCTGGTGCCTTAGGGATCAATACTCCATCGACACCAGCTCCGTTTTACCGGAAGAATGAAACGTGATCTGTAATCACAGTCCGTTCACCCCAAATGTCCCAAAGGCTAAAGCCACCACTCACGGAACAAGTTTATGATGGCTGATTCGTGTTGGAATTGGAAGTATGGGATTCCCTACCATTGCATTTGGAATGGTAGCAAACGACTCTGAAAGCCCTTAATACGTTGCCTTTTCGGAAAAAATACTGAGATCGGCTTGTGGGAAATTACTCGTCGGGTGTGAAGATCTGATTTAAAAATGACATCTTCAAGACGGCTTGCGCTGATGTGTCAACGCCTAATTTGTCCCGGGCTATACGTAGGTGTTTTTCCACCGTTGCTGACGTAACACCAAGGATCGTGGCAATGTCTTGGTTGGTTTTTCCATCTCCAACCCATTCCAAAACTTCACGTTGACGCTTCGAAAGTTGTGAGCGCTCGGTGCTAAGGGGCAGGGAGATGATTTTCAGATGCGCGATGTTGTTCAACGCTTCGATCTCGTCCCCATGTTCACGCCAAATGGCATCCACAGCTTCTTGGCTTAACCCACGTTTGGCGGTAAGGGCGATGATGCTTTTTTTTCTGCGCGAAGCTTCTTGGAAGGAAATCGTATAGCCGGCAGTGACACCCATTTGCCGGTTCAGTTCAAGAACCTTGCGGTTTCCTTCGTCCATAGCGTCCATATTTTTATGCACCCAAGACCAGCTACACGACCCGGTATTCTCGCTGGCCCAAAGCAACATTGGGCTCGATCTATAAAGTTCGAGCCCATAATAATGTTCCATGTATTCAGGGTCATGCGAAGACAAGGTCATGACATCTTCGCGTGGGCCCATCGAGTTCGGTGTCATAAAATGCGAGATGCCATAGATCAGGCGATCAAAGCCATAGCTCTCCATCTTCTTGCAATGGATCTTCCAAACATCCTGCATGTTTTCGCATCGGTAGATGCTTTGGATGTACTCAAGCATTACGAATTCTCGAACAGTCCAGATGCTGCATCTATGGCGAGAATATACCCATGCGTTCCAAATCCACAAATCTGACCAACCGCAGCGCGCGCGATGTATGATTTATGCCGGAATTCCTCACGAGCGTGGATGTTTGAAATGTGAAGCTCAATCGTCGGAACTTCTGCTGCGATAATGGCGTCCATTAGGGCAACCGAGGTGTGCGTATACGCGCCAGCATTTAGAATGATGGCATCATGTACTCCGCGCGCATCTTGAATCATTGTGACCAGTGCACCTTCGTCATTCGTCTGTTCAAACTGACAGGTGTGTCCAAGTGAAGCTGAATGCTTCAAGCAGGCGGCTTCAACATCCTCAAGACGCGTTGCGCCGTAGATTTCTGGCTGCCTGATACCCAGCATATTCAAATTGGGACCATTTAAAATCAGCAGTGAACTCATATTGTCTTCCTTCCACGGACAATGTGTTATCAATGTTTTTCAATTCATTGTCGAGATGGTTGTATTCGAACTAATTATTGAATGATTGTGGGATTGGTTAATCCCGAAGACTACAGATCCAATGAAAACAAATAGTTCAGGCTGTGAATACTGAGATTCAAGCTTAACACGTATTTAGCGCATTTAAAATTTTACTCTGATCAAAGAGACTTAAGAACATCGCGGCGCATTTTATTTCGATAAACCAATCAACCAAACTTGGTGTGAAGCACAAAACGGTCATAGGGACAGGTTGCGGCGAATTCACCGTTTGAGCCCAAAGCTACGTTTGCTGCGCTACGTGCGAATGTCGGTTTTGGAGGTATTCCTTGTTTCAGTTGGATAGTTGCGCACCACGAAAATTGAACATTACCAAGTCGTCAAACGACGCTTTCAGACGTGTGGCGCAATCCTTCACGGCGTTACGGAAAGACAGTATTTCCGGTTCAAGTTCTCTCCCTTTTTCACATACGAACCAGAATTGCGATTTCGGGCAAACCGCCGTGTTGAAAGGCGCGACCAGTCGACCCGAAGCAACATGTTCAAGTGCCGCGAAATAGCCCCCAATCGCGATGTAGCCGGTCTCGACCGCCATATCGATTGCGGTAATGGTATCAGCGCACACCATTTCGTACTGCGTCGGCGGCTTGAGACCTTGTACTGCGTTCCATGGAGCCCAGGCGGTCAGACCACTGACGCCATCTTGCGAAAAATCCACGTTGATGAGACCATGTTTCTCCAAGTCGGCAGCTGATTTAACCTTTCTCGCGATATCCGGTCGCATGAGTGGTGTGAACCACGGTCTGAGAATAGGTTCTGAAAACAGGTCGCGATCCGGTGCAATCGCATATCGGATTGCGGCATCTGGCCCTGAACCACCAAGCCGACGGTTCATTTGAGACATATCCCATGAGATCTGCATCTTGTATCGCGACCTAGCTTTTTGCGAGATTTCGTCAAACAACCACCGTTTTACTAGTGCCACTGGTGCAGTGACTTTAAGCGTGTTGGATTGATTTAGCATTTCGGCCTGCTGCCAAGCCGACCCAATGATATCGAAGCCTTTCGTTAGCTGACGCATCAGGTTTGTCCCTTCCCGCGTCAATTCAATGGCCTTGTGTTTTCTGATAAACAGGGGAAACCCGAGGTCCTCTTCGATACGCTTTACTTGAAAGCCCACTGCGGCAGGACTCACATTCAATTCTACAGCTGCCAAAGCAAAGCTCTGGTGCCGCGCAGCGGCTTCAAAGCTCCTAAGAGCGTTCATTGAAGGCAATCGTCTCGTCATGTTGAACAAGTATAACTTGTCCAAGCTTTTAGTAAATCTGATTTGAAAACACGTCAGCTCTGACGCCTGATTGGAGTATCAACCACGGAGGATACTATGCGGAACACTGCCAAACTTATTGCGCTTGGACTGACCTGTTTTGCCAGTTCAGCCACTGCCGATGTGCTACCTTTGAGCTGGGCAATGCCGAGCGGCATGCCGCCCGGGCCAATTGATGGAAGCAAGGTCATGCTAGAGCGAAGTGCCGCTGGTGCGGCCATGATCCTCGAGACCTCGGAACTTAAACCCGGCCATGCTATCACGGTATGGTTCGTTGCGATCCAATCGCCTGAAAACTGTGCATCCAATCCATGCACACCGATGGAGGCTATGGGTATGGTGGACAAAATGAACTCCGTTGCAACAAACGCTGGTGGAACGGTCGTTGCGGCCGACGGGTCAATAAGGGTTCAAGGCTTTTTGCCTGTGGGAGAGGTCGCCGGTAACTTCTATGACACAACCTTCACTGCTCCTGAGACAAGTGAATACCATATCGTTGTTCATGATCACGGGCCCTTGATCCCGGAACTTGCAGCCGATCAGATTTCGTCTTTCAGAGGGGGATGCACTGCTGAAAGTGTGCCTCCCTTCTATCCTGATAGCTCACGCACGGATGGCGAGGGAGGTCCTAACAGCTGCATTACCCAACAAGTTGCATTGTTTGTCCCGGCCAGTTGAACTTCGATAACCGACCTTGATACAACCACGTTGTAAGACGGCTTTGTCCCGCGACTTACCAGTTGATGCGATGTGCAGCGAAAGTCGATTCATCCGAGACCGGCCCTCGGTTCAGATCGCGGCGAAGGTGTCAGGAGAGCCCAATTTGACCGATGCCGCACTGCATATGAACGTTTGGTTATTCACAAACACAGATCCTGGATTATACAAATGACTGGACGCTTCTGCCCTTATCATTACAAAGTAAATAGTTAGCTCTAATACCTTAGCATCTTCAACCGGACGTTTGTTGGAACGGGCAATTTGGTGGACGCCACATATGACGACAGTCCTTTCGACCACAGGCACCATCTTTTTCATCATTGCTATCGGGTATCTTGCGGTTGATCGGAAAGTGTTCTCCCGCGACGCCCTGCAGGTTCTGGGAAAATACGTGGTAAATCTGGCATTGCCTGCTCTCATCTTTCGGGCTCTGTCAGGGCGTGGGGTGAGCGAGATTTCGAACGCCGGCTATCTCGGGGGGTACCTTTTAGGTTCCTTGACCGTTTTGATGGTCGGCTATCTCGTATCCAGAACCTTTTGGAAGACGAGCCCAATCTCAAGCACGTTTGATGCCACCGGAATGGCTTGTGCAAATAGTGGATTTGTTGGTTACCCGTTGCTTGTCATGGTGCTTCCTTCGATTGCGCCAATTGCGTTGGCGCTGAATATGGTGGTCGAGAACTTGGTCATCATTCCACTCGTGCTCGTTCTGGCGGAACGAGCAAGCGCGCCAACCTTGAGCCGTCGATCATTGGCAAAGCTCATCTTTCATCGAGTCAGTACTAATCCCATAGTATTGGCTATGGTTGCAGGCATCGCCGTTGCGGTATTCAATATCCCGATACCACCCTTCGCATCCAACGGAATCGATCTGATCGCACAATCAAGCGTGGCCGTTTCATTGTTTGTAATTGGCGGTACCGTTACCGGAATTTCCTTTAAATCCGTTGGGAAGCGAGTCGTCGGTGTGGTCTTCGGTAAACTGGTCTTTCTTCCAATCGCTGTTTGGGTGGGTTTCAGCATCATGGCATTGGTCGGAGCAGGTGTGGATGACCGGGATTTACAAAAGGCTGCAATCATCATGGCCGCGACACCTGCAATGTCGATCTACCCTGTCTTGGCACAACGATACGGGCAGGAGGAGCAAGCAGCGACAGCAATGCTGCTAATGACTGCAATGTCGTTCTTTACAATCAGCGGGCTCTTGTACCTGCTCTGATTCAAGAGGCTGGCAACAAAATAGATTGCATTTATTGCAGCGTGCAGCAGTCATTTTGTGAGGTGTAGCGAAAACCCTTATCGTCCCGGATGTTGTGTGAGTTCGGTTTGTTCTCCCCGCTGTGGCGTACGAGAACGACCATTTCTTTTGCTACCGCAATCAAGATAAAGCGGTGCGAACACTCACCTGAAGCCTAGCCACGCCGGTGGTTTTGCCCCCAGGCGTGCAGAGCCTCGACAACGCCCCTTAGCTGCTGGCCCTTGTCTGTCAGGCTGTAATCTACACGAGGTGGGACAACCGCGTGAACCTTGCGATGTACAATCCCATCGGCTTCCATCTCGCGCAGCTGCTTGGTCAAACTGCGCTGCGTGACGTTCCCAACCCGACGTGACAACTCATTAAAGCGTAGGGTTTCACCAAGCAGGTGATAAAGGATCAACCCTTTCCACTTGCCGGCAATCTGTTCCAGCGCAGCCTCGACCGGGCATCCTTCGCTACAATCATAGTCTTTGAACCGATGGCGCGTATCCACAATTACAGTATCCATTTAGTACCTATACGCATTATTTGTGCGTACTTGCATGTTTTCAACCACAGTTGCATCTCTCATGAACAAACAGAAATGTCAAAAGGATTACCGACATGACCCTTACTATCCTCGCACAAATCACGGCAGCCGAAGGCAAAGTAGACCTTGTGCGTAATGAACTTGAAAAACTGGTTCCAATCACGCGTGCCGAAGCTGGTTGCCTTCAGTATGACCTGCATGTGGACAACGAAAATCCCGGCTTTTTCGTCTTCTACGAAAATTGGGAAAGCCGCGAACTTTGGCAGACGCACATGAACGCACCGCATCTTAAGGCTTATATGGATGCAACCGACGGGGCGGTCACACAGTTTGTTCTGAACGAAATGTCAAAAGTTGCCTGAATGAACAAGAGGAGATCTGATATGAAAGCTGTTGGATATAGAGAGGCCGGATCGCTCGACCGTGATGATGCGCTGATCGACTTCGAACTCGACAGGCCGACGCCCGCGGGCCGTGATTTGCTGGTTCGCGTGCAAGCTGTGTCGGTTAACCCGGTTGATGTAAAAATACGGCAAAACCGTCCTCCTGAAGGAAAGGAGCCAGCCATTCTTGGCTGGGATGCCGTTGGCGAAGTCATTGAAACGGGTGGCGATGCGTCATTGTTCAAGGTTGGCGATGCCGTTTGGTATGCGGGTGCGATCGACCGCCCCGGCACCAATTCAGAATACCATCTGGTCGATGAGCGCATCGTTGGAAAAAAACCGCCTTCTGTGAGCCCCGCCGAAGCAGCTGCACTCCCACTGACAGCATTGACTGCCTATGAAATGTTGTTTGACCGCCTCCAAGTCACCAAACCGGTACCCGGAGCCGCACCTGCAGTTGTAATTATCGGCGGTTCGGGCGGCGTTGGGTCCATTGCCATTCAACTATTGCGCGCCAAGACGAACCTTACGGTGATCGCAACGGCATCCCGACCGGAAACGCAAGCCTGGGTCAAAGAATTGGGCGCGCATCATGCGATCGACCATTCCAAGCCGCTGGCGCCACAGATAGAAGCCCTTGGCCTTGGGCAACCGGGATGGGTGTTTTCAACCACACATACTCATCAATATATTGATCAGATTGCGGAGCTTATCGCACCCCAGGGTCACTTCGGTTTGATCGACGACCCTGAGACTCTGAACATCATGCCATTCAAAACCAAGGCGGTATCGAGCCATTGGGAATTGATGTTCACGCGATCTCTGTTTGGGACACCTGATATTCAGCGCCAGCATGACATCCTCAATGAGGTGGCAGAGCTATTGGATGAGGGAAAAATAAAATCTACGGCAACTGAGACTATCGGAAAGATCAATGCTGCCACGCTGAAACGCGCGCATGAGATTATCGAGACCAACAAAGCCAAAGGAAAGCTGGTCCTCGAAGGGTTCTAATACAATCAAACGGCACGGCGAAAACCGTGCCGTTTGACACTGCGCGTGTCGAAAGAGCCGCCATTGGTGTAGTTGCGGCCAAAGTGTGCTTTGTCCCGCATTGCAGTCGTCGACGGCAGGGGATACGAAAGGCAGGTTTTCGCAACAAATAGATGAACGGCGTTGTGGCAACGAACCATGAACCTCGATGAAGGGGTGTTATGTGAACCGCCTTAGGGTTGAGCAGCTGCCCGGAATGCCCACACCGCTCTGTCAGATATCTCCCCACATTTCATCCAGATATGCTTTCATGTCAAAGTCGGGATCCCGCTCACCAAGCTTATCGGCCCTCTCCAGTATTGGGCGCAAGCGCTCCAGCAAAGGGTCCGTAGTCGTGCCATCTGCGCCATCGCCGGATTTCACGGCATTCCGCACTTGGTCTTTTTGACCATCATCAAGGTTCTCAGAAACCTGAGCGATTAGTTTCTCAAGTTCCTTGCTGTCGTCATCACTCATTTCTCTTCTCCCACCAACCAATCATGCTCTTCTAGTAGAGGCGCACGAACTCCTTTCCACAGATAATCGGATGGATGCCATCCCTGTCCAGTTGCCGCGCCAAATGTATCGAAGCCATCTTATTTCGAGAAGTCATTTTACTGATCGTGATGTAACGTCGCTCAAATTCTTGGAAGTTCTATTCAAGAAAATAGCTTCTTGGGTGTTTGGTGTCGGGATGTCGATGTTGAACCTCATTCTTGTGGCGGAGCCTAAAACGGTCGTTTTTGTCCAAATATCTACTGATACCAATGATCAACCACTTAGCTGTGACAAAAACCCCCGGCAAAACATTTGCGGTTTTGGCAGGTTTTTGTCACGATGCAGCATGATTATTGGCTATGCACGCGTTTCGAAAGAGGACCAGAGCCTTGATGCCCAAGAAGACGCTTTGAGCGGGGCAGGGGCCGAGCGTATTTTTTCAGATAAGATCAGTGGTACCAAAAGGATGCGTCCGAACCTCGATGTGATGCTCGATCAGCTTCGAGAGGGGGATGTTGTTGTGGTCAGCAAATATGATCGTTTGGCCCGTTCCCTGAAAGACCTTCTTGGCATCGTCGAAACGATTAATGAAAGGGGGGCCGGATTTCGATCCCTCGCAGAAGATATCGACACAACGACACCTGCAGGCCGACTGGTGTTTCATGTATTTGCCTCGATCGCACAATTTGAGCGTGACAGGATTTCGGAGCGAACAAAAGAAGGGCTCCTGGCGGCACGAAAGCGCGGTAGGGTCGGCGGTCGGCCCGCGGCTTTGAACTTAGAGAAGAAGGCTGAAGTTAGAAGGATGCACGATGAAGAGGGTAGAACGGTTGCTGAAATCGCGCGATTATTTGACGTGAGTGCCAGAACAATCCGACGGGCACTAAGTCTTTAGCTCGTTATCAGACAGTCGGTAACGCTACAGGCGTTCAAAGTTGGGCAGTAAGAATACATTCTTCGATCCAGCTACGCCTTCGGCCCTTAGCTGCCGTTGGCCACAACTTCTCGATGCTGCGGTGCGGCCCGTCAGACCAGACCTTCGCTGCAAGCACAAAGCCATGGCGATGACGAACTTCTGTTGTGCGGGACTTAGCCGCCAGAGAATTCAAACTCCCAATGTTGGCTTCGCGTACTTCGCGCCCCTAGCTAAATACACAATGGGCGGCTCTCGGACCCACACGGCAAACGCAAACGAGTCGGTTCGAAAGCTTCAACTCATAGTTTTCCACCTCAGTCGCGTTTAGTCGTTTTCGGCCGGTACGCATCGTATAGTGCGGGGTTGGTTTCGATCCGAGCCGCGCCAATTAGGTCGAGGCAGTAGGGAACCGCCGCGAAGACAGAGCTTAGGCACGTCGCGATCGCCGAGGGCTTGCCCGGCAGTGTGATTATCAATGTCTGGCTGCGAACCCCTGCATCCTGTCGTGACAGGATTGCCGTGGGTACTTCCTTCAGGCTGGCCAGCCGCATCGCCTCGCCAAAGCCGGGTAAACGCTTGTCGATCACGTCGTCCAAGGCTTCTGGCGTTTGATCGCGCGGTGCCGGTCCGGTGCCGCCTGTCACAAGGATCAGGTCTGCCTGGTCCACATCTGAAAGCGCGCGAAGGGCGGTTGCTACGGTGTCGCGCCCATCGGATACGATTTGGCGCTTATAGGTGAACTTTGTGGTCACAGCCTTACGCAACCAGTCTTCGGCGGCGGGTCCTCCCAGATCTTCATATTCGCCGCGCGACGCGCGGTCAGAGGCGACGAGGATTGCAATCAGAGGGTTTTCAATCGACATAATGTGTCTCCGGTGTGCATTTGGGGCTCTTTTCACTCTCGGCGTCATATCGGCCCGATTTCCCACCTTCTTTGTGCAGAAGGCGAAGCCCCGTCACAGACATACCTTTTTCAGCCGCCTTAAGCATGTCGTAAATTGTAAGCGCCGTGACCGAAGCTGCAGTCAGGGCTTCCATCTCGACCCCAGTCTGTCCCGAGGTGCCGACGGTTGCACAGATATGAATGCGGGCGTTCTTCGGGTCAGGTGTCAGATCCACAGCCACACGGGTCAGTGCCAGCGGGTGACAGAGCGGTAAAAGATCAGAGGTGCGCTTTGCCGCCATGATCCCCGCGATCCGTGCCACCCCCAGAACATCGCCTTTCGCGGCGCTTCCGGCTAGCACGAGATCCAGTGTTTCAGGGCACATATTCACATAGGCTTCGGCCGAGGCCACACGATGGCTGTCAGGCTTGCCCGATACATCCACCATATGCGCATGTCCTGAGGCGTCGAAATGGGTCAGCATTCAGCAGCCCTCCTGATGTGATCCACCACACACGGGGCAGGCGGGATCCTGGGCAACGTTTAGCAAGCGTTGTTCGTTCCACAACGTATCAATCAACAGCAGTTTCCCCAGCAGAGAGGCACCGGCGCCGGTAATGTGTTTAATCGCGTTCAACGCCATTGTTGCGCCAACTACGCCGGGTAGCGCGCCGACCACGCCCTTGTTCTGAGCCGGTCGTTCTTCAACTGCTTCAGGGAACACGCATGCAAAGCATGGCCCGCCTTGTGCCGGATGATACAGCCCAACATGACCCTCCCAACCGGATATGGCACCGGACAGCAGAGGGACGCGGGCCTTAAAGCAGGCGTGGTTCAGAACATAGCGGCCTTCCAGATTGTCGGTGCAGTCGATGACAAGGTCATGCTGACCGACAAGCGAAATGGCTTCTGCATCATAGATACGAACGGGATAGGTCGTGATCTCGATTTCAGGATTGAGATCGTGCAATCGCGCCAGCGCTGATTGTGTCTTGGGTTGATCTAGCCAGCTTGTCGAATGCAGCACCTGTCGCTGCAGGTTGGACAGCGAAACGACATCGTCATCGGCGATGCTAATATGGCCGATCCCTGCAGCCGCGAGGTACAGCAGAACAGGTGCGCCCAGACCGCCAGCGCCGACGACCAGCACGCGGGCTGCTCCAAGGCGGTCCTGCCCTTTATGTCCGATCTCGGGAAGGATGTGGTGGCGCGCGTAGCGGTCTTCGGAAAGGGAGGCGTCCAGCATCTTAGCCTCCTGTCATCGGGGGGAAAAGCGCCACCTCGTGCACGCCTTCGAGCGGGGCATCAAATTGCGCAAGATCCTGGTCCAGCGCGACACGAATGGCCGAAAGATCTGAGAAGGCCGCAGCATAGCGGGGTTCGCGTTCAGAAAGCTCTGAGATCAGGTCAGAGACGTTCTGCGCGGTGCTCTCAACTTCCTCTCTCGGCAGGCCGATCCGTTCCCGAACCCAGGCAAAATATACAACATCATAGGTAGCCATGGTTATCCTCCTGTGTGGTTCATTCCGCGCGCGACACCGCCCGAGACGTCATCCGCGCCATAAGAAAAGTCGTGGCCCTCTGGTTTGCACCATAGGGCATTGCGGATCGCCCTGTGGACGTCCGAAACATCATCAGACTCGCGCAGTGCTGGCCGCAGATCGCACGAGCCCTCGCGGCCGAGGCAGGTAAACAATTCCCCGCGGCAGTTCACGCGGACGCGGTTACAGCTTGCACAGAAATTGTGGCTCATCGGTGTGATGAAACCGATGCGTTGCTGGGTGCCAAGCACATCGCAATATCGCGACGGTCCGCCGGTGCTGAAGGGGGTGTCGCGCAGGGTGAAACGTTCCTCAAGCATCGTGCGCAACTCGCCAAGGGGCCAGTATTGCCCAAGCCGGTCTTCGGTACCAACGTCGCCCATTGGCATCACTTCGATGAAGGACACATCGCAGCCGCGCTCCAACGCCCAGTCCACAAGTTCCGGGATTTCGGCGTCGTTGAACCCGCGTAGCGCCATCGTGTTGATCTTGACGTGCAACCCTGCTGCGCGCGCGGCCTCGATGCCTTGTTGAACCTGAAATAGACGGCCCCGGCGTGTGACATGAGCAAACTTTTCGGGGTCGAGCGTATCAAGCGAGACGTTGATCCGGCGCACGCCGTTGGCGGCAAGCGCAGGCGCAAACCGTGAGAGCTGTGTGCCATTGGTCGTCAACGTCAATTCACCCAACCGACCAGTTGCCACCTCTTGGCCAAGTGTTTCGATCAGCGACATGATCCCGTGGCGGACAAGGGGTTCGCCACCAGTTAGCCGCACCTTGCGCACGCCAAGGTCGATGAAGGCGCTCACCAGTTTCTCAAGCTCTTCGATCGAAAGAAGCTCGCGTTTTGGCAGGAATGTCATGCGTTCAGCCATGCAATAGGTGCACCGTAGATCGCAGCGATCCGTCACCGAAAGACGCAGATAGTCTACCTTGCGCCCGAAGCTGTCGGACAGGGTTTGAGGGGTGCGGGTATCAAGCGGCATGACGGGCCTCGATCACATCATCGAACCACGTCAAAATGGTGCTTTGATCCATCGGAAGGTCACAGGACAGACCCGCTCCGAACGCACGCCATTCGTCTTCATAAGTCGGGCGCACCGCGCTCAACACGGGAACGCCCCGCATCATGGCTTGGCCGATCAGATCACGAAAGCCGCGCCCTTCACTTTCACCGCGCCCAAATCGGTTCAGGATCAAAAGGTCCGTGCCTTGATCCATTTCCGTTTGCAGATAGGCCGCACATTCGGCAAGCGCGCCGGGATGCAACCGGCATCCGTGCGAGCCGTTTCCAAGAGGTTGCGATATCCGGAAGGTCCGTGCCTTGCCGATGGCATGCAGATCCATATCTGCGCAGTGACACTCTCCTCGCATCTCTCCGCGGGATTGCAGCACGCCCCGCACACGATAGCCATTGTTCAATAGAGTCGCTGCGACATCAGCCAGAAGGCCGTCAATTTCGCCGGTGTCAAAGCGGATGGCGGCAAGCATGGGATAGGTCATTGTAAATCTCCTGCGGAACAGAATGGTTGCCAGTGCAGGCAATCCCCTGGCGCGACACTGTCGGTTTCAGCCGGGACGATGGCCAAACCGTCAGCCTCGGCCAGGGGAAAGAGCGTGGCCGAAACGCTGGCGCCAAGGCGCTCTAGGATCGGCAGTCCTTCGGGACTGTGTTCCGTGAGTTTCACAGGAAAGACCTCTGCACGCCCTGCTTTGCGCGCCCACTCGAAACCCGAGCTGGCGCGGTTGGGGGCAAACTTCGCGGATCTGGCACCTGAAAGCCGGGCGATCTGAGGCGCGGCGAACAGATGGAAGCCCACGAAGCTCGCGAAGGGGTTGCCGGGAAGGCCGGTGACAATGGTTTGGCCCAGTCGCCCGAAAGCAATGGGTTTGCCCGGTTTGATCGCCACGCGCCAACCGTCCAGCGTGCCACCCGCAGCGACAAGCGCGTCACGAATGTGGTCGCGCCCCCCGATCGAGACCGCGCCGGACGTCAGCACAAGTTCAAACTGATCCCGGATGTTTGCGAAGGCTTCGGTGGTTTTGCCCAGATCGTCGGGCAGGGTACCAAGATCCGTCACCTCGGTGCCCAGTTGTGCGCAAAGCGACATCAGCATCGGTCGGTTCGCATCGTGGATCTGACCCGGACGGCGCTTGCGCGTCGCCAGTTCGTCACCTGTTGAGAAGACGCCAACCCGGATGCGCCTGCGCACCGCACAGGTGTCGATGCCATTGGCGGCAAGCAGTCCAACATGACGCGCGGCGATGCGCTGACCCGGGTGCAACAGAACGGCCCCTTTGGGCTGGTCGCTTCCGGCGCGGCGAATGTTGTCGCCATCACGTGGCGTCACGGTAAACTCTACGGTTTCACCAGTTACTTCAGACATTTCGAACATGACAACCGCTTTCGCCCCAGAGGGGATCGGCGCCCCGGTGTAGATGCGTGCAGCGGTGCCGGGCGTCAGGTCGGATGGTGCATCGCCTGCGGCGATCTCGGACGAGATTGGCAAGCGGTTTGAATTCAGAAGATCCGCGGCATTGACGGCAAAGCCGTCCATCGCAGAGTTGTCAAAGAAGGGCATCGCCTCAGTTGCCACCACGGTTTCAGCGGCAACGCGCCCGGCACATTGGAAGATGGTCACCTCTTCGGTTTCGGCAACGGGTGTGATCCCGTCCAGAGCCAGTGAAATGGCGGCATCAAGCGGCATAAGGCGTTGCTTGACGCTGTCGCATCCGCACCCCGTATCTTCCATCTTGTCCAGCATCACTTCCTCCGGCGCTTATAATCTCATTCTGCTCTTGGCAGGTGTAGGAATGAGAGGGCAGCAACGCCGCCCTCTCTGGTTTTGTTACTTGGCGTCCGCCGCGTTCATCATCAGATATTCCATGACAAGCTCGCGTTCGCTGTCTTCAAGACCTGCACGTTCGAACATGGAGGGCACGATGCCTTTCCACTGTTGCTGGGTGTAGTGGGTCACTTCACGCGGAGCGTGGCAGACTGTGCAGCGTTCGAAGAACATCTTCTCACCCGGTGTCATGTCGGCATAAAGCGCCGCTGTCAGGTCATCGAGACGTTCAAGACCAAGCTTGTCGTCATCAATCGCAGCGACCTCCATGTCATCAATGATTGCTGGCGGGTGATACGCCATGTTCGGACCTTCCGGGTCTTCACATTTGCGCATCTCGATCAGCGTGGTGTTCGCCGTGGTCGCTTCCGACAAACCCGAGGCACGCTGGGTCGAAGTCAGGAAGTTTGCCAGCCCCGAGTTGTCGCGGCCTTTGCTGTCCAGCTGCGGCCAGCCACCTTCATAGATCGAGACCACACCCGGCATGATGTCTTCCGACACAACCGCGCCTGCGATGACCGTGCCGCGCTCGTTGTAAAGCTCGACCAGATCGCCGTCTTCGATGCCACGTTTGGCGGCATCTTCCGCGTTGATCCGCACCGGTTCACGCCCCTGGACCATGTAGAGGTCACGCAGCCGTTCCGAGTTTGCCATCTGGCTGTGCAGACGGAACCACGGGTGGGGTGATACGACGTGCAGCTGGCCTTCTTTGGCGTTGCCGAGGTATTCGTGTTTCTCCATCCACATCGGCATACCGGGGCAGTCGTCAAGCTCCATGTCAGCGATGGTGTCGCAGAACATCTCGATCTTACCCGAGGTTGTGTGCAGCGGGGTCGCCTCGGGGTCTTCGTAAAAGGCTCCGTGGCGGGTCCATTTGCGGGCCTCGGCGGGCACCGGCATACGGGCATAGCCTTTTTCCCAGAATTCCTCGAACGGGATCTCTTTCGCGGCGCCGGATGCTTCATAGGCGAGCTTGATGTGGTACATCTTGTCTTCGCCATCGGTGAACTGTGCCCAAAGCCCCAGTTTGTCGGCCAGACCCTCGAAGATTTCATAGTCCGGTTTGCTGTCCCCAACTGGTTCAATCACCTTCTTCATCGCGTAAACACGATCGTTCGAGTATGTGCCGCCCGAAGTGATATCGTCCTGTTCCAGCGTCGAAGAAGCCGGGAACACGATGTCGGCCCAACGGGTTGCTGCCGTCCACCAGACGTCTACGCAGACAATGGTTTCGACTTTCTGCAGCGCGCGGATCAGCCGGTTGGTATCCTGCTGGTGCGACATGAAGTTGTTGCCCGCGTTGAAGATCATCTTGATGTCGGGATAGGTATTGGTCTGCCCATTGTAAAAGAAGTCTACATTTGGGTTTTCCAGCGCCTCGGTGATACGCGAAGCAGGCACCACTTTCTTGATGAAGTTTCGGCCCTGGCTCATGCCAACCGGCGTGGCGTTGCCACCTTGGGGCATCCCGCCATTGCCATAATGCCAGCTGAAGCCAACGCCTTGACCCGGCTTACCGATTTTACCCAACAGCGCCTGGAAATTGACGATTGACCAGTATGCCATTTCACCGTGCTGCGCACGTTGGATGGCCCACGAACCTGCAATGGCAGTTTTCGAGGTGGCAATGGTTTCACAGAGATCTTTGATCTGCTGCGCTTCTATGCCGGTAATCTTCGACGCCCATGCCGGGGTTTTCGGTGTACCGTCGGTTTCACCTTTCACATAGGCAATCCATTTGTCGGCACCGACCGTGTATTTCGCCATATACTCTTTGTCGTCCCAGCCGTTTTCCAGCGCGTGATAGGCCATGGCCAGGAACAGCGCGGTGTCGGTGTTGGGGACGATCGCAGTACGCTCAGCACCGAGGTATTCGTCGGTTGCCGTATGCTGCGGGTTGATCGAGATGAACTTCACGCCGTTGTCACGGATCTCTTCCCAGTGGGCATACATGCCGTGGTCCGCAACGCGGTATTCGATCCGGTTGTTTTTGATCGGGTCACAACCAACCAATACGAATACTTCGGTTTCGTCACGGATGGTTTCCCAAGCAGACTGAGCGGAATAGACTTCCATGTCACCGATGATATGCGGCATGACAACCTGACCCGCACCGGCAGACCAGTCGCCCGCGGTGTTGGTGCAGCCACCCATGAGGTTCAAAAGACGGCCCTGAAGCACGTTGGGGCGGAACACGCCTGCATTCGACCAGCCGCCATAGGACGAGCTGAAGATCGCTTCGTTGCCATGGTTTGTGGCGGTGTCCAGAAGTGCCTTGGCCGCAAGGGACCATGCAGTATCCCAGTCGACGCGAACCCATTCTTCTTTGCCGCGAAGCTCGGGTTTGGTGTCGCCGGTTTCCCAGCCTTCCAAGTAGGATTTGCGCACCATCGGGTAATTGACGCGGGTTTTGTCATAGGTCCGGTCCATGACGCCATAGGTCAGCATCTCGGTCGGGCGGGCATCCAGCTCCATCATGGTGTTGATGCCGATAAGTTTCCCGTCACGCACGACGGCCTCGAACGGGCCATAGTGGCTGGCGTGGAATGTACGACCCGAGAACGAGTTCGGGTCGATCGAAGCAAGCGCGGTAGTTCCGAATAGGGATGTCGCGCCGAATGCAGCAGCGCCCCCTTGAAGGAACGCACGGCGGGTTGGGTTCTGGAGTGTCATTGGGTTTCCTCCTTGGACAATCTCGGGACGAGTGTGTGCCTACGAGGGTTCCGCCACGTTGACTCCAAGCAATTTGCTTTGTGTAAATTTGTAAATGAATGTAACTTGAGCGTATGACACAGCACATCGTCATCGTCGAAGACGACCGGGTATCGCGCATGCGGTTGGCAGGGTATCTGCGCCAGCTGGGCTATCGTGTGTCTGAAACCGAAGACGCCGAGCAGATGGAACACCTGCTGGAATACGATCCCGCCGAATTGCTGCTGGTGGATATCAATCTGAACGGCAAAGACGGGCTGACGATCACACGCGAGCAGCGCGCCTTGTCCAAGATCGGCATCATCCTTCTGACTGCACGCAACGATCAGGTCGACAAAATCGTTGGTCTAGAGATGGGCGCAGATGACTATGTCACCAAGCCCTTCGATAAGCGCGAGCTTGCTGCGCGTGTCAAAAACCTACTGGTTCGGATCAGCGATATAGGGCAAGCACCCGAGGGGGCGCCTCCGATCGACACGTTTGGACATTGGCGGTTTGACCGTATTCGCCGTCGGTTGATCAGTCAGTCCCGAACCGAGACGTTAACCGGAATCGAGTTCGGAGTATTGAAGGCCCTGACCGACAACCCCGGAGTCACCCTCAGCCGTGTTCGCATTGATGAACTGCTGGGGCGTCAACATACGCGTGCCAGCGACCGAACCATTGATGTGGTCGTTGGTCGATTGCGCAAGAAGATCGAAGAAGATCACACCAACCCTGATTGGGTTTTAACCGTCCACGGGCAAGGCTATCGCTTTGTCGCGCCCGACGTGGATTGAATACCAGCCCGCTCCATAGCGGCACTCAGCATCTCTTCCGCATCCTTCGCGGTTTGGTGCAGGCGTTCCCACTGTTCGGACGAGATTTCGCCCTCGGTGCTTTCGAGTTCAGCAAGTGCTTCACGAATTGCTTCTAGCCGATAGTTGGACACAGCGCCCTTCAGACGGTGTGCCAACCGCTTCTTTTCATCGGTATCAGCAGCCGCAATCAGGTTGATTGCACGCGGAATGTCGGCCTGAAGTTCCAACAACACCTGCGTTGTCGTGTCGATCCCAAGATCGGAAATATCGTCTTGAATGCTTTTCAACACAGAGTCGAACATGGCGTCCCCTGCGTCTTCAGGTTTTGAATTCTGCGGCAACAGCTCGATCAGATCCACCAACCGACGTGGAGATATTGGCTTTGCCAGAATGCGTCGGACGCCCAAACGTTCACGTTCAACCGAGCTGTCTTCGATGACATGGGCCGTCAACGCAGCCACCACCGTTGTTTCAGGAAGGGGATCAAGGCGTTTGATAACCTCTTCGCCGCTGATGTCGGGCAAACCCAAATCCACGAGGATCAGATCAAACGGGTTTTTCTTCACCGCAGCAAGAGCGGCCCGTCCGGTCTCGGCTTCGGTCACATGACATCCCAAACGCTCAAGATAGCCGCGTGCAACAATACGGTTGACCGGATGGTCTTCGATGACCAGCACCGTTTTTCCGACATCCCCGACGGGGGCAAACGTATGCTGCTCGATCTTTTCGGGATCTCCGGCGATGACGGGCAAGCTAAGAGTAAAGCGGCTTCCGACACCGGGTTCGCTTTCCACCTTAAGCGCCCCGCCCATTGCTTCGGTCAAATTGCGCGAAATGGGCAGTCCAAGCCCCGCCCCTTCGATCCAGCTGCTTTTGGCTTCGTCGGTGCGGGAATAGGGATCAAAGGCGCGTATCAGAAAGTCCTTGGACATACCGACGCCAGTATCCTGCAACACAAAAGACAAGAGCATCTGACCATCATCTCCCGTCGGCACACACTCGATCGACAGCGAGATCGCCCCCTCGTTTGTGTACTTAACCGCGTTAGAAATTAGATTGGTCAGAACCTGCCTGATCTTCACAACGTCACCTAACAGAACCGGAGGACCGTCCGAGGAAAGATCAACCGTGGCCGCCAATCCCTTGGCTTGCGCATCCCCCGTCAAATGGTGGTTAAGTTGCCCAGCGAATTCACGTAGGTTGAAGTGAACCGGGCTGGTGCGCGCAGCCAATGGTTCGCTTCCGGAATAGACCAGAATGTCGTTGCTAAGTTCCAAAAGCTCGCGCGCTGATACGAGTGCCGTGTTGATGCGCGCTTTCTGAGCATCGTCATCTACTTCGGCCAATAGCAAGTCGAGCATCCCAATCACGCCGTTCAGTGGCGTGCGAATTTCGTGGCTCATCCGCGCCAGGAATTCGGACTTGCTGCGGTTGGCGGCTTCAGCCTCGGTCCGGGCAGCATCCGAGACCTTCATCTCTTGCACCACTTCCCCGGTCCGTGCCAGCACCGCATCCTCGAGTGAACTGCGCAATTCGGCAGCCTGTATAGCTCGGCGGCGCAAAACATTGATGGCTTTTTCCATGCGCCCGATTTCGTCATGACGGGTAATCTCGATCGGAGTGCCGAAACGCTCGCGTGCCAGGTCGACGACTCGGTCAACGACCAGCCGAAGTCGCGTGATCAGCTCGCGCCGAGCATAACCCCAGCTTAACGCCGCCACTACCCCGGACAGCAGCACCAGAACCAACAGTCCATTGGCCAGACGTCCGGTCAGCTTATTGCTGTGTTGGATTCTTTGAAGGCTTGCGGCTTGAACGTCGCGTCGCACGATCTGCGCGTGCCGCGATAGTCCGTCGACCGCATCGAGCAGCCGTGCGCTGTCGGCTTCGACCGTCGCGCGTAGGGTCAGCCTACGTATTGACAGATCGAGCAACCCGCCGGCTTCAAGCACGTCACTTTGCATCTGCAATAGCCTGCGCGCTTCTGCGCGACCCGCCTTCGTCGGCAGGAAAGGAATGCGGCGCAAGAACAGCGCCTGATTTTGTCTGACCAGGTTACCCGCTTCTTCAACGTCCATTGGCGTGTTTAGAAGATGAACCTCTTGTAATGTAAGGCGTGTCGCCTCTGAGGCGCGTAAAAGTTCGGTCATCCTGTCGAACGCGAAGAAATCCCGATCAGCCAATCGGTCAAGCTCGGTGCGCCCATCCGATTGATGTTCGGAATACAGATCGGCGATCGTGGAGGTGATTTTCAATCGGGCAAGATCAAGCTCTGTCTCTAGCAAAGCGGCAAGCTCCCGTCCGGTTTGACCAGACGTTGCCGTGATCTCGTGGACCAAGGTGGTCAACTCAAGTGCGTCGCGTGCATTTTGCGCCAAGCTGACAACGATTGCGACGATGTCGGGCCGTTCCCCGGCAGGCGACGGGTCTGTGACGATGGATTCCAACGAGCGCATTCCGTCTTGAATGCGCACAACCGTCCGTCTTAGTGCCTCGGCAAGCTCTTCCTGTGTTGCTTGTGTATCGGCCTGTACAAATGACGTCGCCAGCGAGCGTACTAGGCCAGCCTCGGCCGCGACCCTGCCGGAAAGCTCCATCACCGGGCCATTTTCTTCTATGAGGCGGGTGTTGGATTGAATGAGATAGCGGTTGACGCCTACAGCTGCGATGCCCACCATGACGGCCAGAAAGCCCATGAGCGAAAAAACGAGCATTAATTTCTTGTCAAAAGACTGGCGTCGCATAGCGCGACCCTACGCGCGGCCGATTGCAACTGCAATCATCGGGCTTTCGTTTGCGGTCGGTCTATCTGCCGAGGACGTGAAAGCTCAGACCAACGAAGCTGAACTTTCAATTTGTGTTCTGGTCCCGCATTTCAAGGACGAATACTGGCTGAGTGTGGGCTATGGGCTTGAGCATGAGGCGCAAGGACACTCGCTGGACCTGATGTTCTTCGAGGCAGGTGGCTATCAATCTCGGGACAGTCAAATCTCTCAGCTGAACGAATGTGCCGCACGGCAGGTCGATGCGATTCTCATCGGTGCCGTTTCCTCTGACCATCCAGATATGCTGGCAACAATCCGTGACGTCTCGCAAAAGCTACCTGTCTTCGGGCTAGTAAATGAATTGCACAGTGAAGATCTCTCGGGGCGGATCGGTGTTGATTGGCAGCAAATGGGGCAGGTGCTTGGGGATTATTTGGCTCTGAGGCATCCCTTTGGTTCGCCGCCAAAGCGCGCGGTTCTGATTTCCGGTCCAGTGGAATCCGGATGGGCCCCACCGCTTGAGCTGGGCCTGCGTTCAGGGCTATCGGACAGCAGCATCGAGATCGTCGGTGTGTTCAGCGCAGATACCGGCTTGCGTCAGCAGCTCAAGGCAGTCGAAGACGCCTTCGCAACCATTCCCGATATCGACCTGTTGATAGGCAGCGCGCCTGCAGTGGAGTCGACCGTTGGCTTAAGCAGGGTTACGGACATGAACGCCGATGTGGATTTGGTTTCGACCTATATCAGTCATACGATCATGCGCAGCATCTTGAACGGAAGAGTATTGGCGGTTCCATTCGACGACCCCGTGCAACAGGGAGAGCTTGCCCTCAATCAGGTTCTGAGGTCCCTGCAAACTGGTCGCAAAGGTGGACTCGAAGGGCCTACAATCAGGCTCTTTACTCACGACGAGAAAAGCAAGATGGATATACCGCTATCTCCTTCTGGATATTTTCCAGAGATTCAGTAGCCGATAATTTCCGTTCGCCACTTCGGCTGCAAGCAGTGAATACAGTTG
Organism: Aliiroseovarius sp. F20344; assembly: GCF_023016155.1. Lineage (GTDB taxonomy): Bacteria > Pseudomonadota > Alphaproteobacteria > Rhodobacterales > Rhodobacteraceae > Aliiroseovarius. The sequence goes on from NZ_JALKBG010000008.1 coordinate 1,124,886, forward strand.
CTTTTCCAAGCATTCGCTAGTTTGGGCAGCTTTGCTGCGTTAAGGGAAAACTCGGTTCCTCAATTATCAGAGTGTCTGCTTTAAACTGTGCTGCTGGAACAGTTCGCGTCTGTAGCGAATGTCTGCTCTCCGCCCGATGTGCCTAAAGTAATTACAGCATTGGGCAGGGATTTCAGGAGCCGCGATCTGGGCAGACGGGATTAATGGGCGGAAGACGGCCATCTTAGACTCTAGGATCCAATACTTGCGTTCCTGCTGGATGCTTCTTGTGGTGCCGCAGAGAACCCATCAGTGTAAAAAACCCCAGCTTTCTGCTGGGGTTTGGGTGTCTCGACCGGGTGCGCTTCCTTAGCCCAAGGGGTCGGAGCGGCCTTGCGACCTATCGAGAAATGCGGATTTGACGCTAAATCCGCCGCCGCCACCCCAGCTATCGTGTGCGCCAAACACCAGGGCTAAAGCTCTTTGCGAGCGTGAATATGACCTTACCAATAGAAATTGTCAAAATCTGCTAACACCAACGAACGATCCAAAGTTGTTGTCAGGCAATCCTCGATAGTGCTTTGAAATCCATTGGATCCTTCTTTTGCCGCCATTTGCGGCGGAGATTTCGAATGACTGTTTCTCTTTCTCGAGCGCTAGGTTGCGATCAAACTCGACCAATATAGCGCTTGCTTATCAGTCGCGACAGCCCCGAAGCTGGCGCCCAAGTGGGTTCTCCGACAGGCCCCATTTCTGTCAAATCTAGCTTTGCGTCAAAACGATCCGTAAGCCGCTTGAGTGCTGGCAGAACAGATTTGTAGCCGGCTAGTTCCGCGGCGGCGTATGGGTGGTATCCCTCGTTAATGAGATAGGGCAAGCCAGCGGATCGAATGACGGTTGCATTTAACAATCCAGCTTCCGCCATCTTTTGCTTGGTTCCGTATTTTCTTATGATCGCTGAAGCTGATTTGGCAGCGAGAGATCGGTTGCCTGGTACGGTGCCAGCCGATTGAAAACCAGGAAATATTAGACTGTCTCTGTTGAGTTGACCGCGAATGCCTTCTAACCGATCAAGCCATGCCTCAAGTTGTTTGCGCGCGGGATTGAGAAGTAAAAAGGTCCTGTTGTCCAATCTGAGCGCGTTCTGACGGCTGAGTTCATATTCCTGCTGACCGACTTTCAGGGCGATAACCCCCACCAAATTTTTCAATCGAGCACTCAACAGATATCGCAACGGGCAAGCAGAATGATACAGAATGGATAGTATTGCCTTGTTTCGATAGTCGATCAAACGACGTGATCGCTCGTGACGGATAGATTCCCTTAAAGCAGCCGTATTGCGTTCAACATCTCGTTTAAATTTTCGAGGTAGTGTGAGCATTTCCGACCTCCTGACGGGAAGTGTTTTTCGCCAATGTTTGCGCAATGCACAGGTGATTTTCTCTTCTAGATGCCGTGGTCCAGGCACCCACAAGGTGTTGGTGTAGAAGGAAGCTGAGATGCTTTCTCCATTTTATCAACGCCTTAGAAAAGCATACATCGGCATTAGCTCTTTCGCCCAGCACGTGTTTTCCAGAAAACCTATTTTGTGGACGATATATCGTTGTCGAACAGCCGTCCTGCATCAACAAAATAATTATTGCAAAAACAAAGCCTTAAATCGGAAAATATATGTGAGCATTGGCTCAAAATTTAACCAAACAAAGGAGCACAAAATATGTAGAGCAGGGATGAAAAAGGCAAAGCTCACGTCCGGCAAGACGCGGGCCTTTTGCACCTCAGTTGAGGCGTTTCGGTAGTTCACCGTTACGATGATCATCTCACAAAACCAATGAAAGTCAACTCGTAACTGCTGCGGCAGAACAGTGAGTTATTGCCTAAGGAAATGTGAAATGACCCATGATCTAGAAGTAGAGAAAGAGAGGCGAGCTCAGGAAATTGCTTTCGCTCTCATGCCCTATGCTGATGGCGAAAAGCTGACGAAAGCGGCGATCGTCGACCTGAGAAAACAACTTGGTTTGTCCAGGGCGACGATATTCAAAAAACTGAGAACACTCCGGCGGCACGGTACAGTGTCGAGCTTGATCCCACTCAAGCCCGGGCGACGACCATTGAGTAGGTTCTTGTCGCCGCTGCATGAAAAAATAATCGAGAAGAAGATCCTGAAATCGTTCTTGTCACAAGATCATATATCACCGCACGCGCTATATAAGTGGATCATCGGCGAGCTCCAATCTCGTGGCCTGGAACCTGTCGACAAATCAACTCTGTTAAGCCGAATACATGAGATCGAACCTCGCAAGGTTGTTGCAAAACAAAAAGGGATGGCTCAAGCGCGTACAGAGTTTGATCTAGTTAAAGATCACTTTGTTGCAGACCATCCTCTGCAATGCGTTCAAATCGATCACACAAGAGCAGACATTATACTGGTTGATCCCGTCACTGGCGAACCAATCGGACGGCCACTTCTTACGATCTGTCTGGATGTCCACACCAGGATGCTTGTTGGGCTGACACTTTCTATGACCACACTCAGCGCACATGCGTTGGCACGTGTTTTCTATGACGCCGTGATGCCAAAACAGAAGCGATTGGAGGAGCTGAAACTATCAGTTCGATGGCCATGCTTTGGTTTGCCCGAGATTGTGCATTCTGACAACGGCTCCGACCTAGTTTCAAACGCTTTCGAAGCAGGCTTGGAAGACAACGTAATCAAACATTGGAAGCGGCCGGTTCGAACGCCGCGCTATGGTGGGCATATCGAACGAATGTTTCGAACGTTAAACAACTACATACATTCTTTGCCAGGTTCGACCTTGTCCGACACCAAAAAATTGGATGGTCGCAAACCTGAACACGCCGCGTGCCTTACGCTCAATCAGTTCGAGCGATTGCTCGTAAGCTACGTATGCAACGTTTATCATAAGGAGAAGCATTCTGGCCTTCACGATACCCCTGAAAATGTTTGGGACCGATGGTGGCGCGCGCGAGATGCGCAGCCAATACTGCCGCGAGACGCAGAGCGTTTCCGCCTGAGCTTTCTTCCGCACAAAACAGGGGCGATTGGCAAGGACGGCGTCACATTTAATCATTTAAAGTTCCGATCCCGCACGCTGCAAAGAATGCGTAATTGTGGGGTTCGATCTGTTCGATATCACTATGACCCTGAGGACATTCGCAAGATCTATGGATGTGACGACAAGGGAGGTATATTTGAGATCCCCTGTGTCAAATCCTTCCATCAGAAAATTTCTCTGTCAGAATGGGGAGAGATGCACGAAGAAATCGCGCAAAATGGATCGCGTTACACGGATGCCGATCTGGCTCGACAATATCAACTGCATGATGAGATTTTGGGGCAGGGGGCAAAACTTAGAACTAAGCGACGGAAATCCAAGCGGTTGTCTAAACGGGGTAGCAAACCAATTCCAGCACCCTTTGCAGCGTTGAAGCCTTCCGCACTCACCCGCAGATTTGGTCAAGACGGGGAGGGGAGTGATGCGTGATCTCAGCCACCTCGAACCAGCCAGCCGTCCGATAGTCCAACGGACAATACCTGAACGCCTCGTGTATCTTCAGAACGCAGTTAACTTTCCACTAAAGCCGCTCGACGAACTTCAAGAGGGGCTGAGGCAGCTTGCATCCGGTACGACACAATCCCTAAAACCGCTTACCGTCCTTTTCGCTCCTTCAGGCATGGGTACGAGTTCTATGTTGGCGCGTTTGAAGGACAGCCTTCCAAGTGTATTGGATGCAACTTCCCAAACTCATGTGCAGCGGTTTGCACTGGGGACGTTATCTGAAAACATTTCGATACCAGACCTCTGTGCCGAACTATGCAAATCAGTTCATTTTGCGAACCATCCCTTTGGCACTGTGCCATCGACAGGTCCACGTACATCAGAAGCATTGCATTCGGTTGGTGTAAGAATGATTGCGATTGACGATCTATCGGCACTTCGTGGAAAGCCAAACGACAGACGATCACAGCTCTTTGACTTTGTTCGAACGGCGATTTCACGTTACGGTTTGCATGTCGTCCTGAACGCAACTCCAAAAACCGCGCGGATCGTTGCCCAAGATGAACAGCTTTTGGCGCGCGCGAACTTCATCGAGATCCTACCGTTCAAGTCGAATTCGACGGAGTTCCTCGCGTTCCTGGAGGCTTATTGTCGTTGGTGTCCATTGGAACGTCAGTCAGATCTGCTCGACGATCAATCCCTCAGAAAAGCTCTGGTGCAGCGAAGCAATGGAAATACCAGGAACACTTTGGACATACTCGGGCGTCTGGCAGAGTACGCAATCCTGTCTGGTGAAGAACGGATCACATACAGGCTTCTACGAGACTATTTCGATGGTGTCAGCTATGGCGACGCTTAAACCTTTTGTCCGGTATCGGTTGCCGATGCCGGGCGAGGCTTTCCCGTCATTTCTTGCCAGGAACGCGGCAATCCTCTTAAGCAGTCCGGAGCAACTACTACTGTCGACAGTTGACGCGATAAACGGCGCGATGGAACCCGGGCCGGATCTCGCGCTGCGCTTGACGCTCGCACCTGCGCATGAGGTTACTGAGCACTTGGCCCGGATGTTCTCTACTGATGCGAAAGCGATCTCGAGCCTGTTTCCGCGCTCTATATGGCCTTATGTAAAACGTCGGGACCTAACCGCCGATGGCGGGGCAAAATCCTTGGATGGCATTGGCACGTCGTTTTCTGACAGGTTTCGATACGGATGGTGCCAACAATGTCTTCTCGAGGACCGGGCAGGGGGCAAGGATCACTTTATCCGTCAGCATTGGATATCCACCTACACCACGATTTGTCCAGTTCATAACAGGCCGCTCAACGGCTATTGCGCGAGCAACTCTTGTCGCAAGCAAGTTACGCTGCCCATCTTCGTCGATTATGGCAAATCCCTGGTGCTGATCTGTCCGAAATGCCATCTGCCGCTCGACAGTCCAATCGGAGTTGACTTCGTCACACAATCAAATGCCCGGCAGCTCCTCAACGATCCCGAGGCAGTGACGCTTTATCGCCAGCTGGCAAACATGGAGGCGTTTCTGCTGGACGGGTTGTGTGTGCGGACACCCAGAAGCAAACGACACGCACTCGCAAACCGCTTGCTCAAGTGCTGCAATCTGATGCTGCGTGCAGAATTCGGAAACGCGCTCCGAGCTATCGATTGCTATGATAACACGTTCATTCGTGTTCCGGTGAAATTGGGGGCCGCGGTGAGAGGCTTATCGGAGCCGTTTCCCGCAGCAACGCTTGTGGAGCGTCGAAAATCGATCGCATTGCTCTCATCGCTGATGACCAATCGATATCGCGCATATGGCTTTAATCGACCGGTGGTGACATTGGAGCAATTCGGCGATGCAATGACGCGCGATCTGTTTGAGCAGTTTCAGCGCAACATCTACGACATCGCGCAAATGGCTTTACCTACAAATCTAGATGTCTGATGGCAGTATGCGACGTATACGATGGCCAGGTTGAATCCCGTCAGCACAGCCAAGATCACGCAAGTCCCGAAAACATCCGGTCATTGAAAACATTAAAGAACGAGTCTACCTAATTGAGTCTCATTAATTAACCAGTTCTACAATGATCACTGTGTTAAGATAACAATTAACATAATATAGATTATGCGCATTATAGACGACCTTTGATCAAACGTATAATAATTCCCCCCCGGTTCGAGTTTGGACTGAATTTTGTGCTAACTCCGAACTTTCTCCATTTTCGGGTCATAAAGTGGACTTAAGGTAACCTCAGCGGGCACACGTTTGGTTGCCACCTCGAGCTCATATGTACCTTTAAGCACATAGTCTTTGTCGATCGGTTCAGTGGCACGCACATATCCCATCCCGATTGAGCGCTCTAATGTATGTCCATAACCCCCCGACGAAAGCCAACCGCAGCGTTCTCCATTCCGGTAGATCGTTTCACGGCCAGACAGAATGGTGTCACCATCTGTCGTGAAGGTTGCCAGGATCTTATGAAGCCCGTTTTTACGTTGATTAACAACGGCTTCACGACCTTTGAACGGAATGCTGGATTTTATCTTCACTGCCCAGCCAAGACCCGCTTCATCGGGTGTGTGATCCGGCCCGATATCCGCCGACCATGCGCGGTAGCCTTTTTCAAGTCGAAGGGTCTCAATCGCTCTATAGCCAGCATTTCTAAGCCCATGAGACGCTCCTGCCCTATGCAGCGCGTCATAGACAGTTTGTGCGTATTCCGTGGGCAGATGAAGTTCCCATCCCAGCTCACCTACATAAGTGATCCTAAGGGCTAGTATTGGACAACCCGCAATTCCTATTTGTTGCGATGTCGCAAAGGGTTGCGCCTCATTACTTATGTCATCTCTGGTGACCTTGGACAGGATATCTCTTGCCTTTGGTCCAAACAAAGACAGAACCGCATTCGAAGATGTCACATCGACAAGCTGCGCATTCAGACCCTCAGGAATGTTTCGACGGATCCAGTCGAAATCATGGGTGGCAAATCCGGTCCCAGTGATAATGTAGTAGCTGTCATGGCCCGTGCGGACACAGGTTAAATCGCATTCGATCCCACCTTTGTCGTTCAGCATCTGGGTATAGATGATTGATCCCACGGGCTTGTCGACGCGATTGGCTGCAATCCATTGCAACGCGGCTTCTGCATCCGGCCCTTGTAGGATGAACTTGGCAAAGGAACTTTGGTCAAACAGCACGGCCGCATCGCGCGCGGCTTTGTGTTCGCGGCCCACGGCTTCGTGCCAATTGGGGCGTTCAAATGTGTAGATATCGCGGGGCTCCTCGCCCTTTTCTGCAAACCAGTTTGGCCGTTCCCACCCAAGCTTCTCTCCAAACACCGCGCCTTCGGACTTGAGCCTGTCATAGAGGGGTGAGCGACGGCACGGCCGACCGCTTTCATGTTCCTCTGATGGCCATGCCATCGTGTAATGCTTTCCGTAAGCTTCAAGCGTGCGGGTCCGCACCCAATCGGTGTCCGTATGGGGCCGGCCAAAGCGTCGAATGTCGACGGGCCACAAATCATAGGGCGGCGCGCCCTTGGCAACCCATTCCGCCAGCGCCATCCCTGCCCCGCCGCCCGATGCGATGCCGAACGCATTAAAGCCCGCGCCGATAAACACGTTCGCCATTTCGGGCGCTTCGCCCAAGATGAAATTGCCATCAGGCGTAAAGCTTTCAGGCCCGTTGATCAGCTGTTTCACCCCTACGGTTTCGAGCTTTGGAACACGAGGCAAAGACAGTTCCATCAACTGTTCGAAATGGTCGAAATTTGATTCCAAGAGCTGGAAGTCAAAGGGATCAGGAATGCCATCCTTGGCCCAAGGGATGCCGTTCGGCTCATAGCCTCCCATCACCAGCCCGCCGACTTCTTCTTTGTAGTAGGTCAGCCTGTCGGGATCGCGCAGCGTTGGAAGGTCTTTGGGCACACCAAACGCCTCGGTCACCATGTACTGATGTTCAACCGAAACAAGCGGTACGGTCACGCCGATCTCCTTGGCAAGTTCGCGTGTCCATTGCCCACAGCACAGCACCAGTTTTTCGCAAGAAATGTCTCCTTGCGGCGTGCGCACGCCAATCAGCTTCCCTTTTTCGGATAGGATTTTCGTGACCGGCATGTTTTCGATCAGAACCGCGCCCTTGGCCCGTGCCCCGCGCGCAAGTGCCTGGGTGATGTCCGATGGGCTCGCCTGCCCGTCTGTCGGCAGAAACGCCGCACCTACAACGTCCGAAATATCCATGAGCGGCCAGAGGGCTTGCGCCTCTTGCGGTGTCAGCAACTGCATGTCCAACCCAAAGGAATGTGCTGTGGTGGACTGCCGTTTCACCTCGGTCCAGCGTTCTTCGTTACAGGCCAGCCGCAACCCGCCATTCATTTTCCAACCGGTTGCCAGACCGGTTTCCGCCTCGAGCTTGTCGTAAAGATCAATCGAATAGCCCAGCAACTGCGTGATGTTGGCGTTTGAACGGAGTTGCCCGACCAATCCTGCAGCGTGCCAGGTGGAACCGGACGTCAACGCGGCTTTCTCAAGTAGCAGTACCTCTTCCCCCATTTGGGCAAGGTGATACGCGGTTGAGCAGCCGATGATGCCGCCGCCGATGATGAGTGTTTTGGCAGATGGAGGAAGCGTCATGGCGTGTCCTTATGTGTTTTGAAAATCTTTAAGGGAAGCGTTAAGCCGCTCCATGTTTTCGGCGGTATAGGCGACGAAATCGAAATCCAATTCGGAATGGATTTCTGACGTCATGGACCAAAGGGTTTCACGCATGAGCGATACACATTTCATGGCTTGATAGGGGCGCCAGTGGGTCTTAGCGGGGACCTCGAAATACTGCTCAAGCATGTCGCGCTCTTGCGCTTCTGAATACCCGTTGTTTCCGGCAAGACCGGCCAAATCAAACAAGGGGGTATTGAAGCCGCCATATTCCCAATCGATCAGCCAAAGTTTTTTTCCATCATCAAGGATATTGGCGGCCAGCAGATCATTGTGACCAATCACCAGAGTGACCGGGCCAGTTGCCTCTTCCAACCTGTCCAAATCCTCCATCAGTGCGGGCAGTTTGGCGATGTTCCGGGACCCTTCTGCGCGCAGCCGTGTGGCATAAGTCCTGTTCACCTGAAATGGCCAAAACGTTAGAACCGGCCCCGTCAAATGCTGACTGAGTGCGTGATGCGTGTGTTTTAAGAGCTTGATGATGCGGGGCACGTTTTCAGGGTCTCGCGCCATTTCTTCCGTGAATGTTTGCGCGTCGATGAAATCCAGCACCAGAGCGCCTGGTTCGTGGTAATGCACCGCGGGTGAAATGCCAGCCGCCTCGGCCGCCCGACTAAGCGCCAACTCGTTCCAACGCATAACCCCGTGTTCCGGGATGTCGCTCCCAAGCCTGACAACATAGTCACGTCCTTCGTCAGTCACCTTCAGGTTCACATTGGTGATCCCACCACTCAGCGGTTCAGTTTGCTGAGGGTTTTTGAAGCAAGGCAAAGCCGCCGCTTTGGCAATTGCGTGTTCTGTCATAAGCCCAGCCTTTGTTTTTGAGTGTCTGAAAGGGCATGCACGATGCGATCGGCGATGATTGCAATGAAGGCCACGGAAAGCCCCGCCACAATCCCCTGCCCTGCGTTGGCTTTTGTTAAGGCGATATAGACCTCTTGCCCAAGGTCGCGTGTTCCCACCAGCGCTGTGATCACCAACATGGAAAGCGCAAGCATGATCGTCTGGTTCAGTCCAAGTAGAAGCTGCGGCATCGCCAAGGGCAGCTTGACCCGCCATAGAAGTTGTCGCGGAGTACAGCCGGCCATCCTTCCGGCTTCCAGTAGCTGTGGAGGCACCTCGCGGATCCCATGCGCCGCATAACGCACCGCAGGAGCGAGAGCGTAGAGAACGACAGCAATCATCGCGCTGAAGTCGCCCACGCGAAACAGCATCACCACCGGGATCAGGTAGACAAAAGACGGCAAGGTTTGCAGCGTATCCATTACGGCAAGAATTACGCGCCCCGCCTTTGGCTTCTGCGCGGCCCAAATGCCCAAAGGGGTGCCGATCAGAACGGCAATGAAGACCGATACGCCGCACAGATAAAGCGTGACCATGGCTTTGCCCCACAGTCCGCTTGCGGCGATGAAGGCCATCATCAAAGCGGCGATAACGCCAAGTTTCCAGCCCGCGATACGCCAAGCAATCAGACCCGTGACGAATATCCCCCAGAGCCACGGAATCCCGACAAAGAACTTTTTAACGGGCAGCAAAACACCCTTCAGCAACATGGTTTTAAGCGCGTCCAACGTGTCGAAGAAGTTGACGTTGATCCACTCCATCGTGCTGGACCAGAAGGTTCCGGTGCTGATCGTTAGAACCTCGGGATAGGTTTGAACGGCCGGGATCAGAAGCCCGAGCAGGAAAGTTCCGACAACGATCACAAGCGTTGCACTGGTCCAAGGGTGACGGTTCAAAAAGGTGCCGCTGCGGGCATGCATCATGCGGCGTTCTGAAAAGGCCTGACTGGTGCGATCAAGCGCAATGGCCATCACGACAATGGCCAATCCGGCCTCGATCCCGCCGCCAATATCCAGCCTGCGTAGGCTCGCCAAAACGTCGAACCCCAGCCCGCCTGCACCGATCATAGATGCGATAATCACCATGTTCAGCGTCAACATGATCACCTGATTTGCGCCGACCATAAGCGTGGGCGTTGCTGACGGGACAAGCACTTTCCACGTCATTTGACGCTGGGTGGCCCCCATCATCCGGCCTGCTTCCAACAACTCTTTCGGCACGCCCTTAAGCGCGACAATGGTGACGCGGATCATCGGGGGCATCGCATAGATTACGGTGGCCACAAGTGCAGCCACTGGTCCAAAGCCAAACAGGATCAGGATCGGCACCAGATAGGCAAAGACGGGCACGGTCTGCATCAAGTCAAGGATGGGTCGTAAAAGCAGCTCAACCCAGTGCACGCGGTAGGCCAAAATGCCCAACAGCAGCCCACCAATCGCCCCTATTGGCACCGCAACCAGCACAGAGGCCAGCGTGATCATCGCGCTTTCCCACTGGCCGAACACTGCAAGATACAGGAAACATGTCCCTGAAAGTGCCGCCAACGACCAGTCGCGAGCAAACTGTCCAATGGCAATGACGATGCCGATCACCGCAATCCAGCTAAGCGATGGCATGATCTGGACGGCCGTATCGCCTATGCCGGTTTGAAACCCTTCGATCAAAAGGTTTCGTAAAAACTGGTAGGGGATCTCGATCACCCACGCGATCGCGCGGGTCATGTCTCGGAATGTGAAGAGCCAGAAATTCGCGGTATTGACCAGCCAATCCATGAAGTCGCCGACAACAACATCAAAATTCAGTTGATATTTCTTTGGGAACCGGATGATCCAACGTGCGTCGAGCGCTTTGTAGATCTGGAACGAAAATTGCGATAGCACCCAAGTGGCCAGGAAAAGGACTGCCCAGAACAGCCTTGATCGCGTGATATGTCGCGCGAAACCGGACATCAGCTGCGCCCTACCAACACGTCGATGACTGCGCGCGCGGTGATTTGACCAATCACCTTGCCGTCTTTGATAACCCTGAAGGGCAGATCTGCCCGTTCAACTTCATCCGCGATGGAGTCAATTGTCGCGTCATGGGCGACGTCGCCTGCGAAACTGTCGCTGGTGGCAGGCTCCATATGGCTTTGCGCACGCACTACTTTTGACCGCGCAACATGGCGCGTGAAATCCGCGACATATTCGGTGGCCGGGTTCTGAACCAGTTCTTCCGGCGTTGCGACCTGTTCGATCTTTCCGTCTTTCATCACCGCAATTCGATCCGCCAGCCTTATGGCCTCGTCGAAGTCATGGGTGATGAAAACAATTGTCTTTTTCAGCATGTTTTGCAGACGAATGAATTCGTCCTGCATCTCGCGACGGATCAATGGATCAAGAGCAGAAAAAGGTTCATCGAGGAACCAAAGATCAGGCTCAACGATAAGGCTGCGGGCAATTCCTACGCGTTGCTGTTGCCCGCCCGACAATTCGCGTGGGTAATACTCCTCGCGCCCGTGCAGGCCTACGAGTTCTATAACCTTACGGGCACTGGCCTCGCGTGTGGCGCGATCTACGCCTTGAATTTCAAGCGGGAACGCGACGTTTTCCAGAACCGTTAGATGGGGCATCAGTGCGAATTGCTGAAAGACCATTCCCATCTTTTTGCGGCGAATCTCGATCAACTCTGCATCTGAGGCGCTAAGCAGGTCCCGCCCGTCAAACTCGATTTCGCCTGCGGTTGGTTCGACAAGGCGCGATAAACATCTGACAAGAGTTGATTTTCCAGAGCCTGAGAGGCCCATAATCACGAATATCTCGCCCTGATGTATCTGCACATTCACGTCCCGCACCGCGCCAATCACACTGGCTTTGGCCAGAGTTTCGGCATCCGGTGTTTTGCCATCATTAAACAAAGCATCCGCCCCTGCCCCGTAGAGCTTCCAGACATGGCGACAGTCAAGAATGACAGGTTTGTTCATATGGTCCTCGGGCGCAGAATTCATCCACGGTCAAAACCTGACCGATGTGGCATGTACTGTTTAGCAGATTTCGGGAACTGGGCGCGGCGAACCACGCCCAGAAAGGTCAGTTGGATTACTGAGCGATCCAGCTCTGCCAAGTCGCTTCATTGTCGGCCATCCACGCTGCCACAACATCATCAACAGATTTCCCGTTCAAATCCACATCCGCCACCATGGCGCTCATGTCATCGTTTGAGATGTTGAAGTTACCGATCGTTTTAGCGGCGTTCGGCCATTGATCAGGAAGTCCCGACCACGCGGCTTTCCAGATCGGTCCTGTTGGTTTGCCACAGTCATAAGCAGCATCAACGTTCATACCAACAGAGGGATCATTGTAGCATTCAACCGAATACGGCGGAAACTCTACAAAGCTGCCTTCGTATTTCGTCAGCGCCCAATGCGGAGCATAAACCCATAGAACAATTGGATCTTTTCGTTGATATGCGGCTTCAAGCTCTGCGAACAACGCAGCATCCGTACCCGCGTGGACAACTTCGAAATCCATGCCCAAAGCCTCGACCCGTTCATCATCAAAACCGCCCCAGGTTACGGGGGCGCCAAGATAACGCCCTAAAGGCGCGGTTTCGGCCGTCGCGAATTCCTGCGCGCAATCGTTTAGTGCTTTCCAATCTGGAAGCCCCGGGCAGCGTTCTTCCATATAGGCCGGATACCACCATTCTTCGATGGCGATCATGCCGGTTTCGCCCATGTTGATAACGTTCCCGGTCCCAACAGCTTCATCCAGCGCTTCGCGTCCGGTGGTTTCCCAGATCTCCATCGCCAGGTGCAGGTCTCCGGTTTTGAGACCTGCGAACTGCGCAATATAGTCAGCTTGCAGATATTCGACGTTGTTTCCGGCTTTCTTCAGAACCTCGCCCATAAGCGTGGTGGTGATTAGCTGACCGGACCAATCATGCAGCGTCAGTTTGATCGGGTCGCTGGAATCTTTCGCCATTAGGGGCGTTGCGGCAAGGAAAGCTGCAGTCAGAACAGACAAGTGTTTCATGTGATAACTCCCATTGAATGCCGACGCTCTGGTTCCATGCAGATGTTGTTTGGCACCGGCTTGATGCCAATAATCAACAACAGTTCACCCTCAAATCAACAAAAATCGACATATTGCCAAAACTAATGTAGATATTATTTGTAAATTGTTTGCCCTCAGGGAAGTTTTGACGGGGACTAAAGGACATCGGATCACGTATGGAAACGCTACGCACACGCTTTGATATTGCTCGCAAAATCTCTGTTGATGTATCGCCGGTCGCGATGGAGTTTTTTCGGAAAGAGCTGGATATCACCTCAAAATCCGATGAAAGCCCCGTTACCATCGCCGATCAGAACACCGAGACGGCAATCCGGACAGCGATTGCGGCGTCATTCCCGGAAGAATCTATTCTGGGCGAAGAATTTGGTCAAAGTGGAGACCGTTCTGACATGTGGATCGTTGATCCTATTGACGGCACGCGCTCTTTCATTACGGGGCTGCCGCTGTTTGGGATCCTGTTGGGGTACCTATCCGATGATGTTCCCCAACTGGGCGTCGTTAACATGCCAGCCTTGGGCGAAGTCTATTCAGGTGCGCAAGGCCTGGGGGCTTATTTGAACGGTGCGCAGATATCGGTGTCTGCCTGTAAAACTCTAAAAAGGGCGCGCCTGTTCATAAATGAAGCGGACAAGCTGGCGCAGGAAGCGCCCCAACAGTTTGTGCGAATGATCACAGCTGGGGACCTTCGCAGATTTGGGGCCGACTGCTATCCCCACATGTTGGTGGCCAGCGGGTACGCGGACGCCGTTATTGACTTTGGGCTTCAACCATATGATTACCTGCCGGTTGCTGCGGTGGTCGAAGCGGCAGGCGGGATCATGACGGACTGGCATGGACGGCCGCTGTCTCTGACCTCTGACGGGCGCACCGTGACTGCCGCAACACCTGAATTGCATGCTGAATTGCTGGAGCTGGTTCGCCCATGAGCACACCAACCTCGAAATACAGTGAAGAGATACTTCGCCGAGTCGACATGATGGGGACTGTCAGCGTGCAGGAGCTGTCGCAGATCATGGGCGTGTCGGACCAGACCATTCGCCGGGTCACGCGCCCGCTTGCCGAACGCGGAGCGCTCAGCAAAGTGCATGGCGCGCTTGTGTCCAACAAATCCGCCATGGACCCCCCTTTCCTGTCTCGAATGAACTTGAACCGCGACGCGAAGGTCGCGATTGCAAACAAAGTGGCGGAGCTTGTGAAAGATGGTGACAGCCTCACCATCGACACCGGATCGACATCGGCTTTCATTGCACAGGTTTTGCGGGAACGCCGCGAACTGACCGTGGTAACTAATTCGGCTTTTGTGGCCAGCACATTGGCCATGATCCCCGGAAACAATGTTTCAATGGCAGGAACGCAGTTGCGGGATCACGATGGTGCGTCCTTTGATCGCTCGGCCTTTCAGGTGGTAGAGCGCGCGCAGGTTGATCACTGCGTTCTATCCGCCTCCATGGTGCACCCGGACAAAGGTTTTATGGTGCATGAACAATGCGAGGTCGACATGGCTTATGCCATGATGAACAGCGCGTCTCGGTCGATCATGGCGGTGGATGCGTCGAAGTTTCAGCCGCAAACACGCAAACCGTCCTTGCGTCAGCCGGATCTGAAGACAGGAGATGCTCTGGTCACCAATGAAACCCCGCCCGAGGCGTTTTCAGAGGTCCTATCGCATCTGGAAATACACATCGCGGACTAGGTGCAAGTCGCATAGAAAAGGGGGCAGTCCCCTGCCCCCAAATCAATCATGTAATCTAAGGCGCGGTTGGCTTAGGCCAGATCAAAGCGATCTGCGTTCATGACCTTGGTCCAGGCCGCTACAAAATCCTCGACCATCTTCTGACCCGCGTCATCCTGCGCGTAGACTTCTGCAAGCGCGCGCAGTTGAGAATTTGAACCAAAGGCCAAATCAACCCGCGTCGCCGTCCATTTCTGCTTGCCTGACGACCGGTCAGTCCCAGCATAGGTGCCATCGCCCTGATCCGTCCACTTGGTGCCCATATCCAGCAGGTTCACAAAGAAATCTGCGCTGAGCTTGCCAGTGCTCTCTGTAAGAACACCATGTTTGCTGTCGCCATGGTTTGCACCCAGTACACGCAAACCGCCAACCAATACGGTCATTTCAGGTGCGCCCAGACCTAGAAGCTGGGCTTTGTCGATCAACAGCTCCTCAGGTGAGATCGTGAACTCGGTCCGTTGCCAGTTGCGGAAACCGTCTGCAGCCGGTTCGAGGTGGCTGACGCTTTCGACATCTGTCATCTCTTGCGTGGCATCCCCACGACCCAATGTGCAGGGCACAAGGATGCAGTGACCCGCATCAGCCGCCGCTTGTTCCACCGCCGCAGAGCCAGCAATTACAATCAGGTCAGCCATCGAAACGGGCTTGCCGAAATCACCGCGAAGCTCTTCCAGTTTGGTCAGAACGTTTTCAAGCGCCTCTGGTTCATTCACGTCCCAGCGATTCATCGGCTCAAGTCGGATACGCGCGCCATTGGCACCGCCCCGCATATCCGATCCCCGGAAGGTAGAAGCGGATGCCCAAGCCGTTTTCACAAGGTCCGAGATGCTCAGTCCGGTTTTCAGAACGGCTGCCTTCAAGGCAGTGACGTCTGCATCGCTGAGCTTCGTTTCCGAGGCCGGAATGGGATCTTGCCAGATCAGTTCCTCGCTTGGCACATCTGCGCCCAGGTAGCGTGCCCGCGGACCCATATCGCGATGGGTCAGCTTGAACCAAGCGCGTGCAAACGCATCAGCAAACTGATCCGGGTTTTCGTGGAAGCGCTTCGAGATCGGGCCATAGATCGGGTCTATGCGCATCGCCATATCGGCTGTGGTCATCATGGTAGGAACCTTCTTCGAGGCGTCATGGGCTTGTGGGGCCATGTCCTCTTCGGTCACCCCGACGGGTTCCCAAATGTACGCACCCGCAGGCGACTTGGTCAGGTTCCAATCATAGCCAAACAACAGATCGAAATACCCATTGTCCCACTTGATCGGGTTTGCAGTCCACGCGCCTTCGATACCGCTCGTGGTGGTGTCATCACCATGGCCAGAGCCATGTGCGTTCATCCAGCCAAAGCCCATTTCTTCGATCGCAGCGGCTTCGGGTTCCGGGCCGACCAGGGCGGGATCCCCTGCCCCATGGGCCTTGCCAAATGTGTGCCCACCTGCGACCAGCGCCACGGTTTCTTCATCATTCATGGCCATGCGGGCAAAGGTCTCGCGTATGTCGCGTCCTGAAGCCAAAATATCGGGTTCTCCGTTAGGGCCTTCCGGGTTCACATAGATAAGTCCCATCTGAACGGCTGCCAGCGGGTTCTCCAGATCACGTTCACCGGAATAACGGCTGTTGGGATTGTCATCGCCTGCCAACCATTCGGTTTCAGCCCCCCAATAGGTGTCTTCTTCCGGTTCCCACACATCGGCGCGACCGCCAGCAAAACCGAAGGTTGGTCCACCCATTGAGGTGATAGCCACATTCCCTGCAAGGATCATCAGATCTGCCCACGAGATTTGGTTGCCGTATTTCTGCTTGATCGGCCACAGAAGACGGCGCGCCTTGTCCAGGTTCCCGTTATCGGGCCAGGAGTTTAGTGGCGCGAACCGTTGCTGACCGGTGCCTGCCCCGCCACGCCCATCGGCCGTGCGATAGGTACCTGCGCTGTGCCATGCCATACGAATGAAAAACCCGCCGTAATGACCATAGTCAGCTGGCCACCATTCCTGACTGTCCGTCATCAAAGCTGTCAGGTCTGCTTTGATGGCGTCCAGATCAAGTGACTTGAAGGCTTCCGCATAATCAAAGTCACCGCCCATCGGATCAGACTTGGCAGTGTTCTGATGGAGCATCCGTAGGTTCAGCTGGTTGGGCCACCAGTCCTTATTGGACCGCATCCCGACATTTGTCGCACCATGTGCTACCGGGCATTTTCCCATGCTGTTTCCGTCCATCTTAAGTCTCCCATGTTTGGCAAATCTGCTGGCAACGGAGGTTGCCGTTTATGCCGCAAGTTTAGCGGGTAAAAACGATAAGAGGAAATTGCACCTTTTAATCCCTGTGATAAGATTACCTTATGAGCAATATCACACTCCGTCAGCTTCGTTATTTTGATGCGCTTGCCCAGCACGGCCATTTTGGGCGCGCGGCAGAGGCATGTTCTGTTTCACAGCCTGCGCTGTCTGTTCAAATCAAGGAACTCGAGGACGCCTTGGGGTGTGTCTTGTGCGAACGGATGCCCAGACAGGTTCGTCTGACCACGCTTGGCCGTGAATTTCTACGGCGTACGCAAGACATTCTGCGTGCTGTAGACGAGCTGGAGGACGTGTCACGCGCCGCGCGGGATCAATGGGTGGGCGAGCTGCGGATTGGCGTTATCCCAACCATTGCCCCCTATCTTTTGCCGCGCATCGTGCAAGAGCTCTCTGCCAGTTTCCAAGGTGCAGAGATTCACATGCGCGAAACGATGACATCAAACCTGATCCGCGAACTTGTAGACGGTCGGATCGATACGGCTATCTTGGCCCTACCCATTTCTGATCCAGCCCTGACCGAGGTGGCGTTGTTCGACGAGGAATTTGTCTTGGTGCGTCCAGAGGCTGACAAAGACAAGCCGGTTCCAAACCGTGATGGTCTGCGCGAGATGCGCTTGCTTTTGCTGGAAGAGGGTCATTGCTTTCGCGATCAGGCCCTATCGTTTTGCGACATGCAATCCAGCAATCCACGCGAAACACTGGATGGTAGCGCCCTGTCGACATTGGTGCAGATGGTTGGCGCGGGGATGGGTGTCACACTCATCCCAGATATGGCCGTCGGGGTGGAAACCCGTTCCGCGCCCGTTGCAGTTTCACGCTTTAACGCGCCCAAACCCAGCCGCACCATTGGCATGGTATGGCGCGCAAGCTCGCCCTTGGCGCAGCAGTTTCATTTGATGGCAGACTGTGTGAAACGCGCGGCTATGGTTGAATCGGCCTAAGGGCAGAACAAATCATTTGTCAGCCCAAACACCATCAACGTCACAACCAACGCCAGACCAATTGCAAGAAGAATGTTCAAGGCTTTGTCGGACGGGGGGCGACCGGTCACGGCCTCCCAGGCATGGAACACAAGGTGGCCGCCATCCAGAATTGGGATTGGGAACAGGTTCAACATGCCGATGGCTGTGGACAACATGGCGATGAAGGACACAAAGGTTATTGCGCCTTGCGATGCAGCTTGGCCCGAGACCTGAGCAATCCCAATCGGCCCGGATAGATTACAGCTGGAAATCGCGCCGGTGATCATATGCCAAAGGCCGGACAGGCTGCTTTGAATGATATAAACCACCCGATCGGCCCCAGATTTCAGGCTCTCCCAGACGCCCGCCGGACGTGTGGCCGGCTCGAATACAAGCCCTGAGGTGATCCCGATCAACCAACGTGTTTCAAACCCGCCATCGCCTGTTGGAATGTCTTGCCTACGCGGGGCCAGCGTCACATCAAGCGGTGACCCGTCCCGCAGAATGCCCAAAGACAGCTCTTCTCCATCCCCATTCACGACGATTTCGCGCAAAGAGTTGAAGGTCGGAACGGGCGTTCCGTTTACAGATTGAATGAAGTCACCCTCTTGCAACCCTGCTGCCATCGCAGCCGATTGTGGGCTCACAGACCCCACCAAAGCTGGATAGGGATGCGTGGCCGTGATCGTCAGATCTTGCCCGTCACGTTTGACCCGATAGTCAATCAAAGCCGTTTCGGGCAGTTTTTCAATCACGGTATAGAACTCGGTCAAAGGTGGCGTTTCGAACCCTGCAATGGAAAGAACTTCATCACCTGCGCGCAATCCCTGCTCCATCCCGGGAACGTCTTTTACTGCCTTAACCGCCAAAGGGTCCCGCGCGACGCCTGATGACATGACCAGCCCGGCAAAGATGAGGATCGACAGGATAAAGTTAAAAATCGGGCCCGCTGCCACAGTCGCAGCGCGCGCCCAAAGTGGCGCCCCGTGCATTGTGTGGCGACGATCTTCGTCGGACATCTCGGCCATGACGGCCTCGTCCGCCCCACCAGATGCTGCATTCGCGTCGCCACTGAACTTAACGTAACCACCGATCGGGAACGCCGCGACCTGCCATTGAGTGCCATGTTTATCTGTGCGTGCAAACAGGACAGGTCCCATTCCGATTGAGAAGACATCTGCTTTGATGCCGCTCCAACGCCCGACGATATAGTGACCATATTCATGCACGGCTACGATCACCGTCAACGCGACGATGAAGGCAAGGATCGTGAAGGCAAGGTTGCCGAAATCGGGCAGAAAACTGATCAGATCCATATGTCAGGGGTGTCCTTTGGTTTCATGCGCGCGGGTGGCGCGTCTGTTCAGTTCTTCGCTGCGATCAGTTCGCGGGCGACATCTCGTCCCATTTGGTCAGCGGCCAGCACATTATCAAGGGTCATAGCGGTGTGATTGAGGCCGCTATCCCCGTCAAGCCGTGTCAGGGTGTCTTCGACAAGCCCCGCCATATCCATGAAGCCAATTTGACCTGCGATAAAGCCATCAAGGGCGATTTCTTTTGCCGCGTTGAAGATGGCACCGGTCAGACCGCCAGCAGCCATCACCTCGCGCGCCAGACGTAGGGCCGGGTAACGCGTTTCATCAGGGGCGCGGAAATCGAGCGTAGCTACCTTTGCCAGATCCAACCGGTCAACCGGCAATTCACGCCGCTCGGGCCAATGTAGCGCATAGCCAATGGCGTGGCGCATATCAGGTGCGCCCAAATGCGCCATAAGCGCACCGTCGTTGAAGCCAACCAACGCGTGCACAAGGCTTTGCGGGTGGACCAGAACTTCAATCTGATCCGGATTGATCTGGAAAAATTCTTTTGTTTCTATGACTTCCAGCGCTTTATTGAACATCGAGGCGCTGTCGATGGTGATCCGTTGCCCCATGTCCCAATTGGGGTGAGAGCTGGCTTCGGCCAAAGTGGCCGTGGCGAGTTTCTCCATCGGCCAGTCACGAAATGCACCACCAGAGGCGGTGATGATCACACGCTCAACCGCATCAATGTCTTCACCCACCAAGCCCTGAAAAACCGCCGAGTGTTCACTATCGACAGGTAGGATGCGCGCATGGTGCGCTTGTGCCGTCGCCATGATCAATGGACCGGCCGTCACAAGGCTTTCTTTGTTGGCAAGCGCCAGCGTGGCCCGCGCTTCGAGGGCGCGCAGCCCTGGCAGAAGACCCGCCGCCCCCACGATAGAAGACATGACCCAGTCACATGGACGCGTGGCGGCCTCTTCCATGGCCGTGGGGCCCGAAGCAGCTTCAATCCCAGTGCCCGCGAGTGCTTGTTTTAGGTCGCCTAGTTTTTCTTCGTGTGCGGTGATGGCAATGTCGGCATTCAGGTCGATTGCATCTTTCGCGAGCTGCGCGATGTTATGCCCGCCAGTCAGCGCAACAACATCGTAAGCCAATGCATCGCGCCGGATCAGATCGATGGTTGATTGCCCGATGGAACCTGTTGCTCCAAAAATCGAGATGCGGCGTTTGCCTGTGTCCGTACCCATCCCCTGCCCTCAGCCTGCGAAGATCAAGGTTCCGACGCCGGCCAGAAGCACCAAAGCCCCCGCGGCGCCGATCATCGCGTCAAACCGGTCTAGCACTCCGCCGTGACCGGGAATTAGGTTAGAGCTGTCTTTGACCCCCACCATGCGTTTTATGGCGCTTTGAACGATGTCGCCCATTTGCCCGGCAAATGCGATCAAGGGCACAAGGAACGCCTCGAGCGGTGTGAAAATCCCTTGCGACATGCCGATAAGGCCGAGGATCAACGCCCCAATCCAACCCGCAATAGTCCCGGACCATGTTTTCTTTGGGCTTACGCGCGGCCAAAATTTCTTACCGCCGATCAATCGCCCTGCAAAATACCCGGCCACGTCAGATACGATTATGATCAGGATAAACCAGATAAGCGCTGGCCCGGGCCCCATTGCCAGAAAGCCAAGCCCCGCCAACATGATCAGCAGACCATAAGCGAAGCAAAGCAGACGGTGGCTGGTCAACAGAATTGCACCAACAAGCGGAGCAACGAACAACACAGCGATTTTTGGAGAAAACGCGATGCCCGGCGCGGCTTCAGCCCCGAGGCTTGAGACAAGCAAACTAACTGAGGCCGCAACACCTAGTGCGATGGGCACAGTGCTTGGTTCGGGCTGAAGCAGGCGAATAAACTCCCACATACACAAGCCAATCACGACAATGATCATCGCCTGATAGACGACCCCACCGGACCAAATTGCGAATATTGCTATACCAGCCATCGCCACCGCGGACAAAACACGCGGGGCAAGATCGGCCCATTTTGAGGTGGAACTGTCTGAACTCATTTAGGGGTTATCGCATCGCACTGCTTTGGCCTCAAGTCAAAGTAAGGCCAGTTTGATGACTATTCTGCCGCGGGTTTCACAGCGCCGAAACGCCGATCCCGACCTGAGAAGCGATCCACGACTTCCTGAAACACCTCTGACGTGAAATCGGGCCACAGAGTCTCGATGAACTCGAATTCGGCATAGGCCGATTGCCAGAGCAGAAAATTGGAAACGCGGGCTTCACCGGATGTACGAATGACAAGGTCAGGATCCGGTAAAATGCTTGTATCTAAATAGCTTGTAATGGTTTCTTCATTCACGCCTTCGGGCTTCAGCGCGCCATCCGCGACGTCCTGCGCCATACGTCTCGAGGCGCGGGCAAGTTCGTCCCGGCCACCGTAGTTCAAGGCAATGGTCAGGTTTACGTAGTCATTGTGGCTGGTCATCTCTTCCAGCTCGTTCATCAGGGCAACAAGTTTTTTGCCCAAACGGCTGCGATCACCGATGAACCGTACCCGTACGCCCTCTTCCACTAGGGCGCGCGCTTCTTTTTTGATGTAACGGCGAAATAGAGACATAAGGCCAGTCACTTCGGCCTCGGAGCGTTTCCAGTTCTCAGTCGAGAAGGCAAAGATCGTGATGTATTTTACACCTAGATCAGGGCAACTGCGTACGATCTCTCGCACACGCTTGGCTCCGGCACGATGGCCAAACAGACGCGGCTTTCCGCGGCTCTGCGCCCAACGACCATTGCCATCCATGATGATGGCAACGTGCCTTGGCGACTTAAGCACTTGCGCTTCCGTATCGGCCATTGCCTTGTTCATCACCTAATCCAATACCTGCTACATACTGACCACGCAGGTTTAAACCTGCATGATCTCTTCTTGTTTTGTTTCCAAGGATTTATCGACATTGGCTACAAATTTGTCGGTAAGCTCCTGCACTTCATCTGACCACATCTTCGCATCATCTTCCGACATGCTGTCCTTGGCCTTTTTAATCTGCTGCATGCCATCCTGACGGACGTTACGCACGGCTACGCGCGCGTGTTCGGCATATTGCGCAGCGACGCGAGTCAATTCACGACGGCGTTCTTCGTTCAATTCCGGGATTGGCAGCATGATGATTGTACCGTTCAGCTGCGGGTTAATTCCCAGACCGCTTTCACGAATGGCCTTTTCAACGGCCTGAACCATGCTTTTGTCCCAAACATTCACCGTAACCATACGCGGTTCTGGCACGTTGACTGTCCCAACTTGGTTCAGCGGCGTGCGCTGCCCATAGGCCTCAACGGTGATCGGATCCAGCATTGCGGCCGATGCACGCCCAGTACGCAAGGATGCGAATTCAGTTCTGAGTGCTCCAATAGCGCCTTCCATCCGACGTTCCAGATCATCAATATCCAGTTCAAACTCTTCGTCAGCCATCCCTAGGTCATCCCTTCGTCTTTCAAGCTCTTATTAACGAGCGTGTTTCGCCCGGTATAACGCCACCGCCCCCTAATTGTATAGGTCAGGTTCTACTGACAGTGGCAAAGAAGAATTTCTGGGCGAAATTCCGCCCCGCGTGTGCAGTTACCCGCCAACCCGAGTGTATGTTCCCTGGCCGTCCAGAATTCCACGGAACCCGCCTGGTTCATCCAATGAAAACACGATGATCGGCAGGTTGTTGTCACGGGCCAGCGCAATTGCCGAAGCGTCCATCACCCCAAGGCGTTTGGCCAGAACATCGTCGTAAGACACGGTGTCATAACGCACGGCGTCGTCGTTTTTAACGGGGTCTTTGTCATAAACGCCATCAACCTTGGTGCCTTTAAAGATCGCTTCGCAGGCCATTTCGTTGGCGCGCAAGGTCGCGGCTGTATCCGTTGTGAAATACGGGTTGCCAGTTCCGGCTGCGAAAATACACACACGCTTTTTCTCAAGGTGGCGCACGGCGCGACGGCGAATATACGGCTCACACACCTGGTCCATCGGGATAGCCGAGATCACGCGCGTATAAACACCCAGACCTTCCAGCGCCGATTGCATGGCCAGAGCGTTCATAACTGTGGCAAGCATCCCCATATAGTCCGCCGTGGTCCGCTCCATCCCCTGCGCCGAGCCCTGAAGCCCGCGGAAAATGTTGCCCCCGCCGATCACCATGCAGATCTCGACCCCCATATCGTGGACCGATTTAACTTCGCGCGCGATACGCTCGACCGTTGGTGGGTTCAGGCCAAATCCCTGATCCCCCATCAGGGCCTCGCCCGAGATTTTCAACATGACACGTTTATAGGTCGGCTGCGGGGTATCACCCTCTGCCGTCGTCTGGGCCTGATCAGTCATCTGTTGCCACTCTCTGATTGTCGTGATTGTGTTGCGCGGCAATTTGACCGATTAGGGCGGAATGTTCAATGAGCGATCCACCTATCGCTCATAAAAAATGAGGACGGGAATTCGTGTCGAAAACGCAGGGATCACTTGAACGGCTGGCAAGACAAGTCGGACCGGATCAACCGGTCCTGATTGCAGGGGCCACAGCGTCAGGGAAATCCGCGCTGGCTTTGGCCATTGCCGAGCAATCCGGCGGTGTGATTGTGAACGCCGACGCCCTTCAGGTCTTTGAGAACTGGCGCATCGTCACAGCGCGCCCATCAGCGGAAGAGGAAGCCCGCGCGCCACATCGTCTTTACGGGCATATTCCGGGTCACCAAGACTACTCGGTCGGGCACTGGTTGCGCGAAATTGCGCCCCTGCTGTCTGGCCCGCAACGTCCCATCATCGTAGGGGGTACTGGCCTGAACCTGACGTCTTTGACGGAAGGATTGGCCGATATACCGCTGACACCGCCTGTCATTCGACGCGAAGGCGAGGCGCGTTTAGCCGAAGGTGGTCTTTCTGCTTTGCTGGCGGACTTGGACCCGGAAACACTCTCTCGCATCGATATTCGCAACCCCGCCCGTGTCGCGCGCGCATGGGAAGTTCAGCACACAACAGGGCGCAGCCTTGCAAGTTGGCAAGATGAGACGCCTCCTCCCCTTCTCCCTCTGTCAGATGCATTTCCGATCCACCTGGATGCAGATCGTGATTGGCTGCGCGATCGGATTGAGCGGCGTTTTGACATGATGTTGGACGCGGGCGCGTTGGAAGAAGCGCAACGGAACCTTCAAAGTTGGGATCCTAAGGCGCCTTCCTCAAAAGCGATTGGCGCGCCTGAACTGATCGCCCATCTGAAAGGTGAGATCACTTTGGACGAGGCCCGCAGCGCTGCGATTATCGCCAGTCAGCAATATGCCAAACGCCAGCGCACGTGGTTTCGCAAACGTATGAAGGATTGGAATGTGATTCCCTTGGGCGTGAATTCCTGAGCTTCCATAGCAATTTTGGCGATTTCGATTCGGCTTCACGAATCGCATATCAGACTTATCCACAGCTTTTGCGTTAATCCTGTGGATCATCCTGTGGATAAGGTATAGTCTGCCAAAAAAAATGAGACAGGTCGAACAGAGTAAGCTAGCGATTGGACAGTAAGAATTATTACTGGCTGCTGCGATTGTTGTGTTATGACTGATGCTTTCCTACCGAAATCACCGTTTCGCGTCCTGCCATTGGCCCGTTTAGGTGTTGGTGGGCGCTGGCGAACCGAGGCGATGCGATCCTACGGAGCACCCGTGCTTTTGTGGTTCACCCGCGGACAAGGTCGGATCACGGTAAACGGCGTGACATCTGGTTATGGACCCCACAACTGCATTTTCCTGCCCGCAGGAACGATGCACGGGTTTGAAATGTCTACGCAAGTTGCAGGCACGATCATCGTTTTCCCGCAAGGAAGCGAAGAACAGCTTGGCCTGCCGCAAGACCCGGTTCATCTGCGCCTGCGCGAAGCGGACAAACAGATCGAGCTTGGAAAGCTTGTCGACGATCTTCAACGCGAAGTGGGAAAAGAGACCTCGCGAGCCTCGCGCGCCATGATGTGTCATGCAGGTCTGATTTCTGTCTGGTTGGATCGTCAGCTTGAACAGATTGACGAAGAAGATCGAGAGCTTAAATCCGGCCAACGCTTGGTCAACGCATATACTGCGCTTGTCGAGCAAGACTTTCACAGCCCTAAAACAGTTCGTGACTATGCGGCTGACCTTGGGATCACGCCAACGCATCTTAGCCGCGTTTGCAACAATGCCTGCGGGCGCCCTGCTTCGGCAATCCTACAAGATCGCGTCACATACGAAGCACGCCGCCTGCTGACAGAGACACGAGTTCCCATCAAAGACATTGCTGCGTCGCTTGGATTTGCCTCGGCCGCCTATTTCACTCGGGCCTTCCAAAAGCAAACCGGCCAAACTCCGTCCGCCTTCCGAAAACAAGGTTAGGTTGGATCCCCCACCCTGAATTTGAACTTGTTTACTATATTCGTTGCATATGAAATGAATCTGGCGTATATCCTTTCGCTAAAGGAGGACGCCCATGAAAATTGAACAGATTCACCACGTCGCGTATCGCTGTAAAGACGCCAAGGAAACCGTCGAATGGTATGGCAAGATGTTGAACATGGATTTCATCCTTGCCATTGCAGAGAACCACGTGCCCTCTACACATGAGCCAGACCCCTATATGCATGTGTTCCTAGATGCCGGAAACGCAAACGTTCTGGCCTTCTTTGAACTTCCAACCAAGCCTGAAATGGGCCGCGACCCGAACACTCCAATCTGGGTTCAGCACATCGCCTTCAAGGTCAAAGACCGCGCGGAACTAATTGAATTCAAGGAACATTTGGAAGCCAATGGTGTTGAGGTTCTGGGTGTGACAGACCATTCTATCTTCCACTCGATCTACTTCTTTGACCCCAACGGACACCGGGTTGAACTGGCATGTCCAGACCCCGAAGAAGAAGCAATGCTGAAGCGCATGGACGAAGTAAAATGGGACATGCTGAATGAATGGTCCAAAACCAAGCGCGCGCCCAAACATGCTGAATGGCTTCACAAGAAAGAGCTTTCGAACGTTTGATGTCGCTGGCTGACGCCGGAACAAATATGATCTAAATATGGGCGTATCTGAAAAAGGATGCGCCCATGTCATTTGATCCCGATCGTTTCGCCCCCCTTCCCGAACCACCTTATTACGCAGTGATCTTCACCAACCAATTGGGCCCTTCACCAATGGGTTATGAACATATGGCCGATAAAACCCTCGAGTTGGCTCAAAAACAGGACGGGTATTTGGGGATTGAAAGCACGCGAGATGCCTTTGGGGTTGGCATCACTGTGTCATACTGGAAAGACGAAGCATCCATAGCGGCATGGAAAGCTGACACCGATCACCTGATGGCGCAGAAACTGGGACAATCGCGCTTCTATGCGCATTACCACCTGCGCGTGGCGAAGGTTGAACGGTCCTATTCTGGTCCAGAAGGTCGCGCGGTGCCTGGGCAGGATTAACCGCCCAAAATGGCTTTCACGTAACCGCGTGTTTCCTTGTAGGGCGGAACGCCATTGTATTTGGCGACGGCCTCAGGCCCGGCATTATAGGCTGCAAGCGCAAGGCGCCATGACCGAAAACGATTATACTGTTGCCGCAGATACCGCGCACCACCTTCAAGGTTTTGCGTCGGGTTCCAAGGATCAACACCAAGCGTACGTGCAGTAAATGGCATCAACTGTGCAAGTCCAATGGCACCCGCATGGCTTTTAGCACGTGGGTTCCATCCGCTTTCCTGCTGCACAAGGCGCAGGAACAGATCCTCGGGGATACCATGCTTACGCGCCATAGATTTTGCGATCGGCAGATACTGGCCTTTGTACTTTCCCGAATAGTTGGGAATGCCATAGCTTGCCGGCGTCGACGGAGGCTTGGGCATCAAACGGGTTGAGTTCGAGTATTGCTGCGCTGCACGCGAGTCCAAGACGCTCGTCTGTGCAGTGAACGCACTTCTTCCACCCGAGCTGCCAAACAGGCTCTCGGCATGTGCAATGTTTTTAGGTGCCTCAAAACCTAGGCTGACAGCAACACTCAGCCCGGCAATCATAAATACTCTTTGGCGCAACATCCCGCCCCCAGATTGAATACCTACATAATATAGTGCGAACGAGCTGCCGTGGGAAGTACGGATAAAAGATAAGCGCAAAACTGCGCGCATTCCACGGGCAAACCTGCATAAATCCCGTTCCCCTCGGCCCTATATGGTGTAACCATATGGCCCAATTGAGAATCGAAAGGACGCAGGATGGCAGGTTCGCTTAACAAGGTCATGCTTATTGGAAATCTGGGTGCAGATCCCGAAGTACGGACCTTCCAGAACGGTGGTAAAGTGTGCAACCTGCGCATTGCAACGTCGGAAACCTGGAAAGATCGCAACACGGGCGAACGCCGTGAAAAGACGGAATGGCACACTGTGTCCGTCTTCTCGGAAGGGCTTGTTCGCGTGTGTGAGCAATACCTGCGCAAAGGATCGAAGGTCTATGTGGAAGGCCAGCTGCAGACCCGCAAATGGCAAGATCAATCCGGCAATGACCGCTATTCGACCGAAGTTGTTCTGCAAGGCTTCAACGGTACGTTGACCATGCTGGACGGACGCAGCGGCGGCCAAGGCGGTGGCGGACAAGGTGGCGGAGGCTACGGTGGTCCAAGCGGCGGCAGCCAAGGCGGTTACGGCGGCGACAGCGGCCCTGCCCCAGCGGGCGGCGGCGGTGGTTTCGACGACGAAATCCCGTTCTAAGACACACGAATAAATAAGGAGGCGCGCGATGTCATGGTCATTTCCTATCGGGCGCCTCTTTGGCTCGCAGCTGCGCGTCCATGTAACGTTTTTCCTGCTGCTGGCCTTTATCGGCGCCTCCACATGGTCTGAAAAAGGCCCCGAGGCAGCACTCTGGACCATCGTCTTCATCCTTTTACTTTTTGCATGTGTCGTGGCGCATGAGTTCGGGCACGCCCTGATGGCGCGCCGTTTTGGCATTCGTACACCCGACGTAACGCTTCTGCCGATCGGAGGGCTGGCGCGTTTGGAACGTATGCCCGAAAAACCAGGGCAAGAAATCTTGGTGGCTCTGGCCGGTCCTGCGGTGAATATCGTCATTTGGGTGGTATTGACGGTGCTGTTTGGTGCGCCGACTGAGCCTGACCAGTTGACCGGAATGGCCATCACGCCGTCCACCCTGCCCGCACAATTGGCTACGCTGAACCTGATCCTGGCCGTGTTCAACATGATCCCAGCCTTCCCGATGGATGGCGGCCGGGTTCTGCGCGCGGTGTTGTCGTTGTTTACCGACCGGATCAAAGCAACGCGCATTGCCGCCGCTGCGGGACAGTTCGTAGCTTTCCTAATGGCCTTAACCGGGCTGATGTCGGGAAACCTTATGCTGGTTCTGATCGCTGGTTTCATCTTCATCGCAGCAGGCGGAGAAAGTGCTGATGTTGCCATGCGTGACGTTGCACGCAAATTGATGGCACGTGATGCCATGATCACGGAATACGAAAGCCTGCGCCCTGACGATCCAATCAGTCTTGCGGCATCCACCCTAATTCGAACCACGCAACACGAGTTTCCGGTGCTGGACGTAGAGGGTCATCTGGCCGGTTTTCTTACACGTGAGGCCCTGTTTCACGCTATGGCCGAGGGCGCTCCGAACACTCGGGTGGACAGCGTGATGCAATCTGTTCCGAGCGCAGAGCTGACGGACGGGCTTGAATTGGTACTGGAACGGATGGGTTCGAACCCAACGGTGGCGGTTGTAGATAGCGAGGGTCATCTTTTGGGCTACATCACCCGCGAGAATGTGGGTGAATTGATGGTGATCGCCAACGCGCGTCGCTAACGACATGCAAACCTTACTGGTCCGGCAATGCCTCGGTTAGGACGTCATTGACTACGCCCATATCCACGTCATCTGCAACAAATGCATCTCCGATCGAGCGGGCCAAAATGAAGCGCAGTTTGCCCTGAACGACCTTCTTGTCCTGCGCCATTAGCTGAATCAGCCCGTCCGCATCCGGCAGATCGCCCGGAATGTCGGTAATGTCTTTTTTCATTCCCATGGCGGCCAGATGCGCCCGAAACCGTGATGGGCTTTCCTGGCTCATCAACCCCAGCCGTGCCGAGGTCTCAAACGCCAACGCACACCCGATGGCAACGCCTTCACCATGCAAAAGCCGGTCGGAATACCCTGTGGCAGCTTCAAGCGCATGACCGAAGGTGTGACCCAGATTTAAAAGCGCGCGATCACCCTGTTCGGTCTCATCGCGCACCACAATGTCGGCTTTCATCTGAACGGAACGACGGACAGCTTCGCCCCGCAGTTCAAGATCACCTGCGGCCAAGGCGGGTCCGTTTACTTCCAGCCAGTCGAAGAACTCTGCGTCGCCCAAACCGCCATATTTGATGACCTCGCCATACCCGGCAAGGAAATCACGGGGCTGAAGTGTGCCAAGTACGTCAATATCAGCCAGAACCAAAGACGGCTGATGAAAGGCTCCGATCAAGTTCTTCCCGTGCGGTGCATTGATCCCGGTTTTGCCACCAACCGAACTGTCCACCTGCGCCAAAAGCGATGTTGGCAGCTGAACAAAGCGCACTCCACGGCGCAGAATTGCGGCTGCAAAGCCAACAAGATCCCCAATGACACCACCACCAAAGGCCAGAACAACGTCTTTGCGTTCAACTTTCTGATCGAGCAGCCACTCAACGGTTTGCATCAAATAGGGCCAGCTTTTGGTGGCTTCGCCCGGCGGAAGAACCAAAGCCTCTGCCGAGATGCCTGCCGCCGCCAAGCCGTCCTTCAGCGCGTCCAGATGCAGACCCGCGACAGTCTCTTCAGTCACGATCCAAACCTTGGGCCGCGTCAAAAACGGAGCGATTTCCTCTCCTGCCCGCGCGATCAGACCCGAGCCGATGCGGACATCATAGGCGCGATCCCCCAAGGGCACATGAACTGTGGTCATCCAGTGGTCTCCTCAAGCACATCAGGTCGCGTTCTCAAAACGTCAATTACAGCATCCGTCATCTGCGCAATCGAATAATCCGGGTGCGCATCCACAGCCAAATCAGCTTTCTCGTACACAGGTACACGCACGTCGTAGATTTCACGCAGCGTGGCTTTGGGATCTCGGGTGCGCAGTAACGGACGCGTGTCCTTGTGTCTTACTCTGTTCCACAATAGCTCAATATCAGCACGCAGAAGAACTGACACGCCACGCTCGCTGATCATTTCG
Source organism: Aliiroseovarius sp. F20344 (assembly GCF_023016155.1). GTDB lineage: Bacteria > Pseudomonadota > Alphaproteobacteria > Rhodobacterales > Rhodobacteraceae > Aliiroseovarius. Next base: position 1,155,523 of record NZ_JALKBG010000008.1, read on the forward strand.
CGATTGCGGTCAGCCATGAAGGCCCCGCCACCGGTCGAAAGGATGGCACATTCCCCATCCAAAAGCCGTCCAATTACTTCAGTCTCGCGGTCACGGAAAAACTGTTCTCCATCCCGCTCGAAAATCTCGGCGATTGTCATGTTGGCCGCACGCACGATCTCTTCATCGCTGTCCAGAAAAGGCACGCTCAATCGGGCGGCTAAAGCCTGTCCGACCGCGGTTTTTCCCGCCCCCATCATGCCGACCATGACGATGGATTTTTTTACCTTGAATGCCAAAGCGGCGCCCACTTGCCCAAAACCAGATTTCTTTCCTGAATGGCGTGATCTTGGGGAAAATACCATATATAAAATCAGCAAAACGAAGACCGAGGCAGAAAAATAGGTGACCCACCATGCTGATCCGCTTGATCAAGCTATTGTTATTCCTTTCGATTTTAGGTGTGATAGGGCTGTCGGGCTATGCCTATTTGGGCGATATGTCGCCCCCCAGCGCGCCCCAAAGTACCACTGTGACGTTGAATGGCGGCTAAGGGGTTCCCCAAAGTCGCGTTGATATGCGCGACATGTGCCGCGATGATGGGCGCAGCCCAGGCGCAAACCGCGCCGGGGTCAGCCCCGATGTCGGCAATTGGCTGGCTGTCTGACAGCGTGGCCCTTCCACCGCCTTCAATGGACAGCGCGGTGCTTCCCCCCGACCCGAACGAACCCGAGACCGCCACCGGTGCATCGGTCGCGCAGGTCACCATGAGCCTTCTAGAAACGCCGATATTGGATTCTGTGGGGCTGCTGTCCAGCTCAACCACAGGCCTTGCCAGTGATCTGTGGGGGCAATCGCGTCCGAATGATTTGGCCCGCCGCATCTCCAGCATGCCATTGCAGCTGTATCCCTCGACCCAAGAACTTTTGAACACGCTTTTGCTGGCTGAACTCAACCCACCCAAAGGCGCGCGCACCGGAGATGACCGGCTGTTCATGGCGCGCGTGGACCGGCTTCTTGCCATTGGTGCTTTGGATCAAGCCGAAGCGCTTCTTGACCGAGCGGGGAACGTAAATGCGCGTGTCTTCCGCAGGGGATTTGACACGGCCCTTCTTCTTGGGACCGAAGATCGCTTTTGCGAGGTTCTGAAAAACTCTCCAGACCTAAGCCCTACCTTTCCAGCGCGGGTGTTTTGTCTTGCGCGATCTGGCGAATGGGAAGCAGCTGTTCTTACGCTCGAGACCGGGCGGGCCTTGGGATATATCAACGATTTCGAAGATGCGCTTTTGGCGCGTTTTCTTGATCCGGAATTGTTCGAGGGCGAAGACCCGCCCCGTCGCCCAGAAAACATGACCCCCCTGACCTATCGCATGTTCGAAGCGATTGGGGAGCATATTCCGACAACCAACCTTCCCTTGGCCTTTGCGCAGGCAGATATGCGCGCAAATATCGGATGGAAAGCGCGCGCTGAGGCTGCCGAACGGTTGGCCCGTGTTGGCTCCGCAACGCCCAACCAGCTTCTTGGCCTGTACACCGAACGTCGACCCTCTGCCTCCGGTGGCATCTGGGAGCGCATGCATTCTGTACGGCGTTTGGAACAAAGCCTGTCCAGCGGGAACGACGCGGCCCTGTCAGCGGCATTGACATCCCTTTGGCCACGGCTGGAAGACGCGTCGCTTGAGGTGCCCGTTGCGCGGCTCTTTGGCGACCGGTTGATTGCGAAAACCCCTTCCGGTCCGAAAGCACGCAGCGCCGCATTATCCCTTGGACTTCTGTCTGACAGCAGCGAGGAATTTGCGGCCTCTTGGGCTGTTCGCCCCGGGGACCGGAAAGAACCCGTTCTGACCTCCATTGCACTTGGAAACACCCAAGGGATTCTGGCCTATAACGAAGAATCGCGCGCAGTACTGGAAGGTCTAAACGCAACCAGCGCGCCTGTCCGTCTGAAGTCATTGATGGAGAGCGATCGCATGGGCGAAGCCATTCTACGCGCCATTTCACTGTATGAATCCGGCACGAACGGCAACTTGGATGAAATCGCAGATGCGCTGGCCTTTTTCCGTCAAATCGGGCTGGAACGCGCCGCACGACAGGCCGCGCTTGAGTTTCTTATCCTCGAGAGGCGCGGATGAACGCAGATCACGCGCGGTGGATCTCAAGCTTTCTGGATGCTCAGGCGGCAGAACTTGGGGCATCGGATAACACGCGCATGGCCTATGGGCGGGATTTGAAAGCGTTCTCAGAATTTCTGGAGACGCGCGCCCCCCGATTTGAAACGCTGTCCCGTGAGGACATTGAAAGCTATCTGATTGACTGTGACGCGCAGGGCTTGGCGGCTTCGACGCGGGCCCGGCGCTTGTCTTCCATTAAACAGCTGTTTCGATTTGCCTATGAAGAAGGCTGGCGTGACGACAATCCGGCGCTGAAGATACGCGGTCCCGGACAGGCAAAATCACTTCCGAAAACTCTGACAGAAGCGCAGGTCGAAGCCCTTCTTGGTGCCGCACGCGAGGTTGGGCGAAGCGACGCCGAACAGCTTCGCAACACGTGTATGATGGAGCTTCTTTATGCAACGGGTATGCGCGTCAGCGAACTTGTGTCCCTGCCTGTGTCCGCGGCGCGCGGGGAGCCGCAACTGCTGCTGATCCGTGGCAAAGGCGACAAGGATCGGCTTGTGCCTTTATCAAACGAGGCGCGTATTGCGCTTTCAGACTGGTTGGAGCACCGGGATGCGGATGAAGAGGCCGCACGTCTGGAAAAGGGGGCGAAACCCTCTCTCTTCCTATTTCCTTCCGGCAGTTCCGTCGGCCATCTAACACGACACCGGTTTTACGGCATCATCAAACAAATCGCGGTCAAAGCAGGCGTTTCGCCAAGCGACGTTACCCCCCACAGGCTTCGCCACGCCTTCGCAACGCACCTTCTGGCCAACGGGGCTGATCTTCGGTCAATTCAGGCTCTGCTTGGACATGCTGACCTTGCCACAACCGAAATCTACACGCATGTTCTTGAGGAACGTTTGCGCGAACTTGTGTTCACGCATCATCCATTGGCCAAGAAGGACCCGTCATGAGCCTTATCACAATCCTTCTGATCCTTCTGATCGCCGCCTTCCATTGCTATATCCTGTGGTTCGAAATGTTTGCCTGGGAAAGCCGAGGACCCAAGATCTTTCGCCAGTTTCCACGCGACCTGTTCGCGCCGACAAAAGCTATGGCGGCCAATCAAGGTCTGTATAACGGGTTTCTAGCTGCGGGCTTACTCTGGTCGGTGATCATCCAAGACCCAAGCTGGTCACAGAACGTCGCAGTGTTTTTTCTTGGGTGTGTGGCTGTGGCTGGTATCTTCGGGGCGGTTACAGCGTCTAAGAGGATATTCTACGTGCAGGCCCTGCCCGCCCTTGTCGCTTTGGTTCTGGTTTTGATCACCTGATCAGCTTGGATAAAGCACAGCCGCACGTTTTTCGAAAGCGGCAACGATACGATGCATCGCCTCGTTGAACACAAGGCCAATAACCTTCTGCAACATCGGGCTTTTGAACTCGAAATCGACGTAGAACTCGACCTCACACCCTTGCGGGTGATCTTTAAAGATCCAGAACGATTTCAGATATTTAAACGGACCGTCCAGATATTCGGTATCAATACGCCGCGCGTCCTGATCCAGCGTTACACGACTGGTAAACCGCTCGCGAAACACCTTGAAGCTGATCACAAGATCCGCCTCCATCATCACACGCCCATCATCCATGGGAGCCGTCCGGCGCACCCGCGCTGCTGAGTTCCACGGCAGGAACTCTGGATAGCGACCGACATCCGCAACAAGATCATACATCTGCTGCGGCGTGTACGGCATCACACGTTTTTCGCCATGTGTAGGCATTTTCAGGCGTTTCCCCTTCTAAGATCGTTGCACATGTCTTAGGAATACGAGTGAAAATCAAGGGGGGCTTCATGGTTCAGCGACCATATGTCATTGATACGCTTATATCCGCCAAGCAAATTGCGGCTAGGGTTGAAGAGCTATCCAAAGAGATTCACGATGAATTTGATGGTACCGACAAGTTGGTTGTCGTTGGGTTACTAAGGGGTTCGTTCGTCTTCATCGCCGATGTTGTACGTGAATTGGACCTGCCTGTCGAAGTCGATTTTCTGGAAGCGTCCTCTTACGGAGACTCAACCGAAAGCAGCCGAGAAGTGCGTATTCTCAAGGACTTACGAGGGGAAATTGCCGGGCGTGACGTTCTTGTCGTTGAGGACATCATTGATACTGGTTTCACCCTTCAACACGTGGTTAAGCTGCTGAAGGCAAAAGGCCCAAGCAAACTGCGAACAATTGCTCTTCTTGATAAACCCACACGGCGAGAAGTGGATGTGAAGGCCGATTGGACCGGTTTTGAAATTCCAGATGAGTTTGTCGTCGGCTATGGCATCGACTATGCCCAACGCAATCGCAACCTGCCCCATATTGGCAAAGTGCGGTTTCTAGACACCCAAGATTCCGAGAGCTAGGTTATGAACCTGCATTGGCTTTTGCGCATGTCAAAATGGGCGCGCAATCCGCCTTCAGCCAAACGGGTAGTATTCGGTCTGATTGTGATTGCGATCTGTTTGGCACTTTTCGCCTATGAATACTTCATAGGCGCGCCCGAATGGATGGAAATCGAGCGCTTGAGAAAGCCTAAACTTTATTAGCATCAAGCCTTTGCAAGGCTTTCTTCACGCGCTTTGCGCAGGCGTTCGAAATCGTCACCAGCATGGTACGACGACCGTGTCAGCGGCGTCGCAGACACCATCAGGAAGCCCTTGCCATAGGCAGCAGTCTCGTAATCTTTGAACTCGTCCGGATGGACGAACCGTTCTACCGCATGGTGTTTCGGTGTGGGCTGCAGATACTGGCCAATGGTCAGGAAATCGATGTCAGCTGCGCGCATGTCATCCATGATCTGCATCACGGATTGACGATCTTCACCCAGCCCAACCATGATACCTGACTTAGTGAACATGGACGGATCCAGCTCTTTCACGCGCTGGAGCAGGCGCAATGAATGGAAATACCGCGCGCCGGGGCGCACTTCCGGATAAAGGCCCGGTACGGTCTCGAGGTTGTGGTTGAACACGTCAGGACGCGCCTCAACGACGGTTTCCAGCACGCTGTTTTTGCATTTCAGGAAGTCTGGAGTCAGGATTTCAATCGTGGTGTCTGGCGACTGGTGACGAACGGCGCGGATCGTCTGGGCAAAGTGCTCTGCCCCACCGTCTTTCAAGTCGTCTCGGTCCACGGACGTGATCACGACGTGGTTCAGACCCAGTTTCTTAACAGCGTGCGCCACGCGACCGGGTTCGAACGCGTCCAGATCATCTGGCTTGCCGGTGGCCACGTTGCAGAAGGTACAGCCACGGGTACAGATCTCACCCATGATCATCATGGTGGCGTGACCTTGGCTCCAGCATTCGCCCGCGTTGGGACAGCCTGCTTCTTCGCACACGGTGACAAGGTTGTTTTCGCGCATGATCTTGTGCGTTTCCGCATAGCCCTTCCCGCCGGGCGCTTTCACGCGAATCCAGCTGGGTTTTTTGGGCTGAGCGTTGTCCTTGCGATGCGCCTTCTCGGGATGGCGGCTTTCAGGAATTTTCAGATCACGCATGGCTTTCCTCCGGGCCAGTGGTTCTGACCTATATAAGTGCCTCCTGCCCCCAAGTCACCTTGAAACCTTGGTTTCCAGATATGCAACCGATGCATAGCGCAAGCCATTGTCGAACGAAAATGCCGCACTGCAGTAAATCGCCGTTGAGCACCTTTTGGAATCGTTCTAATCGTTACATCAACGCGCGCAGCGATTCCCAGCCACGCGTCTAAACTGTAAAGGAATTTCCCAATGAAAGCAGGCGTAACCGTCCCCAACATCACCTTCCACACCCGTGTACGTGATGAAAGCATCGAAGGCCCGAACCCCTTCCGCTGGCAGGACATGACCTCGGACGATTACTTCAAAGGAAAGCGTGTTGTTCTGTTCTCGCTGCCCGGCGCGTTCACCCCAACCTGCTCGACCTATCAACTGCCCGGTTATGAGAACGGCGCTGCCGATTTTGCCGCCGAAGGCATCGACGAGATCTACTGCATGTCCGTAAACGACAGCTTCGTCATGAACGCCTGGGCCCGCAACCAGGAACTGGAAAACGTGAAAGTTATCCCTGATGGCGCTGGCGAGTTTACCCGCCTGATGGGCATGCTGGTCGACAAATCCAACATCGGCTTCGGCGCCCGCTCGTGGCGCTATGCTGCTGTCATCAATGACGGTGTTGTTGAAGCATGGTTCGAAGAGCCCGGCCGCGAAGACAACCATGGCGAAGACCCCTATGGTGAAAGCGCGCCGGAAACCGTTCTGGCGTGGCTGAAAGAGGCCAAAGAAGCCGTCGCGTAAGCGATTGCTGACGAAATGACGAAGGGCCGCCCGATTGGGTGGCCCTTACTATTCGGCCTCATTGACTCGCTGCACAACCCTATCAAGATCAACGGTATTCTTGCACACCACTAATTTCTCAGATGGACAGTTTTTTAACGCCGCCGAGATTTTCTGATGGAATGCTTTGGATCGCCACAGACTTTGAAACGCAAAACGGTACTGCTGTACTGGCCAGTCGATGTTTCCGTCCGGAAGTTCTGGGCGTGTATGGCCGCGATGCTTCCATGGTCTGATCAGCAACCGCACAGCACGTCGCCAAAATGGTGGATCAAGCCAAATGACTAAATCTGTCCGATTAACGGTTTGCTCAAGCAGGGACGGCCCACCTTCTATGATCCAACTATCATCGGCAACTATTGCCGCAAGCGCGCGCTGGATGTCGACTTTGGATTTTTGCTTCCAGCTTTCTGTTAGCTTGATCGCATCAAACGACACAAGCTGGGCAGCGGGTATGGAGTCTGACAATCGGGCGGCAAAGTGAGTTTTTCCACTTCCATTGGCTCCGGTGATAACGATGCGCTTCACCGGGAAGGCCATGTCAGCAGCACCCCCCATTCGCGGATTTTAACCCCGTCAAAAACCGCGCCGCGTTCTGCTGATAGTGTACCGCGGACGCCTCGATCCCTTCGATCGCCGCGTCATCCAGCTCGCGCACCACTTTGCCCGGAGCACCAAGCACCATCGCCCCATCGGGGATCACCTTGCCTTCCGTCACCAAGGCCCCTGCCCCGATCAGGCAGTTTTTGCCGATCACCGCGCCGTTCATCACAGTGGCGTTCATGCCGATCAGAGTGTTGTCTCCGATGGTGCAGCCATGCAGCAGAACCTTATGGCCGACGGTCACATTCGCGCCGATGGTCAGCGGGAAGCCCAGATCGGTGTGAAAGACGCTGTTTTCTTGCACATTCGTGCCCGCTCCGATGGAGATTTGTTCGTTGTCACCACGAATCGTTGTCCCGAACCAGACCGAGGCTTTGGCTCCAATTTTCACCCGTCCGATGACATTGGCATCAGCAGCAACAAAGACATCCTCGGCAATCTCGGGGGCGATCCCGTCCAACTCATAGATCATGCGCTTCCCTCTTCGAACTCGGATTGCAGTTTGCGGACATGCTCCAGCAGGGTTGGCTGCTGATTGCGGCGCTGGCGCGTGGCCTCGACGATGGTGATCAGCTTCTGCGCCGTTTCTTCCAGATCGTCGTTGACCAACACGTAATCGTAGCTGCCCCAGTGGCTGATCTCGTCCCAGCTTTTCTGCATGCGCTTCTGGATCACGTCATCGCTGTCCTGCCCACGCCCTTCCAGGCGCGATCGCAACTCGTCGATTGAGGGCGGCAGGATGAAAATCGATAAAGAATGCGAGGCCATGGACGAATTGCGGATCTGCACCTCGCCCTGCCAGTCCACATCAAACAGAACATCCTTGCCGCTTTCGATGGCTTTGCGCACGGGTTCTGCGGGCGATCCATAGAAGTTGCCGAAGACGTGAGCGTGCTCCAGCATTTCGCCTTGAATGACCATTTCGCGAAAGCGGCTTTCATCCACGAAGTGATAGTGTTCACCGTCCTTTTCACCCTCACGCGGCGCACGGGTGGTGGCCGAAACCGAGAAGCTGAGCGTCGGGTCCCACTCCATCAACCGTTTGGCCAAGGTTGATTTGCCAGCACCCGAGGGGGACGACAGGATGATAAGAAGGCCGCGTCGTTTGGTGTCAGGGGCGTTCATGGGGTCACTCCACGTTCTGAACTTGTTCGCGCATCTGATCAATCACGTGCTTCAGGTCAAGCCCCACACTGGTCAGTTCGTTAAATTGTGCCTTTGAACACAAGGTGTTGGCCTCGCGATTGAACTCTTGCATGAGGAAATCGAGCTTTCGGCCAGCGGGCTCTCCGGCGTTCAGGTGGGACCGCGCGGCGATGACATGGGCCTTTAGGCGGTCCAGCTCCTCGCGCACATCGGTCTTCACGGCGATCAAGGCGAGTTCCTGCGCAATGCGGTCAGGGTCGGCCCCTTCCGTGGCATCGATGATGCGGGCCATCGCGTCGCGAAGACCATCCGCTTGCGCCTGCGACCGGGCATCCAGCAACCCTTCGGCTTTCTCGACCAGTGTTTCAACCGTGTCGACCTGCCCCGACAGGATCGTCGCCAAAGACCGGCCTTCTTCAAGACGCGAGGCTTTGAAGGCGTCAACCAAACTGGGGATTTGTTCCTTAAGCGCTACGATCAGGGGGGCGCGGCTGTCTGCATTTGCTGCGCGCACTTCGATAACGCCACGTAGTTGCGCGATGTCTGCCGCAGACACTTGGGCCACCGGAAGCCCGCGCATCTCGGCCTCGGCCGAAATTGACGACAGATGAGATATCGCCTGCGCCAGACGTTCCGGGTTCACCGCGTATTGCCCGTCATCTTCGGGATGGGACACGCGCAACGTGACCGAGATATTCCCACGCGCAACATTTTGTTTCAGAGATTTTCGCAGCTGATCTTCTACGCCATCCAGCCCATCTGGCAGGCGAAGCCGAATGTCCAAACCGCGCGCATTGACCGATCGCAAGTCCCAAATCCAGGTAAATCCGTTAAGCTCACCTGTGGCGCTGGCGTATCCGGTCATCGAGTAAATCATGTTAGGTTAACCATTTGATAAGATTTTCCGCCAAATTCGATCTGAATGTGACATATTAAGACATCGGTAAGCATTACCTATTTATTCGTTAACAAACGGTCACCAATTGAACAAGGATCAGACAGCATCCAATCGGGGGCCAAACCGTCGGGAACCAAAGATGAAAATCGAGTATCTTCAGAACGGCAATGTTGTTTCACTGTCGTCTGCCCGTCAGGTCCAGAAGTTCAATTCGATCGCACTGGTCGAAGCCTATTGGCATGGCCTACGCAATGGTCGTCTCTGCCCAACCCGGCAAGAGGTAGATCCACGTGGCATGGCAGGTGCGCTGCACGAAGCCTTTATGCTTGAAAAGATCGCGCCGGGTTTGGCGCGCATTCGGCTTGCCGGCCAACACATGAATGATGTGTTGGGTATGGAGGTGCGCGGGATGCCCATTTCGGCCTTCTTCACTACTGAAGCCCGAAAAGAGCTTCATCGCGCGCTTGAAAGCCTGTTTGATATGCCGGCCCAGATCACATTGTCGCTGGTCACCGAAGGGCGCGCCTTTCGCAAAGGGCAAGAGGCACAGATGATCTTGCTTCCTTTGCGAGACGAAACGGGCCTGATCACGCGTGTACTTGGGGCCTTGCAGGTCGAAGGTGATCTAGACCGTACTCCGCAAAGATTTAATATCCGGTCTGCCGAGGTCACAGCGATCGTGGCCGATGACGACGCGGCTCCGGCCTTTGATCAGATTGAGAAAGATTACCGCGCCGGTTCGAAATCTCTGCGCTCGGATCAAAAGGACGTTGATCAGCGGCTTGGAACGAGCCCGCGGGGCATGTCCGGTCACGTGTTTCGCGAGCCGAAACGGTTTGAAGGCGAAACGCTGCACGAGTTTGCAGAAGCGCGCCGTCACTTTGATCTTGGCGAGCCGCAAGAGATCGTGACGGGCCAACGTAAAGCGAAAGTTCATCACCTGAGGCTAATCAAAACGGATTAAAGCGTTTCGACGTATTGTTGAGGCACTACAATGAGGCGAAACGCGCGGAACCTATTGATGTCTTGGGCGTTGCACCCTGTGGGCAAAGAAAACGCCCCGGTTTTGGCCGGGGCGTTTTGCATTTTATACTGTGCTTTAGGCTTAGCTGGCTTTGGCTGCCAGTGTATTGCCACTGCGCATGGATGACAGCTCTTCCGCGACAAGGAAGGCCAGTTCCAGCGACTGGCTGGCGTTCAGGCGCGGATCGCATGCGGTGTGATAGCGATCCGAAAGATCCTCGTCCGTTACAGCGCGTACCCCACCGGTGCATTCGGTCACGTCCGAGCCGGTCATCTCGAAATGCACACCACCAGGGACCGAGCCCTCGGCTTTATGAACACCGAAGAATTCCTGCACTTCGCGCAACACGCTGTCGAACGGGCGGGTTTTGTAACCCGAGGCCGATTTGATCGTGTTGCCATGCATCGGATCACAGGACCAAACAACATTGGCGCCTTCTTCCTGCACGGTCTTGATCAGACGCGGCAGGTGTTCAGCAACACTGCCCGCTCCGAAGCGCGCGATCAGGGTCAGGCGGCCAGGATCATTTTCCGGGTTCAGCTTCTCAAGCAGAACCTTCAGATCTTCCGCAGTTGTGGTCGGGCCACATTTCAAACCAATCGGGTTGATCACGCCACGCAGGAACTCGACATGCGCACCGTCAGGTTGGCGGGTGCGGTCGCCGATCCACAGCATGTGACCAGAGCCGGCAACGGTTTTGCCAGTTGTCACATCCAAACGAGTCAGAGCCTCTTCATATTCAAGCAGAAGGCTTTCGTGCGAGGTGTAGAAATCAACCGTTTGCAAGCTGTGCATACGATCGGCGGTCACACCAGCGGACTGCATGAAATCAAGGCTGTCCTGAATACGCTCGGCCATGGCGCGGTATTTCTCGGCTTCACCTGACGCCGTGAAGTCCAACGTCCATTTGTGAACCTGATGAACATCAGCCAAACCACCTGTCGAAAAGGCGCGCAAAAGGTTCAGCGTGGCAGCAGATTGCGTGTAGGCCTGCAACATTTTCTGCGGATCCGGGATCCGAGCGCCCGATGTGAAATCCAGCTCGTTGATGATGTCACCACGGTAGCTTGGCAACTCCAGCCCATCCACGGTCTCGGTCGGAGCCGAGCGCGGCTTGGCAAACTGACCCGCCATGCGGCCAACCTTGATCACCGGAACTTTGGCACCAAAGGTCAGAACCATGGCCATCTGCAGCATCACTTTGAACGTGTCACGAATGCCGTCAGCCGAGAAATCAGCAAAGCTCTCTGCACAATCGCCGCCCTGCAAAAGGAATGCTTCACCGCGCGATGCACGGCCCAGCTCTTCACGCAGGCGCATGGCTTCGCCGGCAAAAACCAACGGTGGATACTTTGCAAGCTGCGCCTCGACCTCGGCCAGTGCGGCCGGATCGGTATAGTCTGGCATCTGTACCCTTGGCTTATTGCGCCAGGTCGACTTGTCCCACTCCGTCATGGTTTTTCTCCGTAAACTATAGTGCTTCGCCCTCTTTTCAGGGCAAGGCCCCTTCTACCGCGTCATAGGCCTGCGTGCAAACAATGTTGTGTGACGTAATTCTCTCATCGTTTGTCGCATTCCTATTGGTGCGGTAGGATTGATAAAAAAGCGACTTGCTGTAAGGTCTTAAACCTGCTGAATTCGTCGTTACCTTTATAGAACCCACAACGCGAAGGGTGAGTCGTATGACCAATCTGACAGATAAGAACGAACAGGCCACACGCCGGTTTGTTTTTGTACTGGTTGACGGATTTACCCTGCTGAGTTTTGCGGGCGCAGTTGACGCGTTGCGCATTGCCAATCGGGCAAGCGGCCAGAAGCTGTATGACTGGAAAATTCTGACCGAAGACGGTAGCGAAGTTAAGTCTTCCGCTGGGCCAAGCTTTCTGGCCGATGGTCCGCTGGAAGAGCTACGACGTGACGATACGCTGGTTCTGGTGTCTGGTGTGGATGTGCAAAGCAACTGCAGCACAAAACTGCTGAACTGGTTGCGGCGTGAAGCCCGTCGTGGGGTTCGTATGGCAGGTCTTTGCACGGCAGCTCACATCTTGGCCAAGGCCGGGTTGCTGAACGACAAGCGTGCGACCATTCACTGGGAAAACCACGACAGTTTTGCGGAAGAGTTCGACGAGGTTGAACTGACCAAGCGCGTCTTTGTAGTTGATGGTAAGGTCATGACAGCGGCTGGCGGGACTGCCGCAATTGACCTGATCCTGAAAATCATCGCTGAAGATCAGGGCGAAGACGTTGCCAATGTGGTTGCCGATCAGCAAATCTACACAACCATCCGTACGGAAAGTGACAGCCAACGCCTGTCCGTGCCGACTCGCATTGGCGTTCGCCACCCCAAGCTCAGCGACGTTATCCGTAAGATGGAAGCCAATATCGAAGAGCCGATTTCGCCGTCCGTTCTTGCGACCGAGGTCGGCATGTCGACTCGCCAGTTGGAGCGTTTGTTCCGTCGCTATCTTAATCGTTCTCCCAAACGCTATTACATGGAACTGCGCCTGCAAAAAGCGCGCAACCTGTTGATGCAAACCGATATGAGCGTGATTAACGTCGCCCTGTCCTGCGGGTTCTCCAGCCCCTCACATTTCTCGAAATGCTATCGCTCGCATTATGATACCACGCCGTATCGGGAACGCGGGAGCCGCGGTGCAAGACCGGCGTGATTATCAAGACCGAACGCTTGATATTGCGCCCTCCTGTTGAGGATGACCTAGAAGCGCTGCATCACATATTCTCTCAAGAAGCGGCTATGGCCTATTGGAGCCACCCTGCTCATACGAGCCTTTCCAGAACGCAGGAAACTCTTGATGGCATGATCGCATCCCATGCAGAAACTGGCTTAGAATTTGTGATCGAGCATAGCGGGCAACTGATTGGCAAAGCCGGGCTTTGGCGCCTCGCCGAGATTGGCTATATCATACACCCGGATTTCTGGCGGCGTGGGTTCGCGTGGGAGGCGCTGAACGCGATCATCCAGGTCACTTGGAAAAAACACCCTGCCCTACCTGAAATCACCGCCGAAATTGATCCAAGAAATGACGCGTCAAAACACCTGCTGGCGCGTTTGGGTTTTCGTTTGACGCATTCTGAGCGCGCGACAATCAAGATCAATGGTGAATGGTGCGACAGCGATTACTTTGCCCTTGCACGACCACAGAATGACGACCCGTAAAGCCAGTGGGTTTTTGCCGATTTCCTTTGGTTCGGCCTTTTCTTTTCCGAAGCTCGCGCCTAGGCTCACGCCCACAAAGACCTAAAGGGAGAAAACAATGAAACGATTTCTGATGGCAACCGCCGCAACTGCTCTTGTTGCTGGCGCCGCACATGCAGATGATCACGCAATCAAGCTGGGTACCATTCTTGGTTACACCGGCCCGATTGAAAGCCTGACCCCACATATGGCGGCTGGCGCTGAGCTTGCAATGAAAGAAGTGTCGGATTCGGGTCTGCTGCTCGGCGGTAAATCTGTTGAATCCGTACGCGCAGATTCGACCTGCGTAGACAGCGCGGCTGCCACCGCAGCAGCTGAAAAGCTGATCACCTCGGATGGCGTAAAAGGCCTGATGGGTCCGGATTGTTCGGGTGTCACCGGCGCAGTACTGGCCAACGTCGCACTGCCCAACGGCATCGTGCTGATTTCACCCTCGGCGACCTCTCCGGGTCTGTCGTCTGCTGAAGACAATGGCCTGTTTTTCCGCACCGCACCCTCGGATGCACGTCAGTCCGAAGTCATGTCGTCGATCCTGAAGGAAAAAGGCGTAGGCTCGGTTGCTGTAACCTATACCAACAACGACTACGGCAAGGGCATGGCTGATGCATTCAAAGCCGCCTTTGAAGCTGCAGGTGGCGAAGTGACCATCGTGGCCGCGCACGAAGACGGCAAAGCCGACTACACCGCTGAAGTTGGCGCGCTGGCCTCGGCCGGTGGTGATCTGCTGGTCGTTGCTGGCTATGTGGACCAAGGTGGCGCAGGCATCGTTCGCGGTGCGCTGGACACAGGTGCATTCGACACCTTCCACTTCCCCGATGGCATGATCGGTGCCAACCTGGAAACCAACTTCGGCGCTGATATTGATGGCTCAAGCGGTCAGGTTCCGGGCACCGACAGCCCAGGCGCAGCAACTTTCGCCGAAATGGTGGGTGACAAGTTCGACGTAACCTCGCCCTATACCGGCGAAAGCTACGACGCCGCTGCCCTGATCATGTTGGCCATGCAAGCTGCTGGGTCGGCCGAACCGGGCGACTATGCATCGAAAGTGGAAATGGTTGCCAACGCTCCGGGCGAAAAAATCTATCCGGGTGAGCTGGCCAAAGGTCTGCAAATCTTGGCCGATGGTGGCGAGATCGACTATGTCGGCGCAACCGCTGTTGAGCTTGTAAACGGTGGCGAGGCCGCTGGTTCCTACCGCGAGATCACCTTTGAAGGTGGCAAGATGCAGACGGTAAAATACCACTAAACGTCAGTTGATGAAAACGGAACGGCCCGGAATTTATTCCGGGCTGTTTCAATATGTTAAGCAGCTATCTTAAAGTTGCAAAGGGGATGGACATGATCGTCATAGAAGACGTTCACAAGCATTTTGGTGGCTTTCGCGCCGTTGATGGTGCGACGATGCGCATCGAAACCGGTTCTATCACAGGGTTGATCGGACCGAATGGGGCGGGAAAGACCACACTTTTCAACGTGATTGCTGGGGTTCTGAAACCAACCTCTGGTCGCGTTACTATGGCAGGCGAGGACATCACCGGCCTGCCCCCGCATGAGCTGTTTCACAAGGGCCTTCTGCGTACGTTCCAGATCGCGCATGAGTTCAGCTCGATGACGTGTCGTGAGAACATGATGATGGTTCCTGGCAGTCAAACGGGCGAACGGCTTTGGGACACCTGGTTCGGACGCAAACGGATCGCCGACGAGGAGCGCGCTCTGCGCGCCAAGGCAGATGAAGTGCTTGAATTCCTGACGATTTCCCACATCGCAGACTTGCGCGCGGGCGAGATCTCGGGCGGGCAGAAGAAGCTTCTCGAACTTGGCCGCACTATGATGGTCGACGCCAAAATCGTCTTTCTGGATGAGGTTGGCGCAGGCGTGAACCGTACCCTGCTTTACACAATCGCAGACGCCATCAAACGTCTGAACGAAGAACGCGGCTATACCTTTGTTGTGATCGAACACGACATGGATTTCATCGAGAAGATCTGTAACCCGGTGATCTGTATGGCCGAGGGCAAAGTACTGGCCGAAGGCACGCTGGCCGAGATCAAAGCCAATGAACAAGTGATCGAAGCCTATTTGGGCACGGGCTTGAAAAACAAAGACAAGGTGGGCGCATGAGCGGCAATCCCTATCAGGACGATCGCGGCAACAAGGATGCCTCGATCACCAATCCCAAAGGCCAAGGTTCAATGATCCCGGCAACGGGTACGGATCAGGCCGTACACAGCAAAGATGCGTATCTGATCGGTGACAGCATGACCGGCGGGTACGGTAAAAACGGCCCCGACATCCTGCATGACTGCACGATTGCGGTTGAGAAAGGCGAGATTGCGGTCATCGTAGGCCCCAATGGCGCAGGCAAGTCGACCGGCATGAAGGCCGTTTTCGGCATGTTGCACCTGCGCCAGGGCGCGGTTCGCTTGGGTGGCGAAGACATCACAAACCTCGCCCCTCAGGCTCGTGTGCGCAAGGGCATGGGCTTTGTCCCGCAAACCAACAACATTTTCGGCTCGATGAGCGTGGAAGAGAACTTGGAAATGGGTGCGTTCATCCGTGAAGACGGCGTGCAAGAGACCATGGAACAAGTCTATGAGCTGTTTCCGATCCTGCGCGAAAAGCGCAACCAGCCCGCGGGCGAGCTGTCCGGCGGCCAGCGTCAACAGGTGGCTGTTGGCCGTGCACTGATGACCAAGCCAACCGTGTTGATGCTTGACGAACCTACAGCGGGAGTCAGCCCCATCGTGATGGACGAGCTGTTTGACCGGATCATCGAGGTCGCCCGCACAGGCATCTCGATCCTGATGGTCGAACAAAACGCCCGCCAAGCACTTGAGATTGCAGACAAAGGCTATGTCCTTGTGCAAGGTCGCAACGCGCATACCGGATCGGGCAAAGAGCTTCTGGCCGACCCCGAAGTCCGCCGTTCGTTCTTGGGGGGCTGAGGGATGAGTAACGCGATATGCATTCGACCACATTACACTCTTCTTGGGCTGTCGGCATTCGTTGCGCTTGCCTCGCCGATCACAGCAGAAACTGTTCCAACCGAAGACGAAATGGTGTTTGAAATCATTTGTGACTTCGACAGAAGTTTTAGCGACGAGTCAGAAAAGCCCAAAGAAAGGAATGATGTTCGGGTGATTGCCTCAACATCAAAACCCGAGTTGATTGATAGAAACCATGATTCCTTTGAGGTTCAAAGCTATGACGGCGCGAGACACTTTATCTCCCCGTATGTCGGGGGTGTTCTTCGTGGGATACATACCACCATCTACAAAGATGGGACTGGCGTCAGGGTGACCCAATCTGTTTTTTCCGATGGAGTGCATGTCAGCGTCGAGACAGGAAAATGCGAGGTGAATGAGAAATGATCTTTCGGAACTCGCTCGCGACTCGTCTTACCTTTGCACTGATCCTGAGCACCTTGTCCCTGCCTGCCTTTGCACAAGAATGCTTGTTTGAAACCGAATGCTACGAAGCTGACGCCTGTCAAGAAACCGCGTTCTCTCTGACCGCTGACCTTGATGGCGAGCGTCTGATCACGGATTTCGGTGACCTGACCATCGTTGCCGCCAAACAATCCGGCGCATTAACCACGATCTTCTCCACCGGTGACGGCGCTGAATATCTTCTGTCCCGCAACGGGGATACCGCGCGCTTTACGGCGCATGCCAATGATGGCCCAACGGTGATCACCTATTTGGGCACCTGTAAGGGAGAGTTCTGATGGACTTTCTGAACGCGCTTGTGGCGCTTTCCAATTTTGTACTGATCCCGGCCATCGCCTATGGCAGCCAGTTGGCGCTTGGCGCGCTGGGGGTCACGCTGATCTACGGCATCCTGAGGTTCTCGAACTTCGCGCATGGTGACACCATGGCTTTTGGGGCAATGGTAACGATCCTGTTCACCTGGTGGTTCCAGAACATGGGCCTGTCCATCAACCCTCTGCCGACCGCCCTTCTTGCTCTGCCCTTCGGAATTGCGGCAACGGCCGTCCTGCTGATCGTCACAGATCGCACGGTCTATCGTTTTTATCGTCGGGTCAAAGCAAAGCCGATTGTGTTTGTTATGGCCTCGTTGGGTGTGATGTTCATCATGAACGGCATCGTTCGCTTCATCATTGGCCCCGGAGAGCAGAGATTTGCAGATGGTGCACGTTTCATCATCAAAGCGCGTGACTTCAAAAACGCCACGGGCCTGAACGAAGGTCTGGCCTTCAAGACAAGCCAAGGCATCACCATTGTCACCGCGATCATTGTTGTGGCCGCGCTGTTTTGGTTCCTGAATCGAACACGCACCGGTAAATCCATGCGCGCGTTTTCGGACAACGAGGATTTGGCGCTGCTGTCAGGCATCAACCCCGAGCGTGTCGTGGTCATCACTTGGATCATTGTCGCGGCTTTGATCACCATCGCAGGCACGCTTTATGGGTTGGACAAATCCTTTAAGCCATTCACCTATTTTCAACTTCTGCTGCCAATCTTTGCGTCCGCAATTGTTGGCGGATTGGGGAACCCGTTGGGCGCCATTGCAGGCGGATTTGTCATCGCCTTTTCCGAGATCACCATCACCTACGCGTGGAAGAAGGTCGCAACTTATCTGTTGCCGGAAAGCCTTGAACCCTCAAGCCTCGTGCAGCTGATGTCTACGGATTATAAATTTGCGGTCAGCTTTGTGATCCTGATTGTGGTCTTGCTTTTCAAACCCACCGGTCTTTTCAAGGGGCAATCGCTATGAACCAGTCTCTTCGTACTCCGCTTTTGTTCGCAGCTGTCGCGCTTTTGTTTATCCTTCAGGGATCGACAAATTGGTGGGTCTTTGCAGGCAGCTGGAACTCTTCGTTGTCCATTCTGAACATGGCGCTGATTTCAGCCATCATGGCTTTGGGCGTGAACCTTCAATGGGGCTATGCCGGGCTGTTTAATGTCGGGATCATGGGGTTTGTGGCCCTTGGTGGTCTTGCAACCGTATTGGTCGCGATGCCAACGACGCCAGGCGCGTGGAGCTCTGGCGGTCTTGGTATCGTCTTTGGCCTCTTGGTTGGTGCCGCGACCGTTATCCTGGCGGTTTTGATCTATGGCCGCATGGCTGCGGGTCGTGGTCGAATGCTGGCAGTGGCTGGCACCTTGATCGCTGGGTTTGTCCTCTTTCGTTTTATCTTCGACGCTGGTGTGGCAGGGGTCGAGGCGATCAATCCCGCACAAACCGGGTATCTGGGGGGCCTGAACCCCGGTGGTCCAGACAATTACAAAGCTCATGGCTACATGACCATTTTGGCGTGGCCCGTAGGTGGTCTTTTGGCCGCTGGTGTTGCATGGGTCGTTGGCAAAACCGCTTTGGGTCTGCGCTCGGATTATCTTGCGATTGCGACGCTTGGTATCTCGGAGATTGTGCTTGCCGTTATCAAGAACGAAGACTGGCTGGCACGCGGCGTGAAAAACGTCATCGGCATTCCCCGCCCGGTCCCGTACGAGATTGATCTGCAAAAGAACGCGGATTTCATCGCGCGCGCGGACAGCATTGGTCTAGACACGACGACCGCATCAACCTTGGCGGTGAAACTGTCTTACTCGGCCCTGTTCACAGTGGTTCTGGTCGCACTGATCATCCTGGCGCAGCTTTCGCTGAATTCACCATGGGGCCGCATGATGCGCGCCATTCGCGACAATGAAGTCGCGGCGCAGGCGATGGGCAAGGACGTCACAAAGCGCCACTTGCAGATCTTTGTGCTTGGGTCGGCCCTGTGCGGATTGGCGGGCGCAATGATGACCACGCTTGATGGGCAGCTGGTTCCCGGCACCTATCAGCCCTTGCGCTTCACCTTCCTGATCTGGGTGATGGTGATTGTTGGGGGGTCAGGTAACAACCTTGGATCTGTTCTTGGCGCGTTCCTGATCTGGTTCCTCTGGATCCAGGTGGAGCCGATTGGCTATTGGTTGATGTCCGTGGTCACGATGGGGCTTGAGGAAGGCTCTGCGCTGAAATCCCACCTGTTGGATTCCGCGGCGCATATGCGCCTCTTCTCGATGGGGATCGTATTGCTTTTGGTCCTCAGATTCAGCCCACGCGGCTTGATCCCGGAAAAGTAAATCATGTCGGCGGCCGATATTGCGATAGTGCTTTTGGCCGCCGGTCGGTCCCGCCGTATGGGACAAGACAAGCTGATGCGGATGCTGCCCTCCGGGCAGCTCCTTGTTGAAAACCGCATCGAAATGATCAATCAAGCCGGGTTCGTTCCCTATGTTGCTGTCCCACACGACAGCGATATTAAACAGCTTGTGGAGCAATCTAGGGCGACCTGCGTTCCAGTGTCGACAGACATCCAAGGGATGGGGCATAGCCTGTCAACGGCGGTGAAAGCTCTTCCACCTATCTCGACCGGTATTGTGGTTGTGCTGGCGGACCTGCCAGACCTGACGGCACAGGATCTTACGTCAATCCTGAACGCTTTCGACGGCCAGTCGATCCTGCGCGCAACCAGCGATGATGGCAAAGCCGGACATCCCGTGGTCTTTCCGGCAAGGCTCCGACCAGAGTTGGAAGCTTTAACAGGGGATAATGGGGCCAAACAGGTGATGTCGTCTGAAGCGGTTCAGCACCACCCATTGCCCAAGAAAAATGCCATTCGGGATTTGGATACCCCGGAAGACTGGCGCGCTTGGGAGAAAACTAAGCGGAAAAAATAACGCTGGCTTCGCGGCGGTCGATTACCAGATGGTCGCGCAGATACGAGGCGATGCCACGTTGGCTACGAAGTCTTGGAAGCGCTGCCAAGATCTCATCCGCAGCTTCTGGTGCATCGCGACGGATCAGATCGATCTCAGGGATCAGGCTTTCCACCCAGTAGTCACCGCAACGGATCATTTCAGTCTTATCCAATAGAATATGCACCATCATCGGTGCGACTGTGTCATCAACTTCTGCCTGACCAAAATCTGCCAGCATATGGGCCCCACAAACGACCTGCGGCTCCCCCGTTAGCATTTCACAGAAAGGGTGATCAACCAAAACCAGGCTGCCGGGAGTGAGAAGAGCACCAGATTGTCCCCCTGACACTTCAGGGAAGCGAACAGGTGCAGCGCGTTGAGTTTTGGTGATGCTCGAATGGCCCAACCAACGGATCGGAACAAAACGGCCTTTAAGTGTTTGGACCTTATCCCCAACTTGCAAGTCACGTGCGGCAACCGGACCACGCGAAGTTTCCACCATCGTGTTGGCCGAGACACCTGACAGAGCGACACCAAGTTTTGCGCGACGGGATTCATTCTGCGCCGAGACAGAAGCCTCACTGCGCACCACCGGAACCCCCGGCCACGAAACGCTCAATTCGTCCTCAATTTTATAGTCACGAAGTACCAACTGTTAACTCACAACTCACCATTTGTGGACTGGATATATGGAACTCCAGTTCTCATTAAGGGGAATATAATCCGAAAAAATGCCTAAAGTGTGAAAATGATCAAAAGAAAAAGGGTGAGACGTGATTTTTCGGTCGCAGTCGTTAATGAAAGCCATCAGGAAATTTCCAAAATGACTTATCTTATTGTTATTTCGTGATTTATATTTCCGGCCGAACAAAAGTAAAATCGTTAAAGCTTGGGTAACGCTTACGTTTGTCTTCTTGTTTTCTCCGAAACAACAAACATTAGACTTATCAATAAATCGCATTCATGGTTTTGAATGGCTTTGAAGCGACCTATGGTAGTGCAATCGTTAACGCGACTGTCGATTGTGACAACAATAAGGCTGAGCTACCGCTGACCCAAATTGTTCAAAGAATCACTCAAGTCTTGCAGCAAGGCATCGACAGGTTCGCACCCGACAGATAGTCGGACATAGCCCGGCGACACTTCATCCCCCCACCGCGCCCGACGCTCCGCAGAACTATGTACGCCGCCAAAAGAGGTCGCGGGTCTTAAAAAACGGCACCCTTCGATAAACTGCTCGGCGCGGACTTCTGACCCAAAGTCCAGCCCGATCAAAAATCCAAATCGCTCCATTTGCGACGTGGCCAGATTGTGGGACGGATCGGTTGGAAGACCCGGAAAGCGCACGGATTGCACCGCAGGGTGATTTGCAAGCACCGGGGCCAACTGCTCTGCCGTGTCGCACATTCTGGCGAAGCGCAGTTCAAGCGTTTCAAGCCCACGGTAAAGCGCCCATGCCGCATGGGGCGATGGTATGGCACCCGACATTTTGCGCCAATCCCTGATACGGGCCAGAAGCGCTGTGTCACGCGTCGCCACATGACCCATCAACAGATCGGAATGACCGCCCGGTGCTTTGGTGTCAGACGCCACGACTACATCTGCGCCCAGATCTAACGGGCGTTGCCCAAAAGGCGTCATCGTTGTGTTGTCGACGATTGTGATCCCACCAGCCGCGCGAACCTCTGCACAGATGGCACGCAGATCACATAGATCCAGCCCCGGATTGGACGGTGTTTCGACAAACACCACATCAAATCCCGCAAAACCACCTTCACCAAATTGCGCCGATGGCCGCTCTGTGACGGCCACCCCAAAGCTCGCCAGAAACTCGGAAGACAGCACACGGGTGACGTAATACCCGTCCGAGGGCACCAACAGGCGCTTGCCCGCGCCAAGGCACGCGAACAGAGCCGCCGATATGGCCGCCATGCCAGACGGCAGTGCCACACAAGGCGCATCTTCCAAAATGGCCAGCGCGTTCTCCAGCGCCTCCCATGTTGGATTGTCAACGCGTCCATATCCCGGCGTATCTGCCGGATCCCCCGGCAGATGAAACATCGAGCTTGTCGTGATCGGAAGCGCAATCGGATCCCCCTTGGACAGACCCAGCCCCCGGTGATGCAACAGCTCTGCTGCCCGTTTCATCGAATTGAGATCTTTAGAAGAATCGCTCATGTCATGCTCCGGATTGCCGCCGGAGTACATGTATCACGAATTCGGCGGGAAAGTGGTGCCCAAGGAGAGACTCGAACTCTCACGATGTTACCATCGGGGGATTTTGAATCCCCTGCGTCTACCATTCCGCCACTTGGGCACTGTTTGGGTGAAATACCTAAGCCACGGGGCAAGGTCAACGGCATTTCCGCCCCTGCCCCGTGCAATTTTTCACGTCAGAACAATACGCCGACTAACCAGAGCGTGAT
Organism: Aliiroseovarius sp. F20344; assembly: GCF_023016155.1. GTDB lineage: Bacteria > Pseudomonadota > Alphaproteobacteria > Rhodobacterales > Rhodobacteraceae > Aliiroseovarius. The sequence continues at coordinate 1,177,986 of NZ_JALKBG010000008.1, forward strand.
GCCCGGGAAAGCCACCAGAACCACCACGCGGATCAGGTCTGACAATACGAAGGGGGCAACGCCGCGATAGGTTGCGCTCATCGGGATGTCGCGCGCCATGGAGTTGATGATAAAGAGGTTCATCCCAACGGGTGGTGTGATCAGGCCAACCTCGACCACGATCAGGGCAAGGATGCCGAACCAGATGCCAGCCTCTTCTGGTGTCAGGCCGAAATCCAAGACCTCGATGATCGGATAGAAGATCGGGATGGTCAGAAGGATCATAGACAGGCTGTCCATGACGCACCCGAAAATCAGATAAGCCACCAGCATCAACGTTAACACCAACAACGGCGCATAGCCTTGTGCGGTTACCCATTCAGCCAACATCTGCGGGGCCTGGGTGAACGCGAGGAACGAGTTGAAGATCTGCGCACCCAACACGATGAAAAAGATCATCGCAGTGGATTGTGCGGCCGCCAAAACGCTGTCCAGAAAGCCCTTCCAGTTCAGGCCACCCGTCATCACACCGTAAAGGCCGGTTGCTACCGCACCAACGGCCGCACCCTCGGTCGGGGTGAACAGCGCTTGCACGCCGTCTTTGGTCCAGTTCCAGTCAGCCGCGATGCCACCCATAACCAGTCCAAAGATGACAACAACGGGCCAGATGGACAGAAGGGTTTTGAAACGGTGTGCATAGGGCACACGCTCGGCCGTGGTTGCACTGTCAGGATTGATGCGCACCATAACAGCGACGGTCAGCATATAGCCCAATGCGGCCAGAATGCCCGGCACCAAAGCAGCGATAAACATTTTCACGATGTTCTGCTCGGTCAGGATCGCGTAGATCACCAGAATAACGGAAGGTGGGATCAGAATGCCCAGCGTGCCGCCGGCGGCCAGTACGCCTGTGGACAACGCGTCGGAGTAACCGCGCTTGCGCATTTCCGGCAGTGCCACCTGCCCCATTGTGGAAGCTGTTGCCAGCGACGATCCGCAGACCGCGCCGAAACCGGCACAGGCACCAACAGCAGCCATGGCCACACCACCTTTGCGATGGCCAAGCCAGTCGCTTGCCGCCTCAAACAACGCGCCGGACATGCCGGACTTTGTTGCAAACTGCCCCATCAGCAGGAACAGCGGTACAATCGACAGCGAGTAGCTGGAAAACGTGTCATATGAGAGCGTCTTAAGCTGGCTCAGCGTCACGGATGGACGCCCCATCATATACCAGATGCCAAAGAACCCGGTCAGACCCATAGCCAAACCAATGGGCAGACGCAGGAAGATCGCCAGAAGCATCAGAGCAAAGGCGACAATCGCAAGTTCGATACCGGTCATACGCGTTGTTCCTTACCGTCAAGAACCCAGTTGAAGGACCGCCACATCGTGTAGATGGCGACCAAAAGGAAGAAAGCAGCACCAATCAGGCACAGCCCGAAGGGGATCCACAGAGGGACCTCAAGCTCATAGGTGCTTTCTGCAAAGAAAGGTTTTGATCCCATGCCAAACACTGCACGGAAGGCATCTGATCCAAAGGGGAACTTTTCGCCAAAACCCAGCCAAAGTCGCCACAAGATGATGAAAGCTGCACCGGTCAGGAACACATCGCCGATAAAGCCAAGGAGGGCCTGAATGCGTTCCGGAAGGCGGGTGATGAAGATGTCGACGGTGACGTGGCCCCGTTTGTACTGGCACCATGGCATGAAGGCGAAGACGGCAATGGCACAGCCCATCTCGACAATCTCAAAGTCACCTTTGACGGGCGACAGTCCGTAACCTGACAGCGCGCGTCCGATGATCGACACCACTGTGGTCATCGCAATGCCAACCAACACTGCGCCACCTGAATAGGCCATCCAGCGGCTTAGAAATTCCATGATACGCCCCACCCGGAGCTCGGCAGATTTCGCGATCGCCACGACGTTTCCCCCTAATTTCCCTTTGCTGCGAGATTTGCAGCAGCGCAAGAAAAACTCCGGGCAGACGGTCAGGCCACCCGGAGCGTTCATTTACACCAGATCACTGGTCCGAATATTTAGCAACCAGCTCTTTGGCCAGTGCAACCATGCCTTCGCCGTCCAGACCTTTCGAGGTCATGTCAGCGGCCCAGGCTTCAACCTGTGCATCACCAATGGTTTTGATTTCAGCGACCAGTGCCGGATCCAGCTCGTGGATTTTGTTGTCGGTACCAGCAACGATCTCGCGACCGATCACGTCACCTTTGTCGAACGAAGCACCCGCCCAGCCCGAAGTCTCAAGACCCGAGTTTGCGTCGATGACAGCTTTCAGATCATCAGGAAGACCAGCATAGGTGTCTTTGTTCATCGCCCAGATGAAGAAGGTGTTATAAAGCGAACGGTCACCGGGGATCTCGGTGTGGCTGTCAGCCAGTTCATGCACTTTCAGCGGCGGAACGATTTCCCACGGGATCACGCCACCTTCAACAACGCCTTTGGACAAGCTTTCGGGGAAGGTCGGCAGAGGCATGCCAACAGGCGTGGCACCCAGCGTTTCGAACAGAGTGTTTGCCTGACGCGACGGGCCGCGCAGTTTCAGGCCATCGAAATCGGCCAGAGCCATTACGGGCTCGCCTTTCTTGTGGATGACGCCGGGGCCGTGAACGTGCACTGCAAGCAGCTTAACGTCGCCCATACGTTCCATCAGGTACTTTTCCGAAAACTCCCATGCCGCTTTCGACGATGCTTCTGCATTACGTGCGGTCATGAAGGGCAGTTCAAAAGCTTCTGCTTCCGGGAAACGGCCCGGAGTGTATGCAGGCAGTGCCCAACCACAGTCGATCACGCCGTCACGGATTTGGTCGTAAAGCGCTTGAGGCTTACCGCCCAGCTGCATCGCTGGGTACAGTTCAACCTTGATGCGGCCACCCGAGTCTTTCTCGATTTTCTCGGCCCATGGCGCCATGAAGTAAAGCGGCGTCGAGCCCTTTGGCGGCAGGAAGTGTTGACAGCGCAGTGTCACGTCCTGTGCAAAGCTGGCTGTTGCGCTCAATCCTACGGCAAAGGCGCCGGCCAGAGTGGCTTTGGTCATAAATTTCATTTCGCTTCCTCCCAAACGCGAGTGTATATCCCTGCCCGAGTGGTCTACCCGGCATTGGCAACAATAAGATCAGTCTCGGCTGACTCGCGCAAGTTTTTTTGACCGCTTGGTCGGCTTTGTTTGATCCTGTCGCTAAAACGTGTTTAGCTGGATTTCGTTGCGTTCGCAACATTGTTTGTACTATTATATATTATCAACATCTTACGCGCCATGAATGACAAAAAAGAGCGGCTGATGTGTGTTGCCGGCTCAAATACTGAACCGGCAAAGAATCACAAATTACGGGCGGAAAAAGTGTCGCAGCTGCGCATGTCACCACTGTCGAACCCACGCGCAAACCAGCTTGCACGCTGTTCCGAGGTGCCGTGCGTGAAGGTGTGTGGCATCGGAACGCGCCCTGCATTTCGTTGCAACGTGTCGTCCCCAATCTGCCGCGCCGCATTGATGGCCTCGGCAAGATCCCCGCTTTCCAACGTTCCAAACCGCTGTTGAACTTCGCGTGCCCAGATGCCCGAATAGCAATCTGCCTGAAGCTCAATCCGCACAGATATGGAATTGCTTTCAGCTTCGCTGACTTGCTGACGAATACGGTTGGCTTGCATCAAGATGCCAAGTTCGTTCTGGACATGATGCGCCACCTCATGGGCCACAACATAGGCCGCCGCGAAATCTCCGCTTGCGCCAAGCTTGCGCGACATCGTGGTGAAGAAGGCTGTGTCCAAATAGACTTTGCGATCTCCGGGACAGTAAAACGGCCCGGTCGCACCCGAAGCTCCGCCACAAGGGCTTTGCGTGACACCTTTATAAAGAACCAATGTGACCGGGTTGTAGCTTTCGCCAACCTGCGATCGGAACAGGCTTGACCAAACATCTTCCGTGTCTGCCAAGGTGACCGAGACGAATTCACCGGCCTGACGATCAGCTTCAGTTATTTCACCACCACCGCTGTCACCAGAGCCGCCGCCGCCCTGCAACAGAGGTGTCACATCCACACCCATGAAATAGCCAATGGCAAGCACTGCCAGCAAGCCCAGCCCACCAACTTGCGCCTTGCCCGCGCCTGCGCGTCTGCGATCTTCGATGTTACGGCTTCCGCGCCGACCCTGCCATTTCATACTGAGCTTCCTTTACCTGTTACGCATCGGTGTCGTTCACAGGCAGTTTACCGACCTAATCGCTAGCATCAAGCACAGCTCACTTGACCTTGGGCCATGCACGTGGTTCGTCAGGGCCAAGAAATTTACAGGCACAGACATGATCAAAAAGCTTTACGATTGGACGATGAGCTTGGCTGACACGCCACATGCCCTATGGGCACTGGCAATCGTCGCCTTTGTGGAAAGCTCGGTTTTTCCCATTCCGCCTGACGTATTGATGATCCCGATGATCATCGCCCGCCCCTCGCGTGCATTTGTGATTGCTGGTGTGGCGCTTGTCGCGTCGGTGCTTGGTGGGATGTTCGGCTACTATATCGGCTGGGGTTTGTTTGAAAGCGTGGGGCGCCCAGTGTTGGAGTTCTACGGCAAGGACAAGTATTTCGACGAATTCGCAACACGCTATAACGAATGGGGCGCATGGGCCGTGTTGGTCGCGGGCGTCACCCCCTTTCCTTACAAGGTCATCACAATCCTGTCGGGAGCGACCGGGTTGAACTTCGGGGTCTTCATGATCGCTAGCGTCATCGCACGCGGCTTGCGTTTCTTCATCGTGGCAACGCTCTTGTGGAAATTCGGCGCTCCGATCCGCGACTTCATTGAGCGCCGACTGGGTTTGATGTTTACTCTTTTCTGTATCCTGCTGATTGGCGGGTTCTATGCGGTAAAATTCCTATGAGCATGCTTGACCGACTGTCCACCAAAACCCTGATCATCAGCGCCGCTGTTGCATCTGCGGGCATTCTTGCGGGCGCTTTCATCTTTCAGGCTCTGGGATATGCACCCTGCAAAATGTGCTTCTGGCAACGCTGGCCCCATGCCATCGCAGTTATCCTTGGTGGGGCTGCACTCGCTACAAAGCTTCGCATGCTGCGTTGGCTGGGCGCATTGAACATGGCCGTCTCAGCCGGGCTGGGCATCTATCATTCTGGTGTTGAGCGAAAGTGGTGGGAAGGTCCATCCTCTTGCACGGGCGGCGGCGTTGGCGATCTGTCTGTCGAAGACCTGCTGGCACAGATCCAAGCGGCCCCGCTGGTGCGCTGCGACGAAATCCCGTGGCGCCTGTCCGACATGATCCCGATCGAGGCTTTGGACATCACTATGGCCAACTTTAACGCCTTTGGCTCACTGGTCTTGATGGTGATGTGGATCGTGGCGGCTCGTCGCGCGGACTAATCAGCCCTTATTGCGAAGTAGCTGGCGCAGAATGCCGTGAAACATCTGAACGTCCAAACGGCTTAGGTTCAACCGGCTCCACATATTGCGCTGGGTGATTTTCATCACCTCGGCTTTTGTCTCCGGGAAGAAATAGCCAGCCTCATCCAACCGCTCTTCATAATGCTCTGCCAGCTTCTCGACCTCGATCGCGCTGGCGGGTTCGCTGCCGGCCCATTCCATCACGTGATGCGCTACCTCATGGCTTTGGCGGCGGTATTCATAGGCGGTCAGCAGCACACATTGCGCAAGGTTCAGAGACGCGAACTCTGGGTTCACCGGGACCGAGATCAAGGCATTTGCCCTGGCCACTTCGTCATTTTCAAGCCCAGTGCGTTCTGGCCCAAACAAGACAGCCACTTTCTTGCCCTGAAGCCGCATGGCACGGGCTTCTTCCATCGCCCGCTCCGGGCTGAGGATCGGCTTTGCCAGATCGCGTGACCGCGCAGTTGTAGCATAGACATAGTCGCAATCGCCAATCCCATCGGCCAGATTGTCATAGATCCCTGCCGCATCCAATACGCGCCCTGCCCCGGACGCCATCGCAACAGCGGCTTGATTGGGCCATCCGTCCCGCGGATCGATAATGCGCATACGCTCCAACCCAAAGTTCAGCATGGCGCGCGCAGCGGCCCCAATGTTCTCACCCATTTGCGGGCGCACCAGAACAATCTCGGGCTGCGGTCCCAGTTTGGCATCGGGGCTGTTCATCACGGCAATCTCTTTCAATTAGTCGGGCGCGTGATACGCTGACAAAGATCATTCGGCAAGCAGGAGCTGATCTTATGGCCTTTGACGCAGGCATCTATGAAATACTGAAAGAAGATTTGAGCGGGCGTTCCGATCTGGTTGAGAAGAAGATGTTTGGCGGAATAGCCTTCATGCTAAACGGCAACATGCTGTGCGGTGTTCACAAAAACGGCGCAATGTATCGGGTCGGTAAAGATAACGAGGCTCAGGCGCTTGATCTGCCCGGCGCACGTAGAATGGACTTTACGGGCCGCCCTATGGGGGGCTTCATTGACGCTGGTGACGAAGCCTTGGAAGACGATGCAACACGCGCAGAGCTTTTGCGCCTTGCCATAGATTATGTGGGCGCTCTGCCCGCAAAATGATGCGCATACTTGCATTAGGCAAAAACACGGCTATGAAGCTGAGCAGACAGAACAAAAAGGATCGCGCAGATGGCCCCGAACGTCCAAGAGACCGAAATGGATCGCCCCCAGCTTTATCTTGTGACCCCGCCGGAAATCGAGCTGTCGCGTTTTCCCACTGTTCTCGCCAAGGCCCTTGATAGCTATGACACTGCTTGCCTGCGCCTGTCACTGGCAACCACGGATGAAGACCGCATCATGCGCGCTGCTGATGCCTGCCGCGAAGTCGCTCATGCGCGGGACGTGCCGATCGTAATTTCAGAACACGCGCTACTGGTCGAACGTCTGGGACTGGATGGCGTCCATCTGGGCGATGGCGCACGCCGCGTACGCAAAACCCGTGATGATCTAGGCGCAGATGCCATTGTTGGGGCCTACTGCGCCGCCTCGCGCCATGACGGACTGAACGCGGGCGAAGTTGGCGCGGATTATGTTAGCTTTGGCCCCGCCGGATCGACCGCATTGGGGGACGGAACGCGTGCAGAACATGACCTTTTTGCATGGTGGAGCCAAATGATCGAAGTTCCGGTGGTCGCTGAAGGTGCGTTGGACGAAGACACGATCCGCGCCCTGGCCCCCGTCACTGATTTCTTCGCAATCGGAGAAGAGATCTGGCGCACCGACGATCCCAACGAAACCTTGGGCCGTCTTCTGGCTGCAATGGATGGTTAACGCTCGACATTAAGGTCGCCCAAACCCTCGCGCACCGCCGCCTCGCAATGGGCGGCAAGTTCTTTCCGGCCTTTGAACTCCGAGACCTTTACCGGTTCATGATAGACAATCTCGACCTGCCCCTGACGAGGTGCCGCCAAGGTCTTTAGCAAATGCGGTGCGAACTCCATATCGCCCCACCAGCCATAGAACCGCGGATCACGTCCCTCGGGTGCGAAATAGCGCAGGGTGACGGGTTGCACCCACATGAAATCACGCAACTCCGGCGTGAAGAACGCCGCAAAAAGCGTTGATTTAAAAGGTAGTATTCTTCTGCTGTCGGAGGAGGTGCCTTCTGGAAAAAACAGAAGTTTGTGCCCTGCGGCCAGCCGTTCGCGAAAGACCTCGATCTGGTTGTGCGCTTCTTTTCGGTCCCGGTTGATAAACACCGTTCCGGTTGCACGCGCCAGCCAGCCAATACCTGGCCATTTGGCGACCTCGGATTTCGAAACAAAATAAACACGCTTGCGCGCATTGAGCGAGAATATGTCCAGCCATCCCGCGTGATTGGCCACCACAGCGCCTTTCTGGCGCATCGGCTGCCCAGTGGTTTTGAACGATATGCCCAACAGCCGAAACGCATTTCGGCAGACGAATTGAGTGATCCGAGGGGTGATCGGCCTGTTTGATCCAAATACTGGTCGTTCAATCAACCGGATCAAAAGCAAAATGATCAACCCACCAAACACCAACAACCCAAGGGGAAACCCGCGCAGAATGATACGCAAATAGTCCAATCCCGTAGGATGGAAGCCCTGCGGTTCATCCCCGCCCTGCCACGTCGCGCTCATCGCTTTGCACCCGAATAGATAGCTTTGTGTTTCTCGCTGACAAGCGACATGTCGATGATCAGGCACACATCAATTGTGTTGAACACATGATCGATATACGCCCCCTCGCCTACAAATCCACCAAGCCGCAAATAGCCTTTGATCAGCGACGGAACTTCGCGCATTGCTGCGGGTCGATTGATGGCATCTTCGGGAAGCAAATCCATGCTTTGGAAAACATCGGTTTGCGCTTGCACCCGAATGACTTCGGGGGCGAGATGCCGATGATGCAGCAAGGAAAGCGGGCCTTTGAGCGCATCCACATCCGTTCCGTGAAACGAGGCCACTCCAAATAGGATTTCGATACCATGTTGATCAACATACTCCGCCAAGCCGCTCCACAGATGCATCATCGCGGCGCCACCACGATAGTCGGGATGCAGGCAGGATCGCCCAAGCTCCATCAATTTCCGACCAGATGCCTTAAGCACTGTCAGATCATATTCGGCTTCTGAATAGAAATGGTCCGGACCATCCGATGCGCCAATTTTATCACCCCGCAACAACCGATAGACCCCAACTGCAGGAGAGCCCTCTCTCGCATGGTCAAACAAGATCAGATGGTCATAAAACGGATCAAACGAGTCCCGCTCCAATCCCGTTTCGTGATCGACAAGCGGCCCATCCCCACCCAGCTCGCGGATGAAGACATCGTAACGCAGCTTTTGGGCCGCAATAAGATCTGCTTCACTTTGGGCCAGTCTCAGTTCAAAATCAGGCGCAGCCATGTGGATTAACCATTTGATAACCTTATTGAGCTCTTATGGCTCGGGCGAAGGATATGCAACGCAGCCTCACTGCGTTCAAGAGGGATCAGAAAGGTCAAAAACTGGTATCAAGTCAATCAACTCGATCATTATCACCTGTTTCCCAGCATGTTCGAAATTCACCGTCACGCGGCCACCAATGTTGGATTGCACCTGCCCCAGCCCCCAATCGGGCTTTTGTGGATGGCGCACCAGCATTCCCGGTTCCAAAAGTGATCCCAAACCCATGACCTATTTCCCCATCAGGCTTCATTCATGACCAAACAAGACCGCGACCTTACATCTTTGATCGGCTCTCGTATCTGCCATGACCTTATCAGCCCTTTGGGGGCAATCGGCAATGGGGTTGAGCTGCTACAGCTTTCCGGGATGGGGGACAGTCCAGAAATGGCGTTGATTGCTGAAAGCGTGACGAACGCCAACTTGCGGATCAGGTTTTTCCGAGTAGCCTTTGGCGCGGCGACGGACGGTCAGTCGCTTTCTGAAAAGGAAATTCGGGCAGTTCTTGCCCCGGGCGCGGACGGTCGGAAAATCGCAATCGACTGGCAGCCAGTTGGCGATTTGCCAAGGCCCGAGGTCAAGTTGGCCTTTCTAGCCCTTCAATGCTTTGAAAGTGCATTGCCTTGGGGCGGTCATGTGACTGTTTCACGGAATGATGGGCATTGGAAAATGGAAGCTGTCGCTGATCGCCTGAATGCGTATGCAGACCTGTGGGGGCTATTGTCGGCAAGCAACTCTGATCTTGACGTCCCACCTGCTCAGGTACATTTCGCGCTGATCCTTCCGGAACTTCAGCACCAAAACCGAACGGCCGTCACGAAAATCACAGAGCAGTCGATCAGTTTGTCGTTCTAAAGTCGGGGTTGCGAGCCTACGAGAACAGGACGGCTCGCAAGTGATTTGAAGACATCAGGCTCGCGTGGTTCCGTCGCCCACCACCAGGTATTTGAACGAAGTCAATTGCTTGGCGCCAACCGGGCCGCGCGCATGCATCTTACCAGTGGCGATCCCAATCTCGGCTCCCATGCCAAACTCTCCACCGTCCGCAAACTGGGTCGAGGCATTGCGCATCAGAATGGCGCTGTCCAACCGCGTGAAGAAATGTTCGGCTGTCGCGTCATCCTCAGTCATGATCGCATCCGTATGGGACGAGGAATAGCGGTTGATATGCTCAATCGCGCCATCCACATCGTCGACCAGCTTGGCAGCAATGATGCTGTCCAAATACTCTGTGCCCCAATCGGCATCGGTTGCGGGCTTGCTGCCCGACAGACCGTCACCCGCCCGAACTTCAATCCCGGCGGCGATCAGTTCATCAATCACGCTTTGCCCAAGTTCTTTCGCGTCTTTGTGGATCAACAAACACTCTGCAGCCCCGCAAATTCCGGTCCGGCGCGTCTTTGCGTTCAGGACAACTTTTCGGGTCTTCTCGGCGTCGGCGTGCTTGTCGATATAGATATGCACAATACCTTCCAGATGAGCAAAAACTGGCACACGGGCTTCACGCTGGACCAGCCCAACAAGCCCTTTTCCGCCCCGCGGAACGATAACGTCGACATAATCTGTCATGGTCAAAAGCTCGCTGACCGCAGCGCGATCACGGGTTGGGATCAACTGGATTGCATCCTCGGGCAATCCTGCGACACGTAAACCGTCCTGCAAACAGGCGTGGATCAAGCCCGCGGAATGGAAACTTTCAGATCCACCGCGAAGGATCACTGCATTGCCCGCCTTCAAGCACAGCGCACCTGCATCTGCCGTTACGTTCGGGCGGCTTTCATAGATTACGCCAATCACCCCTAAAGGCGTGCGCACACGACGGATATTCAAACCCGAAGGGCGATCCCAATCTTCCAGAACCTCGCCGACCGGGTCATCCTGCGCGGCAACAGCGCGTAAGCCGTCACACATGCCTTTGATACGATCTTCGTCTAACATCAGACGATCCATCATCGCATCTGAAAGACCTTTGTTACGCCCAAAGGCCATGTCCTTCACATTGGCAGCAATGATCTCATCCCGGCGCGCCCAACAGGCGTCTGCTGCGGCCATCAACGCCTTTTCTTTCGCGTCGGATGGGGCGAAAGCAAGGTCACGTGCGGCCGCGCGGGCGCGGGTGCCAATGTCGGTCATCATTGTTTTGATGTCATCGCTCATCTTGCTTACTCCGTATGTATTCCGCGTATCGTATTGTTCTTAAAGAGACATGTCATCCCGGTGGATCAACGCCGCTCGACCCGGATGGCCAAGGATCGGTTCAATCTGGTCAGACCGCTGCCCTTTGATTGCCCGTGCTTCATCGGCGGTATAGCCGACCAGCCCCGCCCCAAGATGGGTTCCGTCGGGTCCTTGAATGTCCACAGGATCCCCCCGGTGGAAACTGCCGACCACATCGGTCACCCCGGCCGAAAGCAGGGACCTACCCGATTGGAGTGCCACAACAGCGCCCTGATCCAGAACCAAAATGCCCTGAGGTTTCATCGACGCGATCCAATGTTTGCGCGCGGCCTTTGGCGTGGTGCGCGCGGTAAATAGCGTGGACGGCGCGCCGTTCATGAGCGTTGTCAGGGGGTTAAGGCGAGACCCTTCGGTGATCGTCATGTCACACCCTGCCCCGGTCGCGGTCTTGGCAGCCATCACCTTGGTCTTCATGCCGCCTTTGGACAGCCCAGTGCCAGCGTCCCCAGCCATCGCCTCGATCTCGGGCGTGATTTGGGTGATCACATCATAGCGCTTTGCCGAAGGATCGGTTTTGGGATTGCCAGAATAAAACCCGTCGACATCCGACAGAAGCACCAGGTGATCTGCGCCGATGGTTACGGCCACTTGGGCAGCTAAGCGGTCATTGTCTCCAAAGCGAATTTCATCCGTCGCGACCGTGTCGTTTTCATTCACGATTGGAACAACGTCCAATGATAGGAGCGTTTCAAGCGTAGCCCGCGAGTTTAGGTAGCGACGACGATCTGCGCTGTCTTCGAGCGTAACCAGCACCTGCGCGGTCGTTGCGCCCAACGGGGTCAGCGCCTCTTCATACGCTCGGGCCAAGCGGATCTGACCAACCGCGGCTGCGGCCTGTGATTGCTCAAGCGACAGAGTTCCCAACGGAAGGCTCAGCACGCCCCGCCCCAAGGCGATGGAACCCGAGGACACCAGAACCACATCCGCCCCCGACGCCTTGAACGATGCAACATCCGCACACAGTGACCCCAGCCAGTCGGCCTTAAGCGCACCCGTATCGGCATCAACCAGCAAGGCTGATCCGATTTTGACAACGATGCGTTTTGCGTCGCTTAGGGCTGCCACTTTTCTTCTTCCTCAACAGGTTTTTGCCGGATGCGATCTTCCGAGATCTCCTTGCGCAAAGCGCGCAACACATCAGTTGTGCCTTGTTTGGCAACGCCCGACATAAACATCACGGGGCCAGCAACGGCCTCTAACGCAGCTTGTTTTTCTACCCGTTCTTCATCATCCAAGGCGTCAACCTTGTTCAGAACTGTCACACGAGGTTTGCCGCCCAGAATGTCACCGTAATTCTCGATCTCGTTGATGATGGTCTGATAGTCCGCAACGACGTCTTCTGACGTGCCATCCACCAGATGCAAAAGCACTGCGCAGCGTTCCACGTGACCAAGAAACAGATCGCCCAACCCGCGCCCCTCGGACGCCCCTTCGATCAGGCCGGGAATGTCAGCAACGACGAACTCTGCCCCGTCGACACCCACAACGCCCAGATTGGGGTGCAGCGTAGTGAAAGGATAGTCGGCAATTTTTGGGCGCGCATTTGACGTCGCCGCAAGGAAGGTGGATTTGCCCGCATTGGGCAGCCCCAAAAGCCCCACATCAGCAATGAGTTTCAGGCGCAGCCATATCGTGCGCTCGATCCCCGGCTGACCAGGATTGGCACGACGTGGCGCGCGGTTGGTCGAGGATGTGAAATGAAGGTTGCCAAAGCCACCATTGCCGCCTTTGGCAATCACATAGCGTTGGCCCACTTCGGTCATGTCGGCCAGTACGGTTTCTTCGTCTTCGTCCATAACCTCGGTTCCGACGGGCACCCGAAGCACAATGTCGTCGCCATCAGCGCCGGTACGTTGCTGGCCCATACCAGGGCGTCCATTGCCTGCGAAAAAGTGCTGCTGATAGCGGAAGTCGATCAACGTGTTCAGTCCGTCCACAACCTCAACAATGACCGAGCCACCACGCCCGCCATCGCCACCATCTGGACCGCCATATTCGATGTATTTCTCGCGCCGGAACGACACACAGCCGCCGCCGCCGGATCCGGACCGGATATAGACTTTGGCTAGATCGAGAAATTTCATGACACGCGCCTTTCTGCTTTGTCACAGGCGATAGAGGGAAATGGGGCAAGTCTCAAGGGCAGAGCCATGCCCCGCTTGGCATTTGCTTAGTCCTGCGGTCGCAAAAGCTGGAAATTCCGCAAGGACGCATGGCCGACCGGATGCGGCCCATTCGCCGTATTCCGCACCACATCGAAGTCGGACACCAGAACCAACATCGCGTCAAAAACGGACGGCTGACTGCCGCGCACGGTCAGGCGCTTGGTTTTGAGCTGAGTGTTCATTGCGACACTTCCCAATCAGATCGTGTGAGCCGCATTTTGATCAGGGTTTCTGGGCAATCGCGCGAAACGCAGTGCTGGGCCTCGATCTCGCCGGTATCACGGAAGCCAAGCGACATCAGCACTGCGCGCGAGGCGTCGTTCTCGGGGAAATGACCCGAGGTGATTTCCCTGACATCTGACGTTTTAAAAAGATGATCCACCAGCGCACCGGCGGCTTCTTTCATCACTCCACGACCGTGATGATCACGCCCGAGCCAATAGCCCAACGACCCATCGATCCCGACTACCCCGATCACTTTGCCCGTCTCCTCAATCGCCAGCCCACCATAGGGGGAGCTTCGCGTAAGATGATCAAGAAAGCCTTCATAATCAGCATAGCTATAGGGATGCGGCACGACGGTAAGCCAGCGCGCGACCTCAAAATCATTTAAGGCACTCACTACTTGGTCGGCATCATCAGCTGCTAAAGGCCGCAGCACAAATCGCTGCGTCTCAATCCGTATAACGTTTTCCATTGCAAAGACTTACGCCATCTTTCTGATGTAAGTCCAAGTTGGAACCGTGACGCCACGGGCAACTGAATGGCTTTCAGCATCGCCAATGTATTCAAACCCTGCATGGGTCAGTACACGTGCTGACGCTGGGTTGTCCTGAAAGACCTCAGCGAAGATCGAGCTGTTGCCCAAGGGGTTTGACGCAATCAGGGCACTGACGGCTTCAGAGGCAATTCCTGCATTCCAAAATCCGGGCGCAACCCAATAGCCCAGCTGGCTTTGGCCCCGATCCAGTGAGGTTAGCGTGATCACGCCAACAACATTGTCCTGATTCTTGCCGAGTCCGTCCATGACCCAAACGTCTTCATCACGTGTCTCAGACAAGGCCCGTTCGATGAAGGCCTCGGTCACGCCGGGCGGCAAAGGATGCGGGATCGAGCGCGTGCCTTCGGCAACACGCTTGTCTGACGCAGACATATTCAACGCGCCAAGATCGGACGAACGTACTGGGCGCAGGACAAAACGATCCGACGGAATGGTCGGCTGAGTTCTTATTTCCACATGCTTCATGGCCTTCCCTCCTCTGAAAAGCTCAGAATGCACTGACTGTTCATTTCCCATGACCCACGACTAATCTGCATATCGGGCAGTTTTAGGGCGTTCATATGAACCTGAGATGAACAGGCAGATAATCTTCAAATACAAAAAGAAAAGGGGCCGGCTATCACAGCCGGCCCCTGGTTTTTCACAACCTTGTTAGGTTCGGCTTACTCAGCGGCCTCCGCCACTGGGAGAACCGAAATAAAGGTGCGGCCTTTAAGGCCCTTGTGGAATTTGACGGTGCCTTCGCTGGTTGCAAAGATTGTGTGATCTTTGCCCATGCCCACGTTTTCACCCGGCCACATCTTGGTACCGCGCTGACGCACGATGATGTTGCCCGGGATCACAACCTGACCACCGTATTTCTTAACACCAAGGCGACGACCGGCTGAGTCGCGGCCGTTACGGGATGAACCGCCTGCTTTTTTATGTGCCATTCTATCTCTCCTTAGCTCTTGTTAACCTTTGGCCAATTCTTTGGCCTGCTCAACCCAGCCTTCACGCTCGATGCGGCCTTTGAACGAAAGTGCTTCGTCGAACTTGGCAATATCATCGGCGCCCCAGGCAGCGATTTGAGCGAAGGTGGTTACACCAGCTTCCAGCAGTTTCTTCTCAAGCGCCGGACCTACACCCGACAGTTGCTTAAGATCATCGGCACCAGCGGGTGCTTCTGCTTTAGCGGCTTTCTTCGGCGCTGCTTTCGCAGGAGCTGCTTTCTTGGCAGGGGCTTTCTTAGCGGGTTTTGCAGCTCCAACAGCCGCACCCGAAACCGAACCTGCACCGATGGCAGCTTTCACACCCGATTTGTCCGCACCCTTTTCTAGGATGTCGGTCACGCGGAGCAGCGTCAGTTGCTGACGGTGACCCTTGGTGCGCTTCGAGCTGTGCTTACGGCGACGCTTCACGAAGTGAATGACTTTTTCGCCTTTGATCTGGTCGATAACTTCTGCCTGCACGCCAGCACCGTCTACGGTGGGTGTGCCGACAGTTCCGCCGACCATCAGAATCTCGTTGAACTGGACTTTTTCGCCAGCATCGGCCGCCAGCTTTTCGACGCGCAGAACGTCACCAGCTTGGACCTTATACTGCTTGCCGCCGGTTTTCATAACCGCAAACATATGATCTTCCTTCATAATCCGCGTCCTGTGGCCCCGACATATGCCGGTGTTTGGCGAAGGGCCCATCCCTTCTATTGCCTCGAACTGCGCATCCGCCACTTGCGTTTTGGACATAGTTTTAAGTTCCCGCACAGGATAACCTAGGCAGGAATGGCGGCTTATCGGGTGGAATGGGATTAAAGTCAAGGCAAATTGGCCAAGGAAACACGCTATTTTCCAACCATGCAGGCAGCCCCTTGCGACCTTGCCTTAGTCATAATAGCCAAGGGAGGTAAGCCATACCAGCCAGAACGGATGCGCGACATGCTGCCTTTGAATTCAATCCAGATCCCTGCCCTGTTTCAAAAAGCAGCCACGCTGGCACGTGCGGGCAAACCCGTCGACGCATTAAAGGTCCTTTCGCAGCTGGAAACGATGGCACCTATGCGCGCCGAAATTCCATTTCAACAAGCCCAGATTCTTCAACAAATGGGCGACAATTCTGCGTCGCTTGCCGCATATGAGAAGGCATCCCGCCTCGCCCCCGGCGAACAAGCCGTCTGGCGGGCCTACGTCACGCTGGCAGCGTCGATGGATGAACAAGCGCAGTCAGGCGTCGCAAAGCAGCTGAAAGGCGCGAAGCTACCAAGCGCAGAGCGTAAAAAGCTAATAGCCCTTCTGAGAGGCAAGGCAAACAAAACACATCGGACCAGCAAAACTGCAACCAAGTCCGAGATTGAAGCCCTCACCGCCCTCCTGAACGCTGGGCAAGCAAAGGATGCGGAACAACAAGCCCGCACCCTTCTAACCCGCGGGCCGAATGAGGCGATTTCGGTCATCCACGGTGTCGCCTTGGCAGCTCTTGGTCAGGCAGAGGCGGCTGAACAGGCCTTCAAAACTGCACTCACGGCAGATCCCGACTATGGCGAGGCCTTGGCGCAATATGGACAGTTCCTTTTGCTGCAGTCCCGTCGGATTGAAGCAAAACACGTTCTGGAACGCGCGCGTACCGTCATTCCGGACAACCCGATTGTCTTGGGCAATCTGGGAAAACTCTATACGGACATCAACGCGCCTAGCGATGCACTGGAATGCCTTGATGCTTTGTTAAAGATTGCCCCAGGCAATGCCGCAGGCTTGTTTACCCGCGCCCAGGCAAGGCTATCCCTTGAGGATGCAGCTGGCACGATCGAAGACCTTGATGCACTAAATGGCAAAAACGCCCCAGCAGGTGAAGTTCTCGCCCTGCGCGCGATGGCTGAAAAGTTGCGCGGGAATCTGCAGGCGTCCAAGGACGCAATCACCCAGGCGCTGGAAACTGAGCCAAATAAACTACGCGTCGTGACGATGGCTGCCAATTTGCTTCAGCAAAGCGGTGACTTTGATGGGGCCGAGACTGTCCTGCGGGATGCGCTCGCGCGGGGGGTCCGATCGGGCAGTGTCTACCGCATGGTCACTCAAGGTCGAAAGCTTAAGGCAGACGATCCGCTGATTGATGAGATGAAATCGCTCTGGGAAAGACAAGATCTTCCTGATGAGACCCGTGTCGATTTGGGATACGGGCTGGTGAAAGTGATGGAGGATCAGAAAGACGCAGAAGCGGCCTGGACCTATCTATCGCGTGCCAATGACGTGATGGCACGCCTCTATCCGCACGATGCGACAAATGAACAAAGCAACTTCGACCGCTTCAAGGCTTTCTTAAAAGGATTCGACCCTGCGCGGATCGGAACTTGCGGCTTTGATCAAAACAGCACCATCTTTGTAACCGGCCTGCCCCGCTCTGGCACGACACTGGTCGAACAAATCCTCGCCAGCCATTCGACCGTCACCGGAGGGGATGAACTGGGAGTTTTCCACCCGATGGGTTTCAAACAGGTCGCGGAAGTCGCCAAAACTGGCGGCCATATCACCGATATGACGGATGCGCAGTTCGATGGGCTTGGGCGCGACTACCAACAGGCCATCGACATCCGCCTTCCCGATGCGGATCGTATTACGGACAAGACGATTTCGACCTATCAGATTGCGCCATTGGTCTGGCTGTCCATGCCAAAAGCTAAGATCGTCGCTTTGCGACGCGATCCCCGCGATAATCTGTGGTCGATCTTCAAAAACCGATTTGTCCCCGGCCTGCACCGATACAGCTATTCGCAATCCGCTTTGGTGCAGACCTACAGGCTTTATACCGAGTATCTGGCGTTGTGGCGCGAGATGGCACCTGATCGCATCCACGAGATATCTTACGAGGATCTGGTCGACGATCCCGAAACCGAAATACGCAAACTGTTAGAGTTCTGTGAATTGGAGTGGGAAGAGGCCTGCCTTGATTTTCACAAGACGAAACGAGATGTAAAAACGCTTTCCGTCGCGCAGGTTCGCCAACCGCTTTACAAAAGTTCAGTTGGTAAATGGGAACCCTATGCCGAGCACCTTAAAGAGCTTCTGGACGGATTGGCCAAGATAGAGAAATCTGGAAACTGAACCTAAAGCTCTTCTTCTTGGGAAAAGACGCCAACGGCGCTTCCCAAATCGCTCGACAATCGCAGGTAAACTGCGTCAAACGCGCTGAACAACGCCTGGTTCAAAGCTTGTCCTGTCGGTGTTTCGGAAAACGCAACATAGCGTGCCAAAGCGCCCTCATCGACACGCTCATATGCCGTATGAAGATAAGCATACATCCATTCCGATGTGTCCGTTCGGATATCGCTTTCCTGCGACCAAACATGTGTGAGTATCTCATCCTCGGTCATATGACCGGTGGAGTCTGGCAAGCTTTGATTGAGCCTACTTAGAAACACGAAATTAGAATTCAGCGCACCCATCACGTTCAGTTCAATCAGGTCGTTTTTATCAATGTAACGCCCGATGATATCGTCCAGATCTTCCGGCGTATCCCCTTGCAGCCAGCGCTCTCGTGCGTCTTGTTCAACGTCGACATCCAGAAAGGCACGGCGGGCCGAGATTTCGTGCTGAATGATATCCTGCATCTCTTCACGTTTGTAAAAATTGCAGAGATCCGCCAAATCCGATTGTTGCAGGCTCTGACGAAATTGCTGTCTCAGCTCATGGGTCAACTCGGTTTCATCGTAGATCTTGTTGACCGCGGCATCCCACCGTGGGCCACCATCATGGCCCAACAAATCTATGTCAGACGACATGGCCATTTCAAGCCCCTCGTCATGCAGGATCGACACCATGTCAGCCATGCCCAATAGGGTCCATAACTCTTCAAAGCGTTGGGTTTCGCCGGCCTGAAATTGTTCGGACCCTTGCTGAACTACACCTGTATTCGTCGTCTCCGCCCCAAGCGGAATGGCAACACTAAAAGACAGCGACAGCGCCGCAATAGCACCCTTGACCGGGTAAGATATCAGAAACCGATTGATCACAGCTCTTGCTCTGGTGAAAGCTCTCCAAGCCGGCTGGCGAGGGTTTCATAGCGATTGGCCATGATCTCGAACTGAACCGCATTCAGGATTTCATAAACCTGACCCATCTTTGGGTCCTGAAGGGCAGACAGATAGTCAATCAAATCAGCCTCGCTGACGTCGCGATAAGCATAGGCGTTGGCAACCAGTGAGTTCTCTTCGATCCCGTCCCGCATGATATCGGTCTGGCTTTGCAGGATACCGCGCAGATCATTTTCATTCATCTCAAGCTCACTGGCCCCTGCTGCCATAGCGGCCAACAAATACCGCACCTGAATTTCGATCAGGGAGCGTATGGCAGTATCCGTTGAGCCAATCGCATCGCCCATCGCCTTATAAACCTGCACGCGCAAATCGCCGGATTCCAGCAATTCTGCAACAATATCAGCCCCTTCCGAATACTTCACCTCGTCTTCGGTCATGTGGCTTTCGTTTTCAACCTCAACCAAACGCTGACCCAAGGGGCTTTCATAAAACGCCATACCATGATCCAGAACATCCTGAGGCAGGACTGCGGATAGCATTTCAATGGCATCATCCAGCATGGACTTAGGTTCGAACACCTCTTCCGCCAGTTCTTGCCATTGACGCCCAAACACGTCCGGGTCTTCGCCGGTCAATGCGGGGCCTGCCATCGCGCCCAATTGGATCGATTCAATTGCTACATCGAAACCGGTAATCTTCAGGAAGGACCTGATTTCAGTTTCATCGCTTGCCGATGCCATCGTGGCCGGCAAAAGAACAGCGGCTATAAAGCCCATAATCCTGTTAATAATCATGTTATTATCTAAGGTATCCAACTTTGGTTTCCGCCCAAGACTATCGCTGAGCACTCCCAATGCCAAGCGGTGCCTCATCACGTTTAATCCAGCATTTCCAAAATAGGTGAAAAAAGTGGTTGCACATGCGGCGTAGGCGAATTATTTCCCCCAAGACCCCCGCGGAGAGGTGCCGGAGTGGTCGAACGGGGCGGTCTCGAAAACCGTTGTGGGTGCAAGCCTACCCAGGGTTCGAATCCCTGTCTCTCCGCCACTATCCCTTCAGGTTCGGATAGCAGGCCCGGTCAGTTTCCGCATTGTGATCACATTTAAGAAGCTAAGCCCGTGTTAGGATTGGGCTTACGCGTTCTAAACTTTGCCTTGCAGGCAACATTCGCCGATCTTCGAGCAATATCTATATATAACAAGGCATTGTTGTGGTTACCTTATGCAGCTTCGATCACCCGAGCGCGTAACCTGTGCCACGTACCGTACGCAATGGGTCCTCACCGCCATTTCGACAAAGCGCTTTGCGAAGGCGACCAACATGCACGTCCACGGTGCGCGTATCCACATACACATCCCGCCCCCAAACACGATCCAGAAGCTGCTCGCGGCTCCAAACGCGGCCGGGTTTTTCCATCAACGTGGTGAGAAGGCGAAACTCGGTCGGGCCCAGCTTCACCGGCTCCCCTGCCCGCGTCACACGATGGCTTTCGCCATCCAGAACGATGTCGGTGTATTCAAGCTTCTGCCCAACGGAAACCGGGCGTGTCCGGCGTAGTTGCGTGCGAATGCGCGCCATCAGCTCGCTCACCGAATACGGTTTGACCACATAATCGTCCGCGCCAGTTTCCAACCCCCGAACGCGGTCCACCTCTTCCGAGCGTGCGGACAACATGATCACCGGAATGCTCCGTGTTTCCTTACGGGTTTTGATCTGCCTGCAAATCTCAATGCCTGAGACACCGGGCAACATCCAATCCAACAAGATCAAATCTGGCATCACCTCTTCCACTAGGATCAAGGCGTCGTCGCCATTTTCGGCAAGTGCCACGTCATAGCCCTCGGCCGTAAGGTTATAACGGAGGATTTCGCGTTGCGCTGGCTCATCCTCGACCAGCAAAACACTCGGCTTATCCGTGCTCATGCCTATTCCTCACCAGCGTCTTCTACGGGCATTTGGTAATTGGCCGCGTTCCCCTTTGGCCGCGCTTCATCAGGAAGCTCTCCGCTGACCAGATAGATCACTTGATCTGCGATCGATGTGACATGGTCGCCCATACGCTCAATATTCTTGGCGATGAAATGCAAGTGCATGCAGGACGATATGTTGCGCGGGTCTTCCATCATGAAGGTTAGGAACTCGCGGAACAGTGCGTTGTACATCTGATCCACTTCCAGATCGCGATGGCGCACATCTTGTGCAAGCTCCTCGTCCCGGCGGATATAGGCGTCCAGCGCGTCCGTCAGCATCTGGCGCACTTCGCTGGCCATCCGTTTGATCGCGCCAGACGCGCCATCAATGGGCTGCATATGCACCAGAACGGTGGTCCGTTTGGCCATGTTCTTCGCATAATCGCCGATACGTTCAAGGTTGGCGGCAACTTTCATCACAGTCAGAACGGTTCGGAGGTCTGACGCAATGGGTTGGCGCAAAGCAAGCACGCGGGCACATTCTTCCTGAATTTGCAGGTCCAGCGCGTCGATTTTCTTATCGTTCTTGCGCACGGTCTCGGCCAGCTCCTCGTCCCGTCCCTTCAATGATTTGGCACCATCGCGGATTGAAACTTCGACCATCCCGCCCATCTTCATCAGGTGGGCTTGAATTTCTTCCAGATCACGGTCGAACGCGGATGCAATATGTTGATCAATCATGTCTTTTCTCCTGCCCCGAGGGGCCTTAACCGATACGGCCAGTGATGTAGCTTTCAGTGCGCGGATCTTCTGGGTTGGTGAAAATCTTGGTGGTGTCATCATATTCCACAAGACTACCCAAGTGGAAAAATGCAGTCTTCTGACTGACACGCGCGGCCTGCTGCATTGAGTGGGTGACGATTACTACAGAATAGCTTTGGCGCAACTCATCGATCAGCTCTTCCACCTGAGCGGTCGCGATCGGATCAAGGGCCGAGCATGGCTCGTCCATCAGCAGCACTTCTGGTTCAGTCGCAACGGCGCGTGCGATACACAGACGCTGTTGCTGACCCCCGGACAGACCAGTACCGGGCGCATGCAGGCGGTCTTTCACCTCGTCCCAGATGGCACCGCGACGCAGGGATTTCTCGACAATCTCGTCCAGTTCTGCCTTGTTGCCGGCCAGACCGTGAATGCGCGGCCCATAGGCGATATTGTCATAGATCGACTTGGGGAACGGGTTGGGTTTCTGGAACACCATCCCAACCTTGGCACGCAGCTGAACGGGGTCGACGCGCTTGTCGTAGATGTCTTCGCCATCCAACAAAATCTCACCCTCGACACGGCAGATGTCGATCGTATCATTCATCCGGTTCAGGCAGCGCAGGAAGGTCGACTTGCCGCAACCCGACGGGCCGATGAACGCGGTCACGGTCTTGTCTTCAATCTCGACCGAGACGTCTTTGATGGCGTGATTGTCCGCATAATAGACTTGCACGTCTTTCGCCGAGATTTTCATATTGCTCATCTCTACGGCCCTTTCGATTTTCGTCATATCATTCATGTCAACGGCCTTCCCTACCAACGACGCTCAAACCGGCGACGCAGAATGATTGCAATGATGTTCATGGTCATCAGGAACACCAGAAGGATGATGATGCCGCCCCAAGCGCGTTCATAATACGCAGGGTCCGCACGTTTTGCCCATTCATAGATCTGGGCTGGCATGGCCGAGTTCGGAGACATGAAGCCCTCGATGATGCCGCCCGGATAGTTCGAGGCGATATAGCCCACCATCCCGATCAAAAGCAGCGGCGCGGTTTCGCCAAGCGCTTGCGCCAGACCGATGATGGTGCCCGTCAGGATGCCCGGCATGGCAAGCGGCAGCACGTGGTGGAACACGGTTTGCATTTTCGAGGCACCGATGCCCAGTGCGGCCTCTCGGATTGACGGCGGCACTGATTTCAGCGACGCGCGGGTCGAGATGATGATCGTTGGCAGCGTCATCAGGGTCAGCACCAAACCACCGACCAGCGGGGCCGATTGCGGCAGGTGTGCGAACTGAATGAACACGGCCAGACCGAGAATGCCGAAGACGATCGACGGCACAGCAGCCAGGTTCGAGATGTTCACCTCGATCAAGTCCGTAAACCAGTTCTGCGGTGCGAATTCTTCCAGATAGATTGAGGCGGCAACCCCGATGGGCAGCGCACAGGCCAGAACCACAAGCATCATATAAAGACTGCCCAGCATCGAAACGCCGATCCCAGCCTGCTCAGGGCGGCTTTCGGAAGCGTCCGCACCTGTGATGAAGCCTAGGTTGAAGCTTTTCGCCACAATACCCGCTTCTTTCAGCTGATCTACCACATCCAGATGCACGGGCGTTAGATTTTTGTCGCGGGCCAGGCTTTCGCGGGTCACGCGGTCTTTCAGATAGCCATCCACACGGGACGACGCCAGCAGGCGGAACTGTACGGTGTCCCCAATCCGGTCCGGGTTGGCGATCACGAAGCGGCGCAGATCGGCAGCAGCGCCCGACGAGAGCATTTTGCGCAGATCCTTGCCCTTAGCGAAGGGGTTCTCAATTCCCGCCTCTTCCATCGCCACCTTCAGCGCGTTTTCGATCAGCGGGTTGTAGCCAAAGGTCGTGACCTTCTTAATCTTCTCAATGTCGCGCTCACCGGTCTTGTCCAGCTTACTCTCCAGCAGCTCGACATCCAGCGTGATAAAGGTCTGTTGAAATGCTCCGACGCCTTTAAAAAAGATCGAGCTGATCAGAACGAGAAGGAACACCAGACCCACGGCAATCGCAACAATGCCATAGGCGCGGAAGCGGGCCTCGGCCGCGTTGCGTTTCTTGGTGCGCTGGTCCAGTTCAAGGATCGAGCTTTTGGTGGACGGCGCCCCCATCTCGGGGTCGTTTTGAAGACTTGCGTCGCTCATTCGTATTGCTCCCGATATTTGCGCACGATGTAAAGCGCAAGGACGTTCAGACCCAAGGTCAGAAGGAACAGGGTCATGCCAAGGGCGAAGGCGACAAGGGCTTCGGGGCTGGCAAAGTCACTGTCGCCGGTCAGCTGACTGACGATTTTGGCGGTTACAGTTGTCATGGCCTCGAACGGGTTCAGGTTCAGTCGGGCCGCGGCCCCTGCCCCCATCACCACGATCATGGTTTCCCCGATGGCGCGCGAGGCGGCAAGCAGGATAGCGCCCACGATGCCCGGCAGCGCTGCGGGCAGAACCACTTGCTTCACGGTTTCCGATTGCGTCGCACCCAGCCCATAGGACCCGTCGCGCATCGCCTGCGGAACAGCGTTAATGATGTCATCAGACAGTGAGGACACGAAGGGGATCAGCATGATGCCCATGACCAATCCGGCGGTCATCACCGAGCGCGCGCCCTGCATCCAGCCCAGACCATCCGCGCCGAAGAAATTCACCAGAAGTGGACCAACAACGGTCAGGGCAAACAGACCGTACACAATGGTCGGGATCCCGGCCAGAACCTCCAAGAGCGGCTTAGCAAAGGCACGGGTCGTGCGGCTTGCGTATTCTGACAGGTACACGGCGGCGAAAAGGCCGATGGGCACCGCAACCAAAAGCGCGACAATAGAGATATAAATCGTGCCCCAAAGCAGCGGCAGAATACCCAGATGCTCGGACCCACCTCGCCCTTCAGGTGACCACGTCAGGCCGAACAAGAAGTCGCTTGCCGGGAACATGCCGAAGAAGGTGATCGTGTTGAAGATCAGGGACAGGACAATGCCGATGGTGGTCAGGATGGCGATGGACGCCGCCCCGATCAGCAAGGTCTTCACCCCTCCCTCAACCGCATTGCGGGCGCGGAAATCTCCGCGCGTCATCATCATGGCAGCTATGAAACCTGCCGCAGCGACCGCAACCACAACGATTGTCATAAACAGGTTGCCGCTGGTGGTCTTGCCGCGCATTTCTTGCGCGGCTTTTAGAACCGAGGGGTCAACATCGCTGCCAAGCGCAACGCCAACTTGACCCAAAAGGCCGCGGACATCGGTCGTCTCGGTGCTGATTTGACTTACATCTTCAGCCGACATGACGCCTTGCGCAACAGCCACGTCCAAACCGTCGGCCACACGCTTTACGTCGCTCATGATCAGGTTCAATTGACCAGCGTCTTCATAGAGCTCAGAGGGAATAAGCGTCGACACCTGACCACTTATCAGCATCGGCTGAATAATCACCCACGCGCCCAACACCAAAACGGCCGGCACAAAGGCCAGCATCGCAACATTGAACCCATAATAGTTCGGAAGTGAATGAAGCAGGCGACGATCCCCGTGAACCGAGGATAAGGCGCGACTTCGTCCCTGTATGAACCCCACAGCGGCAAGCGCTAGGATGATCATTAGTAGCCAGAATGCAGACATTGAACGCTCTTGCAGCAAACATGTGGGTCTTTGCCCCGACCCACGGGATGGGTGAAGCGGCGCGGGGAATGCATCCCCGCGCCGCCTGATTGTCTTAGTTGGTCAGCACGTCTTCCGCAGCAACCGACGCCTGTGTGGCAGCCAGTTCCGGGTCGGCAACCAGACCGTATTCCGACAGCGGGCCGTCGGGGCCTGCAATCTCGTCGGCAACGAAGAACTCAGCGTATTCTTTCAGGCCGGGGATCACGCCGATATGCGCTTTCTTGATGTAGAAATACAGCGGACGCGACACCGGGTATTCACCAGTTGCGATGGTTTCGGTCGACGGTACAACACCCGACATGGTCGCCACGTTCAGCGTGTCGGTGTTGTTTTCATAAAATGCCAGACCGAAGATACCGATGCCGTCTTTGTTGGCGTCGATCGAGGCCAGCGTCTCGGTATAGTCGCCGTCGATATCAACCGATTTGCCATCGGTGCGCACTTTGTAGCACATCTTGGCTGCAGCTTTGGCCTTGGCTTTGTCGGTGTCGCCTTCGGCAGCGGCCAGGAACGCGTCATAAGCGCCGGTGGCTTTACAGCCAGCTTCCATCACCTTCACTTCGAACACTTCACGGGTGCCGTGCTTGGTGCCGGGAATAAAGGCCGCGATGTCTACGGCCGGCAGGTCGACATTGAAGTCAGCCCACTGGTTAAAGCTGTTGTCGACCAACTGGCCATCAACCATCACCTGTGCGCCCAAAGCGTTGTAGATGTCGGCCGGTTCAAAGGCGCTGAAGCCGGGGCCGTCGATTTGGCTGGCAAATACGATGCCGTCATACCCGATGCGAACCTCGACAATGTCGGTCACGCCAGCTTCGGCACAGGCTTTGATTTCTTTGTCCTTGATGGCGCGCGATGCGTTGGCCACGTCGATGGTGTTTTCGCCAACACCCTCACAGAAGCGCTTCAGACCAGCCGAAGAGCCACCCGATTCAACAACGGGGGTCGGGAAATCGAAGTTTTCACCGAAAGCTTCAGCAACGATCGAAGCATAAGGCAGAACGGTTGAGGAGCCAGCAACCTGCACCTGATCACGGGCTGTTGCAGCAGTGGCGGAAACGGCAGCGATCGCCAAGGTTGAGGCGGTCAGTTTCACGAAGGACATGGATATCTCCTGTTTGATCATTGTGACGTCCGTGGACGACATGACGCTCTCCTAAAGCCACTGATCAAAGCTTTTGTGAATGTTATGTAACAGGAGTATGACAATCGCACCGATTTGGACGGAATCTGAGGTTAACGCCGTGAAATAGTTAACGGCGCCCTCACTTTGATCGCTGAAGATCATCACGCAACAGAACCGAAAACCTGCTGCCTTCACCTATGGCGCTTTCGATACGAAGCCGGCCACGGTGGCGATTGATAATATGTTTCACAATCGCAAGCCCCAAGCCAGTGCCTCCCAGTTCACGCGACCGGTGGCTGTCGACGCGATAAAAACGCTCGGTCAATCGTGACAGGTGATATTCTGGTATGCCGGGGCCGTCATCTTGAACCGCGATGCAAATGGCAGGTCCTTTAAACGCAGGGAGCATGTCGAGGCGCGAGACCGTAACAGTTACCTCACCACCCTTGCGGCCATATTTAATGGCGTTTTCAATCAGATTTGTGAACACTTGCGCGAGTTGATCCAAGTCGCCGGCAACCAAAACAGGCGTCCCAATCTTTTTATCAATGCTGATTGTAACATCACCTGCTGCCGCTGTTTGCGACAGGGCGTTGTTCACGGATTGCAGGATGGCGCAGACATCAACACTGTCTTTCGGGCGCATACGCACCATGTCTTCAACCCGGCTGAGCGACAGAAGGTCCGCCACCAATCTGTTCATGCGCTTTCCCTCAGCCTCCATAATGCCAAGAAACCGCTCCCGCGCCTCTGGATCATCCCGTGCTGGACCGCGTAACGTCTCGATAAACCCGGTTAAGGCTGTCAGGGGCGTGCGCAATTCATGGCTGACATTTGCTACAAAATCGGACCGCATTTGCCCGGCTTCCTCTTGCGACTTCACATCCATGAAAGTCAGAAGCACTCCGTTTTCACTTTCCTTACCCGTGATCACGCGGTCCAAATGAACCTCATACACCACGTCCTGTCCAGCTTCGGTCACGATGAAACCAACCTGCCCCGCCTGCCCATCGGACATGGTCTTTTCGATCTGATCCGACAAGGATGGTTGGCGCAGAGCTGTCACATAGTGACGCCCGTTAAGCTCCATGTTCAAAAGCGACTGGGCTTTGGCATTTGAAGATCGAATGCGGCTGTCTTCGCCAATAAAAATCGCCGCGATGGGCAATGCATCCAGAATACTGTGCGCAACCATTGCCAACCCTGTCTTCTGTTATACTGAAGTCGTTCTACAGTCTCGCAAGACATGACGCCTTGCGAGGCGTGGGTCAATTCATGATTTTATTCGCACAGGTTGCATTGCGTCTTCACCAATACCCCCATTGGTGATATCCGGACGTTCTGGGGTGAAAATCAGAAAGCGGAAACCACTCCTAGTTTCTATTGGGGAATGAAGCAGGCAGTGCAGTCAAAACTAAAGATCTTGTTTCTGGGCACAACGCGCGATTTGGCCGACTTGAACGATGTATCAAGCCGCGAGGTCTTTATGGCCTGTAGTGTCTTTTCACGCCTCAGCACTCAACAGCTTTCAGATCTTGAATTTGATGCCGTCGTCTCGCATTTTATTTGCGATACGCTTGACTGCCTTGAGGTCAGTCAAAAGCTGGTTGGCGCAGGTTTCAAGGGACCATATTATGTTCTGGTCGCTGACATTCCTGATCCAAAGATCATCGCGAGCGAGATCAATCACGCCTGCCCAGACATCAATATTCGCATTGTCACGACACCTCTTCTGATCTGATCCTCAATAGATCAATTCGTGATCTTCACCGGGCTGATTATTATAATGTCTCGCCAAGTATTTAAGCGCGATCCGCAGCATGTATTTTCCTGAACGAGCAGGCATCGACATTTCCCGTTCGACGCACTCCATGCCCTTCTCATGGCAGCATACTGCAACCGCCAGCTCTGCCAATTCGGGCCCGATGGCTTTGATGGCTGCCGCGAACCTGCACTGTGCATCCAGTTTTCGGTCCGACTTATGGTCAGAGGCGCACTGAAACATCGCTTCGCCCCCATCACGTAACCACGTCGACCAGTTCCCACTCGTCTGTGAGTGCTCGAACTGCCCCAAGGCAAAGTCACGATTCAATCGCTCTGCCGCCAAAACCAGATCTGACCCCAGATAGGGTTTATCCTTCCCACGCTTGCGCGCCAAAACACGCACCGGTGTTTCTGCCCCGGCTGACCTTGATTTACGACGCTTCGCGCGGGCGCCCGTCTCTTGACCCCCAACTGAACCCGCACCCGATACGCTCCCAGCGGCCAAAAACGAAGATTGGCTTTCCGCAAACCCCGTTGCCCGCGATTCCTGTTGGGCCAGAAGCTTGTTTAACGCCTGGCGGCCCGCCGTTGTGATCTGATACCGCGCCACGCGGCCTTTGTCGTCGCCCTTGATCCACTCAAGTAAAGCGAGCAGCTCCACCACACCAACAGGTGCTTTGGCAACAGCCACCGGATCTTCATTTGGCATCGTCTTCAACACCACAGCCGTGTCGACCCCCTTGCCCACAACAAGGCTTGTGTTCGCGGCCAGCAGCGACCGCAAAACACGCGTTAGATAAGGTGTCATCGGGTCATCATTTGCATCTTCAAATGAGAATGACACCGTCCCGTCCGCGCTGTCCTGCAATTCCCCACCCAAACGCGACAAAAGGGAATCCACCAAAGGATCTTCGCGGCGCGCTTCTGTTTTCCGCACCTGACGAAGAACGGTGGACGCGTGTACCCCCATTCGCCGTGCAATAGCGCGAATGGATTCACCCTCTTCAGTGTGTTTCAGATAAGTTTGAACTTCATTTGGCAACCAATTCATGATGGATTTGCAGTCAATCTCGGTAGCAATTGTGTTGTGCATTTACGCCCCTTCCAGATTCCAACCCCCAAATCTACGCCGCCCCAAAGGCGCAACCCGCGGTTGTTTCAAAGCCGAACTGGCCTATCCATTTATGGTTACCGGTCCGTTAACTAAGTCATTACTCCTCAACACTAGTTTCCAAAATCATAACAACTGTTAACGCCTGCGTACGGCGAAGAGGTGTGGCGCAACACCCCTTTTGGTTGAGTCATGATGCCGTGGAATCACAACAACGAGGCTTCCATGACAAGCACCACCGACATCCTGAAAACCCTGCGCCGCCCCCGTCTTCTTGTCCGCGCAGCACGGTTTGGGTTGAGCGATTACAACCGGGATAAAGATTTGAAAAAACTTATGAAAACCAGCTCGACGCCATCGCCATCACAGGCCGTCGATGGGTTGCTTGCCACTGAAGCTCAGCTGGAAGACACGCGAAAAGCAGGGGATGCGTCCTATTCCTGTGCGCGTCATGTCGAAGTTCTGATTGCCCTTCTGGCTGAACTTCAGTTGCTGCCGCGAACGGCACCGAAAATCTAAAAGATTTAAACTCAGATAAAAATAGAAAGGGGGCCGTTAAGCCCCCTTTCCAGAGTGTTAATCATTCTGAACGCGCAACAGCTTAGGTGAAGGCATCTGGCATCGACGCTTTCTTCTCGGCGATATAGTCCTTCAGACCTTCTGCAATACCGGGATCCAGTGTTGGCTCCTGATAATCAGACAACAACTTCTTGACCTTTTCAGTGGCCAGGGCTTGCGTGTCACGCCCACCTTCTTCTTCCCAAGTCTCGTAGGGCTTGTAGTCCAAAAGCTCAGAGCGCCAGAAGGCCGATTTGAAGTTCTTTTGGGTGTGATCGCACCCAAGATAGTGACCGCCCGGACCAACCTCGCGGATGGCATCCATCGCTTGCGCATTGGTATCCACTTCAACGCCTTTGGCGATGCCATGCAGCACACCAAGTTGATCTGCGTCCATCACGAACTTCTCGAAGGAGGCAACTAGCCCCCCTTCCAGCCAACCGGCCGAGTGCAGCATGAA
Source organism: Aliiroseovarius sp. F20344 (assembly GCF_023016155.1). Classification (GTDB taxonomy): domain Bacteria; phylum Pseudomonadota; class Alphaproteobacteria; order Rhodobacterales; family Rhodobacteraceae; genus Aliiroseovarius. The sequence continues at coordinate 1,208,425 of NZ_JALKBG010000008.1, forward strand.
GTTCACGCCTGACAGAAGTCCGGTATTCAGGCTGTTCGCAGTCTCGTAAGCCGCCTGTGCATCAGGAAGTTTCGATCCGTTGAACGATCCTGCTGAACGGTAGGGCAAGCCCAGACGACGGAACAGCTGCCCTGCCCCGTAGGTCACATTTGCAGCTTCAGGGGTTCCGAAAGTCGGTGCGCCCGAGTTCATGTCGATCGAGCTTACAAACGTGCCTGCCACAACCGGCGCGCCTTTGCGCACAAGCTGGCTATAGGCCACACCTGCCAGAACCTCAGCCAGAACTTGCGTCAGCGTTCCCGCCACCGATACGGGCGCCATCGCGCCACCCACGATGAAGGGTGAGATGATCGAGGCTTGGTTATTGGCTGCAAACACCTCCATCGCGCCCATCATCACATCATCAAACTGCATCGGCGAGTTGATGTTGATCAACGAGGTCATCACAGTGTTTTGCTGCACAAACTCTTTGCCAAAAAGAATCTCGCACATTTCAACGCTATCTTGCGCGCGTTCAGGCGCGGTGACCGAGCCCATGAAAGGCTTGTCAGACAGGGTCATATGGGCGTGCAGCATATCAAGGTGACGTTTGTTCACCGGCACGTCGGTCGGTTCGCAAACGGTACCACCCGAATGGTGCAGGTATTTGGACATATAACCCAAACGCACGAAGTTGCGGAAATCCTCGATCGTGGCGTAACGGCGGCCACCATCGGCGTCACGTACAAAAGGCGGGCCATAAACTGGCGCCAGCACCAGGGTTTTGCCGCCAATTTCGACGCTCCGCTCTGGGTTGCGCGCATGCTGTGTGTAGCTTGAGGGTGCCGTCTTACAAAGCTCGCGTGCCAGCCCACGTGGGATCCGTACGCGTTCACCATCGATATCCGCGCCTGCTTCTTTCCAGCGTTCCAAGGCGGCTGGGTTTTCAACGAAATTAACGCCAATCTCTTCCAACACGGTTTCCGCGTTGTATTCGATAATCTCCATCGCCTCTTCATTGAGAATCTCAAGATTCGGGATGTTGCGCGTAATGAACTTTTCACACTCAATCTTGACAGCAGTGCGTTCTGCGCGACGGGCAGCACCACCGCCACCACGGCGGCGTGTTCGAGCCTCGGCCATGGGAAACCTCCAATTTGTCCTGTTGCATCCTAGATAGGTCAGGCGCCGTCGCAAATCTGCCCCCAAGCGGCCTTGCAGGTGCAAAAACGACATTCTCGAGATTAGGGTCGTAAAAATCACATTTTGGTGCCAGATCATGCAGCCCGGACTTGCGCAAACCCGCCCGCTGCCCTAAGCGGTCAACATGACAGATCAGAGCCACGACCGCCTTCTTATCATCGACTTCGGAAGCCAGGTGACGCAGCTGATTGCGCGCCGCCTACGCGAGCTGAACGTCTATTGCGAAATTCACCCCTATCAGAACGTCACGATGGACTTCGTGCGCGAGATGGCACCCAAAGCGGTGATCTTCTCGGGCGGGCCTGACAGCGTGACACGCGAAGGGTCTCCGCGCGCACCGCAGGAGATCTTTGACTATGGCGTTCCGATCCTGGGGATCTGCTATGGTCAGCAAACGATGATGACCCAGTTGGGCGGCAGGGTCGAAAGCGGGCATGGCACGGCCGAGTTCGGACGCGCCTACGTCACCCCCAAAGCCAAACTGGATTTGCTGGACGGCTGGTTCGAAGACGGGGACGAACAGGTTTGGATGAGCCACGGCGACCATGTTTCTGAAATCGCACCGGGATTTGAGGTTTACGGAACCTCTCCCAACGCGCCATTTGCGATCACCGCAGACATCAAACGTCACTTCTATGCGGTACAATTCCACCCGGAAGTGCACCACACGCCCAACGGCGCGAAGCTGTATGAGCAATTCGTGAAACTGGCAGGCTTCAAAGGCGATTGGACCATGGGTGCCTATCGCGAAGAAGCCATCCGCGTGATCCGCGAACAGGTGGGCGACAAAAAGGTCATCTGTGGTCTGTCGGGCGGCGTCGACAGCTCGGTCGCGGCGGTGCTGATCCACGAAGCGATCGGCGATCAACTGACCTGCGTCTTTGTTGACCACGGGCTTTTGCGCAAGGGCGAGGCCGAAGAGGTCGTCACCATGTTCCGCGACAATTACAACATGGCGCTGATCCATGCCGATGAACAGGAGCTGTTTCTGGGCGAGCTTGACGGACAATCGGACCCCGAAACCAAGCGCAAGATCATCGGCAAGCTCTTCATCGACGTATTCCAGAAACACGCCGACACGATTGACGGGGCCGAGTTCCTGGCCCAAGGCACGCTCTACCCCGATGTCATTGAATCTGTGAGCTTTTCCGGCGGACCTTCGGTGACCATCAAGTCGCACCACAATGTGGGTGGCCTGCCTGAAAAGATGGGCCTGAAACTGGTTGAGCCGCTGCGCGAGCTGTTCAAAGACGAAGTGCGTGCCTTGGGGCGTGAACTTGGCTTGCCACAAAGCTTCATCGGCCGCCACCCCTTCCCCGGTCCGGGTCTGGCCATTCGCTGCCCTGGCGAGATTACCCGCGCCAAGCTGGACATCCTACGCGAGGCGGACGCGGTCTATATCGACCAGATCCGCAAACATGGTCTTTATGACGAGATCTGGCAGGCCTTCGTGGCCATCCTGCCCGTACGTACAGTGGGCGTGATGGGCGACGGGCGGACCTATGATTATGCCTGTGCGCTGCGCGCCGTAACCTCGGTCGATGGGATGACGGCAGATTACTATCCGTTTAGCCATGAGTTCCTTGGCGAGACCGCGACACGCATCATCAACGAAGTAAAAGGGATCAACCGTGTCACCTATGATGTGACCTCGAAGCCACCGGGCACGATTGAGTGGGAGTGAGCATGGGGAGTTTTTTCCCCACTGTGAACTTCGGATAACCTAAGGTATTCGTTTAGCCTTTCCGCCTTTTCGTTCAGGGCACAAATCAGCTGCGCCCTGAATCTGCGTCGTACAGTTTGAGGCGTCGGACTGGCGGTGCCTTGCTCCGGTGCAAACTGTAAGTGTTTGCTGCACAAGCTGATTTTACAGGCACTGCAGAGTTTCTAGGCGCTCCCGACTTTTAGGTATTTGATGACTCAGTCAGTCAGACCACTTAGTACGATGGGTGCGTCAACTCAGACGAAAACTGTTCGCAATGCTCTGTCATAAAAAATTTCAAGACGCGTTTTTCAAAGTGAACTAAGATATCCACATGAGTTTAATTAAAAATGCATTCACGATTTTGACGGCGAGCGCATTAGGTTTGGGATTTGTAGAGATATTTTTGTCTCAAACAGACTTTTTGCAGAAGTCTTTTGGCGTCCATCAATCAAGGATGGACGCTGGATTAGAGCTTCATGATCACGAGCACCATTTCTGTTATGGCCCCAAGGATCGACTAAGATATGATGAGGCGCTCGTCGGAATGGAGCACCCCAATCAGCGATATTTTGAATTTAGAAATGATGGTGTTTCGCTTCACACCTATAACGATCACGGCTTGAGAGTATCAATGAAAGAAGCCACCCCACAAGATAGTGTGGTCGTGCTTGGGGATTCTTTTGCACGCGGAACGCTTGCGGACGACACCGAAACAATTCCTGCTTTTCTAACGAGATGGGCCAACGGGCCGGTATTTTACAATTTTGGGATTGGTGGTCATGGCCCCACACAACACTTAATTAACTACCAAAGACACTCATCTCTGCACCCACATGACTATGTGATGCTGCTCTACTACCTTGGGAATGATGCTCAGAATGAGCGGGATCTTCCGGCCCGGCTGGTACGTGCGAAGGAAGTTCATGCTAAACGCTCTGGTTCTTCAGAAAGCTCGCAGAATTCGTTCAAAATAAAAATCAACACATTCTTGGAAAAGTCTAACACCGGTCGCTTGTTGGTACAGGCAAAACGTAGAATGGAGGACGTGTATGAAGGTGGTTCGCAAACCAATTCCGACCCACACGAAACCGCCAATTTGGTCAAAAAACCTTTGAGTCAGATTTTGGTCGCCGCAAACTCCGGAGGTAAACGGCTTTCTATTGTGACCATTCCTTCAAGAGAAGCATACGACGAGACGAATTTCCCAGCGCCACAGGTAAGCGCTCAAAGAGAAATAATGCGTCTTCAAAAAGAGATAATCGATGAATTCTCAAAGCAACACGATGTGCCGGTCCTACATCTTGATGATGCATTCGAACGCCAAGGAATTGATTTTAAAGAAATATATGGATGGCCTGATCCCCATTTCAACGAACGTGGTTACTACATTTCGGCTGTTGAAATTGGCAACTTCCTTTCTGAAAGTTACGGACTGACATTCACTTTCGAAAACACGTATGTCAACGAGACCCAATATACACCAGAAACGGCGAGCTGCCCCCCTGAATGACAAGGTTTTCGGCATCCAAGATGTGAATTAGATGTACCGGGAGACACAGGATAAATGTACGTCAGAAGAAACTAACGTCTCGCCATCTTGCATTCGGGTTGATAGCCCTTGGTCATGACCAGAAACCCAAATATCGTCCTGACAGGTTATGTTGATGTGCCTGACGACCGTCTTGAGGTTGTGCGTGCTGCCCTGCCCGGTCACATCGCGCTGACCCGAGCTGAACCTGGCTGCCTTTCATTTCATGTAGAAGAAGACCCGAACACAGCCGGCAGGTTTAATGTTGCTGAACGGTTTACGGATCGCGCATCCTTTGACGCGCACCAGACCCGCATGAAAGCATCCAACTGGGCAACGATCACGGCCGGAATCCCAAGACACTACAATGTGGTCGAGGTTGATCCGTGACACCAACACTCCGCGCGGCACTCTGGATGACCGGAGCCATTGCGTCGTTTTCGATCATGGCCATTGCGGGGCGCGCGGTGAGCACTCAACTCGATACATTCGAGCTGATGATGTATCGATCGCTCGTGGGCCTGTGCATTGTTCTGTGTGTACTAACCCTTGGCGGCCGCTGGAACCATATTTCCCGACGCCAGTTAGGTCTCCACTTTCTCCGGAACCTCGCGCATTTCGCAGGCCAAAACCTTTGGTTCTTCGCACTGACACTCATCCCGCTGGCACAGGTGTTTGCGCTTGAATTCACTTCACCGCTTTGGGTTGTGTTTATGGCCCCAGTGCTTTTGGGCGAACGTCTGAAAGCCAGTCAGATCCTCTGCGTCATCAGTGGCTTTGTCGGCATCCTGATTATCGTCGCACCAACGCTTTCAGAACCGTCAACGTCCACCGGAACGTTGTCAGCTGCGCTGGCTGCGATCTGTTTTGCCTTGACCGCAGTGTTCACCCGCAAGCTGACCAGAACTCAGTCCACCCTATCAATCTTGTTTTGGCTAACCTTGATGCAATTGGTGTTCGGATTGGCAACCGCAGGAGCAGATGGTTCAATCACGCTTCCACAAGGCGCCAATATCCTCTGGCTCGTGCTGATCGGGTGCGCGGGATTGCTGGCGCATACCTGCCTTACCCAGGCACTTTCGCTTGCCCCCGCCTCCATCGTGATCCCCATAGACTTCACACGCTTGCCTTTGATCGCAGTGGCTGGTGCGTTCTTCTATGATGAACCGGTTGGAATTGCCCTTCTGATTGGAAGTGCAATCATCATCTCTGCCAACGTTCTGAGCATCCGAATCTCGGAAAACACCGCGCACAACTGACCCGGCAACGACATGAAAACCAACGGATTTTCTCCGCAATCGTGTCAAAACAACACCTTTGAGCAACCAATTTACGACCTGACGTCACATTACCCAAAGTAAAGATTGACCGATTAAGCCCCCAACAAATACGATTTTCTCTAACGCCGTTCGGAGGATGCGGCAGAGAAGAATCCAGGGAGGAAACATGAAAAGACAAACCTTAACAATCGCAGCTGCATTGACTGCCGTAGCGACAAGCGCACAGGCGGGGATTGACCGTTCTGGCCAGGATATTGGAGTGCTGTTTGAAGAGGGCAACTACTTCAAATTCAGCTTCGCCAATGTAAGCCCAGACATCACCAGCGAAGCAGCTGGTGTTACGACCTCGGCCTCGGATTTCTCGACCTTCTCGTTTGGGTACAAACAGCAGTTCAACGATAAGCTGAGCTTTGCGTTGATCTGGGACCAGCCATACGGCGCGGACATCGACTATATCGATGGCCCGGCTGCTGGTGGGTTTGCACATATCGACAGCACACAGATCACCGGCATCCTGCGCTATGAAATGGGCAACGGGTTCTCGGTTCACGGTGGTGCATTCGCGCAGAAGATCTCTGGTCAAGTTCTGACCGGTTCCGGCCTTCTTGATGCCTCTGGCGACACCGAATGGGGTGGCGTAGCAGGCGTTGCCTACGAACGGCCAGACATCGCTTTGCGCGTAGCTCTGACCTACTTCTCAGGCATTGATCATGAGCTAACTGGTACACACTCGATCCCACCCGGTGTAAACCCGCTTCTACCAGCAGGTCTGACGACCCCGGCAACTGGCACTGTATCCATGCCCGAAGCGTTCAATCTGGACTTCCAGACCGGTATTGCACAAGACACGCTGTTGTTCGGTTCGATCCGGCATGCCAAGTATGAAGGTATTTCGTTGGATACTGTCAGCCCACTGGGTGCGGTCAACTGGGTAAACTTCGTGGATGATGTCACCAGCTATGAGCTGGGCATTGGTCGCAAGTTGAACGACAACTGGTCGGTTGCTCTGATGTTGGGCTATGAAGATGGTGCCGATACCGGCGATACCTTCCTTGCCCCTGCCGGTGCGTCGCGTTCTATCGGACTTGGTGCGACTTACACACATGAGAACATCAAAATCTCTGGCGGTGTTCGCTACACCAAATTCAGCGAGAAAACTGTGCTTGGTCTGGTGCCCTTCGAGGGCGACGCCATCAGTGCAGGTGTAAGCATCGGGATCGGCTTCTGATCTAGCGCTTAATATGTATCGAAAACGCCCTGCCCAGTGCGGGGCGTTTTCTTTTTGACGCTAAGGGTTTGACCCGCCTTACGCCGCCGTTTACCAAAGGCTGAACGAAACGAGGTCGCAGATGATCTATCAAACCGCTCAGGACTGGCAAAAGGCACCGCACAAACGCGTGCTGTTTTTTGGCATGTCCGGTTTGGGCAAAACCTATCTGTCGAACTTGTTGCGCGATCAGGGGGACTGGTTCCACTATTCTGTCGATTACCGGATCGGAACGCGCTACATGGGCGAACATATCGCCGACAACTTCAAAGCTGAGGCAATGAAGGTCCCTTTTCTGCGTGAACTTCTGATGTCGGATTCCATCCGCATCACATCAAAGATCAGTTTTGACAACCTTAGCCCCGTGGCCAGCTATCTGGGAAAACCGGGAAGTCCCGACAAAGGCGGTCTTCCGATTGACGAATATCGCCGCCGGCAAGAACAGTTTAAGCAAGCCGAGATCGCAGCCCTTAACGACACGGCGCATTTCATTGATCGCGCCGAGCGTATCTATGGCTATCCGCATTTCATCTGTGACAGCGGTGGATCTATTTGCGAATGGATTGATGCAGCCTTGGGCGATCTGGACCCGTTGATCAAAGAGCTGTCTCAGCATTGCCTTCTTGTGTGGCTGAAAGGTGATGAGGCCCACACCCAAGAGCTGGTGAAGCGCTTTGACCGTGCTCCCAAACCGATGGCCTATCAACCGGAGTTTCTGGCGCGCGTTTGGAAAGAATATCTCAGTGAATTCAATGTTAAAGAAGATGACGTTGATCCCAATGACTTCATCCGCTGGACCTATGCGCAGGCGCTTGCCCACCGGCAACCGCTATACGAGCACATGGCACGTTATGGCGTCACACTCTGTGCACATGAGGTTGCACAGATCAAATCCCCCGAGGATTTCGACCGAATGATCGCGGCCGCCATTGAAGCCTAAGCGGCATTCCCCATTTACTCTACTTACACCAACGAAAAAGGACCGGTTCCATGCCCATCAAGATCCCCTCGACTCTGCCAGCCGTAGACGTGCTGAAAGACGAAGGCGTGATGGTCATGCCCGAGGATCAGGCCGCAAAACAGGACATCCGCCCGATGCGGATTGCACTGTTGAACCTGATGCCCAAGAAAATCGAGACCGAGACACAATTTGCCCGCCTGATCGGATCACATCCGCTTCAGATCGAATTGACCTTGCTTCGCCCGTCCGAGCACACGTCCAAAAACACCAGTGAGGCGCATATCGGTGCGTTCTACCAGCCGTGGGAAGACGTCAAAGACCAGAAATTTGACGGGTTGATCATCACAGGGGCCCCGATCGAACACCTTCCGTTCGAAGACGTCACCTATTGGGATGAACTGATCCAAATTCTGGATTGGACCCAGACCAATGTACACTCCACCTTTGGCGTTTGTTGGGGTGGCATGGCGATGATTTACCATTTCCATGGTGTGCAGAAACACATTCTGGACGCCAAGGCATTTGGCTGCTTCCCGCAAAAGAACCTGTCACCCGCATCTCCGTATTTGCGAGGTTTTTCTGATAGTTGCGTTGTACCGGTCAGCCGTTGGACGGAAATGAAACAAGGCGAAGTTGACGCCGCCTCTGGCTTGAAAACGCTGCTTGGGTCGGACGACACCGGGCCGTGCTTGATTGAGGACAAGGCCCATCGTGCGCTCTATATCTTCAATCACTTTGAGTATGATGATCTGACGCTGAAAGGCGAATACGACCGTGATGTTGCCAAGGGCGCACCGATCAATGTGCCGATGAACTACTACCCGGGTGACGATCCCAGCCAGCCGCCCGAGAACCGCTGGCGCAGTCACGCGCATCTTCTGTATCAAAACTGGATCTCCGAGATGTATATGACCACGCCATATGACATCAACCAGATTGGTCAGGCCGTGAAGGATCGTCGCGTCTAAGCCAATTGCCAAACGCGCGCGCCGCCCCCATATTGGTGTGAAATCAGGAGTTTGCTATGTCATTGCCATTTGACGGCGCCATTTCAGAGTTCTTTCGTAAAACTGCACCGCAGGCTGTGCGCGCCGTTATCAAAGGCGCATCGAAAAAAGATATTCTGTCCGAAAGCTATCCGTACAAAAAGCCCATCGACAAAGATGTCTATGCCGAAGAAATCGAAGCGCTGCAGCTTGAGCTGGTGAAGCTTCAGGCCGATGTCAAAGCAACCGGGAAACGCGTTGTCGTCGTGTTTGAGGGGCGTGATGCGGCGGGCAAAGGCGGCACCATCAAGCGTTTCCGCGAAAACCTGAATCCGCGTGTTGCGCGTGTGGTCGCACTGTCAAAACCGTCTGACCGCGAGGCCGGGGAATGGTATTTTCAGCGCTATGTCAAACACTTGCCGACCGAAGGCGAGATCGTTTTGTTTGATCGCAGTTGGTATAACCGCGGCGTGGTCGAGAAAGTGTTTGAGTTCTGCAAAGACACGCAGCGCGAGGCTTTCTTCCGTCAGCTTCCCGAATTTGAGGACATGTTGGTTGATGAAGGCATACACTTTGTAAAGATCTGGCTGAATGTCGGACGTGCCGAACAATTGCGCCGCTTTCTGGCCCGCGAGAAAGACCCATTGAAACAATGGAAACTCAGTTGGATCGATGTGGAAGGCCTGAACCGTTGGGACGCCTATTCGGATGCGATCAAAGAAACCTTCGAGCGCTCGCATCGCACCCGCACACCGTGGACCGTAATTCGCTCGGATGACAAGAAAAGGGCCCGAATGGCCGCATTGAAAGTCGTCTTGAAAGACATCGACTACGCCGGGAAAGACAGCAATGTCGCCAGTGCGCCAGATGACAAAATCTGTGGTGGACCGGAACTTTGGGATGATGGTGACGATGCCTAAGCGCGGCTATCATCACGGTAATCTCCGTCAGGCTTTGGTCGATGCAGCTTTGGCCCTGATCGAAGAGAAAGGCCCAACCGGGTTTACCCTATCAGAAGCCGCCAAGCAGGCAGGTGTGACCCCTGCTGCGGTCTATCGACACTTCGCCGGGCGCGAGGATTTGATCGCCGAGGCGGCGCGCCAAGGGTACGAGATTTTCGCCGACCTGATGGAATACGCCTATAACAAAGGCCAACCATCCCCGCTTGCAAGTTTTGAAGCCACAGGCCGCGCCTATCTGGCGTTTGCGCGCAAATATCCCGGTCACTACATCTCGATGTTTGAAAGCGGCATATCGGTCAATCACTCGCCTGAATTGGCGTTGGTCGCGTCCCGCGCGATGGGAGTTCTTGAAAAAGCCGCGTCCAAGCTGACCGAAAACATCCCGCAGGATAAACGCCCCCCGGCCCGCATGGTCAGCGCGCATATCTGGGCTATGAGCCACGGCGTAGTTGAACTGTTCGGTCGCGGCAGCCCCGGCCAGAAAAGCCCGTTTCCGCCTGAAGAACTGCTGGAAAGCGGGATCGGGATTTACTTGCGCGGGCTCGGGCTGATCAAAGCGGATGGGTGAACATGAGCAAATTCAGAAATATGTTGATCTGATTGGTAAACACTGGAGTTGGCTAGGAGCAAACCCCAAAAGAATTGTCGATCTCAACCAATTCGGAAACATCATCTTTCTTGACCATGACGGTCGATATTGGCGTATCTGCCCAGAAGAGCTGTCATGTGAAGTCGTCGCGGACAGTGAATACAGATTTACAGAACTTCGAGAGAACAAAGACTTCCAAGTTGACTGGGAGATGGGACCACTCGTGGATCTAGCCCACCATAAACTCGGCCCTCTAATACCAGGATATGCCTACTATCTGGTAATCCCAGCAGTGTTCGGCGGTGAATACAGCGCTTCGAACATACAAACGGTACCCTTAGAAGAATTGATCAGCCTTTCTGGCGATTTCGCTCGCAAGACGCACGACCTACCTGATGGCGCGCAAATTGAGCTGAAAGTAACTGACTAGGCCGGCGCGCTCATGCCAGCAGCTTGTGACACAACTCCAGCCCGTCAATCAGCGTATCCACCTCGTCCGTGGTGTTATAAAGGCCAAATGACGCGCGCGCCGTTGCGGCGACGCCCATATGCTCCATCAAAGGTTTGGCACAGTGGTGCCCTGCCCGCACGGCAATCCCCTTCTTGTCCAGAATGGTCGAGATATCATGCGCATGCGCAGCCCCTTCCATCGTGAGCGAGAAGATGGCCGCCTTGCCCGGCGCGTGGCCTTGGACATTCACCCAGTTCAGACCGGCGAAGCGCTCGACCGCATAGGATGCAAGCGCTGCCTCATGCGCGGCGATGTTTTCCATGCCCAGATCCATCATGTATTCAAGCGCTGCGCCCATACCGATGGTTTGTACAATGCCCGGCGTCCCCGCTTCGAATTTTAGCGGCGGATTGGCATAAGTCACTGTGTCTTTTGAGACCTCGTTGATCATATCACCGCCGCCGAAAAACGGCTGCATCTCGGCCTGCCGATCTGCGCGGATGTAGATCGCGCCTGACCCGGATGGTCCATAAAGCTTGTGGCCCGTGATTGCGTAGAAATCGCAGCCGATATCCTGCACATCCACAGGCATGTGAACCGCGCCTTGCGAGCCATCAACCATCACCGGAACACCTTTGTCACCTGCGCCAGTGCAAATGGCCTTAACGTCGACAACTGTGCCCAAAACGTTTGAGCAATGCGTGACGGCAATCAGTTTGGTCCGATCGGTGATGGCGCCCAGAACCTTGTCCGGATCAAGCGACCCATCAGCTTCTGGATCGATCCACTTTAGAACGACCCCTTGGCGTTCTCGCAGGAAATGCCACGGGACAATATTGGCGTGATGCTCCATCGTGGACAGGATGATCTCATCCCCAGCCTGCATGCGCGGCGCGGCCCAGGCATAGGACACCAGATTGATGCCTTCTGTCGTGCCCGAATTAAAGATGATCTCATCCTCAGACCCGGCATTTAGGAACTTGGCTACGATGCCACGCACAGCCTCATATCGCTCGGTCGACAGGTTCGACAGGTAGTGCAAGCCGCGATGCACATTGGAATACTCTTCGGCATATCCACGGGTGATCGCATCAATCACCACCTGAGGCTTCTGTGCAGAGGCCCCATTGTCCAGATAGGTCAACGGCTTCCCGTTCACCTCGCGCGACAGGATCGGAAATTCAGCACGGATCTTTTCGATGTCATACATTGGTTTTCCGATCATTGCACAGGAAGTTGGACGGGCTCGACACCCAATAGAACCAGTACGAAAGACAGGGCAAACACAGCCAAAACCATGCAGGCTAGGATTGATGCGAACACAAGTCCTGTCGACTGAAACCCATGGTTTTCAGCGGTGAAATGGCTGAGTACCCAGAAGAAGATAAAGACGGATGCAAACATCAAAAGCGCTGCCATCGCCGGAGCAATTGCGGTCAGAAGCAATGTTGCAACCTGTAGCCCAAGGAAAATGAACTCCATCCAGACAACGGTCATAATGGCATTCTCAAGACTGCCCTGCCCGCCCATCATGCGGCCGATCGCATAAATTGCGATGGTCAAACCAAACATGAAGGCACCTTCGATCATGCCAAGGGTCGCAGGGTTCGACAAAACCGGCCCCATCAGCTGATCATTAATGGGAAAGACAATGTCGGCCACGACGCTCATTGCGGTGGCCAAAACCACCATCAGCAACAGCGCGGTCCACAGAAACTCGCGGCTCAGGCCCAAGGCAAATAAATCGCGGGCCACTTTGCGCGGCTCTGGCACGGTTTGAAGCGCCATTCCAAACAGATATCCCGGTGTGAATTGCATCAGTCTGCCCTGATTTCTTGCGGCGTGCCGCTTTCAGCTTCACGCAGATTGATTGACCAGAACAGGATGAACACCACAAGAGCCAAAAGCCCCACCAGCGACAATTGGACGCCCGGCCCGATGAAACCGGCCACAAGCCCCCACAAAAGCCAAATCGGCGCAGCACAGAGAAGCGCCCAAAAGAGCGCGAAGCGCGCGGTATAGGCGCTGCCCCTCCCGCCAAATACCCGCGCGATCAAATGGGTGATCGTGCCAAGCGCGTAAAGCACCAAAGGCATGATGAAGAGCCACCCCAATAGAGTCGCCGCCAGCAGCATGTTCAGCTCTTCACCTGTCTCATGCGCTTGACGCGCCAAGCGAGGCATTTGCGCTGCAAAGACCAGTGCGCAGGCGAACATCAGTACTGCAAGCGCGCGGTCCTCGCGTGGTCCTTCCCCGACGCGGCGCCGAAACACTGCGCGCGGGTTACGATATGTTTTCACCATATCCTGAAGAACCGACATAGCGCCTTAGCTCCTGATCAGCCGCGACGCCGGGACAACCACGCGTCGAGACGCCCAGTGATCTCGGCAGAGATGTCTTCATCTTCGATCTCTTCAATGGCATCCGCAAGGAAGGCCAGGACCAGAAGATCTGTGGCAATCGGCGTCGGAACCCCACGAGAGCGCAGGTAGAACAGAGCTTCCTCGTCAATCGCACCCGTGGTTGAACCATGCGAGCAGATCACGTCATCCGCATAGATCTCAAGTTCGGGCTTGGCCTGGAAGCTCGCATCGTCATCCAATAGAAGCGACTGGGATTTCTGATAGCCATCGGTTTTCTGCGCATCGGGCTTCACAAGGATCTTGCCTTGGAACACGCCTTTTGCACCGTTCTTCAGAACCTTTTTAAAGACCTGACGGCTTTCACACGCCACGGCGTCATGGGTGATGAACACAGTGTCATCGTGATGGAAATCACTGTCCGCACCATCACCCAAGGCAGCCCCGGCGACATGTGCCACGGCTTCATCGCCAACGATCTCAATCACGCATTCATTGCGGGTCAGCTTTCCATTCACCGTCATGGTGAAGCTTTTGAACACGGCCTCGGCGTCAACACGCGTGAACAGATGCGTCACCGCTTGGCGATCATGATCACGACCCTGTGCACGCACATGATGGAACTGCGCGCCTTTGGCGATATCTACTTCAGTCACTTGGTTGAAACGCGCCGCCGCCGCACCGTTTTCCAGAAGCGTTAGGCGGGCACCTTCTTCCACGCGAATAACGTGGTGCAGAATGGCATCCGATGCTTTGTCCGCATGACGATAGATCAGCGAAACAGGGCGCGAAACTTGACCCGTGACGCGGACTACAACCCCATCCGTGGCCTGAGCCGAATTGTAGGCCGCAAGCGGACGCTTTACAGGTGTCTGACCTGCGGTCTCAAGCACGCCATACAGATCTTTGGCCCAGTGAATGTCTTTCTCAGCAGCGGTCGAAAGGCGTTCGATTTCAAGCCCTTCGCCCTCTAACGCGTCAGACGCATCCGCATCAAACACGCCATCCACGAAGACCAGCTTCAGGCGATCAATCTCGTGAAACACCAAGGGTTCACCTTGGTTATCAAAGACCTCTGCTTCGCTCGGAGTGGCCGAAATCAGGCTGTCTGGGCGGGTCCATTTCCAGTATTCGTCGCGGCGTGTGGGCAATCCCATCGACGCCAGCCGGTTTGCAGCATCCGCGCGCGCCTCAGCAGCCCAAGCCCCCGAGGCCGGGCGTTGATCAGCGTTGATCTCGTCCGCAGTCATTTTTACAGCGGTGCTCATGCGTCGATCTCCGCCAGAATGTCGGCGTAACCGTTATGCTCGACCTCAAGCGCCAGTTCTGGCCCGCCGGATTTCACGATGCGGCCATTGGCCATAATATGCACCACATCAGGTTTGATGTGGTCCAGAAGGCGCTGGTAGTGGGTGATCACAAGGAACGAACGTCCTGAATCGCGCAGCGCATTCACGCCTTCAGACACCAGCTTCATTGCATCCACGTCCAGACCGGAATCCGTCTCGTCCAAGATGCACATCTTCGGCTCAAGCATGGCCATCTGTAGAATTTCGTTGCGCTTTTTCTCACCGCCCGAGAAACCTACGTTCACGGGACGCTTCAGCATATCCGCGTCGATCTTCAGATCTTTGGCTTTGGCGCGGATGAACTTCAGGAAGTCAGCGGCCGACATTTCCTCTTCCCCGCGCGCTTTACGCTGAGCGTTCACGGCGGTGCGCAGGAATGTCATATTGCCAACGCCGGGGATCTCGACCGGATATTGGAAAGCCAGGAACAGACCCGCAGCGGCGCGCTCTTCCGGTTCCATGTCCAAAAGTTCTTCGCCATCCAACGACGCGTCACCTTTTGTCACTTCATAACCATCACGACCCGACAGAACATAAGACAAGGTCGACTTGCCCGAGCCATTCGGCCCCATGATCGCATGCACCTTGCCCGCAGGCACTTCAAGGTCAACGCCTTTCAGGATTTGCTTGTCTTCTTCTTCAAGTTTGACGTGCAGATTGTTGATTTTAAGCATTTTTATTCCTCATGCGCGCCGATCAATGGGACCGGTCAGCCGTTTCCCGTAGATCAGTACCGCTTTTTGATACCTGACGGCAAAGAACCTGCCCGATCTCTTGGTACTTTGTTAGATGTGTGAAATTGCGCCCAAATTGGTTGCGATCTATCGCACCTGCGGCAACTCGTTTACCTTGACGTCGGGCGTCTCGCCATCCGTCTTTGAAGCTTCGGCGTTCTGCCCGCTCATCATATCGCTCATGGTGTAAGATATGCCGCGAAACAAAACCGAGTTTGGCTTCGTGTTTTCTATGATCATCTCCGTCCATTGTGGAGAGAAATAGGTCCTGAACACATCTGACGATTTGTGAACCAGGTTGTGCATCAGCACCACAGACAAGAGAACCCCAGCAATCATCGCCGAATAGTAATTGAGCGACTTGACGCGAAATACGATCTTGACCAATAGGCCAACCGCAACCCCGATGCCAATATCCATTAACATCATTGCATCCGCGCTTTCGCCGGTAAGGGTGTCGACCTCGAGACGGTACCGAACATACCGGGCCAAAACCACCGCACTCAGTCCGATCAGGAACGCAAAGATCGACACAAGACGATTCGACGCCTTCCTCAGACCCGAAGGTTTGCCCCGTTTCGACGAATTCTGCCCTGAATTCTGCGCACCAAGCCGTGCGACCCGCTCTTCGAAGTTTTGCTTCTGATGATTTTCCAAGGCACTCGTTCCTTGACCGGTAGTTTCTGCAAACATCATAGCCGTTGGTATTTAAGGGCGCCAGAGCACTCCTCATTCCAACTTTAGCATTATGGTGTGTCACAGTCGAAACAGTCACCCAACCGACCCCTCAAGCGAAATCGCCACAAGCTGTTGAGCTTCCATCGCAAATTCCATCGGCAGCGCTTGCAGCACTTCCTTGGCGAAACCGTTGACGATCAGGGCCACGGCCTCTTCTTCGTCCATGCCCCGCTGGCGGCAATAGAACATTTGTTCTTCGTCCACCTTGGATGTCGTCGCTTCGTGCTCAACGCGGGAGGAATTGTTCTTCACCTCGATATAGGGAACCGTGTGCGCCCCGCATTTGTCACCAATCAGAAGGCTGTCGCACTGCGTATAGTTGCGCGAGTTCTTGGCTTTCGGGTGCATCGACACCAGACCACGATAGGTGTTCTGTGCTTTACCCGCACTGATCCCCTTGGACACGATGCGCGATTTCGTATCGCGGCCCAGATGCACCATCTTCGTGCCGGTATCGGCCTGCTGATAGTTGTTGGTGATCGCGATCGAGTAGAATTCGCCCTGGCTTTCCGCGCCGCGCAGGATGCAGGACGGATATTTCCACGTCACAGCAGATCCGGTTTCCACCTGCGTCCACATCACTTTCGAGCGGTCGCCACGGCAATCCGCGCGTTTTGTCACGAAATTATAGATGCCGCCCTTGCCCTCTTCATCACCGGGGAACCAGTTCTGAACGGTCGAGTATTTCACCTCGGCGTCTTCTTCGATGATGATTTCAACCACAGCAGCGTGCAACTGTGCGGTGTCGCGTTGCGGCGCAGTACAGCCTTCCAAGTAGCTGACATAGCTACCTTTATCGGCGATGATCAGCGTGCGTTCGAACTGGCCAGTGTTTTCCGCGTTGATACGGAAGTAGGTCGACAGCTCCATCGGGCAGCGCGTATTGGGCGGGATGTAGACAAACGACCCGTCCGAGAACACGGCCGAGTTCAGCGTCGCATAATAATTGTCGGACACCGGAACCACGGACCCAAGGTATTTCTTCACCAGCTCAGGATGCTCGCGGATCGCTTCCGATATCGAGCAGAAAATGACGCCGGCCTTTTTCAGCTCCTCCTGGAACGTCGTCCCAACCGAAACCGAGTCAAACACCGCATCCACCGCGACCTTGCGGCCTTCTGCTGGCATATCCTCAGCGCCTTCGACGCCAGCAAGGATCATCTGCTCTTTCAGCGGAATGCCGAGTTTCTGGTATGTTTCCAGAAGCTTGGGATCAACCTCATCCAGCGATTTGGGCTTTTCTTCCATCGATTTCGGACGCGCATAGTAATACTGATCCTGAAAATCGATTTCCGGATAGTTCAGCAGTGCCCAGCTGGGTTCGTCCAGCTTCTCCCATCGTGCGAACGCCTCGAGACGCCATTCGGTCATCCATTTGGGTTCTTCGTTCTTTTCGGAAATCAGGCGCACAATATCGGGGTTCAGGCCCTTGGGGGCGTATTCCATCTCGATATCGGTTTCCCAGCCGTACTTGTAAGTTCCAGCAAGCGACTTGACCGCCTCAACGGTTTCTTCTTCGACGCCTTCTTTGACGTTCAGTTCATCCAAACCGGCCACTGTATTTCCTTTCGATCCGTCGGGGGCTAGCGCCCGCGCGCGCGGAATTTTTCATGTTCCCGAAGCCAAGCCTCAGCAAAGGCTCGGACGTCTTTCTCACTCGTCGTGGGGCCAAGCGAGACGCGCAAAGCGCATCCCGCGTGATCCCGGTCAAATCCCATTGCCGCCAAAGCTGCACTGGTTTTTACCTTCCCGGATGAACAAGCCGATCCTGCGGATACCGCAAACCCGGCCAGATCCATCACCATCACCTGTGTTTCGCCCTTCCATCCGGGCGTGATGAAACACGAGGTATTGGGAAGCCTGTTCGCATCTTTCCCGACAAAAATAGTTTTATTTGCAGATTCGGCAATGGTGTTTTCTAGAATCTTTCTAAGTTTCTCAACTCGACCCCAAGTATCGCCCTCAAGATCATTTTGGGCAGCTCGTGCAGCGGCAGCAAAACCTGCAATTCCGATGACGTTTTCAGTCCCTGATCTGCGGCCCATTTCCTGACCACCCCCTTTGATCTGCGCCGCGATTTCAGTGCCACGCGTAACGACAAGCGCGCCGATCCCTTTTGGCCCGCCCAGCTTGTGCGCGGAAACAATGGCCATATCGGCACCGCACCAGTTGAAGGCGAAGGGTATCTTTCCGAAAGCCTGCGTGGCATCCGTCATGAGCAGCCTCTCGGGCAGTGACTGAATGATCCCCGTTTCCGAATTGGCCAATTGCAGCGTGCTATGCGCAGGTGTTGGGACGCTGACCGCCCCCTCTTCATCAATCAGCAAATCTTCCTGACACCAAGAACGAACCGCGTCATGCTCGATCCCAGCACAGGACAGGCCACGGCCTGCCAACGCCAGTGCTGCGGCTTCGGTCGCAGAAGAGGTAAAGATGATATCCGCCCCCTCAGCCCCGAGCGCAGCCGCCAAATCCTTACGCGCCCGTTCGATAAGACCTTTCGCCGCGCGCCCTTCGGCGTGGACGGAAGACGGATTGCCCACAAGCTCCATCGCATCGACCATCGCTGCCTTGGCCTCGGCCCGCAAAGGCGTGGTGGCGTTCCAATCCAGATACACGCGGCTCACCGGCGCACTCCTTCGCATTTTCTTGTCATAAGTATCCCCGCCGAAGGCCTTAAACTGCCGCGCAGCGGTCTAGTCCTCGTCCACCACCGAAAACAGCGTGGGCACTGCAGGGCATGGGGTCAGCTCGTTCTTCACCACGTCAGACAGGCGGGTCTGGTGCAGGAAGACATAAACATGGGCCGAAAGGCCTTCCCACAACCTGTTGGTCATGGACTGAGCGCGCGACCCCGAGGACGCACCGGACGCCCCTGCCCCTTTGTGCATAGCAGACACAGTTTCATCCACGGCTTCCAACACTTCTGAAACCCGAATGTCCGAGGCGCTTTTGGCCAGTTTGTATCCACCGCCCGGGCCACGCACGCTGTCGACCAACCCTGCGCGGCGCAGCTTCACAAACAATTGCTCAAGATACGGAAGCGAAATGTCCTGTCGTTTTGCAAGTTCCGTCAGCGACAATAGCGAGCCTTCGTCCTGCATCGCCAGATCGGTCAACGCAACCATTGCGTAACGCCCCTTTGTGGACAGCTTCATTGCATTCCCCCCGCAAAAACATTGACCTTTTAGGCCTCGCCCACTAGGTCACTTAAGACTGGTGACGGCCGGGCTCTCGCGCGTGCTTAATTCACCAACTCCGTATTATGGTGCGGGCCATCCAGCGTCAAGAAAGCCGGTTTCCGGTTTGCTGTGGCCCCAAGCTAAATGAAAAGAGGCCCAGACCCGATGCCCGAAGTGATTTTTGCAGGCCCCGAAGGCCGACTTGAAGGCCGCTATCACGCACAGAAAGAAAAAGACGCTCCGATCGCTATCATTCTTCATCCGCATCCGCAGTTCGGCGGCACGATGAACAACAAGGTCGTCTATAATCTGCACTATGCTTTCCATAACATGGGCTTCAACGTGCTGCGCTTCAACTTCCGTGGCGTTGGCCGCAGCCAAGGAGAATATGATCAAGGCGTAGGTGAGCTGTCGGATGCGGCGTCGGCGCTGGATTACCTTCAGTCGATGAACCAAAACGCAAAGCACTGCTGGGTTGCAGGCTTTTCGTTCGGTGCGTGGATTGGCATGCAGCTTCTGATGCGCCGTCCGGAAATCACCGGTTTCATTTCGGTCAGCCCGCCCGCCAATATGTATGACTTCAGCTTCCTGGCACCCTGCCCAAGCTCTGGCCTAATCATCAATGGCACAGCCGACCGTGTGGCCCCGCCTGCCGATACGCATACACTGGTGAATAAGTTGCATGAGCAAAAAGGGATCACGATCACCCATGAAGAAATCCAGGGGTCGGGTCACTTCTTTGAAGACGATCACATGGATACAATGATCACTCATGTGGACGAATATGTGCGTCGCCGCCTGACTGAAACCACGCGCTGAGGTCAGTATGGATCTTCTTGAAAAAGTCTCCGACCAACTGGCGCAGGAAGTGCTTGAAGCCGTTCGGGCGACGGGGGACGACTCTTTGGTTGATTCTGTGAAGAAAACAATCGGAGCGTCCTCCACCACTCTGGAAGAAGCCTTCATGACCGCAGTCAGGATCCGACGTGCCGAAGCGCGTGGACGAGATATGCTTCTTCAACTGCTGAAGGAGCGTCAACGCGACTGACGCGCGGACAAGGTTCAGTTTCAAACCTGCTTTAGAATCTTAGGGCTTTCAACTCTAACTCTCTCCCCCCCAATCAAGAACGCGCTGTGGCTGTATCCATGTCCAACTGGAAACAGTGTTTTTCTTGTTTAAGGCTCAGGAGTTGCCACATAAATTTGCCATAATCCGATATAGATTGTGGCCAATCTTTCCAATTTGTGACACAATTAACATTATTACGTATAGGTTTGTATCTTTTGATCTAACAATTTCTAACGGAGCAGAACTTTAAAGGGGTGAACATGCTTACGAATAGAACAGCGCTGGCCGCGCTTGCAATGGCCGGTGCGGTGTGGATGGGTGCCACACAAACCGCACAAGCGGGGAAATCCTGCAATTTGAGCACCGCAAAACTTTCGCTAGAACCAGCGGAACTTTGCGAGTGTAAAGTCGTAACCACGCAGATGCTTCGGTACATTCAGCGTCAGGATGAGTTTCTGACGATTCTGGATCGCGTCAACAAAGAATGTCCCGCATTCGCGGACGCGCTGACATCATTGCCCACTGCCACTACGGTAATCGACCGTGTTTTGCGCAGAGACAAAGATGAGGGTTCCGACCTCCTTACTCCGGAAACGGAACCAGATCGCAAGCCAAAACCTGATGGCAAAACAAAGCCAGATGGGAAAGGTAAGGAAAAACCAGATACCGGTGGTAACGAGGAAGAACCTGGTGATTCCGGCGGCAATGGTGACGGCGGCGGCGATGGCGGCGGCAACGGTGACGGTGGCGGCGGCGATGGCGGCGGCAACGGTGACGGTGGCGGCGGCGATGGCGGCGGCAACGGTGACGATGGCGGAGACGGTTCCAACTGCGGCGGTGGCGGCGATGGATCAAATAAAGTCCTTCGTGCCGAAGTTCGCTGCGAATAAGTTATCGAACACAGTTCAAAGCAAAGAAAGCGCGCCATTGGCGCGCTTTTTCATTTCTACAGATTATTGTGGGAGCCGTATATTAGGCTTTCAATCTCGGTCAACCGAGCATTAACCGCCTGACTGAACTTTGATCCAGCGCGACGGGCTTCTCGGATCTTGCATGCGCAGGAAGACATAACGTGTCTCGCGCCAGCTTCGAATGCTATTGGTAACGTTGTCGAGTACCAGGTCACCTTGGTCTGTGCGTACAACGAGAACCGCATGCGGCCGACGGCTACGATCCAGCACTGTCGCGATCAGCAGCCTTTGTGGATCAATACCTTTCCCGATCAATGCACGTTTCTTGGCCAGAGCGTAATCTTCGCAATCACCACCGCGACGGGTTGGCATAGCCCAGCGTTCTGCTTCACCGTATTGCTGCCGGTCCTCAATCGACCGCGTCGATCTGTTGACGGCGGTATTGACGGCGCGAACAACTTGCATCTGGCCCTGAGAAACCAACGATGCAGAGGAACCACGTGCGCAGGCCCAACGATATGTTGAGCAAAGCTGTTTAGCACCCGGTGGTGCCGCACCGTTTCCTCGTGATTTCAAGAAATCTGTGCCACTTGCCAAACCATCAACTGGCGCCGCAATCGTCGCAACGATTGCCATCGCGACTGCGTAGATAGAATTCCGACCGGGAAGACTTATTTTCTTAAGACCGGCAACTATCGCCATCTGTAAACCTCCATCGGTTGCAAATTATAAGGCATAAACCCTAACGATTTATGCCCCACGACTGACAACCGTGTTGTCCCCCCAACCGTGACCTTAACCTGAACGTGAATAATGTCCAAATCTCGACCATGGCAGGGCCTTACTGCATCATTTTTGGGATTTTCACCTAATGCAGAGGGCTTTCACGCGCAGGTTTCCGCTTATTTCTGCCAATTTCTGACGCAACTCGACCTTCGACCGATTCTCAAACAAATGGATCGGGTACGAGAATCGGTGCCTTATTTTGTGTAAAACCATGCGGTTATAAATTCAGCCGAAGTAAATGCCTTCGAATTTGGCTTCCAGGTATTTCAACAGCGGCTCGACTGAAATCGATTGTCCCGTCGCATGCTCGATCGTCTCGCGCGGCGTGCGCAGGCTGCCGTTGCTCTGTAACTTCTCAGCCAGCCACGCGGTGGCATAGGTCGCATTCCCGCCTGCCAACTGTGCGTCAAGCTTAGGAAGATCGCCACGCAACGCATCATAGAGGCAGCCAGCATAGATGTTGCCAAGCGCATACGTCGGGAAATAGCCAAACAATCCAACTGCCCAATGCACGTCCTGCAATACTCCGTTCGAGGCCTTGTCGACGTCATAGCCGAAATCTGCTGCAAACCGTTCGTTCCACGCGGTTTCAAGGTCAGCCACATCCAACTGTCCCCCGATCAACCGCCGTTCCAGATCAAAGCGCAGCATGATGTGCAGGTTATATTGCACCTCATCCGCTTCGGTCCGGATGAAGCCTTTTTGCAGGCGGTTGACCATACCATAGAAAGCCTCGGCATCCGACGCTGGCGTTTTGCCGAACCGTCTCTCCATTTGGTCAAACAGCCAACCTGTGAAGGCACGCGAACGGCCCAATTGGTTCTCATAGATGCGCGACTGGCTTTCATGCACCCCCATCGAGGCTCCGCGCCCAATGGGCGTCAGAAGATACGCTCGATCGATATTCTGCTCATAGCAGGCATGACCAACCTCGTGGATGGTCGAATAGAAGCAATTGAACGGGTCTTCCACGCTTGTGCGCGTTGTGATGCGCACGTCCAAGCCAGAACCCGAGCTAAACGGATGCACCGCTTTGTCGATACGCCCGTGGTTCAGATCATATCCAAAGGTCTTTGCCAGCTTGCCCGACAGCTTCAGTTGCTTCTTTTCAGCCCAATTTCCCACCAGGATCTCGGGCTGATTTGACGCGCCCAACGCTTTGTCGCGCAAAGTCACCAATCTGGGGCGCATCGCATCAAAGAGCGTTTGAATATCGTTCCCAGAGATACCTGGCTCGTAATCATCCAGCAGCGCATCATAATGGTCACCGCCACCAGCCAAAGCGCTGGCTTCCTCACGGCGCAGCTTTACCACCTCTTCCAGAACGGGTTTGAAAGCCGCAAAATCATCAGCCGCCCGCGCTTCGGCCCACTTCCCCTGCGCGGCCGAGGTTACACGGGCAAGCTCTGCCGCCAAGGACACCGGAACCTTATCCGCACGATCACGCGCCCGGCGGATTTCGCGCACTTGCGCCCGCCCGACATCGTCCAAACTGCTTTCATCAATCGCCTCAAGCCATTCGCTGACACCCGGATCATTGCGCCGCGCGTGCAGCACTTTCTCCATCGCGGCCATTTCCTCGGCCCGCTGCGCCCCTGCCCCATTGGGCATCACAGTTTCCTGATCCCAGCCCAGCCGGCCAGCAACCTCACCCAGAGCTTGCGTGTCGCGGGCGAATTCCAACAGCTTTTCATATGCAGTCATGGTCAGCTCCGAATTGATTGCTCAGCAGGATAGCCTGAAAGGAAGCGCGCATTGATGATCAAGATCCATGTCAGGATCGCGCCAATCTGATGGGTGATGGCCACGTGCAAGGGTGACGCCTGCAATACAGTTGTGATCCCAAGCACCGCTTGCGCACAAATCATGACACAGGCCAGCGTAAAGCCCATGCGCACCATTTGATTGCCGGACTTACGAGACACGCGCCAGACCACCACCGCATAGATCACAAGCAGATAGCCCACCATACGGTGCATAAACTGTACAAGCCCGGCGTTCTCAAACAGGTTGCGCCAGATTGGGGTGATGTCAAACGCATCTGGCGGGAAGAACTGTCCGCCCATCCAAGGCCAGTCCACAAAGGACCGCCCTGCATCAATGCCCGCCACCAACGCGCCCAGAAGGATTTGCAGAAGCGCCAGATGCATCAGCCCAGTGCCCATTCCAAAGAGCTTTAACTCCCGCAGACGACGGGCGGCCATCAGGCCCGCTTCTTTGCGCCCCAATAGAAGTATGTACCAAGCAATGATGCCCAGAATGACAAACGCCAACCCCAAATGCACAGCAAGACGGTACGAGGCCACGTCGACGCGATCCCCCGTCAGGCCTGAGGATACCATCCACCAGCCGATGGCCCCTTGCAGCCCGCCAAGTGCACCCAGAAGCAACAATCGCCCGGTCCAGCCATTCGGGATCTTACGCGCGGCCAGAAAACCAAAGAAGCCAATTGCCCAGACCAGTCCGATGAATCGGCCGAGCTGACGATGGCCCCATTCCCACCAATAGATCGTCTTGAACGCCTCAAGGTCCATATGACCGTTTTGAAGCTTGAACTCAGGGATTTCCTGATACTTCGCGAACTCCGCTTCCCAAGCGGCCTGATCCATCGGCGGCATCGCACCTGTGAATGGGGCCCATTCAGTGATCGACAGTCCCGAATCCGTCAACCGAGTCAGTCCACCTACCACAACCATCACAGCCACCAGGGCAAAGAGCAGCATCAACCACAGGCGAATGGCGCCACGCGCGCCTCCTCCGCCTGATCCACGCTCGATTACACCGGTTTTAGGGGTGTCTCGTTTCTCGGGCGTTGCATCGCTGACGTCTTCAAAAATGCTGCGGGGCTTGGACATGTGGCTCTCCGTTTCGCGTTTGCGCGATAATGGCCTTGGCAAACAAGAATGCCAAGGGGCCAATCTGACCCACGTGGTGTAAAAAAATGCGCTGAAACTTCCTCAAACCAGCCCTTTTGGTTGCCCCCATATCAGGCGTTCTGTTAGAGTGGCGAGACCTATATATAGTGTGAAACGCACAAAAACGGCGGACAACGTGACAGATACCCCTGATACCCCGGAAAACATGGACGAAATGCCCGAGCGCCCAGTCTATGACGGCCCTCAGATTTCCATCGAAGAGGAAATGAAAAGCTCATATCTCGACTACGCGATGAGCGTGATCGTGAGCCGGGCGATTCCTGATCTTCGTGACGGTTTGAAACCTGTCCACCGTCGCATCCTCTATGCGATGTATGAAACCGGAAACAGCCACGACAAGCCGTATCGCAAATCGGCGCGTCCGGTGGGCGACACGATGGGTAAATATCACCCACATGGGGACAGTGCGATCTATGACGCGCTTGTGCGTATGGCGCAGCCCTTTTCGATGTCTCTGCCGCTTTTGGACGGCCAAGGTAACTTTGGTTCGATGGACGGGGATAATCCGGCGGCCATGCGGTACACCGAAGTGCGGATGGACAAGCCTGCGGCCTCGCTGCTGGCGGATATTGAAAAAGACACCGTCAATTTCCAGGACAACTATGACGGCAAGGATCTTGAGCCGACCGTCCTGCCTGCCCGTTTCCCGAACATGTTGGTTAATGGCGCTGGAGGTATTGCCGTGGGTATGGCCACCAACATCCCACCGCACAATCTGGGCGAAGTGATCGACGCCACGCTGGCTTTGATCGAAGACCCAGACCTGTCTTCTGAGGGCTTGATGGACTACGTGCCCGGCCCCGATTTCCCGACCGGCGGCATCATGTTGGGCCGTTCCGGTGCGCAAAAAGCCTATTTAGAAGGCCGTGGCAGCGTCATCATGCGCGCCAAGACCCGGATCGAAGAGATCCGCAAAGACCGCTATGCGATTGTTTTGGACGAGATCCCCTATCAGGTTAACAAAGCCACGCTGGTCGAACGTATTGCCGAAGGCGTGCGTGATAAGAAGCTTGAAGGCATTTCTGCCGTTCAGGATGAAAGTGACCGGATCGGTGTCCGCGTGGTTGTCGAACTGAAGCGCGATGCGACACCCGAAGTCGTTTTGAACCAACTGTTCCGCCACACGCAGATGCAGACATCATTTGGCTGCAACATGCTGGCCCTGAATGGCGGGCGTCCTGAACAACTGACGCTTCGCGATTTCCTAAGCCATTTCATCACCTTCCGCGAGGAAGTTGTGACACGCCGCACGGCCTATGAGTTGCGCAAAGCCCGCGAACGCAGCCACATCCTGTGTGGTTTGGCCGTTGCTGTGTCAAACGTGGACGAGGTCGTTGCGACCATCCGCTCCTCGCAAGACCCCGCAGATGCGCGCGCCAAGCTGATGTCGCGTCGCTGGCCCGCCGCGGATATCGCGGAATATATCCAGCTGATCGACGATCCGACCCACAAAATGAACGAAGACGGGACCTATAACCTGTCCGAGACACAAGCCCGCGCCATTCTTGAGCTGCGCTTGCAACGTCTGACTGCCATGGGTGTGAAAGAAGTCACGGACGAGCTGCAAGAGCTGGCTGCCAAGATTCGCGACTATCTGGACATCCTGCGGTCCCGTGAACGGATCATGTCGATCATCTCGGACGAACTTCTTGAAGTAAGGGAAGCCTTCGCCGTTCCCCGCCGCACACAGATCGTCGATTGGTCTGGCGATATGGATGATGAAGACCTGATCGAACGCGAGGATATGGTTGTCACCATTACCTCGACTGGTTGGGCAAAACGCACGCCTCTGGCCGATTTCCGCGCGCAAAAACGTGGCGGCAAAGGCTTATCTGGCATGCAGACCAAAGACGAAGACGTGATCACCACGCTTTTCGTGGCCAACACGCATACTCAGCTTCTGTTCTTCACCGATGACGGTATGGCTTATAAGCTGAAGACCTGGCGCCTGCCCCAAGGTGGTCGGACCGCCAAAGGCAAGCCTTTGGTTAACATCCTGCCCATCCCAACCGGTGTTTCAATTGCGGCCATCCTGCCCGTCGACCGGGACGAAGATGAATGGGATGACCTGCAGATCGTCTTTGCGACGTCCAAAGGCTCGGTCCGTCGCAACCGACTGTCAGATTTCACCAATGTGAAAGCCAACGGCAAAATTGCCATGAAGTTCGAGGGCGACGACGAAGGCACCCGCCTGATCAACGCCCGCATCTGTGATGAGAACGACGATGTGATGCTTGTCACCTCGGGCGGTCGCGCCATTCGCTTCCCTGTGACGGATGCACGTGTGTTTAACTCGCGCGCCTCGACAGGTGTGCGTGGCATCAAGCTGGTGAATAAAGGGGACGAGGTCGTCTCGGCCTCAGTCATCCGCCATTTCGAAGCCACACCGGATGAACGCACCGCATTCATCAAGCGTTTCCGCACCGAACTTGGCAGTGACTCGGACGATGACAGCAGCGAGGACATCGCGGGCGATCTGTCCGAAGACCGCTATCAGGAAATGCTGGCCGCCAATGACCTCCTGGTCACAATCAACAAAGGCGGCACTGGAAACCTGACATCCAGCCACGATTACCGCGTCAGCGGCCGTGGTGGTCAGGGTGTTGCTGCCATGAAAGGCGGCGAGATTGTTGCCTGTTTCCCGATTGAGATCGAGGATCAAATCATGCTGGCCACGTCCAAAGGCCAATCGATCCGCTGCCCCGTTGACGGGATCAGCTTCCGGTCACGTGGCGCTGGAGGCGTTAAGGTCTTCAACACCGGCAAAGGCGAAGAAGTCGTCTCGGTCGCGCGGATTGTTGAGCAGTCTGAAGATGACGATGCCGAGGCATCCGGCGACGAAGAATAATATCTGATGCGTGACCCAGCGATTGGGTCACGCGTCACCTGCCCCTCTAAGTGACTTTGGCAGACAAGAACACTTTGCCTGAATTAGGAGGGTATGATGAACCGTCTGGCATTGGTTACCTTCCTAACAGACGACTACGACAAAGCCATTGCCTGGTTTCGGGATGCGCTTGGGTTCGTTCTGCTGGAAGACACAGACATGGGCGGCGGCAAACGCTGGGTGCGCATGGCCCCGACCAAGGACGCTGACACGGCTTTTCTGATTGCCCGCGCCATCGGTGAACAGGTTAAAGCGATTGGTCGTCAGGCCGGGGGCCGTGTTGGCCACTTCCTGTTTACGGATGATTTTGATCAGACCTACGCACAGATGCGCAAATTTGGTGTTTCATTTCGCGAAGAGCCCAGAAATGAACCCTATGGTAAAGTGGTCGTGTTTGAAGACTTGCACGGAAATCCGTGGGATTTGATGCAGCCTTTAAACAGTTAGTCTTTGGGTTTTGAGCAAAGCTAGATGCGCAGCGCATCGGCATATTTAGGATGCAATCTGCAATATATCGTTTGCTTCCTTAATTTTGCCGCATTTGACCATATAGCTTCTCAACTATAGCGCGTTTAGGAAAGGTGGCAGATCATTGCCTAGTCGAAAGATGACGATGGACGTCATCCATCCGGTTCTACAAGATCGTCAAAACTGAATACTCTTTCCTTTCTGACCCACCCCACCCCAATTGTCAGAAGGGACGTCCCCGATTACCGGGGCACGGGTGATATCCCCTCACCCGGAAAAGCCCGCCATCCCCATGGCGGGCTTTTCATTTCTTAGGTGATGCCCTATCTGCGGGTCATGACAGATAAGACAATCCATATTGTCGGAGGCGGCATGGCCGGTTCCGAAGCAGCATGGCAAGCGGCGCATATGGGCGTCGATGTTGTGCTGCATGAAATGCGCCCCAAGGTCGAAACCTTCGCCCACCAATCCGGTGATTTCGCCGAGATGGTCTGCTCGAACTCATTCCGATCTGATGACGACGAACAAAACGCTGTGGGCCTTCTGCATTGGGAGATGCGCCAAGCCGACGGTTTGATCATGTCCAGCGCGGACAATCACCGCCTGCCCGCTGGTGGCGCGCTTGCTGTCGATCGCGAGGCCTTCGCCCAACACGTCACAGCCAAACTGCGCGCACTTCCAAATGTCAGCGTGGAATACGGTGAGGTCACCGAGCTGCCAACAGACGGCAACTGGATCTTCGCAACAGGGCCCCTTACCTCGCCAGCACTTGGTGAAGCGATTGCCAATGAGACCGGCGCAGAACGGCTGGCTTTCTTTGATGCCATCGCCCCCATTGTCTATGCCGACAGCATCGACATGGACGTGGTCTGGGCGCAATCGCGTTACGACAAAGGCGAGACCGAGGAAGAACAGAAAGCCTATTTGAACTGCCCAATGACCAAGGACCAGTATGAGGCATTCATTGATGCCCTTTTGGCCGCGGATAAGACCGAGTTCCACGAGGGCGAAACTGCCACCTATTTCGACGGCTGCCTGCCAATCGAGGTGATGGCCGAGCGTGGCCGCGAGACATTGCGCTTTGGTCCAATGAAACCCGTTGGACTGACGAATGCCCATAAACCAGATGACAAACCCTATGCGGTTGTTCAGTTGCGGCGCGACAATGCGCTTGGGACATTGTTCAACATCGTCGGCTTCCAAACCAAGATGAAATACGGTGCGCAGTCTGAGGTGTTTAAGACCATTCCTGGTCTGGAAAACGCCTCCTTCGCGCGTCTGGGTGGCATCCACCGCAACACATTCATG
The DNA here is from genome assembly GCF_023016155.1 of Aliiroseovarius sp. F20344. Classification (GTDB taxonomy): domain Bacteria; phylum Pseudomonadota; class Alphaproteobacteria; order Rhodobacterales; family Rhodobacteraceae; genus Aliiroseovarius. Next base: position 1,238,064 of record NZ_JALKBG010000008.1, read on the forward strand.
AACTCCCCCACGTTGCTGGACAATCAGATGCGGCTGAAAACCCGCCCCAACCTGCGCTTCGCAGGTCAGGTGACAGGTGTAGAAGGCTATGTGGAAAGTGCCGCCATGGGTTTGCTGGCCGGTCGCCTTGCAGCGGCCGAAATCCTGGGCCATGACGTCCCCACTGTGCCGCAAGACACGGCCATGGGCGCGCTGATCCACCACATCACCGGAGGCGCGGACGCCAAGACCTTTCAGCCGATGAATGTAAACTTCGGCCTCTTCCAACCCGTGGACGGGTTGAAAGGCGGACGTCGCGGCCGCAAGGATCGCTACAAAGCCTATACAGATCGTGCCAAGGCCGAATGGTCTGACTGGCTGAGCAACTTCTGATAAAGACTGGGCGTACATGACGGATTTTATCACCAGATTTGCGCCCAGCCCCACTGGCCCCCTGCATCTTGGGCATGCGTATTCTGCGCTTCTGGCGCATGATATGGCACACGCAGCCGGCGGTAAGTTTCTGCTTCGGATCGAAGATACTGATATCGATCGCTGCCGCCCGGAATGGGAGGCACTGATCTATGAGGATATGCATTGGCTTGGCCTTACCTGGGAAACACCAGTCTTGCGCCAATCCGAGCACCTGTCAGATTATCAGACCCACCTTATGTCGCTCGCAGATCGCGGGCTGATTTACCCCTGCTCCTGCTCACGCAGCGACATCCGCGCCGCTTTGTCGGCCCCTCAAGAAGGCGTAGCATCGCCGCAAACCTATCCCGGAACCTGCCGACATCGTCCAATGTCGGATCGCGAAACCGGTGACGCGCTTCGTCTCAACATGGAAGAGGCTGTAAAACAAGTCGGCGCTGTTTCGTTCGAAGAAACCGGGGACGCCTACAAAGGGTGCCATCTGCTCGATCCACAACGGCTGATCAATGAAATCGGAGATGCCGTTCTAGGACGAAAAGAGATTGAAACCGTCTCCTACGTGTTGGCGGCGGTCATTGATGACGCAGCACAGGGAATGACACATGTCGTTCGAGGGGAAGATTTGTATCAGATCACATATCTGCAAACCCTGCTTCAGGCGCTGCTCGGCCTCCCCACACCCATCTACCACCACCACCGCTTGATCCGGGACGAAAGCGGCAATCGCCTTGCCAAACGGGACGATGCGCGCGCGATTTCTACCTATCGTGCCGAGGGCACAACACCGGAAGACATCCGAAAGATGGTTGGGCTTTAACTCTTTTTCGTGTCGTAGATATCATTCGGGGTCCGGGGGGCAAAACCCCCGGGGCGCTTACGCCATCGGCTTCATCAGCTCAACTTCTTCCCCGTCACGCACGGCCATATAAAAACACGAGCGGCGGTTGGTGTGACAGGCTGCGCCAGTTTGACGGATACGGACCAGCAGGCAATCGCGGTCGCAATCAAACCGGAAATCTACCAGTTCCTGAACGTGACCCGAGGTCTCTCCTTTAATCCAGAAAGACTGGCGCGAGCGCGACCAATAGGTCACGCGACCGGTTTCCAACGTCTTCTCCACGGCCTCTTGGTTCATCCAAGCCATCATCAAAACCTCGCCGGTCTCGTCATCTTGCGCGATGGCGGGGATCAGACCCTTGTCATCAAACTTCAGCTGGCTCGCATCAAATTTCATAGCCCGTCCTTTTCTTTCCGATGGCGCGCTTCTATGTAGATCGGATATCCGCCCGACGAAAGGCCCCGCAATGAGCGACAATGACCTGATCCAGCTGTATTCCAAGCAAATTCTGGCTTTGGCCGCGTCTATTCCGCATCAGACGGCTTTGGAGGCCCCCCAAGGTCAGGCAAAATCCCGCTCGCCTCTTTGCGGCTCCATGGTGGCGGTTGAGCTGTGCGTAGATGACGATCACGTGTCTGCATTCTCGCAAAATGTGAAAGCCTGCGCTTTGGGCCAAGCATCGGCGTCGATCTTGGGCAAGGTTGTGGTTGGGTTGGATCAAAACACTTTGCAGCGCGGTCGCGACCAGCTTTCAGCCATGTTGAAAGAAAATGGCCCCGTACCTTCAGCCCCATTTGAAGGCTATGAAGTGCTTCAGCCCGCGCGGGAGTTTAAAAACCGACACGCTTCGATCCTTCTTGCCTTTGATGCCACGCTCGAGGCGATCGACGCGGCAAAAGCCAACGCATAACCCCCGCACAAAAAAACCGCCGCGCTCCTGGCAGGGAGGCGGCGGAAGTGACGCGGCACTGGTCATCCAATTAAGCGTCGGTAAGAGGCTAAAAAACCGACAGGCAGGTGACGGGCGGTACACCGTCGAAAGCATCGTGAAGGTTTCGGGACAGAAACGCTTCTGGGACATGATGCGGGATCAGACCATCCGCAGGCAGAAACTGAATTCCGGGTTAAACCATCCCCGGCAGATGCAAAGCGCCCAGAAGAAGCACAAGCAATGAGATCGCCCCAAGCGTATCCGACACAATAGTAGTCGTGGATCGGGACAGTGCGATTTTCACATCGTTCAACATGGGGTTCTCCTGCTCTCAGTCTTTTGGGCAACGTGTGTCGCTGCATCCGTGTTGCTATTTTGTTCGCATATCACGGAACGGTTTGTAAAGAACTTTTTAAGAACATTTGTGAACTTTTGAGAACAAAAGCGCTAACCCACTGAAATCAAACGGATCGCTTCGTCCTGTCGCATGAGCCAAAGAAGAACACGTGCGGCGTGCCCGCGCGCCGTGCTCAGATCCGGGTCTTGTTGCAGCAACAGGCGCGCATCTTTTTGGGCCACAGCCATCAATCCCGCCTGATGTTCCAGATCCGCAACCCAGAATCGGGGAAGACCTGATTGCGCCGTGCCCAGCACATCCCCTGCGCCACGCATTTCCAAATCGGCCTCTGAAATGACAAACCCATCTTCGGTGTCACGCATTACCGACAGACGCTTTTCTCCGCCTTCGGTCAACGGGGATTGATACATCAACAAACAGGTCGAGGCCGCCTGCCCGCGCCCAACACGTCCGCGCAACTGGTGCAACTGTGCCAGCCCGAAATGCTCGGCCCGTTCAATCACCATGATCGAGGCATTGGGCACATCCACCCCCACTTCAATCACAGTCGTCGCGACCAGAAGTTTCGTTTTGCCTGCCACAAAATCCGCCATGGCCGCGTCTTTTTCGGACACGGGCATCTGGCCATGCACCAAACCGACGACACCTTCGCCTAGTTCAGCGCGCAAGTGCTTGAACCGTTCTTCGGCGGCGGTCATGTCCATGACCTCGCTTTCTTCAACCAGCGGGCAGACCCAATAACATTGCGCCCCATCAGCGATCGCATTTCGCAAACGGTCCACCACTTCATCCAATCGCCCGGTGTTGATCAGCACGGTTTTAATCGGCTTTCGCCCCGGTGGTTTTTCATCCAGAACCGAGACATCCATGTCGCCATACTGCGCCAAAGCCAGACTGCGCGGGATCGGGGTGGCAGTCATGACAAGCACGTCAGACGCTTGCCCTTTCGCCCCCAGTTCCATCCGCTGCGACACGCCAAAGCGGTGCTGTTCGTCCACTACGGCCAAACGAAGGTCTTGAAACTCCACATCTTTCTGGAACACCGCATGGGTTCCAACAAGAATGTGAATGTTGCCATCTTTCAGGGCCTCAAGCTTGCGACGACGCTCTGCACCTTTGTCACGACCGGTCAGGATTTCTACGACAACTCCCGCCTCATCCGCCAAGGGACGCAACCCTTCAAGATGCTGACGGGCCAGAATTTCGGTCGGCGCCATCATCACGCCCTGCCCGCCCGCTTCAACCGCGATCAACAGCGACAGCAGCGCAACCAGTGTCTTACCGGCCCCCACATCGCCTTGCAGCAAGCGGTTCATCCGGGTGCCCGCGGCCATATCGGCGGCGATTTCCTCGACAGCGCGCGATTGCGCCCCTGTTGGCTTATAGGGCAAGGCCGCCAACACCTTGTCACGCAACGTGCCTGTTCCAATGCTGACCCGCCCTTTGCCGCGCCGAACCGTGGCCCGCGCCAAGGCGAGCGTCAGTTGGTGGGCGAAAAACTCGTCATAGGCCAAACGGCGGCGCGAGACGGTTTGAGGCGATAGATCATCCGGCCCTTCAGGCGTGTGGGCCTGCATCAATGCCACATTCCAATCGGGCCAATGCTCCCTCTCTTTCAACGCTGGATCGATCCAATCTTGCAAGATCGGCAAACGGCTTAGAACATCCCCAACACCTTTCATAAGGGTCTTCCCGGTGACGCCCGCCGTCAGTCGATAGACAGGTTCGAAATCCGGGATCTGTGCAGCCTCGGCTGGGGGAAGGATAAAATCTGGATGCACGATCTGCGCATTCCCGTCGAAGTGTTCGACCTTGCCCGAGATCACCCGCTTTGCCCCTTCGGGCAGCTGTTGCTCCAACCAGCGCGCATTGGCGTGGAAAAACACAAGCTCGAACGTGGTCAGAGGATCGCTGACCTCGACCCTGTAGGGTGCGTTGCGTGATCTGCCCGGGCGATGAGCGTTCACCTCAACCTCGACGGTCGCCATGTCACCCGGCTGCACTTCGGTGACCGAGGCGCGAAACTTGCGGTCAATCCCGGCATGCGGCAACCAGAACAGAAGGTCACGCGGCAAGGTAATACCCAAGCCTTCCAAGGCCTTAGCTGTTTTCGGCCCAATGCCGCCAAGCGTTTCAAGCTCGGCAAACAAAGGAAACAGTATTTCAGGCCGGGTCGACATTACGCATCCCCAATCAGCTCAAGCCAGCCATCTTCATCGATGGTTTCAACCCCAAGATCAGCTGCCTTTTTGGCCTTGGATCCAGCCCCCGGCCCGGCCACCAGAAGGTCCGTCTTGCCAGATACCGAGCCCGAGACCTTGGCTCCAAGCGCCTCGGCCCGCGCCTTGGCCTCGGCCCGGGTCATCTTTTCAAGCGAACCGGTGAACACAACGACCTTGCCCGCAACTGGGCTGCCATCGGATTTCGGGGCTTCGACGGGTTGTACATCCAACTCTGCCACCAAACGATCAATCGAGGCGCGTTCACGCTCTTGCGCGAAAGCCGCGACCAGCGAACCCGCCATCACCGTCCCGACACCGTCGATCGAGACCAGATCGTCCCATTCGGGCGTATCGGGTTTGGCCGCAGTCACAGCGGTCTCGAACGCCTCCCACGTGCCATAATGGCGCGCCAACAGATTACCTGCACTTTCGCCAACGTGACGAATGCCAAGCGCAAATATCACTTTATTCAAAGGGATTACGCGCCGTTCTTCAATCGCATCAAAAAGCTTCTCAGCGCTTTTGTCGCCCCAGCCATCTCGGTTCTTCAATCGTGCCAACTGCCCCGCATCGCGGGTTTTCAGCGTGAAGATATCGGCGGGTTCACGGATCGGCAGGCCTTCGTCGTGATAGAACATCTCGACCTGTTTTGCACCCAGCCCATCAATGTCGAACGCACCGCGCGAGACAAAGTGCTTCAGTTTCTCAACCGCCTGCGCGGGGCAAATGATGCCGCCGGTGCAACGGCGCACCGCGTCCCCTTCATCCCGGATCGCATCTGACCCGCATTCCGGGCAGGTCTGCGGAAATTCATAGGGCAGCGCCTCGGCTGGCCGCTTGGACAAATCCACGTCTGAAATCTTTGGGATCACATCCCCGGCGCGATAAACCTCGACCCAGTCGCCCACACGGATATCTTTGCCGTCGCGGATCTGGGCGCCCGTGTTGTCGCGACCTGCAATGTAGTCTTCGTTGTGAAGCGTGGCGTTGGACACCACCACCCCGCCTACGGTCACCGGATGCAACCGGGCAACCGGGGACAACGCGCCAGTGCGCCCAACCTGAATGTCGATGGCTTCCAGCCGGGTCCACGCTTTTTCGGCGGGGAACTTATGCGCAATGGCCCATCGCGGCGTGGTGGAGCGGAACCCCAGACGCGCCTGCAAAGACAGGTCATCCACTTTGTAGACTACCCCGTCGATATCATAGCCCAGCGTGGCGCGCTGCGCTTCGATCTGTCGGTAATGCGCCAACAGCGCGGCACGATCGGTGAAACGTTTGGTCAGGGGATTGGTCTGGAACCCAAGTTCCTCCAATCGGGCCACAGCCCCCATTTGCGTCTCTGCCAGCGGCGCGGACAAGGCCCCCCACGCATATGCGAAGAACCGTAGTGGGCGATCCGCAGTGATCGAGGCATCCAACTGGCGCAAAGACCCAGCCGCCGCATTCCGAGGGTTGGCGAAGGTTTTGCCGCCTCGCGCCGTGTATCGCGCATTCAAATCGGCAAAGTCGTCATGCGACATGTAGACCTCGCCGCGCACCTCAAACACATCGGGAGCCTCGTCAAGAACCTGCGGTATATCTTTGATTGTTAAAGCATTTTCCGTGACATTCTCACCCACGGAACCGTCACCCCGCGTGACAGCATGCGCCAGTTTCCCGTTTTCATACCGGATCGACAGCGACAACCCGTCGATCTTCGGCTCTGCTGTAAACGCAAGCGGAGCGTCAGCGGCCAGACCAAGGAAAGATCGAATGCGGGCCTCAAACTCCTCGACATCTTCGTCACTGAACGCATTGCCCAGCGACAGCATTCGCACTTCATGCGCAATCTTCCCAAACCCGTCTGACGGCGCGGCCCCCACCTGATCCGAGGCACTGTCGGCGTGTTTCAGATGCGGGAACCGTTCTTCAATTTCGGCATTGCGGCGTTTGGCGGCATCATAGTCTGCGTCCGAAATCTCGGGCGCGTCTTTGCCGTGATAGGCCAAATTTGCGCGCCCAAGCAGCTCTGCAAGCCGCGCAAGCTCTTCTTGTGCTTGCTCAACGGTCAGTTCGGAAACGGCAATCTGGCTAAGCTTGCTCATCTTGGGTTGGCACCTATTGGATTGATCACTTCTAAAAGAGATAGGCGCATCCACGATACGACGTCCACCCCCTACCCGACCAGATCATGTGCAAGTCCTTGAAATTCCGCGACCCGATCGGACCGAAGGATACAAATAGATAACACGTGCTATTGCCGATCCGGCCCCAAGCACATAAGTTTTACGCGAGAAGAAATGGGAACCCTCCTACATGAACGAAGAAGACGACCACCACAGGCGCAAGTGGCGCCCCTTTACCGGTCTGCGCAACAACTTCCTTGCGGGCCTCGTGGTCGTGGTTCCCATTGCCATTACCATGTGGATGATCTGGACCTTCGTTGGCTGGATCGATAGCTGGGTTCTACCCTTTGTACCTGCCTCTTATCATCCTGATGCGCTGATCGATTGGCTGTTTGGTGACAGCGAATGGTTCAAGATGCTGTTTGGCGAAGACGTGCGCGTGAATGTACGCGGTCTTGGCGTTGTGGTGTTCCTGATCTTTACCGTGCTTGTGGGCTGGATCACGAAAGGTTTGATCGGACGTTCTTTCCTGGCTTGGGGGGAACGGGTGGTCGATCGCATGCCGGTCGTACGGTCGCTTTACAACGGATTGAAACAAATCGCGGAAACCGTGTTCAGCCAATCCACAGATACCAAGTTCGACAAAGCCTGCCTTGTTGAATACCCACGCAAAGGCATCTGGGCGATTGCGTTCATTTCAACCAAAGCGAAGGGTGAAGTGGATGCGCGTATTCCGGTGAACGAGGATATCATCTCGGTCTTTCTGCCAACGACGCCGAATCCGACTTCTGGCTTTTTGCTGTTCGTTCCGCGCCATTCCGTGGTCGAGTTGGACATGACGGTCGAAGATGCCGCCAAACTGGTGATCTCAGCTGGGCTGGTTTATCCGAACTCCAAGGATCCTTCTGAACCTGTTGAAGGCGAAGAAAACGCATGAGCTTTGCGCCAGGTTTAACCGGGTTTGCCACTGGCTTTTCGCTGATCTTGGCGATCGGAGCACAGAACGCATTTGTGTTGCGTCAAGGTTTGATGAAGCAACACGTCTTCTGGCTGTGCCTGTTTTGCGCAGCCTCTGACGCGCTTTTGATCGCTGCAGGCGTTGCAGGTTTCGGCGTCCTGGTCGAGGCGCTGCCCTCCCTTCCGCTTGTCATGGCCCTTGCTGGCGCCGCCTTCCTAATTGTCTACGGGTTGATGCGCTTTCTGGCCGCATGGAAAGGCGACTACGCGATGGAGATCGCAGGCCAGTCACGCGGGCTTTGGGCGACCTTGGCGATTGCCGCGGCTTTCACTTGGGCGAACCCGCATGTCTATCTGGATACGCTGGGATTGATCGGGGCGATCTCGACGTCGTATGCCGATTGGGACGCGCGCATCATCTTCGGTGCCGGTGCCGTAATTTCCAGCTTCGTTTTCTTTTTCTCGCTGGGCTATGGCGCACGTTTCTTGGCACCTATCATGCAAAAACCCGCCTCTTGGCGGGTTCTTGATGTGATCATCGGCGTGGTTATGTGGGCCATTGCCGCAAAGCTTTTGCTTGGCATGGTGAACGGCACGCTACACTAGCCCTGTCAGCTGAACATCTCTTCCAGATCAACCGTGCTGTTTGTGTTCAGATCATCCCGGTGCGCGGACAAAAACGTCTTTGCGGCGGCCCTTCCCGCCTCTTTCAAACGGGACAACATCACAGCCGTCGGGATCAGCTTGGTCGCAATCGACAGATCCCGCATAAGCGCGTCATCCGAGATCATGTGAACCAAGATATCCCGCATCTGATCAGACGACATCTGCCCTTCCGAAATCAGACGTTTCACAAATCGGATCGCACGCAACTCGCGCAGGAGCGACGAGTTAAAGCTGATCTCGTTGATGCGGTTCTGAATGTCCTGCCCCGTGGTTGGCACATCCGGTCGGAACAACGGGTTGATATTCACCACAACCAAGTCTGCAGGAAGCGCGCGATCGAACAGCGGGAACAGAGCTGGGTTTCCAGTGTAGCCCCCATCCCAGAAGGCCTCTACCTGACCGGTCTTGGGGTCTTCCAGTTCCACGGCTTGAAACAAGGTTGGCAGGCATGCGGATGCCAAAATCGCTTCGGTCGAAATCTCGTCGCCCTGAAACACCCGAATTTTGCCCGTTCGAACGTTGGTTGCTGACACAAAAAGCCGCGGGCCGGTTTTGGCGCAGACCTGATCGTAGTTGAACACCTCAACCACCGGTTTGAGCGGGTTCGCATAAAACGGGCCATAGGCATAGGGGCTGACCACACGGCTGGCCATATCTGCCCACGCGAACACGGGCGTCGCTTCGAGCGTTTGACTGATCAGATCGCTTTGCGGGACAAACTGCGCAAACCAAGTGGTCAGACGCAGGTCATTCACACCAGCAAGCCGGTGCCACAACGCATCAAGGGCCGCACGGGCCGCATCGCGATCCTGCCCCTTGCCATCTGACACAAGCCCGGCTTTCAACGCGGCACCATTCAGTGCCCCTGCTGACGTGCCGGAAATCGCGGCGATCTCGATCCCTTCATCTTCCAGAAGGCAATCCAGAACGCCCCAGGTGAAGGCACCATGGGCCCCGCCGCCTTGCAAGGCCAGATTGATCCGCTTGGGAGATGCCATGATTTACAGTGCCGTCCAGCCGCCATCGACCGAAATGGTCGTGCCGGTGATTTGTGCCGCCGCGTCCGAACATAGGAAGGTCGCGGTGCCGCCCATCTGCTCAACCGTTGCAAAGTCTTTCGAGGGCTGGCGGGCCAACATAACTTCGCGAACCACCTGATCGCGGTCCATGCCGTGTGTTTTCATCTGATCCGGAATCTGGCTTTCCACCAGCGGGGTCAGCACATAGCCGGGACAGATCGCATTCACTGTGATCGGGTCTTCAGCGGTCTCTAGCGCGACGGTTTTGGTCAATCCAACCACACCGTGTTTGGCAGCAACATAGGCCGACTTATAGGGGGATGCGGTCAAGCCATGCGCCGACGCGATGTTGATCACCCGCCCCCATCCATTTGCGCGCATTTGCGGCACGGCAGCCGCCGTGGTGTGAAAAGCCGAGCTCATGTTGATCGCGATAATGGCGTCCCATTTCTCAACCGGGAAGTCTTCCACCGGGGCCACATACTGAATGCCCGCGTTGTTCACCAGAATATCGCAGCGCCCGGCCTTCTCAACCAATGCGCGGCAATCCGCAGCTTTGGACATATCGGCCTGCACATACCGCGCAGTCACCCCAAATTCCTGCGCGATGGCATCGGCAATGGCGTGGTCTTCCGGCGAATCGGTGAACGAGTTCAAAACGACATTTGCCCCTGCCCGCGCCAGTTCCCGCGCGACCCCAAGCCCAATGCCGGAATTCGATCCCGTAATGACAGCAGTTTTACCTTCCAACGACGTAGTAATGGCCATGTTTGCGTTCCTTATCCACCAAGTGAAATCTGTTGCAGTGCAGCATAACGCAAGGAATCCAAGGCACCAGTGCTTTCAACGGGGGAAAAACCGTTAAGGAATCACCCGATTCTTCACTACGAGCTGAACAGGAGTTGATTTGATTTCCGAACAGGATTCGCCATAAAAAAAACGCCCGCACAAGGCGGGCGTAAAGTTATTGAGGCAGGTTTCATACAGGCAAGAAACCTATCGAGCAGTGCATTCTTTATAAGCGGTTAGGCGCCTTTATCCAAGCTAAAAGTTTGAAAAGACGGATTTCCGCCTCTAGTCTTTCCCAAACAAATCAGGGACGTGAAGGATTGTTGCGCCATGAGAACAAATATAACCCAAAAGCTTCGTGGAATAATCGCAACGGGTGCGATTACGCTTTCTTCGGCGTTTGCCGTACAGGCAGAACCCATGCACGGCATTGCGATGTATGGCACACCTGCCCTGCCCGCTGATTTCACCGCACTGCCGCATGTGAACCCTGACGCCCCCAAAGGCGGGCGCATCACCTTTGCCGAGGCCGGGGGATTCGACAGCCTGCATCCCTACATCCGCAAAGGCAGCACTCCATGGCAGCTGCGCTTTATGCTCGCCGAAAGTCTGATGGGACGTTCCTATGACGAACCCTTCACGCTTTACGGTCTGCTGGCAGAAAGCGTCGAAACTGATGACGCACGCACGTGGGTCGAATTCACGTTGCGGGAAAATGCCCAATTCTCGGATGGCGCCCCTGTGACGGTGGAAGATGTCATGTGGTCTTACGAGACACTCGGCACCAAAGGTCACCCGCGCTACCACGGGGCTTGGGGCAAAATTGCCTCGATGGAGAAAACTGGGCCACGCTCGATTAAATTCACGTTTAACACCGAAGACCGCGAACTGGCTTTGATCCTTGGTATGCGCCCAATCCTGAAGAAAGCACAGTGGGAGGGTAAGGATTTCGAAGCCTCCGGCGTTGATGTTCTGCCGATCACCTCTGGCCCTTATGTGATTGGGGATTTTGAACCGGGTCGTTATCTGACGCTGAAACGCAATCCTGACTACTGGGGCAAAGATGTGCCCTTCATGCGCGGACAAGCCAACCTGGATGAGATACGATTTGACTATTACGGGGATGGCGGTGTGACCTTTGAGGCTTTCAAAGCCGGAGAAGCCAACACCCACCGCGAAACAAACGAACATAAATGGGCAACGCAGTTCGACTTCCCTTCCGTCCAATCGGGCGACGTTGTGATGTCTGACATCCCACATCAGCGCCCCACCGGCATCAAGGGCTACGTGATGAACACGCGACGTCCGGTCTTTGAGGATATTCGCGTGCGCGATGCAATGATCCACGCCTTCAACTATGAATTCGTGAACCAGACCATTCATGGCGGCACCAAGAAACGCATTCAATCGTTCTTCCACAACTCGGTTCTGGGTATGGAGCCCGGCACTGAGGCCAGCGGCAAAGTGCGGGCACTTCTTGAGCAGTTTGCGGGTGACCTGCCCGCAGGTGCGATCGAAGGTTATGCAGTACCCACATCAGATGGGTCCGAGCGTAATCGCGCGGGCATCCGCAAGGCGATGGGCCTGATGGAAGAGGCCGGTTGGACGGTCCAAGACGGCGTTATGAAGAACGCCGCCGGCGAGCCCTTCACCTTCGAGGTGCTGCTGAAAACTGGTGCTGATGAGAACCGGCAGGAAATCGATATCTTTGTTGCGGCCCTTTCGCGTCTGGGCATTTCGCCGACCGTCACCTCAGTCGATAGCGCGCAATACAAAGAACGGACCACCGCATTTGACTTCGATATGGCCTATTACTGGCGCGGGCTGTCTCTGTCGCCGGGCAATGAACAAAAGCTCTATTGGGGTGCAGGAAGCGCCGATACAGAAGGCTCGCGCAACTGGATGGGTGTGACCAATCCGGCGATTGACGGGTTGATTGACGCGATGCTGACGGCAGAAGATCAGGATGGGTTCCGCGCCGCTGTAAAGGCCTTGGATCGCGTATTGACCGCAAGCCGATTGGTTATTCCGTTGGGATATAACGACAGGTCCCACATCGCCCACGCCAAACAACTGCACTTCCCTGCCCGCATTCCGATGTATGGCGACTATCTTGGGTTCCAGCCCGAAACATGGTGGTGGGAAGACTAAGACGTCCCTCACTGGCGCTTAGCGCTTGAACTGACATCGGGCGGCGGCTACCGCTATGCGCAACACAATTTGCCGCCCGGAGGTCACCATGGGTCTATTCGAACGTTACCTGTCACTTTGGGTGGCCCTATCGATCATCGCAGGCGTTGTGCTGGGCAACATCGCACCTGATCTATTCGCAATTATCGCTGGGTTCGAGGTCGCGCGGGTCAACCTTGTGGTTGCCGTGCTGATCTGGGTGATGATCTATCCGATGATGGTGCAGGTCGATTTTGCCTCGATCAAGGATGTGGGCAAACGGCCACGTGGGTTGGTGCTGACACTTGTCATCAACTGGCTTGTGAAACCCTTCACCATGGCAGCCCTTGGGTGGCTTTTCTTTCGCGTTCTGTTCGCTGGCCTCGTCGATCCCGAAACCGCAAGCGAATACATCGCAGGCATGATCCTTTTGGGGGTCGCGCCGTGTACCGCCATGGTCTTTGTCTGGAGCCAACTGACCAAAGGCGACCCGGCTTATACACTGGTACAGGTCAGCGTGAATGATGTGATCATGATCTTCGCCTTTGCCCCAATCGCAGCCTTTCTGCTTGGTCTGACCAATGTCACGGTTCCTTGGGAGACATTGCTGCTGTCCGTGGTGCTTTACGTGGTTTTGCCATTGGTCGCAGGCATCCTGACACGGCGCAGCCTTGCGACAAAGGGTGACGCGGCCCTTGCGGGCTTCCTAGCCCGGCTAAAACCATGGTCCATCGTGGGTCTGCTGGCGACGGTGGTGTTGCTGTTTGGCTTTCAGGCACAAACCATCTTGGCGCAGCCGCTTGCTATCGTGTTGATTGCTGTGCCCCTTATGATCCAGACCTATGGGATATTTGCCATCGCTTACGGCGCGGCAAAGGCTATGAAGCTGCCCCATAACATCGCAGCCCCGGCCTGTATGATCGGCACCTCAAACTTCTTTGAGCTGGCTGTGGCCGTTGCGATCTCGCTGTTTGGCCTGAACTCTGGCGCTGCGCTAGCAACTGTAGTCGGAGTGCTGGTCGAAGTGCCCGTAATGCTATCGCTGGTTGCCTTCGCAAACCGTACGCGTCACTGGTTCCCGACCGCGTAACTCGCGCTTAGGTCAGCGAGGTTACCCAAAGGATCAGCGCATCCTCTTCGCTGATCGAGATGAGATTATGGCCCATCGACGCGTCATAGTAAGCGCTGTCGCCCCGACGCATCTCAACCGGTTCATAGAATTCGGTGATCAGGCGCACAGCGCCGGTCAACACATAGAGGAATTCTTCCCCATCATGGCGCACCCAGCCATCAAATTCATCAAACGACCGCGCACGCACGCGGGCACGATAGGGCAGCATGGTTTTCTTGGTCAGCGCGCCTGCCAGCATCTCGTGCTCATAGGTCGCCGTCGGGTGGGCTGCACCCTCGCCCGATTTGGTAATCGCCATGCGGCCTGACACCTGCGCGGACTTTGGCGCGGTGAAGAGCTGCGGTACCGAGATCTCAAGCCCAACCGCAAGCTTTTTCAGCGCTTCATAGGTGGGCGACATCTGACCGTTTTCGATCTTCGACAAGGTTGACCGGGCAAGCCCCGCCTGCCCTGCAGCCTGCTCCAACGTCCAACCGCGCGATTTGCGCAGATCCCGCACCCGTTGCCCCAGATCCAACGGGCTGGGATCAGGCACATCTTCACCGGTTTCGCGCGCAAGCTTGATCAGGCTGGGTTGGTAAGGCTTCGTCATGCCCCTTGAATACAGACAATTGTGGGTGATGCAACCACGCGGCTTGCATCCGGTGCGATCCCTTGGCACATCAGAACCATGATCTCGGAAATACGCCCCTTAAATCCTCTGCCCCCAGCGCCAGTGCCGTTCAACATGGCACACTACGTTCTGCGCCATGCCGCCAAACTTGGCGACAAACCCGCGTTAGAGATCCTATCTGCCGATGGCGCTGAAGATACACAGTGGAGTTATGCCCAGCTTGAACGCGCGGTTCAGGGCGTCGCAACAGGGCTTCTGGATCAGGGCCTGTCCCCCGGAGATCGCGTTTTGCTGCGCTTAGGCAATAATGTGGACTTTCCGCTGGGCTTTCTGGGCGCAATCGCGGCGGGTCTGGTGCCGATCCCCAGTTCATCGCAACTGACCGAGGCTGAGATCACCAAGATGGCGGATCTTGTCACGCCCTCTTTGATCCTTGCCGATCCCGGCATCGCGTTGCCTACCACCTGCGCCTGCCCGGTGATTGATACCAAGACGCTTCACAGCTTTGCTGAGTTGCCTCCTGCCAGCTTCCATCAAGGGGAACCCGAACGACCCGCATATATCATCTTCACCTCAGGCACCTCGGGGCAACCGCGCGCCGTAGAACACGCCCATCGTGCCATTTGGGCCCGTCAGATGATGTGGGACGATTGGTACGGCATCTCGCAAAATGATCTGATCATGCATGCAGGCGCCTTCAATTGGACCTATACGCTTGGCACCGGATTAATGGACCCTTGGTCCGTTGGTGCAACCGCTCTGATCCCGGCGGCTGGCAGCAAGCCTGAACAACTCGCCGTACTGTTGAAACGATCACAAGCCAGCATTTTTGCAGCTGCGCCGGGCATTTACAGACAAATGTTAAAGCACAACTTGCCCGCGCTACCACGCCTTCGTCATGGATTGTCTGCCGGGGAGAAACTGCCCGACGTAACGCGCGCACATTGGGAAGACCAGACAGGCACCCCCGTGCACGAGGCCTTTGGCATGTCGGAATGCTCGACCTTCGTATCTGGCGCGCCTGCGCGACCCGCACCCAATGGCGCGCTGGGCTTTGCGCAATCGGGACGGCATTTGGCCATTCTGTCCGAAGACGGGACACCCCTTCCCCTGGGCCAAGCTGGCATTCTGGCGATACATAAAAGCGATCCCGGATTGATGCTGGGCTACTTAAATGCCCCAGACGCCACCCAAGACAAGTTTCGGGGCGACTGGTTTTTAACAGGTGACAGCGCATCCATGTCCGAAGATGGCGCGATCTTTTATGAAGGCCGGTCTGACGACATCATGAACGCAGGCGGTTTTCGCGTCTCACCGATCGAGGTCGAGGCCGCAATGGTCAAACACCCCGGCGTGCAAGATGCAGGATGTATTGAAGTTTCCGTGAAAGCCGATGCATCGGTGATCGGTTGCTACTATATCCCCACGGCTGACCCTATTGACGAAAGCGAACTGACCCGCCATGCGCATGCCCTGCTTGCACACTACAAATGCCCACGGCTGTTCACGCCCGTCGACAGCCTGCCAAGATCCACCAACAACAAGCTCTCACGCGCGATTTTGCGCCTATCGGTTGAGGAACCTTCTAAGGATATCTCCTGACCTCTTCCCAATTCTCTCAATCCCAGATAGAGCTTGTCGCCATAGGAGTTTTATATGATCCGCTTGGATGTTTTCTCTGACCCGATTTGTCCTTGGTGTTACATCGGAAAAACGAGATTAGATTACGCATTGGAAACACGCCCTGAACACCCATTTCAAATTCAGTGGCACCCGTTTCAGCTTAATCCCGAAATGCCGCCCGAAGGCATGGATCGGCGTGAGTATCTGGAAGCTAAATTTGGCGGCCAGCAGAAAGCTGTCAAAGCCTATATGCCAGTGATCGAAGAAGCTGCAGCCTCGGGGATCGAAATGAACCTTGAAGCGATTAAGCGTACGCCCAACACGATGAATGCACATAGGCTGGTCCATTGGGCCGGGCTTGAAGGCAAGCAAAACGCAATCGTAGACCGGCTATTTCGCGCTTATTTTGTTGATGGTCGCGACCTTGGAGACCAAAAAGTGTTATGCGATATCGCTGCCGGTGCTGGCATGGATGCCGATATGGTCGCGCGGCTGATGGAGTCGTCCGCAGATGCCAGTGATCTTCTGGCCCGCGACATGGACGCCCGCAAAAAGGGTGTCAACTCGGTGCCCACATTCGTGATTGCAAACCAGCACGTTGTCCCCGGCGCGCAGCCCATCAAACTGTGGCAGCAGGTGATCGACGAAATCACGGAAGAATTGAAAGACGACGGTGCGAACAGCGAGGCATCAACTTCGTGAAGCCACGCACCTTCCCTCCGGTTAAACCGCTGCATCTGCGGGAGTATGTGCTGCTGATCGCAGCGCTGTTTTCCATGGTGGCGTTTTCAATCGATTCCATCATGCCCGCGCTGCCAGAGATTGCATCAACGATGGTGCCGGAAGACGTAAACCGGGCGCAGCTTTTGATCAGCTCTTTCGTCATTGGTGCGGGCGCGGGCCAGCTTATTTTCGGGCCGCTGTCTGACACAATCGGCCGGCGGTATTCGTTGGCTTTGGGCATGATCCTGTACATGCTGGCAGCTTTTGCCGCGCTTTGGGCCCAATCGCTTGAGGCCTTGCTGTTCTGGCGCTTTGTACAAGGCGCCGGTGCTGCAGGGCCACGCACCTGCGGGATGGCAATGACACGTGATCTTTATGAGGGGCGTCAGATGGCGCGGGTCAACTCGATGGCCTTTACCTTCTTCGTGCTGGTGCCCGCAATTGCCCCGTTGATCGGCCAATGGGTCGTTTTGGGATTTGGCTGGCGGCATATGTTCACCACCTACATCCTGATGGCTATTGCTATTCTGACGTGGTTCTTACTGCGCCAACCGGAAACCCTGCCACCCGAGCGCCGCAGGCCCTTGTCCCCAAGGCCGACATTTGAAGCATTTGCGATTGTCATGAAGACCCGTGTGACGCTGATCTATATGGCAGTCATCACCTTTGCCTTCGCGCAGCTTATGGCCTTCATCAGCTCGGCCCAACAAATCTTTGTTGATGTGCTTGGTACAGGCACGAAGTTTCCGCTCTATTTTGCTTTGATCACGGTCTTCTCAGCGGCATCCGGGATGCTGAACGCACAGTTGGTGATGCGCATTGGCATGCGTCGTCTGGCGCAGGCGGGGTTTGCCGCACAGACCGTACTGGCCGGGATCACTCTGATGTATTGGTACGTCTACGAGCCGCAAGGGGTCACCGCCCTGATCATCTTCTGTCTTTGGGCAACCACTCTGTTCTTCCTAAACGGGCTGAGTTTTGGCAACTTAAACGCCCTTGCCATTCAACCGCTTGGTCACGTTGCCGGAACCGCCAGCGCAATTATTGGGGCGCTACCAACAGTTACCGCCATTGCCATTGCCGCCCCCATTGGGCTGAGCTTCAACGGCACCCCCCTGCCACTGATGATCGGCGTCACAATATGCTCGGGCCTAGCTTTGGCCATTATGCGGCTGGATCGGTACAATAACAGCTAGGTTTCAGGGCAGACAAAGGCTTGCCCCGAAATACTAAAACGGCGCTTCCAGATCACTTAAACGCACGTAAACAGTCTTCAATTCGGAATAGTGCTCGATCGCGGCTTTCGAGTTCTCGCGACCAACGCCCGAGGCTTTCGAGCCACCAAATGGCGCTTCGACTGGCGCGTCATTATAGGTGTTGATGTAGCACGTGCCCGCCTCGAACCCGGCAACAACGCGGTGGGCGCGGGTCAGGTCATTGGTGAAGACGCCTGCGGCCAAGCCGAACTCTGTGTCATTGGCACGGGCCATAACTTCGGCCTCATCTTCAAAATCCAGTACGGACATGACAGGACCGAAGATCTCTTCGCGTGCGATGGTCATGTCATCGGTCACGTCGGCAAAGACCGTGGGCTGCAAAAAGAAGCCATTCCCTTTGACGCGCGATCCGCCATAGGCCAGACGCGCGCCCTCTTCTTTGCCCTTTTCGATGTAATTCATCACGATGTTTAACTGTCCTTCGCTAACCATCGGCCCGAACGAGGTTTCAGGGTCCAGCGGATCACCAATAACGGCCCCGTCCAAACGTTCAGCCAGACGTTTGAGGAACGCTTCTTTGATACCCTTCTGAACGAAAACACGCGTCCCGTTTGAACACACCTGCCCCGACGAATAAAAGTTCCCAAGGATCGCGCCCGACACAGCGTTCTCGACATCCGCGTCATCAAAAATGATCATGGGCGACTTGCCACCCAGCTCCATCGTGACATGTTTCATGCCTTCTGCAGCAGCGGCGTATACCTTGCGACCCGTCGGTACAGATCCGGTGAGCGAGACTTTGGCCACGCGCGGATCAGTGACCAGCGCAGCCCCCACATCGCCGTAGCCCTGAATGATGTTGAAGATGCCTGCAGGCGCACCGGCTTCCATCAATATCTCGGCCACTTTCAGCGCGGAAAGAGGCGTGGTTTCCGATGGCTTAAAGATCGACGTGTTGCCGCAAGCCAGCGCAGGTGCCGCTTTCCAGCACGCGATTTGGGTTGGATAATTCCACGCACCAATCCCCACGCAAACGCCAAGCGCTTCGCGGCGGGTATAGACGAAATCCCCTTCTGGCATCTGGATATGCTCGCCGGTCAGAGACGCGGCCAAGCCGCCGAAATACTCCAGCGCATCCGCGCCCGAGGTTGCATCCGCCACGCTAGTTTCCTGATATGGCTTGCCGGTATCCAGTGTCTCAAGCACCGACAGATCGTGGTTGCGTTCGCGGATGATGTCGGCGGCACGGCGCAGGATGCGGCCCCGTTCCGTCCCGGTCATCGCTTCCCAATCGGATTGCGTTGCCTTTGATGAAGCGATGGCTTTCTCGATGATTTCCGGGGTGGCTGAGTGCAGCTTGGCAATCACCTCGCCCGTTGCGGGGAAGATAACGTCGATTTCAGCACCTGCTGTGTCTTCAACATATTCGCCATTGATGAAGTGGCTGGCTTGAGGTTGCGCGCGCATGGTCACTGCCTTTCGAAAGCGATCCCATAGGTCGATGGGATTCGTGGTTCTGATCGGTTTTGTCCAGTTGTGTCATGGGCGATCAGGGTCTTCTACTCAAAAGGCGACAGAAGACTGCCTGCCTTCGACCTTATCATCACATCACACCTGCACCGCTCATGGACATTCAGGGAAAGACACTCATCCCTTGAATCCCATCGCCACAACGAATTTTTCGGAGCTGTCAGAGCGGCTTGATGGCGGCTTGACGTTCATTACCTTGTTGAACTTGGACTTCAGCAGCTTTTGTAGCTCGCCTTCCGCCCCACCAGCTAGAACTTTTGCGACAAAGGTGCCGCCTTCGTCCAGCACATCAAAAGCGAAATAGGCCGCTGCTTCGCACAGAGATATGATGCGCAAGTGGTCGGTCTGCTTGTGACCCGAACTTGAGGCCGCCATGTCAGACATCACCACATCCGCTTTGCCGCCCAGCCAGTCCTGAACAACCTTGTCGGCGTCGTCTTCCATGAAATCAAGCTGTTCAAAGCGCGCGCCGGCCAAAGGTTCAACCTCTTGCAAATCAACCCCCAGATAGGTGCCAATCTGCTTGCCGGACTTCTCGCCCAACGCATTGATCCGCGGCACGGCGACTTGCGCCCACCCGCCGGGTGCGCAGCCAAGATCGACCACACGCGCGCCATTGACCAAGAAGCGGAACTTGTCGTCAAGCTCCATGATCTTATAGGCCGCGCGCCCGCGATATCCTTCGGCTTTGGCGCGCTGAACATACGGGTCGTTCAACTGCCGCTGAAGCCAGCGTGTCGACGAATTGCGACGCCCCCGGGCGGTTTTCACCTTCACCGTTAGGTCGCGCTGACCCCGGCCCGAGCTTTTACGCGTGCGTTTCGAGTATTTATTGCCGCCACCAGAGGTGCCGCCCGAGCTGCCATCACTTTGAGACATCAGAAAGGTCCGCCTTCCAACACACCGTCCGAAGACATTTGAGAATAAAGGATGCCTTCTCTAAGGCCACGATCCGCAACTGACAAGCGATCCGTCGGCCACACACGCAACAGCGCCTGCAAAATGGCCGAGCCAGACATGATTAGTGATTGCCGATCCCGCCCGATGTGAGAGTTCACACGGCGGCCCTTTGGCCCCATGGCGAGATAGCCTTGGATCACGCGTTCGATCTGGTCAGAAGTCATGCGAAGCCCATCAACGCGGGTCCTGTCATACCGGCGCAGCCCCAAATGGGTTGCCGCCACCGTTGTCACCGTGCCCGAGGTGCCGATGATCTGAAACCCTTCACGAGGGGGTTCATGGTGAAACGGGCTAAAGTCGGCCAGTTGTTCTTCAAAATGCACCGACATCAGCGCATAGCGCCCGGCATCGTCTTCGACATCGTCATACATTTCGCGCAAAGTGGCGACGCCCAGCGGAACCGAAATCCAGTCCACAACACTCGCAGCAGGGAAATCCCCGATCCCGCCCTTAAATCCACGCCCCATCCGCATAATCGATTGCGGACGATCCAGGGGCGGTACTTTGGACAGGTCGATCCAGACAAGCTCGGTCGAGCCGCCGCCGATATCGACGACCAAAAGCTGTTCGGTCTTGGTGGACACCAAAGGCGCGCAGGACACAACGGCTAAGCGCGCTTCCTCTTCGGGCTTGATGATTTCAAGCTCCAGCCCGGTTTCGCGGCGGATATTATTCATGAAGTTCTTGCCGTTGGACGCCCGGCGGCAAGCCTCGGTTGCGACAAGACGCATCCGTTTCACATCATGCTTGATCAATTTCTTGCGGCAAATGCGAAGCGCCTGAATGGTACGCGACATGGAGGATCGGCTAAGCCGCCCCGAGGCTTCGAGCCCCCGGCCCAGCTGCACCGATTTCGAAAAGCTGTCCACGACGTGAAACTGACTACCCTTTGGTTGGGCAATCAGCATTCGACAACTGTTTGTTCCGAGGTCCAAGGCCGCATACAGGCTGGCCGGATCCACGGGGGATGGCGCGGGGGCTACAACCGCTTTCGGGAACACGCCCGCACCTTTGGGACGCTTGGGCGCCATGGTCTACGCCCTCCATTTTCGAGTTACTCCCAAGATAGGGTCTGGGCTGCGCAGTGGCAATCCCTCGCGTATGCCAAAAGCAACACAGTTGCGTCAGGTCATAATTTTCATGAATCGATTTCACGCTCGGCTCCATGGCCTGCACGCTGCAAATTGCGTATGGCATAGGGGCGGATCGGACATTCCGAAACCTCGTGGACCGGTGGACGTCGTTTGTGAAACCCGGCGTGTCGAAAATCGACGCAGAGCCAACCGGCTACGAGATTAGGAATGAAGAACGGAGAGAGGGAGAATCGCACATGCCTGACGTGACCATCGTTTATTGGAGGGACATTCCCGCCCAAGTGATCGTCGGCAAAGGGCGCCGGGGAAGCAAAGCCCCCCTGCCCGAGCGGTTTGAACAGGCCATTGACCGGGCTGCCATGAAGGTGAACGCAAAAGACAGCGACGCTTATCTGGCGGAATGGCGCAAGGCTGATCCCTACTCTGTCGAAGGCGACCCGCAAGAGATCGCGACGGCCGAGGCCGCGCGTTTGGATGCGGAATATGACAAAGAGCGGCTTGTCGCTCTGATTGGCAACGACGGATGGGCTTGATCCCACCCTCTATTAAGGAGGCAGCCATGGCGCTGTTGAACTTCCGCAAGAAGCCGACCGAAGGTCAGGCCAATGCCGCATCCCCCGAACTTCAGGCGTTTCTGAAGGGCTATTCGATCGAAGTCATGCCCCGCACGGCCACCAAGGTCGAGGATTTCCGCGATCTTCTGCCCGAAGGCACCCGCGTCTACATTGCGCATATCGAAGGCACGCCAATCGAAGACATGGTCGCCACGGCAAAGCGCATTATGGAAGAAGGCTTCGACGTGATGCCCCACTTCCCGGCGCGTATCATCAAAGACAAAGCCACACTGGCTGATTGGATTGCCCAGTACCAAGGCGAAGCTGACGTTAAGCAGGGACTGATCCTTGCTGGCGGCGTGGCCGAGCCTCATGGCGAGTTCGACAGCTCGATGCAGCTTCTGGAAACTGGTCTGTTCGATCAGGCAGGCTTCACCAATCTGCACGTGGCCGGTCACCCGGAGCCGAACCTGGACATCGACCCCAAAGGCGGGCGTGCCAACACCTATGCGGCGCTGGACTGGAAGCAGGAGTTCGCGAAACGCACCGATGCGGACATGGCACTGGCCACCCAGTTCTGTTTTGAAGCTGAACCGGTCATCGCATGGGCGAATGAGCTGGCCGAACGCGGTATGAACCTTCCGATCCATATCGGCATCGCGGGTCCGGCCAAGCTGCAAACCATGATCAAGTTCGCGATTGCCTGTGGCGTTGGCCCGTCCCTGAAAGTGCTTCAAAAGCGTGCCAAGGACGTATCGAAGCTTCTGTTGCCGCATGAACCCGATGAAATTCTGAACGATTTGGCCCTGCACAAAACCGCCAACCCCGACTTCAACATCTCTCAGGTGCATTTCTTCCCGCTGGGCGGAATTAAAACCAATGCAAACTGGGCCATCAACAATGGCGGCGAAAACACCGCCCCCGTGAACGCGACCAAAGGATAAATCATGACCCGTACCATCGTCGAAAGCGCTTCTAAGACCTCGATCATCGGCTTTGACCAGCCGTTCTCGGTCATTGGCGAACGGATCAACCCGACGGGCCGCAAGATCCTGAACGAGGAACTCGAGCGCGACGATTTCAGCCGCGTAGAAGCCGATGCGCTGGCTCAGGTTGCCGCTGGCGCAACCATCCTCGACATCAACTCGGGCGCTGTGTTCTCGAACAAGATGGCCGAAGATCCGCGTTATGCCGACAACAACTTTGTTGAACCCGACCTGATGCGCAAACTGGTCGAAACCGTACAAGCTGTCACCGATTGCCCGCTTTGCATTGACTCGTCGGTTCCTGGCGCACTGGAAGCGGGTCTTGAAGCGGCCAAAGGCCGTCCGCTTCTGAACTCGGTCACCGGCGAAGAAGAGCGTTTGGAACTGGTTCTGCCACTGGTCAAAAAGTACAACGTTCCAGTCGTCGCGATCTCGAACGACGACACCGGCATTTCGGAAGACCCTGAAGTACGCTTCGCGGTTGCCAAGAAGATCGTGGAACGCGCAGCTGATTTCGGCATCCCAGCACATGACATCGTGGTCGATCCCCTAGTCATGCCGATCGGCGCCATGGGCACCGCTGGCTTGCAGGTCTTTGAACTGAACAATCGTCTGCGCAACGAACTGGGTGTGAACACCACCTGTGGCGCCTCGAACATCTCGTTCGGTCTGCCCAACCGCCACGGCATCAACAACGCGTTTCTGCCGATGGCCATGGCAACTGGCATGACGTCGGCGATCATGAACCCGATCGCCCTGCCCGTTGGCCCCAAGAAATTGGCTGAAAAGAAGGCCGAGATCGAAGCCAAAGGCATCGTTGTGCCAGCTGACATGGATGACGAAACCTTCTGTCAGGTCTTCGGCCTGGGCTCGACCAAGCCCAAAGCAGGCAAGGAAATGGAGGCCATCCGCGCCGCCAACTTCCTGACCAACAACGACGAAGGCGGCGCCGAGTGGATCAAATTCAACTCGTCCAATGCCGGAGCCGCAGGTGCTGCCGGTGGCCGCCGCGGGGGCCGCCGCCGTCGGGGGTAATAAAGGCTCAATGAAACAAGAAAGGCCCGCCAAATCGGCGGGCCTTTATCATTCTGCATTAAGACGTACTAGGCTTAGTAGCCTTGGCGTGCGGCACTGCCGGCATCCAACACACCTTTCATTGTACAGCCTTTCGCTGCTGTACCTTCACGGATCTCATCCTTAAGCGCATATGTCTTGGCATTGTATTCCTGGATCTGCTCCGGCGTATGTCCGCCTTGCGCTTGAAGCTTCGCGATCTTGGCTTCCCAAGCAACGGATTTCCCATGATATTTCGACACGTATAGGCGATGTGATGATTTCAACGCGCGCGATGCCGCTTCGCCCTCAAGCGATCCACAATCATATGCAATGACGGCCGATTTATCGGGCATCTGCTGAACATGGGTCCAGCCGGGACCACCGGACATACAGCCGGATAATGTCGCTGCAACGGCGACCAACGCAATGGATTTGGGAATTCCATGATGCATGAGAATCTCTCTTCAATAGTTAGCTTACTGTCATGCAACCTATGATAGCTTTACCCTGAGCAATCAATGCCTTAATTGGACTGTGTTATATACATTAAAGCAGCAGATCATCCGATGCTGCCTCAAAGGACATTTCCCATGATCGCCCCTCTTTCCGACATCACAATCCTCGATCTGACACATGTGCTTGCGGGCCCCTATTGTTCGATGATCCTGTCGGACCTTGGGGCAAAGGTGATCAAGGTGGAACAACCCGGCATCGGAGATGACACACGGCATTTCCCACCGTTTCGGGATGGCCACAGCGCCTATTTCGCAACGATCAATCGCGATAAGGAATCCATCGCTCTGAACCTGAAAGACGACGCAGACCGCGCGATCTTCGAACGGCTTTTGGCGCAGGTTGATGTGGTAATGGAGAACTATCGCCCCGGTGTGATGGAGCGTTTGGGCTATGGCTGGGACGCGCTGTCAGAGCGTCACCCGCATCTGATCTACGGTGCGGTTTCCGGCTTTGGGCACACAGGCCCGGACGCATTGAAACCCGCCTATGACATGGTGGCACAGGCACGTGGTGGTGTCATGTCCATCACGGGCGAGAAAAACCGCGAGCCCGTGCGCGTGGGGGCCTCGGTCGGGGATATCGTCGCCGGGATGTTTTTGGGACACGGCTTGCTCGCTGCGCTGTATCAGCGCGAGATGACCGGTAAGGGCCAGAAGGTTGACGTCGCGATGCTGGACAGCCAACTGGCCATCATGGAACACGCCATCGCCATCACAGGTGAAACCGGCAACCCGCCCGAACCTTCAGGTGCGCGCCACCCCTCGATTGCGCCGTTCGAAACCTATCACACCGCTGATGGCCTGATGGTCATCGCCTGCGGCAACGATGTGCTGTTTGGCAAGCTGTGTCAGGTGCTGGGCAAACCACATTGGGCCACCCTGCCTGAGTTCTCGAACAACCTTGCGCGCTGCGAAAACGTCATGCTACTGCGCCGCCGGATCGAGACCGTGACCCTTGGCCAACCGCGCGCGCATTGGCTTAAGGTCCTCACCGCCGAAGGCATCCCCTGTGCGCCCATCCAGAACGTTGCCGAAGCAATGCAAGACCCGCAAATCTTGGCACGCAACATGGTGAAGAAACTGCCATCGCCCGACGGGGGAAAACCCTTCGTGGCGGCGGGAAACCCGATCAAGATGGGAAGTGTGGATGACCTACGGCAGCCGGGCGCTGCACCGTTGTTAAACGGCGACCGGGAGGAGATTCTCGCTTGGTTGTCAGAGCAGGAAACGAACTAAACCGTCTTCTGCGGTAAAAACGGCGTTTCCGACACACATATGCCGCTCGCAGGCATTGCACCCGGGCGATCCATCCGTAAATTGATCAAAAAACTGTTGGAAAGACGCGCGCATGTCTCAGGATCCTTTGGTCATTTTCACTCCTTCCGGCAAACGGGGGCATTTCCCAGTCGGCACCCCCATTCTGACCGCCGCGCGGCAGTTGGGCGTGGATTTGGATTCGGTCTGTGGTGGGCGCGGCATCTGCTCGAAATGTCAGGTGACGCCCAGCTTTGGCGAATTTCCCAAACATGGCGTGACCGTTTCCGAGGATGCGCTGTCCGAATGGAACAAGGTCGAGCAGCGATATGACGACATTCGCGGCCTTCCCAAAGGCCGCCGTCTGGGCTGTCAGGCCACTGTGCAGGGTGACATTGTTGTGGACGTCCCGCCAGAAAGCCAAGTTCACAAGCAAGTGGTCCGAAAACGCGCCGAGGCGCGTGACATCACACTGGACCCGGTCGTGAAGCTTTTCTATGTCGAAGTCGAAGAGCCTGACATGCATGAGCCTTCGGGCGATCTGGAACGCCTCGTCACCGCGCTCGAAGAACAGTGGGAAATCAAAGGTGTACGCGCTGATCTTCACATACTTTCATCTCTCCAACCCTGTCTGCGCAAGGGCGAATGGGAGGTCACCGTGGCCGTGCACTTGGGCGACGAGGAAAACCCGCCCCGCGTAATGCATGTATGGCCCGGCTATCACGAGGGCACGGTCTATGGCATGGCCGTCGATCTTGGTTCGACCACCATCGCCGCGCATCTCTGTGACATGTCGACGGGCGAAGTTGTCGCCTCATCCGGCCTGATGAACCCACAAATCCGGTTCGGAGAAGACCTGATGAGCCGCGTAAGCTATTCCATGATGAACAGCGATGGCGCGCAGGAAATGACCACAGCTGTGCGCGAAGGGATGGACGCCCTGTTCACGCAGATCGCTGCGGATGCTGAGATTGACAAATCCCTGATCATGGACGTTGTGGTGGTCTGCAACCCGGTCATGCACCACCTCTTCCTTGGCATTGACCCGTTTGAGCTGGGACAGGCGCCCTTTGCGCTGGCGACGTCTGATGCGTTGCGTCTGCGGGCCACGGATGTGGATCTGACCATCCACCCCCTCGCGCGTCTGTACATGCTGCCTTGTATCGCAGGCCATGTGGGCGCGGATGCCGCCGCCGTGGCGCTGTCGGAAGCGCCTGACAAATCAGAAGACCTTGTGCTGGTCGTTGATGTGGGCACCAATGCCGAGATCCTACTTGGCGACAAGGACGGCGTGCTGGCCTGCTCCTCACCCACCGGCCCCGCTTTTGAAGGCGCACAGATCAGCGCGGGGCAACGCGCGGCCCCCGGTGCGATTGAGCGGGTCGAGATCAACCCCGTCACCAAAGAACCCCGTTTCCGCATGATCGGATCGGATATCTGGTCGGATGAAGACGGCTTCGCCGCCGCGACTGCTGTCACGGGTGTAACCGGCATCTGCGGCTCGGGCATCATCGAAGTGATCGCAGAAATGCGCATGGCAGGCCTTGTGGATTCAGGCGGGTTGATCGGATCGGCCGAGCAGACAGGAACCGAACGTTGCATCGCTGACGGCCGCACAAACGCCTATCGTTTGTGGGATGGCGACGAAGATCAGAAACCGATCACCGTCACCAATGGCGACATTCGCGCCATTCAGATGGCCAAGGCGGCGCTCTATTCCGGCGCGCGTCTTTTGATGGACAAGCGCGGTGTGGACAAGGTGGACCGCGTGGTGCTGGCAGGCGCGTTTGGGGCCCATATCTCGGCCAAACATGCAATGGTTCTGGGCATGATCCCGGATTGCGAATTGGATAAAGTGACTTCGGCAGGGAACGCGGCTGGCACGGGCGCACGCATTGCGCTTTTGAACCGTGCGGCAAGGGCCGAAATCGAGGAAACTGTACGTAAAATCACCAAGATCGAAACCGCAGTTGAGGCGAAGTTCCAAGAGCATTTTGTGAATGCCTCGGCCATGCCAAACTCATCCGATCCTTTCCCGATCCTACGCTCAATCGTGGACCTGCCCGAACCCAGCTTCAACACGGGTGGCGGCGACGGTGAAGACGGTGGCGGTCGGCGCAGACGTCGTCGCCGCGGCTAAGCCCATACGCCCTTGAACTTTCAGCACCTGTGGCATACCTCGGGTGCTGCGCGGGTGTAGCTCAATGGTAGAGCAGCAGCTTCCCAAGCTGACGACGAGGGTTCGATTCCCTTCACCCGCTCCAACCATTCTGCCACGTGAGCTGACCTGAATATCGGGCCGCTTGGCGCAAATGCAGGGCGACCGATATGAGCGATCTTTACTCTGAAACACCACTTGTCACCCGGCTGAACGCAGACCAGTTGCACAGTATTGGGGTGCCTGAGGGCTGGAATTACGGACAAGCAGATCGCGTGCGATTTCACGAGCTAGACGCGCTGAACCACGTGAACAACATAGTGTACCTGCGCTGGTTTGAAGATATCCGCATCCCTTATTTTCAAGACCACGCGATCACCAGTTACAACGCGAAGAATGATCCACAAGTTGTGCTTGCCACCAACTCAGCGCGGTATTTCAAACCCATGTTTCTTGGTGAAACCTTCGTGGTCACAGCGCGCGCCAGCAGCTATCGCAACAGCTCTTTCGTGCTGGAATACGGTGTTTGGGTCGGATCAGAGCTTCGATGTTCAGGCGAAACCGTCGTCGTGACGCTGGAGCAGGACGGAAAGACCAAACGCCCGCTGAGCGCGGACGCCATCAGCGCCCTGTCTGCAGATGGAGCGGTCAAGGCAGATTAACCCTGAACGGGACACCTACCAGCCCAAAGCTTTGCGAAGCATATTCAACGCCACCAAGGTCAGAAACACCGCAAACACGCGTTTCAACGGTTTGGGGTCCATGGCATGTGCCAATTTCACCCCAATGGGCGCTGTGAACAGGGTCATCGACACGATCAAAGCAAAGGCCGGAAGGTTTACCGCCCCCACGGTGAATGGCGGACGTGCCGCAGGGTCGATCTGCACAAACAGAAATCCAAGGACAGATGGGACAGCGATCAAGACGCCAAACCCTGCTGCGGTGGCCACAGCATTGTGGATCGGGCGTCCATGCAAGGTCATCAGCGGCACGCCAAAGCTGCCGCCCCCGATCCCCATAAGCACCGACAGAAACCCCAAAACAGGCGAAAACATTGCGACACGCGCGCCTTTCGGCATGGCATCCGCCAGCCTCCAATGGGTTTTACCAAGTCCTAAATAGGCACCAATGCACAGGCCTAGAACGCCGAAAATCGCCTGCAGCACTACGGATTTCAGCCCGGAGGCCACAATCACACCGATCAAAGCCCCCGCAGCGATGCCCGGCGCCCACGCTTTCAGGATACCCCAATCCACTGCGCCCTTTTTGTTGTGTGACATCACCGACCGCACTGAAGTGACAATGATCGTCGCAAGCGACGTCGCCAGACAGATTTGCATCATCTGATCAGACCCGTATCCCAAAGCTGAGAACGCATAGAAGAAGGCGGGCACAAGAACGATGCCGCCCCCGACCCCTAACAGCCCGGCAAGCACGCCAGCAAAGCCGCCGATCACCGCCAAAAGCGCGATCATCGGAAGAAGCGTGGTCAGGTCAGGCATGGAGTATTCAGTCGACAGGTGCGTGTTCAGGCACAGAAGACAGCGCTTCTTCAACCAACGCAACCCCTGCACCGGGACGCGTTGCCCCCTCTGACAGGATGCGCCGCCATTTCCGTGCGCCTGGACGGCCGGTGAATAGACCCAGCATATGGCGGGTGATCGCATGAAGGCGGACACCCTCGGCCAGACGCGCTTCGATGTAGGGGTACATCGCTTCAACCACCTCGTGGGCGGTTGGGGCTGGGGTCGTTTCGCCAAATATGGCTTGATCCGCCCCCAAAAGAGTGTTGCCGGGATCATGATAGGCTGCGCGCCCAATCATCACGCCATCCATCACATCAAAATGTGCGCGGGCTTCGTCCAGCGACGTGATCCCCCCGTTGATCGACAGATGCAGATGCGGAAATGCATCTTTCATGCTGTGAACCAGAGGGTAATCCAAGGGGGGAATGTCTCGGTTCTCTTTCGGGCTTAGTCCTTTCAACCATGCTTTGCGGGCATGGATGGTGAATCGTTCCACGCCGGCTGCGGACACTTTCTCAAGAAAGTCTGGCAGCACCTCTTCGGGGGATTGATCATCCACACCAATACGGCACTTTACTGTGACTTCAATACTTTGTGCAGCGTCCTTCATGGCAGCCATACAATCGGCCACCAACGTTGGGTCACGCATCAATACCGCACCGAATGTGCCGGACTGCACCCGATCCGAGGGACAGCCCACATTCAGGTTCACTTCGTCATATCCGCGTTCAACACAGAGCTTCGTGGCCGCAGCCAGCTCTTTCGGGTCCGACCCACCCAATTGCACCGCAACCGGATGTTCTTCGGCATTGTAGTCGAGGAGATGCACAGCCCCCCCACGTACCAAGGCGGGTGCGGTCACCATTTCGGTATAGAGCAACGCATGGCGGCTCATCAGCCGGTGGAAATACCGGCAATGACGGTCCGACCAGTCCATCATCGGTGCGACGGACAGGCGGGCTGCTTTGCGTATGGTCGAATGCGTATTCATCGCGCGCTACATAGGGGATCTGCGCGCGGGATGCCAGAGGGCGGTCGCCCGCCCCCGGCCAATAGAGTTTAGCGCGGTGCCATGCGGACGGCGCCGTCCAGACGGATCACTTCGCCGTTCAGGAACGAGTTTTCGACGATATGGCGCACCATGCCCGCGAACTCGGCAGGATCACCAAGGCGCGAGGGAAACGGAACTTGAGCACCAAGGCTGTCCTGAACCTCTTGCGGCAGACCGGCGACCATCGGGGTTTTGAAGATCCCCGGTGCGATGGCCATCACGCGAATGCCGTCGCGCATCAAGTCGCGCGCCATGGGCAGCGTCATACCGACCACACCGCCTTTGGACGAGGCATAGGCCAACTGACCGACTTGCCCGTCCATCGCTGCGATAGAGGCGGTGTTGACGATCACGCCTCGTTCACCGTCATCCGTGACCGGATCGGCCATCGCCATGCCTGCTGCGGCTTGGCTGGCACAGTTGAACGTGCCGATCATGTTCACGCCAATCACCTTGGCATATAGGCCCGGATCGTGCGGTTCACCTTTGGACTGGGTCTTGGCGGCGGGTGCGATGCCCGCGCAGTTCACCATCACACGCTCTTGGCCCAATGTCGCACGAAGAGTTTTGAACCCCTCGGCAACGGAGGCGGGATCCGACACGTCCACTTTGGCAAACGCGCCACCAAGCTTTTCCGCCATAGCCTGTCCGGCCTCTTCGTTCAGGTCGAAAATGCCAACCTTGGCGCCCGCGGCTGCGAAGGCCTGTGCGACGGCGCCGCCCAGACCGGAAGCCCCGCCCGAGACGGTGACAACGGTGTTTTTGGTGATCTGCATAGGAACTCTCCGTATTGGTTGATCAGGCCCTAGCAAGAACTGTACAAGCGTTCAATAAATCCGACCACCCTGCCCCAGATGACGCAGCGTCGCCCTTATTTTACCGGCCCCAAAGCCTGCATCGCAGCATATTGCGTCAGATAGACATCGCCGGACAGATGATCCAGAAAATCGGTGCGCTTCAGGCGGTCCATGACCGGGCCCTTCACCTCGGACAGGCTAAGGGTGATGCCGCTGTCGCCCAACTGGCGGTCGAGCTCCTCCAATGTTTCCAGGGCCGACAGATCGATTTCATTCACAGCCGAGCACATCAGGACCACATGTTTCAGCCCACCTCGGGCTGTGCGGGCCAGAAGGTAGTCTTCGATATACCGCGCATTTGCGAAATAGAGGTTTTCGTCCAGCCGCAGGGTCACCAGCTCGGGATGGGTCAGCACATCGTGGCGGTTAATATTGCGGAAATGCTGCGTTCCGGGGACCAAGCCAACCTCGGCGATATGAGGCCGTGACGTCTTGTAAAGATACAGCACGATGGACAGCACCACGCCTGCGGAAACACCGATCTCCACGCCAAATCCAAGCGTTAGCAAAATGGTCGCTAAAACAGCTGTGAAATCTGCGCGGTGATAGCGCCACGTGGATTTCAGGATCTGAAAATCCACCAGACCCAGAACGGCAACAATGATGGTGGCTGCCAGAGTGGCTTTGGGAAGGAAATACAACAGTGGCGTCAGGAACAAAGCGGCCAGCAAGATGCCAATCGCAGTGAAAGCCCCTGCGGCGGGTGTTTCGGCCCCCGCATCAAAGTTAACCACAGAACGGGCGAACCCACCCGTCACCGGGTAACCGCCAGACATCGCGGCAGCGATGTTCGATGCGCCAAGGCCCACAAGCTCTTGATCGGGAACGATGCGTTGCCGCTTCTTCGCGGCCAGGGTTTGCGCGACCGAGATCGATTCAACAAAACCAATGATAGAGATCAACAGGGCCGATCCAAACAGGCTGCTCCACAGGTCAGCGTCAAAGCTTGGCATGGTCAGCGGCGGCATGCCCGACGGCACCGCGCCTACGATAGACACGCCTTTTGATTGCAAGTCAAAACCCCAACTAAGAAGCGTCGTGGCCACCACCGCGCCCACGGGTCCGGCTTTGGCCAGCCCATCGGCCAAACGTTCCCCCAGTCCCAGAGACATCAGAAACGGTTTCAGGCCTTTACGCACCCAAAACAGAAACGCGACCGAACCAGCGCCGATTACAAGCGTGATCAGGTTGGTCTGACTGAGGTGCGAAAAGAACGAGCCCAGAAGCTCGATCAGCGAATGTCCATGGGCGTTGATCCCAAGAATATGCTTCAACTGACTGGTCGCAATCAGCAGGCCCGAGGCAGTGATGAACCCCGCAATCACGGGGTGGCTCAGGAAATTCGCAAGAAAGCCCAGGCGGAACACGCCCATCACCAACAGGATCAGCCCCGACAGGAAGGCCAATGTAATGGCCGCTGCAATGTATTCCTGCGGCCCGGCCAAATCCAAATTGCCCACCGCAGCAGCGGTCATAAGACTGACCACTGCAACCGGTCCAACGGCCAGTGCACGCGACGTGCCAAAGATCGCATATGCCACCAATGGAAGGATCGATGCGTAAAGTCCCATCTCAGCCGGAAGCCCCGCCAAAAGCGCATAGGCCAAGGATTGCGGGATCAGCATGATCGTGACGATCACCGCGGCAAGCAAATCTGCCGACAGAACCTTCTGATCATACTGCCTGCCCCATTCGAGCATCGGCACGAACTGTTTTAGGGCAGCGCCACGCACTGCCAGTGCCTTGGATACATTCATGGCTGGTTTCCGTATTATTTAGGGCCTAACTGGCCGTGTCAGCTCATCGCGAGGGTCCACAGGATTTCGCAACGCGTTCCTGTCCGACAATATGCAAAGACCGGACCATCGGCTGCTTCCATCTCGCTCCGAAACGCATCTTTCAAAGCAAGCGCATCTTCGCGTGTGGACATGGGAAGAAACGCCGTTTTCAGTCCCACGGCCTCAGCTGCAGATTTCACGTCTTCCCAATCCGGTTGCCCGGGGTCTTCGCCATCGGGACGGTTGCACATCAGCAAGGTAAAGCCTTGATCGCGGATGGCTTTTACATCCTCAACCGCGATCTGATGGCTTACCGTTATCGTGTCATCAAGTTTTCTGCTCTGCATTTAACCTGAACCTCTTACAGCGCGTTGACGGGGACTTTTAGGAAAGTCTTTCCGTCTTCATCTGCCGGCGGCATTTCACCAGCGCGCATATTAACTTGAAGCGACGGAATGATCAGTCGCGGCATATCCAACTGTGCGTCACGCTCGGTGCGGAATTTCACAAACTCCTCACGCGTTTTGCCTGCGCCCACATGGATGTTGTGCTCTTTTTCTTCTGCAACCGTTGTTTCCCACTGAATATCACGGCCGTTTGGGCCGTAATCGTGGCACATAAACAGACGGGTTTCATCAGGAAGCGAAAGCACTTTCTGGATCGAGTCATAAAGCTCGCCAGCATCCCCTCCCGGGAAGTCAGCACGTGCTGACCCGCCATCGGGCATAAAGAGCGTGTCGCCCACGAACCCAGCATTGCCAATCACATGCACCATACAAGCGGGCGTGTGACCTGGTGTGTGGATCGCGAAGGCATCCATGTTGCCAATCTTGTACGTGTCGCCTTCTTCGAACAAGGCGTCGAACTGGCTTCCGTCACGTTGGAATTCGGTGCCTTCATTGAAGACCTTGCCGAACACGTCCTGAACAACTGTGATCTGGCTGCCAATACCGATTTTGCCACCCAGCTGCTGCTGGATATAGGGCGCACCCGAAAGGTGATCCGCATGGACATGGGTTTCGATCAACCATTCGAGCTTCAAGCCTTCAGCCTTGATATAGGCAATGATCTCGTCGGCATGTTCAGACGAAATGCGACCTGCGGCATAGTCGATGTCCATGACGCTGTCGATCACGGCACAGGCGTCAGATGTCGGGTCCTTGACCACATAGGAAATCGTATTCGAGTCCGGCTCGAAGAAAGCTTTTACCTCGGGGACAAGGTCGGTGTTTACTGGATAGTCGGTCATGACATTTCCTTTCCTTAGGGTCCCGGACCGTTGCCCGGGGTTAGCTAGCAGTAACAGCGTCGCGTTTTGCTGCGGTGCGCTGGATCATGAAGCGCGCAATGAAGATGCCCGCGATTAAGGATGCTGTGAAAATCAGCACGTCAGGGTTCCCGGTCGAGATCACTGGAAGTGATGCCCCAGGGCAGAAACCGGCCAGACCCCAACCCAATCCGAAGGTGAAGGATCCCCCGACCAGTCGGCGGTCGATCAGTTTGGTGCCGGGCAAAGTGAAGGCGTTGCCAAAGACAGGCTTCGGACCTTTCAAAACCAAGAAATAGCCGGGTGCTGTGACCAGAATGGCCGCCCCCATCACGAAGATAAGGCTAGGATCCCAGATCCCTGCAAAATCGAAGAAGTTCAGGACTTTGGCCGGATTGGCCATGCCCGAGATTGAGATACCAAGGCCGAAGATCAGGCCGATGACATAGATGACGATCAAATGCATGTCGGTCCCTCCTTAAAAGCCCAAGATGTGGCGGGTTATGAACACCATGATGGTGATCCCTGCCATGAAGCTGAGCGTCGCGACGAAGCTGCGCGGTGACAAGCGCGACATGCCGCAAACACCGTGACCTGATGTACAGCCCGACCCGTAGGTCACGCCGATACCAACAACGACACCGCCGATGATCATCGACAGGGTGCTTACGGGCACTTGAATGGCCGGAAAGCTTCCTGTCATGAAGAGGTAGACGAACGGACCGGTCAGCATGCCCGCAAGGATCGCAGCGCGCCATGCCCAGTCGGCAGAGCTGTTTGGCTGCAAAAATCCGGCCAGAATGCCCGTTGCCCCCAGCACGTTGCCGCGCACCCACATTAACAGGACAGAAGCCAGCCCGATCAGAGCGCCCCCTACTGTTGCCGCCAGCGGTGTGAATTCAGTTTCAATCATGTCTAGCCTCACCAGAATTTCTGTTCGCGTGTTAAACTTAGGGCGCATCGCTGGGCGGGACAAGGTATACATTCACTTTTTTGAATGTTTTTTTACTTCCCCTCGCGTCAAGCAAAAAGGCCCCGCACGTCATAGCGACATGTGGGGCCTTGTTTTTCAAGCCAAATCGACTTTATTCCGCAACGGCTTCCTGAACAATTCCATCCAGCAAAGCCTGCACTTTTTGCATTTCGCCTTCGGGATAGGTCCGGTAACCCACCCGAACATCACCATCTATATCGGTGACATAAATGCTGTAGGGGCAGAACGAGATATTGGCTGCGTCCGCCTCCATCACTTCACGGCTTACTGTCGCTGAGCAAAATAGGAAAATATCGGCCGCTTCAAAGATCTTCACGTCTGATCCGACGTCCCCCTTGGTGCGCTCAAGCATATCGCCTGTGTGGCTGACATAGTCTATCACCAGCCCCTGCCCCACAATGGCCGATTCAACAGCGAAAGTGGCGTCATCAAAGCTTCCGTCAAAAGCGTAGGTGACAGCATGATCTGACATTTGCTTCCCATGGCCGTCGGCAAAAGCTGGGGCCATTCCTGCTGCGGCAACAACCAGTGCCGCGCCTATCATCTTGCGCATTCGTCTTCCTCCTGAATTGAGGGCCGTTCGCGCCAAGCCCGTTTACGTGAAACGGGGCCCGGATGTCCGGACCCCGCGTTCACTTTCAACATATTCGCCATTGCGAATATTGGCAAGCTGATCAGCCAAACATGTCCGAGGTGATCCCGGCATACCAGCCAACGCTTTCCTCGTAAGTGGCCTGGCGCAGCTCTGCATCCTCACCCACTTTGCTGATGAACCCGTCAACCTTGGCGATTTTCTCGTCCGTGGCTTCGTAGCTCGCGCCAACTTTCACACCGTCATTGGTGTCAATCAGCGACCAACAAGTGTTGGTGAACTTGGCCGGGAATAGCTTCGATCCGGTCAGTGCCGAACGCACGGCCATTGCGGCCACTTTCGCTTGACTATTGGCGGAGAAGCCTGATTTCGGCATATCGCCTTGCGAACTTGCGTCGCCCAGAACGTGAATGTTTTCATCAACACGCGATTGCATCGTGTGCGGATTCACAGGCGCCCAGTTGCCTTCGGTGATACCAGCCATGTCGCAGATCTTGCCTGCCTTCATCGCTGGGATGACGTTACAGACATCTACCTTGTTTTCTTCACCGTCGATGGTGACCGTCATGTCATGTGGGTTCACAGACACATTGCCGCCACCGAAGTCGCCGCCAATCCAGTCGATCATACCGTCGTAGTGACGCGACCAACCATCCTGGAACAGAGCCATTTTCGAGAACTTCTCTTTCGGGTCAGCGATGATAATCTTCGCTGTCGGGTTCTTTTCCTTCAGGATATGCGCGATCATCGAAATCCGCTCATACGGCCCAGGAGGGCAGCGGAACGGGTTGGGCGGCGCGACCATGGCGAAGGTGCCGCCTTCTGGCATGGCTTCAACCTGAGCTTTCAAAAGCTCGGATTGCGATCCAGCTTTATAGGCATGCGGCATGGCGTTCTGATGGCTGATGTCCCAGCCTTCAACCGCGCCATCAACAAAGTCGATACCCGGCGACAAGACCAATCGGTCATAGTTCAACATGGCCCCGCCAGCGAGCGACACAGTGCGTGCCTCGCGGTTGATATCAATCGCCCAGTCATGCACAACGTTGATGCCGTATTCCGATGCCAGCTTGCCATAGCTGTGCGCGATCGAGCCCAGCTCGGTGAAGCCCGCCATATAAAGGTTCGAGAAGAAGCAGGTGTAATAACTGCGGGTCGGCTCGACCAGCGTGACTTCGATCTCGCCCTTGCTGTCCTTGGCAATATAGCGCGCAGCAGTTGCACCACCGGCACCGCCACCGATCACAACGACCTTAGGCTTACCGTGACCGGCTGCGTGAACCATTGGTGCGGACAGAGTGGTAGCTGCCGCACCGGCGGCTGCACCACCCATGAATAAACGTCTGTTAAGTTTCATAAATTTCCTCCCTGTTGGCCGTGAACTCGCGCACGGCCTTCGCGTCAGGCAGACCCGTCCCGGCCCGCCTTCTGTCTCACTCGGCCACTTCGAAATAAGCAGCCAAAGCAGCGATCTCGTCATTTGACAAACGCCCTGCCATCATCTGCATCACAGGATGTGGGCGGAACTTGTCTTTATAAGCGTGCATTGCGATCACGAAGTCTTCGGCGGGCCATCCGATGATACCCGGAATACCATCATTGTCACCAGAGAGCTGATGACAGGACGTACATTCCGAAGACAGGTATTCGCCATATTCCGGGTCGCCTTGGATCGCCAGAATATCTGGATCAACCGAATGGTCGGTCCCTGCTGCGGTAGGTGCCGCTTCGGGAATATCGCCCGGATTGTCAGAGTACCGGCGCAGGAATGCCAGAAGGTCTGCGCGTTTCTTTTCGTCCTTCAAGCCCTTGTAAGACATGCGCGTATCCGAGGCGAAAGCCTTCGGGTTTTCGATGTAACGATCCAGCAAATCGAACTCCCAAACGAGCCCATCTTTGCCCATCCGCGCAAGCCCCTTGGAGTATTTGAACCCCTCTTCAGCCCCGGCGCGACGGCCAAAAATCCCGTTCAAATGCGGCCCTACACGGTTCTTTGCATCCTTGCCAACCGCATGACAGGATTTGCATTCTTTCCACAGCTTCTCGCCTTCTGCGGCGTTGCCGATTTCGTTTGAAAAAGAAGGCGTTGCGGCGCAAAGCGCAACCGTCAAACCTATCGCAGCGTTTCGAATCCTAAACATGGGCAGAGATTAACCTGTGAAGCGTATCCACTCAATAATTATCATATACAAATGCATGCATTAATTGCACGAATGTTGCGCACAAAAAACGGGCGTCTGGGGGATGCCCGGACGCCCGTCATAGCAGTATTGGTTCAGCCTACTGGCTGTGCGATTTCAGGAATTCCAAGATCGCCGCAATGTCCTTGTCTTTCTTCAAGCCCGCAAAAGACATTTTGGTGCCCTTCATGTATTTGCGCGGATTTGCCAGATAGCCGGATAGTTCAGCCTCATCCCAGACCAGACCGCCTTCTGCAGCGGCTTTCATGGGCTTGGAGTATTTGAAGCCATCAACCGTGGCAGCAGCGCGGCCAAAGACACCGTTCAGCATCGGGCCAGTGCCGTTCTTGGCTTTGTCGCCGACCTTGTGGCAAGCCTTACATTTCTTAAAGACCTTTTCACCTTTGGCGACCAGTTCTCCATCCAATGCAGCAGCAGGTGCTGCAGCCTCTTCAACCGGAGCTTTCGTTGCAGGTGCCTCTTCAGAAGGTGCTTCTGTGGCCGGTGCAGCAGCTTCAGTTGCTGCACCCGCCGTGCCCATCACAGCTTGGCTGATCGGCGTTGCGTCAAAACCCGAGTTCGGGTCGCCGGGGAAAACCACAGTTGTGGTAATCTCAACTGCGCCCGGTTTACAATCGCTCATGCAGCGGTTGGTGAATTTGCCATATTCCATCTCAGCACGATCATCGACGATGAAGCCTTCCGCATTGGGCAGAACCACATCTGCAAAAGTCTCTTTCGACAGAACGAAATCGTCGTCCACAAGGTCGTTTGAATAAAGGATGTATGCCACGATTGCGTAGACATCATCATCCGACAGTGTACCCGCGGCACCAAATGGCATCGAACGGCGCACATAGTCGAACGTGGTCGACAGATACGGCCAATAGGATCCAACGGTTTTCAGTGGATCTTCGTGATCCAGCGTATCAGCTCCCCCGGCCAGTTTCGG
The DNA here is from genome assembly GCF_023016155.1 of Aliiroseovarius sp. F20344. Classification (GTDB taxonomy): domain Bacteria; phylum Pseudomonadota; class Alphaproteobacteria; order Rhodobacterales; family Rhodobacteraceae; genus Aliiroseovarius. The sequence continues at coordinate 1,277,144 of NZ_JALKBG010000008.1, forward strand.
CCAGTTGCCCGCGCCTTCGGCAAATTCGCCGTGGCACACAGCACAAGCGTCTGCAAAGACTTCTTCACCGGTCCAGACATCGCCCTTGCCGTCCGGCAGGTTTGATCCGTCCGGGAAAACATCCAGATCCCATGCCGCCACTTCTGCGTCCGTTGCCGTACGACCAAGGCCCAGTTTTTCGGCCATGGCAGGCGCGGCGGTCAAAGCGGCAACCGAGGCTGCCATCAGAGATTTAGGAAACTTCGACATTGTTCGCCTCCCCTTTTGCATTGACGTGCCACGTCTGGATGCAGTTGTTGTGATAGATGGAATTCAGGCCGCGCACGTCGCGCAGTTGCGCCTTCGTGGGCTGTACGTACCCAGTTTCGTCCATCGCGCGGGATTGCAGGAACATCTCGGATCCGTCCCAGTTGATGTCCAGATAGAACCGGGTCAGCGCCATCTTCTTTCCGGGTTCGGCCAAACGCGCCTCTTGCCAAGTCACGCCACCATCCAGCGACACGTCGACCGCGGTAATTGCGCCATTCCCAGACCAGGCCAGACCAGTGATGACCAGCGGGCCTTTGCCGTGCTTGATTGGCATCTGCGGGCTGGGGCTGGTCACGACGGATTTCGCATCCATCGCCCAGGTCCATTTGCGCGAGGTGCCGTCTTCCAACGTGTCGGTGTATTTCGAGGTCTCTTCGCGGCTTTCAACCGGCTTGTCCATCACCTCGATGCGACGCAGCCATTTGACCCACATGTTGCCTTCCCAACCGGGCACAACCAGACGAACCGGATAGCCATGCTCCATCCGCAGGGCTTCACCATTGGCTTTGAATGCAACCATGCAGTCGTCCAGCGCCTTCTCCATCGGGATCGAGCGACCGTTCGACGACGCATCTGCGCCTTCGACATAAACCCACTTGTCCTTCAGATCGCCAGCAGCATCCAGCCCTGCTTCCTCAAGTAGAGTACGCAGGCTGACGCCGGTGTATTCCATATTGTGGATCATGCCGTGGGTGTATTGCGCACCGTTCAGCTGCGAGCCCGCCCATTCCATGCCCGTATTCGCCGCGCATTCCAGGAAGAAGGTCTGCTGCGAACGCGGGAAACGCTCGAGGTCTTCATAAGTGAACACCAGCGGCGTATCGACCAGACCGTTGATCATCAGACGGTAGTCTTCTTTCTTCAGCGTGATCGCACCCGAGTGGTGGCGTTCGAACGCGCAACCCTGCGGGGTGATCGTACCATCCAGCGCATGGAGCGGCGTGAAGTTGATCGAGCTGATCTGATCAGCCGTCAGCCATTCCACGTTGCGGCGCACAACGTCGCCTTCGAATTCAATTGGCATGCCGTAAGGCGTGGCGTCCACGCCCTCGCCCAGACCCGATGCCCATTCCTGCACTTCCGTGATCAGCGGATCACCTTCAGCTCGTGCCGCGCCTGCGGCCCCAACGGCGGCCCCTGCGGCAGCGGCCCCTTTCAGGAACCCGCGGCGCGAGGTGCCTGCCTCTTTCGTTTCATTCGACATATGTCAAACCCCCTAATTCTGGCTGTTTGGCTAATGGTTTCAGGCGCCCACAACCTGAACCGAATTGTTCGGATCCAGCTTGATGGTGCCTTGTTTCTTGATGTGGCTTTCGACGACATCCCAGATCTGCGGACCCTCAGTGCCTTCGTTCACACTGGCCCAGCCCGCGACCACATAGGTCTTGGCCGGATCAATTGCTTCGCCGGTTTTCAGAAGCGTCATCTCGGTGATGCGCTCGCCTTGTGGCTTGTTGATATCGATGCGGTAGCCCATACCACCGATGCGCACCATATCACCGCCCTGCTGATAGTAGGGATCCGGGTTGAACAGGTTATCGCCCACGTCTTCCAAAATGGTGTGGATGAATTCACCCGTCATTTCAGTCCGGTAAGCTTCACCGTAAGACATCGAGGTCACGTTCCAGATGTCTTCGCGGGTGATCTCCTGACCCGGCAGAATGCTCGGCCCCCAGCGCACGCCGGGTGACATGGCAATGTCAGCCTCGCGTTCTGAAATAAGCGCATCACAGATCAGGTCATCCCAGCTGCCGTTGAAGTTGCCACGACGATATAGAAGCGTGTCAGTGGTGCCGATCACCTCTTCCAGCTCGGCCTTATAGGGCGCACGCTGTTCATCGATCAGCGTGGTGATGGTCGCGTCCGGGGTGATGACATCGGCAAAAATCGGGATCAATTTGTGGCGAATGCCCATCATCTTGCCGTCGCGCACGTCCAGATCGACGCGGCTGACAAATTTCGAGTTCGAACCTGACGCGATGATGAAGGTCTGTTCAACCTGCACCGGTTCAGGCAGCGCATCATGGGTATGACCCGACAGGATTACGTCGATGCCGGTCACTTTGCTGGCCATCTTCTTGTCCACGTCAAAGCCATTGTGGCTCAGGCAGACAACAAGTTCAGCACCTGCGGCGCGCACTTCGTCGACCATCGCTTGCATGTTTTCATCACGAATGCCGAACGAATACTCCGGGAACATCCAACGTGGGTTCGCGATAGGCATATAGGGGAATGCCTGACCGATCACGGCTACCTTCACGCCGCCGCGCTCAAAGAACTTGTAAGGCTTGAACAGCTCGGCGGGTTCGTCCCATTCGGCGTCAAAGATGTTCTGTCCAAGGGCTGCGAAGGGCAGACCTTCAACGATCTCGTTCACCCGCTCGGATCCCAGCGTGAATTCCCAGTGGAAGGTCATCGCATCAGGCTTCAGCGCGTTCATCACATTGACCACGTCCTGACCTTCGGTGTGATGACATGTGTAAGACCCATGCCAGGTGTCACCACCATCCAACAACAGAGCATCCGGGCGGTCAGCACGGATCGCGTTCACAACGGTCGCCACACGATCCATGCCGCCCACCTTGCCGTAAGCCTGTGCCAGAGACGAAAAGTCGTTATATGTCAATGCATAAGCGTTGGGGGAGCCGTCCTCGATCCCATAAGCTTTGCGGAAATCCGCACCGGTTACGTGGGGCATCTGGCCGTTTGCCGCGCCAACACCAAGGTTGATCTCGGGCTCGCGGAAATAGATCGGTTTCAGCTGGGCGTGAATGTCGGTGATGTGGATCAGGCTGACATTGCCAAACGTGTCGAACTTCAGAAGATCATCTTGGGTCAAAGCCTGCTGTGCAGCCAGCTTGGCCCAATTGCCAAAGCCCGATGCGCCGTAAAGCGCAGACGCAGCCATCGAGACCTGAAGAAAGTCGCGGCGAGAAATCATGAGCGGTTTTCCTTGGTTATCAGCCCCTTGCACGCCTCACCCATGCTTGGGATTGAATATGTTCAATTACAGAAAACCCCGCCCAAGGCATGCCTGGGCGGGGTTTTTGATTTAGTTGCGGACCGACGGACCTTCGACCGACAGACCATTGCCGCGCGAGGCGACATAGAGTTCGAGAGCAATGAACTCTTCCGAACCTGGGCTGTAGGTATGGGCACGCGTGTCACGAACGCAGCCTTTGAAGCGCGAATGCACCCCATTCAGCTTGGCGTTCTTCAGACGATAAGTCGGGAAGCCGTTGATCTGACCCTGCGACAGGTGGTCGGCGCGGATCATGTTGCCATAGTTGTCTTCATGACAATTGGCACAGCTCATTTCCAGCTGACCAGTGCGGGTGTAGTAGAGCTCTTTGCCCTGCTCCCACATAGCTTCTGCCGGACCGTCAATGGCCACGTTTACGGGCATGCCGCGCGACACCGATGAAAGCAGAGCTTCCATGTTGATCGCAGCGGAAGCATCATACTTCCAAGGCTCAGCGCCCATGGCGTTTTCACGACAGTTGTTTACGGCCATCTGAAGGGTATGGACCGTTTCGGCCTTATCATTCCACTTCGGATATACCGGCTTCACACCGGCCATCTCTTCGGGTTCACCGTGACAATCAGCACAGGATTTGCCCTTGGATCCTTCAACAGTGTTCCAGATCTCGATGCCTTCTTCGACGCCCAGCATGCCGGGGTTATCAAAGTCGTCCATCTGCATTTCCTGCGTTTGATCCGACCGGAAACGCCAACCAGACAGCACCTCGTCCAGAGCATCGGAAAGATGCGCGGGCGCGGCTGTTTTGGTGACAATATCGATCTCGCCATTAACGGTGAGTTCTGCGCTTTCGTCGGCCGTGGCTGCGGCTGCCCCGAAGATGGTCGAGGCAGCCAGTAAAGCTGCGATGCCTTTTTTCATTATATATTCCTCCCTGCGCTGGCCTCAGCCGATGGCGATCGACTTGGTGGTGTCGTACACGTCACCATCGTCGTCATACCATGTGAATTTGAAATCACCGGCTTCATCGACCTTTGCGTCGAATTCGACGTAAGGGTTGGTCGAGATTGCGGGCTCCAGCGTCACGTCGATGACCGACTTGCCGTTAAACTCGCAGGTGAAGCGGTTGATGATCGAACGCGGGATGAGGTTGCCCTCTTTGTCCTTACGTTGACCCGATTCCATTTTGTGGCTGATCAGCGTCTTGATTGTCACGACCTCGCCGGCAGCTGCCGTCTTGGGGACCTTTACGCGGGGTTTTGAACCTTTTGCCATATCTCTGATCTCCTAACTTAGCCGCCGCAGCCGCCGATGGTGACTTTCACGGTCGATTGCGCTTTCACGAAGCTGCCATCAGCCATTTTGGCGATGGCGACAACGTCTTGCGTTCCGGCCAGACGGATACGGGTTGAAGCAGCTTGTGAACCAGCAGCTTCACCGAAGTTGAACTGCGCCACGCCCGGGGTCGGGTTGCCAGCAGCCAACAGCAGGATCGACGCCGCACCAGGGGCATCAACCGAGATCGGAACAGTGTTGCCGTTTTCAGCAATCTCGGGCGCGGTGAGGGTGATCCCGCCTTCGCCCATGTCTGCGCCACCAGTGAAGGCCGCGATGGCCTCGTCTGCAGCAGCAAGTGCGCGCATTGGCAACATGGCAACGGCGGTCGCGCCGAGCCCAAGCGCCAGAGCATCACGTCGAGTGAATTTCATCTCTTGTCTCCTGTGAGTGTTTTCTGTGCCGGATCCGCTCAGTCTTTGAGCGTCATCAGATAGGCCACAACATCTTCAATCTGCTGAGCACTCAGCAGCGGTTCGACGTCACCTTCATGGGCTTTGCCTGTGTAGGCTTTGCCAAGGCGAATGAAGCCTTCCGTTTTGTAGAACGACGGCATGACCGATTCATCAAAAGTCATTTTTGCGTCTACAATGATGCCGCGCAGCTCTGCTTCGCTCCAGCGGTCGCCTGCCCCGTCCAATATCGGGCCGACTTCACCGTGGAACGGCACATCTGCCTGATCCGTGATTTCATGACATGCAACGCAGTTACCCTGCGATTTTGTCGTTACGACTTTAGCGCCTTCTACAGGATCCCCTGCAGCGCCAGTCAGCGATTGGGCGACAGCCCCTTCTTCGAAAGCGACAGAGGTGGGTGCCACCGTCTCGGCTTGCGCCGCTCCTAGCCCTGCAAGCAGAGCGCAAAGCGTGATCGTTGTCCGCTTCATGTTTCCTCCCATAACCGTTGTTCGATCAAACTACTCACATGAAGCAATTTTCGCAATATCAAATTCGGTTATTTGAATTATTATGAGGCAAGCGCGAAATATCATTGCGCTGCAAGTGCAAAAAATGCTGCGGACGCGCTACGCATGCCATTGTATGCATTGGGAAAATCCCGTTGATCGGCCCAACAGGGGCATCTGATCAACATCCATCCGCATGATCTGCTTCGAAGATCATATTCCGGTAAACGAACAGTCGCGCTGCCGAAATTGCCTAAATCCGATTCCGTATCGCTTGGTCAGCCAAACGCGCCGAGACCCGGAAAGGTTTCCAACAGCCATTGCCCGATGGCATTCACCTTTCCAAAGGCAATCAAGACCGCAAATAGGATCAACATCACCCCCATCGCGCGCTCGACCCAAGGCAGATATTTACGGTTGCGCCCGACCCAAGCCAGAAACGGCTTGGCAAATAGAGCCGCGAGTACGAATGGGGCTGTCATGGCCAACCCATAGACAGCCAGCAAAAGCGTCCCTCTGGTCAAATCTCCCATGCCGCTCGCGATCATCAAGATCGATGCCAACGCCGGGCCAACACAGGGGGTCCACCCAAATCCAAAGGCCAGCCCCATCACATAAGCACCAATCACCGAGGTTGGGTCAGTTCGGTTTTCGACACGCGCCTCGCGATACAGGAAGGGGATTCGCAAAATGCCAAGGAAATGTAGCCCGAACAGCAACAGCACCCCTGCCCCAACGAGGCTTAAAGTACCTTGATGCCGTGCAAATGCAGATCCCAACGCGGTCGCGCCAAGTCCAAGCAGCATAAAAATCGTCGTCACCCCTAAGGCAAACGCGATTGCAGACAGCACAAGCCGTTTTTGCGCCCCCTTACTGATCTGGCCTTCCCCACCAAGCTCAGCCATCGACAACCCGGCCATGTAACACAAGTAAAACGGTACCATCGGCAGAATGCAGGGCGAGAAGAACGACAAGAGCCCCGCAAGAGCCGCACCGGCAAAGGAGATATCCAGCATGAGGGGTTCCTTGAATTCACAACATATTCAATTTATCTATTGCATTGAATGAAAGTTAACCAGATGAAACTGAAACGAGTACCAGAATGCGCAAGGTAGCATTAAGTTTTCTGTCGATCCTATTGATAGGTCTTGGGGTTTCCGCAAATGCGGCCGAGCTTGTCATGGTCGAAGAACCGGGCTGCGCTTGGTGTGCAAAGTGGGAAAGTGAACTGGGCGAGATCTATCCGAAAACCTCTGAGGGAAAATATGCGCCTCTTAGGAAAGTCGAGTTAAGCGAACTAAAGTCAAAAACCGGCCCCGAAACACTTGGGGTACTTACGATGTCTCCGGTCATCTTCACCCCCACCTTTCTTCTTCTGGAAGACGGGAAAGAGATCGCCCGCCTTCAAGGCTATCCCGGTGAAGACTTCTTTTGGGGCATTCTGGAGCAGATGCTGGTCAAACACACGGACTACAGCGCACCAGAAAGTTGAACGCAGGCGCATGAGAACCTGCAAAAGCTATTGCAGCCAGAACACGACTTGTTTATCGGGCTGCGACGACGATTGAAAAATGAAAGCCAGCCTATTAATACAGGCCGGTAACGGTAACGGACCACAAGGACCAGTCGGAATGGCACTGCCGATCATAAAGGAAGACATGTCGCACGACGAGCTGGACAAAATGATGACCAGCGCATGCGATGCCTCAACCCTGTTGAAGGCGATCAGCCACGAAGGCCGATTGATGATCTTGTGTCATCTGGTCACGGGCGAGAAATCGGTGACCGAGCTTGAAAAGCTTCTGCACGCGCGACAAGCTGCAGTATCGCAGCAACTTGCCCGCTTGCGGCTTGAGGGTCTTGTGACACCGCGCCGTGATGGCAAAACCATCTACTATTCTCTGACAGATGATCGCCCCCGGCGCATTCTGGAAGTGATCTACGAGCTGTTCTGCTCAATCGACACTCCGCCCGAGGAAGAACGCAAAGCGGCTGAGTAACAGCCCTTTCGCCACCCGGAGATCATCCAACCGCCGACTGGAACTGGGAGGTTCCCATGTTCGACTGGATCAGCGACGCCAACCTAGCCGCGCTTGTCGGATTGGTCGGAGGTATTCTGCTTGGCCTGTCAGCCCGTTTGGGGCGGTTTTGCACGTTGGGCGCCATCGAAGATGCCCTCTATGCCCGATCAGGTCTGCGGCTTCGCATGTGGGGTGTCGCCATTGGCGTTGCCATGATTGGCACACATATTCTGATCGCGGCCGGACAGGTGCCTGCGGCCGAGGCTGTCTATCTTAGACTTGGTTGGAACCCAATCGTATCCATCGTTGGTGGGTTGCTGTTTGGGTATGGGATGGCGATCTCGGGCAATTGTGGATTTGGCGCGCTGGCTCGACTTGGCGGCGGGGACCTGCGGTCCTTTGTGATTGTGCTGGTGATGGGATTGTCCGCCTATGTCGCGATCTCTGGCCCCTTATCTGGATTGCGCGTTGCGTTGTTTCCAGAAGTTGAGGCAGATCCCAATGCCATCCCCTCCATCGCATTTGGGCTGGAACGCGTGACCGGAGTAACGGCTGCACAGATCGGCATCGGATTTGGCGTGGTTTTGCTGGCCGCAATGCTTGCCAACCGTGAGCTGCGCCAATCCTGGAACGAGCTTTTCTGGGCGGCCATTGCAGGGCTGGCCGTGATCATTGGCTGGGCGGGAACCGCTTGGGTCTTCGCCAATGGTTTCTCAAGCATCCCTGTGGAAAGCCACACATATTCTGCCCCACTGGGGGATATGATGATCTATTTGATGACCTCGTCAGGGAACAATCTGAATTTCGGCGTCGGGTCTGTTGTTGGCGTTCTGGCCGGTGCCTTTATCGGAAGCTTGTTCAAAGGCCACTTCCGCTGGGAAGCCTGCGAAGACCCCCGCGAATTGAAGCGCCAGATCGTCGGTGCTGTGATTATGGGGATCGGCGCTGTCATTGGATTTGGCTGTTCCATCGGACAAGGCCTGTCGGCGTTTTCGATCCTTTACTACGGCGCACCCGTGACCTTTCTGGCCATCCTCGCAGGCGCGGCACTTGGGCTACGCCAACTGATTTCGGGCTTTGCAGTGGCCGAATGACGCCCTGCCCTCGCAATGGCCACATTTCGCTCTTTCCACGCCTTTCTGCGCGCTATAGTGTCCGCGCCGAAACGCATGGCGCACCTTGTTCTGACTGCGCTACAACAGGACTGAGAACTTAATGACCAGCTTCACGCCAAGCCCCGACCATGCGGGTGAGTTCCGACAGGCTTTGGGACAGTTCGCAACTGGCGTCACCGTCGTCACCGCGCCGTCCGAGGTTGGTCCCATTGCGATGACAGTAAACAGTTTCACATCTGTTTCTCTGGATCCGCCGTTGATCCTTTGGTGCCCTGCGCATGTCTCAGAACGCCACGACGGATTTATAAGTGCTCCACATTTCGCGATCCACGTTCTGAAAGAAGATCAAATGGATCTGGCCCGCCACTTTGCCAGTTGCGGCGAGGATTTCTCGCCCGTCAACCTGATCAACGGCGCACATGATGTTCCACTGTTCGACGATTGCCTCGCGCGGTTCGAATGCAAAACCCATGCAGTTCACAGCGGCGGGGATCATTCGATCATGGTCGGAGAAGTCCTGCGTGTGACCCTTGCCCCCGGTGCACCCCTTGCCTTTCAGGCGGGCCATTTCGGGCGCTTCACACCGATCAGCTAAAGCGTTTTCAAGCCTTACGGGATTTGAATCTGGGCACGTTCGAAACGTGCGATGGCCTCTTCGCCATCGTCATAGACAATCCGGACGTCCACAGTGTCTATCGATTGAAGGTCAAAGGGCAGATACGGTAAAATCTCGTCGACTTTCAGCGCGTTTGGCGTGGCTTCATCTTCATAACAAGGTTCCGCCTCGAAGCGCTGTTCGTCTTCCTCGTTGACGCTGAAATAGATGGAGTCCAAACCACAGCGCCACGCAAGAAGATGCGTGAAGTATAAAAGATCACGGCCCTCATATTCGCGAACGGCAATCCAGTTTCCCTGAGTAGCACCTAAAATGGGGCGCACCTCAGCGGCCGTGGTGAAGTTCTGTGCCATCACAGGTGTGGCGAGCCCAAACATCAAAGATGCAACTGTCAGGATTTTCCGCATAGCTTCGCCCCTTAGCCAAGGCCTAAGAAAGATCCGCAAACGTGATCGCGCTCTTTCAGACTCGTTTCTTTCCAGACTATACTGCCCGAAAGAACAGCGCAGGCAAAGCAGTGATGGCAAAATCTTCGAAACGCGCGGGAAAAGCGAAGGGGCGAACAACCACGTCCCCCAATATCGTTATTGTCGCCCAGGACGGCCGCTTGGCCTATGAAGCGATCCTGTTTGCCGCCACCTTGCGCCACAGCGATCCCGACTTCAAAGGCCGCCTGCTGGTCGCCGAGCCACAGCCCGGTGACCTGTGGCTGGAGGATCCTCGGCTCAAGCCCCAGATCCGCGAAACGCTTGAGATGCTGGGCGCAGAGATCGTTCCGTTTGAATGCAAACAGTTTGGGCGACACTATCCTTACGGCAATAAGATCGAAGCATTGCTGGCTTTGCCCGAAGGCGAACCGTTTCTGTTTTTCGATACAGACACGGTGATCACAGGCAAACTCTCCGAGATACCAATCCCCTATGACCGGCCTTCGGCGTCTATGAAACGCGAAGACACATGGCCCACGATCGAGCTTTATGGCCCGGGCTACACTCAGATCTGGAAATCGCTCTACGATAAATTCGGATTGGATTTCGAAGCATCCCTGGACCTGAGCCAACCAGACGAGTACTGGCAGCGCTACATGTATTTCAACGCAGGTTGGTTCTTCGGCCCTTGCCCGCGCGAATTTGGAAAGCGGTTCAAAGACTACGCCGTGGCCATCCATCATGATGGGCCAGAAGAGATCGTCTGTCAGACGCTGTATCCCTGGCTCGATCAAATTGCCCTGCCCTTGGTGATTTCCAGCTTTGGCGGTGGGCGCCCCGGGCCAGAGCTTGATGGGCTTGACGGGGATGTCACCTGCCATTGGCGCATCTTGCCTTTGGCCTACGCACGTGAAAGCGACAAGGTGATCGAGACAATCGAAGCCGCCACGGCCCCCAACAAGATCAAAAAGATCCTGAAGGAATACGATCCAATGAAACGGATGATCTTCCAGGGGCGCGGGCAGAAAGTTCGGGCGTTGTTTGACCAAGACAACCTGCCCCACAAAGAGCAAGCCATCCGCAACACCATCAAACGCGAAGGGTTTTGGATGCGGTGAAGAACGGGTTCGGCTCGGATCGCAGAGGATCGCGATCAAGGCAACGCTAAGCGATCCCTCAACTCATATAGCTCGGCCCATCAAGCTCTATAAGATGATTAGGCAACTCGTCCGTCTTTGCGCTCGTAACGGGGAAGTGCTTCAATAACATCTCTCCCGCACCGGCAATAATCTGCAAGAAACCTCTCTCCAACTCGTTTCCCTTAACATCGCGGATGAAGTCACCGATAAGCTTGTCCCATTCCCGTTGCTGGACCTTCTCATTGATCCCTTTGTCGGCAACCACCGTCACAAATTTCTCATCCCAAGACACGAATATCAGGATGGCACTGCGCAACTTGGTTTCATGCAGTTGATGCCTGAAAAACTGCTCGGTGGCATATCTTTGGCAGTTCTGTTGCTTCAACAATTTTGGTGTCAGTTTGTGACCAAGCGGCGTGAAGACAAACAAGCTCGCCAGAAGAATAAAAAGAACTGTCTGATGCGTGAATGTGATGCCAAACTGGGTAAATGGCTCAAGTATAGGCATAAAAAGGGCCGTTATGGCCGCCATGAACAATGGGAACAGTACGTACCGCGCAGACCGGCGTGTGACGAGACAAACGAGTTCGCTCTCACACTGCCTTTCGACCTCCGCAATGCTGTCGCGAATCTTAGATCTTGAAGTCTCATCAATACTTTTCATCTGGGTTCCCAACATCACCAGCTCCCCGAAGCGCCGCCGCCACCAAAGCTGCCGCCGCCACCTGAAAATCCACCTGAGACACTTCCGCCAAAGCCTAGAAATCGACCAATCACAAACAATGGCAAAAAGATCAGATGAAGAAGCTTTTCCCACGGGAGTTTTTCGCGATACTCACCGCCCAATGCCTCGAGAATGGCTTTGTGACCCGCGACAATTCCTGCTTGCAAGTCGCCGTTTCGGAACTTGGGAAGAATCTCATTATCAATGATCCGCTGGGCAGTCGCATCGCTCAAAACATCTTCAAGTCCAAGCCCAACCTCGATGCGAACCTTGCGCTCTTTGGGAGCCACCAGAAGCAAAACACCATTGTTTTTGTCTGATTGACCGATACCCCATTTATTACCCAACCATCGCCCGTATCGCTCAATTGTCCAACCAACCAATGAATTCACGGTCACAACAACAACCTGATTTGTGGTCTGCTCCTCAAACCTCTTAGCGTTTGTTGTCAGCGATTGCTCAACTGAAGCACTGAGAACTCCTGCTTGATCTGTGACCCAATACTGAGTCTGAGGGGCGTTCGGCGGTTCTTGCGAGAAGGCCGCGGAAGAAAGGAAAAAGGGCACAAACAGCGCAACAAATAGTGTTCTTGTGAACAATCGAAGTGTCTCAGGCATTAGGAAAACTCATTTAGTGCGCAATTGGGGTTTCGAAATCAATTTGTATATCGTTGTCAGGTACAAAAGCGGCAATTTTTTGTTTCTGTGCAAATACTTTTAAGATGCGTAACCGGTTAAGGATATCTATTCCTTAAAGCGATCATTGGTGCGCCTTCGGCGAATGTCATTTTATCTGCTGTTCAGACCCTCAAGTGTTCTGGACTGTTTAGGTAAACACTCCATCCATATCCTTGAATCCCTTTACCTCAATCGGATTGCCCGATGGGTCACGAAAGAACATGGTCCATTGCTCGCCCGGTTCACCGATGAAACGTCCGGTAGGAGCAATAACCCAGTCGATACCCACCGCCTCCAGCCGCTCCGACAGCGCGCGCCAATCGTCATAGGCCAGCACCAAACCGAAATGCGGCATCGCGACCATATGCGCGCCGACTTTGCCGGTGTTTGCGGTCTCGAACGGTTTGCCCAGATGAAAGCTCAGTTGGTGTCCAAAAAAGCTGAAATCGACCCAAGTGTCGGTCGATCGGCCTTCTTTGCAGCCCAATACGTCGCCATAGAAGCGTCGTGTCTCGTCCAAATTCGTGACATTGATGGCCAAATGGAACGGGGTCAGCATGAAGTTCTCCAGAATGATTTCCCGCTTAGCTTATCAAAACCAGAACGAAGGACCAGACCGGGCAGAAAAGGCGACAAGCTGTCTAAAGCGACGATTTTCGCAGGCTAAGACTTGCAGAGGCGTTGAAGCCCACGCCCCTTTCCCCTAGCCTTCCCGCGACCAAGAATGAGGGAGAGAACCATGTCCGACGAACGCCCACAGGGCTTTGACACGCTGCAAATCCACGCAGGCACCGAACCTGATCCGGCCACCGGTGCCCGTCAGGTCCCGATCTATCAGACCACCGCCTATGTCTTCCAAGACGCAGATCACGCCGCGCGTCTGTTTAACCTAGAAGAAGTTGGCTACATCTATTCACGCCTAACCAACCCAACTGTTGGCGCACTGGCCAACCGCATCGTTGCACTGGAAGGCGGCGCAGGCGGGTTCTGCTGCTCGTCCGGTCACGCGGCCCAGATCATGGCTCTGTTCCCGCTGATGGGCCCGGGCCTGAATATCGTGGCGTCGAACAAGCTCTATGGTGGTACCGTCACTCAGTTCACCCAGACCTTCAAACGGTTCGGCTGGGAAGCCAAACTGGTGGATTTCGACGATCCGGCCGCTGTCGAGGCCGCCATCGACGACAACACCCGCGCCCTGTTCTGCGAAAGCATCGCGAACCCGGCTGGCGTCCCCACCGATATCCCGGCGATGGCCGCAATTGCTGACAAGGCCGGTGTACCGCTGATCGTCGACAACACCTCGGCGACGCCCTATCTGGTTCGCCCCATCGAGCAAGGCGCGACCATCGTCGTGCACTCGACCACCAAATACCTGACCGGCAACGGCACCGTGACCGGCGGCTGCGTGGTGGATTCAGGCAAGTTTGATTGGATGGCCTCCGACAAGTTCCCGTCGCTCAGCCAACCCGAGCCCGCCTATCACGGTCTGACCTTCGGCGCGGCGCTGGGTCCAATGGCCTATACGTTCCACGGCATCGCCATTGGTTTGCGCGACCTTGGCATGACGATGAACCCACAAGGCGCACACTACACTCTGATGGGAATCGAGACCCTGTCGCTTCGCATGCAACGGCACGTAGAGAACGCGCAGGCTCTGGCAGAATGGCTGGAAAAAGACGACCGCATCGAAAGCGTCAGCTATGCGGGCTTGCCGTCCTCCCCCTATCATGACCGCGCAAAAGCCGTGTCCCCGAAAGGTCCGGGCGCGCTGTTCACTGTGGGCGTTAAAGGCGGGTATGAGGCTTGCGTGAAGCTGGTCAACAGTCTGAAACTGTTTAGCCATGTTGCCAACCTTGGCGACACGCGCTCGCTGATCATCCACTCGGCCTCGACCACGCACCGTCAGCTGTCTGAAGAGCAGCAAGTGGCGGCGGGTGCAGCCCCCAACGTGGTGCGCTTGTCCATCGGCACCGAGGACATTGCAGACATCATCGCTGACTTTGATCAAGCGCTGGCGACGGCTACGACGTAAGCGCATTACGCCAATGAAAGAACCCCGCCAAATCGGCGGGGTTCGTTATTTTACAGCCACTTAGGCGCGCTTACTCAATCAACTCAAACACCATTGTGACGCTGGAGTTCACACCCAATTCACCCGCAGCGACGGGCATATCAGCCGAGGCACGCTCCATCGCCATCATCACGGGGCGGCCACCCATGTCACCGCCTTCTTGCATCATAAGTACCGATCCCAGCTTCATCCCGGCGGCTTCGGCCAACACTGTCGCGCGGCTCATCGCATCTTTCACAGCTAAGCTGCGTGCGCTGTCTTCAGCCGCGTTACGATCCTGAATATCAAACTGCAATCCGTGGATTTCATTTGCACCCACAGAAGTGACCGCGCTCATGATTGCGCCAAGTTTTGTTAGGTCCCGCACGCCAACAGAGAGCGTCGAGTTCGCGATGAAGCCCACCAGTTTTGGCACACCCTCGTTTTGGCGATTGTAATCATATTGCGCTGAAAGGCTGACTTGGGTGCTTTGAACATCCCTCTCATCAACCCCAGCTTCGGTCAACTTGGCCAGCATTTGGCCAATTGCGTCCGCCACGGCGTCGAATGCGGCGCCTGCATCGTCAGACCGTTCACTGACGCCCAGACTGATCCGCGCCATATCCGGCACGACCTGCGCAACGCCCTGCCCTGTGACCGTCAACTGCGACGCTTTGGAGATTTCTGCATGGCCAATTCCAGCGGCGGCAATCGAAATTGCGATAATAGATAGCAGTTTGCGCATCTTGTTCTCCTTTTTCGCCAGATTGCGCTGTCTTCCGCCACAGGCAACCCTGCAGCCACGCGCCCCCTTTCCATGCGCGAATTCCTGCTGTAGTTTCAATCCTGTATTTAGCGGCTGCAAGGCCGCAAAAGGTGTGCCTGATTGTAGGTGGTTTAAGAAGGACT
This sequence comes from Aliiroseovarius sp. F20344, assembly GCF_023016155.1. GTDB lineage: Bacteria > Pseudomonadota > Alphaproteobacteria > Rhodobacterales > Rhodobacteraceae > Aliiroseovarius. The sequence continues at coordinate 1,292,351 of NZ_JALKBG010000008.1, forward strand.
GGGGCTGCATGAAACCAAGCTTTGCGCTTGATCTCAATCACGATGGGATCGGCCTTGTCCATCGCGGCAAGGGCGGTTGGCAGCTTGTCGGAAAGGTGGGTCTGGACGATCCGGATCTGGGCCTGACGCTGTCTACGCTACGTGACACTGCAAAGGCGCTGGAACCGGGCGCACTGACGACCAAATTGATTGTGCCCGGATCGCAAATCCTGTTCACATCCATGACCGCACCCGGTCCTGATAAGGTCACCCGAGAAGCAAGAATTCGCGAAGGGTTAGAAGGACTTACCCCTTACCCCGTCGATCAGCTGGTGTTCGATTGGCAGGAAGATAGTGCGGAACCCGGCATGGTTCATGTGGCTGTCGTTGCGCGCGAAACTCTGGACGAGGCTTTGGGGTTTGCGCAAGAGCATGAGATGAACCCGGCCGGTTTCGTTGCCAGACCCAAGGGCACGTTCTCGGGCGAGGTTTTTTTTGGTCCGGTTGATGCCAACGACACCGATTTCAAGCGCGAGAAACGACCAGTTCCCAATCTTCGGGATGCCGATCATTTAGCGTCTGATCCGGTGGTTTCAGCTGTGCCCTTCGACGAAACATTTGCTGAGCAACCCACGCCAGAAACGTCCAGTTCAGCAACTTCGGTGACGTCAAGCGACATTCCCGAACTGGCCCCCTTCCCACCGACACCGGATGAACCGGAATCGCCCGTTTTGGAGGATGCGCCCAAGCGCCAGCCAAAGCCAAAGAAGTCAGAAACGACGTCGAAGCCATCAGAATCCAAAGCGCCTGAGGCTCCGTCACCTCAAACACCATCGCCAGCAACTTCGGCAGCAGAACCAGCGCAGCCCGCAATCGGTTTCTCATCAAGCCGAAGCTCAGACGCAGAGCCGCTGAAGCTGGGTGAGGAATTGGTAGTGCCGTCCCCGGCTGAAACCCCAATTGATGCCCCACGGACCGAAGCACGCCTGTCCTTTGGCCTGCCGAAAGCACCAAGCAGCACTGATGACAGCCGCAACACGCCATCCGATGCGCCTGCGGCTCCTGCTCCCCCCCCAGTACCCAAGCCTGCGACGAAGGTTCATGTACCAGTCACGGCCCCTGTCGCCTTTGACCAGCAAGACACGCCATCCAAGCCGGGAAAAACGAAGGCCAAACAAGGAAAAGAGAGCTTTGCGAAAGCCGCCCGAAAGGGCGCGGCCGGGTTAACCGCAGCTGCTGAACGCGCCAGTGCGCTTGGACGTCAGGCCGTCAGCAAAATTCCTGCACCGAAGCACAAGGATCAAGCGACCCAAGATGCGCCCAAGCAGCCATCCGTCACCAGCCGTGCCTCTCAAGCATTATCTGGATTGGGCGACCAGATCCGCTCCAGATCCAAAGCGAATACGGACAAGGCCAAATCTGGCGGGCCTCAGGTTACAGCCATTGCCCCCCCACCGGGCGGCGCGGAAGCCACCGCTTCCAAAGGCAACTGGACGCAAGAAGCGGATGCGCTGACGGTCTTCGGTGCGCGCAAAACGCAAAAAGTTGGCGGCAAACCTCGTTTCTTGGGGCTCTATTTGTTCCTGGGGCTTCTGCTGTTCATGGCCATTCTGGTCATTTGGTCGATGCTGTTCCTGAACGACACCACCGCATCGCTCGATGGTGAAGTCGATCAGTTCGAGGCGGCAATCACCTCCGCTCAGCCCACACCCGGGGATGACACGCCCTTTGGGGCTGATAGCAATCTTGTCGATCCGGCCCTAGTGGAAGGCGACGAGGTGTTGGACACGCAATCGCCTGATCCACTGTCAGAGGAAGCCGCGCAAGCGCGTTATGCCGCCACAGGGATTTGGCAACGCGCCCCAGAACCACTGAATGATGTCAATGTTGGGCGCATCGATGATCTTTATGTGGCCTCGATTGACCCAAGCACCTTGGGTCAGGACGCTGTGGCCTTGACGGTCTTTGGATCAGATCAGCTTAGTGGGGCAATCCCGAATACAAACCCGCCTCCGCCCCCCGGCACGGTGTTTGAGGTTGACGAACGCGGCTTCGTTCAGGCGACCCCAGAGGGTGCGCTGACGCCGGAGGGGGCTTTGGTCATCGCGGGCAGCCCACGCGTTGTTCCCGCCCCTGCCCCCCGGCCAGATCGCGCCGAAGCGGATGCCGAAATCGCAGACGGCACGGAAGATGCGGAAACGGTGGCCACGCCGACAGAGCCGTCCATTCGCCCACGCGCACGACCCACAGGGCTGGTTGAGGGCAACGAGCGTCGTATCCTTGGTGGACGCACACGCACAGAGCTGGCCCAGCTACGCCCGCGCGCACGACCTGAAGCTGTTCTTGCCGCAGCGCGCGCGAAGGCCGAGGCCGAGGCTCAAGCGCAGGCCGACGCCATCGCAGCCGCCTTGTCAGGGGAAAACGCGGCAGCTGCTGGCATCGCGCCAACCGCCTTGGCCATACCCCGATCTGCTGCACCCAAAGCGCGGCCAAAAAACTTCTCAAAAATCGTTGCCCGCGCCCGCCCGAACGGTGGTGCATCTGATGGAAGCGTTGCCGTTGCAGCTGCGTCACCCCGTCAGACGACAACTCCGAAGATCCCGACACGCGCCTCCGTTGCAAAACAGGCAACCATCAAGAATGCAATCAACCTGCGCAAAGTCAGCTTGATCGGCATCTATGGCTCGTCCTCGTCACGTCGTGCGTTGGTCCGTATGCCCTCGGGCCGCTATGTTAAAGTGGGGGTTGGCAGCCGGTTGGATGGCGGCAAAGTCGTCTCGATCTCGACCACCAAGCTGATTTACCAAAAAGGCGGTCGCACGGTCACGCTGAACGTCCTGCCCTTCAGCTAGTAAAAGCGGCCACCGGATTTCTCCGGTGGCCGCTTTCGAATTCATAGACATTGGCGCTTAGGCGACGTCGCCCAATTCTCCGCTTTCGATTTGTTCGCGTTCGATGGATTCAAACAAAGCTTTGAAATTCCCTTCGCCAAAGCCGTCATCCCCTTTGCGCTGGATGAACTCGAAAAAGATCGGGCCAATCACTGTCTTAGAGAAGATCTGCAGTAGGCACCGTGTCTCGCCGCCGCCAACAACGCCTTCGCCGTCGATCAGGATGCCGTGTTTCATCATCTCTTCTTTCGGCTCCTGATGACCCGCAACACGCTCATAAGACATGTCATAATACGCCTCGTTCGGGCCCGGCATGAACTTCAGGCCACGACCTGCGATCGCATCGACAGACGCGTAAATGTCGTTTGTGCCAACCGCGATGTGCTGAATGCCTTCACCATTGTATTTTTTTAGATAAGCCACGATCTGACCGGTTTCACCTCGGTCTTCGTTGATCGGAATACGGATTTTGCCGCAAGGGGACGTCAATGCGCGGCTGAACAGCCCGGTGAATTTCCCTTGGATGTCAAAGAAGCGGATTTCTTCGAAGTTGAACAAGTCGCCATAGAAGTTGAACCAGACATCCATGTTTCCTTTGAAGACGTTATGCGTCAGGTGATCGAGGTAGAAGAACCCAACCCCTTCCGGATGCGCGTTGGTGATCCAGTCAAACTCTTCGTTAAACGCACTTTCATCGAAATAGGTGTCAATGAAATAGATCAGCGACCCACCGATCCCGTAGATCGCAGGCACATCCATAGCTTTACCGGTGCCTTCATAGGGTTTCGCGCCCTTTTTGACCGCATGGTCGAAGGCATGCTGCGCATCCACAACGCGCCACCCCATGGATGGGGCACAGGGGCCGTGTTCTTCGATGAACTCAGCGGCGTGGCTTCCCGGTTCGATGTTCAACAGATAGCTGACATCCCCCTGTTGCCACAGTTCGATCTTGCGGGTCTTGTGATTTCCCACATGGGCAAACCCCATCTTGGTGAAAATATCACGAAGCTCCTGCGGTTCGGGATGGGCGAATTCGACAAACTCGAACCCATCTGTACCTGCCGGATTTTCCTCCGAGATTGTTGCGCGCGGGGCATCATGTGGAAACGGGCCCATGTCTCACTCCTGTAAGTTCACCTGTTATGAATCGAAGTATCGCGCATCCGGCTTGACCTTTCTGCGCATTGTATGCAGTAAATTATAAATTATACGCACAACTCGCGCACTAAATTCAAAAAGGCCGCGCAAATGACGCATCTCGATCGAACGGACCGTAAATTGCTGAAGGCTCTGCAGCAGAACGCGCAGCTGACGGCACAGGAATTGGGGGATCTTTTGAACCTGTCGGCAAGTCAGGCGGGACGCCGGCGATTACGGTTAGAGCAATCGGGCCTGATCGAGCGTTACGCCGCACGGATTGATCCCGCCCAGCTTGGGCTGAGCGTGCAATCCTTTGTGCAAGTGCAAATGGCCAGCCAATCCCCCGAGGCCGCTCAGGCATTCCTAAGCCTGACCGAACGGCGGGACGAGATTACATCGGTTTGGACCCTGACTGGGGATGCGGATTATCTTATGCGGGTCTATTGCCATGACCTTGCTAGCCTGAACCGATTGATCCACGAAATTCTGTTGCCGCATGCGTCTGTCGCGCGGGTTCAAAGCCAAATTGTTCTGGATCACGTGAAGAAAGACACGCCCCTGCCCACGGACCATAGTTAGCAAGGCCAAGCATTCAGGGATCGTACAGGCGATCTTATCGCTCACGAAATATTTCACTTAGCCTTCCGGTCAGCTTTGTTCTATCGCTAGGGTCATGGCTTTCAACTATGATAAACTCTACAGCGAAACCCCCAACGCACTTGGGTCTCCGACGGATGAATTTGTCCGTTTCTTCGACGAATTGGGGATGGATCGCGCAAACGTTTTAGACGTCGGGTGCGGACAAGGGCGCGACGCGCTGTTCATCTCACGGTTGGGACACCAAGTGACCGGGGTCGATTTGTCCCCACATGGCATTCGCGATCTTGAGCTGGCAGCCCAAAAGGAAGATCTTAACATCACGGGCATTGTCGCAGATCTCGCCGAATACACGCCGGACCGTGACTTTGATGTGATCCTTATCGACCGAACGCTTCACATGCTGTCAAAGCCGGATCGGCTCGACGCGCTTGCCCGCCTCATTGATCATGTGGCGCCGAATGGTTGGCTTTTGATCGCGGATGAAGCCTCCAATATGAAGGACTTTGACCACATCGTCATGGATCACCATGCGACGTGGACAATCACATATCAAAAGCGCGGTTATCTGTTCTGCAGTCGTGATCGCGGGTGATCAGCCATCAGACACACCTGCTTCTGCAAAAGTAGCCATGCCAGAATGACAGGCAACAGCAGATTTCAGGATGTTGATCGCAACGCCAGCACCAGAACCTTCACCCAAACGCATTCCCAGCGACAAAAGGGGCTCTTTGCCCAGTCGCTTCAATGCATTGGCATGAGCTGATTCAGCCGACACATGTCCAGCAACAGCATGATCCAACGCGCCATCGACGCTTTCATGCAAACACGCGGCCGCTGCGGTCGAGATAAAGCCATCGATGATCACCGGAATACCCAGAACACGCGCACGCGCCATTGCGCCAGCCATGGCCGCAACTTCACGACCACCAAGGCAACGCAGGGCCTCAAGCCCATTTCCAACCGCCGTGGGGTTCGCCTTCAGGCCGTCGCGGATCACGCGGGCCTTCAGGCTAAGGCCCTCATCATCCACACCGGTTCCACGACCAACCCAATCTTCTGCATCGCCCCCGTAAAGCGCCAAGAACAGCGCGGCGGCAGAGGTGGTGTTGCCGATGCCCATTTCTCCGGTCACCAGAAGATCTGCATCTTCGTTAACCGCGTTCCAGCCGACCAGAAGCCCTGCGACGACCTCATCCTCGCTCATCGCGGCGCCTTTGGTGAAATCTTGCGTGGGACGATCCAGTTCCAGCGCATGCACATCCATCTGAGCACCCGCGGCTTTGGACAATTGGTTGATTGCCGCACCACCGTGCTGAAAGTTCAGAACCATCTGCTCGGTCACCTCAGCTGGGAAGGCCGAAACACCTTGTGCAGTCACACCGTGATTGCCCGCAAAAACCACCACCTGAGGGGCGTTTAGCGCAGGACGCCCGTTGCCTTGCCATCCGGCAACCCAAATCGCCAGCTCTTCAAGACGTCCCAAAGCACCTGGGGGTTTGGTCAACTGACCATTGCGTTCCTCAGCAGCTTGGATTGCTGCTGCATCAGGGCCTTGCGCCGCCTCAAGCTGTGCCTTGAATTCGGCCAGTGTCGCGTAGGGCTGTTGGGACATGGCAAGACTCCTTGATTGATTCCGTTCCCCTCACTCTTTACCCATGAGCATCACGTGCAACCAGACCGCAAAAGACCAATTATGACCAAACACGACAGTTCTGCGCAGATCACCGGGCCAATCGCACAATTTGCGGATATTCCATCGGCGATCGGGCTTTTAACGCGTCTACCCATACGCGTGAACACCGACCAGGCAACACAACGCGCCGCGTTGTCGGCCTGGGCTTGGCCGCTGGCGGGGGTGATCCCCGCGATCATTGCTTGGGTTTTGGCAATGGCTGCGGCGGGATTGGGTCTGCCTATTTACTTTGCATCGATCCTTGCCGTTCTGGGGCAAGTCATGGTGACCGGAGCGCTGCATGAAGACGGGCTTGCCGATGTCGCGGACGGGTTCTGGGGTGGGTTTGACCGCGCGCGCCGCTTGGAGATCATGAAAGACAGCCGGATCGGGGCCTACGGGGTCATTGCGCTGATCTTGTCGCTTGGGTTGCGCATCACAGCTTTGGCAGCGGTATTGGAGGGGACATATGTCGTTCAAGCGTTGATCGTTGCCTCAGTCAGCAGCCGATTGCCGATGGTTTTGCTCATGGCGTCTTTGCCCAATGCACGTGGCAACGGGCTGGCAAATCAGGTTGGGCGCCCGTCTGCGGCGACAGCGTGGCTGTCCAGCAGCATAACTGCATTGGTGGTCTTGGTTCTTCTGCCCGCCGCCCTGCCCGCTTTGATCCTGTTCTTGGGGGTTGGGGCCATTGCGCTTGCTGCTCTGGCGAAAACCAAGATCGGAGGGCAAACAGGCGATGTGCTTGGGGCGTCGCAACAGATCTCGGAAATCATTGCGCTTTCGGTTTTGGCGGTGATGCTCAGCCAATAAAAAAACCGCCCGCAATTCAGTGCGGACGGCTTTGCTAAACGGCGAGTTTCGTCAATCAGGCAGCGGCTGCGCGTGACATCAGAACATCCGAGACCTTTTTCTGTGCAGCAAGCTCATCCCCGCCACCAACGGCCGCAACTTCACGGGTCAAGCGCTCAAGTGCCGCTTCATAAAGCTGACGTTCGGAATAGCTCTGCTCGCGCTGATCATCCGTGCGGTGCAGGTCGCGCACAACCTCGGCAATGGCGATCAGATCGCCCGAGTTAATTTTCTGTTCGTATTCCTGCGCACGACGCGACCACATGGCACGCTTCACACGGGCCTTGCCCTTCAGCGTTGTCATCGCTTGCGCAATTTCGTCCGGGCTGGATAGGCCACGCATGCCAACTTCGGTGGCTTTGTTGGTCGGAACACGCAAAGTCATCTTGTCTTTTTCAAACGAGATCACAAACAGCTCAAGCTTGATCCCGGCAACTTCCTGTTCCTCGATCGATACGACTTGTCCGACGCCATGGGCAGGATAGACAACATATTCATTCGGGCGGAAATCCAGCTTTTTCTTGCTCATTACGGCAATCCTTCGCGTCATAGTTACATATGGGCGCTATGGCTTCAGACAAATCGGACAATATGTTTTTGCGGCGCAAAGTTGCGCGCAAAACGTCGCGATTTTCCGAAACAAAACGCCCTGTCTCAGGAACAGGGCGTCACATTCGACCCAAGCTTTGAAATGAGTATATCACAAAAACAGGGCATCGAAAAGCGCTGCAATGCAGAAGTTTGACCGGTCGGTCAGAATTCGCATTGCACCTTTAACACCCGATCAGGGCCAAAAGCAGCTACTGCTCTGCCGGAGCTTCCGAGAAATACTTCTCAAGTTTTCCGTCTTCGCCATCACGCTCTTCCGCTTCGGGCAGCGGGTCCTTGCGTTCGACGATGACCGGCCACAACTCCGAATACTTACGGTTAAACTCAACCCATGTCTCGGTTCCCGGCTCGGTGTCCGCGCGGATGGCATCTGCCGGGCATTCCGGTTCGCAAACACCACAGTCGATGCATTCATCCGGATGGATGACCAGCATATTTTCACCTTCGTAGAAACAATCCACGGGGCAAACTTCTACACAATCGGTGTATTTGCAGGCGATGCAGTTGTCTTGGACGACATAGGTCATTGTGGCACCTTTAGTTGGTCTTGCGCCTCACTTAGGCCAGCAAGCGGGATCAATCAAGCATGGACCTGCGGGTTTGATCCAAGATGCGACGATCTTTCTTGCTTGGTCGCCCCTTCCCGTCGAATTTTGGCGCAGCCGAAGGGGTTTGTGGAACATTGTCCGCAGCTTCCTTTGGGGGATCGAGATCTTCATAGAGCCTCTGCGCTTCATCGGCGGGTCCGCGACGTGTCGAAAGGGCGACAACTCGGATCACACGCACCTGCTTGCCCTGGGCGAATGTCAGTACATCGCCTTCGCCAATTCCATATGATGATTTGCTGATTTTGTCGCCGTTGACCCGCAGGTGACCCGCACCAACAATTTTGGTCGCCAAACTACGGGTCTTAAAAAAACGCGCGTGCCACAACCATTTGTCCACGCGCATCTTTGATCCTGTTGGGGCGGGCGGTTGACCGCCCTTCCCCTGAGTTTCCGCCATCGCGGATCAGCCTTTGTCTTTCAGCCCCATCAGGGCCGCTGCAAAGGGGTTATCCGGATCAATGGCTTTTTCCTTCTTCGGGCCGGACTGATAGCTTTTGGGCTTCGTGTCACGCGGGCCTTTGTTCGGACCCTTGCCACGTCGGGGCTTGCCACCAGAACGATCACCACGAGGTTTGCCACCCGGCTTGCCTCGCGCGCCTTCTCCGCGTGGCTTTCCGCCACCGGTGCGTGCACGACCAAGTCCACCCCATGTGAAGGTGAAGAAGGTTTCCAATTCAGGACCGGTCTCTTCGGCGGGGGCTTCAGCGGCATCGGCAGGTGCTTCTGCAACATCAGCGGCGGCTTCGGCCGGAGCCTCGGCAACGGGCGCCTCTTCCGCAGGTGCATCTTCAGCAGGTGCATCTTCAGCAGGTGCATCCGCCACGGCTTCAACCACAGCTTTGACTTTCTCGCGTTCGCCTTTTTCAGCTTTGTAGCCAAGACCCTGCATCAGGTCCGCAAACTGTTCCAGCGTCATACCTGTGATCGACAGCATATCAGCCTTGGCTTCGAACCCTCCACGGCTGTCTTCCACGCGCAGCTGATCCGCAAGACGCTCCAACATGTCGATCCGAATCGCACGGGCCCCTGCGGGACGATACCCCGACAGCAGATAGGCCGAGTGATCCACGCCCTCGACCACCGGGATGGTAACCAGACCGGGGGGCGGGCTTTCTGGGAATTCCGACAACCCTTTCCAAAGGCTGTCCAGAACCAAGCGCAATCGGGTCGGCGCAGGTTTCAGCAGAAGTGGCATGAAGATGGTGAACTGACCAAACCGAACGCCATGCTTGCGCAATGCGCCACGGGCATCCTGATCCAGTTCCTTCACCTCACCCGCAACCTGATCGCGCGGGATGATGCCCAAGCTTTCGATCATGCGGAATCCAAAGCCACGGGCCAGGCCGGTCAGCGTCTCGTCCTTTTCGATCATCGCAAGCGGTTCGAAAAGCGCCTGCACTTTGCGGTCGATGAAATGCTGCAAACGGCGGGTGACTTTCTCGGCCACGTCGGTGCCGGCTTCATCATCAACGAAAGCTTGCACGCGAGGCTTCGACACGTCATCGCCTTTGACCAGCTTGCCAACGGCATGCTCGCCCCACATCAGGCCACCTTGTTCTGTGAAGTCCATCTCGGTGTCGGGCGCATTATAGAATCGATCCGCACGCAGATGAAATTCGGGCGCCAAAGCCTTTAGGCTGGCCGCACGTAGTGTTTTGGCTTCCTCCGGGGTCTGAGAAGCATCCTGACTAAACCGGAACCCTTCCAGACGACCAACAAATTGGTCCTCTACCGTCACTTCACCTTTTTCGTTCACGTCAGCCACAAGGCTCTCCTTCTGCTTCAATCGGCGCAGCAAAACGCTGGTGCGCCGATCAACAAATCTTTGGGTCAGGCGTTCGTGTAGAGCATCCGACAGGCGATCTTCTACAGCACGAGTCTCGCCACGCCAATGGCTAACATCGTCCAGCCAGTCGCGGCGTTGCGCCACATAGGTCCATGTGCGGATATACGCCAATCGTTTGGACAATGCGTCGATGTCCCCATCCGTGCGGTCGATCCGCTTGACCTGCCGTGCAAACCAATCGTGTTTGACCCGGCCATGTTGATGAATGTCATTGAAAAGCTGGGTGATCAGACCGGCATGTTCCCCATGGCTGATCCCGCGGAAATCTGGCAGCTGACACAGCTCCCACAACAGAGACACAGACCGCCCGTCGCTGGCCCGCGCCGCAACCTCGGCGTCCTTGGACAAAAGCTTGAGCGCCATCACATCATCCGCGTCGCGCCCGCGGGTTAGCCAATCATTGCTTGTGGGCGCTTCCAACGAGCGGATCAGCGCCGGGATCGATCCAAACGCCAGATCGCGATTGCGCCAAAAAAGCTTCTTGTCCGGCGCAAACTGGTGCGAACAGATCGCATCGGCAACTTCGTCCGACAAAAGCGGGGCTTCGCCGGTCACGCCAAACGAGCCGTGGTTCATATGCCGCCCTGCCCGGCCTGCGATTTGAGCCAGTTCACTGGGCAACAATTGGCGCATGCGATGGCCGTCAAACTTAGTCAGCGCTGAAAATGCCACGTGATCGATATCTAGGTTCAGCCCCATGCCAATGGCATCCGTGGCAACCAGATAATCCACATCGCCATTCTGATACATCTTAACCTGAGCATTTCGTGTGCGCGGGCTGAGCGCGCCCATCACCACAGCAACCCCGCCCTTTTGGCGGCGCATCAGCTCGGCAATCGCATAGAGATTGTCGACCGAGAACCCAACGATGGCAGACCGTCCCGGCATGCGGCTAAGTTTCTTGGACCCAGAATGGATCAGCTCGGAAAACCTCTCGCGCCGCAGGAATTGTACATCCGGGACCAGTCCCGCGATGGCCGGCCGCATCGTATCTGCACCGAGGAATAAGGTTTCCTGAGTGCCGCGCATGTTCAGCAAGCGGTCGGTAAAAACATGGCCACGTTCGGCGTCCGCACAAAGCTGTATTTCGTCGATGGCGACAAATTCTGCCCCAAGCCCCAAGGGCATCGCTTCGACCGTTGCGACCCAATACTGGGCACGATCCGGAACAATGCGTTCTTCCCCGGTGACAAGCGCCACCGCATTCGGACCGCGCAATCCCACCAGTTTGTCATAAACCTCGCGCGCCAATAGACGCAGCGGCAGGCCGATAACGCCAGTGCGATAGCCCAGCATGCGCTCCAGAGCGTAATGGGTTTTGCCTGTATTCGTGGGGCCAAGAACGGCTGTGATCCGTGGGCCACCGCGCGCGCTGTCGGAAACCATGTTTTGCCCTCTCAAAGCCCCGCCCATATTCGGGCGTTAAATATCCTTCACCCGCTTCTGTTCCAAGCGGGCCACGGCGCCTTTTATGTCGTCACTGTGGGGATGTATAGCAAGGGCGTGTTGATACGCTTCGAGCGCGCGTTGTTCATCCCCAAGCTCTTCAAGGATCAGCCCCAATCCGGTCAAGGCCCCGAAATGGCGCGGCTCAAGTGCCAAGGTGCGTGCGATATCATCAAGCGACAATCCCAGCTCACCCGTCAGATAGAAAGCTGTCGCGCGAACATTCCAACCTTCGGCAAACTCCGGCGCATGATCCGTCAAGGCACTGAGGTGATCGATCGCGCGCTCCAGATCCCCGGCTTCGATGGCGTCTTGGCCGCGTTTCAGCAGCAGATCCATTGACGCAGAACCGGACCGCGCCCAAAGCGCCCAGATCTCATCCTCAAGTGCTTGCCAATTGCTGTCATCGGCGCTCAGAAGCTGCTCAAACAAGGCATCAAGCTGCACGTGGCGATCCTGCGCTACCAACGGGGCGGGACGGGCCAGCCCTGCCACCAAAAGACACACAAAGATCAGCGAAAGAATGCGCATTCCGAATGGTAACGCGCAAAATCGCTCGGGAATAGCCACATTCGCGTGTATGGCTTGATCAAACACCACAAAAATACAGGGTTCCCTTGCGTCCATTCATGGATTTCCCGGTTTACGCGCACGGAAGCTTTGATCTAGCATTAGAAGAACATTCACGCCCAGACGGGCTATATTTCGGAGGATTGCACGTGAGCGACGTGATCAACGCGGCTGTGACCGCCCTGAGCGAAAAAGTTAACGGCGGATTTGACGGTGGAACCGCCAAATTTGTCATCAACGGCGAAGGTGCTATCATCATTGACGGCGACGGAGTGCGTGCTGGCGACGACGAGGCGGATGTAACCCTGACCGCTGACGCTGACGTGTTCGAGGAAATGCTGTCGGGCGAACTGAACCCGACGACCGCCTTCATGACCGGCAAGTTGGCTGTAGATGGCAACATGGGTCTTGCCATGCAGCTGGGCGCAGTTCTGGCCTAATCAGGCCTCTGGCTTAGACCCCAATTCGACAAGGATACGCGGCATGCACCACTCTGACGCACCTTTGTTCGACGACATTGCGCAAGGACCTGCCGGTGGGCGGGCCTTTTGGCGCGAGACCTCGGATGGGGTTCGTCTGCGGTTGGGGCATTGGCCTTCTTCGGAAAATGCAGAAGCTGCGGGCACAATCCTGCTGTTTCCCGGCCGCACCGAGTATATCGAAAAATATGGCGTCATCGCCGCGGAACTGGCGGAACGTGGCTTTACCACCCTTTGCATTGATTGGCGCGGACAGGGATTGTCTGATCGCGCGGATCAAGACCGTCTTCTTGGGCATGTCGGCCAGTTTTCCGAGTACCAGCTGGACATCGTCACCATGCTGGAGCTTGCAGACGAGCTGGCTCTGCCCAAGCCATTTGTCCTTTTGGGGCATTCGATGGGCGGATGTATCGGCCTACGCGCCCTGCACGAAGGGCTGGACGTAAAAGGGGCGTGCTTTACGGCCCCAATGTGGGGCATCACCATAAAATCCGCTTTGCGCCCAATTGCATGGGGCGTTTCCTGGGCGCTTCACCACACGCCGTGGAAACTGATGCTGACACCGGGCACGGCTCGAAAAACATATGTCGATATCCAGCCATTTGCCGACAATATGCTGACCACCGATCCCGAGATGTACGCGTTGATGCAACTTCAAGCCCGTGCACGCCCGGAGTTAACTCTTGGCGGTCCTACGGCTGGCTGGCTTTACGCTGCCTTGCGAGAAACAACGGACCTTATGAAAATGCGCGCGCCGAGTGTCCCGTGCGTGACGTTCTTGGGCACTCAGGAACGCATCGTCGAACCCGACCCAATTCACGAGATGATGGGGCGCTGGAAAGAAGGCCGTCTTCAGATCATGCCGGGTTGCGAGCACGAAGTTCTGATGGAAGCCGAGCCTCTGCGTGAACAGGTTTATGACGCGATCCACATGCTGGCGCATGCCAAAGACCTTCAAGGTGCTGCTTGATATTAATGCAATATCAAGCCTTTGAAGGTTTTAGCTCACTCAAAACATCAATCATTTTCCGGGTGGACCCATCAAGACCTTCGGCTGTGGCATCCCCCTCAAGCACAGGTGTTAGAGCAACAGCTAATTCCTTGCCCAGTTCGACGCCCCATTGATCAAATGAATTGATGCCCAACAACACGCCCTCCACGAAAACGCGATGTTCATAGAGCGCGATGATGGCCCCCAGAACCTCCGGCGTCAGCTTCGCATAGAGCAATGTTGTTGACGGACGGTTGCCGGGGAACACACGATGGGCAGCCTGCCGCTCTAGCTCCTCGCCTTCAAATCCCTTGGCCCGCATCAACTCGCGCGCGACAGGCAAGCTACGCCCGGTCATCAAAGCCTGAGACTGGGCCAGACAATTGGCGACAAGAAGCTGGTGTTGATGTGCTAGATCGGGCTCATGCCCCTCTGCCCCCAGCATGAACTCACACGGGATGATGTCGGTTCCCTGATGGATCAGCTGATAAAACGCGTGCTGCCCGTTGGTGCCGGGCTCGCCCCACACCACCGGACCCGAAGGCACCTCTAAGGTTTTCCCATCCAAACCCACCCGTTTGCCATTGCTCTCCATCTCTAGCTGCTGAAGGTAAGCCGGCAAACGAGCCAGCCTTTGTTCATAGGGCAACACCGCACGGGTTGCATAGCCGCAGACTTGCCTGTGCCAAAAGCCAACCAAAGCCAGCATCAAGGGCATATTCTCGCGGCCTTGGGCTGACTGGAAATGAGCATCCATAGCCCGCGCACCGTTCAGCATCTCGTCAAAGCGGTTGGGGCCGATGGCAATCATCAAAGACAGGCCAATGGGCCCCCACATGGAATAGCGCCCACCTACCCAGTCTTCGAACCCAAAGACCCGCTCAGCCGCAATACCCCATTCCGCAGTCTTCTCTTCATTGGATGAAAGCGCTGCGAAATGTAGGCCAACGGCCTCGGCCGGGATATCCCGCAAGAGCCAATCGCGCGCCGTGGCAGCATTCGTCATCGTTTCAATCGTTGTGAAGGTCTTCGACGCCACCATGATCAGTGTTTCAGTTGGGTTCAGCCCCTTCAATACATCTGCAATCTGCGCGCCATCCACATTCGATACGAAATGTACACGAGGCCCGTCATGGTAAGGTGATAAGGCCTGCACAGCCATTGCCGGGCCAAGATCCGATCCGCCGATGCCGATATTCACCACGTCCCGGAACCGACCTCCGCCGGGCGCGCGGATCTGGCCTGATCTTAGTCTGGTGGCGAAATCGCGCATCCGGGCCAAGGTTTTCTGAACACCGGGAATAACGTTCTCACCGCCAACAATTATTTCTGTTTCAGGATCTGCACGCAAAGCGGTGTGAAGAACCGCACGATCTTCTGTCAGGTTGATTCTATCGCCTCGAAACTTCTGGTCGCGCCGGGTGGTTACACCCGCCTCTTCCGCAGCAGCCAGAAGCAAGTCTACCCCGGCATCATCCAAAGACGTTTTTGACCAATCAAAATACAGCCCTGCCGCACGTGTTGCATAGCGGCATGCCCGATCTGGGTCCGCATCAAACAAATCCCGAATGCGCGTATCCGCCAGTTCATCGCGATGTGCGATCAGCTTTTCAGTTCCCATTTCCCCCCCAAGGGCAATACTCAAATATACTATTCAGCCCAGTGTACTGTCATATCAGACAGGACCGCGTTGACCGGGGCAAGGCGGGCATGTTTTGCGCCAGCAGCTTGCTTTAGAGCAGCACGTTTGGCGTCCCCGATAATCAACAAATGCTTCGACATGGCACCGTTCAGAATCGGTGCGGTCAGTGTGACACGCGGCTCATCTGCGCCCGGCGCGCGCATTGGCAAAAGCGCAGGTGCGTGGCGTGACAAAGCTTCATCCAGATGATCAGCTCCCGGGAAAAGACTGGCCGTGTGCATGTCTTCCCCCATCCCCAGCAGCAGGACAGAAATGGGCGAGATCGCATCAATAGCGCGTGTCAATTCGGGCAGAGAATCCTCGGGCCGATCTGTCGGCCCATAGAGCGGCACCAAATTGGCCTTTGCAGCATGGCCAACCAGCAAACGCGACTTCAGAAGCGCGGTGTTTGAACGCGGGCTGCTTTCTGGCACCCAACGTTCATCTGTCAGCAAAACATCCACACGCGCCCAATCCAGATCAACTGCAGAAAGCGCATCAAAGACCGGGCCCGGCGTGGTTCCACCAGGCACAGCCAGCGACGCGCGTTCCTCGTGATCCAGCATCGAGCTCAGCTCTGAGGCCAGCTTATCCGCCAGATCCAGCATCATCATGTCGCGATCTGCATATTCGATCAGGTTCATTCGCGGATCTCCCTCCAGCGGCGACCGTCCTTATGAAGCAGCATAAGCGCCTCTTCCGGTCCCGTCGAGAAAGGTTCGTATAACGTAGGGGCATCCCTGCGGTCTTTCCAGCCTTCGATGATGGGATCCGTCCAGGCCCAGGCGGCCTCGACCTCGTCCCCACGCATAAACAGTGTTTGGTTTCCGCGGATCACATCCATGATCAGGCGCTCATAGGCATCAGGTGCGTCGGCCAGTTCCTCGCCCAGGGCCTCGGCAAAAGTCATATCAAGCGGCACGTCGATCAAACGCATCCCGCCTGGCCCCGGTTCTTTGATGGTCACTTTCAGATCCATGCCTTCGTTCGGCTGCAAACGGATCGATAGCTCGTTCGCGGATTGGCCGGTATCTTCTTCGAAAATCGAATGCGGCGGCTCTTTGAATCGCACCACGATTTCAGACATACGTGCCTTCAGGCGCTTCCCGGTGCGCAAATAGAATGGCGTGCCATTCCAGCGCCAGTTTGCGATATGCAGCTTCATTGCCACGAAGCTTTCCGTATCGCTCGCCTCGGTCTCGGCGTCCTGTAGGTACGAGGCCGTTTCATCATCGCTGGCATATTGGCCACGCACGATGTCCTCATGCGAGACTGGATCCAGCGCGCGGATGATCTTCAGCTTCTCATCGCGCACCGCATCGGAATCGAATTTGGAAGGAGGCTCCATCGCGGTCAGGCACAAAAGCTGCATCAGGTGGTTTTGCACCATGTCCCGCATGGCACCGGACTTGTCGTAGTAGCTTCCACGCCCCTCGACCCCTACGGTCTCGGCCACAGTGATCTGAATGTGGTCCACGTATTGAGCATTCCAAAGCGGCTCGAACAACATATTACCAAAGCGCACGGCCATCAGGTTCTGAACGGTTTCTTTGCCCAGATAGTGATCAATCCGGTAAATCTGGCTTTCGTCAAAATGCGCAGCCAACGTGGCGTTCAACGCCTTTGCCGTTTCAAGGTCGTGCCCGAAAGGTTTCTCGACAACAATGCGCGCTTCAGGACCCGCGATGCCTTTGGTGTGCAGCCGTTCAGCGATTGGGCCAAACAAAGATGGGCCAACCGAGAAATAGAACGCTTGCACACGATCCAGTTTCACAAGCTTCTTAAGGTCGCTCCAACCGCCGTCACCAAGCGCATCAACTGTCACGAACTCCAGCGATTCCCGGAATGCCTTGATCGTTTCAGGATCACATTTGGGCTTAGAGACGAACTCGCGCACGGCCTTTTCAACGAAGTCGCGATAGCCTTCGCTGTCCATTTCGGATCGTGCTGCCCCGATGATGCGCGCGCCTTCAGGCATTTGACCATCAAGGAAACGGCGATACAGCCCCGGCAAGATCTTTCGACGGGCCAGATCGCCCGTACCACCGAAAATCACAAGGTCAAAAGGGTCGACTGGGATGACGCGCGAAACCATAAGATTCTCCGGTGCTTGTTAGCGCTAACGGGTTTGTTGATTGGCTTCTACCCGCTCTTCATCGCCAAGTCTAGCATTGATCCTTGGGGTCACAAGGGCATGACATCCGTATCATTCAGGTTTTGTCATCACGCAAAGAAGTTCGAACATGATTGACGCGCCCAGATAGGCCGTTGCGCCGGAGGCATCGAAGGGCGGCGAAACCTCGACCAAATCCGCACCGATGATGTTCAAGCCTTTCAATGCACGCACCACTTCCAACGCTTCAAACGAATTCGGACCGCCAATTTCCGGTGTTCCCGTGCCCGGCGCGAATGCAGGGTCCACAAAATCGATGTCATAGCTGACATAGGTTGCGCCCTGCCCGGCGATCTTGCGCGCCTCGCTCATCACCTCCGCAACGCCGCGCGCGTGGAATTCTTCGATTGGAATCACGCGGATGCCGACGCTGTCGGCGAAATCCCGGTCTTCATTGTCATAGGCCGTGCCGCGAATGCCGATCATCACCACGCGTTTGGGGTCCAGAAGACCTTCCTCTACCGCGCGACGGAAGGGCGTGCCGTGCGTGTACATGGTGCCGTCGAAATAGGAATGAAACAGATCCGTGTGGCTGTCGAAATGCACCATGCCAACCGGCCCGTCCTTCGCCAATGCGCGCAAAATCGGAAGCGTGCACAAGTGGTCCCCACCCCCGGTCAGAGGCCGAATACCAGCGTCACGCACACGGGTATAGAACGCCTCCATCCGCTTAAGGCTGTCCATAACATCTGCGGGGTTAGGGGCCACATCGCCCAAGTCGGCACAATTCAGCGCCTCAAAGGGTCGAACACCCGTCGCGCCGTTCTGTGCCCGGATCATGGTGGACATATCGCGCAACTGTCGTGGGCCGTGGCGTGGACCGGGTCGGTTCGTGGTCCCTCCGTCCCACGGTGCCCCAATCAATCCGACATCTACATCCTTCAAACGGGGATGTTCAAAATCCACATGAGGCAGACGCATAAACGTGGGCACGCCCGCAAAACGCGGCAAGTCAAACCCAGAGATGGGGGTGAAGAACGGATCAGACATGTGACCTCCCTTTTTTAAGGAGGACGCTAGCGCCAAAGCCACGCCGCGTCATGCCAAAACTGACAGTTTACGCGTCCAGTTCGGTGTCCCAGTAAAGGAAATCCATCCAGCTGTCGTGCAAATGGCCCGGTGGGAATTTGCGGCCCACGTTGCGCAGCTCTTCCGCCGTGGGTTGGCGCGCGGGTTTTCTGAGCGTCAGGCCCGAGCGCCGCAAGGGCTTTGACCCTTTCTTTAGGTTGCACCGCTGGCACGCAGCCACCACGTTTTCCCAGCTGGTGACACCCCCAGCTGCGCGCGGCACCACATGGTCAAAGGTCAGATCGCCGCGTGCACCGCAGTATTGGCAGCAAAACTCGTCCCTCAAGAATAAATTAAAGCGCGTGAAAGCCACGCGCTTTTGAGGTTTCACATAGTCTTTCAGGACAACGACCGATGGGATCCTGATTTCAAGCGACGGGCTTCTGACCACCTCGTCATACTCGGCCAATATATTGACCCGATCCAGCACCGCCGCCTTGATCGCTTCCTGCCAAGGCCATAGCGAAAGTGGATAATAAGACAGGGGCCTGAAATCCGCATTCAACACCAGCGCTGAGTGGTTTTTCACCCCGCCGCCTTCGCGAACAAATTCTGTCCTGAAATCTCCGTCCATAGTGCACTCATCCTCGCCCGATCGCCTAGCCGGCCCTTTAAGGCCGATCGTCAGGGCGGGGACACCCGCGCCCCATGCTTATAGGTTGACTATATATAGATAGAACAACCTGACAACCCCAACATCTGGGGCTGCCCGACGGGTAGCATGGGATTATCTCAGAGATGTGACAGGATCACTTGCCGTCTTCAGGTTGGGCCAAACCAAGTTTGTCGAGCATAAAGCTGAGTGCAACAGACAGACCATCCATCGCAATCCCGTGTCCCGTGCCCTTCATGATAAAGCCATAGGTTTCAAAACCAGCGGCCTGCAAAACTTCTCCGCTTTCCGAGAAGTGGCCGGGAGGCACCATGTCATCCTGATCGCCATGAACCAGTAGGATTGGCAGCTTGGACACGACGTTTTCAGCAAAGTCATCAGGTTCCAACATCCGGCCCGAGAATGCGACCAGTCCCGCGATGGGTTCGTCCCGACGCGGAAGCACACGCAACGACATCATCGTGCCTTGCGAAAACCCGAAAACAATGAGTTCCGAGGGGCTTATCCCCTCATCCTCAAGCACTTGATCGAGGAACGCGTTGATATCTGCGCTGGCCATCTCCACCCCGCGCATGCTGTCTTCTTCCGACGATCCGTCCAGCCACGGGATGGGAAACCACTGATATCCCATCGGGTTGCCCAAGCATTTCTCGGGGGCGTCCGGTGCGATGAAGGTTGTGTCGGGCATATGCTCGGACAACGGGTCGGCCAATCCCAGCAAATCCGCGCCATCCGCGCCGTAGCCGTGCAGGAACACCACCACCGATTTTGTGGTGCCCGAGGCCGCTTCGCGCCGTTTGCTTTCCAAGATGCGGGTCATTTGCCAATCCCTTCCCGTTTCGTTTCCATCCGGTAATAGGCCCAGAGCAATCGCGCCGCAACGCCCCTGTGTGGCGCCCAGTCCAAAGCCATCTCTCGGAACGGCTTTTCCTTGGGGCGGTCGGGCAAATCAAACAGGCGTTTTGCAGCTTCTTGCAGCGCCAAATCTCCGGCTGGGAACACATCTGCGCGTGCCAAAGCAAAAAGCGCATATATTTCGGCGGTCCACAAACCAATCCCAGGCACAGCGGTCAAAATCTGCAAAACTTCGGAGGATGGCAGATCTCGCAGCGTCTCGTAGTCGATTTGTTCCGCCGCCAACGCATGAGCATATCGAATCTTGGGGCGAGACAGCCCCACATCCGCCAGATCTGCGTCGCTGGCCTGTGCCACGTTGTCTTCCTGATCGAACCCAGCGGCCTGCACCCGCGTCCAAATCGCCGCCGCAGACGCGGTCGAGACCTGCTGACCCACAATGGCAAACATTAGCGCCGAAAACCCGTCAGGGCGAAGGCGAAGCGGGATCTCCTCCAATTGATCAAGGATTGGTTGAAACCGCGGCTCCAGTACACAGAGCGCACGCGCGCCTTCTTGCAAGCAGCCCTGCCCCTTGATCAGCTTTTCAGTGAATTCAGCCACGCCACAGCCCCCTCTACGGTGTCGGCAATCTGGCAATCCGGTACGGGTGGACGTGCCAACATCACAACGGGAAGGCCAAGTTGGCGCGCGGCGATCAGCTTTGCTTGCGCAGCGCCACCCGCATTTTTGCAGACGACATGCGTGATGCGATTCTCGCGCAGCATTTTCACTTCGTCTTCAACAGAGAACGGCGGCCTTCCCACAATCCAAGAACCCTCATACGGAAATGGGGCATCAGTCGGATCAACGCGACGGCAAAAAAGCGTGCGGTCTTTGGCCAAATCAACCCATTCATCCAATGACAGCGCCCCGGTGGCCAAAAGCACACGCGTGCCAGAAGGTATATGCCGCGCCGCATCTTCAGGGATCGCAATCACTTGCCAATTGTCGCCGGGTTCAGAGGACCATTCAGACCTCAGCAGTCGTAAATAAGATGTCCCAAGGCGCGATGAAATCTGAAAGCTCCGGGTGGAAATTTGTTCCGCAAATGGGTGGGTTGCATCAATCACGGCATCAAAGGCTGCCTGCTGCATGAACGCCTCTTGTGCTTTCTCGCCGCCAAAGCCGCCGGTTCTGGTCGCAACAGGAAAGGGTTTCGGATCGCGCGTTGCCCCAGACAAGGACGCCAAAACGTCATGCCCCTGATCCGACAACAATTGCGCCAGCTGCCGCGCCTCTGCCGTGCCCGCCAGCAGTAATACCTTCAATCGGTTCGCGCGATGATCGCGCCCTTCCTGTCGATTACGACGATGTCCACCTCAACGGGAGCGCCCCGCAAGATTTCATAGGCCATGGCCCGCGCTTTTTTCGCAATCAGCGAAGACATTTTTTCACCATGTTTTTCATAAGCTTGCAGTGCGGTGTTCATATCCGCAACCTGATCATCTTCCAGCCACTCAGCCAGCACTTTGAAATCGACCTGACTGCGCCCTGAATGCAAATCCCGTGCGCCCTGTGCCAGCTTGGTTAGCTTTCCGATACCACCGCCAATCGTCACAAGCTCAACTGGGTTACGCGCCAGATATTTCAGCATTCCCCCGGCAAAATCGCCCATGTCGATCATCGCACCGTCGGACAATCCAAGCAGATCTTGCACAACCCTTTCAGACGTCGCGCCGGTGCATCCGGCGACATGCGTCAGCCCCTCGGCCCGCGCCACATCGATCCCCCGATGGATCGAGGCAATCCAAGCCGCGCAGGAAAACGGGCGTACAATGCCCGTCGTTCCCAAAATGGACAAACCTCCCTTAATCCCCAGCCGCGGGTTCCAGGTTTTTTCAGCTAAGGCGGCACCATCATCGACGGAAATCGTGACGGTTATATCAGCCCCTTGCCCATAGGTCGCGGCCGCTTCATGCACCACGCCTTTGATCATCTGGCGCGGAACGGGGTTGATGGCAGGTTGCCCAACCGGGATCGGCAACCCCGGTTTCGTGACTGTGCCCACACCTTCGCCCGCAACAAACCAAACCCCCTGTCCCGGTTTGGCGGGCGCAACACGCGCGCGGATGATCGCCCCATGTGTGACATCCGGATCATCGCCCGCATCCTTAACGATGGCGGCTTCAGCCCAGCTATCCCCAGAGGCCTGATCGTAAATCAGAAAATCCGGCGTTTCTCCGCGTGGCAAGGTGATCGTGACACGCGAAGGTGCCCCCTGCCCCCAAAGCGCATCAAGGGCTGCTTTGACCGCTGCGGTCGCGCAGGCACCCGTGGTCCAGCCACGGCGCAATTCTGGGGGAGATTCCTGTTCCATCCCATCGACTATAGGCTGGCAATCCCGCGCCGCCAATCCGTTCTGTGAGGTCGTTGTTGCGCTTTTCGCCAGCGCTCAACAGGTGCATAAGGGGCGCATGAGCGACTCGCGTGATTATACGACCCCCGTATTGCCCGGCCATGACTGGCCAAAGCTGGAACCCGGCTGGGTCTGGCTGTGTGGCGCTGGCCCCGGTGATCCGGGCCTTTTGACCATTCACGCGGTGAATGCGTTGATGCAAGCGGACGTGATTGTCCATGACGCGCTGGTTGCCCCAGAAATCCTTGATTGGGCCCGCCCCGAGGCCGAAGTGATCTATGCCGGCAAGCGCGGTGGCAAGCCATCGGCAAAGCAGCGTGATATTTCACTGAGACTGGTGGATTTGGCGAAAGCGGGCAAACGGGTGTTGCGCCTGAAAGGCGGCGATCCTTTTGTGTTCGGGCGCGGTGGCGAAGAAGGTCAAACCCTTGTTCAACATGGCGTTCCGATCCGCATCATTCCCGGCATCTCGGCCGGGATCGGCGGCTTGGCGTACGCGGGCATCCCCGTCACTCATCGTGACGTCAATCAATCCGTGACCTTTGTCACCGGGCATGACCAATCGGGCAATGCCACCGTATCGCTCGACTGGAAGGCCATTGCGCGCGGTTCGCAGGTGATTGTGATCTATATGGGCATGAAGCATCTGGACCGCATCCGAAATTCTCTGATGGATGCAGGGCGACCGGGGGATGAGCCGGTTGCCATCACCTCGAACGCCACAACGCCCGATCAGCGGGTGCTTGAGACCTCGTTGGCCAGTTGTGTTGAAGATGCTGAACGCGAAGGCATTGGTGCCCCAGCGATTATTTGCGTAGGCCGCGCCGTTTTGATGCGTCAGGCGCTGGACTGGCAGGCCATGGCTGCTGGATTGGCGCCACGCGATACCGACCCACTGGGGCGGGGACGCCCCGCCGAGGATCGCTGATGCCGCGGGGCGCCTCCACGAACGCCCCTACGGGTCTGGTTCTGTCTGCGCCGTCCTCCGGCAGCGGAAAAACCACGTTGACCCTTGGCTTACTGCGCGCCTTGTCGCGACGTGGTGTTGATGTCAGCGGCGCAAAATCCGGCCCAGACTATATCGACCCGCGCTTTCATGCGGCTGCTTGCGGTCGGGATTGCCCAAATCTCGACGCTTGGGCGATGGGACCTGCGCGGTTGCATGACCTTGCCCGATCCGGAGCTGAACTATTGCTGATAGAAGGCGCAATGGGCCTGTTTGACGGCGCTCCGCCCGAAGGGCGAGGTGCAACCGCCGATCTGGCGCGCCTGTTTGGTTTGCCCGTCATTCTGGTGGTGGATTGCGCCCGTTTGGCACACTCCGTCGCGCCATTGGTCAACGGGTTTGCGCACCATGACCCTGGAACACGGGTTGCTGGTGTGATCCTGAACCACGTGGGAAGTCCTCGCCATGAAGCGATGTTGCGTGCAAGCCTGCAAGACAGTCTGATCCCAGTTCTTGGGGCCGTGTATCGGCAGACGGGGCTAGAGCACCCGTCGCGCCATCTGGGTCTGGTTCAGGCCGAGGAACATCCGGATTTACAAGCCTATCTGGATCGCGTGGCCGATGTGGTGGAAGCCGAAATCGATCTTGATGCGCTGGTTGCATTGGCCGGGCCTCTTACGCCCTCACCCGGCGCATCACAGCGCCTGATCCCGCCCGGTCAGCGGATTGCGGTGGCCTCGGACAAAGCTTTTGCCTTTGCCTATCCGCACATCATGAACGATTGGCGTACCGCTGGGGCCGAAGTCATCCCGTTTTCACCCCTGGCAGACGAAGCCCCTGCCCCGGATGCGGATTTCATCTTTCTGCCCGGCGGGTATCCTGAGCTTCATGCAGAAACACTTGCCGCTGCGCGGAGCTTCAAACGCGGGATGCAAAACGCCACCTGCCAGATCTATGGCGAATGTGGTGGCTACATGACATTAGGCCGCGCGATCACGGACAAAGACGGCCACCGCCATGAAATGCTGGGACTATTGGCGCTTGAGACCAGCTTTGCCAAACGCAAGCTGCATCTGGGATACAGGTTTCTTGCAGCGTCTGAAGGCCCATTTTCCGGCCAATGGAACGCGCATGAGTTCCATTATGCCACAACGCTTCTGGCCGAGGGCACACCGCTGTTCGAGGCCACCGATGCCGAAGGCCGCGCCCTTGCCCCCATGGGGCTGATCAACGGGAATGTTTCAGGAAGTTTTGCCCATTTGATCGACCGCGCCTGACTGCGACATCACCCCTCATGAAGGGGTACAATTTCGCACTGGCCAAATCCAATATGCATGGATACGCATATCAGCATGACCGATGCGACCCTATCACCCGCCGATGACGCACGCGCCAAGCGTAACGTGACCATTCTTGTGCTTGCTCAAGCCATCTTGGGTGCGCAGATGCCCATGATCTTTACCATGGCGGGTTTGGCGGGACAGTCACTGGCCACAAACCTGTGCTGGGCGACGCTTCCGATCTCGCTCATGGTGGGGGGATCGATGATCTTTGCCAACCCGGTCAGCTGGGTGATGCAGACCTTTGGGCGACGCATTGGGTTTTGGCTTGGCACGCTTGGCGGATCAACTGGGGCCGCGATCAGTGCTTATGGATTGATGCAGGCGGACTTTACGATTTTCCTGATCGGGTCCTTCTTCATGGGATTGTACCAATCCGCGCAGGGTTTCTATCGCTTTGCCGCGGCGGACACGGCTTCTGATGCCTTCCGTCCCAAGGCGATTTCATATGTTATGGCAGGTGGATTGGCCTCGGCCATCATCGGCCCGCAGCTGTTCAACTTAACCAATGACGCCATGGTTGTCCCGTTTCTGGGCGCGTATGTCGCCATCATCGTCATCAACATTTTGGGATCTTTCCTGTTCCTTGGGCTGGACATCCCCAAACCCGCAAAACCGCATGCAGATGCCCCCAAGGGCCGCTCGCGGATGGAGCTGCTTCGCGATCCGGTCATTGCAGTGGCCATCATCTGTGGCATGGTCTCTTACGCGCTTATGAACCTTGTTATGACGTCAACGCCGCTTGCTGTGGTTGGCTGCGGGTTCGAAACGGATATGGCCGGCAATGTTGTGACGGCGCACGTGCTGGCAATGTTTGTGCCCAGCTTCTTCACCGGCCATTTGATTGCCCGGTTTGGCACGCGCATGGTGATCGCAACCGGTTTGGCCATTCTTGGACTGGCCGGCGTGGTGGCCCTTCAGGGGGTCGAACTTGAGAACTTCTTTATCGCATTGATCCTGCTGGGCGTCGGCTGGAACTTCGGCTTTATCGGCGCGACCTCAATGCTGGCAGGCGCCCATGCGCCCGAGGAACGCGGCCGCGTCCAGGGGATGAACGACATGATCGTTTTTGGCTGTGTGACCGTCGCATCGCTGGCATCCGGCGGTTTGATGAATTGCTCTGGTGGTTCCGCCGTGGAAGGTTGGAGCGCCGTCAACATCGCCATGATCCCATTCCTTGTGCTGGCCGGTGGATCGCTGATTTGGCTAATGATGCGCCCGACAGAAGCGTAATTCTAAAACAGTTCCCCGGGGATCCTCAGCTTACCATAATTGCCGTGAGATTTCTGTCACATTGTGTTGCGGGCAGGTCTTGTGACAGTCGACCGAGAAACATGTCTTCGCGTTCGATTGCAGACCACTTTCCTCCAAAGAAGCCCCGCTTTTATCAACCACATCTTTCAATACTTGCGGGCTGATTTTTCGGTTGAATTGTATCCCGGCAAAATAGCTGTTTTTCCACCTCACTTGACCGCTGGTTTTATGGCCGCAGAAATATAGTTCTACGTGATTTCTCTCAACATGTTCTGGGGCGGCCTCTACCTTCATGCCGGATCGGTTGATGTCCAGGATATTGGACATCGAACAGTTGCCATTTTGAACCAAAAGTAGCGGGGTTCGACACACCAGACGAGCAGCCCGTTCAGCAAAACTCCAGCGAACAATCACTGCGGACAGACAGATAAGGGCCATCAAAGCCAGCATGGACACACCCAGCGTGATAGATGTATCCCCCGAAATTATCGAAGACACCTTTTCACGGGGGCGATCCATCGAGCTAAGCGATATAACCCGTTCTTGCGTATCAACGCGGCGGATTTCTGAGCACCCAAAAACGGGTTCAAGCTTTTGTAAATCTTGGACCAGATCTGTCAGGTCCTGAATGGCACTGGGAACCATTGTATTCACATTCACCAGGGTTCTATCCAATGAAACGACTGCTGAAGACAGATTTGAAAACGTAGGACGATCAACGTAGCTATTGTTCGTCTGCTTCACCAATTTCAGCCGCGCCGACAGCTTCTTCATACTGGAAAGCGCGGCCAATTGATCTGTAAAGCCTATTTCTGATGTTATCCTTTGCTCCACACGCTTCAGCACTGCAATTGAATTGCAGATTTCAGTGCTGTTTGCGAAGGCCGGGGTTCCAACCGGCAGTAGTACCAATAGGAAAAAGAGCCTGAAGATATGTTGAGTGATCCGGATAGGCATTGCAGAGAAAACCTTGTCAGGTTTTCGTTACGAAACTTCTAATCCATGACCAACCCTTTTCGTAGGCAATCTGATATGCATGGATATGCCAAAAACCCACGGAATTGCATCTCATGGCGCCTTTAAGGCTTTGCCTGCACCCGTTTTCGACAGACACAGTTTGAACGGAGATGTTATTCCACCCGCCCCTTGCGCCCACCGCGTCGCTTGGGTTGGGCTTGGTCTTCCAACCCAGCGCGCATCACAATGGTCATCGGATGATCCGGCGCGGCTTCGCCATAGTGATCGAGCAGAGCCTTGATCCGGTCCGCTTGAGCCATCTCGTGATCATCAAACAATGCCCAATCCAGAAAAATCGAGCGGCATTCACCCGCCGTGATCCCTTCGATCACATAGCTGTCGCGGATCAGCCCTCGTGGGTCGATAGCAGTCATGAGGTCGGTCATTTTATCCTCCAGTGCGCCTACCCGGGCGGGTTGGTCAGCACCTCATCAATCGCAAGGGCGGCGGCCCGTGCTTTTTCCTCCAGATCCTTGATCAGGGCGGTCTCACTTTCCGCCCCAGTCTCGCGCAGTAGCAAATCCTGCCCCCCTTGTCCTAATGCCTCAAGATCCAAAGGACCATCGGATAGGAGCTTTGACGCAGCCTGCAATCGCCACATTAAATCATGTGATTGCGCCATGGATCGTCCCTGCCCGTCAGAAAACCATCCAATGGCGACACCTTCGGCGATCTGTTGATCGGGTTCGCGCGGTGTCTTCGGCGCAAGTAGGGCTGCAGCTTGGGCGACAAGTTCCACATCTTGCAGGTGGCCCTCGCCCAGTTTCGCATCAAGCGCTCCGCCAGCCTGTTTGGCATCCGCGATGCGGTTTCGCATCTCGATCACATCCCTGACGACTTTTGCCGGATCTCGCTTTGCGCTCAGCACATCTGCACGCGCGGCTTCATAGTCCTTATGAAGCTCTTCTGGGCCGGTGATCACACGGGCGCGCGTCAATGCCAGATGTTCCCAAGTCCATGCTTCGTCCCTTTGATAGGCCCGGAAGCTTTCAATGGAGGTTGCAACGGCCCCCTGCCGCCCTGACGGGCGAAGCCGCATATCCACTTCGTAAAGGCGCCCTTCCGCCATCGGGGCGGAAAGCGCGGTCAGGAAGGCTTGCGTCAAACGCGCATAATAGGGTCGCGTGGCCAAGGGGCGCCGCCCCTCTGACATATCTTCGTCCCGTGGGTCATAGATGATGATCAGATCCAGATCCGAGGTCGCCGTCAGCGATCGCGCGCCCAGCGATCCCATCCCGATAATTACAGCCCCTACACCCGGCGGCGTCCCGTGTTTCAAGGCAAAATTGTCGACCACCACCGGCCAGAGCGCCCGGATCACCGCATCCGCAAGATCCGTGTATTGCGCCCCCGCCTCGCGTGCATCGATCAATCCACGTAGGAAATGCACACCGATGCGGAAGTGCCATTCCTTCATCCAACGCCGCGTGCTGTCCAGCTTGGCCTCGTAGTCTGGTGCTTGCTCAAGACGAGTGGTCAGCTCGGCCTCCAACGCGTCACCACCGGGCCAAGGCTCAAAAAAGCCCCCGCCTATTACTGCATCAAGCACCTGAGCGTTGTGCCCAAGATAGGCCGCCAAAGCAGGCGCCGTGGCCGCGATATCAACGATCAGGTCTACAAGCGTGGGGTTTGCTTCGAAAAGCGAAAAGAGCTGCACGCCTGCGGGCAGTCGCTTCAGAAACCCATCAAACTGGATCAGGGCATCATGCGGGCGCGGCGCATCTGCCAATCGGGCCAGAAGGTCAGGTTTCAACCGATTGAAAATCTCGACCGCGCGGGCGGAACGCAGGCAGGGATAAGTCTCCCACCGGGAAACGATCTCGGCCTCTCCCTCAGTCAGCTCTCGGCTATCTGCATCTGTTCCATCGGGCGCGAAGAAGCTCTCCGTGACCTCATGCACCTCGGCCAGAGCATCGTGGATACGGGTCTTCAGGGCTTCTGTATCCCCCTCGCCCATCATCCTGGCCAGCCGGTCAAATTCGTCATCCGTTTTCGGCAAAGCATGGGTCTGTGCGTCCCGAAACATTTGCACGCGATGCTCAACCGTGCGGTGGAACCGATAGTGACGGGTTAGAATTTCGGCCACGTCTGTGGGGATCCAATCCTTTTCAGCCAATGCGGCAAGTCCGGGAACGGTTTCGCGCATCCGTAAGCCTTCGTCACGTCCGCCAGCAATGATTTGGCGGGTTTGGGTGAAAAACTCGATCTCGCGAATGCCGCCACGCCCCAATTTCATGTCATGTCCGGGCAGCGTGATATCCCCGTGTAAGCCTTTATGTTCGCGAATGCGCAGGCGCATATCATGCGCATCCTGGATCGCTGCAAAATCCAGATGCTTGCGCCAGATGAAAGGGCGAAGGCGCGTCAGATAGGCGTCGCCCGCTGCAATATCACCGCCACAAGGGCGCGCTTTGATATGGGCCGCGCGTTCCCAAGTACGGCCGAGGCTTTCATAGTATCGCTCTGCCGCTTCCATCGACACGCAAACCGGTGTCACCGCTGGATCGGGCCGCAAACGAAGATCGGTACGGAAGACATAGCCGTCCTCGGTCAGTTCAGACAGCATGGTGCTCATCTTACGGGTGGCGCGGATGTGGCTGGCTCGTGCCTCGTGAAAATCCGCGCCCTCAAAACGGCTGTCATCAAACAGCATGATCAAATCGATATCCGAGCTGTAGTTCAGCTCGTGCGCGCCCATTTTACCCATGGCGAGCGCAACCATACCGCCCGCGATTTCAATGTCGCCTTCCCCCATGCCCGGCAGCTTGCCACGACGAATTTCATTCCCGACCTGGAACGTCATCGCCTGATGGGTTGTGAAATCTGCAAGATCGGTCAGCGCGCCCGTCACCTGCTCCAGCTCATAGACACCGGCCAAATCGGCCAAGCCCGTCAGCAATGCGATGCGTTGCTTGGCAACGCGCAGCGATTTACGAAGCGCGCTGTCGCTATCGCAATCCATTCCGGACATGGCGTCAGAAATTGCCTCTTCCGGGGGGCGACCCAAAGCCTTGCGCAACCAATCAGATTGCTTTTCCATCAAGCCCTTCAGATAGGGCGAACAGCCCGCAGCGCCGGAAAGCACATCGCGCAGCTCCGGGGCGAAGTCAGAAAACGCCTCGGCAATCTCGCGTGCAGGCTCTGCATCATATGCGATCGGAGTTCTGGTGATACGGGCAGAAAAAGTAGATTGGCTCATTCTTGCAAATTGCGCCTGTCCGCCGGGAGCGTCAACCGGCGATGACGCCGTGCGACAATCACGCCTGTCACGCCACAAAGACAGCGATCCGAAGGCTTGCCCAGTGTGGCCCCATCAGTATTGTCGTGCACAACCAAGGGGGTGTTCATGTCGAAAAGCTTGAATCGCGTAAAATCTGCACTTGAGACGATCGGATTAATCACCGAGGTCATGGAAATGGCGGATGGAACGCGCACCGCCGCAGATGCCGCCCGCGCTTGTGGCTGTGAGCTGGACCAGATCGCCAAATCCATCATCTTCCGCGGGGAAAACAGCGGCCATGTGATCCTGTTCCTGACTGCGGGCGGCAATCGGGTGGACGCGACGAAGGCTGCCGTGCTTGCGGAGGAGCCGCTTGGCAAGGCAGATGCTGCCTTGATCCGAAAAGAAACAGGGTTCGCCATCGGAGGCGTCTCACCGGTCGGCCTGACCAATCCTGTGAAAGCGTTCTACGACGCGCGTTTAATGGATTTCGACGTGGTCTGGGCCGCAGCTGGCACCCCACGTCACGTCTTTGCCGCAGCGCCGTCTGACTTGATTGCGGCCTGTGGCGCTCAGCCCGGCAGCTTTGTCTGATCATTGGGGTCCATGAGCGTCATCAAAATCTGAGCAAGATCGGCGCGCTGCGCGTCTGGCAACGGGGCCAGAAACGTCTCGTTCACTGTTTTGACCGTAGCAAACAGGCTGGGCATCAATTGGGTGCCTGCCTTGGTCAGAAAGACGCGATGGGATCGGCGGGATGTGGCATCTGGTCGGCGCTCGACCAACCCCTCCCCTTCAAGGTGGTCCAAAGCGCGGGTTATCGCGTAATTGGGCATTGAAATGCCATCGCCCAATTCAGTTTGTGTGACGTTCTCCCGCTCTGACAAGTTCATGAGGATAATAAAGTGATCAATTTTCAGGCCAAATTCTGACAACCTATCCGTCATTTGTCGCTCAAGCATTCGTGCGAGTCGTTGGATCATCCAACCGACACTGGTTTGTCGCGTGGCTGTTGCACGGTCTGAAAGGGAATTGTTTTTCTTCATAAGCAAGACCATAAAACGCAACATTTGCAGTTGCAAATGATTTTTCTTGCCATTGTTGCAATTGCAAATATGATGATTCCGACTCTTTCAAGGATTGGAGAACACAATGAAACGCTATCATCCCCTTTTGGTCGCCCTGCATTGGGTCTTGGCTGCAATGATCGTCGGAGGCCTGATTATGGGTGGCCAAGTCTTGGCAGCACTTCCCAATGACAGCCCCGACAAACTGTTTAGCTTGCGCATGCATATGAGCTTGGGAATGATCATCGGCGTCCTGATGATTATTCGCCTGATCACTCGGCTTCGCACGCAACACCCACCCAAGGCTGATACCGGGAACGCCCTGTTGAACATGGGCGGGCAAGCCGCGCATTGGGCGCTTTACGCACTTGTGCTGCTGATGGTTGCCAGCGGCATCGGCATTTCGCTGGGCGCTGGCCTGCCCGATATCGTGTTCGGCGGATCTGGCGCACCTTTGCCAGAAACCTTTAGTGACCTGCCCCCGCGCACGGCCCACGGCATCCTGTCGAAGCTTTTGGCCCTGACCATCCTCGCCCATATCGCCGGCTGGGCGTATCACCAGTTCATGCTGAAGGACGGCTTGTTCAGCCGCATGTGGTTCGGAAACCGGACTGACTGATGCGTAAGGTTCTGGACTTCTTAAATGAGATCGCCGGCATTCTATATGTCGGCGGTATCCTGTCGCACATTGTTATAGGGGCCGTGATTGGCACCCCGGATGGCGCGACAGCGGTGACGGTCTATAGCTACAAACTGACCAGCGCATACATTTTGATTCTGCCCGGGCTTGCATTGAAACTTGCCTGTGATCTGGCCCTGTTCTTCATTTGGAAAGAGCGGTCGCGTTGGATGATCGTCAAACTCGCCTGTCAGGCCTTCTTGGCAGTGAACGCATTTGTCTTCCTTGTACCGATGATGCCTGACCTGCTTGCCCTCGCAGAAGCCGGAGACGCCGCCGCTCCCGTAAGCGACGCGTTCCACGCGCTGGAAGCCCGCGAGGCACTTGTGGGCATGTCCAACGTACTGCCGCTTGTGACAGAGCTGATTATGGGCGCATTCAAGCCCAGACTGGGCCAAAAAGCCTCATCTGACGCCATTCAAGCATGAGCTTTGACCAAATGAGACTGAAAAGAGCGGTGAAAACTCATCGCTCATTTTTGTGTTTTACCCATTAATTACAGCGCATTATGCGATTTATGTAAAAAACATTCACATTAGCTCTTGATGTCCTGAAGGGAATACCCACATCCTAATCATGTGAAAGACATTCACATTCAAACATTAACCGAATGGAGACCATCATGAACACCGCCGCCCATACCACTGACTACACCGCCGCCCCTCGCGGCTGGTTCTCGCGGACCGAGGCGTGGCTGGACGAGCGCGGCAAAGGCGCTTGGATCGCTGCCATGGTCATCAGTTTCATCTTTTTCTGGCCCGTCGGCCTTGCGCTTCTGGCTTACATGATCTGGGGTAAACGCATGTTTTCTAAATCTTGTTCTCATCGCCGCAACCGTGACAGCCAGGCTTGGCAAGATCAGCACATGTCGCACCGCCACGGATTTGCAAGCTCGGGCAACACCGCGTTTGACTCCTACAAGGCGGAAACCCTGCGCCGTTTGATGAGCGAACAAGAAGCGTTTGAAGCCTTCTTAGAACGCCTACGCGCCGCAAAGGACAAATCCGAGTTCGACCAGTTCATGGAAGAACGCGCCGAAGCCGCCCGCAGCACGCATATCGACGACTACGAAATGTCGGACGAAGAAGTTGACGAGCTTGCGGAAGAAACGGCCGAGGATGTTGAAGTCCTTGATGAACCCAAACGTAAAAAGAAGTAATCTAATTCCGATTACACCTTCCCGGCCCTACGTGGGCCGGGTTCTTGTGACTTAAGAGAGCAGCCAAACCCAAGATGACTTATTCCTTTGACCATCAAAATACCCGTCGCGATACGGCGCTTTGGGGACTTCCTGACCCGGATACGCAATCCGAATTCTACCAAGATGTAGTCATGAAGCGCCTTCTGGCATGGTTCATCGATGTTGTCTTGATCATCGGGATCTGTTTTGTGATTGGCCTTTTGACCCTTGGCATTGGGTTTTTTCTTTGGGGGCTTGTGTATCTGGCCGTGGGTTTTGCCTATCGCATAACAACCCTGACCCGGAAATCCGCCACCATAGGCATGCGCTTTACGGCGATCGAGTTGCGCCGCCATGACGGGCAACGCTTTGATCGACAGACTGCAGCGCTTCACACCTTGGGCTACTACTTGTCGATGTCGACGGTTGTTCTTCAGATGATTTCGCTGGTGATGATGTTTACCACAGCACGCGGCCAAGGCTTGGCGGACATGGTGCTGGGAACCACGGCAATCAACCGCATGGCCGAGCGCCGTTAAGACACCTCCTGCCCCCGTTTACCCTAGCTGTTTACGGGGGCTTGCCCGACACCGCTTGATCGGGCTAGGCTCCTTACGATTTGAGCTGATTTCGAGAAACTATGCGCCACACCCTTCCACTTGCCCCCCAGTTCTATGTGACCGCTCCGCAGGAGTGTCCGTATCTGGATGGACGCCTTGAACGTAAGCTGTTCACCGCGCTGCAAGGGGAACATGCGGAAACCCTGAATGACACGCTGTCCAAGCAGGGCTTCCGACGTTCACAGAACGTGCTTTATCGCCCGTCCTGTGCGGAATGTTCGGCTTGTCTGTCTGCGCGCATTCGCGTTGCAGATTTCAAACCCAGCAAAAGCCAAAAGCGTACGGTAAAGCGCAACGCGATGCTTGAACGACGTGCTCGTGCGCCTTGGGCCAGTGAAGATCAATACGAGTTGTTCCGCCGCTATCTGGATGATCGGCACGCCGAAGGCGGCATGGCAGATATGGATGTGTTCGAATTTGCCGCGATGATCGAGGAAACTCCGATCAAAAGCCGCGTGATTGAATATGCAGAACGCGGACAAGGGCAAAAACCTGGCGATGACGCCACCGGTCCGCTGCGCGCGGTGTGCCTGACGGATGTGCTCGAAGACGGATTGTCTATGGTGTATTCGTTCTACGATCCGAACTGGCATCGCAAGTCCCTTGGCACCTACATGATCCTCGACCACATCGAGATCGCGCGCGAAGCTGGCCTGCCCTATGTCTATCTTGGCTATTGGGTACCGGGCAGCCCGAAGATGGATTACAAAGCCACGTTCTCGTCTATCGAGATCTACCGCGACAATCACTGGACCCCGCTCAATACGGACGAAGATTACTCGGCAGAGCTGCATCCCTTGTCCACGGATCCAATTGCGGAACAAGTGGCCGGCATCAACCTTCCAGACACCGCAAGCCGAGCACAGCGCGAAGGCTAACCCGCCATATGGGACTCGGTTTGACAGCCAAATCTACCGTGATCATCAAAAAAACCACTCAGATTTCCATTAATTGCGCCAATCAGGCCACCAAACGATCTAAAATTACAAAAAATTAGCCTACGCGACATTTTATGCGCGCTTTCGCTGTTGACGCCCCCCATCACCGCTCATAATGTCCCCCGCACGTAATGTAGAAGCCTTCAAGGATATCCTTGGGCAAGAACTTGGGAAAACTGCAATGAGCGGCGTCCTAGTGATTGTGAGAAATTGGCGCATGGGCCGGTAACGGAACCATAATGGAACCCCATGCGCCCCCGAGAAAATCGGGGGCTTTTTTATGAGAAGTGCACGTGGAACGGAGAAGAAGATGACACGTCAAATGACCGGAGCGAAAATGGTGGTTCAAGCCCTGAAGGATCAGGGTGTGGACACAGTCTTTGGCTATCCCGGAGGCGCTGTCCTACCGATTTACGACGAGATTTTTCAGCAAAATGACATTCGCCACATCTTGGTACGTCATGAACAAGGTGCCGTACACGCAGCCGAAGGCTATGCGCGTTCGACAGGTAAGCCGGGCGTTGTCCTTGTAACGTCGGGCCCTGGTGCCACCAACGCTGTGACCGGCTTGACCGATGCTCTTTTGGATTCCATTCCGCTGGTTGTTCTGACCGGTCAGGTTCCGACTTTCATGATCGGCACGGATGGCTTTCAGGAAGCGGATACCGTCGGCATCACCCGCCCCTGCACCAAGCATAACTGGCTTGTGAAAGAGACCGACAAGCTGTCAGACGTCATCCATCAGGCGTTCCATGTCGCGATCTCGGGCCGACCGGGGCCAACCCTGATCGACATCCCCAAAGATGTGCAGTTTGCGACCGGCACCTACACCCCGCCAGCAAAGGTAGAAACCGGACATTATCAGCCGCAGATGCGTGGCGATATTAACGCGATCACCGAACTGGCCGAGCTGATGGAAACTGCAGAGCGACCGGTTTTCTATACGGGTGGTGGCGTGATCAACTCTGGCCCCGCTGCCAGCCAGCTTCTGCGCGAGCTTGTGGATGCCACAGGTTTCCCAATCACCTCGACCCTGATGGGTCTGGGTGCCTACCCTGCCTCGGGCGAACACTGGCTAGGCATGCTGGGCATGCACGGGCTCTATGAGGCCAACATGGCAATGCATGGCTGCGACCTGATGATCTGTGTTGGCGCGCGCTTTGACGACCGGATCACCGGTCGCGTGGATGCGTTCAGCCCGAACTCGAAGAAAGCCCATATCGATATTGATCCAAGCTCGGTCAACAAGGTGATTCATGTGGATCTGCCGATCATCGGCGATGTTGGACACGTTTTGGAAGACCTGCTGAAGGTTTGGAAGGCCCGCGGCCGTAAGACCAACAAAGACGGTCTGAAAGGTTGGACAGCGCAAATCGCGGATTGGAAAGAGCGTCGTTGCCTGAGCTACAACAACACTGACAACGTCATTCAGCCGCAACATGCGCTGGAACGTCTTGAGGCGCTGACCAAAGACAAAGACCGCTATGTGGCGACAGAAGTTGGACAACACCAGATGTGGGCTGCCCAGTTCATGGGCTTTGAAGATCCCAATCGCTGGCTTACGTCAGGTGGTCTGGGCACAATGGGCTATGGCCTGCCCGCCTCGCTGGGGGCGCAAATCGCGCATCCCGACGCCTGCGTGATCAACGTGGCGGGCGATGCGTCCTGGCTGATGAACATGCAGGAAATGGGAACGGCCGTTCAGTTCCGCGCGCCGATCAAACAGTTCATTCTGAACAATGAACGTCTGGGTATGGTGCGACAGTGGCAGGAACTTCTGCATGGCGAGCGCTATTCGCACAGCTGGTCGGAAAGCCTGCCGGACTTCGTGAAGCTGGCCGAAGCATTCGGGTGCAAAGGTCGTCAAGTGTCAGATCCCGCCGAGCTGGATGACGCCATTCAGGAAATGCTCGACTATGACGGGCCGTTCATCCTGGATGTTCTGGTCGAAAAACATGCAAACTGCTTCCCGATGATCCCCTCGGGCGCACCGCATAATGAAATGCTCATGGGCGAAGCTGAAACGCAGGGCGTTATCGGTTCTGCCGGCGCAACTTTGGTTTAAGGAGGGTCTCTAAATGTCTGCACTCAAGATCAAAAAAGGCTCTTCCAGCAAGTCCGCTTATAACCTGCGCGACCCGAATTTGGACGTGATTGAAAGCCATACGCTTACCTGTCTGGTGGACAACGAAGCGGGTGTTTTGGCACGTGTGATCGGGTTGTTCGCAGGCCGTGGCTATAACATCGAAAGCCTGACCGTGGCCGAGGTTGATCACGAAGGTCACCTGTCGCGCATCACCATCGTGACCACCGGCACCCCTGCGGTGATCGAACAGATCAAAGCCCAGTTGGGCCGCATCGTGCCCGTGCACGAAGTTCATGACCTGACCGTTGAAGGTCAGTCCGTCGAACGGGAACTGGCGCTATTCAAGGTGGAAGGCACCGGCGACAAACGGGTCGAGGCACTGCGCCTTGCGGATATCTTCCGCGCCAATGTGGTGGATTCAACGCTGGACAGCTTTGTGTTTGAGATCACCGGCACGACCGAAAAGATCGACGCGTTTGCTGACCTGATGCGGCCTCTTGGCCTGATCGAAGTGGCCCGCACCGGCGTCGCGGCCTTGTCTCGCGGCATCTAAGAACAGCTTACAAAACAGACGAAACGCCCCGGTGATGTGGTCACCGGGGCGTCTTTCTTTGGCCAGTCCGCACCCGGATGCCGCGCTCAAAATACCCGTCACGCAAAAAAACGGGGCGCCGCAAGGGCACCCCAGTTTCACTGATAGGGCTCTGATTGATACCGCCCGGTTTATTTTGCCTGCGGCCCTATCCGTGTCAGGGGCGAGCGCACCCGCCCCGTGTCAGGATGGGGGGCATCCCCCAACCCACCCTAACCTTGCCAGAGCCACCCCTTGGGAGTAGGCGGCCCTGACGCAACTCTTAGCTACAGCCCGTGGTCGATCCGCAAGTGTTGCACTTCATGCAGGTGCCGTTGCGCACCAAGGTGTAGTTGCCGCATTCGCCACAGGGGTCGCCTTCGTATCCCTGCATCTTGGCTTTCGTACGCGCATCGATCGAGTTCACTGTGCCTGTCGAAACACTGGTCTCGGTGACCATGGTTTCGGTGACCACTGTGCCCGCGGTTTCCGGCACGAGCGTGTTCAGCGCCCCAACCGGATCGGTGCCCGTCAACGCGGTTGCACCCACTTCAGCCCCGCCCTGCAGCACTACCAGCTCTTGCGGCAAACGCTTACGCAGATACCCGGTCGAGCTGATTTGTTTCAGCACTTCCAAGGACTTGGTCGCTGCGGTCTCGGACGGTTCCTGAACGTTGGACACGCCTTCTTCTTCGCCACGGCCCAGATCGTCGAACGCAGCACCTTGCGGTTTCACATGCGCCAGATCGGTGCGGTCCAGATAGGACACGGCCAGTTCGCGGAAGATGTAGTCAAGGATCGACGTCGCGTTCTTGATCGAGTCGTTGCCCTGAACCATGCCCGCCGGTTCGAACTTGGTGAAGGTGAAAGCGTCTACGAATTCCTCAAGCGGAACGCCGTATTGCAGACCTACGGAAACGGCGATGGCGAAGTTGTTCATCATCGCACGGAAGCCAGCGCCTTCCTTGTGCATGTCGATGAAAATCTCACCCAGATTGCCGTCTTCATACTCGCCCGTACGCAAGTAAACCTTGTGCCCACCCACGATGGCTTTCTGAGTGTAGCCCTTACGGCGTTCAGGCAGCTTTTCGCGGCCACGCGCCACTTCTTTGATCACCACTTTCTCGATGATCTTCTCGGCCAATGTGACAGCTTTTTCGTGGGTCGAACCCGACGCCAGAATTTCTTCTGCTTCTTCGTCATCTTCGACCAGAGCCGCCGCCAAAGGTTGGCTGAGTTTCGAGCCGTCGCGATAAAGCGCATTGGCCTTCACACCCAGCGACCAGCTGAGTTCATACGCCTTCTGGCAGTCTTCGATCGTCGCATCATTCGGCATGTTGATCGTTTTCGAGATCGCACCCGAAATGAAGCTCTGCGCTGCGGCCATCATGTAGATATGGCTGTCAACACTCAGGAAACGCTTGCCTTTTTTACCGCACGGGTTGGCGCAGTCGAAGACATTGTAATGCTCTTCCTTCAGGTGCGGCGCCCCTTCCAATGTCATCGTGCCAAGCACGTGATCATTCGCAACTTCGATGTCCTGACGGGTGAATCCAAGGTGACGCAGCAGGTTAAATTCGGGATCGTTTAGCTTCTCAGCTGGAATACCCAGAACGTTGGTGCAGAACTCCTCGCCCAATGTCCACTGGTTGAAGACGAAACGGATGTCGAACGCCGACGATAGCGCCGCCTCGATTTTTTCGATCTCATTCTGACCAAAGCCGTGACCGATCAACGTTGTGTGGTTGATCGCAGGCGCGTTGCCCATGGAGCCGTGACCGACCGCATAAGCGATGATTTCTTCAATCTCGGCACTGTTGTAACCCAGCTTTTCAAGGGCAGCGGGAACCGAACGGTTGATGATCTTGAAGTAACCACCACCGGCCAGTTTCTTGAATTTCACCAGCGCGAAGTCAGGCTCAATCCCGGTTGTGTCGCAGTCCATCACCAGACCGATGGTACCGGTCGGGGCAATCACCGACACTTGCGCGTTGCGATAACCGTGTTTTTCACCAAGCGCATAGGCTTCGTCCCATGCGCCCATTGCCAGATCAACCAGCTTTGCGTCGGGGCAGTTCTTCAGGTCCAACGGAACCGGCTTCACCGCCAGATCCTCGTACCCTTCGCTAGCCCCATATGCGGCGTTGCGGTGGTTGCGGATGACGCGCAGCATGTGATCTTTGTTGCGCTCATAGCCTTCAAACGCACCCAGCTCACCTGCCATCTCTGCAGACGTCGCATAAGACACACCAGTCATGATCGCGGTCAGAGCCCCACAGAGCGCGCGGCCTTCGTCACTGTCATAGCCAAAGCCCATGTTCATCAGCAGACCGCCAATGTTCGCATAGCCCAGACCCAGCGTGCGGAAGACATACGACAGCTCGGCGATTTCTTTCGACGGGAATTGCGCCATCATCACCGAGATTTCCAGCGTGATGGTCCACAGACGCGTGGCGTGCATGTAATCTTCGGCCTGGAACACACCATCCTTCAGGAAAGTCAGAAGGTTCATAGAGGCGAGGTTACAGGCAGTGTCATCCAGGAACATGTATTCCGAGCACGGGTTCGACCCGCGGATCGCGCCATCTTCCGGGCAGGTGTGCCAAGCGTTTACAGTATCGTGATACTGGATGCCCGGATCGGCACAGGACCACGCGGCGTGTCCAATCTGCTCCCACAGATCTCGCGCTTTGATAGTCTTGGCAACCGAACCATCTGTGCGGCGGATCAGTTCCCAGTCAGCGTCGTCTTCAACGGCTTTCAGGAAGCTGTCAGTCACGCGAACCGAGTTGTTCGAGTTCTGGCCGGAAACGGTAGCGTAAGCCTCTGAATCCCAGTCAGTATCGTAGGTCGGGAATTCGATCGAGCCAAAGCCCTGCTTTGCATAATCCAACACGCGCTTGACGTAGTTTTCGGGAATTGCCACTTTTTTGGCCGCCCGAATTGCACTTTTCAAGCTTTCGTTGACCTTGGGGTCATAGGCGTCTTCTTCTTTGCCATCCCAAGCACGAATGGCTGCAAAGATGTGGTTCAGATGCTCCTCATGCATCTTCGAACCCGCGACGAGCGACGCAACCTTCTGCTCTTCTTTGACCTTCCAGTTAATGTATTCTTCGATATCCGGGTGATCCGCATCAACGATCACCATCTTGGCCGCACGACGTGTGGTGCCGCCCGATTTGATCGCGCCAGCAGCGCGGTCACCGATCTTCAGGAAGCCCATCAGGCCCGAAGACTTGCCGCCGCCGGACAGCGCTTCATTAGCAGCCCGTAGGGACGAGAAGTTGGTGCCCGTGCCCGAGCCGTACTTGAACAGGCGCGCTTCGCGGACCCACAGGTCCATGATGCCGCCGTCGCTTACCAGATCGTCACCGACGGACTGAATGAAGCAAGCGTGCGGTTGCGGATGCTCATAGCTGGATTTCGATTTGGTCAGCTTGCGGGTCTTGTGATCCACATAATAGTGACCCTGCGCAGGGCCATCGATACCGTAGGCCCAGTGCAAACCCGTGTTGAACCACTGTGGCGAGTTCGGCGCGGCGCGTTGGCTGGCCAACATGTGGCGCATCTCGTCAAAATAGGTGCGTGCGTCTTCTTCGGTGGTGAAGTAGCCACCTTTCCATCCCCAATACGCCCAGGCGCCAGCCAAACGGTCAAACACCTGCTTGGCCGAGGTCTCGCCCCCGAACCGTTCGTCTTCGGGCAGATCAGCCATGGCTTTGTCGTCTGGCACCGAACGCCACAGGAATTCAGGAACGTCTTTTTCCTTAACCTTCTTCAGAACCGCCGGTACGCCTGCTTTACGGAAGTATTTCTGCGCAATCACATCAGAAGCCACTTGGCTCCAACTCGTGGGGACTTCGCATTCGTCCAGTTTGAATACGATCGTGCCGTCAGGGTTTCGAATTTCAGAAGAAGTCGTGGTGAACTCCAGCTCCGAATAAGCGCCCTGCCCCGATTTTGTGAATTTGCGTTCAATCTTCATTGTGCCTGTCCAGTCCCTTCAGTCTGTCTTTGCGCCGCGCAGCACAAAGAACCTGCCCTAATCGATAAAATTTCCACGCTGGTCGTGGTGACAGGAAATTAGACATAGGATCACCGCCGAGTGCCGCATCCACCGAAGTAGAGCACCCTGATAACTTCAATATCGAAGCTTGGTCCCTGTTTCGTCCCGCCTAACCACCAGCCACTATATATTGTGGCCTTGCGACTAGCTCCCACAAACTGGCGTAGTGACCCCTAGATCGTCAACGAAAAATTCATAGATATCCC
Organism: Aliiroseovarius sp. F20344; assembly: GCF_023016155.1. Taxonomy (GTDB): domain Bacteria; phylum Pseudomonadota; class Alphaproteobacteria; order Rhodobacterales; family Rhodobacteraceae; genus Aliiroseovarius. Next base: position 1,334,012 of record NZ_JALKBG010000008.1, read on the forward strand.
CAACTCTTTTCTGTTGACGTGTCTCGTCGAACTTCTGGTGGTTCGAGTTAGTTTGATTCTCGGATCGCTCAACTGAAAAGAGAGCGTATCTTTTGCTAGGAAATTGGCCTGTTTACGCTCCAATCGAAACAATCTGCTTGAAGCAATGGGCGATTCTTTCATCGCGTTAAGGAACTGTGGCCAAAATGTTGAATCCATATTTGCTTAACGCCGAAAGCGTTAACAAACATGTGTCGAACGGCATCGACAACAACGACTCACGTGGCAATGCGTCGAGCAAGTTCGTTCAATATACTGTGCACACCAGAAGTGATTCATTGTAATTGAACGCGCATTTGCCATGCAGCGCCAAACCCAAAGCAATTGGGCTATTCAATACTGAACTGAATGAAAGTTGGTGGTCGGGACGGCAAGATTCGAACTTGCGACCTACGGTACCCAAAACCGTCGCGCTACCAGGCTGCGCTACGCCCCGAACGCCCCCTCCTTACCGATGTGTTCCGGCAATGAAAAGAGGTAAAACAGCCAAAATTCGCAGTCAGTCTATTCGGTTGGTGCAACAGGAGCACAAGGCCAGGCTGCATCGGCCTGATCGAAGGCCGGATGCTGCAGTTCGCTGCCCTCATCGATGCCGAATCGCGCAGCAATACCTCCGTTCACTTCTAAAACAGCTCGAACACCCGCCCCGCCATCAATCAATGTCGTGTCGTGAGGAATCGCATTGTGATGAACACGCGAGACTGTTCCGTCTTCCTGCACAAAGATCATGTCCAACGGGATCAGCGTGTCTTTCATCCAAAACCCGACTTGTTGCGGCTGTTCGAATAAGAAGAGCATGCCGTGTGTAGTTGGTAGAGCTTCGCGAAACATCAGGCCTTTGGCACGTTCACGCGGATCATCTGCCACTTCGATGGTGAACGCCGCCTGCCCCCATGGGCCGCGAACGCTAACGCGATCCGGCTCACACTCCGCAGCCCACGCCATCGGCGCGCAGAAAAATCCAGCAAAACTGAGAATATGAATCAGACCAACGCGCAAAGCGAGGGTCACTCGGCTGTGCCGCCTTCAACGGCCGCATCCCAAGCGTGGACGGAAACCGCCATCTTACCGCGTTTTCCGTCAGCGGCTCGGATGCTGATCGCCTCGCCTGGCTGAAGATCGGCCAAGCCGGAACGCCGCAGAACTTCGACATGTACAAAGATGTCTTCCGAACTTCCAAACGCATTTGCGAAACCAAAGCCTTTGGCTTTGTCGAACCACTTCACACGGGCGGGTTCCATATCGCCAATGCTTTCGGGATCGACCAGACCTTCTACGATCTCTTCCAACTCGTTGATCTCGCTGCCTTCTGGGGGCGTGATCGACAAAACACTAACGGCCTGACGACCGCGATCCGTGGCTTGTACTGTGATCTCAATACTTGAGCCGTCAGCGACTGAGCTTTGGCCAAAATTGCGCAGAACATTGGCGTGCAGCAGGATATCCGCTCCACCCTCGTTCGCGACAACGAAGCCGAACCCCTTGTTCGGATCGAACCACTTGACCTGCCCTTGCACCACATCTGGCACGCGAGCGTCATCGATCTGCGCCATATCTACCTCTAGCAATTTGCGTCCCCGACACACTATTGGGATGTTTATTCAAACGACGCAAGCCCCACCGCCCTGTATTTTTGGTTAGGTCAATCCAAATTCAAGTATGCTTTTCAAGGATTCAGGCGGGTAACCTGCCATGCCTCGTCGGGCTTGGATCGAGCCCACCTAAACCGGTCGTGAAGCCTAAAAGCACCATCTGCCCAGAACTCGATTTCGACAGGTTGGATCCGATATCCACCCCAAAATAAGGGCCTTTGAGGCGTCGGCCCATGCTGTGCGGTGACCTTCGCAACCTTCGCCATCAGACTGGCCCGCGATGCCAGCGGCTGGCTCTGACGCGACGCCCAAGCGCCCAGTTTGCTCTTCAGTGAACGCGAGGAAAAATAATTATCTGCCTGCACACCCTCTTCCCGTGTAACGAGACCCCGGACACGCACTTGTCGCCTTAAACTTTTCCAATGCATGACGAAGGCGGCTTTGCCGGCCTGTTCGATCTCATCGGCTTTGACGGATCCGTAATTTGTGTAGAAGACAAATGCGTCATCCTCGATATCTTTCAACAGAACCATTCGGGCGTTGGGCAAGCCGTCCGCATCCACCGTAGAAAGCGCAATCGCGTTGGGATCATTCACTTCGCCTTTCTCGGCCTCGGCCAACCAGTTACGTGCAATGACAAACGGGTCATCCCCCGCGAAGATACCGTCACGTTCAGACATTTGCTTTCCTTTTCACTCACATCAGTATTGCACATTGTTACAAAACTGTTTGGCCAAATCCCGCCAGATCACAAGCACATAGCGCCATGCCGGACTTGAAGACAAACGGTCAATCGCCTAAACGGTCTTATCGCAGTATCCCGGGACGAGGAACATATATGTCGACCGAATTGATGAAGGGAAAGCGCGGCCTGATTATGGGGCTCGCAAACGACAAGTCCATTGCATGGGGCATCGCAAAGGCTTGTGCCGATGCTGGCGCCGAGCTGGCCTTTTCGTATCAGGGCGAGGCCTTGAAGAAACGTGTGGGGCCTTTGGCAGAACAGCTGGGGTCAGACATCATGATTGAATGTGACGTCGCCGACCAAGGGTCGATTGACGCGTTGTTCAATGCATTGGAAGCCAAGTGGGGCAAGCTTGACTTCATCGTGCACGCCATTGGTTTCTCTGATAAAAACGAGCTTCGCGGTCGTTACGTTGACACCAGCCCAGAAAACTTCCGCATGACCATGGACATCTCGGTCTACAGCTTTACCGCCGTCGCCCGTCGCGCATCTGCGATGATGACCGAAGGTGGATCCATGCTGACTCTCACCTACTACGGTGCCGAGCAAGTCATGCCGCATTACAACGTCATGGGCGTTGCCAAAGCGGCGCTGGAGGCTTCGGTGCGCTACCTTGCCGAGGATCTGGGCAAAGACGGTATCCGCGTGAACTCGATTTCGGCAGGTCCGATCAAAACGCTGGCCGCCTCTGGCATTGGCGATTTCCGCTATATCCTTAAATGGAACGAGCTAAACTCGCCCCTGCGCCGCAATGTGACCATTGGGGACGTTGGCAACTCGGCCCTGTATCTGCTGTCCGATCTGGGCGCAGGCGTTACGGGTGAAACCCATCACGTTGATGCGGGCTATCACGTTGTCGGTATGAAAGCCGTCGACGCGCCTGATATCGATGTGACCACCGGCCGCAAATAAGGAGCCCTGCCATGAGCGATCATCGTCTGCCTCACGAAAAGGGATTTCACATCAGCTGGGATCAGATTCACCGTGACAGCCGGGCCTTGGCTTGGCGTCTGGATGGACAAGGCCCAGATGATGGGGCTTGGCGTGCCGTTGTGGCGATCACGCGTGGCGGTATGGCCCCTGCAATGATCGTCAGCCGCGAGCTGGACATCCGCACCGTCGACACGATCAGCGTGAAATCCTATCACGCGGGCGGTGGCAAAGCGGACAAGCAAAGCGATGCAGAAGTGCTGAAATCGCCGGATGCTGATCTGATGGGCGACGGCACAGGCATTTTGATCATCGACGATCTGGTAGATAGCGGCAAAACGCTGGAACTGGTGCGTGAGCTTTATCCCAACGCTCATTTCGCCACAGTTTATGCCAAGCCCAAGGGGCGCCCGATGGTTGACACCTTCATCACCGAGGTCAGCCAGGATACCTGGATCTTCTTCCCTTGGGATATGGCGTTGCAATACGTCGAACCCTATCGCGGTACTGACTAACGCTAAAAACTGTTTTCAAACTAAAAAGCCCCGGCTGTGCCGGGGCTTTTTTTTGATATCATTTAGAAAACTTATTCTGCTGCTTCGCCCGAGCTATCTGCATCTGGCTGAGGTGTAGCCTCGGTCGACTTTTCTTCGCTGCGTGCAGGCTTGCGTGGCTTGCGTGTGCGCGGAGATTGACGACGTGGCTTGCTTTCGGGTGTTTCCACCAATCCGTTGTCACCATCATCCGCCATCTCAGGTTGCGGAGATTGAGACAGATCTGGCTGATCCCCTTCGCCCGGCACCGGTTGATCCCCACCAGGGGTCACATCCGAGGCTGCGCGATCCGCACGGGCATCTTTTTCACGCTGTTGGCGTTCGCGGTTCTGCTGGTCAGCTTGCTGGCGGCGGTTGTCAATCTCGCGCTGAGCTTCGCCCAGAAGGCGGGTGTAATGCTCGGCGTGTTGTTGGAAATTCTCACCTGCCACGCGGTCGTTCGACAGGAACGCATCCCGAGTCAGCTGGTTGTATTTGTCGATAATCTGCTGCGGCGTTCCGCGCACCTTCCCCTCAGGGCCAGAACTGTCATACACGCGATTGATAATGTTGCCGGGGTTATTCCGGTTGCGGTTCGACTTGTTGCGCGAACGTGATTTCGACGATCTCATATATATTTTCCGATTTCAGCACAGTCTTGCGGCATCCGCCGCGCTGTTGTCTCGGACATTAGCTGTTAAACAACCAGATGATCCGATTTTGAGGGCTTGTTCGCAACGGCTGTCCTGCCGGACTGCATCGCTGCTTGTTATTGCTAACCATGCGTCCCAACAAAAGACAAGCCTTATGTGAAAAAATTGCCGCAATTCGCAGTATTTCGCGCGGTTTTGGGGGTTTCGAACACACCCAAGCGGTCAGCACCGATCCAACCCCGATGCAGCAACAACGCGATCTTTTCCCGACAGGTCCTTATGCACCAGAACGTCCTTGAACCCGGCAGCGCGACATAAGGCCGTAACATCTGTGGCCTGTTCGTAACCGATTTCCAGAAGCATACGGCCGCTTGGTACCAGAAACTCTGCCACACGGCTTATGATGCGGCGATAGGCCTCCAACCCGTCACCACCCGGCGTCAGCGCCATATGCGGTTCCCAATCGTGAACCTCGGGTGCTAAGGCGCCCATCTCGTCCTTCGTGATATAGGGCGGGTTTGAAACGATCAGGTCGAATTGTTTTGTTGGCTCCAGCGGATCAAACCAGCTGCCCTGCATAAGTGTTGCCCGTGTCGCGACATCAAGCTGCGCCGCGTTGCGCTCGGCAACCTCTAACGCCTTGTCTGACAGGTCTACCCCAATCCCAATGGCGTCGGGCATTTCGGCCAGTAGGCTAAGTAATATGCAGCCAGACCCCGTTCCAAGGTCCAACACCGATGCAAACGGCTGTGATATCGCCAAATCAACGATCAGCTCTGTGTCTGGGCGTGGATCCAGCACGTCTTGGGTGACAACGAAATCCCGTCCATAAAACGCGCGCAATCCTACGATTTGTGCAACCGGTTGACGATTGCAGCGGGCGTCAACAAAGCGTTCGAATGCGGTCGCCTGTTCTGGTGTAACCTCATCATGAAGCACCAAGGTCAAACGGCTGCGATCCACCTGCAATGCATGGGCCAAGAGAATACGCGCATCTGGTGCCGGATCATCAATCCCGACTTCACGCAAACGCGCCACAGCCTTGGCCAGCAGCACCGATCCGGTCGTCACGCGTCCAGATCCGCAAGCTGCGCCGCCTGCGCCTCGGCTGTCAGAGCATCCACGATCTCGTCAAGGTCCCCGCCCATGATCTGATCCAGCTTGTAAAGCGTCAGATTGATACGGTGATCGGTCATGCGGCCTTGCGGGAAATTATAAGTTCGGATCCGTTCTGAACGGTCCCCCGACCCCACCTGAGATTTCCGATCTGCCGCCCGTTCACTGTCAACACGCTGCCGCTCAAGGTCATAAAGCCGCGTTTTCAGCACTTGCATCGCAATCTCGCGATTGCGGTGCTGAGACTTCTCGGAACTGACCACCATGATCCCCGTGGGCAGGTGAGTGATCCGTACGGCCGAATCCGTCGTGTTCACGTGCTGACCACCAGACCCGGACGCGCGCATCGTATCGATACGCAAATCACCGGGATCAATCTGGATGTCCACGTCTTCAGCTTCAGGCAGTACCGCGACCGTCGCGGCCGAAGTATGGATACGCCCGCCACTTTCCGTTTCGGGCACGCGCTGTACACGGTGCACGCCGCTTTCATATTTCAGACGGGCAAACACACCTTCGCCCTTCACATGTGCGGTGACTTCTTTAACACCGCCAAGTTCGGACAGGCTTTGTTCGACAATATCAAAGCTCCAACCGCGGGATTCTGCATAACGCTGATACATCCGCAGCAAATCACCTGCGAAAAGTGCGGCTTCGTCTCCACCGGTTCCGGGCCGAATTTCAATCATCGCAGGCCGTGCATCTGCCGCATCTTTGGGCAGCAGGGCCAGCCGCATTGCTTGCTCCATTTCGGGCAAGCGCTCGCGCAGGCTGGGCAATTCTTCCTCGGCCAACTCACGCATATCTGGGTCATCCAGCATAAGCTCTGCCTCGGCGATATCGCCCAGCAATTGCTGATAGCTGATGATCTCGTCGACCACCGGCTTCAACTCGGCATATTCGCGCCCCAGAGCGGCGATTTCATCCCCAGATAGGCCTTCGGCCATGCGGGCTTCGAGATACTGAAAGCGCTCGGTGATCGCGTTGAGTTTTACCATAGGAACCATGGGGATGGTGTCTATGATTACGCAGATTTGGTCAAGAGGCACGGGCGTGCTAGACTGCGCATATGATCTATCGCGCTACGCTCTTTTTCTTGATGCTAACCACACCCAGCTTTGCAGATGTCACCGGACCGGGTGGTAAGGTAATCGACTGCTATTGTACCGACAGCCAAGGGGGTCGGGTCGAGCTTGGACAGTCCATCTGTTTGTTCGTCGATGGGCGCGCGTTTATGGCCCTGTGTGACATGAGCCTGAACGTTCCGATATGGCGTGATACCGGTCAGGGCTGCGTCTCATCACGGGGCAGCGAAGAGCAATTCAATCCATTGCCCCACTCGACGCCCATTAACCCCAACATCTGAACTTCCAATGACAAGATGCGCATGGATGTGCAGATTGTTTTCAGCCACCCATATGCGTGTGACATCCGGAAACCCGAACAGCCGCGACCGGGTTACGAAGCTATAACCCTCATCGGCGGGCACTTCGGTTGTCCCGTCGCTTTGGCGCACGAGTTCAAGCAGCTGTGGCACCGCATCCTCTGGCAGGTCGGCCAAAGGAACGACCTGCTTTACCCCACCTTTTAAGTCATGAACTCCAACCTCGTTTGGCCCCGGTGTTGCATGAAAGCGCGTGCGGTCAATTGGCTTTAGTCGCGCATAAACCGCGAAAGCAGCCAGCAGCAGCGCAATCACACCGAGGAGTGCAATAATGAGTTTCATGATGTGTTTCGAACCCTTGTAGCTATCGTCGCAGGATCAATTCCAGACGTCCATGCATTAACTACGTTTGGGGAAGGCCCAAAGGTTCAAAATCTCCATCGCAACATGCGCGCCAGCGATTGCCGTGGCCCCGGTGGTATCAAATGGCGGAGACACTTCAACCACATCGCCGCCAACCACGTTTATCCCAGCAAGATCACGCAAGATGATCGATGTCTGCGCTGAGGTCAAACCACCCCAAACCGGTGTTCCGGTGCCGGGTGCAAAGGCCGGGTCCAGCGCGTCGATGTCGAAGGTCAGATAGGTTTTGTTGTCGCCAAGGATCGATTTGATCTTTTCCACGACCGCTGCCGGGCCAGTTTCGTGCACTTCGCGCGCGTCAATGATGTTCACGCCCAGCGTGTCTTCATTGGTGGTGCGAATACCCACCTGTACCGAGCGCGCGGGATCAATCAGCCCCTCTTTCACCGCCTTATAAAACATCGTTCCATGATCCACGCGCGTCATGTCGTCATCAGCCCATGTGTCAGTATGGGCATCGAATTGCAGCAGGCTGAGCGGTCCGTGCTTTTTCACATGCGCCCGCAGGATCGGAAAGGTGATGTAGTGATCCCCACCTAACGTCAAACAGGCCGCATCCTGATCAAGGATCGATGTGATATGCGCCTCAAGCGTCGCCGGAAACTGATCAATATGGGCATAATCAAAAGCCAGATCGCCGTAATCTGCGATGGCGAATTCGGACAGCACATCAAAGCCCCAGCCATAGGCGGGATCAGGGGATTGCAGCGCTGAAGCTTCGCGGATCGCGCGCGGGCCAAGCCGCGTGCCGGGGCGGTTGGTCACCGCTTGATCAAAGGGCACGCCGGTTACTGCAATATCCACGCCCGAAAGGTCTTTGGCATAGCGTCGGCGCAGGAATGAGGTCACACCCCCGAAGGTGTTTTCAAAGGACAGCCCCTTGAACCCGTCGCGTGTCAGCGCGGTGTCGACCTGTTTGCTTGCGTCTTCCAAAGCCATGGCGATGCTCCTTGTTTTGACCGTCGTAACACAGGCCATCTAGGCTGACTAGGTAATTTGATCAAATTAATCCAACCTGTACTTCTGTTCAACCAAACGGGCAAAGAAGCTTGCCCCGATGGGGGACACGTCGTCGTTAAAGTCAAACTTCGGGTGATGCAGGCCAGCGCCCTCGCCCTGCCCGATGAACAAATACGCGCCGGGCCGTTCGTTTAACATGTAAGCAAAGTCTTCGGCGCCCATCTCGCGCCCGCTATTGGGATGCACCAACGCCTTGCCCGAGACGCCTATGGCAGCTTGCGCGGCCTCCGCGACGGCATCAGCATCGTTGATTGTGGGCGGATAGCCGCGGTCATAACTAACCTCTGCCGTGACACCAAAGCTGGCCGCCTGCCCCGCAATCACATCCCGTATGCGGGTTTCCAACATGTCGCGCACTTCCGGATCAAAGGATCGCACCGTGGCCCCGAACCACGCCGTTTCGGGGATGATGTTATCTGCCGTGCCGCCCTCGATCTGCGTGACGGAAATCACCGCCTCATCCATCGGGTTTAAATTGCGCGTCAGGATGGATTGCAGCGCCTGCACCATCGACACCATCGCGATGATCGGATCGACCGTTTCATGCGGATAGGCCCCGTGCCCACCGCGCCCCGTAATCGTAACGCGCAAAGTATCAACTGCCGCCATGATCGGTCCGGGTGTGGTGGCGAAACTTCCTACCTCATTGCCGGGCATCGTGTGCAGCGCAAAGACCTCGGCGATGTTGAACCGATCCATCATGCCTTCGTCGCACATGTATTTGGCCCCGCCGAAGTTTTCTTCGGCTGGCTGAAAGATCAGCGCCACACGACCTTTGAAGTTTCGCGTTTCCGCCAGATAGCGCGCAGCCCCAAGAAGCATCGTGGTGTGACCATCATGCCCACAGGCATGCATCATGCCCGGCACGGTCGAAGCATGGTCCACCCCGGTTTCCTCCTGCATCGGCAGCGCGTCCATATCCGCGCGCAAACCAATCGTCGGACCATCCCCCTGCCCGTTGATCACAGCAACCACACCCGAAACGCCAATCTTCTCGTGAACCGCGTCCACCCCGAAGGCGCGCAGCTTGTCGACCACAAAGGCAGCCGTGTCGTGACACTCCAACCCAAACTCCGGATGAGCATGCAAATGTCTGCGCCACGCCTTCATATCCTCAGAAAACGCGCCTATGCGGTTGATGATTGGCATGAGTTGCTCCTATCAATATGACGAAACACAATCCCGAAAAGGCACAGAATGCAATGAGCAAATCGCTGAACAAAGCCGCCTCTGACGCGCTGGTCCATGACCCCAACGGCGGTATGGACCGTCTGCGCGAAATCATGCGGCGTTTGCGCGACCCTGATAATGGCTGCCCGTGGGATATCGAGCAGGGCTTCGCCACGATCGCCCCCTATACGATCGAGGAAGCTTACGAAGTCGCTGATGCGATCGAGCGCGAGGCTTGGGGGGAGTTGAAGGGCGAACTGGGCGATCTGCTATTCCAATCCGTCTTCCACGCACAGATGGCCGAGGAAAAAGGGCTTTTCAGCTTTGATGAGGTCGCAGACACCATGTCTGACAAGATGGTCACCCGCCATCCGCATGTTTTCGGCGATGAGAACCGCGACAAATCCGCTGAACAGCAGACCCGCGACTGGGAAACGATCAAAGCTGCCGAGCGGGCCGAAAAGGCGCAAGAAGGCGTACTGGATGGGGTGGCGATTGGCCTGCCTGCCCTGCTGCGCGCAGGTAAGCTGCAAAAACGCGCGGCCCGCGTAGGGTTTGATTGGCCCGAGATTGGCATGGTGCTGGACAAAATCAGCGAAGAGGCCAAAGAGCTGGCCGAGGCGCGCGACGAATTGGGTCCAAAGGAAGTTCGCGAGGAAATGGGGGATTTGCTGTTTGTCATGGCCAATCTCGCACGGCACCTTAACGTCGAACCAGAAGAGGCCCTACGTCACGCCAACGCCAAATTCGAACGCCGTTTTAAAGGGATCGAACGTCGGCTGGCTGCGGAAGGCAAGTCGCCAGAGCAATCCACACTGGAAGAAATGGACGCGCTATGGGACGCTGAGAAGGCGGCGGAGCGGGCCGCAAAGTAACCTGCGACAAATTCTCCGATTATTTTTATCAGGTATTGACCCTAGTGAAAGACTCGGGTTTAAGCGCACTATCGAAACCTAAGGAGATTTGTTCGATGAAAACTGTTCGCACACTTGCCACGGCCGTTGTTGCGGCCTCAGCCCTTACCCCCGCCGCTGCAAGTGCTGACGAGGTTAATGTCTATTCCTACCGTCAACCCGAGCTGATCCAGCCGTTGATGGATGCGTTTCAGGACGAGACCGGCATCACCATCAATGTGGCGTTTCTAAAACAAGGTGTGGTGGAACGCCTTGAAGCTGAAGGAAAACGCAGCCCCGCCGACCTGATCATGACCGTCGACATCTCGCGCCTTGCAGGCGTTGTAGAAGCAGGACTAACCCAGACAGTCGATTCCGAAACGCTGGATGCCAACATCCCTGCTGAATACCGCGATCCCGGCGACCAATGGTTCGGTCTAACCTCGCGCGCTCGCATTGTATACGCGTCAAAAGACCGTGTCGCAGACGGTGAAGTGACTACCTATGAAGACCTTGCCGACCCGAAATGGAAAGGCCGCATCTGCACCCGATCAGGCACCCACAGCTACACGCTTGGCCTTGTGTCCGCGCACCTGACCCACCATGACGCGGCCTCGACCAAAGCGTGGCTTGAAGGCGTGAAGGCCAATCTGGCCCGCAAACCGCAGGGCAACGACCGTGCGCAGGTGAAAGCGATCTGGGCTGGTGAATGCGATATCTCGATCGGCAACACCTACTACATGGGCAAAATGCTGGCAGACGAAGAGCAGAAGGAATGGGCCGACAGCGTAAACGTCATCTTCCCAACATTCGAAGGATCAGGCACCCACGTGAACCTGTCCGGTATGGCGCTGGCCAAACACGCCCCGAACAAGGAAAACGCCATCAAGCTGATGGAATTCCTATCCTCACCCAAAGCGCAGGAAATCTATGCCTCGCAGAACTACGAATATCCCATTGCACCGGGCACAAAGGCTGATGACATTGTGACCAGTTGGGGAGAGTTCACCGCAGATGGCGTAAACCTGATGGATGTTGCCGGACATCGCGCGGACGCGCTAAAACTGGTTCAGGAAGTCGATTTCGACGGCTGATCCCTGATAGCCCTAAACAAAAGCCTGGCGTGTCGCCGGGCTTTTTTTCATGCGCAGGCTTCGCGGATCTGATTAGCCTGCGACATGGTACGCGCATATCCCATCGTGATCGCCTCGGCTCCGCGGTGCAACTCCAACACGGTCAGATTGGTAAACCCCATATTGATCAACACATGCGGGGGATCGCCCGCTAGACGAGCACGACGAATTTGATCGCTCATGATGTCTACAGTGGCGTTCAACACCTCGAAGTAGTTAGGCTTTCCCGGCTCAGCTTTGGCATCCGGGTCTAGTCCAAGAGCCTGATTCCACTCAGGCGGCAACTGCGCTGCAGCCCACGCTTCTGCGCTCTGAGTGGGCTGGGGCGGCTTCCAGAACCGTCCACGCGGTTTGGCATTGGGATTCACGGCAATCGTCACCTCGGCCCCCATCGCGCGCGCCATTGATACCGGGATCGGATTCGACAAGCCGCCATCCAACAGCCAGTGTCCTTCGTGTTGGATGGGGCTGAACACACCTGGAATGCCAACCGACCCGCGTACTGCGGGGTACGTCGGGCCCTTCTGCAACCAGATTTCGCGCCCGGTCTCCATATCGGTGGCGACGGCCCCAAAAGGGCGCGGGAGTGCTTCGATCCGATCCGGCACGCCAATGTTGCGCAACATCACCTCGATCTCGCGCGCTTCAACCAGACCGCCCGAGCCGAGCCGGACATCCATCAACCCAACATATTTTCCAGGAGTGAGTGCAAGAACCCAAGCTTCCAACGCATCCAGTCGATCCGCCGCCCATGCGGCCCCAACAAGGGCCCCCATTGAGCAGCCCGACACGACAGCCGGTTCGATCCCCAATTCTTCAAGCGCGCGCAAGACACCGATATGGCACCAGCCACGCGCGCCTCCCGACCCAAGGGCGAGGCCAATCGTTGGTTTTCGGTTCTCGATCGCCCTCATTTACCTTCTCTTTCCATAGGCGCCTATTTCGGCAACATGTCTTTCAGATAATGACCTGTATAGCTCTCAGTCACTTTCGCGACCTGCTCGGGCGTGCCTTTGGCAACCACCGTACCGCCGCCGTCGCCGCCTTCAGGACCAATATCGATGATGTGGTCAGCGGTTTTCACGACATCCAGATTGTGTTCGATCACCACAACGCTGTTGCCCTGATCCACCAATTCATGAAGCACTTCCAACAACTTGCGCACATCTTCAAAATGCAGCCCCGTTGTGGGTTCATCCAGAATGTAGAGCGTGCGGCCGGTGGAGCGTTTCGAGAGTTCCTTAGACAGCTTAACCCGCTGCGCCTCGCCCCCTGACAGGGTCGTGGCCTGCTGCCCCACTTTGATATAGCCCAGCCCCACACGCATCAGTGCGTCCATCTTGTCACGAATGGATGGTACAGCCTGGAAGAACTCTTGCGCATCCTCGACGGTCATATTCAGCACATCAGCAATCGACTTGCCCTTGAACTGAACCTCAAGCGTTTCGCGATTGTACCGCGCACCTTTGCAGGTTTCGCATTGCACATAGACGTCTGGCAGGAAGTGCATTTCGATCTTGATAACGCCGTCGCCTTGACAGGCCTCGCACCGTCCGCCCTTTACGTTGAAGCTGAACCGACCAGGCTTGTAGCCGCGTGTTTTCGCCTCTGGCAGGCCCGCGAACCATTCGCGAATGGGGGTGAACGCGCCGGTATAGGTCGCAGGGTTCGACCGCGGTGTCCGCCCGATGGGGCGCTGGTCGATGTCGATCACCTTATCCAGATGCTCTAAGCCTTTGATGGTCTCGCAGGGCGCGGGCGTCTGGCGCGCGCCATTCAGCCGCATCGAGGCGGTCTTGAACAAGGTCTCAATCGTCAGCGTGGATTTCCCCCCGCCCGACACACCGGTCACACAAACAAACTTGCCCAACGGGAAGTCAGCGGTCACGTTTTGCAGGTTGTTGCCCGTAGCCTTTTTCACCGTGATTTTTTTGCCATTGCCCTTGCGCCGCTTGGCGGGCACCGCGATCTCGCGTGTACCCGTCAAGTATTGACCCGTGATGGAGTTCTCACAGGCCTCGATATCCGCAGGCGTGCCGTGGGCGATGACTTCTCCGCCATGGACACCCGCCCCCGGACCAATATCAAAGACATAATCAGCCTCGCGGATCGCTTCTTCGTCATGCTCAACGACAATCACAGTATTGCCCTGATCGCGTAGGTTCTTCAGTGTGGTCAGCAGCCGGTCATTGTCGCGCTGGTGCAGCCCGATGGACGGCTCGTCGAGCACATAAAGCACGCCTGTAAGACCAGATCCGATCTGACTGGCCAAACGGATCCGCTGACTTTCGCCGCCCGACAGCGTGCCCGAGTTACGGCTGAGCGTCAGGTATTCAAGCCCGACATTGTTCAAGAACCCAAGCCGCTCGCGAATCTCTTTCAAGATCGCGCGGGCGATCTCGTTCTTCTGGGCGGTCAGATGGTTGGGCGCGTCTTCGACCCAAGCCAGCGCCTCGCGGATCGACATTTCGACCACCTGCCCCACATGCAGAAGATTTTCCTTGTCATCAGCAGGGCCGATCTTCACCGCCAAAGCCTCGTCGCGCAGACGGTAGCCCCCGCAGGCTCCACAGGGACGATTGTTCTGATACCGTTCGAATTCTTCACGAATCCAGTTCGAATCCGTCTCGCGATAGCGGCGCTCCATATTGGGGATCACGCCTTCAAACGGTCGGGTCACCTCGTAAACGCGCCCGCCCTCGTCAAAGCGGAACTTAATCTCGTCCTCGCCCGAGCCGTAAAGAAACACTTGCTGCACATGAGCAGGCAAGTCTTTCCACGGCGTGTTCTTGTCGAACTCGTAATGTTTCGCAATCGATTCAATCGTTTGCAGGAAGTAGGGCGACTTTCCTTTGCGCCAAGGGGCAAGCGCTCCGTCGTAGACCTTCAGCGTTGCATCCGGCACCACGAGACGTTCATCAAAGAAGAGCTCTTTGCCCAATCCGTCGCAGTCCGGGCAGGCTCCGAAAGGGGCGTTGAACGAAAACAGACGCGGTTCGATCTCGGGAATGGTGAAGCCCGACGCCGGGCAGGCAAAGTTTTCCGAGAAGGTTATGATCTCAGATTCACCCTCTTTCGGGGCGGTCTCAAACAAAGCGATCCCATCAGCCAGATCAAGCGCTGTGCGGAAACTGTCGGCCAGCCGCTGCTCCATCCCCTCGCGCACCACAACGCGGTCCACCACCACGTCGATATTGTGGCGGAACTTCTTGTCCAGCGTGGGTGGAGCGTCCAACTCGTACATCTCGCCATTCACTTTGACACGCTGGAAGCCCTTTTTCTGAAGCTCTTGAAATTCCTTACGATATTCGCCTTTTCGGTCCCGCACGATGGGGGCCAGCAGATAGGCACGCGTGCCCTCTTCCATCTGCATGACACGGTCCACCATATCCTGCACCTGCTGGGCCTCGATTGGCAGGCCCGTGGCAGGGGAATAAGGTGTCCCTGCGCGGGCAAAGAGCAGGCGCAAATAGTCATAGATCTCGGTCACAGTTCCGACGGTTGAGCGTGGGTTTTTTGATGTCGTCTTCTGCTCGATGGAAATCGCAGGTGACAGACCCGCGATGTGATCCACGTCAGGTTTTTCCATCATATCAAGGAATTGTCGCGCATAGGCCGACAGGCTTTCGACATAGCGCCGCTGCCCTTCTGCATAGATCGTATCGAAGGCCAAAGACGACTTGCCAGACCCAGAAAGCCCGGTGATCACCACAAGTTGATCGCGCGGAATATCCACATCAATGGATTTCAGATTGTGCTCGCGTGCGCCGCGGACTTGTATTTCTTTCAGCTCGGCCATTCTGACCCCCAATTCATCGTTGCTTAACCGTTAGGGCAAAGAAAAAGGAGAGACAATGGTAAAGTTAGAACATTGCAGGAACATACCGCCATCCCCTGACATGCACTTCGCTTACATTCTATTTCTTGAATATTTATGGATTAAATAGGTTGAACCGTATATGCTGAAGCCTATATCCCCTCTCAAACGCATATGCGTAAAGGAGCAACGAGATGTTTGGTTTCATGACTGGCGGTGCAAAAATGGACCCGCGCGATGCGGTCGCCAAGGTTAATGCAGGCGAGATCAATCTGATTGACGTGCGCGATCACGGAGAAGTGCAAATGACAGGCAAAGCAAAAGGCGCCGTGGTTGTGCCTCTGTCCGTGATGCCATTCCAGTGCGATCCGAAAGGGCCCGACTTCAACACGGAAATCGATACCTCAAAACCCGTGGCACTATACTGCGCATCCGGCGCACGTTCCGCGCAAGGCGCGCAGGTTCTAAAGCGCCTTGGGTTTGAGGATGTCTACAACATTGGCGGGCTGGGTCATTGGCATCAGGCGGGCGGAGAGATCACCCGCTAACTTCCCTACCCTAGAATTTGGAAACCGCGTTGGCTCTGCCCTGCGCGGTTTTTCATTACCTAAATCATCATTCACCCAAAAGGTTGACTGAATGAAATCACCATGTTATTCACCCATATGGTTGAACGACAAGACACCGACCGCCTCGCCACGGTCTTGAAAGCCGCAGCTGACCCAACGCGTCGCTCTATCCTGACACTGCTCGCACAGGAAGGGCCGCTAAGGATCACGGATATCGCTGCGCGTTTTGACATCAGCCTCAATTCGGTCTCAAAGCACATCAAGGTGCTGGAAACTGCCGGGTTGGTGACGCGACGCACCGAATGGCGTGAACATTTGATTGAAGTGCAGATGGGACCACTTTCGCTTGTTGATCAATGGTTTAATGAACTCCGGTCGATCTGGGCGCTACGCCTGGACGCCCTCGAAGCTGCCTTGAAGGAGGACGACAATGACTGAACTATCGCTTGAGATTACCCGCCACATCCCCCACCCGCCCGAACGTGTGTTCGATGCTTGGTTGAACCCGAAGATGCTGGCAAAATTTATGGTGCCCGGCCCCGGCGTGACCATCCCCGAGGCCAAAGTTGACGCCAAAGTCGGCGGTCAATTTCTGATCTTGATGCGCGTACCCGAGGCAGGCGATCTGCCTCATTCGGGCGAATACCACGTGATTGACCGTGCCAACCAATTGGCCTTCACATGGGTATCGCATAACAGCGCCGAGGATTCGGTGGTCACGCTTAATTTCGTGCCCAAAGACGGCGGTACCGATCTGACACTTCGTCACGTGCGCTTTCCTTCGGAACAGAGCCGCGATGACCACACTGGCGGCTGGAACCGTATTCTGGACGCACTTGCCGGGCTTGAAGTCTTCGCCTGAGCACCCTCAAGAAAAGAAAAGGCCGGGCGACTAACCCGGCCTTTTCTGTTTATTTCACAGTATCTTACATGTGGATAACGCGGTCGTAAGCGTCCAGCACAGCCTCGTGCATGCTTTCCGAGATCGTCGGGTGCGGGAAGACCGTGTGCATAAGCTCTTCTTCCGTGGTCTCCAACGTCTTGCCGACCACATAGCCTTGGATCATCTCGGTCACTTCCGGACCGACCATGTGGGCGCCCAGAAGCTCTCCAGTTTTGGCATCAAAGATGGTTTTGATCATGCCGTCGGGGTCGCCCATAGCGATGGCTTTACCGTTGCCGATGAACGGGAAGCGGCCGACTTTGATGTCATAGCCCTGCTCTTTCGCCTTGGCTTCGGACAGTCCGACCGAGGCCACCTGCGGGTGACAATAGGTACAGCCAGGGATGCTTTCGGGCTTCACGGGATGGGCGTGCAGGCCTGCAATTAGCTCGGCAACCATCACACCTTCATGGCTGGCTTTGTGGGCAAGCCACGGCGCACCCGCGATGTCGCCAATCGCATAAAGGCCATCCACGCCAGTGCGGCAATGCGCGTCCGTGATCACATGGGTGCGGTCGATTTTCACGCCAAGCGCTTCCAGACCCAGACCTTCCACGTTGCCAACGATGCCAACGGCGGAAATCACGGTGTCGAACTCTTGTTTTTCGACCTTGCCACCTACTTCGATATGGGCGGTGACTTTGCCTTTGGCGCGGTCGAGCTGCTTGACCATGGCTTTTTCCATGATCTTCATGCCTTGTTTGACGAAGGACTTCTTTGCGAAGGCCGAGATCTCGGCGTCTTCTACTGGCAGTACGCGATCCATCACCTCGACAACGGTGGTATCAGCGCCCAAGGTATTGAAGAAGCTCGCAAATTCGATGCCAATCGCGCCCGACCCAATGACCAGAAGTTTCTTCGGCATGCGCGGCGGGTTCAGCGCGTGTTTGTAGGTCCAGACCAGATCGCCGTCAGCCTCCAGCCCCGGCAATTCACGTGCACGTGCGCCGGTGGCCAGAACGATGTTCTTGGCGGTCAGCTCTTCCGTGCCTTTTTCGGTCTTGACCGAAACCTTGCCCTTGGCGGGGATCGTGGCTTCGCCCATCACCACGTCGACTTTGTTCTTTTTCATCAGATGACCGATGCCGCCTGACAATTGGGCCGCGACGCCGCGCGAGCGTTTCACGATGGCGGGCAGATCATAGTCGATCTTGCCAGCTGACAGACCAAATTCCTTGGCACGGTGCATCAAATGGAACACTTCGGCTGAGCGCAACAGCGCTTTGGTTGGGATACATCCCCAGTTCAGACAGATACCGCCAAGATGCTCGCGTTCGACGATCACCACCTTCTGGCCCAACTGAGCCGCCCGGATAGCTGCCACATAGCCGCCCGGCCCTGCGCCGATCACGATGGTATCATATGCCTTACCCGCCATGGGGGATCCTCCTCATCCAAAAAGTAGTTTGCCATTAAACTATTTTGTTCAACGGATCAATTACCTCAGCGAAACCCTGCTAGTCGCTCAGCGAAACCCGGCGAAACAGGGTCACGCATCCCTCTTCTGAATTTCATCGCGGATGCTGGCATAACCACCATCCTGAATGAATGCAGTTTCTTCAGCGCTGCTTTCGCGTCCCAAAGCCTCGTTCCGGTAAGGGAAGCGGCCAAACTTGCGGATTATCTCGCGATGTACACGGGCGTGCAGCGTATCCCCTGCCCCTCGCGGGTCCGACATGCGATCCTGCATCAAGTCGATGCAGCGATCTTGATCCGTCATCTTTTCACTGTGCATGAACGGCATGTAAAAGAACTGCCGATTTGGCAGGTCGATCTGCAAATCAAGCCCAGCGTGGACGGCGGCATCGGCACAGGTAAGCGCCGCTGCGTCTGTCGCAAAGCTTCTGGCATCTCCGCGAAACATGTTTCGCGGGAACTGATCGGTTAGAATGATGAAACCTAACGCGCCTTCAGCGCTGCCTTGCCAATCGGCCAGTTCACCTGAACGGGCCGCTTCCCAATCTGCCATGAAACGGCTGCGTATCTCATCATCAAGCTTTTGCGTGCCGTTATACCAGCCCTCTGGACCGGTTTCGTCGATCCAGAAGCGGATGATGTCTTCGGGTGTTGCCATGGGATCCTCCCTGCTGCCCTTCCACCCTAGCGCGGTGTGGGAAAGCTGCAAGGGCGCGATTACCCTTCGTCCTCTTCGGCGGCTTCTGCTTCGTCTGCCCAGAACTCCTGCGCCATATCAACAGCCACAGGCGAAGCCGCAGGCGCCATGGTCACAAAGGCACCCGTTTCATCCGGCGCAGGGGCCGAACGTTGGGTCGAACGCCACAGGCCATACCCCAGCAGCAGCACCAAAAGCACCGCCATGTAGAACCAGAACCCGGCAGGGCCCATAACACCCATCACCCAACCCGACACGATCGGGCCAGCAATGGCTCCAATACCGTTGATGAAGATCAGCCCAGCCGAAGCCGCAGGCATATCATCCGGGTCCAGAAAGTCATTCACATAGGCGAGCAACAGCGCATAAAGGGGGTTGGTCATTCCCCCCATCAAGAACGCCGCCACCAACAGCAGAGAATAACTTAGGCCCAGCGCCACGGGCAGAAGCCCAGCGAAAGCTGCCACGGCGGTTACAATCAAAATCAGGAAGCGACGGTCCATTCGGTCCGAAATCCATCCAATCGGATACTGCAACACAAGCCCGCCGATGTAGAAAGTCGACACAAAGCCCGAGATCTGTGCGACCGACAGCCCCGCCTGTTGGCCAAACACCGAGGCCATGCCGAACTGGGCAGCAAACACGCCCCCCAGGATCAGGAAGCCCACACAGCCCAAAGGAGAGATCGTGAAAAGCTCGCGCAGGCTCAGGCCCTTGGTGGTCTCGAAGGCAGGCGTGGGGTTGATCGACAGTAGGATTGGCGCAAATGCGATCGACACAAGAACCGAGGGGATGATGAACAGGATGAAGTCCTGCGGGTCGCCGATGACCAGCAGACCCTGCGCTGCAATGATGCCGACCATCTGAACGAACATATAAAGCGACAGGGCTTTGCCTCGGTTAGCATTGTCTGATGCGTTGTTCAGCCAGCTTTCCGCCGTGACGTACACGCCAGAAAAGCAGAAGCCCACGATCACGCGCAGGACGCTCCACGCCCAAGGATCGTCGAACGCAGGATACAGAATAAGAACAGCGGAGATAAATGACCCAAGGGCCGCAAAGACACGCACATGTCCTACGCGACGGATCATAATCGGGGCCATGCGCGATCCAAACAAGAATCCCGCGAAGTAGCCGGACATGACAACGGAAAGCTCGAAGGTTGAAAATCCTTCAAGCCCACCACGGATGCCCAACAGCGTGCCCTGCACACCGTTGCCCACCATAAGGAGCATCATACCGAGCAAAAGCGCCCATGAGCTTTTCAGAACTTGAAGCATATCGCCCCCACCGACCAATTGTGAAAATCTGCAAAGATCAGTCTAACCAAGCCATGCGTCGGCGTGACGACAATTCGCGACTAAATGGGGTCGCGTTCCGGCTTTCTTAGGGCAGAAGCAGCGAGCTATCGCCGTATGAGAAAAAACGATAGCGGTTATCGATCGCGTGATCATAAACCTGCCGCATACGTTCAGTTCCCATCAACGCAGAAACCAACATCATTAGTGTGGATTTCGGCAGGTGGAAATTGGTCATCAGGGCATCTGCGATCTGAAAGCGGAAGCCGGGCGTGATGAAGATATCGGTTTCCCCCACCCACGGCGCAATGAATCCCCGCGAAATCGCAGCGCTTTCAATCAGGCGCAGCGCTGTGGTCCCAACGGGGATTACGCGCCCACCTGCGGCTTTGGTCGCGTTGATCTCGCGCGCGGCTTGGGGGCTCACCTCACCCCATTCCGCATGCATTTTGTGCTCGGATACGTCATCCACCTTCACCGGAAGGAAAGTGCCCGCGCCAACGTGAAGTGTGACATGGGTCAGGCCAACACCCATCCCTGCAATCCGTGCCAGCAGCGCTTCATCAAAGTGAAGGGACGCGGTCGGCGCGGCCACGGCCCCAGTATTGCGCGCAAAGACTGTTTGATAGTCCTCGTTGTCCTGATCATCTGCTGCACGCTTTGCCGCGATATAAGGAGGCAGGGGCATCTTGCCCGCCTCATCGATGGCGTTATCAAAGACATCGCCCTCAAGATTGAAGCGCAGAATGGCTTGATCATCATCCCGCCCGACAAACTCGGCAGACAGTGCGTCGGAAAACGAGATGACGTCGCCTTCTTTCAACTTGCGAAGCGGTTTGGCCATCGCATGCCACTTGCCCTGCCCATCTGGGGACAGCAGTGTGACTTCGATATTCGCAATGCCTTCCCCCGGGGCGTGGCCGGGGCGGGTACGCGTGCCGAAAAGTCGACCGGGAATGACTTTGGTATCGTTCAGGATCAGTCTGTCGCCGGGCTTCAGCCAATCTGTCAGATCACTGACATGGGCATCCGTGATGCCACCCCCCGTCGCCACGAGCATACGGCTTGCCGTACGCGGACGCACAGGACGGGTTGCAATCAGATCTTCAGGCAGATCGAAATCAAAATCACTCAGCTTCATGGCCGCGCACATAGGTCTGATCCGCTTGAAGGTCAATCATTCAGGTCTGGGCGGAGGGTCGCGCCGGAAGATGTCACGAAAGAAGCCCGGTGTGAAAACAGAGAGCGGGTTCACCGAAACTTGCGGTGATGTCGCCGTTCCCCCCAATTGGTAATTAAAGCCAACCAGCCCTTCCCCCTTGCGGGCAAATATCCTCCCGGCAGAGTTCACAACATAGAACGGAGAGATTACGCCCTGCATCTGCATCTGCTTGGACCCAAGGAAATAGTATCCATCCATCGAGATCCCCATGGAATGCCCTGAGGCTGCACTTTCGTAGATCGTCACCTTCTCGGGATCCAACCGGAAGCGCGCATCGACATCCGTAAAGGGAATGCCCTGCCCCCCCAGCTGCTGCAAAAGCCCGATCACCGAGATCGCGGACAAAAGCTCGGCCATGGCGGGGGCGTTGTGGACGTCGATATTCTCGGTGATCTTCAGGCTGCCATCATACACACCTTTGCCACCCGCCGGGGCCAGAACAAGTTCCATCTTGCCGCCCTTAGCCGACTTGAACAATCCGGCCTCACGCAGGACAGCGCCTGCATTGTTGGCATTGATGCGAAATGCTGTGCCCTTCGGTTGTGCTGCGGCCACCCCCCGTATCCGTGGCTTGCCTGAAACACGGCCTTCGAACTTGCCTGACAGGCCAGAGGCACCGCTGGTAAAGCTGCCTTCAAACGGGGTCAGGACAATCCCCTCAGAAACCGTCAGGCGGTCGAGCTTCACATCAATGGGAAGCTCACCCTTTGCTGTCGCTCCACCGCTTTGCGATCCAAGCTTCGCTCCTCGCATGTCAATTGTGCCGCCATTCACGTTAACAGCAACAGGAACACCTGCCCCACGCCCCGTCAAAGTGACATTGGCGTCCAGCCAGCCCCCCAGTTTCACCCGGTCAAAGGCAGCCGTATCCAATCCCCCATCAGGGTTGATCGAAACGCGCCCAGCGGCGGACAATCCCGGGGCTGTCAGCGCCAATTGATCGATGCTTGGTACTTTTCCCAAATCGGCAGTCAAGCTCACCTGACCATTGGACCCTTTGGATTTCGACCACCCCAGAGCAGCAATCGACATCCCGATCCCCTTCAAGTCACCGTCCAAGCTCAGGCGGGGCGGCGTATCCTTGGCCAGCACGATCTTATAGCTTCCGCGTCCCTCACCACTGACCGAACCTTTAGGCAGGCCAATGTTGAAAACGTCCAGCATCTTAGCATTCAGCGGGAAGTTTCCGGTCACCACCGACTGATCGGCAGCCTTACCTGCTTTAAACGGAAGCTCCCACCGTCCTGACATGGGAAGCCCCGAAAGCGTTCCCTGCCCCTCAAGTTTAAGCGAGCTGTCGGTGTAGCGGATCGTCGCCCGCGGCAAGCGCAGCGTGTGATTGGGCACAATCTTGGAGCTTTCGATGTTTCGAAGGTCCCCAACAAGATCATAGGAAACCGCATCACGCGGTGGCTTGGGTTGCATCTGAATATCAATGCGCCCACGGATCGAGGCACGGCCTGAGGCAAGATCAGGACCAAGTTTTCCCTCGCTAGCCCTGAACACGCGGAAGGGTTTCGAGTTCAGCAAATGAAGCGCGGCCTTCATGGGACCGTTTACCGCCAAATCAACCTCTGCCGGCACAGGTGGGCGCGGCGTATTAGGATCTTCCCCGACTGGGCGTGGCTTGGCCATTTTGGGGATCACAAAGCTGGTTCCAGACACATCCAGCACCCCAGCGACACCTCCATCTGCATCTCGTGGACGCACAACACCCCGATCGGCCGAGACCGAAAGGCGGCGTCCCTCGATCACCAAACGCCCCGCCGCGTTTTCAATCGGTTGCATATCCTTCACAGCCCGGATCGTCATGTCCTTGAACGAGGCTGCGAGATTCAGATATGCCGGAGCATCCCCCTGTTTACGCCATGCAAAAGAAACATCCTGGAACTGCCCCTTTGACACATTCTTACGGATCCAATCACGGGTTTTTGCGCCGCGCGCTTCGGGCCACAGGGCGATGACCTGTTCAGGTGCGACCTGATCGGCACGGCTGTCAAAGGCCAAGTTCCAGCCATCACGATCTGCCGAGATCCGGCCACTGCCTTCAATCCGGCGATCTTCATGCATGACATATGCCTGCCCAATCTTCACATCAAATGGATCCATTTCCAGCCGGAAGTCGGCCCCACCTTCCCCAAGCAAGACCGTTTCCTCAAACAGATCGGATGGGTTGATCTGAGCATCAGACAGTTGAAGCTGGCCGATAAGTTGGCTGGGCCAACCTCCGGACCAGCCGCGAAGATATGCATGTCCGGCCGCACGCGCCTCGACCCAGTCGGACGACATGGACATTTCCGAAAAATCCATGCGTTCACGTTCCGGGTCGTAATCAATCGCAACCCGCCCGCCGTTAAAGCGCACGGGTTTAGCACCTTCGCTGGGGGACAGAACGCCTGCACCGAAATTCAGCGCTCCGGCCAAATCCGCAATGGCCCCGCTTTCATCTACGGTTGTCAAAAGCTCGCCCGATATCGGAGCATCCACAACGCCAAGAAACGCCAGAAGCGGGGATTGGGCCGCGATATCTGCGGAAAGCGCATTGCGGAACAGCGCCTTAAACTCGGCTTCCGAGGAATTCTTCGCACTGCGGAACTCAAAGACCGTTTCGGCCAGTGTCTCGGTCTGGTTAAACACGTCGAATGACAGGACCATACTGACGTGCTCCGCATCCTGCGTGATGACAAGCTTCCCGTCAGTTACCTGCCAAATCCGTCCCGTGCGCGCATCCTCAAGCGTGATGGTCAGTGCCTCGGCCCGGATTTCGTCGGTGTGGGTCAACACCCCCTTTGCAAACACATCATCAATGCCATCAAGAACCGTGGCGAAATCGCCGCTGGCACCAACCCCCTGCCCGAAGCTCAGATCAAACGCGCCATCCGCTTGTCTGCGCACGGTGATTTGCGCCCCAGACAGCTCCACCGTCGCAGGCTCCAATCGCCCCGACAGGACTGGCAACACGAAGACCGAGCCCTCAACGGCATTCAAACGCCCGATCTCCAACCCGGTTTCGTCACGTACCCCCAGATCAACAAGACGCAAGCGGGGGCGTCCATCGGTTCCGATGCCAAGCTCGATCTTCGACAAGGACAGCCCAACCGCATCGGTCTGCGCATTCAGCTGATCTTCGACCTGTTTGGCCACCCAATCGGGCATCGCAACCACGCGGCCCGTGACGGACATTGACACCAGAACCAAAAACAGCGCCACAGCACCAAGCATAAACACAGTCCAAACACCCAGACGCCGCTTTAGCTTGCGCGGTGTTTTGCGACGGGGCGTGGGAGCCGGGATTTCTGGCGTTTCTGTATCAGGGATATCCCGCGATGGGACAACGTCTAGCGGCGTAGATGAACCGGCAGCCTTGGCCCGGCGCAGGCGCGGTACGGCCAGTTTTCGCGCAAGGGACGGATCAGATTTTGCCCGCTCCCGCTTTACCAAACTCTCTTTCCGCCGCGGTTTTCCAATTCTGCGAAACACTTGCTCAATCAAGCCACGCAAAGGCAGCCTGCGCGCGCTTGCAGCCAGAACTGCGGCTTCCGCTTCTTCTATGGTAATCTCATCCGAAGGCGTATCGTCCGCTTGATCCGCGTCATGATCCAAGTCGTCAACCTCAAACGCCTTTTCCTCAGCGCCATCCTTTCGGGGCACATCAATTGGTTCAACGTCTGGCTTTTCGTCACTGGTCATTATGCCTGTCAGTCCGGCCCTTGCAGCCCCCTGTATTTTCAATCATTCTGCCCAAAACTTGGGAGCGGTGAAAGACCTGAATATCAGCTTACGCCCAGATTTCCCTACATATTCGGCCTGCGACCCTTGCCGCAGATCACCTCTTTGCTGGGTTTATGGACGATCCACTGTTAGGGCCAGCGTTCGGTGTTGCCTCGGCTCTAACCGTTAGATGGAAGGATTTCCAGAAACATGACCCATACCATGCCCACAATTGGCGACATCGCGCCGGACTTCACCCTTCCGCAGGACGGCGGTGACCCCATTACCCTTTCAAAACTGTCCAAAGGACCCGTTGTTTTGTTCTTTTACCCAAAAGACAGCACACCGGGCTGCACAACAGAAGCAATTGATTTCACGTCTCTTCTACCTGACTTCCAGAAACTGGGCGTGCATGTCTTGGGCGTCTCAAAAGACAGTGTGAAGCGGCACGAGAACTTTCGCGCCAAGCACACACTTGGCATTCCCCTTCTGTCCGATGCTGAAGGTGATGTGTGCGAACGTTATGGCACTTGGGGTGAAAAGAAGAACTATGGGCGCACCTATATGGGCATCACTCGGACCACTTTCCTGATCGGGGAAGACGATCGGATCGCGCAGGTTTGGGAAAAGGTGAAAGTCAAAGAGCATGCTCAGGCCGTATTGGCAGAAGCGCGTGCTTTAGTGGGTGGCGCATGACAAGCTTGCCCAAACCCCTGGCCGAAATGGCCGATGAGGTGCTGCGCACCGCGGATGGTCGACAGAAAACCGCCCTCGCCCGGTCATATGCGAGCGCTTGGTTCGCCGCACGTGAGGCGGGCCAGATCGCCTCGCCCCTAGAAGAACGCACTACGATTATCGGGCACGCCACACCGCCCGACTACCCCGCGCGCCCGGATAAGCCCGAGCTGAAAGACCCCCGTGACGTCCCTCGTCGGCGCCCCGGGGCCCGTCCGGGCCAGATCGCGCTTCTGCACGCAGTTGCGCATATCGAGCTGAATGCTGTGGACCTGCACTGGGACATCATTGCGCGCTTTACCGACACCAAGATGCCTTTGGGGTTCTACGACGATTGGGTGAAGGCCGCAGACGAAGAAGCCAAGCATTTCAACCTCGTATCCGATTGCCTTGAAGCACTGGACAGTCATTACGGCGCTTTGCCCGCCCATGCTGGTATGTGGCGGGCTGCCGAAGATACGGCGGACGACATACTGGGCCGTCTTGCCGTCGTTCCCATGGTGCTGGAAGCGCGTGGGCTGGATGTCACGCCGGGCATGATCGACATTTTCCGTAAGGCCGACCTGCCCGACACTGTGGCCGCGCTTGAGGTGATCTATGCCGAAGAGGTTGGCCATGTTGCCTATGGTTCAAAGTGGTTCCACTTCTTGTGTGGACGTCATGAGCTTGACCCGAAAGAAACATTCCACGCATTGGTGCGAAAATACTTCCACGGCGCATTGAAGCCCCCTTTCAACGAAGAAAAGCGCGCCGAGGCAGGACTGCCACCCGATTTCTATTGGCCGCTTGCCGACGAAACGCCGGACCGATCACGAGGAACCCCCGGCTGACGTCAAAGCGTTCCCGCTTCGATTGAGTTCGGGACGGGCAGCAAATACCAGATGTGGTAGGGCAGGATTTCCCAACCACATCAAACCTTACCCAAACGCAACAGGTCGGCATAAAATCGCCCGTTTTTCTGCGACAAGCCTATGAAATTTCCAAATTTTCTTGCGCGATTCAGATCGCCACGTTAAGCACCTCGGGTCTGTCGGCAAGCCAACAAAAGCACTCACGCGCCGCAGCTTAGGGACATAGGGACGTTACTGGGGATTGCGCATTGCATAACCAATTGATCATCAAGACCAATCACCTGCTCGAGCGGATATTCCCCGAGCAGCGACTTTTCTTGAGATCCGAGGAAGGCACACGCTTCATCCGCCTTTCACCTCTGACACAAGCCCTTGGCTGGACAGGTTCCGCCGCCTTCTTTGCGTGGTCGATTATCGCAACCGCTGTTTTGCTGATGGATTCCATCGGATCTGGCAACCTGCGCGATCAGGCGCAGCGAGACAAAATTCTCTACGAACAACGTGTCCAGACCTTGTCTGAAGAACGCGACATCCGCACCGCTGAAGCCATCGCAGCTCAGCAGCGTTTCAACCTGGCGCTGTCCGAGATCTCGGAAATGCAAAGCGAGCTTTTGGCGTCGGAAGAACGTCGTCGCGAGCTGGAAACCGGCATCGGTGTCATCCAGTCGACATTGCGTCGCACCATCGGCGAACGGGATCAGGCCAACGGCAGCCTGGAACAAGTATTGGCTGAAGCCCGTGAAAACGCCGAGAAGACAACGGCCGATGTTGCATCCGCCAGCGGCAACGCGACGTTGACCTTCATGACAGAAGAGCTTGCACGGACGGCGGCTGAACGTGACGCAGTTGCGGCAAATGCTGCAGAAGCCGAACGTTTTGCCCAAGACATGATGTACGAGGCCCGTCTGCGTGAAGAGCGCAATGACCAGATCTTCCGTCAGCTTGAGGACGCCGTGACCATCTCGCTGGAACCTCTGGACAAGATGTTTGCCAAGTCCGGCATGTCCGTTGACAACATTCTTGGTCAAATTCGCCGCGGCTATTCCGGCCAAGGCGGTCCCCTGACCCCGTTGATCCTGTCGACCAGTGGCGGTGCCCCTGATGCAGACACAGAACGCGCCAACCGCATTCTGGGCGAGCTGGATCGCATGAATCTCTATCGCATCGCAGCCCAGAAAATGCCTTTTGGCATGCCCGTAAAATCCAACTTTCGATTTACGTCTGGCTTTGGGTCCCGCTGGGGCCGCATGCACAATGGCACAGATTTCGCCGCCCCTATCGGCACACCGGTCTATGCACCGGCGGATGGGGTCGTCGTTCACGCCGCCTGGTCTTCGGGCTATGGGCGGCTTATCAAGATCCAACACGAGTTCGGTATCGAAACCCGTTACGCCCATTTGTCGCGCATGAACGTGCGTAAAGGACAAAGGGTCTCGCGCGGGGAGCGAATTGGTGATATTGGAAACAGTGGACGCTCTACCGGGCCGCATCTTCATTATGAAGTGCGCGTCGGCGGACGTCCGATCAACCCCATGATCTATATCAAGGCAGCACGCGATGTTTTCTAAAAGCAAGATCAACGAGCCCGGCCCCAAAGCCGGCGGTCAAGACACCACCTCGGCGGCTCCCGCTGCTGACAAGCCGGCGATCCCGCCCAAGGCATCCACACCGCCCGTGCCGTCCTCAGCCCCGAAGGCCAAGCCGCCCGCATCGACCCTTTCGTCGGACCTCGTCATCAAAGGCAATGTCAGGTCGACTGGTGACATCATCGTGGAAGGCACTGTCGAGGGTGACATTCGCGCCCACCAGCTGACCGTTGGCGAAGGCGCAACCGTTCGTGGCGAAGTCATCGGTGATGACGTTGTGATCAACGGACGTATCATCGGCCGCTTGCGTGGCTTGAAGGTACGCCTGACCGCAACTGCGCGCGTCGAAGGTGACATCATCCACAAAACCATCGCAATCGAAAGCGGTGCGCATTTCGAAGGCTCTGTCCAACGTCAGGACGATCCGCTTGCAACCAGCTCTAAGAAGACCCCTGCCGCGGCTCCTGCCGAAAAGGGCTGATACGCTTTCAGTTTTGAAGAACACTTAAAAGAAAAGGCCGCCTTCAAGGGCGGCCTTTTTCATTTAATTAAGGTCTGCGTCAGTCGTCAAACTTCATGACCTTGCGATAGAGGTGCCATGTGGCATGTCCCAATACCGGCAATGCGATGAAGAGGCCCAAAAACAAGGGCAGCATGGCTATGACCATAAGCACGGTGATCAGCACGCCCCAGAACAGCATGGGCACAAGGTTCTGCAAAACCGACTGGAACGAATAGATCATCGCCGAGATGAAATCCATTTCGCGATCCAGCAGCATCGGCAGGCTGCAAACGGTTAGCGAAAACGCGACAAAAGCCATAACCCCGCCAATGGCACTGCCCACGGCCAACATGGTTATGCCATTTTGATTAAGCAGCGCATCCTGCCAATTCGAGGTGATGTTTGTCATCGGGTGCAACCCCATGAACAGCATGAAAACGATATGTGCCACGAAAATCCAGAACAGGAAGCCCATGATCAGGACCATTGCAATCGACGGAAATTGCCGGTCCTTTTGATTAGCAACCACGCCCAGAACTTGCGCCCAGTCCAATGGCGTACCGTTTCCCAAACGGCGGCTGACTTCGTAAATCCCGACGGCAAGGAAGGGGGCGAGGAACGGAAACCCAAAGGCCACCGGAATAATCCAATAGCTTTGTCCCATCACCTCAAGCTCTAGTAGTAGAACGATACCGCCTAGAACGAAAAACAGCGCGAAGAACAGCCCGAACGCTGGGGCTGCCTTGAAGTCCTGAATGCCTAACTTAAGAGCGGACATCACATCTGCGATGGAAATGGATTGAATAACTGGCGGCGACGAGGCCTCCAATGGGGTAGCGTCTGACATGTCTCCTCCCTGCACGTGTCTTTTTGTTGTTTTCGCGCGTATAGCGAGTGTTGCCGCTGGATTGCGTTCCGTCAAGTTCGTGCACGCGTTAAGTGCCCGTTCATATGAGATATTTCACAGGCGCGCTGCCCGATATATGCCCAGCAAGTTGGTGAAACAGTCCTTGACCAATGGGCCGTCTAAGGCTTTCGTAGAAACAGTATATTTGGCGCTGTCTTGTTCATTGCAAACTGCTCGGGGTGCGCCTTCGCATTGAGTGACAAGGATTTGATCATGTCTTTTCTTAGAAAACTAATCATCGTTGGAAGCACCATTTGCCTAACCTCAGGCGCAGCAGCGGCCGCGAGCTGTGGTAACACGTCTGCCGGGTTCGAAGCGTGGAAAGCCAGTTTTGCCAAGGACGCTAAGAAAGCAGGCGTTGGAAAACGGGGGCTTCAAGCCTTGGCAGCCGCAAAATACTCCTCGGCCACGATCAGCGCTGACCGGAATCAAAAGTCCTTCCGCTATTCCCTGTCAAAGTTCATGAAAATCCGTGGATCTGCCACGATCGAGGCTCAGGGGCGAAAACGTCTGGCCAAGAGCCCGAAATTCTATCAGTCGCTCGAGAAACGTTTTGGTGTACCCGCCGGCGTCCTGCTGGCAATCCACGGGATGGAGACCGGCTTTGGCGGGTTCATGGGCAACACCCCTGTTGTGTCCGCGATCACGACATTGGCCTATGACTGCCGACGTTCGGATTTCTTTAAGCCCCATGCCATCGGCGCGCTGAAACTGGTGGATCAAGGAACGATCACGGGCAACACACGCGGCGCAAAACACGGAGAGCTGGGGCACACCCAATTCTTGCCGGGTAATGCCCACAAATACGGCGTCGATGCCTCGGGCGATGGGCGTGTTGATCTATACAATCTGGCCGATGCCATGGCCTCGACCGCAAACTTCCTGCGCAAGAAGGGGTGGAAGCCCGGCAAAGGCTATCAACAGGGCCAGCCAAACTTCCGCGTGATTAAGGAATGGAATGCAGCGACCGTGTATCAACAGGCCATTGCCATAATGGCCGCAAAGATCGACGGCTAAGACCTAAGAAAGACAAAGTCCCGGTCAGCATAACGGACCGGGGCTTTTGCGATTTCCAAATCTTGATCAGTCGTCCAGGTTCGCCTCGGCGCGTGATTTACCTGCAACGTCATGCGCCAAAACAGACGCCATGAACGCGTTCAGATCACCATCCAGAACACCCTTGGTATCTGAAGTCTCGTACCCCGTGCGCAGGTCTTTTACCATTTGATAGGGCTGCAACACGTAAGACCGGATCTGGTTGCCCCAACCAGCGTCACCCTTGTTTTCATGGGCCTCGTTGATCGCGGCATTCCGGCGGTCCAACTCCATTTGGTAAAGACGCGATTTCAGAGCCTTCATGGCAATGTCACGGTTTTGGTGCTGCGACTTCACAGAACTGGTGGTCACAATCCCGGTCGGGATGTGGGTAATCCGCACAGCCGAGTCCGTTGTGTTCACGTGCTGCCCACCAGCACCTGACGACCGATAAGTGTCGATACGGATGTCAGAGGGATTCACCTCGATCTCGATATTGTCGTCGACCACTGGATATACCCAGACCGAGCTGAACGAGGTGTGGCGCTTCGCGGCACTGTCATAAGGCGAAATCCGTACCAGACGGTGTACGCCGCTTTCCGATTTCAGCCAGCCATAAGCGTTGTGGCCCGAGATTTTATAGGACGCGGATTTGATTCCTGCCTCTTCGCCCGCGCTTTCCGACTGCAATTCGACCTTATAGCCCTGCTTTTCAGCCCAGCGAACGTACATACGTGCGAGCATCGACGCCCAATCACAGCTTTCCGTGCCGCCAGCGCCCGAGTTGATTTCAAGGAACGTGTCGTTGCTATCTGCTTCGCCATCCAACAGCGCTTCCAGCTCGGCCGCGGCGGCTTTTTTGACGAGGGCTTTCAGGCCATCTTCGGCCTCGGACACAACCTCGTCATCTTCTTCCATCTCGCCCAGTTCAATCAGGTCGATGTTGTCCTGCATGTCCTGCGCCATGGACTTATAGCTGTTCACGCTGTCCAAAAGTGACTGACGCTCGCGCATCAGTTTTTGGGCACGCTCAGGGTCGTTCCACAGGTCCGGGTCTTCGGTCATCGCATTGAATTCCTCAAGACGATGTTCGGCCGTATCCCAACCGATCCGCTGACGCAAAAGCGCCAGGGATTTTTCGATTGCGTCAACGTTGTTCTGAGCCTCTGCCCGCATGGGTTCGTTCCCTGTCCGAAATCTTGTCCCTCGCAATAGCAATCAGGGGCGAGATGGGCAAGCCGGATGGTGGATGCCCATAAGCCTGCATAATGAATAAGGCCGCACGAACAATGCCCGTGCGGCCCTGCTTGCAGTCGTGAGTGATGCGAAGGGGGGACCCTCGCCTTAGGTGCGCAGGGACAAGCCACCTGCGAACAGTTGCAATTTGGACGGATCCGCCGTCAGGCGCACATTCTGGCCTTTCAACCCATCATGAATGCCGGGCAGTTTGGCGATCAGATGGGTTTGGTTGGCACTGTCTGCCCCCTCGCCCACTGACATTTTTGCGGGCAGATACAAAAGCGATACTTCCCCCAGTGCTTCGACAATCTCGACTTCACCTTCAAAAATCGCATCGCCGTCGGCCAGCACGAAATCCTCGGGTCGGATACCCAGATTAACCTCGCGGCCCAAATCGGCATCCGTTGTGGCAATCTCGGTGGTTGCCACGCCACCTGCATCCAAGGTGACTTGTGTTTGCGCCCCCGTCGCGGTGATCTTGCCAGGCAGAAGGTTCATCGCCGGGGAGCCGATGAATTGCGCCACAAATTCGGTGCGTGGACGTTCATAGAGCTCAAGCGGGCTTCCGACCTGTGCGATGCCCTTGTTGGCCAGAACGACAATACGATCTGCTAGCGTCATCGCTTCGACCTGATCGTGGGTGACATAGACCATGGTGCTTTCCGGCATCGCCTCTTTCAGCTGCGCGATTTCAATCCGGGTGGCGACCCGAAGCGCAGCATCAAGGTTCGAAAGCGGTTCATCAAACAAATAGACCTTGGGGTCGCGCACAATCGCACGCCCGATGGCGACCCGCTGCCTCTGCCCGCCGGACAAAGCTTTCGGCAAACGATCAAGATAAGGTCCAAGCTGAAGCGCATTGGCCGCCTTTTCGACGGCAGCATCAATCTCGGCCTTCGATTTCTTCGCGATGTTCAGCGCAAAGGCCATGTTATCGCGCACCGTCATATGCGGATAAAGCGCATAGGATTGGAACACCATCGCGATGCCACGCTGACTTGGGGGCACGTCATTAACGACCTCACCATCAATTTCCAACGTCCCAGCCGTGATCCGTTCAAGCCCAGCAATCATGCGAAGAAGCGTGGATTTTCCGCAGCCCGAGGGGCCGACAAAGACAATCAACTCGCCCGTTTCGATGTCCAGATCGATGTCATTCAGGACATTGACCGCACCGTAGCTTTTGACAACATCTGTAAGTTTCAAGCTGGCCATGACTACACCTCTTCCATCTTCACGATTGAAACGCCCCAAGCAGGGAGTTGTTCGCCATCATGGCCAAACAAAACACTCCAGTTCCCATCAGGGCGACGTGCCATTGACGGTGCATCCCCGAGATTGAACTGGCACAGGATGCGTTCTGATCCGTGGCACCGTTCAAACCGCAAAACCTGTCCGTCAGCCTCAAGGTTAACCATCTCGCCTTTCGCCAAGGAAGGGTGCGCGCGACGCAGAGCAATCACCTGACGATAGTGATGGATCAAGGCTGCGGGTTGGGCTTCGGCTTGGTCAACGGCCATGGGTAGGTGTTCTGACGCAACCGGCAACCATGTGCGATTGGACGAAGAAAACCCGCCCTGTGGCGCATCTGCCGACCACACCATAGGCGTGCGACATCCGTCGCGTCCTTTGAATTCCGGCCAGAACTCAATGCCATAAGGATCTTGCAAATCTTCAAAAGCGACCTTTGCTTCGCTCAACCCCAGCTCTTCGCCCTGATAGATACAAGCCGATCCGCGCAGGCTCAACAAAAGCGTGGCAAACAAGCGTTGCGCATCCTTCGTCAAAGCCCAGCGGGTCGCGTGGCGGGCAACATCATGATTGGAATAGGCCCAACAGGCCCATCCATCAGAGGCGACTCTCGCCACTGTGTTCATAACTTCCGCCACCCGAGCCGCATCCGGCTGATCGCCTGAGAGCAGTTCGAACGCATAACACATCTGCACCAGATCATCGCCACGGGTGTATTCACCCATGATCTCAAGCCCGCGTTGTGCATCACCCACCTCGCCCACGGCGGCAGCGCCGTAAGGCTCCATCACGGCACGTAATTTCCGAAGAAACTCAAGTGTTTCTGGCCGGTTCTTATCGTAAAGGTGTTCCTGATGATTATAGGGGTTCACCGCCGGCGCGATTGAGCTGTTGCGGTCCTCGGGCGCCAGCGGCGGGTTGTCCCGCAACTGTGCGTCATGAGTGTAGAAGTTGATTGTATCCAGACGAAACCCGTCCACGCCACGCTCTAACCAGAACCGCACGACGTCCAGCAAAGCGTCCTGAACCTGAGGTTCGTGGAAATTCAGATCAGGCTGCGACGTTAGGAAGTTGTGCAGGTAATACTGTTCGCGCTTTCCGTCCCACTGCCACGCCGAACCGCCAAAGATCGACAGCCAGTTGTTTGGTGGAGTGCCATCCGGTTTCGGATCGGACCAAACAAACCAGTTGGCGCGATCATTCGCGCGATCCTGACGGCTTTCAATGAACCATGCATGCTGGTCCGACGTATGGCTGAGCACCAAATCGATCATCACTTTCAGCCCCAACCCATGGGCCGCACTGATCAGTTGGTCGAATTCGGACAGCGACCCAAACATTGGGTCCACGTCGCAATAGTCCGACACGTCATATCCAAAATCTTTCATCGGAGACTTGAAGAATGGCGAGATCCAAACCGCATCCACGCCCAATGACGCTATATGCGGCAAACGTCGCGTGATCCCGGCCAGATCCCCAACTCCGTCGCCGTTGTCGTCCTGATAGCTGCGCGGATAGACCTGATAGATCACAGCACCACGCCACCAATCGGGGTCTTTGGCCAGATGTCTCATGTCTTTCTGGGAAACAGTTGCGTTCATGTTTCAGCCCCCTTTGACCGAACCGGCCAATAGGCCGCGCACAAGATAGCGTTGAAGTGAGAAGAAGACGAAAATCGGCACAGCAATCGAGATGAAGGCCGAAGCCGCCAAGATTTCCCAATCGCCACCGCGTGATCCCAATAGGTCCACGATGCGGCCGGTCATGACCACCTGATCTTCGCCGGTGCCAAGGAAGACCTTGGCGACCAGAAGGTCATTCCAGACCCAAAGGAACTGGAAGATCGCGAAGGACGCCAGCGCCGGGAAGGACAGCGGCAGAATAATGCGCCGGAAGATCTGGAAATCGGTGGCGCCGTCCACACGGGCGCTTTCGATGATCTCTCCGGGCAGACCGACCATGTAATTTCGCAACAGGAAGACCGCCAAGGGCAATCCAAACCCTGTATGCGCAAGCCATATGCCCAAATACCCTTTGCCAAGCCCGATCCCAATGTGAAGTTTCAGAAGGGGGATGAAGGCGACCTGCAATGGCACGACGAGAAGGCCTACCACGGCGGCGACCAAAAGCGCCCTGCCCGGCATTTCCATCCATGCCAGCGCATAGGCCGCAAAGGCTGCCACAAGCACCGGAATGATGGTCGCCGGGATGGTCACGGTCAGCGTGTTCAGAAGCGATCGCCCCATGCCCTCGGCAAACAGAACCTCACGGTAATTATCCAATGTGAAGCCCGGAGGCGTTTCGGCCCGCACGAACAGGCGTTGCCCGCGTTTTCCGCTGGGCTCTTCTGCATATTCAATGCGATAGTTGCCATCACTTTGAACCGTGATCTTGTGTCCACGCGCATGAGTTGCAGTGTCGCCGGGGGCAAAGGCCTCGGGTTCTTTCGAAGTGATACCAAAGGCCGTGACGGTAATGCCTTGCCCTTCAAGCACACGCCCTTCGATCACCCAGATGTCGCCCTCTTGTATCGCCTCGCCGGGGGCCAGCGCACGTTCGATCACGTTCTTTTCCGATGCCGACAAAGCCGTCCACCAGCCCGAGGTTGAGATGGCATCCCGATCCCGGAAAGAGCTGATCAAAAGCCCCACCGTCGGGATGATCCACAGCAGCACCAACACGGCCGCCGACAGGTTGACCGCCCATGTCAGGCGGGATTTGCCTCCTGCCATATCCATCAGCGTGACTCCTTATGTGCGTTGTAGATGTTCCAGACCATGACGGGCGTAACCAACAGCATGATCACAACCACAATGGCTGATCCGCGCCCGAAGTCAGGGGATCCGCGGAACATCCAGTCATACATCAGATTGGCCAAAACCTGCGTGCCCCATTGGCCGTTGGTCATCGCAAAAACAATGTCGAAAACCTTCAAGACGGTCACGGTGATGGTCGTCCAGACCACTGCAATCGTACCCCAGATTTGCGGGATCTTGATTTTAAAGAAGACTTGAAGCGGGCTTGCACCGTCCAGGTAAGCGGCCTCGATCGTTTCTTCACTGATGCCTTTTAGGGCAGCCGACAGGATCACCATGGCAAAGCCTGTCTGGATCCAGACAAGGATCGCCATCAGAAAGAAGTTGTTCCAGAAAGGAAGCGTGATCCACGCCTGCGGGTCGCCGCCGAACATCTGGACAATTGCGTTCAAAAGGCCGATCTGTTCGCCCTGATTGTCCCCGCGATAGTCATAGATGAACTTCCAGATCACCGCCGCGCCAACAAAGCTGATCGCCATGGGCATAAAGACAAGGCTTTGCGCTGCTTGCCCCCATTTGATCCGGTCGGTCAGTCCCGCCGCAACAAGTCCGAAGAATGTCGAAGCTGCGGGCACGACCAGCAACCAAAGCAGATTGTTTACAAGGCTTTCACGAAACTTCTCGTCCCCGGCGAGCCACGTGTAGTTGCCAACGCCGATGAACTCTCCGCTTGAGTTGCGCAGTGACAAGAAGAAGGTCGAAAACACAGGATAGAGTAGATAGATCGACAGGATCGCAAGCGCCGGAAAGACAAACAGCCAGGGGCGGATAGCATTCGCCCGGTTGATGTTGCGCCCGGCATTTGGCCCTTTGGCGGGCAGTAGTCGATCCAAGATAACGTTCGAGAAATAGAAATAGGCGACGCAGCCAAACACACCGATGATGATCGTCGACACCGCGAAGATTGCTTGTTGCATGTCTCCCCCTTTCCAACCGAAGCGCAGGGCATTCAGCTTGGATTAAACGCCCCGGCGACGCCGCCGCCGGGGGTTAATTGCTTGGGTTCAGATTACTTGATCGAATCCCACGTGGATTGGATCGAGGCGGCAACTTCAGCGGCATCCTTGCCACCTGCATAGTCCACCATGCCTGTCCAGAAGACACCAGCACCAACAGCACCCGGCATCAGGTCCGACCCATCAAACCGGAACGTGTCTGCGTTCAGCAGGATGTCGTTCATCTTAGCCACAGTTGGATCTGTGTAGACGCCGGTGTTTACACCCTTATGCGGGGTCAGGAAGCCGGTTTGAGCCATCCAGATTTCATGTGCGATCGGCGACTTCAGGAAGTCCATGAACGCCTGTGCGCCTTTGCTGTCGGCAGTGATCGCCCAAAGCGTCCCTGCACCCAGAACTGGTTTGCCCAGATCCTTGCCTTCGTAAGCCGGGAAGTAGAAGAAATCCGCATCCACGCCCACTTCGGTGCCTTCCGGGAAGAAGCTGGGAATGAAGCTGGCCTGACGGTGCATGTAGCACTGCGGCGGCGAGGCAAACATGCCTTGCGGGCTGTCGCGGAAGTCGGTGGTTGCAACAGCACCTGCCCCGCCCGAGACATAGGCGTCATTGCGGGCGAACGCGCCAAACTCTTCAATTGCGGCCACAACTTTCGGGTCGTCGAACTTCAGGTCGTTTGCAACCCAGGCGTCATAGTCGGCAGGTGTTTGGGTGCGTAGCATCATGTCTTCGACCCAGTCGGTTGCTGGCCAGCCAGTCGCACCACCTGAACCCAGACCAATACACCAAGGCACACCACCATCAGCGACAATCTGATCGGTCAGCGCTTTCAGTTCTTCCATCGATTGCGGCACGTCATAGCCTGCATCCTCGAAGTTTTCAGGCACGTACCAAACCAGCGATTTCAGATCGACTTTATAGAAGAAACCATAGTGTGCGGCATTGCCGTCTTTACCGGCATAGGTGCCCAGATCCACCCAGCTTTGCCCGGCAGCATAGTTGTCGCGCACCCAATCATCGGTGCCTGCTGGCAAGGGTGAAAGGAACCCTTTAGAGGCCAGATCAGCGGCAAGACCCGGTTGCGGGAACACCGCAATATTGGGTGCGCTTCCGGCTTCTGAGTCGATGACAATCTGCTGCTCGAAGCTGTCGGAACCGGAATATTGAACATCGGCACCCGTGGCTTCTTCGAAATAGTGGATCACACTTTCAACCAGCTCTTTATCCGGTCCAAGCCACGGCCCAAGGATCGAGATGGATTCCCCAGACAGGTCCATCGATTTCAGCTCGTCAAAGCTTGCCCATGTGAAATCCCCCTCGCCCGGAGCGAATTTGAGGTGACCATCAGCAAACCCAGCACCGGCCGATACGGCCAACGCGGCAGCGCTTGCGTAAAACACGTTTTTCATAATGTCCTCCCACGACATCTCATCAAAGTGATGATGTTTCGGCCAGAAACCCTGACCCGCGCCGGAAAACGTGATCTCCCAAAGCGCTTTGAATATCTCAAAGTTACTTTTTAACCGATTCCTGTCAACAGCATTGTTAGCGCAATCATTAATTCGGCATTTTTCCTTTACATATTATGCATCTCAGGATTAGCCTGTTAAGAATTACGCCCGTTCGGTGGCTTTGCATGACTCTCAAACCGCTTTGGAATTCGCACAGATGACGCTGAAAGAACTGTCGAACCTTCTTGGACTTTCGCCCACCACGGTGAGCCGCGCGCTGAACGGCTACCCAGAGGTTTCCGAGGCGACGCGCAAGAAAGTCACGGCCGCAGCACGTGCGCATGGCTATGCCCCCAATACCCGCGCCCGAGCGCTGGCCACAGGGCGCGCGATGGCAATCGGGCACGTCATTCCCATCAGCGCCAAGCATGAAATGGTAAACCCGGTGTTTGCCGATTTCACCGCCGGTGCGGGCGAAGTGTATTCGAAAAATGGGTATGACATGCTGCTGTCCGTTGTCTCTGATGATGACGAGGAACAGGCCTACCGGAGCTTCGCGACCAAGCGGAATGTCGACGGGATGATCATCCACGCGCCGAGCCTGAACGATCAACGTATTCCTTTCCTGAACAAGCTTGGAATTCCCTATGTGGTGCACGGTCGCAGTTCGAATGCGACCGCCCCTTATGCGTGGGTTGATGTAAACAACACCCGCGCCTTCCAACGGGCGACCGAGCTGCTTTTGGATTTGGGCCACAAGCGCATCGCGCTTCTGAACGGTCTCGAGCATATGGACTTTGCCGCCAGACGCCGTGCGGGATACGAAGCAGCGTTGGCCGCACGGGGCGTCGCATCGGATCCGGCCTTGATGTTCTCGGGCGAAATGACCGAAGCGCAGGGGCATGACCTCACCCGTTCGCTTTTGGCGCAACCCAATCCGCCAAGCGCGATCCTTGTCAGCTCAATGATCATGGCCATTGGCGTGCGGCGGGGCATTGAAGAGCTTGGCCTGACCATGGGTCGCGATGTGTCCCTGATCACCTATGACGATGATCTTAGCTATTTCCGAAATGGCAAGGACATCCCCGTCTACACCGCCACACGATCGTCGGTCCGCGAGGCCGGACGGCGCGCT
The DNA here is from genome assembly GCF_023016155.1 of Aliiroseovarius sp. F20344. Classification (GTDB taxonomy): domain Bacteria; phylum Pseudomonadota; class Alphaproteobacteria; order Rhodobacterales; family Rhodobacteraceae; genus Aliiroseovarius. Next base: position 1,373,777 of record NZ_JALKBG010000008.1, read on the forward strand.
TCGCAAATGCTAATCGACATCATCAACGGTAAAGACAGCCCGACCGAGGTCTTGCTGGAGGCTGAACTGATGCTCGGCATGTCCACCGGTCCGATGAGCCGAGACTGACCAAACATTCGACACTCTAACTTGAAGGATCACCGCTGATGCTGCCACATCGATCGGATTTTCCGACTGGCTTCCTGTTCGGGGCCGCGACCTCGGCCTATCAAATTGAAGGACACGCCGCTGGCGGCGCTGGTCGCACCCATTGGGATGACTTCGCCGCGACGCCGGGAAATGTTGCGGGCGCTGAAAACGGTGCGATTGCATGCGATCACCTTCACCGACTTGATGAGGATCTGGACCTGCTGAAAGCTGCGGGATTTGATGTCTATCGGTTCTCGACAAGTTGGGCGCGCGTACTTCCCGAAGGGCGCGGGACAGTTAACACGCAAGGTCTTGATTTTTATGAACGTTTGGTGGATGGGCTGTTGGAGAGAGGCATTAAACCAGCCGCAACGCTTTACCATTGGGAGCTGCCTTCGACCCTGTCCGATCTGGGCGGCTGGCGAAATCGCGACATTGCAAACTGGTTTGCGGATTATACCGACGTGATCATGTCCCGTATTGGGGATCGCATCTGGTCCGCAGCCCCGATCAACGAACCGTGGTGCGTGTCGTGGCTGTCTCATTTCGAAGGGGCGCACGCCCCCGGACTGCGCGACATCCGCGCAACCGCACGGGCCATGCATCACGTTTTGCTGGCCCACGGGCGCGCAACGCAGGTCATGCGCGGGCTGGGGATGAAAAACTTGGGCGCTGTGTGCAACATGGAGTTCGCCGCCCCTGCGAATACATCGGATGGCGCGCGCGAAGCAGCACGTGTTCAGGACGCCATCTACAATCACTTCTTCCTGTCTGGCATCACCAAGGGTTGCTATCCGGAGGAAGTACTAAATGGGATGGAAGCGCATCTGCCGGAGGGGTGGCAAAACGATTTCGACATCATCACGCAGCCAATCGATTGGATTGGGCTGAATTACTATACGCGCAAGCTTTATGACGCGGCTCCCACAGTGGAAAACCACCCCGCACCCTGGCCCGCTACGGTCGAAGTCGAAGGCCCCTTGCCCAAAACCGCCATGAACTGGGAGGTCTATCCGCAGGGTCTGTCACATTTCCTGACAATGATGCAGCGGGACTATACCGGCGATCTTCCGATATATGTGACTGAGAACGGTATGGCCGGCATGTCCGAGCTTTCGGGTGATCCGTTGTCTGACCCCGACCGCATTGCCTATCTGTCGGATCACCTTGCCGAAGTCCAAGGTGCATTGGACCAAGGTGTGCCGGTCAAAGGCTATTTTGTTTGGTCACTTTTGGACAATTACGAATGGGCAATGGGATATGCCCCACGATTTGGCCTAATTCATGTGGACTGGGCGACTTTAAATCGTTATCCGAAGGCATCGTTTAGCGCTATCAGAGAGGCTTTGAATAGCTGATGCACCATCTAGCCATTGTTGCCGATGTTGGCGGCACGAACACGCGTGTTGCCGTTTCTCGGAATGGGGAAGTTCTACCAGACAGCATTCAGAAATATCCAAATGCTGAACATAAAAGCCTCGAAGACATTCTGATCACGTATCAGAAATCCCATTCAGCTGGGCCTTTTGATCAGGCCGCAGTAGCCATTGCGGGCCCGGTGCGTGATGGGGCCGGTCGGTTGACCAATCTAGATTGGACCATTGATTGTAAGGCATTGTCCGGCGCGACGGGCGCCCAAGACGCCCATGTTTTGAACGACCTTCAGGCGCAAGCGCATGCGATTGGGAGCATTGCCCCTTCCAACATGGAGACTTTGAAAGAGGGCCCGGACGCTGGACCCGTCGCGGCACATCTTGTGGTGGGCATCGGGACTGGTTTCAATTCGGCCGTGGCCTACCACACGCCAAGCGGTCGTATTGTTCCACCTGCGGAAAGTGGCCACGCAACACTTCCGGTCAGCACGGGTGATCAGTTTGCCTTTTCGGAATACGCCCGCGAGCGCTTTGGGCACGCTGCCATCGAAGACGCATTGTCGGGGCGCGGACTTGGTCATTGCCATGATTGGCATTGCCACCGTGCAGGCCAGCCTATCGGGGCCTCCTCGGCCACGATTTTTCAAGCAGCGTCAGAGGGGGATGCGACCGCGAAAGCAGCGATCAACCTCTTTTGCGGCTTCCTTGGCACCGTTCTGGGCGATCTGGCGCTGACCACCCTGCCCTTCGGCGGCATCTATCTGGTCGGCGGCATGTCCCGCGCGATCACGCCATGGCTGGATCAGACCGGCTTTGCCGAGGCTTGGCAGGACAAAGGGCGCTTTGGCCCGTTTCTGGATCAGTTTCCGATCCGTCTTGTCACCGACGATTATGCCGCATTGACGGGATGTGCCAGTTTCTTGGAAGAGTTCCGCCAAACGCACTGATCGGGTTAAAGATCCGGGCAAAGCGGAACCACACAGGCAAAAAAGGCAGGTCATGCTGGATTGGCTCATATACGCGGTTGCGATACTTCTGTTTTTTCTGACCCATTCGATCCCGGTGCGCCCAGCTATTAAGTCACGCATCGTGGCGCATTTGGGTGGACCGAGCTTTACACTTGCTTATTCAGCTCTGTCCATCGCGGCCCTGACTATGGTGATCATCGCCGCCAACCGCGCCCCCTTTGTCGAGCTGTGGCCTTGGGCGCCTTGGCAAAACCATGTGACGCTGATCGCAATGGCAGCTGCGGTGTTGATCGCATCGCTTGCCATTGGGCGACCGAACGCCTTGTCGTTTGGGGGCCGCAACAATGACCTGTTTGATCCGCGTGCGGCGGGCATTGTCGGCTGGGTGCGCCATCCCCTATTGGCTGCGTTGCTTCTGTGGTCGCTGGGTCATCTGGTTCCCAACGGCAATCTGGCCCATTTGATCCTGTTTGGCATATTCGCCAGCTTCTCAGCCCTTGGAAAGCGGATCATCGACAAGCGCAATCAAAGGCTTCTGGGCATCGACATATGGCAACAACTGGCAAACACCAAGCGTGAAATTACAGTCACCAAATCAGGTGTGATACGTGTCTTCTTCGGCGTTGTTGTCTATCTGCTGCTCATTCGCTACCACAGCGCAATCATCGGCGTGACACCCCTGCCCTAACCAGCTCACCACGTGCAACGGCCAGCGGCGTCAAACCGAACTCCTGCCGGAAGGCGCGCGCAAAGGCGCTGGCATCTGCATAGCCGGACCGAAGCGAGACTTCGGCAACCGACAACCCGCCCGCCTCCAACATCCGACGCGCTGCATTCAGGCGCAGACGTCGATAGACCTTGCGTGGCGATGCCCCGAAATGGCGCTCGAACCGCGCCTCAAGATCGCGCTGTCGACAACCCGCCAGTTGTGCCAACTCGGGGATCGTTAAAGGGGTTTCAATATTGGCTTCCATCGCGCGCAGGCAGGTGTCCACGCGGCGATCCGAACGCGCGCGCGCCACGATCTGCGGCGCTGTGGCGTTTTCGGACATGAACATCTGGTTGATCTCTAACAGAATAGCGGCCCCGTGGTCCTGCCCGATCAGCTCGCAGGTCAGCTCATACGCCGCCATTCCGCCGCTGCATGTGATCCTGTCGCGATCCTGCAACCAGCGCGCGCGTTCAACGTCGATGTCCGTGAATTGCTCGGCAAAGGCATCCTGCAAATCAAAGTGAATGGTCGCGCGATACCCATCCAGCAACCCTGCGGCCCCCAACAACCAACACCCGGCATCCACCCCTGCGACAGAAGTGAACCGCCCCGCCAAACCGCGTAAAACCTTGTTGGTATCCGCATTTGAGTGGCGGATGTGGTCATAGCTTGCAACAGCATAAACCACGTCACCCTTGTCAATTTCGGCCAGACGCGCCGTGGGCATAATCGGCAACCCGCTTGAGGTGTGCGCCACATCATCATCCGGTGTCACAATGCGCCAGCGATATGCTTCGCGCCCCAACAACGTGTTGGTCGCCCGCAGAGGCTCCAACAGGTTTGCAAGCGCAAGGTTCGAGAACCTGTCGAATAAGAGAAACGCAATTTCCCGCGTTCCGGAGTCGGATTTTGACCAAATCTGCATAATGCAAACTAATTCCGCACGGATCCATCCGTCAATTCCTCATGTGATGAACAGGTGAAACACCGCATCAGGAGGGACCAAGATGCCGCTCGCCATGAACCAAGACGTATTCATCACATGTGCCGTGACCGGATCGGGGTCGACGCAGGACCGGTCGCCCCATGTGCCACGCAGCCCGAAAGAGATCGCCGACAGCGCCATCGCAGCGGCCAAAGCTGGCGCGGCCGTGGTCCACTGCCACGTGCGCGATCCTGAAACCGGTGTCCCATCGCGTGATTTGAAGCTTTATCGTGAGGTAACCGACCGTGTCCGCGACGCTGATGTCGACATGGTTTTGAACCTTACGGCGGGCATGGGGGGGGACATCACTTTTGGTTCCACAGATGCGCCCCTCCCCGTGAACGCAGCGGGCACTGATATGGTTGGTGCGGAAGAACGCGTAGCCCATGTCGCCGAATGCCTGCCCGAAATCTGCACGCTGGATTGCGGCACGATGAACTTCGCCGAAGCCGATTACGTCATGACCAACACGCCCGGCATGCTGCGTGCTATGGGCCAGATGATGACCGATCTGGGCGTGAAACCGGAAATCGAGGCCTTTGACACCGGCCACCTTTGGTTCGCCAAAGAGCTGGTTAAGGAAGGCGTGTTGGACGGTCCCGCCCTTGTGCAGCTGTGCATGGGCGTGCCGTGGGGCGCCCCGGATGATCTGAACACCTTCATGGCGATGGTGAACAACGTGCCGGACGACTGGACTTTCTCGGCCTTTGGGCTTGGACGCAATCAGATGGCCTATGTCGCCGCTGCGGTCTTGGCGGGTGGCAATGTGCGTGTGGGCTTGGAAGACAACCTGTGGCTTGCCAAGGGCGAGCTTGCCACCAACGCACAGCTTGTGACCCGTGCCCGCGGCATTATCGAAGGCATGGGCGCGCGGGTCATTGGCCCGGAAGAGGTGCGTAAGAAACTTGGTCTCACTAAGCGGGCCCCTGTATGAGCGGGCTTTCAGACAAACGCGTTTTGATCACCGCTGGCGGCAGCGGCATCGGCGCTTGTTTCGCCCGCCGCTTCCACGCCGAAGGCGCCAAGGTCGCGATCTGTGACATGGACGCGGATGCGTTGGCAGAAACGGCAAGCACCCTGCCCGGTGTTATCTCGGTTGCGGCCAATGTGACCCAGACAGACCAGATGCAGGTTCTGTTTGACCAGTTGGACAATGACTGGGGCGGAGTCGACATGCTCTGCGCCAATGCCGGCACCGGCGGTCCGGCGGGTGCGATCGAAGACTTGTCGCTGGACGACTGGCGCGCCTGCCTTTCCGCCAATCTGGACGGAGCCTTTCTGGCCTGCGGCTGGGCCGCGCGCCATATGAAGGAACAGGGCAGCGGCAGTATGCTTCTGACCTCGTCTACGGCGGGACTTTGGGGCTATCCTATGCGGTCGCCTTACGCGACTGCCAAATGGGGTGTTATTGGGCTCATGAAAACGCTGGCCTCCGAACTCGGCCCTTATGGCATCCGCGTGAACGCGCTCTGCCCCGGAGCCGTCGAAGGCCCGCGCATGGAACGGGTGATCACGCGCGAGGCAGAGGCCCATGGGCTGGACCCGGATGAACTGCGCGAGCGTTACGTGACGGGCGTGGCAATGAAAACTTGGGTCACAGCGGATGATTTGGCAGACACGGCGCTTTTCCTAGCGTCGGACGCCAGTTGCAAGATCTCGGGTCAGGCCTTGGCCGTCGATGGACATACAGAAAGTTTGGTTGGGTAGATGACTATGAAAGCAGCGATTATTGGCGGTGGCGTGATAGGCGGCGGATGGGCCGCACGCTTCCTCTTGAACGGATGGGACGTGGCGGTGTTCGACCCCGACCCCGAAGCTGAACGCAAGATCGGCGAAGTCCTGACCAACGCGCGCCGTGCGCTTCCGGGGCTTTATGAAACAGCGTTGCCGACAGAAGGAAAGCTGACCTATCACACTGATCTGGCCGAAGCTGTCGCGGATGCGAATTGGGTGCAGGAAAGCGTGCCAGAGCGGTTGGATCTGAAACACAAAGTGTTTGCAGATCTCATGGCGCTGGCACCGAAAACCGCCATCATCGGCTCATCAACTTCAGGCTTCAAACCTTCGGAACTAAACGAGAAAGGTGCGAACGCGATCGTCGCGCACCCGTTCAATCCGGTCTACTTGTTGCCGCTGATCGAACTGGTTGGGGACGCAGACACCTGCACCCGCGCAGCCGACATCCTAAGCAGCGTCGGAGTGTACCCCTTGAAGGTCCGTAAGGAAATCGACGCCCATATCGCGGATCGCTTTCTTGAGGCTGTTTGGCGCGAGGCGCTGTGGCTGGTCAAAGACGGCATCGCCACGACCGAGGAAATCGACGAAGCGATCCGCATGGGCTTCGGCCTGCGTTGGGCGCAAATGGGCTTGTTTGAAACCTACCGCGTGGCCGGTGGCGAGGCTGGCATGAAGCACTTCATGGCCCAGTTTGGCCCCTGCCTGTCATGGCCGTGGACCAAGCTGATGGATGTGCCTGAGTTCACAGACGAGCTTGTGGACCTAATCGCAGGCCAGTCCGACGCGCAATCAGGCCACCTGTCGATCCGTGAGCTTGAGCGTCTGCGCGACGACAACCTCGTTTCGATGCTGCGCGCCCTGAAGGCACGTGGTGACGGGTCTGGCGCAGGCCGGGTGATCCGCGACCATGAAACGGGTCTGTGGCCATTTATGGCGGACGAGACGCCTATGCGCACCGTCACCCGCGACGTCCCCATCGATTGGACTGACTACAACGGCCACATGAACGAAGGGCGCTATGGGCAGGTCTTCTCAGACGCCGCTGACCGTATCATGATCCATGTGGGGGCGGATGCGGAGTATATCGATTCGGGCCTCAGCTATTTCACTGCCGAGACCAACATCAAATACATTGATGAGTGTCACGCAGGCGAAGCGGTATATGTGGATACCACAGTGACACTGGGCGAAGGCAAGAAATTGCGTCTGTGGCATGAAATGAAGCGCACATCGGATGATGGACTGCTTGCCACCTGCGATCAATTCCTGCTGCACGTGGACCTGAACACACGGAAATCCTGCCCGCCGCGCGCCGATGTCGAAGCCCGCGTCGAAGCGCTCGCCGCCCTGCACGCCAAAGGAGATGCGTGATGCATTTCGGATTATCAGAAGAACAGGAAATGATCGTCTCAACCGTGCGCAGTTTCGTGGAAAACGAGATCTATCCGCATGAAGACATGGTTGAGCGCACCGGACAAGTACCCCATGAGCTTGGTCAGGAGATCAAACAGAAATGCGTGGATCTGGGGTTTTACGCCTGTAATTTCCCCGAGGAGGTCGGCGGGGCTGGCCTGTCACACCTCGATTTCACGCTTGTGGAACGCGAACTTGGGCGTGGTTCGATGGCGCTCACTCATTTCTTCGGACGCCCTCAGAACATCCTGATGGCCTGCGAAGGCGACCAGCGTGAACGCTATCTTCTGCCAGCAATACGCGGCGAGAAAATGGACGCTCTCGCCATGACCGAACCCGATGCCGGTTCGGATGTTCGGGGTATGAAATGCTCGGCCGTGCGTGATGAAGGCGACTGGGTAGTGAACGGCTCCAAGCACTTTATCTCTGGCGCGGAACATGCTGACTTCTTTATTGTTTTTGTCGCTACGGGTGTGGACGAAACCTCCAAAGGACCCAAGAAACGGATCACATGTTTTCTCGTTGATCGCGGCACACCGGGCTTTGAAGTTCGCGAGGGTTACGCCTCGGTCAGTCACAAAGGCTACAAAAACTACGTACTGGATTTCGACAACTGCCGCCTGCCCGACGCACAGGTTCTGGGCGAAGTCGATGGCGGTTTCGCGGTGATGAACGAATGGCTTTATGCCACGCGCCTAACCGTCGCCGCCTTCTGCGTTGGCCGCGCACGTCGTTGTTTTGACATGGCGTTAGAATACGCGGCTGAGCGCAAACAATTCGGCCAACCCATCGCCAAATTCCAAGGCGTCAGCTTCCAAGTCGCAGACATGATCACCGAGATTGATGCCGCCGACTGGTTGACCCTCTCTGGCGCATGGCGTTTGGACCAGGAGCTTTCGGCCAACCGAGAGATCGCATCGGCCAAACTCTATGCCTCTGAAATGCTGGCGCGTGTCACCGACACCACGCTGCAAATCTTTGGCGGCATGGGGCTTATGAACGACTTCCCGATTGAGCGCTTCTGGCGCGACGCCCGGGTCGAGCGCATCTGGGACGGCACATCAGAAATCCAACGTCACATCATCAGCCGCGACTTGTTCCGGCCGCTTGGTGCTTAAGAATGAGCCGCCTAGATCGGCTTCTACGCCCACGTTCCATCGCGGTGATTGGTGGCGGAGTGTGGTGCGCCAACGTGATAGAACAGTGTCGTAAGATTGGGTTTTCTGGCGACATTTGGCCGGTGCACCCGACGAAATCCGAAGTTTCCGGCGTCGCCACTTACCCGTCGATCGAGGCTTTGCCCTCCGCCCCCGATGCCAGCTTCATCGGTGTAAATCGTAACGTTACCATCGAAGCCGTTGCGGTCCTGTCCACGGCTGGTGCAGGCGGAGCGATCTGCTTTGCTTCTGGCTTTCGCGAAGCAAAATCTGAGCTTGAAGACGGTGAACATCTGGAAAAGGCTTTGTTGTCCGCTGCGGGCGACATGCCGATCATCGGCCCCAACTGCTATGGGCTGTTGAACATGCTTGATGGCGCCGCCCTTTGGCCTGACCAACATGGCGCAGTTCGGTGTGACCGCGGCGTGGCGATCATCACCCAAAGCTCCAACATTGCGATCAACCTGACCATGCAAAAGCGTGGTTTGCCCGTGGCTTACGTGGTCACAGCTGGCAATCAGGCACAGACTGGATTGGCCGAGATCGGCCAAGCATTGTTAGAAGATCCTCGCGTCACGGTGCTTGGGCTGCATGTCGAAGGGGTCGGAGACCTGCGCGCATTCGAGGCATTGGCCCGGCGCGCCCACGAGCTTGGCAAGCCTATCATTGCTCTTAAGATCGGTCGCTCTGATCAGGCACAGGCAGCCACCATATCTCACACGGCCTCGCTTGCTGGTAGCGACGCAGGGGCTAGCGCTTTGCTAGCCCGTCTTGGCATAGGACAAGCGCACGACCTATCTGGTTTTCTTGAAACGATTAAACTTCTTCATGTTGCTGGCCCGCTGCCCTCAAACCGAATTGCATCTGCCTCGTGCTCAGGTGGCGAAGCAAGCCTGATCGCTGATGCGGCCCACAATCGTCTGATTTCATTCCCTGATCTTACTCCAGAGCAATCGATCGGTCTGCGTGACGCGCTTGGCCCTAGGGTCGCGCTGGCCAATCCCTTGGACTACCACACGTATATCTGGGGGGACGAGGTCGCCATGACGGCAACCTTCACTGCGCTTATGCACTCGGATTTGTCGCTGGGCTTGGTGGTTCTGGACTTTCCTCGCGCCGATCGCTGTGAAAGTGCTGAGTGGAACACGGTGATCGAAGCGGTCGCCGCAACCAAAGAGGCAAGCGGCCTACCGATGGGCATTCTCGCCTCATTGCCAGATACCATGCCCGAAAGCGTCGCGGCGCAATTGGTTGAACGCGGGATTGTACCGTTCTCGGGGATGGGAGCTGCAATGACTGCGATCGAAATCGCGGCCAACTTGCCCGAGCCTATTTTGGAACCGCTTTTCCTGGCACCACCTCAAGCCCATGGCAGCATCCTGTCAGAGGCCGAGGCAAAGGCCTCTCTGGCGCAACATGGGCTGCGTGTTCCCAAATCGATGCGCGTCACCTCGCCTGCTGCGGCGGCTAAAGCCGCCGAAGAAATTGGCTTCCCAGTGGCGTTGAAAGGCGAAGGCATCGCCCATAAGACCGAGGCTGGCGCAGTGGATCTAAACCTCTTGGACAGCAGAGCTGTTACAAGCGCGGCTGAGGGCATGCCGACAGACCATTTTCTGGTGGAGGAGATGCTGACGGACGTGTTGGCAGAATTGCTGATTGGCGTGACCTATGACCCGGCGCATGGGTACGTTCTGACCGTCGCCGCAGGCGGCACCTTGACCGAAATCCTGAACGACAGCCAATCCCTGCTTGTTCCTGCCAGTCGGGTCGACATTCGCACTGCCTTGGGGAAACTCAAAATCGCCCCCTTGCTGACAGGCTACCGCGGTGCGCCGCCCGCAGATATGGACGCCGTGCTGGACGCGGTGGATGTAATCCAGTCCTATGTACTGGCCAATCCCGTGGCCGAAGTTGAAGTGAACCCGCTTATGGTCATGGCCGATGGCGCCGTGGCCGCAGACGCCCTGATCCGCACAGGAGATAAGACATGACTGATCTAACCGCCCTGACCGAAGGCCCCATTCGCACCGCCAAACGCGGTCATGTTCTTGAGGTCACCTTGGATCGCCCTAAGGCCAACGCCATTGATCTGGCCACCAGCCGGATCATGGGCGAGGTGTTCACTGTGTTTCGCGATGATCCCGACTTGCGCGTGGCCGTGGTGACCGGCGCGGGCGAGAAATTCTTCTGCCCAGGCTGGGATCTAAAAGCCGCATCCGAGGGGGATGCGGTAGATGGCGACTATGGCGTGGGTGGGTTTGGCGGACTGCAGGAACTGCGCGGGTTGAACAAGCCCGTCATTGCCGCCGTGAATGGCATTTGTTGCGGCGGCGGGCTGGAACTTGCCCTGTCTGCAGACATCATTCTAGCCGCCGATCACGCAAGCTTTGCCCTGCCCGAAATCCGGTCGGGCACGGTGGCGGATGCGGCCTCAATCAAACTGCCTAAGAGGATCCCCTATCACATTGCGATGGAGATGCTTCTGACCGGTCGTTGGATCGACGTGGAGGAAGCCGCACGTTGGGGGCTGATCAATCACATCTACCCGGCAGCTAACCTGATGGATGAGGCACACAAACTGGCCGACCTTTTGGCCTCTGGCCCACCGTTGGTTTATGCCGCAATCAAGGAAGTCGTGCGCGAGGCAGAGGATATGAAATTCCAAGATGCCTTGAACAAAATCACCAAAAGCCAATTCGAAACGGTCGAAACGCTCTATCGCTCGGAAGACCAACTGGAAGGCGCGCGTGCCTTTGCCGAAAAGCGTGATCCGGTCTGGAAGGGCAAGTAATCAGCCCATACGGCTGATTGCCTGATCAAGTCTAAAAGGTGAAAGGCAGCGCCCTTACCTGTTTTATCCGCGAAGGTGATCTACGCTGCCGCTTTCGATCAGAGGACGCGTGCGCCATCCTTATCAAAGTAATAGGCGTTGTCTGGATCAAACCCAAATCTGATGGGCTGCCCATCGGCCACGTCATGCTGTCCAAACAAACGGGCCGTGATCTGCCGGTCCCCTACGCGGGCAATTACGTTGGTATCTCCACCCAGCTTTTCGACATGGCTCACATGGGCTTCAAGCACGCCATCTTCTGTTACAAATAGATCCTCTGGGCGAACGCCCATTGTCCGCGCGTCCCCGTCCTGCAAAAGGCTTGCAGGCAGGAAGTTCATGGCAGGGGAGCCAAGGAAACCCGCGACAAACTGGTTGGCTGGGTTGTTATAAAGCTCCATAGGGCTGCCAACCTGTTCCACCCGGCCATCGCGCAACACCACGATTTTGTCGGCCAAGGTCATCGCTTCGGTCTGATCATGGGTCACATAGATCATTGTGGCGCCCAATTGCGAATGTAGCTCTGCAATTTCGATGCGCGTGTTCATACGCAAAGCGGCGTCGAGGTTCGACAAAGGTTCATCAAACAGGAACAGCCGAGGCTGTCGCACAATCGCACGTCCAATGGCGACACGCTGGCGCTGACCACCCGACAGTTCCGACGGGAAACGATCCAGATAGTCGTCAAGGTTCAGCATCCGACTGGCTTCGGCCACGCGGGCGTCGATCACGTCCTTCGGTTGCTTCTCCTGTTTCAGCGCCAGCGACATATTTTTGCGCACATTCAGGTGCGGATAAAGCGCGTAGCTTTGAAACACCATCGCAAGACCGCGCTTGGACGGTGGGATCATGTTGACGACGTCATCACCGATGCAAATTTCACCCGAGCTTGCATCCTCAAGCCCCGCGATCACCCGTAAAAGAGTGGATTTGCCGCAGCCAGATGGCCCGACGAAAACGACGAACTCGCCATCTTCAATCTCGATATTGATGTCTTTCAACACATGAACATTGCCGAAGGACTTGTTCACATTGGTCAGGGTCAGCGCCGTCATGGCGTCACCTCCGTTAGGGTTACGGGTTGTCCGGAACGGACGCTTTCGTCAGCGGCCAAACAAATGGCCAGCGACTGAACGGCGTCCTGCATGTGGCGGGTGAGGTCGATGTCATCACGGATCGCGCGCAGCATATAGGCTTGCTCGGCATCACAAAGCTCTTGGTGGCCGGGTTCATCGGGCAGATTGATCAGGGTGTCACCATCAGGGCGATGGACCAGCAACCCACCGACCTTTGTGTGGCCATCCACATCAGAAGACCCAGCCTTATCAGCTTCGGTGATGGACACGGACCCTGCGGGCGAGATCACGTCTTTCACAAAGAACGCGGTCTCGGACATCATGGGGCCCCAGCCGGCTTCGTACCAGCCAACCGATCCGTCGTCGAAAGTGACCTGAAACTGGCCATAATTGTACATGTCCGGCGCGATTTCGTCTGACAGGCGCAGCCCCATCCCGTTCACGCGCACGGGTTTGGCATCTGTGATCTGACACCAGACATCGACATAGTGCACCCCGCAATCGACAATCGGGGCGGTAGTTTGCATCAGGGCTTTATGGGTCTCCCACTCGGCGCCTTTGCTTTGCTGGTTCAGGTTCATGCGGAAAACATAAGGCCCACCCAAGGCGCGCGCCTCTTCGATCAGGCGTACCCAGCTGGGATGGTGGCGCAGGATATATCCCACGACCAGTTTCCGGCCCAGCCGGGTCGCCGTTTCCACCACCCGGCGCGCGTCATCCACAGTCGTTGCCAAGGGCTTTTCGACGAAGACATGCGCGCCTGCTTCCATCGCAGCCACGGCATAGTCTGCGTGGCTGTCGGAATAGGTGGCAATGACCACGAGGTCGGGGTGAGTGGTGGCGAGTGCCTCGTGGAAATCTGTGTAGATCGGATAGGTGGCCAGTTCAGGTTGATCAGTTTCACCCGAGCGATTGACCACTCCGACAATCTCGGCGTCTGGGTGGTGGTGATGCGCCAGCGCGTGGCTCATCCCCATATTCCCCAGCCCTGCAATCAGAACACGTGTCATTTCACGGCTCCTGACGTGATGCCGCGGATCAGCTGGCGCGAGAAGATCACATAAAGCACTAAGACCGGCAGGATCGCCATCGACAGCGCGGACAGAACCGCGTTCCAATCAGTCACAAACTGGCCAATGAAGACCTGGCTACCCAGGGTCAGGGTTTTCGTTTCCTCAGCCGGGGCCAGGATCAGCGGGAACCACAGGTCATTCCAGATTGGGATCATGTTGAAAACCGCAACCGTTGCCATTGCCGGGCGTACCAAAGGCAGCACCAGTTTGAAGAAAATCGTGTATTCTGACAGCCCGTCGATCCGGCCTGCGTTCTTTAGGTCATCTGACACTTGCCGCATAAACTCGGACAAGATGAAGACGGCCAGTGGCAGGCCTTGCGCAGTGTAGACAAGGATCAGCGCCCAGAGCGAGTTAACCAGCCCGGTCGCCACCATCATCTCAAGGATCGCAACGGTGCCGATGCGGATTGGAATCATGATGCCGAGGGCAAGATAAAGCCCCATCAGCGTGTTGCCTTTAAAGCGGTACTCGGCCAGTGCGAAGGCGGCCATCGCGCCGAACAAAAGCACGAAGAACAGCGACGCAACCGTCACAATCATCGAGTTCTGGAAGTAGAGGAAGAAGTCCCCCTGCTTCATCACCGTCTGATAGCCGATCATTGAAAAGCTGTCCGCATCCGGCATCGCCAAAGGCTCGCGGAAGATCGCTTTCCGGGTCTTGAAGCTGTTGATCAGGATCACGAAGACCGGGAACAGCGCGATCAGCGTGTAAAGGATCAGCGCGCCATGCATTGCGGCTGTATTAAGCGGGTTTGTGCGGGCCTGATTCATGGTCCTAACTCCTTACAGCTGATACCGGCGCATCCGGGTTTGGATGCCGAATAGATAGATACAGACACCGACCAGAATGATCGCGAACATGGCGCCTGCGATGGCCGATCCCATATGCGGGTCGCCGAGTTGCAGCTGGAAGCCAAAGAAAGTCCTGTACATGAACGTGCCCAGAATATCAGTCGAGAAATCCGGCCCGGCCAACGCGCCTTGGGCGGCATAGATCAGGTCGAACGCGTTGAAGTTGCCCACGAAAGTCAGGATCGAGATGATGCCAATCGACGGCAGGATCAGCGGAAGCTTGATTTTCCAGAAGGCCGACATGCCGGTGATGCCATCAATCTCGCCCGCTTCTAAAACCTCTTCTGGGATCGACAGAAGGGCTGCGTAGATCAGCATCATCGGGATACCGACGAACTGCCAGACCGAGATCAGCGCAAGTGTGGTCAGTGCGTATTCTTCTTTGCCAAGCCACGGCGCAAACAGGGATTTCAGACCTACTGCGTCCAACATCCCGGGCGCGATGCCCCAGATGGGCGACAGGATCAGTTTCCAAGCAAAGCCAACAATCACAAAGCTAAGGATTGTCGGGATGAAGATGGCCGACCGATAGAGTGCGGCGAACCTTAGCCTCGGATGACTAAGGACCGCGGCCAGTGCGATGCCGATCGGGTTCTGAACCAACATGTGGATCAGGAAAAACCAAAAGTTGTTGCCCAATGCGTTCCAGAACTGTTCCGACCAGATCGGGTCGCCAAACAGGGTCTGGAAGTTCTGAAGCCCGACATAGACGCGCTCTTGATCAATCTTGCTGAACAGGGACAGGCGCAACGTGTTGAACAGTGGGAAGATCATCACCGCCGTATAGACAAGCACCGCAGGCGCAAGAAAAACGGCTATGTGCCAGCGAATTCGAGGCTTTTGCATAGGAATCTCCGGGTGTGTGCCCGGACGCCATCAAAGCGTCCGGGTCGTTTGCAACAGAGGGAGGTTACTGTTGCGGTGCGTACCAGCTGGCCAGACCGTCTTGCAGTTTCTGACCAAGCTCTTCAGGCGACGTAGTGCCCTTGATGGCGGCAACCGAAGCACCCCAGGTGTCGTTTTCCAGGTTCGGCGTGCCACGCGACAGGATCTGATAGGTCGAACGGATTGTGCTCTCGCACTCGCCGCGCCAGCCTACGATCTCTTTCGCCAGTGGGTCTTCCAGCTCAACAGGTGTACTGGACAGCGGGAAGAAGCCCGGCAGAGCGTTGCCGAAGATTGACGCAAACTCGGGGCTGGCCACCCAAGACAGGAAGGTCTTAGCCGCGTCCGGGTTTGCGGTCTTGGTGTTCATGCCAATGCCGATATCAGTGTGGTCCGAGATATAGCAGGTGTCGCCCGCATTCTGGACGGGCGGCTTGAAGGCCCCCATTTCGAAGTCAACCAAAGCGTTGAAGCCTGAGATTTCCCATGAACCGGCCGGATAAACTGCAGCACGTCCCAACGTGAACAGGTTTTGGCTGTCCGGATAGGTCTGAGCTTCATAGCCGTCGCCCAAATAGCCGCCCCATTTGGCCAATGTCGCATACGGTGCAACCCACTGCGGATCGGTAAGTTTCTGTTCGCCTTTTATCAGCGCCAGACGACCTTCTTCACCCTTCCAGTAGTTCGGACCGATGTTGTTATAGCCCATCGTCGCGGCTTCCCACTGGTCGTTGGTGCCCATCGCCATCGGGATATAGCTGCCATCTTCCTTGATCTTGTCGAGGGCTGCAAAGAACTCGGCCTCGGTGTTCGGAACCTGAATGCCCAGCTCGGCAAACGCGTCTTTGTTGTAGATGAAACCGTGGATCACGGATGCCATTGGCACACAGAAGCTGGCCGAGCCATCATCCGTTTGCCATGCGGATTTCGCCACGTCCGAGAAGTTGCCCATGGCTTCCATGCCGCCGAGATCAGCAAGGTGACCCGCATCATAAAGGGCCAGCGAGGCGTCAAACGGGCGACAAGTGATCAGGTCACCGGCAGAGCCTGCGTCCAGTTTCGAGTTTAGCACTGCGTTGTATTCCGCAGGGGCCGACGGGGTGAACTTCACCTTGATGCCGGGATGTTCGGCCTCAAAAGCCGGAATGATCTTGTCCTGCCATAGGGTCAGGTCATCGTTGCGCCAGCTTTCGATGGTCAGCGTGACGTCCTCGGCATAGGCAGTGGTTGCGACAAGCGCCGTACCAGCAAGTGCCAGTGAGATAATGTTGCGTTTCATGTTTTCCTCCCAAAGGTTTGATTTATTGGTTCTTTAGTTTCTCCAGCACAGGACGCAAATGCCCCTTGCTGGCAGTCAGTTGGGCCTGGGCTTCACTTAAATTGCCCATGCCGGATGCGATCAGAATGGCGGGTTTCACGGACCCCTTCGCCAGCTTCAAAGCGGTTGCTGCGGCAGCTTCATCAACAGCAGCAATCTGCGCCACGATACTACGCGCACGCTGTTCAAGCTTTGCGTTGTCCGCGGTCAGATTGACCATCATGCCATCATGCACGTGGCCAAGTTCTACCGCCATCAGTGTCGACAGCATGTTCAGCGCAATTTTCTGCGCGGTCCCTGCCCCCATTCGCGTCGAACCGGACAGGATTTCGGGCGGCGAGGTCAAAAGAATGGGGTGATCACTCAGCGTCAGCAATTCTGTGCCAGCGTTGTTGGCAATGCCAATCACCGACGCCCCAACCGACTTCGCGATTTGCGCAGCCTCGATCGTGTAAGGCGTTGAACCGCTTGCCGAAACGGCGATCACTGTATCGTCTTCACCCACACCCGCAAGGCTTTCGCGAATCTGGTCGGTTTCGTCTTCCGTGCCACCGGGCATTTCGGCGCCAGTGGGAAGCCCACCTGCCATGTGAATGCGGATCTGAGTAGGAGGGATTGAGAATGTGCCGCCAAGCTCCATCGCATCAGCGGCGGCCATCAGGCCGGATGATCCTGCAGCCACATAGTGCAGCTTTGCGCCGCAGGAAATGCTGCGCGCCATCGACTGGCTTGCTTGGGCGATCTGAACAGCTACCGCATCAACACAGGCGGCGGCGGCCCCCTGTCCTTGTGACAAGAGCAGTGCAATCTCGGCCAGCGGGCGGCGATCAAGCCCCAAAGCCATGTCATGCAATTGTTCTGTGACCCTTATCGACACGTGATTCCCCCCTTAGGCTTGCCAAATAACATACCTATTAGATACCATTTGTCTACCATTTAGTTTTTGACGACCAGAAACACGGGATTAACCCCAATATCACTGCAAGTTATCTCAATTTGGTCTTTTAAAGCATGCAAAGGTATTATATAGGTATTCTCATGAATCGCATGGCCACCCATACCACTTCACCTATTCTCGCCATCGACGGCGGCGGAACCCGTTGCCGTCTTGCCGTGCGGAATAATGATGGTGACACCGTGGTTGAGCTTGGGTCAGCCAATGTCACCACGAATTTCGATACCGCAATCGCTGAGATTATACGCGGTTTGGATCAGCTTGGAGCCATTGCCGGTTTGTCGCTGGATGAGCTAAGCAAACTGCCCACTTATGCCGGTTTGGCAGGTGTCGCGGGGTCCGCGATTGCTGAGAAGGTCGCAAAGGCCCTACCCTTTACTCGTATCCGCGTCGAAGATGACCGTCCCTCTGCACTGCAAGGCGCGTTGGGCGCTAGCGACGGCGTGGTGGCGCATTGCGGCACAGGGTCATTTGTAGCTGCACAGGTAAATGGCGCGCGCAAGTTTGCTGGTGGCTGGGGGCCCGTGCTTGGAGACCCTGCATCCGCCCAATGGGTTGGACGTCGCGGCTTGTCCGTCACGCTTGATGCCGTTGATGGCATTGCGCCTCATAGTGACTTGTCAAAGCACTTTCTGGATTTGCATTCAGATGCAGCGGGCATTGTCGCCTTCGCGGCGACCGCCCGCCCTGTCGATTTCGGCGCGCTGGCGCCTGCCATCACAGAATATGCCGCAGCGGGCGATGCGCTTGCCCAACAGGTCATGCAAGAAGCGGGTCAAAGCATCGCAGATATCCTGCCCGTCCTAGGTTGGACCCCGGGCATGGCCATTTGCCTGACCGGCGGAATTGCCCCGCATTTTGCACCATATCTGCCAGATCAAATGCAAAGCTGCATCACAGAGCCACTAGGGCAACCTTTGTCCGGGGCTTTGGCATTGGCACAGGAATTTAGCGAGGAGATCACCAATGAATGTCTCTGATTTCCTCGACCCTCAGGGCTGGCTTGGACAACGCTCCGGACCGCGCTATGTACAGCTTCGTCGTCGATTGGAAGATGCAATCGACAAAGGCATCCTGCCCCCCGACAGCTCACTTCCGCCCGAGCGCGAGATCGCCGAGATCACCGATCTTTCGCGCGTAACCGTGCGCAAAGCCATTCAGGAGCTGGTGAAGCTGGGCGTCGTCGAACAACGCCAGGGCTCCGGGTCCTTTGTGCGTGCGCCCGTCGCGCGCGTCGAACAATCCCTGTCGCATCTGACGTCTTTCACCGAAGACATGAAGCGGCGCGGATTGGAAACCACCTCGCGCTGGCTGGAACGCGGGGTCTTTATTCCGTCGCCAGAAGAGGTGCTTACGCTGGGGCTGGCGGCCGGAGACTCGGTCGCGCGTATTTATCGCTTGCGTGAGGCTGGCGGACAGCCCATGGCGCTGGAACGGGCTTCGCTGCCCCTGGACATCTTGCCCAACCCGATTGAAGTGTCGCGTTCGCTTTACGAAGTGCTGGAGCAAAACGGCAATCGCCCCGTGCGCGCGGTGCAAAAGATCTCGGCCATCAATCTGGACCCTGACGACGCGGACCTTTTGGGCGTTGCCGAGGGAACCGCTGGGTTGAGCATTCAACGCATCTCGTACCTTGAAAGCGGACGCGTGGCCGAGCTGACCCGATCTGTATATCGCGGCGACGCCTATGACTTTGTGGCCGAGCTGCGCCTTTCGAACTGACCTGACAAACATGAAAGCTGCCTGACATGTCCTCTGATACAACCACGCGCATGCGGCGCGAAATAAACGAGATCCCAGATGCTGTTGAACGCCTTTTGACCGAAGGTCGTACAGGTGTTCTGGCCACTGCCGAAGAAATTCGCGCCCGCGACCCTCGGTTCCTATTGTCGGTCGCACGTGGGTCATCCGATCACGCGGCGACTTACCTGAAATATGTTAGCGAGCTGCTGCTTGGACTGCCCATGGCATCCGTCGGACCATCAATCAAATCGATCTATGGCGTCGATGTTGCGGGCGAAGGATCGCTGTGCATCTCGGTGTCACAGTCGGGCCAAAGCCCGGACATCGTGCGGCTCACGGAAGCGTTCGCCAAAACCGGCGCTTACACAGTGGCCATCACCAATGATGAGACTTCCCCTTTGTCGCGAGCCACCACGGCGACCCTGCCGATCCACGCGGGTCCAGAGCTTAGCGTTGCGGCGACAAAAACTTTTGTCACGTCCCTTGTGGCTGGAGTGTGGTTGCTCGCGCAAATCAAAGAAGACGCCGCTTTGCTCAAAGCAATTCACGCCCTGCCCGGCCATTTGCAAAAGGCAACAGAATGCGACTGGTCGTCTGTGGTCGAGGCCGTGGATGGGCGTTCCCTGTTCACCCTTGGACGCGGTCCCAGCTGGGCGATTTCGAATGAAGCCGCATTAAAATTCAAAGAGACCTGCCAGATCCACGCCGAAAGTTATTCCTCAGCCGAAGTTCTGCACGGCCCCGTTTCCATCGTAGAACCGGGCTTTCCGGTGATCGCCTTTGCAGCCCGCGATGCGGCCGAGGACAGCGTGGCCGAAGTTGCTGATGCGTTGGCGGACAAGGGCGCGCTGGCGTTCGCAACATCGGATCGCGTCAAAAGCGCGACCTGCCTTCCGCATGTTCGAACCGATCATTGGATTACCGATCCCGTGGCCTCGATCGTGTCGTTCTATGGCATGGTTGAAACTGTGGCGGCCCGACGTGGGATCAACCCAGACACGCCGCGCCATCTGAAGAAAGTGACAGAAACGGTATGACCTTAGATGTGGTGACATTTCGTGGTGGACGCATCTTTGATGGTGTTCGCTTCCATGACGATCACGCGATCTGTTTTGAGGGCGGGAAGCTTGCGGGCTTTGGCCCCGAAGACACCCTGCCAGACCGCGGCGAAGTGATCGATTTGTCCAGTGACATCCTCAGCCCCGGCTTCTTAGATCTTCAGGTAAACGGTGGCGATGGGATCATGTTGAACGACGACCCATCGGTCGAAACTCTACGGCGCATGTCCCGCGCACATCGCGCGCTTGGGGTCACGCAGTTCCTGCCCACGCTGATCACTGACACGCCTGAAAACACCCGCGCCACAATCAACGCAACGATTGATGCAATTCGCGAAGGTGTACCCGGCATTGCAGGGCTTCACCTTGAAGGGCCGCATTTGTCGGTTATACGCAAAGGGGCCCATGACGCCGATCTCATCCGACCAATGGAGCCCGAAGACCTTGCCGTTTTGATCGAGGTTGCCGACTCCCTGCCCTGCCTGAAAGTCACCATCGCCCCTGAAAACGTGACCGAGGCGCAGGTTACCGCCCTCGCCGATGCAGGCGTGCTTGTATCGCTTGGACATACCGATGCTGATTATCAAACCTGTCGGCGGTATTTCGACGCCGGTGCGCGCTGTGTCACGCATCTGTTCAACGCCATGAGCCAGCTTGGAAATCGCGAGCCCGGCCTTGTTGGGGCGGCACTTTCCCGTGGGGCCGTGTCAACGGGACTGATTGCTGACGCCATCCATGTACACCCTGAAAGCATCCGCGCCGCGTGGGCTGCAAAAACCGGACCCGGGCGTATCTTTCTGGTAAGCGACGCGATGGCGGTCGCTGGGTCAGATGCCAAGTCGTTTCAGCTCAACAACCGGACCATCTGCCGTCAAGATGGACGCCTGACGCTTGAGGATGGCACATTGGCAGGCGCTGATCTGGATTTGATCACAGCAGTCCGCGTGATGGTCAAACAGGTGGGCGTCCCGTTGGAAGACGCGCTGAATGCTGCGACACATACGCCTGCGGCGCTGATCGGAGCACCTTTGATCGCCCCAAGCAGCGTTGCCTGCGAGCTAGCCGACCTGATCCGCATCTCTGAGGATCTAAGCCGTGTTTCTCTGCTGGCGCCCTAGTCAGCTCCATTTTCCATGGATGAAACTTAAACACCCGACTTTATGGTCTGAGACTAACTGATCAGGATCAAGGTACGCCCGGTAATATCACTGTAGATTTCGATAAGGCTGTATTGGCAGGATTATCGATGAATGAAGTTCGCGAAGATATCTCGCAGACATTGCAACTTGGGAAACCAAAGTGGCGCGGGCGGCTTTGGCTGTGGTCGTCTCTTGCTGCACTCATTGCTGTAGCGGCTCTTTGGTTTGCTGTCCTTCGACCCGGAGGGGCCGAGAGAGTTGAATACGAAACTGCCACTGCCAGTCGCGGCGATCTTGTTGTGACGGTCACAGCGACGGGGACAATCGAACCAACGAACTTGGTTGAGATTTCAAGCGAGCTATCAGGCACGCTCGCATCGGTTGAAGTCGATTTTAACGACACCGTGACCGTTGGCACAGTGCTGGCGCGGCTCGACACGCGCAAACTTGAGGCCCAGTTGCTGATTGCAAAGGCGTCGCTTGACGCGGCAATCGCTCGTGTTGCTGTCGCACAGGCATTGCTAGACGATGCGCGCGAGAAATATGAAGCCGCGCTTGATCTGGAAGCACGCGGCGTGACCTCTCAGCAGGTGTTTTCCACAAAGCAAGCGGCCTTCAAACGGGCACAGGCGGAGCTTCAATCAGCGGTGGCTGACAGAGCCCTGGCCGAGGCGAACCTTGATCTGCACCAGACCGATCTTGATCGCGCGTGTATCTGTTCCCCCATTGATGGCGTGGTGCTGGATCGCACGGTAGATCCGGGACAGATCGTTGCCGCGTCCTTGTCCGCACCGATACTTTTCACCGTCGCCCAAGACTTGGAGCAGATGGAGTTGCAGGTGAATGTCGACGAAGCTGATATCGGCAGTGTTGCGGTTGGGAAAAAGGCCTCTTTCACCGTAGATGCCTATGATGAAAAACAATTCCTCGCCGAAATCACGCAAGTCCGCGTCTCGCCCGAGATTGTGGACGGGGTGGTTACCTATAAGACAATCCTGACCGTTGATAATTCGGATCTTCTGCTGCGCCCTGGAATGACCGCAACGGCCGACATCGTCGTTGCCGAGATCTCCGATGCTCTCGTGGTTCCGAATGCGGCACTTCGATATACGCCTCCGCAAGAAATGGATACGGGTGATGACGAAGACCGCAGCGGACTTCTTGGTATGCTGATCCCTGATATGCAGGATGCGGGTGCTGAAATTGACAATAAGACGCTCTGGATTCTGAAGGATGGAGTACCGCAAGAAATCGCCGTCACTGCGGGTCAAACCGATGGGCGTATGACGGTCATTCAGCATGGGTCACTTGTGGAAGGCGACGTGCTGATTACGGATCAGATCGATGGCTGAGACCGCTGTTGTCGAACTTGAAGATATCAGCCGCGTTTATGGCGAAGGCGAGATTGCCGTGCGGGCGCTGGATCATGTTGACCTGACCATCGAATCCGGAGAGTTCACCGCCATCATGGGCCCCAGCGGGTCCGGCAAATCAACTGCGATGAATGTGATCGGATGCCTCGATTCCCCGACAAGTGGCAACTACAGGTTCTGCGGGGTTGAAGTCGGCACGTTAACGCGCGACCAGCGCGCATTGCTTAGGCGGCAATATCTGGGGTTTGTATTTCAAGGTTACAATCTTTTGCCGCGCACAAGTGCTTTGGCAAATGTTGAGCTTCCGTTGATCTACAAGAGCGTCCCACGCGCTGAGCGCCAACTGGCGGCGCTTGAAGCGCTGCGAAAAGTTGGCCTTGAGGAACGTGCCCATCACGACCCAAGCGAGCTGTCAGGAGGCCAACAGCAGCGGGTCGCAATCGCCAGAGCACTTGTCAGCAATCCGAAAGTGGTTCTTGCAGACGAGCCGACGGGAAACCTTGATACCAAAACGTCTGTCGAAATCATCGAGATGTTACAGCACCTTAACCGTGACGAAGGCTTGACCATCATCATGGTGACACACGAACAAGACATGGCGGACTATGCGGAACGGCTGATTTGGATGGTGGACGGACGCATCGAACGCGACGACCGTAAACCGAGGGCTGCCTGAGATGTTGTGGGAAACCGTTCGCTTGGCCATTCAGGCCATTTTCCGGAACACGATGCGCTCGCTTTTGACGGTCTTGGGCATCGTCATCGGCGTGGCCGCTGTGATCGCGATGGTCACCGTCGGACAAGGATCAACCGCACAAGTCACCGCTGATGTCGAGAAACTGGGCACCAACGTCGTCATGGTGATGCCGGGACAAGACGTCATGCAAGGCGGCCCCGGTGGAACCGCGGCAAAGATGTTCTCAATACGTATGAACGACGAGGTGCAGGACCAGATCCCCGATGTCGCTATTTCTGCGCCGATCAGTCAAACTCGCGCCCGCGTGATATTTGGAAACGAAAACCGCCGCACGGACGTGGTTGGAACTGACAACCGCTACTTCGAAGCCGCACGCTGGGAGCTGCTCCGTGGCCGCTTCTTCGAAACCGGCGAAATACAGTCTGGGCGAACTGTCTGCATCATCGGTGAAACCGTACGCCAAAGCCTGTTTGGAAACTCGGACCCTATTGGAGAAACAGTCCGCGTAAAGACGCTATCCTGCGAAATCGTCGGCCTTTTGAAATCGAAAGGCGCATCCACCTTTGGCAGTGATCAGGATGATTTCGTAATCCTACCTCTGAAGACCTATCATCGCCGAATTGCAGGCAATACCGAAGTTCTGGCCTTCTACATTTCTGTACGCGACGGTGCATCGGTTGAAGACACGATGGAGGAAATCACCCTTTTGATGCGTGATCTGCGGCGCATAGGCCGGGGGGAAGAGGACGATTTCGAAGTGCTCGACATGAAGCAATTCGCGACGATGCTATCCGGGATCACCGGCATCCTGACTGGCCTTCTTTCGGCGGTTGCAGCGGTCAGTCTTCTGGTTGGCGGCATTGGGATCATGAACATCATGCTGGTCTCGGTCACAGAACGCACGCGTGAGATTGGCATCCGTCTAGCGATTGGCGCGCAGGCGCGTCAGGTTCTTTTACAGTTTCTTGTAGAAGCCGTAATCCTGTCTTTGATCGGTGGGTTGATCGGTATTGGTCTGGGCCTCGGCTTCGCGATCTTAGGTGCGAAATGGCTCTCGATCCCCTTCACGCCGGACTTCAGTGTGATCCTGCTTGCATTCGGGTTCTCGGCGCTGGTTGGCGTTATCTTCGGCTACTTCCCCGCACGTCGCGCCGCACGTCTTGATCCAATCGAGGCATTGCGTCACGAATGACAAACGCATCCGTGCAGATCAGGCAAGGTCAACCAGCCAAGGTTTATGAGATTTCCTTCGCCCGTTGTGGACATTGGCGTTCCATCCGACCATGATCGAAACGACGACAATCACATGACAATTTTGGGTATGGGTGCAAAGGCGCAATACCCATGGAAGACGGGCGCTTTCTTTGCCGGAACAATGGGATATGACATGAGCAAGACTTCACATCCCTCACGTCTAACCTGCTTTAAAGCTTACGACATCCGGGGGCAAATCGGTGTTGATCTTGATGCCTCTGTGGTGCGCGACATTGCCTTGGCATTTGTGCAGGTCATGACACCCAAGACTGTAGTTCTAGGGCATGATTGCCGACACACCAGCCCCGAGTTTCACAAGGCACTTTCCGATGGTTTGGTGTCGCTGGGGGTAGATGTGATCGACATTGGGCTTGCCGGCACTGAAGAGGTCTATTTTGCCACCGATCACTACCGTGCCTGCGGCGGGATTAAGGTGACGGCATCGCATAACCCGGCCGATTACAACGGGATGAAATTGGTTGGGCCCGGCAGCCGCCCTTTGACACCGCAAGAGTTTGATGAAGTGGCCATGCTGGCCTCCACAAGGCCTTCGGCAAAGGCTAAGGTCAGCACCCCCGGCACCGTGTCCAAGCAAGATCCCCGGCCCGCTTATGCCGCGCATGTCATTAACCTTGTTAACAAGGCGGAGATCGGCAACCTGAAGCTGGTGGTGAATGCAGGCAATGGGGTGGCTGGACCCGCTTTCGACGCCATTCTTGACGCGCTGGGTGACGCGGCAAATTCCTTAGACGTTGTCCGCATCAACCACACGCCTGACAGTCGCTTTCCCAAAGGCATTCCAAACCCTCTGCTTGTCGAAAACCGCCAAGAAACAGCCGACGCCGTGCGTCGTTTAAAAGCTGATCTTGGGATCGCGTGGGATGGAGATTTCGATCGTTGTTTTTTCTTTGACCACACAGGCGCGTTTGTCGAAGGGGAATACGTTGTGGGACTGCTGGCCTCCGCATTTCTTACGGACACTCCCGGCGAAACGATCGTTCATGATCCGCGTGTCATCTGGAGCACCACACATCAGATCAAACGCCACGGCGGCACTGCCGCGACTTCAAAGACCGGCCATGCTCATGTAAAGCAGGCCATGCGTGACACTGGCGCCATCTATGGCGGAGAGATGTCCGCCCACCACTATTTTCGCGACTTCATGTCCTGCGACAGCGGGATGATCCCTTGGCTAAAACTGATTGAGTATTTGGGGCGCACAGAACAGACCCTTGCAGGGCTGGTGGCCGAGATGAAAGCTGACTTCCCATCATCCGGTGAACGGAATTTTGTTGTGAGCGACGCAAAAGCCTGCATGAAGAAGGTTTTCACTGCCTATGAAGCAACAGCAAATAACATCAACCGGCTGGATGGCCTGAGCATGAGTTTTGACACGTGGCGCATGAATCTGCGCATGTCTTCCACAGAACCCCTTTTAAGACTGAACGTCGAAACGAACAAAGATGGCCCAGCTATCGAAACGCTGGTTTCTGAGATTGTGCAGCTCATAGAAAAGAACGCTGACACGACGACCTGATCGGCATCGTTAGATGTTCCGGCAAAACGGTTCGAGATTGCCACAACGCTCGCGGCGCTTGCAATAAGTACGATGTAGGCCCTCAGATGCAGTCAACGATCGGCGCTCAATCGGTTACCGGATGACGCAGCCAATCCATGCGATGTAATGGTCCGCGACCAAGGCTGAAAGAAGAGAACTCACATTTTCGAGAGCTTCGTTGACTATTGTCAAGTTCCCCCGCCGCTTTTGGGCGCACTGTCCCGTTGCCTCACCAAGCAAACGGAGAGTGATCATGTCACTTGGAACCACCCAAAAGAAAATCCGCAGTTCGCTAGGGATTGGCTTTGCCATGATGCTAGGCAGCGTCGCTCTGCCAGCTATGGCCGAAGGTCCCACATTAAGCGATGAGGCTTTCGAAGCCTCTAAACAACTCTACTTTGAACGCTGCGCCGGTTGTCACGGCGTGTTGCGCAAAGGTGCAACCGGTAAAAGTCTTGAGCCGGTTGTTAAAACCAAGAACGCTGACGGCACAGAAACCGTCAGTGGCACACTGAAGCTTGGTCAGGAACGCCTGGAGAAAATCATCTCCTGGGGTACCGAAGGCGGTATGAACAACTTCTCGGACATCATGACCGAGCAGGAAATCAAGGATATGGCGACCTATATCCAAATGGATCCGCCCAAGCCGCCAGAAATGTCACTGGCCATGATGAAAGAGACCCGCAAGGTCTATGTCGAAGAAGCCGATTACCCAACCGAGCCGCTGCACGGCCGCAACTGGGAAAACTTCTTCGTCGTCATCGAGCGTGACGTAGGTAAAGTGGCCGTAATCGACGGTGACACCAAAGAAGTTCTGGCACACATCCCAACGGGTTATGCTGTGCACGTTCTGAAAGCGTCCGAACACCACAAGCTGGAAGAACCGGAAAATCCGGGCCGCTTCTGGTACACAATGGGCCGCGACGGCAAGATGACTAAAATCGACCTCTGGCAGACGCCAGACAAGATGTTGGTCTCAGAGGTTACCATTGGGTATGACGCGCGTGACGTGGCTGTGTCCGGTGATGGTAAGTACGTCATTGGTGGCGCTTACTGGCCTCCGCACTTCGCGATCGTGGACGCACAAACCATGGAGCCGCTGAAAGTGGTTTCGACCCGCGGCACCAACGTGGACGGCGACTATGTAGAAGAAAGCCGTGTGGCTGCCATCTACACCACGCCGAACGAACCCACATGGATCGTTGCCGTGAAAGAACTGGGCCAGTTGTGGCAGGTTGATTACTCTGACTTGGACAACCTGCGGATCGACAAGATCAACTCAGCCAAGTTCCTGCACGATGGTTTCTTCGACCCAACAGGTCGTTACTTCCAGATCGCGGCGAACGCCTCGAACAAGATGGTTGTTGTCGACACCAAAGAGCGCAAGCTTGAGGCGATGATCGACACTGCTCCGCTGCCGCACCCCGGCCCAGGCGCCAACTGGAACGATCCGAACTGTGGTCCTGTTGCTGGCACAACCCACTTGGGTGAAGGCACTGTAACAGTTTGGGGCAACGACCCTGAAGGCAACGCCGACAACGCGTGGAAGACTTGCTACGAGGTTGAAACCGATGGTGCAGGTCTGTTCATCCGGACGCACCCGAACTCTAACTACGTTTGGGCTGACCAGACGAAGCACCCAGAGCTTGAAGTGCAGCAGTCGGTTCAGGTCATCTCGAAAGAAACCGGTGAGATCGTGAAAACCATCCAGATCACCGAAGAGGAAGGCAACGTCGCCGTTCACTTCGAGTTCAATAAGGATGGTACCGAGGTCTGGGTTTCAAAATGGAACCGTGCTTCTTCGAAAGAGCCGAACGGCGAAATGGTTATCTATGACGCCCAGACGCTTGAAGAAAAAGCCCGTGTGAAAGGCCTTTACGCCCCGACCGGCAAGTTCAACGTCTACAACCGTTCGAACCACGTCACCTAATGGCGACCTAAAGACACCCAAGGGGGCGGGCCAAGCGCCCGCCCTTTTTTGCTGTCCCTCACGGGGCCGACCATCAACCCAGCTAATACGGAGCCTGGACAATGACCAACGGTCCAAAACCCAAAAAGCCACTTTGGCGACGCACGCTATTTTGGGGCATGCCGCTTGCAGGCGTTGCCGGCGTCTTCGTCGCCGGGATTATCTTCTGGGGTGGATTTAACACCGCCATGGAAGCCACGAACACCAAGGATTTCTGCATTTCGTGCCACGAGATGGAAGACTATGTTTATGAAGAATACAAAGGGACAATCCACGACGTGAACCGTTCGGGCGTTGGCGCTGTCTGTTCCGACTGCCACGTGCCCAAGGATTGGACCCACAAAATCATCCGCAAGATCAAAGCCTCGCGAGAGCTTTGGGGCAAAGCGGTCGGCACGATCAACACGCCCGAGAAATTCGATGCCAAACGACTGCATTTGGCGATGAACGAATGGGAACGGATGAAGGCCACAGACAGCCGCGAATGCCGCAACTGTCACCACTTCGACAGCATGATGCCCGAGTATCAGGCCCCCCGTGCGCGCCAACAGCACCTTAATGCGATGAAAAGCGGTCAGACATGTATCGACTGTCACAAAGGTATCGCGCACCTTGATGTACGTGATCGCGCCGAAGAGGAGTATTTGGAGGTCCTTGAGGCACCAAACCCGAAATTCATCCGCGAAATTCCTCAGGCGTATTTGGACAGCCTTGCCCGCGTAGAAGCGAAAGAAGCGGAAGAAGCCGCAGCACGCAAAGCCGATGAAGAAGCCCAGAAAGCACGTATCATGGCGGCCGTTGAAGCCGCACGCACGGATGAACGTGCCAAGGTAGAAGCAGAACTGGCCAATACATCCACCCCAACACAGGAGGCGACCACAGGCAATCCAGCCGCTGCACCATCAGGTGATGCGGTTGCCGGGAATGTGGCATGGGATAGTGTGCCCACCACCGATTTAACCCTCTTCTACCCGGGCCAGGCCTCGTTCGAGTGGGTGCAGAACGGAAAGCAACACGGGGGCGCGCGTCCGCTGACCAAAGGTGGCGATCAATGTACCACCTGTCACGCACAAGAGCTTGAGACGATTGGCAACAAAATTGTGGCTGGCGGTGGCGGCAAAGGAGATGAGCTTGAACCCACTCCGATCTCTGGCAAACGCGGCTTCATCAATGCCTCGCTACAGGCCACATACGACGACCAGAACATCTACTTCCGTCTGCAATGGACGGATGGTGGCCACAATCCCGTCCCGTTTGTTGAAGGCGGCAAAATGGACCCTGACAACCAGATCAAGGTTGGCATGATGATCACCGGAACTGGGATTGAATTGGGCTCACAAGTCGGGTGTTGGGCAAGCTGTCACGCAGATAACAGCTACATGTCATTTGACCCGGGCACTGAAGCAATCGCAGCCAACAGCGCTGTAGCTTCTCAGCTTCAAGCCGATAAAACGATCACCAAATATCTGGCCGAAAGCCGGACGAAGATCGAGATCAAAGGTCGTCGTGGTAAAGCCCAAGGCGGTTGGGATCAACTGAAAGACCCCGCAGAAATCGATCAGCTTCTGGCTGATGGTACGTTCTTGGATCTGATGCGCGTGTACGCTGATGGATCGTCTTCGAACGGGTATCTGTTGGATCGACGGGTCGAGAATGATGGTGAAATGGCTGCCGAAGCCAACCTCGCTCCGGACGGCACCTGGACGGTGACATTCTCACGACCTCTGGCCGGAGGGACCGGAGACGTCAGCTTGGAAGCAGGCCAAACTTATACTGTTGGCTTTGCAATCCACGATGACTATGCAGCTGCTCGTTTCCACCATGTAACGCTAAATACCACGCTCGCGTTGGATAATGCAGAAGCCGCGATTAACGTGGTCGCACAGTAAAACTGACGCGGCGGTCACCTCAACCGACCGCCGCGTTTTTTTCCAAAGTAGGAAAGGTTCACCCATGTTTCATATCTTGCAAAAACTGACCCTGCCCTTCTCTGTCGCACTATGTGCAGCACTTCCTGTGTTTGCTGACGACGACAAAACCGCGACCATCTGCGCTGAAGCAGAAGAACGCTATGTCGAGCTCACCGGCACACCCTCGGCTGAAGCAGAGGGCGTCATTGTGGTGAAGATGTACAAGTACAATTTCTGCCCCGCCGAACTGGTCGTTCCCGTCGGAACCACCGTCCGTTGGGTGAATGTCGATAAACGCACCAGCCACAGCGTCATTGTCCCGAACGAGCCCGAAAGTGATCGCGCCTTCCCCGAGGAGGCCATCGAGTTCACATTCTTGACCGAGGGTGACCAGGAATATCTTTGTGGTCCGCATTGGGAAACGCAGAAGATGATCGGGATGATTACAGTCGCCGGGAAATAAACTGGCTAACTCTTACCGCAACCACGCTTGTGCGGGATCTTCTTCACAATAGATACGCAAGTGATCGATATCTCTGATTTTGGCGCGATTCTGTTTGACCTGAACCCCCTCATCCTTCAGCCGGGCAAAAGCTCGGCTTAAGCTTTCGGGCTTCATACCAAGACGGCCTGCAATCAGGATCTTGTCATAGGGAAGCACAACTTCACACTCGCCTGTCTGACACTCGGCAAGCTCGCACAGGAACTCGGCCACCCTCTGGGCTCCAGTGCGCGCTTTTAGGGCTTCGATCTGGGAAACGAGGTTGTGCAAATGCACAAAAGTTGCTGACAACAATGAAATTGCAGCTTCCGGTGCCTCTCGGATACGGCGCAGATAATCCTCGGCATCAATGCGCAAAAGGGTACATTGCGTCACAGCTTCCGATGAAACCGGGTAGACATCCCCCCTAAAAGCCAGTGCCTCGCCGAAGCTGCGTCCTTTGGTGAACACACCCACAACGGCTTCGGCTCCACTTGGTGCAATACGATAAAGCTTTGCCCAGCCAGCAACCACAATGAAGATGGCGGTTGCCCGTTCACCTTGCAGAAAAACTGTTTGTCCACGGTCATAGTTGCTCACGCTGGCGCGCGAAAGCAATGCTTCGGCATCATCCGATGGCATACTGCTTAACAGCAACGACTGATGCGCCACCGCCTTATGCTCTGGCTGCATATCTGGCTCCCTTAGCTTGATATGTAAATGAATACGCCGTTCCTTAGGCGCATTGCAACTTGCCGGATTGTATAGAGGGCAAATCAGATCGGGTTTGGCCAATCTGTTTAATGTCCCCAAAAGACCCAACTAGAATGATCTAAGCTCGTTCGAAATACTCCAAACGCGCGCCGTTAAATGCCTTTAAGACGTCTAATGATTGCTCTTTGGGTACGAGGCATAGCGTTGTGGAAAGCCCATCCGCAAGCACCGCACGAGGGGCAGAAACCGATGCTATTTTCACGCGCGCGCGCGTCCCTGACGGGGTCAGAATATGGCCACTGCCAGCGCCAATGGTCATCGCATCGGGGACAGACGTGGCTATGGCTCGATCATGAGCGGTCAACCGGTGTACCAGCGTGCCATCGGGGAACACCACGCCAATACCCCAAGGACCGTTTGGTCCGTTCCCAACAGCTGCAATTTCACCCATATCGACCAACACGTTTTGAAGCCCATGGCGTTTCAAAAGATCAACCACGGCATCCGTGATCGCCCCTTGCGCAATGCCGTTCAGGGTCAAAGCACCCGCCTTTGGAAGATGGACATTCTTTGTGTCAAAGCGAACACGAGCCCAACCAACCGACTGTTTCGCTGCGGAAATATCGTCATCCCCTTTGGTCATCGCGATCGCGCGCCACAAGGGTTGGATGCTGGGATCAAATGCTCCGTCACTTGCAGAATGCAGTGCGTTGCACAGGCTGAGCACGGACAAAAGCTCAGCCGATGGCGCTGATAACTGCCCATCCCGGTTTAGGCGGACCAACTCAGAATTGTCCTGATACAAGCTGAAAATTGCCTCTAGTCGCACAAGCTCGGCTTCGACTGCAGCAAAAATAGGCTGCGCCTCGGCGTCGCTCAGACCGGTGAGTTGCATGGAAACAGGCCCGCCCAAGGCCCGCCCGGTCCAGCGCGCAACAGTAGAGGCCGCAGCAGCGGATGGCAAAGCCATGGCAGCCGCTGTGATTGTCAAGAAGCGACGGCGATCAAAGCGTGTCATGATGGGGTCTCCAGAGTGAGAGTCAGGTCGACTGGGGCCAAAACGGCATCATCGGGGATTGCATCAAGCGGCAACACCTCTCCGCCATAGGTTTCAACAAATGCGGTGGCATTTTCTGGTTCAGCGAAGGGCACAATTTCAGGGGCTCCCATGCCACCCGCAACGCGGGCACCGACCACGAAGCTCGCTTCGCCAACGGGGATCCAGTTCGAAATGCCCGGTTCCGACCAACTGGGGGCAACGCCCATATCGCTGACGTAAACGGCCGTAATCGCAGCCTCGCGTTCGGGGCTTTTCAGATACGCCATAAGATCACGCACCTGCGCAAAGAAAAGCGGGGCTGGGTGGCCCTCCAAATGGATTTGCCCCTTCGGGCCGCCATGTTCGGCGATGTTCATCTGGCAGAAATAACTCAGCGCTTGTTCCGTCAGATCGGCAGGCGGTGGGGGCGTTTTCGCTTCGTCTTCGTTGCAAGCGGCGAGCGTTAGTACCGCGAGAAAGAATATGCGTTTCATGGTTCGACCCTCTTGAAAGCGGCGCGGGCCAGAAGGAATGCCAGAACCGGCCAGATGGCCAACGAAGCAGGCGCTGCCCATGCAGGCAAGGTTTGCGCCGCGCCCGCCATGCCAGATGCCAAAGCAACACCGTCCGAGGCAGCGATGTTCCAGACCCGGAATGCATCCGCCGGGTTGGCCACCATCAGCCACGGGAAGATTGAGCGTGTGAAGCTGCCGCCGCCATCCATTACCACTGCGCCCAGAAGGCCGAGGTCATAGAGCACAACAAAGACCAGCCACAGCCCGGCGGATAGGCCTGCCGCGGCGGTCGCGCTGCGCGACAGGGCAGACACCAGATAACCAAGCCCAAGGAAAACCGCGCCCAGCAGGATCGAGGTCGCGATCAGACGCGCCAGAGCAATCAGACTGTCTGCCCCTGCCCCGCCTGACCACGCCGCAATGGCGCCCGCCGAACCGAAGCCGACGGTCATGGCAAATCCAAGCGCCGCGAGGTGGGCTGCGAATTTGCCGAGCAAGATTTCTCCGCGCCCGGCAGGATAGGACAGTAGCAGCGACAAGCTGCCCCGTTCAGCCTCGCCTGCGATAGCATCGAAGCTGATCATCAACGCCAGCAATGGCGCGAGGTAGACGGATAGCGTCGTCATCGACGTGACCGAAATGGTCAGCATATCAACGCCCAACGTGCCCGTAGGCGCACTGCCAGCAAAGGTCAACGCAAGCGCGAATAACACCATGATGATGGTCGCCATTAGCAGCCAACGGTTGCGACGCAGGATCAGCATTTCTGTAGCAGCGATGGACAGGAAACGGGTCATTGCATCCCCTCCTTGGCATAATGGCGATAGAGGTCTTCCAGCCGCGGCGGTGTCATTTCAATGTCCGCAACAGCCTCGCCCATGGCGGCCACATCGCGCAGCCGGGCCATCTTCTGGTCAGGTGTACAAAGGACCTCGACCGAGGCGCCGTTTATGCGTGTGCCGCCCATCGTTTCGGCAATCTGATCGGCATGGGTGCCCGTTGCGCGAATGCGCAGTTTGGTCGGCAGGCCAGCTTGGGCCGACAAGCTTTCAAGCGCATCATCAGCCACCTTCACGCCTTGGCGCAAAATGGCGATCCGATCTGTCTGGGCTTCCACCTCGGTCAAGGCATGGCTGGCGATCAAAACTGCTGTCCCCTGCCCGGCCAGCTCATCTATGATGGCGTACAGATCCTGCCGCGAGATCGGGTCAAGACCGCTGGTGGGTTCGTCCAACAACGCCACTTTGGGATTACCAAGCAGTACCTGTGCCAACCCAAGCCGTTGCCGCATGCCTTTGGAATAGGCACCGATCCGGCGGTCCATCGCGTCGGACAGCCCCACACGGTCCAACAGACCAGGCACATCCGCGGCCTGCCCATCAAGGCGCGCAAACAAGGTTAGCTGTTCGCGGCCCGTCAGAGCAGGGTGGAAGCTGACCGCTTCGGGGAGGTAAGCGGTCAGCCGTCGGGCCTGAGCAGAGCCGGGATTCGCGCCATCGACGCTTATCCGGCCAGCCGTGAGTGGTGTCAGGCCCAGAATAGTTTTGATCAGGGTCGATTTTCCGGCCCCGTTGTGACCCAGAAGCGCCACGCGCTCGCCGGGTTGTACGATCAGGGACACGTCATCAAGAACAGTCGCGCTGCCGCGATCCTTCCGGACGTTTTCAATAGTCAGTGCGTTATCCGTCATGGGGCACCTTTGCGATTGCAGGCGGTCTCGGTGCTTGCATAAGTGGGTGAGAGTCCACCACCCCGCCCGGTAAAAGCGCGGGGAAAGCGGATTGAGACCAGCGCACCAGCTGAACAGCCGGAGAGCCAAGAAGCATTTTTGCAGCGGGTTGGGTCCACAGTACGTGATCCATGCTGTCATTGGGACGATAGGGCGCGTCGGCCACGCCGTCTCCGTCCACGTCAAACGCGGCGAAGTCGGACCAGTGGTTACCCTGCCCGTCCTCAGACCATTCGACCCATTTGGTCGACACGTATTTCACTTGTGTTCGATTGCCGATGAAGCTGTTGCCAACAATGCGATTGTTGTCGGACCCGGCAGTAAAATGAATGCCAATCCCGCAGCCCTGAAACCAGTTGCCCGAGAAATCGTTTTTGTTCGAATTGTATAAGAACGTGCATTTCTCAGCCGCGTTCTTAACATAGTTTCCGGTGATCACGCTGCGATTGGCATAGTTCAGCATAACCCCATGGTCGCGGTCATCGATCGACACATTGTCGGTCACTTTCACGCGGGTTGAGAACATGACCGCATAACCAAGGTGATTACCGATCGATACATTACCCGTGACCTCGGAATTATCGGCATACATGTAATGCACGGCAAATCGCAGATCTCGGAAAGTGTTGTTTCTAAATATGTTTTTCTTAGACGAGTTGACGAAGATGCCATCGCGGCCCCAACGAACCTCGTTTCCTTCGACAATCGCGCCGGGGGCGTTCCAGACATAGATGCCGTTGCCACGCGCATTCATGCGGCGGTCTTGGCGGCCTTCGATCTGGTTGTTTGACACCAGCGCATCATCCGCACCGTGGATATCGATGCCGTAAAGATTGCCCAGAACCACATTGTTCCGAATAATCGGGGCATGTGCGGTTTTTGTAAGCTGGATGCCGCTGTCGATGCCTTCATGTTCAGACCCTGAGCCGATCACGGTCAGCCCTTGAACGGTGACGTCATCACCCGTCACGGTAATCACACTGCCCTTGCCCTGCCCGTCGATGGTGGCATGGCCAGCCCCGTCAAGCGTGATGGGCTTGTCCAGCACAACAGTTTCCAGATAGGTCCCGGGCCGCAGGCGAAGCGTGTCGCCCTCTGCGGCCCGAGCCAGTGTTTCGCGAATAGCCCCTGGCGTATTGGGCACGTCCCAATCGGCCGCCTGCATGCAGGTGGCAGAAAGGACAAATCCAAGGGTCAGGAGCCAGCGCATCGTCTTAAGCGTCCCGTGGCTCGACCATCATCCGGCCGCGCATTTCCATGTGGAGTGCGTGGCAGAACCACTGGCAATAGAACCAGTGAACACCCGGACGGTCAGCGACGAAGGTCACCGATGCAGTTGCCTGCGGACCGACTTCCATGGCGACACCGAAGTTGGCCATACAGAACCCGTGGGTCACGTCATCCACGTCATCAAGGTTGGTCACGTAAACCGTAACTTCGTCACCCTGCTTCACAGTGAACTTCTCAAGCGAGAATGTCGGCGCGATCGAGTACATGTAGACACGTACCTTGGTGGGATCGTCCTTATCGCGGATGATCTCGTCCGAGCCTTCATCCAGATCGACGCCATCGGCTTCGGCCTGTTTGCGGGCATCTTCCCACATCGGGTCGTTGCGATCCCATACGTTGACCGGGTTCACGATGTCGCGGCGAACGATGATTGAATCGTGCGGCTCGGCAAAGGTCGGGCCATCATGGACCACCTTCATCTTGTCGCCGGTGATATCAATCAGCTGCTCGTTTTCAGGCTTCAAAGGGCCCACGTTCAGGAAGCGGTCTTTCGAGAACTTGTTCATCGAAATCAGCCACTGACCATCAGCATCCGCAGTTTCACCCATCGAAGTCGAGTTGTGACCGGGCTGATAATGCACGTCCACTTTGTCAACGATCGGATCAACTTCTTCGCCAGCATAAGCTTTGATCGCCTTGGCGATGTCCCACTTCACAACCTGGCTGTCCAAGAACAGCGTGGTATAGGCATTGCCGCGGTTATCAAATGCAGTGTGTAGCGGTCCAAGACCCAGTTCGGGCTCGGCCACGATGCACGAACGCTCGTCCGCGCCAGCAAAGACATCATCCAGCTTGGTCACGTCGATCACCGAAACGGTGGGCGACAGTTTACCATTGATCATGATGTGCTGTTTGTCAGGGGCCGCGTTTACGCCGTGGGGCGAGTTCGGGATCGGAATGTAGCGGGTGTAGTTCTTGTTCTGACCTTTACGGCCATCCACGACTTTCACGCCTTTCATTTCCTGATAATCGCCGTTCTCAATCGCTTTTTCGATTTCTGCGATGTTGAACACAACAACGTGGTCCAGCTCGTTCTCGGTCATCTCGGGCAAGGTCATCCCCATTTCCGAGTTATACGAGGTCGAGAAGGCGTATTTGCCCTGATAATCACAGTCAGTGTTATCAAGGTTGCCCGAGACAATCACCTGCCAAGCCACTTCCATCTCGTCGCCATCAATGGCGGTGAAGATGTTCACATACTGCTCTGGCTCGTCCAGGATTTTGCCATCATTGACCAGTGGTGCTTCATGTTCGCCGTTGGCGAAGACATAGCCAGTGCGCGGGAATTTCTGCGGACGCAGGCCGTGGATGTCATGCGCGTTCGGGATCTCGATGATCTTGTCGCATTTCATCACGTCGCAACGCACACGCGCCACACGGGTGTTGGCTTTGTCGTTCATGAACAGGAAGCGACCGTCATAGGTACCGTCTGTGAAAGACATGTGTGGGTGGTGCAAATCGCCGTTGTCATAGGTGACTTTGTTGTTCGACGCGAGGAACTGCTTGGTTTCAGGCAGAAGACCTTCGGTCAGAACCTTCAGCGATTCATTCGTTTGTCCCCAACCAGTTGCCGAGCAACGGTTGAACACGGGGATACGCATGAATTCACGCATGGACGGCACACCCAAGATGCGCAGTTCTCCAGTTTGGCCTGAAGACCAGAAACCGTAATAATCGTCCAGTTCACCAGGCTCGAGATGCGCGTTGGCAGCTGCACTTGCTTCTTTGGCTGACATCAGTGTCGAACCGATACCGGTACCTGCGAAGACCGCGCCCGTAGCGGTGGCCCCCAGCATACCCCGGCGGGTCATTGAGAGTTTTTCGTTCTTATCAGTCATTGTGTTTCCTCCTTAGGAGCTGACGTTCTTTTGGCGTTTGGATGGTTCGCCGGTGGTTTCTTTGACGGGATATTCAGGTCCGCCACGCCGGTCTTGGCCCGCCGCTTAAGCGTGCGGATGACCACCGGACATTTGTCGGCCGACTGATACAGAACCTGGCAATGCAGGCAGTCGACACACTCGTTTGGATTAATTTCGCCTGTCGGATGGATGGCCTGAACAGGGCATTCGTTGCGGCAGGTCTGACAGGGATGGCCGCAATCGTGATAGCGCTTGAGCCACTCAAACATGCGAATGCGGGCGGGGATCGCCAGTGCTCCGCCCAGTGGGCACAGGTAGCGGCAATAGAAGCGTTCGACGAACAGCCCGGCAATCAGAAGGACCACCGCAAAGACCACGAAGGGCCATTCGCGTACGAACTTCAAGATGATCGCAGTCTTGAACGGCTCGACCTCAGCATAGGTTTCGGCCAACGGGATCGAGACCATGGACAGTCCAAACAGCCCAAAGAAGATCATGTATTTGATTGGCCACAGGCGTTCATGCAGGCCCCACGGCAAGGTCCATTGCGGGACTTTCAACGCACGGGCGGCTTTGTTCAAAAGCTCTTGCAACGCACCGAAGGGGCACAGCCAACCGCAGTAAGCCCCCCTGCCCCAGAAGATCAGGGCAGCGGCCACCGCGAACCACTGGATGAAGACCAGCGGATCCATCAGAAAAGCGTCCCAAGTGAAGCCCGACCGCAGGCTGCCAGCCAGCGCCATCAGGTTCACGATGGACAGCTGTGCGTTTGCATACCAACCAAGGAACACCAACGTGAAGGTCAGGTAGCCAATGCGGAACCAATAGAATGCGCGCGCGTTGCGTGTCGCGTGGAACTGGAAGAAGAACGCACCAGTCAGCACCAAAAGCATCGCACCTAGGATGCCGATCTCGACCGTTTTGTCCTTCCAGATGCGTTTCCAAAGGGCCGACTTTGCGGCGGCTTCGGCATCTGCGTCATCAACAATCGGCGCGGCTGCGGCAACCGGCATCAGGAAACGGTCGGGCAGCTTGTAACCCAGATCAAAGGTTAAGAACGTCTTTTCGACCGCGCCAATTGCGCGCTGCGCAAGCAATTGCAGGCGGAAGGGTTCAGCGGGATTAAACTCGGCTTCGGCAGGGATTTTGAACAGATCAAGTTCAGCAAAACTTGGGCTGTCCGTAGTGGCCAGATCGCCCAAGCGGCGCTGCTGCTTGTCAAAGAAGCGCACCGAATTGTCGCCTTGGATCAACTGAATACGGTCAAAGATGCCACCGCGTACATATCCGGATCCTTTGAAGCTGTAAGCCCCGCGGCCCAGCAAAAGGATGGCGTGCTCACCCTCTTCCAGCCAGCCGGTCAGGTTGGCAAACTCGGCCTCGCCCAACAGGGATTTGCCGATCGAAGGCACGGACACGACCGCCATGTGCATGTCGATGAACGTATCCTCAGGCGCACCACGTTCGGGGCGTGCGATGGCTTTGGGGTCACCAGTCGCCTCAAACGCCGCGTTGATCTGTCCGATATCCAGCGTCAATCGGCGCACCGACCCGTCGCCAGACAGGGTCGTCCAGTCCGACACCTCTTCATTTGTCAGGTCAATCTCGCGCTTCGGCCCATCGGCCTGGCGCGGAGACAATCCGCCCAGTCCCAGCGCACGCGCCACTTTAATGCCGCCCCGCACAAGGCTGTCATCAATCACCATGATGGTGACCGTCGCACCCGAGATAATATCAAGGTCATGTGCATCACCGCCCGAAGCAGCCTCGGCTTTCAGGTCGAGCCCGGCATAGCCCTCGGTTAGCTTGACCATTTTCGAGTTGGGAATGCCAATCAAAACAATGGGTTCTGAGTGTTCTACAAGCTTAACACCGGTCAGTACGGCATCAGGGTCAATCGCAGCGACAACGTGAATGGGTTTGCCCGAGTATCCCGTCGTGCCCACGAAGTCCGAGGTCAGGAACGCATAGGCGATTGCCTCGCCACCCTTCAGGATCGGAGCGACAGGCACATCGTCGCGGATCGGACCAAACGCATCAGCGCCGGGGGCAAGATCCGCAGGTGTCAGGTCTGGCAGGAATTTGGCAAGGCTGTCGGCCTTTGCCGTATCGGTCATAACCCCGGACAGGATCAAGACAAGGGCACAGAGCCAAGAATAGATTGCGCGCTTTAAGATCACAGCGCACCTCCTTTTAGATGAGGGATTGCTGTGAATGCGCCACGCGCGGCGCAATTCGATTTTTCAGTGTTCGCGGCTGGAGGTCCACGGGTTTCAGGCCAAGCGCGATCTTGGTCTAAGCCAAATGTCTGGGTCTGCAAACTTGTGGCTTGGGTCAAACCGGATCCGGCAAAATGCCTTTCAACCGGATCATAAGACAGGCCTGTCATTGAAGACGAGCAGATTCCGCAATCTGAGCAGTCCTCACAGCAAGTTTGATTGTCCTCGGAATCGGATTCGCCGCTGCCCAGATCAATCTGAACAAAGGTGCCTTCACCGTCAGAACAGATCTCAATCCAAGTCATGTTGCTGGCATGTCCGATTGAAGCCGTTAGTGGCTGTAAAACCAGTGCAACAACACCCAACAGTGAAAGAAGCGCACGGAAAGACAGGCGGCCACTCCGGCCTCCTGACGCATTCGTTTCTGTCTTTTGCCGGTGAAATAGCATCCATGGCCCCAATCGATGATTCCATGAGACAATGGGGCGCGGGCCAGCGCCTCGCCTTGACAACTGTCAATTGCATCTGATGCGCGACACGTAAGTGGAACGGTGTTTGGAGGTCGCAGTTCCAATCTGAACTTGGTTCTTCCATTTACTTAACATTCGTCAAGGCGCGGAGGCATTTGCCAGCCCATCTTACCGCCACGAACCGGCCCAAGCCTCACCCGCTGGCGATGTTTTGTACGCGCTCAGCAGCGCTTTCGTCTCCTAAGTGGTGTGTGGCGTCCAGCCAGCCATTTGACGAGCGAGAGAGAAAATGACCGGTAAAGTATATCTAATCGGCGCAGGCCCCGGAGACATGGAATTGATGACCATGAAGGCCGCCCGCATGCTGAGTGAGGCCGATGCCGTGGTTTATGACCGCCTTGTCTCGGACGAGATTGTGGGAATGGCGCGTGCAGACGCGAAAATGATATTCGTGGGCAAGTCTTCAGACCGCCACACAGTTCCCCAAGACGGCATAAACGAGATTTTGGCCCAAGAGGCACGCGCAGGACGCATTGTTGCCCGGCTAAAAGGCGGAGACCCTCTGATTTTTGGGCGTGGCTCGGAAGAAGCCGCCTATTTGCACTCCCAAGGGATTGAGGTCGAATACGCACCGGGCATCACCGCCGCCCAAGGTGTGGCCAGTGTCACAGGGGTCCCATTGACCCATCGTGGGTTGGCTACTGGGGTGCAGTATGTGACGGGGCATCGCCAAGCCAATGGCGTGCTGGATCTTGACTGGAAACGGCTGGCAAATCCCGACACGACGCTGGTTATCTATATGGGTGTGGCCAATATCGGCCAGATCGCGGTCGGCCTTATGACCGAAGGGTTGCCGGGCAGCACACCTGTGCTGGCGATTTCGCAGGCAACCACAAAAGACGAACGGCGATTGGTATCGACGCTTGATCACGTGGCTCAGGATGCGCGTGAGGCGGGTTTAAAACCGCCAACACTGTTTGTCATCGGCAAGGTCGTCACGCTTTACGCAGACGCCATGCCCGATCCTGCCCAAGAGGTCGCCGCCCATGCGTAACCTCCTGGCACTGCTGCTTCTGACTGGGGCCGCCCATTCTGGTGAGCCTGCTTTGGACCCGACGGCCTTGACACGTCTGGTGCATCAGGATTGCGGCTCGTGCCATGGACTGACGCTGAAAGGTGGGCTTGGCCCGGACATTCGCCCCGAGACCATCGAGCATTACGACGCCGAGGTTCTGACGACTGTCATCCTCGACGGCATCCCGGACACCGCAATGCCCCCGTGGCGCCCTTTGATCACCGAAAAAGAGGCCGCTTGGATCGCTGACTATCTTCTGAAAGGGGACACCCAATGAAAACGTTGATTTCCACCTTTGCGCTGGCCGCAACGCTAGGCACCACAGCCATTGCCGAGACCATCGCGACAGGGGACTTAGGATTGATCATCGAACGTGCCAAAGGCTCGGTTTTGTTGATTGATCAGTCCGAGCGCGCGTCGCTCGCGCGGATCGAAGGCTTGGGCGATCTATCTCATGCCTCGATGGTGTATTCCCCCGACGAACGCTTTGCCTATGTGTTTGGCCGCGACGGAGGCCTGACCAAAGTCGACATCGTGGAACGCAAGATCGCGAACCGTGTTGTGCAAGGTGGCAACTCGATCGGAGGGGCTATATCAGACGATGGCAAACTGGTTGCCGTATCGAACTACAAACCGGGCGGCGTGCGCGTCTTTGATGCCGACACGCTGGAGATGGTGGCCGACATCCCGACCGGATCAAAAACCATCGGGCTGGTCGACGCGCCGGGCCGCCGCTTTGTGTTCACCATGTGGGACACGGGCGAGACCTGGATTGCCGACATGTCTGGTGAAGGCGCCCCTGCGATCACCAAGATCCCTGAGATGGGTGAAAACCCCTATGACGCATTGGTGACTGGCAATGGACGCACCTATATCACGGGGCTTTTTGGCGAGGATGGCCTGACCGCGCTCGACCTTTGGCAGGACAACCCGAAACCCATCCGTGTTTTGCCCAATTATGGGCGCGGACAAAAAGATATGCCGGTCTACAAGATGCCTCACCTTGAAGGTTGGGCGCTGACCGGCGCTGAGTTTGTGTTGCCTGCCGTTGGTCACCACGAGGTGCTCTGGATCGACGCCAACACGCTGGAAGAAACCGGCCGCACCAAAACCTATAGCCAGCCGGTATTTGCCATGGCCCGCCCTGACGGGCGTCAGGTCTGGGTCAACTTCGCCCACCCAAAAAACGACACCATTCAGGTGATCGATACCGTGTCCAAGGAAATCATCCACGAATTCAAACCCGGCCCAGCCGTGCTGCACATGGAGTTCACCTCGCGCGGCCACGAAATCTGGGTCAGTGTGCGGGATGAGAACAAGGTGAAAGTCTATGACACCCACACGTTCGACCTGCTGCGCGAGATTGAGGCTGACAGCCCCTCAGGCATCTTTTTCACCGCTCGCGCGCACAGGACGGGGCTATAAGCGATGAAAGATATCGCCCACCCCATCGACCGTGCCCTTTTGGACGATTGGCAGCGTGGCTTCCCTGTGGTGCCACGCCCTTTCGCAGCGCTTGCGACTGCAATCGGCACCAGCGAGACAGACGTGCTGACCCGCCTTGCTGACCTGCAGGAGTCGGGTCACGTCACACGGGTAGGTGCAACCTGCGCCCCGAACACCCTATCGGCCTCGACCTTGGCGGCGGTTGCCGTCCCTGAAAATCAGGTCGAAAAGGTCGCGGCGATCATCAACGAAGACCCCGGCGTCAATCATTCCTATGAGCGTGAAGACCAGTGGAACATCTGGTTTGTTGCGACGGGTCCGGATCGCGATGCGGTGAATGCCTCACTTGAACGTATCGCGGGTCGCACAGGGCTGCGCGTGTTGGATCTGCGATTGAAGCAGCCGTTCAACATCGACCTTGGCTTTAAGATGAACGGGAAGGCAGCCCCTGTCACTCATTCCAGCCCGCGCAGTTTGGACCAATCCGCAATCCGCGAAGGTGACAAAGAGTTGATGAGCATTCTGACCACTGGCATGCCATTGGTCCCTGCCCCTTATGCCGTGGTTGCCGACCAGTTATTGCGGACTGAACAAGAGGTCATCACCCGCATTCGCGCCTTGTCAGACGCGGGTATCCTGTCGCGCTTTGGTGTGATTGTACGTCATCGCAAATTGGGTTGGAAATCTAATGCGATGGTTGTGTGGAACGTGCCGGAAGGCCGCATCTATGAAGCCGGCACACAGTTGGCTGCCTTGCCCGGCGTGACGCTTTGCTATGAACGTCGCCCCGTCGCGGGCGTCTGGCCTTATCGGCTTTATTGCATGATTCATGCTCAGTCCCGCGAAGATGCACTGGCAGTTCTGGATAACGCAAAGGCCCTGCCCGCGCTGTCGAATGTGGATCACAAAGTTCTCTTCTCAACCCGCTGTTTCCGCCAAACCGGCGCAATGATCGCAAGATCAAAGGAGGCCGCAATATGAGTACAATCGACGAAGTTGACCGAGCATTGGTGAACGCGTTGCAGGATGACTTGCCGCTTGACCATCGCCCCTTTGCCCCATTGGCCGAAAAAATGGGCTTGACCGAAGACGAACTTTTAACCCGCGTCGCAAACCTGCGCGCGTCGGGAGTGTTGACCCGCTTTGGCCCGTTTTTTGACGCGG
Organism: Aliiroseovarius sp. F20344; assembly: GCF_023016155.1. Lineage (GTDB taxonomy): Bacteria > Pseudomonadota > Alphaproteobacteria > Rhodobacterales > Rhodobacteraceae > Aliiroseovarius. The sequence continues at coordinate 1,417,944 of NZ_JALKBG010000008.1, forward strand.
CAGCTATGGGTGGAGCTTTTTGCCTCTGCGCCATGGAGGTGCCCGCCGATCGCTTTGACGAGGTGTGCGAGCAAGTGAATGCTCACCCCGAAGTCGCCCACAATTATGAACGTTCGCACAAGCTGAACATGTGGTTCGTGCTTGCCTGTGAAACGCCCGATTGCATCGACCAGATTGCAACGCGGATCGAGCAAGAGACAGGTCTTGAGGTCATGCAATTTCCCAAACTTCGGGAATTCTTTATTGGGTTCAGGGTGGCAGCATGAGCATTGACGCAACAGACCGCGCCATCATCGAAGCGCTGCAATCTGGCCTGCCGTTGGTCCCGGCCCCATATGCCGAAGTGGCTGGCTGGTTGAGACTTGACGAAAACGACCTGATAACCCGTTTGGCTGCAATGAAAGAAAGCGGTGTCATCCGCCGGATCGCTGCTGCCCCCAATCACTATAAGCTGGGTATGACCGCCAATGGCATGACTGTTTGGGATGTTGATGACGACGCTCTCGGCAAGATTGGCCCCAAAATCGGTGCCCTGCCTTTCGTGACCCATTGTTACGAACGTCCGCGCGCGCTGCCAGACTGGCCTTACAATTTGTTTGCCATGGTTCACGGATCGTCACGCGACGAAGTCGAGGAAAAGCGGCAAGAGATTGTGGCGTTGTTGGGCGATGCACTGCGTGCTTCAGACACACTCTATTCCACACGTATTTTGAAAAAGACGGGGCTGCGGCTTCGTAAGAAAGGGGACTAATATGTTCCGCCTGACTGAATACATGCACCAACTTGCCAACCCAACACCGGTGCGTCAGCGCCGAGGCTCGGGCATGGTGAAACCTGTGGTGATCTGGAACCTGACACGTCGCTGCAACCTGCGCTGTCGCCACTGTTATACCGTGTCCGCAGACGTGAATTTTCCCGGCGAATTGTCTGAGGAACAAGCATTTGAGACGCTTGAAGACCTGGGACAATTCAAAGTTCCTGCGATCATCTTGTCGGGTGGTGAACCCCTAGACAGCCCCTATCTGTTCCCACTGGCCAAACGCGCCCGCAAACTAACCCGCGTGCTGGCATTGTCCACCAACGGCACCAAGATATTCGGGAAGACCGCCGATCAGGTCGCTGAGATCGGGTTCAACTATGTCGGCATCTCGATCGATGGGATTGGCGAGACGAACGACTGGTTTCGAGGTGTGAATGGAGCGTTTGATGCGGCCGTGCGCGGCGTGCGAGAGCTGAAAAAACGCGATGTACGCGTCGGATTGCGGTTCTGCCTGACAGAAGGCACCCAGCATCATCTGCCCGACCTGATCAAGCTCTGCGAAGATGAAGGGGTGGACAAGTTCTATCTGTCCCACTTGGTCTACGCCGGACGCGGCGACAAAAACCGCGGCGAAGACGCTCATCACCTGATGACCCGCAAGGGCCTGGACCTGCTGCTTGAGCGCGCTTGGGAAAGCGCGAATGGCGGCCGTCAGCTGGACATCGTAACCGGCAACAATGACGCTGATGCGGGTTACTTCCTGCGATGGGCGGCGGAAAAGTTCGACGCCGATAAGGTTGCCCATTTGCGTGAACACCTTGTGGCTTGGGGTGGCAACTCCTCCGGTCTGGGGGTCGCAAACATCGACTTTCTGGGCAAAGTTCACCCAGACACCTATTGGTCCGATTACACGGTCGGAAATGTAAAAGACGAAAAGTTTTCAGACCTTTGGACCGGCGACGACCAAATGCTGGCCACACTGCGTACCCGTCCCCGCCCCTTGAAAGGGCGCTGTGGAGCCTGCGCAATCCAAGATGTCTGCGGTGGCAACACACGCATCCGCGCCTTGCAAGTCACGGGCGATCCATGGGCCGAAGATCCGGCCTGTTATCTGACGAATGACGAAATCGGTGTGGCTGATGCCGACCGATTGGAAGTCACCCCTTTCCGAGGAAAAAGCAATGACCCGAAACATCAGTTCTTTTAAAGCCGCTGTCCTAGCTTTGGCCTTTGCCGCGCTTCCTTTCGGTGCAAGTGCAGATCCTCAAGCGGACTACATGGAATTCTGCGCCGATTGTCACGAAGCCAACCGTTTGGGCGCGCAAGGGCCGGCACTTATTCCGGAAAGCCTGAAACGAATGCGTGGGCCAAAAATCGAAGCGGTGATCCGCGATGGCCGTGTAGCCACGCAAATGCCTGGCTATGCCGAGGATCTGTCAGACGAACGCATCGCCGAACTGGCCGCCTATCTGAAAACCCCGCTTGAGGTTGTCCCGCCTTGGGGTGAGGAACAGATCATGGCCAGCCGCGTGCTGGACGAAGACTATGCGCCTGTTGATAGACCGGTCTGGTCTTCAGACCCGATGAACATCACGCTTGTGGTGGAGACTGGTGACCATCATGTATCCGTTCTGGATGGCGACACGTTTGAGGTTCTCGACCGGTTTGCAACGCCCTTTGCTGTGCATGGCGGGCCAAAATTCACCCCAGATGGCAAGTTCGTCTTCATCATGTCACGGGACGGTTGGGTTCAGAAATATGATATCTATGCGCTGAAACAGGTTGGTCGCATCCGCGCGGGCCTGAACAGCCGCAACATCGCCATGTCCGGAGACGGCAAATGGCTGGCCGTGGCGAATTATCTGCCCAACACGCTGACCATTTTGTCTACCGACGACCTGTCTGTTGTGGAAGTCCATGACGTCATCGGTAAAGATGGCACCCCCAGTCGCGTATCCGCCGTGTACCAAGCACCTCCACGCGAAAGCTTTGTGTTGGCGCTGAAAGATGTGCCCGAGATTTGGGAGGTCTCGTACAGCAAAACCCCCGATTTGAATATCTTTGCAGGTGGCTTTACTCACGACTGGCGCATCGAAGGCCCAACGCCGCAAGAAACCGATTTCCCGATCCGCAGGATCACTACGCCCGACTTTCTGGACGATTTCTTCTTTGACCAAAGCTATGAACACGTGATGGGCGCGTCGCGCAAAGGCGAAGATGGATTGGTCATCGATCTTGTCATCGGCCAAAAAGCAGCAGATCTTGATTTGCCCGGCATGCCGCATCTTGGATCAGGTATCACATGGGCGTATGGCGACACGACCGTGATGGCCACGCCGCATTTGAAAGAGGGCGTCGTCTCGGTGATCGACATGCAAAGCTGGGAAACCATCAAACGGGTTAAAACCGAAGGCCCCGGCTTCTTCATGCGCAGCCACAAAAACTCGCCCTATGTCTGGGCTGATGTATTCTTCGGACCAAACAAAGACGCGATGCATATCATCGATAAGCAAAGCCTTGAGATCGTGAAAACCCTGCGGCCCGTACCTGACGCGACCGTTGCACATGTTGAGTTTACCAAAGATGGCAGCCACGCATTGGTCTCGGTCTGGGAGGATGATGGCGAGGTTTTGGTTTACGACGCCAAGACACTTGAGATTGTGAAACGTCTGCCCATGCGCAAGCCGTCTGGAAAATACAACGTTTGGAACAAAATCACCTTCGAAGAAGGTACCAGCCACTAAGCTTCTGGGGCGGGCTCAATCCCGCCCCGGTCACCACCTTCGTCGCCAGCCCTAGAAGGAGCCAGCCATGGAACAATTCGACGCGCTGATCATCTCGCACGGCCAACCGTCCTCGCCTGAACCTGCAGAAGAGGCTCTGGCCGACTATGTCACTCGCGTGCAATCCCACCTTCCGGGTGTAAAGCTGGGCTGTGCGACACTGGCTGCCCAAGGGCGTGTAAAAGATGCACTTGAGAATACGAAACCCGGAGCACCTGTTTACCCGCTTTTCATGTCCGATGGTTGGTTTGTGCGCACGTGTTTGGCAGGGCGGCTCGGCGATGCTCCGGTCGAATTGATGTCGCCTTTCGGAATGGACCCGAACTTACCCGGTTTAGCAGCGGCAGGACTGCGGGTCGAAGGACAGAATGGCAATCCATTGCTTCTTGTGGCACACGGGTCCGGTAGCGGCCGTCCTGCTCCAGAGCGTGCGACCCGGGAATTTGCCCAGAAGTTGGAAGGTGCATTAGGGGACACATCCATCGAAATCGGCTTTCTGGAACAGGCCCCTTCGATCCCTGAAAAAGCAAACAAGTTCAACGCCGAAAGCCTTTGCCTGCCCTTTTTCGCGATGGAGGGCGACCACGTGCGCCGCGATGTGCATGAAGAATTGAAAGCTGCCGGATTCGACGGGCGGGTGTTGCCCGTGATCAGCCAATTGCCGGGCGTGGACGTAATGGTTGCCCGTGCGATCAAATCACATCTGGACGGACAAGGCACACCCCTGATCGCAGCAATGGGATGAACGTCAGCCGCTGACCCAGGTCAGGACGGCACCTAGGTCTGCTGGCAACGTCTCGGCCATATCGCCCGTGAAGGCAGCAAAGCCCTTATGGGTGTTTGCCCCCGCCCCAAGCCCGACCAAAACTGGTACATCATTTTCGATTGCTTCGGCGATGGCCGCGCGAAACCCTCGGCCCTCAGCTTCTTCTGGTCCGAATTTGTTTAGGATAAATACATCCGCGTCTCGCACCCCGCGCTTCGTCACCAATATGACCGCTTCAGCAATTCCAGCGGGGTCTAGACGACAGGCATCAGATCCGGGTCCAAGCGCTTGGGTTATCGCAATCGCCGGGCCATCGGGCAAAACGCGCACCTTCATATCGCACCCGTTTTCAAATGCGCTTTGGTGGCCAAGGTCCTTAACAACTCCAACCGTCCGCTTCCCTTCACGTTCCAAGGTCGCCGCGAGGTCCGCCAAAAACCGATCCGTTTCCCCACGCCCGGACGCCGAAACAGACGCAATCCGCATCTTACTGCGCCGCCAAGGGAACGCGCGCGATCTCGCACTGGCACCACAATTCTTCCAGTGCGCCCAACAGATGCGCAACGTCAGCATCGGTGTGAACCGGTGACGGAGTGATCCGCAATCGCTCGGTCCCTTTGGGTACGGTTGGGTAGTTGATCGGTTGAATGTAGACCCCGAAGTCGCGCATCAGCGTATCTGTGATGAATTTACACTTCACTGGATCGCCAACCATTACCGGGATGATGTGGGACGGGTTGTCGATATGGGGAATGCCCATTGCATCCAACCCGGCACGCACTTTTGCCACACGTTCTTTCTGGCTATCACGTTCTGTATTAGAGCGTTTCAGATGTTGAACCGAGGCGCGCGCGCCCGCAGCCACAGCCGGCGGCAAGGCCGTAGTAAAGATAAACCCACTGGCAAAGCTGCGGACGAAGTCGCACAGCTCGGCCGAGGCGGTGATATAGCCCCCCATCACGCCGAACGCTTTACCCAAAGTACCTTCGATGACGGTCAGGCGATCCATCAGGCCTTCACGTTCAGCGATACCGCCACCACAGCTTCCGTAAAGCCCAACAGCGTGAACTTCGTCCAGATACGTCATAGCGCCGTATTTGTCGGCCAGATCGCAGATTTCTTTAATCGGGGCGATGTCGCCGTCCATCGAATAGACGCTTTCAAACGCGATCAGTTTGGGCGCATCGGGGTCTGCGGCGGCCAACTTGGCTTCCAAATCTTCCAGATCATTATGCTTCCAAATCACCCGTGCGGCTTTTGAATGGCGAATGCCTTCGATCATCGACGCATGGTTCAACGCGTCCGAAAAGACGATGCAGCCCGGAATTTGCGAAGCAAGCGTGCCAAGTGCGGCCCAGTTCGAGACATACCCGGAGGTAAACAACAGCGCGGCTTCCTTGCCATGCAGATCTGCAAGCTCTGCCTCGAGCAAAACATGTTCGTGTGTCGTGCCCGAGATGTTACGCGTGCCACCAGCCCCTGCTCCAACCGTATCGATTGCGGTGTGCATCGCACGCAAAACATCAGGATGTTGACCCATGCCCAAATAGTCGTTTGAGCACCAGATCGTTACATCCGCTGGGCCATCTTCGCTTTGGTGTGTTGCGTTTGGAAACGCACCTCGTTTGCGCTGAAGATCAGCAAACACACGATAGTTGCCATCATCGCGCAACGCGTTCAGGCGGGTTTTGAAATAACCTTGATAATCCAATGGACGTCCCTCCGGTGCATCATCCGTTCATGCCATTGAACCTGATTGAAAGCCGGGCTGACATGATGTTTGTCAAGTCGCTTTCAGATTACTCAATACGGCTTTGGACCCATTGACTGAAGAAAAGTAAGACCAACCACCCGTCACCCAGTGGGTGACATCCGGCCTCGTGGCGCAAATCAATGCACCTGAGTGGTTGGCCTAAGGGTTCGAAAACCCAAGCGTGATCGGTTTCGCCGCCGGCCTCACCCAAGAACAGAGGCGACATGATCACAGAGGCCGTATTCGCAGTATGAGGACGAGGCTGTGGGATAACCTCGCCGGGTGACCTTGCGCGGAATGTGGCACATGACCGATCGCACGCACTTAACCAACGTCAAGCCGCTGCAGTTTCATGTGTCTTGTTTGTGTAGGGATCGGCCGAACATCGCGAGCCGGGCGAGGACCGATAAGCGCTGGAAGAAACCCAGCGACAAACAAAACAAAGGCCCCGATCCATGCCGCCCCTGAGGCCAGCAGCAATGCATCACGCCAAATGCCTATGAGGTCCACCGCAAGCCAACGCAGCGCCGCAGACAATATCATTAGCCCATATCCCCAAGCAACTGGCGCAGGTGACACAAGTGCGCGCCCAGTGTGGCCAAGGATTGCGCGGCTCATAACCGCGAGGGTCATACCACCGATCCCGCCAAGCCCCAATATGTGCAATGCCCCGACTTCCTCACCTATACCCCATCGTGCAAGGGCCCACATGGCTAGGCCGACGACAACCAGTGACTGCGCCGCAATCAACGACCATAACAGAGGGTCCCGAAGCACCAACGTCACGCGCCAATGGGTCAACCGCAACGCATGAATAAGGGCAAGCGCCAAAGCGATAATTGGATGCAGGATCGGAACCAGCAAGCTCCACGGCAAAACTATTGCAAGGGCCACTGAGGCGCGATTAAGCCGAGGGGTTACGGGCGGCCAAGTCTGCTCAGCCTGTTCGGCGCGTTTCATCGCGTTGCGGATAAAGCCAGGTGTTACATGACCACCCAGCACGATGATCAATCCGATCAATGCAAGCAAACCCAGTCGAATGCCTTCATCGGCGGCATCCGAGGTAAGGCCGGTCCAATCCAGATGAACTATGAGATTTCCTGCAACGAGCGCAGTGAGGAATACCAAAAAAACTGCATGTTGCGGTTTGGGACGGCGCACCAGTTGAGCGCCAATCCGAGCGATCAAGACCAATAGAAAGCTAAGATCAATCCCAGCAACAATCTCAGAGGGTAGCGCCGAGGATTGCCACATGACCAAACGCCCCGCTGACCAAAGGCAAAAACAACAGGCAATCACCCATCCGCGTCCGCTTGCAACAGCGGTCAGGAAAAAGCCGCCGACCGCGGCCCCGGCGTAACCAAAGATCATCTCGTGGGCGTGCCATTCATAGGGCGACATCGCAAGGTTCGACATCTCAATCCCGTTGCCAACGGTTTGCGCGCCCAGCCAAAACTCCCAGATCAGACCAGATAAGATGGCCCAGATCGCTGCCCCCAGAAAAAACGCTCGAAACCCTTCACTAAGGATGCGTTCTAGATACTGGGTCATGATCTGCCCTTCATATCTGTGCCCGTTAGGCTTCGTCTTCCGCCTTGTCGATCAACCTGCGCATCCATTTTCCGGCAACCCATGCAAAGGGCACACCAAGAACGACGCCCCCGATGATGGATTGAACGGGAGTCAGCGCGATTAACCCAATGGCTTGGGTCATGAGGGTAAAGAAAAACAAATTTACAGCGGCCGCGCCTGCGGCCAGCGGATAAAGCACTACGGCCAGCAGCCAGACTGGCCAGCGGCCCGATCTGTCTTGCGCATCAGTCATCACTTACGAAACACCGATTTCTGCACCGCAATCAGCGCGACAATCATAGCGATCGCCGCGCCAGCAAGCCAAAAAGTCGCGCCTCCGACATCATGGGTATGTCCATCAACTACCGCTTCGCGAAGCGGGGTTTTATCGTGATGTGCCATAGCGGGTAAGGCCACAACCATGAGCCAAACGGCCAATTTCAGAGCGTTCATTGTGAAACTCCTGTCAAGTTCAGATCCATGGGTAACAAGCCACGCCGAGCCGTGTCTTGATCATCGTCAAGCAGACCTACATCGCCATCGGCAACGCATAGAGCAATGCCACCAGTCCAAGAAACCCAATCAAAAACGCGGTAAACCCGCCGCGAAAGCTGGGCGCGTTACGCAACCCCAGATAATCCGAAAGGATCACACGTGATTTCAGCCCTGAAAGAACAAGGATCGTCAGAACGAAGACTGGACCGGCTTCGGGCAGGACGCCCGCGAAAACGGTTGTGACCAGGCTGAAGCCAATCAGCAGGACAAGCGCGCGAGTTAGGATCGTGGTTGTCATCAGTGCACCAGATAGATGATGGGAAACAGCAGCACCCAGACCAGATCGACCATGTGCCAAAAGGCAGCGCCGGCCTCAAGATTGCGGGGCGTTCCCCAACGCATCAACAGCGCAAAGATCACCAATCCTGCCACGACATGCAGGGCATGAAAGCCCGTTAGAAGATAGTAGAAAGTGAAGAAATCGCTGGTCTCGATCCCGATTCCGTAGCGCGCCTTTTCACCGTATTCGATCCATTTGACGATCAGAAAAACGAGGCCAAGCACCATCGCGCCGGACAACCAAGCCCGCATGTGACGTGCAGACTGTACCGCACGCGCGGCGCAATACCCGCTGGACACCAGAACGATTGTGTTCACCGCCCCGGCAACGCGATCAAGTTGCGCTTGATCGGCTGCAAATCCGACCGGGTCCATCGCCCGCATGCCAAGAAAAGCCAATAACCCCGCACCGAATACCAAAAGCTCTGACACGATCAGGATCCAGATCATCAGATCACCGGGCAGCTCGTCTAGAACAGAAGTCTGATCGCTCATGCGCCACCCGTGATTTGGCGGTAGATCTCAGGCAGAGCGGCCGTCAGCTTTGTGGGGTCGGGCACAATCGAAAATCCATCCGTACCAAAGATACGCTGAACCCAGCCCTGCCCTTTCTGATCAACCACAACGCCATGCACGGCAAGCCCTTTTCGGCGGGCTTCGCGCACGGCCATGCGGCTGTCTTCTATGCCGTGTCGTCCTTCATAATGGTCCAGATCATTGGGTTTGCCATCGGTAATCACTAACAGCAGGCGGCGGGTATTAGGACGCTCGTCCAGTTCGGCTGTCATGTGACGCATCGCAGCGCCAAGCCGCGTATAAAACGCGGGCGTCAGCCCACCAATCCGCGCTTCAACGCTTGGACCCATCTTTTCATCGAAGCCTTTGCATTCCTGCACATACACGCGGTCTCGCTTCAGGGACGAAAACGCGTGGATTGCGAAATCATCGCCACAGGCGTCCAGCCCCCAAGACAAAGCAGTCAGGGCCTCGCGCTCGACGTCAATCACATTGCGTTCACCGATCGAGGCTTCCGTGGATCGCGAGATGTCCATCAGGACCGAGATCGCCAAATCCCGCTCCATCACGCGCGCGGCGCGATAAACGCGGTCACTTGACCGACCTGTTGCTTTCAATTCGACCTGCGCAGCAATAGCGGCCTCAAGGTCCAGTTCGTCACCGTCCATTTGGCGCGGCAAGATCACACGTTTGGGGCGCAGGGCTTCAAACTGGCGTTTAACCGAGCGGATGCGGCGTTCGGTGGCGGGATCGTGCTCCAGCGCCTCAACCTCATCTGCTACACTGGCCAGAACACGTGCATGGGCGGGGATATAGGCCCCTTTTCGGTGATCCCATTCGGGATAGAGATACTTGCCAGACAAGCGTTCCCGTTCCGCATCTTCCGGCGACAAATCCAGGTGGAACTTCAACCGAGTGGCGGTTTTCTTGGACACCTGTCCCAACGCCAGTTCGTCCTGATCTTCGGCGGCACGGCGGGCGTTGTCTTCATCATCATCTTCAACACGGCGGTTCATGTTCAGGCTTTCAACCCAACTGAAGATCGCCTCGAACTTGTGCAGGATCAGGCTGTCGCGCCGTTCAGCAAGATCACTTTCAGACCGGCGGGCCACCTTGGTGCCCTCGGCCTCGTCGCCTGGTCCCTGCCCTTGTTCTTCGCTTTCCGGCAGCCGATCAGCGGCGGCACGTTTGGCCATCGGGCGAATGTCGGGCCACATCGGGACCGGGCGAAACGGGCGATAGCCGTTTGGCGCGCGCAGATGATCCAAATCCGCGTCTGGCTGACGGATCAGCGCCACGAACTCGCGTTCAAGTTTGCCTTTGGGTTCTGGTCCACCCAACAGATGGTCAATCGCACCTTCCATCGCAGCTTCACATTTCGGCAACTTTGCTTCGGGCCGGGTTGCCCGACATGCCCCAACCAGAGTTTCATAAAACCCGCGCAAACCGGGACAATCCTTCAGTGTCGCCTGCGTCATTGCAATCGACGCCTGCAACGCACGTAGATCTGCGCGCAACGGGTCTTGATCGGTGACGGGTTTCGGCGCATGGGCAACCGATGCAACCAGCCAGAAATAAAGCGCTGCATTTGCTTCGCGAGCAGGAAACTCAGCTAGTTTATCCGGCAGGCGCAACGCTTCGCCGTCAAAACTGGGCCGCGCTTCTTGCTCGCGCCATGTGCCAAGTGAACGACGAAAGGAAAGCCGATGATTTGAGACTTGCAGCGTCGCTGGTTTGATCTCGGCTGCATGAGACCCGCCAAGCCCTCGGAAAAACACGCCCAACCGGCCCGAGATTTCCTCGAGCGAGACGGCGGTGTCGTCATAGTTGCTGCGGGCGTCCAGACCACTGGCGTATTTATGCCAGATCTTACCAACGGTTTCTTCAGGCTCGAAGGGGTCGAATACATGTTCGGACATTGGGAACCTCGGGTGTCAGGTTTGCGTCCAGAGTTGAATAAGTGTTGCAACCGACACATTGGCCGGTCGCAACAAGGCGTTAGCCATAGATCGCAGTGACAAGGTCCATCAGACCCCGTTTGACGTCTTCATCGTCAGACAGAGGTTCGATCATCGCCGCGCGGATCGCACGGTCAACGGACATGCCGTCTTCGATCAGCGTGGCGCAATAGATCACAAGACGTGTGGACACGCCTTCTTCCAGATCCTGGCCTTTTAGACCACGCAATTTGTTTGCCAGCCGGACAAGGGACGTCGCCCGACTGACATCCAACCCGCTTTCTCGTGTCACAATTTCGATCTCGCGGTCGTGGGAAGGGAAATCGAAGTCAACCGAAAGGAAACGCTGGCGGGTTGAAGGTTTCAGGGTTTTCAGGATGTTCTGATACCCCGGGTTGTAGGATGCAACGAGCATGAAGCCGGGTGCGGCCTCGATCTCTTCGCCAGTTTTGTCCAGCGGAAGGATACGGCGATCGTCGGTCAACGGGTGCAAAACAACGGTCACGTCTTTGCGCGCCTCAACCACCTCATCCAGATAACAAATCGCCCCTTCGCGCACAGCGCGCGTCAGCGGACCATCGACCCAGACGGTTTCGCCGCCCTTCAGAAGATAGCGACCTACAAGGTCAGCGGCAGACAAGTCATCGTGGCAGGCGACGGTATATAGCGGACGTCCCAATCGGGCAGCCATGTGAGAGACGAAGCGGGTCTTACCGCAACCGGTCGGACCTTTCAAAAGCAGCGGCAGCCCATGGCGTTCAGCGGCCTCAAAAATATCGCATTCGTCAGAAACGGGTGAGTAGAAGGGGGCGTGAGCCCCCTCCGTGGTTTTTTCAACGGCGGCCATATCAGGCACCTTCGCTTTCAGCACCGCGCGCAATCACTTCACGACGAGGGGCCAGTTGGGCGTAGATGAACAGGATGGCGCCAATGACGACACACAGTCCCGAGCCCCAGCGCATGATGTAGAATAGGCCCAGACCTTCTTGGATTTCCATGAAGTTCTCGCCCAGCACACGTTGCATGTGGGTCTGAATGGTCCCAGCAAATGTCAGAACAAATGTCATGAACGACATACCACCTGTCATCAGCCAGAAGCTGACCATATTGAGAACCTGATTATACGGGTCGCGGCCCGTCAGGATCGGCATGGCATAGGTGATGATCGCAAGGTTCACCGACACATAGGCACCAAAGAAGGCCAAGTGACCGTGGGCTGCGGTGATCTGCGTGCCGTGGGTGTAGTAGTTCACACCGTGTAGCGTGTGCAGGAAGCCCCAGACACCCGCGCCAAAGAAGGCAACAGTTGCGGCACCCAATGCCCAAAGCAAAGCCGCTTTGTTGGGGTGATCACGTTTGCCTTTCCAGACCATGACGAAGCTGAAGCTCATCATTGCGAAGAACGGGATGACTTCCAAAGATGAGAAGATCGACCCGATCCACTGCCAGTAGCCCGGCAAGCCGATCCAGTAGTAGTGGTGGCCCGTACCCAGAATGCCCGAGAACAGCGCGGTCGCGACGATGATATAGAGCCATTTCTCAATGACCTCACGGTCGACACCTGTCAGTTTCAACAGCAGGTACGCAAGGATGGATGCCATAACCAGCTCCCACGTGCCTTCTACCCACAGGTGGACGATGTACCACCAGAACATTTTATCCAGTGCCAGGTTTGCCGGATTGTAGAAGGCAAACAGGAACAACAGCACCAGCCCCCAAAGGCCCAGAAGCAGCACGTTCGTGATTGCCGTCTTACGACCCTTCAGAACAGTCATCGAGATGTTGAACAGGAAGATTAGCGCCGCAACCACGATGCCAAGCTTCACCCAGACTGGTTGCTCAATGAACTCGCGCCCCTCTTTGCCAAGGAACCAGTTGCCGGGGAACAGGTCGAACACATAGGTGACAACCACGCCCAACGTGCCGACCAACAGGATGATCAGCTGCAAATAGGCCAACATAGGTGAATGGATCTCACGCTCGGCTTCTTCCGGGATCAGGAAGTAGGCCGCGCCAAAGAAACCTAGAAGCAGCCACACAATCAAAGAGTTTGTGTGCAGCATGCGAACGATGTTGAACGGAAGCAGCTCGGACAGGAAGTTCGGGCTGACATAGATCCAACCAGCCAAAAGGCCACCCAGCACCTGCACGGCGAAGATCGCCATCGCTGCCAGGAAGTACCAATAGGCAATTTTTTGTGTTTGGTATTTCATCTTTTGTCTCCTCGTCCGGCCTTAGCCCGCCTCATTCGGCGGCCAACCCTGCGCGTCGATCGTATTCACCCAACGGAAAAACTCCGCCAGATCACGAATATCTTCATCGCTCAGGTTGAAGTTTGGCATCTGACGACGCCCTTCGATGCCGGTTGGTTGTGCTTCCATCCACCCTTTCAACACTTCGAAAGCGTCTTCGGGTTCATCTTGCACGCCCCAACGGGACATCACATTTTGCAATTCCGGGGCAAAATATGCACCTTCCCCCATCAGCGTGTGGCAGTTGATGCAGGCATTCTTTTCCCACACATGTTTGCCACGGGCGACACTGTCCGTCAGTGGGGCATTTGCAGTCGACTGGTTCACCACATAGCGAACCGAATGTGCCGACAAGATCAAAAAGACCACAATGAAGAACAGCGAGCCGCCATAGAACACGTTACGTGCCATGGTCTTAGTCATGACTTCTCGCATATCGGCCTCCAGCTCAGTTATCCGATTTTCTGGATAGAGGAGCGTCTGCGCCAGCAGCTTGACAATTGTTAAGGATACTGAGTTTTCGTGAATTTGGTTGGCCTGACGGGCGGCTTTAAAGACCGATCAGCTATTTCGCTGTAAACGGAGTTCGGCCCCAGCCAAACATAAGTCGGAAAAGATACTCGCGAGAACGATGCGTTTCGGGGGAACCTCGTATCGGGGTCACCTCTGAAGGAACTCGCGCACGACGTGCCCTTGACCCGTTTCGACGGAGAGCAAAAAGACGCCGCGTTTGGTCGTTAGCGATGCGGCATACAAACCGACACTTCAAACGTGCTGAATGCCTACCCTCAGACCTCAGCGACGATGCACTTCTGGCAGGTAGAACCCATCGCCATTTCTGAGCATTAATTCCTGAGCTACCTGCGACAGGACCCCGAGTTTGAAGGGCTTACCGATGAGGAAATTGCGCCTATCGAAATGAGGTTCTGGACGCATGCCAGGACGGAACCGCCAACTCAACGCTGAATGAACCTGTGTCCAAAGCACCTGTATTTACAGCGTATGCCCTCGCTTTCGCGGATGACTTCGTGTTCTCCGAAGACTTGCCGCGTGTGGTGAATAAAACTCAGGGCGAGTGCAGTATAGCAGAGCGCAAAAGCGAATAGTTGCCTTGAAAAGAGTACAGAACGCTCTTCAAGGCAACCTTAGCTAAGTTCCATCTCAGAACCGCAATTGTTTTTTCTTTCCTAATGGAAAGAGCGCCAGCCATTGGCTGCAAACTGCCATTTATGCTCCTTGCAGTGAAACCGGCTCCATTGCAGCCACGCGTTGTATCGCGTGTACAGCCCGTCCACAGCATGTCAGGTAATTAGCTGCCACCACGTCTGTGTTGCTTTCGCTGACCGTTTCCACGCCGTTCTTTTTGGCCCGTCCGCTTCTGCGAAGACGAACCTTTGGCGTTTTTTGCCTGTCTGTTTGCCCGCACTGCTTCCCGAGCTTGCGGCTGTTTTCGGACAATCACCTGAACTGCATCGCTCGAAGGTTGGAAGGTGCTTGGTCTCGGATGCCGTTTTTAGGGACGTAAAGACGCGCGTGATGTCGTTGTAGTCCTCAACGGCTGGCAACAGGCTTTCTTCATACATCGCGACATTGTCAATCTCGCCTTGGACGCCAGTTGCATAGGCTTCGGCAAGCGTTGACGGAATGGGCGCCAAGGGCAGACTTCCATTCAGATAGCCGTTTTCCGGCACTTTCACACCGTATTTGTCCAGAAGTCTGATCAGCTTTTCGGCATGTCGCGCTTCGGCTGCTCTGATATTGGCGAAGGCAGTCTTCGAACCGAATTTCTCAACCAGTTCGGTGTAAAATGCTTGTGCGTGATATTCATCGTTCAGCGCCTCCAGAAGTGCGGCCTCGGCCTCGGGGGACAAGGTCTTTGTTGCTGCCTGAAGTGGCATCGCCAAACATGCGGCAAGCGCAACAGCGCTAAGAACACCTGTTTTCTTCATTTTCCATTTCCTCAATTTTGCGCGTTTCTCACATCTTTCGTTGGCACAAATCGATCACCAATTGGCTGTACTGCCTCCGTGGCAATTGGACGCCATCCCATTATAATGTATAAACTTTTTAACAAATTCATCGAACCTCAAAACACAGCCGAAATCCAAAAACGGCCCCAATCGGGGCCGCTTCCTTTTTCACTTTCAAACCGCTTCGTTTAGAACGTCGCGTTTAGGCCAAGGTGGATCTTGTGGCTTTCAAATCCACTACCAAACGACCCGAAATAGCCGCCAGCCAGCGTGGTACGTGTAGTGCCATGATCGGCAAGAACGGTCTCGAAACCGACCTGGACATCTCCCCAGTTTCCATTCACCCCAGCGACAGGATGAACGGCGCCCGGCAGGCCAACAAAGCCACTTTCAACCATCATGTCGTCACCATCTGCCATGGTGAAGGCAAGGCTGCCGGTCAGCTTCGTGTTCCGAGGTCCATTGGACAAGATATACTCTCCTTGAACCCCAAACGAACCAAGTAGCATGTTTCCTGACTGCTCGCCAACATCGAGGTTCCAGATACCGGCGCCTTTTTCTCGGAACGCATCCACGGACAGGTTGTAGTACTCAACCGATGCCGTTGGACCGAACCGGAAGTTGCCCTGTGTGTGCATGTATTCACCCTTGATCGCAGCAAACACTTGCGATCCATCGGTGCTGCCGTTTGCAGTTTGTCCCATCACGTTTCGGGTGGAGTCAAAGGACAGGTCTTGATACCCAATAACACCTTGGATCATGCCCTTTTCGCCGATCTTGGCGCGCCCAAACGCGGCCACCGACAGGCTGTCGGCATCAATGCTACCCCGTGCGTTATAGGCGTCTGCAGTGCCGCTTGAACTGCCAATCAGCAAGCCAATCGAGCGTCCGTTATCTAGCTGCTTTTCTGCACCCACCGAGAATGTGGTGAACTCGGTTTCATAGCCAATGTTGTTTGGAGTGGTGTCAAAGGACGACCGACCACCACCGACGCTGAGAAGCCAGTTGGTGTCTTCCCCAAGCCCCCAGCTGCTGGCTGCCCCCGCGCTCGACGAAACGACCTGGGACTCCCCTGTTTGCGGAAGAATACCTGTGACCGTGTTGATCTGACTGCGCGAGAAATCAAAAGCGAGGCTCGAGAAAGCAGGCAAGAAGCTAAATCCGGTTCTTTCCAAGGCCTCTGCGCGGTCCGCTTTGCTCATTGCCAGAAGGTCTTCGATGGCAGTTCCATAGGCCGCGGCATTGCCAAGATCCATGTAAGGAACGTTTGCCGCTGCGTCCAAGTGCCCTGCGACCTTAAACTGATAAGGCGTCGTTGTCTGTTCAACGATCGGCGCGAAGGCCGGGGTAAACAGCAGGGTGAATTCGCCGCCATCCAAGCTTCCAACAGTGATTGTAAAGTTCAGGTTTGCGTTGCGAAGATCCTCGATCTCGCCCGTTTCGAACAAGCCGTTTTCTTCTGCCAATGCAACGATCTTATCTGGCACCGCCGCGCCGGGCGCATATCCCAAATCAGCGACTTTCACGCCAAGGGCTGATGCCAGCTCGGCAAGTCTTGCGCTTTCATTTGCGGGCAACGCCAAGGTGCCATAAGTCCAACCATCCCCGGCAAGATTGTTCCAGGCCACCAGCGCGGATTCGTCACTGGGATCCCCATTGTCGTCCCAGAACAGCCCATCGGGCGTCATGGTATTGTCAAGCATTGCAGTGCCGAAATGTGCGACATAATCCGCGTTGGAAAGTCCGCCAAAAATCAATCGGGCGTCGGACTTCGTGCTGGCAAACCCAGCCTTGGTATCCGAAAAGAACCCGATTTCACCTTCGTGGCCACCTTCCCCGAAAAGACCTTCGGGTAATTTCGCACCCAAGCCGATATCCGCGGTGTTCAGGTTGAACAGCACAGCTTTATCCGGTGTCAGTTCCCCCATCGAGTTCCCGTTTTCATCCAACAACTCGGCTGTGAAGCCGATCATCCGGGCACCAGTGTAATTCGACGTCTTTGCGAACGTGAAGTAATCCACCGAAGGGTACTCAGTACTCGCCGTTGTCCGCATGGTGATGCCGAAGGGGTTAGGGCCCGTCAGTTGGGTTTTGATCCGCTTGCCCGACCCTTGTTCGGAGTCACAGTAAACGCCAGGATTGCTGGCCATCAAACAGTTGGTCACCTCACCGCGCGAGGTAAGACCTGAAAAGTCAGTCAGTATTTCTTCGTACGGATCAACGAAAATATGACCCCCCAAGCCGTCATCCACGCGCGTACGAGTGAAGGTGACAACCTTCATTCCGGGTTCCTGAACACCTTCCTCGGAATCGACATAGATCAATCCGTCACCATATGTCCTGACGAAGAAATTGTCGCTCAAAGTATCCGCCAAAAGCGGTGTGCATGTTAGCAGCAGGGCTGCTGGCGCAACCGTGCTAAGGTAAGTCTTTCCAGAATTCATTTTGTCCCCTTCGCTTGTTTCAAACGCTCCCACTCGTTACCCCTCAATTCATACAAGCTCGTTGTATCTCATTAAGTTTGATACGCATTTGATATATATCAGTAATGGAATGTTTGAATTTGAACTGACGTTAGGTAACTCGCTTTTCCGTGTGATATTTCCAAACGATCATCTGCGTTTGCCCTCACCAACGCGGCCATGCAGAACATCAAAAGACAGTTATGCAGTGCTCATGGTGGTCCATGTCATTCAGAAAACTATGAAAAGGGGATCTGGCGGAGCGGAAGTCTTCCAAACTATCGTTGTAAGAACCTGTTATTATATTACTTTAAAGATAGGAACTAACTCCGTACCACGCTTCATACCCCACAGCGCAACGAAGACGCGAAGCCGACCTTAGCAGCAACAAGCTCCTACGACTGCTCCGCGGGACGAAGCGGACATTTTGCTGCACCCGCGCCTATGACTGCTTTGCATGATTTTGATTGTTTGCTCGCTATAGGGTGAGGCAAAGATCTAGACACAAGATGACGGTTCTAGATTAAAGCCACTTTCAGCTCTCTCCGTCACAAATCTGGCCTAGCTTGGTTTCAGTGGCCCATCAGCGCATAGGCGATACCGGCCGCACCGACGAGAACAAGGCTGAGTGCCCAGACGACGTCGAGGTTGAACCAAGTCTTGGACAAAAACTTCAACCCCAGCCAGTGATAGATAGTCAGTGCAATGACGCCGCCGGCCAGAGTCATCGAGGCGGTATGAACCAAAGCAACCAAGAAGGCCGTTGTGACGTTGCTTCCCATAAGAGATTGGGCCGCTATGTGGCCGGTTTCATCCGCACCTACCGCGCAGATACCCAAAAAGATGGGCACCAGCATCAGGCCCGCACCATGCGCCATGGCGGCCAGAAACGACCATAATGCCAGGCGCGCCGGATGAATGCGCGCGAGAATCTTTGGATGTCGGCGGTTGATCAGCAGGTAAATTCCCATTGCAATGACCAGCAACCCTGCGCCGACCCGAATTTGCGTTTCCCATTCAACGAGGAAGATCATCAAGGAAAACGGCAGCAAGATCCCGATCATTGCCAGAAAATGCCCTAGAGCCAACATCGCCAACGCTTTGGGCATGGCGCTGTGTTTGCGCTCCATAAGGGCCGCTGACACCGCAAGAGGCCAGCCCATACCCGGATTTATCCCGTGGTAGAGGCCAGAAAAAATGACAGCCCACCAAAGGGCTGTCACGGTTGTCATTTCCCCGATCATTTAGACAGACGGATAGCAGAAGCTGTCTGTTGAACAATCGCCACCTTCCAGCCTGATCTGGTGGCTGCGTAGGCCTTTGGGGAAGTTGATGTAGAAGTCCTTGTTCAGGGTAAGGCCCCCGTTCTCTCCAACATCAGCCATCACCATCTGTCCGCCTTCGTCATCGGGATAGAACTGGTCATCCCATGTCGAATACAGCGAGTTCGTCCAATAGACACGCTTGCCGTCACGGCTGATCTCGACCATTTGCGGACCATAGGCAAAGTCTTTGCCGTTGGTGTGCTTTTCGCTTTTCGCAATGCCCCCAAGCTCGACCTTTCCGGCCAGAACCGGGTTCATGGGGTCACTCACGTCATACTGATGCATTTCGCCAAGACCCCAGCACGCGACATAGAGGTATTTGTCGTCCAAGCTCAGGTCGATATCCGTTACAAGCGGTGGCACGGCTTCAAAGCCCTGCAAAAGTGGCGGCAGGTTTTCCGGCTTTTCAGGGCGCGGATCAATGGTGATCGTTTTCTTCGACTGCCAAACACCATCGTCATCACGCCACCACGTGAAGATCGCCCCCTGCAGGTTTGTTGTGTCGACAACCACACCACAGAAACCATAAGCCTTGGTCGGATCATGAGCTGGGCGAATTTCCAGCGCCATCTGGTAGTTTTCGCCAAAGTCCATTGTCTGGATGTTCTTGCGCGCGCGCAGATCCCAGAAGTGGATCGAATGGCCGTATTTGTTGCTAAGCAAATCCTCCGGCACGACGCCATTCTCAAACTGCGGCGGCAGGCCCCATTCAGAACTCACCATGTAATCCTGTGGTAGATTCCACCAGAAGTCATAGTGTTTGTCTTGCTTGCCGCGGTCCATCTCATACCGGCCGATGATTTCGAAGGTCTCGCAATCCATGATAAAGATACCGGGAGGGCCGTCGGTCCCGTCCTCGCCCCCGCCGCCAAGGCAAGAAACATAGATGCCTTCAGGGCCACAGTGGATCGTATGCGGGCGCGAATAGCCGGTCTTTGCGAACAGTTCTTCGGGTTCGATTGTCTTATGAATCTTTGCTTTCAGCGGCTCTTTCACATCGATTATATAAATACGCGAAGAACGAATGCCCGGAACGATCAAATAACGGCGTTCTAAAAAGGCGTGCCCTGACAGTGGCGATAACGACGAAGAACAGGCGTTCCAGCCAAAGTGGTGAAATTCGTCGCCCTTGTTGGGAACGATCACCTGATGCACGATCTCGCCATAAGTGTCTGAACCGGGCTTTAAGTCCACCACAGCGATGCCGTCAGACTGCGAGCCATCGGGGCTTAGCATCACCGTGAAAGCATAGTTCTCGACAGGGGCTTCCATCGCCAGCTTGGGCGAGGCGTGAAATGTCGGGTCTGGTCTAAGATTCATTTTTCTCTCCTTGTTGTTTTTTCAGCCCCTTTCCGAGGTCATATATTTGGGCCCAATTGGCCAAGAAGTGTCTTAATCAATCACACGTCTGAAACGTTGCAGAGCTGGATCGCACCGCTGATCCTTTCCGACAGCGCGATCAGTTTTTCTCCGATCTCCATCCTGTATTCAGTGCCAAACCTGCGAATAGGTCCAACCGCACCAATGCTGAATGTGGCACCGATGTTGCCAATCGAAACAGGTGCGGCAACACTTGCGATGCCCACGTCGATCTCCTGATCACAATCCGCAAACCCCCGCGTGGCAATGGTTTCGAATTCTCGGCGCAAATCGGCCTCGGTGGTTTTTGTGTGTTCGGTGTAGGCCTTCAAGCTGCCTGTCAGGATGTCGTCGCGAAACGCGGGCTCGGCGAACGCTGCAATTGCCTTAGAGCAAGAACAGGCGTGCATGGGTCGAATGCCAAGGCCAGGGTGGATAAAGGCCCGCGCCGGATCATCCGGTGTTTCGATGTGGATGATCTCGACATTGCTGTCTCGGAATCGTGCTAAGAACACCGTTTCGTTGAACTTGGTGGCGGCGGCCCTCATCAATGGCGCGGCGCACCGGCGCACATCCACATCCGACTTGCCCAACAAGGCAATCCGGATCATGCGCTCTCCGATAACGTACCTGCCGTCACCCGACGGCTCATCAACAAGCTTCTGTTCAACAAGTGATTGGATCAACCGATAACATGTCGGCTTTGGCAAGTCCGTTGCGCGCTGCACTTCAGCAACAGAAACTGGCCGTCCAGCGACTGCGATGATCTCAAGTAAGCTGATCAACCGATCAAGATGCATGTTGACGAAAACTCTCATTTGGTGAAACTGCCTCTCAATTAATGAGAATCTTTTGCTTCAAGGCAAGCTTTTTTAGGAGGAATCCCATGCGCACGCGAGCCGCCGTTGCCGTAGAGGCCGGAAAACCACTTGAGATTATGGAAGTGAACCTTGAAGGCCCGCGTGCCGGCGAGGTTTTGGTTGAGATCAAGGCCACCGGCCTGTGTCACACCGACGAATTCACCCGTTCTGGCGACGATCCCGAGGGGATCTTCCCGGCCATTCTGGGCCACGAAGGCGCAGGCGTCGTGATTGAAGTGGGCGAAGGTGTGACCTCACTCGAAGTCGGCGATCACGTGATCCCGCTCTACACCCCAGAATGTCGTGAATGCGACTATTGCCTGAACCCGAAAACCAACCTCTGCCAGTCGATCCGGTCAACGCAGGGTGCAGGCTTGCTGCCCGATGGCTCGACCCGTTTCTCGATGCTGGATGGCACGCCGATCCACCACTACATGGGCTGCTCGACCTTCGCCAATCACACCGTGGTGCCCGAGATTGCGCTGGCTAAGGTCCGCAAGGACGCACCGTTTGATAAGATCTGCTACATCGGCTGTGGCGTCACAACCGGCATTGGCGCGGTGATCAACACCGCCAAGGTTGAGATCGGGTCGACCGCTGTGGTCTTCGGTCTGGGCGGCATTGGCCTGAACGTGATCCAGGGCCTGCGGATGGCCGGTGCGGATCAGATCGTGGGTGTGGACCTGAATGACAGCAAAGAAGAAATGGGGCGCCACTTTGGCATGACCGATTTCGTGAACCCCTCGAAGGTGGATGGCGACATGGTGGCCCATCTGGTTGAACTGACGGGCGGTGGCGCGGATTACAGCTTTGATGCGACCGGCAATGTGAA
>NZ_JALKBG010000009.1:0-82500 GCF_023016155.1 Aliiroseovarius sp. F20344
TAGGAGGAATCCCATGCGCACGCGAGCCGCCGTTGCCGTAGAGGCCGGAAAACCACTTGAGATTATGGAAGTGAACCTTGAAGGCCCGCGTGCCGGCGAGGTTTTGGTTGAGATCAAGGCCACCGGCCTGTGTCACACCGACGAATTCACCCGTTCTGGCGACGATCCCGAGGGGATCTTCCCGGCCATTCTGGGCCACGAAGGCGCAGGCGTCGTGATTGAAGTGGGCGAAGGTGTGACCTCACTCGAAGTCGGCGATCACGTGATCCCGCTCTACACCCCAGAATGTCGTGAATGCGACTATTGCCTGAACCCGAAAACCAACCTCTGCCAGTCGATCCGGTCAACGCAGGGTGCAGGCTTGCTGCCCGATGGCTCGACCCGTTTCTCGATGCTGGATGGCACGCCGATCCACCACTACATGGGCTGCTCGACCTTCGCCAATCACACCGTGGTGCCCGAGATTGCGCTGGCTAAGGTCCGCAAGGACGCACCGTTTGATAAGATCTGCTACATCGGCTGTGGCGTCACAACCGGCATTGGCGCGGTGATCAACACCGCCAAGGTTGAGATCGGGTCGACCGCTGTGGTCTTCGGTCTGGGCGGCATTGGCCTGAACGTGATCCAGGGCCTGCGGATGGCCGGTGCGGATCAGATCGTGGGTGTGGACCTGAATGACAGCAAAGAAGAAATGGGGCGCCACTTTGGCATGACCGATTTCGTGAACCCCTCGAAGGTGGATGGCGACATGGTGGCCCATCTGGTTGAACTGACGGGCGGTGGCGCGGATTACAGCTTTGATGCGACCGGCAATGTGAACGTGATGCGGCAAGCGCTGGAATGCGCCCACAAGGGCTGGGGGGAATCGATCATCATCGGCGTCGCGCCTGCAGGTGCCGAGATCTCGACCCGCCCCTTCCAACTGGTCACCGGCCGCGTCTGGCGTGGCACGGCCTTTGGTGGCGCGTCGGGTCGGACGGACGTGCCCAAAATCGTCGACTGGTACATGGACGGCAAAATCGAGATCGATCCGATGATCACTCACAAGCTGAGCCTTGATCAGATCAACGAAGGGTTTGACCTGATGCACAAAGGCGAAAGCATCCGCGCCGTGGTGGAATTCTAACCATCAACAAAGCAATCACAAAAGGGGGCCAAGGCCCCCTCAGACCGCTGACAAAGGTCGGGCTTGCGTTTTCGCGGCCCGACCTTCTTTTTTGCTGAAAATCAGATGTGCGCCTTATTCTTCAATTTTCATTCGGTTAGCTATGGGTAGCTTGTGCAAGTTTACCTTGCTAGCATTTTTGCCCTAGGATCTTGATAACTAATTCAGGTTTGAGTTCCGAATGCTTAAGATCACTCTCCGATATCTCCCTTCAATAATGGTGGCGGGAACGCTTCTAGT
Organism: Aliiroseovarius sp. F20344; assembly: GCF_023016155.1. Lineage (GTDB taxonomy): Bacteria > Pseudomonadota > Alphaproteobacteria > Rhodobacterales > Rhodobacteraceae > Aliiroseovarius. The sequence goes on from NZ_JALKBG010000009.1 coordinate 1,406, forward strand.
ACTTTTTTTCCTGTTCAGTTTTTCAGACCGCGATGAATACAACAAATTTTCGACATGCAAGAACGAAACCTCTGCGCAATGTATAACAGATTTGGGGTTGGATCGCGTAGCGAGTGCTCGTTCTCTTCCGCCACATATGCGTGAAGTCGACATGTTGGCCCAGATGGATCGTATAGAAGATGCTTTCGCGCTGGAACTGCGAATCCTGAGTGAAAAAGAGCGACCACCAAAGAACATAGAAGCATCCGCAAATCGCAGGCTTGCCAGTCACAGGATAGCCGCCCAAATTCGCAAGGGTAACAGCTTAGAGACCGCGATAGACCAAACACCATCTACAGACGCGGGTGTTCTTTGGATCAGCGCACTCGATTTGCTTGGGAGAAAGCCATACGGCCCGTTGATCAGCCCGACGTTGAAACCTGATAAGAGAACGCTTGAAATCGTTTCTGAGATTGCAGAACGCATTGCCAGGTTTGCTACAGAAGAAACAGAGCGCGCTCGAATAAGCCACCTTATCTATGCGGCGGAGTTGTACGCAGCACTCGGAAACCAGACTCGTGTGATCGAGTTATTAGGCAATCTCCCACAAGCTAAAAATCCTCACATAAACCTATCAGAAGACCTTTTGCGGCTCATTGGTCCACAGGAAGGGATGCATCTTTACCACAAGGCAGGCGGAAATAGGCCCCACATTCTTCTGACCGCGGCTTCGGCAGAAACAGATTTGATCCGCGCTGCCGACTACTTGGAAAGAGCGTTCAATGAGTATTCCACAGCAGATCGTCGCCCCGACTTGGATAGGATGGAACGCATCGTTTCCCTCGCTGCGGATCTTGGGCTGGAAGAGTTTGCGTTGCGATTGGCGCGCGCGGTTGCAGATCAAGCTCAAACAGCGCCTTCGAACTTTCCGGTGTTCCCACATCTCAATGCAGTGCGTGCACTTATGGCCGCCGGCGCTGATGAATCCGAAACTCGTGAGAGTCTGGTCCGTGCGGAAGAAGACTTCCCACAAAACGATCAAGAATACTTAGGTGTAGGCCTTGTAAGCGGCGCCATTTTTTGGGGAAGTTCGGGGCTTAAGGCGCAAGCGAGGCGCGAGTTCGCAACCCTGTCGGCGCGTCAGGGTGGGGTCGACGCAACGATCCAAATGATGGATGACATTGAACAACCCGTATTCGCTTGGAACGACATGCTAACCCATGAAATTCCACTCGAAGCCTTGGATGAATTGTTTAATGCCGCAAGCGCTGTTCTTACGAGAGAAGAACTAGCTTATGTGAAGGCGCAGCATGCGCAGGACTTGCTGCTTTCTGGTGGGGCGGAAGAGCAGCTTTCTTGGGTAAAAGAAACCACAAAAGATGTTTTACGAGGTGAGCAGTTGGTTGGAGATAGGTCGGTTACGACTTATAGTACGCTGACGAGGATTGCAGCCAGGTTGGGCGATCAGGATAATCTGAAATTGGCGTTGAGGAGAATGGCTGATGCAGCTCTGGGTTCTAGAGAACCGAGTGATCTGATAACTGCCGGTTTCTATTGGTATCAAGCTGATAACATCCGCTAGAGCGGACGTTGGGTTCTAACACATCTGTGCTCACCTCATGCGGCCCCGCCACCCTTCAACGTTCTCTGAATCTCCCCTTGATCCGCCGCCTTTGTGCTGATTCAATCTTATAATGTTGAAGAGACTAACAGCCCGCCAGACCGAGCTTGAGATGGTCACGCTTGAAAGCCTGGTGCCCGCCGATCACTTGTTGCGCAAAGTGGAAGCAGCGATTGATTATAGCTTCATCCGCGAACTGACTGAGGGGCTTTACTGCCTCGACAATGGTAGGCCGCCGATCGCGCCGGAGACCTTGTTCAAGGCATTGTTCATCGGCTACCTGTTTGGCATCCGATCAGAGCGCCAGTTGATGCGCGAGATCGAGGTGAATGTGGCCTATCGCTGGTTCCTAGGGTTGCGTCTGACGGACAAGGTGTTTGATGCCTCGACCTTCAGCCAGAACCGGCGTCGTCGCTTTGATGGCACAGACATCGCCCAGCAGATCTTCGATCACATTGTGGAACAGGCCATTGAGTTAGGTCTTGCAGATGGGACAGTGCTCTATACGGACAGCACCCATCTCAAAGCCTCGGCCAACAAGAGCAAGTTCGATTCCGAGATGGTGGCGAAATCCAGAGCTGCCTATTGGGATGATCTGGATGCGGCAATCTCGGCCGATCGGATAGCACATGGCAAGAAGCCGCTAAAGCCCAAGCCACGTGAGGCGGAGATCAAGGAAACGCGCGTGAGCCGCACCGATCCCGATGCGGGCTATATGGTGAGGGACGGCAAGCCCAAGGGGTTCTTCTATCTCGATCACCGAACTGTAGACAGCAAGCACAGCATCATCACCGACACCCATGTCAAAGCTGGCAATGTGCATGACAGCATCCCTTATATCGAGCGGCTGGATCGGCAGCGGCGTCGCTTCGATTTGGATGTGAAGGCGGTCGGACTGGATGCGGGATATGCCAATGCACCCATTGCACAGGGTTTGGAGGAGCGCGGCATTCTGGGCGTCACAGCGTATCTCCGGCCTGCTGGTCCGAAGAACACGTTGCGCAAACGACAGTTCGAATATGATCCGAAGGCAGACGTCTATCGCTGTCCAAATGGGCAAGAGCTGCCATACTCGACAACCGGTCGGGGTGGCTATCGCTACTATCATTCGGATCCAGAGAAATGTCGCGAGTGCCCGCTCCTGTCTTCTTGCACCAAGAACGCCAAAGCACAGAAAACCCTCACCCGCCATGTCTGGGCCGATGCCCGAGAGCGTGTGGATGCTCACAGGAAAACAGACTGGGGCAAGCGCATCTACGACCGGCGAAAGGAAACCGTCGAGCGATCCTTCGCCGATGCCAAACAACTCTTCGGACACCGATACGCCCGCTATCGAGGGCTCACCGGTGTCAAATGGCAATGCCTCCTCGCCGCAACCGCCCAGAACATCAAGAAAATCGCAATGGTCATGGACCAAACGACCACAACCAGCCCCGCATGAGGGGCTGGGCAACCGTTTATCTCGCCAAATCAACTCCTGCCAGATCACCAAAAAAGAAAACCCCGCTCAAATGAGCGGGGTTTGTCAGTGGTCTGAGGGGGCCAAGGCCCCCTTTTTTATTTCAGGCGCGACAGAATGTAAGCTTGCCTTCCCGTCCGAAAGCCATAAATTAGAACCATTCTAATTCAGGAGCTTTCAATGCTGTCCGCCACTCTGCACCGCCGCCGTTTCTCGGACCTGTCGGAACAAGAAATCCTCGCACTCGCGATCTCGAACGAAGAAGACGATGCGCGGATTTACCGGCAGTATGCTGAACACCTTCGTGAGGAGTTTCCCTCGTCCGCAAAGGTATTCGACGGCATGGCCGAGGAAGAGGACGAGCATCGCCGCCTTTTGATCGAAGCGCATCAGGCGCGGTTTGGGGATGTGATCCCCCTAATCCGGCGCGAACATGTGGCGGGGTTCTATGCGCGTCGCCCGGTCTGGCTTGTCGAAAATCTTGGCCTTGAAACCATTCGAGGTGAAGCGCGCGAGATGGAGCGTCAGGCCGAGCAGTTCTATCGCAAAGCTGCCGATCGTACGTCGGATGCAAACACCCGTAAGCTTTTGGGCGATCTGGCCGCCGCCGAAGCGGACCACGCTCATACGGCGGGCGATCTTGAAGCAAAGCATCTAGACGATGCCACGCGCGAAACAGAAGACGACGCTGCCCACCGTCAATTCATCCTGACATGGGTGCAGCCAGGGTTGGCGGGACTGATGGATGGATCAGTGTCCACACTCGCGCCGATCTTTGCGACCGCTTTCGCCACGCAAGACACGCACACCACTTTTCTGGTAGGCCTTGCTGCCAGCGTAGGCGCCGGGATTTCCATGGGATTCACGGAAGCGGCCTCGGATGACGGAGAGCTGTCAGGGCGCGGCAGCCCGGTCAAACGCGGCTTTGCCTCGGGCATCATGACCACACTGGGCGGACTGGGGCACGCCCTGCCCTATCTGATCACCGATTTCTGGACCGCCACGACCATCGCGATCCTTGTTGTCTTCGTAGAGCTTTGGGCGATTGTCTGGATTCAAAACCGGTTTATGCAGACCCCGTTCATGCGCGCGACTCTTCAGGTCGTGGTCGGCGGCGCGCTGGTCTTTGCAGCTGGCGCCATTATCGGCGGTGGTTAGACTGGGTCGATAGGTTCCCACCACTGGCGATATGGCTGGGCGACGCCTGCTTTCATGCTCTTTTGCAAGAAGGAGCCGAACATGTGCGAAGCCAACGGAACAGCTACGGGTAAAATTCTGCTAGAGAACAGCCGGATGCGTGTCACAGAGTGGCGCTTTGCCAAACGTGGCGACAACACGGGGTGGCATAAGCACGCCTTCGACTATCTGGTGATCCCGATGTTCGATGGCGTTCTAGAGATCGATCAACCCGATGGTACGCGTGTCGAGGCAAAGCTTCAGAACGGTGTCCCGTATGATCGCAAGGCCGGTGTCGAACATGACGTGATCAACGGAAATGATTTTGAATGCGCCTTTATCGAAGTCGAACTTCTTGAGGATGCGCCGTCGGTCTAACCGCCGCATAGCCAAGCGAAATCTTGCGTGCTAGGGCTTGGCACATGATCGACGTGCTGTTGCAAACTCTGCCCTTCTTTGCCCTGATCGGATTGGGCTATGGCGCTGCGGCGCGTGGTTTCTTTCCACCCGAGGCGACCGCCTATCTCACCCGATTTGTTTTTTACTTTGCGCTGTCGGCTATGCTGTTCCGGTTCTCGGCCAGTCTGTCGCTGGCGGACGTGATCAATTGGCCTTTCATCTGGGCCTATGCGTTGGGTGGATTGGCAGTCTATATCCTTGCTACAGTCGTCGCTTTGATACGCAAACGCGGCGCCCAGGAAGCCGCGGTCGAGGCGCAATGCGCCGTGATCGGCAACACGGGTTTTCTGGGCGTGCCAATGCTTGCCCTCTTGTTGGGCGAGGCCGCAATTCCCGCTGTCATGCTGGTCCTCGCCATCGACCTGTTTCTATTCAGCAGCCTTATCGTGATCATCATCACAGGCACCCGCGATGGACGGCTCAGCCCGGCGGTCTTGGGAACTGTTGGGAAAGGGCTGATCTCGAACCCGATGATCGTTTCGATGGCGCTTGGGTTCGCGTGGTCGGCAACCGGCGTGTCACTGGCCGAGCCGATCAGCCGCTTTCTTGATCTTCTAGCAGGTGCCTCAACCCCCTGCGCGCTGTTTGCCATTGGCGCGTCACTTGCCACAAAATCAGCCGAACGGGTGTCAGTCGCAGGTTGGCTTAGCTTTGCCAAACTTGTCTTGCACCCGTTGGCGGTCGGCGTATTGGCCTTCATGGTCTTCGATGTTGAACCTTTCATGGCCGGCGTCATGATCGCCGCCGCAGGTCTGCCCGTCGCTGGGAATGTTTACATGCTTGCACAGCACTATGGTGTAGCACCGCAGCGTGTTTCGTCAGCAATCCTTCTTTCGACAAGCCTGTCGATTTTCACAGTGTCCGCCATCATCGCGTGGGTAACATCATGATTATTTTAACCGGAGCGTATCGTGTGTTTTTCCCAGCTGCGCTCTTGTTTGCTGGGGTCGCAATTCCGCTTTGGATCATGAGCTTTGCAGGGGCAACGTCGCCAAACAATGACCCAATGCTCTGGCACCAGCACGAAATGCTTTGGGGCTATCTTCCCGCTGCATTGGCAGGGTTTCTGTTTACCGCGATCCCCAACTGGACCGGGCGCCCGACCCTGCCCCCAGCCGTACTGGCAACCCTGTTTGCACTTTGGCTGGCTGGCCGCGTCGGTATGTTCGTCGCCCCAGACGCCCTGCCTTCACAGCTGATCACCATGGCCTTTCTGCCCCTCACAGCCGCCCTTGCCCTGCGCGAGCTGATCGCGGCTGGCAACAAGCGCAACTACGTGGTGGGGGCTGTGATCTTCGGCTTCGCCGTGTCGCAAGCGCTGTTCCTTTGGCACGACCGCGACATAGGCCTGAGCGCTGGCTTTGCCCTTGCGCTGATCCTGATTGTACATATCGGCGGTCGTGTGACCCCGGCCTTCAGCCGCAACTGGCTGAAGAAACGCGGGGCAACTCGCCTGCCCGCAGAATTCGGCCCGGTCGATAAGGCAGCCCTTGGCTTAACCGTAGCAACCGCCGTCATCTGGATCGTGACGGGAGACAGCTTGGTGACCGGTCTAAGCGCCGCCGCAGCCAGCCTATCCCTTGCCCTGCGCTTGTCACGCTGGTCAGGTTGGGCGGTTCGGGCAGAGCCCCTGCTTTTTGCACTTCATATGGCCTACCTCTGGCTGATCATTTCCACAGCTCTTCTTGCGGCAGCCTGCTTAAGCGCGTTTGCCACCATCGGGCAGGCACATCATGCATTGGGTGCAGGGGCAGTTGGGTCCATGACCGTGATCGTCATGCTGCGCGCGCTATTGGGCCATTCGGGCCGCCCGATCGAGGCCACTCGTTTCGACACCCTGATCTTGATTGCCCTGCATCTGGGCGCCGCCCTACGCGTCATCGCCGATTGGACGGGCGACCCAGTACCCTTCTACCACGCAGGGGGAACGCTTTGGGCAGGGGCGATGATCGCGTTTGCCATCCGCGCTTTCCCCATTGCCATCTCGCCTCGGCTCTAGTTAGGTCAGTTCAAACCTAACGAAGGAGACCACCATGGAAGTGATTTCGGAAAACGCCTGTTTCGGCGGCACGCAGGGTGTTTACAAACATACCTCTGACGCGACTGGCACCGATATGACCTTTGGTCTTTTCCAGCCGAACGAGGCGCAAGATGGTCCGGTTCCGGTGTTGTGGTATCTGTCTGGCCTGACCTGCACGCACGAGAACGCGATGACCAAAGCAGGGGCACAGGCTTGGGCCGCGGAACAGGGCATCGCGCTGATCTTCCCTGACACAAGCCCGCGTGGCGAAGGCGTTGCGGATGACGAAGCCTATGACCTTGGTCAGGGGGCGGGTTTCTATGTAAACGCCACCCAAGACCCCTGGGCCCCACATTTCCAAATGTGGGACTACGTGACCGAGGACCTTCCAGACCTCGTCTTCAACCACTTCGCACTGGATGCAGAACGTCAGGGCATCACTGGCCATTCGATGGGGGGCCACGGCGCGCTGACAATCGCGATGAGCCTGCCGGAACGCTTCCGCTCGGTCTCGGCTTTTTCACCCATTTGCAATCCAACTGGTTCGGACTGGGGTAAGAAACAGCTTAGCGCCTATCTTGGCGACGACACCTCGAAGTGGGAAGCCCATGACGCGTCTCTGCTGATGAAGACCACTGGGTTTGACGGACCGATGCTGATCGATACAGGAACCAAGGATCAATTTGTGGACCTTTTGAAGCCCGAAACTCTGGCCGAAGCCATTGCCACGCGCCGTCAAGAAGCCACTTTCCGCATGCAGCCGGGCTATGACCACAGCTATTTCTTCGTCTCGACCTTCATGGAAGACCACGTGAGCTTCCATGCCGAAGCGCTGTGGTCCTGACCTTTCATGGCTGTCTATATCGACGCAGACGCCTGCCCGGTGAAGGCCGAGGCTGAAGCGGTCGCCACCCGCCACAAGGCAACCATGTACGTGGTGTCAAATGGCGGGTTACGCCCATCGCCCAACCCATTGGTCGAGATGATCTATGTCCCTGACGGTCCCGACGCGGCCGATATGTGGATCGCTGATCGTGTAGGCCCCGACGACGTCGTGGTCACAGGAGATATCCCACTGGCCGCAAAATGCGTAGAATCCGGTGCCGAGGTGATCCGCCACAATGGCGAGCGGTTCACTCAGGCCAATGTGCGTGAACAGCTTGCTATGCGCGACCTGATGACGGATTTGCGGGCGGCGGATCCCTTTCGCCAAGGTGGTGGGAAACCCTTCTCGAAAGCGGATCGTGCGCGGTTTCGGCAGGCTCTGGATACTGCCCTGCGCCGGGTCGGCACACCGCGTTAAGCAAAAGTTACCGGCACTTTCACACCGTTTTTCCCCTTAACTGGCCACGCCGGCTCATGGTTCCATTCGCCCAATGGAAAATTCGGGGCAACTGCCCTGAACTTGAAAGGGACGCAAATGGAATCTCTTCTTATTAATCTCGTTTCGGGCGCAGTTGGCGGCAACGTTGCTGGTGGCCTTTTGAAAAACTTGAACCAAGGCACTCTGATCAACTCGATCGCAGGTATTGCTGGTGGTGGTATTGGCGGATCGCTTCTGTCGATGCTTGGTGCTGGCGGTGTTGCTGATGCAGCCGGTGCCGGTGGTTTGGACATTGCATCCATCTTGGGCCAAGTGGCTTCGGGTGGTGTAGGCGGAGGCGTGTTGCTTGCTGTGGTAGGCGTTGTGCGCAACATGCTGGCGAAATAAGCACCAAAGACTTTTTTAGCGAGTGGCGGGGAAGGCTTAGGCCTTCCCCTTTTTCTTGGTTAAAACGACGCATTCCCTTGCCTATCCGACCATCGAGGACTAGTCAGTAAACGACACTGACCGGAGGGCAAGCCATGCCGCATAGCGACCCGAAAACGCTGGTATCGACCGATTGGCTGGCGAAACATCTGAAAGACCCGGATCTGCGCATCCTTGATGCCAGTTGGTACATGCCGGACATGGGCCGGAACGCGAAGGCCGAATACGACGCGGCCCACATCCCCGGTGCACGCTATTTCGACATTGATGAAATCGCCGACCTGCGCTCGGACCTGCCGCATATGATGCCTCCGGTGGAAAAGTTCATGTCCCGCGTGCGCGCCATGGGCGTGGGCGATGGCCACCAAATCGTTGTCTACGATGGCATGGGGCTGTTTTCCGCTGCACGCGTTTGGTGGATGTTCCGCCTGATGGGCCACAAAGATATCGCCGTATTGGATGGTGGGCTGCCGAAATGGCAGGCCGAAGGCCACCCAATCGAAGACATGCCGCCCGTCATCCGCGATCGCCATATGACGGTCAGCCGTCAGGCCCAAATGATCAAAGACGTGACGCAGGTGGCTGCGGCCTCGAAACTTGGCGATTACGAGATCATTGATGCCCGCGGGGCCGAGCGTTTCCGGGGCGAGGTGGAAGAACCCCGCGAGGGACTGCGCTCTGGCCACATCCCGAACTCAAAAAATCTGCCATTCGGAAACCTTCTGAACGCAGATGGCACCATGAAATCACCAGACGAAATGCGCGCCTTATTCGAAGCCGCGAAAGTCGATCTGAAAAAGCCCGCGATCCTCAGCTGCGGCTCGGGCGTGACAGCCGCCATCCTTGCCTTGGCGCTGGAGCGCATGGGCCATGACCGCCATGCGGTCTATGACGGCAGTTGGTCCGAATGGGGCATGTATTCCGACCTGAAAGTCGAAACCGGAGAGTAGACGATGTTCACCAACCTGAAAGCCCAGCCCAAAGACAAAATCATGGCGCTGATGCAGCAGTATCGCGAAGACCCGCGCGAAGGCAAAATCGACCTTGGCGTTGGCGTTTATAAGAACGCCCAGGGCGTCACCCCAGTGATGCGCGCTGTGAAGGCCGCCGAAAAGGTTCTGTGGGACGTTGAAAGCACCAAATCCTATACCGGTCTGGCCGGCGATCCGGCCTATGGCAACGCATTGACCAAGCTTGTGCTGGGTGATGCTGTGCCTTCGGACCGCCTGTCGATGGCCGCCCAACCCGGCGGCACCGGTGCGATCCACCAAGCAGTCGAACTGATCAAGATGGCCTCGCCTGACGCCACGATCTGGCTGTCGGCGCCCACCTGGCCGAACCACCCCTCGATCATCAAACATCTTGAGATGAAGATGGCCGAATACCGCTATTTCGACAACGAAAGCCGCGCGGTTGATTTCGACGGGATGATGGAAGATCTGAAGGGCATCAAGGCGGGCGACGCAGTGCTGCTGCACGGTTGCTGTCACAACCCGACCGGCGCCAACCTGACCCTGCCCCAGTGGAAAGAGGTCGCCGCGCTGATCGTCGAAAAAGGTGCGACCCCACTGATCGACATCGCCTATCAGGGCTTTGGCGACGGGCTTGAGGAAGACGCCGCGGGCGTGCGCCTGATCGCGCAAGCCGTGCCAGAAGCACTGATCGCGGCGAGCTGCTCGAAAAACTTCGGCATCTATCGCGAACGTACCGGGCTATTGGTTGGCATCTCGGAAAACGCTGAACAGGCAGGTATCACCCAGCAGAACCTGACCCACCTGAACCGTCAGAACTTCAGCTTCCCCCCCGATCACGGTGCCCGTTTGGTGACAATGATCCTTGAGGACGAGGGCCTGAAAGCTGACTGGATGGCCGAACTGGAAGAGGTTCGCACCGGCATGCTGGGTCTGCGTGAAAAGCTGGCTGGCGAGTTGCGCGCCCGCACCGGATCCGACCGCTTCGGTTTCATCGCCGACCACCGCGGCATGTTCTCGCGCCTCGGCGCCACGCCCGAACAGGTCGAGGCCCTGCGCGTGGATCACGGCATCTATATGGTCGGAGACTCGCGCATGAACATCGCGGGCCTGAACGAAGAGACCGTGCCGATCTTAGCAGAAGCGATTGCGAAGGTTGGGGTGTAAGCCCCGACCTATTTGAAGCTGGCTTCATAGGCCGCATATCGACCCGGAAATAGAGTTTCATAGAGTGGATAGCTAATCGCAATTACATCTACCAGAAACTCCTTTTCTGATCCGTAGTCATACTCAAAAAGAACCACATCTAAACACTCAATTTGTTCGCCGCCCGGTGTGATCGCGGACAATCCAATCCATCGCTTCACGGCGGTGTCCTGATCGTTTTCAGGTAGTTTGTTAGATACAAACTGCTCAAAACCTGCGCTCGGAAAGAAATTGCCTTCGGCACACCCCATTGGAGGATCGCCATTCTCTAATTCGGAATGACCAATGAGCAGTCCGTCGATATAAATCTGAAACATCACCTCAGAATGGTTCATGTGTCGCGGCACTTGCTGCAATCAGCCAATGTCACACCAAAGCTACCCATAAATTGACCGTTCCGATTTGTGTACGAGTGCTCAATATGGGCACCTTTTTTGATGTAAGGCCAGACACCCCCTTTGGGATTGCAATTTCCGCGGGTCGTAGCCTCGATATGCTCGTCCAGCAAAGGTCCTGTCCAATCGGTATCAACCACATAGTGATAGGTGAACACATGCCCGCAGGCCTCGACCTTCACCACTGTGGTTATCCCATCCTTGTAGTGCTTGGGCAGGAGTGGCTGAAAATGGGCAACAATCTCCTGCAGCCCGTCTTCGATCGTTTGATTGCCTGCGACCGTGCGTGAAAAGGCGCTATCGGGTGCAGTGAAGAAAGCGGTCCCAGCCGACGAGATGGCATCCAAGCTTTTAGAAACAAACTTCTTTAGTATCGACATCAGGTAAATAGATCTTCTGTGGTGAGAAAACAGGGTGCCCCCACTTATCACCACAGAGACGAAGCGGCACAACCTTTCGTTGACGTGATTTGGGGACCACTCAATGGTGCCGGAAGGGCGGCGGAGACCCGTCTACGCAGAAACGTCCCGGCTGATCCCCTTGAACAAACTTTCCCGCCGACTGTGCTAAGGGCAGCTATTCCGAGCTAGCATTTCACAGCAAAGAAACATCGAACTTAGATCACGATTCCCACTCGGACCGGATCTTTCTGTTCGCTTGGTCAACAGATCCATCAACGTCATCGCAAGAAAAATACACAATGTTGAGCGCCGCAAAGTTGCCTTCGAAGCATGATATCTGATCCATCTGTATCAGTGCATCCTCAACCGAGCAGAGTTTGTCATGCACCATTGCTCGTGCCACTTTAGCCATTGAAGAAACCAACGGGTGATTGGTCCGCTCTCTCCATTCTTGGATCAACTCTAACCTAGTCTCTTTGGAAACCTCTGCAGAAACTACAGGACGAGCTATCTCTTCGAGCACCATGAAGGCTGCGTTCGACGAGATTGCGTTTGCATGATCCATCAGCGCAATAGACACGTCGTGATCATTGTAGGGAAATCTGCAATCGATCAAGCCTGCGAAATCTGCCTCGGTCATATTAGACAACCTCTTGTCAATTCCATGACGCATCGCGCCCTCAATCAACCGAGTGTAGAAAAAGAAAAGGGGACCTTCCAGCCCCCTTTTCCACCCTGTTGGCCTTGGCATTTGCGCGGCCAGCGTGTCGGGGGTTTGCCCCCCGTTCACTTCTTACCCGTTGGTGAATTCCGGGTAGGCTTCCATGCCCAGCTCGGCCATGTCCAGCCCGTTCACCTCTTCCTCTTCGCTGACACGCAGGCCCATGGTGGCCTTGATGATCGCGAAGAAGATATAGCTTACGACGAAGACAAAGATACCGATTGCCAAGAAGCCCATGATCTGGGTGCCAAAGCTGGCGTCCGCGTTCGTCCACGCCACGATGAACGTGCCCCAGAAGCCTGCAACCAGGTGAACCGGGATGGCACCAACCACGTCGTCGATCTTCAGGCGATCCAACAGCGGAACAACGAAGACCACGATCGCGCCGCCGATGCCACCGATGATCAGCGCTTGGAACAGCGAGGGTGCCAGAGGCTCGGCGGTGATCGAGACCAGACCAGCCAGTGCGCCGTTCAGGGTCATCGTAAGGTCGACCTTTTTGAACATCACTTGGGTCATGATCATCGCAACAACAGCACCTGCGGCAGCGGCCATGTTGGTGTTGGCAAAGATACGTGCCACGTCCGAGACGTCGCTGATCGTGCCCATGGCCAGCTGCGAGCCGCCGTTGAAGCCGAACCAACCCAGCCACAGGATGAACGTACCCAGAGTTGCCAGCGGCAGGTTCGAACCCGGCATCGGGATCGTGCGGCCGTCTTTATACTTGCCGATACGCGGCCCCAAGATCAGGACACCAGCCAGTGCAGCGAAGCCACCCGCAGCGTGCACCAGTGTCGAACCAGCGAAATCCGAGAAGCCAGCTTCCGACAACCAGCCGCCGCCCCACTGCCAGCTTGCCTCAATGGGATAGATGAAGCCGGTCAGGACAACCACAAAGGCCAGGAATGGCCACAGTTTGATACGCTCAGCCAGCGTACCAGATACGATCGAGGCAGTCGTGGCACAGAACATCAGCTGGAAGAAGAAGTCCGATGCGCCCGAGGCATAGCCCACGTCCACGGCTTCCGCGGCAACGCCAACTGGATCAAGCGAGGTTACGGCGAAGAACGGTCCCAGCCAGCCTTCGATCAGCCAGTCGCCGGGATACATAATGCCGTAACCAGCCAGCCAGTACATGATCGCCGCGATGGAAAAGAGCGCGATGTTCTTGGTCAACTGCATGGTCACGTTCTTGGACCGCACAAGACCAGCTTCCAGCATGGCGAAACCAGCGGCCATCCAGAAGACCAGAATACCGCCTAGAAGGAACAGGACCGAAGTCAGGATAAAGCCGGTATGTGCTGCAGCTTCGCCTTCCGCGAAGGCCAGCCCCGGCAGTGCGGCCAAAAGGGCCGTCGAAATCAGAAGTTTGCGTGTCATCATCTGTCCTTTCACGCTTATACGGCGTCTGCGCCGGTTTCGCCGGTGCGCACCCGCATGGCGTCCGAAACGTCGAGAGTGAAGATCTTGCCGTCACCGATCTTTCCGGTGTGCGCGGCCTTCGAAATGGTCTCGACCACCTCGGCGGCAAGGTCGTCATTCACGACGATCTCAAGCTTGATTTTCGGCAAAAAGTTCACGGCGTACTCCGCGCCGCGATAGATCTCGGTGTGGCCCGATTGGGCGCCAAACCCCTTTACCTCAGATACCATCATGCCGGTGACACCCACGGCGGTCAGCGCCTCGCGTACGTCTTCCAACTTGAACGGTTTGATCGCTGCTATGATCAGTTTCACGTTCTTTCCTTTCCTTCTTCGGCACGGCTCGTTGACCATGCGCCTGCAGAAAGTCAGTCGCCGCAGCGCAGAAATTGCACGTAAATGGACAGGAAAAAGGGCCTGAAAATCTGACCTGCGTAGAAATTGGTGCGGATGCCTAGAGCAGTGCTGAAAAAGCGGGCAGCGCGAAAAGTCGCGCCCCGCCGGGCTTCGGGCTACACTTGTCTGAAACGAATCGCTAAGTCATAGCGACAGGCCCCGAGCAGACCCGGACGAGTATCATGAGCCAATCTGGCCAAAAGCGCCCCACTTTGGTGGCAGACAAGCGTTACCCGACAAAAAGGGCAGCGCCAAAAAAGCCTGCGCGCGCAACAAAGCGCAAAGCAGCTCCGAAACCACGCAAAGGCGGTGGCGGCGGTGGCCCACGCAAGCCGCGTTCAATTTTGGCGTGGCCATTTGTGGTGATCGGGTGGCTTCTGCGACTGTTCTGGCGGTTGATGTGGAAGGGGGCCGTGGTTGTCGCCTTGATCATCGGGGTGGCTGTTTTCTACTTCGCATCGACCATGCCCGAGCTAAATGCGATGCTGGATGGCCGGGCTAAGGGGTCGGTCACCATTCTGGATCGCTATGGCGAAGTCTACGCTTGGCGCGGGGATCAGCGTGGCCGCACCATCACCACCGAAACGGTCAGCCCGCATCTGAAAAACGCGGTCGTCGCGACCGAAGACAAACGGTTCTATCGCCACTTCGGTCTTAGCCCACGCGGGATCGCGAGTGCGGTGAAAATCAACATGAGCGAGGGCCGCGGACCGCTTTCGGGTCACGGTGGCTCGACCCTTACGCAGCAGGTCGCCAAGCTTTTGTGCCTTGGCGTGCCGTATGATCCCGATGTTTGGAAGACCGAAGCAGCCTATGAGGCCGACTGCCGACAGGGGTCTTTGTGGCGCAAGATGAAGGAAGCCGTCTATGCGATGGCGCTGGAGACCAAGTTCACCAAAGATGAGATCCTGACGATATATATGAACCGCGCCTATTTGGGTGCCGGCTCGTTCGGGTTCGATGCAGCAGCCCAGCGCTATTTCGCGATCCCGGCATCCGAGCTGAACCCGGCACAGGCCGCGATGCTGTCGGGCATGCTGACGGCACCGTCCCGTTATGCCCCGACCAACAACTTGAAGCGTTCGCAAGACCGCGCCGCGACAGTGCTGCGCCTGATGAACGAACAAGGGTACCTGTCAGACAAGGAGACGGCACAGAACCAAGACAATCCTGCAACTTTGTCAAAGGCGGCCAAGGCTCAGGCAGGCGGATATTTTGCGGATTGGATCATGGGCGATCTGCCAGCCTTCCTGACCCGGAAAACAACCGAAGACGTCATCATCAAGACCACGCTTGATCCGCGCATCCAAAAAGCCGCTGAAAATGCGGTCGAGAAGATCTTTGCGGAGAAGGTCTCGGCCGGGTCGAAAGCACAAGCCGCCGTTGTTGTGATGAGCGCCGATGGTGCGGTCCGCGGCTTGGTCGGCGGGCGGGAATCCCGCGTCACCGGCGCGTTCAACCGCGCCACACAGGCCAAGCGGCAGACCGGCTCGGCGTTCAAGCCGTTCGTCTATGCCGCAGCGCTGGACATGGGGTATCAGTGGGACGATTTCGTCGTCGATGAACCATATTGTTTGAACATCCCGGGATCGGGCGAATGGTGCCCTAAGAACTATACCAAAAAGTACTACGGCACTGTCAGCTTCACCGAAGCACTTGCCAAGTCGCTGAACATTCCAGCCGTAAAAGTCTCTGAAGAGGTTGGGCGCGAGGCCGTGCGCTCGGTCGCATCCATGTTTGGGATCGAAAGTGATCTGGCCGCTGGTCCCGCACTGGCTTTGGGCGCGTCCGATGGCACGCTGCTGGAAACCACTGGGGCCTATGCGGGCATCCTGAACGGCGGGTCGTCGGTCACACCATACGGCCTGACCGAACTGCGCCTAGTTGGCGACCGAGACCCCTTGATGACCCAGACAGGCGGGATCGGAGAACGCGTCATCTCGCGCGAGGCAGCCGCACAGTTGACCTTTATGATGAACCGAGTGGTGGAAGAAGGCACCGGCACCCGTGCGCGGATCGACGGGCTTGAGATTGCAGGAAAGACCGGCACCAGCCAGTCCGCGCGTGACGCTTGGTTCATTGCCTTCACCGCAGACTACGTCATGGGCATCTGGATGGGCTATGACGACAACACCCCATTGAAGGGTGTGACCGGTGGCGGGCTTCCGGCCGAGATGTGGCGTGAAGCGATGGTCGAAATCCAGTCGCAACTTGTTCCGACCCCATTGCCCATGATCCGCCCTCGGTCGACCCCTCAGTTCGATGGGCGGTTGATGTCTTCCGACGATCAGCAGGGATTTGGCGCTCAGCAAAAAGGCGGCGGCAACCAGGGCGGGCAATCCGTCGGTGAGGCTGTCGAGGATGCGTTGATTGGAGTGCTACGGTCGATCTTCGGTCAGGGCAACTGATCCAGTTCACTTGAACCTAAAACAAGAAAGCCCCGGCAAACTGCCGGGGCTTTCTTGTTTCCATTTGGTTGCGATCAGCCTTTTTGCAAATCGGCAATCAGTTGGTTCAGGTCGCCCTTGCGGCGGTCAAGCATCGCACCGATCTCTTTCCGCTCGGATTTCACAATCGAGATACCTTCGACTTGCATGTCGATAAATTTTCCGTTTTTCGCGGACACAACGAACACAACATCAAAGGGGGAATGTCCTTTAAGTGTGGTCTTGGTCAGAACTTCGAAGCGGGTTTTCACTGGCTTCGAGCTGACAACGTCAATTCGTCCACCCTCGAACTCGCGGAAACGGCTGCCATAGCGACGTGCGATGTAGGCGCGGAAGGCTTTGACAAAGGCACTTTTCTGCGAAGAGCTTGCCGAACGGCCATCAGGGCCCAACGCCGACAACGCAATAAAGTTCACATCAGCATATTTCGCGAACACGCCTTCGAACTTTTTGATCATCGATGCTTCAGACGCACCCGAATTGATGATCGAGTTGATGTCTTTGACAACCTTGTTGATCAGGCTCTCTGCCTGTGCTGCCGAGATTGCTGCGATTGCGCGCCCTGGCATTGCGGCCAGAACACCCAATCCGGCCAGACCACCAACAAAGGCGCGGCGAGTCATAGAGGTCTCGTTACCCATCATACGCATCATAAATATCCTCAAGCTCATCATCTTCTACTTCTACACCCAGCTCATAACGACGCGAGTCCAGATAGTAGAGCTGCATGAGGTCATAGCCCTCTTCGCTCTCATAGAACTCTTCAATCGTATCGCTGAACTGATAGCGATCACCGAACTTAGACAGGACCCAAGCTGCCTTTGGAAGGTGTTTCACATCGGTCGGCAAAACCAAGCTTAGTGGGTTCAGCGCGAAATCGACCAGAATGCCGAAACCATCACGTTCCGTGGACGGGCCAAAGAACGGCAAAACCACATAATCACCTTCCGGCGCACCCCAAACATGTAGGGTTTCACCAAAGTCGCTGTCACGCTCTTCTAAACCAATATCGGTGGCCACGTCGAAAAGACCAAGAAGTCCTAACGTAGAATTGAACGCAAAACGCACAGTGTTGTGTACGGCGTCTTCGACGTTGCCTTGAAGCAGGTTGTTCACAACAACGCCCGGCAAGGATGCATTATCCGAGAAATACGAGACAGAGTTTCGCACCGGCTCAGGCAAAACGGTGCCATACGCATCTGATGCGGGCGACACCAAAGCACGGTCGAGCTTGATGTTGGCACCATGCGTGCGTCGGTTTTTTGCTTCATGCGGATCGTCATAGCCACTAGGCGCGGGCGCTGTTGCGCAGGCGCTAAGCCCCATAAGGGCCAAACCGGTCAATGCCGCTACAATTTTCGAATTTCTTTTCGTCACGTGAACAATCGCTGAATCTGGTGTTTTTTTGCCTATCTGCGCCACACATAATAGATGCAGTCGTGTTGCACAGATGTTAAGGCTTCTGCAGCTATTGAATGTGACTATTTGGCGACAGTTGCAAGCAGAAACCTGCCGAGCGTTCGCAACAGCAGGGGTTGCACGCAAGTGTCCAGCAGAGCAAGCAGGTAAGCATGAAACAAAACCAGCTGATACAAGGGTTGGAAGAACTGCGCGACCAGCGCCGCAAATTGCGCGGGTTGATGTGGAGTGTCGCTCTTTTCTCGGTTTTCGTGAATTTGTTGATGCTGACCGCACCAATCTACATGCTGCAACTCTATGACAGGGTTCTGGGCAGCCGATCAGAAGCAACTCTGATTGCCCTTACGCTATTGATGGCATTCTTGTTTCTGATGATGGGCGTCTTGGATTATGCACGTGCGCGTATCCTTGCGCGGGCTGGGGCACAGTTTCAGGCGGCACTTGATCAAAGGGTGTTCTCGGCCGTGATGCGCCAACCTAGCGGGGGTGGCACAACAGCCGGTTTGAAGGATTTGGAAGCAGTGCAAAAACTGCTATCCAGCCCGGTGATCACTGCAGCTTTTGACATTCCATGGACGCCTGTTTTCCTATTCGCCATCAGCGTTTTCCATCCGTGGCTTGGTATTCTTGCAGTCGTTGGCGGCGGTCTTCTGATCGGTATCACGGTGCTGAACCAGATCTTCACCAAAGGGCCGCTAACTCAAGCCACAGTGGCAACCATTCGCGCGGATCAATTGGCCGAACAAATGCGCACGGAATCCGAAATGGTGCGCGCATTGGGAATGTCCAGCGGCGCCTACCAACGCTGGCACCAATCGCGCGCGGTATCGCTTCTTGAAAACCTGCGCGCATCGGATCGCTTGGGCCAGTTTTCGGCCATGTCGAAAACGTTCCGCCAGTTCCTGCAATCTGCAATGCTTGGGCTCGGCGCATACCTGGCCTTGAAAGGCGAGATCTCGCCCGGTGCCATGATTGCCGGGTCAATTTTGCTGGGCCGTGCGCTTGCGCCGGTCGATGCCGCAGTCAATCAATGGCAATTGGTGCAGCGCGCGCGATCAGCTTGGCAAGCACTTGCCGAGCTTTTGGCCGAAACTCCGCCCGAACAGGACCGTACCACCCTGCCCCGGCCCGCAGCAAAACTTCGCGTCGACAAGCTGACCGTTATTCCACGTGGCGCGAACCGCGCGGTTTTGCGACAAGTCAGTTTTGACATGAACCCGGGCGAAGCGCTTGGCGTGATTGGACCATCTGGGGCTGGCAAGTCGACCCTTGCACGCGTTCTGACAGGGGTCGTGCCCCCGGATGGGGGAACCGTTCGCTTGGATGGCGCGTCGCTTGACAACTACTCGCCCGAGGCATTGGGGCGCTACATCGGATACCTGCCTCAACGCGTTCAGATGTTCGAAGGTACCATTGCCGAAAACATCGCAGGCCTTGATTTGCAGCCAGATTCCGCGGCCGTCGTGGCAGCGGCGCAAATGGCTGGAGCGCATGACCTGATCCTATCGCTTTCCGAAGGATATGACACGCACATCTCTCCAGGCGGAAACACCCTGTCCGGCGGCCAAATGCAACGCGTTGGGCTGGCACGCGCGATATACGGAGATCCCGTGATCCTTGTGCTGGATGAACCGAACTCAAACCTTGATAATGACGGCACGAAAGCTCTGAACACCGCCATCCGCGCCGTGAAAGAACGCGGCGGGGCTGTGATGATCATGGCCCATCGTCCTGCTGCCATCAAAGAATGCGAGATGCTTTTGATCATTGATGACGGGGTCACACGCAGTTTTGGTCCCCGTGATGAGGTGCTGCAAGCACATGTTCGCAACGCAGAGCAGATACAGTCTTCGCAAACAAACGGGGGCGCGCAGTGATGCAGGATAATCCGGTTCAAACCACCCAGAACTTCTCAGCGCGGCGCCCGATGATCCTTGGCTTTATCGCCTTGCTAATCTTGGTCGGCGGCTTCGGCACTTGGTCCGTGGCCAGCAAGCTTTCCGGCGCGGTCATTGCTGAAGGTCAGGTGCAGATCGAGCAAAACCGAAAAGTCGTCCAGCACCTTGATGGTGGCGTTGTCACAGAGATCCTGATCGACGAAGGGGATACGGTGCAAGCCGGAGACGTGTTGATACGGCTTGATGCGGCACAACTTGCATCGCAGCTCACGATTATCGAGGGACAGTATTTTGAGCTTCTCGCCCGTCAGGCAAGGTTCGAAGCTGAACGCGATGGCACAAGCGCACTGCAATTCAGTGAAGAGCTGATCAAAACGGCTGAGGAAAGCCCCGAAATTGACAGCCTGATGCAGGGGCAAACCCGCCTGTTCAACTCGCGCATGGATGGGATGGCAACACAGCTGGAGCAGCTGGACAAACGCAAAACCCAAATCTCGCGCCAATTGGATGGATTGGCAGCGCAGATCACTGCTTTGAAAGAGCAGCTTGTTCTGATCCGGGAAGAGCTTGCCAGTCAACAATCGCTTCTGGACAAAGGCCTTTCGCAGGCGTCACGGGTATTGGCGTTGAAGCGGGAAGAAGCCGCAATTCTTGGCCGGTTAGGGGAGCTGACCGCCGCGCAGGCCGAAGCAGAGCTGCGGATCACCGAGACCGAGCTGCAAAGCATTGCCCTGCAAACAGATTTGCGTGAGCGTGCCATTACCGAGCTGCGGGACGGCCGTGCCTCCACCCGCGATTTGGCTGAGCAGCGCAGAAGCACCTTAGAACAACTTGAACGGCTTGAAGTCCGTGCACCTGTATCGGGCGTTATCCACGGGCTGCAAGTCTTCGCGGAACAAGCCGTGATCCAGCCCGCACAGCCGGTTCTGTATGTCGTCCCACAAGACCGGGATCTTGTGATCATGTCGCGTGTCGATCCGTTGCACATTGACCAAATATTTGTGGGGCAAACGGTGTATTTGAAGTTCCCAGCCTTCAACAGCCGCGAAACCCCGGATCTTCTGGGCCGCGTGACCCGAATGTCAGCGGATTCGTTTGTCGATGACGGGACGGGGCAGTCATTCTATCAGGCCGAAGTGCAACTGGAAGATGGCGAGATTGAACGCCTTCCCAAAGGTGCAGTCCTCATTCCCGGCATGCCTGTTTCCGCCTTCATTCGCACGACAGATCGCAGCCCGATGCTGTATCTTGTTGAACCGCTGTGGGATTACTTCACCAAGGCCTTCCGTGAAACCTGATCCCAGCGACGATAATTGTTGCAGCATGTCGGTTTCCATCTTTCCCTAATCCCAGACGCAAGATAGCGTCCGGGCAACGCCTGAAAATCAGGTATGAAATCTAGAAAGGACCGTCCGATGAGTGCATTTGAAACCCGCCTTGCAGAACTGGGCATCACACTGCCTGACGCCCCCGCACCAGCTGCAAACTATGTACCCTACGTGCAGGTTGGTGATCTTGTACATGTATCAGGCCAAATCTCGACCAAAGACGGCGCGTTTTTGACCGGAAAGCTGGGCGACACCATGACCGCCGAAGAAGGTGCCGACGCAGCGCGAAGCTGTGCGATTGCCCTTCTGGCACAAGTGAAAGCCGCTTGTGGCGGTGATCTGGACCGCCTCCAACGCGTTGTAAAGCTGGTCGGCTTCGTAAACTCAACCGCAGAATTTGGTGACCAACCCAAAGTGATTAACGGCGCGTCGGACTTCATGGTCGAAGCGCTTGGGGATGCCGGGCGTCACGCGCGCTCAGCCGTCTCGGCAGCAAGCCTTCCCTTTGGTGTCGCCGTTGAGATCGAAGGCATCTTCCAGATCAAATGACACGCCGCCCCGTCCCTTTGCCACAAAGCTTCTTTGACCGGCCTATCGCCCATCGTGCTTTGCACGATCTGGACGCGGGTCGGCCAGAAAACTCGCGCGCGGCCATTCTGGCGGCGGTCGAGGCAGGGTATGGGATCGAGATTGATCTACAGATGTCTCATGACGGGCAAGCGATGGTTTTCCACGACTATGACCTTGCCCGCCTAACCGCTGCGTCGGGTCCCGTTCGTCAGAGAAGCGCAGTCGAGCTGGGACAAATCAACCTAACCGGCGGCGAAGAGGGCATTCCCAGCTTTGCCGAGGTTCTGGACATCGTTGCAGGTCGCGTACCGCTTTTGGTCGAACTTAAGGACCAGCACGGCGCCATGGGTCCGCATGAAGGCGTGATGGAAAACGCGACCGCCGAGGCGCTTTTGGGTTACGACGGCGACGTGGCCGTCATGTCTTTCAACCCCCACTCGGTCAAAGAATTTGGCAAACACAATTCCAACCTGCCGCTTGGCCTGACAACCGAAGCCTATAAACAAGAAGACACCCCGCTTCTGCCCGCAGCAACGCGCCGCTACTTGCGCGACATTCCTGACTACGACCGCGTTGGCGCAAGCTTCATCAGCCATGATGTTCGGGACTTGGACAACCCGGCGGTGACGCGCCTGAAAAAGCGCGGCGTGCCGGTCCTGTGTTGGACGGTTCGATCGCCACAGGTTGAAAACGAAGCCCGAAAGGTCGCGAACAACGTAACCTTTGAGGGATATCTGGCTTGACCAGACCTCCCCGCTGCCCCTGAATAGGATCGTGAGCGAAACCCAGATCGACATCAGAACCCATGCATCCATCGACGCGATCCGCGCCGAGGATTGGGATGCATGTGCCTGTCCGGAACGTGCCGATGATGGGCGAGCGTTTGATCCGTTCACAACTCATGGCTTCTTGTCTGCGCTCGAAACCTCTGGCTCGGTTGGTGAAGGCACCGGATGGCACCCCCAGCACCTGACCGTTCATCAAGGTGAACTGATCGTCGCGGTGATGCCGCTTTACGTTAAAACACACAGTCAGGGCGAATACGTGTTCGATCACGGCTGGGCGGATGCTTATGAGCGTGCAGGTGGACGTTACTATCCCAAACTGCAAGCCGCCGTTCCATTCTCGCCCGTGGCTGGACGTCGATTTCTGACGCGCCCGGATTGTGTGCAGATTGGGCAGGCGGCCCTGGTGCAAGGCATGGTGAAAATCGCAGCCGACAATCAGATAAGCTCGGCCCACGTTACCTTTTGCACTCAGGACGAAGCCGAAGCGGGCAACGCCATGGGGCTGCTGACACGGGAAGGGCTGCAGTATCACTGGCAAAACGACAACTATGCCGATTTCGATGCGTTTCTAGGTGCGCTCAGTTCCCGCAAACGTAAACAGATCCGCAAAGAGCGCCGTATAGCTCAAGGGTTCGGCGGCGAGATCCTCACTCTGACCGGCGACCAGATCCAACCCCAGCACTGGGATGCGTTCTGGCATTTCTATCAGGATACTGGCGCGCGAAAATGGGGGCGTCCCTATTTGACTCGCGCTTTCTTTGATCAATTGCATGACACAATGGCAGACGACCTGCTTCTGGTGCTGGCCGAACGTGACGGTCATCCCGTTGCAGGCGCATTGAACGTGATTGGGCGTGACACATTGTTCGGCCGGTATTGGGGCTGCATCGAAGACCATCCCTATCTTCATTTCGAACTGTGTTATTATCAGGCCATCGACTATGCCATTCAGCACAGGCTGACACGGGTTGAAGCCGGCGCGCAGGGCGAACACAAGCTGGCGCGTGGCTACCTGCCCGTTACCACCCATTCGCTGCATTGGATCAATGACCCCGGCTTTCGCGAGGCCGTTGATCAGTTTTTACAATCCGAACGGAAAGCCTTGGCGCAGGACATTGATATCCTAACCTCCTATGGCCCGTTCAAATCCGTGGACGTGTCGGAACACGACTGAAGGATCAGCCTTTGATAGCGTCCAGCATGGCTTCGCCTGCAGACGTCTCGCACATGCCGGGGTTCTCTTCGACATGTAGGATTTTCACCTCACCATCCACGACATACGCGCCATAGCGTTGCGAGCGGTTAATCAAACCTGCAGGCGGGGCGGTGAAATCCATGCCGATGGCCTTCGTGAACTCAGCCTGCGAATCCCCAAGGAACTTCAGCCCAGCTTCCGCTGCGCCAGTGCTGTCAGCCCAAGCGCCCATCACGAAGGGGTCGTTGACCGAAATGCAGATCACATCGTCCGCACCCGCATCATTCAGAGCCGCTTTGGTACGGATATAGCTGGGAACATGAGCCGTGGTGCAGGTGCCAGTATAAGCGCCGGGCAGTGCAAAGATCACAACTTTACGCCCATCCAAAAGGGATGACAGACTGACAGATTCCGGGCCTTCTGCACCCATCCGCAGCAGGTTTGCATCGGGAAGCTTATCTCCAACTTTCAGGGTCATTCGCGCGTTCCTTGTAATTGCTTCAATCAGTTGAAACTCGCGCGCTTACGCGCCACTGTCCAGCCAACTTTCTTGTGATGTCATGAAATGCAGATCGTTGCCAAAGCAACCATTTCTGTCATAACGTGACGCGCAACCAAACGCGGAGCAAAACATGTCTCATATCGTCGTGATCGGGGCCGGACAGGCTGGGGCCTCGTTGGTCGCGAAACTGCGCAATTCTGGCTTTGACGGGGACGTTACACTGATCGGTGCAGAAAGCGCGCCTCCCTATCAGCGCCCACCGCTTTCCAAAGCATACCTGCTGGGGGATATGGAGCTTGAGCGGCTCTATCTGCGACCAAAGGATTTCTATACCGACCAGAATATTTCGCTGCGCTTAGACACCCACGTGGACGCGATTGATGCGGCTGCGAAAGAGGTTGTGATTGGCGACGAACGTATTGCTTATGATCAACTGGCGATCACAACAGGCTCGACCCCGCGTTATCTGCCCGCCGCCATCGGCGGAGATCTGGATGGTGTACATGTGGTCCGCACCTTGGCCGATGTCGACGGTATGGCACCTGAGTTTGCCGAGGGTCGCGGCGTGTTGATCATTGGTGGCGGCTATATCGGCCTGGAGGCCGCGGCCGTGGCGGCCAAGAAGGGCTTGAAGGTCACTCTGGTCGAAATGGCCGACCGCATCCTGCAACGGGTCGCCGCGCCCGAGACCTCGGATTATTTCCGCGCATTGCATGCCTCGCACGGTGTCGATATTCGCGAAGGTGTTGGGCTGGATCGCTTGGACGGAGAGGGGCGTGTAAGCGGCGCGATCTTGTCGGACGGCACCAAGCTGGACATCGACTTCGCCATAGTCGGCGTGGGCATTGCCCCCGACAGCGCGCTTGCCGAAAGCGCAGGTCTCGCGCTGGACAACGGCATCAAAACCGACGCGCAAGGCCGCACCTCGGACTCGTCGATCTGGGCAGCAGGTGATTGCGCGTCCTTCCCCTATCGTGGCGAACGCATCCGCCTGGAAAGCGTCCCCAATGCCATTGATCAGGCTGAGATCGTCGCCCGCAACATGCTGGGTGAAGACGTAGAGTACGTGGCCAAACCGTGGTTCTGGTCGGATCAGTATGACGTAAAACTGCAAATCGCAGGATTGAACACCGGCTATGACAACATCGTCACTCGGCCCGGCGATAAAGATGGCAGCGTCAGCTTTTGGTACTATCAAGGCGACACGCTTCTGGCCGTGGACGCGATGAACGATCCGCGCGCCTATATGGTCGGCAAGCGGCTTGTTGAAGGCGGAAAGTCGCCCGAAAAAGCCGCTGTGGCTGATCCGGAAACCGAGCTGAAGGCCCTACTGGCATGAGGATCATCGCAGGGCGGTTTCGCGGTCTGGCGCTGGCCAGTATCGGCAAAGGGGATGTGGGCGCACATCTGCGCCCAACAACCGACCGCGTGCGCGAAAGCTTGTTTTCTATGCTTACTGGCGGGCGCTTTGGCGACCCGATCGAAGACGCCCGAGTGCTGGACCTGTTCGCCGGCACGGGCGCGTTGGGTCTTGAGGCGCTGTCGCGCGGAGCAAAGCATGTCACCTTGGTCGATGATGGCCGTAAGGCCTTGTCGCTAATTAAGGAAAACGTGACCAAATGCCGGTGTGCGGACGAAGCGACGGTCCTGAAACGAGATGCCACCCGCCTGCCTGAAGGCACTCCTCACGATCTGATCTTTCTGGACCCGCCCTATGGCAAAGGGCTGGGTGAAAAGGCTCTCGCTGCTGCACTGAAGGGCGGTTGGATCGCCGATGGTGCACTGATTGTGTGGGAAGACAACGTGCCCGTGATCCCACCCGAATGCATCACCCAACTGGACAGCCGCCGTTATGGTGACACGGTGATCACGATTTGCGAGTTCTCTGAAGATGAGTGAAATCGCACAGTTCAAATATGGTGACGTTGTGGAAGTCGTAGGCAACACAACTAAAAAGCCGACGTTTCCACAAAATCAGGGAAGTATTTGCGGTATTCACCATATTACCTCAGTGAAACAGGCTCAGGAGTTTAGCGTTCCCTACGGATCCGCGATCTATCTTGTTGAGTTTTCTGATGGCACGGCAATTGAGGTTCCAGAGAGCTTACTGCGACTTTCGCGTTAAGCCGTGGCTATTGAAACCCTAAGCCGCGGCTTGTCTTTTGGTCAGCTCTACTTTGCGCGGGTTACGGACACGGCAGCGCGGGCGTCGCGCACCATTGCATCCCCATCCAGACCCTTCGCATTCATATCCGCGATCCATTCTGCGATGACGTCATCACCCAGATCGCGAATTTTTGCTGTCTCTTCTTCCGATAGTTCAGCCAGAGCGTTGCCGCTGGCCGCCATCTTCTCACGCCCGACCACGTCACCAGTGTCATGCGCGCGGCCCGCCCAACCCGAGGCATGGAAGCCCGAGTTCGCGTCGATCACAGCCTTCAGATCATCGGCCAAGCCGTCATAGACGTCTTTGTTCATCGCCCAGATGAAATAGAGGTTATAAAGCGACTTCTCGCCGGCCACATCGGTGTGGCTGTCGGTCAGTTCGTCCAGCTTCAGGGACGGGGACATTTCCCACGTGATCACTCCACCATCGACAACACCTTTCGACAGCGCCTCGGGGAAAGCCGGAACAGGCATACCGATCGGCGTCGCCCCCAGCTTGTCCAGAAGGCGGGTGGCCGTGCGCGATGGGCCACGCAGCTTCAGGCCGTCAAAATCCGCGACCGAGGCAATGGGCGCGCCTTTCTTGTGCACAATCCCACGGCCGTGCATGTGTGCCGCGATAACCTTCACGTCAGCGAAGTCATCCATCAGGTATTTCTGAGTATAAACCCACGCGGCCTTCGATGCTTCTTCGCCCGACTTCGTCACCATGAAGGGCAATTCCATCGCTTCCGCTTCCGGGAAACGGCCAGGTTGATAACCGGGGATCACCCAGCCACCATCAATGGCGCCATCGCGGATCAGGTCATACTGGCTGGTCGCCTTTCCACCCAGCTGCATCGCCGGATAAAGCTCGACCTTGATGCGGCCACCTGAATCCTTCTCGATCTTCTCGGCCCACGGGGCCATGAAATATGTGGGGTTCGCCGAAAGCGGCGATACGAAATGCTGGAAGCGCAGCGTGACTTCCTGCGCGGCGGCAGCACTGGCAGCCACAGCCAAGGCGGCGGCAGCGGTCAGGGTTGAGAAAGTGGATTTCAGGGTGAAAGTGCGGAAGCTGGTCATTGGCCCCTCCGTATTTCTAATAGACAGCCGCGCGCGCGAAGTCGCGGAAGCCTAAGCACCTTTTGTGCCTAGGCAGGCAAAACCTAGGCACGAAATGCTGCACTTGCAAACGGTAAATGGCAAAATTCCTGACCTAAAGAACATCAGGCTGATTGAACGGCGAATTTAAAAGGAAATTTTGGTGACTAGGGGGAAACTTGAAAAAGTTTCCCCTAAGTAAGCTTTGGTGTCAGTCCCAGGTCGGATGGAACTTTCCGGCGGGCGACAAGGTAAAGATTTCGCATCCATCCGCCGTCACCCCAACCGAGTGTTCAAACTGCGCGGATAGGGATTTGTCGCGAGTGATCGCGGTCCAGTCATCTGACAGGATCTTTGTCTCTGGGCGACCAAGATTAATCATCGGTTCTATGGTGAAGAACATGCCCTCCTCCAGAACGGCACCGGTGCCGGGGCGGCCATAGTGCAGAACGTTGGGCGGCGAGTGGAATACACGACCCAAACCGTGGCCGCAGAAGTCACGCACGACTGACATGCGCTGTGCTTCGGCATATTTCTGGATGGCGTGGCCGATGTCCCCGAACGTGTTGCCTGGCTTCACAGCTGCAATGCCCTCCATCAATGCGTCATGGGTCACTTGGATCAGGCGATCGGCGAAGGACTTGATTTTGCCAACCTTGTACATGCGGCTGGTGTCACCATACCACCCATCGACAACGACGGTGACGTCGATGTTCAGGATATCGCCCTCGACCAGTTCGTCATGCTTACGACCCGTTTTGTCATTCTTCATCTTCGGCGTTTTCGAGCCGGGAATGCCATGGCAGACGACGTGGTTGAGCGAGATGCACGAAGCGTGTTTGTAGCCCTTGTATCCAATCGTGGCCGATACAGCGCCGGCTTCGTCCACCATCGCCTCAATCGCGGCATCCAGTTCAGCTGTGGTAACGCCGGGCGCGATCATCGGGGCTACGCGGTCCAAAATTTCGGCGGCAAGCTTGCCAGCCGCATGCATTCCAGCGAAATCCGCTGAATCGTACAGGCGAATGCCTTCTTTGGTTACGCGCATCTTGTCGTCCATCTTGGTTTCCTTCTTCTGCCCCTTAGATAGGGCGTTCAGACCAAAGACGCCAGAGGGGCCGCGACGTCTACACCGGTAGGCGAAATAGTCGTCCCCAAAACGATCACCTCAACCCCAGAGGAACGGGCCGCGTCGAAGGCCTGCCCATAGGTGGGATCAATATCGCGCGCCAAATCGAACCGGTCGCAATCGGTGCGCTGTACCAGATACAGCATCACGGCCCGGTGGCCATCGCCCACCATCTTTGCAAGCTCACCCAGATGCTTGGTGCCTCGGGCTGTTACGCTGTCTGGAAACTCGGCTAGACCGGGCTGGCGAGAAAGGGTCACAGACTTCACCTCGACATAGGTCAGACCATCACCTTCCAGCAGGAAATCAATGCGGCTCTTCTCGCCGTATTTCACCTCGGCCCGGACGGTGTGATAGTCGCCCAAACCCGGCACGTCCCGCGCCTCCAAAGCCGCCCGCAAAGCCCGATTGGGGACCGAGGTGTCCACACCGGTGAAATTCCCATCAGCATGCTCAACCAGCCGCCACCCAAATTTCAGCTTCTTTTTCGGGTCATCGTTCGGTTCCAGCCAAATCTTCGATCCCGGCTCGGCCAGCCCCATCATGGATCCGGGGTTGGCGCAATGGGCAGTCACCTCGCGACCATCGCCCAACTGACAGTCTGCCAGAAAACGTTTGTAGCGACGAATAAGCACTGCGGGCACAAGAGGGCTGGGAAATTCCATATCTCGGGCCTATACCGGAATAAGGAAAGGAACAAGCAATGCCCAATCCTTCAGCCGCAATGTTGGTGATCGGAGATGAAATCCTGTCCGGACGGACACGGGATGCGAACATGCATCATCTTGCCGGAAAGCTGACCGAATATGGCATTGACCTGAAAGAGGTTCGGGTGGTCTCGGATGATGCTCAGGCCATTGTTGCTGCTGTGAAAGCTCTTGCAGGTAGCTACGATCATGTCTTTACCTCGGGCGGCATCGGTCCGACCCATGATGATATCACTGCCGACTGCATTGCATGCGCCTTTGATGATCACATCGACATCCGCAAAGACGCCTATGATCTTCTGGCGGCGCACTACGCTGCATCGGGTCGAGAGTTCAATGACGCCCGCCAGCGCATGGCGCGCATCCCGGATCGCGCGACATTGATTGATAACCCTGTGTCGATCGCCCCGGGTTTCACGCTTGAAAATGTACATGTGATGGCCGGTGTGCCTTCCGTTTTTCAGGCGATGGTGGACAGTGTTCTGCCGACCCTGACCGGTGGTGCGCCGTTGATCTCGCGCTCAGTTAGGATCAATCGAGGGGAAGGCGATATTGCCGGCCCATTAGGCGAGCTTGCGCAGCAACACGACACGCTTAGCTTCGGGTCCTATCCCTTTATCGAAAACGGCGCTTACGGTGCAAACATCGTTATTCGCGGCACAGATCCATCCCAACTGGATCAAGCCACCCGCGCGCTTCAAGACCTGTTCAAGGAGGCAATATGACAACGCCACACCTTCCCACTCCCGAACAACTGATCGAGGCCTGCGAAGCCACCTGGCCTCCGGCGGCCACTCATCGTGTCGGCGCTTGGGTGCTGCGAGATGGCGCTGGTGGGGGCAAACGCGTCTCAGCCGCGACCGAGAGCTGGCCCACAACCGAGGCCGACCTGCCCGCTGCCGAAAAAGCAATGCGAGACATGGGTATGGAGCCCTTGTTTCAAATTCGTGCGGGCGACGAGCATCTGGATGAAATGCTGGAACAACACGGCTATGACATCATCGACCCCGTGAATATCTGGGTTATCCCAGTGTCTGAGCTGACACGCGATCCGTTGCCGCCCGTTTCTGCCTTTGCCATTTGGCCCATACTGTCGATCATGACTGAGCTGTGGGAGGCAGGCGACATCCATGAAAAGCGCCGTGCCGTAATGGAACGTGCGGACTGCCCAAAAACGGCACTCTTGGCACGGACGGATGACAAACCAGCAGGTGTCGGATTTGTTGGCATTCATGATGGCATCGCCATGGCGCATGCGCTTCATGTCGATCCGGATCTACGCCGTATGGGAACTGGACAAAACCTGTTGAAACAGGCCGCAAAGTGGGCTGAAGAACAGGGTGCAGAATATCTGTCGCTGATCGTGACCCAAGGAAATCACGCGGCCAATCCGCTATATGCAAATCTTGGTATGCATCTTGTCGGCCACTACCATTACCGCGTGAAACGATAGGAAGGATATAGAATGGCGCACAGCTCAAAGGGTGTCACCGCACTTGATCTGCCAATGGTCGACCCGCTGCCCGAAGACATCCAGAAGTATTTCGACATCTGCGACGACAAACTGGGACTCGTTCCTAATGTGCTGAAGGCCTACGCCTTCGACATGGCGAAACTGCGCCCCTTCATGGACATGTATAACGAGGTCATGCTGGACGACAGCGGCCTGTCCAAACTGGAGCGCGAGATGATTGCGGTCGTCGTAAGCTCGATCAATCGCTGTTGGTACTGTCAGGTGGCGCATGGGGCTGCCGTTCGTCAGCTTTCGGGCAACCCGCAATTGGGCGAGGCTATGGTGATGAACTGGCGCATGGCTGATCTGGATGCGCGTCAAACGGCCATGCTGACATTCTCTGAAAAGATCACAAAAGCATCATCAGAGACATCGGAAGAAGACCGTCAGTCTTTGCGGGATGTTGGGTTCTCGGATCGGGATATTTGGGACATTGCTGCGACTGTTGGGTTCTTCTCGATGTCCAATCGCATGGCTTCCGCTGTAGGCATGAAACCAAACGATGAATATCACGCCCAAAGCCGATGATCCCAATCCGACGCCTTCTGACCTCTGCATTACTTGTCTGCGCGCTTCCTGTTGCTGCGTGGTCTTTGGATCTACCCGCAGGAGCCGAGCTTCAAGCCACACATGCCGGAGAGGGCCAAGCCGAAATCGCCTTGGGGCGGTTTGACGGCGAGATAGTCCCATCTATCACTGCCGTGGGTTACATCGAACGTCAGGCGTGGCGATCTGAAGGCTTGGCGGCGCGAAGTTATCAAATCCTGACCACCATTCGTGACCAACTTTTGCAGGATGGCTATCAGTTGGTTTTTCAGTGTCAGGCAGTATCATGTGGCGGGTTCGATTTCCGCTTTCAGACCGGACATTTTCAAGCGCCGGATATGTTTGTCGACTTGGGAAACTACCATTTCCTAAGTGCGCGCAAGGGGGAAAGCTTTGTGCAACTTCTTGTCAGCCAAAGCGCCAAAGATGCGTTCTTTGAACTGACCTTCGTTTCACCATCCAAAGATGATGTCCCAGAGCTGGCTACGGTTGCAACCGGGCCGACGACACCCCCCCCTCAATCGACAGACCCTTTGGACCTGCAGCTTAAGACTGTTGGGCGTGTGGTCCTGTCAGGTCTTACCTTTGCAACCGGATCATCCCAGTTGGAAGAAGGTGAGGTACCTGCCCTGTCCGATTTGGCAGCGTTTCTTGCACAGTCCCCTGACCGACGCATTGTTCTTGTTGGGCACACTGACGCCGAAGGAAGCCTTGAGGGGAACGTGGCCCTTTCACGCAAACGGGCGACATCCGTGATGAAACGGTTGATCAATCAATATGGTGTCGATGCAAGCCAGCTGACCGCCGACGGGGTTGGTTTCCTGTCACCTTTGGCTGGGAACCTGACGGCAGAGGGACGTGAACTGAACCGTCGGGTTGAAGCGGTATTGTTGAACACGAACTGATACCCACAAAAAAACGGCGGGGATAACCCCGCCGTAAGTACTCTCCACTTTTTACTGCTCTGCCATCACCACGTATCTGGCCCTTTGTTTGCAAAGGCATGTACCAGAAAATCAATGAACGCCCGCACTTTAGGCTGGGTAAATCTGCCGGGAGGATAGATGGCGTAAATTCCCTGCACATCAGGCGGCAAATCTGGAATGGCGTCGACGACCAGTCCTTGCTCAAGAGCATCAGCAAAAAGGAAGCTGGGCAGATAGGCAATGCCCAAACCCGAGATCGCCGCGTTCAGCAGAGATTGCCCGTCATTTACACTCAGCCAACCGGCCGAACGCACCTGTCGAACTTCACCGGACGGTGCCGGGATCTTCCACACGTTCCCGGAACTCTGGCTGGAATAGTGCAAAAGCTTGTGTTCGTTCAGATCATCAATGCGTTTCGGACGGCCATATCGTTCGAAGTAAGCAGGGCTGCCAACCATACGGCGCGTCGTGTCGGCAATCTTACGCGCCCGAAGAGAGCTGTCTTCAAGCTCACCCACACGGATCGCCATATCGAATCCTTCGGAAATCAGCTCGACATAGCGGTTGGCCAGTTCCATCGTGACATTGACGTCTGGAAAATCTTTCAAAAACTCGCCCAGAACCGGGCTTAGGTGGTTCACACCGAAATCTGTCGCAACCGAGATACGAAGCATCCCGGCAGGCGCGGATTGCATAGACGTGACCAAGGCGTCCGCTTCGCCTGCATCGTTCAGGACGCGGCGCGCGCGATCATAATAGGCCAATCCGATTTCGGTTGGGCTGACACGACGCGTCGTGCGGTTTAGAAGGCGTGCGCCCAAACGTGCCTCAAGACTTGAGACATGTTTTGATACAGCGGATTTCGAAATCCCCATTTTCTTCGCTGCATCAGTGAACCCACCTTGGTCCACAACGGTCGCAAATGCCTCCATTTCGGTCAAACGATCCATCAGAAACTCTCTACAATTATCCCCCGATCCCATTTGTATCGCCATGAATTGGGGCAAGACTGTGAAGACCTGCCGACATTACAGGGGTAATTCGGCTTATGTTCGCGAAATGGAAACACGAAAACTTGAATAAATACGGATACTTCTCAATCTTTGCGCGAGGCTTAACAGCTTTCAACTGCCAGAGATTTCACCGGATCCCTGTTTTTATTGCTCTTATTGGACAAGGCCAAAAACCTAACGCACCGCAAACACAATCTCGGCGAGTGTTATCCAAATTGGCAGGGTGAGTGCGGATAGCAGTGTTGTTTGTGCAATTAATGTGGCGACCAACCGTCGATCAGCCCCAAATGCCGATGCAAGAACGTGTGCGGCAGACGCGGTGGGCAGTGCCGCGAAGACAACAAGCACCGAAGCGATTCCCGCTTCCAGCCCAAAAACCACCCCGCAAAGCAGCGCAAAGGCTGGCATCGCGACCAGCTTGATTGCAGAGATAGCGGCGTTGAAACGGTTCAGCCTTGCCAGTGCCTTCCAATCCATCGTCGCACCGATTGACAGCAATGCGATTGGAATGGCCGCCTTGGCCAGAAGCTCTAACGGAGCCATGATCGGGGATGGAATTTGCACCTGAAGCAGCCCGATGCATAGGCCGGACAAGCTGGCCAGCAAGAAGGGGTTCAGCGCGATTTTCGCGAGCGTTGCCTTCCAACCGAAGGACCCACCGCGCGACAACACGCTGACTGCCATCAGATTTGCTACCGGCACCCCCATCCCGACGGCCACGGCCATTTCTCCAAGGCCACCATTTTGTAGAAGGGCAACCGCAACTAACCCCAGCGCAGTGTTGAACCGCCAAGCGACCTGCCAGGCCCCAGCAAAATCCAGAAAGCGATCTGGCCCGTGGCGGCGCGTAATCCATCCCAATCCCAAGCCAACACCCATAATCGCCCAGACAAGGGGCGCCATGGCCGCGACTTGCGAAACTTCGATCGGGCGGCTGGCGGCTGCAACGAACAAAAGGGCTGGAAACAAGATCTCAAAATTCAGGCGGTCGAGACCCTGCCACGCATTTTCCGACAAGCGCCCACGCACCAGTCCACCCAGTCCGACCAGCAGAAAGCTGGGCAGAAGCCCCAGAAAGATCGAGCTGAAAAGCATCTGGCCTCCTTCAAGGCCTCATGCACATCAGAGCGAGGCCGCCAGTCGCGATCCTTGGTCAATCGCACGTTTGGCGTCAAGCTCGGCAGCGACATCGGCCCCACCAATTATGTGGGCGCTGATGCCTTTGTCCGCGAGCTGATCAAAAACTGAGCGTTCCGGAAGTTGTCCGGCGCATAGAATGATGTTGTCGACCTCAACCAACCTCGGGTTTTCGCGCGCTTCGCCGGACGAGACCATCAGACCTTCATCGGTGATGCGCTCGTAATTCACACCGCCCACCATCTCGACACCTTTCATCTTCAAGGTTGCGCGGTGGATCCAGCCAGTGGTCTTACCCAAACCTTTGCCCAGCGCCTTTGCCTTACGCTGCATCAAGGTGACGTGTCGTGCAGGGGCTTCAGGTTTCGGTCCGTCGGGTGCAAGACCGCCTCGAGCGGTTTCGGGATCGGTAACGCCCCATTCTGCAAGCCATTCTTCAAGGTTCTCGGTTGGGCTTTCCCCTGCTTGCGTCAAGAATTCAGCAATATCAAAGCCAATACCACCCGCACCAATGATTGCCACCTTGTCGCCCACCGGCGCGCCGTGACGCAGCACATCAACGTAGGACAGCACCTTGTCGCTGTCTTGCCCTTCGATGCCGGGATCACGTGGGGTGACGCCCGTGGCGATGATCACCTCGTCAAAGCCGGTTAGGTCATCAGCGGTTACATCCCGACCCAATTGCAGGTCGATGTCGGACGCCTGAACCATCCGGTCATACCATTCGACAAGCCCGATGAATTCCTCTTTGCCTGGGATCTTCTTGGCCATGTTAAGCTGCCCGCCAACTTCGTCCGCGCGGTCAAACAACGTCACCTTGTGACCACGTTCATCTGCCACCAGAGCCGTTGACAAGCCCGCTGGCCCTGCGCCTACGATGGCGATGGATTTCGGCGTGTCAGTCATTTCGTAGCTGAGTTCTGTTTCATAGCACGCGCGCGGGTTCACCAAGCAGGTTGAGATTTTACCGCCGAACGTGTGGTCCAGACAGGCTTGGTTGCAGGCGATACATGGTGCGATTTCGCCCGCGCGATCCTCAGCCGCTTTCACCACAAAGTCAGGGTCAGCCAAGAACGGGCGCGCCATGGATACCATATCAGCAGCGCCACCGGCCAGAACCTCTTCCCCTACTTCCGGCGTGTTTATGCGGTTTGACGTGATGACCGGGATCGATACCTGGCCCATCAGCTTTTTGGTCACCCATGTGAAAGCTGCACGCGGGACCGAGGTTGCGATGGTTGGAATGCGGGCTTCATGCCAACCGATGCCGGTGTTGATAATCGTCGCTCCTGCCGCTTCGACCTCTTTCGCCAGTTGAACCACTTCGTCAAACGTGGATCCGTTGGGCACAAGGTCAATCATAGACAGGCGATAGATCACAATGAAGTCTGGCCCCACGGCTGCACGGACGGCCTTAACCACCTCAATCGGCAGGCGCATCCGGTTCTCATATGATCCACCCCAGCGATCCTCGCGTTTGTTGGTGTGGGTCACAAGAAACTGGTTCAGGAAATAGCCTTCAGAGCCCATGACCTCGACCCCGTCATAGCCGGCTTCTTTGGCGCGGGCGGCGGCGGTGGCGAAATCGTCGATTTGTTTTTGAATGCCCTCTTCATCCAGCTCTTTCGGCGGGAAGGGTGAGATGGGGGATTTCACCGGGCTGGCAGAGACGCAATTCGGCCCATAGGCATAGCGACCCGCGTGCAGTATCTGCATGGCGATCTTGCCACCTTCCGCGTGCACCCGATCCGTGACCGTCTTGTGGTTTGCAATGTCTTGATCAGAAAAAAGCCCGGCTGCACCGGGGAACACGCCCCCTTCTTCGTTGGGAGACATCCCGCCGGTTACGATGAGCGATGCGCCACCACGGGCACGGGCTGCATAGAACTCGGCAACACGGTTCCAATCACCACGCTCTTCCAATCCAGTGTGCATAGATCCCATCAGCACGCGGTTCTTCAACGTTGTAAAACCAAGATCGAGCGGGGCAAGAAGATTTGGGTAGCGGGTCATAACGGTCCTCGGGCTGCCAGTTTCCACAAGTATTGACGTTCACGTAAAGCACTGTCACTTGAAACGCTGCGTAACCTTGCGTGGATGTCAATCTACCAAAGCGGCCAGTTCTTCGATCCGTTCGGACGAAAACACCTGTACGCCAGCCTGTCGCAACGCCGCTGTTACGACCCCCATACCTGAACGCCGCGCACCATCATGATGACCACTATAGATCACGTAAGTACCGCACGAGGGGCTGGCTTCGGTCAACAAAGCGTATTGGCATGCATGCTTCTTGGCCACGGCCACAGCCTGTTCTGCACCAAGCAGATAGGCCTTGGTCACATCTTGCCCTGACACATCCAGAATTCGACCCTGTCCGGCAAAAACGGATACGCCGTCAAAATCAGGCTCGATCTCGGCAGGCAGGCGCGGAATTGGCAGGCCGCCCAGAAGCTCGGGACAAATGGGGTGCAGCCAACCCTTTTCACCCCAAGCACTTAGACGATCGTCGCGCAGTGTTTTTGCCGCCCCGTCATAGCGCACCTTCTGGCCAAGCAAGCAGGAGCTGACGAGGATACCTGTCATTCTTCAGCAATATCATGACAATGGCGCCGAAAGGCGCGCTTCAGCATGTCCAGTTCTGCTCGAAGAAGATCCATTTCAGCGCGAAGATCGGCCTCCAACGGGTGACCGGCGACAATGACGAAACTGTCCAGGGATTCGCCACTGGATCTGTCTTGGACCAAAAAGGTTTGGACGCCATCACTTAGAAGCTCGGCCGGGATAGGAACGCGCACAATGTACTGGCCTTTGCCATCCGGCAGGGCAGTAACCTCAACCCCTGACACAGGTTCCGCCAAATGCGTCACCTCAATTTCAGGCGCAATTGTGCCCTTTGAGGTCAGAATGCCTTCCCAAACACCCGCGTGAATGCGAGCAGAACTAAGTGCCATGTCAGCCATGAGATCTCCTAAACATGTCGCCCTTACATCTTGGCGCGGGGATGGCGACACAGTGTCAAATCACGCAACACCATCTTGTTCATACTGGGATCTTCGAACACAAGATCTACCCACATTTTCTCGACCCGTTTTTCGTTCACTTTTGAATACGCCAAGTCAAATTCGATAACCTCTTCACCGGTGTTCAGCGCTTGTTGCTGGTGTAATTGTTCGGTGTTTGGGCCGTGTTGGATATTTAATCGCGCAAAAAGACCGACCGGTCTTTCAACTTCAGCTGTAATCGACAAACGAATGATGTGATTTCGATGCAAACCTTCGGTCGCCAATGATGGGACATCCACAACCAATGACACGAACGTTCCGTTAAAGCCCAACACTTCTAGCGTCATCCCAAAAGGAGCAAGGTCGGTTTCACGCGAGTTCCGAACCTGTCGGAATGTCAGCTCTGCCAATGGGCAGTCGTGAAATAACTTAACCTCATCCCCGAAAGCTGTGCCACTTGGCACCGACGCAACGCCTGAAGGCTCAAGCGGGCCACGCCAAACCTCCGGACGATATGCCCAATCAGAATGAAGCGGCTTTTGAATGACGTTTGAACCCAAAGCGGGCAAGGCAAGACGGCTGTCTGCCTCGAACAAAACCTGATCGATATTTTGACGCAACTGACGCGCTTTCACCCGCAGCTGACGTAGCGCGGATTTATCCAACCCTTCCGCGCCATGTGCCAAACGCGCCCAACGGCGCAAGGCCCTGCGGTCATTCAAACGATCCGAAAGGGAAGTAATCCAGCTTTGCATAGTTGTTGCGGTGCCCGTTCCAGTGGTGATCAGGTGTCAGGATGGCTGCACTTAACCAGATATTCCCTAGTTTCGCAATTTGCCAAAAATCGATGCTATCCCGCCATTGCCTTTGTCGCCACTTGGATTTGCGGCAGCGATAGCATCCACAAAACCATTCAGCTGCGAAAGCCCATTACGCCGGTCAATTGGGTGATCTGTGAACCCGGTTACACTGGCCACAACCAGCTTGTCCCCAAGGGGTAAAAAGGCGCGCCATGTCGTGTCTGACAGGGTTTTGGGTCGGTTCGGGGAACTGTCACGCGTTAGAACTTTGACAACGCCGGAGGCTGTTTTCAGATCCAGAACCTCAACGGTGTCGGCTTTCCCCGATCGGCTAAGCGCCGCACGTCCAGAGGCGCTTTCCAGAAAAGCGCGCGCTTGTGCCATCAACGGCTCAGTTTCATCCACGCTTGAAGCCACACCTTTCGGTATGGGCGACACACTGGACACAAGGAAGGCTGGTTTCTTAGGACTGGGATCGGCTGGATTGCGCGTGAGCGCCGCACAAGCGCCAAAAGGCACAAACGCACCCGCTGCCTGATCACGAAGCGAGCTTACATCAACGCAGTAGCCCTCAGGCGCAGCGATTGTGACCGCGCCAGACATAACGGTCCGTTTCTGCACCAAATCGCTCGACGCAGACGGCGCTTGTTTTGAAAACAAGGGACTGTTGCGCACATCGTCAGGCTTCGCACCCCCGAAGCACCCGGCCAAAAGGCCCGTCATCAAACAGATCACACCCCATCGCGCAGCCCTTTGGGCCACTTTGGCTTCTCTTACTAAGTACACAAACTCACCTTACTCTGCACATGCGCGGGTCGTTGCCCAGCATCATCCCTTCCGTCTTATGTTCCGGATAGCAACTCAAGGGGGCATGACGCAAGTCGGCTAAAACCGGATTGTCCTTTGCATTCTTTCAGGACACAGTTGGGATAAATCACCAGTTCATGTGCTCTGGAGCGTTTATTGTGACATCTGCCCCCCAACTTTCCTTCTGGTCCCCCGCGCGGCCGTATTGCCAGATCTGGCGTTCAGTTCTTGGGTTTGTTCTGATCCATGTTGCATTCTTTGCGGCGACTTTTGCGATCTTCATGACCGGGGGCTGGTTGATCGGAGAGCACCCAGCAAACATCCTGAATGCGACAACAGCCGTGCATGCAGGTATCTTCTTTCTGACTTTCCTTGGGTATCATTTGGGCCTCTGGATGGTGGTGCGTTTCCTGCACAAACGCAGCTTCTCAAGCCTGTTTGGCGCGCAGCACCGTGTTCTGTGGCGACATTTTCGGACTGGCATATTGATCGCGCTGGCGATCAGCTTGGCAGCAACCGTTCTGCAGATGCTGGAACCGCTGTTCGTTGCCCCGCAGGAACAAACAGAGCTTCAGCGTAACTTGCCCACCAGCGAATGGGCTTTGGTTCTTATTCCCGCTCTGACCCTGATTTTCATTCAGATCTTCGCAGAGGAATTGGTGTTCCGTGGGTACATGCTTCAACAATTGCGCGCGCGATTCAGGTCACCTTGGATCTGGGCCATCCTGCCTTCAGTGGCATTTGGATTGCTGCACGCCGACCCGGCATCTTGGGGGGTGAACGCAATTTTCTATGTCATCCACACCAGCGTCGTCGGCATCGTTCTAAGCATAGTAACCGTGCGCACGGGGAACATTGGCGCGGCCGCCGGGCTGCACTTTGGAAACAACGCGTCGATGGTTCTTGTTGGAAATGCGGGAAACTTGGATGGTTTTTCCCTTTTTATTGCAGAGGTCGATCTGATGGGATCAACAATGACCGCTTCGATGATCCTGCAAACCACGCTGGTTCTGGTTGCGTTTGCGATTTGGTGGCGCCTGTCCCAACGTAACCGCCCAATTGCAAATGCCGTCGAGGCAGACTAACTAAGGCCAAACGCAACAAGGAAGTCTGGCGATGAACTGGATCTCGAACTACGTCCGCCCCCGCATCAACTCGCTTTTCTCGCGCCGCGAGGTGCCCGAGAACCTGTGGACCAAGTGCGGCGAGTGCGGCACCATGCTGTTCCACCGTGAATTCACCGAGAACTATAACGTCTGCACCAACTGCGACCACCATATGGGCATCACACCACGTGATCGCTTTTCCCTAATGTTTGATGGCGGCATCTTCACCGAAGTCGACGTCCCCGCACCGATCGATGATCCGCTTCACTTCAAGGATCAAAAGAAATACCCCGAGCGCATGAAATCCGCCCGCAAAGGCACAGGCGAACGCGAAGCGATGCTTGTGGCGGAAGGCGAGATCGGTCGCACTCCGATCATTGCGGCTGCGCAGGATTTCAGCTTCATGGGTGGCTCTATGGGCATGTATGTTGGCAATGCCATCATTGCTGCCGCCGAACGTGCCGTTGCACTGAAACGCCCGCTGGTGCTGTTCTCGGCTGCAGGTGGCGCGCGTATGCAGGAAGGCATCCTGTCGCTGATGCAGATGCCGCGTACAACCGTTGCCGTGCAGATGCTGAAAGAAGCCAACCTACCTTATATCGTCGTATTGACTCACCCGACCACCGGCGGCGTCACCGCGTCTTACGCCATGCTTGGGGATGTGCATATCGCCGAACCCAACGCACTGATCTGCTTTGCAGGGCCGCGCGTGATTGAACAAACAATTCGCGAAAAACTGCCCGAAGGTTTCCAGCGTGCGGAATACCTTCTGGATCACGGGATGCTGGACCGAGTCACGCACCGCAAGGATATGAAGGAAGAACTGGTGACGATCCTGCGCATGCTGACGGGCCAACCGCCAGCGGTCAAAGGTGACCTTCCCAAACCGGAGCCGGAAGCAGAAGCAGAAGCCGCACCGACCGAAGAAGCGTCCACTGACGCCAGTAAGGTCGACGAAGCGTGAGCGCCCAAGGCTCGGACGTCATCCTTGACCGGATGATGTCACTGCACCCGAAGATCATTGATCTGACACTAGATCGGGTCTGGCGCTTGCTAGAAGCTGTGGACAATCCACAAGACCGGCTGCCAGCGGTCATTCACCTTGCCGGGACCAATGGTAAGGGATCGACCCAAGCGATGATCCGCGCGGGGCTCGAGGGCGCTGGTAAGACTGTGCACGCCTATACCTCGCCTCACTTGGCACGGTTTCACGAACGTATTCGTCTGGCGGGTGCACTGATCAGCGAAGACGCCCTGACCGAGGTTCTGGACCGCTGCTATGCCGCCAACGGCGGTGAGAACATCACCTATTTCGAAATCACCACCGTCGCAGCGCTGATGGCCTTCGCCGAGACACCAGCCGATTTCACTTTGCTAGAAACCGGGTTGGGCGGACGGCTGGATGCAACCAATGTGGTAAAAGAACCTGCGCTGACCGTGATCACCCCGATCTCGATCGACCACACTCAGTTCCTCGGTGAAACCCTGCCCGAGATCGCAGGCGAGAAAGCCGGCATTCTGAAACGCGGCGTCGCGTGCGTGGTGGGTCCGCAAAAAGACGAAGCACTGGATGTGATCGAAGCACGCGCAGCTAAGCTGGGCTGCCCCCTGTTTGTTCACGGCCAGTATTGGCATTTCTGGGAAGAACGCGGACGTCTGATCTTTCAAGATGAAAACGGGCTTCTGGATCTGCCCTTGCCCGCGCTTATCGGACCGCATCAGATCGAAAACGCAGCTGCCGCAATTGCCGCGCTGCGCGTGCTGGGCTTTGACGAAGCCGCCTGCGAGGCTGCGATGCGTGATGTGACATGGCCCGCACGGATGCAGCGTCTGCGCCAAGGTCCACTAATTGATGCGGCCGGTGAGGCCGAGCTATGGCTCGACGGTGGCCACAACCCCGCGGCAGGAGAGATGCTGGCAACGGTCCTGGCAGACCTCCCGAAACGCCCGACCCATCTGATCTGCGGAATGCTGAACACCAAAGACATCGCGGGTTACCTGCGGCCACTTGCAAGCGTGGCCGACACCCTGACCGCCGTGTCCATCCCGGATGAACCCAACACTTTGCCAGCAGACACTACTGCTGAAGTCGCCGAGGGCGTCGGTATGACTGCAAATACCGCTGAGAGTGTTGAGGCAGCAATTCTGTCGATCACAACGCGCGATCCTAAGGCTCGGATCCTGATTTGCGGTTCTCTTTATCTTGCGGGTGCGATTTTGCGTGAAAACGGCTAAATCGGCCACTTTCACAATCGTGATCACAAAATAAATTTCAATCGACACCGCGCACCCGCATCAACAACACGATTCAAGCCACGGAAAAGAATCACTTTTTTGCCGGTTTCGCGAATCACCAGTGATTCTATGTAAAATGTTGACGGTTTAAGGGGTTAGCGCCTATAAATAGGACATTCTATAGGCAAAGTTCGCATCAAGTGGACGGCTTATCGAGCAGTACATTACGCCAGGGCGGCAAGGTGATTCGAAAGAGGCAGAATTTAATAGCCTCAATGTGATCACAAATTACATCGTGACCCTTTGCCTAACCCAGCGGCACTTCGGGGAGTTCAACTCCCCATATCCGAGTTAGGCAGGCAGGTGAAAACCTGAGGGGTCGCAGACGGCGGCCCCTCTTCAATCCTGCACGCTTCCCCAATCCTTGTCTTGCATTTCGCGCAGCCGGCTGGCGGTGCGTTCAAACTCGAATGATCCTTCACCCTCGACATAAAGCATCTCGGGCTGTGCGGCGGCGGAGGCAATCAAACGCACCTTTGCCTCGTACAGGGCATCAATCAGCGTCACAAAGCGTTTCGCTTCGTTGAAGTTAGAACGACCAAGGCGCGGAATATCTTCCAGCACCAAAAGCTTCACCGCGTTAGCCACGGCAAGATAATCGCCGGGCCCCAGCATCGCACCGCAAAGGTCATGAAACTGCGCCCGCGCAGCCCCGTTGCGATAGGCAGGCAGAACGACCTCGCGCCCCTTTACGGTCAGAGCCAGCGGGGCGGCATCCCCCCCGGTCAGGTCTTTCCACAAAGCGTCGATTGCACCGCGCGCTTCTGCGCCTGAAGGGGTGAAATAGACCTGCTCACCTGAAAGTCGATCCTGACGGTAGTCGTTTGGGCTGATCAGTTCATGCACGACCATCTGGTCCTTCAAAAGCGCGATGAACGGAAGGAATAGCTGGCGATTCAGACCGTCTTTATAAAGCTCATCAGGATGGCGGTTCGACGTGGTGACAACCACAACGCCCGCGTCAAACAGCTTTTCAAACAAGCGCCCTACCAGCATCGCATCTGTGATGTCAGTGATTTGCATTTCATCGAAGGCAAACAGCTTCACATCCGCGGCGATCTTGGCCGCCACAGGCTCCAATGGGTCATCAACGCCAGTTTTGCGCGCGGCTGTCATGCCCTCATGCACCTCTTGCATGAACGCGTGGAAATGCACGCGGCGCTTAGCCGATGTTTCAAGGCTGTCGACGAAAAGGTCCATCAGCATCGACTTGCCGCGCCCGACCCCACCCCAAAGGTAAAGGCCCTGCGGAACCTCTTCGGGTTTGGAATGAAACAGCCCGCCCAGAATGCCGCGCTTGCGCACAGGGGCGGCGTCCAAATGGGCCCGGATGTCTTCCAGCGCGGGCAGACATGCCTCTTGCGCCGGGTCGCGGGTAATCTCGCCTCTTTCGGCCAGAGCGTCATAGATCTTTATCAAATTTGCCATGAGGTCTGATAAAACGACGCG
Organism: Aliiroseovarius sp. F20344; assembly: GCF_023016155.1. Taxonomy (GTDB): domain Bacteria; phylum Pseudomonadota; class Alphaproteobacteria; order Rhodobacterales; family Rhodobacteraceae; genus Aliiroseovarius. Next base: position 45,207 of record NZ_JALKBG010000009.1, read on the forward strand.
TCACATAAGGAAAGGTGAACTGTCCCATCAAAAAGCAGGAATTGACGAGGCGTGATCCTTACCTGACAGTGCCGGAATGACAGAGACACGCGCGCCCCTTATTACACCCGTCCTTGTGGCCGGGTGCCTTATCATCCTTGTAAGCTTTGCGATCCGCGCCAGCTTTGGCGTGTTCCAAATCCCGATTGCGACCGAATTCAACTGGCCACGGGCCGAGTTTTCGTTGGCGATTGCGATCCAGAACCTCGCTTGGGGGATCGGCCAGCCGATTTTTGGCGCAATTGCCGAGAAGATGGGCGACCGCAAAGCCATCATCATGGGCGCGTTGATCTATGCGGTTGGACTGGTTGCCAGCTCGGCGGCCGTCACACCCGCCGCGCATCAGATGCTTGAAGTGCTGGTCGGCTTCGGCATCGCAGGCACCGGCTTTGGTGTCATTCTGGCCGTCGTGGGCCGTGCAGCGAGTGACGAGAACCGTTCGATGGCGTTGGCAATTGCCACGGCGGCAGGGTCTGCCGGGCAGGTCTTTGGTGCGCCATTGGCGGAGTTTCTGCTGTCTATGATGAGCTGGCAGGATGTGTTCCTGATCTTTGCCGCTGCCATCGTCGCGACTCTCGCGTTGTTGCCCCTGATGAAGACCGAAAGCATGGCATCGAAGTCCGAGCTTGAGGAAAGCATGGGGCAAATCCTGATCAAGGCGTTCAAAGACCCAAGCTATACCCTGATCTTCCTAGGCTTCTTTTCCTGTGGCTATCAGTTGGCCTTCATCACCGCACACTTCCCCGCCTTCGTGACCGAAATGTGCGGGGCGATTGACCCGTCAGGCACGCTGGCCGCCGTGGGTGTGTCGTCCACATCGGCGCTAGGGGCGATTTCCATTTCGCTTATCGGACTTGCGAACATCGCTGGCACGCTGTTTGCGGGCTATCTGGGCAAGACCTATTCCAAGAAATACCTGTTGGCGGCAATCTATACCGGGCGAACCATCGTAGCGGCGCTGTTTATCCTAATGCCAATCACGCCGACCTCGGTCATCGTGTTCTCGATTGCGATGGGATCTTTGTGGTTGGCCACGGTGCCCCTGACCTCGGGTCTGGTCGCGCATATCTACGGGCTGCGCTATATGGGCACGCTTTATGGCATCGTCTTCTTCTCGCACCAGCTTGGCAGCTTCCTGGGTGTCTGGTTGGGCGGCCGGATGTATGACGCCTTTGGCGACTACACCTTCGTTTGGTGGATCGGAGTGGGCGTCGGGGCGTTCTCGGCCATTGTGCACTTGCCGGTAAAGGAACAGCCTTTGAGCGCACGGACGGCGTAAAAAAGCTTCAGACCGGTAAAGCGGTGGTTTTGAATACTGTGCGCAGTGCGAAGCTGGATTGCATGCCCTGTACGCCCGGCAAGCGCGCAAGATATTGGCGGTGAATACGGGCGAAATCCTCGGTGTCCTGCGCAACAACTTTCAGCAGATAGTCCGCCGTTCCCGCCATCAAGTGGCATTCTAGAACATCCGGCACACGGGAAACTTCACGCTCAAACGCATCAAGAACTTCGTCAGCCTGCCCCGAAAGCGTAATCTCGACAAACACGGTTGTTGGGCAGTTCAGCTTCCGCGCATCCAAAAGTGCCACGTAGTTCTTGATAAAACCCTCAGCCTCAAGCCTTTGCACGCGCCGATGGCAGGCAGATGGCGACAGGTTCACCTTTTCAGACAGTTCAGCGTTTGAGATGCGCCCGCTGCGCTGCAATGCCCGCAAGATGCGGCGATCTACACTATCAAGTTCCAATTTCGATCACATTCCTTGCGTGTTTTTTACGGTAAGCGCTGTTTTCTTCGAAAAACTATACTCACTACGCCACATCTTTTCAAAGCAATTGCGTCAACCGCCCCCCAAGATCAAGGCAGTAGATACAATTTCCCCTGCAACAGGGACAAGGAGGAACCCATGCTGATCGGATGCCCAAAAGAGATCAAGCCCCAGGAATTTCGCGTCGGCCTGACGCCTGCCGCCGCCGGCGAAGCCATCGGTCGCGGCCATTCCGTGATTGTCGAAACCAATGCCGGTGCAGGCGCTGGATTTTCGGATGAAGACTATACCGCTGTTGGCGCTAAGATCCTTGGCACCGCCGAAGAGGTGTTCGCCAAAGCCGACATGATCGTGAAGGTTAAGGAACCGCAGGCAGTTGAGCGTAAAATGCTGCGTGAAGGCCAGCTTCTGTTCACCTACTTGCACCTTGCCCCCGATCCCGACCAGACGCATGACCTAATCGCCTCGGGCGCGACCTGCATCGCCTATGAGACTGTGACCGACAATAGCGGCGGTCTGCCTTTGCTGGCCCCGATGTCGGAAGTTGCTGGCCGTCTGGCCCCGCAAGTTGGTTCGTGGACACTGCAAAAAGCCAATGGCGGTCGTGGCGTTCTGATGGGCGGCGTACCGGGCGTTGGTCCGGCCAAGGTTGTTGTGATCGGCGGCGGTGTCGTTGGAACACACGCAGCCAAGATCGCTGCTGGCATGGGCGCGGATGTAACTGTGCTGGATCGTTCGCTGCCGCGTCTTCGTTACCTTGACGACGTCTATGGCGGCATCTTCAAAAACCAGTATTCGACCGCTGCAGCCACGGCAGAGCTTATCACCACCGCCGATATGGTGATTGGCGCAGTTCTGATCCCGGGTGCTGCGGCCCCGAAACTGGTTAGCCGTGCACAGCTGTCGACCATGAAGCCGGGTGCGGTGCTGGTAGACGTTGCCATTGACCAAGGTGGCTGCTTCGAGACCTCCAAAGCCACCACGCACGCCGATCCAATCTATGAAGTCGACAACGTGATGCACTACTGTGTGGCCAACATGCCGGGTGCTGTTGCCCGCACCTCGACCATCGCGCTTGGCAACGCCACCCTTCCCTTCATGCTGTCGCTTGCCGACAAGGGCTGGAAAGAGGCATGTGCGGCCGACCCGCACCTGCTGAACGGTCTGAACGTGCATGCTGGCAAGCTGACCTATGCGGCTGTCGGCGAGGCACTTGGGCTCGACTACATTTCTGGACAAGATGCGCTAAAAATCTGAACCTCCCTTCAGAATTAATCGCAACGAAAGCCCTGCCATCGTGCGGGGCTTTCATTTGACACCCTCCCCATCCACGGGTTGAGTAGGGTCATGTCACCGCACCAAAACATCCCGGACACCCGCGTCCAGAAAGCCTTTCAGGACTTCCCCGACAATGTGCGAGCCAAACTGCATGAGCTTCGAGCGCTGATCCTAAGAACAGCCGCAGAGCTGCCAGAAATCGGTCCGTTACAAGAAACCTTGAAATGGGGTCAGCCAGCCTATCTGACCCCGGAAACGGGTGCGGCGACCACGATACGGCTGGGTATCCCCAAAGCTGGTGGATACGCGCTCTATACCCATTGCCAGACCAGCGTGATCTCCGAGTTTCAGTTGCTCTTTCCTGACGAGCTGAAATTCGAAGGCAATCGCGCCGTTCTTTTCGCTGCTGGTGAAGATCTGCCCGAAGGTCCAATGATCGCCCTGATCACTCGTGCGCTGACCTATCACCTAAGGAAACGTTGAAATGAAAGAAGCCCCGCCGTTAGGCAGGGCTTTCTTCAATCTGGTGATTGAGATGGTAGCGTGGGGCGGACTTGAACCGCCGACCCCAGCATTATGAGTGCTGTGCTCTAACCAGCTGAGCTACCACGCCATCTCATATCGGAGGTTCGAATATTCTGGCGCGTCACAAGTGTCAAACGAAAAACACGCAGAATCCCGAAACAAGCCAAGAAAAACCAAACAAAAAGGGCGCTGAAAAACTCAGCGCCCTTTTCGAATTATTTCGGACCAGCCTTACTTTTTCAAAGCGTCGCGGATCTCGGTCAGAATATCCAGCTCGCTTGGGCCAGCCGGTGCTTCTTCTGCGGCTTCCTCTTCCTTGGCGGCTGCTTCTTTGGCTTTGTTCACATAGCGCACCAGCATGAACACAACCCATGCGATGATCAGGAAGTTGATGATGGCCATAATGAACGAACCATAGGCGAAGACAGCAGCGCCGCCTTCACGAGCGGCTTCAAGCGAAGCGCCGGCTGCAACGTCGCCAGACAGAACAGCGTACATATTGGTGAAATCGATACCGCCCATGAACAAGCCGATAATCGGATTGATCAGGTCAGCAACAAGTGAGCTTACAATCGCGGTGAAGGCTGCGCCGATTATGATACCAACAGCCATGTCCATGACATTGCCCTTGGCGATGAAATCTTTGAATTCTTGTAGCATACTGTCCCCGTATGTTTGATGGTCTCGCACTATGCGCGACCCTGTTCGCATTGCGGACAATATACACGAAAATCATCTGTTTTTGGGGGGAAAAACATTTCCCCCGTCACCGCAGGTTGACGTGGGTGTCAACCTGGCAGAGTTCCGGTCAGAACATATTGAAGGATTTCCACGACCTGAGCTGGATCACGCGCGACCGCCAACGCTGCTGCATCAACCTCTTTAAGCGCGTGGTCGTGTTCGGGCATTTGAAGCACGATCAGGGATTTGCCCTTGGCAGCGGCATAGCCCGCATCAAAAGCCGCATTCCACTGGCGGTATTTCTCGCCAAATCGCACAACGACGACGTCTGCGTCTTCGATCCCCTTACGGGTGCGGATTGCGTTGATCATCGCACCTTTGTGGTCATGCCAATACTTGTTGGGCTCTTCGCCAAGGATCGCCACACCGCAATCGTCCGAGGCATCGTGATCCGTTACAGGGGCGCTGAAAACCACATCCAGCTCCTTCGCACCATCGATAATTTGCTCACGCCAATCGGTGTGGATTTCGCCGGAAAGATAAACGTTCAGGGTCATGGCTGTTCTCCAAATGAAAACGCGGCCCCGAGGGACCGCGCTTTTGATTTATCCGCGTAGGCTACCGCCTGTCGCCTTCTCGACCTTCTGGACGATCTTCTGACTGACCGCCTCGATGTCCTTGTCGGTCAGCGTCGCGTCACGTGGTTGTAGGCGCACGGTGATGGCCAGAGACTTCTTGCCCTCGCCCAGCGATCCGCCGATGAATTCGTCAAAGACGTTCACGTCGGTGATCAGCGCTTTGTCGGCACCTGCGGCGGCATTCACCAGATTGATAGCTTCCACATCAGCGTCCACCACGAAGGCGAAGTCGCGTTCGACCGGTTGCAGATCCGAAGCACCCATCGCACCGCGCCCCGTGCCCTTGGCTTTCGGGAACGGCACTTTCGCCAGATGCACGGCAAACGCCACAACCGGGCCTTTCACGTCCATCTCTTCAATGGTTTTCGGGTGCAACTCTCCAAACGCGCCAAGGATGTTCTTTGGTCCCAGTCCCAGCTTGGCCGAGCGTCCCGGATGCCACCACGCGTTCATGTCGCGCACGAAGGTCAGCTTGGCAGGTGCGCCGATGGCGTTTAACACAGCCTCGACATCCGCCTTGGCGTCATAGGTGTCGACCGGGCGACGAGCGCCGAAGCGATCACGCGGGCCGGTGTTGCCAACCAAGATACCCGTGACCATCTGCTCGTACTCTTCCGGCTCGCCGCCGCTGAACACGGGGCCAACTTCGAACAGCGCCAGGTCCATGAAACCACGCGATTGGTTGCGCGCTGCGGCTTGCAGTAGACCGGGCAGCAAAGATGGGCGCATGTGGCTCATTTCCGACGAGATCGGGTTGGCCAAAGCGACGTTATCACTACCAGTGCCAAAACGCGCAGCGCTTGCCTGATCAATGAAGCTGTAGGTCACACATTCGTTGTAGCCCAACGCCGCGGTAGTGCGCCGCGCAATGCCTTCACGCTTTTGCATCGGCGACAGGATCGCCTTGGGCACGCCCACATGGGTGCGCGGCAGCGGTTTGCCAACCAGCTTGGTCAGGGAGGCCACACGCGCGACTTCCTCGACCAGATCAGCGGACCCAAGGACATCAGGACGCCAAGACGGCACGTGGGCCATGTCGCCGTCGATGGTGAAGCCCAGCGCGGTCAGCGTCTTGCGCTGCTCATCCGCGGGAATGTCCATTCCGACCAGCGACTGAACGCGGTCAGTGTCGAGCTTATAGGCGCGGCTCACATCAGGCTCTGCACCCGCTGTCACAACGTCTGATGCCTCGCCACCGCAGAGATCAAGGATCATCTGGGTCGCGGATTCGATCGCTTGGGCGTTATAGGCCGGGTCGATGCCACGTTCGTTGCGATAACGCGCGTCCGAATTGACCTTTAGCGCGCGGCCCGTTTTGGCAATCTGGATGGTTTCCCAGAACGCCGCTTCAAGGAACACATTGGTGGTGTCGAAGGTCGCACCCGTGGGCAGACCGCCCATGATGCCACCGATGCTTTCAACACCTTCATCGTCCGAGATAATGACCATGCCAGCGTCGAACGTGTATTCTTTCTCGTCCAACCCCATCAGCGTCTCGCCACCTTTGGCACGGTGCACGCGCAGGTCGCCTTTGACCTTGTCCGCATCAAACACATGCAGCGGGCGGTTCATGTCGTAGGTGAAGAAGTTGGTGATATCGACAAGCGCCGAGATCGGGCGCAACCCAACCGCCTTCAGACGGGCCTGCAACCACGCAGGCGACGGGCCGTTCTTCACGCCCTTGATCAGACGCCCCATGAACAAGGGGTTCGCGTCGCGCGTATCCTCGTCGATGGTCACGTTGATCGGGCTGGGACCGTTGCCGTCAACCTTGTGTTCTTTCATCGGCTTCAGCGTGCCCAAACCACGAGCGGCCAGATCACGAGCAACACCACGCACGCCCAGCGCATCGGGGCGGTTGGGCGTGATTGCGATTTCAATCACCGGGTCGACTTTTTCGGGGTCATTGGCGGCAAGCCAATCGACGAAACGGTCGCCCACTTCACCCGATGGCAGCTCGATAATGCCGTCATGTTCTTCCGACAGCTCCAGCTCGCGCTCGGAGGCCATCATGCCGTGGCTTTCGACACCGCGGATTTTGCCCACGGACAGGGTCACGTCGATGCCGGGCACATAGTCACCGGGCTTGGCGAGGACCACTGTGATTCCTTCGCGCGCATTGGGCGCACCACAGACGATCTGCTTTTCGCCTTCGTTGGTTTCCACGGTGCACACGCGCAGACGGTCGGCGTCGGGGTGTTTCTCGGCCGATTTGACTTTGGCGATGGTGAAGGCACCCAGACGGTCCATCGGGTTGAAGATATCCTCAACCTCGAGCCCCAGATCGGTGCAGGCCTCGGCGATTTCGTCAACCGAGGCTTCGGTGTCGAGGTGGTCTTTCAGCCAGGAGATGGTGAATTTCATTTGCGTATCCTCTTTCGGCACCGCTTAGCGGTCTGCCAAATCCTCAATCAGGTCAAAATGCTCGAACACCAGCATCATTTCAGGGTCAAACCCGCCGTTCCTAGCAAAATAGGCCTCATGCCCTTTGCGCCAGCTAGCCAGCGTTTCATCTTCGCCCTCGGCCAGAGCCATCTCTTCGGTGACGTCGCAAAAACGGATCTCTTCGACCTTCACGGTCTTGATCACAAGGGCCGGTGTGCCATCCCAGTTCGCTGCAATGTCGGTGCGCCCTACAACGGGCATGGCTTCGGGTTCGTCTTTGAAATCGGTCAACGCGCCACAGGTCGCGCGCTTCTTACCGGAGCGAACAAGACCGATCAGTCGTGCTGAAAGCTTGGCGCTATCACCGAACTTGAACGTGCCCGCGCCGGGGTATGTGACCTGAAGGTCTTCCATGTCGTCGCTCATCGCGACAGCCCCCCACGCATGGTCGGCACGTCCAGCGAGCTGAAGCCATAGTGGCGCAGCCAGCGTAGGTCGCTGTCAAAGAAGGCGCGCAGGTCGGGGATGCCGTATTTCAGCATGGCCAGACGGTCGATGCCCAAACCGAAGGCAAAGCCCTGCCATTCGTCAGGGTTCACGCCCGCCGATTTCAGCACGTGCGGGTGCACCATGCCAGAGCCTAGGATTTCCATCCAGTCGTCGCCCTCGCCCAGTTTCAGGGTGCCGCCTTCCCATGAACAGCGAATGTCGACTTCGGCCGACGGCTCGGTGAAGGGGAAGTGCGAGGCGCGGAAGCGCAGTTCGATTTCGTCGATTTCGAAGAAGGCGCGGCAAAATTCCTCCAGCGTCCATTTCAGGTTCGCCATCGAGATATCTTTGTCGATCGCCAGACCTTCGACCTGATGGAACATCGGGGTGTGGGTCTGGTCATAATCTGAGCGGTACACGCGGCCCGGTGCAATCACGCGGATCGGCGCGCCGGTCTTCTCCATCGCGCGGATTTGCACGGGCGATGTGTGGGTGCGCAGCACGTGCGGCGGGCGGTTATCGCCTTCGTCGCGGTGCATATAGAACGTGTCGAACTCCTGCCGCGCGGGATGGTGCGGCGGGATGTTCAGGGCGTCGAAGTTGTACCAGTCGCTTTCAATCTGCGGGCCTTCCGCGACCGAAAATCCCATGTCACCAAAAATCGCCGAGATCTCTTCCGTGACTTGGCTGATCGGGTGAATGGTGCCTTGGCGCGCAGGGCGGCCCGGCAGGGTGACGTCCAGCCATTCGGTGCGCAGACGTTCGTCAAGTGCTGCATCAGCCAACCCGGATTTCTTGGCGGCGATGGCCGAGTTAATCTCGTCCTTCAGGGCGTTCAGCTTGGGGCCGGCAACTTGGCGTTCCTCGGGCGTCATTTTGCCCAGCTCGCGCATTTTCAGGGCCACTTCGCCCTTTTTACCGACCGCTTGCACGCGGATATCTTCCAGAGCAGCCTCATCAGCGGCCCCACCGATTGCGTCCAGATATTTTGTTCTGAGCTCGTCCATCTCGGTCCCTTTACTTCGCACCGTTTCCAGCTAGCGAATGCAGGGCAAAATGGCAAGCCGGGGAAGGGTCTCAGGGCGCGTTCAATTCGTGAAGGCGGCTTTCAAGAAACGCTGCTTGTTCGGGCGCTTGGGACAGGGCGATGGCCGCGCGATAGCTAGCAGCCGCATCTTCATGGCGCCCCAGACGCGCCAGAAGGTCCGCACGACATGCGTGAAACGGCTGATACCGGGCGAGTTTGTCTTCGTCTTCGACGGATGCCAGCAATTGCAGACCAGCATCTGGGCTGTCCGCATAAGACAGGGCCACGGCCTGGTTGATCCGAAGGATGGGATTGGGATGGCGTTGGTAGAGCACGTCATACAGCGCAACGATCTGCGCCCAGTCGGTGTCCGCGAAAGTGGCGGCTTCCGCATGAACCGCGCTGATTGCGGCCTGAAGAGCATATGGCCCAGCCGGTCCATCGGTCAGCGCGGCTTTGGTCAAGGCGAGCCCTTCGTTGATCCGCCCGCGATCCCAACGCGCCCTGTTCTGGGCGTCCAGCGGTACAAAACTTCCGTCCTCGCCCCGCCGGGTCAGGCGGCGACTGTCAGAGAGCAACATAAGGGCAAGCAGCCCCTTTGCCTCGGCATGGTCTGGAAGAAGCGTGGTTAGGATGCGGCCAAGTCGAATGGCTTCCTGCACCAGCTCCTCGCGCATAAGCTGCCCGGACGAGGCGTGACAGCCTTCGGTGAAGATCAGGTAGATCACCCGCAGCACCGCATCGGTACGCTCGTGCAGGTCATCAGGCTCGGGCAGTTTGAAAGCGATCCCCGCATCGGCGAGTTTCTTTTTGGCGCGGGTCAGGCGGGCGGCCATGGCGTCGGTCTTATCCAGAAAGGCGTTGGCAATCTCGGCGGTGGTCAGCCCGCCCAGCGCCCGCAAGGTCAGGGCCACGCGGGATTTTTCCTCGAGCGCCGGGTGGCAGCAGGTGTAAATCAACTCTAATCGGTGGTCGGGGATTACCATGTCGCGATCATCCGGGTCGTCGCGGTGCTGCTCCAGCCACAAAGCCAGCTCGTCCGATTTCCGTTTGGCTGTTTCGCCCTTACGTATCCGGTCCAGCGCTTTGCGGCGGGCCACAGTGATCAGCCATGCATCCGGATGTCGCGGCGCGCCCTTGCGCGGCCAAACCTCCAACGCCGAGACAACAGAATCCTGCAAGCTGTCTTCGGCCAGTGCGTAGTTGCCAGTTGTGGACACCAGCGATGATAAAATGCGCCCCCAATCTTCGCGGATCAATCGCGTGATAAGCGTTTGGGCTTCAATCGGGGGCAACATTGTTAGTCGAAGATCATCACGGGGCGCACTTCAACCCGGCCGTATTTGGCGTCAGGGATCTTGGCGGCATAGTGCAGCGCTTCGTCCAGATCTTTGCAGTCCAGAATATAGTAGCCGCCAAGCTGTTCCTTGGTTTCCGCAAAGGGACCATCGACCAGCTCAGTTTTGCCGTTGCGTACGGATACGGTGGTCGAAGTTGCAATTGGCTCAAGCGCCTCTCCGCCAACCATTTTGCCCGCGTCCTGAACTTCCTTTGTGAAATCCATATAAGACTGCATGTAAGGGCCAAACTCGTCCGTTCCGGGCTGCGGGCCATTGTCTTCGGCATTATAAATCAAACACATGTATTGCATTGGTTTTCCTTTCAACTGTTAGGAAAGGTCTATGCCTTTCTGTGTACCAGACGTTCGGGATTGGGCAAAATCGACAACTGATTGTCAATTTCTGCGCAAATTTTCTGATTCAGCCCATTTCCTTTTTACTAAGCACAAGAAATGTCATCATTCCCAATGGCGGAATGGAGTTTTTCTGATCAACCTCCAATGAAGGCTCACCAAGCACTGTCTCAATCTCGAAATCTGAATGCCATCCAATCACATTGGCAAGGGGTGCCGATATCTTCTCAATCACAGCCAGAACACCATCGGTGCGAGCGAAATGGTTGGTGATAACCACCTTCCCTCCGGGTTTCAGTACGCGTGCGATCTCGGACATCACTTTTTCCGGTTCAGGTACAACAGACAACACATGCATCGCGGCGACGGTGTCGAAACTATCGTCCGGAAAATCGAGCGCGCGCGCATCCATTTGTTGAAGCGAGGCGACATGATCCAAACCCAAGCGCTGCACTTTGCTTTTCGCTTTGGCCAACATTTCATCGCTGAAGTCGATGCCGGTTACTTGTAGCTTTGGCTGATAGTGCTGCAACGAAAGTCCAGTGCCGACGCCAACCTCAAGCACAGATCCGGTCAGTTTGTTAATGTACCCAACGGCGCGGCGCCTGCCGGCGTTGGTTATACTGCCAAATGTTTTGTCATAAATTGGTGCCCAGCGGGCGTAGGAGGATCGAACAGCTTCGATTTCCAACTTACTTCTCCCTTCAAAGGTTTTAGTGACGTTTAGCCGACCAATTGCCAAGTAAACTCCAAAGAACCATTCCAATGTAACCAACGCATAAAATGACCAGGGTGATCCATGCGTAGGTCAAAACTGCCGCCCCAATAACGGCAAAGGCGACAAGCGCAAATTTGACATTGCGGCGCGCGACACGAACGGATTTAAGCGACCAAGTCGGAACGCGACTGATCATCAGATAGCCGACCAATACCATGTTTAGGCAGATTATCAGATCCGGCAGAAGCGGTGTGTCCGTGAATGCAAACGAAACAGACATCGGCAACAAAACCAGCATCCCCGCAGCCGGCGAGGGCACGCCAACAAAAAATGCGCCTTGGGGATCTACTTCATCCGGCTCTGTTTTATTGCTGACGTTGAACCGGGCCAAGCGCATAGCACAGCAAACCGAATAGAGCAGCACTGCAATCCATGCAGAACCGCGCATATCCTGCAGCGCCCAAAAATAGATGATCAACGGAGGGGCAACACCAAAATTCAGGAAATCCGCAAGCGAATCCAGTTCTGCTCCCATTTTGCTGTCACTGTTTAACATTCGCGCCACGCGGCCGTCGAAGAAATCAAGAACACAAGCTGCGACGATCAGTTGGACCGCAAGCACATAGTTGCCCTGCACTCCAAACCGAATTGCCGACAGGCCAGCGCAAATGGCTGCAACTGTCAGCATGTTCGGGATCAGCTGAACAAGCGCAAAATCAGTGATCGTCTTGTCAGAAGAGGAGGTCATATTACGGCCAGTCTATCCATCATGTGAGGTAGGCAGTTCTGCAATGACGGTTTCGCCCGCCACCATGGTTTGGCCAATACTGACCAGCGGTTCCACGTTTGGGGGCAAGTAAACGTCCAGACGAGATCCAAACCGGATCAAGCCAAAACGCTCTCCTGTTTGCATTTGTGTGCCCGGCTTGATGAAGCAAACGATGCGGCGTGCAACCAACCCTGCAATCTGGACAACTGCCAGGTCTTGGCCGTCTGGCAAGCGAATACATAGGCTGTTGCGTTCATTGTCGACGCTGGCTTTGTCCAGAGACGCGTTCAAGAATTTGCCAGGGCGATAGGCAATAGCTGTGACTTCGCCCGCAATCGGAGTGCGATTCACGTGGCAATTGAAAACGCTCATAAACACACTGACACGCGTAAGCGGTGTATCCGCCATGCCAAGCTCTTTTGGGGGAACTGCTGGTTCTATCAGGGACACAATGCCATCAGCCGGGCTGACGATTAGCCCCGGACGTGATGGGGTTATCCGTTCGGGATCGCGGAAGAAGTAGTAGCACCAAATCGTGAGCCCCACGCCTATCCACCCTAGGAAGGGCCAGATCAGGAACAGAACGAACGTGACCGCAGCAAAGATCGCGACAAACTTAATGCCCTCACGGTGCATCGGCTTAATAAACGTACCCAGTAGATGCATGGCGGCCTTCCCCAGCGGTAATTAAGAACCACTTTCAATAAGCCGGTTAGGCCAGAGTGCAAGGATATTCTCGGACACTGGCAGTATACCGCATCTTTACGGGCGGTTGTGGATCTTAACGCCGGAACTGTGCGCATGCATAAAATGAAGCTCCAGAAACGAAGAAGCCGCAAGGTTTCCCTTGCGGCTTCCGAATTACGTGCTGTTGGCGGACTTAAGCAGCCAGAGCAGCTTGTGCTTTTTCAACGATCGCGCCGAATGCATCAGGCTCGTGTACAGCCAGATCGGCCAGAACCTTACGGTCCACTTCAACACCAGCCAGGTTCAGGCCGTTGATGAAGCGCGAATATGTCAGGCTTTCGTCATGCGAGCGAACAGCAGCGTTGATACGCTGGATCCACAGCGCGCGGAACTGACGCTTGCGGTTCTTGCGGTCGCGGGTTGCATATTGGTTCGCCTTGTCGACGGCTTGGCGCGCTACCTTGAAGGTATTCTTGCGGCGACCGTAATAGCCTTTGGCGGCCTTGACGACTTTCTTGTGACGGGCGTGGGTTGTGGTTCCACCTTTAACGCGGGACATATCAGTATCTCCTCTTAGCGGTCGTAGGGCATGTAGCCCTTGACGATCTTAGCGTCGGGGGCGGACAGAGCGGACGTACCGCGTGCGTTACGGATGAATTTCTTCGTCCGTTTGATCATTCCGTGCTGTTTACCAGCCTGGGCTCCGATGACCTTGCCGGTCGCGGAAACCTTGAAGCGCTTCTTGGCGCTCGATTTGGTCTTCATCTTGGGCATTTTCGTCTCCAAACAAAGGTTACGTTGATGCACGGTGGGCATGCCACATTAGCCCACGCGCACATGAAGTTGGCCGTATAGGGCCAGATTGCGCGACTCGCAAGCATTTTTTAGCTTCTGAAATCGTTTCGATTAGGCTTGAAAATAAGCCATCCAGCGTGTGACGACCGTATCGATGACCTGCGGGATGGTTTCGATACTATAACCGTTCGGCTTGCCGCCTAGGGCGATGGCAATCAATCCACCACCAATCAGCAGCATAATCGCGGGAACACGCGGCGCATCGCCACGGCGAAAGGCGCCTACGATGGCTGGCAATGACAGAACCAGTATTATTAGCCCGACAACAAAATATGTGTCATAGGTCATGATCTTGCCTCCACCGAAAACTGAATTCGTGTTCTATGCAGACAGTATAACCCATTTGCTTCAGGTTGCGTAGATCAGACTTTCATCACAGGGCGCGACGCGCAGAATGTTGGTTGTTCCGGGTACGTTGAAGGGAACACCCGCCGTCACAACGATCTGATCTGTCTCATCCGCAAAGCCAGAACTTCTGGCCGCGCGCGCAGCAGACACAACTGCTGCCTTAAACCGTTCCACCACAGAAGCCGTAACAAAACAGTTGGTGCCCCAAGACAAGCAAAGGCGGCGCGCAGTGCCGCGCAGAGGTGTCAGCGCGATGATGGGAACACGCGGGCGTTCACGCGCAGTCAAAAGCGCAGTTGTCCCGGATTGCGTAAAGCAACAGATCGCCTTGATGTCTGTGGTTTCCGCAATCTCACGCGCCGCAGCGACAATTGCATCATTCACACCACTTCGGCTGGCAACACGGGAGGCTTCGACTTGCTCGCGATAGGTGTCGTCATTTTCGACCTCAATTGCCACGGCGTTCATCGTGGAGACTGCCTCAACTGGATATTGCCCAGCAGCACTTTCAGCAGACAGCATAACCGCATCCGTGCCGTCGTAGATGGCATTCGCCACGTCAGAAACCTCAGCCCGCGTTGGCATGGGGCTTTCAATCATGCTTTCCAACATTTGTGTCGCGACGATCACCGGCTTACCTGCCCTGCGGCAGGAATTGATCAAGCGCTTCTGGATCGGCGGAACTGCATGAACCGGCAGTTCTACACCAAGGTCACCCCGAGCCACCATGATACCGTCCGAAACCTTCAGGATTTCATCAAACGCATGTACAGCCGCAGGCTTCTCAATCTTTGACAGAACCGCTGCTCGGCCATGCGCCAGCTCGCGCGCTTCCTCGACATCTTCGGCGCGCTGAACAAAGCTAAGCGCCAGCCAGTCCACTCCTAGTTGGCAAGCAAACTCAAGATCCGCACGGTCCTTGTCTGAAAGCGCTGCCAGCGGAAGCACAACATCAGGGACATTCACACCCTTTCGGTCTGAAATGGTGCCACCAACTTCGACAACGCAATCTGCGAAATCTGGACCACAATCCTTAACTTTCAAGCGCAACTTGCCGTCGTTCACCAACAAAGTCGATCCGGGTTCCAGCGCAGCAAAAATCTCGGGGTGAGGAAGGCAAACGCGGTGCCCTTCGCCCGGCGCTTCATCCAGATCAAAGCGGAACTCGTGCCCTTCTTCGATGTCAGCGGCACCCGCCGCGAACACACCGCAGCGCAACTTCGGCCCCTGAAGGTCGGCCAAGATCGCAATCGGACGATCCAAATCCTTTTCCACCTTGCGCACCAAGGCATGGCGCGCACGCTGCTCGTCATGGGTGCCGTGGGACATATTCATCCGAAACACATCGGCGCCAGCCTCGAACAACGCTCTGATCATATCGTAGTCGTTTGACGAGGGTCCAAGGGTTGCGACGATCTTGACATTACGATGGCGTCTCACGGCGCACCTCTCTTTCATTTTGGTCTTATGCGGGGTCGAAAGACCTATGCCGCAAAATGTTAGCGCTGACAACTGGCGCTTGCCTTCAACGTCGCATAAAGGAGAACTGAAACAGAAAAACAACGCCAAAATGACATACACACCCTTTCACATATATGGCCAAGAAAGGCCCGCACGCTGGTTGATCACATGCGACCATGCCGCCAATACCGTTCCTTCTTGCGTAGGCGGCGGCGATCTGGGCATTGCGCCCGATGATATGAACCGGCACATCGCTTATGACGTCGGTGCGGCCGGCGTCTCTACCCATTTGGCCGATCTGCTGGATGCCCCCGCGATCCTGTCTAACTTCTCGCGTCTGGTGATCGACCCGAATCGCGGTGAAGACGACCCAACCTTGTTGATGAGGCTTTATGACGGAACAATCATCCCGGCAAACCGGCACGCCGACAAAGCAGAAAAAGCACGCAGGCTTGATGCCTTCCACCGCCCCTATCACGATGCGCTTGCCCAGCTAGCTGCCCGCCAAGACAACACAGTAATCGTTGCGATGCATTCCTATACACCGCAACTGAACGGTCGCGACCCGCGCCCATGGCACATCGCAATCCTGCACGAGAAAGACAGCCGCATCGCGACGCCGCTGATCGAACGGCTCGAAGAAGAATCCGACCTTTGCGTTGGCGAGAACGAGCCCTATGGCGGCCATCTGGACGGCGATTCAATCGACCGCCATGCGGTCGTGCAGGAACGCCCGAATGTTCTGATCGAGATCCGCAATGACCTGATTGAGACCGAGGAACAGCAACGCGCATGGGCCGAACGGCTTGCGCCGATACTGACCGAGGTTCTGGCAAAAAGCGGGCTTTAGAAAGCACCGCTTAGGCTGCAATTTCGCACGACCCTTCCTTGCCTCACTAAGCACCGATCCCCATATATCAGGTAGGTTTCTAGGAAAGGAGACCCGCTATGACCATTGATCAACTGACTTCGTTTTTTGGCTGGATGTCTGTTCTAAGCATCGCGTTTCTGCTTGTCGCCACCATCGGACTTATCGTCCTGCGCCCCGTGGCCGTCCGGCTGCATTCTTCGCTGTTTTCGCTCAGCGAAGACGCACTGAACAGCGCGTATTTCAACTATCTGGCCAACCTGAAGATACTCACGCTGATCTTCTGTGTGGCCCCATGGCTTGCGTTGAAATTAATGTAACGCTCTCCGCGCCCGGTTGACCTTACCGGGCGCAACCGTTCCAATGCGCAGACCTGCCAACCAACCGGAGCCCATCATGGACGACCAAACCCGCATCGAGATCGAAGCCGCCGCCTTTCGCCGCCTGCAAAAGCACCTGATGGAAGACCGCACCGATGCACAGAACATCGACATGATGAATCTGGCGGGCTTTTGCCGCAACTGCCTTGCCCGCTGGTATCAAGAAGCCGCCAATGAACGCGGTATCGAGATGAGCAAAGACGAAGGCCGCGAGGCTTTCTATGGCATGACTATGGCCGAGTGGAAGGCGAACTATCAAACCGAAGCCAGCCCAGAAAAGCAGGCCGAGTTCGAGGTAGCATTCAAAGAAAACGTGACGGACAAGCAATAAGCCTTTAGCGACAGCGACAGCGACAGCGACAGCGACAGCGACAGCGACAGCGACAGCGACAGCGACAGCGACAGCGACAGCGACAGCGACAGCGACAGCATTTTCGACCAGAAGCTGCACCACAATAGCTCTATCGCCTTTCTCCTCTGCAAGTGCTATGCTGCACTGCAGAAAGAGCACTTGGAGGCTTTAAACATGGGCGGTCGGATCATCTGCGTGGCGCAGCAGAAAGGTGGCGCGGGCAAGACAACGCTCGTCTCCAACCTGGCAATCGCGTTCTTGTCACAGGGCAAAAGTGTTGCCCTTCTGGATACGGATCCCCAAGGCAGTCTTAGTAAGTGGCTGGATATTCGTGAAGAATCGCTGGGCGAAGATGAAAACCTCAGGTTCGCGACTGCGACCGCCTATGGGATTTCGCGTGCCATTCGGGGTCACATCAAGGACGCCGATGTCATCTTGATTGATACGCCGCCAAAAGCCGACAGCGATGTACGTTGGGTTCTGGCTGAGTCGGACCTGGTGCTGGTACCTGTTTCGGCCAGCAAGGCCGATGTCTGGGCAACCAATGATGTTTTGGACTTGGCAGACCGGGCTGGAAAACCAACGAATGTCGTCATGAATCGCACGCGCAATGGTACGCGTGTTGGTGAACAAGTGGCCAATGCGGTCGCCGAGCTTGGAACAAAGCCGCTGCAGTCATCCCTGACCAACAGGGTGATCTATGCCGAAGCGCTGGGTCGCGGCTTGGGTGTGATTGAGGCGAAACGGTCCGGCCCAGCAGCGGACGAAGTACGCGCGCTTGCTGACGAAGTGGCTACAGTCCTAAAGCTGGACTCCAGCGCCACACCTGAACTGGCTTAATACTGCGCCATTCCTCAACAAAAAAGGGGCCGCGACAGCAGCCCCTTTCGGTGTTCATCACCTTCTGACTTAGACAGCCTTCTTCAGGCTCTCATCCAGATAAATCTCGCGCAGGCGCAAGGCCACCTTGCCTGGTGCGCCGTCGCCCAGCGCTTGGCCGTCGATTTCCACTACCGGCATCACGAAGGCCGAGGCTGAGGTGAAGAACGCCTCGTCCGCATTCTGCGCTTCTTCGATTGTGAAGTTGCGTTCTTCGATTTCCATCTGGGCTTCTTCGGCGAAACGCAGAACCGCAGCACGGGTGATCCCGTGCAGAATGTCGTTGGACAGACCGCGCGTGATGATCTTGCCGTCTTTCACGATGTAGACGTTGTTCGAGGTCCCCTCGGTCACGAAGCCATCTTCGATCAGCCACGCATCGTCGGCACCAGCCGCCTTGGCCATCATCTTGCCCATCGACGGATAGAGCAGCTGAACCGTTTTGATGTCGCGACGACCCCAGCGGATGTCTTCGATCGAGATCACTTTCATCGGCTTCACAGTCGCGGCCAGGCCTGGTTTATTCTGAGTGAACAAAACAACAGTCGGCTTCACCTTGTCAGGATCCGGGAAGACAAAGTCACGGTCGCTATCCGCGCCGCGCGAGATCTGCAGATAGACCAGACCCTCGTCGATTTCGTTCACACGCACCAGTTCGCGGTGGACTTCCAGCAGATCCTCATTCGAGATCGGGTTCTCCATCCCCAGTTCGTTCAACGAACGCGCCAGACGCACGGCGTGACCTTCGAAATCAATCAGCTTTCCGTCCAGCACGCTGGTCACCTCGTACACCGCATCCGCAAACAGGAAACCACGGTCAAAGATCGAGACGCTGGCTTCGGTCTCGGGCAGGTATTCTCCGTTCACGTAAACGGTGCGGGTCATGTCAGGTCTCCTTCATGTGACGCTGCGAGCCATTTGACCCGCGCGGCATTTCCTGTTTGGGGTGTTGATACAAATACCGACGCCAGAGTCAAAGGAAACCCCATGCCCAGCGCCACGCAATCCGCCGCCATCATGTTGACCGCCGGGATTGGCATTCCAGTTCTGGCCGCGCTGAACGCCGCTTTGGGCCAGCGCATGGGGTCGCCGATTGCGGCGGGGTTGATCTTGTTCGTGGTGGCGTTCCTGACCACTGGCGTCGTGTTCTTGATGTCCGGCGCATCGCTGAAAGGCGCGGTGGGGTCTCCCCCGCACCTGTTCTTCGCTGGCTGCCTTGTGGCCTTTTACGTCCTGACCATCACATGGGTTGCGCCCAGCTTTGGCGTTGGCAACGCGGTGTTCTTCGTGCTGATCGGCCAATTGATTGCCGCCGCCGCCATCGACCATTTCGGGCTTTTCGGCGCGAATGTCACGCCCCTGACCTTCTGGCGCATAGCCGGGATCACGGTGATGGGCGTGGGCGTCTTTCTGACCCAGATTGCAGGGCGCGGCTGACATCAGCCCCAAAGGGCCGCAACGGGCGGGTGCACGCCCGCATCATCGAACAGAAGCGGAGTCTCGCGATCCTCGGCCAGCAGCAGCGGCCCATCCAGATCAGTAACCATCGCGCCTTGCGCAACCAGCGTGGCGGGTGCCATCGCAAGCGACGAACCAACCATACAGCCGACCATTACCTGATAACCCTCGGCCAAAGCGGCCTCGCGCAGGGCCAGCGCCTCGGTCAGACCGCCAGTCTTGTCCAGCTTGATGTTCACCACATCATACTTGCCTTTGAGCTTGGGCAAGCTGGCGCGGTCATGGCAGCTTTCATCTGCACAGACAGGCACCGGACGCTCCATCCCGATCAGCGCATCATCTTCGCCCGCGGGCAAAGGCTGCTCGACCAGATCGACACCAAGACGCACCAAATGTGGCGCAAGATCGGCATAAACCTCGGCCGACCAGCCTTCGTTTGCATCCACGATGATGCGCGAGGTGGGCGCACCGGCGCGCACCGCTTCAAGCCGAGGCATGTCGTCCGGCGTACCAAGTTTAATCTTCAGCAGCGGACGGAAGGCGTTCTTCGCGGCCTGCGTCTGCATCTCGGCAGGTTCGGCAAGCGACAAGGTGTATGCAGTAATCTCTGGCCCCGGCGCAGTCAAACCGGCCAGCTCCCATGCGCGTTTACCCGCACGCTTGGCTTCCAGATCCCATAGCGCACAATCCACAGCGTTCCGTGCAGCCCCTGCAGGCAATAGATCATACAGCGCCGCCCGGGTGATATCCTCAGGCAGGCCCATGATCTCGTTCGTTACGCTTTCCAGCGTTTCGTCATAGCGCGCATAGGGCACGCATTCGCCCCAGCCCGCATGATCGCCATCCTGAACCCGAACTGTTAGAACTTTCGCCTCGGTCCGCGACCCGCGCGAGATGGTGAACACCTGTGCCAGTTTGAACACGTCCGGAGTGACTGAGATTTCCACGCGCTTGCCCTCATTTTCTTGTCAGAAATATCCCGGGGGTCCGGGGGCTTGCCCCCGATCCACCCTAACAGCTTAGATCGCTTCCAGCGCATCCACCAGCTTGCCCGCGCCATAGCGGAACGGGTCGGTGGCAGGCAGGCCCATATCGGCTTCGATCTTGTCGAGATAGGCCTTGGCGTCGTCATCCGACATATGCTGTGTATTTACTGAAACGCCGATCACCTGACAGGCGGGGTTCGCCACTTTCGCCAGCGTCAGCGCGGTGTCACGCAGGTCTTCCAACGACGGCTGCGTGTATTCTGGCAGACCACGCATGTGTTCACGGGTCGGCTCGTGAGCAAGGATCAGCGCATCTGGCTGGCCCCCATGGATCAGCGCCATGGTCACGCCAGAATATGACACGTGGAACAGGCTGCCCTGACCCTCGATGTGGTCCCAGTGATCATCGTCATTGTCCGGGGTCAGCCATTCAACCGAACCCGCCATGAAGTCTGCAACCACAGCGTCCAGAGGCACACCGTCACCGGTGATCAGAATGCCGGTCTGACCGGTGGCGCGGAAGGTCGACTTCATTCCACGCTCGCGCATTTCGGCGTCCATGCACAGGGCGGTATACATCTTACCGACCGAGCAGTCCGTGCCCACGGCCAAACACCGCTTGCCGGTGCGCTTCTTGCCATTTGCAATCGGATACTCGACCTCGGGGATGCGTACATCGTGCAGCTCTTGACCAGTGGCTTCGGCCACAGCAACCAGATCGGGCTCGTCCCGCAGAAGGTTGTGCAGGCCCGAGGCCAGGTCGAACCCTTCTTCCAGCGCCGTCACCAGCACTTTTTTCCACTCTTTCGAAATCACACCGCCACGGTTGGCGACGCCAACAACGAGTGTTTTGGCACCGGCTGCCTTAGCATCTGCCAGTGTCATATCGGTCAGTCCCAGATCCGCACCGCAGCCTTCCATACGGAACTGGCCCACGGCGTTGTCCGGACGCCAGTCACGGATCCCGATGGCCACTTTTGCAGCTAGTTGATCGGGCGCGTCGCCCAGGAACAGAAGATACGGTGTCTTGATCATGGCCGTGGCCCTTTCGATGAAATGTTGGAATACCCTTCGGAGCATTTTCACGATTATGCAGTACAATTCTTTGCGAAAACCCTCGAAAACACGACAAATAGGCAAGATGCTACGACAGTTTGACGGCATCACGCGAAATTCTTCGATCCGATGGGGCAATACGCCCTGAATCGCCCGATATGCTGCAACTGCAAAATAACCTTGCGGGCGGCGCGGCAATTTAATAACGATTGCAGCTAAGAAATCGCAACATCCTTACCGAAAGGCCCGCCATGTCCTTCCGACTGCAACCCGCCGCCCCATCCCGCCCAAATCGCTGCCAGCTGTTCGGCCCGGGCTCGAACACCAAACTGTTCCCCAAAATGGCGGCATCTGCTGCTGACGTGATCAACCTCGACCTCGAGGATTCGGTGGCTCCCTCGGACAAAGATGTGGCCCGCGCCAACATCATCGAAGCTCTGAACACCATCGATTGGGGCAACAAATACATGTCGGTGCGTATCAACAGCCTCGATACGCCTTACTGGTATCGCGACGTTGTGGACTTGTTGGAGCAAGCTGGCGACCGCATCGACCAGATCATGATCCCGAAAGTGGGCTGCGCCGAAGACGTCTATGCTGTGGATGCACTGGTCACCGCGATCGAGCAAGCCAAAGGCCGCACCAAGCCGGTCAGCTTCGAAGTCATCATCGAATCGGCCGCTGGCATTGCGCATGTCGAGGCCATCGCGGCATCCAGCCCCCGTCTGCAAGCCATGTCGCTGGGCGCGGCAGATTTCGCAGCCTCGATGGGCATGCAAACCACCGGCATCGGCGGCACGCAGGAAAACTATTATATGATGCGCGAGGGCGAGAAGCATTGGTCCGACCCGTGGCACTGGGCCCAAGCCGCCATCGTCGCTGCCTGCCGCACCCACGGCATCCTGCCGGTCGACGGCCCCTTCGGCGACTTCTCGGACGACGAAGGCTACATCGCGCAGGCCAAACGCTCGGCCACGCTGGGCATGGTTGGCAAATGGGCCATCCACCCAAAACAAATCGCACTGGCGAACGAGGTTTTCACCCCGTCAGAAGAGGCTGTTGCTGAAGCGCGCGAGATCCTTGCCGCCATGGAACAGGCAAAGGCCAATGGCGAAGGCGCCACAGTCTACAAGGGTCGCTTGGTCGACATCGCGTCGATCAAACAGGCCGAGGTGATCGTCGCCCAGGCCGAATTGATCGCCGGTAGCTAAATCAGAAAAACACCCCGACTGGCCCCGCAATATGCGGGGCCTTTTTTGTTGGAACAGACTGTCGCAGGGCATCCGGTCGCATGGGCAGTGCCTCGTGGGTCAGTAGAGTGAACACGGGTCATGACGAGGCCTGTTTGGGGACGCATCCCAATCTGAAAGGTTCACAGATGAAACCGCTTCTTATCGCCACTGCCCTCACCCTCGGCCTTTCGGGGGCTGCTTTGGCGCAAATGCAACCTTCCAACCCAGCAAAAACTGGGCTTTCCCGCCCTGTCATCCAGTTGACCGGCTTTCTGGCCAAGAACATGGACGTGTTGGAGCTGAACGACGAGCAACGTGCGGATGTGAAGAACTGGGTCGCCTCGATGCCCGCCAACCGCAAAGCGCTGGAAACCGAGACGATCGAACTGCGTGCCACCCTGCGCCAAGCCATCGTTGACGGCAAACCCACCGAAGAACGTCAAGCCATCGCGGACAAGATCGGTGCGAACGAGGTTAAGCTGGTGATGATGCGGTCAAACTGTACTGATCACTGGCGTGAGGTCCTAACCGAAGCCCAGTTTGCAAAACTGCTTGAGATTGCAGGCGTTTCTTAGATCTAGTGGGCGGCTGCCATTTGCTGCCGCCCTTACTTAAAAAGCAGAGCATCAAAACCCCGGTAAGGAATGGGATGTAGCGATCACTGCAAAGCAAAGTGTCATCAGCAAAACCAGATAGCTGGCCGTAAATGCACGAAAGGCGCTTCGCCGGGCGAAAATGGATCGTGACATATCAGTATTCCGTTCGATTTTGCGGCGCGCCCTGCGCGCAGTGATACTTGATGACCACATCTGGCCATCTCTTTTCCAAACGCACCGGCAATCAGTTTCCGTCGCAGGAATTGGTATTTCGTGCGGCCTTGACCCTACCGCCCGTTGCAAACCAGCTTCCCAAAGGTCATATAGTCATGAACATTGTGTAATCAGGCAGGCCCATGACCAACTATCTCGAGTTCGAAAAACCGCTGGCTGAAATCGAAGGCAAAGCTGAAGAGCTGCGCGCATTGGCGCGAAACAGCGAAGAGATGGATGTTGAGGGCGAGGCGCAGGCCCTGGATGCCAAGGCCGAAAAACTTCTGAAAGAGCTTTACGAGGGTCTGACACCGTGGCGCAAATGCCAGGTTGCACGTCACCCGGAACGTCCGCATTGCCGCGACTACATCAATGCTTTGTTCACAGAATACACTCCGCTGGCGGGTGACCGGAACTTTGCAGACGACCACGCCGTCATGGGTGGATTGGGTCGGATCGGCGACATCCCTGTTGTCGTTATGGGCCAGGAAAAGGGCCACGACACAAAGACGCGGATCGAACGTAATTTTGGCATGGCCCGCCCCGAAGGCTACCGTAAGGCAATCCGGTTGATGGATCTCGCCGATCGCTTTGGCCTGCCCATCGTGATGCTTGTCGACACCCCAGGTGCCTATCCCGGAAAAGGCGCAGAAGAGCGCGGCCAGTCCGAGGCCATCGCGCGTTCGACCGAACGCTGCCTGAACGTGAAATCCCCTGTGGTGTCAGTGATCATCGGCGAAGGTGGATCAGGCGGCGCAGTTGCGCTTGCGACGGCCAATTCGATCATGATGCTTGAGCATTCGATCTATTCCGTGATCTCGCCCGAGGGCTGCGCGTCGATCCTGTGGAAAGATGCAGAGAAGATGCGCGAAGCGGCTGAAGCGTTGCGCCTGACGGCGCAGGATCTGAAGCAGCTTGGTGTAATCGACCAGATTATTCCTGAACCCATGGGCGGTGCCCAACGCGGTCGCGACGAAACGATTGCTGCCGTTGGCGGCGCTATCGAAGCCGAGTTGAAAAAGCTGATGAAACGCCAAAAGGGTGACAAGCTTTTGAAAGAGCGCCGCGAGAAGTTCTTGAAAATTGGCTCAAAGGGATTGGCGGCTTAATCCGCCGGCTCCACCCCAAACTCCTGTAACACGTCCGAAAGACGCATGTCGGCAGTCCACTGCACGGCATGCCACCCGGCAGCTTTCGCAGCTGCGATGTTGCCCGCGCTGTCATCAACCAACAGATGCTCTGACGCCGCATTCCCTGTCATTTCTTGCAGGGTCACAAAGAACGCAGGGGACGGTTTGGCCACCCCAATCTGCGCAGAGGACACTAGCCGATCCGCACAGTCCTTTAGCCCAAGCGTGTTCCATAGGTAATCGCTGCGCTCGAGTTCCTGATTGGTTGCGAACCAAACGGGCAAGCCAGAGGCTCGAACGTGCTTCAGATCTTCCAGAACCCCCTGATCAAGCCGCGCATCCATGCGAAACCAGTAGTCGACCAAAGCATCGATCTGATTCTGATTGGCTAAACCGGATAAGGCCTGTTCCAACGTTGGTCGAAGGGGCAGCTTTCCGGCGACAACTTTGTCCCAGTAACGGGCGAAGAACAGCGCTTTCAGTGCTTCACTTGAGACACCGACGTTCCGCTCCAGATCAGTATCCCAACCTTTCCCATCGCCCAGCCGTCCCGTCACCACAACGCCGTCGACGTCCATCATCAAATGGGAAATCAAAGCGTCACCACCACGACTTCACCACAGCGACTTTTTCGCGCGTTCTGGCCATTCTTGATCATAGGTCGCCCCGTCGAATGCGCCTGACGTCATCTCGTTCAACATGTCGCCCACAGTAGGAAGGTCAGCGCTTTCGTCGCCCGACGTCCAGAGCTTTGAACGCATGATGGCACGGGCGCATTGGGAATAGATCTCGTTTATCCGAATGACCGCAACTGTACGCGGCGGCTTTCCGGATTTCTCAAACCGGGCCCGTAGCGCCGCATCTTTGGTCAGTTTTGCCTCGCCATTCACGCGCACGACGTTGTTGGACCCCGGCACCATGAACATCAAAGAAACTCGTGGATCGCGCACTATGTTACGCAAGCTGTCGATGCGTTCATTGCCACGCCAATCAGGCAGCGCCAGATGGCATTCATCCAATTCGAGCACGACAGGGCCATCGTCACCGCGCGGGCTGCCATCGGTACCCTCTGGTCCAATTGTTGTCAGAACGCAGAAGCGCGACGCCATGATCCAAGACCGGTAGGTGGGCGTCAGTCGATCTGCGACTTTCACCAAAGACGCCTCGCCGGGTGTCCCGTAAAGCGCCTCAAGCGCGGCTTCGGTTTCGATGAAATCCATCAGCTCTCCAATCTCAGCCCGGCTTCTTCCATCAGAGCATTCGAGCCCGTTTCGACAGCATCTTCGACCTCTGCCATGCAAGTATCGACCTCAAGACCGGGTTCGATCGGGTCATGGAACTCAACCACCGCAAGTCCGGGATGGCGCATGATGCCGTGGCGTTTCCAAAATACACCTACATTGGTCGACGCTGGAACCACGGGTAAACCCGTCTCATCGTAAAGCACGCCGATCCCAACCTTGTAGGGCTTCTTTGCCCCGGCAGCGACCCGGGTGCCTTGAGGAAAGATCACAAGCTGCCCCGGTTCCTTTTGCCCATCTTTTACGGCAGAAACCATCTGCTTCATCGCAGCGCCCTTCTTACCCCGATTAACCGGAACCGAGTTCGTGTAGACGGCGTAGATGTTGATAATAGGCGCCCATTTCAGCTGGCTTTTATAGATGAACTTCAAGCGCGGTAGGACGGATGCGATCAGCAGGATATCGAAGAAAGACTGGTGCTTTGCGGCGATCAATACCTCGCCTGTTGGCACGTCGCCCCGGATCTCGCTTTTCAGGCCAATCATCCATGACGCGGTCCAACGGACCCAATTGCAATAGAAGTGAATCACCTTGAACGCGTTGTCACGTTTGATCCACACAAGCGGCACACCTACAAAGCCGACGATCGGCAACATAATATACATCTGAATGATGAACAGAAGCGACCTTATCCATTGAATGGCGTGACGCATCAGCGTTTCTCCTGCAAAACGGTCAGGGCGGCCTGACGGGTGGCTGCGAAGGCAACCAAGGCAGCGAATGGTGGGATCAGAAGGGGCCAAAGCCATTGCCACCCTTGCAGACCAAGCCCGGTTAGGAAGCTGCCTTGTTGTCCGGCGGATGGCAAAAGGAACAGAGCCAGCGCGCCCAGAACCGTACCAACGGCTGCGCCGCCAAGTGCACGCAATGTGAAGCGACGCACAAACGCATGGGCGATATAGCTATCACGCGCCCCGATCAGACGCAGCACCCGTATGACCTGTTCGTTGGCGGACAGCGCGGCCGACGCTGCAAGGGTAATCACCACGCCCGCAAGGGTCGTGATCAAAACAATGGCCAACCAACCCAAGGATCGCAGCCGCTTGGCCGCTTTCACCAGAGGTTCCCGCCAGCGTGCGTGATCATCCAAAATGGCACCCGGTGCCTCGCCTGCCAATCGGGCGCGCAAACCGTCTGCGTCGAAGCCTTCTTCATCCTCAATGACTTCAACCAGTCGAGGGATGGGCAAGCGATCTAGCGGCAGATCCGGCCCGAACCACGGTTCAAGCAATGCGCGTTGCTCATCCTCTCCCAAGGGCCGCGCTTCTTTGACTCCCGGGGTTGTAGCCAGAATTTCGGTCACAGCCAGCAGCTGTGCATCCATCTGGTCAACCGGTGCCGAAATGCGGATTGTTGCGCTTTTCGCCAAAGCCTCGCCCCAGCGATCAGCAAGGCGACCTGTTGCCAAAGACAAGGCCAACGCAAACACCGCAAGAAACGCCATAGCAGCGGATGCAAATACGGTCAGGCGGGCAGTAAACCCGGTGGGTGGAACCACGCGATCCGCTTGAGCATCACCAGACAAGAACCGCAAGAGATTAGGCAGGATGCTTTTCATAGATCCGCCCCCGCCAATGTCACCTGATGGTTTGAAATCCGCAGGACACGCGCCTGAACATGCGATTTCGCCGACCGGATCAAGTTCATATCGTGGGTTGCGATCACGACCGTCTTGCCCATGCGGTTCAGTTCGATCAAAAGCTGCAAAAGCCGCAACGACATTTCCCAATCGACATTGCCAGTTGGCTCATCCGCAAGAATTACATCCGGAGACATGATCACCGCCCGCGCCAAAGCGGCACGCTGACGTTCGCCCCCCGACAATTCCGGCGGCTTCGCCTCGGCCTGCTTTTCAAGCCCAACCCATGCCAAAAGCTCTTGCAACTCAGATGGGTCATGCAAAGAGCGGCCTGAAACGGTCAGCGGAAGCATCACGTTTTCTGACAAGTTCAGGTGATCGAGAAACTGACAATCCTGATGCACAACACCAATACGCCTGCGCATCTCGGCGATATCATCCCGCTCCATGGTTTGAACGTTCTGCCCAAAAAGCGCGACCTGCCCTTGTTCGGCGACCAATTCGCCATAACAAAGCTTCATCAGGGTTGTTTTGCCTGCACCAGAAGGACCGGTCAGAAAGTGAAAAGACCCTTGCGCCAGCGACATTGAAACACCGGACAAAAGTGTCCCGGTACCATACCCGTAGGCGACCTGTTCCAGCTCGATCAATGTGATGTCCTCGTGCTTAGTTGTCGCCAGTTGTGCCTCAGCTGGACGATTGTTTCAATGTGCGACACAGGAGTGTTTGATTTTCACAACATCTTTGCTCATATTACCCATGATTAAGGCAATGAATATCCTACCAGTTTTAAGGGGATGGGAAAAAATGCGTTTGGTTTGCCCCAATTGTGGTGCTCAATACGAAGTTGATGATCGCGTCATGCCCGAAACTGGTCGGGATGTGCAATGTTCGAATTGTAGCCACACATGGTTTCAAGCCCCTGCTCCGGCGACATCGTCTGATGAAGATGCCGCTGAGGACCCCAAGGTCGAAATTCCAGCCCCCGCTGCACCTGAACCAAAGCCAGAGCCGGAATTGGCAGATGACGCGCCTGAAGCATCTAAAGCCCCAGAAGCCGAAGAACCCGAAGTGGAAGATGACGAAGACACCTCAGACCTAGAGGAAGAAGTCGCTGCATCCGCCACCCCGCCACGAACAGAAGTCAGCGAAGACGTCAAACAGATCCTGCAAGAAGAAGCCCAGCAAGAGCTGCGCGCCCGTGAGGCCGAGCAAACCGGTTTGGAAACGCAACCAGATCTGGGTCTGGAAGCCGCGCAAGAACCCGACGAAGAAGAGCTTGCCGAACGCATAAAGCGCATGAAGGCCGAGGAAGACATATCCGAAGAGGCTGTGTCAGAACGCGACCTGAAAAGCCGAGACATGCTTCCTGATATCGAAGAGATCAATTCGACCCTCGACGCCCCAGCCGATTCCGAAAGTGAGAAAATCGACCTGAGCCCGTCAGGAGCCGAAGTCGTATCTGGCCGCAGCGGTTTCCGCCGTGGGTTCGGCATAACACTTCTTCTGGCGGTACTGTTGGTTGCTCTCTATGTGTTGGCGCCCATGATCTCGGCCCGCTTCCCGCAGGCGCAAGGCGTACTGGACCAATATACTGCCATGGGTGATAGCGCCCGGCTGTGGCTTGAAGGCGCCATGCAGTCCGCCATCGAGAAGATGCGCACCCTCATGGCAACCTCATCAGAGGGCTAGGGCCTTAGTTAGTAGTGTGGAATGAGCATTCGATCGACCGAGCCGTTGAATTCTCCGCGGCCCTTTGCTCAACCATCGCGATCGTGCGGCAGGTCAGAATACCAAGTTCAGCATAAGCAACGAGACCAGCATGAAGATAATGGTCATGATGCCGCCGCTCTTGATGAAATCCTTCACCTTGTAGCCCGCCGGCCCCATGATCAGTGCATTCACCTGATGGGTCGGAATGATGAACGAATTCGACGTGGAAATGGCGACAGTCAGCGCGAAGACCGCAGGATTACCGCCTGCCGCTATTGCGATGGAAACCGCCAAAGGGACAAGCAACACGGTGGCACCGACATTGGACATCACCAGTGAGAACGCAGTGGCCAACACGGCGATACCCGCCTGCAATGACCAAAGCGGCCAGCCATCAAGAAGGATCAGGATGTTCTGCGCAATCCATTCGGCCGTCCCCGTATTCTGCACGGCCTGGCCAAGTGGAATAAGACAGGCCAGCAAGAAAACAGTGTTCCAACCAACGGCCTGATAGGCCTCGTCGATCGACAACACGCGCGACAGCAACATCCCGACCGCACCTGTCAACAGACACAGCGACAGGCGAACATCGGTAAACAGGATCATCGATAGCGAAATCGCAAAGAACAGCATGGCCCAGCCAACCTTGTGTGGTCGAAGCTCTTCTTGTGGGAAATCGGATGTCATGATGACCAAATTGCGATCATCCTTCAGCCTTGTCAGATTGTCCCAGCGCGTGTGGGACACAAGCATGTCCCCAACCTGAAACTCGACCAGACCAATGGCCGTTGGCGTGTGATCATCAGTTTCAACATGGCTTAACGTCTCTTCACCGCGATGGATCGCCAACAGCGACAGTCCATAGTTCTTTCGAAGGACCAGCTCACGCGGGGATTTCCCAATCAGGTCGGATTCCGGCGGGATCACGATCTCGGCGATGCCGGCATTTGTGGGCGCAAAATCTTCGGCAAAGACATCAAGCTGTGGAAGAACCTTCAACCCGTGTTTTTCGGCAAATGCATCAATAACCATTTTACGGCCGATGATAGCCAAGCGGCACGGGGCCGCGATCTCGGCGGTCAACACCTGAACCATCGAGGTTTTACCACGGTAGAACGTCGAAATGATATAAAGGTGATTGTCCAGATTTACGTCCGCCAAGATCTGCCCAACAAGTGGGCTGTCTTCGGGCACTTCCACCTCGTAAACCTCGGCCTTCAACCCATAAACACGCTTTAGATAGGAGGACATGCCATGCCCGACGGACCCATCACTGGTTGCGCCCCCACCCGGCAGCACCCAGCGGCCAAGCAGTAGGAAATATAAGATACCGGTCAGGACCAACACCGCCCCAATCGGGGTTACCGAGAACAGGCCAAATGGTTCCATCTTCTGATGCTCTGGCAATGTAGAATTCGCAGTTTGCAGCAAGTCATTCAACAAAATCAGCGGGGACGACCCCACCATCGTCATGGTCCCGCCAAGGATCGCACAGAATCCCATCGGCATCGCCAGACGGTTAATCGGGATCCCTGAACGGGTTGAGATGCGGCTGATCACCGGTAGGAACAACGCCGCTGCACCGACGTTTTGCATGAAGCTGGAAATCACCCCGACAGTGCCCGCAACAATTGGCTGAATGCGCGCTTCCGTCGACCCGCCACGCTTCATGATCGTCGCAGCAACCTTGTTCATGATGCCGGTTTTATCCAGTCCAGCCCCGACAATCATGACGGCGATGATCGAAATCACTGCATTAGAAGCAAACCCGTTGAACAGCTCGTTCACATTGGCAAGGTTGGACAGTGCGGGCAGATAACTGAGGATCCCAAGCAGGACCAAAACCAAAATAGCCGCCAAATCTATTCGGACTATTTCCGAGACAAAAAGAAAAACTGTGAATCCCAACAAGGCGCAAACAACGCCCATCTCAAACGTAAATAAGACCTGTTCCAAACCGCTCCCCACAAACTTCTTTTAACTTTAAGTATCAGTTTTAGAAGGGTTTGTCATTTCAGATGCATATTACTGTGTTGAGGTCGGAATCAGGGTTTTGGGACTCCCCTCCAAAGCTTCACACGTTTGATTCAGCTGTTGGTGAAATTGCCCGTGAAACGACAAAGCCCGCCAGAGTGGCGGGCTTTGATCCAAGCGACACGTCGCTGATTTTGGTTGCGGGAGTAGGATTTGAACCTACGACCTTCAGGTTATGAGCCTGACGAGCTACCGGGCTGCTCCATCCCGCGCCAGTAGTAGAGCGTATATAGGGCGATGATTTGGGAACCACAAGCGCAATCGGCAAAAAAACTGTCACAAAATGACGGTGAGGCGAGGTGGGCGTGACTTTGACCTGCGCCTCCGCTAAGCCTTTGGCAACGCACGAGGGTTTCATGGACGGCACACTAGCCATTTTGTTTCTACTTACAGGATTGATCGACATGTTTGTCAATCACTGCGACCGCGGTTGCGTGAAACCCACCGTCGAGGCTGTACGCCATGTCGCCTCGGCCGGGGCACTTATCTTTGAAGCCGATTCCATCGGTGGCGAGGCGTACTATCGCTACGACGCCCCCATCAGCTTTGGCCCATTCCGTCCAACCGTAGGGGTCTCATTCGATACGCTCGGTGATGTCTGGGTTGGGGTCGGCGCGGTAAACGAGTTCCGCACTCCCCAAGGCCCTGCATACGCTGAACTTAGCTTCATACCCGGCTGGTGGATGCGCTCCGAAGGCGGACCTGTCCTGGGCTACCCCCTTGAATTCCGATCGGGTATCGAGGCCGGGTTTTATCGAGAGAGTGGAGGTCGTGTGGGTGTCTCATTGGATCACCGTTCGAACGGAGAGCTGAGCGATCCCGTCCCGAATCCGGGATTGGAAACCTTGCTATTCCGCTACGCGCAGTAGGGTCACACCGATTTCTCAAGTTCGTTAACTGTCGTTGCGTTCGGCGCCCCGGCTTGCGCGACTTTACGCGCTAGGTCGAGAGAAATGATTGCATCCAGCGCCAAACGAAATCTGACGTCTCGGGCCGCGCGTTCTCTCAGCTGGTTAACATCCCAACACAACAGTTCGCCCCCTTCCGCCATTACGACCGTAGCCGATGCTTTTTCGTTTGTCAGAAACGCGACTTCCCCTACGAAATTGCCACTGTGCATGTAGAATTCTCCACCCTGCTTTCGGACGCCCACCAATCCGGAAATGACATAGTATAAGTCGGGCACCGCCGCTCCAGCCGTCGTCAATACTTTGTTCGTTGAGTAGTTTTCCCGACGTGCCAACAGCATCAGCTTTCTAAAATCCCCTGGGGGAAGTGCGCTGAACGAGGGATAGATATCTATATCTCGCTTAGGAAGGATCCATCTGGATCGTCTTATGAACAGATTGGACAGCCCAATCAGGTTCGCCGTTCCGGTCGCGATACTGGCCCAGATAGCGGGCCAAAGGGGAGTATCGGCGACGACGGCATAGTACCAAATGTATAGACCGGTACCCATCAAAAGCATGACCCGCAGGATCACCTGATTGATGATCAGGTATCCGAGCACAAACATGCCGGCTGCCGCAAGGACAAGGATGTCTGAGAGCGTGGTCACGAATGGGGCCTCCTTGGCGTGTTACGCTAGCATGACTTGGAAACGGCGCGAAGAGAGTTGGTGCTTTGCTTGATCACTGCTTCATTGGCGAGCTGACCGATCAGGTCCGAATTCAAGGCTTGGAGACGATCGAAGTGTGGGTTGGGAGGTAGATCCAGATATCTACCCACCGCATCCGTTCAAATCACCTCAGGTATTTGTCTGTCGACGAAACAGAACCACCTAGAAATCCAAGTATACCCTCTTCGACCCAAACATGGCTTTGATTAAGCTTAGGGGGACTGAACGGCCAACTATAATTTGGAGATGATTCTATGATGATCCATGTGGATTCGTTGTACACATCTGAGCGCACATCAACTGATCCATCAATTATCCATAGAGTACAAGGAACCTTTAGATGGCTAAATTTACACTTCGCAGCCATTTCAGACACCATGAACCTATCGAACTGAACTGCCTCTTCTTCGGATTGCACCCCATTTAGCAAAACCGTCGTCTAGGCATTTGCTCCACCATTATTGATCACAAAAGCAAACATTAATGCGGCGGCTGTTATTACCAAGACACCTACAATGAGGCCTACAGATATTCCCTTGCTCATCCCACCTTCAGTCCCCGCAATACATGGGAACTCTACAAATCTTTGATCCGTTTGGATTCATTTACCAAGTAGCCCGCCATATCCCGAATCCACTGTCGGGCCGTTAAGCCATCATTGGGGTAGTAGTAATAGTTTCCGAAATTGTCGATTAGTTCGCATGCGTCATCAGCATCATATGGAAGCAACATAGCCAAATGGTTTAGCGCATTCGCTGTCTCTAAGATGTCGTTGTTTGAGTGTTCAGAAACATAGTGACCGAGTACATCTTTCCAACTCGTTCCATAGACATCCCAGTCTTCATGGAAGTACGTACTAAAAAACTCTGTTAGATTCTCTTTTGCACCAATTTCCATAATCATTCGTTTATATTTGCATCAATGCACATCCGTTAAGAATGGTTGATAGCACTATTCAGCCTTCCCCCCCTGAACGCAGAACGCCGCCGGCATTTCTGCTCGGCGGCGTTTTGTTTGTTTTTATCATCGTTTAGAGAGGATACGTTTTCTTGCTCTTTATTAGGTTTGGCGGTGACCTACTCTCCCACACCTTAAGATGCAGTACCATTGGCGCAACCGTGCTTAACGGCCGAGTTCGGGAAGGGATCGGGTGTTTCACTGGTGCTGTGACCACCAAACCGAATAAAGAGCAATTTCCAAGTCAAGTGCTACTGTGATGTATGCTTTTGATTATCCGTAGAGATCTAACTTCTACTGGATCAAATCAAGCCTATCGGACCATTAGTACCAGTCAGCTGAACGTGTTACCACGCTTACACCTCTGGCCTATCGACGAGGTAGTCTTCCTCGGTCCTCAGGGATACCTTGTTTTGAGGGGGGCTTCCCGCTTAGATGCCTTCAGCGGTTATCCTGTCCGTTCATAGCTACCCAGCACTACCGTTGGCACGATAACTGGTCCACCAGTGGAACGTTCACCCCGGTCCTCTCGTACTAGGGGCAACTCCTCTCAAGTATCCTACACCCACGGCAGATAGGGACCGAACTGTCTCACGACGTTCTAAACCCAGCTCACGTACCTCTTTAAACGGCGAACAGCCGTACCCTTGGGACCTGCTCCAGCCCCAGGATGAGATGAGCCGACATCGAGGTGCCAAACACTGCCGTCGATATGGACTCTTGGGCAGTATCAGCCTGTTATCCCCGGCGTACCTTTTATCCGTTGAGCGATGGCCCTTCCACTCGGGACCACCGGATCACTATGGCCGTCTTTCGACTCTGCTCGACTTGTCAGTCTCGCAGTCAGGCTGGCTTCTGCCATTGCACTCAACGAGCGATTTCCGACCGCTCTGAGCCAACCTTCGCGCGCCTCCGTTACTCTTTAGGAGGCGACCGCCCCAGTCAAACTACCCGCCACACAGGGTCCCGGATCCGGATAACGGACCGCGGTTAGACATCAAACAGAACAAGGGTGGTATCTCAAAGGAGGCTCCCCAAAAACTGGCGTCTCTGGTTCAAAGCCTACCACCTATTCTGCACATGTTGTGTCTGATGCCAATGTGAAGCTGTAGTAAAGGTGCACGGGGTCTTTCCGTCTAACCGCGGGAAGCCTGCATCTTGACAGGCAATTCAATTTCGCTGAGTCGATGTTGGAGACAGCGGGGAAGTCGTTACGCCATTCGTGCAGGTCGGAACTTACCCGACAAGGAATTTCGCTACCTTAGGACCGTTATAGTTACGGCCGCCGTTTACCTGGGCTTCAATTCGGAGCTTGCACTCCTCCTTTTAACCTTCAGGCACCGGGCAGGCGTCAGACCCTATACGTCGTCTTGCGACTTCGCAGAGCCCTGTGTTTTTAGTAAACAGTCGCCACCCCCTAGTTTGTGCCCCCAGTCAATACTTGCGTAGAAACTGGGCCTCCTTCTCGCGAACTTACGGAGGTATTTTGCCGAGTTCCTTCAACATCGTTCTCTCAAGCGCCTTGGTATACTCTACCTATCCACCTGTGTCGGTTTAGGGTACGG
This sequence comes from Aliiroseovarius sp. F20344, assembly GCF_023016155.1. Classification (GTDB taxonomy): domain Bacteria; phylum Pseudomonadota; class Alphaproteobacteria; order Rhodobacterales; family Rhodobacteraceae; genus Aliiroseovarius. The sequence continues at coordinate 80,483 of NZ_JALKBG010000009.1, forward strand.
TCTTACAGGAGGGCTATTTCCAGGAACCTCTTAGCAGCCCATTCAATCCGATAAGGATGAACTACCTTCGAGATCCGTCACCACTCCACGGCCCAGGAATATTAACCTGGTTCCCATCGCCTACGCCTTTCGGCCTCGGCTTAGGGGCCGGCTTACCCTGCTCAGATTAGCTTTAAGCAGGAACCCTTGGATTTTCGGCGAGGGGGTCTCTCACCCCCTTTGTCGCTACTCATGTCATCATTCTCACTAGTGATCTCTCCACGGGATCGCTCACACGCCCGCTTCATCGAAAGCTCCTATCCTCAAAGGATCTGCGAACAGATCTAATGAGGAATGGAACTATGTCACACTACGCTCTGCTACCGCGTACACATAAGTGCACACCCTAAGCTTCGGCTCATGGCTTGAGCCCCGGTACATCTTCGCCGCAAGACAACTTATTTAGACCAGTGAGCTGTTACGCTATCTTTAAAGGATGGCTGCTTCTAAGCCAACCTCCTGGTTGTTTTGGTCGTCTCACCTGCTTTCCCACTTAGCCATGAATTAGGGGCCTTAGCTGTAGGTCAGGGTTGTTTCCCTCTCCACAACGGACGTTAGCATCCGCTGTGTGTCTGCCATATAGTACTTCCCGGTATTCGGAGTTTGATTAGGATCAGTAAGGCTGTATGCCCCCATTACCCATTCAGTGCTCTACCCCCGGGAGTATTCGTATGACGCTCTACCTAAATAGATTTCGCAGAGAACCAGCTATCTCCGAGTTTGATTGGCCTTTCACCCCTAGGCACAGCTCATCCCGATCTTTTTCAACAGATGTGGGTTCGGTCCTCCAGTGCGTGTTACCGCACCTTCAACCTGGCCATGCCTAGATCACTCGGTTTCGGGTCTGATCCACCTAACTCATTCGCCCTATTAAGACTCGCTTTCGCTGCGCCTACACCTAACGGCTTAAGCTTGCTAGATAGACCAAGTCGATGACCCATTATACAAAAGGTACGCCGTCAGCCCTCAAGGGGCCTCCGACTGATTGTAGGCGTTCGGTTTCAGGTACTGTTTCACTCCCCTCGTCGGGGTGCTTTTCACCTTTCCCTCACGGTACTGGTTCACTATCGGTCAGTAAGGAGTACTTAGCCTTCGAAGGTGGTCCTCCGATCTTCAGACAGAATTTCACGTGTTCCGCCCTACTTAATACGTCCAATTGTGCTTCATATACGGGACTGTCACCCACTATGGTTGCGCTTCCCAACGCATTCTATCCACACTCATGGCTCGGCTGGTCCCCGTTCGCTCGCCGCTACTAGGGGAGTATCAATTGATTTCCTTTCCTCCGGGTACTTAGATGTTTCAGTTCCCCGGGTTTGCTTTTATAAACCTATGTATTCAGTCTATAAATACCTGTTTCAGAACACTATAAATAACCGAAGTTATTATAATGAACTGTCAGGTGGGTTCCCCCATTCGGAAATCTTCGGGTATAACGGCTATTCTCACCTTCCCGAAGCTTATCGCAGAGTATCACGTCCTTCATCGCCTCTTACTGCCAAGGCATTCACCAAACGCCCTTCTCGCGCTTGATTTGATCCAGAAGAAGACAGACCTTTTGTATATCTGCCATCTTACCCCGAAGGGCAAACTGGACCAAAAGCATACTTTCCCGCGCTTCCTAACTGTTCCGAAGAACTGGATCGCAGATGTCGGTCTTTGATCCGTTAAGAAGCACATGTTCGAACTTGCGTTCGAACGAGCTGACATTCTTTCGAATGCAGCTTGGTTAGTGTACTTGACTTGGACAACACCATCGTTTCAGCAGCGATATCGAAGAAGGTCCGAGGAAAGGGACCAAAATCAACCGCTTCCCGAAGGAAGAACCGCTGAGGCAACCACCCACTTGTGGCACCAACAGTGTTGTTTATTGTATTCTCTCTAAACGATGTAAAAGACGTCCGATTGGACGGTTAAAAACCCAAAGGCTCTTAACGGTCAAATCGACAGGAAGGTAATGGTGGAGCCTAGGAGATTCG